>JAEPQO010000010.1 GCA_017640505.1 Rhodospirillales bacterium
CGTGGTGGACTTGCGGCGCTGCCGCGCGGTCAGTACGAGGCGGCGGACGCGCTGGGGCTCGACTACTGGAAGTCGATGCGGCTGATCATCATGCCGCAGGCGCTGAAGATCTCGATCCCGGGCATCGTCAACACCTTCATCGGCCTGTTCAAGGACACTACGCTGGTGATTGTTATCGGTCTGCTTGATCCGGTCGGCATTCTCGGCCCGATCCGCGCCGACCAGAACTGGAACGGCATCGTCTGGGAGCTCTACGGCTTCATCGCGCTGTTCTTCTTCATCTTCTGTTTCTCCATGTCCCGCTACTCGCAATATCTGGAGCGCAAGCTTCAGACCGGGCATCGCTAAGGAGGGTTTCGTCCATGTCAGAACTGGTTTCCGAACGTGAGGTCGATCGCTCACAGATGAAGGTCTCGGACGAGGTCGCCATCCAGATCACCGACATGAACAAGTGGTACGGGGATTTCCACGTGCTGCGCGACATCAACCTGACGGTCTATCGCGGTGAACGTATCGTGGTATGCGGCCCGTCCGGTTCCGGCAAGACAACCTGCCTCATGATGCTGGCCGGTTTCGAGACGCCGACCCACGGACAGGTCATCCTGAATCGTCGAAGTGCGC
>JAEPQO010000011.1:0-263 GCA_017640505.1 Rhodospirillales bacterium
TGGCGAACCGCTACGAGACCATGCTGGCGGATCAGTTCGAACACGGGTTCGCGGTGGACTGGATGCGCAAGGACCTGGCGATCTGTCTGAAGACCGCCGACGAGGTGGGGGCGAGCCTGCCGGTGACGGCGCTGGTCGATCAGTTCTACAAGGATGTGCAGAAGCTCGGCGGCGGGCGCTGGGACACCTCGAGCCTGATCAAGCGGCTGAACGCAGCGGGCTGAGGGACTTGGCGGGGCGTGGAGGTTTCAGGCCCCGCGCCC
>JAEPQO010000011.1:273-549 GCA_017640505.1 Rhodospirillales bacterium
GGGGCGGTGACGGCTGTCCCGGGCGCCGGCAAAAGCGGCGTTTCTTGTCGCAGGGCCGGTGCGGCTGACGATTGCCCATTGTATTTGCCCGCCTTCCCACCTTATGTTGACAGAAGGCAAAAGGGCGCAGTCCCTCTGCCCGAGAGTTTCGCTGTTTTCGAAGTCACGCGGGCCAGATGCCCCGAACCTTCCAAGACAGACCGATCTGATCGCCGGACCGCCAGATTGACGTGGCGGCGATCGTAAGACCAGCCCGACTGTGAAAGCGGCGGGCCG
>JAEPQO010000012.1 GCA_017640505.1 Rhodospirillales bacterium
CCCTGGAAATCTCGACTGTCGGAAGGCCCGCGGCAGACTGTCCTTCTTCGAAGGCCTTGCGGGCGGTTTCGGCAGCTGCTTCCGCCTTTTCCCGGCTATGGATCAGTGCCGTTGCTTCAGTCGCCAGGACTTTCTTGGCGTCGTTGATCTCCGAGCCTTCCAGCGCGGCAAGCCGAGCGATCTCGTCCATGGGCAGAACCGTGAACAGTTTCAGGAAACGCTCAATGTCGGCGTCTTCGGTGTTGCGCCAGTATTGCCAATAGTCGTAGGCAGAGAGCTGCTCTTCGTTCAGCCAGACAGCGCCAGCGGCCGTTTTGCCCATCTTGGCGCCGGAGGCGGTTGTCAGAAGCGGTGAGGTGAGGGCGAAAGCCTCGGTTTCTCCCAACCTGCGCACAAGGTCTGTTCCGGACAGAATGTTGCCCCACTGGTCGGAGCCGCCCATCTGCAGTCGGCATCCGGTACGACGGAACAATTCAAGATAGTCGTAGCCCTGAAGCAGCATGTAGTTGAATTCAAGGAACGACAGGT
>JAEPQO010000001.1 GCA_017640505.1 Rhodospirillales bacterium
CACGAAGTACGGGCTCGTGTAACCGCGGTCGAACTGCATGCCTTCGACGACGTCCAGTTCCGAGTGCAGCGACTTGGCTTCCTCGACCGTGATCACGCCTTCGTTGCCGACGCGTTCCATGGCCGATGCGATCATGTCGCCGACTTCGCGGTCGCCGTTCGCCGAGATCGTGCCGACCTGGGCGATTTCCTCGTTCGTCTTCACCTTCTGCGCACGCTTCTGCACGTCGGCGACGACAGCGGCAACGGCCGTGTCGATGCCGCGCTTCAGGTCCATCGGGTTCATGCCGGCGGCAACCGCCTTCGACCCTTCACGTACGATCGACTGGGCGAGAACGGTCGCCGTCGTCGTGCCGTCACCGGCTTCGTCGTTGGTGCGGGACGCGACTTCTTTGACCATCTGCGCGCCCATGTTTTCGAACTTGTCGGAAAGCTCGATGTCCTTCGCGACCGTGACACCGTCCTTGGTGATGCGCGGCGCGCCGAACGACTTGTCGAGAACGACGTTGCGGCCTTTCGGACCGAGCGTCACCTTCACCGCGTTGGCCAGCGTGTCCACGCCCTTGAGCAGGCGGTCACGCGCATCGGCGGAAAATTTTACTTCTTTGGCAGCCATAAATAATCCCCTTTGGGTTCTTCGTGGGTTCTTCGTTCCGTTCCCGGGACCGAGTTAGTCGATCACGCCGAGAATGTCGGATTCCTTCATGATGATGAGGTCTTCACCATCGACTTTGACTTCGGTGCCGGACCATTTGCCGAAAAGGATCTTGTCGCCCTTCTTGACGTCGAGCTTGGTCACCTTGCCGTCATCGGCCTTGTGGCCGGAACCGACGGCGATCACTTTGCCTTCCATCGGTTTTTCCTGGGCGGTATCGGGAATGATGATGCCGCCGGCGGTTTTCTGTTCGGATTCGACACGGCGAACCAGAACACGGTCATGTAAAGGCCGGAATTTCATGGAATGCGTCTCCATAACGGTTTGAAAAATCTAAAATTTCAGTGAAGCGTTAGCACTCGATACGAGTGAGTGCCAGAGGTGTAGAGAACTCACCCCGGGGTGTCAACCCGGGGTGCCTGCGGGATTCAGTTAAGAATGTCAAAAATCAACCAAGGACGCCCGAATACCAGCGATGTCGTCGGCTTAAGGGAGCAAACCAGCTCAACGCCGAAAGGTGCGACAATGTCCGTGTTCAGCCAGCAGCGGATAACGCATCATTGGCGTACCATTGCCGCCTGAATTTTCTTTGCCATTCGACACGACAGCGCAGTTGCCGCACGGCTAGATGCAATTCCCGGAAACACGAAACCGGCGTGGCGAGGTAAATTGACCCACCGTAATGCCGGACACACTCACGTCGTCACCGTTCAGCGTATACGTCGCCTGAACATTGCTGCTTGAGTCCATGTGCCGGCCCGCGCCCGTATGAATGCCACCGAGAATGGCGGCGTCCACGGCGCGCGGAAATATGCGAACGAGCACGCCATCCTGCACGCCGTGACGGCGACGGATGCGGTCTTTCAATTGGCGCTCGCGCGGCAAGATGGTGTCATCCGCCGAACGCACGAAGCCACTGTATTTGTCGGCGTTGGGCCGCCACAGGGTGCCGGGCGGGTCTTGATCACGAAACAGCTGTCCTTCTGCCGTCATGACGGCGTGCGCCATACCGAGGCAACGGGTCATCACAAGATAGAGTGCTTCACGGTCGTGCACGCTCTTCGGCCAAGCGATGGAGATGCGCGGCCCATCCCCGGCCTCCAATGCCCGAAGCAGCACGCGGCCGCGGGCAATTTCCGCAGGGGCGGGCGCGGCCGTTTCATTGACGTCAATGGCTTGCGGCGTGGGTGCCGGTGTCGACGGCGCTTTCTCGCGCCGGATCGTGGCCGCCGCCGTGGCCGTATCCGCCTCGATGACCGGCGCCGGCGTCTGGATCGCCATCGCCGGCGGCGGCGGTAGCTGGACGGCAACGTCCGGCAGTTCAAGCGCCGCTTCGGCGCGCGCGGCACGGTCGGGCGGGGGCGCCGTCTGGTCGGACGAGGGCCACAAGAGCGCCAAAGCGACAACGGCACTCAGTCCGACAGATGCGATCCCGGTTGCCCGATCACGCCGGCGCCTCATTGGCTCATCGCCTCGATCGCGAAAAGCTCCATGTCTTCGGCAATAGTCAAAAGTTCGCTTCGACGATCCGCCGATGAACGCTCTTCAGCCAGCACGGGCGGAAGCGGACGTGCCCCGTCTGATGGCGGCCGGGGTGTATCCGTCACATCCGGCGCCGGCTTCGGGTCCAGTTTTTCGACCGTGACCTCGTCGAGCGGCGGCAACGGCTGTGCCGGTTTTTCATCGGGCACGGCCACCGGGGCGGCAACAGGCGCCGGCGCCGGAACCGCTTGCGCATCTTCAGGCGCGGGTTGCCGTACGGCCTTGCCGGGTTCGGACGAGACGGTCCGCTCCACCTTGGTGGACGCAGACGCGATGCCTGCCTTGACCTTGTCGAGGGTGCTTTCGAAGACCGCCGGATCGCCCTTGTAGAGATATACCAGCGCCAGTACGACGGCGACGTTAAAGATCAGGAATCGCATGATTGTGTCCTTTGCATCTGTCGTTTTTCATGAAAGACGAGCATCACGGAGCGGAGCGCTGCCGAGACCGGCAAGCCGATGACTGTGGTCATGAACGCCAGCGAAAAATGTGCGGTCAGATCGCGGATCACCGGTTGCACGGTCTCGGGCGTGAGGTCCTGTCCGGCGAGACCGCCGATGCCCAGGCTGATCCCCAAGAGCGTGAATGTCAGCGCCAGCGTCGACACGCCCGATGCCGCCTGCAGGCCGGTCTGAAACCAGACCGCTTCGGCCGGATCGCCGGACTTCATCCCGGCGACCCTGACCATCGAAAAGACGGCGAGCGAAATCAACGCGAGCAGCAAGACGCTGAAACCGACGCCGAGCACATCGAAGGTCCATGACGCAATTTCCGCCGCATCGGCGGCGAACAGCGCCGATGCCCCAGCGCCCGCGAGGACGATACCGCCCAACACGTAGCTCGCGGTTTGCGAGCCTGCGCTCAGGAGGGTCCGGGTCTCCGCCATATCAGCGCAGACCCGGGCGTGCGCCCATCACGGATTGCGTCGACACACCCAGCTGTGTAAGCCAGTGGTCGAGCGGCGCGCGGTTGTTCTCCGCCGACGCGTGGATGAGGAACGTGAGGTCGTAGTTCTCGAAAGCGGCGCGCACGTGCGGCGTATTTTTGCCGGTGAGGCTCTCGTCGCGAAGCACCATGCGTTCCAGATCGATCAGGCGCACGCGCGCAATTGCCGATTTGCTTTGGCGTTCGGCCGGCGTCATGTTCCCGGAAAGCAGCGTTTCCAGCATGATGGCACGCTCGCGTTCCATGTTTTCGAGCGTCCCGGCGAAAACGGGGGATGCCGCGACGACGGCGAATGCCAGGGCAGCGGCTGTGGTTTTCAAGATGGTTTTCATGGTTTGCGTCTCCTGTTCTGCTTAATTGGTGATGAAGAAATCGACGGCGGACGTCAGGCGCTGTTCGTCGTCGTCCGCGGCCGCGAACGTTTCGTCCGGTTCGTAGTCTTGTGAAAGCGCGAGCGCATCCAGCGACACGAGCTTCGCCATGTAGCCGAGGACCGCGCGTTCCTGATCGACCAGTGCGATCTCGGATTCGTTCTGTGCGATGAGATGACGGAGATATTCGTCCCGCGTCATCGGCTCACCCATCACTTCCGGTGCCTGGTTCATCGGGTGCGCATTGATCGACGCCGACAGACGTTCGATCGCGGCCAGGTTGTTCGCATATTCCTGAGCGTACTTGCTCTCCGCCGCATACGTCGGCTGCAAGAGCGTGCTGTCGACGTTGGCGAGCGTACTTTTGAAACGCGCCCGCGCGGCCTCTTGATTATTCAAAAGCTCGGCCTGGCCTTTTGAAACGACCGCCTTTTTCGCATTCATTTTTCCGAGCAGCCGCTCATAAAGCCGAACCTTCGTCTCAGCGCGCGCACGGCGCAGTTCGGTCTGTTCGCGCATCAGCTCGATGTAGTTTTTCTTTTCCGTCAGGAACTGATGCTCGAGGTTGCGGCGGAGTTCGCCGTCCGTGCCGGCGACCGCTGCCTGCAAGTCGGCAAGCGACTGCTTCTTGAAGCTGACCTTCTCGTCCGTTTCCGTCAGCTTGGCGGCGAGGGCCGATTTTCGGTAGTCGTTCTCGATCGCTTTCTCCATGTAGCTGCCGGGCAGCTTGATCAGCTTTTCGCTTGCCGCCGGCGACCAACCCTCGGCCGCCGTGGCGTCCGCCGGTGCCGTGGCCGCGAGCGCGACGCCGAGCACCAACGCAGATGTCAGGGTTCGTACCTTCATCATTCCCTCCTATTTATTTTTCCAGTGTTGAATACGGCGCATTTCGTTCTTCACGTCGCCGCTGACGTTCATGGTCGAGAACGTCCCGAAGCCGACCGTCTCGCGCTGACCGAGCAACAGCTCCGTGGTCTCGATGAACGAGGAACCGTCGGCGAAGTAGAGATCGCGTTCCGGGAACGTGTTCTTGAAGCCGATCAGGGTCGTTCGTGCGCTCTCGCTGTCGCCGCCCTTCATGTAGTTGACGACGGAAAGCGCCGAGAGGCGCATACGCTCATCCACCGAGACGCCACGCGGATCGGTGCCGAGCTGAGTCTCGCACTTCGTCATGACGCGGGCGCTGGTGATATAGGCGCCCGACGAGTCCCGCGTCCGTGCCTTGGCATCGAGCGCGAGGGCTTCTTCCTTGCAGGTGTGGAACGCCTCGATCCGCATTACTTCATCGAAGCGGTCTTTGCGGAACGACATATCGGTTTCCGGCGTCGTACCAGTCGTCTGACAGGCGGAAAGGACAAGTAGTCCCAGGCCTGCAATCGCGCCACGGCGCATGGTTTTTTGGGTATGGTATTTCATTTCAAGTCTCCTTTCGTGTTGGCGGGCCATCAGATTTCGCCTTTGCTCAAGGCCCGGCGGTAGTGGGTGCGCAGGTACATGACCTTCTGCACATACGGGCGTGTGGCGGGAATAATCCGGGGCCGGCTTGGGTGGCCGACGGCAGACCCGCCGTTGTAATAAGAAAGCGCGTACTCGACGCGGCCGCCGTAGCGGTTGATCAATTGCCTAAGAAAATGGAGCCCGACGCGGACGTTGGTTCGGGCATCCCAAAGCGCATCGGCGGGGAGGTTGTACTCGCCGCGCGCCGTCGCCGGCATGATCTGCATGACGCCGCGCGCCCCTTTGTGGCTAAGCGCACGCGGATTGAAGTTCGACTCGGCATGCGCGACCGCGAGCGCCAGCGGCACCGACACCCCGAGGTCGACCGCTTCGCGGAGAACCAGAACCTTGATCCGTTGGCGCCCGTGACTGGCGTGGCGGTACGACGCCTCTGCCGCGGGCGTCACGCACCCGGTAACGAGGGCCGATAAACCCAGAACGAATAAACGACGGTTCATCTCTCACCTCCCGCCGGCGTCTGAAGGCGTGCCTGCCAGGCCGCATCCAGTTCGGTGATCATGAGATCCGCGGCACCGATCCGCCCCCGGAGCGACATAACCTCGGCCAGGGGCAGCGACGGATCGACGGCAAGGAATACGCGGCCCGGGTGCGCGGCAATATCGGCAGGCGCGATATCGGCCATATCCGGCGTCATCAGCTGGTCGCCGTGCGCAATCACGATCAAATCGTCGGCTGATTGCGTCACTGAACCTGCCTGGTTCCGGGCTTCGGCCGTGACCTCGACGGTCGGCACAGAGGCCTCCGCGGCAGCCATGCTTCGGCTGTCGAAGGAAATCAGCGTCAGCACCATGATCGAGAAGAACCCCATCGCGAGCGCGAGCGCGATTTCGGTCATGGCGTTTTCGGAGGTGGGCATCTGCATCGTTCGGGCTCCTCGGTTCGAAGTCAGTAAAAGACGACGCGCGTATCGCGGCGCAGGTTTTCGACGGTTTGACGGGTCATGCGGCCATTGACCGGCAGTGCCGAATTCCGCTGATAGTCGGAAAGCGCCTGGCGGGTTTCCGGTGACATCACGCCGTCGACAGGCCCCGGGTCATAACCTTTCTCGGCGAGCAGACGTTCCGCCTCCTCGACGGTCGGACGGTACCGGCCGGTGACCGATTTCGAGACCACCTGAGCCGGCGGCAGGACGCCGCGCCCGTTGTCGGCAAAGAGCGGCGGGATTTGCGGGCCGAGCGCAACAGCCCCGGTACTCGCCAGCAATTCGCCGCTTTCGATGCTGACGGCGTCGTAAGATAACGTTTCGACACCGCCATCCGTGCGAACGGTACCGTGCACGAGGATGTCCGCCTGCGCGTTCGCCCGCAGCGCGCGGATCCGCGCGGCCTGTTCATCCGCGGGCAGATTCTGCGCCTGGATGGCCGCGATCACGTTGCCGAGCGATCCGAGCGCGATGAACTTGAAGCGGCCCTTGGACTCGTTGCGCAGCGCCGACAGCATTTTGCGTGTGTGAAGCGGCGCGCCGTCTTCCGCCCCCGTGGCATCGCTCTCGACCGATGTGCGGATGGCGATGCTTGGCACACCGTAACCGCTGCTCGCGGGGAACCGGTCGACCGGCACCGCCTCGAGCTCGCGCATGACCTCCCGGGCGAGGGTCCGATACGCGGGGGCGTCGGCGGCCTGTGCCTGCGCCGAAAGAACCAGCGCCGCGCAGAGACCGATGAACGTCACCAGAAGCGCCAGCGTGATGGAAAGCGGGCGCATCAGCCGCGCTCCCAGTCAACGCCGGCATTGTGGGTTGCGACGGGTTTCCAGGACCCGTCCGGCATGCGGCACGCGGTGCCTTTGGCTTCCTGCTCGTAGCCGCCGATGAACACCCACGTGGTGTATTCGCGGCACGGCTGGCCGGCGCCGGTCGAATACGTCGCCGTCGGCGTCACGTTATAGGTCGCGCCACTGTTCGGGTTCGACCAGGTAATGGTCTGGCCGGTGCGGGCACGCTCCAGCGCCTTCTGCGTTTGCGCCTCATCCGCGGCATCCATCGATTTGCCGATTTCGCCGCCAAGAATGAAGCCCAGCAAACCGCCACCGATGACGGCAGCCGCCTTGCCCTTGCCCTTGCCGACCTGGGTGCCGACGACGGCGCCCAGGATGGTCCCGATCAAACGGCCGCCCGTGGCATTGTCCATGGCAACATGTGTGTCGTCATCGCGGTACACGCGGTGATGCGTCACGGTCCGGTGCGTGACATGGCGGTGGTGTTTCCAGTGCCCTTTGCCCGGGTGGCCGTGATGTTTCCAATGCCCTTTGCCCGGATGACCGCGATGGTGCTTCGCGCCCTTCCAATGGCGCTCCTTCTTCCAGTGCGGGCCGTCGGCGGCGGCGAGCGTCGGCTGGGCCACAAGACCGAAGCCGAAGACGCCGATGAAAAGCGCCGTCAGGATTCCCTTCCAGGGACGGTCCGGTTTTTGGTTTTGGGTCGCGTTCATTGTTCGTCTCCTATTGCCTTGATTGCGTCCGGTTAGTAGCGGCCGAAGTCGATTTCGCTCAGGATCAGGCGCGCGATCTGCTCGGCGATGGCCTCGTTGACCTGGCCGGCGTTGGTCCAATGACCGTTGCGCTTATGATGTTTGGTGAACGTGTTGCGCTCGCTGACTCGAATGTTCACGGATTTGATGTCGACCTTGCCGCGCACCGCGAGCTGCAGCGTTCTGATCTCTTTGCCGATAACGTCGGCGCGGCGCGGGTCCAATCGGATGACATGGTCGTGACCGATCCGTCGTGAATCGACGACCTTGCCGTTGACGACCAGGCGGACAGAACCATGACTGCGATGCGGGCGAACCCGAACCACCACCTCTTCGAGTTTCTGGCCCCGGTAATCTTTTTTGAGACCGGTCATCCTGAACAGCGGCAGCACGTCATTACGCACGCGACGGTTCACCGACGCTTTGACGACCGTCTCTTGATGGCGATTGTGCGCCCACGGCTTGGCCGGCGCGTGATGATGACGGTACCCGTCGTCATGCGGATTGTGGCGATGATTGCCGTCCGCCGACGCGACACCGGCGGTGCCAAGCGTCGCAGCAACGGCGGTCGCGATGATCAGGTTCTTGAACATGAAAGGTCTCCCTTCATCTGATTTCAGTAACGTCGATGAGGGGAGTTTCGCGAAAATCCGATAGTGATCGTATGCTACGTCCGCTAGGAGATGTTCATGCGGATGAATATTTCCTAACAGGCTTTGCGTTCCAAATTCATCGCGATCAGGTACATATTACGCGTATGAAACGTCGTGGTTTTTTGAGATTGGCCTTGTCGGCCGGCGCAGCCGCGCTGATCGCGCCGCTTTCCGGTCCTGCGGCGCATGCGCAGGAGCGCGGCGCCGACATTGGCCGCGCGCTTTCCCGGTTGTCCAATAATCCCCGCTACAGGGGCCGCGTGCTCGGCACCCACGTGCGCCGCCAGGATGGCCGTGTCATATATGAAGTTCGTATACTGAGACCAGATGATCGGGTCATTTTGGTGTATCTCGACGCCGAAACGGGTGGCGTCGTCGGCGATTCGGAGCGAAGTGAACGCAACGACATCCGCCGCGCGCTTCGCAATCCCGGAAACGACCGCAAACCGAAACTGGGCAACGGCTTTAACAATTAACGGGTAATGACATGCGCGTATTGATCCTCGAAGACGATATCGATCTGGCCGAGCAAATCGCAGGCATGCTGCGCGACGAGCATTATGCCGTCGATGTCTGCCACGACGGCGAAGAGGGCTACGATATCGGTCTCGAAAACGGCTTCGATGCGGTGATCCTGGACCCGGGACTACCGACCATGGACGGTTTCAGCGTGCTTCGGAAATGGCGCGATGCGGGTCTCTCGATGCCGGTGATCGTGCTGACAGGGTCGCGCAAAGAAGTCAGCGACATGAAAGAGGGCGTGCGCGCCGGCGCGACGAATTATCTGACGAAACCGGTCGATCTGGAGCTGTTGCTGGATTGGGTGCGCGGCACCGTCAACTCGGCGGGGCCGTCCACCAAGAAACCATCCATCGAATTCGGCGCGCTTCGCGTCGACACGCAATCGCTTAAGGTATGGCTTGGCAATAAACCGGTGAAAGTCACGCCGTCGGAATACAGAATATTGCACTACCTTCTGACAAACTCGGACCGGCCTGTACCGGCGGAAGAGCTGGCCAACAAGAACTTCGAGGCCGATGTCGTCAAAACGGCGAATGAAGTCCCGGTCTTCATCAAACGGCTGCGCGACAAGCTTGGCAAGAAAACGATCGAGACCGTATTCGGATACGGCTATCGGATTGTCGAGCCGTCGGTTTCGGACGACGCGTGAGCAACAGCCGGCCAAAATCCCTGATCCGCCGCCTTGCGGTCTGGTCGCTGGCGTTGCTGGCGCTTTCGATTCCGGTCTTCTGGATTTTCTTCTCTGCCGCCGTCGACAAGGTTTCGCGCGATGTCGTCGATACCCGGCTGCTCGAATTCGCGGATCAGGTGCGGGGTTACGGCGTCAGCTTGATGGCCGAGAAAGAAGTCGACCTGCCGGACCAGAACCCGTCCAACCTGCGCGTCGGTGCCGGCAGCGCCGACGTGGATTGGGTGTGGCAAATTACGCCGGAAAACCGCCCGCCCGTTCGGTCCGACCTGCTGGCGCTTTCGGATACGTCCCTGCCGGTGTCACCGGCGCCGCCGGCCACCGGTTTCGCGCTGAAGAATATCCAAAGCACGCTCGGGTCCATCCGCGTGGCAGAGCGAATTGCTGACGAGCCCCTGCCGTTCGACGAGACGTCGGACCGGGACCGGGAACGCGTTCATTACATCGTCGGCATCCGCAAGGACCGCTATGACGGGTATGTTGCCGATCACGTCGCACGGTTGGAGCGGCTGGCCTATATCGCCGTGATTCCGGTGGTGCTGGCGCTCCTCGGGATATCGGTCCTCATTATTGCGTCGATGCGGCGCGATCTTGTCAGGCTCGAAGATGCCATGAACGCCTACGAGCAGGGGTTAAAGGACCGGGTCACCGGCGAGTTTCCCAAAGAACTGCAGTCCGTTGCCGACCGGATCAACGCGCTCCTGGCACATAACGACAGACTGATCGAGCGAACGCGAAAATACGTCAGCAAGATCGCCCACGACATCAACCATCCGATTGCCATCATCAAGAACGCGCTGGACGGCAATGGCGATAAGGACCTCATGTCGCGCCAGCTGACCCGCATGGAAGGACTGGTCGACCGGTATTCCAGCCTCGCCCGCGCCATCGGCCCGGAAGGAACGGCCCGCCAACGCACGCAAGTGGCGGAGGTCCTCGAAGACACCGTCGGTGGGTTTTCGATCCTCTATCGCCGCAGCCCGCTGGCGTTTGAGGTCAATTGCCCATCGGATCTCAGTTATCCGATCCCCCGGCACGATCTTGAGGCGATGGTCGCCAATCTGGTTTCAAACGCGCACAAATACGGCGACAGCAAAGTCGTGATTGCGGCAACGGCGCTGGACGGCGACGGCATAAGGATCGTTGTCGATGACGATGGTCCGGGCATCCCGGAAGCGGAACGGACATCGGCCGTTAACTGGGGGAAGCGGTTGGACGAAGCGCCACCGGGCACGGGTTTCGGCCTGGCGATCGTGCAGGACATCGCCGAGCTTTACCAAGGGCGGGTCAGCCTCGCTGTCTCTCCCATGGGCGGGCTTTCCGCAATCATTGAGTTACCCGGGGTGCGGAATTAGGGCGGGCCATAATCGGAATCAATCATCGTGACTTGTGCAAATGCGATGTTGTGACATCGGCGGCGTGATGTTCGCCGCTCCGAAGAACGCCGGCCGCTTTTCCAGGTCATGCGGTCCCCGCAAAAGAAACCCCCGGCCATCGCATGAATGCCGGGGGTTCTGGTCCGTCCGCGTGCGGGGTTGGGGCCGCGTGCGGAAGGTCTTCTGGGAGACGTATCAGTGCGTTTCGGCCACCTCCTTTTTCGGGGCGTCGAAGATCGTCAGGTTTTCCGGTCCGTCGACCTTGATGTGGCCGGCAAGGCCTTTTTCGACGCGGCTCAGGGCGTGGTCGACGATGACGTACGTGCCGGGGACCTCGAACGTCAGGTCGGCGATGGTGGCGCCGCCCGGTGCGACGGTGACGGTCTGCACGTCATCGGTCGTCGCCTTGACCCCGCCCAGATCGTAGATCTTGTCGAAGATCTCGCCGATCACGTGGAAGCTCGATGTCTTGTTGGGGCCGCCGACGCCGAAGTAGATGCGCGCCGTTTCACCGACTTTGGCCTTGAGCGGGTTGTCCTTGACCAGACCGCCGACCTTGCCGTTGAACACGTAGTGTGTCGGCAGTTCGTCGATCAGGCGCTCGTAACTCTCCGTCAGTTCACCCTCGGTGCCGATCGGCTCGGTGGTGTAGAGCTCGCCCTGCATGACATAGAATTCCTTGTCGACCTTGGGCAGGCCGCCTTCGGGCTCGACCAGGATCATGCCGTACATGCCGTTGGCGATGTGCTGCGCCACCGTCGGCGTCGCGCAGTGATAGACATAGAGCCCCGGCTTCATCGCCTTGAAGGAGAATTTCTTGGTCTCGCCGGGATCGGCCAGTGTCGCCACCGCGCCGCCGCCCGGTCCGGTGACCGAGTGGAAGTCGACGTTATGCTGCATCCAGCTGTCGTCCGCGTTCTTCAGGGAAACCTCGACGGTGTCGCCGACCCGTGCGCGGTACATCGGCCCCGGCACCTGGTTGTTGAACGTCCAGTAGCGGTACGTGCTGCCGTCGTTCAACTCGGCGACGCGCTCGATGGTCTCGAGTTCGATCTTCACCGTCGCCGCTTCGGTACGCGCGATCGGTGCCGGCACCTCGGCCGGATCGCGGACGATGCTTTCCGACGCCTGGGCGTCCATCGCTCCACCAAGACCAATCGCCGCCGTCAGGGCAAGCGCACTTACAGTAGATTTCAAAAGCGTTTTCATCGGAACAAACTCCTTAGCCTGTCATTCGACAGCTGGCGGCGGCTCGCTCACCGGGTCGTCGTCGCTGACGGGAAGGATCATGCGCGATCCGGCGTCACCCGATATTGCGCTGGCGCAAACAAAACATGATTTTTGTCAAGAATTGGAGAATTAAAAAAAGGCCCCATCTGCATCGGCAGATGGGGCCGGAGTTTGGCTGAGACATTCTTATTCGGCGGGTTGCGCCGGGATCGACGGTGTCTTGCCAACCGCTTTCACCTCACGCCGGGAGCGCAGGACCAGCCCCGCCGCGAACACCGCAAGCGCGGCGGCACCGGCACTGAACACGATGTCGCCCGGCACACGCAGCCACACGAACAGGCGCACCAGTTCGCTCTGCATCATCTCGGCCGACCGCGCATACCACAGTCCTTCCGAGATGCTGGCCCAGGCCTGCACGGCGCCGGTCGGAAACAGACTCATCACGACCATCATCGCGAGCCCGCCGTTGAGCAGCCAGAAGGTCCAGGCAAGCGGCCTGTCCGACCATGCGTGACGCGGGAACAGGCCACGCAGGCAGAACAGCATCAGGCCGATACCGAGCAGCCCGTAGACCCCGAACAACGCCGCGTGACCGTGCGTGGCCGTCAGGTTGAGACCCTGCACGTAGTAGAGCGAGATCGGCGGATTGATCAGGAAACCGAGCACACCGGCCCCGACCAGGTTCCAGAACGCCACGCCGACGAAGAACAGGATCGGCCACTTGTAGGTCTTCACCCACGGTGCCGCCTTGGTCATCCGGTAGTTCTCGTACGCCTCGTGACCGACCAGCGCCAGCGGCACCACCTCGAGCGCCGAGAACACGGCACCGACGGCGATCACGCCCGTCGTCGTACCTGAGAAGTAGAGGTGGTGCAGCGTGCCCAGCACCCCGCCGGTCAGGAAGATCACGGTGGCGAACAGGACCGCGCCGTTGGCCGTGCGCCCGCGCACCAGGCCGAGCTTCACGGTCAGCAGCGCAATGGCCGCCGTGGCGAAGACCTCGAAGAAGCCCTCGACCCACAGGTGCACGACCCACCAGCGCCAGTACTCGATCATCGACAGGTGCGTGTGCTTGCCCCACGTCAGTCCGGCGCCATAGAACAGGCCGATGCAGACGGTCGACAGGAACAGGATCACCGTCAGCGGCCGCGCATCACCGGGTGTGCGCAGCGCCGGCCACAGCGCGCGGCCGACCAGCGTCAGCCACAGCATCAGACCGGCGAACAGCGCGATCTGCCAGAGACGGCCGAGATCGACGTATTCCCAGCCCTGGTGGCCGATCCAGAAGTTGGTATCGAGATCGAACACCTGCTGCACGCCCATCCACTCACCGGCCATGGAGCCGACGACGACCAGCAGCAACGCACCATAGAGTACGTTGACGCCGAGCTTCTGGAACCGGGGTTCGCGGCCACCCAGCAGCGGGCCGAGATAAAGCCCCGTCGCCAGCCACGCGGTGGCGATCCAGAACACGGCAAGCTGCGTGTGCCAGGTGCGCGTCACCGCATAGGGCAGGACATCGGCAATCGGGATGCCATAGAAATCATGCCCTTCGACCGCATAGTGCGCGGTCGTCGCCCCGAGTGCGATCTGTGCGCCGAACAGCGCGATCACGGTCCAGAAGTACTTGGCCGTCGCGCGCATCGACGGCGTCGGCTCGGCGCCACCCAGCGGATCTTCGGCGGGCGGTGTCGGTGCCGGCTCTTCCTTGCGGGATGAATGCCACCACGTCAGCGCGCCGATGCCGGCGATCAGCAACACCACGCTGGCGATCGACCAGACCACGTTGGGCGTCGACGGCGCGTTGCCGACAAGCGGCTCGTGCGGCCAGTTGGCGGTATAGGTTACGTCATCGCCGGGCCGTTCCGTGGTCGTCGCCCAGGCCGCCCATTGGAAGAACCCCGTCAGCATGCGGCGGTGTTCGGGATCGGGCACGGCGCCGTTGGCGATGGCGTAGTCCTCGCGCAGGTCCTCCAGCGCCGCCGCGTCGCCGAACAGATCGACGTAATGCGCCGCGACCCGGCGGATGGCCTCGGCCCGGTCCGCGGAAACGACGATCTCGTCCTGTTCGGGGATGTAGCTGTTGGTCCGCATCTCGGCGATCAGGCGTTCCTTGAGCGCCCCCTGGCGTCCGGCGGTCAGATCGGCAAACGCCGGCTGGCCGTAGTCGCGCATCGCCCAGATATCGAGCAGCGTGACCGCTTCGCGGTGCAGCCAGTCGGCCGACCAGTCCGGCGCCAGATACGCACCGTGGCCCCAGATCGAGCCGACCTGCTGGCCGCCCATCGACTGATAGACCTGGCGGCCCTTTTGAATGTCGTCCTTGGTGTAAAGAACCGTGCCGTCGCTGGAAACGACGGCCGCGGGCACCGGTGGCGCTTCGCGGTGAATTTCCCGGCCGAGCATCAGCAGCGTGCTGAACGACGCGACCAGGATCAACGCGAGCGCGATCCACAGGCGTTTGAGCGATGTCGCATGCATGGTTTAATTTCCTTTTGCAGTTCCGGCCGCCCGATACGGCGGCGGTGCGGACGTCTTAAACCTGCGGGGCGGTGGTGTTGTTGCGCTGGCGCAAACTCATGAAAGTTTTGCGCCAAGCAATCGTCAAACCGGGGACATGCTGCTAATGTTCGGACGCAACCGGACCGGAATAAGCCATGAACCTCGATGCCAGAATTTCCGTTCTCGAACGGTCATCATTTTTCAATGACGCGAACCGCGACACCCTTGTGCATGCGGCGGAAACGGCGAGCGAGTGTCCCGTCGCCAAGGACGAGCAGCTTTTCCGGCAGGGCGAGGAAGCAAGCCACAGCTATCTACTGGCATGGGGACGCGTGCGCCTCGACCAGACGACCAGCGACGGCCGCAACGTGGTGATCCGTTACCTCGGGCCAGGCGACCTGATCGGCACGGTCGCCGTTCTCAGGCGAAAGCCCTACCCGGCAACGCCCGTCGCCGTCGAGGACGGCATGACCCTGTTCTGGGGTGCCGAGAAAAAGGCGCAGCTGATCGCCGAGCACCCGGTGCTGGCGACGAATGCCATCGAACTGACGGGCAGCCGTCTCGAGGAACTGCAGGAGCGCCTGCGCGAGGTGGCGACGCAACGGGTCGAGCGGCGCATCGCGGCGACCCTTCTCCGCCAGGTCCGCCACGCCGGACGCCGGGTCGAAGACGGCGTCGAGATCCCGTTCACCCTGACCCGGGGCGAAATCGCCGAACTGACGGCGACGACGCTGCACACCGTCAGCCGCACCCTCGCCGCGTGGGAACAGGAAGGCATCCTGTCGGGCAAGCGGGCTTCTCATCTCGTCATCACCAAACCGCATCGCCTCGTCGAAATCGCCGAGCAGGAATAACGATTTCGGCTGAGTTTGCGCTAGCGCAAATTCGCGGTACGCCATCGGTGCCATCATCGGCGCGAAATCACCAATTCGGATATCCGGAGGGAACCATGTCCGAGTTCGCGCTCGAAAGCATGATCGTCGGCGACATCCTGGCCCGCTGGCCCGACAGCGCCGACGCCTTCAACCAGCACAAGATGGCATGCCCCGGGTGTGTCATGGCACCGTTCATGACGCTGGCCGAGGCGTGCGACGCATACGGTCTCGATCTCGACGAGGTCGCCGATACGCTGCGCCAGACGATCGGCCCGGATATGTCCAGCCAACAGGAGAGCATGCGTTGAACCAACCATCCGAAGCCGCCGCCGCGCGGGCGGGTATCCCGCGCTACAAATCATGGGGCGGCCTGGCGTTGTTCCGTCAGGGGTTCCGGCCGTTTTTCCTTGCGTCGGGCGTCAGCGCCGCGGTTCTGCTGAGCGTCTGGATCATGATGCTGGCCCGGCTGATCGACCTGCCCGGCGCGATTTTCGCACCCGCCCACTGGCACGCCCACGAGATGATCTTCGGCACGCTGGCAGCGGCGGTCGCGGGATTTCTGCTGACCGCCATTCCCAACTGGACCGGGCGCATGCCGCTGCAGGGCTGGCCGCTGGTCGGCCTGTTCGGCCTCTGGCTCGCCGGGCGCGGGGCGATGGTCACCGCCGAGATGATCGGTCTCGAGCTGGCCGCCGTCATCGACGTGTCGTTCCTGTTCGTGCTGCTGGCGGTGGTCGTTCGCGAGATCGTATCCGGCCGCAACTGGCGCAACCTGCCGGTGATCGTGGCGCTGGCGCTGCTCGGCGCCGCCAACGCAGCCGCGCATCTGGAAACGCTCGGCTACATCGACACCTACGACCTCGGCATGCGGGGCGGCATTTCCGTGATCGCGCTGCTGATCGGGCTGATCGGCGGCCGCATCATCCCGAGCTTCACCAACAACTGGCTGGCCAAGCGGAACGTTACGCAGCGTCCGCGCCCGTTCGGCCGTTTCGATACCGGCGTGATGGCATTGACGGCCGCGGCGCTCGGGCTCTGGACATTCCTGCCTTACCATGACTGGACCGGGTACCTGCTTGTCGCCGCCGGTGCCGGCAATGCCCTCAGGTTCATGCGCTGGCAGGGCGCGCGCACGCTGGCCGAGCCGCTGGTGTGGAGCCTGCATGCCGCCTATGCGTGGCTGCCGCTGGGCCTGATCTTCCTCGGCCTTTCCTATGTGACGGCGGACATGCCGGAAACGGCCGGCCTGCATGCACTGACGGCGGGCGCCATGGGCGGCATGATCCTGGCGGTGATGACGCGCGCGACGCTCGGCCACACGGGCCGGACCCTCGCCGCCGACCGCTGGACGACACTTATATATGTGCTGGGATTGGCCGCCGCCGTGGCGCGCGTCGCCGCCGCCCTGTCCCCGGTCGGGTACGACGCACTGCTGATGACGGCGGGGGTCACGTGGATCGCGGCGTTCGGCCTGTTCAGCGTGCGCTACGGCGCCATCCTGCTGCGGCGGTGAAAACCGGGGAAAGGTGTGCCATGCAGATCGCCATCGTGACGATATCCGACCGCGCCAGCCGGGGCGACTACGAAGACAAAAGCGGCCCGGCCATCGAAGCGTATCTGAAAGCCGCAATCACGACCCCCTGGACGCCGGTCCGATGTGTTATTCCGGACGGCCTTGAAAGCGTCAGCGACAAATTTCGTCAGCTATGCGACGACATCGCCGTTGATCTTATCCTTTCGACCGGCGGCACCGGGCCGTCGCCCCGCGACCTGACGCCGGAAGCCATGGATGCGGTGATCGAAAAGCCGCTGCCGGGCTTCGGGGAACTGATGCGGCGGATCAGCCTGGAACAGGTGCCGACGGCCATCCTGTCGCGCCAGTCCGCCGGCATCCGGGGAAAGACGCTGATCATCAACCTGCCCGGCAAACCGGCGTCGATCAAAACCTGCCTCGACGCGGTCTTCCCGGCGGTCCCGTATTGCCTCGATCTTGCCGGCGCCGGCCGCATCGAGACCGACGAGGCCGTCGTGGCGTGCTTCCGCCCGCAGTAAACGGACCGCCCGGCCGGGCACCCCGCTATTCCGCGGCGTTGGCCAGCAGACCGCGAAGCCGGTATCCCTCCTCGCCGAAAAAATAGCCGTTGGACATCGGCATTGCGCCGACTTGCGCTTGAATGACCTCGTTCGCGTCCACCGGATCGGCATCGCCGTCGAGGACCGAGCGGAAGGCCCGCGCGACGGCGGCCATGTCACCGGAATGAGGCGACAGCCGGAACCGGCGGATGCCCTGCCCGCGCATGGTATCGAGCTCGCCGATGAGGTTCGCGCAACTGTGGGACAGGGTCTGTACCCCGTTCAGCGCCAGGAACGACTGGCCGTCCAGCGTTTCCAGGTCGAGGCCGTCGGCATCCCGGTCGCAGACGAACTGGCAGCCGTCCTTGCTCAACCCGTGATGGCGCGCGTGGTAGCAGCGCGCGGAAATGGCCAGCGGTAGCCGGCCGAAGGCGAAGACTTCGATCTCGGCGTCACCCGCCGCAAGATGCCCGATCGAGCGCCCGGGCAGTTCGACCGGCAGGCATACCCGCTCGGCGCCGTTCGCCTGCAGGTACTGCAGTGTGCCCTCGTTGTAGACGTTCACGAACGGCCCGATGACATGCGGGCGCCCCGCCAGCAGGGCAACGGCGGAAATATCGTTGGCCTCGACCAACAGGCCGTCCGCCGCATCGATGACATCCTGAACCAAGGCCGCGTCGCGCCGGTCCATGATGAGGGCAAGCGTCGACAGCACGACTTCCTTTCCGGCGGCCTGCAAACGTTCGATCACCGTCGGCAGATGGGGCGCGATGAACGGGGCACGCTTCGCGCACACGACCTCGCCCAGATACACCGTGTCGACCGGGGCCTCGTCGGCGATATGAAAATAGAAATCCCGCCATCGTTCCGGCGCCCAGTTGAACAGCACCGGTCCGAACGCCAGCCGCGCCGCGTCTTCTTTGCTCATGCGGGAACGTTCCTTTTTCCTATCGCCAGGTCTTCCGGTAGGCGCCGGTCGTCCGCGCCTGGCCCTCGGCAAGGGCGCTAAGATCCGCCTCGGAAACGTCGCCGCGCGCCGCCGCGTCGACGGCGCGGCGCAGTTCGGAAACGACCTGCGCGACGTATGCCCGTCCCCGTTGCCGCCCCTCGATCTTCAGCGCCGTGACGCCGGCGTCGATGAGGTCCGGCAGCAGTTCCGCGGCATTCAGACTGGTCGGCTCCTCGAACAGATACGACGTCCGTCCGCCGGCGACGAAACGCCCCTTGCAGAGCGTCGGATACCCGGCTTTTTCACCCGGAGAGAATGCATTGATCGCGAACTTGCCCAGCATCGACAGCATCTGGTCACCGTGTTCGACGTAACGGATATGACTGGCCGGTGAACAGACGCCGTTGATGTTCGGCGAACCGCCCGTTGCATAGGACGACAACGCACAGCGGCCTTCGGCCATGACGCACAGCCCGCCAAACACGAACACCTCGGTTTCGACGTCGATCTCGTCGTGCAGGCGCTTTATTTCCGGCACCGTCAGGACGCGCGGCAGCACGACACGGCTGATCCCGAACGCCTCGCGGTAGAACGAGATCGCCCGGGGATTGGACGCCGACGCCTGCACCGAGAGATGCCGGCGGGTATCCGGATGGTGCTCGGCGGCATACGAGGCGAGACCGATATCGGCGAGGATCAGGGCGTCGGCGCCGAGCCGGGCGGCATCGTCGACGGCGCGATGCCACGGCGCGAGGTTGCCGGCCTCGGGGAACGTATTGATGGCGACGTAGACATGCGCGCCGGCGGCGTGGGCATAGTCGAGCCCTTCTTCCAGTTCTTTCCTGCTGAAGTTCAGCCCCGGAAAATTGCGGGCGTTGGTTTCATCCCTGAAACCGAGATAAACGACGTCACCCCCGGCATCCACGGCGGCGCGGAGAGAGGCGGGCGTCCCGGCCGGACAGACCAGTTCCAGACGCCGGCTCACGATGCCCGCCCCCGCTTTTCGCCGCGGCCGGATGCATACATCTCCGGCCGGTCGGCGAATTTCCGTATCCGTGCGTCCTGTTCGTCAAGCCGGCGTTCGAGTGGCGACACCAGGGCGCGGCGCACCAGTTCCATGTCGGCCGCCGCCAGCGTGCCAAGCCGGGCGACGCGGCCGGCAAGGGTCGCGAACGGTCCAAGCAGGCGCAGGACATCCTTTGCAAGGTCGATACCTTCGCCGTCGACCGCATTCCTGAGCGCGACGATCGCTTCGGTATCTCCTTCGACGACGAGGTCGCGCGAGAAAAAAAGCGCGTCGCCGTCGATGTTTCCGTCGAGCAGCTGCAACAGAGTGGCAAGGGAGCCGCGAACGGTCGCCGTCGCCTGCACCCTGGCCGACGCCCGAACCACGCGCAGATACCGCTTCCGGCTCTGCGGGCGCAGCACGAAATTGACGGGAACGTCCACGGGATCGATCAGATAGACCGGATCGGTCGCGTCGCCGAGACGTTCGAACAGCCGGGGATGTTCGCGGCGCATGTCGCGCGCCAGGCGATCGACGATGACCTGCAGGAGTTCCAGCGGCACGGCGCGGACCGGGATGCCCAGCAGCAATACCGGCGAGAACGGCGGCGGCGGCCGGTATCCGCAACCCGAAGGGGAACGACGATCCATGTTCTGGGAACTCCGAAACGCGGCTGGGAAAAGGATACTGACATCCGGGACGCGGCCCTGCCTTGACCTCGGTTAGGTCGTCCGCCGCACCGCGCTGGTAAAATGCACGCACTGTTCCCACAGGAAGAGACAGCCGATGAGCATCGCCATTGCCGCCGATACGTCCTGGCACGACGTGTTGATGTCGAACGAGGACCTTTTCGACGAGATCGTCGAGCGCAAGGGCGACGCCATCAAGTTCCAGCGCGTCCTGATGAACGAGCGCATCGCGCAGATGCTGACGCTGGGCGATGTCGAGGCGATGACCGGCATTGCCGGGGGCGAGCTTGTTCGTTTCCTGCAGGGCGAGAACATCGAGATTTTCGGCGACGCGGCCGACCCGGATGACGACCCGGTTCTCGCCTCCGGGTTTCCCGTGCACCGGTCGGTCGACGCGCGGCTCATTCTTGATGACGGCAGGGAGCCATTGCCGGAGGTTCTGGACGCGGCCGGCGAACTGACGCCGGGCATGGTCCTGGACGTCGTCGCCCCGTTTCATCCGCTGCCGCTTCGCCGGTTGCTCGGCCAACGCCGATTTTCATCTTCGGCGTGGCCGGAAAACGAATGCTGGCGTGTCGTCTTCATGAAACGGAAGGCCGCGTAGAAAGGAGGCATGCCCATGAACTGAACCCGACAAAGTACAGACTTTTGCACCTCCCCAGGGTGCCCGCATCCGTAACCGCGGGATAATCGGGAAAACGGTGAAATGCCGTTACGTGCCCAACGCTGTGAAGGGGACCTGCCGCACAACACGCCACTGGACGTTTGCACCGGGAAGGCGTGCGGGGGATTGATCCTAAGTCAGAAGACCGGCCCCGGGGAATTGATCCGGAAAGCGCATGGACAAACGCTTTCCCTCACGGTTTTTCCTAAAGGGGAATAAAATGGAAAACCGCATTCCGACACCCGGCATTCAGACCGATCCCGACTTTTCCGACGCCGAGCGCGCCGCCGTCTACCGTGCCATGCTGACGCGGCGCGACACCCGTGGCCAGTTTCTGCCGCACGCCATTCCCGACGACGTCCTGAGCAGAATTCTGATGGCGGCACACCATGCGCCGTCCGTCGGCTTCATGCAGCCGTGGAGCTTTATCATCATCCGCAAGGACGGGACCAAAAGACGCGTCCACGATCTATTCAAAACCGCCAACGAAGAAGCCGCGCGGATGTTCGACGGTGAAGCCCGCGAAATCTATTCGCGCCTGAAACTGGAGGGCATCATCGAGTCGCCGGTCAACATCTGCGTCACCTGCGACCGGGACCGGGCCGGACCCGTCGTCGTCGGCCGCACGCATATCAAGAGCATGGATCTGTATTCAAGCGTCTGCGCGGTGCAGAACATGTGGCTGGCGGCGCGTGCCGAAGGCCTCGGCATGGGATGGGTCAGCATATTCAGCCAGGCGAAATTGAAAAAGACGCTCGGGATTCCCAACCGGGTAACGCCGGTCGCTTACCTGTGCCTGGGACAGGTCGAGCACCTCTACAGCAAACCCGAACTCGAGGTTGCCGGTTGGCGGCCCCGGTTACCCATCGAAGATCTCATCTCTTTCGAGCGCTGGGGAAACGGGGCGGCGAACGACGAACAGGCACGCCTCGTCGACCGCGCCCGCGCCGCTCAGGCGGTATTAAACGACGACAGCACCCCGGCATGTCTTTTTGGCGGCCGGAGAGAGTGACACCGGCTGGCGCATCCGCTTGCGAGAAGTAGATGACAGGCCGGGGCAAATCGTTTTCACCCCGGCCTCATCGCACGTGCAACGGGTCGCGCGGCTCTCAGGGCAGGATCGCGGCCAGCGGGTCGACGCCGATCACATACGGATGCAGGGCGAGCAGGGCCGCCCACGCGACAAGGGCGGCAACGGCCGGTTTCCAGAGCGGGGTGGCGGACACGGGCGCCGCGCCGGGAGACGCATCAGAAGGCGCAACGGGGGGCGCGGTCATGGTGTTCTTGATCGCCGCCACGGCGGAGATCGCGGCGAACACGCCGAACAGCATGATGGCGCGGGCGTGACCCACATTCAGCAGATGCAGCAACGACCACAACAACAGGCCGGCGCTGCCGGGCGCCGGGACCAGGCGGTAGATCCCGGTACGCACCGCACCCGACCGCTGCATGAGACGCGCGGCAATCAGCCACAGCGCTACCGGCATCACGGCGACGGCAACCCATCGCCCCCATTCCGGCGGCGTCCACAGCCACGGGGCGCCGGCGGCATTGATGTAGGCAACGATCAGCCACGCCACGACACCGAGCGAGACGGCGCTGTAAACGATGCGGAATCCACGCAGCCCGAGCATGCCGATGCAGGCCTGGCGCACGCCGGGCGACGACGGCACCAGGTGCGTCAGAAAAAGCAGGGCAAGGGCGGCGGTAAGTTCGATCATGATGGGGGCAACATAGCAGAGACGGACCGGTAGTTCGCGTGTTTGACGTACCGGTATGCGCGGCACAGACTCAACATTCAAGAGCGGACACGATCATCATGGCCAACTGGGATAAACGATACGCGGGTGCCGAGGCCCGCCTGTTCGGCGACGGACCGAACGAGTATGTCCGCGAAGTGATGGCGCGCTCCGACGTCGCACCGGCATCGGCGCTGCTGATCGGCGACGGCGACGGGCGCAACGGAACATGGCTGGCGGCACGGGGCCTCGACGTCACCGCCGTCGACATTTCCAGGGTGGCAACTGCGCAGGCGCTGGCCCACGACGCCGCGGCCGGTGTCACAGTCGAACGCATCACCGCCGACGCCGCCGAATGGACGCCGACGCCCGGGCGCACCTGGGACGCCGCGTTCATGATCTACCTGCAGTGCGAGGCCGATGTCCGGCACCGCGCCGTCCGCATGGCCACGCAGGCGCTCGCCCCCGGCGGCTGGTTCGTGGCCGAGGGGTTCGCCCCCGACCCGGATGGCACCGGCGAGCTTGGCCCCGGCGACGCCGATCTGCTCTATGACAGGGACGCCATCCTCGCCCAGCTCGCGGGCATGCGGACGGTCGAGTCGCTCGCGGGCACGGTGTTCCTGAACGAAGGCGTCAAGCACACGGGCAACGGCTGCGTGCTCCGGCTGCTGGCGCGGAAGACCGGGTAATTTTCCCGCAGGCCTCACCTGCCGTGGCCGTCCGGTCGAACACGGCGTCCAACGTGGCCGCTTCTTGGTCCTTAGGAGTCTATGACGAAAACAAGATGGAAAGGTTTGCCTTCAGCCATCCAATTCTTGGTACAGAATTGCCAAGCCGAAATAAGATGTCCTGCCGTTAGGGTTGCCTTTTTCCATAGATGAGAACTACCCTCGATAAACAGCACATATCCCGATGCGGGCATCCATTCAGATAAATCTCGCAAACATTCATCGACTGCATCCCAATTACGGCCAAAGTAATCTGGAAAACTGAGGCTCAATGCCAAGGCCCCGAACAACGCATCGTCGGAGTCAATGGTCGAGGCATCAAGTCGCAGTACGCACAAATCAGTTCCCTCGAGTTCCGATCGAGTTTCACTTGCCTGGCTCACAGTACAAAAGTGGATGCATGCAGTATCCGGCATATTGAGGACTCTGCTTCGGATCATCATTTCCTCCTAGGGTCGATCTCTATAAATGGGTAGCGGATGCGCTTTTCGCGTTTTGAATCAATCCGCACGAGTCATGATCTTCGCCGTTGTCACGACGATGTTCCGTATTCAGCCTCCTGAAATAGCCTGATTCATTAAAAATGCGGATAGGCCGACAATCGCCCCAATTCGATTGATCGAAATTGTCCCATCGACGGCCAGCTGTTTTGTCGAGTTACCGTCATGAAGACTGAGGTAAAATGCATCCTCTTCTTCGTCAAAACTGTAACGCACAGGGCCATCCGTCCGCGCAATCGAACGCTGCAACTGACTCAGAAAGTTGGGGCCAACCAGCGTTTGAAGATTAAGGATTTCTATTCCCATCACCGAATTTTCCCGGTCGAGGTCCAATATGAACGCGGTTGTGAATTCACGCGTTGACTGTTGCGGCTCCCCGAAATGGATCTCGATATTGTGTGCACTGGAATGCACTGAAAGCGGTTCGCTCATCGGCATTGTCCTTTTCCAGGTTAGCCTCTGTGGGCGCTTACAATCGACTGACGTCTTCCCGTGACAGTTAAGCGCAAAGTTCGACATTGCCCGGGGAACCGCGCGTCGCAAGATGCGGTCCCGGCGACGCTCTAGGCAAAGGTTTCCTCAATCACCAGGGACCAATACGAAATGGGCACGCGAACTTTTTGTATCATCGTATTCTACTATGTAGTGCCGTGCGCAAATAGCACTCCGGGAAACATACGCCCTTTTCAACTCCCCATCGTTTAGATCGCAATGCCAATTGTCATAGTTGAACTCGATTTTTCCCTTATCAATTTCTACAACGTCACCACCAAGGATGGGCACATTCATCAATTCAAGCTCGCCGATCGCCTGCAACGCTTGCTCTCTCGTGAGTGCCCAGTTGTGCGTCCCGAAATCATGAAGAGGGATTCCACAAGACAGCGACTCTATTACCCTTTCATCAGAAATCATTTTCCGGTTCTTTTCAGGTCAAGCGTGCGGCGGCGATCCTCATTCCAAGGCATCAAACGTGGGCCGAAACACGATGGGGTCCGTTTCATGATTCTACGAAATGATCGTGACAGTATTCGCATAGGTGGCCACCGTTCGATTTATATAACGGCATTGCACCTTGCGCGTTCGGTGCGATGGCCACGCTGCATATCATGCAATGCGCGTGTTCGTGCAAAATGTTGGCATCGATACTGCGCCAGTCGTATGTGTTCGCTTCACGTACATTGTCGTCAAAAAAGTCTTTTCCAACGTTGGCGCCATTTACTTGCACCCAGGTTGCCATTGATTTCACTCCTTCGCGATCCGCCTATCTGGGACGGCAGCTCCCAGGCGAGCCAGTCTAAGCCGCGCGTCACGCGCCGTATCGCCCTCGGCAGAGCAGCAGCAGTCCGGTGACGACAACCAAGGCAACGGCAATACCTTCAGGAAGCAGGCTCTGCATGAATTCGATCTCGCCGCTTCGCACCGGGATCCCCTGTGCCATGCGGCGCGCAACGACGAGCCGCTCGACCAGCGCGTCCCATTGCGTCCAGCTTAAAACGGTCGAGATCGCCATGAGCGCAACCGTCAGGAGACCGAGCAACCTTCCGAGCGGTTCCAGCCTGAGCAACGCGCCTCCTGCCACGACCAGGAGCACGCCCATTGCAATCCCCACCGCACCCTGGGTCAGTCCGCTTTCGGGAACATACCCCAGGAACGGTAGCGGGTGATCCATCTCCAGCCAGCGAACCATTCTCTTCGTCCCTTCAAGGAAGAATACGGTTCCCAGAAGAAGGTTCGTCCACTGGCGTGGCGGCGACGCCGTCGTCGACGACCGCTCCGCCGCTGCCGGTGCCAGCAACCATTGTCCGGGGGTCGTTACCAGAAACATCGAGGTTCCCCGAAAAACCAGAAAGACAAGTAAATCCGCCCAGAGCGGCCACTCCAGAATGGGGACGAGCAGGTGCCGGACCAAGGTGCTGATCGTCAGGTACAGCAGCAGGTCGAGATACCAGCCGAGCAGCGCATGCACATACGTCATCCGGATACATCCTCCGGCATTTCGCCGGGCTCAGGCGGTCTTACCTGGTTCACGGCGCTTCGATTGGCGGCACCGGTTTCCCTGAAATTCCGCTGCGCATCGCGCAGACTTTCATCGTTCGCGCCGCCGGCGTAGTGCGGGTCTTCATGCTGGACCGGATCGTCCTCCCAACCGCAAACCGGACAAATTTCATAAGTGTCGTGCCCCGGACCACTGAGCGTCAGATACCCGCAGCAGGAACACGGCGCCCCTTGCTCGGGTTGACGTCGATGCGTGCGCGTGAGGAACATGCGATGGCAGTCCGGGCATAACCACTGATCGTCCGAGCGATAGGCATGGCTTCGCAACACCGTCGCAGCGATGACGACCTCGCAGACCATGCAATGGCAGGCATTGGATCGAGACCCTATGTCCGCGTGCCGCCACGTCGTAACCCGGGCGCGGGCGCGGCGTTGCTCGAACAACGCGCGCGTTACCTTCATGCCGTTTACGTGAACACAGTCACTCATCGGCATCCTCGATCCGCCACAGGATTATTTCGGTGCTAAGGCACTGCCATATGAGATAACAGCCAGCCACGCCGCCGAACCCGCCCAGGAAAAGAAAACTCTCTAATATGGTATAGCGCGTCATTGCCTGTCCTTGCCGGGGACGTAGAGTCGCGATGCCAGGATTGAACGGCAATCCCGCATAGCGGGCATACTGGCAAACGGGCCGCCCGCATACCACAAGCAAACTATAAACTTTTAGGACGAAATTCGTATTAAAGTGGCAAAAATCCGAATCGGATCAACATCGAATCGATGCTGAGTTCAGATACGGAGCCGGCGCGGTTTGCCGGATTGCCGCCGGAGTAGACATAGGCGTTGCGCCCACCGGCGAGCCCGATCGGGTCGGGTTGCAGGTCGCGCCCAGAAGCAATCTCTTCACCGGGTCGTCATCGCGGAAGGTGTTGTAGCGCAGCGCAGACGTCAGCTGCAGCGCCCGGTCCGTGTCGCCGGCCCCGCCAAGAAAATGACAATCAAACGCAAAAAATAGTCTTGTCTGCCGGGTCCGGACTCCTTATGTCCGGGGCTTGTGGCGCTGACGTTCGGCTATCGACTTTAGGGCCCTATTGATTGAGATACGAAAACACAGGACCGATATCGAGGGGGCCTCACATGAGCAAGAACGAACCGGTAACGCTGAAGAAAGTTTCCTACGTCATGGTTGGCGGCGGCGCCATTGCGCTCGCGCTGGTCGCGGCGGTGTGGGGCGTCCTCGGCATCTTCGTCATCTGACGACCGGCGGCCGTCGGCGCGGCGGCCTTCCATTTACGGCAAGCAGGTGTGAACGCACGGCGGGCGACGCCCGGCGGCGATTATGCGCGTTCGCCGTTGCGGGACCTGTTATAGGCGCTGCGCACGCCTTCCAACGCGAGACCGATGACCAGCCCGGCGGCGACGTTGAGCGCGACGCAGCCGATGCCGGTGGCGATGATGATCGCGCGGCACACCGGACGCGCATCGCGGACCCGCTTGCCCAGCGCCATCTCCGCACCGGCGATGGCGAGCATGGCGCCGAGCGCGCTCAGCGGCAGGACCGCGAGGATCGCCATCGTCCCGGGACCGAACGCGAGGCCCAGCACCAGGCAGACCGTGCCGAAGATGGCGGGCGCGACCCATGTCCGGGCGCCGAAACCGTACTGCGCCACCAGCCCGCCGGAACCGTGACACATGGGCATCGCGCCGAGCGGCGCGAGGACGAGATTGAGCACCCCGGTCGACCCGGCAAGGCGGGCCGGGCTCAGCCGCGCCCTGTCTTCGGGAAAGTAATCGCCGGCAATCGCCGAGGTGGCGATCACCGCGTTTGAAAACGTCAGCGCCAGCTGCGGCAGCACGGCGATCAGGGCGGCGCTCTTGAAATCCTCGACCACCGGAAACGAGAGCGCGGGCAGGCTGAACACCGGCGCCACGCCGGCAAGCTGATCCGGCGCGGCCGCGAACGAGACCGCCGCCGCCGCGGCGAACACGACGATGCAAGACAGCGCGCGGAACCGCGTGAAAAACAGCGCCGCCAGCAGCGCGAAGGCACCGAATCCGAGCGCCGGGTCCTGGATCATGTGCTCGAACCCGATCACCGCCAGCTGCGCGCCGACGCCGAGCTGCACACCGGCGATCACGGTGCCCGGCACCATCCGCGCCACGCGGTCGACGAGGCCGCTCGCCGCCAGCACCAGCAGCACGATGCCGATGATCATGCCGGACGCCACCATCTCGGCCGGGCTGAGCGCACCGACGATGGCCAGCGCGGCGATCGCCTTCATCGGCTGCACCGGCATCGGGCGCCGATAGAAGACGGCAACGGCAATGGCGAAAAGGCCGAACCCGGTGAGCACGCCGGACGCGTCGACCGTGCCCAGCGCGAGCACGCCCAGCACCAGCGGCAGGAAGGTGCCGAAGTCGGCGACCGCGCCCGAAACCTCGCCGAGGAGGCCGGGCGACGATGCGGATGGTTTACGCTCGAACGTCATATTCAGCTATTCAAAAATCCCGCGTTTGCGGACACGCAGCAAATCCCGCCTAAATCGGCCTGAAAGTGTTAACGCGGCCCCGCTTTTCGGGAGTCTCGCCGGAATTTATGCAGATATAAACAGGAAAATGCAGAATGTGCGGACCGGCGTTATCCGCCGCTTTGTGCGTCCCGGATCAGGGCCGCCACCTCGGCGAACCCGGCGCCGCCGTATCCCGCCGTGATATAGGCCGGCGGGCTGGTCAGGCGGTCCGCGAAATCGCGCACGTTGGCGACCCCGACCGCGTTATCGAAAAACGCGAACATCGGCGCGTCGTTCGGCGAATCGCCGGTAAACACGTAGGCGCCCTGCGCCTGTTCGAGATCGACGCCGAGGCAATCGGCCGCGAAAAGCTTGGTCATGGTGAGCTTGTCGTAGTCACCGAACCAGCCGTTGACATGGATCGAACTGACCTTCGCGGTCGCGCCGGCGGCGACCATCAGGGCAACGATCCGGTCGATGCTTTCGGGCGGCAGCGGCGCCACGTCCTCGCAGAAATCGATGGCAAGGTCCGTCTCGCGGTACGCCTGGTCAGCGGAGATCGCCGCGCCCGGCACCGCCTTGACGATGTCCGCGCCGAGCGCCATCAACCGCCGCCGATTTTCGGCGCGCACGTCATCGGCGTCGACATAACGGCGGTTCATGCGCCGGACGTCGCGGTCATAGTGGAAATAGAATGCGCCGTTTTCGCCGACCACGCCTGAGACCGGCCACATGCGCGCGATGTGATCGCACCAGCCCGCCGGCCGCCCGGTGATCGGAATGACCGCCACGCCCACATCCTGCAGCGCCTCCATCGCGCCGTAGGCTTCCGCGGTCAGCCGCCCGTCCGTGGTCAGCGTATCGTCGATGTCGGTGAAGACGCCGCGCACTACACGTAACTGGGCTTCTGGAAACGCGGCAATCGGCAGCATCGGTGCACTCCCCAATCTAGGACCGGTTCGCGAGGTTCGGATAGGTCTGCAGCAGCCCCGCGCGCCAGAGGACCACCTTGTAATCGCGGAAGCGGTATTCTGCGAGCGGCACGGCACCCTCGGGATAGACGGGAAGCTGATCGAGTTCGTAATAGGCGACGATCACGCCGTCCGGATGCCCATCGATAAAGTTCTTGGTGACCGTGGCGTCGAGCCCGAGTTCGGCCATTGGCTGCGTCAGCCGGCCGAGGAACTGGTACTGGCCGTGATAGGCGCTGAAGTTGGCGAGCGGCACGCCCTTGTCTTCGAGCGCCTTGAGCTCGCGCGCAATGGGACGGAGGTCATAGGCGACGGCGAGCGCTTCCCGTGCCGCGCCATGCACCACCGCGACCAGCAGCGACATCGAGAGCGCAAGCACCGCGGCCCCCGTATACGCCGTGCCGCGCGCCCACATCCAGCAGCCGACGGCCGCCGCCAGCAGGGCCAGCCCCCACATCGTATCCAGACGATGGAACCACGCCGGCGCGTCGAAAAACGACGGATCGTCCGGCAACAGCACGGTCGCGACACCGAGCGCGGCGAAAAACACCGCGACGATCAGGCCGTCAAAGCGCCGCCCGGGCAGGTGATCGTCGACCCGTCCCAGCAGATGCGCGAACAGCAGTGCGAAGGCCGGAAACTCGGGCAGCAGATAGTGCAACTGCTTACCCGAGATCAGCGAGAACGTGATGAACGCGGGCAGGACCCAGGCGGCGAGAAGCCGGAACCCGCCGTCCGCAAGGGCGCCTTTCGCCCGCACGGCGCGCCACAGACGCGGCCATACCAGCCACGGCAGCAGCAACGGCGCCAGCAGCATCGCATACCAGTAGAACGGCCGTGCATGGTCGAAGCTCTCGACGATGCGGCCCGCCGACTGGCCCCAGAAGATCATGTTGCGGTATTCCTCGCCGCCGCGAATACCGGCCGGGATGGCCCACGCGAGCGCAATGGCAGCACCGGCCAGCACGCTGAGCAGCAGCCGCAAATACCACGCCTTCCATGAGATCAGCGGCCGGTCGGGGCCACCCGGCAGCGTCCGCCCCCACCACGGCGCCAGCAGCGCCACCGGCAGAATGTGCAGCAGGATCGCCGGCCCCTTGGCAAGCACGCCGACACCAATGGCAACGGCCGTCACGACCCAACCGCCCAGGCCGCCGTTCCGCCACGCCGATACCACACCCGCGATGCCGGCCAGTGTGCACGTCGCCAGCATCATGTCGAACATAGTCAGGGTTTGAAAAACGGTCCAGAACGCGGCACCGGCCAGGACCAGCGGAGCGACCGACGCCGTCAGCGCCTCGCCCGGCCAGATCAGGCGCGCGAGCCTGCCGGTCCAGAAAAGCGCCACCAGCGCAAACAGCGGCGCCACCAGCCGGGGCCACCAGTCATTGACGCCGAAAACCGACCAACCCGCCGTCATCAACCAGAACAGGAGCGGCGGTTTGTGATGGTACGCCTCGCCGTTCAGATGCGGCACCAGGAAATCGCCGCGCAGCCACATTTCCCAAGCAACCGCAAGATAGCGGGTCTCGTCGACCGGCAGCGGCGGGCGCAATAACACCGCGGACGCCACGGCGATCAGCCAGCAAATCGCCCAGATCGGAACCCGGGCGGGCATCCGGATCCCGTTCATTTCTCCGCAACCTCGCTGGCACCGACATCCTCGGCGTCGATGACGCCCGCATTTCGCAGCCTGTGACTATCGCGGTAACGGCGATAGAGCCACACCCCGAGCGCACCGGAGGCCGCGAACAGCACGACGCTGACGACCAGCCGCGCGCCCGGCTCGACCGCGAAGCCCGAGCCCACGAGCGCGAAAATCAGCATTTGCGGGATGTAACCGATGGCCGACCCGCCGACGAACGGCACGGCGTGCGCCCGGGAAACGCCGGCAAGCATGTTGGTCAGCACGTTGGAGCCGATCGGCAGGAAACGGATCAGAAGTGTCGTTGTGAACGTGTTTTCGCTCAGGAAGGCATCCATCCGCTTGAGCTTGTCCGGAAACTTGTGCGTCACCAGATCACGCGCCAGAAAACGGGCAACGAGGAAGGTCGTCAGGCACCCGAGCGTCGCCGCGGCAACGCTGATCACGGTACCGAACGCCACACCGAACGCATACCCGGCCATGAAAGCGACGGCCTGGCGGGGCAGACCGACCGCCGTGAAAAGCCCCCCGGCGGCGAGAAAGATCAGCTCGCCGCGCACGCCCTCGCCACGCACGTAAGTGTCGATCCATCCCTCGTCGAGCATGCTGCCGAGCGGCGTAAGCTTGATCGCCGCGCCGATACCGATCAGCAACGCGAACATAAGAACGGAACGAAGAACGATACGTGGCGTCATTGCGTCTCTTTGCCGTCGTCGGCGGCAATCCGAACACGGTTGGGCCGGCGGTTCAGCCACATGACCCCGAACAGATCGACGATGCCGACCCACAGCCGGTTGAACAGACCGTACTTGGACTGGCCCCGCTCGCGCGGACGGTGATTGACTTCGACCGACACGACCCGGCCACCGGCGCGGATCGTCAGGGCCGGCATGAAACGGTGCATGTGATCGAATCCCGGAAATGCCAGGAACATGGCGCGCGGAAAGACCTTGAGACCGCATCCCGTATCGGGCGTCGCGTCACCCAGGAGCGTCCCGCGCACCGCGTTGGCGACTTTCGATGAGATCCGTTTCAGCCAGGTATCCTTCCGCTTCGCGCGCCAGCCCGCGATCATCAGCAGCGCATCGGCGGATCCGCCCTCGCCGTCAAATCGCTGCAACAGTGCCGGAATATCCGCGGGATCGTTCTGGCCGTCACCGTCCAGCGTCGCGATCAACGGTGCCGCCGCATGGCGCACGCCCGTCTGGATGGCCTGCGATTGACCGAAACAGCCCTGATGACGCATGACACGCAGCATCGGGTATTCGTCCCGCGCAGCGGCCAGTTTCTCAGGCGTGCCGTCCGTCGAGCCGTCGTCGACATAGACGATCTCGAACGGCCGGACACCATCGAGCGCCGCCGCGATTTCACGGATCAGCGGCAGGACGTTGTCCGCCTCGTCCTTGACCGGCACGACAACCGATACGTCCACCAGAGAGATATCACGACCGGCATCACCCATGCGCGCGCGGTCTCCTTGAAAATCCTACGTTCTGAGTGCTGCGCTTTTACAACGCCAGTCCCCGAAGGGCCAACAAAAACAGGGATTTGAGCGAGAAATTTCCGTCATCCCGTGCGCAGGCGGTCGAGCCGCAGCCGCTGGCGCGCATCGGTCAGCCGCCTGAGCGCCACCATCGTCGCGGAAAAGACGCCGAGGGCCGTCCCGCCGGCGATCAGGAACATGATCAGAAGCTGATATTTGACCGCCTCCACCGGGTCCACGCCGGCGAGAATCTGGCCCGTCATCATACCGGGAAGCGAGACCAGCCCGGCCGCCGCCATACCGTTCACGGTCGGGATCAGTCCGGCCCGCATCGCACCTTTCAGCGGTTCCTGCATGGCCTGGCGGAAAGTATGGCCGAGCGCCAGGCGCGCCTCGATCCGGCCGCGCCCGTTATCGGCTTCGGACAGCAGACGATCGAGCGCCAGACTGACGCCCGTCATGGTATTGCCGAGGATCATGCCGAGGATGGGAATGGCATACCTTGGATCGTACCAGGGATCGGCATGCACCTGTGTCGACAACGTGAAAACGGTGACCACCCCCGCCGCCGCCAGCATCGACGCCGTGCCGAGGCCATAACCCCAGAATCCGATGAAGGTCCGTTCCTGGCGTGCCATTGCCTCGCGGCCGGCAAAAGCAACCATTGCGATCCCGACCAAGAGCGTCAGCCAGGGCGATACCGTCGCGAATAACGCCTTCAGCACCAGCCCCACCAGCGTCAGCTGCACGACCATGCGTGCGGCCGCGATCAGCAGGCGCCGTTCCGTGCCGAGCCCGTAGTAGATCGAGAGCCCGGCATTGACCGTCAGAAACGACGCCGCAAGCGCAATATCCCAATAGCTGAGCTGGATGTAATTCATGCGGCTTCTTCGGACAGGCGTCCGTCCTTCATGCGGAAACTGCGCCGCGCCATGCGCTTCGCCTGCCCGGCATCGTGCGTCACCATGATGACGATAATGCCGCCGAGGATTTTTTCGTGCAGCAGGCTTTCCACCTTGGCCGTCGTCTCGGGATCCAGCGCCGACGTCGGCTCATCCAGCAAAAGGACACGCGGCCCCTGCACCATCGCCCGCAGCAGCGCGAGGCGCTGACGCTCGCCGGTAGACAGGCGGCTGACGGGCCACGACATCACGTCGCCTTGAAATCCGAGGCGCACGAGATACCCGGCCGCGATATCGGGAAATTCAAAATGGTCGGCGACCCGATCCGTCCACCACCCGCTGTCCGCCGCAACATAGGTGACGCGGCGGCGCCATTCGTTTGCAGGCATGGAGTCCCTGTCGACACCGTCCAGCGAAATCCGCCCGGTACACGGATCGAGATCGGCGATGGCGCGCAGCAGCAAGGACTTGCCGGACCCGGATGCGCCCCTGATCGAAACGCATTCCCCGTCCTCGACTTCAAGGCTGGTGGGCTGCAGCACCGCCCGCGCAAGCTCGTTGGCAATCAACATAACCGTATGGTGGCCGACGCCGCCTGCGTCGACAAGCTGTCTGTGATCGGCTAACAGAGACATGCAGACTTGAAGGAAGCCAGATGACCGACGCCACACCCGCCCGCCTTTGGGAAGAAACCGTGTCCCCGGACTGGGTCGACTACAACGGCCACATGAACGTCGCCTATTACGTGCTGATTTTCGACCATGCGACGGACGCATTTCTCGAGGAAATCGGCATGAACGAAGCGTTGCGCGCGGAGACCGGCAGTTCCGTCTTCGTCGCCGAGGCCCACATTACATACGACAACGAAGTGATGGAGGGCGAGCGCGTGTATGTCACGTCGCAGGTTCTGGACTGCGACGAGAAACGCCTGCACCTGTTTCACGCCATGTATAACGCCGAGGATGACAGCCTCTGCGCGACCAATGAGCTGATGATCCTCCAGGTCAATTTGAACACGCGAAAGGTCGGTCCGTTCATTGATCACGTGCAATCGCGTATCCGGGACATATATAAAGCGCACGAGCCGCTCGCGGCGCCGGACCAAAAGGGCCGCGTGATCGGCATCCGCCGCAAGACATAAGCGGCGCAAACCGAACGGAAGCAACGATGACGCTGATTTCACAGGAGATCTTCGATCGCATCCCGACCGCCGTCATCGTCGTCGACGACAAACGCCGCATCCTGCACGCCAACCGCGCCGCGCTCGACCTGGTCGGCATCAACGCGCCGGGCCGCGACCTGGCCCTTAATCTCCGGCATCCGGCCGTCCTCGACGGCCTCGACCGGGTTCTGAAGGGCGCGCCCGATGCGGAGGGGGAGTTCACGCTGCCGGTCCCCGTGTCGCGCAGCATGTCCTACCGGATCGATCGGCTGCCGGGCGCACCGCTCGACGACAGTTCCATCGCCACGGTGGTGCTCAACGACATCACATCGGCCAAGAAGGCGGAAGAAATGCGCGCCGATTTCGTCGCCAACGTGTCGCACGAGCTACGCTCGCCGCTGACGGCACTGATCGGGTTCATCGAGACCTTGCGCGGCCCGGCGAGCGACGACATCGACGCGCGCAGCCGTTTTCTCGATATCATGCACCGGGAATCGCAACGCATGGCGCGTCTGATCGACGACCTCCTGTCCCTGACGCGGGTCGAAATCAACGAACATGTACCGCCGCGCCATGCCATCGATGTTTCGAGATCCATCAACAACGTCATCGAAGCCCTGGAACCGCATGCGGCGCAGAACGGCGTTACCTTCGAGATCGACTGCCCGCCGGACCTGCCCAATGCGGTCGCGGATTCGGACCAGTTGCACCAGGTGTTCCGCAATCTCATCGAAAACGCGATTAAATACGGCGGCGAAAACAAGCCCATCAACATCATGTTGCGTGTCGTCGACAGGATTCCGGGGTCTTCGCGCCCGGGAATCGCCATCGCTATTACCGATCACGGCCAGGGAATCCCGAAAGAACTGATCCCGCGGCTGACCGAACGCTTCTTCCGCGTCGACGAGGCGCGTTCCAGTTCCGGTGACAACACCATTGGCTCGACGGGTCTCGGGCTGGCCATCGTCAAGCACATCATCAGCCGTCACCGGGGTCACCTCTCGGTACAAAGCGCGGTCGGCCAGGGCAGCACTTTCACGGTGTTCATTCCAACCGAAATTCAGCCCAGAATTGAACGAAGTTGACCGGCTCTGACCGGTTCAACCCCTTATCCACAGCCATCTCGCGCTGTGTCATAAAAGCGTAGCATTTCCGTCATATAATGATAGCCATCGAAGCGTAGGTTCCGCCGCGAATGGTTACCGGGGTGGCATTTGGACGCATCCGGCAACCGCTATCCCGGAGAGTTTTTCTCCGAAACGCACCACAGGCAGGAGTCAGCCATGTATCGTAAGTTTCTCGGGGTTGCAGTCGTAGCCGGTATCGCATTTGCCGGTTCGGCCGCTGAAGCCCGCGACCAGATCCGCATCGTCGGTTCGTCGACCGTTTACCCGTTCGCGACCGTCGTCGCCGAACAGTTCGGTAAAACCACCCAGTTCAAGACCCCGGTCATTGAAAGCACCGGTTCCGGCGGCGGCCTGAAGCTGTTCTGCGCCGGCGTCGGCGTCGAACACCCGGACATCACCAACGCTTCGCGCCGGATCAAGAAATCCGAAGTCGAGAAATGCGCCAAGAACGGTGTCACGGACGTCACCGAAATCAAGATCGGTTATGACGGCATCGTCATGGCCAACGCCAAGTCCGCCCCGCAGATGAAGATCACCAAGCAGCAGATCTTCCTCGCGCTGGCCAAGAACATCCCCGACGGCAAGGGCGGCCTGAAAGAAAATGACAACATGAAATGGTCGGACGTCGACCCGTCGCTGCCGAACAAGAAGATCGAAGTGCTCGGCCCGCCGCCGACCTCCGGTACGCGCGACGCCTTCGCCGAACTGGCGCTTGAAGGCGGCTGCAAGACGTTCGACTTCATCAAGGCCATGAAGAAGTCCGACAAGAAGAAATACAAAGCCGTGTGCCACGGCATCCGTGAAGACGGTGCCTATGTGGAAGCCGGCGAAAACGACGTTCTGATCATTCGCAAGCTTGAAGCCAACGCCGATGCGTTCGGTGTCTTCGGCTTCTCGTTCCTCGATCAGAACGCCGACAAGGTCCAGGGTTCGGTCATCGGCGGCGTCGCCCCCGAGTTCGACTCCATCGCCGACGGCTCCTACCCGGTCTCGCGTCCGCTGTTCTTCTACGTGAAGGGCGCGCACGTGGGCAAAGTCCCGGGCATCAAGGAATATGTCGCTGCGTTCACCGCCGAAAAGACCTTCGGTCCGGACGGCACGCTCTCCGACAAGGGTCTGATCCCGATGCCGGATGCGGAGCGCAAGAAGTTCCAGAAAGACGGCGAGATGATGGCCAACAACATCTCGATGTAAGGACAAAGGGTCCCCGGTTATTTCGCCGGGGACCCCCTTCATCGTTTTCGTTTATCGATATCCAATTGATCCATTTAAGACCAAGAACACGAAGAAGCGCCGAGGAAATCTAGAGAATGTCATTTACGTTTGTACTCGGCGCGCTGATCATTCTCACGGTTGCCGGATTTTACATGGGACGTTCGCGGTCGCTCGCCGATGCCGGCGGCACGGCGCAACGTCTGCATTCCCGCCCGCACTATTACGGTTATTTCGTCGCGCTCTGGTGCGGCATTCCGACGCTGCTGATCCTCGGCGTCTGGACGATGTTCCAGACCCCGATCATCGAAATGCTGGTCCAGAACAGCCTGCCGGAAACGATGCTGAACGGCGATCCGGCCGAGATGTCGCTGATCATGAACGACATCCGCAACCTGGCATCCGGCAACATCACGTCCGGCGAAATCACGCCGCAGATCCAGGCCGCGGCGGATCATTATGTCAGCCTGAACACCACCAGCAGCCTCGCCAAGTTCGTCGTCATCCTGGCCATCGGCATTGCCGCCATTGCGTTTGCCCGCAGCAAGATCAATCCCGCGTTGCGTGCCCGCAACCAGGTCGAGAAAACGATGATGGCGATCCTCATCGTGTGTTCGGTCATCGCCATCCTGACCACCGTCGGCATCGTCATGTCGCTGGTGTTCGAATCCTGGCGCTTCTTCGAGAAAGTCTCGCCGGCGGAGTTCCTGTTCGGCCTCGAGTGGAGCCCGCAGACCGCGCTGCGTTCCGACCAGGTCGGCGCCTCCGGGGCGTTCGGCGCCATTCCGCTGTTTGCCGGCACGATGCTGATTTCGCTGGTCGCCATGTGCGTCGCCGGCCCTGTCGGGCTGCTGTCGGCCATCTACATGGCCGAGTACGCACCGACAAAGGTGCGCGGCGCCGTCAAACCGGCGCTCGAGGTGCTCGCCGGTATCCCGACCGTTGTCTACGGCTTCTTCGCCGCGCTGACGGTGGCACCGTTCCTGCGCGATCAGGGGACGATGTTCGGCCTCGACATCTCATCCGAAAGCGCGCTCGCCGCCGGCCTCGTGATGGGCATCATGATCATCCCGTTCGTCTCGAGCCTGTCCGACGACGTGATCAACGCGGTGCCGCAGAGCCTCCGTGAAGGGTCCCTCGGCCTCGGCGCGACCAAGTCCGAAACCATCAAGCGCGTGATCCTGCCCGCGGCGCTGCCCGGCATCGTCGGCTCCTTCATGCTGGCGATCTCGCGGGCCATCGGCGAGACCATGATCGTCGTCATGGCCGCCGGCCTTGGCGCGAACCTGACTGCCAATCCGCTGGAAGCGGTCACCACCGTCACCGTGCAGATCGTCACGCTTCTGGTCGGCGACCAGGAATTCGACAGCGCCAAGACGCTGGCCGCGTTCGCGCTCGGCCTGGTGCTGTTCTGTGTCACGCTTTGCCTGAACATCATCGCCATGGCGGTGGTCAACAAGTACCGAGAGCAGTATGACTGATGCCGTCATGACAGAAATGCAATCTTCAAACCAGACGCGGCGTGAACGCGCCGCCAATGCGTCCGAAGCCGTGCGCCGCGGCCTCAAGAAACGCTATGCCGCCGAGGCCAGGTTCCGTGCCTATGGCATCGGTGCCGTCGGCATTGCGCTCGCCTGTATCGTCGTGCTGTTCACGACGATTATCTCGAGCGGCCTGCCCGCGTTCACCGAGACGACGATCACCCTCAACGTCGAACTCAAGCAGGAAGATATCGATCCCGAAGGCACGCGCGATGCGTCGACGCTGATCAACGCGAATTACCGCAAGCTCGTCTTCGACACCCTGCGTGCCGAGTTCCCCGATGTTACGAAACGCCGCGACAAACGCGCGTTGACGGCGATCCTGAGTTCCGGCGCCGCCTATCAGGTTCAACAGGCCGTCGTCGAAGACCCGTCCCTGATCGGCCAAACGGTCACGTTCGAACTGCCGGTGTCCGCCGATTTCGACCTCTACGAAAAGGGCGTGATCAACAAGAAAACGGCCGAGGCCGACCGCCGTGTGTCCGACCAGCAGATGGCGTGGTTCGACACCCTGGAAGAACGCGGCCTGATCGAGACCGGTTTCAACACCACGTTCTTTACCCACGCCGACTCCCGCGAGCCGGAACTTGCCGGCATTCTGGGGGCAACGATGGGCTCGCTGTTCACCATGCTGGTGACGCTGGCGCTGTCGTTCCCGATCGGCGTCTGCGCCGCCGTCTATCTTGAAGAGTTCGCGCCGAAGAACCGGCTGACGCAGATCATCGAGGTCAACATCAACAACCTCGCCGCCGTGCCGTCGATCGTGTTCGGCCTGCTCGGTCTCGCGGTCTTCATCAACTTCTTCGGCCTGCCGCGCTCGGCACCGCTGGTCGGCGGCATGGTGCTGGCACTGATGACACTGCCGACCATCATCATCGCGTCACGTGCCGCCCTGAAGGCGGTGCCGCCGTCGATCCGCGAAGCCGCGCTGGGTCTCGGCGCGTCACGCATGCAGGTCGTCACGCACCATGTGCTGCCGTTGGCGATGCCCGGCATCCTGACCGGCACCATCATTGGCATGGCGCAGGCGCTCGGTGAGACCGCACCGCTGCTGATGATCGGCATGGTCGCGTTCATCGTCGACATCCCGGGCGGCATCACCGATCCGGCGACGGTATTGCCGGTGCAGGTCTATCTTTGGGCGGACAGCCCCGAGCGCGCGTTCGTCGCGCGCACGTCGGCAGCGATCATGATCCTGCTGACCTTCCTGATCTTCATGAATGCTTTGGCCGTCGTGCTTCGCAAGAAGTTCGAACGCCGCTGGTAGGAGTAACCCGTCATGGGCGAAGTCAATATGAACAATGCAGTTGAAGTCACGGCGCCGGTGGCGTCCAGCGACGCCGCGCGTGAAACCAAGTTCCATACCCGCGGCGTGCAGGTCTTCTACGGCGAGAAGCAGGCGCTGTTCGATGTCGACCTCGACATTTACGAGAATGAAGTCACCGCGCTGATCGGCCCGTCGGGCTGCGGCAAGTCGACGTACCTGCGCACCCTGAACCGGATGAACGACACCATCGACATCTGTCGCGTCAAGGGCGCGATCGAACTCGACGGCACGGACATCTATTCGGGCAGCATCGACGTCGTCCACCTGCGCGCCCGCGTCGGCATGGTGTTCCAGAAACCGAACCCGTTTCCGAAGTCGATCTACGAAAACATCGCCTACGGCCCGCGCATTCATGGCATCGCCACGTCCAAGGACGACATCGACCGGATCGTCGAAGAAAGCCTGATCAAGGCGAGCCTGTGGGAAGAGGTCAAGGACCGCCTCGACGAACCGGGCACCGGCCTTTCCGGCGGCCAGCAGCAGCGGCTCTGCATCGCCCGCGCGATCGCCGTGCAGCCCGAAGTGATCCTGATGGACGAGCCGTGCTCGGCGCTCGACCCCATTGCCACCGCGCGTATCGAGGAACTGATCGACGAACTGCGCGACAATTTCACGATCGTCATCGTGACCCACTCCATGCAGCAGGCGGCCCGCGTGTCGCAGCGCACGGCATTCTTTCACCTGGGCGATCTCGTCGAAGTCGGTGAAACCGGTAAAATCTTCACCACGCCGCAGGACCAACGGACGCAGGACTACATCACAGGCCGGTTCGGCTAATCGGGAGCACTGACTTATGGCAAGCGAACACGACCACATCGTTTCCAAGTTCGACGAGGACCTGAACCAGCTCGACAACCTCATCGCCGAGATGGGCGGTCTGGCGGAGCATCAGTTCGCGGACGCGATCAAGGCGCTCGTCAAACGCGACGGCGAACTGGCCGAGCAGGTGATCGTCAGCGACAAGCGCATCGACGCCATCGAGGAAGACGTCGACCAGCACACCATCTCGATGCTGGCGTTACGTCAGCCGATGGCCGACGACCTGCGCGTCGTCATCACGGCGCTCCGCATCGCAAGCGTGATCGAGCGCATCGGCGACTATTCGAAGAACATCGCCAAGCGCACCGTCGCCATCACCCAGACCCCGCCGGTCGGCCCGAGCCGCACCATCGCGCGCATGGGCAACGTGGTACAGGGCATGATCAACACCGTGCTCGACGCGTACTTGCAGCGCAACGCGGACATCGCCGAGGACGTGCGGCTGCGCGACGAGGAAGTCGACGCATTGCACACCAGCCTGTTCCGCGAGTTGCTGACGTATATGATGGAGGATCCGCGGAGCATATCCGCCTGTGCGCACCTGCTGTTCGTTGCCAAGAACATCGAGCGCATCGGCGATCACGCGACGAATATTGCCGAGCATGTTTATTTTCTCGTCCATGGTACAATGCCGGAGGACACCCGGCCCAAGGGCGATCAATCTAGTTACACCGTCGTCGGCGGTGAGGACTGAAGATGGATACTGCCATGACCGATACGTCACGTATTCTGATTGTCGAAGACGACCCGTCTCTCGTCGAACTGCTGCGTTACAACCTCGAGAACGAAGGCTTCCATGTCGCGATTGCCCGTGACGGCGAATCCGGCCTTGAAGCGGTCGACGCCGACACGCCGGACCTGGTGGTCCTGGACTGGATGCTGCCCAACGTATCGGGCATCGAAATCTGCCGCCAGCTACGGCAGAAATCGGAAACCCGCGGCATGCCCGTCATCATGCTGACGGCAAAAGGCGAAGAGAGCGACCGTATCCGCGGCCTGGAAACCGGCGCCGACGATTATATCGTGAAACCGTTTTCGCCTGCGGAACTGACCGCGCGCATCAAGGCCGTGCTGCGCCGGGCGCACCCGGAACAGTCGGGTGAACTTCTGTCATATGCCGATATCGAAATGGACCTCACGTCGCATCGCGTGACCCGCGGCGGCAAGGCAATCAAACTGGGGCCAACCGAATTCCGTCTGCTCAAGTCGTTCCTCGAAAAGCCGGGCCGCGTCTTCTCGCGCGAACAGCTCCTGGACAAGGTCTGGGGCCGTGACATCTTCGTCGAACTGCGCACGGTGGACGTGCACATCCGCCGGCTTAGAAAAGCACTGAACCAGGATTCGGAAGCGGATCTGATTCGCACCGTGCGTTCCGCCGGCTACTCCCTCGACGCGGCCAAGTATTAAGCGCGCGGCACAGTCACCGAAAAGTTATCGGCGTTATCCTTTTCTTTAAGGAATTCAGCCCTATGCTTCTGTTCTGAAGCCGGGGACCAGAATGCCGCAATCGCGTTTGACGTTTGGACATATCCAGTCCGCCTTTCGCAAGACGATCCGGAACGAGCATCTTTTGCTGGTCGGATTGGGCCTTGTCGTCGGGTGTGTCGCCGGCGCGGCGGTCATCGTCTTTCGCGAAGCCATCGAACTGATCGAACTTTCGTCGTTCGGTTTCACCACCAATATGCTGGCCCGTTACGAGTTGACGGTCGAAAGTTGGAAACTGATCCTGATCCCCGCCGCCGGCGGGCTGGTCGTCGGCCTGATCACATGGAAACTGATGCCGGGCGGCAAGGCGCAGGGCGTCGCCGATGTTGTCGAAGCCTCGGCCATGCGCGCCGGGCAGATGTCGTCGCGGGTCGGCATCGTTTCCGCGCTGTGCAGCGCAATCTCCGTCGGTAGCGGCGCGTCGGTCGGCCGCGAAGGGCCTGCCGTGCACCTGGGCGCATCGCTTGCCGGCTGGATCGCCAGACGGCTTCACCTCTCCCGCTCACTCTCCAGAACGCTTCTCGGCTGCGGTGTCGCGGCGGCGGTCTCTGCCTCGTTCAATGCGCCCATCGCCGGCGCGCTTTTTGCGACCGAAGTCGTGGTCGGACAGTATGCTCTCAAGACCTTCGCACCGATTGTCGTCGCCAGCGTCGCCGGCACGGCGCTGTCGCACATTCATTTCGGCGAGGTTTCGGCGTTCCTGCTTGGCGACAATCACATTGCATCGTTCTGGGAATTCCCGGCCTTCATCGGTCTCGGCATTGTCGCCGCGGTCGCCTCCATCGTCATGATGCAGAGCATCTTCTGGGCGCAGGAACTGTCCCCCAGGGTCAAGATGCCGGTCTGGGCGAAACCCGCCGTTGCCGGCGCCATCGTCGGCGTAATTGCGATCTGGCTGCCGCAGATCATGAGCGTCGGATACGGATTCGTCGAGTGGGCCATCCTTGGCCAGTTCGACGTGCAGCTTTTGATCGCGATTGGCATCGCCAAGATCTTCGCAACGGCGCTTTGTCTCGGCTTCGGATTCTCGGGCGGCGTGTTTTCGCCCGCGCTGGTGCTCGGTGCTGCCGTGGGCGCAAGCTATGGACTGATCGCGGCCGACGTGTTTCCGACCTTGGCATCCGGTGTCGGCGTGTACACCGTGGTCGGCATGGGTGCGGTCGCAGCCGCGGTGCTCGGCGCGCCGATATCGACAACGCTGATCATCTTCGAGATCACCGGCGACTATAAGCTCTCGCTTGCCGTGATGTTGGCCATCGTCGTTTCGACGGAGCTGACGCATCACCTGTTCGGCGCATCGTTCTTCGCGGAAACGCTCAGGCGGCGCAACGTCGACCTACGCGACGGTTTCGAGGCTGAGGTCCTGGACACCATCAAGGTCCGGCATATCCTCGACCACGGCACCAATGTCGTCGCCGAGACCATCTCTATGGAGACGCCGATCAGCGACATCCGGGAAAAACTGAGCGCATCGACGACCGGCGAGTTGTTCGTCGTGCAGCCGACCGGCGAACTGTACGGCACCATTACGCTGCACGACTGCGGCGTCACGCTATTCGACAGCGACTGCAACGATCTGTTGCGCGCCGCCGACGTCGCACGCCTGCATCCGCCGGTGCTGAACGAGGGCGACAACCTGGGCGCGGCCATGCGGGTCATGCGCGAATCGGGCGAAGATCACATCGCCGTGCTGCGCGACCCGCACACCAAGGTGTTCACCGGCTGCGTGCATCACCGCGACGTCATGATGGCCTATAACCGCGCGCTCCTTAAGGTTCGCCACGAAGAGCACAATCAGTAGATTTTGTCTCCAGCAGACGGTTTCCAGCCCCCCCTCACGTGTTATAACCGGCGTATGTCCGATCCCTTCGAACTCGACGACGAACCGCGCGCCGTGCCCGCTGCACCCCGGCAGGCACCCGGGTATCTGGATGGTCTGAACGACAGCCAGCGCGCCGCGGTCGAAGCGGTCGAAGGACCGGTGCTCGTTCTCGCCGGCGCCGGCACGGGCAAAACCCGGGTCCTCACCACCCGGCTCGCGCACATCCTGATGCAGAACCGCGCCGGGCCCGGCGAAATCCTCGCCGTCACCTTCACCAACAAAGCCGCCGGCGAGATGAAGGAGCGGGTCTCGCATCTGGTCGGGCGCCCCGTCGAAGGCTGGTGGGTCGGCACCTTTCACGCCATCGGCGCGCGCATCCTGCGTGCCAACGCCGAGGCCGTTGGCCTGAGCCCGCAATTCACGATCCTTGATGCCGACGACCAGGTCCGCCTGATCAAGCAGCTGATCGACGTCCACGACATCAATGAAAAGCGCCTGCCGCCGCGTGCGATTTCCGGGATCATCCAGCGATGGAAGGACCGGGGGTTTCTGCCGGACAAAGTACCGACGTCCGAAGCCGGTCAGGGCGACGGCAAGGTGCTCGATCTCTACAAGGACTATCAGGAACGCCTGGCGACGCTGAACGCCGCCGATTTCGGCGATCTTCTTCTTTTATGCCTGAAACTGTTCCAGGAACAGCCGGACGTCCTCAAGAGCTATCAGAGCCGGTTTCGCTACATCATGGTCGACGAATATCAGGACACCAACGTCGCCCAGTATCTCTGGCTCCGCCTTTTGGCGCAGGGCCACCGCAACATCTGCTGCGTCGGCGACGACGATCAGTCGATCTATTCCTGGCGCGGTGCCGAGGTCGGCAACATCCTGCGCTTCGAGGAAGACTTCCCGGGCGCGCGTGTCGTGCGGCTGGAACGCAACTACCGCTCGACGCCGCATATCCTTGCCGCCGCGTCGGGCCTGATCACCCACAACGAAGGGCGCCTCGGCAAGACGCTCTGGACCGATATCAACGGCGGCGAAAAAGTCCGGGTGCGCGGCGTCTGGGACGGCGAGGCCGAAGCGCGGCTGGTCGGCGACGAGATCGAGGCCTACCAGAACAAGGGCGAAAAACTGAACGATATGGCGGTGCTGGTGCGCGCCGGCTTTCAGACCCGCGAATTCGAAGAACGCCTCATCACCCTCGGCATCCCGTACCGCGTCATCGGCGGCCCGCGCTTTTACGAGCGCCAGGAAATCCGCGACGCCATCGCCTATCTGCGGGTTATCGCCCAGCCCGACGACGATCTTGCGTTCGAGCGCATCGTCAACGTGCCGACACGCGGCATCGGCAAATCGACGCTGCAGATCATTCATACCTATGCCCGCGCCGAGCGCATCTCGCTGACCCGCGCCATTACCAAGCTGCTGGAGACCGACGAGCTGCGACCGCAGGCCAAGAAGTCGCTCGGCGATCTACTTTCGATGTTCGACATGTGGCGGGTACAGGCGTCGGCACAGCCGCCGGCTGAACTCTGCAAGCAGGTCCTGGAAGACAGCGGTTATACCGACATGTGGCGCGCCAAGCGCGAACCGGATGCGCCGGGCCGGCTCGATAACCTGAAGGAGCTCGTGGTCGCACTGGAAGATTTCGAGATGCTGGGTTCGTTTCTCGAACACGTCAGCCTGGTGATGGAAAACGAGGAACGCAGCGATACCGCCAAGGTCAGCATCATGACGCTGCACGGCGCCAAAGGCTTGGAGTTCGCGACCGTCTTCCTGCCGGGCTGGGAAGAGGGCCTGTTCCCGAACCAGCGATCCCTCGACGAGGGCGGGCTGGCATCGCTGGAGGAAGAGCGCCGGCTGGCGTACGTCGGCATCACGCGCGCGCGCAAGCACGCCATGATTTCGTTTGCCGCGAACCGGCGTGTTTACGGCCAGTGGCAGAGCGCGACCCCGTCGCGCTTCATCGACGAACTGCCCGCCGAACATATCGACGTGTTTTCCGAAAGCGGCGTCTATGCACGCCAGGACGCGGCATCGAAACAGATCGAGGACCCGTTCGCCGGTGTCGACGGCATTCCGCGTTCACGCCGCCGCATGGTCGAGGTCGACCGGGGCGCCAGCTACAAGCCGACCAGCGACGGCTCCGGCTTCGATATCGGTGTCCGCGTGTTCCACCAGAAATTCGGCTACGGCAAGATTACGTCCGTCGACGGCGACAAGCTGGATATCGACTTCGAAAAGGCAGGCCAGAAGCGTGTCATGGCCAGCTTCGTGCTGCCTGCATGATGACCGCACCGGCCGCGCAACCGCTCTGGCGGCTCGAGGTCACGGTGCCGCAGCACGCCGTGCCTGCGTTCGAAACCGTGTTCGAAGGCATATCGGTCGCCGTCACGTCGATAGGCGACGACGATATCCCGTGGCGGGTCGAGGGCTACACCGACGCCGAACCCGATACGGCGGCCATCGAAGCGGGACTTGCCATTGCCGCCGATGCCCTCGGCATCGAAGTGCCCGGTCTCAGTGTCGAGTTCCTGACACCGCGCGACTGGCTCGCCGAGAACATGGCCACGTTCGCGCCGCTCAGGCTCGGGCGGTTCTTCATCTATCCGAGCCATTACGACGGCCCGCTGCCGGCCGCCTGCATTCCGTTCCGCATCGACGCCGGCACCGCGTTCGGCTCGGGCACGCACCCGACGACGGGAACGTGCCTTGCCGCGCTTGCCGACCTCGCCAAATCCAAGACCGTGACGAATGCGTTCGATCTCGGCTGCGGGTCGGGCATTCTCGCCTTCGCGATCGCCAAGCTCTGGCCCGCGCAGGTCCTTGCTGCCGACATCGACCCGGAAGCCGTCCGCGTGACGCACGCCAATACGCGCGACAACGGCCTCCGTCACCGCATCCAGGCGGTCCGCAGCACCGGGTATCTGAGCGACGCCGTCAGACGCAGCCTGCCCTTCGACCTGATCGTCGCCAATGTCCTGGCCCGGCCCTTGATCGGCATGGCGGCGGAAACGGCGCGGCATCTCGCGCCGGGCGGCACGGTCGTTCTGTCGGGTCTGCTCGACCGCGATGCGCGCTGGGTGGCGTCCCGGCACCGCGCGCACGGGCTTGTCTTCGTCGGCAAGTGGCAGCGCGACGGCTGGTCGACGCTGGTGATGCGAAAACCCGGATAACGCCATGATCGACCGCGACCGCCGCCGCCGGCTTGTGCACCTGTTGATCGGCATCAACGGGGCCGGGTTCGTCCTCGTCGGTACGCTTTTGGGCGGATCGGGCGGGCTCGGCTACGTGCCCTGGTACGGCATTGCCGGCGCGGCGATGATGTTCGTCGGCGTCGTGGTCCCGTTTTACCGGGAGTTCACGTCGTTGCGCCACGGTTTCGAGGAAGTCGAGCGCGAGGCCCTCAAAACATTCCGCCGCAACCGCCACCGCGAGATCGGCCACCAGACGGTACTCGACGCCGGCTCCCGCCCGCAGCCTTTCGCCCGCGTCCGCAGCCAGCCGCTGGTGACGATCCTGATCACGCTGATCGCCTGGGGCCTTGCCGCCTACGAGGCGCTGCGCTGGCTCACCTAGGCGGGTTCGTTTTCGGGCAGGGACTTGAAAGCCGCCAGCGCGCGTTCGCGCGCCGTTTTGTGGTCGACAACAGGTTTTGGGTAAGTCTTGCCCAGTTCGATACCGGCATCGTGCAGCACGTCGTCCGGTGCTTCCCAGGGCGCGAACAGATACTTGTCGGGCAGGCCGGCGATTTCAGGGACGTACTTGCGGATATACGCGCCATCGGGATCGAACTTCGATCCCTGCATGATCGGATTGAAGATGCGGAAGTAAGGCGCCGCATCGGCACCGCAGCCCGCGACCCACTGCCAGCTGAACGCGTTCACGGCGAGATCGGCGTCGACCAGCGTGTCCCAGAACCAGGCCTCGCCCGCCTGCCACGGCAGCAAGAGATGCTTTACCAGGAACGACGCCGTCACCATGCGGACGCGGTTGTGCATGTGACCGGTCTGCCAAAGCTCGCGCATGCCGGCATCGACCATGGGATAACCGGTTCGTCCCTGTTGCCAGGCGGCGAGCATCTCGTCGTCGTCGGCCCACGGAAACGCCTTGAAGCGCGCGTACATCGGCGCGTCCGGCAGGTCCGGCAGATGATAGAAAACGTGATAGGCGAATTCGCGCCAGACCAGTTCCTTGAGGAACTTCTCCGTCGCATCGGTCCAGCCGGCGTGACGGACCGTTTCGTGCCAGACCTGCCGGGGCCCGATATCGCCGATATGCAGAAACGGTGACAGGTTGGACGTCACCGTATCGGCGGGGAAATCGCGGCGCGTCTTGTAGCCCTCCAGGCCGGTTTCGAGAAATTCGCAAAACCGCGCCATCGCGCCCGCTTCGCCGGGCTGCCAGCGCGCACCAAGGCCCCCGGCCCAGTCCGGCGTCGTCGGTAGCAGGTCCCAGTCGTCCAGCGCGTCGGTCTCAACGTCGGGTTTCGGTCCAGGAATGTTGTCCGGTGCCGGCAACGGCGCGGGCGGGTCGCCCTTCTCCCGGCATGCATGCCAGAACCGGGTGTATACCTTGTAAAAACCGCCCTGCTTGGTCTCGATGGTCCACGGTTCGAACAGCAACGATCCGTTGAAGCTCTGCGCGTCCAGCCCGCGCGCCCGCAAGTCTTCCTTAAGCGCCATGTCGCGCTTGATCGCATAGGGTTCATAGCACCGGTTCCAGTAAACGCCCGCTGCGCCGGTTTCGCGCACCAGTCGCGACATGACTTCCGCCGCCGCCCCTCTGCGCAGCACCAGCGTCGCGCCCCGATCCGCCAGCGCGTCGCGCAATGCCTGCAACGAATGATGAAGCCACCACCGCGCCGCGCCGCCCGGCTTCCAGCCGCCCGGGGTCTCGTCGTCGAGAATATAGACCGGCAACACCGGATGCCCGCTTTGCACGGCCTGCATCAGCGCCGGGTTATCGGCGATCCGGAGGTCCTGCCTGAACCAGACGATCAGGGGCGCTTTTTCGGTCATGAATGTCGGGAAAAAGGTCTGTTCGGGTGCATGCCTTAGGTACGGATCGGGCGGCCACCCGGATCAGTCGGCATCATTGCGGATCGACGCAGTCGAAGCCCCACATGGTCTTGTAGCCGACCCCGAGCTTGACCCCGCCGCGGGACACGGCCTTGCGGCCGTGCTTGGCGCAGTGCCGTTCGGCAATCGCCGTCGGCTCCGCAAAGCGCAGCGTCGTGACGGTGATCGCAGTCGGCGAGGCGGCAACGATGCTTTCGTTGTCGTCGCTGGTGGAACTGCACGCGCCAAGCAGCAGCGGTGCCGCCAGCACCGCCGTCGCCGTCATACGAAATAAGGCTGCCCTCCCGAACATGGCGGAATTATTGCGGAATCCACCCGGCACAGGCAAGAGGCGCGTTGTCGCTGGATCAGGGCTCGAAGAACGGCGCCGGGATCAGCAGCTTGTTCTGCTGTTTTTCCAGGTAACCTGCTTCGGCACTGACTTTGAGGTAGTTCTGCCAATCCGGATCGGCCTGCATGGCGGCGCGTTTCTTGGCCCGGTCGGCGGCGTCCTCGTAGGCCCAGACATGCACATAACTGTTGGGATCCCCCGTTTCCGTCATCGCGTAAAGGACCGGCTTGCCGAGATTCCGGGTCTGCGGTTCCCAGCCGTGTTCGCGATAAAGCTCAAGGTGCTTTTTGATGGTGCCGGGACGGCAGGTATAGGTGCGATGGTCATAGAGCATGTCGGATGTCCTCTGTTGAAACGAATTCGTTATTCGGGTGCGACGGTAAAGCAGGAATAAAAAGTGTCCAATGCTGGATTGCCGCCCGTCCGCTCTATACATTTAATGCGTGAAAAGGGGGATTTAAGACCATGGCTTCAAAAGATACCGGCGCATCCAGGCATATCGTGTTCCTTGACCGGGAAACGCTTCCCGAACAGGTCACCGTGCGGCCGCCGGCATTTGCACACACCATCGAGGAATATCCGCGCACCAAGCCCGAGGATGTCGTCGCGCGCGCCGGGGATGCCGAAATCATCATCACAAACAAGGTGCCGCTGCGTGCGGAGACCCTCGCCGCATTGCCGAAGCTGAAGATGATCGCCGTCGCCGCGACGGGCACCGACATCATCGACCTCAAGGCCTGCGCCGAACGCGGCATCACGGTTTCCAACATTCGCGAATACGCGATTGCGACCGTGCCCGAGCACACCATGGGCCTGATCCTCTCGCTCAGCCGCTCGATTCGCCCCTATCATCTTTCGGTCGCCGCCGGGCGCTGGAAGGAAGCGGACCAGTTCTGCTACTTCGACTATCCGATCTTCGACCTGAAGGGAAAGGTGCTCGGCATCATCGGTGACGGCGTGCTGGGCAAATCCGTCGCCAAACTGGCGGAAGCCTTCGGCATGGAAGTCCGCTACTCGACCTACAAGGGCGTCGACGGCATGGGGCCGCTCTATACGCCGTTCGAGCGCATTCTCTCGGAAAGCGACGTCATCACGATGCACTGCCCTTTGATGGACAGCACGCGGAACCTGCTCGGCCCAGCCGAGTTCGATCAGATGAAAAAACGACCGTTGGTGATCAACACCGCGCGCGGCGGTCTCGTCGACGAACAGGCCCTGGTCGACGCGCTGAAGGCCGGCAAGATCGCCGGCGCCGCGTTCGATGTCGTCACCACGGAACCGGTTCCGGACGGACACCCGTTCCTGGACGTCATGGACATGCCCAACTTCATCCTGACACCGCATGTGGCATGGGCCAGCATCGAGGCGATCCAGGGCCTTGCCGACCAGATGGTCGACAACATCGACGCCTATGTCGCAGGAAGCCCCCGAAACGTCGTAGGCGGCTAGGTTCGCGGTTAGACCGTAAACTTTTCGGTGCCGTCGTCGTATTCGATTGTATAGAGGTCCTTGCGCCGATCGATCCAGTTGCGAACCGTGCCGAAATGCTTGTGATGCGGCAGCTTGTCCAGATCGAGATCGTGGATCAGCACCATCTCGGCATTCGGCGTGCACTCCGCCGCGATGCCTTCGCGGTCGAAGGAAATATCCGACGGCGTGTAGATGCCCGATTGCGCGTAGTGAATTTCCGCCGTCGACACATAAGGCAGGTTGCCGCATGCGCCGGCGACCGCGACATAAACATGGTTCTCAATGGCGCGTGCCCGGGCGCACAGGCTGACGCGCAGATGGCCTGAGCGCATGTCCGTGTTATACGGCACGAAGATGATATTGGCCCCCTTGCCGGCCGCGATCCGTGCCAGTTCCGGAAACTCGATGTCATAGCAGATGAGGATCGCGACCTTGCCGCGGTCGGTATCGAACACGTGCACTTTCTCGCCGCCGCTGACGCCCCACCACTTCACTTCCGCCGGGGTGATGTGAATCTTGTACTGTTTTTCCAGGGTGCCGTCGCGGCGGAACAGGTAGGCGATGTTGAACAGACGCTCGTCCTCGATCGCAAGGTGCGACCCGCCGACGATGTTGACGTTGTAGCGGATCGCCAGCTCGGCAAACATCTCCAGGTACGGTTCGGTGAACTGATCGAGCGCACGCGCCGCATCCTGCGGCTTGTCCGTGGTCATGATTGAGAACAGCTGCGTCGTCAGCAGTTCGGGAAAGACGCAGAAATCGGCCCGGTATTCCGATGCCGTGCCGACGAAGTGCTCGCACTGCTGGGCGAAGTCCTTGAAGCTCTCGACCTTGTGCATCTGGTACTGGACGATGCACAGCCGCGCAGAACCGGGGAGATTCTGCGCCCCTTCCTCGGCGCGGTAATCCGGGTTTCGCCAGATCATCAGCACCGCGTTGCCGCAGCTTTCCTCGTCCTCGGCAAGGTAATCGTGGATCACGCGGATGATCTCGAACCCGTTTGCGAGCTGCGCCACGAGGACCGGGTCATCGAGTTCGCGGGCGACGACCTTTTCGACGTATTCCTCAGGCGTCATCTCGTCGGCATGCTGGTGGTAACCCGGAATACGGCCGCCGATGACGATGCCTTTCAAGTTCTTCGCAACGACCAGTTCCTTGCGCGCTTCATACAGCCGGCGCGCCAGCTTGTAGCCCTGGTACTCCCTGAGCACGGCGATATCGATACCGTAAAGGTATTCGCCGTCCTCACGGTGGTTCCGGATGAAGCCGTCGTCGGTGACCGTGTCGAAATCGTGCGCGCTGGACGCGACATGCCCCGAGATCAGCAACGACGACGAAATGGCCACCAGTTCGCCCTCGACCTCGACACCCATCTGGCCTTCGGGAAAGGACCGGAGCTGGCTCAGGAAATGCGGACGTCCCCAAGGCTGGATGCTTTTGAAAACGTCTGTCTGAACCCGGAGAACCGCCGGATAATCTGAAACCCGCAAGGGCCTGACGGCCACCTTGCGCTCGAATTTTTCAAGTTCGGAATCGTCCATTTCGTATCCGTGGCCCCAGGATCAAAGAATACCCGACCTTAACCAACGCCCCCGGCGTTTCCAAGGCTCAGCCGTCATTCCGGCAGCGGGATGAATTCGTCATCGCCGGGCACTTTTGCGAACTTGCCGGCCTTCCAGTCCGCCTTGGCCTGCTCCAGAAGATCATTGTCGGAGGCGACGAAGTTCCACCATATCTTGCGGGGACCGTCCATCGGTGCGCCACCGCACAGCATGACGCGGCTTTCCGCCGTCGAAACGACGTCTGGGTTCGCACCGGGCTTCAGGACCGCCATGGTGTGCTCGGGCACGGCCTCGCCGTCGATTTCGATGCCGCCGGACACGACGTAAAGGGCTCGCTCTTCATGTTCGTCCGGAATGGCGATCCGGCAGCCGTTACCGGCCTGAATGTCCAGGTACACGGTCGGCCACAGCACATCGACATCCGCTTTCCGGCCGAACGCCTCTCCGGCGATCAGTTTCATGCAGACGCCGCCCTCGCTGAATTCGGGCAGGGATTCCGTCGGATGATGCTTGAACGCGGGTTCGGTCTGCTCGTGCGACTTGGGCAGCGCGACCCACGCCTGAATGCCGTGGATGGTGGATGCACGGGCGCGCTCCTCATCGCCTGTGCGTTCGGAATGCACGATACCGCGCCCCGCCGTCATCCAGTTCACGGCACCCGGACAGATCGCCTGTTCGCAGCCAAGCGAATCCCGATGCATGATCTCGCCTTCGAAAAGATAGGTCACGGTGGCAAGGCCGATGTGCGGATGCGGCCTGACATCGATGCCCTTGCCAGGCGGAAATTCGGCAGGGCCCATGTGATCGAAGAATATGAAAGGCCCCACCATGCGCCGCTCCTTGAACGGCAGTACGCGGCGCACTTCGAAATCGCCCAGGTCCGTCGGACGCGGCGAAATCAGCAAGTCGATGGCAGAGGACATTTGCGTCTCCTTCCTGTTCGTCTTTTGGACATATGGGGAGCGCAAAAAGAAGACGCCACCCCAAGACCGGGATGGCGCCGCCTTCTTCTCGGCCGGCAAGCCGATGAAAGTGCAATCAGTATGTGATGGATTTTGCCGCTTCCGCCAGTTGCTCCGGCGTCAGATTGAAAGGCGCATCAGGTGTCGGCTGACCCCGTTCGATAACCACGGCTTCAAGCGGCGTATCGAGCGTCACGGTGCGTCCGTCCGGCCCCGTGATTTCGACAATCCCGTTGTCGATCAATGCCATGGTCAGCTTGTTTTCTTCCTGAAGCCCCCAGAAATCGGTCCCGCGCACGCCAATCGTCGCAATCGGCGTCCGCATGGTCAGCGTACCGCCATTGACCTTGTTCACTTTGCCCGAGATCATCCGGAACACGCCCTTAGTCAGGGTCAGCAAGCCCTTACCCTGCTTACCCGGGACATACACCATTTCGTCGATGGTCAGCTCGGAGTTATCCCCAATGAACAACTGACTATCGTCGAGAAGCAGAATCTCGGCACGGGTATCATTTCCGGTCAGGATGGTATCCAGGAACTTTACGTCGCTGCCCTGCGAGAGAGTTCGCGGCAGGTTCTGCAGTATGCTCGCAATGTTGCCGCGTGCTCGCATTACACTGCCGACATCGGTACCGGCGGCAGGCACATTAGCATATTCCTGGTCGGCGCGTGTTCCACTCGGAACAATACCGGCAATCATCGCAGCGCAAACAAAAAGCACAGCAATTCGGGCGGGTGAGGCTGTTCTCATATCAATAACTAGGCCTTTTCTGAATAAGTGCTGAGCATCTCGTCGTCCCCATGCGGCGCAACGTAGTGGTCAAGCGCATGCACCGAAATTGGGGATTACACTTAGCAGCGTCGCTATTTAGGCAGAAAAAAACGCCACCCGAACGGGATGGCGCTTTGAGTCTTTTCCGGCACTTGGTGCCGACAGGGAGGGCAATCAGAGGATAATGGCTCTGAACCATCTTTACGGTAGCGGTTTCGCATTGGCCCCGTAATTAGGGATTACCCTTAGTCCCATCCGGCTGCCGGAAAGACGTCGAAAGCGATGGAAATCCGCCGTGCCGTCCCCGCCAACGGCACCGTCCGGTGATAGAAATGGCTTGGGAACAGCAGCATCAGCCCCGGCTCCGGCTTGAAATACGTCACCGCCGGATCGTGCGCCGCATGAATGTCTTCCGGCGGCCGGCCGAATTCGATCCAGCCGGCGCGTTCCGGATCGTCGTCGCGCACGCTCTCCGGCACCTCGGCATAATAGACGCCGGACAGCCATGCCGCCGGATGGATGTGTGGCACTTGGTGGCCGTCCTGCTCCATCACCACGCCCCAGACGGATATCGCGATCTCGCCGGGGCAGGCATCGATGAAGGGGTGCGCGGGCTCGCCGGCGAAACTGCGTTTATAGGCGCGGAAAGCCTCTTCGATTTCGCTGCGGAACGCCGCCATGGGCCCAAGCGGTGCCGTCAGCAACTCGCCGGAATGACGCCCCTTGCGTGTTGCATGGGCCTTCGGTGACGGGGTCAACGTCGGATGCGACAGCACGTGCTCGGCAAGCTTGGCATTGAATGCCATCATGTCGTCGAACCCGTCCGGCGCCGCAAGCGGCCGCCGCCGGATAAACCGGTCCGGGTCGTCCAGGTTCAGTGCATCCTTTTCGCGGCCGAGATCGCGGAGCGCGAAGGCCTTAAACGCCAATGCCGCCGGGTGCGACGGCGTTCGCTGCATGAAGCGGCCGATCTCATCGAGAGCCGACGCCGGGTCGCCGGCCACGAGCGACATGTCCGCCAGATTGATCGCCGCCTTGGCAAATCCGGGATCGATGCCGAGCGCACGCCGGTAGGCTTTTTCGGCCTCCGCGCGTTCACCCAGTGCCGCGTAGGCTTCGCCAAGGTTGAGTGCGGCGGCGGCGTGTCCCTGCTCGAGCGCCAGGGTACGCCGGTACTGTTCGGCCGCCGCTTCGTGTTGGCCCAGCCCCTGCTGCGCCACACCGAGATTGAAATGTGCCGCCGCCAGACCGGGATCGAGCGCCGCTGCTTTTGCCGCGGCATCGCAAGCAGCGGCGTCATCGCCCGTCCCGCTCAGCACCGCCGCCAGGTTCGTGTATGCGACCGGGTCATCGGGGTTGAGGGCGACCCACGCTTCGAGTGCCGTGCGCGCCCCTGCAAGATCGCCGGCGCTCCGAAGGGCCTCGGCATGGCCGATCGCGGCACCGCCATGCGACGGATCGCGCGCCATCGCGGTTTCGAACCAGGCCGCCGCATTCCGGTGCCGACCACGCCCCGCGAGCAGGAGCCCGGCATTGTAGGCCGGTTCCGCATACGCCGGCGCCAGTTCGGACCCGGCTGCATACGCTTCAAGTGCCGCCGCCGTCTCGCCGGATGCGGCGTGCACGTTACCGAGGTTCATCCGGATCTCTGCGTCTTTCGGCGCACGCTTGACTGCTTCTTCCAGCAGATCGCGGGCGTCGCCCTTTTCCCCGCACTGAAAGGCCGCAATGCCGGCGAGGTTAAGCACCGCGGCATCGCGCACCCGGCCGGCAAGCAGACGTCGCGCCGCCGTCAGCGCGTCCTCGGGCCGTCCCTGGGCGAGCGCATCGCGGATGCCAGCCAGCCGTTGATCCGTTTTCCGTGTCCTTGCCTTCGCCATAAGCGAACAATCGGACGTCACGGGGTCTCTCGCAAGTCCGCTGATCGGGGGATATAGTAACGCCATGACCGACCCGACCATGCCGCCCCTCCTTGCCGACGCACTCGCCCACCACCAGAAGGGCGCGCTTGAGGATGCCGAGGCCGGGTACCTGCAGGTGATCGACGAAGATCCCGCCAATGTGGATGCGTTTCACCTGCTGTCGATCCTGCGTCTGCAGCAGGGCCGTGCCGAGGATGCCCTGCCGCTGATCGACCGGGTCATTGAACTGGCGCCGCAAGCCGCCGACGCGCACGGCAACAAGGGAACGGCGCTGCAGGCGCTGGAACGCTACGGCGAGGCCGCGTTTTCCTTCCGCACCGCCATCGGTCTCGCGCCCGACGCCGCGCAGCATTACTACAACCTGGGCAACGCGCTTCGTGCCGACGACGACAAACCCGGTGCCGTCCGCGCCTATCGCGATGCGATCCGTTGTGCACCGGACCTCGTGCAGGCGCATTCAAACCTTGCGACGACGCTCTCCGAACTGGGCCTGTTCGACGAAGCCGCCGCGCATTGCAAGCTGGCGCTGCAGTACCAGCCGGGGTTCGCCGACGCGCACTACAACCTCGGCAATGCACACCGCGAGGCGGGGCGTTACGAAAACGCCGTCGACGCTTACCAGCATGCCGTCTTCCACGACCCGGATCACGCCGACGCCTACTGCAACCTCGGCCTGACGGAGATGATTTCACCAGGCCTCGATCAGGCGATACGTACGCTCGGCAAAGCGGTCGAGATCCAGCCTGACCACGACATGGCCCGGTTCTATCAGGCGGTCGCCAAGGAAATGACCGGCGCCGACGCATCGCGCCTGTTCGCCGACCTCCCCGACGACGACGCCACCGTCGATGCGTGGCTGGACAGTTGGGACTACGTCAAAAGCCATTCGACGCTGAAGACGGAGATCATTCACTGCCCGTACGCCTTGCTGGATCATGCGATGGCGGCCGCCGAACGGGACGGCCTTGTGCTGGAATTCGGCGTCAGGCACGGCCAGTCGATCCGCCACATCGCAAGCCTGACGGATCAGCCGGTACACGGCTTCGATTCGTTTCACGGCCTGCCGGCCGCATGGGGCGGCGAGCCGGAGGGCGTCTACTCGACCTATGGCGCGCTGCCGGACGTGCCCGCCAACGTGACGCTGCACGCGGGGCTGTTCGAAGATACGCTCGCGCCGTTCCTCGCCGGGCATCCGGGCTATGTGAAATGCTGCAACATCGACTGCGATATTTACGGTTCCACCGTCACCGTGCTCGACGGGCTCGCGTCGCGCATCAAGCCGGGCAGCGTGCTGGTGTTCGACGAATACCTGATCAACCCGACGTGGCGGGACGACGAATACAAGGCGTTCCAGGAAGCCGTCGAGAGATACGGCTGGAAATACCGTTACCTCGCGTTCGGGATCGTCACCAAGCAGGCAGCGGTGATCATCGAGGAGATCTAGTCTCCGTTCAGATGCAACACGACATTGCGGCGGTGCGGGCGCGTTCTGTGTTCGAACAGGTAAATCCCCTGCCACGTGCCCAGCACCGGGCGGCCATCGGCGACGGGGATGCTTAGCGAAACATCGCTCAGCGCGCTCCGGATGTGCGCGGGCATGTCGTCGGGTCCTTCGGCGGTGTGGCGGTAAAGCGACGGGTCCTCCGACACCAGCCTCTTGAAGAACACGTTCAGGTCATGGATCACGTCGGGGTCGGCGTTCTCCTGGATCGTCAGCGACGCCGACGTATGCCGGCAGTAAAGCGTCAGCAGCCCCGCCGCCATGCCGCTTTCGGCGCAGAATCCGACCGCATCGCGGGTGAACTCGTAGAGCCCCTGCCCGTGCGTCGATATCTGCAGCTGGGTTTGTGCGTGCGCCATGCTTTCCTGTTAGCATCCTCTTCGACGTTTGCAAACGAGAGGCCGCCATGCGCATCCGACAGGGCCCCCTTCCCGGCAGCGCCGCCGACGATATCACGCGCGGCGTGGTGCGCCTGATGAATGACCTCGGCCATGCGCCGCTGCTTGAATTCCGGCTCACCAACAAGCGCCGCGTCGACGTCGCGGCGCTGGACCGGGACGGCAGGTTCACCGTGATCGAGGTGAAAAGCTCGCTCGCCGACTTTCGCGCCGACGGCAAATGGCAGGAATACCTGCCCTATTGCGATTTCTTCTATTTCGCGGTGAACCCGGATTTCCCGCAGGACCGCCTGCCGGATGACGTCGGCCTGATCGTCGCGGATACGTATGGCGCGGCGATCCTGAGGCCTGCCGACGAATTTCCGATGAACGGCAACCGGCGCCGGACGCAGACGCTGCGGTTCGCACGTACCGGTGCCAGCCGTCTCGCCGGCCGCGACGATCCGCCCGTCTGAATTTCAGCCGATCCGGTGCAGCCGCTGGCCGTAGGCATTGAGCCACGCTTCGGCCTGCTCCTCGTGCGGCGTCAGTTGCTGCACCAGCTTGTGGAAATTCGGGCCGTGGTTGCGCTCGACGATGTGCGCGACTTCGTGGGCGACGATGAATTCGAACACGAAGCGCGGCGCCAGGATCATCCGCCAGGAGAAATTGAGCGAGCCGTCATGCGCACACGAGCCCCAGCGCGACGTGGTATCGCGCACCGTGACGCGGCCGACGCGCACACCAAGCTCGGCGGCCTTTTCCTGCGCCAAATCGGCAAGCCGCGCCTTGGCCTCTTTCTTCAGCCAGTCGAGCAGGCGGCGCGGCAGATGTTCGATATCGCCCGAGACACAGACGATGCCGTCTTCCAGCCACACGCCGCGCCGCGCCTCGGGCCGGTGCTCGATGACATGGTCTTCACCCAGGATCGGAATGGTCCGGCCGTGCTCGAACGGGATGCGTTCCGGCAGTTTTTCCAGCCGCCGCTGCAGCCACGCGTGCTGGCTTTCCAGAAAGCCGAGGGCTTCGGCTTCCGATGCATACCACGGCACCGTGAGCGCCACGCCGTCGGTTTTCGGGTCGACGCGTAGGATGATGCGCCGCGCTTGGCGGTTTCGCTTGAGCAATACCGGCACGGCGCGGCCGTCCAGTTCGAAGCTGAATTCCTTGCTCGTGCGGCGCGCCGCCAACGGTCGCGTCAGGCCGCCGCCGGGATCGGCGTACCGACCGCGTCGAACGCGTCGAACAGGGCCTGACGGTCGGCATCGCTGAGCGCTACGAACGGCGGGCGTAGGTTGTTCCACCCCGCGTTGCCGGTGTTGCGCGCCGTCAGTGCCTTCAGTGCCGGCGGTAGCGGGTAACCGGAGACCGCCTTGCGCATCGCGCTCAGCGTCTCGTGCGCGGCTTCGACCTCGGGCGTGTCGCCATGCGCCATCCAGCCATTGTAAACGGCGCTGTTCATGAACGCCGACACGTTGGCCGCGGCGGTAATGCAGCCCGCACCGCCACGCCGCAGCAGCGGCAGCATCAGGTCGTCGGCCCCCGAGAATACGGCAAAGCCCGGGAACTTCTCGGCGGCGCCGACCATGTTCTCGAATACGCCCGAGCTGTCCTTCATGCCGACCACGGTTTCCGGGTAGGCTTTGAGCAGCATTTCGATCAGTTCGTAGGAGATCGGCACGCCCGACATCTGCGGGAAGTGATAAAGATAAATCTTGAGGCGGTCGTCGGCGATCGTATCGATGACCTGCGCGAAGGCATCGAACAGGCCCTGATCGCTCATGTTCTTGTAATAGAACGGCGGCAGCATCAGCACGCCCTTGGCGCCCGCATTGATCGCCGCCTGCGTCAGGTTGATGGTATCGACGGCGGCGCAGCAGCCCGTGCCCGGCATCAGGACATCGCCCGGGATGCCGCGCTCGACCAGGCCTTCGATGATCGAAATTCGTTCCTTGAGACCGAAGGAGTTGGCCTCGCCCGTGGTGCCGAGAATAGCAAGCCCGTCGCATCCGTTGGCCAGCAGCCACTTGCAATGCTCCGCCATCAGATCGAGATCCGGCGACATGTCGTCTTTAAGGGCGGTAACGGCGGCGCTGAAAACGCCTTTGTAGGGTGAGTGGCTCAACGTCGTTTCCTCCATCGTCTGCGTACGTTCATTTCGGCATATGGGTACGGCTGCCTATTTCGGCCAGTCTACCACATAATCTTCCAGGTCTTCGACATCGCGTTCGGACACGATCCGCCCGAACACCGAGATTCCGGCCTCGACCACCGTGTCCGTGGTGCCGGACACCAGCGGGTGCCACCATTCCAGGTCCTTGCCCTCGGCAAGGCGCCGGTAAGCACAGGACATGGGCAGCCACGGAATGGTGCCCACGTTCTGGGGTGTCAGGCGGCGGCAGTCGGGGACGAAACGCTGACGTTCCTCATAGCTCGTACAGCGGCAGGTGTCGAGATCGAGCAGGCGGCACGCCGCGTTGGTATAGAGGATCTCGCCGGTGGTTTCGTGTTCGAGCTTGTTCAGGCAGCACTTGCCGCAACCGTCGCAAAGCGATTCCCACTCCGCCGACGTCATTTCGTGCAGCGCTTTGCGCTTCCAGAACGGCACCTCGACCGGCTTTTTCGTTTTTTTCTTCAATCCGAACATCTTTCCACCACCTTCACCCGCCGTCGGCGCGCTCTAGGTCTATCAGATGAATGAACGAGCCGACGACCCGCCGGTCGGCCAGTCCCGTCTCGCCAAGTTCACGTCCGATCGCGTCTTCGGCGCGGAACAGCGGTAGGCCCGGTCCTTCCTCGACCACCGTCGCGAAATGAAATTCGTGACCGCGAAAGCGCGTTCGGGCACCGCCCAGCGGCCCCGCTTTCGCCAGCGTGACACGGCGGTAACCGATATGCAGCCGTCTTGTCGCGAAGCTCGTTTCAAGCGGCAAAAGGCCCGCCATCGGATGGCGGCGGCCATCCGCATCGGTCAGACCGCTGCCCAGCACCATGTAACCGCCGCATTCGCCGAAGATCGGTTTCGCCGCATCGGCCGCCTGCTGCAGACCGTCCATGAAGTCCCAGTTGGCGGAAATACGGCCCGCGTGCAGTTCCGGATAGCCGCCCGGCAGATAAATCGCGTCGGCCTTGGGGTCCGGCGCTTCGTTGGTGAGCGGCGAAAAGAACGACAGTTCCGAGCCCGCCGCCCGCCAGCCTTCCAGCACGGCCGGGTAGGCAAATGCGAATGCGTCGTCGCGGGCGACGGCGATACGTTGCCCCAATGGCGGCAGCAACAAGGGTGCTTCGGATTTCGGCCGCACCGGCCACGGCCGCATGGCACGCCGCATGGCGGAGATATCGACGTGTTCCGCGATCCAGTCCGCGGCCTTGTCGAGAAACGTTTCCAGATCGCGATGCTCGCGCGCCTGCACCAGGCCCAGGTGCCGGGACGGCAGTTCCAGCGAGTCGTTCCGCGGCAGCGCGCCAAAGACTTCCAGGTCCGGCGCGATCTTTTTCATCGCGCCTTTGAGGATCTCCACGTGCCGTGCCCCACCGACCCGGTTGAAGATCACGCCGGCCACGTCGACACCCTTGCGGTGCGTCGCGAAACCTTTCGCCAGCACGGCGGCGCTCGCCGCCTGCTTGGAGGCATCGATCACCAGCACCACCGGCCAGCCGGTGATCTCGGCCAGCGCCGCGGTGGAGCCGTCATTGCGGTCGTCGCTGGGCGTCGCGCCGTCGAACAGCCCCATGACGCCCTCGCAGATGATGTCGTCCGCCTTGGCCGCCATGTCGCCCGCAAGTTCGGCCAGCGTTTCGTCCCGCATCGCCCACGGGTCGAGATTGCGGCACGGCCGGTTGGTCGCGGCGGTATGAAATGCCGGGTCGATATAATCGGGCCCGGTCTTGGCGGAAATGACGTCGATCCCGGTCTCACGCAGATGACGCAGCAGGCCGAGTGTGACCAGCGTCTTGCCCGCGCCGGACGACGGCGCAGCAATGATCAGTCCGCTGCCGGGAACGCCGGATAGGCGGCGCGCCGTCACAGAAGCTGCCCGATCCTCTCGGCCATCGCCTTCGGGTCGGTTCCGTGCGAAAAGTGTGTCACCAGTTTCCCGTCCGGCCCCATCAGGTAGATGATCGAGGTATGATCAACGAGGTAATCCTGCGGGTCGTCGCCCGCGGGTTCGTTCAGGCGGTAGTACACCCGGTACTCGCGTGCCACGGCCTTGATCTGTTCTTCCGTCCCTGTCAACCCGACGGTTTTCGGGTGGAAGAACGAAACGTATTCGGCAAGATGTTCCGGCGTGTCGCGCCCCGGGTCGACGGAAATGAAGACCGGCGTGACCTTCTGGGCCTTTTCATCGCCCAGCATATCCATCACCGCCGCCATATCGCTGAGCGCTGTCGGACAAACATCGGGGCAGTAGGTATAGCCGAAGAAGACCAGCATGTAGCCGCCCATGAAGTCCTTTTCGGTGACCGTTTCACCGTCGTGATTGACGAGTGTAAACGGCCCGCCGACAGAGGGGCCGCTTGAGGTCGCGACACTATCCGACCCGCGATTGGCGAAGTATTCGGTTCCGGCGAGCACAATGACGAAGGCGACAACGACGATACCGACAAGCAGTAGAAGCAGTTTCCCGCCGGAAGATTTCTTCGCTTTCGGCTCGTCCGGTGCCGAATCCACCGGATCCAGCACGTTCGGCGTTTCCGGCTGGGATTCCGGTTCTTTTTTGTCGTCTGCCATGATGTTTCCAATCGCCTAAATTGCGCCCGCCAATCATACGAAGATGCGGCATTTCATCAAGCCCGCTCGCCACTTCCGGGCGTTGGCGTCGGCTTCCGATCGGCCTACACTCCCGCCATGACGACGCATTCACATGCCCGCAAGCCTGAAGGCGAGCTGCGCCGGGGCTGGACCACCGGCACCTGCGCGGCCGCGGCGGCCGCAGCGGCGTTCCGGGCGCTGTTGACCGGCACCCCACAGGATCGCGTTACCATCCGCCTGCCCAAGGGCGAAGCGCCCACGTTTGCGCTTTCGCGCTGCGAACCGTCCGATGACGGCTGGCGCGCCGGGGTCATTAAGGACGCCGGCGACGACCCGGACGTGACGCACGGCGCTGAGGTGATTTCCGGGGTAAGGCGGCTGGATGCAGGTGAAGGACTGCGTTTCAAGGCCGGCGACGGCGTCGGCACCGTCACGCTGCCGGGCCTGCCGGTGGCGGTCGGCGAACCCGCCATTAATCCGGGACCGCGCGCCATCATCGGCGATGCGCTGGCCGCCGTTGCCGATGAACTGGACGCGGCCTGCGACCTCGAGGTGACAGTTTCGATCCCGGGCGGCGACAAGATCGCGGAAAAGACCATGAATCCCAGGCTCGGGATCAAGGGCGGGCTCAGCGTGCTCGGCACCACCGGGGTCGTCATCCCCTATTCCTGCGCGTCGTGGATCAATTCGATCCACCGCGGCATCGACGTCGCGCGCCTGCAGGGAATCGAACACCTGATCGCCGCCACCGGCTCGACCTCCGAGGCGGCGGCCATGCGCGAACACCCGGACCTGCCGGAACAGGCGTTCATCGATATGGGGGACTTCGCCGGCGGTCTTTTGAAATACCTGCGCCGCCATCCGGCGCCGAAGCTGACGATTGCGGGCGGCGTCGCCAAACTGGCCAAGCTGGCGCAGGGGCACCTCGACCTTCACTCCAAACGATCGTCGGTGGATATGAAAAAACTTGCCGACGCCGCTGTTACCGGCGGTTGCGCAAACGACCTCGCCGACGCCATACGTACCGCAAATACGGCGATGGAAGCGCTGGAACTTTGCCGGCAGGCGAACGTGCCGCTGGCCGACATCATCGCCCGCCAGGCCAGGGAAACGGCGATGGCATCTCTTGCCGGCGAGACCGAAATCGGCGTGATCGTTTATGACCGATCGGGGACCCGCGTCGGGACGAGCGATCATGGCGCGTAAGACCGTCGTTATCCTGGGTGGTACGGCGGAGGCGCGGCGTCTTGCCGATGCCCTCGTCGACGAACGGGGCGAGCGGCTTCGCGTGATTACCTCGCTGGCCGGCCGCACAAAGAACCCGAAGTACCCGAAGGGCGAGATTCGCGAAGGCGGTTTCGGCGGCGCGGACGGTCTGGCCGCCTATCTCGAAGACGTCTCCGCCGGTCTTCTGATTGACGCGACCCATCCCTATGCCGCGCAGATCAGCCGCCACGCGGCCGAAGCAGCGGTGGAAAAAGGTGTGCCACGGTTGCTTCTGAACCGGCCGGCGTGGGACGCGCAGGATGGCGACCACTGGATCCACGTCAAAAGTGTCGGCGAGGCGGTGCAGGAAATTTCCCGGAAGTCCGATGCCTGCCTGATCACCACGGGTGTTAACGATTTGGTGGCGTTCACCCCCATCATCACGACAAAACTGTTCGTCCGCCTGATCGAGAAACCGGAATCCCTCCCCCTTCAGGATGCCGAGATCGTCATCGGCAGCCCGCCCTACCGTAAAGACGACGAGGTCGCGCTGATGCGGATGCTGGGCATCGACCTGATGGTCACCAAGAACGCCGGTGGCGACGCGACCTATGCCAAGATCGAGGCGGCCCGCACCCTCGGCATCGAGGTGATCATGATCGACCGGCCGCCGCTGCCGGACGGCGAGACTGTGACGAGCGTTGATGAAGCCGCCCGGCGGGCGCTGGAAATCCTGGATTAGTCGGCGGCGTCCGGATGCCGGTCACGCTCGACCGGCAGGATCTGTTCCGCAAGCATGGCCGCCACCGCGTCGCGCGCCTGTTCGAGGGTCATGCCGTGTTCGGCGATGGTATCGGCGGATTCGGTAACGATGGCATCAACGTCCTGCATCGCTTTCAGGCGCTTGAACAGATCGTCGCGCCGCACACCCGCGCTTTCGCCGATCAGGTCCATGTAGTTCACGATTTCGAACGGCCACGCCGCCTCGTGGGATGAAATCTCGCGGTGATCGGCATGGAACACGCTGCAAAGCGTCGTGACGCCGGCGGCTTCCGCCGCCCTCAAAACGTCCGCAATCGCCGTCTTCTGATAGTCGGGCAGCGTCACCAGCGACGACATCTGATAGCCCGCGCGTTCAAGCCCGAGATCGACGAGTTCGATCCCCGGGATCGCCGAAAGCAGGCTCTGCACGGCTTCGGTGACACCGCGCGCACCCGGGAATTCGAACAATGCGACCTTCTTGTTCACCGGTGCCGTCATCACGCGCTTCATGTCGTCGAGCCGGCGCGCCATGTAGACCGGGAACATGTTGATATCGAACAGGGTCTCGCCCGGCGGCGTCACGGACGGCAGCACGATCTCGCCGAACTGGATCTGGCATGTCGGACACCAGGCCAGCACCTCGCTGGCGCCGGTTTCGTGAAACCGCTGGATCGTGGTCAGCGCCTGGCGGCCGGCGTTTTCCGTATCGCCGGGCCGGAACTGCAGCACGCCGCAGCAATTTCCCGGCCCGCCGTAAACTTCATAGGTGGCACCGAGCTTATCCAGAATATCGAGGCACATCAGGCCGATGTGTGGCGTCTTCAGAAGATTGCAGCCGGTATAGAACACCAGGTCGGGCGCGGTATCTGGGACGGACCGCTTGGCCGGCGGGTTAAGCCGCGCCAGCACGTCGACGGGCAACTGCAGGCGCGACAGCATCCGGACGCCTTTACTCATGTCCTGGAACAGATCGCGTCCCGTGCCGCGGCGCACATCCATCGTGCCCTGTTCGTTGAGGCGGCGGCGCGCCATCGCCAGCATGAAACGCGGGTTGATCCCTTCCGGACAGGCATCGATGCAGCGCGCCGTGCCGCAACATTTCCTGGCCCACGTTTCGGCATCCGGATCGTGCACGTCGCCTTTCAGAATATCGATGACGCCTTTTGTCAGCGTTTCCGGCGACGTGCCGTCAATGCCTGCAGCGGCGGGCGTCGGGCAGACGTCGGCGCACTTCCCGCACATGGTGCACACATCGACGATGCCGTCGATGCGGCGGTCGAGATCGGAAATGAAGCTTTCGACGGTGGCTTGCATGGCTCTCTCCAGCTCGGCCCACGCTAAGGGGCGACCCGAAGACCGTCAATCAAGGCATTGTCACGGCAACATTATTCGGCGGCGGGGTTCGCCTTGGGCCTGAGCACGTGGTGGTGATCTTCGGCGTATAGGCGCGAGTCCTCGAACGTCTCCGGTCCCAGCACGCGGCCGACCATGATCAGGGCGGTACGGGTGATGCCCACCGCCTTCACCTTGTCACGAATATTGCCCAGCGTGCCCTCGATGAACATCTCGTCGGGCCAGCTGACGCGATAGGCGACAACGACCGGGCAATCCTCGCCATAATGCGGGATCAATGTCCGCTGCACATGGGCGAGGTTGTTGACCGAGAGATGGATCGCCAGGGTCGCACCGCTTTTGCCCAGCGATTCCAGGTCTTCACCTTCCGGCATCGAAGACGACCGCACGGCGGTCCGGGTCAGGATCACCGTCTGCGCCACGTCCGGCAGCGTCAGTTCTTTCTTCAGCGCCGCCGACGCCGCCGCGTAGGCCGAGACACCCGGCGTCACGTCATAGTCGATGCCAAGATCATCGAGGCGCCGCATCTGCTCGGCGACCGCGCCATAAAGCGACGGATCGCCTGAATGCACCCGCGCCACGTCTTTGCCGGCGGCGTGGGCCTTGCGCATTTCCTCGACGATCTGATCGAGGTGCATCGGCGCCGTGTCCATGACCAGCGCATCCTTAGGCGCTTCGGCGATGATCGCTTCGGGCACGAGCGAGCCTGCATACAGGACCACCGGCGCGGACTGGATAAACTTCAGTCCGCGCACCGTGATCAGATCCGCCGCACCCGGTCCGGCACCGATGAAATGAACCGTCATTGGCCTGTGATGACCCCTTCGATGACATCGAGAATGATCTCGGTGCCCTTCTGCACCAGCAGCACATCGCTGTCGACGACGACACGCTCCACGTTGTCGGGGGCATCGCCCAGCTTGCTCTCGAGGTCCGGCGGCAGATCGCCTTTCATCAGGCCCGGCGGCAACCGGTTACCGCGCTTGGCAAGGCCCGGCGGCAGCTGATCGCGCTTGGCAAGACCCGGCGGCAGGCCGTTGCCGCGGCCTTTGCCCTTGGCCTTGTCCTTCTTGCCCTTCTTCGCCTTGTCGTCATCATCGTCGTCGGACGGTTTCGCGCCCGGCACCCGGTCGTAATATTCCTTGATGATACGTCGTTCGGCTTCCTTGAAGACCACATCCGCAATATCACCGAGAACGCCTTGCGTCCCCGAGCCCTGCGACGGCGGCGTCGACTGGGCGTCGGCCTGCGTCACCATGAAAACAAGCGACAATGCGACTATCAGAATTCTCATCCGTGTTTCCTCTTATCCTTACTCGCCGGCCAGTTTGGCTTCGTAACCGCGCGGCGTATAAACCCATTCCCGCATACCACGTTTGATATGGCGGGTGGCGCTCGATCCGACGAGGACCAGCGTCAGCATGTCCACCATATCAACTTCGAGCGCCGATAAAGTGATTACCCGCACATCCTCTTCCTCGCGGCCCAGGTTTCTCGCCAGCACCACTGGCACGTCGCCGGGCCGGTGCTTGAGCAGGATTTCCTTTGCCGTTGCCAGTTGCGTCCGGCGGCGCTTCGAAACGGGATTATAGAACGCAACGGTGAAATCGCCCATGGCGGCGGCGGTAATGCGTTTTTCGATCACTTCCCACGGCGTCAGAAGATCAGAAAGCGAGATCAGCGCGAAATCGTGGCCGAGCGGCGCACCGATGCGCGCAGCCGCCGCCTGCACCGCCGAGATGCCCGGGCTGACCCGAACGTCGACGCGGTTGAACGTCGGGGTATCGTCCCGGTCCAGCACCTCGAAGGCGAGCGCCGCCATGGCGTAGATTCCGGCGTCACCAGAACTGACCAACGCAACCTCGCGGCCCTCGGCGGCAAGCTCGATGGAGCGGCGCACGCGCGCTTCTTCTTCCGACAGCTCCGACATATGCCGTTCCTTGCCGGCAATCGCGTTCCCCAGCAGATCCAGATAGAGCCCATAGCCGACGACGTCGGTTGCCTCGGCCAGCCACGCGCTCACCTCGGGCGTGCGCCACGATGCCTGCCCCGGGCCGATACCGACGATCGAAAGACGTCCGCGCGCGCGGCCGATGGCCGCCAGATCGACGGGCAGCGGCGCCCGCGCGATGGCACAGGTGGCGCGTGCGGATTTATGCTTTTCGACAACCAGCACGCCGTCCGCACCGGCGGCGGCCAGTGCAGCACCTTCCGCTACGCCATGGCAGCCGACCTCGGCAAAGACCACGTCGGACGGATTTTTGAGGCGCGGCGTTTCCTTTTCGAGCGTTTGCGCGTCGAAGAACCGCGCCGGCACACCCAGGCTGTCGGCCATCGCAAGCACCGCAGGCTCGTCGGATTTGAGATCGACAGAGACGACGCAGGCGACCGCACCCCGCGCCAGCCCGGCACTTGCAAGGGTCTCCGTTACCAGCATCTCGACCTCTGCCGGATCGCAGTCGCGTTCGCAGCCGACGCCGACACAAAGAACCTGCGGATGAATGACGACGCCGTCATCGGCGGCGCTGTCGGTGACCCGGATTGTCGCGGCCGCCGCGTCATCGGTCGTCGCCACGTTCAGCCAGTCCGGCGCCGGGGCATGATCGTCCCTGTCGATCCAGACCGGATCGCCGTTCAGCATCGCCGCCATCACGGGTTTGGCGTTTGCCGGATCTGCAATCCGCCAGCCCGCCGGCGGCTCGTCGAGGGCAAACCCCAGCCCGACATCCCCTGCCGTCGTCACGGCGGCGTCGATCCCCAAAGCACCGGCAATCTCGCGCGCCAGTCGGTTGGCGCCGCGATGGCCACCCAAAACCGGCACCACCGCCGAGCCGTCTTCGGCCACGGCGAGCACCGGCGGTTCGTTTCGCTTGTCGGCCAGGACCGGCGCCACGGCACGGACCAGGATGCCCGCCGCGCAAATGCCGATGACCGGACGGCCTTCCATGAACAGTGCGCGAATGTGCAAAAGCGTGTCGGCAAACGCCACGTCCGGCGCAGCCGTCCGGTTCGCGAGACCATGAACCTCGCCCCCCGTGGCGTCGGCCAGCCGCCCGGCCAGCGCTTCACCGGTGCCGTTCAGAACGATGTATGCGGGCAATGGTGTGTTCATGCGTCCACCGCCTCGGCGCGCCGCGCCAGGATCATCGAAAAATAGGGCGCACGGTCGGCGCTGAGATCAGTCAACGGCATCACCTTTTCATCCGAGAGCGTCGCACGCTCCACATAGACAGCCGTTTCCAGCCGGCCGAGCTTTCCGAGAACGACGCGGACCTTGTCCAGGTGCCGCCCGACTTTCATGATGGCAACCGCATCGGCAATGGCGATGCGCGCTTCCAGTTCGGCTTCGTCCAGTGGTGCGGGCACGATGGTCAGGACCTGGTTGCGGGACACGAGCGGTTGCCCGGCACGGGCCGCGCAAGCGCCGAGCGACGAGACGCCGGGCACCACTTCGCTGTCGAAGTCCGCCGCCAACCTGCCGAACAGGTACATGAACGAGCCATAGAGAAACGGATCGCCCTCGCACAGCACGGCGACGCTGCGCCCGGCGTTCAGGTGATCGGCGATCTCGACCGCATATCGGTCATAGACGTCGTTGGCCGGGAACTGCCCGGGGATCATCGGCGTTTCGATCACGATCTCGGTCTTGCCGGCCGGAATGTGCGGTCCGGCAATGGCACGCGCCATGCTTTCGGTGCCGTCCGCAGGTGCCGGATAGGCGATGACATCGGCTTCGGCAATAAGCCGCACAGCCTTCAAGGTCAGAAGTTCCGGGTCGCCCGGCCCGACGCCGATACCGTAAAGCCGTCCTGTCATGATTTGGTGATCCGCCATTGTAATACATCGATTGCCGGTTTCATGGCCGTCAGGTCGCCGACAGGGGCCGCATGTGCGATCCCGATCCGGACAAGTTCGCCGCCCATGACTTTGCCCCCTGTCATCAATACGTTCTGCGCCTCGAGCGTGACGGCGTTGGCGACAAGCCGGCCACCCGGCCGCAACGCTTCGTACGCATGCACGATCAGGTCGTTGTTTCCGGCAACACCGCCGCCGATGAACACCACGTCGGGACGCGGCAAGTCTTCGTCCACCGCATCCGGAAACGCGCCTTCGACGACGACGATTTCAGGGGCGCCCAATTTCGCGGCGTTCGCACGAATACGCGCGACGCGCGCTGCGTCGTGTTCGAATGCGACGGCTTTGGCCGAAGGCTCGGCGCGCAGCCATTCGATGGCGACGGTGCCGTTCCCGGCACCAACATCCCACAACACCTCGCCCGGCTTCGGCGCCAATGCGGCCAAGGTCAAGGCGCGCACCTCGCGTTTCGTAATGGTGCCATCGTGCTCGAACGCCTCGTCCGGCAGGCCCGGCGCGCGTGACAGGCGCACCGCATCGTCACTGGCGACGCATTCGACGCAGAGCGTGTTCAGATTGTCGAAGTCTCGATCGAACCCGCCGGCGGCAAGCGCATCGGTGCGCTGCTCGGCATCGCCACCGATGCGCTCCAGCACGGTGACGGGGCTTTGGCCGTATCCCATCCCGTTCAACATTTCCGCGACGGCGTCGGGCGACGATCCGTCCCGGCTCAGGATCACGAGCTTCGCGCCCGGCTGAATGTCGCGGCGAAGCGCATCCAGCGGCCGTGAGTGGATACTGACGGTCCGTAACATCGGGTCGGACAGCGCCCAGTTCATGCGCGCGGCCGCCAGCGAAAACGCGCTCGGAAACGGCAGTACCCGCACCGCGTCGGCGCCCAGAATCTTGATCATGCGGACAGCGGCCCCGAAGTTGAGCGGATCGCCGCTGGCCAGCACGCAGATCGTTTCCGTCGCCACCCGTTCGCCAAGCGCGGCAATATCCACGGCCATGTCCTTGCCCCAGGCAAAGCGTTCGCGGGTGTCGTCGGCGTCCAGCATATCGAGGTGACGCGCCCCACCGCAGACCAGCGTCGCAGCGTCGAGCGCCGCGCGCGACGCTTTGGAAAGCCCTGAAAGACCGTCCTCGCCGATACCGATCACGGTAATGGGGAGGCTCATTTCAATCCTCCCGCCAGCGCGTTGACGGCGGCGGACGCGATCGCGCTGCCGCCGATCCGGCCGTTGAGTGTGATGTATTCCAAGCCGAGCGTGCTTTTCGCAAGAGCGTCCTTGGATTCGGCAGCCCCGACGAAGCCAACCGGAAAACCGAGCACGACGGCCGGTTTCGGCGCGCCGTCGGCGATCAGTTCCAGCAGCCGGAACAGGGCCGTGGGTGCGTTGCCGATGGCAACCACGGCGCCTTCCAGCCGCGGCACCCAGCGTTCCACCGCCGCGGCGGACCGAGTCGTGGCACCGCGCTTCGCATCGTCCGCGACGCCATCGTCATCAAGGGTGCAGACGATTTCGTTGCCCGTCAGGTGACGGCGGATGATCCCGGCGGCAACCATATTGGCATCGACGAAGATGGGGGCACCTGATTTGAGCGCATCGCGCCCTGCATCGACGACGCGATCCGTGAAGGCAATGTCGTCCGCAATCGCCGGAATACCACACGCGTGAATGAGCCTGACGACAACATCGGTGACGCCATCCGGAAACCGCGCAAGCGACACCTCGGCACGAACCGTTTCAAACGATTTCGCGTAGATCGCCGCCGGATCTTTCAGGTACGCCTCCATCACTGCCGCCCGGGGCTTCAGGTCTTGGCGTCGGAGGCATCACCGTGATCATGATCATGAGAGTGCGCGTGGTCGTGATGGTGGTGATGACCGTGATCGTGGTGATGGTGGTGGTCGTGCTTGTTGCCATGCCCCCGGCCGAGGAACACACCCCGGTCCTCGGCATTTTCCTCGACGCCGGCACCGACGACGTGGTGGTGGTGGCCGACCTGCGCCATGCCCTGTTCGTCCTCGAAGCCCAGCACCTGTTCGCGGTACTTGCAGAGCTGGCAGTTCATGGCGTTGCTTTCACCGCCTTCGAGCGCCTGGTGGAAGCGTTCGACGAACGTATCGATAACGTAATCCTGGTCGTTCAGATAACCCGCCTTGACGAACTCGACGTCGGGGAATTTCTCGGCGGCCTCGTCGACCCACTTGAAGATGCGCCGCACCAGAATGCCGGTGAACAGGAAGTACGGGAACACGACGATGCGCTTGTAGCCGAGCTTGACCGCGCGCTCGATGCCCGCGTCGACCAGCGGGAAGGCTACGCCGGAAAAGCTGACCTCGGCCCAGCCGAAACCCACGCCTTCCCACAGCATCCGCGCCACCTTGGAAATGTTCGAGTTGGCGTCCGGATCGTTGGTACCCCGGCCGACGACCATCAGCAGAGTATCGCTGAGATCGACATCGCCGCCTGCGGCCCCGACGGCTTCGCGGACGCGCGCGTCGGCGGCCTTCAGCATCTTCGGATCGATGGCGAGATCGCGCCCGAACACCAGTTCGATATCCGGGTTTTCGGCGGCAAATGTGTTGATCTCGGACGGCAGGTCGTTCTTCACGTGCCCCGCCGCGAACAGCATGCCCGGCAGGCAAACGATCTTCTTCGCGCCCCGTTCCTTGAGCTTTTCAAGCCCGGTCCGGATGACCGGCTCGGCGAATTCGAGGAATCCGCTTTCGATATCGTGGTCGGGTAGTTTTTCCTTAAGCCGGACGGAGAGTTGATTGAACTCGTCGACGGCGGCTTTGTCGCGGCTGCCGTGGCCGCAGATCATGACGGCAGCTTGATCAGTCATTGCGTGGTCCTTGCCTTCGTGCGTTCAGGGGCTGGTCATTGCCTCCGGCCCCGATCAAGCGCGGACTATGACAGATATGACCGGGGGCCGAAAGTCACGAAGCGACGAAAATTGGCCAGAAAACCGACGTGGTCACGCGGCGCTTTCGGCGCGGCTGGGCGGCAGCGACGCAGCCCGGTCCTCGTATTCCTTGGCTTCCTCGGCACGGCCCAGCGAGCGCAGCACGGAGGCGTAGTTCTTGAGCCCCGTCACCAGCGACGGATGACCCGGATCGAAGGTCCGCTCCTTGATCGAGAGCGCGCGTTTCAGCAACGGTTCCGCCGCATCCAGGTTGCCCTGCTTCTTGTACAGAAGCGCCAGGTTGTTGAGATCCGTCGCGACGCTGGGGTGATCGTAGCCAAGCACCCGTTCGTCGATCATCAGCGCACGCCGATAAAGCGGCTCGGCCTGTTCGTAGCGGCCTTTCGAGTAATGGATCAGCGCCAGGTTGTTGAGCGACGTGGCAACGTCCGGGTGATCGTTGCCGAGCGTCTTTTCGAGCAGCCTCAGCCCGCGCGTGAACGCCTTGACGGCGTTGTCGTGATCGCCGCTCTGATAGCACGCGGTCCCCAGCTTGTTCAGCACTTCCGCCCGGCGCTCGTCGGCGCCCGGCGGCAGTTCGTCGACGGCCTGTTCATAGAGCGCCCGCGCGTTTTCCGGCGCGATCAGGACCATGTAAAGATCGGCGGCGATGATCTTGGCGGTGGCGGACGCCTGCAGCATTTTCGCCGCGCGTTCGCGCATCAGCCGGCCTTCGTCGCCTTCGCGCTTGCCGAGCTTCTCGGTCAACGTGATCGCCGTCTCGAATTCGCCGGCTTCCAGCGCCGCCAGCGCCTGGCGCTGCGAATCGGCCAGGCCTTCGCCGACCGGCAGCAGATCGTGCAGCTTGCGGTGGATGACGTTGTATTCGGAAGCGAACTCGCGAAGCCGCGTATCCTGCTCCTTGGCGCCGATCCCCTTGGCACGCAGAAATTCCTGCAAACTCTGGAAGGCCGGGTTTTCGCGGCCGATCGGGCCGTCCAGCCGGTCTTCGATACCGCTGTCGTGGCGCGGCTCGTTCCCGCCCCGGCCACGCGCCACCCACATGCCGACCATCGCGCCGACAATGGCGGCAATCCCGGCAGCGAGGGCTATGCCCGCCCACTGCGGCAATTCGGCAAATGAGAGTTCCACGCTTGTTTCCTTTGGCCGTTCCGGCTCTGAAACCCGAGAATCGGCTAAAAAAGCTTCATTATCAACCGTTTCCCGAAAACGGGTGCCCATTTCGTTGACCTTGCGGGGCGGGTGTCGTCAACTCCCAGCATGGTAACGCTTGGCCTCGCCGGCGCCACGGCGCCTTTCGATCCGCTGATCCTGCTCATCCTCGCGCTGGGCATAGAGGCCTATGTCGGCGATGCGGCGTTCGTGTTCCGCCGCATCAAACATCCGATCGCCATCATCGGCGCACTGATCGGTTTCTTCGACGACAAGCTCAACCGGCCCAAGCGTTCACAGGTCGACCGCGCCATCCGGGGCGCCTTCGTCGTCATTTTCATGATCGCGCTGACGGGCAGCATCGGCGTCGGCGTGATGTGGCTGACACTTCATGTCGAATGGGGCTGGGTACTGGAATGCCTGCTGCTGGTCACGCTTTTGGCGGGCCGGAGCCTATACGACGCGGTCGCGCGCGTCGCCAAAGGTCTCGAACTCGACGGCCTGCAGGGTGGGCGCGACGCGGTCCGCCATATCGTCGGGCGCGATCCGAACAGCCTCGACGCGCCGGGCATCGCGCGGGCCGCCGTGGAAAGCCTGGCCGAGAACTTTTCCGATGCCGTCGCCGCGCCGGTGTTTTGGTACGTGCTGCTCGGCTTTCCCGGGATCCTCGTCTACAAGACCGTCAACACCATGGACAGCATGATCGGGCACAAGACCCCACTGCATCAGGCGTTCGGGTTTACCGCCGCGCGCCTCGACGATGCGCTGAACGCGATCCCGGCCCGATTATCCGCGCTGATCTTCGCCGCCGCCGCGCTGTTCGTGCCGACCGCGAACCCGAGCGCGGCGATCAAGACGGCGGTGCGGGACGCCGGCAAGCACCGCTCGTTCAACGCCGGCTGGCCGGAAGGTGCGATGGCCGGCGCGCTCGGCATCGCGCTCGCCGGCCCGCGCACCTACGGCGGCGAGGTCGTCAACGATCACTGGATGGGCGACGGCCGCGCCCGGCTTTCCCACAAGGATATCGAGCGCGCACTCTATCTGTACGGCGTGGCGTGCCTGATCACCGGCGGCATCGTCGCCGGGATCGCGGCGGTGCGATTGTAGCGGCGATCAGCGCGCCAGCGCCAGCAGCCCGTCCAGATCCATGTGCGTTTCGAGATGCGCCGCAAGCCCGTCGAGTGCGGCGTCGACCCGGGCCGCGTAATCGATGTCGGAGCTGTGCCCGCCACGAATACGCTTCAGGAACGCGTGGCGGAAATCGTCGGACGCAAAAATACCGTGCAGGTATCCCGCCATGGCGCGCCCGTCGGCGGAAATCGCGCCATCTGGACGCCCGCCGTCCAGCGTCAGCCAGGGCCGTTCCGTGTCCGGCCCGGTGGTGCGACCCATGTGCATTTCATAACCGTGGACACCGGCCCCGGTCAGGGCTTCGGTCCCGGCGACCTCAACCAGCGACTTATCGCCGCCGATGACGGTATCGACATCCAGCAGGCCGAGACCTTCTGCGGTTTCCGGCGGCCCTTCAATCCCATCCGGGTCGGCCAGCGTGCGGCCCATCATCTGGTAGCCGCCGCAGAGCCCGACGACGAGCCCGCCGCGGCGGTGATGCGCGGCGATGTCCGTATCCCAGCCCGCGTCGCGCAGGGCCTTCAAATCGGCGAGCGTCGCCTTGGACCCGGCAAGCAGCACGACATCCGCATTCCCGGGCAGCGCGTCGCCCATCTCAATAATTTCCACACGCACGCCCGGCTCGGCGGTCAGCGGATCGAGGTCGTCGAAGTTGGCGATGCGCGGCAGGCGCGGCACGGCGATGACGATGTCGCCGTCGCCGGTGTCGCGATCCCTGTTATCCAGCGCCATGGCATCTTCCTTGGGCAGCACGCGGGCATCGGCGAAATAGGGGACGAGACCGAACGATTTCAACCCGGTCTTCTCGGCGATGATCTTCATGCCGTCGTCGAACAGCGTCGGGTCGCCCCGGAACTTGTTGATGACGAAACCTGCCAGGTGCGCGCGATCGGCCTCAGAGATCACCGCGTGCGTGCCGACAATCTGCGCGATCACGCCGCCCCGGTCGATGTCGCCGACGAGGATCACCGGCACTTGCGCCGCCTCGGCGAAGCCCATGTTGGCGATGTCGGCGGCGCGCAGATTGACCTCGGCCGGGCTGCCCGCACCCTCGACGAGCACGAGATCCGCGCCCTCACCGTTGATGCGGAAACTTTCCAGCACGCTTTCCAGCAGCTTCGGCTTCCAGTCGTAATAATCGCGTGCCTTGGCCGTGCCGGCGACGCGGCCCTGCACCACGACCTGCGCGCCGATGTCGGACTGCGGCTTCAGGAGCACCGGGTTCATGTGCACGCTGAGCGGCACCCGCGCGGCCAGGGCCTGCAGCGCCTGGGCGCGGCCGATCTCGCCACCGTCGGCCGTCACGGCGGCATTGTTCGACATGTTCTGCGGCTTGAACGGCCGGACCTTGAGGCCCCGGTTCGCGAACGCCCGGCATAGCCCAGCCACCAGCAAAGACTTGCCGACGTCGGAGCCGGTGCCCTGAAACATCAGAGCCGGCACACGCTGGGCTGTCGCCTTACTCAATTTTCCCAAATTCGCGGAAGCGCTCAATACTTGGAAAGGACGGCGGCCAGCCGGTCGGCGCGCGCCATCCGGTTGGCGGAATCCGTCACGATCGCTTTCGGCGTCTTGCCGGTGCCATAGATCGCTTCGTTGATATCCTGGCGCCGCGCCATCACCGCACCTTCAACACTGGCCCCCGCGAACGCGCCCACCTTGGAGTTGGCGAACGCGAGCACGTCGGCACCCAGATTGGTGGTCGTCGATGCCTCGGCACCAAGGCCATAGAAGCCCGCGGTCACGCCCGCGTCGGCACCGATCTTGGCCTGATCCTTGAGGATCGCATCAAGCGCGCCCTGGTTTCGGATCACCAGAATGACCTCGGTGCTTTGCGCCCCGAACTGCAGCCCGAAGCTCCCGGCGCCGAGCGTATAGAACGCAGGTGCGCTCCAGCCGCCCCCCGGCTTTTTCGCCATCAGCAGGCCGTTACCGCCCTCACCGCCGACAAAGAAGCCGGCCTTGATGACGTTCGGAAAAATCGCGATGGCGACGGAATCGGGCAGGTACTTGGAAAACCGCTGCAGGCCCTGAATGGTCTGGAAGCGCTCGACCGTGGCGACGGCGCTGTCGACAAGATGTTCGGCCTTCAGGACCGGCGATTCCTCGAAGTCCGTGCACCCCGCGAGCGAACCGAGCGCCAGCATACCGGCAGAGGCGGAAAGGAAACGGCGGCGGGAAAATCCGGCAAGCATGCGATTGCTCCTTAAAATTCGATACCGACCTGCGCTTTGACGCCGGAACGGAACGGATGCTTGATCTGCGTCATCTCGGTCACCAGATCGGCGATCTCGATCAGTTCGTCCTTGGCGTTGCGGCCCGTCACCGCGACATGCAGCATTTCGGGCTTGTTCTGCAGCACGTCGATCACCTCGTCGAGCGGCAGGTTCTCGTAGCGCAGCACGATATTCAGTTCATCCAGGATGACCATATTGTACGACGGATCGTTAATCATTTCTTTCGCCGCGTCCCAGGCCTGACGGGCGGCGGCGATATCGCGTTCGCGGTCCTGGGTTTCCCAGCTGAACCCCTCGCCCATCGCTTTCATGACACAGAGGTCCGGGAACGCTTCCAGCACCTTGCGCTCGCCGGTTTCCCACTTGCCCTTCACGAACTGCACGAGACCGACCTTCATGCCATTGCCGATGGCGCGGACGGCAAGCCCCATGGCCGCCGTCGACTTGCCCTTGCCCTTGCCGGTATGGACGATAACCAGGCCCTTCTCGATGGTCTTGGTCGCCAGGATCTTGTCGCGCGCGGCTTTCTTCTTCGCCATCTTTTCGGCGTGGCGCGCGTTCAGTTCCTCGTCGGTCATGTTCTCTTTGTCGCTCATCGTTCCTCCCCCACCTGACACCTTACTATACTAGACGGCTTCCGCCCGGCCCAAGCGCTGCAAAATTTCCCGCGTCGAATTCAGACGCGGCGACCACAGTCCCCGGTCCTGCGCCTCCATCAGCCGTTCGGCGATGTCGCGGAGCGCATCGGGATTGGCGTCTTCCAGAAAGCCGCGCACGTCCTCGTCATCGAGGTACGCCTGAAACACGAGATCGAAGTGGTGATCCTTCACCGCGCCGGTCGTCGCCGCGAAGGCGAACAGGTAATCGACCGTCGCCGCCATTTCGAACGCGCCCTTGTAGCCATGCCGGCGGACCCCGTCGATCCACTTCGGATTGACGACACGTGCGCGCACGACCCTTGCGATTTCGTCTTCCAGCGGACGCACGACGGGCCGTTCCGGTCTTGAATGATCGTTGTGATACACCGTCGGCCGTTCGCCCCGGTATTCGTTCACCGCCGCGGTCATGCCGCCCTCGAACTGGTAATAGTCGTCGGAATCCAGCAGGTCGTGCTCGCGGTTGTCCTGGTTATGCACCACCGCCTGCACGCGCGTGAGGCGGTCGACGAACAGGCTGTGTTCAGCCGTCCCCTCGGCGCCGCCGCCATAGGCATATCCGCCCCAGGCAACATAGGCATTGGCGAGATCGGCTTCCGTCTGCCAGCCCTTCTCGTCGATCAGCGCCTGCAGGCCGGCACCATAGGCGCCCGGCTTGGACCCGAAGACCCGGTGCCCGGCGCGGCGCGCGGCCTCCCCGGCATCGGCACCGGTCTGGATCAGGCGTTCCGTCTCGGCACGGACGCGGGCGGCGACGGGGTTCATGTGCTCCGGCTCGTCGAGTGCGGCGACGGCGCGCACGGCACTGTCGAACAGGTCGATCAGCGCCGGAAACGCATCGCGGAAGAACCCGGAGATCCGGAGTGTCACGTCGACGCGCGGCCGGTCCAGCAGATCGAGCGGCATCACCTCGAAGCCGACGACGCGCCTGGACGCGCCGTCCCATGTCGGGCGCACGCCCATCAGTGCCAGCGCCTGTGCGATATCGTCGCCGCCGGTGCGCATGTTCGACGTGCCCCATGCGGAAAGCGCCATCACCGTCGGCCATTCGCCGTGATCCTGCATGTAACGTTCGATCAGCAGCGTTGCGGACTTCCAGCCCAGCGTCCACGCCGCCGGCGTCGGCACGGTGCGCGTATCGACGGAATAAAAATTGCGGCCCGTCGGCAGCACGTCGGGGCGACCCCGCGTCGGCGCGCCCGAAGGCCCGGGATTGACGAAGCGGCCGTCCAGCGCCCGCAGCATGCCGGTAAGTTCGGCATCGCCCGAGGCGGCAACGCGCGGACGCAAATCCTCTTCGAGCCATTTCATCACCGCCGCCGTCCGCGTCCGGTTTTGATTGACCGCAAGATCCCAGCTGACGTGCGCCTGGGCCAACATTTCCAACCGTTCGACCGTATCGCCCGTAGTGCGCCAGGGATCGTCACTGAGCGCTTCCAGAACGGGCGGCTTCGCGCCTTGCCAGGGGGCGGCCATGTCGCAGTCAAGCGGATCGAAGTCGAGCCCGTAGTCCGCCGCCATCGCCCGGTGCAGGGACGCGTCGCCGCCTTCGCCCGAGGCGCGCGGCACGCGGACCAGCGCCACCAGCAGATCGGTCAGCAACCGCCCGGACGGGCTTTCGCCGAACACATGCAGGCCGTCGCGGATCTGCAGCTCCTTGAGTTCGCACAGATAGCCGTCGAGCTTGGCCAGCGCGTCTTCTTCGGATTCGTCGACGGCGATCCCGATGTCCTCGTCGAGGCCCGTGGCCCGGCAAAGCGTGAGGATTTCCTCGGTCAGTACGCGGATGCGACGCGGATCGACCCCGGCGGCTTCGTAGTATTCATCGACGAGTTGCTCCAGGTCCTTCAGCGGGCCATAGCTTTCGGCGCGGGTCAGCGGCGGCGTCAAATGATCGATGATGACCGCGCTGGTGCGGCGCTTGGCCTGCGTGCCCTCGCCCGGATCGTTGACGATGAACGGATAGATATGCGGCACCGGTCCCATGGCCGCTTCGGGGAAACAGTCTTCCGACAGCGCCAGCGCCTTGCCGGGCAGCCATTCCACGTTGCCGTGCTTGCCCATGTGACAGACGGCATCGGTACGGAAACCCACGTCCAGCCAAGCATAGAACGCGAGATAGCCGTGCGGGGGCACCAAGGCCGGATCGTGATAGCTCTGTACCGGATCGATGTTGTAGCCGCGCGCGGGCTGCAGGCAGATCGCAATATTGCCGCATCGATAGGCCGGGATCGCGAACGTACCACAGTCGAGTTCGCCCGGCCGGTAGAACGGGTCATCTTCCGGCGCGCCCCAGCGTTCCAGCACCTGGTCGCGCACTTTCGGCGACAGCACGGACGAAAACCAGAGCTGGTATTCGGCAAGCGACAGGGATTCGGAAACCTCCCTACTCGCGAGTTCCTCGAAATCGTTTGTCGGTCCCGCCTTCAGGCGCGCGACCAGCTCGGCACCGTCCGCCGGGGCGCCTTCGATCCGGTAGCCGGCATCCTTCATGGCCTTCAGCACGCGGACGGTCCCGGCCGGGGTATCGAGGCCGACACCGTTGCCGAGGCGCGCGTCCTTATTCGGATAGTTGGCAAGCACCAGCGCGACGCGGCGATCCTCGGCAGGTGTATTGCGGAGCAACGCCCAACGCTTGGCCAGCATCGCCACGAATGCCATCCGGTCGGGCACCGGTTCGTAGCTGACGATGTCGCTCTGCGTTTCCTCGTCACGCCGTGCCCGGCCCTTGAACGACACGGCGCGGGTAAAGACCCGGCCGTCGACTTCGGGCAGCGCCACGTTCATCGCGATATCGCGCGCGGACAGACCGCGCGTGCCGGATTCCCATCCTTCGCGGTTGCCGCCCGAGAAGACGACCTGAAGCACCGGCGCACCGGTCGCGTCCAGTGGCCCCGGCGTGAAGTCCTTGCCGGGTGCCGAAACGGCGAAACCGGTCGCGTTCAGCACCACATCGGGCGGGGCATCGCCGAAGATCGATGTGACCGTATCGGCGGAGACCGGGTCCTTGAGGCTCTGCGCGAAGACTGGCAACGGATTGAGCCCGGCCTCGGCGAGCGCCGCGATCATGCCGTCGACGGCCTTCAGGTTCCCGGCCTGCACGAGGGCGCGGTAGAAAACCAGTGACGCGACGGGGCGGCCCTCGGTCCAGTGCGCGCGCACGTCCGCCAGCGACGGCGTCTCCGTCCCCGGCCAGTACAGCCCGGCGCGCAGCAGCGTGACCGGCTCGCGCCAGTCCGTCTCGGCGCCTGCGAGCGACGACATATATAAGAGAAGATTGCGGCTGTTGGCCGGACCGCCGTGCACGCCATATTGCCAGAGGCGATGCTGCGCCTCGGCGTCGAGTGTCGAGAACGCGGCGAGCTCCGGGTCCGGCTGGTCGTCGCCCGGCAGCACGGCGAGCGAGATGCCGCAGGACCGGCATGTTTCGGCGATCTGCTCGATCCCGTACGACCAGTACCCATAGCCGCCAAGGATGCGGACAACAACCACCTTCGCATGGCGCACGATGTCGTCGACATAAACGTCGACGGACATGTTATGGCCCAGCTGCATGAGGTTGGCGACGCGAAGCGACGGCACATCGTAACCGGCGGCTGTCAGATCACGGCGCGCGTCCGCCAGCAGTGCCAGCTCCGTATCGGCGGCGGAGAGATACACGATATCGCCCGGACTTTGCCCGAGATCGACGGCTTCTTCCCCGTCCGTGATCGACCCCGGCTGTGCCGCTAAAAGATGCATGCGCTTCCCGTTCCTGTGCCGCACCGGCGGTGCGGCTGCGGGCGTTCGGCGGTCAGGCCGCGCCCTTGAGTTCCGCCGTGATGGCGTCCCGGTTGAGACCCGTCAGGCCGATCACGACAAGCTCGCTGCGGCGCGTCTCGCCGTCCTGCCAGGGCCGGTCGAAGTAACGTTCGATCCGGGGGCCGACCGCCTGGATGACATGGCGCATGGGCTTGCCGGGCACGTTGACGAACCCTTTGACGCGCAGAATGTCGTGCGCGGCCGTTGCCGACATGATCCGAGCCTCGAGTGCATCCGGATCGTCGATGTCGCCGAGGGGCACCTGGAAGCTCTCGAAATCGTCGTGATCGTGATCGTCGTCGGCGTCGTGATGCGACGGACGCTGGTCGAGGTCGTCCTCGACCGCCGCCGACATCGCCAGCAGTACGCCGAGGTCGATGTCGCCCTTGACCGTTTCCACGACCTTGACGCCGGAGCGGATTTCGCGGCCGAGGGTATCGCGCACGCCGGGCTTGTCATCGTCCGACAGCAGATCGGCCTTGTTCAGCAACACGAGATCGGCACAGAGAAGCTGGTCCTCGAACACTTCCTCGAGCGGCGAGTGGTGATCAAGGTTTTCGTCCGCCTCGCGCGCTGCCTGCACCTTCGCTGGGTCGTCGGCAAACCGGCCGTCACGGACGGCGGGTGCATCGACCACGGCAACGACACCGTCGACGGTCACGCGGGAGCGCACTTCCGGCCAGTTGAAGGCTTTGACCAGCGGCTTGGGCAGGGCGAGACCGGACGTTTCGATCACGATGTGATCGGGCGGCTCGGCGCGGTTCAGCAGCTTTTCCATGGTCGGCAGGAAGTCGTCGGCGACCGTGCAGCAGATGCAGCCGTTGGCGAGCTCCATCACGTCGTCCTCGGCGCAGCCCTCGATGCCACAGCCGTTGATGACTTCGCGGTCGACGCCGATATCGCCGAACTCGTTGATGATCAGCGCAATCCGTTTGCCGTTCGCGTTGGACAGGATATGGCGGATCAGCGTCGTCTTGCCGGCGCCGAGAAATCCGGTGATCACGGTTGCGGGTATCTTCATGCGTTCACGTCCTTCATCGTCATCGGCAATCCGGCGGCAACGAATACCACCCTGTCCGCCACACGGGCGATCTGCTGGTGGGTGCTGCCGGCATGGTCGCGGAATTGTCGCGCCATTGCGTTTTCGGGGACAATCCCCAAACCGACCTCGTTGGACACGAACACGACCCTTGCGTCAAGGCTCGGCAGCGCTGCCGTCAGCATCGCCACTTCGCGCTCGATATCCTTGTCGGCCATCATCAGGTTGGAGAGCCAAAGCGTCAGGCAATCCACCAGCACCGCCTTGCCGCGGCAGGCCTTGGACGTCAACGCGCCGACAAGGTCCGTGGGCGCTTCGAGCGTCTCCCAGATGTCGCCCCGGCGTTCCCGGTGCTTTTCGATTCGCGCCGTCATCTCGCTGTCCCACGCCTGCGCGGTCGCGATATAGACGCCGCCGCCTTCGGCCTCGACCAGACCTTCGGCGTAACGGCTTTTACCCGAGCGCGCCCCGCCGAGCACCAGCGTCACGGGCGGCAGCGCCGGCATCTCAATGGTCCTCGCGCGCCGGGCGGTTGATGTGCACGACGCGCCAGGCGCCACCACGGCCACGCAGCAAGCCGTCCGGCACGTGCTCGATGACGCTCAGCGACAGCGTGTGCACGGTCAGTGCCATGCCCGCAGACGGGTCGAGACCGAGTGCATGGGAAATCGCGGCGCGCACCGTGCCGCCGTGTGAGACACAGACGATGTCGGAGCCCGCGTGCTTTTCCGTGTATTCGTCGATGGCCGCGCCAACCCGCGCGATCTGGTCGGCGAAGCTCTCGCCGTTGGGTGTGCGGTTGCGGACGGGATCCTGCCAGAACGCATCGTACGTCACGGGGTCGGCGTCGCGCATTTCGTTCCAGCTCGAACCCTGCCAGTCGCCGAAGCTCTGTTCCGCGAAGCGCTCGTCGATCACCGGGTCCCGCGTTTCCAGACCGGCGTCGCGGATCGACCGCGCGGTCAGCTTCGCGCGGCTCAGGTGCGACGTGTACCAGGGGACGTCCCCGGGCAGGCGGCGCGCCAGATTCTGGAACGACTGCAGATCGGACAGATCGCATTCCACATCGTCGGCGCCATAGATCTTGCCCTCGACACCGACGACCGGTGCGTGGCGAATCAGCCACCATCTCGTTACGCCGTCATACATAGAATACCGAGCTCCCTGCTGCCGCGGCGACGTAGACCGCGATTTCCGTTACCTGCTGCACCGCGCCCAGCACGTCGCCGGTCTGCCCGCCGAGCCGCACATACGCCCACCGGCACACCGCGCCACCGGCCAACACCGCCAGCAGAACGGCGGCCAAGGCTACGGAAAGCGGCAGCAATGTAAAGAGGGCAACGGCACCGATCGCAGCCGATACCATCACGAGCACACGGTCCGGTGTGCCGGCATTTTTTGAAAGGCCGTCCGGGCGCGCCGGCGTCATCCAGTGCATGACGGCAGGCAGCACGCCGCGCGAGAACATCGCCGCCGCGATCATGACGGCCAGCGCGAGGCCGGGCCCGGGAATACCCGCGATCATCACCGTCCTGAGGCCGACCGAGAAGATCAGCGCCAGGACGCCGTAAGTCCCGATCCGGGAGTCCCGCATGATCTCCAGCGTGCGGTCACGGTCATGCCCGCCGATGCCGTCCGCCACGTCGGCAAGGCCGTCCTCGTGCAGGGCGCCGGTCACGAATGCCTGCACGGCCAGCGCGGCCAGCGCGCATCCGAGCGGGGAGATGTCGGTACCGGCAACGCCGTAGAGCACGCCCCCCGCGATACCGCCGACGATCAAGCCGGCCAGCGGAAACGCCCACGCTGCCCCGGCGAGCGAACCCGACTCCAGCCCGGCGATGCGGCCAACCGGCAGGCGGGTCAGGAACAGCACCGCGATCCGGAGATCCCGCACGGGTGCAAATTTCTCGTCAGGCATGGGCATACCCTTGGGTTTAACCCGGCGCCAAGACGCTGTCACCGAATTAAGCTTTCGAAAGCAGGGGGGATGATCTTATAGTCCCGGCCATGACGAATGCACCCCGTAGCATGGCCGAGATCGCGGCCTGTCTCGCCGACCTTCCCGGCCCTTCCGACGGGGCTGCCGAAGCCGCGCGGGCGCGGGAATCCACCCTGACCAAACCGCCGGGCGCGCTGGGACGGCTCGAGGAAATTGCCGAGTGGCTGGCGGCGTGGCAGGACCGCAATCCGCCAGCCGTGGAGAATGCATGCGTCGTCGTTTTCGCCGGCAATCACGGCGTCGCGGCACGGGGCGTTTCGGCCTTTCCCGCCGACGTCACCGCGCAGATGGTCGCCAACTTCGAAGCCGGCGGCGCTGCCGTCAATCAGTTGAGCCGGACCGCCGGCGCGGCATTCGCTATCGTGCCGCTGCAATTGGACACGCCGACGAACGACTTCACGCGGGAAGCGGCAATGGACGAAGACGCCTTTATCCAGGCGTTCACTGCCGGCTGGGACGTCGTCCAACCGGACTGCGACCTGCTCGCCGTCGGCGAGATGGGGATCGCCAACACCACATCGGCGGCCGCCGTGTGCCATGCGCTCTTCGGTGGCGACGCCCAGGACTGGACCGGTCCCGGAACCGGCGTCAGCGGCGATGCGTTGTCATCGAAAGCACGTGTGGTCGCCGAGGCGGTGACGTTACACAAACCGGAGGCTGCCGGGCCGCTCGACATTCTGCGGCGGCTGGGCGGACGGGAACTGGCGGCAATGGCGGGCGCGATCCTCGCGGCGCGCTTCAACCGGTGCCCGGTGCTGCTGGACGGCTATGTTTCCGGCGCCGCCGCTGCGGCCCTGAACGAGGCCCAACCCGGCAGCCTCGATCATACGGTCGCCGCACACGTCTCGGCTGAACCCGGACATCGCCGCCTGCTCGACGACCTCGACAAAACGGCGCTTCTGGATCTGGGGATGCGGCTGGGCGAAGCCTCCGGGGCCGCGCTGGCAATCAACATCGTCCGCGCCGCGGCAGCCTGCCATGCCGGCATGACCAGCTTCGCGGACGCCGGCGTCAGCAATAAATCGGAATGAATAAAGGTATTAGGCGTCTTCTTCCTGGGGCTCGGACGAGCGCTCGATCCGGCGCTTGAGCTTCAACAGGTCGCGGCGGCGGCCGTCCTCGGCAATCAGGTTTTCGACAAAACGGCCTTGGAATTGATCGATACCGACCGAACGGCCAAAGTCGATGGCTTCACGGTTATCGCAACGGCATAGAATCCACCTCTCCGGGCCGTCCCTGTCGATGAGCTTCTTAAGCGATGCCTGCACCTCGTCGCCACCGTCGACCAGGTTCGGATGCCAGACGATTTTGGCCAGGTCGGCGCCGAGCCGTTCGCGGTCGATGACCTGCAGTGTTTCCAGCGTCAGACCGTCGAGACACAGCCGGTACCCCTTGGTCTGCACGAATTCCCGGGCGAACAAATAGGCCGACAAATCGGAGAAGATATCCTCCTTCTGCAGCTCGATGACGATGGCCCCCCGGCGTGCCGCGGACAGGTTGTCGTCGAAAACCTGAAACTGATCGGACAGCAGGGTGCGGATGTTGATGTTGAAACTGATGTCACCCGAGATCGATACCGCATCGGTTTTCATCAGCATCGACAGCACCCGGCGGTCAAGGGTTTCCGTCAGGTGCTGGAACAGCCATCGGTTGGAGACCAGATTAACCCCCGGCAGGATGGTCTCGCGCAGATCCTGGATCGAGATGAACAGCTCACTGAAAAGCTGCTCCGGCACCATCTTGCTGTCGACGCGGCAGATGAACTGGCGCCTGACAAGGTTGGAAAGGTCCGCACGCGACAGCGATTCCTCCACCTTGGCCAGCACGCTGGGCGTCAGGGGTTCGCCTTTTTTCTGCTTTTCCTTGAGCCGCTGACGCGCGTCCATCCGGTTGCGGACTTCGGTCTGTCGCCGTTCCTCGGCATCGGCCAGGCCCTGAACGAGCGCCACGATATCTTCATACTGCGCCGCCGCGTCGTACCACGTAGCGAATTCCCGCCCGTCCTTGCCTTCTTCCTCGACCAGAGGATCATCGCCGAACAGGAAGCGGATCTTCTGAATGATGGTTTCGACCTGGCCTTTGATCTCGTTCTTGAAAAAGAAGAACAGATCCGCGTTCTTGAGAATGAAGAGCTGACCGCTCATGTCCTTGACCATCTGATCAAAGTTTCCGGCGGCCGTGCGGATGTGCTGGTCGCGGCGGTTGAAGGGCTTCAGCTTCGACAGATGGATATGCGCCAGACCACGCCCGTCCTTGAGCTTTTCAAGGCGGCGCACGTAATCCGTGAGCAATTTTTCCTGCGACGGAAGTTTGTCGGGTGCCGTTGCCATATCGTCGTCCGCCTACCCTACCTTGGCCTTCGCTTGCGGCTTGACCTTCGAGCGCGTCATCGCCTGCACCAGCTTGTCGATGAAGTAGCCCTGGAACCGGCTGATCCCGAGCGCGAGGCCCCACTTGACCGCTTTCTCGGAATCGACGCGTGACAGGACGATGCTGTCCTTGCCGGCGTGGCTGACGGTTTCGCGGAACATCGCAAGACGCGAATCGTCCTTGGATTCCTCTTCGAATTCCTTGCCCCAGGCCACCTTGATGAAGTCGGGCCTGAGATTGGCCGGGTCGAAGAACTGCAGCGCAAGCGGGTTCACACCGTCGACGAGAACCTTGTAGCCACGGTCCTGCAGCAGATCGCGCGCGTATCCGTAGGTATTCATGTCGGCAAAGATGTCGATGATCTGAAGTTCCACGACGACCTTATCGGCGTTGTCGCCGACAATCCGCATGAAATTAGCGAAGTCGCGCCCGAGCACGGTGCCGATATTAAGGTTCAGACTGATCGGTTCCTTGAGGTCGTCGAAGTTCTTTCGCCCGATCACGGACAGCACCCGCTTGTCGAGCGTCTCCGTCAGATACTGGAACAGCCAGGCGCTGGTGAAGAAATTGACGCCGGGCGCGACCCGTTCACGCAACTCGGTCATGGCGATGAAATGCTCGCGGAACACCATCGCGCCCGCCTTGCCGGGTGCAATGCGGATGCAGCCTTGCTGGCGGATCAGATCTGCAATGCGGGTCGACTGGAGCTTCTGGTTGATCGCCGCGAGATTGCGTGCCGTCAGCGGATCGCCGGAACTCTTGCCCTCCTCGCTTTCGCGATTGCGGTGCATCTCCTCGATCATCACCTGCGCCTTGACGGAAAGTTCGGTGGCAGCGGACAGGAAGGCCGCGAAGTCCTCCTTTGTCGCGAGGTCGTACCAGGTCGAGAACTTGTCCTCGTACTCGTCGTCCCCTGCTGCCAGCGGGTCTTCACTGAACATGCCGCGGACCTTGTTGATATACGGGTCGATATCCTCGACCAGAATCTCGCGGCAAATCAGCACGAGATCCTGATTCATCATCAAATAGAGGATTGCATCATGACTGTTGACCAGGTTGTCGAACGCCCTGACGGCGATATTGACGAAATGACGCTGTTTGTTGCTGGCGCGAAGCTGCGAAAGATGCATGTGCACGGCAAAAAAGCCGGACGGATTCTCTTCAATCCGCGACAGTTTTTCCAGGAGCAGCGCCTCCTGGGTCATAGATGCATCTAGCGGCTTAGCCATGCGTTTGTTGTAATCCGCGACGTTTCACAAACCGTTAACGATATTGGCGTTCAAATACTACAGATAACCACTGATACTGAATAGTGGAACCCGGTTTATCGCCCTTCCGAAGGTGCCGGAACCGCATGCCTTGACCGTCCGGGCGTCGCGAAGCCACAGGATGGGACGCGCCCTTTCGTCTTGGCCCCCCGCGTCCCCGGTGGTAGTTTCCCACACCATTGAAATTGCAGGATTCAGAAATACCGTGAGCTCGATTTTAGCAAAGAAAGTCCTGGTGACGGGGGGCGCCGGATTCATCGGTTCGCACCTCTGCGAACGGCTCGTTTCACGCGGCGACGATGTGCTTTGCGTCGACAATTTTTTTACCGGTGCGAAGGCGAATGTGGCGCATTTGCTGGGCGAAAGTAATTTCGAGCTCCTGCGTCACGACGTGACATTTCCGCTTTATGTAGAAGTCGATGAAATTTACAACCTGGCCTGCCCGGCATCGCCCGTGCACTACCAGTACGACCCGGTCCAGACGACGAAAACCAGCGTTCACGGCGCGATCAACGCGCTGGGTCTGGCAAAACGCACGAATGCCAAGATCCTGCAGGCATCGACCAGCGAAGTGTACGGCGATCCGGAAATTCATCCGCAACCGGAATCCTACAAGGGTAACGTGAACCCGATCGGGCCCAGGGCCTGCTATGACGAGGGCAAGCGGTGCGCGGAAACGCTGTTCTTCGACTATCACCGCCAGCACGGCCTCAATATCCGCGTCTGCCGGATCTTCAACACATACGGGCCGCGCATGCACCCGGACGACGGCCGGGTTGTTTCGAACTTCGTGATGCAGGCGTTGCGCGGCGAACCGCTGACACTTTACGGCGACGGCTCGCAGACCCGGTCCTTCTGTTATGTCGATGACCTGGTCGACGGCATGATGAAGCTGATGGATGCCGGCGATCAACACACGGGGCCCATGAACCTCGGCAATCCGGGCGAGTTCACGATCCGGGAACTGGCCGAAACGGTTGTCGAAATGACCGGCGCCAATACCGAGATCGTACTCAAACCGTTGCCCCAGGACGATCCGATGCAGCGCTGCCCGGATATCTCGCTCGCCAAATCCGTGCTCGGCTGGGAACCGACGATCCAGTTGCGCGACGGATTGCAGAAAACCATCGACTACTTCAAGAACCTGACCTGACGGAGCCGCCCCGCGTTGAAACAAGTCATTCAATCCCGCAAAACCGGCAAGCTGGCCCTCAAGGATGTCCCGGCACCAAAGGTCCGAAGCGGCTGCCTTCTGGTGCGGACGCGCGCATCCCTGATATCGGCGGGAACCGAACGGATGGTCGTCGAGTTCGCACGCAAAAGCCTTGCCGGGAAGGCGCAGGCGCGGCCCGATCTGGTCAAGAAAGTACTCGAGAAGGCGAAGAAGGAAGGCCTCGTCAACACATGGAAAACGGTGATGGCCCGGCTCGACGAACCGCTGCCGCTCGGCTATTCCGCGGCAGGTGACGTGGTCGCCGTGGGCGCCGGGCTCGAAGGCGAATACGCCGTCGGGGACCGTGTCGCCGTGGCGGGCGCCGGGGTCGCCAACCATGCCGAGCTGAATACGGTGCCGCGGAACCTGGTCGCCAGAATTCCGGCCAACGTCCCCGACGAAGAAGCCTGCTACACCACGCTCGGCGCCATCGCCATGCACGCGGTCCGCAACGCGGGCGCCGGTCTCGGCGACGTGGTCGCGGTGATCGGGTGCGGCCTTGTCGGACAGATGGCCATCCGGTTCCTCGTGCTCGGGGGCGCGCGCGTGATCGCTTTCGACTATGCCGAAGACCGTCTGGCGCTGGCGCGTGCCATGGGGGCGGAAGCTGCTCTCGCCCCCGGCGGTGACAGTGCCGATACGGTTCACCAGCTCAGCGACGGCCTGGGTGCGGACGCCGTGATCAACGCGGCCGCGACCGACAGCTCGGAACCGTTGGAATTTGCCGCCGGGATTGCCCGCGACCGCGCGCGCATCGTCATGGTCGGCCTGACCGGCACGACTTTTCCCTACACGGAGTTCATGCAGAAAGAGCTCAACCTTGTCGTCTCGCGCTCGTATGGGCCCGGCCGCTACGACCCGGATTTCGAACAGCGCGGCCAGAAATATCCCGAAGGCTGGGTACGCTGGACGGAAACCGCCAACATGGCGGAAACGCTGCGCCTGATGCAGCCGGAACGGGACGGGCGGCTCGACGCCACCTTGCTGACCACCCATCGCTTCGCGCTCGACGACGCGGAAGCCGCCTATGCCCTGGTTACCGGTGGCACGGAACGCAGCCTGGGCGTGGTGCTGCACTATCCCGAGGGCGGGACAACGGGCGTCGCCACCCTCCAGGAACGAAAACCGGCGCGCACCGCCGGCGGCTGCGTCCTCGGCGTCATCGGCGCCGGCAGCTTTGCCCGCGCCGTATTGCTGCCGGGCCTGAAATCCTCGAAAGGCGTCCGCTTCAAGACGCTGGTCACGACGCGCGGTGCGACGGCCGAGCACGGTGCCGACCAGTTCGATTTCGAATCCGCCGCGACGGACGAGGCGGCGGTCTTCGACGATGCCGAAATCAACGCCGTCGTCGTCGCGACCCGTCATGACAGCCACGCCGCGCTGACGGCGCAGGCGCTCCGGGCGGGCAAGTCGGTGTTTACGGAAAAACCGCTCGCCCTCGACCTCGAACAGTTGAACGACGTCATCGATGCGCTGAATGCCAGCAGCGGCATCCTGCATGTCGGCTTCAACCGGCGTTTTGCGCCGCAGGTCACGGACATGATGGCGCACTTCAAGAGCAGCGAAGGACCGCGCGTGATCACCATTCGGGTCAATGGCGGCGCCATCGACGGCAGCCACTGGACGCAGTCCGCCGACGAAGGCGGCGGCCGCGTCCTCGGCGAGATGTGCCACTTCGTCGATCTGGCACGGCACCTGGCAGGCGCGGCCATTACCAGCGTTCATGCCGAAGCCGCGACACAGGCCCGCGGCACCGGCGACAACGTCGCCGCGCACCTCAGGTTCGATGACGGTTCGCTCGCCTCCATCGTCTATACGGCACTCGGCGATACGGCATTGCCGAAAGAGCACGTGGAGATGTTCTCGGGCGGACGCGCCGCGCAGCTTGACGATTTCCGCAGCCTGACGCTCGCCGCCGGTGGCAATGTGAAAACCGCCACGGCAACCCAGGACAAGGGCCACAAACAGCAACTGGCCGCCTTCGTCAAAGGCGTCACCGACGGCACGCCGCCGATCGCCGCCGAAGAACTGATCGAAACCGCCGCCGCCACCATCGCCGTGATGGAAAGCCTGCGCTCTGGCGAACGCGTGGATTTATAAGTTAGAACGGCACATGGATATCGACACATTTTACAGCGCCGAGTTCGACGAGCACGCGGACGTGATGCAGCAGACGCGTGACGCCTGCGCCCAGCCGTTCGGCGAGCTTTTGTCGCGTTGCGCGCAAAGCGTCCGTCACGGCGGCAAGATCATCTTCTTCGGCAACGGCGGCAGCGCGGCGGACTGCCAGCACCTGGCGACGGAATTGACCATCCGCTACAAGACCGACCGCGCGCCCATTGCCGCCATTGCGCTGACGACGGATACGTCGGCGCTGACGGCGGGCGGCAATGACCTCGGGTTCGAGAATATCTTCTCGCGTCAGATTGAAGCCATCGGCAAGCCGGGTGACGTTGCCATCGGCATTTCCACGTCCGGCAATTCGGAAAACGTGATCCGCGCCCTCAAGACGGCGCAGGCCCGCGATATCGTCGCGGCGGCGTTCGGCGGCAAGGACGGCGGCAAGCTGGTCGGCCTGGCCGATCCACTATTGATCGTCCCCAGCGACACCACCGCGCGCATCCAGGAAATGCATATCATGCTGGGCCAAATGCTGTGCGGCGCGCTGGAAATCGAATTGGGGCTCGTCTGAGATGGACCGTTCGCGCCTGATCCCGCTGGTCGAAAAGATTGAAGGCCGCCGCATTTTGGTCGTCGGCGACGCCATGCTCGACCGCTTTGTCTCGGGCGAGGTCGACCGGATTTCGCCGGAAGCGCCGATCCCGGTGCTGCGCGTGACCGCCGAAAGCAGCATGCCCGGCGGTGCCGGCAACGTGGTTCGGAATCTTGCCGCCCTCGGCGCCGGGGTGACCTTCATCGCGGTCTGTGGTGACGACGCCCCCGGCCGCGAATTGACGGCGGCGCTTTCGGCCGATCCGCTGGTCACGGCGGATCTGAAAACCGACCCGGCGCGTCCCACCACCATCAAAATCCGATATATCGCGGGCAATCAGCAGATGATGCGCGCCGACTGGGAAGCGGGCGCCGACATCGACGACGCGACCGCCACCGCGATGCTCGATGCCGCCGTCCGGCACATCGCCGACTTTGGCGCGGTGGTGCTGTCCGATTACGACAAGGGCGTGCTCGCCGAAGGCCGCGCCAGTAAGATCATCGATGCGGCCCGGAAAGCCGGCGTGCCGGTCATCGTCGATCCGAAGGGCAACGGCTACGACCGTTATCGGGGCGCGAACCTCATTACGCCGAACCGCAAGGAACTGGAACAGGCCGCCGGCAAACCGGCGACCGATTCCGACGCGATACGCGATGCGGCCCACGGCCTTATCAAGGCTCATGAACTGGGCGGCATGCTGGTGACCCGGAGCGCCGACGGCATGACGCTTGTCTCGGAAGATGGTGATGCTCATCACCTGGCGGCCGAAAGCCGTGAGGTCTTCGACGTATCCGGTGCCGGCGACACGGTGGTCGCCGCCGTTGCCGCGATGATCGCGTCGGGCGCCGACATCCGTGACGCCGCCTGCGTCGCCAACACGGCGGCAGGCATTGTCGTCGGCAAAGTCGGCACCGCGGCATGCCACGCCGCCGAGCTGATCGCGGCGCTTCACCACAAGGACCTGTCGGATGCCGAGGCCAAGGTCCTGACCGATGCCGAGGCGCTTGAGCGCATCGCACGCTGGCGCCGGCAGGGCCTGAAGGTCGGCTTTACCAACGGGTGTTTCGATCTGCTGCACCCGGGCCACGTCTCGCTCCTGGCCCAGGCGCGCGCCGCCTGCGACCGGCTCGTCGTCGGGCTCAATTCGGATGCATCGGTAAAACGGCTCAAGGGCGAAGACCGGCCTGTCCAGAACGAAGCCGCCAGAAGCACGGTGCTGGCATCACTGGCGTCGGTCGACCTGGTCGTGATCTTCGGGGAAGACACGCCGTTTGAGCTGATCGAACGCCTGCACCCGGACGTTCTCGTCAAAGGCGCGGATTACACCGTCGAACAGGTGGTCGGCGCGGATCTCGTATCCGGTTGGGGCGGCACCATCGTGCTGGCCGATCTCAAGGACGGTTTTTCGACCACGGCAACCATCGAACGGCTGAACAAGAACCGTTCCTGACCCGCTTCAGTTTCTGTTGAAATATCCCGAAGAAGATGTGCCCGGGGCAGCGGATTTCGGCTCCACGTCGTCGATCGCTTTCTGCGCTTCCTGTTTCGCGTCCTCGATCGTTTCGAACAGGCGCGAGAAGAAGCCCCGGTCATCGGACGGCCGCGGCAGATCCCGCGCCGGCAGCCCGCCGTGCGCCGCCGCCATCACATCGCGCCAGATGCGCGCCGGATAGCTGCCGCCGGTGACGTGGTTCATCGGCGCGCCGTCATCGTTGCCGAGCCACACGCCGGCAATGAAGTCCGCCGTGTATCCGACGAACCAGGCGTCACGGTAATTCTGCGACGTGCCGGTCTTGCCCGCGGCATCGCGGCCGAAATTGGCGGCCTTGCCGGTCCCTTCGGTGATGGCCTTGTGCAGCATGTTGTTCATCGGCCCGACCAGGTATGGCTGCACGGCCTGACCCGGACCGGATCCCGTGCGCCGGTAGAGAATCTCGCCGCCGCCGTCGCGAATTTCCACGATCCCGAAGGGAATGACCCCGTTGCCGCCGTTGGCGAACGGCGCATAGGCGCTGACCAGTTCAAGCAACGTCGTTTCCACGGTGCCGAGCGCGATGGAGGCATCCGGTTTTTCGCCCGGGTCGATCCCGAGGGTCCTCGCCGTATCGGCAACCCGGCTGATCCCCGCCTTCATGGCGACGCGAACGGCAACCGTGTTGACCGACCTGGCGAGACCATCCGAGACCGTGGTCGGTCCGGTGAACTCGCCGTTGAAGTTGCTAGGCTCCCAGTTACCGATCTTGATCGGCGCGTCCTCGATCACGTCATCCGGCGACAGTCCTGCCTTGAGGCCCGCCAGATAAACGAACGGCTTGAACGCGGAGCCCGGCTGCCGCTGAGCCTGCGTCGCCCGGTTGAACTGCGTGGCTGCATAGTTGCTGCCGCCCACCATGGCCTTCACCGCGCCGTCCGGCGTCAGCAGCAGCACGGCGCCGTTGCCGATCTTGCGTTGCTTGCCGGCCTTGGCGATGACCCCGGCAAGGGTGCGCTCGGCGGTGAGCTGCGCATCCCGGTCGAGCGTCGTCTGCACGATCAGATCGCGGTCCCGGGCACCGGTGTAGTCCTGCACCTGATCCAAAATCCAGTCGACGAAGTAAGGCGCCGTGCGTCCGGGCCTGGATGTCGTGCTTTTCGTCGACGCGCCACGGGCTTTCCTGGCCTGTTCGTCGGTCAGGTATCCGGCCGCCACCATGTTGGCGAGAACGACCCGCGTGCGTTTCTCTGCGCGCTCGTCGTCACTGTGCGGATTATAGCGGCTCGGTGCTTTGAGGAGCCCGGCGAGCATCGCGCTTTCCCACACGTTCAGAGCCGACGCGGGTTTGTTAAAGTACTTCCTCGCCGCGGCATCGACGCCGTAGGTCCCGGCGCCCAGATATACGCGGTTGAGGTAAAGCTCGAGAATCTGGTCCTTGGAAAAGCGGTGTTCCAGCCACAGCGCCAGCATGACTTCCTGGATCTTGCGCTTGTACGTGCGCTCGGAACTCAGGAACAGGTTCTTCGCCACCTGCTGCGTGATGGTGCTGCCGCCCTGGACGATGCGCCCGGCGCGCAGATTGGCGAACATGGCGCGGGCCAAACCGATGGGATCGATCCCGAAGTGGTCGTAATAGCGCCGGTCCTCGGTCGCCAGCACGGCCTGCGGCAGCGCCGGCGGCAGGTCCGAGAGGCGCACCGGAATCCCGTACAGGTCGCCGACCGCGGCGATTTCCTTGCCGCCCGCGTCCAGCACCCAGACGGTCGGGCGCCTGGACGGCGCGAGACTGTCCTCGACGTCCGGCAGGTCGGTATAGAACCATCCGGCGGCGAACAGCGTCGCGATCAGCCCCCAGACAACGAGGGTCGCCGTCCACTTACCGAGGCGTCGCCAGAGCGAAGGACCGGCAGCGGATGTCTTGCCGTTCTTTTTGGATTTACGGGCCATGCCGGTTTATGCCGCGAATGCCGTTATAAACGGGTTAATACGGCGTCAAAAAACACGGAAAAGGTCAGGACGGGAACAGAAGGTGTAACTGTGTTTCGTACATGACGGCACAGCCCAATACGGCTGTCGCCACGCCGATGCCGCCTTGCAGGGCCCGGTTGGCCCACGTCAGGGTCCGCGCCGTATAACCGAGCGGCAAGGCAATCACGGCCGAAAGCGCGGCCATCCCGGCGATCGAGCCGAGCCCGAATATCACCACGTACCCGATCCCCAGCAGAGGGTCGCTGACACTGGTCGCGGTCAGCACGACAAGCGCCGCCGAACCCGCCATGCCGTGCATCAGGCCGACGGTCAGCGTCCGCCACGGCAGACCTTGCGGGTGTTCGTGCGCGTGCGCGTTCCGGTTATGGGGCGCTTGCTCGCCGGCGTGCGAGTGCGCATGCATGTGCACGGTGCCATCGTTGTGACGGTGGGCATGGAAGTGAATACGGTCGCGCACCATCCGCCAGATAACCTGTCCGCCGAGCAGAACCAGCATCACGCCGACGCCGAATTCCAGCCAGCCGGCGATGCTTTCATCGATCCCGGTGCCGACATAAATGGCGGTCCCGGCGACGATACCCAGCATGATGGTGTGTCCCAGCCCCCACAGTGCGCCATGGGCGACGATGCGGCGCATTGTCGTCTCGCCTGTGACGATGGACGATACGGCGGCGACATGGTCGGCTTCCAATGCGTGCTGAAGGCCAATGACGAGGCCAAGAAGCAGAATGCCACCGAAAGTCAGATCCATGATGTCTCCGTGTCAGGAAGGAATAATGCGCCGCACAAGATCGCATCCTATCGCGGCCTCGACGAGGCGCAAGCGGAGAAAGCGGCGGGGATCGGAAAAACCGCGCTGCCGGTCAGTCCTTGGCGGGCGAGATCGGCATCTTGCACTTCTCGCACTCCGAGCGCGGGCCCTGCATGACATGACCACAGGCATTGCACTTGGTTTCAGCGCGTTGCGACGCTTCTTCCAGCTTCTGGAACAGCTTCTTGAACGGATTCAGCATCGGCGCCTCTCGGACGGTATCGGGTCAGACCATTACCATAACAGAAAAGAGACGCGCCTTCAGCCTTGCTTACCCGGCTTTTCGTCGTCGTTGAGCAGGATTCGTTCCGCCGCACCGTCGAGATCCTCGAACTGGCCGGACTTCAGGCACCACAGAAAGGCAACGAGGCCAAGCAGCCCCAGGAACAGCGCAATCGGGATCAGGTAGGCAATGATTTCCATTGGCTTCTCTTATTTCACCCACTTCAGCCGGAGCGCATTCAGCGTCACGACGATGGAACTCGACGACATGGCCACCGCCGCCACCAATGGCGTTGCCAGGCCGGCAACCGCCAGCGGGATCGCAATCGCATTGTACGCAAACGCAAGGCCGAAGTTCTGTTTCACGAGCCGCGTCGCCGTCCGTGCCACCCGGATGGCCGTGACGACAGGCGCAAGCGCCCTGCCCTGGAACAGCAGGTCCGCCGCCGTCTGACTGACGTCCGCCGCGCTTGAGGGCGACATCGAGACGTGGGCGGCGACCAGCGACGGGGCGTCGTTGAGGCCGTCGCCGACCATCAGCACGCGGCGTCCCTCGGCGGCGAGATTTTCAAGCCGCGCGGTCTTGTCGGCGGGCAGGCAACCGGACTGCCACACATCGATGCCGAGGTCACCGGCGGCGCGTGCCACGGCGGCTTCGGTATCGCCGGAAAGCAGCTCGATCCCGAGACCCATCCGGCGCAATGCACCGAGAACGTCCTTCGCGTCTTCGCGCAGCGCGTCCTCGAAATGGAACGTTGCTTTCATCTCGCCGGCGACGGCGTAGCAGATTTCACTCAGGCCCACGGCATTGTTACGCGCGCCGGCGCCGCACCAATCGCGGCTGCCGAGCCTGATGCGGTTGCCGTCCAGCACACCCTCAAGCCCATAGCCCGGCTCTTCATGTATCTCCGTGATCTCGATGCCCTGCTCGTCGGCCGCGGCGGCAAGGGCCTTCGACAACGGATGGCGGCTGTGCCGCGCCAGCGCCGCAGCGGACGCAAGCGCGTCTTGATCAAAATCGCCGCCGACGAGCCTTGGCTGTCCGAGGGTCAGCGTGCCCGTCTTGTCGAATACGACGGTGTCGATGCTGCTCAGGCGCTCGAGCGCGTCAGCCGCCTTGACCAGCACGCCGGCCTTCAGAAGCCGGGACGACGCAACGACCTGCACCGCCGGCACGGCGAGCCCCAGCGCGCACGGGCACGTGATGATCAGAACGGCAATGGCCGCCATCAGCGAAGCCTGCCAGCCCGCATCCGTGAAGACGATCCATCCGGCGAACGTTGCCGCCGCCAGGATATGCACCACGGGCGCATAAATGCTTGCGACGCGGTCGGCGAGCCGGATGTACTTGGCACGGCCCTGCTCCGCCAGTTCCATCAGTTTGACGATTTCGGAAAGCAGCGTGCCGTCGGCCCGCACCGTGGTCCTGACACGCAGCGGCGCCGTCAGGTTGAGCGTACCCGCAAAGACCCGCCCGCCCGGGATCGCCAGCTTTGGCATCGTCTCGCCGGTCAGGAGTTGGGTATCGACATCCGAGCGTCCGTCGAGGACGGTGCCGTCGACCGGCACCCGTTCACCGGCGGCGACGAGGACGGTCATGCCTTCGTCGATCTCGTTGATGCGTACGGCGCGCTGGCGGCCGTCATCACCGATGACGGTCGCGGCCCGTGCCTGCATCGCCAGCAGATGCGTCGCCGCGGAGCGTGCCCGTGAGCGCGCGCGCTGATCGAGATAGCGCCCGATCAGCAGGAAGAACAGCAGCGATACCGAGGCATCGAAATAGGCATGCTGCGCCCCCTCGATCGTCTGGTAGAGGCTCATCACCGAAGCCAGCACGACGGCCAGGCTGATCGGCACGTCCATGTTAAGGCCGCGGGCGCGCAGCGCACCAAGCGCGCTCCGGAAAAACGGCTGGCCCGCATAGACGACGGCGGGCAGCGCGATCAGCGCCGAGATCCAATGGAACAGCGTTCGCGTGTTTTCGCCCATGTCGCCGGCATGCCCCGACCACACGGAAACGGACAGCAGCATCACGTTGGCGGCGGCGAACCCGGCGACGGCCATCGCCGACAGCAGACGCTTGTCCTCGCGGCTTTCGGTGCCGGCCAGTTCCGCCGGGTCGTAGGGCGTGACGGGGTAGCCCAGCGCCTGCACGGCACGCATCATCTCTGACGGGTCGGCCTCGCCGTCCTGCCACGCGACGGCGAGACGGCGCGTACTCATGTTAACGCGTGCGGCCTCAACACCCGGGAAAGACTTGAGACGGCCTTCGATCTTGCCGATGCAGGCTGCGCACTGAAGGTTCTCGACCAGCAGATTGAGGTGCGCGAGACCGTCGCCGGTGTGCGTCACGAACGTCGACGGATCACTGGGTGCGATCAGGTTTTCGTCGACAGCCTGCGCGCCACGTGCGGCGACGGTATAATTGACGAGCGCCCCGGCATCGCAGCAGTCCGCAATACCGGCGTCCGCCGGCAGCGCCACCCGCTTTGCTGGTTCGATCGCGTTCATTCCTTCACCATCACCTCGTGGCGCATGCGATAGGAATCGCCGCCGCGTTCCACCAGAACTTCAGCCTTCCAGCGGCCCGGCATGGGCGCGGCGAATGCGCCCTGGTAACGACCCTCGCCGAGCGCCTTGAGCTCGATCTGCAGCGTCGTTTCATCGCCGAGCGGTCGGGTCAGGGCAACGCTCGCCCGGGCGCCCGATAACGGCAGGCCGGATTTCCCGGTCATCGTCACCGTGACCATGCCGTCGTCCGAGACATCGACGTTGCTGGTCCAGCCGAGCCGCTTCTGTGCCGCCGCGTCGTCGAGCGTACGGTTATAGACGATCCCCTTCCTGTAGGAATCCTCGGTCGTCAGACCCGGAAAGGTATCGAGGGCATAATACATGAAGACCCCGTTCACCGCCGCAATCACGCCGAAGAACGCGACAAGGCCGAAAAACACCATGCGGCCGGTGATCCTGAATGCGGATTTATCGTTCATCGTCATTATGCTCATCGTTCGGGGGCCCTGAATACACTATCATATGTTGCGGTTTCGCCGTTGGACATGTCGCGAAGCTGGAAGTGAATGTCCATCGCCTCGTCGTTGATCATGTCGTCCGGGATCTGTACCAGAAGCCGGAAGCTTTGCAGCGTATCCGGGTTCAGTTCGAAAAGCGCGGTCATCGCCGGTTCCGTTTCAGCCGCACCGACAACTTTCATACGCGCACCTTCGGGTTCGGTGATTTCAAGGAAAACGGACCGTTCGATCCGTGCCTTGTTGAGAATCTTGAACGTGTAGGCGTTCTGGATCGAACCGTCGCCGAGGCGTGTGAAGATCGGGTTGCGGTCACGGAGCACGTTGATATCGAGCTCGGTCCGCCCCACGAACACGACCAGCATGAAGATGCCGATCGCCGCCCAGAGCGAGAAGTACGCCACCGTCCGGAATCGGATCGGTCTCAGCTTTGCCGGTTTGCCCTCGATCCGCGCATTCATGGCGGCGACGGAATCGTAATCGATCAGGCCGCGCGGGCGGCCGATCTTCGACATGACGTCGTCGCACGCGTCGATGCAGAGCGCGCAGGTAATGCATTCAAGTTGCTGGCCGTCGCGGATGTCGATCCCGGCCGGGCAGGCGACGACACATGCCTTGCAGTCGACGCAGTCGCCCCGGTTCTCGAACGTTTCGCCCTTCTTGTACGGCGCGCGCGGCTCGCCGCGGTCGTGCTTGTACGTCACGGTGAGGGAATGCTCGTCCATCATCGCGCCCTGGATGCGCGGCCACGGGCACATATACGTGCACACCTGTTCGCGCATCAGTCCGCCCAGCGAATAGGTCGTGAACGTCAGTACGCCGACCGTCATGTAGGCGATGGGCGCCGCGTCGAGCAGAATGAAATCCTGCGCCAGCGTCGGGGCGTCGGCGAAATAGAAAATCCAGGCCCCGCCGGTCGCCACGGATATGACCAGCCAGATGGTGTGCTTGAGCACCCGCTTCACCGCCTTGGAAAACGACATCGGCGCCTTGTCGAGGCGGATTCGCGCGGCGCGGTCACCCTCGACAAAACGCTCGACCCAGATAAACAGATCGGTCCATACCGTCTGCGGGCAGGCATACCCGCACCAGGCACGGCCGAAGACGCTGGTGATGAAAAACAGGCCGACCGCCGCCATGATAAGCAAACCCGCGAAGTAATAGACTTCCTGCGGCCAGATCTCGATGAAGAAGAAATAGAAGCGCCGGTGCGGGAAATCGATCAGCACCGCCTGGTCGGGGTTGCCGATGCCGCGGTCCCAGCGAATCCAGGGCGTGATGTAGTAGATGCCCAGCGTGATCGCCATAATCCACCACTTGAGCTTGCGGAAGGTACCCCAAACCCTTTTCGGATGGATCTTGACCCGTTTCTTGTAAAGCGAGCGGTGTTCGCTTTTGTTGACCGCCTCGACATCATGCTGGGTGATGTCCGGTGCGGCGGCGCGTTCGTTCTGGGCAATCTCTGTTTCGGTCGTCATGTGTTCACGCCACTTTCTAAAGGATCAGACGTCACCTTCCCCCCGCACGAAGGTGACGTCTGTTGTGGGTGGATGTTTCCTCGTTAACTTATTGGCCACCCCCCAACGAGTGCACGTAAATCGTCAATTGCTTGACCGTGACATCGTCGAGAATTTTACCCCATGCCGGCATCACGCCTGCGCGGCTGTTGGCGATCGATTCGACGATTGTCGCCTTGTCACCGCCATAGAGCCAGATATCGTTATTGAGCGGCGGCGCGCCGAGTTCGGCGGTGCCGACACCACCTTCACCGTGGCAGGCGACGCAGTTGTCCTCGAACAGTTGCTGGCCTTCGTTCGCCGCCGCCTGGTCCGTCGCGTTACCCGACAGCGACAGAACAAACTCGGCCACCTGGCCGGCCTGCTCGCGGGTGAAGATACCATCCTTCACGAACGCCGGCATTTGCGAGACGCGCGCGTCGTCACTTTGCGTATTGCGCGCACCATGCGTGATCGTGGTGTGGATCGCATCCAGCGAACCGCCCCAGACCCATTCGTCGTCGTTCAGGTTGGGGTACCCCGGCGCACCCTGCGCACCGGAGCCGTGGCACTGCGAGCAGTTGACGTTGAACGCCGACTTACCGCCCGCCATGGCGAACTCGAGAAGCTCCGGCTTGGTACGGATTTCCTCGAGCGAGGCATCGGCAATCGCCTGCAACTGGTCGGCCTGGGCCGCTTTCGCTGCCGCGACTTCCTTGTGCACCTCGGCGCGCGAGCTGTAGCCCAGCATGCCCTTGGTGTAGCTGGAGACCAGCGGGATCGCCGGATAGGCGATATAGTACCCGATCGACCACACCACGCATGCGTAGAAGATCCACAGCCACCATCTGGGAAGCGGGTTATCCAGTTCGCGGATACCGTCCCACTCGTGTCCGGTCGTTTCGATGCCGGAAAGTTGATCAACGTGTTTATCGGCCATGTCTCAATCCTCCTTGAGCGGGATCTGCGCCGCGCGGTCGAACTTTTTCTGTGCACTGGGCCGGAAGGCATAGATCAGCACGCCGATGAAGATGGCGAACATGTAAACCAGCCCCCAGGTCTGGGCGAACTCGGCAACGGTTGTGTAATCCATGTCGGTTCTCCTCAGCGCAGGTTGTCGTCGGCGTTATAGGACGAGAAATCGACCATCGTGCCGAGCACCTGAAGATAGGCGATCAGGGCATCGAGCTCGGTCGGCTTCCCGGGCTGACCGTCGAAATCGCGGACGTTCGCGCCCGGATAACGTTCGGCAACCGCGTCGGCACCTTCGTGATCCGGATCGGCCTGCGCCATCATGTCGGTAACGGCCACCTCGATCATTTCGGTCGTGTACGGCACGCCGATGGCCTTGTTGGCCTTGAGGTGATCGCCGATGTCGAAACTGCGAACTTCGGCTTCGGCCAGGAACGGATAGCCCGGCATCACGCTTTCCGGCACCAAAGAGCGCGGATCGATCATATGCGCGCGATGCCATTCGTCGGAGTACTTGCCGCCGACACGCGCCAGGTCCGGACCGGTCCGCTTGGAGCCCCACTGGAACGGGTGGTCGTACATGCTTTCCGCAGCCAGCGAGTAGTGGCCGTAACGTTCCAGTTCGTCGCGGAACGGCCGCACCATCTGGCTGTGGCAGTTGTAGCACCCTTCGCGGATGTAGATGTTCCGTCCGGCGAGTTCGAGCGGGGTATACGGGCGCACGCCCTTCACCTTCTCGATCGTGCTTTCCAGATAGAACAGCGGCGCGATCTCGATGATGCCGCCGATGGAGACGACGACGAGGATACCGATCACAAGCAGGATCGAATTGCGTTCAAATTTACCGTGGTCGAACATTTTCGATCTCCTTTACGCGCCGGCCGGTTGCGCAAGCGCATCGACATACGGCTTTTCAGTTCTGACATCGCCCTTGGCCGTGCGGTACACGTTCCAGGCCATGATCAGCGCGCCGAGGACATAGAGCCCGCCGCCGACGACACGGATCACGTAGAACGGATGCATGGCATCGACGGTTTCGGCGAACGAGTATTCAAGGAAGCCGAGCGCGTCATACGACCGCCACATCAGCCCCTGCAGAATACCGCTGACCCACATCGCCGCCGCATAGAGCGCGATACCCAGCGTCGCCAACCAGAAGTGGGCGGAGACGAGGCGCAGCGAGTAAAGCCGTTCGCGGTTGAACATCTTCGGTGCGAGGAAGTAGATCGCGCCGAAGCTGACCATGCCGACCCAGCCGAGCGCACCGGAGTGCACGTGGCCGATGGTCCAGTCCGTGTAGTGGCTCAAGGAGTTGACGGCCTTGATGCTCATCAGCGGACCTTCGAAGGTCGACATGCCGTAGAACGCGACGGAGATCGCCATCATACGCAGGATCGGATCGGTGCGGAGCTTGTCCCACGCCCCCGACAGCGTCATCAGGCCGTTGATCATCCCGCCCCAGCTCGGCATCCACAGCATCACCGAGAAGGTCATGCCCAGTGTCTGTGCCCAGTCCGGCAGCGCGGTGTAGTGCAGGTGGTGCGGACCGGCCCAGATGTAGAGGAAGATCAACGACCAGAAGTGCACGATCGACAACCGGTAAGAATAGACCGGGCGGTTGGCCTGCTTCGGAATGTAGTAGTACATGATGCCGAGGAAGCCCGCCGTCAGGAAGAACCCGACTGCGTTGTGCCCGTACCACCACTGCGTCAGCGCGTCCTGCACACCGGCGAACACCGGGTAGGACTTGGCGCCGAACCAGCTGACCGGCAGCGCCAGGTTGTTGACGATGTGGAGCATGGCGATCGTCACGATGAACGCCAGGTAGAACCAGTTGGCGACATAAATGTGCGGTTCCTTGCGGTTCCAGAGCGTTCCCAGGAACACCAGCAGGTAAACCACCCAGACGATGGTCAGCCACAGGTCGACGTACCACTCGGGCTCGGCATATTCCTTACCCTGCGTTACGCCGAACACGTAGCCCGTCGCCGCCATGAGGATGACCAGCTGATAGCCCCAGAATACGAACCACGGCGCCCACCCGCCGGCGAGACGTGCCTGACAGGTGCGCTGCACGACGTGGAACGACGTCATCAGGAGCGCGTTGCCGCCGAATGCGAAAATCACCGCGGACGTGTGCAGCGGACGAAGCCGCCCGAAACTGGTCCACGGCAGATCGAGGTTGAGAACCGGGAACGCCAGCTGCAACGCGATCACGAGACCGACCAGGAAGCCGACAACTCCCCAGAACGTCGTCGCAATCACGCCGGCGCGAACAACAGCGTCATTATAATTGATGGACGAATTGGGATCGGCGGGCCCGCCGGTCTCTCCGTCACTCTTGATGACACGGAAAATGAAAACGACGCAGAACGCCGTCAGCAGCAATCCGTGCAGATAAATCGTCGTATCGACCGAGCCCGCGGACAGATACAGCCCGAGGAGCGCGCCGACAACGAGCGGTACGATCATTAGAAGGTTCATGATTCCAACCCCGTCTTTCATGCGATGAGATGAGCCGGCGGCGGAAACCTACGGCTGCATCTGGGCGTAATTTAGGTGCACCTGCGAAATCCGTAATTGATTCATGTCAATGCGGACCAAATTCACTACATATTCAATTTATTGAATATGATGGTTATTGCAAACCCGCCGATCCGAAGGGCATGATCCGTCCCGGGAAGTACACAACAAATAATGACGGGAGCAGCCGCATGAGCCCGGACACCTTGTCCAGCGAGATCACCAGCGAAACCATCGAGGCCCTGCTGAACCGCCGCAGCATCCGAAAATATGCCGACACCCCGGTCACCGACGACCATGTGAACGCCATCCTGGGTGCGGCGCTGCGCGCGCCGACGTCCTCGAATGTCCAGGCATACAGCGTCGTGGTGGTCCGCGACCCGGCAATCAAGGAGGAGATCGCGGTGCCGTGCGGCAACCAGCAACACATCGTTTCATGTCCGGTGTTCCTTGCCTTTCTTGCCGACCTGACGCGGATCGAGGCCGCTTTCCAGCGCCACGGACACACCGCCGATAACAACAATCTGGAGATGGGCCTGGTCGCAACCATCGACGCGGCGCTCGTCGGCATGTCGGCTTATGTCGCCGCCGAATCTCTCGGGATACAGGGCGTGATGATCGGCGCCGTGCGCAACGATCCGGAAAAGATCGCAGAGATTCTCGGACTGCCGAACCGGGTCTATGCCGTGTTCGGGATGTGCCTCGGCTTCCCCGACCAGGCACCGAAGCAAAAGCCGCGCATGCCGGTCAGCGGCATCGTGCACCACGACCGCTATGACGCGGACGCGTCGCTCGCGGTGCTGGATCCCTATAACGCGCAGCTCCGGGCGCACTACGAAGCCATCGGCAAGGAGACCACGGCGGATTCGTGGTCCGACGAGGTCGACGCAAAGCTCTCGGCCAAGGCCAGGGACGGACTGCGCGCCGCCCTCAAGGCGCGCGGGTTCGACTTTTCCTGACGCCGGCTGAGGCGCTGCGGCGCCGTTCAGCGGCCGAGATTGATTGCCGCCTCTATCGCGACATGATCGGATCCATGCGCACCGATATGCTGCACCGAGATATCGTCGATCCCACGCGTCAAAAAATGATCGATTGAAATACCGAACGGGCCAAGCAGTGCAGGCCAAGACGCAGAAAGTCCGATATTCGTCCCTTGCAGCGCCGTTGCCGTGCAGATCGAGCGGAATACTGCCGACGACGGTGTCGCGTTCATATCGCCGCCCATGACGATATCGCCGTCGAGGCTTCGGATCAGGTCGCCCAATGCGGCAATCTGCTTCCTTTGCTGCCTGGCACCATGCGGAAGGACGCCACGCCGGATATGGACGGCAACGATATAGAACGGCTCCCCGCCACCCGGCCGGTCGAACAGCGCCCATATGACCGGCGGCGTGTCGAACGCAAACTTTTCGCTTTCCACGCTGCGCCAGGGACGTTTCGACAGCAACGACACCTGGCAGCCAACGGAATCACACACATCGGCATGCAACTGGTACGGATACATGTCGCTCATGGCCGTCAACACACGCTGCCATTTGGGCGACGTCTCGGACAGGATCAACACGTCCGCATCACGCGCACGCATCATCTCGACACCCGATGGCGGGTCACTGTGCCGGTGGTGGACATTCCACGCCAGGACGCGAATATCCGGGGTTGGGGTCTGCGGGTCGCCGTATGTCAGGTCGGCCAGCACCGGGACAAGCACCGCACCGACAAGCGCCGCGCACGCCAGTGACGCCCAAGTACGCCTGCAGAACAGGAAACCAAATGCAAGAATTGCCGATGCGACTGCCATATGCGGGCGAAAATGCGCAAACAGGTCGGCCCACCAAAAAAGCGTCCCCAGATACGCCAGACCGGCAAAGCACAACAGCGCCAGGGCCGATATATACATGAGTTTCATAAACATCGTCGGCGCCTCGGCGGCACGGCAGGATATGTGACAGGAACAGTGCGTATACCTCGATACCATGCCGGGCGCGGGAATCAAATCCGTTCAGTGCGCGTGGCAGACGGGGTGCGACATCGATCACAGACCGGCATCGCCGCGACGCTATACACTACTACCCGGTCCCTTTAGGATGACGAGTGCTCGGCGGGGGCGAGCACGGGCGGCACAACCAGCCGGCCGCCCGCAATCGCGACCACGTGAGCATGTCATTTGATCGTAAGGTTTATAGAGTAGTTTATCGCGACATGTTCGGCCTATCGAAACGCGAACGGGGCGCCAAGGCCCTTAACTCCGCTCTCCGTTATCTGCTCATCGGCAGGCGCGACGACCGCGAGGCGCTTCTTGCCGCCAAAGCCGGCGAAATTGACGGCATCACACGTGAGATTTCGGGCGAAACGGATGCCTACGCTGCCGCCGTCACGCTGGTAAAGGACTTCGTCATCGACAAACTGGAGCATCTGAGCGTCGACGAACGTGTCGACCTGCTTGAAGGCATTGTCCAAAAACGGCTGACGGCGCAGCCGGAAATCATGGTGCTAATCGCTCACGTCGCCTATTGCATCGCCATCCTGGAAGATGATGCAAAGTCACCGGTGCCGAAAGGCGCGACCGAAAAGTTCCTGACCACGATCGCCGCGTGGTTCACGGACGAGGACCGGTTGCAGGCGCGGGTTCTCAGGTACCTCTACCAGAGCACCGAAAACCACCACGCCTATCTGCAGGAGATCAAGCGACAGAACGAGGAACGCCTCGGTTACAGGCCGAAAGGCAACGCCGCACAATAAATCCGATTAGAACCTGCCCCGCCGCCGGGAGACAGGAAATAACGCCCCCTCATTCGGCGGCCTCGCGGGTCGGCCACTCTTCAATCAGCGCACGGATTTCCGACTTGCATGAGCCGCAATTGGTGCCCGCCCCCAGGCAGGCGCCGATATCTTCGACGCTTCGGCAGCCATGTTCCTTTTGCGCGGCGCGTATCTGGTTAGCACCGATCGAGAAACACGCGCAGACGGTCGGCCCCGGGTCCGGTTGATCGAGCCCGCCACGCCCGGCGAGCATACTGGTCCCGAGAACCTCTTGCCCCAGTTGCGCTGCCGCCCATGACCTCGAAACACCCACCGGTGACGGTGAGAAATAAACGGCGCCGATCAACCGTCCCGCGGACACGTAGGCGTATCGGAATTGTCCGCTCGCGTGATCTTCGTATGCCGTCCACCCGGCTTCTTTACGCGGCTCACCGAACAGCGATTCAGCAAACGTCTGCCAGTCGGGCGTGCCGGCGTCACCGGCCATCTCGATGCGCCAGCCCGCCGCAGTGCGCGCGACGGCCCAGTAGCCCGCGTCGATCCGTTCGGGCCGTGCGGCAAGAACCGCAAACCCGTACCAGGCGCCCTTGAAGGGCGCGACCGCAACATGCCCGTTCTTGAGTGCAGGCTGACCGGAAAAGGGATCAACGCTGCAATCCAGCACGCGCCCGACGCGTCCACCAGATGCGTACTGATCCGTCCAATGCATGGGAACGAAGCAATTACCGGGCCGCTGACGATCCGTGACAAGCGCGCGCAGGACGATTTCCTCGCCGCCGCCGCTGACCCGAACAAGGCCGGCTTCCGTGATGCCGGCACCTGCCGCATCAGCCGGATGCAATGCAATGAATGGTTCCGCGTAATGGGCGGACAACGTCGCGGACTTACCGGTCCGGGTCATGGTATGCCAATGGTCGCGGATGCGTCCGGTGTTCAGCACAAGACCCGTGCCGGTAGCCGGCCGCCCGGGCGGCGCCACGGCAACGAAGTGGTTGAGGCGACCGGCAACGAAAGGCGCACCGTCCTGACCGGATCGAATGGCATCGGCGGCCTTGTCGCGCAGCGGCCACTGCACCGGTTTCATCTGTTCGTAAGCGATATCCCCGATCCGCGCGTGCCACGAAATGTCGAAGGCGCGTTTTCCGTCGTTGCGGAAGCCGGACAGCGCCGCGTGCTCGCGGTAAATCTCCGATGGCGACGTGAAATCGAAAGCCTCGCCCCACCCCATGCGATGCGCCACTTCCTTGAGCGCCCACCAGTCGTGGCGCGCATCGCCGGGCGCCGGCATGAAACTCCTCTGCCGGGAAATCCGGCGCTCGGAATTGGTCACGGTGCCATCCTTTTCCGACCACGCCGTCGCCGGCAGCAGAACATGCGCATGACGCGCCGTGTCCGTATGCCGGACGTTGTCGGAAACAACCACGAAAGGACAGTTCTTCAACGCGTCCTCCACAGCCCAAGATCTTGGCAGGCTGTCGACGGGGTTGGTCGCCATGATCCAAATCGCCTTGATGCGCCCGGCGGCGATCGCGTCGAACAGATCGACGGCCTTCAGGCCCGGCTTGTCGGCGATGACCGGGCTCTTCCAGAAGGACTGCACCGTCTCCCGGTCGGCAGCGTCCTCGATACGCATGTGCGCCGCCAGTTGGTTGGCAAGCCCGCCGACCTCCCGCCCGCCCATGGCGTTCGGCTGACCGGTCACCGAGAACGGCCCCATCCCCGGACGTCCCAACCGTCCGGTCGCCAGGTGGACGTTGATAATCGCGTTGACCTTGTCGGTGCCGCACGACGACTGGTTCACACCCTGACTGTAGATGGTGACGAGCTTCTGCGTATCACCGGCCCAGGAAAAGAAGGTCTCGATGTCGGCGCGGTCGAGGCCCGTCGACGCCGGCAGGCCTGCAAGGTCCGACGCCTGCGCGGCACTCAGGGCCGCATCGAACCCGGCCGTGTGGGCGGCGATATAGTCCCGGTCGAGGTTGCCGGTCTCATCCAGGTGGCGGAGCAATCCGTTGAAAAGCGCAGCATCGCCATCCGGTGCAATCGGCAGGTGCAGGTCCGCCGCACCGGCGGTGACGGTGCGACGCGGGTCGATGACGACCAGACGCATGCCGGGGCGGCGTTCCTTCTCCGCCATGATCCGCTGGAACAGGACCGGATGACACCAGGCAAGGTTGGAGCCGACCAGCACAACGAGGTCGGCGAGTTCCAGATCCTCGTAGCTGGCGGGGACCACATCCTCGCCGAAGGCGCGGTTGTGCCCGGCAACCGACGAGGCCATGCAGAGCCGGGAATTGGTATCGATGTTGGCGGTACCGATGAAGCCCTTCATCAACTTGTTGGCGACGTAGTAATCCTCGGTCAGGAACTGTCCCGACACATAGAACGCGACACTGTCTGGGCCGTATTTACGGATCGTCTCGGTGAACGTCCCGGCAACACGATCAAGCGCCGTATCCCACGAGACGCGCGCGCCGTCGATTTCGGGATGCAGCAACCGGTCATCGAGGAACATCGTTTCCGCCAGCGCCGAACCTTTCGAGCACAGCCGGCCGTAATTCGCGGGATGGTTCGGGTCGCCTTCGATATTCACCAGCCCGTCGCCATGGCGGGTCGCGATGATCCCGCACCCGACGCCGCAATATGGGCAGGTCGTTCTGGTCCGGGACGTGAACTGCGTGCCGTCCACGATCCGCCTACGCCGCCCGGACGGCGGCGACGCCGATGTCGATGGAAATGCGGCCGCCTTCGAGCTTCACCGGGATCGTCGCCACTTTGCCTTCGTCCGCGCCCTGCGCCTCGCCGGTGGCGAGGCTGATGACCCAGTTGTGCAACGGACAGGTGACGCAGCCGTCGTGAACGATCCCCTGGCTGAGCGGGCCGTTTTTATGCGGGCATTTGTCCTCCAGCGCGAAGACCTGATCGTCGCCGGTGCGGAACAGCGCCACCGTGTAGCCCGGGACCTTGACGCACCGGGCCCCCCGGCGCGGGATATCGTTGAGGTAGCCGACGTCGATCCAGCGTTCGGTTTGCGTATTCATTCCGCGGCCTCCAGTCTCGAGATATCCGACATCGGCGTGAATTCACGCCAGTCCTTGCCCGCGACCCGCTCGGCCCACGGGTCGATCTGTGCGAACTTCTGCGAATAGAGGAAGCGGCGGTACAGCAGGTTGCGGCGCTCCTGATCCTCGACGATCTGGGCGCGGACCGTGTCATGACCGACCCGGTCGGCCCATTTGTAGATACGTTCCAGATAACGTCCCTGCTCGCGGTAGAGCTGCACCGTCGCGGCACAGTATTCCAGCGCCTCTTCCTCGGTCGCGACGGTGCACAGGATTTCGGTACCCTTGATGTGCATGCCGGCGGCACCGGCGAAGTGCAGCTCGTAGCCGCTGTCGACGCAGATCACGCCGAAGTCCTTGCACGTCGCCTCGGCGCAGTTCCTGGGGCAGCCCGACACCGCCATCTTGACCTTGTGCGGCGTCCACGATCCCCACATCATTTTTTCGATCTTGATGCCGAGGCCGGTGGAGTCCTGCGTGCCGAAACGGCACCAGTCCGTACCGACACATGTTTTTACCGTGCGAAGCCCTTTCGCGTAGGCCGCCCCCGAGACCATCCCGGCGGCGTTGAGATCGGCCCACACGGCGGGCAGGTCTTCTTTCTGCACACCCAGCAGATCGATCCGCTGGCCGCCCGTCACCTTGACCGACGGAATATTGAATTTCTCGGCGACATCGGCGATGGCGCGTAGTTCGCCCGGCGTCGTCATCCCGCCCCACATGCGGGGGATCACCGAATACGTGCCGTCCTTCTGGATGTTGGCGTGGACGCGCTCGTTGATGAAACGGGACTGGTAATCGTCTTCGTATTCACCCGGCCACGTCGCCACGAGATAATAGTTGAGCGCCGGACGGCACTTGGCGCATCCGCAAGACGTCTTCCATTCCAGTTCCTGCATCACGGCGGGAATGGTCTTCAGTTCCTTGGCGACAATCAGGCGCCGCACATCGTCATGACCCAAGTCCGTGCACGGACACATGGGCTGCACGGCGGCCGGGTTGTAGGCATCGCCCAGCGCCAGCGCCAGCAACTGTTCCACCAGACCGGTGCACGATCCGCACGACCCGGACGCTTTTGTGACCGCGCGCACATCGTCGATGGTGCTCAGCCCCTGTTCCGCGATCGCGGAAACGATGTCGCCCTTGCAGATGCCGTTGCAGCCGCAGATCTCGCCGTCATCCGGCAAGGCTGCAACGGCCGCCGTAGGGTCCAGCGGGGCGCCTCCCGCGTAACCCTGGCCGAAGATCAGCGTTTCGCGCAGTTCCGAAACGTCCGTGCCGTCCTTCATCATCTGGAAGAACCAAGCGCCGTCCTTGGTCTCGCCGTAGAGAACGACGCCGATGATCCTGTTGTCCTTGAGAACCAGGCGCTTGTAGACGCCGGCGGCGGCATCGCGGAGCACGATCTCTTCCCGGTCGGGCGCCTCGGCGAAGTCACCCGCCGAGAACAGGTCGATCCCCGTGACCTTGAGCTTGGTCGACGTGACGGAGCCGGTGTAGGCCGCCGTTTCGTCACCGGCGAGCCGTGCCGCCAACGTTTTTGCCATGTCATAGAGCGGCGCGACGAGGCCGTAGCACATGCCCCGGTGCTCGGCGCACTCACCGACGGCGGAAATGTCCGGGTCCGACGTCCGCATCGCGTCATCGACGATGATCCCTCGCCCGATTTCCAACCCGGCCGCTTCGGCGACCGCCGTGCTCGGCTTGATGCCGACCGCCATCACAACGATATCGGCAGGGATGACCGTGCCGTCGTCGAGCGCGACGCCCGTCACCTCGTCGTCGCCGAGAATTTCGTGTGTGTTGGCCTTGGTGATGACCCGAATGTCGCGGTCTTCGATCGCGCGTTGCAGCAGGTATCCCGCCGCCGGATCGAGCTGACGTTCCATCAGGGTCGGCATCAAGTGCAGCACGGTCACGTTCATGCCCTGCATCTGCAACCCGGCAGCCGCCTCGAGGCCAAGAAGCCCGCCGCCGATCACGACGGCGTTCTTCCTCTTCTTGGCTGCCTCCAACATCTGGTCCACATCGTCTAAGTCGCGGTAGGTCACGACGCCATTCTTGTCGTGACCCGGCACCGGAATGACGATCGGTGTCGAGCCCGTCGCGATCATCAGGTGATCGTAGGGCGAGGTGACACCGTTTTCGGACATCACGGTTTTCTTCTCGCGGTCGATGTGGACGATCTTTTCGCCCTTCAGCAGGGTGACGCCATGTTCGGCGTACCAGGCATCGTCGTGGATGACGATATCCTCGAAGGTCTTTTCACCCGAAAGCACGGGCGACAGCATGATCCGGTCATAATTGACGCGCGGTTCGGCGTTGAAGATGGTGACATCGAAATCACCCGGCGCTTTCTTGAAAAGCGTCTCCAGCGCGCGGCCCGGCGCCATGCCGTTGCCGATGACGACCAGCTTCTTTTTCATTATGCGGCCTCCTCCTCAACGTCGTCGTTCTTTGCTTCGCCTTTGTCCGCCGGGTTGGCACCGCCTTCGTACTCCTCGAGGAAATCGAGAAGTTCCTGGCGGTAGGCGTAATAATCTTCATGCGCCAGCAATGCTTTGCGCGAACGCGGCCGCGGCAGGTCCACGTCCATGATCTTGCCGATGCGCGCGTGCGGCCCGTTGGTCATCATGACGACCTTGTCGGCCAGCAGGATCGCCTCGTCGACGTCGTGGGTGACGCAGATCGCGGTAACTTGGGTCTTGCTCCAGACGTCCATCAGCACTTCCTGAAGCTCCCAGCGGGTCAGGCTGTCGAGCATGCCGAACGGCTCATCGAGCAGAAGCAGCTTCGGCGACAGTGCGAATGCACGTGCGATGCCGACACGCTGCTTCATACCGTTCGAAAGTTCGTCGGCGAGCTTGTCCATCGAGTCACCCAAGCCGACGCGCGACAGGTAGTATTCGACGATATCGTTGCGCTCGGCCGCCGATGCGGTCGGATAAACCTTGTCGACGCCGAGACCGACGTTATCGCGCGCAGATAGCCACGGCATCAGGGACGGTGCCTGGAACACGACCGCGCGTTCAGGGCCGGCACCGACGATTTCCTTGTTGGCGAGCGCGATGCCGCCGTCGGAAATGCCGTTGAGACCCGCGACCATCGACAGCACCGTCGACTTGCCGCAGCCGGAATGGCCGATCAGGGAAATGAACTCGCCCTTCTTCATGATCATGTCGAAACCGTCGACCACCGTCAGCGGGCCCTTCGGCGTCGGGTAGACCTTGGAAACGTTGTAGAACTCGACGTAGCGATCCTCGATCGGCGACGCCGCCGCTTCCTGATAGGCGGCGGGTAGTTTCTCGTCCGGCTGCTGGGTGATCGGCACCACGTTCGGCAATTCGCCGGTGATTTCGGTTTCTGCGCCACGTTTGATCCCGGCTTCGAACAGGTACTGCGTCACCTCGGCACGAAGCGCCTTGAACGCTTCGTCGTTGTTCATGGCGCCGCGGTCGCGCGGCCGGGGCATGTCGACCTTGAAGGCCGGCCCCAGCGTCGCGTTCGGCCCCGGGTTCAAGGGAATGATCCGGTCGGCGAGCAGGATCGCCTCATCGACGTCGTTGGTGATCAGGATGACGGTCTTTTTCTCACGCTCCCAGATGTCCTCGATCTCGTCCTGCAGTTTGGCGCGGGTCAACGCGTCGAGCGCGGACAGCGGCTCGTCGAGCAGCAAAACTTCCGGGCTCATGGCCAGTGCACGGGCCACCGAGACACGCTGGCGCATGCCGCCGGAAAGCTCCGCCGGTTTGCGATCCGCGGCGTGGCCGAGGCCGACCATGTCGATGTACTTTTCGATGCGCGCCTCGCGCTCGGCCTTGCTTTCCTTCTTGAAGACCTCGTCCACCGCCAGCTTGACGTTGCCGTGCACGCTCAACCACGGCATCAGCGAATAGGACTGGAACACAAGCCCGCGCGACGGATCGGGGCCGGTGATCGGCTTGCCGTTCATCGTCACGCTGCCGCCATCCGGCGAGATCAGACCCGCCAGCATCGAGATCAGCGTCGTCTTGCCCGACCCGGAGAAGCCGACGATGGCGATGAACTCGCCTTCCTCGACGGCGAGGTCGATGCCGCCAAGCACGTCGGTACGGTCGCGCCCGCTGCCGTAGGATTTGGTGACGTTTTTCATTTCGAGAAATGACATCTTTATTCTCCGTGTCCGTCGGCGATCAGCGATTGGTCTTGAATGTGAAGGCGGCCTGCAGGGCGTACATCAGCCGGTCCAGCAGGAAACCGATGATGCCGATGGTCAGCACCGCGACCATGATCCGCGCCAGCGACGAGGACGAGCCGTTCTGGAACTCGTCCCAGACAAATTTGCCGAGACCCGGGTTCTGCGCCAGCATCTCGGCGGCGATCAGGACCATCCAGCCGACACCCAGCGAAAGGCGAAGCCCGGTGAAGATGAGCGGCAAGGCGGACGGCAGCACCAGCTTGGTAACCGTCTTCCACGTCGGCAGCTGCAGGACGCGGCCGACGTTCATCAGGTCCTTGTCGATGGACGCAACGCCGTGCGCGGTGTTGATCAGGGTCGGCCAGAGCGAACAGAGCGTCACCGTCACGGCCGAGATCACCAGCGACTTCGGCATGGCGTCGGAAACGTCGACGTAAAGCGCGGACACGATCATGGTGACGATCGGCAGCCACGCCAGCGGCGAGACGGGTTTGAAGATCTGGATCAGCGGGTTGAGCGCCCCGTTCACGGCACGGGAAAGCCCCGACATGATGCCTAACGGCACGGCGATGAAAGTGGCGATCAGAAAGCCGAGAGCAACGGTGTAAAGGCTGGTGAATATCTGATCGAGATACGTCGGCTTGCCGGTGTAGTCGCGCCACTTGACCCGTTCCGGATGACCGGCCTCGACCCACTTGGCGTTACGTGCTTCCTGGCGTTCCATGAACGCGGCTTCCTTGCCGCGCTCGGCGACATGATCGTGATAGAGGTTCACGGCCTGCTCGTAGACCTCGACCGGCCCGGGGATCGCGCCGAGCGACGTATCGACCTTCGGTGCCAGATAGGCCCACGCGCTGAGGAAAATGATCAGACCCGCAAGCGGGATGCAGAGCTGCTGCCAGACCTCGCCCATCTGCTCGCGCGGATTGTCACCGGCGGCGATCTTCATCAGCGGCACGAGCCACCCGAGGCCGGCGACGCTCAGGTAAGCGGCCGACTTGTTGATCCATGAGAAGATCTTCTCGCGGCGCTGGGCGCTTTTTTTCTCAGCGGCGGGGGCTTCGATCACGTTCTCGATGGTGCTCATGATGTATTCCAGTTCTCAATCTCGTAGAAAGTACGGGGATGGCGACAGGGAGCACCGCCATCCCCGCGTCGATCAGTTGGTGACGACCTTGGTGCCCGCGACGGTCTCGGAACCTTTGAGGCCGATGGGGAACTGTTTCAGGTAGTCGTTGGGTTTCTTGCCATCGAAGGTGATGCCGTCGATGAACTCGGACTGCGGCTTGCGGTAGCCGTCCGTGTCCCAGGGGAAGTCGGCTTTCGCCACCTTGCCCTCGGCGACCAGCAGCTTCGCGGCGTCGAGATAGATATCCGGACGGTAGACGGACTTGGCGACTTCATCGTACCAGCTGTCCGGCTTGCCTTCGGTGATCTGGCCCCAGCGACGCATCTGCGACAGGTACCAGACGGCATCCGAGTAATAGGGATAGGTCGCGAAGTAACGGTAGAACACGTTGAAGTCCGGCACGTCGCGCTTGTCGCCCTTCTCGTATTCGAACGTTCCCGTCATCGAGTTGGCGATGACCTCTTCATCCGCGCCCACGTACTGGGACTTGGCGAGGATCTTCACGGCTTCCATGCGGTTGGCGTTGTTGTCCTCGTCGAGCCACTTGGCGGCGCGGATCAGCGCCTTGGTCAGCGCCAGCGTCGTGTTCGGATACGTCTCGGCGAATTCCTTGGTGATACCAAAGACCTTTTCCGGATTGTCCTTCCAGATCTCATAATCGGTGATCACCGGCACGCCGATGCCCTTGAAGACGGCCTGCTGGTTCCACGGCTCACCGACGCAATAACCACTGATGGTGCCCGCTTCGAGCGTCGCCGGCATCTGCGGCGGCGGCGTCACGGACAGAAGCGCGTCGGCCTGGATCTGGCCGGAGATGTCGGTCTTCGAGTAGTACCCCGGGTGGATGCCGCCCGACGCCAGCCAGTAACGCAGTTCGTAGTTGTGCGTCGACACCGGGAACACCATGCCCATGTTGAACGGACGGCCGTCGGCCTTGAACTTGTCGACGACCTTTTTCAGGTATTCGGCCTTGATCGGATGCACCGGCTTGCCGTCCGGCCGCTTCGGCAGGTGCGGCTTCATCATTTCCCAGACTTCGTTGGAAACGGTGATGCCGTTACCGTTCAGGTCCATGGAGAACGGCGTGATGATGTGTGCCTTGGTGCCAAAGCCGATAGTCGCCGCGAGTGGCTGGCCGGCCAGCATGTGCGCACCGTCGAGTTCGCCGGTGATGACGCGGTCGAGAAGCACCTTCCAGTTGGCCTGCGGCTCGAGGGTGACATAGAGCCCCTCTTCCTCGAAGTAACCCTTCTCGTAGGCAATCGCGAGCGGTGCCATGTCGGTGAGCTTGATAAAGCCGAACTTCAGTTCGTCCTTTTCAACAAGGAGCATCTCCGCGGATGCCGACGACGCGGCGACAGTTAGACCGAGCGCCAAAGCGCCAGCGGCCTTTTTAAGCCTGCCCCAGAGCGGGGACTTGTTCTGCGTGGTCATGGTCATTTCATTTGCCTCCTTGAGGCACGGCCGGGAAATCTCCGGACGCGCCGACAACAAAAAAAGCCGCTTCAAGGTCGGGACCATCCGTGCTCGGACGTTCCTTCCTTGGCGGCTTTGCCAGCGGCCCTTCGATAGGCCATCAGGTTTTCAGGACGCAGGCCTCCATTGGCCTGTTGCAGTGCACAATAACAGACGCGTCCATGCGCGCAAGCATTTTGTTTATTAAATGCTCAAAAAAATTTTCTGATTAAAAAACAATCAGTGTTGAGGCTATTTGCCCCGATTCTCGGCAATATAGGCGTCCAGAAGGTCCGGATCGAACGACCGGCCGTCGAAGAAACCATCGGGACCGAGGCGAATCCGCCCCTGCGCGGCCGGCATATCGGTCGCATGGTCCAGCGCGCCTTCGACCTTCAGGCTTGCACTGGGAATCCCGATATCGGTGCCCGTCAGCGCCTTGCGATAGATGTCGGGACGGTAAATCTCGCGCACCAGCGCCGCCGCCTCTGCGCTATGCTCGAACATGCTCCAACGGACCATCTGCGCATAGAACCAGAGGGCATGACTAATCCACGGGAAGGTCGCCGCCCGGTCCCGGAACAGCAGGAAGTCATCGATCACGTGGTCTGCGCCGCTCTGGATCAGCGGCATCCGCCCGCTTAATCCCCGGAGAAGACGCGCGGGCGGTTGGTCGAGATACGCGGGGCCTGCAATCAATTCGGCGAGCTGTTCGTCGTTCGCGGAGGAGCCGCACCAGTCCGACGCCCGGGCCAGCGCCCGGATCAGGCGCGCCAGTGCATCAGGGTTGCCGTCCGCCCATGCGGCGCTGACCCCCAGCACTTTCTCCGGCGAACAGCGCCAGATCGAGGACTTGGTGGTGGCGATGACCCCGGCCCCCGTCTCGACGGCGAGCGCGTTCCACGGTTCGCCGACACAGAAGCCGTCGAGCTGCCCCGATTTCAGCGCATCCGCCATGAACGGCGGCGGCACGACGATGAACTCGGCGTCCACGTCGGGCTGGATACCCGACGCCGCCAGCCAGTACCGGAGTTCCAGGTTGTGGCTCGAGAAACGGTGCACGACACCCAGCATCAACGGTTTCGCACCCTTTGCACGCCTAGCCGCGCAGACCCGGGCCAATGCCCGTCCATTGACCGTTGCGTCGCCGGTTTCTTCGGCGCCTTCGCCGAGCATCTCCGCCCACAGAGAACCGGAAACGGTCACCGCATTGCCGCCCAGGCCCAGCGCCATCGGCGCGATCAGGCGGGTATCCATCGGCCCCGACGAAAGCGCGGCCGCGATCGGCATCGGCGCCAGCAGGTGCGCAACGTCGAAATGGCCGACGGCAAGACGGTCGCGGATCGTCGCCCAAGAGGTTTCCCGGTGCAGCCGGAGGTCAATCCCTTCGGCTTCGCAGAACCCGCGCTCGCGGGCGACGATCAGGATCGATGCATCGACCAGCGGCAGGAACCCCGCATTGATTGATACCGTTTCCGCTGCCGTCATATTCAATCCCCTAACATCCCGACCGACGTGATCAGGCTTTCCGCCACTTCGGCGACCCGCCGGTTCTGGTCCATCGCTGTTTTTCGCAACAGCTTGTAGGCCTCGTCCTCGCTGAGACCGCGCATCTTCATAAGAATGCCCTTTGCCCTGTCGATCACCTTGCGGTCGGCAAGCTCACCCCGCGTCGCTTCCAGCTCTTCGCGCAGGCGGTTAACCGCGTTGAAGCGGCTGATCGTCATATCAAGGATCGGCTTCACCCGCTCCTTCTTGAGGCCGTCGACGATGTAAGTGCTGACGCCGGCATCGACCGCGGCTTCGATCATCGACGTATCCGACTGGTCCACGAACATGGCAATCGGCCGCTGCACCGAGCGCGAAACGGCGAACATGTGCTCAAGCATGTCGCGGTTCGGGTTTTCCAGGTCGATGAAGATGACATCCGGTTCGAGCTCGGCGATACGCCGCACCAGGTGATCCATGTCGGAAATCACGGTGACGTGCTGGTAGCCGGCATCGCGCAGTCCGTCCTCGAGAATGGAGCCGCGGATCGTATCGGTATCGATGACCAGAATGCTGAGATCGCTGGACGTCATGCGCGCACACTAGATGGAGAATGCTGCGCTGCACAATAATTTATTTGCGCAGGCACCCGGCCCTGACGTGATGGCGCGGCTTAAGTGCCGGGACGGCGGGGCGGTAAAACGGCCGTCCGCCCGGATACGCTCGGCAGCGTGATGATTAGACGCTCAAATCACTCGGCAGCCGTGTTTCGGGCAGCATCCGACCCGTCGTTCGAAACCTGCGGCCATGCACGCGCGGCATTCTCGGCGACGGTCAACAGCTGTTCCCGGGTCGCCCCGGTGCTGGCCTGGATGGACATGCCGTTGGCGATGGTCGCCAGCAGCATGGCGAGGTCTTCGGGGGTGGTCCCGTCGGGGAGCCGGCCGGCGGCCTGTTCTTCGGCGAACCGCTTGCGGATCTGATCTTCATGGCCGCGGCGAATACGGATCAATTCCTGGCGCACCGGCTCTGACTCGTCGCTGCAGCTGATCGCGCCCTGGACCGCCAGGCAGCCGACCGGGTGGCCCGGTTCGGTCATCATCTCGGCGGCCTTACGCAGTAGGTGTCGCACCACGTCGCGCCCGGTCGGTTCGGCGAGAGCCTCGTCGAAGACGGCATTCTTGACCGAGATGTACCGGTCGAGGGCCTTTCGGAACAGCTCTTCCTTGTTGCCGAACGTGGCGTAGAGGCTCGGACGGTTAATCCCCATCGCTTCTGTTAATACAGCGAGCGATGCACCCTCGTAGCCGTGACGCCAGAAAACGTCGAGTGCTTTATCCAGCGCTTCCTCTTCACAGAAACCGCGAGGTCGTGCCATTGGATGACTTCCCTATTGTTTTATACCTTACGGTAAAATATAAACTTGACTCATCAATTGTCCAGCCCTAGTTATGTACCGAACGGTATATAACATTGGGTTTAATTCCATGACAGCGAATATTCATCTTTCGGTGCGCAAGCCCCGGATCTTCCTGTGGTCGGCCGGCGTTCTCGTCGCCGCCGGAATCGCGGCGGGCGTGGCGGTCACGTCCACGGACGGCGACGCGGCCGGCCCCGCCCCGCAAGGCGCGCCGCCCGCGGTACCTGTTTCGGTCGCCACCGTGGAGGCCACAAAAACGATCCGCTGGCATGAATTTTCCGGCCGTCTCGAAGCGGTTGAGCGGGTCGAAATCCGCTCGCGCGTCGCCGGCCAGATTCAGGACGTGCTGTTCCGCGAAGGCTCTTTGGTTGAACAAGGCGATCTGCTGGTGACCATCGACCCGGCACCGTTTGAGGCCGAGGTTGCCCGCGCCGAGGCCGCCGTGGCGTCGGCCCGTGCACAGCTCAAGTTCACCAAGGTCGAGCACGAGCGCGCCCAGAAGCTCGCCGGGACCGGGGCCATGCCGGTCCGCGAGATGGACCGCCGCGACAATGACTACCGCGAGGCGCAGGCCGCGTTGCGCGCCCAGCAGGCATTGCTCAGGGTCGCCAGGCTCAACCTTGGCTACACGGAAATCCGCGCACCGATCTCGGGCCGGGTGGGCAAGGCGCTGATCACCGTCGGAAACCTGGTGCCCGCGGGCGCCGGCGCGCCGGCGCTGACGACGCTGGTTTCCGTCGATCCGATCTATGCTGCCTTCGACGCAGACGAAAAAGTCGTCATGCAGCAGCTGCACGAACTTCGGAAAAGCGGCAGCAACCTGGATGTCAGCCGTATACCGGTGGAGATGGAAGGCGCTGCTGCCGACGAGCCCGTCATCCACGGCCAGGTTCAGTTCGTCGACAATGCCGTCGACGCGGCCAGCGGCACGGTTCGTGTACGCGCCCAGTTCCCGAACCCGGACGGCTTCCTGATGCCCGGACAGTTCGCGCGCCTCAGGATGGGTCAGGCGTCGCCGCAGCCGTTGCTTTTGATTTCCGAACGCGCCATCGGCACCGACCTCGACAAGAAATTCGTCATGGTCGTCGGTGAGGGCGACAAGGCGGAATACCGCGAAGTCACGCTGGGTGCCGTCGCCGACGGTCTGCGTATCGTCACGAGCGGACTCAATGCCGGTGACAGGGTCATCGTCAGCGGTCTGCAGCGGGTCCGCCCGGGGGCCCAGGTTAAGCCGGAAGCGGTTTCCATGCGCCCGGCGAATGCGGCCGAGATCGCTGAAAACCAGTAATTCAACCTTCTGAACACGGGAGCGTTCCGTGAACATCTCGAAGTTTTTCATCGACCGTCCGGTCTTTGCCGGCGTGCTGTCGATCATGATTTTTGCCGCCGGGTTGCTGTCGCTCCGGATCCTGCCGATCTCGGAATACCCGAACGTGGTGCCGCCGACGGTCGTCGTTCACGCGCAGTACCCGGGCGCCAATCCGAAGGTCATCGCCGCGACCGTGGCGACGCCGCTTGAAGAAGCCGTCAACGGCGTCGAGGACATGCTCTACATGTCCAGCCAGGCGACCACCGACGGCAACCTGTCACTGACGGTGACATTCAAGCTCGGCACGGACCCCGACCGCGCGCAACAACTTGTTCAGAACCGGGTCACGCAGGCAGAACCGCGTTTGCCCGAAGAAGTGCGCCGCCTCGGCGTGACGACGATCAAGAGCTCGCCCGACCTGACGATGGTCGTGCACCTGCTGTCGCCGAATGACCGCTACGACATGACGTACCTGCGCAATTACGCGGTGCTGAACATCAAGGACCGGCTGGCGCGCCTTGAAGGTGTGGGACAGGTACGCCTGTTCGGTTCCGGCGATTACGCCATGCGTATCTGGCTTGATCCGCAGAAGGTCGCCGAGCGTGGCCTTTCCGCCGGTGATGTGGTCACCGCGATCCGCGAACAGAACATCCAGGCCGCCGCCGGTGTCGTCGGTGCCTCGCCGGGGCTGCCGGGCGTTGACCTGCAGCTGCCGATCAACGCGCAGGGCCGGCTGGAAAGCGCCGAGCAGTTCGGGGACATCATCGTCAAATCCGATTCCGGCGGCGCGGTCACGCGTCTTCGCGACCTCGGACGGATCGAAATGGGAGCCGCCGAATATGCACTGCGCTCGCTCCTGGACGGCAAGGACGCCGTCGCGATCCCGATCTCGCAGTCCCCGGGCTCCAATGCGATCCAGATATCCAACGACGTCCGCGCGACGATGGAGGAACTCAAGGGCTACATGCCCGAGGGCGTGACCTACGAAATCGTCTACGATCCGACGCAGTTCGTGCGCGCCTCCATCGAGTCCGTGGTACACACCCTGCTGGAAGCGGTCGCCCTCGTCGTCCTGGTGGTGATCCTGTTCCTGCAGACGTGGCGGGCTTCGATCATTCCGTTGCTGGCGGTGCCGGTCTCCATTGTCGGCACGTTCGCGGCGATGCATCTGCTGGGCGTGTCGATCAACGCGCTGTCGCTGTTCGGCCTCGTGCTGGCGATCGGCATCGTCGTCGACGACGCGATCGTGGTCGTCGAGAACGTCGAACGGAACATCGAGGAAGGTCTCATTCCGCGCGAGGCGACCTACCGGGCGATGCGTGAAGTGTCGGGCCCGATCATCGCCATCGCGCTGGTGCTGGTGGCGGTGTTCGTGCCGCTGGCGTTCATCAGCGGGCTTTCGGGGCAGTTCTACGAGCAGTTCGCGCTGACCATCGCGATCTCGACGGTGATCTCTGCGGTCAACTCGCTGACGCTGTCGCCGGCGCTGGCGGCGCTTTTGCTGAAGGGACACGATGCGCCCAAGGACTGGCTGACGCGGCTCATGGACCGGCTCTTCGGCTGGCTGTTCCGCGGCTTCAATTTCGCGTTTGGCGGCGGCGCCCGCGCCTACGGTGGCGGCATCCGCCGCGTGCTGTCGCACAAGGCGATCATGATGGGCATGTACCTCGCACTACTGGGCGTGGCGTATGGCCTGTTCCAGTCCGTGCCGGGCGGATTCGTGCCGCAGCAGGATAAACAATACCTGATCGGCTTCGCCCAGCTGCCGGACGGCGCAACGCTGGACCGCACCGAAGAGGTGGTCCGCGAGATGAGCAAGATCACGCTGGCCGATCCGGGCGTCGAACACGCCGTGGCGTTCCCGGGCCTGTCGATCAGCGGTTTTTCCAACAGCTCGAGCGCCGGTATCGTGTTCGCGCCGCTGAGGTCGTTCGATGAACGCACCGACCCGTCATTAAGCGCCGGCGCCATCGCCGGGCGGCTGAACGCCAAGTTCCAGAGCATCAAGGACGCCTACGTGGTGGTCTTCCCGCCGCCGCCGATCCTCGGCATCGGCACCACGGGCGGCTTCAAGCTGCAGATCGAGGATCGCGCCTCGCACGGGTACCAGGCGCTCAACCAGGCGGTGCAGGGCTTCCTCGCCAAGGCCAACGCCGCGCCCGAACTCGCCAACCTGTTCACCGGGTTTCAGGTCAATGTGCCGCAACTCTATGCCGACATCGACCGCACCAAGGCGCAGCAGCTGGGGGTCTCGGTCTCCGACGTGTTCGATACGCTGCAGATTTATCTGGGCAGCCTCTACGTCAACGACTTCAACCGCTTCGGGCGCACGTACTCGGTCCGGGTTCAGGCCGACGCCGAATTCCGCGCGCGCGCCGAGGATATCGGCCGTCTCAAGGTCCGCTCCCAGTCGGGTGAAATGATCCCGCTGTCTGTGCTGCTCAACGTCAAACACGACGTCGGGCCGGAGCGCGCCATGCGTTACAACGGCTTCCTCGCCGCCGACGTCAGCGGCGCACCGGCGCCCGGATTCTCATCGGGCGAGGCGCAGGCCGCGGTCGAACGGGTTGCCGCCGAGACGCTGCCGAACGGGTTCGCGTTCGAGTGGACGGACCTGACGTACCAGCAGATTCTTGCGGGCGACTCGACGCTGATCGTATTCCCGCTGGCGATCCTGCTGGTGTTCCTGGTCCTGGCCGCGCAGTACGAGAGTCTGACACTGCCGCTGGCGATCATCATGATCGTACCGATGAGCCTGCTGGCCGCGTTGCTGGGCATCTATCTGACCGGTGGCGACAACAACATCTTCACGCAGATCGGGCTGGTCGTGCTGGTCGGATTGTCGGCGAAGAACGCGATCCTGATCGTGGAGTTCGCGCGCGATCTGGAATTCGCCGGGTACACACCCTACGACGCCGCGGTCGAGGCCTCGAAGCTCCGCCTCCGGCCGATCCTGATGACGTCGATGGCGTTCATCATGGGCGTCGTACCGCTGGTGCTGGCGAGCGGCGCCGGCGCTGAGATGCGTCACGCCATGGGTGTGGCCGTGTTCTCGGGCATGATCGGCGTGACCGCGTTCGGCATTTTCCTGACACCGGTGTTCTACGTGCTGGCGCGTGCGCTTGCCGGGAACCGGCCGCTCAGAAACACCGGCAGCGATGCAGGCGAGCTGCTGGCCGAAAACCGCGCACCGGTGCCGGGCGAGTAATTCCCCCTAGCCGTGCCAAACAGAAACCCGGCCTTTAGTGCCGGGTTTTTCGTGGTGGGCGCGACAGGGATAGGCGGCAAAACGGGAGAGCTCCTTGTTGCCCTCACAAATCATGCCGTAATGCTGCTAAGCTGGCGTTCTCGTCCATACCGCAATCGAAGAGTTGATGGCTGTTTCCGCAATCGCCTCAATAATAATATTTCTCCAGTGAGGTTCGGAAGTGCGCTTGCGGTGTAAGAGGAGAAACTCGAAAATCTTCTCCATCTACGGCGGACTCATAGGTTCATGAAAAAATATGCTATCGCCCTTTTAGTGTTGGTTTTGGCCGGGTGGGTTGGCGAGTTCGCCGCACGAAAACACTTCAGAGCGACGAATGCTCAAGACCCCAGCATTTCGTCATTTATTTATTACGACCAGCCAATCAGTCACGGTAACAACAAGGAATGGACGTTTGTCTATGCAGACGGCAAGGGCGTCCGCCTAAAAGCGTACCCAAAAACCAATAATATGGGGTATTTTTCACATCGTCGCTACGCGCCGAAGGACCAGGATTTCAACATTGTCGTTATTGGTGGCGAACAGACAGCATCGTCCACAGTTACGACGTCTTGGCCAGACTATCTCGAAGACACGCTTGGAGCGGGTTACAAGGTTTATAACATCGGCTGGCCGGATGCAGGACCATCCAAGTATATCGAATATTGGCATGACGCCGGAGAGACATTCAAACCGGACTTGGTAATTATCAACTATGTCTCGACAGATTTTCTGCGTGGCCCGACGGGAATGAGCCCCTTACACCGTTATCGCGGCAGCAAGAAAGTGGCATCGGGATATCTGCCACTCGATGTGGATGGGCACAAATTTCAAATGCTTGTCTCGATCATGGAAGGCGCAAACGGCGGCAACATCCCGGAAGGGCGAATTTTCACAGGACTAACTTTGGCGGATCCATACGTCCTGCCTTCTCGACCGTATGGCGTTTTTGCCGCAAAAATGACTTTGGAAAACACAGACATCTTGAACCAATTTCAGGCTCGGGTCGTTCATGACATGGTCGAGGGTTCTTTGTCCGTCAACAAATGCATGATCTGCTCCTATGTCACAGGCTGGGGGAAACTGCCGAGTACTCATAATATCCGAAATTTCGATCCAATCACCGGAATGCCGCAAGCGGATGAAACAAACCTATTAAATTATGGTGAGAAGACGTTCGGTTGGATGGCCCGCAATATCCCGAATATCGTTTTTTTAAAATCGTTTTCACATGGCCAATACGTTGCACGTACGCAATACACTCTCTGACAAACTTACTGAACGCGAGCCGGCATTCGAATACATCGACATCCGTGACTATGCGCCTGCCGGGAACCCAGAAAATTGGTTTTACGTACCGTGGATGGGTGAAAAATTATCCCCGGCCGGCATGGAAATGTACTCGCAGAGCGTCGCACGCGCTTTGAAGGCGAACAATAAGCTTTGAAAATGGTGGGCGCGACAGGGATTGAACCTGTGACCCCTGCCGTGTGAAGGCAGTGCTCTCCCGCTGAGCTACGCGCCCGGGAACCGGTCGGGGGACAAGACGCAGCAGGCACCCCGCGGTCACGTGCAGCGGACGTCCGCCCGTTGCACCGGAGGGTTTTAATCTTTGGTTTCGTGAAAAACAAGCCCCGGCTCGGTTCGCCGGCCAGAAAGGGTCAACGCTTGAACACTAGGTAGGCAAGCGTTCCCTGCCCCCCGTCTGCATGGCTCATCGGAACGATCACCGCATCCAAAGACCGGTATTCCTTGTTGATCCAATAGATCGAGGCGTGGAGATACACCGGATCCGGTCCCGCCATCGCGTCGGCGTGCGCCCGGTGGAAGATCTGCTCCGTTTCCTTGAATTCGCCGCGGAGAATGTACTTTCCGGTCAGCTCCATTTCGTAGACCTTGACCAGTTCCGTGCCCCAGTAGGTGTAGAGAAAATCCTGCTTCTCGGCATCCCACTTGTGCATGATCAGCGTCGGCCAGAACGGCATGAACGGCTCGCTCTGTACGGCCGGAAGCGTCAGCGGCACATCGCCCTTCACACTGTCGCAAAGTGCCAGAAACCGGACGATTTCCGGATTTCCGCGGGCACCGGCGTCGTTCACGACGATTTTACGAATGGAACGTCTCCGACCTGTTGGGCATTCGGCTATTAACGGCACCCGGGGATTATAGGAATTTCCCCGCACCCGCAACGCCTAACCCGGTATTCATGCCGCCAGGGACGGCGTGAAACCTGCGGAAACAATGTTTGACTTGGCGGGAATCCCCCGATGTGGCAAACGATTTGCCATCTGTTGTGATAGTCAGGGTATTATTGCCGCGTAATGAGCCGTCGCCGAACCGCCGCCATCGTCCTTGCCGCAGGGCATGGCACCCGCATGAAATCCGAAATGCCCAAGGTGATGCACCCGCTTGCCGGGCGGCCGATGCTGCGTCTTATCCTGGAGACGCTCGAACAAACGGGGATAGACGATATCTGCGTCGTCATCGGCCCCGATATGGATCAGGTGCGCGACGCCGCCCAGCCGCACGGGACGGCGGTACAGACGGAACGTCTCGGTACCGCGCATGCCGCGCTGGCGGCGAGAAACACGATCCCGGCGGACATCGACGATCTGCTGATCCTCAATGCGGACAATCCGTTGATCCCCGCCGCATCGATCGAGGCGCTGCTGGCCAAACGTGCCGAAGCGGCGAACCCCGCGGTCGTCGTCCTCGGGTTCCGTTCGACGAGAACCCATGCCTATGGGCGTATGGTCGTCAGCGATGACGGCACGCTTTACCGGATCGTCGAGGCCAAGGACGCCGATCCGGAGGAATTCGCCATCGATCTCTGCAGTTCCGGGATGATGGCGCTTGACGGCCGGGCTGCGTTCGAGATGCTTGAGAAGATCGGCAACGACAATGCGCAGGGCGAGTATTATCTGCCCGACGTTGTCCATGTCGCCCGCGAGATGGAGCGGCCCTGCACGTTCGTCGAAGGCCCGGAAGCCGAACTTCTCGGCATCAATTCCCGCGCCGAATTGGCCGTTGCCGAGGCGCGCATCCAGCGGCGCCTGCGCAACGACGCCATGGACGGCGGCGCCACGCTGATTGCCCCGGAAACGGTGTTCTTCAGCTTCGACACCAAGCTCGGCCGCGACGTGGTGATCGAACCCAACGTGGTTTTCGGTCCGGGCGTCGACATCGCCGACAACGTCACAATTCGAGCCTTCAGCCATCTCGAAGGGGCAACGGTTGCGCCGGGCGCCACCGTCGGCCCGTTCGCGCGGCTGCGGCCAGGCGCCAATCTGTCGCGGAACGTGCACATCGGTAATTTCGTCGAGGTCAAAAACGCGACGATGGGCGAAGGCGCGAAGGCCAACCACCTGTCTTACGTCGGCGACAGCGACGTCGGCGCCGGCGCGAACATCGGTGCCGGCACCATCACGTGCAACTACGACGGCGTCTTCAAATGGCGGACGACCATCGGCGAAGGCGCCTTCATCGGCTCGAACACGTCGCTCGTTGCGCCCGTGACCGTCGGTCCGGGTGCCGTCACGGGGGCCGGCAGTACCATCGCCAAGGACGTCGACGCTGGTGCGCTCGCTGTTACGCGCGCGCCGCAAAAGCAGATCAAGGACTGGGGCCGCCAGACGCGGGAACGCAAGCTCGCCCTCAAAGCCAAGGGGGAAAAGGGCTGATGTGCGGCATTATCGGGATCGTCGGCAACAACGCGGCCACGCCGAGGTTGCTGGAAGCGTTGAAGCGGCTCGAATACCGGGGCTACGACTCGGCGGGGATCGCAACGCTGGTCAACGGCGGCATCGAACGCCGCCGCGCCGAAGGCAAGCTAATCAATCTGGATAAACGCCTTCAGGACGAGCCATTGGACGGCACCACCGGGATCGGCCACACCCGCTGGGCGACGCACGGCGTGCCGAACGAGCAGAACGCGCATCCGCACGCGACTGCCAGGGTCGCGGTGGTGCACAACGGCATCATCGAAAATTTCAAGGAATTGCGTCAGGAAGTCGCGGAAGCCGGCTGCGATCTCGCTTCGGAAACCGACACGGAAGTGATCGCGCATCTCGTGACACTCGGCCTCGACAAGGGCCTTTCGCCCAAGGATGCGGTTTTCGAAACGCTGGGCAAGCTTGAAGGCGCGTTTGCGCTGGGTTTCATTTTTTCCGGGGAACATGACCTGATGGCAGCGGCGCGGCAAGGCAGCCCGCTGGCGCTCGGCTTCGGTGACGGCGAGATGTACCTGGGATCCGATGCATTGGCGCTGGCACCGCTGACCAACCGCATCCTTTACATGGAAGACGGCGACTGGGCGATGATGACGTCCGCTGGCGCCGAGGTTTTCGACGCCGACGGCAACGCGGTCGAGCGGCCGATCCGCCTGACGGAGCTCTCCGGCGCGGCCATCGGCAAGGGCGGCTACCGGCACTTCATGCTCAAGGAAATTTACGAGCAGCCGCAGGTCATCGGCGATACGCTGCATTCACTGATCAATCCGGCGGAGCGCCGCGTGTTCATGCCGGAAGGCGATGTCGACCTGGCCAAGGCGGACAAGCTGACCCTGATTGCATGTGGCACGTCTTACTATGCCTGCATGACGGCCAAGTACTGGTTCGAAAGCCTGGCGCGCATTCCGGTCGAGGTGGATATCGCGTCGGAATACCGGTACCGAGATCCGGTGCCGCCCGAGAACGGCGTCGCCGTTTTCATTTCGCAGTCCGGTGAAACGATCGACACGCTGGCCGCGCTCAGACACGCCAAGGAAGGCGGGCAGAAAATCCTTTCCATCGTCAACGCGCCGGAAAGTGCGATCGCGCGCGAGTCGGATGCGGTGCTGCAGACCCTCGCCGGACCGGAAATCGGCGTTGCCTCGACCAAGGCATTCACCACGCAGCTGACGGTGCTGGCCTGCCTCGCGATTGCCACCGCGGAAGCGCGCGGCACGCTCGACGAAGACGAGGTCGCGGACCTCGTCGGTGCGCTGACCGAGGTCCCGGCACGGGCGGCGGAGGTGCTTAATCATGACGACGCCATTCGCGATCTCGCCGTCAGCGTCGCAGAAGCGCGGGACGTGCTGTACCTGGGCCGCGGCACGAATTACCCGATCGCGCTTGAGGGCGCGCTGAAGCTGAAGGAAATTTCTTACATCCACGCCGAGGGCTATGCCGCCGGCGAAATGAAGCACGGCCCCATTGCGCTGATCGACGAGGCGGTGCCGATTATCTGCATTGCACCGGAAGACGGTCTGTTCGAGAAAACCGCGTCAAACATCCAGGAAGTGAAGGCGCGCGGCGGCAAGGTCATCGTGTTCACCGACGCAAACGGTGTCGGGCGCCTCAAGGACAGTGCCGAAGCAGTCATCGCACTGCCGGCGGTAAATGCCTTTGTTTCGCCCCTTTTGTATGCGATTCCGGTCCAGTTGCTGGCGTATCACGTCGCCGTCATCAAGGGGACGGATGTCGATCAGCCACGAAACCTGGCGAAGAGCGTGACCGTGGAGTAAGTGCATGAAACCCCTGGCAGCCCTCACCCTGGCATCGGCCCTAATCTTGAGTTCACAAGCCGTGGCCGACGGCAAAACACAGCAGCAATGCGCATCGGATTTCGATGCCTGTATCGCTGAGTGCGAGACGACCTATAAGGACGACGCCTCCGGCCGCGCCGCTTGCATGCCGAGGTGTTCCGGCCAGTACGCCGCGTGCGACGCCGGCGTCGCCTATGACAAGGCGAAACCCTGGCTTGAAGAGCAGGCCAAGAAAACCAAGAAGTTCTTCGAGGACATGATGAAGGATCTGAAGAAGGATCCGGCGCCCGAAGACGATCCCACCAAGAAAAGCATCTGACACACACCGCCGGTCTGCCGGCGTCCGTCCCGCTTGATGACCGTCGCGCGCCATTATGGCGCGGTCCGTGTCCGCGCGCGTGGCGAAGCCATTTCCGCAATTAAAAAGGGGAGGCAACGAGTGCCTCCCCTTAATAAAGTGTCTGTTTTCTAAGTTAGATTAGAAAACGACCTTGGTACCAGCGAAGACGGTCGTAACGTCGTCGTAGCTGACGCCAGCGGCCTGATCGATGGAGTCGTTCTGGTAACCACCGTAAACGGCGACACCCTTAGCAACAGCCTGCTCGACGCCGATGACCCACGTGGTCAGCTCGTCGTCTTTCGCCGTCGCGTCTTCCGATTCGCCGTAGGCAACACGGAACTGGGTTTTACCCATGGACGTCAGGTCGGCAGCATAGCCGAGACCGACCATGTAACCCTGCGGGTCACGGTTGGTGCCGGTTACCATATCCAGCTCGGAGTACGAGAAGTCAGCCGAAATACCGCTGTCGTGAGCGACGGTGATGGAACCGCCCCACTGTGCGTCCTGCGTGGTGCTGCTACCGGCGGTGTTCTTGTAACCGATACCGGCGTCAACCGCGATACCACCGAACTTACCGGAGTACTTGGCGTCGATACCCGAGTTCTGTTCGTTCGAGTGCGACACACCGAGCGTGATGCCAGCGAACGTCGGCGTGTTGTAGCGGAACACGCTGGTACGCGTACCGTCAGCGGAAACGCCGAACGCACCGACGTCGGAACCACGAGCTTTCGTCGACGAGTTCACGAGCGTAACGGAACCGGCATAGAGACCGGTGGTACCGTACTGCAGGTTACCGACACCGTTGATTTCGGTGATGCCATCGGAAGCTTCCGAGGTGTGACCGATGGTGAACTTACCGAACTGCTTGTGGGTGAACGCCAGGTAGGAGTGACGCAGACCGAAGAAGTTGGTCGAACCCGATTCGGAACCGTTGGCGGTACCGGCGCCGACACCGTCATACGGGTCGATGCTCGAGGACGTAGCAGCCTGCATGCCCCATTCGAAGACGCCCGAAACGCTCAGCGCTTCGTTGATCTTGCCTTTGGAGACGATGCGAGCACGCGACATGGAGGCCGAGTTATCAGCCTGGTAGATGCCGTCGTCTTCACCGTTGTCGTGGTACAGGGCAACTTTGTTGAAGTGACCCGAGATCGTGGTGTCGAAAGCATCGCTGCTGCCAACGCCACCAGCCTGAGCAGCCGGAGCCATCAGCGCCATAAGGGCGGCGGCGGCAACCGACGTTTTGAGAGTGGTTTTGATATTCACTTTGGTTTCTCCTTCACCAAACGAGATGGGATATCCCCAGTTTGTAAGGGAAGCCGCCATACGACGGGCGTCCCAGCCGCTAACGGCGGCTTCCGATACGCATCTTATGCATTTCCCGGCGCGGGCAAAGCGAATTCACATCCCTGTGAGGATTTTTGGCGTCACTGTGGCGCAAAAGCAACAATATCACCAAGCCGCTAGATTCCTTGGGATTTTAACCATACGGGCCGGACACGTGACAAAATAGACTCAATTTGTGCCGCCCGGGCGGTGGCCGCCGACATATTGGGGTATGTCGGTTAACGGCACCGCCGGACCGGCACGCCGATGCCACCGTTTGACCGCGACAGGCAAGACCGCCACCAACAACACGCCCCCTTTTAAATCGGCGCGCCATGCACTACATCATGGACCAAGACGTAAAAAATTCCACGAATCGCGTTCACAGATATTCCGTTCCGCCGGCATTTTCGCCATCCGGGACGGCAACCGGAGGAGAGGCCTGATCCATGCAACTTAACGATTCCAAACTGTTCCGCCAGCAATGCTTCATCGACGGTGCGTGGGTGGACGCCGACAGCGGCGAAACCATCGACGTGACGAACCCGGCTACCGGCGAAAAGCTGGGTACCGTCCCGAAAGCCGGTGCCGCGGAAACCCGCCGTGCAATCGAAGCTGCGAACGCGGCGTGGCCGGCCTGGCGTGCAAAAACCGCCAAGGAACGCTCGATCATCCTGCGCAAGTGGTTCGACCTGATGATGGAGAACCAGGAAGATCTGGGCGTGCTGATGACCGCCGAACAGGGCAAGCCGTTGGCCGAAGCCAAGGGCGAAGTCGGCTACGCGGCATCGTTCATCGAATGGTTCGCCGAGGAAGGCAAGCGCATCTACGGCGACACGATCCCGCAGCACGGCGCCGACAAGCGCATCGTAGTCACCAAGGAACCGGTCGGCGTCGTTGCCGCCATCACGCCGTGGAACTTCCCCGCCGCCATGATTACCCGCAAGGCCGGTCCGGCACTGGCCGCGGGCTGCCCGATCGTCATCAAGCCGGCGACGGAAACCCCCTATTCCGCCTTCGCCATGGCCGAACTGGCCGACCGCGCCGGCGTACCCAAGGGCATTGTCAACGTCATCACCGGCAAATCGGGCGAGATCGGCGGCGAAATGACGTCGAACCCGATCGTCCGCAAGCTGACGTTCACGGGCTCCACCGAGGTCGGCAAGATCCTGCTCGAACAGTGTGCGGGCACGGTCAAGAAGGTATCGATGGAACTCGGCGGCAACGCACCGTTTATCGTCTTCGACGACGCCGACCTGGATGCCGCCGTGCAGGGCGCAATGGCGTCGAAATACCGCAACACCGGCCAGACCTGCGTCTGCGCCAACCGGATTTATGTGCAGGAAGGCGTCTATGACGAGTTCCTGTCCCGCTTCAGTCAGGCGATCTCGGCCATGAAGGTGGGCGACGGCCTCAAGGGAGAGACCCAGCAGGGGCCGCTCATCAACATGGCCGCCGTCGAGAAGGTCGAGGAACACCTGAAGGACGCCGTCGACAATGGCGCACGCGTCGTCATCGGCGGTCATCGCCACGAACTCGGCGGTACGTTCTATGAGCCGACGCTGGTTGCCGACGTGACGCAGAACATGAAGGTCGCCAAGGAAGAAACCTTCGGCCCGCTGGCCCCCGTGTTCAAGTTCAAGAGCGACGAAGAGGTCGTCGACTGGGCCAACGATACCGAGTTCGGGCTGGCGGCGTACTTCTATTCCCGCGACATCGGCCGCATCTGGAAAACCGCCGAGAAGCTGGAGTACGGCATCGTCGGCATCAACGAGGGCATCATCTCGACCGAAGTCGCGCCGTTCGGCGGCATGAAGGAATCCGGCATGGGCCGCGAGGGCTCCAAGTACGGTATCGAGGACTACGTCGAGACCAAGTACCTGTGCATGGGCGGCATTAGTTAAGCGCGCGGCCTGTCGCGCGACACCTAATATCCGCCGATCACGGCGATTTGAAAAAACGATCAAGCAAAGGGGTGGCCGGGAGACCGGCCGCCCCTTATTTATAGCGTCCTGATATAAAGGACGAGACATGCCCGAATACGATTACGACCTGATCACCATCGGCGGCGGCTCCGGCGGGGTCCGTGCGTCGCGCTTTTCCGCGCAGCGCTACGGCAAAAAAGTCGCCGTGGTCGAAAACCTGCGCATCGGCGGCACCTGTGTCATGCGGGGCTGCGTGCCGAAAAAGCTTCTGGTGTACGGCGCGCATTTTGCCGAAGACTTCGAGGACGCCGCCGGTTTCGGCTGGTCGGTCGGCGAAACCAGCCATGACTGGCCCAAGCTGATCGGTGCCAAGACGAAGGAACTGGACCGGCTCGAGGGCGTCTACCACCGCCTACTGCGGGAAGCCGGCGTCGACGAGATCACCGGCACTGGCAAGCTGGTCGATGCACACACCGTCGAGGTCGAGGGCAAGACCTACACCGCCGAACACATCCTGATCGCCACCGGCGGCTGGCCCAAGCTGCCGGACGTGCCGGGCATCGAACACGCGATCACGTCCAACGAAGCACTCGATCTCGAAGATCTGCCCAAGCGCATCGTCATCGTCGGCGGCGGCTATATCGCGGTCGAGTTCGCGGGCATCTTCAATGCGCTGGGCGCCGACGTCACGGTCATCATCCGTGCCGAAAACATCCTCCGCGGTTTTGACCAGACCATGCGCGACGGACTCCGCGACGAAATGGCCAAAAAAGGCATCAATGTGCTGTCCGAATGTCAGGTCAAATCGATCGAGAAGACCAATGGCGGCTACTCGCTCAGGCTCGACCAGGTTGATTTCCTGGAAACGGACCTCGTCATGTATGCCACCGGCCGCGGCCCCAACACCAAGGGCATCGGGCTCGAGGAGGTCGGCGTCGAAATGGACAAGAATGGCGCCATCGTCGTCGACGAGTTTTCGAAAACCAGCGTCGACAATATATATGCCATCGGCGATGTCACCGACCGCATCCAGCTGACGCCCGTGGCACTGGCCGAGGGCATGGCCTTTGCGCGCACGATCTATGAAGGCAAGCCGACGTCGATGAGCTACGAGAACGTGCCGTCCGCCGTGTTCTCGCAACCGCCCATCGGCACCGTCGGGCTGACGGAAGAAGACGCGCGCCGGGACCACAACGTTGCCATCTATCAGTCGCGCTTTAGGCCGATGAAGCACACGCTGTCGGGCCGGGACGAGCATTCGGTGATGAAGCTGATCGTCGACAAGGACACCGACAAGATCCTCGGCGCACACATGATGGGTGCGGATGCGCCTGAAATCATTCAGGGCATCGGCATCGCGGTCAAAGCGGGCGCGACCAAGGCGGACTTCGACGCCACCATCGGCATTCACCCGACGGCGGCGGAAGAATTCGTCACCATGCGCGAGCCGCTCAGGGAAGAGGACAGCTAGGCACCGCCGGGGATCACGAGTTCGATTTCTGCTTGCCGTTCACCGTATCCAGGCAGAAACGGTGTAGTTCCATAAACCGTGCCACCTTGTCCGCATCGGCGAAAATGCGAATCGTGTCCGCGTCGAAGTCGACCGCATCCGGAAATTCGTCCGCCAGAAGGCCGCGGATTTTGTCGTCTTGAGGCACCCCTTTTGGCGACAGTCCGCGTATCTTCTGAAGGACACCGTCCTCGCTTTTTTCCGGGTCGAACAAGTCTGGTTTCTTGAATGCGAGCAGCAGAAGCAGTGTCATGTCCGCCTCGCCCAGCGTTTTGGCCTTGCCCTGCACTTCGATCTCGTTACCAACCCGTAGCGCATTGATCAGCCTCACGGCGTCGCGCGGATTATCCGGCAAAAGCGATTCCCACCGTTTGAGGTGATCGATGAACGGCCCCTTGTAATCAGCGGCTTTCTTTTCTTTTTCCCGGTCCTCGGAAAGGGCCGCCAGATGGGCGCCGGCCAACGCGAAAATAGCCGTCGCAAGTATTGACCAGGCGAGCCAGTCCGGTGCGATATCGGGGGGCAGGGTCAACACGGGGTAGACTTCATCCAGCCTCGGTGTATCCGGCACCGGTTCTGGAGGAGTTATCGGGTCGGGATTTTCCCCGGAACCGCCCGTCCCCTTTTCGCCCGTTTTCTCCGGCGCCGCCCCCAGAAAATAAACAATGTAGAAGAAGATCAGCGGCAACGGCCAGAACGGCTTCAGATACCCCAGTATGGCAATGCCGGCATTCCTGAACCCGGCAAAATTCAATCGCCGGCCGACGCCACCCCGCGGCGTCTCGCTCGCACTTTCCCGCTCGCTCAGCATGTTCAGAATCTGGCTTCGCTCTGGCAGCGGCACCGACACCGACAGGGTCACCATTTTTTTCAGGTACCGGTTGCCGAAATCCTCGGACGTGTCGGCGCTGTTTGCGGTTTGCAGGAACTCCCGGAAATGGTGCTGCACACAGTCGCGCACATAAGCGCGGTCATAGCCCAGCACGAAAATGGTGCGATCGGCGCCGACACCGGAATTGATGACCAGATTGATGGTCTTCAGCACTTCGACGACCTTGTCCGGCGGACAGCGGTCCAGGTCATCGATGAAAACGACGAACTTGCGGTCCCTGCCGATGGCATCCCGGTAACGCTGGAACTCGCGCGCGAACTCGCCGATAAACCCGACCCGGTCGCCGTAATTCTCGAGCTTCGCGAGCTTCTTGAACGGCAGACGGAAGGGCGTGATCAGGCGCAGAAACCCCCATATCCAGGCAACGGCGGCGGCACCGGCCGTCAGGCCGCCAAGACCCGCCACGGCGATCCTGGCGTCGTCCTCTTCACTGGCTGTCAGGAACGACAGTTTGCCTTTTTGCGCAACGGTATCGGCGATGGACATCAACTCCGTCAGCGACCCGGGCGCGAACAGGTACGCCGTCACAAGGGCGAACGCCGTCAGGATGACCACGCGATCGATCAGCGTACCTTCCCGGAAACGGCGGTACGAAATGCGCAGCCAGAACATCGGACCCACGTCGCGGCGCAGGCTCGCCGCCATGGTCTGCAGCAACGCGGCGAGAATGTGTTCTTCCTTGTCGTAACGCCAGGCATTGAACCAGATCGACCGGAATGCGCCGGTTTCACGCAGCTCGGAATCCAGCATGCCCATAACGGATGACTTGCCGCCGCCCCACGGCCCGTTGACCGCCACGACCAGCGGCGGCCGCGTGTCCGCGTCCATCAGAAATGTTGCCAGCGAGTGTGCGATCTTGGCGTGACCGAGCCGGTCGTCGGCAACATGGGTCAACGGCACGTCACGGAAGAACGCCGTGCGGAACCGCTCCATCACACCTTCAAGCACTTCGGACACGTTCCGGCTCATGACGACGCGGTACTGAACGAGGCCGAGAACGACGGCAAAAAGACCGGCCATCCCCGCGAGACCTGGAACGGTCCCGATCCCGCTTGCCGGCCAAAGCCACCAAACCTGCCCGATGAACCACCACGCGGCGGCAATCAATGGTGCGGAAAACGCGATAACCACAGCAAGCCGCGACAATGACGGCGCACGTTGCCGGAATATCTCCGTAAGCATATTGCCCGCCGTGGCACCGTCACGGCGCCGGGCCGTCAGGCCCGCGGCGAGAAACCACGAGGTCAGAAACCCGCCGAAAAGGGTACCGTATGGCACCGTGGTCCAGGCGTCTTCGGTGAAGACCGCTGCGTTGAACACATCCGCGGGCGCCACATCACCGGCCGGCAGCGCCTGAGGTTCGCCGAACCCGCCCTCGGGCAACGCCAGCGGGCGCTCGAAGACGGCGAGGACATCCTGGCGGACCAGAGCGCCCGGGACCGCCCCGTCCGGTCCGGCGGTATCGTCCTCCAGAAGAAAAGTGACGGTCCGCGGTGCGCCGAAACGGCGAATGCTCTCAAATACGGCAAGATGGGCGCCAACGGGGTCGGCCGCAATGAAGTCGCTTAGTTCATTTGAACGCTCGATCATCACGACATTCCGGCGTCCGTCGGCGAAGGCGCGGTTCAACACCGTCCGCACCACGGCCGCCGCGACCTCATTGTAGTCGTACAGGATGCGCGATTTGGTACCTGTTGGCAGTGCCGCCGGTGATGCGGCTTCGGCAGGCGTGGATTCGCCGGGGGCAGCGGCCGCATCCGGCGCGCCGGCATCGGCCGGAACCGCCTGCTCACCCGCACCAGAATCCTGAACCTTCGGGATAGGCTCGCCCTGATCGACGGGCACGGGCAGGTCGAGCCTGCCATTTTCGCCGGGCAGGATCACCTCGTTCGGCGCCGCCTGCTCCACTCGCACGGGTGGCGGCGCCTCCTGTTGCACGGCGCCGGATGGAATTGACTTCTGCTCAAACGTTTCGGGGGGAGGCATCTCCTGCACCGGTGGCAACTGCGTTTTCTGCCGTTTATCCGCCTTTGGGTCCACGGACGGCGATGTCCCGGACGGTGCCTGGGCAAGGGCCTCGGGAATCAGCGAGAACGTCCAGGGGGGTACTTCGTGCAGGGAACCCAGTTGCTTCGGCCGATCGGAAAATCTGTAACGGCCGGCTTTGGTGGCGGATATATAAAACGGGATATCCATAAGCCGCCCACAGCAGCGGACGTCCGCGATACGCACGCGCACCCCCGCAAGTTCATCCGCGCGGGGCCAGGTCAGGTTGTGCTCGCCCAGGCGCGACATCACGATCTGGCCCGCCTCCACATCATCACCACTGGACCGCCCCGCTATCACGCTATTGTTTCCGATGCCGACGATCGCATTCGGGGCGACTGCCTCGATCGCGCTGATGAACTCGGCATCAATACTGTCCTTTGGCGACGTATCACCGAGGTTTCTGCTGATCGTAAGTGGGCTGCCGATATTGACCGTGCTGCCGAATTGCCCCCAGAGGGGCAAGATCGCGATGGCGGCGTGAAGGATGAGCACCAGAATGAGCAGGGTGCCGAGAAAACTGACGGAACGGGGCATTTCGTCCCCGCCTTTATGGCGGGGACGAGAACTGGTCCAGAACCGAAGGCGGGAAAGAAACCCGCTCCAGCTACTGACAGCTGATTGCTCTACACTTGTCACAACCAACACACCCCCGCGAAAACTATCCTAGAATTCGCGTAGGCGCGCAACTGTAAGGCGTATTCAGGCACGCCAGGCGCCGTGACGGCTATTGCCCCCGGTCAGCCCCTGACCGCGACCAGCACCACGCCGAGGTCGTCCTCGAGCGCGCGGATCTTTGCCAGTTTATCGCGGTCGAGGCGCGCCGGTTCGGCCTTCACCTCGGTAAACGCCAGCAGCGGCTGACCGATGTCCTGTTCGATCGACTGAAGGGCGGCGAGTTTGTCTTCCGGGATATTCGACAGGCTGTAGAGCATGCGTGTGCCTCCTGAACTTGTTCCCCCGACCATAACACATTCCGGGTGAAACTTTTACGATGCAGGCGCGTATTTGGTTTGCCCATGGCCCGGAACCCGGTTTTGTCTGGAAAACCGGGCCGGATACGACTATATCGTGAGGCCTGATATGGGCAGAGACATTTGAGGTTCACCATGGCCAACAATTGGACACCGACGAGCTGGCGCGAAAAACCAATCCAGCAGGTGCCGGATTATCCGGACGCCGCCAAGCTGGCCGCCGTCGAAGAAGCACTCAGCAACGTGCCGCCGCTGGTTTTCGCCGGTGAAGCGCGCAGCCTGAAAAAATCGCTCGGCGCCGTCGCCGAAGGCAACGCCTTCGCGCTGATGGGCGGCGATTGCGCCGAGAGCTTCGCCGAGTTCCATCCCAACAATATCCGCGACACCTTCCGCGTGATCCTGCAGATGGCTTTCGTCCTTACGTTCGGCGCCGCCATGCCGGTGGTGAAAATCGGCCGCATGGCCGGCCAGTTCGCCAAACCGCGCTCGGCGCCGACGGAAACCCAGGGCGACGTCACGCTCGACAGCTACCGTGGCGACATGGTCAACGCCATGCCATTCACCAGCGAAGACCGCACCCCCGATCCGGACCGCCTGATGCGCGTCTACAATCAGTCGGCGGCGACGCTCAACCTGCTGCGCGCTTTCGCTCAGGGCGGCTACGCGGATCTCAACAAGGTGCACCAGTGGACGCTCGGCTTCATCGCCGACAGTCCGGAAGCGGAACGCTACCAGGACCTGGCCGACCGCCTTGATGAAACGCTGGCGTTCATGTCCGCATGCGGCCTCACGGCGGAGAATACGCCGCAGCTGCGCGAGACGGATTTCTACACCGCGCACGAAGCGCTTTTGCTGAACTACGAGCAGGCGTTGACCCGCGTCGACAGCACGTCGGGCGACTGGTACGACACCTCGGCGCACTTCCTCTGGATCGGTGACCGCACGCGTCAGCCGGACCACGCGCACGTCGAATTCATGCGCGGCATTGCCAATCCGATCGGCATGAAGTGCGGCCCGTCGACGGATCCGGACGAACTGATCCGCCTGATCGACATGCTGAACCCGGACAACGTGCCGGGCCGTCTGACGCTGATCTCGCGCATGAGCTCGGAAAAGGTTCTCGACCTTCTGCCGCCGCTGCTGCGCCGGGTGAAGTCGGAAGGCCGCAACGTGGCCTGGGTCTGCGATCCGATGCACGGCAACGTCATCAAGTCGTCGACCGGGTACAAGACGCGCCCGTTCGACCGCATCCTCACCGAAGTCCGCGGCTTCTTCGAGGCGCACGAGGCCGAAGGCACCTATGCCGGCGGCGTGCACCTGGAAATGACGGGGCAGAACGTGACCGAATGCACCGGCGGTGCCATCGCGATCACCGACGCCGACCTGTCGGATCGCTATCACACGCACTGCGATCCGAGGCTCAATGCGCAGCAGGCGCTGGAACTGGCATTCCTGCTGGCGGAAGAGCTCAAGGCGGTCCGGACGGCAACGACGCCGGCCCGCGCCGCGTCTTAAAACAGGCCGAAGGGGGACGCTATGGCCTCCGATCAGGACAGCAAGACGGACAAGCAGCCAACGGTCCGTGTGGTTCACGCCACCTCGGCACCGTCGGCCGCCGACGTGTCGCGCTGGAGCGACGTCTACTTCACGCGCACCAAGGAAATCGTCGGCCGCTTCGGCGACAAGCGGGTCACATACGCCGTCTTCATGCGCCGGCCGGTCATCTTCGCGCCGAAACTGATGCTGGACTGGCTGCACCGCATCGCCGAGGAGCGCGATGTCAGTTTCGACATCACGTTGAACTACGATGAAGGCCAGTGGGTCGGCGCCGGGGAGCCCTTGCTCTACATCACCGGGTCCATGTTCCACCTGGTCGATCTGGAAACGCTTTATCTGCAGAAACTGGGCGCCGCCTGCGTCGCCGCCAACAACGCCTTCACCATGTGCGTAGAGCTGCCCAAGGTCGCTTTCCTTGCCATGGATGCGCGCCATTCCACCGGGATCGAAATGGCCGAGACGATGGCGTACGCGGCATCGGTCGGTTCGAAGGCAGCGCAGGACCAGGTCGGCGCCAAGGGCTTCATCGGCAACGCCACCGAAGCGACCGCGCACTATTTCGCAGAGACGCACGGCAAGGGCACCATGCCGCACGCGTTGATCGGCTATGCGGGATCGACGCTCAAGGCCGCCGAGATGTTCGTCGACACCTTCCCCGACCAGCCGCTGACGGCACTGGTCGACTACTACGGCCAGGAAATTACCGACGCGCTGACGGTCTGCCGCCGCTTCCCGGCGATGGCGACCGAAGGCCGCATCTCGATCCGGCTCGACACTCACGGCGGGCGCTTCGTCGAAGGTCTCGATCCGCAGGAATCCTACAGCGTCCTGGAACGTCACGCGCCGCAGGCGATCCGCCGCTACCGCAACGACGCGGAACTCCGTTTCCTGACCGGCACGGGCGTGTCGGCGGCGGCGATCTTCCATCTTCGCGAACAGCTCGACCGCAACGGCTTCGATGCGGTGAAGATCGTCGTTTCCAGCGGTTTCGACGTCGACAAGTGCAAGGTGATGGCGGACGCCAACGCGCCGATCGATCTGATCGGCACCGGCTCGTTCCTGCCAAACAAATGGACCGAAACCTATGCCACCGCCGACATCGTCGATTACGACGGCCAGCCGTCGGTCAAGGTCGGGCGCGAGTTCCTGATCCGCAAGTAATCACGCCCGGAGGCCGCAGGGCGCGGCCCGGCGTCATCCCATCAAGAGGCGTTTCAGCGCCGTGTTCGCGTTATCGACAATTTCCGCACCGTGCCTCTTGATCAGGCGCTCGCGGCCCTTGTCGGACGACAGGACCTTTCTGAGATCGGACAGCATCGCATCGAGCATGCGGCGGCAGCCCTGCTCGGCGAGCGACCACTTGGCCTCCGCCTCGGTCGCGCTGTCAGGCAACCCCGCAAGGTTCGAATTGACCAGCGTGATGAACCAGTCCGCGCGCTTGTCGAAATCGCTGAAGTGCGACGCGATGATCATCTGCGCATCGAGACGCACCGTCAGCGCATCCCGCTCTGTATAAAAACTGTCCCAGTCGAAGAACTCGCTGTCGCTCTCGCTTCTGAGCCGCGCCACGATGTTACGGCATCGTTCATCGTAAGCCGCAACGTTATCCGGCCCCAGCAGCATGCGGATCGCCATGAAGTATCCCGGCAGCATGCGCCGCGTCACCGTCTTGCGGCCCGGGCTTTCCGCGAAAAGATGCGCAAACGGCTTGACGATCAGACGGTAGAACGGATCGACACGTTCCTTGTCCCACTTCACCTTGTCGCGGGCATCGGCATATTCGTCGAGCGACGCTTCGATCTGCGCCTGCATCTCCTGCGCCTTCCGGTCGAAGCTGGACTGCATTGAATCGAGATCATGCATGCTCAACATACCGCCGTTCGACGCGGCCTTCTGTTTCATCTCATCGACGAGCGACCCCACGGCATTGGTTGCGATGGCCTTGCTCTGTGCCTTGGCGGACGCCGGGTTTTTCGGCTTGGGGGGTGACTGCGGCGCGGGCTTGGCCGCCGCCGGTGCCGCTTGTGCCGCCGGTGCAGGCTGCGCCGGTTGCGGCTTTTCCTCAAAGGCGCGGTCCATGAAACCGCCTTCCGTGACCTTCGGCTTGCCGTCCGGGCCCATTTCGATGATCTCGGCGCGCTGCTGCGACGGCTGCGCCTTCTCGCCGTACATAATGACTTCGGAGGTCTTGTTTCTATCGCTCATGGCGCGAGAAGCATACTTTGACATGGCATTTCTGCACAACGCCTGATTGGGCGGTGGCCGGGCGCCTTCCTGCTTGATCTTGCGGGCGGCGGGTGCCAATTGACATGAGGTGCCGGCCCCGCCTAGTTTCCGGGCGCCCTTGCAATGCATCCCCGTGCGTATAAGAAGTACCGATGACCGATCGACTTTTAATTGCCGTTGCCCAGATCAACCCGACCGTCGGCGACGTCGCCGGTAACGTTGCATTGATCGAGAAGTTCGCGGCGGATGCGGCGGGTCTCGGCGCCGACTTGATGGTGGCGACGGAGCTCGCCATATCTGGATATCCGCCGGAAGACCTGGTGCTCAAGGAAGCGTTTCAGGACCGCATCGAACAGGCCGTAACGGATCTCGCAAGCCGTCTGAAACAGAACGGCGCACCGGCCGTGCTACTTGGTGCGCCGTGGCGTGTCGAAGGCAAGCTCTACAATGCCGCATTGCTGCTCGACGACGGCGCGGTCAAACACGCCCGCCTCAAGCACGAACTGCCCAACTACGGCGTGTTCGACGAGAAACGCGTGTTCGCGCCGGGGCCGCTGCCGGGCCCGATCCCGTTCCGGGATGTCCGTCTCGGCGTCATGATCTGCGAAGACCTGTGGTTCCCCGATGTCGCCGAGTGCCTGCAAGAAAGCGGCGCCGAGTTCCTGATCTCGCTCAATGGCTCGCCGTTCGACGTCAACAAGGTCGACGTGCGGCTCAACACCGCGCTCGAGCGGGTCACCGAAACCGGCCTCGCCTCGCTTTACGTCAACCAGGTGTGCGGCCAGGACGAACTGGTGTTCGACGGCGGCTCGTTCGTCGTCAATCCCGACTACAAGATGGTGATGCGCGCGCCGTTCTGGCAGGAATCGCTGATGCTCACCGAGTGGACGCGTACCGCGGACGGCTGGTTCTGCGCCGAGACCGATGTCCAGCCGAGCCTGAGCGAGGAAGAGAACGTCTACCAGGCTATGACGCTGGGCCTCAGGGACTACGTGACAAAGAATGGCTTTCCGGGCGTCGTTATAGGCCTTTCCGGCGGCATCGACAGCGCCCTTTCCGCCGCCGTCGCCGTCGACGCGCTCGGCGCCGACAAGGTGCTGGCCGTGATGATGCCGTCGCCGTATACGTCCGAAGAAAGCCTCGAGGATGCGGCGGCATGCGCGGAGATGCTGGGTGTCCGGCTCGAGAACATCAACATCGGCCCCGCCATGAGCGCGTTCGATCAAATGCTGGCGCCCGTCTTCGAAGGCCGCGATCCCGACATCACCGAAGAAAACATCCAGGCCCGTGCGCGCGGGCTTTTGCTGATGGGGATTTCCAACAAGCTCGGCCACATGCTGCTGACGACCGGCAACAAGTCCGAGATGTCGGTCGGTTACGCGACGCTCTACGGCGACATGTGCGGCGGCTATTCGGTCCTGAAGGATGTGTACAAGACCGCCGTGTTCAAACTGTCGCACTGGCGCAACGCGCATCTGCCGCCGGACTGCTTGGGACCGGAAGGCATGGTGATCCCGGAACGGATCATCACCAAGCCGCCGTCCGCCGAACTTCGCCCCGACCAGAAGGACGAGGACTCGCTGCCGCCCTATGACGAACTGGACGGCATCCTGGGTGCGCTGATCGAGGACGAAAAGTCGGTCGACGACGTGGTATCGCTCGGTTATGACATCGATACCGTGAAGCGCATCTGGAAACTGCTCGACCGCGCCGAATACAAGCGCCGCCAGGCACCGCCGGGCGTCAAGATCACGCAGCGCGCTTTCGGCAAGGACCGCCGCTATCCGATCACCAACGGATTTACGAAACAGATCTGATGACCACGCCGCAGCTCAAGATTCACGACACCCTCAGCCGCGAGAAACGGGACTTCGTTCCCGAGGACCCGGCGAACGTGCGCATGTACGTGTGCGGGCCGACGGTCTACGACCTGGCGCACATCGGCAACGCGCGCCCGATCGTCGTGTTCGATGTGCTGGCGCGCCTGCTGCGTCATATCTACGGCGCGGATCACGTGACCTATGCGCGCAACATCACGGACATCGACGACAAGATCAATGCCCGCGCTTTCGAGCGCGGCATATCGATCCGCGAGCTGACCGACGACACCATCGAGGTGTTTCACGCCGACATGGCGGCGTTGAACGCGCTGCCGCCCGACGTCGAGCCGCGCGCGACCGACACCATCGACGAGATGATCGAGATGATCCAGGTGCTGATCGACAAGGGCCATGCCTACGCCGCCGAGGGTCACGTGCTGTTCAACGTGCCGTCGATGGATGACTACGGACGGCTGTCACGGCGCAACATGGACGAACTGATTGCGGGCGCCCGCGTCGAGGTTGCGCCCTACAAGAAAGATCCCCGTGATTTCGTGCTCTGGAAACCGTCCGATCCGGACAAGGGCGAACCCGGCTGGCCGAGCCCGTGGAGCAACGGGCGGCCCGGCTGGCACATCGAATGCTCGGCCATGTCGAAATCGATCCTGGGCGAGACCTTCGACATTCACGGCGGCGGTCTCGACCTGATCTTCCCGCACCACGAAAACGAGATCGCCCAGTCGCGCTGCGCACACGACACCAACGTGATGGCGAACTACTGGATGCATAACGGCTACCTGATGGCAGAGGGCGAGAAGATGTCGAAGTCGCTCGGCAACTTCTACACGGTCAACGAACTGCTCGACGAGTTCCCCGGCGAGGCGATCCGGCTGCTGCTGCTCAAGACGCACTATCGCCAACCGCTCGATTTCACCAAAGACGGCCTCGCGGAAGCGAAGCGGGAGTTGGATGGGTTTTATCAGGCGCTTCGATCAGCGGGCGAATTGACTCGCGCCGTCGGCGCGCCGGAAGCGATCATTGATGCTTTGGCTGACGATTTGAATACGCCGAAATCCGTTAGCCTGATGCATGAACTTCTCAGCGATGCGAATCGTGGCAACGCGGATGCACTGAATGGCTTGGTGGCAGGCGCGTCCATCCTCGGCCTGTTGCAGCAGGACCCGGAAGACTGGTTCAAGTGGCAGCCGAAATCGGCCGAGGGCGGGCTTTCGGATGACGAGATCGACGCGAAGATCGCGGCCCGCACGGAAGCGCGCGCCAACAAGGACTTCGCAACGTCGGACGCGATCCGCGACGAGCTTCAGGCAGCGGGGATCATCCTCGAGGACGGCGCCGGCGGCACCACGTGGCGCCGCGGGTAGCGGCAAGCCCCCTCACCTGTCCTCTCCCCCGCTACGCAGGGGAGAGGGACTCACGCACTGACGCCCGGAATCACTAATCCCTCTCCCTCTCTCAGGGGGAGAGGTTAGGTGAGGGGGTATCCTTTATTGGAATAGAGCGTCCTACCCGAACGCCCGGTAGCGCCGAACGATCTCTTCTTCGGTCATATCGGCTTCGATACCCTTGAGTCGCGCCGCCTGCGCCTTCGTGCGCGGTCGGCCGGTCCAGGGTTCGACCCCGCTTGGCAGCGGCGTATCGTCTGTCGCCAGATGCTTCGAGTAATCGACGAACAGTTGCAGCACCTGGCGGAACGCCTCCGCCTCCAGGTCCTGGAACTTCCATCCCGGCTCGACGGGGAAGCGGCGCACCTCGACGATCGGACCGGTATCCACCTCAACCGCCATTTCGTGCAGCGTGACGCCGAATTCCTGCGCGCCCTCGTAGATCGCGAACCCGGCAACATAGCTGCCCGGGTACTCGGGCGGGCCCGGATGAAAGTTATAGGCGGGTCCCGGCAGGGCCTGCAGGTATCCGGCGGGGACGATGACGCTGGTCAGAAAAGCAACCAGGCGCGTCTCCTCGATACCGCCTGCGGCGAACGCCGCGTGCAGGCCATTGGCATCAAAAACAGGTTCAACGTTGAGCCCATCTGCGTGACGGACCAACAGTTCGCGCAGATGGGGTGCTTCGACTTCACCGGTCAGTAAAATTATACGTTTGGGCATATCTCAACGCTAGCATGGGGAGCCCAAACCGGATAGATTGTTGACGTGTGATCGTCTGATTATCGGAACGAATTCCGGAAAAGACGCGATAGATATAAGCCCGGCAACACGGGCGGTAAGTGCCAGAGGGTTACGGAACAGTCAGCGGGGGGAACGTCTGGCGGTACCGTGTAATCGTGATCGCCGTCCTGCAATTCTGGGGCCCGAGGCAAACGTCGATTCATATGGCGAGCGAAAACGACAATAACGAAGACATCCCGAAAGCGTATCTCGATCTCGTAAGAACGTTAACGCACGAGGTCCGTACGCCGCTAAGCACCATCATCGGTTTCGCCGACATGATCGAGAACGAAATGCTCGGTCCGCTTGGCAATCACCGCTACCGCGATTACGCCGAAGACATTCACAAGGCGGCTCGGGCCATCCTCGAGACGCTGGACGACGTGTCGCAGCCGGCCCACTTTGCGAAATACCAGGAAGCCGAGGAAGACTTCCGCCACCTGATCGAGCTGGCCCCCGACCTGATCTGCATCTGCCGCGAAGGCCGCATCGAGCTGATCAATCCCGCGGGCGCCAGCATGCTCGGCGTGTGGCCGCTGGAAACGCTGAAAGACAGGCTGTTCTACGATTTCGTCGACCCGGAATTCAGGGACATCGTCAGCCCGGACCTTCTCGACCTCGCGAAAGAAAAGCTGCGTGTGCCGATCAAGCTGGTGCGCTCCGACGAACTGATTGTCGATGTCGAGATCGCCGCACTGCCCTACAGCGCCACGGAAACCGAAGAGACCGATGCCGTCATGGTGATTGCCCGCGACGTGACCGAGCGGAACCGGGCGATCTCTGCGGTTCGCCAGCGCGAGGAAAACCTGCAACTCGTCATGGACGCGGTTGCCGACGGCATCGTGTCGCTGGACGAGCACGGACAGATCGAGATGGTCAACGAAGCCATTGAACGCATCTTCGGCTATGACGCCGACGCGCTGATGGACCAGCATATCGGACTCCTGATTCCGGCGCTTGCCGATACCCAGCCGCAAAGCTTCGTTTCCGACGACACGTCGGCCGGGGACGACTTCGGCCTCGAAAGCGATACCGAGATGACCGGCCGCCACATCGAAGGCCAGAACATCCCGATCGAGGTGGTGTTCACCGTATCGTCGTCGGCCGGCAGGCGCCGCTATATAGGCGCGGTTCGCGACATCACGTCGCGCAAGAATTACGAGAACCGGCTACGCACGCTGGCCACGCGCGACGAACTGACGGGCCTTGCAAACAAGAACTTGTTGAGCGAACGCCTGACGGAGGCCATGCGCCAAATCGACATCGAGGGTGGTGGGCTTGCACTGATCTACGTCGACCTCGACCAGTTCCAGAACATCAACGACGCGTTCGGCCACGAAGTCGGCGACGAGGTCCTTCTGATGGCCAGCCGGCGCCTGCAGTCGTGCGTGCGCGACGGCGACACCATCGCGCGCGTCGGCGGCGACGAGTTCCATATCCTGATGCCGGGGGTATCCGACGAAGACGAAGCCGCGCACCTGGCCGGCGATCTGCTGGTGGCACTGTCGAGCCCCTACCTGATCGAGGGCCGCGAAATCTATTCGTCGGCCAGTATCGGCGTCTGCACCTATCCGGTACAGGCGGACACGCTATCGGAGCTGATGCGCAACGTCGACACGGCGGCCAACAACGCGAAACGTGACGGCCGCGCCAACTACAAGATCTACACGCCCAGCATGTCCGAGGAGGTGCACCGCCGCGTCGAGATCGGTCACCAGCTGCGCCGCGCGCTGGAAAACGACGAGTTGTCCCTGACCTACCAGGCCAAGGTCGACCTGTCGTCACAGCGTATCATCGGCGCCGAGGCCCTGCTCAGGTGGTCCAACGAACAGCTGGGGGTGGTGTCGCCGGCCGAATTCGTGCCGATCGCCGAGGAAACGGGATTGATCGTGCCGATCGGCGAATGGGTGCTCCGCTCCGCCTGCCGCGAGGCGGCCCAGTGGCGCACCAGCGACGGGAGCCCGGTCCAGGTGGCGGTCAACCTGTCGGCGCTGCAGTTCCTGCATGGCGACCTGGTGGCGCGGGTCACCCGCAGTCTCAGGGAATCGGGTCTCGATCCCGAACGCCTCGATCTCGAACTCACGGAAAGCCTGCTCGTCGAACGCCCGGACGAGACGATCTCGACCCTCAACCGCCTAAAGTCGCTCGGCATCTCGATTTCGATGGACGACTTCGGGACGGGATATTCGTCGCTCAGTTACCTGACGCGCTTCCCGCTCGATTCCATGAAGATCGACCGCGCCTTCGTGACCGACCTGCCGGACGACCGCGACGCGGTTGTCGTCGTCCGTGCCATCGTCGGCATGGCCAAGCAGCTCGATCTTCACATCGTCGCGGAAGGGATCGAGACGGAACGGCAGATGGAATTCCTGCACGGTCTCGGCTGTCACACCGGTCAGGGGTACTTGTTCTCGAAGCCGGTCACCAACGCACAGTTCCAGGAACTGCTGCTCGCCAAAGCCGCCGAATAATCCTGCTTTTCCTGAAAGCTTGAGCATTCGGGCGGTTTTGGGCATTCTCGGCCCGCTTTTTCCCTATGGCCAAGGATTTGAGCGGAAAAATGTCCGATAACCGCGTTTACCTGTTCGATACCACGCTGCGCGACGGTGCGCAGACGCAGGGCGTCGACTTCAATCCCGCCGACAAGGAGCTGATCGCGCGCGAACTGGACGGCATCGGCCTCGACTACATCGAAGGCGGCTGGCCCGGCGCCAACCCGACGGACAACACCTTCTTCGGCAACCCGCCGAAACTGAAGCGCGCCAAGCTAACGGCATTCGGCATGACACGGCGCGCCGGCCGCTCGGCCGAGAACGACCCCGGCCTGACCGCCATCTTGGAGCCCGACGTGCCGTGCGTCTGCATGGTCGGCAAGTCGTGGGATTTCCACGTCGATGTCGCGCTCGAGATCGAACGCGAGGAAAACGTCCGCATGATCGCGGAAAGCGTGCAGCTGGCGACGACCCGCAAGGACGAGGTCATGTACGACGCCGAGCATTTCTTCGACGGCTACAAGGCCAATCCGGAATTCGCGCTCGCATGCCTGAAAGCGGCCTACGACAACGGCGCGCGCTGGGTCGTGCTGTGCGACACCAACGGCGGCACCCTGCCGCACGAGGTCGAACGCATCGTCAGGGAAGTGACCGAACACGTGCCGGGCAGCCACGTCGGCATTCATGCCCACAACGACACCGGCAACGCCATCGCCAATTCACTGGCCGCCGTCAACGCCGGTGCCCGCCAGGTGCAGGGCACGCTGAACGGTCTGGGCGAACGCTGCGGCAACGCCGACCTGATCGCCATCATTCCGTCACTGGTCCTGAAAATGGGCTTTGAGACCAACGTTACGCCGGACGACCTCAAGAAGCTCACGCACATTTCCAGGCTGCTCGACGAACGCCTCAACCGCCAGCCGGCGCGCGGCGCCCCTTACGTGGGTGAGTCGGCGTTCGCCCACAAGGGCGGACTGCATGTCTCGGCGGTCGAGAAGGACCCCCGCACCTACGAACACATCGAACCGGGTCTTGTCGGCAACCGGCGTCACATCGTCGTTTCCGACCAGTCCGGACGCTCCAACATCCTGGCCCGGTTCCGCGAAGCCGGGATCGATGTCGATCCCAAGGACAAGCGCATCGGCCGCCTCGTCGAGGAAGTGAAGGAAAACGAATTCAACGGCTATGCCTACGACGGCGCGGAAGCCAGCTTCGAGCTTCTGGCGCGCCGCGCGCTCGGCTCCGTACCGGAATACTTCCGCTGCACCAACTTCCGCGTTATCGACGAGCGGCGCTGGGACGCGACGGGCAACCTGGTAACCCTCTCGGAAGCCACCGTGAAACTTAGCGTCGGCGGCGCGGACCACATGACCGTCGCCGAGGGGAACGGCCCGGTCAACGCGTTGGACGCCGCCATGCGGAAGGTGCTGATCCCGATCTATCCGACGCTCGAAGGCCTCAAGCTGGTCGACTACAAGGTGCGTATCCTGACACCCGGCGACGGCACCCGCGCCATTACCCGCGTCATGATCGAAAGCGCCGACGGCAAGGGCGAGCACTGGTCGACGGTCGGCGTTTCCAGCAACATCATCGATGCGTCCTATAACGCGCTCCGCGACTCACTGATCTATCTGCTGTATCGCGACGGCGCCGAAGAACCCGCCGCAGACTGATGACCGATACCTCTTTCGCCGTCATCCTGGTCGAGCCGCAACTCGGCGAAAACATCGGCATGTGCGCGCGCGCCATGTGGAACTGCGGCATCAGGGACCTGCGTCTTGTCAGCCCACGCGACGGCTGGCCGTCGGAAAGTGCGCGCAAATCCGCGTCCGGCGCCGACGTGGTGCTGGACAATACGCAGGTGTTCGAAACGACCGAGGACGCCGTCGCCGATCTCAATTTCGTGCTGGCGACAACGGCGCGCCCCCGCGACATGACCAAGGCCGTCTTCACCCCGGAAGCGGCGGCGAAGGACATGCGCGAACGCACGGCGGCCGGCGAGCGCACCGGCGTGCTGTTCGGCAAGGAAGCGATGGGACTGTCGAACGACGATGTCGCGCTTTCGGACGCAGTGCTGACGGTGCCGCTCAACCCGGCGTTCACGTCACTCAACCTCGCGCAGGCGGTGCTATTGATGGGCTACGAGTGGTTCAAGCAGGCGGATGACACGCCGGGCCGCGAACTGCGCATGCCCGGCGACACGCGCCCCGCCGGCAAGGACGAGATGCTGCATATGTTCGAGCACCTGGAAGACGAACTGGATGCGCGCGGTTTCCTGCGCGTGCCGGAAAAGCGCCCGACCATGGTCCGCAACATCCGCAACCTGCTGTGGCGCGCGGAAATGACAGAACAGGAAGTCCGCACCTTCCGCGGCATCATCAAGGCCCTGGCGACGTTTCCAAGAAAAGACGGGTGAGGCGGGACACGTTCTCACGTCATCCTGAACTTGGTTCAGGATCTATAATTTCAACCAAAGATTTTGCCGGGTTCGCATGGACCCTGAACCAAGTTCAGGGTGACGGACTCAACTCTTGATCTTTTCCAACGCCGCCTCGCGGCGCGCATACGCCTCTGCCGGCCAGACCTCGCTACGGCGATAGAATTCAGCGAACTGCGGCTTGCCGTCATCAAGCGTGACCCAAGGCTGTTTGCTCGATGTGAAGATATGCACGTCGGGCGGCACGGCGTCCGGATTCAACAGCGTGCCAACGCGCACGAAATGGATCGCCGGCCCCGCGCCCCCGTAGTTGCTCCAGAGCGCAACACGGCATTCGGGGCACCGCCAGATGGTTTGGCCGTTGCCGCTTTCGGACGGGGTCTCGACCCGTTCCGGCTGCCCTTTCGTCACCTCGACGCGATCGGCCTCGATCATCGCATTCAAGGCAAAAGCGGCACCGGTTTCGCGCTGGCACCAGCGGCAGTGACAGCAGTGCACGAACATCGGCGCACCATGCACCTTGTAATGAACGGCGCCGCAGGCGCACTTACCTTCGTGTTCGGTGTCCGCCATGCCTAGACCCGTTTCGAGAGCCAGATCGCGAGCTTGGAGCCGGTTTTGACCGCAGCCTTCAGGACCTCGTAGCCGGGTGCGTCCTCGGCCCCCTTTTCAAGCGCGGTATCGCGGTGCTCCAGCTCTTCCAGGCGGAACTTCTCGAACGTGTCGCGCAGTTCCTGCTGATCGCCCTCGGCGTCCAGTGCCGCGACCTGTTCGGCATAGTGTTCGTCGATCGTTTCCTCGACCGCGACGGTGCAGGCGTGGGCCGCTTTTTCGCCCAGCAGCGCGGTCCCCGCACCGAGCGCAAATCCGGCGACATGCCAGAGCGGCATCAGCACCGTCGGACGCACCCGGTTGGCGCGGATCAGGTCGTTGAAGCGTGCCAGATGTTCGCGTTCCTGCTCGGCCATGTGTTCGATATCGGCCCGGTCGGCGCTCTTGCCCAGTACGGCGAGCTGACCTTCGTAAATCCGGACGGCGCCGTATTCCCCCGCGTGATCGACGCGGATCATGCTTTCAAGCATGTCTTCTTTACTGGGATCACCGGGCATCCGGTGCGGCTTTTGGGTCGCGGTCATGCGGCTCAGGCTCCGTCGAGGCGCCGCCACGCAACGAACGATGCCATGGCGAGCGCGAGGGATACCCCGACATTGTAGGTGGCCATGGAGATGCCGAAAAGGGTCCAGTCGATGTCGCCGCAGGACTTTTCCGGCTTCTTCTGCAACTGCTGGAACAGGTCCTGCGTGCTGGTAACGGCTTCGCCGGCGCCGCACGGCGCAGCCGACGTCCACCAGAGCTGTTCGACGCCGACGTGATAGAACGCAATCCCGGCACCGGTCAGAAAGGTGAGGCCCGCCGCAAGCGCGATCCAGCGCCGCATGTTCGGCGCGCCTAGGAACAGCCCAACGATACCGAGCCCGATCACGATCCAATACGGCACCCGCTGGTAAAGACACAGCACGCACGGCTCATACCCGAAACCGAACTGCGAGATATAGGCCGTGCCGAGCGGTCCGATGGCCGCGATCAGCAGCGCCCAGGGCAGGTATTTGTTGATGGTCGCGTTATCCGGCATGGCAAAGGTATAGCCCCAGGCGGCGCGCGCCTTAAGTTAAAATTCGTTAAGCGAGGAACTTGATTGCAATCACGCCGAGAACCAGCAGCGCACAAAACGCCAGCGTCAGCAGGCCGAGGCGCTTTTCGATGAACGCGCGGATCGGCTCGCCGAACTTCCACAGCAGGATCGCGACCAGGAAGAAGCGCGCACCCCGGCCGACCGCAGACGCGATGATGAACGGCACGATGTCCATGCTGGTGACGCCACTGGCGATGGTGAAGATCTTGTAGGGGATCGGGCTGAAGCCCGCCGTGAACACGATCCAGACGCCGTTTTCGTTATAGGCTTCCCGCGCCGCATCGAACTTCGCCGACGCGTGATAGATGTCGAGGATCGGCCGCCCGATTTCGTCGAACAGGAACGCGCCGATGAAATAGCCAAAAACGCCGCCGGCGACGGAGGCCAGCGTACAGACAAGCGCAATCCGGAACCACTTGGTGCGTGCCGCCAGGACCATCGGGATCAGCAAAACGTCCGGCGGGATCAGGAAAAACGAGCTTTCGGCGAACGAAACGAGGGCCAGAATCCAGATCGCGTGGCGGTGGGCCGACCATTCCAGGGTCTTGTCATAAAGGGCGCGCAGCATCAGATAAAAGAAGTCCTTAAAAAGGCCGGAAACCGGCGGGTGCGCCGTCTTTAGCAGCCTCCGGGCGGGCTTGCAACGGCGCGCTGGGCGGGGCCTCGGGGGACATCTCGGCGGAGTGGACAGAGGCCAATCGATCCCCTATGTTCGCTGCGCTCCACCAACGTGCGGGTGTGGCGGAATTGGTAGACGCGCCGGATTCAAAATCCGGTTTCCTCGGAAGTGTCGGTTCGAGTCCGACCACCCGCACCATCGATTGCCAGGAGTCATTCTTGAGCCAGCCAGACAATAGCGCCGAACCCGAATATGCCGTCGAGATCGAGGGCTTGTCCAAGATCTATGGCGGCTCGAACAAGCAGGCACCGAAGCACGCGCTCAAGGACGTTTCACTCAAGATCAGACGCGGCTCGTTCTTCGGCCTGCTGGGGCCGAACGGCGCTGGTAAGTCGACGCTGATCAATATCCTCGCCGGGCTCGTCAACAAGACGGACGGGTCGGCCAAAATCTGGGGCCACGACATCGACGCAGACATGCGCGCGGCGCGCCGTTCCATCGGCGTGGTGCCGCAGGAACTGAACATCGATCCGTTCTTCACGCCGCGCGAACTGCTGGATCTTCAGGCCGGGCTTTACGGCGTGCCCGAAGCCGAGCGCCAGACCGACGAGGTACTGGAAGCGGTCGGGCTTTCCGACAAGGCCGAGGCCTATACCCGGTCGCTTTCGGGCGGCATGCGCAGAAGGCTTCTGGTCGGCAAGGCGATGGTGCACCGCCCGCCGGTGCTGGTGCTGGACGAACCGTCGGCCGGCGTCGACGTCGACCTGCGCCGCCAGCTCTGGACCCACGTCAAACGCATGAACGACGAGGGCATCACGGTCCTACTGACCACGCACTACCTGGAAGAGGCCGAAGCGTTGTGCGACGAGATCGCGATCATCAACCACGGCCGCATCGTCGCCTGCGAGCCGACGGTCGACATGCTGGGAAGGCTGGACGCACGGGAATTACAGGTCACGCTGGCGAAACCCGCCGACGGCGTGCCCACGGAACTGGGCGCCTACAATCCGGTGCTGAGCGCGCCCGACTGCCTGACCGTCAGTTTCGCGCCGTCCAAGACACCGGCGCGCAAGGTGCTGGCGGATATCGAGAAGGCGGGGCTCGAAGTTGCCGATTTCTCGACCAAGGAATCGGACCTCGAAGACATCTTCATCCGCCTGACCCACGACGATGCGGATGACGCGGCTTAAGCGCTTTTTCGCCGCCCTTGCCCTGCCGCTGCTGTTGGCGCTTGCCGCCTGCGCGCCCGCCATCGTCGATCCCGGCCCCGCCACGGAGACATCTGAACTGCACCGGTCGCATTTCTGGACCCGGGACGGCATCTCGCTCGCCTACCGGTCGTGGCTGCCTGGAGAAACACCCAAGGCGGTGATCGTCGCGCTGCACGGTTTCAACGATTACTCACCGTTCTTCGACACACCGGCCACGTTCCTGAAAGACCATGGCATCGCCAGCTATGCCTACGACCAGCGCGGCTTCGGCGCCAACGGCTTTCGCGGCCGCTGGTTCCCGACCGCGCGTTACACCATGGATGCCCGCGACTTCACCCGCCGGGTCCATGAACGTCATCCCGGCGTGCCGCTCTACGTGCTGGGCGAAAGCATGGGCGGCGCCGTCGCCATGACGCTGGCGGCCAGGCACGACACGCCGTGGATCGCGGGCTGGATCCTGTCCGCGCCCGCCGTTTGGGCGCGCGACACTATGCCCTGGTATCAGCGCGCGACGCTCTGGCTCGCGGCACATACAATGCCGGCCGTGCCGTTGACGGGGCGCGGGCTCAAGATCAAGCCGAGCGACAACATCGAAATGCTGATCCAGCTCGGGCGCGACCCGCTGGTGATCAAGGGCACGCGCATCGATGCCATCTACGGACTGGTCGATTTGATGGACACGGCCATGGCGTCGGCGGCCAAGCTCGACGGCCGGACGCTGATCCTCTATGGCGGGCGCGACGAGATCATCACGTCCGGGCCGACGGCGACGATGCTGGACCGCCTGCCGGACGCCGATGCCGCCACGCGCCGGATCGCCGTCTACCCCGGCGGGTACCATATGCTGCTCCGCGATCTCGAAGCGGAAATCGTGTGGCGCGACATCGCGGCATGGCTCGACAATCCCGCGGCAGCACTGCCGTCCGGCGCCGAAACCGGGGCGCGGGCGTTGCTGGACGGCCGGCCCTGAAAATATTTTTGCGCCCCCCATTTTGCATCTTGCGCGCGGACGAAATCTGCCCAAATGATATGCCGTTCCGGCCCACGAAAATGGGTGCCGGTCCTTTCGGAGAAAACTGAAGATGTTCTCGCGTCAGCTGAGTCTCGCCTTGGCAGGGGCGTTTCTTTTCGCGTCCACCGCTGCCCATGCCGTCGATGTCCGTAACGAACACGAATCGCAACAGGAAATCCTGCTGAGCGTCTGGAAAGACGCCACCGGCACGGAAACCGTCGATACCCTGATCACGCTGCAACCCGGTGAAACCCGGACCGGCGTCTGCGACGCCTGCATTGTCTCGCTTGGTAAAAGCGAAGAGGCGGAATCCGTTTCCGCCGAGCAGACCGACGTCGTGACGATCGAAAGCAACGGTCGTCTGCGTCTGGACTGATTTCAGGCAAAAGGGGCGGCGCACATGTTGCCGCCGCCCTTCTTTTTCAGCGTGTAAGTGACCTCAGCTCGATCCGGCGACCGCCAGCTTGCCGGTCACACCGTGCCGGTCGAGCAGTTCGGCGACGAAGCCGCTTTTGATGGCCTCGGCGACGAATTCGTTGACGAAGGCCGCCAGGTGCGTGTTTTCGTGCTTGGTGCCAATGGCCTGCTGCACGGCGGTATACTTGCCCGGGATCAGCCGCGAGCCCGGCAGTTCCTCGGCGTTTTCCTTCAGTGCCGGGACCAGCCCCGCCAGCGCATCGAGCTTTTCGTTCTTGAACAATTCGAACGCGCCCGGCAGCCCCTCGCCCCGGTGCAGAGTCGCGTGCTTCAGGGTGCGTGTCAGATACAGGTCATAGGCGGCACGCTCGGAAACGGCGATCCGCACGCCGGGCTGGTCGACGTCTTCAATGGTCTGCAACGCCGAGCCTTCCGGCACCAGATAAGTCGCCTCGATCTCGACGTACGGATCGGAGAACTTGATGGTTTCGGCGCGCTTCGGCTCGATCGCGATCAGCGCGATATCCCAAGCGTCCTCTTCCAGCGCATCGGCAAGTTCGCCGGGCCGGGGCCGGGTTACATATCTGACATCGACACCCAGTTTCTCGGCGATGGCCGCCGACATGTCGGGCGACACACCGACCGGATCGCCATCCGGCGTTTCGCCCGTCACCAGCAATATGTTGCCCAGATTCACGCCGACGCGCAGTACGCCCGGTTCACTCAGTTCCGCAAGAATATCCTCGTACACGATTGGTTTCCTTCCCTGTCGTTTTCATCGTTGATGCCGGACTGGGCGAACACCCGCACGCCCGGTTGGCGCACAGGATGCCCTGCTATCGGCGGATGAGCAAATGCAGGTTCAGGGGTCGGGAACGAGATCGACCCGTCCGCAGCCACGGTTGGCAGCGGACACCACATCGCGCGGCAGATCGCGCAGGTCGCGGAGCATGATGCGATCGATCTGGACCCGCTTGGAGCGCTGATTGATATCATCGGCGATCCGCTTACCGATGCTGCGGGCAAGGCCGGTGTCCATCGGTTTACCGGTATCCGTCGCCGCCTGTACCATGATCAGGACGCCTTCCGTGATCCTGGGCGCGAGCGTGCACAGCAGGCTGATGTCGCTGTCTTCGTGCAATTCGATCAGGGGGATCAGCGACATCCGCCCCTTCTTGCCGTTGACGAGGACCTCGGCCGCGACCGGCTTGAAGACGACCATTTCGACGGTTTTCGGTTTTGGCGCCGGTGGCGTTGACCGTTTCACCGGCTCCGACGTTTCTGCCGGCTTTTCCGCTTCGTCAACCTGCTCGGCCGTTTCCTGTTGCGCCTCTTCAGGCGCATCCGGGCCACCGATCGAGCCCGGCAGGACAACCAGCAGGAGCACCACCGTGATGGCGGCAAGAATGGCGGCGATGCCGCCGCCCAGGAAAAGCGGATTGTCGACGATAAAGCCGAACGGTCCTTCGGTGGCTTCGTCGCGACGGCGTTCGATGCTCTGGGCACGCTTGTTCTTGATGTGCAGCAGTGCCTTCTGGATGCGAAGGTTCTTCTCCTTTTCCAGGAGCGCGATGACACTTTCGTGCGCATCCTCAAAACCGAGATCTTCGGCCGTGTCGATGATCGCGTTGACGAGCGAGAGAAACTCCGCGCGCGGTTCTTCGTCGCGTTTCCGCTTGAACAGCAGTTGCGCGACACTTGCCATGATTGCGCGCAACTGCTTTTCCGACGTGACGGAGCGCACCGCCGGCAAGATACCTTGTTCGGGGTCTTCGAAGACAACCGTCCAGTTCGTCGTGCCGTCGGAATTCACCACGCGCGTGTCCGTGGCCGGACTTTGCGCTTCGGGCCGCTCTTGGATCTGCTCTTCGGTCTGTTCGTCGCTCATCCACACTCCATCGCGCGCCTATTGGTGGCGCTTGAAGGGGAGCCTTAGCATGCCGCCAGGGTAGCACGCTGCGGCACAGATCACACTTTCCGATAAAAATCTGAAATTTTTCCTAAGGATCAAGCGGTTGGGGTTGCCGCGTCAGAGGCAGCATCACCGCTGATGACGGGCCTGCTAAAGGCGCCTATCGTAGCCGGGTTCCGTATTCGTCTATTGATGGGAGACGGCGATGGCGATTTTTGCGTTTGTCTGGTTCGAAGTGATCCCGGCGTGCCTTTTGCTCGCGTTCAAACCGGTCGTCCTGAAATGGGTGCTGTTCGACTGCATGGCCGTCGGCGCCCCGAAGGGACGCACTTACCGCCGGCGTTAAAGCGCTGCCGGCGCCCGGCGGTCAGGCTGGAACGATGTTGAAGGCGACGCTGATCCGCGTTTCATCGGTCGACGTGATCGGCACGGTGCAGTGCCCGGTGAACGCGGGAAACATCACCAGCGTACCGGGGGCGGGAAGGATTTCCCTGGTTGCCACGTCATTGGACATTTTCAGGCGATAGTACGAGCGCCCGAGTTCGAGGGCACCTTCCTGTGCGCCTGCGTCATTGACCGGCAGGTTGGCCGGCATCTTCGGATAATAGACACCGCTCAGCCACGCTTCCGGATGAAAATGCGACAACTGGCGCCCGGACCGCGGGTAAACGTTCGCCCACGCCTCGAGGCGAAAATCACTTGGCACGGCCTCGGGGAAGGGATGGCCTTCTTCTTCCGCGATCGCGGGGATGTAGGTTTCGACCGAGGCGTGGATCGCCTCGCGCAGCCCCTTGATGGCGCCCGTCTCGTCGCCGGTAAACAGCTCGAGTGTATCGCTGGCATTCTTGAGCGAACGGTTCGCGGCATGATCCGCCAGGGTTTCGTGGTTGCAGATTTCGCTGACGAGCGCCTCGTTGAACGTCTCGATACTGTCCCAGCCGTCGGGCAGCGGCAGCACCTCTTCGGCGACGAACCTGTCCATGGCAAGCAGTTCAGATGCGCGCTCTTCGTGCCCGCTCTCGGCAAGCGCCGACGCCTTGTAGGCAATTGCCGTGGTCGGGTTCCTGGCCTCGGCGATGATCTCGTCACACAGCCGGATGGCCGCTTCGAGTTCGCCGCAACGGATGAGGGCGAACACATATGCTTCGCGAACCCCGATGCTTTCGGGATGCATGGCATAAAGATGCCGCGCGGCCTCGAGCCCCGTTGCCAAGTCGTTGCCGATGGTTTCCGCCAGGATCAGGCAGACGGCGCTCTGATCGTCGATGCGGGTCAGGCTCATGGCCCGGCGCAGGTAACCGACGGCGTCTTCGTAGCGGTTTGTCTTGACCATCAGTTCGCCGAGGTTCTTCAGCGCGTCGACATGGTCGGGACTGATTTCCAGCGTTCGTTTGAGCGCGCGCTCCGCCTTGTCGTCCGCCATCGCCTTGAGATACAGCGAGGCCGCGAAGTAGCTCGCCTGGCAGTCATTGGGGGCAAGCCGAAGCGCGGTTTCGAAGTTGGCAATGGCGTCATCATCCAGGCCCTGTTCGCTGTCGATGATGCCGAGCAGTGTGTACGCCGGCGCAATGTCCGGCGTGCGTGTCACAAGCTTTTGAAGCAGATGCCGCGCCGGCTGAAACTTTCCCGACTGGCCCAGGATCTGCGCGCGCAGCAGATGCAGCGGCACATGGTCCGGAAACTTCTTTACCGCTTTCCTGGATGCCGTCTCGGCTGCGGACAGCTTGTTTCGCGCCAGCAGATCGCTGATCAGCTGGGCATGCGCGTTTGGATCGTTCGCGCCCGTGAGGACCGCTCGTTTCATATCCCCCGCCAATGGCCCCCTGAAGGCCCCTTGGATTGTCTCTCTGTTCCCCGCCGCCGCATGCCATGGGGCTGCGCCGCTTTTCTTATGCTTCAAGGACTACCCGCTCGGCGGCGGAAAGTCCACCGGGCGCCGGGACGTATCCAATCCTTGCGCCGGATGCGCCCGAACGGTATGTTCCGCGCGTCCTTACACAAGGCGCGGCACCCGTAGCTCAGCTGGATAGAGCGCTGCCCTCCGAAGGCAGAGGTCACAGGTTCGAATCCTGTCGGGTGCGCCACTCCGAACCCCCGCTAACCGGGGGTTTTAGCGTTTTTAGGCCAGAACCTTAAGAAGTTGAGCGAAACTCGGAAGTGTCCCAGAAGGTTCCATTTTCTTCGTCATGAATTACTCTTCTAATGGAAGCGAGGGAGAGTAATGTTCCAAAAGAAAGACGAAAAGTGGTTGCCTTGGTACTGGGCTGGTGTCGAAAAGGTCATTAAGGATGGTGGAACCCCATCTCGCGCGGCTCTGAAAATTGCCTTGAATGGCTCTGAGCCGATACCTGCTACGGTGCGCGATTTTCTCGCAAAATGTATTGAGTATGGTTTTCCATCGAATCGACCAACCGAGACGATTTGGGAGAGGGAACTTAAGCGTTCATGGGATTGGCGAGGGGACGCCGCGTGGGAATACGCCTATCGATGGACATGCTGCAGAATCTGTAAACTTCACGCGAAAAAGATGTCGATTTCCGAGGCGATAATTGCAGTATCGGAAAGAAACATAAAATCAAAGAACTCAATTTTCCACGAGTTCGTTCGACCAGAATTAGATCAATTGTATGCAATTTTCCTTGAGAATGGGCCCTACTCCCCATCCGTTGCATCAATGAAAAAACAGGACGAAATTATTGCTGATATCGCGGGACGTAACGATGAAAACGTAAGATCCCTGCGTCGCCGCATCACTGAAAGCCCGTACCGCAAATCAAAGGTCTGATTTTACCTTCGGGCTTATTTCAGAATTTCATTCCACGCTCCATAGCTAGCTTGCCTCTGCAAACCGGAGGTAGTTATGCCACCAGATAACGAAATGTTCACTATCAAACTCCTCTCAACAGAGGAGGCAGCAAGCTGTCTGTCTGTGAGTGTACATTGGCTAAAAGCCTCCAGATATCGTCCCGAGTTAGATGCCATCGTCATGAGGGGAGGAAGAGGAACCGGGAAAGGCACTGTGGGCAGGATGCTCGCGCGAATTTTTGGGCAGCACTACTTCTACACCGCGTCCCAAAACCAAGTAGCCGGACGTTTCAATTCCCACCTCAGGGATGCTGTGTTGCTGTTTGCCGACGAAGCTTTCTTTGCTGGAGACAAGCGGCATGAGGGCGTTCTCAAAGCAATCATCACAGAAGATTTTCTAGCGATTGAGGAAAAATTTGTGAACGTCGTTCAGACCCGAAACCGCATTCACTTGGTTATGGCAACAAACGAGGACTGGGCTGTTCCGAGCGGCGTCGATGAGCGAAGGTTCTGTGTGTTGCAAGTCAGCGATAAACATAAACAAGATGAAAGTTATTTTGCGCAAGTAAACGACGCTATTCGAGGCCAGGAGATCTCTGCTTTCCTGTATCACCTTTTGCACCTCGACCTTGGCGAGTTCAGCGTACGAAAAGTTCCGCAGACGGCGGCACTGGTGGAGCAGAAAAAACTGTCCCTGGATAGTGTCCTAGATTGGCTTTTAAGGTTTCTCGAGGAAGGCCAGTTTCAGGATCACCCCGGATGGCCAAGCTACGTCGCCACTCAAGAGCTTTATGCGGACTACGTGAAGTACACCCAAAACAAACGTGGACGCCCCGTACCCGACAACGTTTTTAGCAAAAAAGTTCAAACCGTTATCGGCGCAAAAGCGGTACGAAGACCCGATCCCAGCTTCGGCAGAACCAGATGCCTTGAGTTTGTCAGTCTCGAAGAAAGCCGCGAACGCTTCGACAAGTTTTCCGGTTTCAGAACGGAGTGGCCAGAAGTCGACCACGAAGCAAACGCAAACGACTGGCCTCAGTACTGAGGCCGGGTTGTCCGGGTTGTCCGGGTTCTAAAAAGCGGGAGCTTTGCAAAGGGGAGGGGTAGTAGACCCCTCCCCCTTTTTTTAAAGAGCAAAACGCTGAGCGGCGAACCCAACCTTTTTTGCAAACCATCCGCCTCGGTTTGATCCGAGGCAAAAGGCTCAATCCGAGGCAAACAAAGACGGCGGCAACAGGGCATTGCCTCGGTTGCCTCGCCTTGCCTCGGTTCGAGCAAGGTTTTGCTCAAAGCCCCCGGGCATCCCTACCTCCAACGCACTGATTTCACTTTCATTTTGCAGGACCTTTTGGCATCCTGTTCTCAGGGCTGGAACGCACGGCCCTGGGGCTTAGTAACCCCGTCGATAGCGGTTCGGTGGAACCGCAAAAACCACCCCTGACCACTGAGGTCCGGGAGCCTGTGACGTATGTCCAGGACCCCGGTCTAAAGGTCACAGGGGCCGCCTATCGACGGTTTACTAACTCCCGGATCACCAGGATCAGGAAGAGCCAGCTTGCGGGGGCGCACCGCAAGTAATGGTTCAGAGTTTTGGTAAGCCTTTTGTCTTATGCATCCCTAAATCAAAGACCTGATTTGTCCTCTCTTTCCTTGCCTGAGGATCGAATGCCAGAAGGCGAAGTATCATTAGTCTTTGCGGAATACCTACTTGGACTTCCTGGAAGCCACGGCGATGTCTCGGTTGCTATCGATGGCGCGCAGGTGCGAGTTAAAGGACAAGAGATCTTTCCGATCGAAACGTACTTGTTGACGCGCGGGTGGAAGCAAAGCCAACAAGTTGGAAAGAACAATTGGCAGGGCATTTATTTTAGATCGAATCAAACCCTCAAAGTTCATGCGACTTCCGGCGAGGGCGATGTTGTTGCATTTGTCGGAGACAAAAGAATACGGGCTGAAAGCAAGGGTGGGCCGCTGATAAAGAAATCTGGAAGCAAAGAATATCCAATTCTACGCGAACTTATTGGTCAGTTAGTAACCATCGAAGTGTATCAACCGGACGATATACTTATCGCTGTAGTTCCCTCGACGGAACGCTTTAAAGCTCTGACGACTAGGTGGCGAGATCGTCCTATTGTGAAGAAGACGGGAATTGATTTTGCACTAGTTAACCGCAACGGCACCGTGAGTACGTGCGCATTTTGAACGATGTGTATTCAGTGAAAAATTGTGCCCAAATTTTTCATGTGATGGAATTTTGATGATGTTCAAATATTGCTTTCCATTAAGCCTCGTTCTGCTTGTTACCGGCTGCGTCTCAAATAAGGTTGAAATCGCAGTATCTACACCAGCAAGCCTCACGATCACGGCACCACGCAATTTATCAACCGGCAGGCCAACCTTGCGACAAGATGTATATGATCTGGCCGAGGAACATTGCCAAAAAACTGGCCGAAATGCGGTTCACATAAAGGCATGGGTAGTGCCATTTGATGCTGATTATTTTGAATTTGAATGCAAATAGCGGGATCCTTTTTTGTTTTTTGACAGAATAATAAACGGCATTTGCAAAGGCGACACAATCGGCGGTCCCACTGCCATGGCAACGATCGTTGCAAACTCACTCGCCGAGAAGAGGACCATCGACAAATCAGACCTAGTCGCGCGTTACACCCGTTGGGCTTCTAACAACGCGTTCGACACAGGGCCAACTTTTGCGCTGGTCTTCGGCCTCATAAAGGAAGGCTTAGATTCCTCAAGAGCCACCAAAGCGGCCCACGAAAAACTTGGGAACAAATCAGCTGGGTGTGCACCGGCACAGCGGATCACCCCACTGGCTGCATGCTCTTATGTGCCCACCTCTCGGCTTTCGCAGTTAGCTCGGGACGAGGCGGCTATTACGCATTACGACAAAGCGGCAGGTGATGCTTCTGCCATAGTCACCCTTATTTGTCGGTATTTGTTGTGCGGATGGTCCGTTGAGGAGATCGACGCTGCGCTGAACCGCGTCGAGCCGAACGCTTGGTTAGCCGTTAATCAGGCCAGTATCGGGCCGAGTGGTTTATCAAACGACACGGTCAGAACAGCTTGGTTTTGTCTCACGAACACAGACGATCCCTTAAGCCACGCCACTAATCTAGCTGGCGAACAAAATTATGCCCCACCCATTGTTGGTGCCTTTCTAGCGGCTCAAGAAATAGGCCGGACATCCCCGGGACACTTCCGACCGCATTAAACCTCCAAAGACCCCGCTTACCGGGCCTCTGCAGCGATCACATCCACCTCACCCAGGTATTGGCATATTTCGCACGGTTCTTCGGAATATTCCCCACCCCCAAAGAATGCTAGCGCCACGAATAGTGGAAGGGACCCACGGAACTGGCATTTCAGGTCCGGGGGGAATCTTGACAAGTCGCGACTGAACTGCGGATCGACCTCACCCTAAATATTTTCTGTAAAGCTGGTCTATAGCATTTTCATCATTTTCTGGAGAATACTCACGCGACGCACCGGCGGCACTCCTCAAATCCCTTCCAATTTCGGAATCAGGATCCTGTTTTAGGATCGCATCTGAAATGGCAACAAGTACATACTCAAGTTTGTGCATCGCTAGAACTCCAGTTTTCATTGACGTCAATCAACGGCGTCTTCGACCTCAAGTTTTTGCACAAGGTCAGGAACACTATCTGTCAAAGTCGCAACAACTGAGCCAGCAGCATCTGATATCGCTTGATTTATCTCATTTTGCAGCTCTGCGAATTGCTCGACTTCGACGCTATCAAATGTCTTCTTGAAGGCCATCATCGAGACCACCATCCCATAAATATATTTTCGATATAACGCCTTTCGGTGCGGGTCGCTTCTTTTCGTCCGAAGCGCTTGCTGAAGATAAACATTATCGAGGTTTATTCCGAACTTGTATTCGTCTTCACCGATAGCCTCAATCCGTCCGCCTGAGTGCTCGTCCATATCTTTTGGACGCGGCTTTACGTCGAACCCCTCCATTTCCGATATATCATTGCTATAGATCACAATATCTGGAGCCGCGTAGACCACATCGTCTTTTCCGCTGCCTTTGTCTTTTCCAACATCACTTTTCTTGTGCTTCTTCTTTTTGGCGTCTTCGTCATCCTCATCGTCAGGCTTGGGTTTTGTCGGCGTTGGCGTAATTTTGATCTTCTTGTTAGGCACAGATAGTGGCTCAACCATCTCTGGGGACGATATTGAGAACCCGAGTTCAAATGTGTCTCCAATTTCGACGTTATTTGGGCAGGAAACAAAGATTGTCATCCTTCCCGGCATCATATGATGGGAAATATCGAATACCTCGGCATCCTTGCCAGTTAAGCTCAATACCCCCCTATGCTTTTCCCTCGAAAAGAAATCTGTCTCTGCATCGTGGATAAAACCGATAGGTCGCCGACGATCTAATGGCAATTCGATCTCAGACTGCTTGGAAAATTTCTCTTCATATTCAAAGAAGGTCGGATTCCGTTTAAGGTCTATATCATCCTGCCCACTCTTCTTTGGACCATCTTTGGTGTTCTTGCCTTTCGACGGCCCAGGGATCCTGATTTCTTTCCCTGTCAGAAGACTTGCAAAGCCTCTATCTGCCTTCAAAAGCTTCTCGAAAAGCTGAGACGATTGAACTTGATCAACTTCTTTAAGCTGACGATCACGGATTAGCTCAGCGATTCTCTTTACGTTTTCACTGTCCCGGAACTCTTGGACAAAACGATCTAAATATTTTAGGGCAATCCTACCTTCAGCAATATTTTCTCTGTCAGCTTTCCAAATTTCATTGTGGGCGTTCGAGGTTATTTCACTTGCATCAACGAACACTAGAAGAGTGTCCATGAGGTTCGGCAATTTAAACCGACGGCTAAAAACTCCTCGACCCTCTTTGTAGTGAACTTGGCCGTTAACGCTATGAAATATGCGTACACTTTCTTTTGTAATCCACTTTGGGGGGTCTTGCCTCAAAACAATTGCGTGAATCGATACCTTCCCAATCTCTTTGTCGAAGTAATCTGCTATCGGAATTTTAGGTTGGTGCCGTTTGCCTGTGACCAACTCTGTTATATCCGCGTCGTAAGTATTAAATGCTGCATTCTCAAAACCACTGACAAATCTCATGTCCCACCCGTACTGCAGGTACGTACCTTGTTGTGGTTTCTTCTCCTGCTCCAGCAACATAAAAGGTAACACGGTGTCCGACATATTTAGGTGAATTTGGGAACGAATAGCACCACGACCACGGAACTTGTTTGGCGGATAATCGTACAATTTAACTACTGTTCCATGTGTCAACGACACAAGGTCCATCTTGGTCCCACTTTTTCCAATATGACGATTGAAAAGTGGGAAAATGGCGGGAGCGTCAAAAGAAGGAACCTGTTTATCCTTACCAATCGCAAAATACTCGACAACAGGCATCTCATGTTCCGCTGGAGATCTCCTCATTAGCGTGAAAGCCCAGTCGCCGCTTTCGTCATATTTTCGAGAGACGATGAGCTTGTAGTAGTTACCCGAAAACCGGAGGACTGCCGTTGAGCCCATGTTAAATTTACCTTGGACGAACCGAATATCACTTTTTCTTCCACTGCTGAGAGATAGAAACGTCTCGTGAAAGTTTTCTCCGTGTTGTCCTTCTCCACTGTCAACAAAAGTCAACGCAAGACCTGCATCCGTCTTAGCTGCAGCTAGAACAAGTGTTTCGCCAACCTTCTCATACACAGGCTCAAACTTTGTCTGTTTCTCCTCTGTACCTTCTTCGATCATAGTTGAGATATAACCGTCCGTGAGACCGATCAATTGCTCAACCCCGTCACGGAGATTAGATGGGCTATTCATTTTATCTTTTGGATCGATGCCCGCTTGATAAGCTCTTTTGAGCAGAACAGCATCAACCATATTCATTAGGAGTTCGGTAGTCGCCTTCGCACTATCACCCGCCTGGTTTCCAATGGTATTAAAATTCGAACCGCGATCATCTAGATAGTGCCAGTTGTCAGCGTCACTAAACTCATCATAGGCTCCCAAAATACTAGTAACTTCCTCCGCTGTGTCAGCATTCATCAATTCAACAGCAATAACTTCAGGATCAAATTTCTTTTTAGAGCGAACCATTTTTCACATCCTCAACCTTAAAAATCCAACTTGAAAAGATCGCTACCGCCGCCACCGTTCGCCTGGTCAAAGCGCTTTTTCGCTTCATTTATTTCAAAATTTAGCCTCTTAAATATCGCATCCACGTGCTTTTTTTCATAATCGTAATTAGATTTGTTAGATAAATTACCAATTAATCTTATTTGCTTTATAGCATTATTCGTTCTTTTTTCTGCCAAATTTACGAATTTTTGTCGATCATTTTCCCGCATTTTAATCTCCATATATCGCGTACATTTTTAATATATACGGTTTTTTTTGAGCTACGGCAACAAATATTATAGAAATTTGGCGACAAAACAGGCTTTTCGTCTATGACTCTGATCTTGACCAATAAAATTGCGCCAAGATACAATGATTAAGATGAAACAAATCGCAAGATGTTGTGGTTTTTGAGGTCGGGACCTTTTATGAAGCCAAAAACCCCTAAATTCCTCGCAGTAGATTTTTTCTGCGGAGCCGGCGGGACAACCCGGGGTCTTATTGATGCTGGCGGTTATGTAATCGCCGGAATCGATAAAGATCCAGCGTGCGAGTTGACCTATACTAGCAACAACGCCAATGCTTCGATCGACTATTCCCAGGCCCGATTCTTATGCAAAGACATCTTCCGGAAAACCGAAGATCATCCTGAGGGTCAACAGAGAGAAATCATCAAAGAACTCAAATCCAATATCGAATATTACAGGGCAAAGGCTCCACATGCCCCGTTGTTCTTTGCAATATGCGCTCCCTGCCAGCCATTTACTAAGGTATCGAAGAAAGCCCTCAGTGAAGAGAGGAAGGCTGGCAGAGCGAAGGACTCCAACTTACTGCTGGAATCTCTTGTTTTCGTAAAAAAGTTCAAGCCCGATATAATTCTCTCTGAAAACGTCCCGGGGATTCGACAAGAACGCTACGGGTGCGTCTGGGATGAGTTTGAAGAGCAGCTAAGCAAGCTAGGTTACGCTGTGGGATCAAAAGTGGTTTGTGCATCTAAGTTTGGAGTGCCCCAATTTCGAAAGCGCTCAATTCTCTTAGCCGTGAAAAAAAATATTGTCCGGCCTACGTATTTCTCCGACATGTTGATGCAGGAAATACTTATACCCACTCAAGATCCCAAATCTTGCATCAAGTCCGTTGAAGATGCCATCGGGCATTTCCCATGCCTCGGTGCCGGTGAGGCACATGATCAGATCCCAAATCACCGGACAAGATGGCTGAGTGAGACCAACATCAAACGAATTACTCTGGCGAAGCCGGGCGAGAGTAATAAATACCTTGATGGCACTGGGCTTGAGCTCGATTGCCACAAAAGAATGCGAAAAAAAAATGGGCCGGGCGGTTTTGGTGACGTTTACACCCGACTTGTTGCGGATAAACCCTCGGGGACAATAACCACAAAGTGCCATAGCATATCCAATGGTCGCTTCGGCCATTACGATACAAGCCAGAACCGTGGCATTTCATTGCGTGAAGCGGCAGCACTACAATCATTCCCGGACGATTATCGATTTTACCCGGAGGACGGAATCGATCCAGTTGCCAGAATGATTGGCAATGCCGTGCCCCCTCGGTTGGCGGAGTATTTCGCAAACTATGCTATTGCATCTCTTAAAACTGGAGATGCTTAGAATTTTCTCTCCGCGAATTTAATCGAATTTGCTAACTTTTCTAACGACGAGGGTATTTCACATTCCCATATAGTTAACACGTTCCAGCCTTGCTCGATCAATTCACCTCTAACCCGTAAGTCTCTCAAGCGATTTTTATCAATCTTGATCTTCCAAAAATCCGTGTTGGATTTAGGTAGTTTGCCTTTATTGCAAGAGTGCCCATGCCAGAAACAACCGTCGACAAAGACCAGAGATTTGTATTTAGGAAGCACAATATCGGGACGCCCATCTAGCTCTTTGACGTTCAATCGATAACGAAAACCGCTCGCGTGAAGAAAACGCCTAACTTGCATTTCCGGCGATGTTCCCTGTGTCCTAACTTTGGACATCAATTTAGATCTCTCGGATTTCGTGAGATGGTCAGGCATATGGGTCAAACGACTGCCGCATGGGTCACCTCTTGCTCAGCAAACTCAGAAGCCATCATGTAGAGCCATTGACGAGGTTGATTTTCAATGAACTCTTGGAAGAAAGAGCCATATTTCCCTTGGGCTAGCGTATCGAATTGCTCTGGCCGGTAGCGGGTCACGGAGCCCAAATAAAACATCAACATATAAACTGAGCAGACCTGGGGCAAAACCCAGTCGTTGTTGCCAGCAACGTAAACATAATATTTTCTGAAAGGCTTCTGAGTTGTTATCGATCGCCAAAAACAATGGCGATGCGAAGCTATCATGTTATTCAAGACATCTGATGGACGATGCCCGTAATTGACAGGATTGGATAATTCAATTCTAAGCCGAGCTTTCTCGTCTACTCGCTCATTAGGCAGAAATTCTGTTCTCACCCAACCGACATCCAGACCTGCTCCCTCGAAAAAAGTTTTGTGCGTGTAACCGTGTCGAGTAAATTCACTGGTCAAAAATTCAAGCGTCATCCAACATTCATTTGTATCTCGATGATCTAAAAGTTTTATTTTATCAATCTCTATAAAGCGTTCTTTTCTCGAGGCTGCAGAAGTCCACAGTCGATGGCCCAGTAATATTTGAGGGATTAGCTCCCTGAGGCCTATTACGCGTTGTTGCGAATTTTGATTTGGGTTCCCGTGATTAAGTGAATGACCTGTAAGGTGTTCATGCAGAAAATCGTAAACATTAACCCTTCTGGGGTTTCCCGCTTGGTTGGGAAAGCATTTCAATGATCCGCTCAACATGTTGGCGTGACGCTGGGGGAAATCCGATGACAAACCATGGTGCGAGTTATCGAATTCGGTCTCCCTTCCCATCATGATGGTGAATGCTTTTACTACGTTCATGAAGCAATAATACAACAATAGCGGACGGGCAGCCCGAACCGTTCCAAGCAGCGATGCATTAAAGAAATCATTTGCCTGTTCGAGTGCAGAGAGAGCTCGCGGTTGATAAGTTTGATTAGTTCGGTTCCTTATGGCGGCTTCGATAACAGTCCAAGGATCTGACGCAAAAATTCTCGATTGTATCCCATGCCGGCGATCCCCTCTCCTCGTTGGCCAATAAGAAAATTCAACTGGTCTGTTTCGAATATCTAATTCAGTACCTGCGCGGGGTTGTGGATACATCTTCAGCTCTCATTCGAATGTCGAAGCTCGTCGACCATCATACAATCAAAAGTCGTAATTTTCAAATTTTCTATAACTATCTTGGTTGCAGTCACAATGAGGACACGGCCACTGCTTCCCGCATCGTGTCCTCTGTGATCTTCACGTAGTAGCGCATTGTCACGACAGGTGACGAGTGGCCAAGCAATCGCTGCGTTACCGACAGATCGACACCATTGTTCGCGAGGCGAGAGCCAAAGTCAGACCGGAAATCCTTGAAGCGGAGATGCCGAAGTCCGCTGTCTTTGCGTAGCTTGTCCCAAGCGTTTTGAAAGTTATCAAGCCTCGCACCACCTTTGCCGGGAAAGACATAGCCATCGGTCATCCCACTTTGCGCTCTCCACTGGCTTAGGATCACGCAAAGCGGATCGTTGATCGGGATGGTCCGCATTTGAGAGGTCTTTGCATTTTCGGCGCGGATAGTTAACAGCTGCGCATCCAAGTCCACGTCGCTCCATTGCATAGAGAAGATTTCACCGCGTCGCATTCCCGTGTGATACGCCGTCATCACGATCGGCGTCAGATGATTGCCGTAGTAAGTCAGCTCAGGCAGCTTCTCGTAACCCCGTTCTTCTCGCCAGCGGTTTGCAGACAGCCGGTCCTCAGCAAGCTGTCGATCCCGCTGCTCAAGTGCCTCGAACAGCTTAGTGCGGTCATCTTCGCTGAGTGTTCGCGGCTTTGACGATGTATCGGTTTTGAGCTTCTTCAGGCCCGCCAGAGGGTGATGCTCCAGGAAGTCCCACTCCACTGCTTTGCTGAGGACCGCACGGATCACAACCACGTTTCGGTTTATGGTGCCTGGCGACACTCTATTAGCGAGGCGCTTGGTTCGCCAGAGTTCAACTCGTCGCTTGTCGATCTCATCGAGGAAAAGCTGATCCCAGTCGGCAAAGCGCCGAAGCTGACCGCGCTGACCAGCGGGGTCTTTGAGAGACTGCTCCGCCCACGGTAGGTAGTGCTGGTCTAAAAACTGACGCAGCGTCCAGCGTTCTCGCTCCTTTTTTAGCGGTAAAACCTCGAGGCGCGCTTTGGCAATTAGCTCTTCGGCAGCATTGCGAGCCTCGGATGGACTGATAGCCGGATGCTCCCCGATGTGGATTTTCTTCTGCCGACGGTTCCCGCGCCGCGCACTTCCTTTTACGGCGATAGCGTAGTAGCTGATGAAGCCGCTCGGTTGTTGTCGGACGATGAAGCCTCGTAAAGACCGATCCCGATACTCGGTAACCTTCTCGGGTTTCACGGCTGTGATTTTTCGAATGAACGCGTTGTTGATGGCCACTGTCATTGTCTATCCCCTATCTCGGTGACGGGAGCCGGAAGTGTCCCGCGAAAACAAAAAATCACACCGTAGATATCCTTGGGAATATCCTCCATCTCCCTCGACAGCAACTAACCTATTGTTTCAAAATAAGAAAAACAGCGGCTCTTGGTGCATGGCGGTATATTGAGGGGTATGGAGGCGCACATTTTCTGAGACTCTCCGAAGGCAGAGGTCACAGGTTCGAATCCTGTCGGGTGCGCCATTTTCAGGACGCGGCGCATGGCCGTCACCCCTCAGATCACGCCCTTGTCCTTGAGCGCCGCCAGGTCTTCCGCGCTCAGGCCCAGTTCGCCCGAGAAAATGTCTTCGTTGTGCTGGCCCTTGCGCGGCCCGGCATGGCGGATTTCGGCGGGGGTCTCCGACATGAACGGAAACGCGTTGGTCATCCGCATTTTACCCAGGTCCTCGTCGTCCAGCTCGATGATGTCGTTCCTGGCCTGGTACTGCGGATCGTCGAAGATCTGATCGATGGTGTAGGCAGGCCCGATCGCGGCCTCGGCCTTTTCAAACGCGTCCAGTACCGTCGCCAGGTCGTGCTGCGCGATCCAGCCGGCGACGATACCGTCGACTTCCTCGATATGTTCAACCCGGCTCTGCGGCGTCTGGAAGCGGGGGTCCTCCGCCGCCTCCTTGCCGCCGCACAACGTCAGCACGCGCGTCACGATGGCGGGCGAATTGGTCGAGATCGCGACCCAGTGGCCGTCCTTCGTCTGGTACGTGTTGCGCGGCGCGTTGTTCTTGGAGCGGTTGCCCCAGCGCTGCTGGATGACGCCCAGCTGATCGAACTGCAACGGCTGCGGTCCCATCACCTGGAACAACGGCTCGTAGATCGAAAGGTCGATGTACTGCCCGACGCCCGCCTTCTGCGCGTCGCGGTGATAAAGCGCGAACATCGCCGCGAACGTGCCGTAGGCGGCCGCCACCCCGTCGGCGAGACCGAAGTTCGGCAACGTCGGCGGCCCGTCCGGCTCGCCGGTGATGGCGGCGAAACCGGAAAACGCCTCGGCGATGGTGCCGAAGCCGGGGCGGTTTTTATACGGCCCCGTCTGTCCGAAACCAGTGACGCGGATCATCACGAGGCGCGGATTGATCGCTTTCAGATCTTCCCAGCCGAGGCCCCATTTCTCCATGGTGCCGGTGCGGAAGTTCTCGATCAGCACGTCGGTGGTCTTGATCAGCTCCTTGAAAAGCTTCTGGCCCTCGTCTGAACCGAAGTTCAGCGTCACGCACCGCTTGTTGCGGTTGGCCATCTTGAACCACAGCCCGACGCCGTCCTTCTGGTAACCGGTGTTGCGCAACACGTCGCCGCGCGGATGCTCGACCTTGATGACGTCGGCGCCGAAATCGCCCATCAGCATGCCGATGGTCGGCCCCGCGATCACGGTCGACGCGTCGATAACCCTAAGTCCCTGAAGGGGCGTCTTTTTTCCATCGTCGGTCATACCCGCGCTCACGCTGCGTCGGGTTCGGGCACGGCGAAGTCTTCCGGGCGCAGGAAGATCGTGGTGCGCCTGGCAAACCGGGGCCGGTTGACGTCGAAGGCTTCGCGGCGGTGCCAGAGCCGCGCGTTGTCCCACATGATGACGTCGCCGTTGCGCCACGTGTGCGCGTAGACGAAGTCGTCCTGCAGCATGTGCGCCTGCACGGCATCGATCAGCTCCTGCGTTTCGGCGTCGCTCAGACCCTCGATCCCCAGCGTCTTGTTCGGATCGAGATAAATGGACTTCTGCCCCGTCGCCGGGTTCTCGAGAACGATGTCGTGGGTCGCCGGCGGGGTCTTTTCGTCGATCTTCTTCATCTCTTCCGGACGGCCCTGGAAATCGCGTTGCGTGGTCGATTCCTTTTTCATGCCGTACTTGGCCGTGGCGCGGCGCCCGTCCAGCTGCTTGCGCAGGTTGTCGGGCATGGTGTCGTAGCCGAGCTTGGTGTTGCAGAACGATGTCTGGCCCTCGCCTTCCGGCATTTCGATGGCACAGAACACCGACCCGCTGGCCGGGCGCTGGCGATAGATCTGATCGTGGTGCCAGTAGATTTCGTAATTGCCGAGCCCGCCCATCGCCGTGCCGTCGGCCCGCTTCAGGGTCGTGATGTAGATGATCTCCGGATGCTCCGGCGAGATCATGTCGTCGCGCACCAGGATATCGAGGTCGCCGAAGCGCTTCGAATATTCCACCTGCTGGCGCTCGCTCAGGCTCTGGCGGCGAAACAGCAAAAGCGGTTCTTCCTGCCACAGCTTGTAGATGGCATCGAAGGTGGCGTCGTCGAGGTCGGCGAGGTCAACGTCGAGGACCTCGTATCCGAATGTATCCTTCAGGGGTCTTTTCTTGAGTTGCATGGTTTGGATTCCCTAAGTTTTTTTTATTTTTATCGGCCCGCATTCGCGGTGCTCGTATGAAACGTTATCGCCCGAGAGGGGCGCGGGCAATGCGTACGCAGATAACGTGTGGCGTTTAGCCGCGCGCCTTGATCGCATCGTAGCGCGCAAGCACGCGTTTGGCGCGGATCGCGACGGGCACGTCGATCATCTTGCCGTCGACCGTGATCGCGCCGAGGCCCGCCTTTTCCGCATCCGCATAGGCGTTGACGACGCGCCGGGCGTAGTCGACCTCGTCGTCGGCCGGCGTGAACTCCTCGTTCAGCACCGGAATGCCCGACGGATGAATGACGCTTGCCGCCTCGAAGCCGAACTTACGGGACCGGCGGACGTTTTCGCGGAATGCGTCCGTGTCGCGGAAATCGGCGACGGTGCCGATGAAACCCATCGGCATGATGTTGGCGGCGCGGGCGGCGATCATGATCGTCTGCTTCGGCACCATCAGCGTATCCGTGTCCGGCACCATGCCGACGTCCATGGCGAAATCCTCGCCGCCCAGGTTCATGCCGACGTTGCGGCTGGTGGCGCGCGCGACGGCGTGGGCGCGGAAATACGCGTCCGCCGTCTCGATCATTGGCACAAGGCGGACGTCACCCGCCGGCCGGCCGGCTTCTTTCTCGACCTCGCCGACCAGTTCGGCCACGAGCTTCAGGTGTCCGGCACCGTCGACCTTGGTGACGAAAAGCGCCTTCGCGCCGCCCTTCACCGCGGCTTCCACGTCCTTGACCATATGCCGGAGCGGCCGGTTGATCCTGACCGTGGCATCGGCGCCCGATTGCGTGACGGAGCGGATGGAATCGGCCAGCATCTCGCGGGCCCGGCCGCGTTCCTGTTCGGGCACGCTGTCTTCCAGATCGAGAATGATGGCATCCGCTTCGCGGGTGTGCGCCTTGGCGATGAATTTTTCGTTGTTGGCGGGCACGTATAGCAGGGATCGCCAGACGATCTCCGTGCCGGCCGCCGTTTTGTTTTCGTTCATGTTCTTCCCTTCGCCGCTATTCATGCGGCATGTGCGCTTTGTGCGCCGGTTTTGGTTTTGCCGTATGGACAATATGAGCAGAAATGCATATGACCTTTCGAACGGTACGGTTTGAATCCGGCACAATCAAGTCGCCGCCACCGTGTCGAGGGGGGTTCGAGACACAATTCACCGGCATGCCCGCCGGGTTGGCTCGGACGGATGAACTTCGGGGGCGGCGTGGCGACAATCGAGCAAATTCGCGAACTGACAGATAACCCGCGGCTCCTGGGGTTTGCGGAGTTCGTGCTGGACCAGGCCGGCGACGCCCCCTTTCCCGACTATAAAAAGATCGATCTGATGGATATCGCGCCGCTGGTGCGCTTTGTCTGGGTGATTGATTTCAGAAACGGCATCCAAAACCGGCCCAAGTTCGTCTTTTCCGGCACGCAGCTCGACGAGCATTACGGCATGAATATCGTCGGCAAATGCTTCGAGGAAATCTACGTCGAAGGCGATTTCGACCGCGCCATCACCGGTAACTATTACCAGGTCTATGCACAAAAGAAGGTCGCCTATACCTTCCGCCGGGCGCACTACTTCGACGACTATGTCGACCGTTACAAGTGCGCCGAAGCGATCGCCTTCCCCTGTTCCGCAAACGGCACCGATATCGACTACGGGCTCGGCTTTATCGAGTACTCGGCCACCGACGCCGCGCCCGACGAAAAGATCTTCAAACTGCTCTGAGCGCCTCAGATAACGCCGGTGCCCCTGAGCCCGTCATAGATCAGCTTCACGCCGGCGAAGAACAAGAGCGCGTAACAGATGCGGTAGAACGTCTCGCCGTCGATGACGCGCACTAGCTTCCAGCCGAGCCAGACACCGACCGGCACCATCGGCATCAGGATCAGGCTGGTCGTCAGGTTCTCGGTCGAGAACTGGCCGAGCCACAGGTAAGGCCAGATCTTCACCTGGTTGACGGCAAAAAAGAAGAACACCTGCGTGCCGACGAACAGCTTCTTGTCGAGCCGCTGCGGCAACAGGAAAATCTTCACCGGCCCGCCGCCGGCATGCGCGACGAAACTGGTGAAACCGGCAAGCGCACCGCAGAACGTACCGAACCAGCGGCCCCAGCGGCTGTCGGCACTGACCGGGCTGTTCTGCATGAAGTACGTCAGCGAGAAAATCAGCGACAGCCCGCCCAGCAACAGCCGGATCATGTTCTCGTCGACGTGGCGGAACGTCAGCGCGCCGATGCCGATGCCGATCACGGCCCCCGGCAAAAGCGCGATCAGGTTGCCCTTGTGGAAGTCCTTGCGGTAACCCCAGATGTTAAAGAGATCGATGGTACACAGGATCGGCAGCATGATCGCTGCCGCCGCAACCGGCGAGATGAACATCGCCATGACCGGCACCGAGAGCTGCCCGAGCCCGCCGCCGAGACCGCTTTTCGATATCCCGGTGATCAACACGGCCAACAGCGCCACGGCGATGAACGTGGGTTCAGGTAACGTTTCGAACACGTACGGGATCCTCGGTCAGGGGCGCTTGAATTCAGGTTCCTCTTTATAAGGGCATTCGGCGGTGAACCTGCAAGTTCGGATCGCGATCCCGGTCATGGCTGGACGAGGCGGCGCCGGAACGCACGGTCGCGCTTGAGGTGCCATTCGCGGCTCAGCGCCTCGGACCGCGTCATGTACCTTTCCGCATACAGAAGCTGCCACGCGCGGCCGCGTGTCGACTTGGCGCCGGTGCCGGCATTGTGCGCGGCCAAGCGTTGATCGAGGTCCGTGGTCCAGCCGACGTAGGTGCGCGGCCTGTCGGCGCCGATCTCCCCCAGCACGTAGACGTAGCAGTATCTCATCGGCGGCAGCCGTCCCTGCACCCAGGCCCCCGGCCGCAGCCTGTGGTTCTGCTTGGCAAGGCGGGACGCATCAGTCGGATCGTTCGGACTGGAACATTATCCATGCCCGCTGAAATTTCTGTTCGTCTTCTGCGGGGGCATGATCGTCGAGACCCAGTGACGCGGCTTCGTCCAGCGCCGACAGATCCGCCAACAATAAGAATAACGCGCCTAACACCTCGGCGTTCCATCCGGTACCCTTGCGATAATCGAGAGCCAGTTGGCCCGGGAAGACATACACGCCCAGGTCGGGCATTGTGGTTCCTTCAAGCTGCATGCCGCGCAGTACAACATGAAACGGCTCGGCGTCCCCGGCAACGACGAGTGCAGCCGCATTCGGAACGGAATCTAGCGGCCGTTCCTCATGTCGCAATTTGCACCAGAAACCGGCGCCGTCGTTTATCGCGGTGCCCGGAACTTCCCGCAGCATGGCGTATCCCGCAACAACGGCATCGCGCTTGACATAGGTGATGCGAATTTCCGGCAGGGTTCCATCGTCTTCCTCAAAGAGCGCGCGAAGGTCTGTCCATAGCGACTGTGTCATTGCAAAACCGAGTGTCCGCCTTGTACCCGCCTCGCACCCTAGCAGGCGGCACCGTTCATCCGCCAGTAATGGCCGGTCCCGCCGTTTCTTCAAATTGCCACAAAATTGGCGATAAATGTTTTCAAATTACAGCTGGAGCGCGAGTAACGGCGCTGGCATGCTCCCCGATATGAGAAAATCGTCGGCCAAGATAACCGCGAGGCCTGCGGTATGCTGAGGGTCATGGGAAACCGAGGCCGGAACGGCGGCGCTCTCTTCACCGCCATTGCCGGTTTCCTGACGTACGCTGTCGCGCCGTACCTACTGATTGCAACGCTCGGCATCGTCGATATTTACAGACCGATCTGGCGTCCGGAACCGGATGTCGATCACTATGTTCTTGTTCATGAACTCATGGCTTTCATCGGCATATACTTGCTGCCGCTCCTGTTACCGCTCGCGTACGGCGTGTTCCTGATTTGCCGGCGCATTCTGCAACTGCATTTGCAACACCCCATCGCGGTTCACCTGCTGGCTGGCGCTGTCAGTGGGCTTGTCTTTCCCTCGGCGGCGGCGTTGATGTTGCGCGGACCCGGGGCGAATACGGAGAACTTGGGGCTTCTTTACGTGACGATGATCGCCGCCGTGGTGGCAGCGGCCTCGGGCGCCGCAATTTATGCCTTTTCCGGACGTCACAGGTAGATGCTCGGAATCATACAAGCGGCGACGTCTGCCTTTCAGTGGGTTAAAATACTCGAACTGGCGTCGGGTGAGGCGTATGCCGCCGCACTGCAAAAGCTCGAGACGTTGCCGGCGCAACATGTACGGCAATTCGAATTTTCGCTGTTGAGAGGTGTGCTGCAGCTTCAGACGCGGCGCTTCGCCCTGGCGAAGGAGACATTCAAAGCGCTCGAGGCGCGCTTGCCCAAGCTGGAAAAATACAGCCGCGCGGACCGGGCCTATTTCAATGCGTTTCTGCGTCTTTGTATCAGAGACACCCTGGAAGCCCTGGGTGAAGACGCATCATCGTATTCGAGGCGAGATTTCAGAAGCGTCGATCTGCAGAAGGTTACGCCGGGGGTCCGTTCCAACTTCCCGCTGCGGGGCCATCCCGATTGGGACTATAATGAGGACATCGGGTAAATGAAGGTAGGTAAAGTGGCCATCTTACTCGGCGTATCCGTTTTGTCGGTCGCCGCCTTTCACGTTTTCGATGTGAACGAACGTATATTGCAGACCCTTGCGCCCGACGAAGGCGGTCTGGTCATACAACTTTTGCTGCCGCCCGATGATCTGTATCACCCGCTTAGTGAACAGCGCCTCGACCTTGCGAACGGCAATGCCATCGAAACGCCGCCGTTCCGGCACAAGTATTTGGGTCGCTATGAAGTTGCGCTGATGTTTGAAAAGCCACTTCCCGCAATTGCCGATCGATGGACTGCAATGAATCATGCTGCGGCAATTCCAAATCTGGAAATTGAACTCGCCAATGATGGGGACAAGATTCTCACGCATTCGGTTGTGACGGTTTTGCCTTTGTCCGGCTCTGCCGGAAAGGGCTTGAGTATCTATGCCTATTCGGCGCCAGAAGATGTTGCGCTAGATCGGGATTACGAATGGCGGCTAGTTATCGGCGAAACCGATGCCAATGTCCTTGCGAACTATGGTCCCGCCAAGCTGGTTGTTAAAAAAATGTCGGATTTGTAGAGCCGGTTTTCAACGGAATAAGGAAGCGGACCATGGCGTCGGCAACACGATCAATCAGCTGCCTCTTCCGTTTCATGCTGGTTTTCGGAATCGACCGATTTGAGATCATCGATGTTTCAGCAACGACGATCAAAGCGCGCGTTGGCTGGCCCGATGACGGTGTACCCGACTACGATGCTGAAGAAGAGGTACAGGATATCGAGTGGGAGATACAGGCCCTTGAACCTACCGATGATGCATTAACGCTTGCCGAATATCTGATCGATGAGGGGCTCATGTGTAGCGACAGGATCATGATCGGGCGTGACCAGCTCTCCGCCAGAATAGGATGGAGCCCCCTAAAATTTGATGCTGCGATTCAATCCCTACTGAATATGAAGGTCGATATGCAGGACGACGGGCGGAAAACGGATTTCTATTTTGTGCACTTTTGACCGGTATTTGTTGAGTACGCGTGTGATGTCGAGGATCTACCGGGTGATCAAGGCCACTTATCATATGATTTGCGCGCAGCAGTTAGCGTCGCGCGAGAAGTACGAGGACGCTCTGGCTCATCTTGAACTGATGCACCCAAAGAACCTTTTTAAGTTCGAACCCGCCCTTCTCCGTGGCTTTCTGCTTCTCGTCACGAATCGCCCGGAAGTAGCGAAATCGATTTTCGAAGAGCTTCGAGATCGGATGTCGACTTTGACAAGATACTCCGAGGCCGACATAGCCCATTTCGAAGCATACTTACGGAATCATATAAGAAATGCCGTCGAGATCATGGGGCAGGACAAAAGCCGGTATCCGGAGCCCGATTACGCCAAAGTTCCGGTTAACGCGGTTACGACGGCCATCAAACTCAATTATCCGCTTCCGGAACATCCGGATTGGAATGGCGCATAGATTGAAAAGGACTGTTGATCCCCTGGGCAAAGACGGGACGGCGAACCAGATGGGCAGCTCGCTGGCGGCGGCCGCTATATTGTAGGCGTTCGGCAGCAGACCTTTACTCGGGGCGAACGGGATCTCGTGACTCAACGCATTGTGCAGTCGACTGAGGGCCCTGTTATGAAACTATTAAAAAGTTTCGTTGGTTTAACCGTTGAAAAAGTAGCGTCTGTTCATGACTACATTCAAATTCACTTTTCCGATGGATCGATTTTGACAGTCAACAATGGGTACTCGACAGTTGGAGGCGAAGTACACTCTTTCGAAGGCGCTCAAGTGTTGTCGGCAACTGATGATGATAGGAAGTTCATCATCAACTTTGATAACGAGAGAACCCTGTGTGTCGGCCTTACGGAGGAGTTTTATGCGAACTACCCCGAGGCGATGCATTTCGTGCGAGGCGACGATATCTGTGTTTGGAATTGAGACACTCGCCGGTCCCTTCAAATTGCCACAAAATCGGAGATACGTATTTTCAAACTACAACCGGAGCGCCGTTAACAGCGCCGGCATGTCTCCCGATGTGCGAAGACCTCGATATGTCGAATGTCCTTCGTAACGCGGTGTCGCACTTGGCCGTTATTCAAGCAGGGAAGGAATAGATGTTACGACGCATTGTCGTCTTGCTCATCGCCGTAATTGGGTTCCCTGTTTGCGGCCTTCTGATCGGGTATGGGTATTTCGTGGTTTTCGAGTTTCTGAACGGGCCGCTACCGGATGCCGTCTTGGAGGTGTTTCTCATTCTCTGGGGCGGGTTTGGTGTCGCGGTGGCGTGCTATTGCGTTTGGGACACCGTGCAAACAGAACTTGATCTCCGGCGCTTAAAAGCGCGAGACGCCGTGCCTGATCAGGATAGCGATCGAAACAAGTGATACAAATAGTCAAATGCAGTCGAATGTCATGCCGCCACCGTCACAGCAGCATACCGTGCGAGTCTTCCCGGCAAGAGGCGGCTTAGCGCGGTCCGCCGAAGAACCTGTGAAATCGGAAATTGCCGAAGTGCGTTGATATGAGTGTCGAAGAACTTATTGGTCGAGAAGTGAGGATTGATGTGGACGACTTCGAAGAGCCCGCTTTCGAAGATCCGTTGCTTGCTGTGGTTCAAAAAATTGAACCAGGGAGTGGAAGGTTGCTACTGAAATTCAACGCACCGGTTCAAATCGCAGGGCAGGAATATTCCTACGCTGTAACCTCCATCCGTTATGAGGACACCCTTGTTGAGCAATTGTTGATCGACGGTTCAATTATCTGCAATTTGACCTGTATCCCGCCAGATCGTTTTAGAGTGAAAAACCCATTCGACACCAGTTGGTGGCGAGGGGGTGCCGCTGCGGTCGCAAGTGTCGCGGTTTACTATTAATTGTCTGAGATGAAATCGCCGCTATAACTCATACGATGACACCGCGTCGAATTCCTGTTCGACCGGCATCTCAAACTTCGCCAGCATCTGAGCGTTTTTCGCACCACGCAATGAATTCGGCGGCCTGGAGCTCCAACTTTCGCCGGTCGAGTTCGATCCCCATACCTTCAATAACTTGTTCAAGGTGTCGAACATGCCGCTCCAGCGCGGCACCCTGTGCAAGCAAATTTAACGTTTGCCCGACATAGGTGTCGTACTCGTCACGCGGCCAATCGGGGTCGTCCATGACACCGATGGGATCGAACGCGATCCACTTTTCGCGCAGTTCGTTCCAATACTGTTTATAGGCCGCTTTGGTTTTAGCCATAGAGCCTCATCTCATGCGTTAATGCACACAAGAAACCCCATCACACGTCCAGGTTGGCGACCTTGAGCGCGTTTTCCTGGATGAAGTCGCGGCGCGGTTCGACGATGTCGCCCATCAGGGTCGAGAATACTTCCTCGGCCTCGTCGACGTGGTTGATGCGCACCTGCAGGAGCGAGCGCGCCTCGGTGTCGAGCGTCGTTTCCCAGAGCTGTTCCGGGTTCATTTCGCCCAGTCCCTTGTAGCGGCTGATCGAGATGCCCTTGCGGCCAAGCTCGGTGATCTTGTCGACGAGCGCGACCGGCCCGGTGATCGGGTGGCTCTTGTCCTTGTTCTCGAGCGTGCCGTGCTTGGTGTAGTTCTTCTGCAGCCGGCCCGCCAGTTCGTCGAGCTGACGCGCATCCTTTGAGCGCATGATGGCGCCGTCGATGACATGGGTTTCCGTCACGCCGCGAAGCGTGCGCTGGAATTCGAGCCCGCCGTCGTCCAGCGCCTTGCCTTCCCAGCCGCGCTCGTATTCCGGCGCCAGCGCATCGAGACGCTTGGCGATATAGTCCGCGACCTGGGTACCGTATTCCGGATTGCCGAGAATGTCGGGATTGAGCGCGCCGGAAATCGCCGCCTGCTCCATGATCGACAGCGGCACGTGGTTGGCGAGACGTTCCAGCAGCGTCTTGGCGTAGCGCGCTTCCTCGCACAGGTTGCGCAGGTCCTGCCCGGCGATCTGGTGGCCTTCGAAATTGACAAACACGCCGCCTTCATCGATGGCGGTATCGAACAGGTAGTTCTCCATCTCCTTGTCGCCCTTGAGATAGACCTGGCTGTTGCCGCGCTTGGCGCGGTAGAGCGGCGGCTGCGCGATATAAAGATAGCCGCGCTCGATCAGTTCCGGCATTTGCCGGAAGAAGAACGTCAGCAAAAGCGTGCGGATGTGGCTGCCGTCGACGTCGGCGTCGGTCATGATGATGATCTTGTGGTAGCGGCACTTCTCGATATTGAAGTCCTCGCGCCCGATCCCGGTGCCCAGCGCCGCGATCAGCGTGCCGATTTCGTTGGACGACAGCATCTTGTCGAACCGCGCGCGCTCCACGTTCAGGATCTTACCCCGAAGCGGCAGGATCGCCTGAAACGCGCGCTCACGTCCTTGTTTGGCGGACCCGCCGGCGGAGTCACCCTCGACGATGAAGAGTTCCGACTTGGCCGGATCCTTCTCCTGGCAGTCGGCGAGCTTACCCGGCAGCGACGCGACATCAAGCGCGCCCTTGCGGCGCGTCAGTTCGCGCGCCTTGCGGGCCGCCTCGCGGGCCGTCGCCGCGTCGACGATCTTGGTCAGCACCTTCTTGGCTTCGGTCGGGTTTTCCTCGAACCAGCGGTCGAGCCCCTCGCCGAACAGGTTTTCGACGACCGGCCGCACTTCGCTTGAGACCAGCTTGTCCTTGGTCTGCGACGAGAATTTCGGATCGGGGACCTTGACGGAAAGAATGCAAGTCAGCCCCTCGCGCGCATCGTCGCCGGTGACTGAGACCTTTTCCTTCTTCGAAACGAGGCCCGATGACATGTAGTTGTTGATGGTCCGTGTCAGCGCGCCCCGGAAGCCCGCCAGGTGCGTGCCGCCGTCGCGCTGCGGAATGTTGTTGGTAAAGCACAGCACCGTCTCGTGGTAGCTGTCGTTCCACTGCATCGCGACCTCGACGGTGATGCCGTCCTTTTCGGCCGTGACCGCGATCGGCTCGGAAATCATCGCCTGCTTGGACCGGTCGATGTACTTGGCGAAGGCAATCAGGCCGCCCTCGTAATGCATGTCGACCTCGACCGGCTCCGGATTGCGGTTGTCGATCAGTTTCAGCGCCACGCCCGAGTTGAGGAACGCCAGTTCGCGCAGCCGGTGTTCCAGCGTCGCGAGATCGTATTCGGTGTTGGAGAAGATATCGGCGGACGCATGGAATGTGATCATCGAGCCCGACACCGACTTGCCGTCGTCGCCCACCGGCGCATCGCCGATAACTTTCAGGGACTCGACCGTCTCGCCGTTTTCGAAGCGGACATAATGCTCCTTGCCGTCGCGCCGGATATTCAGTTCCAGCCAGTCGGAAAGCGCGTTGACGACGGAAACGCCGACGCCGTGCAGACCGCCCGACACCTTGTAGGAGTTCTGGTCGAACTTCCCGCCCGCGTGCAGCTGGGTCATGATGACCTCGGCGGCGGAAACGCCTTCCTCGGCGTGAATGTCGACCGGGATGCCGCGGCCGTTGTCCGACACGCTGACCGAGCCGTCGCCGTTGAGAATGACCTCAACCGTATCGCAATAGCCCGCCAGCGCCTCGTCGATGGCGTTGTCGACCACTTCGTAGACCATGTGATGCAGACCGGACCCGTCGTCGGTGTCGCCGATGTACATGCCGGGACGCTTGCGGACCGCGTCCAGACCACGCAGCACCTTGATCTGATCGGCCCCATAGGCCGCCGGGTCGCCGCCCAACTTCGGGATGGGCTGATCTTCTGCGCCGGTTTCGTTTTCGGTCTCGTCACTCATGGTCTTGTCGCTCTCGTTACCGCGTCGTTATGCGTCATTGCGTATCAGGACGTTTCCGGGGCGCTGACGGCGCCATCGGCCACCTGAAAAAACTGCGCCCGGTCCCGCATGCCGGCGAAAAGTTCCGGGTCGGTCCCCGTCATCCAGGCCTGGGCATTCAGCCCGTCGATCAGGTCGAACAGCGCGATGCGCCGGTCCTGATCCAGATGCGCCGCGACCTCGTCCAGCAAAAGCACCGGGCAGGCCCCCCGCTCAACCGCGCGCATGCGTGCATGCGCCAGCACCAGGGCAATCAGCAGCGCCTTCTGCTCGCCGGTCGAACACAGCGCCGCCTCGCGCTTCTTGGCGGCGTGACGGACCTCAAGGTCGGTCCGGTGCGGCCCGGTCCGGGTGCGGCCGTCCTGCGCGTCGGCGCCACGTTCCTGGGCCAGCCGGTTGCGCAGATGCTCCTCCGCCGCCAGCGACGGCATGTCGTCGAGCCAGGCTTCAGGTCCACCGGCAAGGCCAAGGACCGCGCCGGGAAACGGACCCGCCCCGGCCTCGATAAACGCCGCCAGACGGCCAACCATGTCGCGCCGGGCCCAGGCCACCGCCATGCCCTTCTCGGCCATTGTCGCCTCAAGCGCGTCCAGCCAGGCGGCATCCGCGCCGGGACCGTGGTCCGACAAAAGCCGGGCACGTTCACGCATCGCCTGTTCATAGGCGCTGACCCGGCCCGCATGCGCCGGATCGGCGGCATAGACGAGACGGTCCAGAAAACGGCGCCGGGCCCCGGGGCCATCGATGAACAGCCCGTCCATCTGCGGCGTCAGCCAAACCACGGCAATATGCTCGGCCAGCACCGCCTGTGCCTTTTCGGTCTGCCCGTCGACCCGGACCACACGGCGGTCGCGGACGGTGCCGGGTTCAGGATCGAGCCCGGTACCGAGCGAAACCGGCCCGTCGGGACCGTCGACCTCGGCGGCAACGGCCCAGGACCGTCCCGCGGGCGCGGCCTCTGTGCCGGCGTCGGTGCGTGTCACCTCGCCCAGCTTTGCGCGTCTCAGCCCCCGGCCCGGTGCCAGGAACGAGACGGCTTCGAGAATGTTCGTCTTGCCGGCGCCGTTCGCGCCCGCCAGCACCACGCTCCGCGCATCGAGGTTGAGGCGCGCCTGGGCGTAATTGCGGAAGTCGGTCAGGGTCAGCCGGGTCACCGCGACCCGTCCCTGCCCCGTGATCTCTCCGGCCGGCGAGGGTCCGGCGTTCACGTCTCCGGCGATCGCCGCAAATCCGGTCAAATTCGTCTGCCCGTGTCGTTGCTCATCATACCCGCATCGGCATCAGCACATAGATCGTCCCGGCGTCTTCGGTGCCGCGAATGATCGTCGGCGATGCTGCATCCGACAGGTGGAAAACGGCCGTGTCGCCGTCGATCTGGCGCGCGATATCCAGCAGATAGCCGGAATTGAACCCGATCTCGAGCGCATCGAGGCCATAACCCACTTCGATCTCTTCCTGCGCCGTGCCGTTTTCGGGGCTGGACGCGGAAAGCGAGAGCGTGTCGCCGGAGAGCGCCAGCTTCACGGCGCGCGATTTTTCCGACGAAATCGCCGAGACGCGGTCCACCGCATCCGACAGCGCCTTGCGGTCGACCGTCATTTCCTTGTCGTTGCCGGTCGGGATCACGCGCTGGTAATCCGGGAACGTGCCGTCGATCAGCTTCGAGGTCAGCACCGCGTCGTCGAACGAGAAGCGGATTTTCGCCTCGGACAGCGAAATTTCGACATCGTCGCCGGTTTCATCGATCAGCTTGCGGATTTCACCGACGGTCTTGCGCGGCACGATGACGCCCGGCATGCCCGCCGCGCCGCCCGGCAGCGGCAGCTCGACGCTGGCGAGCCGGTGGCCGTCGGTCGAGACCGCCCGCAGCACCTGAGTGCCGTCACGGTCGAAGACGTGCAGGTAGATGCCGTTCAGATAGTAGCGCGTTTCCTCGGTCGAGATGGCGAAACGGGTGCGGTCGATCAGCTCGCGCAGGTCGGCGGCGGCCAGCTTGAAAGAATGCGCGTACTCGCCACCGGCCATGACCGGGAAATCCTCGGTCGGCAGGCACGACAGCGTAAAGCGCGAGCGTCCGGCGCGGATCGTCAGCTTGCCGTCCCCCGGCGCCTCCAGTTCGATCTGCGCCCCGTCCGGCAGCTTGCGGACGATCTCGAAGAACGTCAGCGCCGGCGCCGTCGTCGCGCCCGGCGTTGCGATCTCGGCGGCGACGTTCTCGACAATATCGAGATCCATGTCGGTCGCGTTGAGCGACAGGCTTTCCCCGTCCGCTTCGATCTTCACGTTGGACAAAATCGGAATGGTGTTGCGCCGCTCGACGACGCTTTGCACGTGCCCGAGGGAGCGTAAAAGATTTGACCGTTCAATCGTCAGTTTCATACCCGAGAACCCACATTTCCTGCCCGCATTACCTGTCTGATGCGGCGTCCGATGACGCCGATCGCGTTCAATTTTTCACGCCTTGAAATCAGCGGGAGAAACCCCGTTCAAAATGGCCCGAAAACCCAATAAAACACTGGATTTTCCGGGCGCCGAAAGGCGTCCGCAAGTATAACAGACGGACACCGCGACCCAAGCCTTTTAAGGGCCGCGGACACTATTAATAGCGCCCGAAAAGGCGCTTTAATAACAATGCATTACGGATAAGCACCCGCCCCGTTCGGGGCGGCGCCGGATCACCCCTCGAGCATCCGGCGCAAAAGCTCGATATCTTCCGCGAATCCGGGGTCCATGGACTTGAGTTCCTCGACCTTGCGGACGGCGTGCATCACGGTGGTGTGGTCCCGTCCGCCGAACTTGCGGCCGATTTCCGGGAGCGACCGCGCGGTCAGCTGCTTGGCGAGATACATCGCCACCTGACGCGGCCGGGCCACCGAGCGCGCCCGGCGCGCGGAATGCATGTCGGAAATCCGGATGTTGAAGTGGTTGGCCACCTGTTTCTGGATTTCCTCGATCGTGACGCGGCGGTCGTTGGCACGCAGCAGGTCGTGCAGCACTTCCTGCGTCGCCTCGATGGTGATGTCGCGGCCGATCAGCTGGGCGTGCGCGACGACGCGGTTAAGGCCGCCTTCGAGCTCACGCACGTTCGACGTGATCTTGTGCGCCAGAAATTCCATCACCTTGGGCGGCACGTCGGCACGGATCTGCGCCGCCTTGGACTGCAGGATACCGAGACGCAGTTCGTAGGTCGTGGCGTGGATATCGGCGACGAGGCCGCAGTTAAGGCGCGAAATCAGCCGCTCTTCCATGCCCACCAGATCTGACGGCGACTTGTCGGCGGAGATCACGATCTGCCGGCCCTGGTCCACTAGCGCATTGAAAGTATGGAAGAATTCTTCCTGCGTGGATTCCTTGCCGGCGATGAACTGCACGTCGTCGATCATCAGCACGTCGACGGAGCGGAACTGGCTCTTGAAGTCCATCGTGGTGCTTTCGCGGATCGCCTGCACGAAACGGTGCATGAACTTTTCCGCGGAGAGATAAATGACCGTGCGTTCCGGCGTCGTCTGGCGGATATGCCAGGCGATGGCGTGCATCAGGTGCGTCTTGCCGAGCCCGACACCGCCGTAAAGAAACAGCGGATTGAACGGCACACGGTCGGCTTCGGCGACGCGGCGCGCGGCGGCATAGGCAAACTCGTTCGGCTTGCCGACGACGAAATTCTCGAACACGAAGCGCGGATCCAGCGCGGCGCTCAGACCCGGGCGGGCACCTGGCATGTCACCCGTCTGCCCGTCGCCGACCGGCGGCGTCTGGCGGCGGATTCCTTCTCGCGGCTGCGTCGGCACACGGTCCGAGCGCACCGAGACCTCGATCGAGGCGACCTCGGGCGCTTCCGACTGCCACAACGTGGCGATACGCTCGGCATAGTGGGCGATAACCCAGTCCCGCATGAATCGGGTCGGCACGGTGACGTGTACGACACCGTCCGCGACCGTGCGGATCTTCATCGGCTTGATCCAGCTCTGGAACGCGGCCTCGCCGATCTCGTCACGGAGCTGGGCGTTCACGGTGTTCCATTGTGCGAGGACGACGTCCTTGTCCGCGTCTTGCGGACTGTCCTCGGTCTCGCTCGAAGTGGCGTCAAAAGACGTCGCGTCGATCATGCGTCGATTGCCCCCCTTGAACAGGCGATTCTTAACAAGCCCAGACCGAGCGGCCGGAGCGATTATCGTATCCAGACGAATGACGAAAAGAGGATGATCCGGGACTGTGCCCAAATCGGATAGGGACGCCTTAAAATGTTCGTCACGACACCGGCCACAGACTCCCCCAAAGAACCATCAGCCGGTTTCTGCTAGAACGACTTGCCGCTACATCGTTGCGGCGAACGGCAAGCGCCAACCCCCCTAAGAAATCCTTTCTTCACGCGCCTCGACAAAATTAAAAAACAAACTCGATTTCCATATCACTGAACCGTTCTTATTCGGCTAGTGACATCTCAAATAAAAGCATCACTAAAAGGTAACAATTATTATAAAAATATTGCCCGACTGGCCGTCTATATTTCCCGGAATTCTCTGCCGTGCCCGGCCGGGTTATGATCGTGTGCGCATCCCCCTTCCCTGTTCGCGTCGACGGGTCAGATATTACGTAGACCTGACGCGGCTGACAACATGATCGAAAGGGGAACAGGGCAAATAAACTGAAATAAAAAACTTGACTCTGCGTACCTACTTGAAAGCGCGTACCTTTTGCCCAATCCCATGGTGAGCGCGGGTTTCAGGCTGTTCACAAGTGACGGAGATCACACCCGGAACGGCACTCGGCGGACATGAAAAAGCCGCAAGACTGAAAGCTTGCGGCTAATCAATAACTTGTCGCGGAAAGCGAAGGAACGGCTTAAGCGGCCATCCCTTTAATGCGGTGCGACAGGCGCGACAACTTCCTGGATGCGGTGTTGCGCGACATAACATTATTCTGCGCACCACGGGCCAGCAGCGGCTGTGCAGCCTGCAGCGCGGCCTGGGCAGCGGCCTTGTCGCCGCTCGTGATTGCTTCTTCGACTTTGCGCACGGCAGAGCGGATCGCGCTGACGCGCGTGCGGTTCACCTGCGTCTGACGCGCCGTCTGGCGAATACGTTTCTTAGCGGAGGCACTGTTAGCCATCTCAAAAACCTCTTTAATTCCGAACCCGTTTTCCACGCGATTTCCGCGCGATATCCATGGGACCGCGAGCTTATATAGACCTCCCCGCCGTCCGTCAAGCGGGTCCGGCCGAATTCCCGGCCCGGGGGGATTGTCCCAAGGGATTATCTCAGGGGGATTTTTTCAGGGGGTTTGCGGGCTGACCGAGAAGCCGATCACCGTGCCGCCGGCACCGTCAGCTTCGATCGCCAGTTTCAGGCGCTCGCGTTCACGTTCGTAGAGCCCGTCCGACACCGCCTGCCAGCCCAATTGCGGCAGCACATCGGCGTAAAACCGGCGCACGTCCGCCGGATCGGCGTTGCCGCGCGCCTCGGCCTCGGCGATGCGCCCGCCGGCGCTGTCGAAGGTCACGGCCGCGTTTTCGTTTTCCGTAAGGCCTTCCATCAGCGGCAGGTCTTCGATCACCGAGACAAAGCCGTCCGCCGCCATCGCCCCCGGCAGGACCGGGACAAGAAACAGAAAACTGAGAAGCAACACGCGTAACATATTATATGTGTCTAACATCAGCGCTGGCATTTGGCACAGTAAAATGTCGACCGCCCGCCCTGCACGAACTGGCGGATGCCCGCCTCGGTGCCGCATCCCGGGCATGTCTCGCCGCCGCGGCCGTAAACCTTGAAGCTGTGCTGAAAGTAACCAAGCTCGCCCGACGTCTGGCGGTGATCCCTGAGCGACGAGCCGCCCGCCGCGATGGCATCGTTGAGCACGTCGCGGATCGCGGCGGCCAGTTTGTCGGCGCGCCCGCGCTTGACCGTCCGCGCCGTTCGCTTGGGCGAGATGCCGGCCCGGAACAGCGCTTCCGAGGCATAGATGTTGCCGACGCCCGCGACCACACGCTGATCGAGGATGGCGAGCTTGATCGCCGTCCGCTTGTCGCCCAGTCCCGCCGCCAGTGCCGGACCGTCGAACGCGTTCGAGAGCGGCTCCGGCCCCAGGCTCGCCAAAAGCTTGTGCGTGGCCAGCCCTTCTTCCGGGAACAGGTCGAGAATGCCGAAGCGCCGAGGATCGTTGTAGCGTATGGTGACACCTGAATCGGTAACCAGTTCCAGGTGGTCGTGCGGCTCGAGCGCCGGCGGTGCGTCTTTGTATATACGGTAGCGCCCCGACATCCCTAGGTGCGACAGCATGACCATGCCGCCCGCAATCCTGAGCAGCAGATACTTGGCGCGGCGGTCGACGCTGTCGACGCGTTTGCCGGTGATGTTTTCGGCAAAGCCCGGCGGCAGCGGGAACCTGAGGTCGGGCCGGAACGCGGTCGCCTTCGCGATCACCGCCCCTTCGAGCGCCGGCGCAAGCCCGCGGCGGACCGTTTCGACTTCCGGCAATTCAGGCATATTCGGGGTCCCCGAGAAAAACGTCATTCGATGTGACCAGAACGTAGCGTCTCCGGCCGCGTTCGGCTATTGTCGCGTCCATGTCGCAGCAAAAACAAACGAATAACGACGCCGACACCGTCTCGTTCGGTTTCCGGGACGTGCGCCCGAACGAAAAAACCGAGATGGTAAGCGAGGTTTTCGCCTCCGTCGCCGGCAAGTACGACCTGATGAACGACCTGATGAGCCTCGGCATCCACCGGCTCTGGAAAGGCGCGATGCTGGACTGGCTCAACCCGCGCCCGGACCAGACGCTGGTCGACGTCGGCGGCGGCACCGGCGACATCACGTTCAAGTGGCTGGCGCGCGGCGGCGGCCCGGTGCAGGTGGTCGACTATTCCGCCGAGATGATCGGCGTCGGCCGAGACCGCGCCATCGACAAGGGCATCCTGGACGGCATCACGTGGACCGTCGGCAACGCCGAGGAATTGCCGCTCGACGACAGCTCCGTCGACGTCTACGCGAGCGCGTTCTGTCTCAGGAACGTGGCGCGCCTCGACAAGGCACTTGCCGAGGCACGGCGTGTCCTGAAACCGGGCGGGCGTTTCATGTGCCTCGAGTTTTCGCATCTGATCGTGCCCGCGCTGGAAGACGCCTACGACGCTTGGTCGTTCAAGGTGCTGCCGGCGCTGGGTGAGCGCGTTGCGGCGGACCGCGAGTCCTACGTCTATCTCGCGGAAAGCATCCGCCGCTTCCCCGATCAGGACACCTACGCCGACATGATCCGGGACGCCGGCCTTGAGCAGGTCAAGGTGCGCAACCTCTCCGCCGGGATCGCGGCACTGCATTCCGCCTGGCGTCTCTGAGGACCCCGCATGCTGCGTTCACTCCGCCATATCAAGCGCCTCCTTTCGCTTGCGCGCCTGCTGGCCCGGCATGACGCGCTGTTCGCCCTCGAACTCGCGGGCGTGTCGCCGGCGCTGCTCGGCGTTGCCAAGGTCGGCGTCCGCGCCGACCACTCGGGCCGCCCGGGTGAAAGGCTCGCACGTGCGCTGAACGAGGCCGGACCCAGTTTCATCAAGCTGGGACAGGCGCTTTCGACCCGCTCCGACCTTCTGGGCGAACAGCTGACGGAAGATCTCTCGTCCCTGCAAGACGACCTGCCGCCGTTCCCGTCCGCCGAGGCCCGAGTCGCGATCGAGGAAGAACTGGGGGCCCCCGTCGACGAGCTGTTCCTGTCGTTCAACGACGAGCCGGTCGCCGCGGCGTCCATCGCGCAGGTGCATTTCGCGCAAACCCTGGACGGGCGCGAGGTCGCCGTGAAGGTGTTGCGTCCGGGCATCGAGGCCGCGTTCCAGCGCGACGTCGACCTGTTCCGCTGGATTGCCGAGCTGGCCGAACGCACGCAGCCGCAGCTGCGCCGTCTGAAGCCCGTCGCCTCCATCGAAACCCTTGCCGACACGGTCGAGCTTGAAATGGACCTGCGGTTCGAAGCCGCCGCCGCCGCCGAGTTGCGCGAGAACTTCGCGGGCGATCCCGATTTCTGCGTGCCCGAGGTCGACTGGCAGTTGACCGCCAGGCGCGTGCTGACCACGGAACGGCTGACCGATGTCATTCCGCTTGATGACCGCGACGCCATCGTCGACGCGGGGTTCGATCCGGTGGAGGTTCTGACCAAGGCCGCCGCCGCGTCGTTCCGCCAGGTGTTCCGCGACGGCTTCTTCCACGCCGACACGCACCCCGGCAATCTGTTCGTGCTGCCGGACGGGCGCATCGGCGTCGTCGATTTCGGGATCATGGGGCGGCTCGACCTCAAGACTCGGCGCACCATCGCCGAGATGCTGGTGTCGTTCCTCAACCGGGATTACCGCCGCGCCGCCGAGGTGCACTTCGAGGCCGGCTGGGTGCCGCGCGACCGCTCCGTCGACAGCTTCACGCAGGCCTGCCGCTCCATCGCCGAGCCGATCCTCGACAAACCGCAGAACGAGATTTCCATCGCCCGGCTGCTGGCGCAGCTGTTCCAGATCACGGAAACCTTCCGCATGGAAACCCAGCCGCAGTTGCTGTTGCTGCAGAAGACCATGCTCGTCGCCGAGGGCACGGCCCGCAAGCTGGCGCCCGACGCCAACATGTGGTTCCTGATCCGCCCACTGATCGAGGAATGGATCTACGACAACCTGGGCCCCGAAGCGAAGGTACGCGATGCCATCCAGAACCTGCAGGCCGCGCTGGAGCGCCTGCCGGAAATGGTCGAAAGCGTCGAGCAAGGCTCGCGCATGATGGCGGACGGCAACATCAAGTTGCACCCCGATACCATCCGCGCGCTTCGCGGCGACGACGGCGGCCCGCGCCGCCGCGCGCCGCTGGGTCTCTGGCTCGCCGCCGGGGCCATGTTCATCATCTTCATGGCCGTGCTGTTCGACTAGGGCGGTCATACAAAACGCCTGTTTCCCGGCCGTGAGCCGGGACCCATCCCGAAATCACGCCCGGCGCATCCATGGGTCCCGGATCGGCCAATCGCCGTCCGGGAAATTTGTGGGACGCGAGAGCGCGCCTACTCGCCGTCTTCCCCGCTCCCCGGCGCCTTGACCTGCAGGGCGAAGGGTTTGAGGCGGAGCTTGGTGCGGTGGTGCTCCGCGCCCTTCTCGCCGTCCGGCTGATAGCCGCGGTAATAGTCCTTCTGCCATTTCTGGCTGCGCGCGCGGCTGTCCGGGTTCAGCAGATCGGCGTTGAAGGTATTGCGGCTTTCGGACCACGCGTTATGGCGCTTCTGGGTCTCCGGGTCGCTTTCAAACGGCGCCAACACCGGCTCCACTGCCTCCATCATCGCCGGCTTGGTCGGAAAGACATGGCAGAACGGCTCGTCGCGCTCGAACCGGACCGGCGTGTTGGCACGCGTGAACATCCAGTTCATGGTGAAGGTATATGTCGACCAGTCCGTCTCGATCATGCCGGATAGGGCGCAGATGCCGTCCTTCGGCCGGTTGACCGGCCCCTGCGCGATCAGGCTGATGCCGGGTTCAGTCCGGAAAAGGTAGCCGACATGGAATGTCAGGATCCCGGAGCCGAAGTGCGTCGTCGGCACCAGCCCGCCCTCTTCGCAGTTAATCTGGATGTCGTTTTTCGACGGGCCGCCGTTCCACACCGCCTCGAACGCGACGGGCGAACAGATTTCCCAGCCGTGCGCGTTCGCCATCGTCAATGGCAGGCACCGGTAGCCGTAGGCCTCGGGCAGCGCGTCCATCCAGTCGCGGCCGGACGGCGCGGGCCGGAGCTTGGGCGGATGGGCAACGGTCGGATAGGCGATGATTTTCACGCTTCGGTCCCTCTGACTGACGCCCAAATCTTAGCCCACGCTGACGCGGCCCGAAACCTTGCGATACCTTGTTTTGATTGCGAACGGGGACTTAATACACTATTTACAGTCCGGTTTCGTGTTTTATTCACAATTGCACGGCGCGGAACGGGGAAACATCGGAAATGCAAGGCAAACGGGTCTTATTGATCGTCTCGGGCGGCATCGCCGCCATCAAGATACCGGAAACGATCCGACGCATCCGCGAACAGGGTGCGGCGGTGCGCTGCGTGCTGACCGAAGGCGGCGCCCAGTTCGTGACGCCGCTGAGCCTTTCCGCGCTGTCCGAAGACAAGGTCTATACCGATATTTTCTCGCTCACCGACGAGCACGAAATGGGACACATCAACCTGTCGCGCGACGCCGATGTGCTGATGGTCGCGCCCGCAAGCGCCGACATCATGGCCAAGATGGCCGCCGGCATGGCATCCGATCTGGCGACGACGGTGCTGCTGGCGACCGACAAGCCGGTGATCTGCGCACCCGCGATGAATGTCCGCATGTGGGAACACCCCGCGACGCAGGCCAACATCCAGACATTAAAAGCGCGCGGCGTCACCTTCGTCGGTCCCGAAGAGGGCGACATGGCGTGCGGCGAATACGGCATGGGCCGCACGTCGGAACCGGCGGAGCTGGTGGCCGCCCTCCGGGATTTTTTTAGCGATGTGCCCAAGCCGCTCGAAGGCCGCCATGCGGTCGTCACCAGCGGCCCGACGCACGAGCCGATCGATCCCGTGCGCTACATCGCCAACCGTTCCAGCGGCAAGCAGGGCCACGCCATCGCCGCCGCGCTGGCCAAACTCGGCTGCCGCACCACGCTGGTGACCGGCCCGACCGTGCTGCCCGACCCCGCGGGCTGCGACGTGATCCACATCGAAAGTGCGCGCGACATGCTGGCCGCGGTGGAGAAGGCACTGCCCGCCGACATCGCCGTCTGCGCCGCCGCCGTCGCCGACTGGCGCACCGCGGACGCGCCCGGCCAGAAAATCAAGAAACAGCCGGACAGCGCACCGCCCGCGCTCAGCATGGTCGAGAACCCGGATATCTTGGCGACGTTGTCTGCCGCCGGTAACAAGCGCCCGACGCTGGTCATAGGCTTTGCCGCTGAAACCGATGACGTGATCGCCAATGCCAGATCGAAACGCGACCGCAAGGGCTGCGACTGGATCGTCGCCAACGATGTCTCGCCCGCCACCGGCACGTTCGCGGGCGACGACAACACGGTGCACCTGATTACGGGCGACGGCGAGGAAACCTGGCCGCGCATGAGCAAGGCCGACGTGGCCACGCAGCTGGTGGCGCGGATCGCCGCCACGTTCGAGGCCGCGGAATGACCGGGGTACGCGTCGATGTCGTCCGGCTCGCGCACGGCCGGGACCTGCCGCTGCCGGCCTATGCGACGGCGGACAGCGCCGGTATGGATTTGCTGTGCGCGGAGACGGACGGCGTCACCATCGAACCCGGCAAGCGCGCCATGATCGCCACCGGTATCGCCATCCAGCTGCCACCCGGGTTCGAAGCGCAGGTGCGCCCGCGTTCGGGGCTCGCCGCCAAACACGGGATCACGGTGCTGAACAGCCCGGGCACGATCGACGCGGATTACCGGGGCGAAATCAAGGTGATCCTCGTCAACCTGGGCGACGAGCCGGTGACGCTGGGACATGCCGAACGGATCGCGCAGATGATCATCGCACCGGTGACGCAGGTGACGCTGAACGAGGTCGAAAGCCTGGAGGCCAGCGACAGGGGCGCTGGCGGGTTCGGCTCGACAGGATTGAAAAGCCAAGTGGGGGGCTGACGATGTTACGGATAACCAAGAAGATGTTGTTCGCGATCGAGGCGGTGCTCGACATTGCCTATCACGCCGGCTCGGAGCCGGTGCAGAGCCGCGAGATCACGCGCCGCCAGGGCATTCCGCAACGCTACCTGGAACAGGCGCTGCAGCACCTTGTACGTGACGACATCCTCGTCGGCGTGCGCGGGCCGCGCGGTGGCTACCGGCTGGCACGCGAACGGCGCCGCATCAACGTCGGCGATATCGTGCGCTCGGTGCGCAAGATGGAGACCGCCGAAGACCCGCTGCAGACCGAGGACGGCTCCGATCTCGGCCAGAAGGTGGTCCGCCCGCTCTGGACCCTGATCCAGGACGACGTCATGAAACGTCTCGATGCGACGACCATCGACGACCTGTGCAACGACGCCATCGAGGCCGGCATCGAAAGCGAAGGCCGCAAGAACCTCGACTTCATCATTTAAAGACATTCCCGGAGGGCAACCGATTATGGACGACAGCAAAGCAGGCACGACGCACCCGCACGAGTTCCGCGGCAAAATCTACGACAGCATCGTCGACACCATCGGCGCGACGCCGCTGGTGCGCCTGAGCCGCCTGATGAAAGACAGCAATGTCGAGGGCGTGATCCTCGGCAAGTGCGAGTACTTCAATCCGCTGTCATCGGTGAAGGACCGCATCGGCCTTGCCATGATCGAAGCTGCCGAACGCGACGGCCGCATCAAGGAAGGCGCCACGCTGGTCGAGCCGACGTCGGGCAACACCGGCATCGCGCTGGCGTTCGTCTGCGCCGCCAAGGGTTACCGCCTGATCCTGACCATGCCGGAAAGCATGTCGCTGGAGCGCCGCAAGATGCTGTTGCTGTTCGGTGCCGAAACGGTGCTGACACCGGCCCCACTCGGCATGCGGGGCGCCATCGAGAAGGCCGAGGAACTGGTCGCCGAGATCCCGGGCGCAATGATGCTGCAGCAGTTCGAAAACCCGGCCAACCCGGATATCCACCGCCGCACCACGGCCGAGGAAATCTGGGCCGATACCGCCGGCAAGGTCGACTGCCTGGTGTCCGGCGTCGGCACCGGCGGCACCATCACGGGCTGCGCCGACGTGCTGAAGTCACGCAATCCGGATATCAAGATCGTTGCCGTGGAACCGGAAGACAGCCCGATCCTGTCGGGCGGCGCGCCGGGGCCGCACAAGATCCAGGGCATCGGCGCCGGCTTCGTGCCGGGCATCCTGAACCGGGACGCCATCGACGAGGTGCTGCAGATCGGCAACGAGACCGCGTTTTCCATGGCCCGCAAGGTCGCCAAGTTGGAAGGCCTGGCCGTCGGCATTTCGTCGGGTGCGGCACTGGCCGCCGCGGTCGAGATTGCCGAGCGCCCCGAAATGGCCGGCAAGAACATCGTCGTGATCCTGCCGTCGTTCGCCGAACGCTACCTGTCGACGGCACTGTTCGAGGGTCTGGAGTAAACATGACGGATTTCACCGACGAGCAGGTCGAACGCTACGCCCGGCACATCCTGTTGAAGGAAGTCGGCGGCGAAGGCCAGTCCAAACTGCTGGACGCCAAGGTGCTGGTCGTCGGCGCGGGGGGCCTCGGCTCGCCCGCGATCCTCTATCTCGCCGCTGCCGGTGTCGGCACCATCGGCATCGTCGACGCAGACACGGTCGATCTTTCGAACCTGCAGCGCCAGGTCGCGCACACCACGGACCGCATTGGTATGCCCAAGGTGGAAAGCGCGGCGGTAACGGCGAAGGCGATCAACCCTGACGTCAATATCGTCGAACACAACACGCGTATCGATGTGACCAACGCGCTCGACATCATATCGGGCTACGACATCGTCGCCGACGGCTCCGACAATTTCGAAACCCGGTTCATGATCAACGATGCGTGCTATTTCGCCGGCAAGACGTTGGTGTCGGCGGCGATCCTGCGCTTTGACGGTCAGATCGGCACCTATAAGGCGCACGTCCATGACGACGACGGCGGGCATGGGCCGTGCTACCGCTGCATCTTCCGCGAGGCGCCACCGCCGGGCCAGGTGCCGAGCTGTGCCGAGGCCGGCGTGCTGGGTGCGCTCTGCGGCATGATGGGCTCTTTGCAGACGACCGAGGTGCTGAAGGAAATCATGGGCATCGGCGACAGCCTGTCGGGCTCGCTTCTGGTGGTCGACGGACTGTCGACCGAGTTCCGCAAGATCAAGGTCAAGGCCGACCCGGGCTGCCCGCTCTGCGGCGACAACCCGACCATCACCGATCTGTCGATCCACGAGGGCGCCACCGCGCCAAGCTGTGCCGTCAATGGCTGAGGACGGCGCACAGATTTCGAAGCTCTCGCTGGTCGTCGCCTCGGGCACGTACGAAAAAGTACACTACGCCTTCGTCATGGCAACGGGGGCCGCGGCGATCGGCATCCCGGTGACGATGTTCTTCACCATGGGCGCCTGCCGCGCCGTGCTCGACGGTGCCGGCTGGCACGAGCTGCCGTCGGAGCTGGAGGGCATGCGATCCAGGGACCGGGACGAGGACTTCGGCGAAAAAGGCGTCGCCACCCTGGACGAGCTGATCGAGAGCGCCGCCGAACTGGGCATCACGTTCATGGTCTGCGAGATGGGGCTCCGCGCCGAGAGCCTCGAGGACCGCCACCCACGCCCGGGCCTCGACCTCGCCCGCACCGGTGTCGTCACGTTCCTCAATGATGCCGAGCCAGACGGTTCGATCGTTTATATCTAAGCTTCAGCTATTGGTTTTGTCATCCCCGCGCACGCGGGGACCCAGATAGGACAATGCTATGACTGGGTTCCCGCTTTCACGGGAATGACAATTCAGGGAACGGGCCCTACCCCTGCACCCAGGGCAGGCCGCGGACCTTCCAGCCGTTGACGGTGCCGCGGTGCTTGTCGGCATCCTTGTCGCCCTCGAAGCCCTCGGCGATGTTGTAGCACCGCGTGTAGCCGAGCGCGGTCAGCGCCTTGGCCGCCGACGCCGAACGCTGGCCGGAGCGGCACAGGAACAGGATCGGCGTGTCCTTGTCCGGCACCGCGTCGCGCACCGCATCCTCGAAATGCGGGTTGCGGTCCATACCGGGAAACGTGATCCATGAAATCTTGAGGAACGTGTTCTTCATGGCGTCCGGGTCGGGGCCGCCGACATAGGCGAACTCGGCGTCGGTGCGGACATCGACGATCACCGCGCTCTTGTCCTCCTGCAACAGGTCCCAGCTTTCCCGGGGCGAAAGATCGCCCGCATATTCATCACTCATCACTCGCGCCCTTCCAGATGCTCGATCATGTCGTCGATGGCGGTGAACTTGTGCCGCGGCTGCGGCTGCTCAGCGCGCGCTTCCTCTTCCTCGTCCAGCGCCTTCCAGTCTTCGAAGTGAACGACGCGCACATCCCGTTCGTCGAGCAGGGCCGCAAGTCTGTCGCGGCCGGGCTTCGATCCGCCGGACGGAAAATCGGCGGCGATGTGCTCGGCGACCTCGACACCGTCGGGACGGCTCGACGAGATCACGCCCGAAGGCCCGCGTTTGATCCAGCCGACGGCATAAAGGCCATCGGCGATCTTGCCCTTGTCATTGGGGATGATGCCCTGCCTTTCATCGTAGGGCAGGCCCGGAATGGGCTCCGCCCGGTAGCCGATGGCCGCAACCACAAGCTGGCAGGGAATGTCGTAGGTCTCGCCGGTGCCGACGGCCTGGCCGTCCTCGACGCGGGTGCGTTCGATGCGGATGCCAGCGACCCGGTCGTCGCCGAGGATTTCCACCGGCTTGGCATAAAAGCCGAAATGCGCCCGCTTCGGCATGGCATTCGGATCACGCTCGGCAAATGCCTTCAACGTCTCCAGGTTTTTCTCGGCGAGGCGCTTGGCGCGGTCTTCCATATCGTCGGGGACACTGTCGGGCAGATCGGCCGCATCGACCACCGGCGCGCACTCGGAAAGATCCAGCATCTCGCGCAGTTCGACGTTGGTGAACTTGGCCTCCAGCGGGCCGCGGCGGCCCAGCAGATAGACGTCCTTGATCGGCGACGCGTCCATGGCGTCGCGGGCATAGGGCGGCAGATCCGTTTTCGCGCGTCCCGCCTTGGACCGCACGAGCACCCGGCCGATATCCAGCGCCACGTTGCCGTTGCCGATGACGACCGCCGTTTCGATGTTCAGGTCCGGTTCCAGTTCGACGAAGTCGGGATGGCCGTTATACCAGCCGACGAACGCCGCCGAGCCATGCACGCCGGCCTTGTCCGCGCCCGGAATGGACAGCACCCGGTCGGCGGGTGCGCCGACGGCGAGGATCACGGCGTCATATATTTCGTGAAGCTCGTCGAGCGTCACGTCGCGGCCGACCTCGACGTTGCCGAAGTACCGGATGCCGGCCTGCAGCGCCGTCTTTTCGAATTTCTTGGCGACCTTCTTGGTGGTCTGGTGGTCCGGCGCGACGCCGCCCCGGATCAACCCGTAAGGCGTCGGCAGCCTTTCGATGATGTCGATAACGGGATCGTCGACACTCTTGGTGATGGCGTCAGCGGCATAGAAGCCCGCCGGACCCGAGCCGATGATCGCGACCGATATTGCCATTTCGCCCCCCGTGCAATCTCAAGCTAACGGCAATCAGCTTCGCTGGTCGTTTCTCAGTCGGCAACCGTCCATGTGTGTCCGGCATGCATGATCGACTTCAAATCCGCGCCTTCGGACCGCTTGACGGCTTCCGCCTTCATCTCGGCCATTCCGTCGCCGTAACTCTTACCCGGATCGCAGTAAATCACACCGACGGCGACCGGCAAAGATTCATCGTCCATCCCGGCCAGCATTGTTGCCATGATGCGGTTGGTCTCGTCGTGCACGAGGACGCCCGCGGCTTCGGGACCGTCTTCGCCGATGTCGACGGCCTCGAGCGTCAAGGTTTCGGTATTGAGCCGGATTCCCTTGTCACCGTCCTTGCCGAACACCAGCGGCTCGCCGTGCCGGCATACGACCTGGCGGTCGGCGGCGACGGCTTTCTCCGTAATGTCGGCGAAAACGCCGTCGTTGTAGACGATGCAGTTCTGCAGCACCTCGACAAAGCTCGCGCCCTTGTGCGCGTGGGCGCGCTTGAGAATGCCCGGCAGGTCCTTCTGCTGGCTGTCGATACCGCGTGCGACGAAGCGCGCGCCGGCACCGAGCACGAACACGCAAGCGGATACCGGATTGTCGACCGAGCCCAACGGCGTCGACGGCGAACGCGTGCCAGCACGCGACGTCGGCGAGGCCTGCCCCTTGGTGAGGCCGTAAATCTCGTTGTTGAACAGCAGCACCTGCACATCGACGTTGCGGCGGATAACGTGCATCAGGTGATTGCCGCCGATCGACAGCATATCGCCGTCGCCGCCGACGACCCAGACGTCGAGTTCCGGATTGGCGAGCTTGATGCCCGTCGCGAACGCCGGCGCACGGCCGTGAATGGTGTGGAAACCGTAGGTCTCGACATAGTACGGGAACCGCGCCGCGCAGCCGATGCCGGAGACGAACACCGTGTTCGCGGGATCGGCCTCGATATCGGCGAGCGTGTTCAGCACTGCGCGCAGGATCGCATAGTCGCCGCAACCCGGGCACCAGCGGACCTCCTGGTCGGTGGCGTAATCCTTGGCGGTGCGTTTTTCAGGGGGTGTCAGGTCGTTCATTTCAACCCTCCAGTATGTCGAGGATGGCGTCCTCGATTTCGCTGATCTTGAACGGCTGGCCGGAAATCTTGTTCAGCGGCTTGGCGTCGATCAGGTATTCCGCCTTCAAAAGCGTGACCAGCTGGCCGTTGTTCATTTCCGGCACCAGAACGGTATCGTAGCTGTTCAGCAATTCACCCAGGTTTTCCGGCAGCGGCCAGATATAGCGAAGGTGGATGTGCGACACGTCCTTGCCACGGTTGATCAGGTTATCGACGGCACGGTTGATCGGCCCGTAGGTCGATCCCCAGCCGACGACGGCCAGTTTGCCGGACGTCTTGCCGAGTTCCACGTCCTGCGCCGGAATATCCCTGGCGATGCCGTCGATCTTGGCGGCGCGCACCTTGGTCATCTTGTGGTGGTTGTCGGCTTCGTACGAAATATGGCCAGTGTCGTAGCTGCGTTCGATCCCACCGATGCGATGCATCATGTCCGGCGTGCCCGGCTTGGGCCAGACGCGGGCCAGCGTTTCCGGATCGCGCAGGAACGGATGGAAACCTTCCGGCTCGGTGATGAACGTGACCGGGAATGGCTCGTAACTGTCGAGATCCGGGATGCGCCACGGCTCCGCCGCGTTGGCGATGTAGCCGTCGGTCAGCAGCATCACGGGCGTCATGTACTTGGTCGCGAGACGCACGGCCTCGATACCCACCTCGAAGCAGTCGGATGCGGACCGGGTCGACAGCACCACCAGCGGCGCGTCGGCGTTACGGCCATAGACTGCCTGGTAAAGGTCCGACTGTTCGGTCTTGGTCGGCAGGCCGGTGGACGGGCCGCCGCGCTGCGAGTTGACGACGATCAGCGGCAGTTCGGCGGAAAGCGCCAGACCGATGGCCTCGCCCTTGAGCGCGATGCCGGGGCCGGAGCTCGACGTCATGCCGATGGCGCCCGAGTAGCTGGCACCGATCGCGGCACAGGCGGCTGCGATTTCGTCTTCGGCCTGGAACGTGGTCACGCCCAGATGCTGAAGCTTCGCCAGCGAATGCAGCAGCGGCGATGCCGGCGTGATCGGATAGGACGCGAACATCAGCTCCAGCGCGGCCAGCTCCGCGCCCTTCACCAGCCCCCAGGCCAGCGCCTCGGTGCCGGTGACGGTACGGTAAAGGCCCGGCTCGATCTCGGCGGGCGCGATATGGAAGCCGTGCACGCCGGCCGGCAGCTCCGCCGTCTCGCCCATGGCGTGCCCGGCGTTCATCGCCGCGATATTGGCATTGGCGATTTCCGGGCGCTTGGCGAACTTGGCGTTCAGCCATTCCTGGGTCGTCTTGCGCGGACGCGCGAACAGCCAGTAGACGAAACCGAGCGCCCACATGTTCTTGCAGCGAAGCGCGTCCTTCTTGGAAAGATCGAACTCCTTCACCGCTTCCTGCGTCATGCCGGAAATATCGAACGAGATGACGCGGAACGGATCGAGCGTACCGTCTTCCAGCGGCGAGGTGTCGTAACCCGCCTTGGCGAGGTTGCGTTCGTTGAAGGTCCCGGTATCGATGACGACGAGGCCGCCCTTGCGGAGCCTGGGCATCTCGACCTTGAGCGCCGCCGGGTTCATCGCCACCAGCACGTCGAAGTCGTCGCCCGACGTCATGATGCGCCGCGCGCCGAAGTTGATTTGGAACGACGAAACGCCGAACGTGGTACCGACGGGGGCGCGGATCTCGGCGGGGAAATCCGGGAACGTGGCAAGGTCGTTGCCGGCGAGCGCGGTGGCCTCGGTGAACTGGCCGCCCGTCAGCTGCATACCGTCGCCGCTATCGCCGGCGAAACGGACCACGGCCGATTCCAGCTCGTCGCGGCTGGACGCATCGGCCGGAGCATTCAACACCTGATGTACTTTGGTCATGCTTTGCTTCTATCTATGACGTCCACGAACGGCGGCCGGGTCATGTCGTTCAGGCAATGCCGCAGAACGCAAAACAGTGAAAATCAGGAAAAATATAAGCTGCTGAATCCGAAGGGACAACCCAACGTAGATTAGGGTTATGACGGACTTGAGGGCTGGCCAAATCCGGGGTGAATGCCGATATTAGGCGAACCAAACGACAAGGAGCTCTGAATGTCCGCCCTACCCGCGCCCCCGCAAGAAATTCTCGACGATCTTCTGACCCGCGCCAGAGGCCTCGGCGCCGATGCCGCGGACGCCATTCTGGTCGAGGGTACGTCGGCCAGCCTGTCGTGCCGTCTCGGCGAACCGGAAGATCTGGAGCGTTCGGAAGGGCATGACCTGGGCCTCCGCGTGCTGGTCGGCAAGCGCCAGGCCGTGGTCTCTTCTTCGGATTTCTCCGCCCAGGCGCTCGATGAACTGCTGGAGCGCGCCGTCGCGATGGCCCGTGCCGTTCCCGAGGATGCCTATGCGGGCCTCGCCGATCCGGACCAGCTGGCGACCGACATTCCCGACCTCGACGAGTTCGATCCCGCCGAACCCACCGCCGAACAGATGATCGATATGGCACGTGCCTGCGAGGACGCGGCCCGCGCCGTCGACGGCATCACCAATTCCGAGGGCGCGGAACTCGGCTTCGGCAAGTCGTCCGTATGGCTCGCGGCGACCAACGGTTTCAGCGGCTTCAGGCAGGGATCGCGCTTTTCCATCGGCGTCAGCGTCGTCGCCGGCGAAGGCACCAAGATGGAGCGCGACTACGAATATTCGTCGACCGTCTGGCTCGCCGATCTCGATGATCCGGTGGAGATCGGCAAAAAGGCCGGCGAAAATACGGTGCGCCGCCTCAACCCCAAAAAGGCGGAAAGCGCGCAGCTGCCGATCGTCTACGACCCGCGCGTCGCCTCGACCCTGATCGGGCACCTGTCGGGCGCCATCAACGGCCAGTCGGTGGCACGCGGCACCACGTTCCTCGCCGACAAGATGGGCGAACAGATTTTCGCCAAGGGCATTACCATCGTCGACGATCCGCTGAAAAAGCGCGGGCTGCGCTCCAAGCCGTTCGACGGCGAAGGCGTGCAGACGAAAACCCGGAACGTGATCGACGACGGCGTGCTGACGACGTGGATCCTCGATCTCGCGACGTCGCGCCAACTGGGTCTCGAGACGACGGGGCACGCGTCGCGCGGCACCGGCGGCCCGCCGAGCCCGTCGGCGACCAACGTGCACCTCGCCGCGGGCAATGTTTCCAAGGACGACCTGATCGGTGCCATCGACAACGGGTTTTACGTGACCGAGCTGATCGGCATGGGCGTCAACAACGTCACCGGCGACTATTCACGGGGCGCCGGCGGCTTCTGGATCGAAAAGGGCGAGATCGCCTATCCGGTCAACGAAGTGACGATCGCCGGCAACCTGAAGGACATGTTCATGAACCTGACGCCGGCGGACGATCTCGAATTCAAGCGCGCAACGAATTCGCCGACCGTTCGCGTCGATGGCATGACCATCGCAGGGGTGTAGGCTTTCGCGCCGTTCGTCACCCCGGCGAAGGCCGGGGTCCAGAACAACGGGAAAACTGGATTCCGGCTGGAGCCTGTGCCCGCAAAAGCGGGGGCCGGAATGACGGGATCTGAATTGGCGAAAAGTATACCGAGGCCGCGCCGCAGGACTTTTCGCCAGACCCCTCACCCCGGCATCAGAAGTGCCAGCGCGGCGGGCGCGAGGGTAATGCGGGCCGGCAGGCTGGCGAGGATGTCGCCGTCGCCCTGCACCGGGTCGTGATCGACGCGCTCGACCGTGATGTCGGTGGCCGGCACGATCTTCACGTCGGGCAATTTCGTCAGGCGCCCGAGCGCCAGCCACACCGCGTAGCGAATGGTCCGGAACACCCCCGGCTTCATGAACAGCACCACGTGCAGCGACGGGTCCTGGAGGCGTGCGTCCGGCGCACAGACGAACGTGCCGCCATAAAAGTGCCCGTTCGCGATCACCGCGGAGGCGACCTCGAACGTGTCGCCGTCGACGGTAACGCGGTAGCGCGGGAAGGTGAACGCGATCAGCGTGCGGAGCGTGGAGAGTACATAGGCCGTCTTGCCGAGGAATTTCTTTACCCGCGGTTTGACCTGCGCCACCACGTGCGCATCGAAGCCGAAGCCCGCCATCATCACGAAGCGCCGCCCGTTGACGACGCCGACCGAGATCTGCTGCGGCCGGCCCGTGGCGATGGTCCGGGCGATTTCCGCCGGTGACCCGCCGAGGCCGATTTCATGCGCCAGCACGTTCGCGGTGCCGAGCGGGATGACCGCCAGCGGCAGCGCCTTGTCGCCGAGCCCGTTGACCACCTCGTTGATGGTGCCGTCGCCGCCCGCCACCGCGATGGCGTCGAGCCTGGTTTCGTCCGCTTCGCGGGCGTACATCTCCGCGTCGCCGCGCTGGGTCGTCGGCCGCACGTCGACGTCGACGCCCGCGGCGATCAATGCACTCAGGATGCGTTCGAAACGGCGGCGGCGGCGCCAGCCGGCGGTCGGGTTGTGGATGACAAGAACGCGCCGATGCGCGCGCTCGGGCAGGTTTTCGGAAGCGGTCAAGGCGGCGTCTCCAAGTAAAAAACCGGGCAATCGCAGGCGCTTAACCAACATCAAAAATATATGTTCGTCACATGACAAAACAGTGAAGGTTTTTATTCGTCACAAAAGTAAAATATGCATCGGGTACTGTCCGGCCACCAAATAAAGTGTATCTGGGCAGAGATCGACGGTCATCGTGAACGAAATCAGCAAAACCCGGCACCGGTACCGCAGCATCTGGATCTCCGACATCCACCTGGGCACGCCCGGCTGCCAGGCCGAGATGCTGCTCGATTTCCTCAAGAACACGGAAAGCCGCTATCTCTACCTCGTCGGCGACATCATCGACGGCTGGCGCATGAAGCGCGCGTGGTACTGGCGTCAGGCCCACAACGACGTGATCCAGAAACTGCTGCGCAAGGCGCGCAAGGGCACGCGGGTGATCTACATTCCCGGCAACCACGACGAAAAATTCCGCGACTTCACCAACCACCGCTTCGGCCGCGTCGCGGTGCTGTACGAAACGGTGCACACGATGGCCGACGGCCGGCGCTTCCTGGTCCTGCACGGCGACCGCTTCGACGGCGTCATCAAGTACGCCAAGTGGCTCGCGTTCCTGGGCGATCATGCGTACACCGCGGCGATCGCGGTCAACCTCTGGTTCAACCTGGCACGGCGGCGCCTCGGGCTGCCGTACTGGTCGCTGTCGGCGTTTCTCAAGCACAAGGTCAAGAACGCGGTCGAATACATTTCCAAGTTCGAGGACGCGGTCGTCGAGGAAGCCGAGCGCCGCGGCACCGACGGCGTCATCTGCGGGCACATCCACTCCGCCGAAATGCGCGAGATCAACGGCATCACCTACTGCAACGACGGCGACTGGGTCGAAAGCTGCACCGCGCTCGTCGAGCACGAAGACGGCCGCCTCGAGATCCTGCACTGGGCCGAGTTGCAGGGGCTCTCGCTTTTAGGAAAAGATACATGCGAATCCTCATCGTCAGCGACGCCTGGCTTCCTCAGGTCAATGGCGTCGTCCGTTCGCTCGATACTGTAAGGAAAGGCCTGATCGGGCGCGGTCACGCGGTCGCGATGGTGACGCCGGACTGGTTCCGCACGATCCCCTGTCCGACGTACCCGGAAATCCGCCTCGCCGTGCTGCCCGGCGCGAAGACGGCGCGCATCATCGAGGACTTCCGGCCCGACGCCATCCACATCGCGACCGAGGGGCCGCTCGGCCAGGCCGCGCGCAAGCACTGTCTCGCGCGCGGTTATCCCTACACCACCGCCTATCACACCCGGTTTCCGGAATACATCCACGCGCGCTGCAAGTTCCCGCTCAGCTGGAGCTACGCGCAGCTCAGGAAGTTCCACAACACCGGCAAACGCATCATGGTCGCGACACAGACCATCGAGGACGACCTGGCCGCGCGCGGCTTCAACAACATCGTGCGCTGGACGCGCGGCGTGAACACCGAGCTGTTTCACCCGCGCGACGAGACCTTCCTCGATTTCCCGCGCCCGATCAGCGTCTACGTCGGCCGCGTTGCCATCGAAAAGAACATCGAGGCGTTTCTGAAGCTGGACCTGCCCGGCACCAAGATGATCGTCGGCGACGGGCCGGCGCGTGCGCACCTCGAAGAAAAGTACCCGGACGCGAAGTTCATGGGCGCCCGCGAAGGCGACGACCTGGCACGTCATTTCGCGGCATCGGACGTGTTCGTGTTCCCGAGCCGGACCGACACCTTCGGCCTTGTGCTCCTTGAAGCGCTGGCGTCGGGGCTGCCTGTCGCGGCGTACCCGGTGCCGGGCCCCTTGGACGTGATCGGCGATGCGCCGGTGGGGGTTCTCAGCGAAGACCTGGAAGACGCCGCCAGGAAGGCGCTGGTGATTGACCCCGCGATCTGCCGCACCCACGCCGAAGGCTATTCGTGGGATCGCTCCATTGACCAGTTCTTCGGCAATCTCTACCCGTTCCGGGGCGAACACGCGATCAAACCGGCGGCGTAGCGACCTTTCCCGCACCACGTTTACCCCCTCACCTGTCCTCTCCCCCACATTCGTGGTGGAGAGGGACCCTGACGACAGGTCCCGCTCTAATCCCTCTCCCCCTTTTGGGGGGAGAGGCTAGGTGAGGGGGGCCTTAACCAGCTGACAAACCCCGACCATACGCATTGGCGACCCGACTCCCCGTGTGGTAATGTCCGGCCGTTCGTAACAACGGTCGCCAAGCCTTGGAAAACAAAGACGAAAAGAAACCCGGACAGCATCTGCCGACGGATGTCCTGATCCGCCGCCTGATCCGCGACAACCTGCGCCATTACTGGGGGCGTCTGGTGTTGGCGCTGCTGTGCATGGGCGTGGTTTCGGCGACCACGGCGCTTTCCGCTTATCTGATGGAGCCGGTCGTCAACGACGTGTTCATCGCCGAACGCGAGGACATGCTGTGGTGGGTATCGGGCGCGGTCTTCGCGACGTTCCTCGCCAAGGGGTTCGCCAGCTACGGCCAGTCGCTGCTGATGGCGTTTGTCGGCCTGCGTATCATCGCCGACAACCAGACGCGGCTTTATCGGCACCTGATCGGCATGGATCTCGGGTTCTTCAATTCCATGCCGTCCGGCCGGCTGGTGTCGCGCTTCCTGGTCGACATCAACCACATGCGGGTCGCCGTCTCGAACGCGCTCACCGGTTTCGGCAAGGATCTCCTGTCGCTGGTCGGCCTCGTCACTGTCATGTTCGTACAGGACTGGCAGCTGGCGTTCATCGCCTTTTTCGTGTTCCCGATCGCGGTCTATCCGATCGTCCGGCTCGGCAAGCGCATGCGCAAGGTGACCGCCAACACGCAGGAAGAAACCGGGCTGTTTTCGGCGATCCTCGATCAGAGCTTCCAGGGCATCCGTGTGGTCAAGGCCTACGGCATGGAGGATTACGAAACATCCCGTGTCTCCAAGCTGGTGGAGCGGATTTTTACCCTCACCATCAAGTCGGCGCGCATCCGGGCGCTGTCGAGCCCGATCATGGAGACGCTGGGCGGCTGTGCCGTCGCCGTCGTCATCGTTTACGGCGGCTACCGGGTGATCCACCAGAACCTGGATCCGGGCTCGTTCTTCTCGTTCATCACGGCGCTCTTGCTTGCCTACGAACCGATGAAGCGCCTCGCCAATCTGAACGCCAGCCTGCAGGAGGGCCTGGCCGGCGCACAGCGCCTGTTCGACCTGCTCGACACCGAACCGGGCATCACCGAAAGCCCTAACGCCAAGCCGCTCGCCACCCCGGCCCAAGGCGCGATCGAACTGGCCGACGTCGAGTTCTCGTACATCGAGGGCCAGCCCGCACTGGAACACGTCACCATGTCGGTGCCGGCGGGCAAGACGGTGGCGCTTGTCGGGCCGTCGGGTGCCGGCAAGTCGACGATCCTCAACCTGATCCCGCGCTTTTACGACATCAATGCCGGCACCATTACCATCGACGGCACCGACGTGCGCGACGCGACGCTGGAAAGCCTCTATGCCAATATCTCGCTGGTCAGCCAGGAAGTAACCCTGTTCGACGACACGGTCCGCGCCAACATCGCCTATGGCAAGCCGGGCGCGACCGACGCCGAAATCGAGGACGCGGCGCGCCACGCGGCCGCGCTTGAGTTCATCAACGACCTGCCGGAAGGCTTCGAGACCCAGGTCGGTGAGCGCGGCGTGAAGCTGTCCGGCGGGCAGCGTCAGCGCCTCGCCATTGCGCGCGCCATCCTCAAGAACGCACCGATCCTGTTGCTCGACGAGGCGACGTCGTCGCTCGATACCGAAAGCGAACGCCACGTGCAGGAAGCCCTCGATCACCTGATGCAGGGACGCACCACGCTGGTGATCGCGCACCGGCTCTCGACCATCGTCGGCGCCGACCTGATCTACGTGATTCAGAACGGCACCATCGTCGAAACCGGCTCGCACCGGGAACTGGTCGAAAAAGGCGGCGCCTACGAAAAGCTCTATGCCCTGCAGTTCGCCGCCGAGGCGGAAACGCAGGCCAAGGCCGGCACGGGTTGAGTTGGCGGACCGGTGCTGAAGTCGCTTTCAAAAAAGATATCGAAAAACGCGGGCGTGCGGCGCGCCGTCTGCTGGATCGCGGCGCAGTACATCCGCTTCGTCTGGATGACCAGCCGATGGACGTTCGTCGGCAACGGCAATCTCGACGACCTGTTCGCCAAGGGCCCGGCGATCCTGTGCTTTTGGCACGGCCGGCTTCTGATGGCACCTTACACGTGGCAGAAACCGCATCCGTTCAAAATGCTGATCAGCGCGCACCGCGACGGCGAACTGATCGCCAACACGGTCGCCAATTTCGACATCGGCTGGGTCAAGGGATCGTCGTCGAAGGGCGGCGCCGGTGCGCTCCGGTCCATGGTCAAGGCGCTGCGTGCGGGCGAGTGGGTCGGCATCACGCCGGACGGGCCGCGCGGACCGCGCATGCGGGTCTCCGACGGCATCGTCAGCCTGGCCAAGCTTTCGGGCGTCCCGATCCTGCCCGTGACCTACGGGATCGAGCGCGGCCGTGTCCTCGGCACGTGGGACCGTTTTCTGATCGCGCTGCCGTTCTCGAAGGGCGTGCTGATCTGGGGCGAGCCGTTGAGCGTGCCCCGCGACGCCGACGAAGATGAACTCACGCGCTGCCGCGACGAACTGGAAAACCGCTTGAACGGCATCACGCACGACGCCGACGAGATGACGGGACGAGCACCGGTTGCACCTGCCGAAAAGGCGGAGGGCATCGCCGCATGATCCTGTCCATGTACCGGCTGGCGACCGCCGTTGGCGCCCCGCTGATTTCGCATTACCTGAAGAAGCGCCTCAAGCGCGGCAAGGAAGACGCGGCGCGCTTCCCCGAACGCAGGGGCGTTGCCGGGCTGCCGCGTCCTGACGGCCGTCTGATCTGGATGCACGGCGCCAGCGTCGGCGAGTCGCTTTCCATGCTGCCGGTGATCGAGGAGCTCGTGGCCCGGCCCGGCTCGCCCAACGTGCTCGTCACCACCGGCACGGTGACGTCTGCGCGCCTGATGCGCGAACGCCTGCCGGACGGTGCGATCCACCAATTCGTTCCGGTCGACCGGCTGCCCTATGTGCGGGCGTTCCTGGATTACTGGAAACCCGATCTGGCGCTGTGGTGGGAATCCGAACTGTGGCCGAACCTCGTCATCGAGACCCACGACCGCGGCGTGCCGATGATCCTCGTCAACGCGCGCATGTCGCCGCCGTCGTTCCTCAGGTGGCAGCGCTGGCGTTCGCTCGCCCGCGCCCTGCTGGGCTGCTTCAGGACCGTGCTGGCGCAGACCGACACCGACGTCGAACGTTACCGCGCGCTGGGGGCCAACAACGTGGTCCGCATGGGCAACATGAAGTTCGCCGTTCCGGCGCTGCCCTGCGACGAAGGTACGCTCGCGGAAATCCGTGCCCGCACCGGGCTCAGGCCGATGTGGCTCGCCGCCAGCACGCATGCCGGCGAAGAGGCTGCGGCACTTGCTGTGCACCGCACCGTGCGCGAGACGCATCCCGACCTGCTGACGATCATCGTACCCCGGCATCCCGACCGCGGACCGGAGATCGCCCAGATGCTCAGGGACGCCGGCGCCAGTGTCGCCGTCAGGACCAACAGCGAACCCGTTACGGCGGAAACGGATGTCTATCTCGCCGATACGCTGGGCGAACTGGGCCTGTTCTTCCGCCTCTCGCCCATCGTCTTCATGGGCAAGTCGCTGGTGCCCGCCGGCGGCCAGAACACCATCGAACCGGCAAGACTGGGCGCCGCCATCATCACCGGGCCGCATTACTGGAACTTCGACGAGATCACCAAGGCCATGGTCGCGGCGGGTGGCCTTGAGGTCGTTCAGGACGCCGATGCCCTCGCCGACGCCATCAACCGCGATCTCGACACCCCCGCCGAGGCGCAGGCCCGCGCCAAGGCGGCGTTCGACTATGTGGAGCGCGAATCGCAGGTGCTCGACGTGTTCATGGACCACATCTCGCCGTATCTCGAGAGCGACACGGAGAAACCCCGTGAACGCGCCTGAGTTCTGGGGGCCGGGGCGCCGCGCCATCCTCGACAGGCTGATCACCAGTGCGCTCGCCCCCCTGGGCTGGATCTACGGGACCGTGACGGCGTCGCGCGCCGGAAAGGCGGCAACGTGGCAGGCCCCCGTTCCCGTCATCTGCGTCGGCAACGTCGTCGCCGGTGGTGCAGGCAAGACGCAGGTCTGCCTCGATCTGGTCAAGCGGCTGACCGCCGCCGGCAAGGCGCCGCACGTGCTGACACGCGGTTACGGCGGCGCGCTCACCGGCACCGTCCGGGTCGATCCGGAAAAGCACACCGCAAAAGATGTCGGCGACGAAGCCCTGCTTCTGGCGGCGCATGCGCCCGTCTGGCGAAGCGCCGATCGTGTCGCCGGCGCCAAGGCAGCCTGCGATGCCGGGGCCGGCGTCATCGTCATGGACGACGGTTTCCAGAACCCGACGCTCGCCAAGGCGCTCTCCGTCCTTGTCGTCGACGGTGCATACGGGTTCGGCAACGGCCATCCGATGCCGGCCGGACCGCTCAGGGAACCCGTTCAGGGGGCGCTCAAGCGTGCCGATGCCCTCGTCGTCATCGGCGAGGGTGATGTCGAAACGGGTTCCTCTTCCCTGCCCCGCTTCCGAGCCGCGATCCGGCCCGCGAGCGATGCCCCCGATCTCGCCGGCAAGCCGGTCGTCGCCTTTGCCGGGATCGGCCAGCCGGCGAAGTTCTTTGAAACGCTGCGCGCCCAGGGCGCCGATCTTGTGCGTACCGAAGCCTTCCCGGACCACCATCCCTTCACCGCCGGAGACATCGAACCGCTGATCGCCGATGCGAAGGCACGACATGCCACGCTCGTCACCACGGCCAAGGATGCCGTCCGTATTCCCGAGGAAATGCGCGCGGACGTAACGTCTTACCCGGTTGCATTGACGTGGGACGACGCGGGCGCGTGGCAGGCCTTTATTCTCAAGCAGAGCGGCCTAAACTGACGCCATGCTGCGCCCGATGTCCTTTTTCGAGAGGTATGTCCGCCACCCGCTGGAAGCGGTGCCGGTGGCGCTCGTCTGGGGCCTGTTCAGGATCCTGCCGGTCGACTGGGCATCGGCGCTCGGCGGCTGGCTCGGACGCACCTTGGGCCCGCGTATTTCCGTTTCGGAACGCGCACGGAAAAACATCGAACGCGCGTTTCCCGGCATCGCCGACGCCGAGGCGGAAAAGATCATCGCCGACATGTGGGAGAACCTGGGCCGCACCGTCGCCGAGTTTCCGCATTTCAACGCGTTTACTTTCGGTGAACAGGATGCGCGGGTGCGGATCGACGGCCTGGAGCACATGTTGGAATTCCGCGATGACGGCGAACCGGGTTTTTTCCTGAGCGCGCACCTCGCCAACTGGGAGCTGGGACCGGCGGCGGCGCATGTCTATGGCGTGCCGTCGCGCTTCGTCTATCGCGAGGCCAATAACCCGTACGTGCAGAAACTGTATCTCGCCGGCCGCGAACAGTACCGCGACCGGATGATCCGCAAGGGCCGCGAGGGTGCGAAGGAAATGCTGCGGGCACTTCGAGCCGGCGAGCACATCGGCGTGCTGATGGACCAGAAAATGAACGACGGCATCGCTGTGCCGTTCTTCGGGCGCGACGCGATGACGGCGACGGCGCTCGGCGATCTTGCGGTAAAGACGAAATGCCCAGTCCTGCCGGCGCGCGTCATCCGTGAAGGGGGGGCGCACTTCCGGGTCGAAATCTCACCGTTGATTTATGCCGAGGATACGGGCGACGCAACCGCCGACGCGCGCGCGTTCACGGTGCGCGCCAATCAGATCATCGAGGGGTGGGTGCGTGAAAAACCCGGCCAGTGGCTGTGGCTCCACAACCGGTGGCCGGGTGATTCCTGAAACGGGCTGAGAGCGGATCAGCTACCGGACGGTTTCGACGATTTGGTCGAAATATCCGCCGTGGTGGCCGGTGTCGAGATCTCTGCCGTTTTCTTGTGACCTGCACATTCGGCGAACGCGGGCGACGCCGCAAACGCAACAAACGCCGTCAGAGCAAGAGCTAGAACGCCATACTTCATGGGATCGTCTCCTTTATCCAACTGACAGGATCGTAGCACAATTTCCGCCGCGCCCAAACATGACGAATCCGTGAGCGATCAAATCTTTGATTTATTTGACGTTTATTTAGGCATTTCGCCCAGCACCAGCTCCGGATCGATGGGTATGCTACCCAGCGTCAGGGCGAAATGCAGGTGTGGCCCGGTGGCGCGCCCGGTCTTGCCGATGGCGCCGATGGCGGTGCCCGCAGTGACAGTGTCCCCCGCTTTGACCGATGTATCCGACAAATGGATATAGACCGAGCGCAGGCCGAGGCCATGATCGATCAGCACCGTCTTGCCGTTAAAGAACATGCCCGGATGCACGAACGTCACGCGGCCGCCGGCCATGGCCTTCACGGGCGTGCCGACCGGGGCGGCGACGTCGGTGCCGTAATGCGGGCGCCTCGGCTGGCCGTTCAAAATGCGCTGCGAACCGTAGACGCCGGAAAGCCGGCCCCGCGCCGGCCATTGAAAACCGCCGAGATAGGAAGCCGCGGCGTCGGTGGTTTTCTTGGCCGCATCCATCTCGGCCTTTTCTTCTTTGATCCGCGCCAGTGCTTCCGGGTCCGGCGTCACCTTCTTTTTCGGCAGGCCATCGATGCGCTCGATCCTGAACGTGCGGTCGGCGACGGCGATCTCGCGCACTGCCTTTTCATGACCGAGCGTGACCTCGAGCCGCTTGGTCCCCGCGGCGTCGCGCCCGAACCCGAGCAGGAAGTCGCCGTCGGATGAGGTGCGCACCGCCGCCCCATCCAGGGTTACGGTTGCGCCGGGCGCGGTCTTGCCCAGCATCAGCCCGCCTTCGGCCGCCGTGCCGGAGAGCGCCAGCGGGATTTCCGCCTGTACCGGCCCAGCCAGCAGCATCGACAGCAGAAACAGGAGAAGCCCCCTCACCTGTCCTCTCCCCCGGCCCCGGGGGAGAGGGACCCTGTCGACAGACTCCACCCTAATTCCTCTCCCCCTTTGAGGGGGAGAGGTTAGGTGAGGGGGGTTATGGACAAATCTCAAAGCAATGTCCCCTGCGGATCGTCGCCGCCCGCGGCGGCCTTCTTCGGTTTCTTTTTCTGCTGCGCGGCACCGCCGGCGATGCGCGCGCCCGCGACCCCGTCCGCGAGACGGATGTTCACGTCATCGCACGGCTTCAGCGACGCGACGGACGTCACCGTGGCACCGGCGGGCGTCGTCACCAGCGCGAAGCCGCGATCCAGCACGCGTTCGTAGGAGAAGCTTTCCAGCAACTGGCCCAGATGTTCGAGCGAACGGGCCTTGCCCCGGAGGTCGTCGCGGTAGGCGCGTTCCAGCTCGCGTCCCGTCACCGCGAGACGCTTGCCTGCTTCGGCAATGGCGCGCGTCGGCGGCAGGATGCGTTTCGGCAGGCGCTGGCGGCGATGCCGCAATCCGGCCTTAAGCGCATTGCCGAGCCGTTCCGACCAGTCGTCGAGGCGCTGCGACGCGGTTTCCACCGTGCGGCGCAGGTTCGGCAGGCCACGGGCAAGCGCGGCGACCTCGCGGCGCATGGTGTCCGTTCTGCGCTTGACGGCGCGGATCAGCCGGCCCTCGCTGTCGGCGACCTGCGCCATGACCTCGTAACGCACCGGCACCGCCATTTCGGCGGCGGCCGTCGGTGTCGGCGCGCGCCGGTCGGACGCCAGATCGATCAGCGTCCAGTCGGTTTCGTGACCGACGGCGGAAATCAGCGGAATGTCGCTTTCCGCCGCGGCACGCACCACGGCTTCCTCGTTGAAGGCCCAGAGATCTTCCAGCGAGCCGCCGCCACGCGCGACGATCAGCAGATCGGGACGCGGCACATGCCCGTCTTCCGATAGCGCGTTGAACCCACGGATCGCGGCGGCCACCTGCTCGGCGGCGCCGTCGCCCTGCACCAGCACCGGCCACACCAGCACCCGGCGTGGGAAACGGTCGGCGAGACGATGCAGGATATCGCGGATCACCGCACCCGTCGGCGAGGTGACGACGCCAATGACGTCGGGCAGAAACGGCAGGTCCCGTTTCGCGCTTTCGTCGAACAGGCCCTCGGCAGCGAGCTTCTTCTTGCGCTCTTCCAACAGCTTGAGCAGCGCGCCCTCGCCCGCCAGTTCCATCTGGTCGACGACGATCTGGTATTTCGAGCGCCCGGGATAGGTCGTGATGCGGCCCGTCGCGATCACCTCCATGCCGTCTTCGGGGTCGACCTTGAGGCGTCCGGCGGTGGTGCGCCAGCTGACCCCGTCGATGACCGCGTTCTCGTCTTTCAGGGTGAAATAGAGATGCCCCGACGCGGCGCGCTTGAAGCCGGATATCTCGCCCCGGATGCGGACGCGCTGAAACGCGCCTTCGACCGTCGCCTTGACCAGACCGGACACTTCGGTCACGGAGAAGACGGGAACGTTGTCGCCGCTATTATGGGTGGACGGGGCGTCGCTCATAAATAGACTGTATGTCTCAAGGCGGCGGTGATGACAACCGCCCTGTGCTGGCGAGGAAGCAGGGAGAAACGCTTTCATGAAGGTTCTGATAGTCGGTGGCGGCGGGCGCGAACATGCCCTGGCGTGGGCAGTGGCGAAATCGCCAAAACTGACGAAGCTCTATGCCGCCCCTGGAAATGCCGGGATTGCCGCATGTGCCGAGTGCCTGGACATCGGCGCCGAGGATCTGGACGGCATCTGTGCCGCCGTGAAGGACCTCGGTATCGAGTTCGTCATCGTCGGGCCCGAGGCCCCGCTTGTGGCGGGGCTCGCCGACAGGATCGACGCCATGGGCATTCCCGTGTTCGGCCCGTCCGCGGCGGCCGCCGAGATCGAGGGGTCCAAGGGCATGATGAAGGATCTGCTCGCCAAGTACGGCATTCCGACCGCCGACTACGAGCGCTTCGACGAACCGGACGCGGCAAAGGAATACATCCGTATCAAGAACCACCCCGTCGTCGTCAAAGCGGACGGTCTTGCCGCCGGCAAGGGCGTGATCCTCAGCCATACCATCAACGAAGCCTATGCCGCCGTCGACCAGATCATGATCGAGGAAGCCTTCGGCGACGCCGGCGCGGAGATCGTCATCGAGGAATTCCTGACCGGCGAGGAAGCGAGCTTCTTCGCGCTGTGCGACGGCACACGCGCCATCCCGCTGGCCGGTGCGCAGGACCATAAGCAGGTGCACGACGGCGATCATGGCCCGAACACCGGCGGCATGGGCGCCTATACGCCGGCCCCGGTGCTCGACGAGGCGATGGAAAAACGCATCATGGACGAGATCGTCACGCCGACGGTCGAGGGCATGGCGAAGGAGGGCAAACCATATAAAGGCGTCCTCTTTGCTGGGCTGATGATCGGCGAGGACGGCCCCAAGGTGATCGAGTTCAATTGCCGCTTCGGCGACCCCGAATGCCAGCCAATCATGTCGCGGCTGAAATCCGACGCGCTGGAAATGCTGCTCGCCGCCGCCAAGGGGGAACTGGACAAGATCAAGCTGAAATGGGATCCGCGCGCGGCGCTGACCGTGGTCATGGCAGCGAACGGCTATCCCGGCAAATATGCCAAGGGCACCGAGATCAGGGGGCTCGATGACGCCGACGCGATGGACGATGTCACCGTGTTTCACGCCGGCACCAAGACGGACGGCAACGGCCGCATGCTCGCCAACGGCGGGCGCGTGCTGGGCGTCACCGCGCTGGGCAACACCGTCGAGGACGCACAGAAACGCGCCTACGACGCCGTCGACGCCATCGACTGGCCCGAGGGCTTCTGCCGCCGGGATATCGGCTGGCGAGCCGTGGGCCGATAAGGCTGGCGGGCCATTGGACGATAAGGGGCAGAAAAGGCTGGCGGGCTGGCAATAACACCCCGCCGCCCCCATATCGGCTGCAAGGCAAAATCATTCCGGGGAGACCATCATGGACGACAAGACACTGACCGAAATCCAGGCCGACGCGTTCCGCGGGCTGGTCAAGCACCTGCAAAAGCGCACCGACGCGCAGAACATCGACATCATGAACACGGCGGGCTTCTGCCGGAACTGCCTGTCGAAGTGGCTGGTTGCCGCCGCCGAGGCGCGCGGTGTCGATCTTTCGTCGGACGAGGCGCGCGAGATGATCTACGGCATGCCTTACGACGAGTACAAATCGAAGTACCAGGAAAAGGCGACCGACGAACAGATGAAGACGTTCGAGGAAACCAAGCCGCTGCACGCCGACATCTCCGGCCACAACTGATGCCCGGCCTCATACTTCGAGCCGCTGAATAATGGTTGAAAACCTGCCGCCGCCGATGGCTGCCCGACGGCCGAACTTCTGGCAGAACTCGGGCTATGCGCTGCTGAAACACGACGCCAACGGGCACCTGACGGTGACCGACGATTTCCTGCGCGCCTACCTGGCACGTCCGGAGATCGCACCCGTCGAGGAAAGCTGCGACAGGGAGCGCGCACTGCACGCCGAGCTGCTCGAGAACCCGAAGCGCCCCGTCAGCGACGACGACATCGCGGCGCTGGAAGACCCGGACGGGCGCGACAACTACCGCGTCCTGATCGATTTCCGCAACCGGCTGGTCGACGCCGGCACGGTCGAGAACTGCTATCTGAATCTGTTCCGCGAGGGCGACGTCAGGACGGCGCCGATGTTCCTCGACCAGATGGTGCAGGTCATCACGCGCGCGATGCTGGACGGCACCGACGATCCGTTCCGCGCGCGGGCCGGCGAACTTCTGTTCCGCGAGCAGACCGTGACGATCCACGAAGGATCGATCCTCGCCGGTGATCTGGAAACCGTCGAGATGCTGGCGCAGACCGGCGGTATGGGCGCCATCGGCGAACTGCTTGTCGACGGCGGCATCAAGCCGCGCCAGGTCGACCTCGATGTGATGCAGGCGGAAAACGCGCACAAGTACTGGCAGCGCGACGAACGCCACGACATGGTGCTCGATTTGTCGTTCACGCGGCCCGGGCTCGACGCGCTCTGCCGCGTGCTCGAAACGTGGGTCGAACATTTCACCGGCGCCGCCGTCTCGATTCAGCCGGTGCAGCAGATCACGGACGAGAAATGGGTCTGGCACATCGGACTGGATACGGAAGCCACGGCGTTGCTCAACGACCTCTACGACGACAACGACGTCGACGAGGAGCGGATGGAACGCCTGCTCAGCCTGTTCCGGATGGAGTTCAAGGACGAGAGCCTGATGCAGCCCGACATTGCCGGGCGCCCGGTCTATCTCGGTCTCGCCATGAACGAAAAGAAACGCCTGCGCCTCAAGCCGCAGAACATCCTGGTGAACCTGCCGCTCGCGCCTGAGGCTTAAAGTTTAACCACAGAGGCGCAGAGGCACAGAGAAGAAAGCTTCATTTCCCGCCTGTTATCCCCGCGCAAGCGGGGACCCAGATTAAACGTTGGAATGTCTGGGTTTCCGCGTTCGCGGAAATGACGAAAAAGCATATTGAGTATTTCTCTGTGCCTCTGCGCCTCTGTGGTTTCCTACCGCCGTTCCCTGAAAAAATCTTTCAGCAATTCGCCCGCCTCGGTTTCCATCAGGCCGCCGACGACCTCGGGGACGTGATGGCAGGTGGTGTGCGAAAAAACGCGGGCGCCATGCTCGACGCCGCCGCCCTTCGGATCATAGGCCGCGAAGACGACGCGCCCGACGCGCGCCAGCGAGATCGCCTGCGCGCACATGGCGCAGGGCTCCAGGGTCACGTAAAGCACGCTGCCGGTGAGCCGGGGCGAGCCGGCATCGGCGGCCGCCTTGCGGATGGCGAGGATCTCCGCGTGCGCGGTCGGATCCGAGGTTTCCTCGATCCGGTTGCCAGTGCGCGCAAGCTCAACACCCGTGCCGGACACCAGCACGGCACCGACGGGGACCTCGCCCCGATCCGCCGCGGCCCGGGCTTCGTCAAGCGCGATCCGCATCCATTGGCTGTCCGGCATGTTCATGCGCCATTGGTGCCCCCGGCGCGCAGATCGGTCAAGCGCTTGACTTTCAGGTCCCTTGGCCGCACTTCATGCCCCCATGAACAAACCCACGAAAAAACCTGAGAAAAGCAGCAGCGACGGCGAGCGCATCGCCAAGGTGATGGCGCGCGCCGGCCTCTGTTCCCGGCGCGAGGCCGAACGCTGGATCGAAGCCGGCCGGGTCGAGGTCAACGGCAAGAAACTGACCACCCCCGCCTGTGTCGTCAAACCGGGCGACAAGGTCGTCGTCGACGGCAACGCGCTGCCGGACAAGGAACCGACGCGGCTCTGGCGCTATAACAAGCCGCAGGGGCTGGTGACGACGCACAGGGACGAGTCCGGCCGCCAGACCGTGTTCGACGCGCTGCCCGCACACATGCCGCGCGTGATTTCGGTGGGCCGGCTCGATCTCAATTCCGAAGGCCTGCTTTTGCTGACCAACGACGGCGAGCTGGCGCGCAAGCTGGAACTGCCGGAAACCGGCTGGACGCGGCGCTACCGCGTGCGCGTGCACGGCACCATCGACGCCAAGGACCTGACGTCATTGGGGCGCGGCGTCACGGTGGACGGCGTCAAGTATGGCCCCATCACGGCGGCCTTCGACACGCGCACCGGCGCCAACGCCTGGCTGACGGTGACCCTCAAGGAAGGCAAAAACCGTGAAGTGCGGAAGGTCATGGAACATATCGGCCTTACCGTGAACCGCCTGATCCGCACCGCCTACGGCCCGTTCCAGATCGGCCACCTGCCGGTCGGCGAGGTCGAGGAAGTGCGGCCCAAGGCGCTGCGCGACCAGGTCGGCAGGTTCCTTTCATGAGGATCACCCGATGAGAATAGTCAGCGGCAAGTTCAAGGGCCGCCGCCTTGTGGCCCCGGAAAGCTGGGACATCCGCCCGACCTCCGACCGGGCGCGCGAGAGCATCTTCAACATCATCGAGCACGCACCCTTCGCGCCCGAGATCGAGGGCGCATCGGCGATCGACGTGTTCGCCGGGACCGGTGCACTGGGGCTCGAGGCGATGAGCCGGGGGGCCACGCCGGTCACCTTTATCGATCTGGATGACGTTGCCCGCGCGACGATCCTCAAGAACGCCGGTACGATGGGTCAGGGCCGCGCCGTCACGGTGCTCCGGCTCGATGCGACCAAGATGCCGCCGCCGCCCCGCATCGCCCAGTGCCCGGCGACCTATGCATTTCTGGATGCGCCCTACGACCAGGACGTGTCCGGCCCGGCGCTGCTGTCGATGCTGTCACGCGGCTGGATCGCGAAAGGCAGCCTCTGTGTGGTGGAAACGCCGACCGAGCGCAGCTTCGACGCGCCGCGCGGTTTCACCATGGAAGACCAGCGCAAGTACGGCCGCGCCACGGTGAGTTTTCTATCGGTCGAATAGCCCCCTCACCTGTCCTCTCCCCCGTTCCAGGGGAGAGGGACTCTCGCATCGATGCACGTACCGCTCTTATTCCTCTCCCCCTTCCAGGGGGAGAGGTTAGGTGAGGGGGTTAAATGCGCGAAATTGTCAGCGTCTGCCAAACAGCTTCTCGATGTCGGCCAGCTTGAGCTCGACATAGGTCGGGCGGCCGTGGCTGCACTGCCCGGAGTGTGGCGTCGCCTCCATCTCGCGCAGCAGCGCGTTCATTTCATCGGCCGTCAGCCGGCGCCCGGCACGCACGCTGCCGTGACACGCCATGGTCGCGCACACGTCGTCGATCCGTTTTTCCAGCGCGATGGCACCGTCGAATTCGGCGAGGTCGTCGGCAAGATCGCGAATCAGGCCCTGTACGTCGGTCTCGCCCAGCAGCGCCGGGACCTCCTGCACGGCGATGGCGCCGCTGCCGAACGGCTCGATGGCGAGGCCCATCTCGGCGAGCTCGGGCGCGCGCGCCAGCACCCGCTCGCAGGTACTTTCGTCCATCTCCACCACTTCCGGGATCAGCAGCATCTGACGCTGCACCCCGCCCTGGGCCATCGCCTTCTTGATCTTCTCCTGGGTCAGGCGTTCGTGCGCCGCATGCTGGTCGACGACGACGATGCCGTCGGCGGTCTGCGCGACGATATAGGTCTGGTGCACCTGGGCGCGGGCGACGCCCAACGGATGATCGCCGGGCACGGCGTCGGTGCCGGCGTCCGGCACCGCTTCCATGCGCGCCGACAGCGGCGCGTCAAAGCCGTCGAACGGGCGATAGAAATCATTGGCGCGTTCCGACAGGCCGGACGCGTGCGCATGTTCAGGTCTGTATGCATAGGCCGCATTGCCGCCGCGCCCCATCGGCAGGCCGCCCGGCCGGAAGGCACCGAGCGCACTTTCCGCGACCGTGGTGGACGCCCGGTGACCGGCTTCGGCCAGGCCGTGGCGGAGCGAGCCGACGATCAGCCCCCGGACCATCCCCGCATCACGGAAGCGGACCTCGGTTTTCGCGGGGTGCACGTTGACGTCCACGTGGCGCGGCGGGATTTCGAGGAACAATGCCAGCAGCGGGTGCCGGTCGGAGGCGAGGAATTCCCGGTAGGCGCCCCTCACCGCGCCCAGCAGCAACTTGTCGCGCACCGGGCGGCCGTTGACGAACAGGAACTGCATCTGCGCATTGCCGCGGTTGAGCGTCGGCACGCCCGCATAGCCGGTCAGCCGGTAGCCCTCGCGCTCGGCATCGATGGGAAACGCGTTTTCGCGGAAGTCCCTGCCCATGATCGCGCCCAGCCGTTCGAGCCGGGCATCGAACAGGTCGCCCGTTTCCGGCAACAGCTTCATGACATCACGGTTGCCGTCGTTGAGCGTGAAGCCGATCTCCGGATGCGCCATGGCGAGCCGCTGCATGACCTCGAGGATGCGCGACTGCTCGGTGCGCGGCGTCTTGAGGAACTTGAGCCGCGCCGGGGTCGCATAGAAAAGATCGCGCACCTCGATCCGCGTGCCGCCCGAAAGGGCCGCCGGTTCCGGCTGGCCGATGCGCCCGCCCTCGAGGCTCAGCGACCACGCCCCGTCGCCATCTTTGGTGCGGCTGGTAATCGTCATGCGGCTGACGGCGCCGATGCTGGGCAGCGCCTCGCCCCGGAAGCCCAGCGTCGCGATCGTCGTCAGGTCGTCGTCGGGCAGCTTCGAGGTCGCGTGCCGTTCGACCGCGAGCAGCAATTCATCAGCGCTCATGCCCGAACCGTCATCGGTCACCGTGATCGAAGTCTGGCCGCCGTCGCGCACAGAAACGTCGATCCGCGAGGCCCCGGCGTCGATGGCGTTTTCGACCAGTTCCTTGACGGCGGAGGCCGGGCGCTCGACCACCTCGCCGGCGGCGATCCGGTTGACCAGGGTTTCCGGCAGGCGGCGGATGCTCATGAGCCGCGCATCCGGTTGACGGCACCGATCAGGGGGCCGAGCGACGGCGGCGCGGCGTCGGCATCGCCCAGCATCGGCAACACGGCGTCGCCCATTTCCTTGCCCAGCTCGACGCCCCACTGATCGAACGGGTTAATGCCCCAGATGGCAGCGGCGGCGGCCGTCTTGTGTTCATAAAGCGCGATCAGCTTGCCCAGCATGCGGGCCGTGAGGTCGCCATAGACGATGACCGTCGATGGCCGGTCGCCCGGATAATGCCGGTGCGGCTCGGCCATGTTTTCGCGGCCGAACGCCAGCGCGTCGGCCTGCGCCAGCGCGCTCGAAATCAACAGGTCGTGCTGCGCCTCGTCACCGGTCGGCGCGCGCGCCGGCAACAGGATATCGACGGGCGCGGCCGTGCCCTGGTGCAGTTGCTGGAAGAACGCATGCTGCGCATTGAGGCCGATGCCGCCGAACACCACCGGCTGCGTCGCGTAGTCGACCGGATAGCCTTCCGCCGTCACGCGCTTGCCGTTGCTCTCCATCTCGAGCTGCTGCAGATGTCCGACCAGCCGCGCGAGGCGCGTGTCGTAGGGTACGCAAGCCTCGGCGCCGCAACCCAGAAAGTTCGTGTTCCAGACCGTCATCAGTGCCAGCAGGATCGGCGCGTTTTCGGTGGCGGGTGCCGAGAGCACATGGCGGTCCATTTCGGCAGCACCGGCGCGCAGCTCTGCGAACACGTCCCAACCGAAGGCGAGCGCGACCGGCAGACCGACCGCCGACCACAGCGAATAGCGCCCGCCGACCCAGTCCCACATCGGAAAGATGCGGTCCGCCGCAATGCCGAATTGACCGACCTCGTCCACGTTGGCACTGACGGCGGCGAAGTTCCCGGCCCAGTTCTCGCCGACGGCGCGGCGCATCCAGGCCTGCGCGCGTTCGGCGTTGGCGCCGGTTTCCATGGTGCGAAACGATTTGGAGATCACGACCACCAGCGTCGTCGCCGGATCGAGCCCGGCGGTCGCGCGTTCGAAGGCGATGCCGTCGATGTTGGCGCACATGCGGACGTCGAGCTTCATCCCGGCCGCATCGCCGAGCGCATCGAGGGCCAGCGCCGGGCCGAGTTCCGAGCCGCCGATGCCAATCGCCAGCACGGCGTCGAACGGCTGACCGCCGGCGGACGCGATCTCTCCGGCGTGCACCGCCGCGACAAACGCCTGCATCGCCGCATCGGCGGCGTCGATGTCCGTTCGGACGTCGGCGCCTTCCGTGCCGCGGACGGCGGTGTGCAGCGCGGCGCGGTCCTCGCTCGTGTTCACGGCCTCGCCCGCCGCCATGCGTTTCAGAAACCCCGGCACGTCCGCCGCCCCGGCGAGCGCCACGAGCCCGGCCAGCACGTCGGGCGTCACCCGCTGACGGGAAAAATCGATATAGAGATCGCCAAGATCGACATTGAGCTTTGCCGCACGCTCCGCGTCAGCCGCGAACAGATCGCCGAGCGTGATGCCCTGCAATTCGCCACGAAGCTGGCTCAGGTGTTTCCATGCGGGGGTTTCGGAAATCAGCGGCATGGGCACTTTTATCAAATGCCCGCTGCACGTGCCACCTCGGAAAATCGGCGCTCAGTTGCCGGAAACGACGCCTTCCGGCTTGCCGGCGATGGCGAACGTCAGCTTGTCCGGCTGATAAAGGCGCTTGGCGACGCGCTTCGCGTCTTCGAGCGTCACCGCCTCGATATAGCTGTTGCGCTTTTCGATGTAATCGATGCCGAGGTTTTCCTCCTGCATGCCGACCAGCATGTCGGCGATCGCCGACGACGACGTGAAGCGCATCGGGAACGCACCGGTCAGGTAGGTCTTGGCATCCTTGAGTTCTTCCGGCGTCGGGCCTTCGTCAGCGAACTTTTTCCAGACGTCGCGGACGGTCGTCACCGTTTCCGCGACCCGCGCGTTCGCCGTTGCCGCGCCGCCCATGACCGCGCCCGCCGCATCGAGCGGCATCAGGTACGAATAGACCGAGTACGCCAGCCCGCGCTTTTCGCGCACTTCCTCGTAAAGGCGCGACACGAAGCCGCCGCCGCCGATCACGTAGTTGAGCACGTAGGCGGTATAGAAATCGGGATCGCTGCGCAGGATGCCCGGCTGCGCGAACTGGATCGCACTTTGCGGCACGTCGACGTCGATCACCTGCACGCCGCCCGAAAGCTTGGGCGCGATCTTGGCCACGTGCCACGGCGCCGCCTTTTCGGGGAGCGTGCCGAACGCCTTGTCGAGATAACCTTTCAGGGTCTCGGCGTCGATATCGCCGACGACACCGATCAACAGGTTGTCGCGCGCGATGCGCTCACCCACGAACGTGCGAAGATCGGCGGCGGTCAGCGCGCTGACGCTCTCGACCGTGCCGTCGTTGTCGCGCGCATAGGGATGCCCTTCGAACGCGGTCTCGAACAGCGCCCGCCCGGCGCGGTTGCGGGGGTCTTCCTGTTGCTGGCGGATGCCGGAAATGATGCGCGCGCGCATGCGTTCGACCGGCTCTTCGTCGAAACGCGGTTCGTTCAGCGCGAGGCGGAGATATTCGAAAGCCTCGTCGCGATGCTTGTTCAAGGTCCTGAGCGAGCCATCGAAACGGTCGCGCCCGGCGGTGAAGCGGAGCGTGATCGAGCGTTCGTCGAGTGCCTTCTGGAAGGTGTTGCTGTCCATGTCGCCCGCGCCCTCGTCCATGGTCGCGGCGGCCAGGTTGGCGAGGCCGCTCTTGCCGTCGGGATCGAGCGCGGCGCCGCCCCGGAACGACAGCTTGAGCGTAGTGATCGGGTTCGAATGATCGCGGATTAGCCAGGCCTCGATCCCGCCCGGCGAGGTGACACGTTCGACCTGCACCGCGTGCGCCGGCGAGGCAGCGAGCGCGGCCATCATCGTCAGCACCATGATCAGCGCGGGCACTGCGGCCAGAAGTCGGCGGATGGAAACGAAGCGCATCATCGGATCAGCTCTGCGGTTTGGCGAGAAGTTCGGCGGTCACGTGGTGTTTGCCGTCGAGGACGTGTTTCGCCGCGGCGGCGACGCTTTCGACCGAAACCTCGCCGATCCGGTCCAGCCAGTTCTCGACCTCGTCCACCGTACCGCCGGTCGTCAGCGTCGAACCAAAGACCCGGGCCGCGGTGCCGAAATCGTCGCGCGCGAAAACGGCGTTGTTGCGCATGCGTTCGATGGCACCTTCGAGCTCGGCCGGCGTGATCCCGTCCGCCAGCAACTTGGCGATCTCGTCCGTGATGACGGCTTCGATCCGGTCCATGCCGACGCCGGGTTTGGGTGAAGCATAAAAAACGAACGTCGCCGGTCCCAGGTCGTCGGCACCGTAATAGCTGCCGGCCGACAACGCGATCCCGTCGTCCAGCACGAGCCGCTTGTGCAGCCGGCTCGACGGGCCGCCGCCGACGATCTCGGCCAGCACCTGCAATGCATAGGCGTGCTCGGTTTCGCCGTAGCGGTAGCTGGGCGCGATGAAACGCCTCGACCAAGCGGGCTGCGTCACGCGTTCGTGCTCGAGCACAACACGCTTGTCGGCGCGGGCCGGCGGCTCGGTCGTGCGCACGCGCTCGATCTCGGGGCCGCGTGGAATGACGCCGTAGTATTTTTCGGCCAAGGGTTTGAGTTCTTCGGCGGTGACGTCGCCCTCGACGATCAGCACCGCGTTGTTGGGCGCGTAGTAGCGCTTGTAGAAGGCGAGGATGCGATCGACGTCGAGCGCACGGATTTCATGCTCCCAACCGATGATCGGGCGGCGGTAGGGATAGTTCAGGTAAAGCGCGGCGTTGACCTGTTCGCGCAGTTGCGCGGACGGGCTGTTGTCGACGCGCGACCGGCGCTCTTCCAGCACCACGTCCCGTTCCGGCGCGACCTGCGCCTCGCTGATCACGAGGTTGGTCATGCGGTCGGCTTCCAGCTTCATCATCATTTCGAGCCGGTCCTTGGCGATGGTCTGGTGGTATGCCGTGTAGTCGTAGGACGTGAAGGCGTTTTCCTGGCCGCCGTTACGCGCCACCTGGCCGGAAAAGACACCGGGGCCGTAATTCGTCGTGCCCTTGAACATCAGGTGTTCGAGCAGGTGCGCGATACCGGTTTCGCCCGGCGCCTCGTCGGCGGCGCCGACCTTGTACCAGACCATGTGCCGCACCACCGGCGCGCGGGCATTGGAAATGACGACGACCTGCATGCCGTTATCCAGCATGAAGGTCTCGGGATCGAAGATCTTGGCGGCGGCGCGCTCGCTCCATGCCACCGCAACGACGGCGACGAGCGCGAACACGGCCACACATTTCGAGATCATCCGCATAGGACGGATATTGGCGTGTTTTCACACCGGATCAATGGAAATCAGAGGGATAACGCGAACGTTACAAAGAATTAAAGAAGGGGGGGGCGTCATACCCATCGTCACCCCGGCGCAGGCCGGGGCCCAGGGATACAGTTCTGATTCTTTGTGGGAGGTCTCCGCGGCCAATCTGGATTCCGGCCTCCGCCGGAATGACGAGAATAAATTTGGTTTGTCTGAGTCCCTCTCCCCCGGACCGGGGGAGAGGACAGGTGAGGGGGCATTTACACCGTCATCCCAAAGCTGATTTGGGAACCACGTCTATGGGGCCTGAACCGAGTTCAGGACGACGAGTGAAAATGTGCGGGAACGGGCAGCCTGCCCGAAGGGACGCCGTCAGAACTCCAGCAGCCCCTTGGTGCCGCGGGATTTCTTGACCTGCGGGGTTTCGCCCTCGGTGATCGGCTTGCCGAGCGCCTGGTTTTCCTGGATGCGCTGCTGTTCCTTGACCGCATCGACGACGGTGCCTTCGTACGGCTTGTCGTCGACCCAGAAGATCATCTTGTCGGCAAGGCGCTGGTCTTCCTTCGACAGCAGGTTGGTTTCCGCGTTCACGACCTCGCGGATGGTCGGATCGGCGACATTGGCGCCGGTCTTGGCCATGATCGCGTTGAGACCGTCGGAGAGGTTCGGGTCGCTTTGCGAGCGGTCCTTGATCTGCGGGGCCTGCTGCAGCAGCGCGGCGCGCGCCTGGTCGGTCGGCGTGATCGCCTGCGGGCCGGTGGTGCCGGGTGCCGGCGGGCGCAGCGAAAATTCGGGCGGCAGGCTCAGCGGCGGGCGCTGATAGACGACGAATTCGTCGGGCGCGTCCTTGGAATTGCTGATGACCTTCTTGGCGGACTCGCACGCGCTGAGCGTGATCGCCAGCGAAGCCATCAGAACGATGCCGAGAGTGCGTCGAAACATGTCCAGTTGCCTGTTATCTGCCGAAAAAATACCGACCGTCCGAGTCTAGGACGTTTCGGACCGGGTAAACAAGGATTCCAATACCAAGATCACGGCGCCGACGCAAATCGCGCTGTCGGCGACGTTGAATGCCGGCCAGTGATAGCCGAACGCATGGAAATCCAGAAAGTCGGTTACGGCGCCGTGCTGGAGGCGGTCGATGACGTTGCCCGCCGCGCCGCCGATGATCATGCCGAGTGCGATGACCGAGAGCCGGGACGTGGCACGCCACAGCCAGACCGCGAGCGCGATCATGATGGCGACGGCAAGCGCCGTCAGCAGCCAGGGGCCGATCTCGCTTTCGGCGGAAAACATGCCGAAGCTGACGCCCCGGTTCCACGCCAGCACGAGATTGAAGAACGGCGTGATTTCGATGACCCGGGGCGGGTTCATCACGTCGGTCAGGATCCAGATCTTGGAAACCTGGTCGAGCACGAGCATAAGGGCGGCGATCGCCGCGCCCTGCATGCGGGACCCGAACCCCGGCTCGATCATGCCGCCTGCGGCGTGTGGTGACGGACCGCGTCGGCGCAGCGGTTGCAGACCGTCGGGTGATCCGCGTCCGAGCCGACCTCGTCCAGTACCTTCCAGCAACGCTCGCACTTCTCGCCCGACGCCTTCTCGACGACAACGGCGATGTCGGCGCCTTCCTCGGCGCGATGCGCATCGGCGGGTGCGTCACCATCGGCGAACGTGAAGTCCGACGTGATGCAAAGCTCGGCGAGATCGAGACCCTTGGTGACGTCACGGTAGTCGGCCGGTGCGAAGACCTGCGGGTGGGCCTGCAGGCTGGCACCGATCACCTTGTTTGCGCGCGCCACTTCGAGCGCACCGGTGACGGCACGCCGGAGCGTGCGGATCTTCGACCATTTTTCGGCAAGCGCCGCGTCGGCCCATTCGGCGGGAACGTCCGGGAACGTGCGCAGGTGCACCGAATTGCCGGACGTCGCTTCCGGGTGACGGGTCAGCCACGCTTCCTCGGCGGTGAAGCAGAGGAACGGCGCGAGCCACGCGGTCAGGTGATCGAACAGGGTATCCAGCACCGTACGCACGGCACGGCGCAGATCGCCGTCCGGGCGGTCGCAGTAAAGGGCGTCCTTGCGGATGTCGAAGTAGAACGCCGACAAGTCGACGGCGCAGAACGTGTGCAGCTCGGCGAAGAACGGCTGGAAGTCGAAATCGTCGCAGGCCTTCCTGAGCGACGCGTCCATTTCGAAGATGCGGTTCAGCACCCAGCGTTCCAGTTCCGGCATGTCGGCAACGGAAACGCGTTCGCTTTCCTCGAAGCCGGCAAGGTTCCCCAAGAGATACCGCAGGGTATTACGAAGCCGGCGATAGATGTCCGCCTGCTGCTTGACGATCTCGGGGCCGATGCGGAGGTCCTCGGAATAGTCCGAATTGACGACCCAGATGCGCAGGATGTCGGCGCCGTACTGTTTGATGACGTCCTGCGGCGCGACGACGTTGCCGAGCGACTTCGACATCTTCTGGCCGTCCTCGGCCATGACGAAACCGTGCGTCAGCACCGCCTCGTAAGGGGCGCGGCCGCGCGTGCCGCAGCTTTCCAGCAGCGATGAATGGAACCAGCCGCGGTGCTGGTCGGAGCCTTCGAGGTACAGCGACGCCGGCCAGCTGAGATTTTCCCACGGCCCGTCTTCCAGGACGAAGGCGTGCGTCGAGCCACTGTCGAACCAGACATCGAGGATGTCGGTGACCTGCTCGTAGTCATCGGCGTTGTAGTCCGGCCCGAGGAAGCGGCCGGGATCGGAGGCAAACCACGCATCCGCACCCTCTTCCTTGAAGGCGTCGGTGATGCGGTCGAGCACGGCCTGATCGCGCAGCGGCTCGCCGGTTTCCTTATTGACGAACACCGTGATCGGCACGCCCCACGCGCGCTGGCGCGAGACGACCCAGTCCGGGCGTTCGGCGATCATGCCGCGCAGCCGGTTCTGGCCCGATGCCGGCACGAAACGGGTCTCGTCGATGGCCTTCAGCGCCTTGTCGCGCAGCCCGGTTTCCTCCATCGAGATAAACCACTGCGCCGTGTTGCGGAAGATCAGCGGCTTCTTGGAACGCCACGAGTGCGGATAACGGTGGCGGAGCGAGCCCATGCCAAGTAGGCCGCCGGCGCCCTTGAGCACCTCGGCCACGTCCTTGTTGCACTTATAGACGTGCCAGCCCTTGAAGATCGGCACATGGTCGAAATAGGTGCCGTCCTCGCTTACCGTATGCGGCACCTCGATCCCGTTCTGCATGCCGAGCACCCAGTCGTCCGCGCCGTGGCCGGGCGCGATGTGGACGATACCGGTGCCTTCCTCGGTCGTCGCGTAATCGGCCGAGAGCGCGGGCACGTCGAAATCGAAGTAGCCGTCGGCGTCGGCGTGTCCCCGGAGCGGGTGGCGGCAGACGGTGCCTTTGAGATTCGCGCCCTTAAAGATGGCGAGCGTTTTGGTCTCGGTGATCCCGCACTTCTCCGAGAAGTCCGCCAGCAACGCTTCGGCGACAACCAGCTTTTCGCCAACCACCGCCAGGCTTTCGTCGGCGACGCCCGTCACCTCGACGGTCACGTAGTCGATCTTGTCGCCGTAGGCCACGGCGCGGTTGCCCGGCATGGTCCAGGGCGTCGTCGTCCAGATGACGATGGCGGCACCCTCGATCTCGGGAACGGAAGCGGTCTCGACCGGGAAGCGCACGAAGACCGTCGTCGACGTGTGGTCGTAGTATTCGACCTCGGCCTCGGCGAGCGCGGTCTTTTCGACCGGCGACCACATCACGGGCTTGGAGCCGCGGTAGAGCGAGCCGTCCATCAGGAACTTGCCCAGCTCGCCGGCGATCTTGGCTTCGGCGGCATAGGTCATCGTGGTGTACGGATGATCCCAGTCGCCCATGACGCCGAGGCGTTTGAACTCTTCGCGCTGCACGTCGATCCAGTGTTCGGCGAACTCGCGGCATTCCTTGCGGAACTCGACGATCGGCACGGCGTCCTTATCGAGTTTCTTTTCCCTGTACTTTTCCTCGATCTTCCATTCGATCGGCAGTCCGTGACAGTCCCAGCCCGGCACGTAATAGGCATCCTTGCCCAGCATCTGCTGGGTGCGGTTGATAACATCCTTGAGGATCTTGTTGAGCGCGTGGCCGATGTGCAGGTGCCCGTTGGCATACGGCGGGCCGTCGTGCAGCAGGAACTTCTCGCGGCCTTGCGAAATCTCGGCGCGGGCTTTCTCGAACCCGGTCTCGGCCCAGTGTTCGAGCAGCTTCGGTTCGCGCTCGGGCAGGCCGGCCTTCATCGGAAAATCGGTCTTCGGCAGGAAGATCGTGGATTTGTAATCTACGCTCATCGTCTCAAGCTTCTATCTGTTAGCCAGAATTTCACGTGCTTTATCGCAGTCGCGGGCGATTTGTGCCTTTAAAGCATCCAGTCCGTCAAATTTCTTTTCCGGCCGGATCATTTCCAGCAGCGCCACATCGATGCGCTGCCCGTATATATCGGCGTCGAAATCGAACAGGTGCACCTCGAGCCGGGGCGCGGTGCCGTCGAACGTCGGCCGCAGCCCGAGGTTGGCGACACCGTCGACGCTGCTGCCGTCCGGCATCGTCGCCCGGACCGCGTAAACGCCGAAAACCGGGCGGATATAGCTGTTCAGCCCGAGGTTCGCGGTCGGGAAACCGATGGTGCGCCCGCGCTTGTCGCCGTTCGCGACGCGGCCGGAAATCGAGAACGGACGGCCCAGCACGGCAGCCGCGGCGGCCATGTCGCCGGCGGCAATCAGGTCCCGCGTGCGGCTCGACGAGAAAAGTCCGCCGCCGTCGTCCGACGCGGCGGCGACGACCGTGAAGCCGAAGCCCATCTTCTGGCCCTCGGCGAGCAGCGTCTCGCAGCTGCCCTGGCGCTTGTGGCCGAACTTGAAGTCGTAACCGGCGATGACGTGGTGCACCTTGAGCGTCGCGACGAGGTAGTCCTCGATGAAGTCGGTCGCGCTCTGGCGCGAGAAATCCATGTCGAAGCGCTGCGCGATCATGAAATCGACGCCCATCTCGGCGATGCGTTCCGCCTTGGCGCGAAACGGCGTCAGGCGGAAAGGATCGAGGTCGGGCTGGAACACAGCGCGCGGATGCGGCTCGAACGTCAGCACGCCCCACGGCAACCCCGACGCATCGGCGATGCGCCCGGCCTCGCCGATGACGGTGCGGTGGCCCCGGTGCACGCCGTCGAAATTGCCGACCGCGATGACCGCGCCATGGTGCTGCGATTGCAGCGATTTCGCCTGTCTGTAGATACGCATAGCGTTGGAAGGTGTCTTACGGTCCGGAAACGGTCAAGGTTGTTGGCACGAACGTCCGCAAAGACAAAGGGCGCAGGCCATGCCTGCGCCCCCGCCAAAGAATCGCAGCAGCGATCAGGCGGCGCGCGACGGGACCATAATCGTCGCTTCGCCGTCGACGACGACCTTGTCGCCGACGATGCACTGCGTCTGCAGCTTGATGAATTTCTTTTCCGGGATCAGCTCGGTGATCGTGCACTTGGCCTTGACCGTTTCGCCGGCCTTGACCGGGGCCTTGAACTTGAGGTTCTGGCTGACGTAGATGCAGCCCGGCCCCGGCAGCTTGGTGCCGATGACCGTCGAGATGAAGGCCGACGTCAGCATGCCGTGCGCGATGGTACCCTTGAACATGGTGCCCGCGGCAAATTCCTCGTTGAGGTGCACCGGGTTGGTGTCGCCCGAAATACCGGCGAAGATGACGATGTCCGCTTCGGTGATGGTCTTCGCGAACACGTCGGTCATGCCGACCTCGAGGTCCTCGAAGTAGTACCCGTGCAGAGAATCAGTGGGATTGGTCACTTGGTCCATAACGAATATCCTTTTATAGAGTCTTGGATGACGTCTCGGGTGTTACACTTTGGGCTTATCTGGGCGCATCGGCGTCTCGCATGCGCAAAATCTATTGCGATGCAATATAAACCGGTTCAGGAAGGGCAGCAAGCAAGGCTTTTTGCGAATATGCAAAGCAATATAATGGATTGTAAACGGTTGAAACGCCCGATTTTTTTCGCAATGCGGAAAACCGCTGCGGCGCTTTTTGTCGCGGGATTCTCGGTCTTTTCGGCCGTGGCCGCCGCCGAAACACCGGTGTTTTCGCTGCCCGCCGACTGTGCCCTCGGCGAGACCTGCTGGCTGGTGAATTTCGTCGATCACGACCCGGGCCCGGGCGCCACGGACCACCGCTGCGGCCACCTGACATACGACACCCACAAGGGCACCGACATCGCGATCCGGAACGACGCGGCGATGCGCGCCGGCGTCGACGTGCTGGCCGCGGCACCGGGGACCGTGACGGGACTCCGCGACGGCATGCCGGATTCGACCCGGGCCGACCTGGAAAGCGGCCGCCCGATCCGCGGGCGGGAATGCGGCAACGGCGTGGTCATCGAGCACGGCGGCGGCTGGAGCACCCAGTACTGCCACATGGGCGCGGGCTCGCTCCGCGTGCGCGTCGGCGACCGCGTCGGCCGCGGCGACGTGCTGGGGCGGATCGGCAAATCCGGACGTTCGGAGTTTCCGCACGTCCATATGGCGGTGCGAAACGGCGAGCGCGTCGTCGACCCGTTCACGGGACGGGGTGCGCTTGCGATGTGCAACCCGGACCCGGCGCTCGACGGGCTGTGGGACCCGGTGCTGAAAGCCAAACTCGCCTACCCGGGACCGCAGCCGTTTCACCTCGGCTTCGCCACCGGAAAACCGAACAAGGCGGACATCGAGGCCGGGCGCCTTGACGACAGGGCATTTGGCCCGGAGATCGGGGCATTGGTGTTCTGGGCGGAGGCGTTCTCGCTCGACCGGGGCGACAAAGTGCACCTGACGCTGCGCGCGCCCGGCGGCGGCCTGGTCGCGGAAAACCGCATCACCGTCGACCGCCCGCTCGCCAAGGCATTCTGGTTCGTCGGCCGCAAGCGGCGCGGCGATGCGTGGGCGACAGGTGATTACACCGGCACGATCGAGATCACGCGGGCGGACGCGACAGTGACGCGCTCGGCGGCGGCGACGGTCGAGTAATCCCCCAACGTCGTCCTGAATTCAATTCAGGACCCATAAGTGACAGCCGCTGAGTCCGATTCTATGAACCCTGAATCTCACCCCGGATTTAATCCGGGGCAAGTTCAGGGTGACGCCGGATGTCTTTACTCAACCTCATTTCCCGGGCGTGGCGCCTTGGCCGGGAAACAATCGGTTGCTACAAGCCGTTGTCCCCGGTCCCGGTTATCGACAATACTTCATTGGACGTAGCGCACCGGGAAAGCGGAACACATGCTCGACGCATCGAAGTACCCTTACCGGCCGGAGATCATTACCGGCGTCGATGACCTGAAGGGGGAAGCGTGTTCCGCGCTTTATGCCTACTGGCTGGACAAGAAAGGCGACCAGCCGGCGCCCGACTGGTCCGATTTCGAGTTCATGGATCTCTACAAGATCGCGTCGGTAATGGCGGTGATGGATGTCGATCCGTCTTTCGACGCCGGCAAGCTCCACTACCGCTTCATAGGCACCAAGATCGTCGATTACCGCTGGCACCGCGAAATCCCCGACCTGACCGGCAGGACGTTCGCCGAGGCCGACCGGTCCTATAACCCGGCGGCGATGGTCGAGGCCTACACCAAATGTATGACCACGGGCGCCCCCGTCGTGATGCGCGGCCAGTATCAGACCGACCAGTCCTACGGCGAGCACGAACGCATCGTTCTGCCGTGGCTGATTGACGGCACGGTGGCGCGGCTGACCAATGCGCTCGACCGGTTTCCGCCGATGCGCGATACGCTGGCGTAGCGTGAACCGTCGTCCTGAACTTGGTTCAGGACCCATAAGCAGCAGCCGTTGAGTCTGATTTTATTGACCCTGAACCGAGTTCAGGGTGACGCGCTTTGTTAATTGCTTAGCGGTCATCCCGTCTGATCGGAATTGCCCGGTATCGCCGCGACTTCGTCCGGCACCGGATCACGGTTGGCGTGCGAATTCAGATAGGCCTCGAGATCACGCTGCGCGACCCGCCAGTCACGGCCGAACTTGATGGCGCGCAGCTGGCCGTCATTGATCCAGGCGCGCACCGTGCTTTCGCGCATCTTCAGCAGCGCCGCCACTTCATGGATCGTCAAAAGCGGTTTGGAGAGCATCACCGGTTCCTTCGTGCCGTCCGGGCATAATTATAGGCGTAAATATTTTTTTATGTCCATGTCTTGTCTTTTTGATCCGTTTTTATATGTAATCCGTAGTTTGTATTAGTTTTAATCCGAATCAGGCTGTTTTCTGCATGGTTTCGCATCATCAACACACGCACCATGACGCCACGCATGGCGTGCCATCGGGGTGGCTGGGCGGCGGGATTCCGGACGTTCCGGGGATCCCGGGCCTTTTTGATCCCGGCCTGGAGAGTCGGCATTTTCAGAAACACACAGACGGCCTGATGGCCGTCTTTTTTTTGCGTGGGTTTCGGCACCGGCGGCCCTGTGAGGATTGATCATTCATCGCGGCCCGGCGGGCCGCACAACGAGGAGGTTTTGACTGATATGGATCTTGCGCTCGCAACACTGCTTTCACCACCGGTCCTGTTCTTTGTCCTCGGCCTGATCGGCGCGCTGGCGACCGTCGACGTCCGGGTCTCCGAGAACTTCTCCAAGGCCATTTCGCTCTACCTGCTGGCCGCGATCGGCCTCAAGGGCGGCGTCGCCATCTCCAACGAGGGGATCGCCGGCATTCTCGCCGCCGCGGCGTTCGGAATCATTCTCAGCTTCGCCATGCCGGTGATCGCCTACGCCCTGCTGCGCCGGCTGACCGCGTTCGACCGGCGCGAGGCCGGCGCCATCGCCGCGCACTACGGGTCGATCAGCATCGTCACCTTCATTGCCGCCAGCACACTGCTGGGCGAGGCGGGCGTCATGTTCGCCGCCGGCATGGTTGCGGTCGCGGCGCTGATGGAAGCGCCTGCGATTGCATCGGGCCTGGCGCTTGCCGGGCGCGGCGGCCTGACGCCGGCGCCGGGCCGCGACATCCTCAAGGTCGTCGTCTTCAACGAAAGCATCTACCTGATCCTCGGCGCCATGGTGATCGGCACCCTGATCGGCAAAGACGGCGGCACGGTCGTCGCGCCCTTCTTCTTCGACCCGCTGCAGGGCGTGCTGTGCCTGTTCCTGCTCGACATGGGCCTGAAGACGGGCGACGGCCTCAGGCGCGACCGCCGCGTGCTGTCGGCGGGCTCGCTCACCTTCGGCATCCTCATGCCGGTGATCGGCGCGTCGCTCGGCCTCGCCGCGGCGAACGTCGCGGGCCTTTCCGTCGGCAACGCGGTGCTGCTGATGACGCTGGCGGCGTCGGCCTCCTACATCGCGGTACCGGCGGCAATGCGCATCGCCATGCCTGACGTGAACCCGGCGATCTATACGTCCCTTTCGCTTGGCGTGACGTTCCCGTTCAACCTGATCGTCGGCATCCCGGTCTACCTGCTGGCCGCCGAGTGGGTACTCGGCGGGTGAGGGGGCGATTACCATCGGCCAAATATCGTCATTCCGGCGGAGGCCGGAATCCAGATCCTCGGAATCTCTGGACCCCGGCCTGCGCCGGGGTGACGGAGGAAAGGCGATACGTTTCCGACCCCATCCTTCGAGACGGCCCAAGTAGAAAACTTGGGGCCTCCTCAGGATGAGGCTGGTTTCAAGTTTCAGAAAATCCTCATCCTAAGGAGCGAGCATCACGAGCGTCTCGTGCGCGAAGCGGGCGCTCGCCGCCAAGGATGCGCCCCTAAACCCGCTTCCGCCGGACCAGTTTCGGTGTGGCGCGCAGCGACTTGGACTTCTTCTTGCCGGCTTCGGGTTTGGCGGCCTTGCCGCGCCGGGTACGCGTCGTCTTGCCCTTCGATGTCTTCGCCTTGCCGTCTTCCAGGAAATCCTCGGCGCGGAACAGCGGCGGCGCGGGCGGTTTTTCCTTGGCCTGTTTTTGGGCCCGTTTCTTCGCCTCCTCGCGGCGGCGCACCGCATCGAGCACGCGCTGCACCGAGGGTTCGCGGTCGGGGCGCGTGCGGCGCTTTTCGAAATGCATCTGGCCGACCTGGTCGATATGCCGCTTGAGCGCATCGAAGCGCATGGTGCCTTCGAGCACGCGGATATAGGCGGCGAGCGTCCACGGGTTGGCGGGCGCGGCGGTCAGACCGCGCTCGTCGCACCACGCGCTAAACGCTTCCCAGCTTCGGGTCTTTCCAAGCACCGCCACGGCAATGCGCCCTTTTCTTGACCCCGGCCGCCCCTTAATAAAGAGGACACATTCGGGAAAAACAGAAACGACAAGGGATCAGAATACCATGAGCAAGCGCGTCATCAATATCGCCGCCATTCCGGGCGACGGGATCGGCTCGGAAGTCGTCGATGCGGGGATGGAAGTTCTGGGCGCGGTTGCCGAACGCGACGGCGGGTTCGAGATCAAATCCGAGCGTTTCGACTGGGGCTCCGAGCGCTACCTCAAGAAAGGCGACTTCATGCCGGAGAACGGGCTGGAAACGCTGATGGCGTTCGACAGCATCCTGTTCGGCTCGGCGGGCGATCCGCGCGTCCCCGATCACATCACGCTCTGGGGCCTGCGCCTCAAGATCTGCCAGACGCTGGACCAGTATGCCAACGTGCGCCCGGCGCGCCTGCTGCCGGGGATCGAAGGCCCGCTCAAGGGGGTGACCTCGAAGGAACTGGACTGGGTCATTGTCCGCGAAAATTCGGAGGGCGAATACGCCGGTGCCGGCGGCCGCGTGCACCAGGGCCTGCCCGAAGAGGTCGGCATGGACATCGCCGTCTTCACCCGCGCCGGGGTCGAGCGCATCCAGCGGTTCGCGTTTGAGCTGGCGCGCTCGCGCCCGCGCAAGAAGCTGACGCTGGTCACGAAATCCAACGCGCAGCGCCACGGCATGGTGTTCTGGGACGCGGTGTTCGAAAGCATCCGCGGCGATTACCCGGACGTGGAAACCGATAAGATGCTGGTCGACGCCATGACGACCCGCATGGTGCTGAAGCCGGAAACGCTCGACACCATCGTCGCCACAAACCTGCACGCCGACGTGCTGTCCGACCTGGCCGCCGCACTGACCGGCTCGCTCGGCATCGCGCCGACCGGCAACCTGCGGCCCGAAAAAGACGCGCCCTCGATGTTCGAACCGATCCACGGATCCGCCTTCGACATCATGGGCCAGGGCATCGCCAACCCGCTCGGCACGTTCTGGTCCGGCGCCATGCTGCTGGAACACGAAGGCGAGGTTGCCGCGGCTGCGCGCCTGATGAAGGCAATCGAACGGGTCACCGGCGAGGGCAAGCACCTGCCCCGCGATCTGGGCGGCAGCGCCAACACGCGCGAGGTGACCGACGCGGTGCTTGAAGCGATCGCGCAGTCGAACGAGTAAGGCCGGCGAATAAGGCCGTCGGGCAGACCTCACCGTCGTGTGATTTGCAGGAGCGGGCCGCTTCGGTGTGAACTGTTCCGATGATGCGCATCCCCCCTCTGTTCTGCGTTCTGGCGGCGTTCGGCCTCGCGGTTCCGGCCCCGCACGACGCCCACGCCGCGGGCACGGTGCCGATCCGGCCCGACCTCGCGGGCGCGGGCTGGCAGATGCTGAGCTTCAGCGGCATTCCCGAAACCACGTTCACCGCGAGCGACGACGGCGTGATGGACGTGACGGCGGACAGAAGCTCGAGCGTGCTGTATCTCAAGATCGCCGACGACCCGCAGCCGGTCCGGCGTCTGTCGTGGCAGTGGCGGGTGGCGGACCCGCTGCCGGCGACGGACCTCTCGAAAACCGACGGCGACGACCGGATGCTGTCGCTTTACGTGGCGTTCTCCGACGGCTCGCTGGTGTCGAAGGCCAAGGCGATGATGTCGCCGCTGGCGGCGGGCAACGTCATCAACTACGTCTGGGGTGGGACGCGCGCGCTCGACATGCCGCATCCGCACTTCCCGGACAGCGGGCGGCTGATCGTGATCCGGACCGCCGACGCGCCCCTCGGACAGTGGATCACGGAAAGCGTCGACCTTGCCGCCGACTACGAACGTGCCTTCGGCCGGCCCGCGCCCGGCGTTGCCTACATCGGGATTTCGGGCGACGCCGACGACCTCGGCCGGGTCTCCAAAGCGTCGATCAGGGACATCCGTTTCGATTGTATCGAGGTGCGCGTCGCCTGCGCGGGAAATCAACCTTAATCGTCGTCCTGAACTCGGTTCAGGGTGACGACTGGCATTTACTCCACCCCGTTGAGCGACCAGTCGTAGGCGTAATCGTCGATGCCGTCGGCTTTTTCGAGCGCCGCCTTGCGCTCGCCGGTGGCGTATTCGAGAAGGTGCGCGATCACGCCCTTCTCCGAGCCGCCGAAGTCTTCATCGAACCAGTCGTAGATTTTTGAAACCGTGATCTCGCCGTCATTGATTGTCACACCGCGCGGGCTGTTCACATAGGCAATCGCGTTCGTGGTCAGTGTCGCATCCATATCGGTGGCAGTGTAGCCGCGCGCGATCAGATCGGGGCAGCCGACCGACGCGCAGTTGACCGCATAATGAATGCGCGGGTCATTCCAGATCGGGCGCAGGATGCGGTGCTCGATGTCGTCGAGGCTGACCGGCTCGCCCTCGATGGTGACCAGCTTCTTGCCCCACGGCCCCGACGAAAACAGCCCCGGCGAGATATCGATGTCCTGGATCGTCTCGACCGGCATGTGATCCAGGATCACCTGCACCGTGAGCGCGTTATAGAGATTGATCCAGTAGGCCTGCTGTTCGCCCCTGTTCAGCGACGTGACGGTCGTGGCGGCAAGGGTCCCGATGTAGGTGGCGAGGGTCTGCCTGTCAGAATCTGTCACACCGGCATAGTCGACCCGGTTGAGGTCCAGGGGATCATTGGGGTCGTCCTGCACGTACTTTTTCAAGAACGCGTCCCACGCGGCGTGATCGATGGTCGCGGTCGACCCCGGGTCGTTTTGCGCCCAAACGGACCAAAGTTCCTTAACGGGGGCGGCGGAAAGCGGAAAGGCTGCAACCAGGAACAGGATTGTGCAGGCGGTGGTAATGGCAACTCTCACGGCGTGTCCTCATGCGTTCGTTCATGCGGGACCGGCGATCGGCAGCGCGGTCCGGTACACGACCTGCTTCAGCGCGAAGCTCGACTTGATGGAACTGACGCCCGGAAACTTGGTCAGGTGGTGCATCAGAAACCGCTCATACGCTTGCAGGTCGCGGGTGACGACGCGCAGTAGATAGTCGCTGTCGCCGGTCATCAAATAACACTCCATCACTTCCGGGAGAGCACGGATCCGGTCCTCGAAGATCTCCAGCGCCTGCTCGACCTGCTTCTCCAGGCTGACCATCACGAACACGCTCACCGGCAGACCCACCGCCTCCTGATCAACCAGCGCCGCGTATCCCCGGATCACCCCTTCCTGTTCCAGCGCCCGCACGCGCCGCAGACACGGCGACGGCGACAGCCCGGCGGCCTGCGCCAGTTCCACGTTGGAGAGCCGCGCGTTGCCCTGGAGGGCGGCGAGAATGCGCTGATCAATCGCATCGAGGGCTGTCTGAAGCATATTGTGTCCTTAATATGTCATTATTTTCGTGTTTATTGCTGAAACTACCCTCAAAACGGCGCAGATCGCAATGACCTGTTTCCCGGTCTCCGCTATAATCGCGGCTTCAGGAGATCAGGAATGGCACCTTTCGACGAACCGGCGGGCTTCGATCCCGCGCAAAAACTGCAGTGCATGGAGGATCTGGCGCAGAAGATCCTGTGGCTTTCGACATGGACGATTCACCACGCGAACTACGTCCGCGAAAAGAAGGACGGTCTCAAGGTCGGCGGCCACCAGGCGTCGTGCGCGTCATCCGTTGCGATCATGACCGCGCTTTACATGTCCGCCCTCAGGCCGCAGGACCGCGTCGCCGTGAAACCGCACGCAAGCCCGGTGTTCCACGCCATCCAGTATCTGCTGGGCCATCAGACGCGCGAGAACCTCGAGAACTTCCGCGCCTTCGGCGGCGCGCAGAGCTATCCGTCCCGCACCAAGGACGCCGACGACGTCGATATCTCGACCGGCTCCGTCGGCATGGGCCCGGCGATGACCTCGTTCCTGTCGATGACGCAGGACTACCTGCGGCGCCATGTCGACAGCGTCGCCGAACGCGAACCGGGCCGCATGGTCGCCCTCGTCGGCGATGCCGAGATGGACGAAGGCAACATGTACGAGGCGCTCTGGGAGGGCTGGAAACACGGCCTCCGAAACAACTGGTGGATCGTCGATTACAACCGCCAGAGCCTCGACGGTGTCGTGCCCGACCAGATGTTCCGCCTCATCGACCGGGTGTTCCGCACCACGGGATGGAACGTCATCACCATCAAGTACGGCAAGCGCATGATGAAAGCGTTCGAACGCCCGGGCGGCAAAACGCTGCGCCGCTGGATCAACGACTGCCCCAACGATCTCTATTCGGCGCTCACGTTCCGCGGCGGCGCCGCCTGGCGCCAGCAGCTCGACCAGGACTTCGCCAACGACGACGACGCGCTGCGCCTGATCGAGAGCTATGACGACGAGGCGCTGCAGAACCTGATGACGAACCTCGGCGGGCACTGCCTGGAAACCCTGATGGAGGCCTTCGACGAAGCCGCGCAGGACGAAACACCGACGTGCTTCATCGCCTATACGATCAAGGGCTGGGGCCTGCCGCTGGCGGGCCACAAGGACAACCACGCCGGGATCCTCAATGCCGAACAGGTCGACGGCTTCCGCACCAAGCTTGGCATCAAGAAAGGCGACGAGTGGGCGCCGTTCGCCGGCATCGAGGACCGCAAGCAGGAGCTCGAAAGCTTCCTGGCGCAAGTGCCCTTCAACCGCGAAGGCCGCCGCCGCTACAGCGCCGACAGGATCGAGGTGCCGAAGACGCTCGCCTACAAGGTGACCGAGAAAGGCACGACGCAGGAAGCCTTCGGCAGGATTCTGTACGAGCTTGCCGGCGACAAGGATTCGAAACTCGCCGACCGCATCGTCACCACGTCACCCGACGTGACGCAGTCGACCAACCTCGGCGGCTGGGTCAACCGCCGCGGCCTGTTCGCGCGTGAAGACCGCGCCGACACCTTCCGCGCCCAGCAGGTACCGTCGGCACAGAAGTGGGAATTCAACGCCGCCGGCCAGCACCTCGAGCTCGGCATCGCCGAAAACAACCTGTTCGTGATGCTGGCCGCACTCGGCCTGTCGCATTCGATTTTCGGCGAGCGGTTGCTGCCCATCGGCACGCTCTATGATCCGTTCATCGCCCGTGGTCTCGATGCGCTCAATTACGCCTGCTATCAGGACGCGCGCTTCATGGTCGTCGCCACGCCCGCCGGCATCACGCTGGCGCCCGAGGGCGGCGCGCACCAGAGCGTCTCGACGCCGCTGATCGGCATGGGGCAGCCGGGCCTGACCTCGTTCGAACCGGCGTTCGCCGACGAGCTGGCCGAGATCATGGCCTGGGGTTTCGACCACATGCAGGCCGACGACGGCGGATCGGTTTACCTCCGCCTGTCGACACGGCCGATCCAGCAGCCCGAGCGCAAGATGACTGACGACCTCCGCGACGGGATTCGCAAGGGCGCGTACTGGCGCAAGAAGCCCGCCAACAAAAGCGCGCCGGTGATCGTTTACGCCGGCGCCATCGCGCCGGAAGCCGAAGCCGCCGCCGAGCAAATCAAGGGTGCAGGCCTGCTGGCCATCACGTCGGCCGACCGGCTGTTCGCGGATTGGCGCAAGCACGGCAACGAGGCCTGGATCTCGACGCTGCTGGCCGATGCGCCGCGGGGCGAGCCGCTGGTCACCGTGATGGACGGGCACCCGGCGGCGCTGGCGTGGCTGGGGTCCGTCGACGGCCGCCGCGTCGAGGCACTGGGCGTCGACGAGTTCGGCCAGTGCGGCGACCTGCCGACACTTTACGAAAGATACGGGATCGGCACGGACGCGATTGCGAACGCGGCGAAATAGGTTACGCCCGCCTCTGTAAAGCGCTTGCGTCTTTCCCGCCTTCGGGGGAGTGACAGCCTGCTGGTAACGGAGGTCTGGCCGGCCCGGTCAGCCGTCCCAGTCGAGGGACGTTTCGAGGCGGGCGTGCAGGGTCTGCCAGATTTCGACCTCTTCCGGGTCGGCGTCCGGGTCGTTTTCCTCGATCAGGCTCTGCTCGTGCTTGATATGATCGTCGACCAGGCTAAGCACTTCCTGAATATCGGGCGCCGGCACGTCGTCGAACTTGACCTTGCCGTCGAACAGCATGTCGGCGCGTTCCATCATGTCGAGCTTTTCCAGTTCCTTGTCCAGGTCCTGATAACGCTTCTTCCATTTATGCCAGACGGACGTGTCCGGCACGCCGTCGCCATCGCGCACACGTTCGTTCAAAATGCCCATCAGGGTCACGAATTCGTGGACGGTGAACTGGATGGTATCCATATCGGGCTCACTCTCGTTTCGATTTGCCGACCTTATAGAAGAATAGACCGAACGGATCAAACCTGTGACCGGCTTTTTACGTAGTTCGCAATGACGGCGTTCATGTCGGCGAGCAACGCCTCGGTCACAGCGTAGTGTTCATTCTTTTCGATGCGGGCTTCGTCCATGTAGTTCTTGCGGTTGAGTTCGATCTGCAGGCTGTGGCGATTGGCGCCGGGATCGCTGTACCGGCGCACCAGTTCGACACCTTTCATCGGCCAGTTCACGTCGACGCTGCAGCCGCGTGCACTCAGGAAATCCTCGACCAACGCCAGGAATTCGGCGCTGCAGGTCGTGCCGTCCCAGTTGCCAAGGATAAAGTCGGCGCGATCCGCTTCGCCGTCCGGATCGGTTTTGTTGCCACGCGCCCGCGTCGAATGACAGTTGATATGCCAGACGCCGCCGTAAGATTCGTAAAGCCGGTCGAGTTCCGTTTCGACGGCACGGTGGTAGGGCCGCCAACAGGTATCGAGGCGGTATTTGACTTCTTTTGCCGTGAGCCGCCGGTCATAGATATCCGTGATTCCGTGTACCTTGACCGGCACCACCCCGGCACCACGCCGGATGAGCTTCTCGGACGGTGCCGCCGGCAGATCCCAGTCACCATCGAGGACGCCCGGATCAACGTCCTGCTCGGACCGGTTGGCGTCGCAATAGGTTCGCGGAAACGTCGCCTTGACCAGCACCGCCCCCAAGGCCGTCACGTGCCCGAACAACGCGTCGACGAAGGCATCTTCGTTCCGGCGCAACACGGAAACGGGAACGGCCGCATTCATGTCGGCGGGAAAATCGTTGCCGCTGTGCGGGCTGTCATAAACGAGGGGAAGTTCCTGGACGTCAGGTGCGGGACGGACGACAACGACAGGCGCCCTTTCGTCCATCGCTCATGCGTTCCCGTGCGCGCGCACGAAATCGGCGATCGCCGCGTTCATATCGGCAATGGTCTGCGCCGTTTCCGGATAGCGGTCGTTTTTCGTAATCGCCGCTTCATCCATATAGAGACGCCGGTTGACCTCGATCTGCAGGCTGTGCCGGTTCTCGGCGGGTCGGCCGTGCTTGCGCACCAGTTCCACCCCCTTCATGGGCCAGTTGACGGCAACGTCATAGCCGCGACCGGCGAGGAAATCGCGTACGGTTTCGGTGAACGCAGGCTCACAGGTCGTGCCGTCGCGGTCACCAAGCACGAAATCGGCGCGGTCGACAGGGCCGTCCTCTGTGGTCTCGTCACCGCGCGCCGGCATCGAATGGCAATTGATGTGCCATAGCGCGCCGAAGGCGGCATGCAGCGCATCCATCTCGGCGTCCAGTGTTTCGTGATAGGGCCGCCAGTATTGATCAATGCGTGTCTGCACCTCGGCGGCATAAAGCTTGCGGTCGTATATCGGATGCACGCCGCCGATCTTGGTCCAGACCAGCCCGGTACCGCGTGCGGTCTTCACACTCGTCTGCACGGGGCCAGACCAAGTATCGGCGAGGGCAGCGGTCTCGATGTCTTCGGTGGTCCTGTTGGGATCGATGTAACAACGCGGAAACGTCGCCTTCACCAACACGGCGCCCAATACCGGCACATGCCCGAACAGCGCGTCCACGAACGCGTCCTCGCTCCGGCGCAGAATATCCATGTCCAGAGACGGCTTCATGTCCGCGGGATACTCCAGGCCGCTGTGCGGACTGTCGAATACCAGCGGCAAAGGTGACGTGCCGGCGGCGGGCCGGATCACGACAACGGGTTCTGCCATCGGTTTACGTTCCGTCGTTTAAATGACACGCCGACCAGCGGTTCGGCGCGATCTCGCGCAGCACGGGACGCTCCTGCTTGCAGCGGTCGGTCGCGTGCGGGCAGCGTGGATGAAAATGGCAGCCGCTCGGCGGGTCGAGCGGCGACGGGATTTCGCCCTCGATCGGCTTGTAGTCGAGGCCACGCTGATCGACACGCGGCACTTCGTTCAGGAGTGCAATCGTATAGGGATGGTTCGGCTCGCGGAACAGATCGTCCGTCTCCGCGACCTCGACGATGCGGCCCAGATACATGATGACGACACGGTCGGAAATATGCTCGACCACCGACAGATCGTGGCTGATGAACAGATACGTCAGGTCCAGGTCTTCGCGCAGGTCCATGAACAGGTTGATGACCTGCGCCTGGATCGACACGTCGAGCGCGGCGATGGCTTCGTCGCAGACGAGGAATTCCGGCTTCACCGCCAGCGCCCGGGCGATGCCGATGCGCTGCCGCTGGCCGCCCGAGAACTGGTGCGGGTAACGGCGCCGGTATTCCGGGTCGAGACCGACGCGCTGCATCACGTCCGAGACGTACTCGTGTATTTCGGACGCCTTGCAGTAACCGTGCGCGACCGGCGCCTCGCCGATGATGTCGACCACGCGCATGCGCGGGTTGAGGCTGGCAAATGGGTCCTGGAAGATCATCTGGATTTCCAGCGCCGCGCGCCTGGCTTCTTCGGGGCTCATGTCGGTCAGTTGCACGCCCTTGTAGACAATATCGCCCGCCGTCGGCGGCAGGATACCGGCGATCATGCGGCCCAGCGTCGACTTGCCGCAGCCGGATTCGCCGACCAGGCCGACGACACCGCCCTTGGCGATCGAAATCGACACGCCGTCGACGGCATGCACGACTTCCTCGCGAATGCTGGAGCCCAGCTTCTGTGCAATGCGGCCGGCAAGGTCGAGCTTCTTGACGAAGTTCTTGGTCAGGCCGCGGACCTCGAGCATGGCTTCCGTCATGCGCCGATCTCCTCGTCCTGATCGAGATGCGGGTGAAAGCACCTGATCTCGCGGCCCGGCACCGGGTTGGTGATGTGCGGCAGCGCCTTGCAGGCATCATCCGCCTTGGGACAGCGCGCCTGGAAGGCACATCCTTCGGGCAGGTTGAGCAGTGACGGCGCCATGCCGGGAATCTGGTAGAGCCGGTGGCCGCGCGTGTTGTGACCCGGCACCGACCCCAGCAGACCGCGCGTATACGGATGCACCGGATGATCGAGCACATCGTCGATCAGGCCCTGCTCGACGATCCGGCCGCCGTACATGACGCAGATCTTGTCGGCGAGGCCGGCGACCACGGCAAGGTCGTGCGTAATCCAGATCATCGATGTGCCCGTCTCGCGGCAAAGCTTCTGCGCCTCGTACAGGATCTGCCCCTGGATAGTCACGTCGAGGGCCGTCGTCGGTTCGTCGGCGATGATCAGATCGGGCTTGTTCAAAAGCGCAATGGCGATGGCGACGCGCTGGCGCATGCCGCCGGAGAACTGGTGCGGATAGGACCGGAGCCGTTCGTCCGGTGCCGGGATGCCGACCTGACCCAGTGCATCGCGGGCGCGGGCAAGGGCATCCGCCTTGCTGACCGACGCATCGTGGGCACGGATCGTTTCCACCATCTGCGTGTCGACGCGCAGGACCGGATTAAGCGTCATCATCGGATCCTGGAAGATCATCGCGATGCGGTTGCCGCGAAGCTTGCGCATCTGCTCGGCCTTGAGATCGAGAAGGTTCTGGCCTTTGAACCGCACCTCGCCCGACACCACGCGGCCCGGGGGATCGACGAGACCGATGATCGAAAAACCGGTAACCGATTTCCCGGAACCGGACTCGCCGACGAGGCCGACGACCTCGCCCTTGCCGACGGTGAAGCTGACACCGTCGACGGCGCGCGCGACACCGGCCTTGGTGAAGAAGTGCGTTTTCAGATCGCGGACGTCGAGGGTCGGCGTATCGGACGTCATTTCTGCAGCCTCGGATTGAGCACGTCGCGAAGCTGGTCGCCGACGAGGTTGATGGAAACGATGGTGATCAACAACGCGATCCCGGGGAAGAAGCTGACCCAGTAAAGGCCGCTCAGCATCACCTCGAACCCGTTGGCGATCAGAAGCCCGAGAGACGGCTCGGTAATCGGCAGGCCGACACCGAGGAAGCTCAGCGTCGCCTCCAGCGAAATGGCGTGCGCCGTCTGCACCGTGCCAACGACGATCAGCGGCGGCAGACAGTTCGGCATCAGGTGCCGGAAAACGATCCGGTTGTTGCCAAGCGCGAGACAGGTCGCGGCTTCGATATATTCCTTGTTGCGCTCGACCAGCGCCGAGCCGCGCACGGTGCGGGCGTAATAGGCCCACTGCACCAGCACCAGCGCGATGATCACCTTGTCGACCCCCTTGCCGAGCACCGAGATCAGGATCAGCGCGACGAGGATTGCCGGGAACGACAGCTGTATATCGACGATCCGCATGATCAGCGTGTCGATCCTGCCGCCGTAGTACGCCGCGATTAGGCCGATGGCGCTGCCGATACAGAGCGCGATCACGCCCGACATCACGCCGACGCCGAGGCTGATGCGCAGCCCGTAGAAAATCGAACTGAGCAGGTCGCGGCCGGCGCTGTCGGTGCCAAGCCAGAACGTGACGCCGTCCATGCTTTTGGTCCCCGGCTCCAGCTTGCTGTCGAAGATGCTGACCTTGGCGAGATCGTACGGATCGGTCGGCGAAATCCACGGCGCGAAAATGGCGATGAAGATGATCCCGACCAGCACGATAAACGCGACCACCGAGATCTTGTTGTCCGCATAATCGGAGACGAAGCGCTGCAGCGGCGTCTCGACCTTGACGGGGTCGACGGCATGCGCGGTGGTTTGTTCGGCGGCGTCGCTCATTGTCCGGCATCCTTGAGGCGCACCCGGGGATCGAGCACGGAATAGAAAATATCGACGATCAGATTGATGATGACGAAGACGAGAACGATCATCATCAGGTAGGCGACGATGATCGGCCGGTCCAGGTTGTGCAGCGCGTCGATCAGCAGCTTGCCCATGCCCGGCCACGCGAACACGGTCTCGGTCACGACCGAGAACGCGATCAGGCTGCCGAACTCGAGGCCCAGCACGGTGACGACCGGGATCATGATGTTCTTCAGCACGTGCACCAGAATGACTCGCGTTTCCGAAAGACCCTTGGCGCGGGCGAACTTGACGTAATCCTGGTGCATCGCTTCACGCGTGCCTGCGCGCGCCAGCCGGATGACCAGTGAAATCTTGAGGAGTGCGAGATTAAGGGCCGGCATCAATAGATGCGACAGGCCGTCGGCGGTCAGGAAACTGACCTCGATACCGAATATCTCGACGGTGTCGCCGCGTCCGGTCGACGGCAGCCAGCCGAGCATCACGGCAAACACCATGATCATCATCAGCCCGACCCAGAAGGTGGGCAGCGAAAATCCCAATATGGACCCGGCCATGATCGTTCGGGACGATATGGCATTGGGCCGCATGCCCGCATAAACACCGAACGGCACACCGATGACGATGGCCATCAGCAGCGCGGAGAAGGCCAGTTCGAAGGTCGCCGGCATGCGCTGCACGATCAGCTTCAGCGCCGACTCGCCGAACACGAACGACTTGCCGAGATCACCCTCGAACGCGTTGCCGACAAAGTAGAGGTATTGCTCGTGCAGCGGGCGGTCGAGACCGAGGTCGCGGATGACGCGTTCGATTTCGGCCTGGTCGGCTTCCGGGTTGATCAGCATGTCGACCGGATCGCCGACCACGTTGACGCCGACGAACACGATCAGCGACATAACCGCGACCACGATCACGCTCTGCATCAGCCGGCGGATAATGAATACGGACACCTGAGTTCCCTATCGCGAAAAGATAGCGCCGGGACGGCGGAACCGCCCCGGCATTATCATCTGAATGCGTTACTTCGAGGTAACGATACCCATCGCGTAGGTGCGCTCATCCGTGCGGGCGTTATACTTGAGGCCCTTTTTCGCCGCCCAGGTGTTGACCTGGTAATGCAGCGGGATGATGCCCTGGTCCTGGCCGATACCGATATCGGTGGCCTTCGCCAGCAGCATGGCGCGCTTGTCGTCGTCGACGGTGGCCAGTGCTTCATCCAGCACCTTGTCGAATTCCGGGTTGGAATGACGGCCACGGTTGGACGAGCCCATGCCCTTGTCCTTGTTGTAGGTCGCAAGCAGGGACTTGAGCGGCGAAGACGCCTCACCGGTGCCCGAACCCCAGCCGACCAGCACGAAGCTGAATTCCGGCGAGTTGTCCGGACCGCCGCGCGATGCGCGCTTGAAGAAGACCGACTTGGTCATCGTTTCGACGCTGGTTTCGATGCCGATGCGCGAGAACATCTGCGCCACGGCTTCGAGGATCTTGGCATCGTTGATGTAGCGGTCGTTCGGACCGTGGACCTTCATCTTGAAGCCGTCCGGATAGCCCGCTTCGGCGAGCAGCTTCTTGGCGCCTTCCGGATCGTAGGCTTCCGGCTTCAGGTTCGGGCTGACGCCGAAGAAACCTTCCGGCAGCAACTGGCCGGCCGGGATGGCAACGCCTTCCATCACGCGCTCGACGATCAGGTCACGGCTGATGGCCATGGAGAGCGCCTTGCGGACACGCGCATCAAGGAGCGGGTTCTTGATCTTGGAACCGTCCTTGGCGGTGATGTCGGGGCTGTCTTCGCGGAACTGGTCCATGTGCAGGTAGATGACGCGGTTCGAGATACCCTGGCTGAGCGACAGGTTCGGGTCTTTTTCGAGACGCGAAATGTCGATCGTCGGCACGTTGTCGATGAAGTCGACATCACCGGCGAGCAGCGCCGCAACGCGCGACGGGCCGGATTTGATCGGCTTGTAGACGACCTTGTCCCATTCCGGCTTGTCGCCGTGGTAACCGTCATAGCGTTCCAGCACGACACGGTCGCCCGGCACCCATTCGACGAACTTGTACGGGCCGGTCCCCGCGGTCGCCTTGCCCGAGTTGAAGTCCTCGGTCGAGGCGTCGACGGCCTCGTTGGAAATGATGTGGATCGTCGAGATGTCGACGGCCATCAGCGGATACGGTGCTTCCGTCTTGATGCGGATGGTGTAGTCGTCGACCTTTTCGAAGGTCTTGCCCTTGAGGTACAGCGCGAAGCTGGACGGCGAGTTCGGCACGTTCGGCGCGCGCTTGACGGTGGCCATGACATCATCGGCGTTGAAATCCGAACCGTCATGGAACTTGACGCCTTTGCGCAGTTTGAATTCCCACGTCAGTTCGTCGACCGCTTTCCATTCGGTCGCAAGCCCCGGCGTCAGGCGCTGCTTTTCGTCCTGTTCGATCAGGCGAGAGAAGATGTGCGCCGCCATCGAGTTGTTCGGCGTCAGGTTGTGATAGTGCGGATCGATCGCCGACGGTTCGGACCCGTAACCGATCGTCAGCGTCTCTGCCGAGGCGAGGCCCGGCATGCTGAGCAGTGCGGCAACAGCACCCACTGCGAGTGTTTTCCTGAAGTGCATGATTATAGCTCCCTGACTGAAGTGCGGGATGCCTGTTTGCGGCGTCCCTAAGAATTTTCATTACGTGGCGGCGTTTTCGCCGTCCTCAGGCTGAATGATGACACGTTCACAACGGATCACAAATAGGCATTGGTATACATATTCAACATATTTATATTCGTAATTTGAATATGAAGGCGAGACGCGATGATCGAACTTCCTTCCCTGAAAGAGCTCGAAGTCTTCCGGACAATGCTCACCACCGGCTCGGCGACGGCGGCCGCGGAACGGCTTGGCGTGTCGCAGCCGACGGTCAGCCGCACGCTGGCACAGACCGAGGAACGCATGGGCATGATCCTGTTCGTGCGCCAGAACGGCCGCCTGATGCCGACGGCGGAAGCGATCGCGCTGAACACCCAGCTGGATACCCTGTTTGACGGTATCGATCAGGTGAGGCGGTTCGCCGACGAGGCGGAAGCGGTACGGGGCGGACGTCTCAGGGTGCTGGCACCGCCCAGTTTCTGCAGCCATTTCGTGACCCCCATGATCGTCGAATTCAAACGCGCGAACCCGACGGTGCTGATCGAACTCCGTGTGGTCTCCAGTCAGGAAGCCGTCAACAAGATCACGGCGCTGGAGGGCGATCTCGCGGTGACCACGAACCGGGTCACGCATCAGGGCGTGCGGATGGAAACCATGAGCCGCACCCAGTCCGTCTGCGTCATGCCGCTTGGTCACCGGCTTGCATCCAAACCCGTCGTTCACGCCCGTGACCTTGAAGGCGAACCGTTCATCGCGCTGGCCAGCAACCTCAAGGCACGCCGCGGCGTTGACCGGATTTTCGAACGCGGCGGCGTCAACCGGAACATCGTCATTGAAACGACGACCAACCACGCGGCATGCGAATGCGCGGCGGCCGGGCTCGGCATCACGGTGGTCAACCCGTTCCCCGTGATCATGAATTTCAAAGGGCAGGTCGCGGTCCGCCCGTTCCTGCCGAAATTCGACCACAGCGTCTATGCCATGTTTCCGGTCGACAGCGCCCCCAACTGGGCGGCACGGGCATTTCTCGCGTATCTCAAAAGAAGCGCCGCGGCATGGAAGCTCGACGCACAAGCTTGACTTGCGAAACGGCAGGGTCACATATCCTGAAAACCAATCAATAAGGAGCCTGCCTGTGACACCTCGCGTCGAGAACGAATACCCGATCGAAATTTCAGCCCCGGACATCTCCGCCTACAAGGCCGGCAATACCGGGCTCGATTACGTGACGACGTTCGATTCCGGCGCCGCCGGCCCCCACGTCATGGCGACGGCGGTCGTGCACGGCAACGAAATCTGCGGGGCGATCGCGCTCGACTATTTATTCAAGACCGGACTGCAGCCGCGCGCCGGCAAGCTGACCCTCGCGTTCTGCAACGTCGAAGCCTATCTCAGTTACGATCCCGCCGATCCGACGGTATCGCGCTTTATCGACGAGGACTTCAACCGGGTATGGTCGGAAGACGTGCTGGACGGTGACCGTCAATCCCGGGAACTGACCCGCGCCCGGGCGTTCCGACCGTTCGTCGCCGCGGCGGATTACCTGCTCGATATCCACTCCATGCAGAAAAAGACCGAAGCCCTGGTGCTTTCCGGGCCGCTGCCCAAGGGACGCGATCTCGCGCGTGGCACCGGCGTGCCACGGATCGTCGTCTCGGACCATGGCCACGCCGCCGGCAAACGAATGCGCGATTACGGCGATTTCATCAACCCGGCGAGCCCCAAGAACTCGCTGCTGGTCGAGTGCGGCCAGCACTGGGAGAAATCGAGTGAGACGATGGCCAAGGAATCGCTGTTCCGCTTCCTCGCCCATACCGGGACGCTGAGCGCCGACGACATCGCGCCGCACGTCGGCGACACGCCGCCCCAGCAGCAGTTCATCGAAGTCTCGGGGCCGGTCACCATCAAGACCGACCAGTTCCGCTTCGTCGACGAATACCAGGGCTTCGAAGTGATCGAGAAAGCCGGCACCGTGCTGGCCTACGACGGCGACGAACCGGTCACCACGCCCTATGACAACTGCGTGCTGATCATGCCGTCCAAGCGGCTCGGCCCGGGCGGTTCAGCCGTGAGGCTCGGCCGCTTCATCGACGGTTGAGCAGACCGCCCCAATGGGGCATAACGCCCCATGAGGGGCGATTTGGATTAACGCCCCATGAGGGGCGACACGGCATAAGACTTGGTATCGGCGGCACCCGCCGGATATGATACGGCGGTTGATCTGACGGAGGATGTGATGGACGACGAAACGATCGAGGTTGAAACCATGACGGTGGCGTGTGACGGCGGCTCCGGTCCGCTCGGTCATCCGAACGTCTACCTGCATTTGGACGATGAAACGCTAGACGCCGTCTGCCCGTATTGTTCCAAGCGGTTCGTTCTCAAAGAAGGCGCCGACGTCGCCGCCGGTCACTGATCGGTTACGGCTATCGTGGCGGAACCGGATCGCGAGCATCTTTTTCTGATCGACGGGTCGGGGTTTATCTTCCGGGCCTACTTCGCCGGGATGGGCAATCGCCGCGCGCAGATGACGCGCTCCGACGGCACGCCGACCAACGCCGCCTACATTTACACGCGCATGCTGTTGAAGCTGATCGACGACACCGAGGCCGATTACGTCGCGGTGATTTTCGATAAGGCGCGCAAGACCTTCCGCAACGACATCTATCCCGACTACAAGGCGCACCGTCCCGACCCGCCCGAGGACCTGATCCCGCAGTTCGCGCTGGTTCGCGAGGCGACCGAAGCGATGAACGTACCGGCCGTCCAAATGGAAAACTACGAGGCCGACGACCTGATCGCGACCTATGCGAACGAAGCCGCCGAAAAGGGCATGGATGTCACCATCGTGTCTTCGGACAAGGACCTGATGCAGCTGGTTAACGACCGCATCACGCTCTGGGACGGGATGAAGGACAAATCCATCGGCGCCGACGAAGTCGTCGAGAAATTCGGCGTCGGCCCCGACAAGGTGGTCGAGGTGCAGGCACTGGCCGGCGACAGCACCGACAACGTCCCGGGCGTACAGGGTATCGGCATCAAGACGGCGGCCGAGCTGATCAACCAGTACGGCGATCTGGAAACGCTGCTGGCGCGCGCCGAGGAAATCAAGCAGCCGAAGCGCCGCGAAAAGCTGATCGAACAGGCCGATATGGCACGCATCTCGAAACAGCTCGTGACGCTCAAGGCAGACGTCCCGATCGAACTGACGCTCAACGATTTCAGAAAACGGCAGCCCGATCCGGAAAAACTGATCGCGTTCCTGAAGGAACAGGAATTCAAGACCCTCGTTTCGTCCATCTCCGCCAAGCACGGCATTGCCGCCGACGCCCCGGAAGTGCTGGAAGAGGAAAAGCAGGCGCAGGACACCGACTACACGCTGGTGCAGAAGATCGACGACCTGAAACCGTGGATCGAAGCGGCAGCGAAAGCCGGCATCGTTGCCGTCGACACGGAAACCGATGCGCTTTCCAGCATGCAGGCGGGCCTCGTCGGCGTGTCGATCAGCGTCACGCCGGGCAAGGCGTGCTACGTGCCCCTCGCCCACGTCGGCAGCGGCGATCAGGGCGCTTTCGATCTCGGCGACGGCGACACGAAGGCCGACGCCGATGCCCCGGAACAGATACCGATGCAGCAGGCGCTCGATCTTTTGAAGCCGATGCTCGAAGACCCGGGCATCCTCAAGGTCGGCCAGAACATCAAGTACGACATGCAGGTGCTGGCGCGTTACGGCATTTCGGTCGCACCGGTCGACGACACCATGCTGCTGAGTTACGTCCTCGAAGGCGGCCTGCACGGTCACGGCATGGATGAACTGGCGCTGCGCTTCCTCGAGGTTGAGACCATCAAGTTCAAGGATGTCGCGGGCTCCGGCAAGAATGCCGTCAGTTTCGACAAGGTGCCGCTCGACAAGGCCGGTCCCTACGCCGCCGAGGACGCGGACATCACGCTCCGCCTGCACCGGCTGATGAAACCGCGTCTGGCGCGCGAACACATGACGACCGTTTACGAACGTCTCGAACGGCCGCTGATCTATGTGCTGGAGGAAATGGAGCGCACCGGCATCAAGGTCGACGCCCAGAAGCTGAAGGATTTCTCCGCCGATTTCGAAAAGCGCATGGCCGAACTGGAAGCGCATGCGCACGAGCAGGCGGGTCACGAGTTCAACGTCGGCTCGCCGAAGCAGGTCGGCGAAATCCTGTTCGACGAGATGTCGCTGGAAGGCGGCAAGAAGGGCAAGACCGGCGCCTATTCGACCAGTGCAGACGTGCTCGAAGACCTCGTCATCCAGGGCCACGAACTGCCGCAGACGATCCTCGACTGGCGCCAGCTGCAGAAGCTCAAAAGCACCTACACCGATGCGCTGGTCGAAACCATCAATCCCAACACGGGGCGCGTGCATACCTCGTTCAGCCAGGCGGTGACGTCGACGGGGCGTCTGTCGTCCAACGATCCCAACCTGCAGAACATTCCGATCCGCTCGGAGGAAGGCCGCAAGATCCGTCAGGCGTTCGTCGCCGACAAGGGCCACGTGCTGATGTCGGCGGACTATTCGCAGATCGAACTGCGCCTTCTGGCGCACGTCGCCGATATCGACTCCCTCAAGGAAGCGTTCGCGAACGGTCAGGACATTCATGCCATCACCGCGAGCGAAATCTTCGACGTGCCGGTGGAGGGCATGGACCCAATGGTCCGCCGTCAGGCAAAGGCCATCAACTTCGGCATCATCTACGGCATTTCCGGCTTCGGCCTCGCGCGCCAACTCGGCATCCCGCGTGGCGACGCGCAGCGCTACATCGAGGCGTATTTCGAGCGCTATCCGGGCATCAAGGACTACATGGAACGGACCAAGAAACAGGCCCACGATCAGGGCTTCGTGGAAACGCCGTTCGGCCGCAAGTGTCACGTCCGCGGCATCAACGAAAAGAACCAGGCCTTGCGCGGCAATGCCGAACGCGCGGCCATCAACGCGCCGATCCAGGGCGGCGCCGCCGACATCATCAAGCGCGCCATGGTCCGGGTTCAACAGGCTCTCGACGATGCCAAGCTGGGTGCGCGCATGCTGTTGCAGGTGCACGACGAACTGATCTTCGAAGTCCCGGAGAAAGAGGTCGAGAAGACCAAGTCCGCCGTCAAGGACGTGATGGAAAGCGCCGCGGTCCTCAACGTGCCGCTCGAAGTTGACATCGGCACCGGCGCCAACTGGGACGAGGCGCACTAGTCAGATACGGGATTGATCTCGTTCTCGACAGAGACCAGCGAACTGTAAAGCACCGCCGTAAACGCCGCTGTTACGCAGGTCACGATGGGTGCAGCCAAGAACTCTGCAAGGTGCGTAAAGACGATGTCTTTGCCCTCGACCAGGAACAAATCTGCTGGAATGGCGACTAAATATATGGGGGATACCGCTATTGCCATTACGGCGATCGACGCCAACAGAATTGCAAATACAACGACCCTGCGGCCGCGCGTAAGTTCAAAGCACCTCTTTAAGGTAGCCACTACACCTAGCCGCTCCTCCACAATAATCGCCGGGTATATGAAAAAAATAGCGTAAAGAAATATTCCGGGGACGATAAAAAGCAACAAGCCGACTAAGATTAGGAGCGCTGCGGCCACTCCAGTCTTTATCACCTTACCACCGATCTCAAATCCGACCGCCAGGTACTCTTTGTATCCGGGAGTCTGGCGTCGATAGGCTCGCAAAAAACCGTACGTAAGCCCACCATATGCGATGCAGTACAAACAAAAATCGACGATCGACCCGACAATTCTGAGGCCATTTTCAGTCGATGGGCCGAAGTCCGCTAATTCAGGGACCACGTGAAATACGATACCGGGCGCAAGAAAAATGGCTGCCAAAATTGTTGGTACCAAAAATTTTGCCAATAGAGTCCGGCCGCGTGACGCGTCACCCCGGTGATCGTCAGCACTGGATAAGGTGACTCCTCCGTCACTTCGACGCCCCCCACTAAACCAAAACCATTCCACAACAAGAGCAACGTAAATTCATTGTCATGTCTACTTAAAGTATTATGCCAAACGTTGGAAAATTTTCAGTGTCACCCCCGCGAAGGCGGGGGTCCAAACCAGCCAGTAGTTGGATTCCCGCCTGCGCGGGAATGACACGGGTTGCCAGGTTGAACTTTCTCGCCCCTCTTCTGCGCGGGAACGACACGGACGATTTTCAAGGTTTGGCAATATCCGGCCAGAGGTCGCGCCAGGGCGGATTGAAGGCATTTATGCGCTTTAATTTCCAGGCTCGGTTCCACTTCTTCATGGCCTTTTCGCGCGCGATCGCGGCGACGATATCGTCGAACTGTTCGAAGTACACCAGTGACTTGCAGCCGTACTTGGATGTAAACCCATCCGCTGCTGACGTTCGGTGCTCCCACACACGTTTGACCAGATCTGACGTCACGCCGATATAAAGCGTGCCATTCATCCCGCTTGCCATGATGTAAACGTAACCCGATTTGTCCATTGATCGGGCTATGGAAGGGATATCGCTTTTTTTCACCCCCGCACCCGCTCTGGGGCTCCGCCCGCCTACGTACTATCAAGTACTCGACAGGCACCCCGTTTCTATGGCGAAATCCCATTAATGGGGATTATCCAAGTAAACGGGAATCGGAATAGCCCGGCATGGTGACAGGGACCGAGCTCTTCCTCGGAATGTTGAACAACCTCGTTGTTCTGATCCTGCTTGTCGCCGTTTACGGCGTCTTTATCAACCAGCTCGAACAGATCGACAAGTTCGCACGCCAGATCGTGATGGGCGCGATGTTCGGCATCTTCGCGATCATCTGCATGTACGTGAAGATTCCCGTTTACGAAGGCGTGATCGTCGATCAGCGGAATGCCATCGTCGTGCTGAGCGGCGCGTTCGGCGGCCCCATCTCGGCATTCGTCAGCGCCGTATTTGCCGGGTTTTACCGGCTCTACCTCGGCGGTGCCGGTGCAATGGGCGGCGTGGTCGGCGTTTCCCTTGCCGCGATCGCCGGCACGGTCATGTACCTGCTGCCGTTCACGCACAAGAATCTGGTAACGACGGCAATCGCCTCGATTCTGGCAACAGCGTTCCTCATGCCGGGTTTTCTTTTCATCGGTGACTTCACAGCCGGCTTCAATCTCATGATCGCGATTGGGCCCCAGTTCGGCACGGCCGTTAGCATCGGCATCTTCATGGGATCGGTGCTTTTGAATCGGGAGAACCGGCGGTACCGCATCGAAAAGGAGCGTGCAAAGGCCGAGATCGCACGGCAGGAAGCGCTCGAAGACGCGGTCCGTGCCAACCGTGCCAAGTCCGAGTTCATGGCGACGATGTCACATGAACTGCGCACCCCGCTCAACGCCATTCTCGGCTTTAGCGATCTGCTGCTGATGCAGGGCAACGAGGACCTGCCCGCCGAGAAGCGGCGCGATTACCTTCAGATCATCAACGCCAGCGGCCAGCACCTGCTGTCACTGATCAACGACATCCTCGATATCGCCACCATCGAGGCCGGCAAGCGCCAGATCGAAAAGACCGAAGTCAACCTGCTGACCGTCCTGCGCGCGGGCCTGGACAACTTCGAACGTGACGTTGCCGAGAAATCGCTGACGGTCAAGACGACGTATCCGGAAGAGGGTCTGATCATCCATGCCGACGAACGCGCGCTGGCGCAGATCACGCTCAATCTCCTGTCGAATGCCGTCAAGTTCACGGAACCCGGCGGAACAATCGCCCTCAACGCAACGCGAACCAACGGCCACGTGCTGATCGAAATTGTCGACAACGGCATCGGCATTCCGGCGGAACGCCTGGGGACGGTCATGGAGCCCTTCTCGCGGCCGTCCGAGGAAGCCCATCTGGCCGCGCCGGGCACGGGGCTCGGTCTGTCGATCGTGAAGTCCCTGGTCGAACTGCATGAAGGTGAGATCAGGCTCGATAGCCGGGAAGGCGCCGGCACCACGGTCACGGTGCAGTTACCTGCGTCAGGCGGCAGAGCAGAAGCCGCTTAAGCCGTCAGGATGCCGCGATCCGGCGTTTCAGCGGCTCGACGGCACGCACGGCCATCAGCCCGGCGAAGATTGCACCGTAAACAAGCGGCTCGTATTGCAGGCCCTTGCGCATCATGAAGAAGTGCAGACAGGCTGCCGCGCCGGCGATGTAGACCGCCTTGTGCAGCTTGTTCCAGTTGCGCCCACCCATGCGCTTGATCCAGCCCTTGGTCGAGGTCACCGCGAGCGGGATCAGGCACAACAGGGCCAGCATACCGACGGTGATGTACCAGCGCCGGACGATATCGTTCCAGATCGCGGTCCAGTCGAAGAACTGATCGAGGATCACGTAATTGGCAACGTGCAGCGCGACATAGAAAAACGCGAACAGACCCAGAAGCCGGCGCAGCCGCACCGCCTGCTTCCAGCCGGTCAGGATGCGCACCGGCGTCACCGCCAGCGCCACCAGCAGAATGCGCAAAGCCCAGTCGCCGAGATAGCGGTTGATGAATTCGACCGGATTCGCGGTCAGCCCGCGGCCGCCGAAAAAGACCGCGTCCGCCACCAGCCAGCCGAGCCACGCCAGCGGCGCCAGGCACAGGACCCAGACGGCGGGCTTGATGACCCAGACCATCGGATCGCGCTTTTTGGCGGGTTTAGAACGCTGGGCGCCCGCTACCGTTCCGGCATCTGACATGGTGGTGGCAATCATGACGTAAATCCGGGTCCGTTAGAACCACTTCCGCAGGTCCATGTCGGTGTACAGACCGGCGACCTCTTCCTCGTAGCCGTTGAACATCAGCGTCTTGCGCTTGAAAATCTCGCCGATGCGGCGCTCGCTCGCCTGCGACCAGCGCGGATGACGGACCGCCGGATTGACGTTCGAGTAAAAGCCGTATTCGCGTGCCGCCGCCTCGTTCCAGCTGGTCGGCGGCATCTCCTTCTGGAACTTGATCTTGACGATCGACTTGATCGACTTGAAGCCGTACTTCCACGGCACGACGAGCCGGACCGGCGCGCCGTTCTGGTTCGGGATCACCTCGCCGTAGAGCCCGACCGCGAGGATCGACAGCGGGTTCATCGCCTCGTCCATCCTGAGCCCTTCCTTGTAGGGCCAGTTGAGCACCGGCGCGCGCTGGCCCGGCATCCGCTCCGGATCGAGCAGCGTTTCGAAATAGACATAGCGCGCGTCGGCGGTCGGTTCGAAGCGCTTGAGAATATCGCCCAGCGGCACGCCGACCCACGGCACCACCATCGACCAGGCCTCGACGCAGCGAAAGCGGTAGACGCGCTCTTCCAGCGTATGCGGCTTAATCAGATCCTCGAACGAGATCTTGCCGGGCTTGGCGCATGCACCCTCGACCATGATCTCCCACGGCCTGGGCTCGAATTCCTGGGCATTCTCCTTGGGGTCGCTCTTACCGGTCCCGAATTCATAAAAGTTGTTGTAGCTGGTGATGTCCTCGTAGGAATTCACCGGATCGTTCTCGGGCAGGCTCTCGGCGGACCATTTGCTCTTCTGGACGCCGTCGAGCGGCGTGCGCGCGGCATAGGCCGGGAGCGTCGGCAGCGTGCTCGCCGCCAGACCGGCACCCGCCAGCGCGGCGGTTTTCAAGAAACGGCGGCGGTCGTCGAAGACCGATTTCGACGTGATTTCCGAGCCCAATACGTCCGAAGCCTTGCGGTGTTTGATCAACATGGTGCGCTCCTGTTCACGCTCGAATTCTATTCCAATACATCCGACAACGCGACCGGCGTTCAGCCGGTGGTTGCCATCTGTCCCCTTGATAGCGTATTCGATGGTTCGGGCGCTACTAACGGCCGTTCACGTTTTCGCCAGTGGCCGTTGATCGGGCGCCGTTCTACGGAAGTAATCTATGCGCGTTCTGTATCATCTCTGGCTCTCGCCCTTCTGCAGGAAAGTCCGCATCGTCCTCGGCGAGAAACGCATCGATTTCGATATGAAGGCCGAAAACGTCTGGCGCCGGCGCGAGGAATTCCTCGCCATCAATCCAATGGGCGAGGTCCCGGTCTTAGTCGAACCGGACGGCACCGCGCTTTCCGGCTCGCAGGTGATTTCCGAGTTCCTCGACGAAATGCACCCCGACCCGCCGCTGATGGGCCGCCAGCCGTTTCAGCGCGCCGAGGTCCGTCGCCTCGTTGATTGGTTCGACCGCAAGTTCAACGAGGAAGTGACGGAAAAGCTGGTCGGCGAAAAATTCATGAAGCGGTTCCTCGGGCTGGGTGAACCGGATTCCGCGCAGGTGCGCCACGGCCACGCCAACATCCACACGCACCTCGATTACATTTCCTACCTGGTCGAACGCCGCAAGTGGCTTGCCGGCGACGATCTGTCGCTCGCCGACATTACCGCCGCCGCGCACATTTCGACGCTGGATTACATCGGCGATGTGCCGTGGAACGACCACGAGATCGCCAAGGACTGGTATGCGCGCATCAAATCGCGGCCGAGCTTCCGGCCCCTGTTGTCGGACCGCATCCCGAGCGCCCCGCCGCCCAAGCACTACGCCGATCTCGACTTCTGATTGGCCGCCGCGGCTTAGTTGCCGGTCTGAACGTCCATTTTCTCGATGTTAGCGCGCGCGAGCTTCCCGGCCTCGCCGTCCGGGTCGATTTCCAACACCCGCACCCAATCGGCCCGCGCGGCATCGTCATTCCCCCGAAGGCGAAACAGAATCCCCCTCTCCAGCAGCGCCGCCGGGTTATCGGGATCCAGCAGCAACGCCGCGTCCGCGTCCGCCTTAGCCTTACCCAGTTCATCCAGGTAACGATACGCGCTGGCGCGGAACGTATAGGCATCGACCATCGACGGATCGGCGGAAATGGCGTTGGTCAGGTCCTCGACCGCACCCTTGTAGTCGCCCATGGCGGCGCGTGCCTGTGCGCGGTCGACCATCACCGCCGGCTGGCCACGCAACAGTTCGACGGCCTTCGAAAGCGCGGCCTCGGCGCGCGGCGCATCACCGTGCAGCAGCCACGCCTGTCCGGCCTGCGCCAGGATCTGCCCCTTGAAGTCCGGTTCGGCGACGATGGTCTCGGCCAGCACCTCGAGCCGGCGCGCGGCGAACTCCGCCTGCCCCGAGTAAAGCAGCGCCACCGCGGCACAGTGTTCCGCGGCATCACCGCCGCCCAGCGCCTTCCATGCGGTGGCCATCTCGAAAGCGTCGTCGGGGTCGGACGGCGCCAGCCCCATGCAGCGTGCGTACTCGCGCGCATGATTGAGCTCATCCGCGCGAACCGCCGGCGCGACCAAAAGAACCGCGGTGCAAATCGTCACAAAACGGCTTACAGAGGCCATCGCATTCAGCCATGTTTTCGGGTTATACTGCGCATCAAGCATATCCAAGGCTTCTACGGGCCCGACGGCACTCCGGCAAGCCCTGAGAAATATGTACCGGGAGTATATTGAGTGACGAGACGCGGCGGTCCTCGCCTTTTCTGTTTCGGCATCGGCTTTTCCGCCGAAGCCCTGATCAACCATCTGCCGGTCGCGGAGTGGACGGTCGCAGGCACCGTCCGCGATCCGGATAAGGCGCGGCAACTTCTAAAGACCGGGATCGACGCACAGATCTGGAGCGGCGAAAAGCCCGGCAAGGCGCTGGTTGCCAAACTTCACGCGGCCAATCATGTGCTGATATCCGTTCCGCCCGGCGAAGACGGCGATCCCGTGCTGAACGCGGCCGCCGATGCGATCCGGTCGATCCCGTCGCTGAACTGGGTCGGCTATCTGTCGACGACGGGGGTTTACGGCGATACGGGTGGGGCGTGGGTCAACGAGACCGCCGACCTGCATCCCTCCAGCGACCGGTCAAAGCGGCGCGTCGAGGCGGAACAGGGCTGGCTTCGGCTATATCAGGATCACGGCGTCCCCGTGCATATATTCCGCCTGGCCGGGATATACGGACCGGGCCGGTCGGTGTTCAACCAGATCAGGAATAAGCGCGCCAAACGGATCGACAAACCTGGCCACGCGTTTTCGCGCATCCACGTGGACGACATCGCGCGCGTGCTTGCGGCCTCCATCGCCAAACCGAACCCGGGGGCAATCTACAATGTCTGCGATAACGAACCGGCGCCGCCCGCCGAGGTCACCGCGTATGCCTGCGGTTTGCTGGGGATCGATCCGCCGCCGTTGGAGGATTTCGACAAAGCCAGGGAACGCATGAGCCCGATGGCACTCAGTTTCTGGAACGACAACCGGCGCGTCGACAACGCGCGTATCCGGAACGAACTCGGCATTAAATTCAGACACCCCGACTACCGGTCGGGCCTGCAGGAAATCCTTGTCGAGGAAGCCTGATCAGGTGACGGGTTCGAAACGGCCCGATTTGGAATCGTAAATCTCGAGCTCGGCGGTTTCGATATTAAAGAACCAGCCATGCAGCTTGAGCGTCTTTTCCGCGATCCGTTCGCGGATCCAGGGGAACGTGGTCAGGTTTTCCAGCGACACCAGCACCGAGTTCTTTTCGCACGCGCGCTGCGTTTCCTCGGGCGTTGCGTCCGGCATGGTTGCCAGCACGCGGCGGTGCGCCGACGACAGCATCGACACCCACGCCGGCACGAACTGATAGCCGTCCTTGACGACTTCCTGGCCTTTGATCATGGCGTTGATGCCACCACAGTGCGCATGGCCGAGCACGATGATGTTCGGCACGTTGAGGCCGAGGATCGCAAACTCGAGCGCCGCACTTGTACCGTGAAACGTGCCTTCCTCCTCCATCGGCGGAACCAGGTTGGCGACGTTGCGGATCATGAAGATATCGCCCGGCTCGGCACGAAAGACGAATGCCGGGTCAACGCGGGAATCCGAGCACGCGATCACGCAAGCCTGGGGCTTCTGTCCCGCCTCAACGAGTGCGCGAAGTTTCTTTGCGTGATCTTCGGGCATCCCGTCTCGAAAATCGCGGTACCCGCCGAGCATCCGTTCAATTGCATCCATGCCTAAACGTTCTCCAGCAATGTGCCGACCGTCCGGGTCAGACGGTCCAGGTCATGGGGCTCTGATAGTCTGTGATCCCCTGCTTTGACAAACTGAATTTCGACATCGTCGCTTTTGACGTGCTCCATGATTTTATGCGCGGTCTGCCACGGCACATCCTCGTCCCGGATGCCGTGGATCAGCCGGATCGGCATATCCAGGTTGATTTTTCCGTTCAAGAGAAGATGGCTATCACCTTCATCCAAAAGGGTTTTTCTGATCCGATACGGCTCCTGATCGTCGTAGCAATTGGGAATATCGCAGTATCCATCCCGGTCCATCTGCTCGAGCTGGTCCGGCGTCAGTGCGGGCGGAATCAGGTCCCGGGTGAAATCGGGGGCCGCCGCGATGCCGACCAGCGCGGCAACGCGTTCGGGCCGTGCCAGCGCCGCCAGCAGCATGATCCAGCCGCCCATCGACGAGCCGACAAGGATCTGCGGTCCGTCGGTCACGTTGTCCAGCACGTGAACGGCATCGTCGGCCCAGCGGCCGATGGTGCCGTCCTCGAACGCGCCGGACGATTCGCCGTGGCCGTAATAATCGAAGCGGGTGAATGCGTACCCTCGTTCCGTGCAGTACGCTTCCAGCGCCAGTGCCTTGCCGCCCTGCATGTCGGATTTGAAGCCTGTCAGGAACGTTACACCGGGTGACTTGCCAGCCGTGTGACGGTAGGCAATCATCGAACCATCGTCGCGTGTCAGAATCTCTGGGTCTTTTGTTTGATCGGACATGCGGGCTCCCGTATTACAGTGTGATGGTCATGAACGACACTGCGCACCTTAACACTCAAGACGACGAGATGGCACGTCCGGAACGCCCGGACGGCCGCCCGCCGACCGTGCTGCAGATCCTACCGGCGCTGGGCGGCAGCGGCGGCGTCGAACGGGGGACGGTGGAGATCGCGGGCGCCATCACCGCCGCCGGCGGCCGTGCGCTGGTGGCGAGCGAGGGCGGTCTTCTTGTGCACGATCTCACCCGGGTTCATGCCGAGCACATTTTGCTGCCCGTGGCCTCCAAGAACCCGGTCGTCATGTACCGTAACATTCGGCGAATCGCCGACCTCATCCGCCAAGAGCGCGTGGATGTGGTGCACGTCCGCTCCCGCGCGCCGGCGTGGAGCGCGTTTTTCGCCTGCCAGCGGACCAAGGTGCCCTTCGTGACTACATTCCATGGAACGTATTCCATCGGCAACTGGCTCAAGCGCAAGTACAACTCGATCATGACCAAGGGCGAGCGGGTGATCGCCATTTCGGCATTCATCGGCGGCCACATCCGGCGTCACTACGGTGTGCCGGTCGAGAAAATCCGCATTATCCATCGCGGTGTCGATCTGGAACGGTTCGATCCCGAGAAAGTCTCCGCCGAGCGGGTCATTAAACTCGCCAACGACTGGCGGCTGCCGGACGGCATCCCCATCGTCATGCTGCCGGGACGTCTGACCCGGTGGAAGGGCCAGCTTGTCCTGATCGAAGCGATTGCCAACATGGCGCGCAAGGATATTCGCTGCCTGCTGGTCGGCAGCGATCAGGGCCGCGAGGATTACCGCCGGGAACTCGAAAACCGGATCATGCAGCATGGCCTCGAGGAGGTGATCCGCATCGTCGATCACTGCGACGACATGCCGGCGGCCTACAAACTGACCGACCTCGTGGTCTCCGCGTCGACCGACCCCGAGGCGTTTGGCCGCATCGTCTGCGAAGCGCAGGCGATGGGCCGTCCCGTCATCGCGACGGATCACGGCGGCGCCAAGGAAACGGTCATTCCGGATGTCACCGGCTGGCTGACCCCGCCGGGCGACGCCGACGCCCTGGCCGCGGCGATCCACAAGGGGCTGTCACTCAACGGCCCGGCCCGAAACCAGCTCGCGGACATCGCCATCGATCACGTGCGCAAGAACTTCTCCAAGACGCAGATGTGCGACAAGACGCTCGACGTCTATAACGAGGTGCTGGCGGAACAGGGCCGCGCCTGAGCCCCATGGCTGCACCCGGCTCAGCACGAAACAATATCCTCGTCATCAAACTGGGCGCACTCGGCGACGTGGTGCAGGCGCTGGGGCCGATGGCGGCCATTCGCCGCGACCATGCCGGCGACCGCATCTCGGTGCTGACTACCGCGCCCTATGCCGAACTGATCCGCGCCGCGGGCGTCGCCGACGACATTATTGTCGATGAACGACCCCGCTTCGCCGAATTCGGCAAGTGGCTGGCGCTCAGGAAGTCGCTTCGCAACGGCGACTTCGCGCGCGTCTACGACCTGCAGACCTCCGACCGCTCAAGCAGCTACTTCCGCCTGTTCTGGCCGGGCGCGAAACCCGAATGGTCGGGGGTCGCCAAGGGCTGCTCGCATCCGCACGACAACCCGAAGCGGGATTTCATGCACACCATCGAGCGCCAGGCCGAACAGCTCGCCATGGCCGGGATCGAGGATGTGCCGCTGCCGGAGCTTTCGCCGATCACAAGCGACGTCACGCACCTGAAACTGCCAAGGCGGTTCTGCCTGATCGTCCCCGGCGGCGCCGAACACCGGCCCGCCAAACGCTGGCCGCGCGAGCATTACTACGAGCTGATCAAAAAGCTGGACGGCACCGGCGTGGTTCCCGTTGTCTGCGGCACCGAGGCCGAACGCCCGCTGGCTGCCGCGCTGATCGAGGGGGCCATCGCGGCCCGCAACATCGCCGGCGAAACATCGCTCGTCGACCTCGTCACCGTGGCGAAACGAGCCGCGTTCGCGCTCGGCAACGACAATGGTACGATGCACATCGCGGCCTTCGCCGGTATCCCGTCGGTGGTGCTTTATTCGGATGCCTCCGACCCCGCGCTATGCGCGCAGCGGGGTCCGGATGTGACGATCCTGAGGCGTCAACCGTTGAGCGCACTCAGCGTCGACGAGGTTTTTGCCGCCCTGCCCCATGAAGCCGGTTCTTGACGCTTCGCGCGCCGCACTTTAACTAGCCGCTAAGTTTGAAACTCAAGGCATTCGATTAATGGTCGCGATCACTCTCCCGGACGGTTCCGTCCGCAGCTACGACAACCCGGTGACGGGCGCGGAAATCGCCCAGTCCATCGGCCCCGGCCTCGCCAAGGCGGCGATGGTCGTGAAGGTCGACGGCGAGCTGTGGGATCTCGACCGAACCATCGAAAGCGACGCGAATGTCGCCATCATCACCGACAAGCAGGAAGACGATGCGCTCGACGTGATCCGTCACGATGCCGCGCACGTGCTGGCGATGGCGGTGCAGGAACTGTACCCGGACACCCAGATCACATTCGGCCCGGCGACGGAAGAAGGCTTTTATTACGATTTCCATCGCGAAACGCCGTTCTCGACCGAGGATTTCGAAGCAATCGAAAAGCGCATGGCCGAGATCGTCGACCGTGACGTGCCGATCGTGCGTGAAGTCTGGACCCGAGACGACGTCGCCGCGTTCTTCAAGGAAAAGGGCGAGACCTTCAAGGCCGAGTGGGTCCTGGAGCTCCCGGACGGCGAAGACATCACGATGTACCGCCAGGGTGACTGGATCGATCTTTGCCGCGGGCCGCACCTGCCGTCGACGGGCCGCCTCGGCAAGTCGTTCAAGCTGATGAAGCTGGCCGGTGCCTATTGGCGCGGCGATGCCCGCAACCCGCAGCTGCAGCGCATCTACGGTACGGCGTGGCGCAACGACAAGGAACTGAAGGCCTACCTGACGCGGATCGAGGAAGCGGAAAAGCGCGATCACCGCCGCCTCGGCAAGGAAATGGACCTGTTCCACATCCAGGAAGAAGCCCGCGGTTCCGTGTTCTGGCACCCGAAGGGCTGGTCGCTTTACCGGACGTGCGAGCAGTACATGCGCAAGCGCCTGGACGCGGCGGGCTATGTGGAAGTGAAAACGCCGCAGCTCGTCGACCGCAAGCTGTGGGAAGAATCCGGCCACTGGGAAAAGTTCCGCGAGCACATGTTCATCGCCGAAGTGGACGAAGGTTCGGGCCAGGCCAGCGAAAGCGCGGGCAGCGCGGAAGATGCTGACGCGGCAGAAGCCGAGGGCGGCGTGCATCACCTCGCGCTGAAACCGATGAACTGCCCGTGTCACGTGCAGATTTTCCGCCAAGGCATCAAGAGCTACCGCGACCTGCCGCTGCGCATGGCCGAATTCGGGTCGTGCCACCGCTACGAGCCGTCGGGCGCGCTGCACGGCCTGATGCGGGTGCGCGCGTTCACGCAGGACGACGCGCATATCTTCTGCACCGAAGACCAGATCGAGAGCGAGACGAAGATCTTCATCGATCTGCTGGCCTCGATCTACCGGGACTTCGGGTTCGAGGAATTCACGGTCAAGTTCTCCGACCGCCCGGACGTGCGCGCCGGGTCCGATGAAACGTGGGACAAGGCCGAGGCCGCGTTGCTCGACGCCACCAAGGCTGCCGGTACGGACGTCATCATGAACCCGGGCGAAGGCGCGTTCTACGGCCCGAAGCTGGAATTCGTGCTGCGCGACGCCATCGGCCGCGACTGGCAGTGCGGCACGCTGCAAGTCGATTTCGTGCTGCCGGAACGGCTCGACGCCGAATATGTCGGCGAGGACGGCGACCGGCACCGTCCGGTCATGCTGCACCGGGCGATCCTGGGCTCGTTCGAACGCTTTATCGGCATCCTGATCGAAAACTTCGCCGGCCGCCTGCCGATGTGGCTCGCCCCCGTGCAGGCCGTGGTCGCGCCGATCACCAACGACCTGGACGGCTATGCCAGCGACGTCGTCGCGGCGCTTGGTGCTGCCGGCATCCGCGCCGAAGCCGACCTCAGGAACGAAAAAATCAACTACAAGATCCGCGAGCATTCGCACGCCAAGGTCCCGGCGATCCTGGTCGTCGGCAATCGCGAGGCGGAGGGCCGCCAGGTGGCGCTCAGGCGCCTCGGCGGCAAGGATCAAGAAATTCTTGCGCTGGAAGAGGCAGTCGATAGACTTAGCCGGGAAGCGCTCGGTCCGCTTGCCGGATAACGCTTTAACGGATTTTTTTTAACAAAACGGCCCGTTTAGGCGGGTCTTTGGTGTAACTGCAACAGGAGATTTTTCCATAGCTCGCAGACCTGGCCCACCGGCGCCGCCGTCCAAGGATGGACCCCGCGCCAACGAAGATATTCTCGCCGATCCCGTCCGCGTCGTTGACGCCGATGGCGAAATGGTCGGTGTCATCGGCCTTCAGGAAGCAATCGATATGGCGGCAGAAGTCGGTCTCGACCTTGTCGAAGTGTCGCCGAATGCCGAGCCGCCCGTGTGCAAGATTCTCGATTACGGGAAATACAAGTACGAGGCGCAGAAGAAAGCCAACGAAGCCCGCAAGAAACAGAAAGTCATCGAAGTTAAGGAAATCAAGATGCGTCCCGGCATCGACGACCACGATTACGAGGTCAAGATGAAGGCGGTGCGGCGGTTCCTGGACGATGGTGACAAGGTCAAGATGACCATCCGTTTCCGCGGCCGTGAAATGGCCCACCAGGACCTGGGACTGAAGGTCCTCGAACGCGTGCGTGACGAACTCGACGAAGTTGCAAAGGTTGAGCAGCACCCGCGTCCGGAAGGCCGTTTGATGACCATGGTCATCGCGCCCAAATAATCCATCCTGTGAGAAGTACGTATTCCGTTGCGTGAATGAGACTGATAGTCACATTCACGTAAATGGAATGTGGGTTAATGCAAAAAATATCAATCTTTCTCGCCGCTTTGCTGTTCATTGTCCTTTCTGTCGAGCAGGTATCGGCATTTGAACGCGCCGGTACTGTTGAGCGGCAGAAGGGTAACGCAATCAGCACACGGGGCGGTGAATCGGTCGGGCTGCGCGTCGGCAGCACCATTTATGTCGGCGACAAGATCCAGACCGCAGACGGCGCTCGGCTGCTCGTACGTTTCGACGATGCCTCGACCCTGCAAATGGGCGCGGCCGCTGTCATCGACATCGACGAAATGGTCTACGAAGCCGCCGGCAGTGCAAACAGGCAGGGACTGAAGTTTGTCGAAGGCGTATTCCGTTATGTTTCTGGCGCGATCGCCAAGGAAAGCTTCACTCAGGTCGCCATTAACACCCCTGTTGCGACCATCGGCATTCGCGGCACCGATTTCGTTGCCGGGCGCCTGACGGTCGGCATGCCGCCGGGAACCTCGCACTACGGCTATCAGATCCGCGACGGCGCCATTGAAGTCATCGCACCGGGCGGTTCCGTGACGCTGGATACGCCGGGCGAAGGCACGTTCCTGCCGTTCGGCCGGGTTGCCGCGCCGACGCCGGTGCGTCAGTGGACCGCCGCGGAAGCGCAGGAAGCCGACAACCTGCTGGCGTTCTAGGCAGGCGCGAAAAACCGTCACACCCCTTGCCATTTGGGGACTTCACCGCTATAAACCGCGCGCCGTCGAGATATCGACGGTCGGGCGGTATGGCTGAAAGGGCATGCCTCGCCGCTTGAACCCCCCGGCTTAATGCGCCGGAACGGACCAACCGGGCCTCAGTGCCCATCAAGATGTAAGGAAGAGGGAAATGCCCAAACTGAAGACCAAGTCGAGCGCTAAAAAGCGCTTCAAGCTGACGGGTACCGGCAAGGTACGCGCGGCCGTCGCCTTCAAGCGGCACAATCTCCGTAAACGTTCCACCAAGATGAAGCGCCAGGCGCGCGGCATGATGACCCTGTCCCCGCAGGACGCACGGATCGTCAAGTCGTACATGCCGAACGCTTAAGCGGAGGAGATTAGTCATGGCACGTGTTACTCGCGGCAAAACGTCGCACGCCCGTCACAAAAAGGTTCTGAAACTGGCCAAGGGTTATCGGGGCCGTAACAGCACCAATTTCCGTATCGCCATCGAGCGCGTCGAGAAAGGCCTGCAGTACGCCTATCGCGACCGCCGTCAGAAAAAGCGGCAGTTCCGCCGTCTCTGGATCCAGCGGATCAACGCCGGTGCGCGTGAAAACGGACTTTCTTATTCGGTGTTCATGAACGGCCTTTCGAAGGCCGGTGTCGAGCTGGACCGCAAGGTTCTCGCCGATCTCGCCATGAACGAACCGGAAGCGTTTAAGGCGCTGGTGGATCAGGCCCAGGCCGCTCTCAGCCAGAACGCTTAATCGAACCCCGGGTATTCGGGGGCATCCGAGTTTTGGAACGGGAGTAGCGCCTAGGGCGTTACTCCCGTTCGTGTGTTTAAAGGCAGGGTAAAGATGGACAATCCGGACCAGCTTCGAGACGACATCCTGAAAGACGTCGACGCCGCATCGAGCGTCGATGCGCTGGAGGAAATTCGCGTTTCCGTCCTCGGCAAGAAGGGCCGCATTACGGACATGATGAAGGGCCTTGGCCAGATGGCGCCGGAAGAACGCAAGGCTGCCGGCCAGGCGCTGAACGCCCTCAAGGATGAAATCGCCGACGCGCTCGAAACCAAGAAAACCGCGCTTGCCGATGCCGACCTCGATCGCCGCCTGATGACCGAGAAGATCGACGTCACGCTCCCCGCCGCGCCGGAAACCCTGGGCGCCATCCACCCCATCAGCCAGACCATCGACGAGATCACCGCGATTTTCGGCGAAATGGGCTTCACCGTCGCCGAAGGCCCGGACATCGAGGACGACTGGCACAACTTCACGGCGCTGAACATTCCCGCCGATCACCCGGCGCGCCAGGAGCACGATACGTTCTACCTGCCGGGCGAGCACGGTGAGCGCAAGGTGCTCCGCACCCACACCAGCCCGGTTCAGATCCGTACCATGTCGGCGACCAAACCGCCGATCCGAATCATCACGCCGGGCCGCACGTACCGTTCCGATTACGACGCAACCCATTCGCCGATGTTCCACCAGGTCGAAGGCTTGGTCATCGACAAGACGTCGCACATGGGCCATCTGAAGGGCTGCCTGATCGAGTTCTGCAGCGCGTTCTTCGAAGTGGACGACCTGCCGGTGCGCTTTCGTCCAAGCTACTTCCCGTTCACCGAACCCTCGGCGGAAGTCGATATCGGCTGCACCCGCGAGGGCGGCGAGTTCCGCATCGGGCACGGAGACGACTGGCTGGAAATTCTCGGTTCCGGCATGGTCAATCCGAACGTGCTCTCAAACTGCGGCATCGATCCGACCGAGTATCAGGGCTTTGCCTTCGGTATCGGTATCGAGCGTCTGGCGATGCTGAAATACGGCATCCCCGATCTGCGCACGTTCTTCGAAAGCGACCTCCGGTGGCTCCGGCACTACGGGTTCCGCTCGCTCGAGGTGCCCGGCATGGTGGGAGGACTTGTGCGATGAAATTCACCCTTTCCTGGCTCAAGGAACACCTCGACACCAACGCGTCGCTGACGGAAATCACCGATGCACTGACCATGGTCGGTCTCGAACTCGAAGGGGTCGAGGACCGCGCCAAGGGACTGGAAACCTTCGTCACCGCCAAGGTGATCGAAGCGAAACAGCACCCCAACGCCGACCGGCTGCGGGTTTGCCAGGTCGATCCCGGCAACGGCGAAACGGTCGAGCTCGTGTGCGGCGCACCCAATGCGCGCACCGGCATGATCGGCGTGTTCGCGCCCGGCGGGTCCTACATCCCCGGTATCGACGTCACCCTGAAACCGACCGAGATCCGGGGCGTGCTGTCCAACGGCATGCTGCTGTCCGAACGCGAGATGGGGATTTCCGACGAGCACGACGGCATCGTCGAGCTGCCGGAAGACACCCCGATCGGCAAACCGGCCGTCGATATCATGGGCCTCGCTGATCCGATCATCGATATCGCGATTACGCCGAACCGGGGCGACTGCCTGGGCGTGCGCGGCGTCGCACGCGATCTGGCCGCCGCCGGGATCGGTTCGCTGAAGCCGCTCGCCAACGGTCCGGTACCGGGCAGCTTCGAAAGCCCGATCAAGGTGCATCTCGAATTCGACGATCCCGACAACAAGCCGTGCCCGTACTTCGTTGGCCGCTACGTCAAGGGCGTCACCAACGGCGAGAGCCCGGACTGGCTGAAGGAAAAACTTCTCGCCATCGGCCTTCGCCCGATCTCGGCCCTGGTCGACATCACCAACCTGATGACCATCGACCTGAACCGGCCGCTGCACGTGTTCGATGCCGACAAGGTGAAAGGCGACATCCGGGTGCGTTTGTCGAAGTCCGGCGAAAAGATGCTGGCGCTCAACGAGAAGGAATACACCTTCGACGACGAGATGACCCTCATCACCGACGACAACGGTCCCGAGGGCCTTGGCGGCGTTATGGGCGGCGAGGTGTCCGGTGTTACCGAAGAGACCGTCAACGTGTTCATCGAAAGCGCGTATTTCGATCCGGTGCGCACGGCCATGACCGGCCGCAAGTTGCAGATCATCTCGGACGCGCGTTATCGCTTCGAACGCGGCATCGATCCGGCGTTCCTGGAAACCGGGATGGAGATCGCGACGCGGCTCGTTATGGATCTCTGCGGCGGCGAGCCGTCCGAGGTCGTCGTTGCCGGCGGTAACCCGGATCCGGGCCGGAGCCTCGATTTCCGCCCGGACCGAGTCCGGGAACTGACCGGTGTCGAGGTGACCCGCGATGAAATCCAGCGCATCCTTGCCGTGCTCGGCTTCGAGATTTCCGGCGACGGCGATACATGGCAGGTTCAAATTCCGTCCTGGCGCAGCGACATCGTGCACGAAGCCTGCCTGGTCGAGGAAGTGATCCGCATCAACGGTTTCGACAACATCCCGGCAACGCCGCTGCCGCGCGAAACGACGCTGCCGAAACCGGCAATGAACGAGTCCCAGAAGCGCCGCGCCATCGCGCGCCGGACGTTGGCGGCGCGTAGCCTGACCGAGGCGGTGACCTATTCGTTCATGGGCGAGAAGGAAGCCGCACTGTTCGCCGATATCCCGGACAGCATCCGGATCGGCAACCCGATCAGTTCCGAGCTTTCCGTCATGCGGCCGAGCGCGCTCGCCAACCTGATCCAGGCCGCGGGCCGCAATGCCGCGCGCGGCTTCGCTAACGCCGACCTGTTCGAGGTCGGACCCGAGTACTTCGGCGACGGCCCCGACGAGCAGCGCATTGCCGCGGCCGGTATCCGTACCGGTCAGACCGGGCCGAAACACTGGTCCGACGCACCCGCGCCGGTCGATGCCTACATGGCCAAGGCGGATGCGATGGCGGTGCTTGAAGCCCTCGGTGCGCCGGTCGGCAACCTGCAGGTGTTCACCGACGTACAGGGCTACTATCACCCGGGCCGCGCCGGTGAACTGCGCCTTGGGCCGAAGAACACGCTGGCGCGCTTCGGCGAGGTCAACCCGAAGGTGCTGCGCGCGCTCGACGTCAAAGGCCCGGTGGTCGCGTTCGAGATCTATCCGGACGCCGTGCCGCAACCCAAGGCGAAATCCGCCGCCCGGCCGCTGCTGACGCTGTCCGCATTCCAGCCGATCGAGCGCGACTTCGCGTTCGTGGTCGATGCGGACGTGGAAGCGGCCGAGATCGTCAAGGCCGCGCGCGGTGCGGAGAAGGTGCTGATCGACGATGTCCGCGTGTTCGACGTGTTCGAAGGCGCGTCACTCGGTGAGGGTAAGAAGTCCCTCGCCATCACGGTGGTGCTGCAGCCGACGGAAAACACGCTGACCGACGAAGAGATCGAGGGCATTTCGCAGAAGATCGTCCAGGCGGTCGAGAAAGCGACGGGCGGCACGCTCAGGGGGTAGATCCCCTCACCCGACGCTCCGCGTCACCCTCTCCCAAGGGAGAGGGGAAATGTGCGATCATTCTCCGTGAGTCCCTTCTCCCTTTGGGAGAAGGACAGGATGAGGGGGGCTAAGCCGGCGAATACACCTTCACCGGCTGGGCGCGGCCCTTGACCTGCGTTTCACAGACGAGCCTGCAAGGATAGTCGCCATTCACCGCGGCGTGCGTCGCTTCGCCCATCATGATGTAAGTCCCGTAGTCCTTGTTGAGCTGTTCGAGCCGGGCGGCGATGTTGACGTTATCGCCGTGCACCGTGAACACGAGCCGGTCCTGCGCGCCGACCGCACCGACCGTGATCTCGCCGGTGTTGATGCCGCAGCGGGTCTTGAGCGCAACGCCATTGAAGGTCCGGGTGCGCGCCACCTCCTCAATCTCCAGGGCGGTGCGGATTGCGTTCCGCGCATGATCCGGGTCTTCCTGCACGGCATTGAATGTGATCAGCATCAGGTCGCCCTCGAACAGCGTGATGACGCCGCCGTGACGGTCGATGACCTCGCCCATGGCACCGAAGTACTCGTTCAGCGTCTTGGCAAGTTCCTGCGCCGACATGTTTTCGGACACCGTCGAATACCCCTCGATATCCGTGAAGATGATCGTCGCTTCCCGGCTTTCGCCGTCACCCGGCTGGATCTGCCGGTCGGACGACGTGATGCGCTGCGCCACTTCCTTGGAGACGAAACGGGACAGATCTTCGGCCGCCGTCTGCTCGAGGACGGCCCGGAAAAACGCCCGGCGCGCGCGCACCACGGCGATGCTGAGGACGGCCGTGACCAGCGCGATCGATACCATCTTGTCGATCTCGGCGCCGATCAGGACCGAGTTCGACGTCATGTACTGCACGTAGTCCCGCGTGATCATCGGATCGTCGGGCACGACGGACACCACGTACCAGACGAGGATGCTCCAGCCGACGATGGCCGTGATCCCGGCGGTCAGGATATAACGCGGCTCGAAGCGGAGCGCCCTGAGCGCGATGAAGATGAAGACGTACATGATCGTCGGCGCCTTCAGATAGAAGCTCGCCGGCTGCTCGTACTGGATATGGAAGCTCCAGATCAGCAGCATCAGCAACGCCATGTCCATCAGCACGGAGATGGTGAGCAGCCAGTGCGGCAGGGCGATCCGGTAAGACAGCACCAGTCTGGTCACGGTAAAGACGAAGTATCCCGCCAGCGCCGTCGGGACGACCTGGAACGGGGTATCGGTCATGTTGACCTGTTGCGCGGCCAGCCAGAGACTGCCGAACAACAGGATCAGCGCGAACTGCACCCAGGAGATCAGTCGCTCGCTGACCGCCTGACGCTGCTCGATCTGCTGCTTAACCCGGGCCGGCAGAGCCTGCGGGACGGGTTCGCCGAAAACGAAGTCGGAAAGTTGCTGCCACATGCGAGGCAGTTTAGCCGCAAGTGGCCGGCAAGCCAGTCACGAAATGGCGAGAGCGCCGTGACTTAAAGGTGACCTCAACGTGCGGACGGCGGGATGCGGAAAACGACCGGACGGGCATGACGGCGAAGGCCGAGCAGGCGCGCAACGCCACGGAAGAAATGTACCGTTTGCTGGGAGTGCCTGAAATCGATGTGTGTGAACATGGTCGTCGCCCTGTCGTCGAATTTGTTGATCGACTCATAGGCGCATGGAAGGTCGGAGTCTGTGACCGGCGTCACCCGAACAGGGTTAACGCGCAGATTCTTCAGTCATAGGCGACGCCGGTGCCCTGCACTTCGGTGCCGCCTTCGCGGAACGCCTGGCGCACGGTACGGCGCTTGTTCTCCAGATGCTGTGACAGAATACCGGACAGCAGCTTGCCGTCACGCGCCTCGAGCGCGGAGAGGATTTCCTCGTGCTCCTTCATCGCCTGATCCCAGCGTTCCTTCGACATGTTGGACCAGTAGCGCGCGAGGCGGATGCGCCCGACCAGCGCATTGTACTGCGCCTCCAGCGTCGGGTTGCGGGCCGCCTTCAGGATCGCGTCATGGATCTGCCGGTTGAGCTGGAAATAGGGTGCCAGTTCGCCCCGCGTATGGTGCAGCGCCATCTGATAGTGCATCGCCCGGATCTCGGCGAATTCGGCGTCCGTCAGGTTGGCGCAGGCCAGTTCGCCGGAAAGCGCCTCGAGCGCGCCCATCACCGGGAAGATCTCGTCTATGTCGGCCTCGCTCAGCGTCGCCACCCGCGCCCCCCGGTTCGGCAGCAGTTCCAGCAGCCCTTCGTTGCCGAGCACCTTGAGCGCTTCACGGAGTGGCGTCCGGGAAACGCCCAGCTGATCGCAGAGTTTCTGTTCCGGCACGCGGTCGCCGCCGCGAAGCTCACCGGAGAAAATCATCTCGCGGAGTTTCCCGACCAGTTCCTCGTGTAGCGTCGTGCGGGGCGTCGGCTGCGTCATTTCGTTCATGCCGCGTCCTCCTTCGTGGCCAGCGCCATGTCGAGCACCCGGGCGACGTGGACCGCATCGCGCGCCGCACCGTCAGCGATCTGGTGACGGCAGCTCGTCCCGTCGGCGACGACAATGGTGTCTTTGTCCGTTTCCCGCACCTTCGGCAGCAGACTCAGCTCCGCCATCTTGATCGAGGTCTCGTAATTGGCGGCCTCGTAGCCGAAGGCTCCCGCCATGCCGCAACAACTGCTCTCAACCGTTTCGACCTTGAGGCCCGGCACGAACCCGAGCGCCTTCTCGACCGCGCCCATGGTGGCGAATGCCTTCTGGTGACAATGCCCGTGCAGCAACGCCTTGCCCTGCATCAGCGGCTGCAGGTCGAGACGGAACGTGCCGGCATCGATTTCCGACGCGATGAACTCCTCGAACAGCATGGCGTGCCTGGCGATGACCTCGGCCTCGTCCTTCGGCAGCAGGGACGAAAATTCGTCGCGCAGCGTGAACAGGCATGACGGCTCCAGGCCGATGATCGGCACACCGGCCATCACGAACGGCAGCACGGCATCGGCCATGCGCCGCGCTTCGGCCTTGGCCTCGTCGACTAAGCCGGCGGCGAGGAACGTACGTCCGCAGCAAAGCGGCCGTTCGCCCGCGTTCGGTTTCGCGACGACAACCCGGTAACCGGCGGCGTCCAGCACGCGCTTCGCGGCATGCAGGTTCTCGGGCTCGAAATAGGTCGAGAACGTATCGGCGAACAGCACCACGGCCTGGCCGACCGGACAGCTTTCCGGATGGACGCCCGCCGATCCGGCCTCGAAAATATCCCAGCGCCATTTCGGCAGCGTGCGCTTGGCCGAAAAGCCGAGCAGCCATTCCGACAGCTTGGCGAGACCGGGGACGGTATCGCGCAGGTTCAGCACGCCCGCCATTTTTGAGGCCATCGGCGCGTAGCGCGGCAAATACGCGATCAGCTTGTCCTTCAGCGAAACGCCGTGACGCTTGTTGTAATGATAAAGGAACTCGACCTTCATCTTCGCCATGTCGATGCCGGTCGGGCATTCGCGCTTGCAACCCTTGCAGCCGACGCAGAGCTGCATGGTGTCCTTCATGGCGTCCGACGTGAAAGCCTCGGCGCCCAGCTGACCCGAGATCGCGAGACGCAGGGTGTTGGCGCGGCCGCGCGTCAGGTGCTGCTCATCGCCCGTCACGCGGAACGACGGGCACATGACGCCCGGATCCGGTTTGCGGCAGGCGCCGTTGTTGTTGCACATCTCGACCGCGCCGGAGAACCCGCCCCAGTCGGACCAGTCCATCGCGGTCTCGATCTCGATCGGCTGATAGCCCGGCTTGAAACGGAACAGCGAGCGGTCGTCCATCTTCGGCGGATCGACGATCTTGCCCGGATTGAACAGGCCGTCTTCGTCGAACGCCTGCTTCACGTTCCGGAAGGCCGCGACCATTTCCTTGCCGAACATCGGTTCGTGGAATTCGGACCGCACGAGGCCGTCGCCGTGCTCGCCGGAGTGCGAGCCCTTGTACTCGCGCACCATCTCGAACGCTTCCTCGGCGATGGCGCGCATCTGCTTGGCGCCCATTTCCTGTTTCAGGTTGACCACCGGGCGGACATGCAGCGTGCCGACGGAGGCATGCGCATACCACGTGCCTTCGGTGCCGTGCTTGTGAAAGACCTGCGTCAGGCGGTCGGTATACTCGGCCAGGTCTTCGAGCTGCACCGCGCAGTCCTCGATGAACGAGATCGGCTTCCCGTCACCCTTCATCGACATCATGATGTTGAGGCCGGACTTGCGGACCTCCCAGATCGCCTTCTGGAATTCGGGATCGATCGCTTCGACCACCGCGTCCGGGAAGCCGAGATCACCCATCAGCTCGCCCAGCTGCCTGAGGCGTTTCAGGTTCTCTTCGGGGTCCGGTTCGGCGAACTCCACCAGCAGCACGGCATCCGGCTCACCCTTGATGAACCGGTTGACGGTATAAGTGAAGATCGGGATCGCGCGGGAAAGCTCGATCATGGTGCGGTCGACGAGCTCGACGGCGACCGGCCCGAGTTTCACCAGATGCTGGGCCGCATCCATCGCGTCGTAGAACTTCGGGAAGTGACAGACACCCAAGGTCTTGTGCTTGGGCAGCGGCTGCAGGTCGATATCGACCGACGTCGAAAACGCGAGCGTCCCTTCGGAACCGATCAGCAGGTGCGCGAGGTTCGGCAGCGCCGCCGACTGATGAACCGTCTGGTTGTCCCAGCCGCCCCGCGCCGGGCCGGCCGGCATCAGCGCATCGATGTTGTAGCCGCCGACGCGCCGCATAAGGTCGGGAAAGCGCGCCTTGATAAGTTCTTCGTTATCGCGGCCGATACCGAGCAGCTTCGCCACCAGGTCGCGCTGCGTGTCACTCAGGTGCGCCATTGTCTGGTTGTCGGACACCTCGCCGAAGTGCATGTCGGCACCGTCGGCGAGCACGGCATCGATGGCGCGCACGTTGTCGCGCATGGTGCCGTAGCGGATCGAGCGCGAGCCGCAGGAGTTGTTACCGGTCATGCCGCCGATGGTGGCGCGGCTCGACGTCGAGACGTCGACCGGGAACCAGAGACCGTGCGGCTTCAGATACGCGTTCAGGCGGTCCAGCACGATGCCGGGCTCGACGCGCGCGGTGCGTGACGACGCATCGAATTCCAGCACGTTATTCATGAATTTCGAAGTGTCGAGAACGATGGCCTCGCCGACTGTCTGCCCGCATTGCGAGGTGCCGCCGCCCCGCGGCAGCACCGGCATGCCCTCGTCCCGCGCGATATCGATAACGGCGCGCACGTCGTCCGCCGTTTCCGGCACCACGACGCCGACGGGTTCGATCTGATAGAATGACGCGTCCGTGGCATAGCGCCCACGTGAAAACGGGTCGAACAGGACGCGGCCGGAAACGGCCTTGTCGATCCGTTTTGCGAGTTTTTCGTCGCCGATCCGGCCGGTGGCGCGCAATCCGTAGTCGTCGCGGGGCATCAATGTCTCCTTGCTAGCGGATTGATGCTACTAAATTGTATGCAAAAATCAACACTGAAATAGAAACCCGCAGAAAATAAGGGTTGATTGACCTGAAAATTGTATTCATTATCCGCGAAATCACAACGCAGCCGTTCACGGAGGAACATCATGGCGTATAAAAGCGGCCGACATTTTCTGCAGATCCCGGGCCCGAGCCCGGTCCCCGACCGCATTCTGAGGGCCATGGACATGCCGGTGATCGATCACCGCGGCCCCGAGTTCGGCGAGTTGGGCAAGCGCGTCCTGGAAAAACTGAAGGGCGTGTTCAAGACCGAATGCCCGGTCATCGTCTTCCCGTCATCGGGCACCGGCGCGTGGGAAGCAGCCCTCGTCAACGCGCTCAGCCCCGGCGACAAGGTACTGATGTACGAAACAGGCCAGTTCGCCACGCTGTGGCATGAACTGGCGACGCGCGTCGGGCTTGAGCCGGAATTCATTCCCGGCGACTGGCGCCACGGCGTCGATCCGGAAAAGGTCGCGGCGCGTCTTCGCGAAGACACGAACCACGAGATCAAGGCCGTCTGCTGCGTGCACAACGAAACATCGACCGGCGTCACGTCGCGCATCGGCGAGGTGCGCAAGGCGATCGACAGCACTGGCCACCCGGCGCTGTTCATGGTCGACACCATCTCCGGTCTGGCGTCGGCGGATTACCGCCACGACGAATGGGGTGTCGACGTCACCGTCACCGGCTCACAGAAGGGCCTCATGCTGCCGCCGGGTCTCGGCTTCAACTGCGTCTCGCAGAAAGCGCTCGATGCCCACGAAAAGAGCGGCTTCAAGAAATCCTACTGGGACTGGGGCGCGATGCTTGGCAATAATGCCAGCGGGTTCTTCCCCTATACGCCGGCAACTAACTTGCTTTACGGCCTCGAAGAAGCGCTCAAGATGCTGCTCGACGAGGAAGGGCTCGAGAACGTGTTCACGCGCCACCAGCGCCACGCCAAGGCGTGCCGTATCGCCGTTGAACACTGGGGCCTCGAAACGCTCTGCCAGGTCGAGGAAGAACATTCGCCCGTGCTGACCGGTGTCGTCGTGCCGGACGGCCATGACGCCGACGAGATCCGCAAGCTGATCCTCGACAAGTTCGACATGTCGCTCGGCACCGGCCTCGGCAAGGTGAAGGGCAAGGTTTTCCGCATCGGCCACCTCGGTCACTTCAACGATCTGACCCTGATGGGCACTCTTTCCGGTGTCGAAATGGGCCTCGCGCTGGCCGGTGTGCCGATCAATAAGGGCGGCTGCCAGGCAGCGATGGACTTCCTCGCGGAAACAGCGGACTGACCGATGGCTGAGGATACAATTCTTGTTGAACGTGACGACAAGGACATCGTCACGATCACGATCAACCGCCCGGACAAGCTGAACGCCCTGACCAAGACCATGTGGGGCAAGTTGGGCGAGACGTTCGCGGAGCTGGCCAAGGACGACGGTGTTCGCTGCATCATCCTGACGGGTGCCGGGGAAAAGTCGTTCAGCCCGGGCAACGATATCTCCGAGTTCGAGACCGACCGCTCGAATTCGGAACAGGCCGCCGCCTACGGCGCCCTGATGGCACGGAACATCGACGCCATGCGCGCCTGTCCGCATCCGACGGTCGCCGCCATCCGCGGCATCTGCGTCGGCGGCGGCATGGAGATTGCCGGGCTTTGCGATATCCGGATCTGCGGTGAAGGCTCGCGTTTCGGTGCGCCGATCTCCAAGCTCGGCCTCGTCATGGGCTATCACGAGATCGGTGCGCTTAAATCCCTCGTCGGCGCGGGTCCGGCGCTTGAGATTCTTTTGGAAGGCCGCATCTTCGGCTCGGAAGAAGCCCTCCGGCTTGGCGTCGTATCACGTGTCGTTGCGGATGCGGAGGTGATGAACGAGGCCCGTGCCGCTGCCGAACGTGTCGCCGCCGGGGCACCGCTGGTACATCGCTGGCACAAGAAATTCCTGGAACGCCTCGAAGATCCGACCCCGCTGACGGAACAGGAGATCGCGGAAGGTTTCGAATGTTATGACACCGAAGACTTCCAAACCGGCTACAAAGCATTTCTGGAGAAAAAGACGCCCGCGTTTAAAGGGCGCTAATAAGAAGGGAAGACATCCATGAAAAAATCGTTCGGCCCGCTGGCCGGGATGAAAGTCGTCGAACTGGCCCACATCATGGCAGGACCCGTATGCGGGCTGATGCTCGCCGATATGGGCGCCGACGTGATCAAAGTCGAGAAGATTCCCGGCGGCGACGACTCGCGCCGCTTCCTGCCCCCCGACATCGACGGCGAGTCGGCGGCCTACATGATGATGAACCGAAACAAGCGCGGCGTCGCCCTCGACCTCAAGACCGAGAACGGTAAGAACGTGCTCCGAAAACTTCTGGCCGATGCCGACGTGGTCACCGAGAACTACCGTCACGACACCATGCAGAAACTCGGTTTCGGATACGAGGACCTGAAGAAGGACAATCCGGGCCTGATCTATTGCGCCATATCCGGCTTCGGCCGCACCGGCCCTTACGCCGAGCGCGGCGGCTTCGATTTGATCGCACAGGGGATGAGCGGCCTGATGTCGTTCACCGGCGAAGGCCCGGGCCGACCGCCGTGCAAGGTCGGCGCGCCCGTTACCGACATCACCGCCGGCATCCTGGCCGCGCTGGGTTGCGTTTCCGCCTACGTGCACAAGCTCAAGACCGGCGAGGGACAGATCGTCGACACGTCACTGTTCGAAGCCGGGATCGTGCACACCTACTGGCAGAGCGCCATCGCGCTCGCGACCGGCGTCGCGCCCGGTCCAATGGGCTCCGCGCATCCGCTCAATGGTCCCTATCAGGCGTTCGAGACCAGCGACGGCTGGATCACCATCGGCGCCGCCAACCAGCGCAACTGGGAACGGCTGCTCAATGTCATGGAAGCGACGGAAATCGGCGAAGACCCCCGTTTCGCCAGCAACTCGGAACGCATGGCGCACCTGAAGGAACTCGAAGCCGTGCTGGCCCCTATTTTCAAGACGCGCACCAAGGACGACTGGCTGACGCGGCTGGAAAACGCCGGCGTCCCGGCCGGGCCGGTCATGGATGTCTGCGAGATGTTCGAAGACCCGCATGCGCAGGCCCGCGGCATGATCCCGACCGTCGATCATGCGAAGCTCGGCCCCGTGCGCACACTCGGTTTGCCGATCAAGTTGTCGGAGACGCCGGGCGAGGTGGCGACGGCAGCGCCTTTATTCGGCCAGCATACCGAGGAAGTCCTGAAAGAGTATGGATTTGCCGAGGATGAAATTGCGGCATTCGCCGACGAAGGCGCGGTCGCGACGTCCTGACTCAGGCGAGCCGGCGCAAGGCTGCCTCCACCGCCGCAACCTGACGGTCAACGTCGATATTGATAATGGACGTTACCTCCAGGTTCTTGTCGTCAAATACGTCGACACCGGCATCTGCTGTTTCGTACGCGGACACGACTTCGTCGCGCGCATGCAACAGCGCCTCCACCGTCGGCTGAAACAATGTCAGCATCGCGCCGACCCATTCATTCGTCTCCGGCGAAGGATTCCCGTGGCCGATCCGGAAATGCGGCAACAACCGCGTCACGACGCCCGCGTCATACCAGGCCTCGCCGGTGACCCAACGGTTCGTGGTGAACAGGCGGATCGCGCGTCCGTCGAACCCCATCGAAATGGCCACGAGATGCGCGGGCGGGTTTTGCTCTCGGGTGTTGGGGCCGCACTCGGCGGTTTCCCCGGCAATGACGTCCATCGGAAATCCGCCCGGACGCAGAAACGTATGGAAATGCCCGTGCTCGTCGCCCCACGTGTTGTCACGCACATCGGGCGGGTGGGAGTGATAGTAATACTGCGCATGGCTATCCGGACAGAACACATCGCCCGCAGGATAATGGTCCCACTGAAAAAATTCCTCGCTCGAGGAAAGAAGTTCCGCCACCACGTTGCTGCCAGCTTCGGCAAGGGCACGCTCGCTGGCCAGGACCCGGCGCCCGGCGTCGTTCATTTCGTCCAGCCGCGGACGCGGCAGGTCGTCCAGCGGCATTACGTCATCAAATGTCAGAACACGCATCTAAGGACCGATGCCAAGGGCAATAGAAATCATCTGTTTGCCGTTACCCCTGAGAGTTTCGAGCTTCATCGTTTCGCCGGCACGTTTCATAAATATTTTGGCTTCAAGCGACGGCATCGACAACACAGGACTTCCGTCGAGACGTGTAATGATATCCCCCGCCTCGAGCCCGGCCTTGAACGCCGGGCCGTCGACGACGACACTTTCGACAAGCACGCCGGCGCGCCCTGCCGCCAATTGCGGCGGCAGGACCTGGGCCCTGAACCCGGCGAACCCGCGCTTCACCTTGCCGTGGGCCTTGAGATCATCAACCACGCGCATCAGCAGCGGAACCGACGTGGCAAAGTTGACGCCGATATCGGCGTCGCTGGCCTTGGTGAAGATCGCCGCAACCATACCGACGAGACGCCCGTCCCGATCGACCAATGCACCGCCGGAGCCGCCGGGATTGACTGCGGCATCGGTCTGGATGAAATCCTCGACCGGGTTGAAGCCGATGCCGGCGCGACCCACCGCTGAAACGACGCCGCATGTCACGCTGAGCCCCAGGCCGAACTGGTTGCCGATCGCACAGACGGGCGCAGCCAGATCCGGATCCGGCGCCGCGTCGAGGACCGGCAGGTCGGCCGTCACCCGCAACAAGGCGATGTCGGTCATCCGGTCGCGTCCGACAATCTCTGCTTTTAGCGTCCGGCCGTCCTCAGTCATGACCTCGATGTTTTCCGCATCGCCGATCACGTGAACATTGGTTGCGACATATCCGCCCGGCAGCACGGCGACGCCGGTCCCCTGCGGGTCACGGGGCGCGCCCGACGCATCGGTGCCGCGAGCCGCAAGCGACCAGTCAGGCTTGATCCGCACGACGGAGTCCAACACGCTCCGGTCCAGCGCCGATGCCATCGGCGGGCAGGCCACGGCCGCGACAAGCACAACCAAAAGTATGCGAATTCTTGCAGTCATCAAGAAACAGGATGACGTGAAGCCGCATGTCAGTAAACTCAAATGGGGAGAACATTCATGCTCGATATTGCAGACGATCCGGTTACCGGATTCCCGCGGGCCACGCTGGCACATGCGCCAACACCGCTCGTGCCGCTGGAAAGCGTCATGCGGCGATACGGGCATCCTCACCTTTACGTTAAACGCGACGACCTCACCGGCCTCGCCATGGGCGGCAACAAGGCACGGCAGCTCGAGTACTATTTCGGTCAGGCGCTGGCCGAAGGTGCAGACACGGTGCTGATCACCGGCGCCATTCAGTCGAACTTCGCCCGCCAGTGCGCGGCATCCGCGCGCAAGCTCGGGCTGAACTGCGAAATCCAGCTTGAGAACAGGGTGCAGGGGATGCCCGAAGGCCAGGAGCGCACCGGCAATTACCTGCTCGACCGCATTCTCGGCGTGCCGGTGCATCTGTTCCCGGTTGGCGAGGACGAATCGGCCGCCGACGACAATCTCGAGAAGATCGCGGACGACATCCGCGCACGCGGCGGCAAACCCTATGTCATTCATCTGGGTGCGGATCATGCGCCGCTTGGCGCACTGGGATATGTGGACTGCGCACGCGAGGTTCTCGAACAGACCGAGGCACGCGGCATTTCGCTCGGGGCCGTCGTCGTCGCAAGCGGCAGCGCGGCGTCGCATGCCGGAATGATTACGGGCCTTCGGCATTACGGCTCCGACGCAACGGTGTTCGGTATCTGTGTCCGGCGTGCAGCGGCGCTGCAGCACCCACGCGTGTTGAAACGGAGCATGGAACTCGCGGCAATGCTGGGAAAACCGGACCTACTGACGGATACCGACATCATCACCACCGACGATTACCTCGGCGAGGGGTACGGCAAACCCACGGCGGGCACGCTCAGCGCCATCGAGCGCGGCGCGCGTGATGAAACGCTGCTTCTGGATCCGGTATACAGCGGCAAGGCGTATGACGGTTTCCTGAGCCTTCTCGGCAACGGCGCAATGCCGGCCGACAAGGCCTGCGTGTTCATTCACACCGGCGGCACACCCGGGCTGTTCGCCTACGCGCATTTGTGGGAGCCGGGTGGTACGCCATGAAACTGCCACGCACCATTCGCCTCGATCCCTCGGACGCGCGCGTATTCGCACGCGCTGCGGAACCCGGCGAGTGGGCGGTCACCGGCACTTTTGCTTTCGTCGACGCCGTACCGGGCGAACTGGATAACAAGACCCAGCTCGCGTTCAAATCCGGATGGCTCGGCCTCGACAGTTTCGGGTTTTCGACGTTCGTCCAGGTCACGGTTGTGCCAGAGGGCGAAGACGAAGCCGCAGCCCGGGCGCTTGCGGTGCATCTGTTCGAGACCTATGGCGCCCCGGATATGCTGATGGCGATGACCGCCGCCCGAAGCGAAATTGCCTATGCGGCATCGCTGTGCGATCAGCCTGCGGGCACCCTGCTCGCGATCGACCGGGAGATGACCGAGGACGGCATCACAGAAAAGATCAAGGTTGTGCCACGCCCGGACGAAGACGGCGGTCACGCGCAGATCTGGACGATCGCCGAAGACTGCTGAGACGCCCGCCGTCCAGATACCGGCGCAGCTGCCACGGCGTCAGCACCGACCGCGCCCGAATGCCGAGGACGCGTTTGACGGCCTCGACACAGGTAAACGGCGCAAGTGGCATTGTCTTCATGACAGGCGGTTTTCGTTGTACCGCAACAACGTCGCACCCGGCATCGCGAAACGAGGCCACGATTTCCCGCGGCGTGACGTCGCCGAGCGACAGGATTTCCATGCCGTTGGACAGTGGATCGAGCAAATGCCATTGCCCGCCGGCCTGCGTTGCCACGAGGCAATGCTGATATCCTGACTTCAAGACCTGAAGATACCGCAGCGACGACGGCCCGAAGGCGACGATCGCCAGTGACTGCCCGCGGGGCCGGATTTTTGCCGCCCCCATCATTCGACGATCCCCTTGCCGACGAGGTAGGGCTCCAGGGTGTCGAACGCATCCACCCAGATGACCCAGTCGACCGTTTCGTCGTCTTCCTGCGCAAACGGCGGACGATCCAGATAACCGTATTCACCCATGACTTCGAGATGCAGGTCAAAGAGTTCGGCTTTCCTGTGCAAACGCGAGACCAGACTGTAAATGTCGTCCGGCAGGCACGGACGGTCGAAGACGGGGGCCGACTGCTCCGCCTTCGCGCGTTCGGCACGTGCCTTTTCGGTTCGAATGAACCAGAACCACGCTTCTTCCGCGGAACTGAACTTGATGATGGGTTTCGATCCACTTGTCGCGGGACCATAAGCTTTCTGTGTTGCCGTCATTGTGGGTGCCTCCCGGATGTATTTCGCTTTGCTGTTGGATTACTGAAATTGATGCACGGGCGCCTGCCCGGTGCGGTCACGCAGGTTGATATACGCGCGCATATTTTACTATTTACCGGAGTTTTCCGGCTGTCTTGGTCGCTTTTGACTCTTCGCGGTAAAGGTATAAAAAAGACCGGAGGAGGGCCCAGCATGGCACATAACCAACCCGGCACGGTCTGGACATACACAGGCGACGAATGGCATGAGGGTGACAAAGCCGTTCTCTCACCGAGACATCAGGCCTTCTGGCTTGCCTCCACCGTATTCGACGGGGCGCGTTACATGTCGGGTCGGGCACCCGATCTCGATAAACACATCGAGCGCCTCATGAACTCGGCGCGTATCCTCGGCCTCAAACCGACAAAGACCGTCGAGGAAATCGAGAAACTGGCCTGGGAAGGCATCGCCAAGTTCGACAAGGACGCGGATCTTTACATCTGCCCGATCTTCTATGCCGAGGAAGGCGCCGTCGTGCTGCCGATCCCCGAGAGCACTCAGTTTTCGATGGTCGTGCGCGAGGCGCCGATGCCGCCCTTCGAAGGCTTCAGTGCCTGTCGTTCGAGCTTCCGCCGGCCGGCGCGCGACCAGGCACCGACGGAAGCCAAGGCGTCCTGTCTTTACCCCAACGTCGCACGCAGCGTCGGTGAAGCGCAGGAAAAGGGTTTCGACGTGGGGGTCGTGCTCGATCCGTCCGGCAATGTCGCCGAGTTCTCGTACGCCAACCTTTTCATGGTGAAAGACGGCGTCGTATCGACGCCGGCCATCAACGGCACATTCCTGAACGGGATCACGCGCCAGCGTGTCATCAAGCTTTTGAGCGATGACGGTTACAAGGTCGTGGAGCGTGCGATCGACTTCGACGAGCTTCTCGGCGCGGACGAACTGTTCGCCACTGGGAACTATGCCAAGGTCAAACCGTGTACGAAGCTCGAAGACCGGGAATACCAGCCGGGGCCCGTGGCGACACGCGCACGCGAGCTGTATTTCGATTTCGCGAAAACCGCCTGAGCGTTAGCCCAGCAGCGCGCCTAGGAAGATCATCAAGCCCGCATCGCGGTTCGACTTGAAGCGTTCGAGACAGTTCTTCGGCTCGTCGATATCGAGCGTCCCAACCTGCCAGGCGAACTGTGCCGCAGCCGCGGCCAGCATCAGGAAATAGAACCAGCCCATGCCGGCGGCACTGCCCGAGAACGCCAGGAACGCCACCGTCACCGTATACACCAGCAGCGCAAACGGCCGCGTGTTGCGGCCGAGCTTGATCGACGACGACTTCACACCCACCAGAATGTCGTCTTCCTTATCCTGGTGGCCGTAGATCGTGTCGTAACCGAGCGTCCAGAAGAAGCCGCCCGCGTACATCAGAATTGCCGGCCAGCCGACACTCCCTTCCACCGCGCACCAGGCAAGCAATGCCCCCCAGTTGAACGTGATCCCGAGAAAAGCCTGCGGCCAGTATGTCACCCGTTTCATTAGCGGATAGACGGCGACAAGGCCCAGCGACGCCACGCCCATGGCCACTGTCGTGCCGTTGAACTGCAGCAGAATGACAAGCCCGACCAGCAGAAGGCAGCCGAGAAAGACCAGCGCCGAGCGGACGGATACCTCACCCGATGCGATGGGTCGGTCTGCTGTGCGGGCAACCTTGCCGTCGATGTCCCGATCCCAGAGATCGTTGACCACGCATCCTGCACCCCTCATCACGAAGGCGCCGATACCGAACAATAGGACGAACCAGGGGTCCGGCGTGGACCCTGTAACGGCCTGGCTGGCCATCGCCACCGACCAGAGGCACGGCAGCAGCAGCAACCACGTGCCGATCGGCCGGTCGGCACGTATCAACCGCATGTACGGTCTGGCCACTGCGGGCGCGAGGCGGATCATCCAGGAATCCCGCTGGATATCGCTTGCGTGCTGAAAATGGGGCGCTGTCCTAGACATCCCGGGTTTATAGCTGACGCACGGGTCAAGATGAAAGTCCTGTTCGGCATAGGCCCGGCGGTTTACGCCGGAGTGCGCCCGGACAATAATCCGGGCTGGGAGGCAGGCATGACGGAGACCCCATCGATACGGCTGTTCGTGGACAGCGCCCTGGAAGCCGGTGCGGCGGTTCAGCTCGACCGTGGACAAAGCCATTACCTGGTCAACGTGATGCGGCAGCCGCAGGGTGCTGGTCTGCTGCTGTTCAACGGTCGGGACGGTGAGTGGCTTTGCGAGATCGCCGCCGCGGACAAGAAGGCGACCGTCATTACCGTGATGTCCCGTACCCGCGAGCAGGATGCGGAGCCGGACGTATGGCTGGCATTTGCCCCCCTCAAGAAGGACCGGACCGACTTCCTGATCGAAAAAGCGACGGAGTTGGGCGTCCGGCGCCTTTTGCCCGTGACGACGCAACACACCCAGTCAGCGCGCCTTAGAACGGACCGCCTGCATGCCACGGCCATTGAAGCCGCAGAACAGTCGCGCCGCCTTTCCGTACCGGCGATTGCGGAGCCCGCCTCACTCGACCGCGTCCTGGCGGACTGGCCCGCGGGGCGACGTCTCGTATACCTCGACGAAACCGGCACCGGCGCGCCGCTCGCCGCGGTTCTCGCCGAAGGGCATGACGCTCTCGGCTTTTTGATCGGTCCCGAGGGCGGGTTCTCACGGGCGGAGCTTGACGCGCTTCGCAATCTGACCTTTTCTGTCGCCGCCGATCTGGGCCCACGCATTCTCAGAGCCGAAACCGCCGCCACCGCTGCACTTGCAATTCGCCAATCCATCGCCGATCTCAATCGGAACTGACCCTTACGTCGGAGAAAAACATGTCCGGTGCATCCGCCAAAAACGACACCCCCATCGAGAGCAAGGACATCCTTGTCAGCTATATGGAAAGCGGATGCAAACCGCCCGAAAAATGGCGGATCGGCACGGAGCACGAGAAGTTCGCGTTCCGTCTCGCCGACCTGAAACCCCTCACCTATGACGGCGATCAGGGAATTCGCGAACTTCTGATGCGCCTGACACGGTTCGGCTGGGAGCCCGTCTATGAGGGCGAGAACGTCATTGCGCTTTCGTCCAAGGAAGGCGGTTCGGTATCGCTTGAACCTGCGGGACAACTGGAACTGTCCGGTGCTGCTGTCGAGAATATTCACCAGACCTGCGACGAGGTTTCGAGCCACCTCCAGCAGGTGAAGGCCATCGCCCGGGAAATGGAAATCGGGTTCGTCGGCCTCGGCTATAGGCCGAAGTGGCCTGTCGAGGACGTGCCGTGGATGCCGAAGGGCCGTTACAAGATCATGCGCGAGTACATGCCGAAGAAAGGCAAGCTCGGCCTCGAGATGATGCAGTCGACCTGCACGGTTCAGGTCAACCTGGATTTCTGTTCCGAGCAATCGATGGTGCAGATGTTCCGGATCGCACTGGCCCTGCAACCGGTGGCGACGGCGCTTTGGGCCAACTCCCCGTTCCGCAAGGGCAAGCCCAGCGAGTACCTCTCGTACCGCAGCCACATCTGGACCGACGTCGACCCGGACCGGAGCGGCATGCTGCCGTTCGTGTTCGAGGACGGCATGGGCTTCGAGCGTTACGTGGATTACGCGCTCGACGTACCGATGTACTTCGTCTACCGCGACGGTGAATACATTGATGCAAGCGGGCAGTCATTTCGCGACTTCATGGAAGGCAAACTGCCCGCCTACCCCGGCCATAAGCCCGTGCTGTCGGACTGGGCGGACCACATTTCGACGATTTTCCCGGAAGTGCGCCTGAAGACGTTTCTCGAAATGCGCGGCGCCGACGGCGGACCGTGGAACCGTCTGTGCGCGCTTTCGGCATTCTGGGTCGGGCTTTTGTACGACGACGAAGCACGCGCCGCGGCGTGGGATCTGGTCAAGGATTGGACCGCCGAGGAACGCCAGGCGCTTCGTGACGAGGTGCCGAAGATGGCGCTGAAAACGCCGTTCCGCAACCAGACGGTGCGCGAGATCGCCAGCGAGGCACTCTGCATTTCGCATCGCGGCCTCAAGAACCGCAACCGGCTCGACAATGTCGGCATGGACGAAAGCCACTTCCTGCAGCCGATCTTCCAGACCGCCGAAAGCGGCCTGACGCCGGCCGACGAACTGCTCGCCGCTTATCACCGGCTCTGGAAAGGCAACGTCGATCCAGTGTTCACCGAGTACGCGTACTGACAACCGAAAAAGCCGTCGCTTCGGCGACGGCTAATCCGGCAGTAGATCGAGACGTTGTTACTGTCCCGATCGTTTCCTGTATTCGGGGACCGGCAGTCCGCCGATCCCCCAATCTTCCATGTCCACCTCGTCAATCACCACGAACGTCGTGTTCGGGTTCTTGCCGAGTACATCCTGCAGCAACGTCGTCACACCCGCGATCAACTCGGCCTTGTGGGCAGGTGTCACGTTTTCGCGGGTAATCTTTATGTTTACATAGGGCATCAGATCTCCTCTCAACTTGTTCGAACTTCGATTTGGAAGACTTTGGCGATGATCCGCCATTCACCGGCCGAGCGGATCAGTGTCAGGAAATCCGTGAACTGACGATCGCCGATAGCGCACCGCGCACGGGCAAAGGCCGTGTTCTCGCCGGCAAACTCGATGCTCTCGACGGCATCTATCCGTGCTTCGCCTCTGGACGCCGGAGACGTCCGCGCCGCAACGACCGGCACGTACTCTTCCATCGTGCGATAAAGCAGCGGCTGCTCATCCGCCGTCGCATAGATTGCACGCGGATGAAACACCTGCGTCAGCTTGTCGGTATCGCAATAATAAAGTGCGTCGAAGTAGGCATCGAGGACACGGCATACGGCATCGTACGGGCTCATGCCGCGGCCTCGTCACCGATCAGACCTTCGGCCTTCATTGCTTTCCGTACCGATGGCCGGTCTTGCACACGCGCCAGGTATTCATGCACGTGCGGCCACTGGCTGGTGTCGATGCCGACGAAGTTCGACCAGTTCAGGACGACGAATGCATAGGCGTCGGCGACCGAGAACGCATCACCCAACAGGTAAGGTTTTTCGGCCAGCGTTGCTTCGATGAATTTCACGCGCCGGGTTACGCCGGCTTCCGCGTTGGCGCGTTCATCGTCGGTGAGGTCCTGACCGCTGAAGAAAGGCCCGAACGCCTTGTGCAATTCCGAGGACAGGAAATTCAACATTTCCTGCAGCCGTATCCGTGCCATCGTTCCGGCCACGGGCACGAGACTACCGACCGTCGCACGGTCACCCAGCAATTGCAGGATCGCCGGGTTCTCGGTGACGATGTCGCCACTGTCCAGCTGCAGCGCAGGCACGTATCCGTTGGGGCTTATCCGCGAGTAATCCGCACCGTTTTCGGTGCGTCCATTTGCCGTGTCGACCTTCTCCAGATCAAACGGCGCACCAAGTTCGTTGAGAATGATGTGCGACGCCAACGAGCAGGCACCCGGTTTGTAGTATAGCTTCATGGTTGATCTCCTTTCATGTAACCGGGCAATACATGAGCCGATGAGTTTCTATTGACAACCTAGTTTCTAACGGTAACTTAATTATTGAGTTTCTCCCAGGTAACCAGGTATCACCCCATGCCTCTCAAGATGCGTAAGAACAGAAGCCCCGCACCGCCCGAACCATGCATGCTGACGGAGTGCATGGCGGTGATTTCCGGTGCTTGGGCAGTTAATGTCATCTGGTCGCTGCGCGCCGGGCCGCGCCGGTTCAGCGAACTACGCGCCGACATCCCGCCGGTTTCCGCGAAGGTATTGTCGACGCGGCTGTCGGAGCTGGAAGAACGCGGTGTGCTGACGCGGAACGTCCGCCCGACATCGCCGCCATCCGTGGAATACGAACTTACGCCGCTTGGCGGTGAGCTGATCCCGGCACTCGACGCGATCGTCCAGGTCGGGCACCGGCTCAAGGACAACGGGAATCTGCCGCTGTCTGCAGCCGGCTGAGGGGCATGCACCGCCGATGTCCTGCCTGACATCGAAAAATCGAATGGCTGCGCCCATCAGATCTTCGACGCAAAGGTCGCAATTTCTCGGGCGCAGATGCCTGTGTCCCATTACCCCATTATTTTATCTACGATTTTGGCACCACTTTTCGTATGTTTGATGCCGCATGGCGGGCGCCGTATAGCGCTCGCTGCGATCTGGTATGAGGAAACAGCATGCGAAACCTAAAACAGCGGCTACCGCCATTGGCCTGCCTCGTCGCCTTCGAAGCGGCATCGCGGCACGGCAGCTTTTCGCATGCCGCCGAGGAACTGGCGTCGACCCAATCCGCCGTAAGCCGGCAGATCAAGCAGCTCGAGGGTTTCTTTAACATCCAGCTCTTTGAGCGCCGTCATCGCGACGTTGTCGTCACCGACCGTGGGCGTTATCTCGCCGAGGTCGTGTCCGAGACGCTCGGCGAGATCGCCATGGCCAGTGACCGGCTGCGGATGATGCGTGAATCTCGAAACATCTTCCGTCTCCGCATCGATTCTGATCACGCCAACACGGTTCTGATCCCCCACCTGCAGGAGCTGGAGCATCGCTTTCCGGAGATCCAGCTCGACGTGATGATCACCTCAAACCCGCTCGACTTTCCTTTTGAGGCGTTCGACATCGGCTTTCATTCATACTCGATGGACTACAAGCACTACACGCGCACGCCGATTTCCGACGACTGGATCATACCGGTCTGTTCGCCGGCGTTTGCCGAGTCCCTGCCCAGTCCCTGCACCGGCGAAGACATCGCCCGCGCGCGCTTGCTTCACTATCGCAACCCGCTCCGCGAATGGACGGACTGGCGGGCATTCCTCTCAGAGTTTGGTGTCGACACCGATAAAGCCGACATGGGCCCGACTTTCAGTCAGTACTCGGCGTGTTTCGATGCCGCGGAGAACGGCTTGGGCATCGCACTCGCCTGGTTCAGCCAGGCGAAGGCGCGACTGGATCAAGGGAGCCTCGTGCGCGTTTCGGAATGCACGATGCATCTACCCAAAGACTTTGCCATTTACTCGGACGATACGACCTCGACGCATGCGTCGACGGAGGCGGTCGTCAATTTCTTTTGCAACAGGGTCGATCTGTCGCTCGGCGAGAACCAGTACCGGGTACGTTGACCCGGTGTTGATGCGGCACGTTGGCACGGAAGCTGGTGCGCCCGGCAGGATTCGAACCTGCGGCCCCAGGATTAGGAATCCTGTGCTCTATCCGACTGAGCTACGGGCGCCTCGGGCTTTGACTACACCAGCCCGCTTCGCTTGGCAATCTTGCCGGCGCCCCTGAATCAGGGTGCAGGTCGCCGGCGCAATGCCTTTTCGAACCAGTGGTGCGCATAGGGCTCGTCACTGAACCGGGGCACTTCCCGATAGCCCGCGTCCTGATAGAGCGCACGCGCTTCCGCAAGGTTTCGGTTCGTCTCAAGACGCAATGTTCGAAGCTGAAGTTCCGCAGCCTGTTCTTCGAGGGCATCAAGCATCCGGCGCCCCAATCCGAGACCGCGCACTTCGCTCGCGATCCACATGCGGCGGATATGGCCAATGAACCCGGTCTCGACGATCAATGCGCCGCATCCGACGGGACGACCGTCAAGTCTGGCGACAAGAAACACGCCGCGCGGCGGCGTCATTTCCGCGATCGGGGCCGGCAGCCCCTTGGCCGGGTTGAAGCCGGCGTCGAAACGCGCCGCGATCTCGGCGAAGTATTCATTGAGGCACCACAGGGCCGCCGGGGAGCTGGCCTTTTCGGGCCCGATACGCACGGCGGCAGCACGAGTCAATCGTTCGACGTCCGCCATCGCCTCGATCAGGCGTTGCCGGTCGGCCGGGCGCAGCGGCGCAAGCAGTCCGGCGGCGACCGTGTCGCCGGCGCGGTCGATGTCGGCAAAAAGCCGCTTCCCCTTCGCCGTGAGTTCGATGCGCCGCACGCGTGCATCCGCCGCGGACGCATGCGTTGCGAGCAGTTTCCGCTCTTCAAGTTTCCGAAGAAGGCGGCTCATGTAACCGGAATCGAGCCCCAAGCGGTTCCTGAGATCGCGAACATCGATCCCGGTCGTACCGACTTCGTAGACCAGTCGCGCTTCGCCAAGAGGCAAGCCCAGTTTCTGATAGCTTTCCTGCAGCGCGCCGATGCGCTGGCTGAACGTGCGGTTAAACCTGCGAACGTCGGAAATTTGTTTTTTAGCCATTCTCTGACTTTAGTCAGATAATATTGCACGATCAATAGTCGACGAAGCGTGCCGATATGGATCACCTATGCGATCAGGCTGATCAGTTGCCGAACAAGGTCGTCGGAATGGAGACGTTCACCATCAGTGACTCGGTACCCGGATTGGTGTCGCCCAGGCTGGCATTGGAACTGTGCGAAAACGAAAGGCCGAGACGGGATTTGTCGGGAAAGCGGTAAGCAACCTCGAGCCGGGAGCGGAATTCCAACGCGTAACCGAGATCGAGATCGTCGGTCTTGCCACGCCACCACGTCGGTGCGAACGACGGCTGGATAATCCAGTTGTCGCCGACCTGCACGTCGATCAACACGCCGGCCCCGACGAAGCTCATGCCGTTCGTGACGTACGCGGCATGTGCAAACGGCTTGAAAATCCACAGTTCGACATCGGAGCGATATTCGAGGGAAAACTCGGCGCCTTCGTCTTTTTGCCGGTTGATGTCGAAGTAACCGCCGGAAAACGTCAGGTACGCGGGATCCTTGGCGAGCTCGATGCCGTCGGCCAAGGCAGGCTGAGCCAGCAGCACGATCGCCAGCAGCAATGCTCTCTGGAAAATAACCGCCATGACGTGTCCCCCTAAATTCCCGTGCACTTTACTGTCAGGCCTCAGAGGGGTCAATTCCGGCGTCAGATCCGGTCTTTCATGCTTTCCGTTGCACGCACAAGCTGTGAGCGGATACCCGGCTCCATCGCCGAATGGCCTGCATCCGGCACGATTCGGTAGTCAATTTCGGGCCACGCACGCACCAGCGCGTCCGCGGTCCGGATCGGACAAACCATGTCATACCGTCCCTGCACAACGACGCAGGGCAGATGCCGAAGGCCCGGCACACCATCGAGAATCTCGGTGTCGCCAATAAAGACATCGTTGATGAAAAAGTGTGCTTCGATCCGCGCCAGCGAAAGGGCGCCGCTTGAAGCCTGCGGAGGCGCTTCGCTCGGGCTCGCCAGCAAATTGGAGCACGACGTTTCGTATCCCGCCCAGTAGGCGGCCGCCGGCATATGAACTTCCGGCGACGGGTCGACCAGACGCATGTGGTATGCCGTCAGCAGGTCGCTTTGTTCAGCATCCGGTATATTCTCGGAAAACCGGCGCCAAGCCTCTGGAAAGACGGTGCGCATGCCGTAAAGGAACCAGTCGAGTTCCGCGTTGCTGCCAAGGAAGATCCCCCTGAGCACAAGACCGCGGCAGCGCGACGTGTGCCGCAGCGCATAGACGAGCGCCAAGGTCGATCCCCACGATCCGCCGAACACGAGCCAGTTCTGAATATTCAGATGCGTGCGCAGGCTTTCGATGTCCTGGACGAGGTGATCGGTCGTGTTGTTTTCGACCGATGCAAACGGCCGGGAGCGACCGGCACCCCGCTGGTCGAAAATGACGATACGATACACATCCGGATCGAAAAACCGCCTGTGCGCCGGGTTCGACCCCGCGCCGGGTCCGCCGTGCAGGAAAACAACCGGGATACCCTGCGGGTTACCCGACTGCTCATAATAAAGTCGATGACCGTCGCCGACGTCGAGCATGCCTCGGTCGTAGGGCTCGATCTTCGGGTAAAGATCCATATGCCGGGGAGCTGTATCCATGGACTTACTTTAGCAACGCGCGCACGCGGGGGGAAAGCCTCAACGTACCCTGCCCGGCGAAAAACGCCCGACACGAATGGCCTCGGTGATTTCTATGTATTCAGGGTCGTCCGGCTCAAGCACCCCGTGCCGGACGGCGAAATCAATGATAACCAGCGCCGCGTTGAACTTGAAATCGTCGGTCTCGCGGATACGCGCAATGACGTCGCCGATTGGCCAGAGATAAAACTCGTCGACCTCGCCATCGGTCGGCGTCGGCTGAAAACGTTCCGGCAGTTCGATATCGTAATTGAACAGCACATCATGGCGCAGGCCTTCGTCGCGCTCCGTCAGGTAGGAAACGGTACCGACAGGAACGGCGCAACGGGCCAGGTCGTCCGGCATACCCGCTTCTTCCCCGCATTCCTTCATCAGGTTATCCCACACCGAAAGGCCCACCGGTTGCCCGCCGGCAACTACCTGATCCAACTTTCCGGGACCCGTCGGTTTCCGCATCGAGCGCTTGCCGATCCACATGCGTATCCCGTCGTCACCCTTAACGTACCCGTTCAGATGCACACCGTATCCCATGGTGCCGAACCTTGGCACGGTGGCCCGCTCCACCGTTAGTGCCGGCGCCGCGTAAAAACTCTTCGACACCGGATAGTGTTCGCCGCGCCAGCCCGGGAACATGCCTTCCGCCCTCAGTTGCGCCAGCACGTCTGCAACAGCAGCCGTCCGCGCGTCCGGTGTTGCCAGATCTGGCGAAAGCACAACATCACTACTTGAAACGCCGAAAACCTCACCGTATGCCGACAAAGTCTCGGCGAAGGCATGGTCAACACGACCCAACGGCATGCCGTCGACGATGAAAGTCCGATAGTTCGCCGGCGTGAAGCGTGCGCAGGCGTCAAGACGGTCGATCAAACTCAAGGCCTGCTCTCCATGATTGTCAGATGCGTTCCGCCGCGCGCTTTTCCGACGTCAGCACGGTCTGCACCAGATACAGCCCGCGCAGATCGTTGGCGAGTCGCCAGCTCGTTTCCGCGTCGGCATCTGCCAGCTGAAGATCGACGTGCAGGGTCTCGCCCCGCTCGCCGGTCCGCATGGCATAAACGTGCGACGGGGTGAGGCCACGTTTGGTAAACGGCTCCAGGACCCGGCTCAGCGCATTGGGGTCGCTTGCGGAAACGACGGAGAAACAGGCGGTAAACGGTTCGGGGTTCTGGGCCGGCTCGGGGCGGCCCGCTTGGGTGCTCATAACGTAATCCTTTCGACGGGTGATCGGTAAAGCGCACAAATGAACGTGCGTGTCCCGGCAACCTCAGAGGGTCACCGGGTCCGTAATTCGACCAATCACACGTAGCGAAAAGAATGTCGTCATGGGGCAGAGCATACGCCGATTGATTCTGGCGTCAAGGGGACGTCCGTTTACCGCTGTCACACAAAAAAAGCTGCCGGACTTTCATCCGGCAACTCCGATGGATCGTTTTCTTGGCTGCGGCGCTGGCCGCCACTTCGATGTCAGCCGTTGGCAGCACGCTTGCGGCGGTCTTCCTTGGACGGCTTGACGTACGCACGCTCACAGTGGGTCTCGCAGTAAGGGCGGCCAGGCGCCGCCTTGTCACCACAGAAATGAAAATCGTCAGTCGCCGGATCGCCGGTCGGCCAGACGCACATCCCGGGCCGAAGCTGCGCCATCGATACGACGTTGGTCTTCTTCTCGGGCTTGGGCTTAATCGGCGAACCGCGTTTCGGCAGACCAAGGCGATGAACCTTTCCGACCACCGCGTTCTTGGTGATCCCCATGCGGCTTCCGATTTCGCTGGTGGTATGTCCTTCGTTCCAAAGGGCGATCAGTGTCTTGATATGCTCCGGTGTCCACTCGAAGGTCATGTCGGTCTCCTCGGCTTGCCCCTGACGGCAAAGTGATTGCATCCCCTACTCACGGCCAATTCAGCGCTCGATCCGTGATTTCAGACACCATATTTTGTTTCGAAGAGCCTGGCAATCGCATCATGTGGATAACTGCGCAATATTTTGGGGTTGACATGATTTTTCCCCATTTTCCATTTCGCACCTGCAAAATTCATGGAAGAGTCGGCGGCCGCTCGTTTATAATTCCCCCTCTTGGGAGAGAAGCGTTCGGAGGAAGAAATGACGGTTAAAAACAATCCGGGAACGGATGACTGGCGCGCCGCTTCGGAAACGGAACTGAAGGGCAAAAGCGTCGACGACCTGAACTGGGAAACGCCTGAAGGCATCACCGTCAAGCCGCTTTATACCGCCGCCGATCTCGAAGGCCTTAAGCACATCGACACGCTGCCCGGTTTTGCACCGTTCGTACGCGGACCGCGCGCGACGATGTACGCGAACCGGCCGTGGACCATTCGCCAATATGCCGGCTTTTCGACGGCTGAAGAATCCAACAAGTTCTACCGCGAAAACCTCGCCGCCGGGCAGAAGGGCCTGAGCGTCGCGTTCGATCTGGCGACCCATCGCGGCTACGATTCCGATCATGCGCGCGTTATCGGCGACGTCGGCAAGGCAGGCGTCGCCATCGACAGCGTCGAGGACATGAAGATCCTGTTCGACGGCATTCCGCTGGACGAGATGTCGGTCTCCATGACCATGAACGGCGCCGTGTTGCCGGTGCTTGCGGGCTACATTGTCGCCGCCGAGGAACAAGGCGTTAGTGCCGACAAGCTGTCGGGCACGATCCAGAACGATATCCTGAAAGAGTTTATGGTTCGGAACACTTATATATATCCGCCTGAACCGTCGATGCGGATTGTCGCCGACATCATCGGTTACACCGCCGAGCACATGCCGCGCTTCAACTCGATCTCGATTTCCGGCTATCACATGCAGGAAGCGGGCGCCACGTGTGTACAGGAACTGGCTTACACGCTTGCCGACGGGGTCGAATATGTGCGCGCCGCAATCGCCAAGGGACTGGACGTCGACAAGTTTGCGCCGCGCCTGTCGTTCTTCTTCTGCATCGGCATGAACTTCTTTATGGAAGTCGCCAAGCTCCGCGCCGCGCGCATTCTGTGGTCGGAGTTAATGAGCGAGTTCGATCCGAAGGACCCGCGCTCCAGCATGCTGCGCACGCACTGCCAGACGTCGGGTGTCTCGCTGACCGAGAAAGACGCTTATAATAATGTCATCCGCACAACGATCGAGGCGATGGCCGCAGTACTTGGTGGCACGCAGTCGCTGCACACCAATGCGCTTGATGAAGCGATCGGCCTGCCGACACGTTTTTCGGCCCGGATCGCACGCAACACGCAGCTGATCATCGCCGAGGAAAGCGGCATCCCGCACGTGGTCGATCCGCTCGGCGGCAGCTATTATGTGGAGAGCCTGACCAATTCGATGGTCGTCGAAGCCCGCAAGCTCATTGCCGAGGTGGAAGAGATGGGCGGCATGACCAAGGCCGTCGCCGCCGGCCTGCCGAAGCTCAGGATCGAGGAAGCCGCAGCCCGCAAGCAGGCCCGCATCGACCGTGGCGAGGAAGTTGTCGTCGGCGTCAACAAGTACCAGCGCAGCGACGAAGACAGCATCGACATTCTGGATATCGACAACGCCAAGGTGCGCGAGTCCCAGGTCACGCGCCTTCAGACCATCCGCAACACCCGCGACCAGGCGGCGTGCGACGAAGCACTGGCTGCACTGACCAAGGCAGCGGAAACGGGCGAAGGGAACCTGCTTGAACTCGCTGTCGAAGCCACTCGCAAGCGTGCCACCGTCGGCGAAATCTCAGATGCGCTTGAAAAGGTTTATACGCGCTACCGCGCGGAGATCCGTTCGATCTCAGGTGTTTATGGCTCGGCCTACGACGAGGACGCGAGTTTCAAACAGATCCGCGACGACGTCGCTGCGTTTGCCGAGGCCGAAGGCCGCCGGCCGCGCATGCTTGTCGTCAAGATGGGACAAGACGGACATGACCGCGGCGCCAAGGTCATCGCGACAGCCTTCGCCGACATCGGCTTCGACGTCGACGTCGGCCCGCTGTTCCAGACGCCGGAAGAAGCCGCCCGCGAAGCCATCGAGAACGATGTCCACGTAATCGGCGTATCGTCACAGGCGGCCGGACACAAAACCCTGGTTCCGGAACTGATCGAAGAACTTAAGAAACAGGGTGCTGAAGACATTATGGTCGTCTGCGGCGGCGTGATCCCGACGCAGGACTATGACTTCCTGTTCGCCAAGGGTGTGGCTGCGGTCTATGGCCCCGGCACGCACATCCCGACGGCGGCAGCGGAAATTCTCGACCGGCTGTCGAAAAAACCGCAGGCGGCCGAGTAAGTCAGAACGCGCGAAGCAGAATCCAGATCAGTGCTCCGACTGTCAGAATAACGGTCGGGTAGAACGTGAGGGCGAAGCCAAAGGCACGTGCGCCGGCACCCTTCGCGTAGCCTTCGACAAAGAAAATACGGCCAATGACAAAGAGCACGACCGCGGCTGGAATGGCGGCCTGGGCGCCGAATGGCATGATCGATGCCCAAAAAAGGTGCGCAACAACGGCAATCACGGATTGCTCCAGCGTGTTCTGCAAAACCGCCTGAAGGACTTGCGCCCGCGCCGTACCGGATGTCAGGCCGCTGCCGTCAATATCTGCCGGTGTAAGAAAGCGATGCCGCGCCAGCGTGCCGATGGCAAGGATAAGACACACGAGGATACCGGCATCCCACGTGAGCGCCCACGTGAGGGATGTCGCGGAGTCGACAGGCGGCAGCAGGAATGCCGGCCCCATGACCGCCGCCGTGCCAAGCGCGGCGAGGCTGAGCACCAGAGCCGACAACATATTTCGCAGGACATGTCGTTGCTTTTCGTCAAGCGGCATTTCCGAAGCCTTTCACATCATGGATGCCATCGGCCCACGTCCCGATGGTAGCACACATGACGGCTGTGATCGTCGGACATGTCGGACCGGAATACGCATGAGTTGTCCGAATACGTCAGACATCGAAATCCGCGGATAAACGTACGGGCGACAAAGCGTTGCGCCACGCCGTCATATTGCGCGCGCGAGGATCGCGAACACGATCCGGCTCCGCGAGCCGCACCGGTTCCGAAAGCAGGCAACCAGCCACCGCATCAAGTCCGTCGTCGCGGCCGTTGCCACCCGGCTGCCATTCGCGCATTTCACGGATGAACGGACTGTCCCAGACGCGACGATGCGCGTTCAGGCGACCCGCCGCAAGAACCGCATCGAATGCTTCGAGAATCCTTTCGCTCTTTCCCCGGCTGGACGCATGCTCAATCACTGCCGTCGCCAAGCCCGCGCGGTTCAATTCGCGACGGAACAACCCTGGTAGAAACCGGCCGATACCATTTGTTTCGATGGTGACCGCCGGCACGAAATGCCGGCGCGCAAACGAGACTGCCTGCCGACAAAGCTGCGTCGCCTCATCGATCCTGTCGACTATCGCAGGATTGTGCGTCAGGTATTCGATCCCGTGCAGCCAATACCCACCTTCCTGATCGGTAAAGACGGCGGCGATTACGCTGGCATCGCCTTTGCCTGGCCGGCCGAAGCTCGGGTCCCAGAAACACGACGCCGAGATCAGCCGGCGTTCGTCAAGCCGCAGCAAAGGCTCGCCATTTCCCTCCCGGTACTCAAGCCTGCCTTCGTAAGGAATGATCCGATCCGGGTCGAGCCGCGAATCGACCACGTTCGTCGGTTCCAGCATCATCTGCGATGCAAACTTCGCCGGCCCCGAACGCCGGCGGATCGCCTCGATTCTCTCCGCCGGGAACCGATCCGGCCAGCGCGTATCGCCCGTTTCGTCGTAGATGGGCAACGTAAGCCGCGTAAAACCGGCAAGGTAGGCAGCACTCTCGCCGGTTTCCGGCCGCGCACGATCTGCATAGACGGAGTAGTAAGTGTGCGGCGTTCCGACAAACAATCGCAAGCCTCCGGGCACGAGGATAAAATCGATCTCATCGAGACGTTCGCGCAGTTCCTCGCGTTTAAACGCCGTATCGCATGTATTGGGAACTTCAACGTCATCGCAGATGACCACATCAGCGCGCGATCCCGTCACGTTGGCACCGATTCCCTTGGCAAGCATCGACGGATCACGCTGCTCGCGTCCTCTGTTGACCGTGAAGCGGTCCGACGCCCACTCTTCGGTCCGTGCAGGCCGGAGCCCTACGGACAGCGGGTGGCGCTCAAGAATACGACGAACGTTTCGCACCATCTTCTGCGCCAACTGATGATCCGCAGCCAGCACCATAATTCTGATTTCCGGGTCACATACCAGGAGCCAAGCAGCAAACAGACCCACCAACGTCGACTTTCCGGAATTCCGGAATGCCATCAGCAATAACTCGCGATCCCCTTCGCGCCAGCGATCTTCGAGCCAAGCAGCGATTTCGAAATGAAGGTCCGGCGTGCTTAGTCTCTGAACGTCGTTCCAGGCAGCCAGAAACACAAGGAACGACGGCTGTTTCATAATGGTGGCTCCTTTTCTTCTTTTGCTGTTTTCGGGTTTGAATATGCATCGACGCTGGCTTCGGCTCGGGCAACGATCGAAGCGGTGTCGGCGTTCCCGGCATCCCGCTGACCGAACGTCGCGTCCGCAGAGGCGGCCAGTTTCATGAGCGCCTCGATATGCTGTAGTGCGGCCTTACACGCTGCCTGATGTTGCTGAAACTCCTTTGCATCAGACGGTGGTTCGGCAAACGCTACACTCCGGTAGTTCTGAACTGCATGCCGAATGGATGCCGGTAAAAATTTACGCAACGCGCCCACGCCAACTTCAATCGGAGACTTCCGCGGCCCGCGAAATCGCGGATGCTGATCTTGTGACGGCATGGGCATCACCAGGTAATCTGATCGGCGTGGCCTGTTCCTTTGGCAGGGGCGTCGATGCTTGAAAGCACTTTCCCACCTGTGCCGATAACAGAATTCAGGATGCTGTTTCTCGTCTCCAGAAGGTTCAGCCGCTGTTGCGCTCTTTGGTTCTCACGCAAACTTTCGATGTTGAAATCGAGAGCTCTACGGTCGTCAGCAATTGCATCATCAGTGTCGGCCTGAATTCCCTGAAGTAACGCGTTTGCGGACCCGCCGGTAGACGACACACCTCGCGCACCGAATGACGCACGAGCTGTCGCCTGGTTGCGTTTGGCCTGCTCGCGCATTTCCTTTTCGCGCCGCTGTTGCTCCATGCGTCTCGCCTGAACCTGCCGGTTCGTCGCAGCCTGCTGTGCACGTTGCTGGGCACGCGCCTGAGATTTGGCCTGCACAGCACCAACGGCGGTCGATACTGCAGACATCACGATTCCAGTTGTGACCGGATCACCCATTACTCTCTCCTTCTCGTCGTCAAATTAACCGTTGGCGGAAATTTTCGTGGCTACAGACAATAGTGTGAATGGCAACGGTACATCCTGACGAACCGACCACATCGGTTCGGGTCCAACCGTCCGCCAACCGAGCGCGCGGACGGTCTTATCGCCGGTGAAGGTCGTCACCGGCTGATCCAGCAAAGACGCACCCAATGACTGAAAGGGGATCGCTTTGTAGCCGCGTCCGACATCAAGCGAAAGCGCCGCCGTATTCTGAAGCCGCAACGTTACAGAGATCGGACGCACCTTTGTGCCAAGGCCACTGTTTACGGCGGAGAGGATTGGCGGCATCGGTTCGACAATGTGCTCATAGGCAAGACCGGCCTCAACCTTCGATGCGTCATAGACCAGTGTAATCTCGCCCGAGGAAACCGACGCGTCATCACGTGGAGACCCATCGGCGAGAACGCTCAATGTCCGACCTTCGAGATGAGAATAACCTGCCCACGTATCAGTTGCGGTTTCTTGGGTAGCGGCAATGGCACTATCAGTAGACAGGATGTCGTCGAACCGCTCGATCAAAACGTCTTCGTCACGCTCGATCAGCAGATACGTATCGCCGCCGACAATGGCGACAGATAGAAAGCTGCCAGCTGTCGTTTGCACCGACCAAGCATTGACTTTTTCCGCACGATAAACCGTGAGCGTTCCAAGAGTTCCATCTCCCATTACCACATGCAGCAGTCGGCCTGCGTTGTCATAATCCTGATCGACCGGTGCATTGATGAGATGCTGTGCCGTGGTCGCAAGGTCGGTCGCCTGATATGCCTGCTCCACGTCTGCAAACAGGAACTCGCGGATGCCCGATCCATCCCGCGGCACAAAAATTGTCGCGCCGTCCACGTCCCTCGGCGGCACCGATCTGTCGACCGGTGAGCCGATCCGCGTCTGTCGTTTAAGCTGCAGATTCTGCGGCGTTAACGGCTCGCCCGTCACCATCCACTCTGCACCGGACGTGAAGACCTGAAGATGCCGGCCGGAGAACACGGCGCGAATGGCATTGACCTGATCGGACAGGATCGCGAACTCGATCGCTTCGTCATCAAGTCCTTCGCCAAGATCAAAATTAAACAGGTCGGCGGATTTCGATATCCAGAGCCGGTTTGGCAAATCACGTGACCCACCGATAACCAGCCGGTCTTGGTGGAAACAGACGGACGACGGCCAGCCGCGATAGGAGGAGAACGCCTGTTCTTCCCAATCCTTTGTTGCGGCGGTGCCCGAAAGCGTTTCCTTGACCGTCGCGGTCGCAGATGTGGCGGATGCAACAGCGGTAATCTCGACTTCCTTGTTGCCGATCCGCAGACGACCGCCGACGTGTCCTGCATCGAACGCATCGGCGGACGCCGTCAACGTAATCGATCCTGACGTTGTGCTTGGCGTAAGCGTTATCGCTTCGTCCGCAAACTTGTGATGAGGCTGCTGAATGCGGTCGTCTTTCTCGAGAAACGTCCACGTATCAATGGCCCAGTCAGTATGCGATGTTCGCGTGATCTTGCGGGGCTCGATATCCGGATGAACCACGAATAGCGTATCCGCGCTCTGCACCCATTTGATCTCGGCAACCTGGGCTTCGGTCCAAGGCGTCGCGAAATCAGCGACCTGCTCACCGTCCTTATAGACATCCAGGTGTCCGTCAGTGAAGGCGAGCAGGTAGACCTGTTCAGTATTGAATTCGAACGCAACCAGTCGGCCGGCACCACGTGCAGTGTCGACATAGCGTAGGCCGGGTCTGCGTGTCACGCCGCCCGTCGGATGGATGAACACATTTCGTAGTTTGCCTGCACCGTTGGCATAGGTTCGGAGATCGCCCCGGCCCAACAGGCGCGGCGAAATTTCGCCCCCTGTGAAGTTGGATTTATCGATGTTTATATGAACCATTACGAACGCACCTCTACGAGCGAAAAATCCTCGAGATGAACCGACGATTCCTGCTGACCATCGATGATCTTGGCCTGCTGAAAACCGCTTTCAGCAAGCCGCGTCAGCACCTCTGAACGCGTTGTGCTGTCGGTCAGTGGGATGCAGAATTCCGCCGCCAAACGCACAATCAGCGCCTGGTCAAAGAACGGCGGGAAAGTTTGCTCGTCGGGCCGGAAAATATAGGTCAGCGTCACTTGTGACGCGTCGGTGTGCAAACGCCGCTCGGCGATGCGGTAATCGATCCCGCGGCCGCGACCGCCAACACCGGCTGAAAGGACACGCAGGAAATCACTCGGCAACTGATATGCGTAAGCATAATCGGCGACCGGTTCCGCAGCGAGGCGCGCAAGGCTGATTTGTCCTGTTGCGAAACTCCATGGATATGCCGACAGAAGCGCATCGCGGGTCGGGCCGTAAAGGCTTGCCGCGACTTCTGCCTCGGCAGTACCGTCCTCGAACGAGGTAATGCTGTCCGCCCCCAGCTTCATGAGCGCGCGCGAACAAAGCGCGATACTGGTAAGAGCCATCGTCTTCACTCCTTTGATGATGTCGGGACATAAAAAAAGCGGCTTAAGCCGCCGGGTCGGGAAAATTCGGAAACCTTCAGTCCACAAATCCGAGCATGGAGGCATAAGATGTCGCCAGTTTCTTTGGCCCTGTTTCGACAAGCGCAGAACGAAATGCGTCCGTGGTCTTTGATCCGATAATTCCGTCAACCGTCAACGGCTCCGGTGCGGGCTGCCGGTGCTCCGCTGCCGCCTTTGCGCTCAGGTCGTTGAGACTTTCCTGTAACGCCTCGGCGGCGATGTTCGGCCGATGCGAGGCGAATAAAGGCTGTACGTCTTTTTCAATCGTCTCCCTTAGGCCCGACGCTGATCCGCCGGTGCTCCGTTCCGTCTCTGCAAAACGCTTGAAGCGGCCAATGCCGAACGCCTCCTCCGCCCCGCCCGCGCCCCGTTTGGCGACGGTGCGTTTCAACGCGGCTTTGGTCTTCGAACCGGAAACGCCGTCGACCTTGAGGGGCTCCCCTAACAGTGAGAGCCCCGTCTGCAATGCCTTCACCACGTTCGCCTCGCCGTCATCCGCAACGGGCCGGGCGAGTTTGTCTGCGACGCGTTTCAACGCCCCGGCCACCGGTGCGCCGTCCGGCATTGCTAGGCCCTTCGGTTTCACAGGTACGCTGCGCACCGGTTCAGGTGCGACTAGGCGCCCTGTCTCATCAGTCTTCGAAGGCTGGTCGCCATAATTTAAGCGGTAGAAATCCCGGCGGCGGTCTTCGATCTCCAGGCGCTTCGGATCATTGGACGGCAGTTTCCACGACCACCCGCCAAGAATCTTGATTTCACGCTCGGTCAAATCGTCAACGTTCTTGAGCATCAGGTCGTCGAGATCGGCCTCAAGCTCGGCCGTGCCGTTGTCCTTGTTATCGTCGGCGACAATGGCCATGGCCGCTGCGCGCACGGACTCCGGGTAGGTGTCAGACGTCTCGGCCCTCTGCTCTACGTCGGCGCCGAGCTCTAAGCCCCCATCTGACTGAGAAAGTTCAAGAGGGCTGGCATCCGGCGCACCGTCGCCCTCGGCGTGCGGACCGAAAGGCGCATTTTCCGAATCCCTGAACGTCTTGACGTCTTTGTCGACATCGATGATCAGGCCGCGCCGCTGCACCTCATCGCCTGCGCCATAGGGAATGTCGCCCAGGTCGTCCAATTCCTGCTCGGTGAAGATTTTGTCAATCCGGGTGTCAGCTCCGGATGCATCCAATGCGCCTTGAACGAGGTCGATGCAGTTTTTGCTGAACAGCTGATACTCACCCGGATTACCCCGGGCATCGGCAATGTACTTCGCAGCTTTCTCGGCTTGCGTTTTGGTCAACGGAACCGAACGCTCGATCACGCTCGTCCTGCTCTCTCGGGCGGAATCGTCGCGCACCGCGCCTGCCGAGCCCCCCATCACCGCACCGGTTTTTCCGAAAACAGTTTCGTCTCGGAGGTACTTGCCGACAATAGGCTGATTGATGCCCGGCCCGGTCACGCCGACTGAGAAATGGCCAAAACGACCTTCCTTGTCTGCGTAGATCGTCAGCTTATACTCACTCATAGTCTTGTACTCCTTGCGAAAGGTTACGAATCCGGCGCTGCCCGAAAGGATGGCACACAGGCACCTCTCGGTTCCGGATCAATTAAGTTTTGAAAAATGCGTAGGGCTCACTGGAGCTTCGAATTTTTCTCTCTGGCCCGTCCATACTCCAGAACAGCGAAACCAAGGAGAGAATTGATGCCTGCTCAAATCGCAATCGGGCGCATACGTGCCATCATCGTGCCATTTCTCATTATGGCGTTGGTGACAATGTACTTTTTACCACACGCCTACCTCTTGGTAAAAAGCATGGCTACGAATACGCCCAACTAAGAAGTATGGCGCAACACAACCGGTGCGACAGACCAGATGCTAGGTGCACGTACGGACGTTGATCCAGCAGGCAATATCAGAAAAAAGCATGCCATCGACCAGAAAATGGACCGCAATAGGAACCCATAAACTGCCGAACCGGCGATAAAAGAATAATCTGATTGTGTCGGCTCTGTTCGGAGACCCGGCTAAAGCCGCCGCGATGCTGTATCATACTTACCTTCGTTTTCCGCCACCGCTGGGTAATCACACACAAACCCAGTTGTCCAAACAAATGCCTGTAACCGGAATGCAGAACCGTTTGTTTGTTGAATAATACCCGACTGGGCGAGATATTGCTGTCTTCTGTGCCTCTTGCCGCAGACCCCGCCGCTCCTTTCGGCGTGCCGTCGCATCGTGGCGCTCCGTCTCGCCGCCCGGCTCCATCACGCCATCGACTTGGAGCTCATTGGCTTTCTGATACGCTTTGAAGCCATCGGACATCCGCTCATCCGGATAGGACGTCACGCCTTAACCGGGCGTCTTGTAGTAGCCGAGCGCCTTGAGTGCCGCCTTGGTCTGAAGTGTATCGTCTTCGTGGATCGGGGCGGGGCGGTCGACGTGACCGTGGAGTTTCAGAAGTAGGTACATACTGTTTCTGCCTCGGGCTGTAGATATGAAAAGGCCACGCCGATTTCTCGGCATGGCGCATGAGTGCTTCTTGAATTTTGATTTTCGGTCAGTAGACCACGATCTCGTGCCAGTGTGCATCGAACTTACGGCGCACAGTCAATTCATCATCGCCGGGTTCAAGGTACTGATAGAGAAAGATCAGAACCTTTTTATCGATTGGAGCAAGCGTCCTTCGGTATGTTCTATCGGGACCGTCGTAAGTCAGGCTTTCGCGATAGATCTGATGATCATTGCGGACGCCGAATGACTGGTAGACTTCTTCCAGTAACGTGCTCGCCTGCCCGTGGTCGTCCTGATCTTCATCAACCAAAATGAATACGGTATCAATCTCATCGGTATTTGCATCGACGTGAACACATGCGGCACCGTCCACCAGATAGCCAACGAATCGTCCGCAACCAGCCGCTTGCCAAATTCGTTGCATCCCGGATTGGGCGATGACGCCGATCAAGGCATCATACTCATCGCGCCTTTCTGTCATAAAAGATGCTTGAAGGCCGACACCTGAAAGCACCTGATTGACCGTTTCAACTGCTTGGCGTGCAGCTTTCTGCTGGGATGGTGATTCCATAAAAGCAAAATACTTTGGGGATTTTGACCACCGATAAACACTTCCCCGTCCCTCTTTGTTGTCGTAGGACAGGAGAACCTGCCGCACAAATGCCCAGTCCCGCGCTTTTGCCGTTTCTGGGAATGCCGCAGACGGAGAAAAGACCAGCATGCCGACAATCAATAAGGCGCACCGCCAGCCCCCCTTCATTCGAAAGTACATGGAAATTTCGTCTGTCATCCTTGCCTTACATGTCCAGCCACTCATAGGGATCGTAACTTCCGCGACCATAAGGAGAATATCGTTTCGGATTGATTCCCATTCCACCACCGCCGCCGCCCCGGAACGGTCTGGCATTCTTGGGGGGCGTCTGGTGGTCTTTTAGCTTGTCGAGCCTTTGTTTTCGACGGGTCAAGCCGTCCATGTATTTTTTCTTCGCTTCATCCTCAGCCTTGCTGCGCACATAGTTCTCCAGTGCCTCTCCATATGAATTCGGCAGATTATTTTCAGTCTTGGCGTTTCGGCGCTCACGTTGAAGCGCGTCCCGTCGATCCTTCCGGCGCCCCGCGGCACCATGCTGAACCCGCTCAGCAGCCTGCGATCCAGCGAGCCGGATGTTCATCGACTGCTCTGTCTCTCCGCCACGCTTCATTACACCATCCACTTTAAGATTATGCGCTTTCTGGAACGCCTGGATACCCTCGAACATCTGCTCATCTGGCCAGGACGTCATTCCAAAAGTCGGTGTCTTGTAATAGCCGAGCGCCTTGAGTGCCGCCTTGGTCTGGAGTGTGTCGTCTTCGTGGACCTGCGCGGCGCGGTCGATTCGGCCGGCAAGCTTCAGGGGATTGAACATCTCGGATTTCCTTCGGTTGATGAATATGGAAGGGCCACGCCGGTTTTTCGGCGTGGCCCCACCCATATGGGCGCCGGGAAGCCCCGGCAGGCAGTGGCGGCGAACCTGCCGCGCAGGTTTAGTCCGTATCGCTGCCGCCGACCTGCGTCATGTCGGCAACGTCGACAGTGCCGGACGCATTGGCGTTGACATAGAAGATGCCGCCTGCCGGCGTGCCGTCGGTGTCCACATTCGCAAACAGCATGTCGCCGACACGCAGCATATCGGCCGCGTCGTTAAAGTATCCGGCAGTATCGACATCGGCCGCGGTGTCCACCGTCGTGTAATGCCAGAGCGTGAACCCGTTGGCATAGGCCAGCACGCTCAGGTCCTTCGATTTGAAGGCCATGATCGGTCTCCTTTCAGTTTTTCAGGATCAGGATTCGAGGCAGCGCAGCGAGACAACGCCGGCCGTATCGACCAGCACCGAGCCCTGGCTCATCGAGTTGTTGATGAAATGAGCGGCACGGTCGCCGTGCCAGGTGATGTCGGTCTTCACATCGGAACCGACGGCATGACCGATGGCCGTCTTGTGGTACCAGTAGCAGTACCGAACATTCGACGTCTTGGTCAGTCCGGAGTGCGGCATCCAGAGCGTCCCCAGCCAGCGCTTGGCCTGGGTGCCCTTCCATGGCAGATCGTCATCGCCGATATAATCGGCGTGTGCGAACTCGTCGATTGCCAGCAGATCCGACCACTGTTTCCAGCCGACAATGGCGTAACGTTCACCGTCGTCCGGCACGTCGGCACCGCCCAGCATTTCAAATGCGGTCAGCACTTTGGCCTTCATCAGGCCATCGGCACCGGTACCGGCGTAGTTAGTCGAAGTGTCGAGTTGCTCGATCACAAGTTCGTCTGTCTTGCGGCCGAGTGCGTAGGCACCGGCGCGTGCGATGACGCCGCGTTCGTCATGTGCGGTCTTTAGTTCGTCCAGGCTGTCGACCCAATCACCCGCGTAATAGTCGTATAGCGTGCACTCCACGGGTTCATGATCAACGTTCATTACCGGGACCTTGCCGTGACGAGCTTTGGTCGATGCAGTGCCCTTGCCGATCTTCTGGAAGGTGGTCGACGATCCTTTGATGTCGTTCTTGGTACGAACGGTGTTCCGAAGCTTCGAGCCCATCCGCTGGTAAGCCAGATGGACGTCCGCCTGAAAATGTTTGACGAACGATTGTTCGACGGAAGTGGACATGGTCCATTCTCCATTTCGGTTTCAGTTGGTTTGAGAGAAACCGGCCGGCGCGGGTTATGGCGTCGCATTGTGCGACGCCGCCCGCGCTGCCGAGACGCGCTTTTAGGGCCAGGCGGGGTCATTGATCCTTACCCGGTTGTCCTAAAGCGAAAATGCTTAAGAAGTCGATGGCTTGATTAGGACGGGGGTGCCGCCGGAAGAAAGCGGCACCCCCGCCGGATGCGGGGGAGCTGCGAATACCCCTAACGCGCTCCACCCCGCCTCACATCCGGACCATGCGTCAGCCCGGATAGAGCTTTTCGAATCCGGCGCGGACTTTATTCACCATCGCCGGATCCTGATCGCGCCAGTAACGCGGGTCGGACATCATCTCGCGAAGTTTCTTCTCATCCACGCCGGCTCCAATCCGGTCACCGTCTCGGGCGATACCAGGTTCGTCCGCGGCCATCATACGATGCAGCGCGAGTACGCCTTCGAACGAGGATCCGAGTGCTGCCGTCACTTCTTCAGGCAGGTGCGCGCGTGCCCAGTCACCGAGTTGCCGCGACATCGCATTCCAACGTTCCTTGCCGCCGAAATACTCCTCAAGCCTGCCCTGTACGCCAGCGGCCTCGGCGCCGCGGCGGGCATCCTCGAGATGCGGTTCGACGTACTTGCGCGCCAAGTCATACACAAGCTGAGCCTGTTCATTGGTGAACCCGGCCTGATGCAGTAGCTTGTCGACATCCGGATCGCTGGTGCGCTCACCGCAATCAATACAATAATCCGTAGGCGTTTCCGGCACGATGCCGGTACCGCGCGAGAACCGCTGCTCCAACGCCTGATACGATCGCCACAGCGACCCTGTTCGAACTTCGCCTTTCTCGTCATCCCAGAACTTGTCAGGCAGCCCCTTCGGTCGCGCGGGCTTCGACATGACTTCGGGCGGCTGGATGGCCGGCGCGTCGTCGATTACATCGGCAGGCGTGCTTGTCTCTTCGATGATATTGTTCATTGTCTTCTCCTATTGGTCGACGTCGGAAGTAGAAACTGCCATGGACGTAGGTCCGTTTCGGCCACGTTCGGTCAGTGTCAGAATGTGATGAACGAGTTGGCGCTGCCCTTCGAGATGGCGGAGCTGCGCGTCACACGCCCCCGGCCCCAGCGTGCGCTCCATCGTGATGGAGCGCAGATAAGCTAGCATCTGCCGCCCGTCGCCACCCTGGAAACAGCGTGCCGCGATCAGAGCAAGCTCGGCCGCATCGGGCCGCGGATCGTTCGCAACCGCTTCACTGGACATGTGCCGTCTCCGTTGCCACGACTTCATCGGTGTCCGTGTCTGTCACGCCGGCGATCGGTACAGCACCGCTGAGAGCATCGCCGATGGCCCCCAGGATGTCCCCGTTCGCGCCGAGCCCGGGCACTTGCGGCAGATCCTCCGGGACCTCGGCAAGCTCCGCTTCGGTGCGGAGAATATCCTCTGGCACGCCGAATGCGCCCGCCAGGTATCGGGATGCCTTGAGCGGGTTCAGCAATTGCTGCGCTTCCGGCCCCATCGCCGTTACGGTGGTGATCCAGTCCCGCACCATGCCGGCTTCACGCTGGCGGCGATGACGTGCGAGTGGTGAGGTGTAGATCATCTCCACGATTCGGCCGTCGATTTCAAAACGACCGATCTCACCTCTACGCTGCAGAATACCAACAGCCCGGACAGCGAGTGGCGTTAGCAGTTCAGATTGCAAGCGACCGTATGTGGCACCCAAAAGCCGTGCCATTTCCATCGATCGTTCCAGCACTTCCGTTGCCGTCATGTCCGGCCTATCGGACTGACCCAGCATGTCGATCATCAACGCATGGCGGATGCGCCCCCGCATTTGTTCGAGCACATCGGTGGACAGCGTCATGTCGTTGGCGGGCCTGAGTGGCGTGAGTCCCGCCGAACCGACGGCCTTGGGAATGATGGTGCCAGGCTCCAGCTTGATCGTTGCCGGGTTGAGCACGCCGTCATCGTCGGCCTGCCAGATACCCGTGACGGCGATCGACGCGTTCTTCAAAATCAGTTCGACCACTTTGTTGGCAGTCTTGATATCCGGCAGCGCCTTCATCACCGGCGAACGTCCGTAGATTTCGCCAGGCGCCTTCACCCAGCGGAAGTTGATAAACGGCGATGAACGAAATGTACCGGTCCTGAGCATCTGCGTTTCGGCCGCCTCGCCTTCGCCACCTTCACGAATGGCGACATACTCGTACCCGCGGCGGGCAGGATAGACGGCCTCGATTACGGCAATCTTCTCGTTGCTTTCCGTCTCTTCGCCTTCGCTCTCGGTAAGACGGGCCTCGGGATAACGTTCCCGGAACTGCGCGACGGTGAGCTCCGAGCGCCGGAAAGTGGTGTCCAATTTGCCGCCAAGGCTTTCCTCGAAGACGACTTCGGAAAGCGGCACTGCGGTGAAACGGAACGCGGTGGGCTCGCCGGCCGGTGCTTCTTCGAACATCAGGCACGCAGTCCCTGCAGTAACGAGATCGAGATAGCACTGGTGCATTTCAACTGCGAAATTGGACCGATCGAAATGCCCCTGCAGCACCGCTGCCGCATTGCCCAGGATCTGGCTCATTTGCGGATGCGCTTCTTCGGGCGCTTCACGCCCCGGCTTGAAATCGAACCACTGATCCCAAGGCGGCGTCAGTTCAGACAACAGACTTGCCGCTAGTTGATCAACGGCGTCAGTCGCGGTGCCGTCATAGAGGCGCGTGCCTTTCCTAACGCCCGGCGCGGTATCCATGATCGCGGCTTCGCGTTGCGGCAGGGCATGTTCGTAACAGTCGCGCCAATGCCCTTCCCATGGTTGCCGGCGTTCTCTGGCGCGGCGGTAACGTTCTTTCAGTTTTTCCGGATCGGGGGAGGTTTCGCTCGTTGTCATCATCACTCTCCGAGTTTGTCCTTGAGCGGGTTTGCGGCTTGCACCGTGCTGGACGAGCCTGATCGCTCCTCGAGTACACCGCGTTCGGACGTGGCGATGGTGCCGGCACGGCCGCGGCGGCGGCGCTCAATCGCTTCCAAACGACGTTCACGTTCGTCCGCTGCGGGATCCGGCGCCGGTGGCGGCGGCGGCAATGGTGCAGGCGCGGGTGGTGAGAAAAATCCCCCCATGATCAGTCTCCTTTCTCAGGTTCGTGATGAAAATCAGGCACAAAAAAAGGCGCCCGATTTGGGCGCCCGAAGCGTGATTGCAGTTTAGCAGGGAAGGGCCGGTCCGGCCCGGTAACACAGCAGCCCCGGATTGCGGACACACTTGTCCCCCGTGACTTGAGGCCACTTTAAAAAATACTTATTCGAGAGTCAATAGATTTTTTTCGTGTTTTTAGTGTTTATGTCAACATCGCGGGTTTGATCGCGGGCACATCGCGCGGCGCGGCAAAAGCAGCAAGCATGCCGTCCTGCTTCGCCGCAAGCACTTGCGGGCTGCCAAGGTCGGGATCGTCCGGCTGACCTTCGAACGGTGGCGTGTCTGATTCGCCCGGCACCAGCGGCTCATACGACGGCGGATTGACCGCCCGGTCGGGCTTCGCTGGATGGCCCTCAGAATACCGCCCTTCTGATCGCCATTATACGCCGGGCGTTCTTCCCGGTCCGGCAGCTTGGGCTTTATCTCGGCGGCACCATTGAACGAATCTTATTGCCGCACATCAGCGACCAATCGTAAGCCTTGTCCCAAAAATCGTTGTGCCGTTCGGGATATACCGGGTAAGGCCAACCGAGCATGTCGTACACCCGCGCCATGGCGGGGTTCGGCATGCCGGTCTCTTCGTTCCAGTATGTTTCAACGTTCATTTCGTAGTGATAGTACCAGGCCCGCAACAGGTCTTCGCCGCCCGCGACCTCGCAGTACGTCTCGATGATCGGAGGCTCGGCGATCAGCAGGTAGCCCATTTCGTAGTTACCCGTCACCGCCCAGTCCTCGTGCCCGTCGAAGGCGCACATATCGATCCCGGGTACATGCGTCTTCAGATACTCATATGCCTCATGGAGCTTCCGCGGGTCGGCAGGACAACGGCAGTACCATGCTTCGTCGTCGGGCCTTTTCTCCTCCGTTGGCGCCCACTCGGCCGACATAATGAATTCATTCCGCCCCAGCCGCTTCAGGCAGTTCATCAGCGGTTCATAATAGGATGTGATTTCCGGCACACCTTCCTTGCCGGGCCAGTTCGGCTCGTCGTCCATCACGCCGCTCCACTCAAAATCAGCCGGAAGAAGCACGGCTTTCCAGCCGCGCTCGGTCAACAGGCTCGCATCGCCTTCCCACAACCCCCTTGTGGGACCGGCGGGGAGGAGGCGCTTCTGCGCCTCCTCGAGTTCCTGCGACTGACGTGCAAATACGGGTGTAATGCCGGTCATCTAGCTCTCCTCTCCGTAACGTCGTTTTATCTGATGAGTCTTGTACTCCGGATGCACGCTCGGCACCTGGATTTCCAACGTGAGACCATTCCCATCGCTCGGGCGGGACATGATGATGACCCCGGTCGGACTTTCGTATTTAAGCCGCCCCGGTCCCACGTGCTCGACCCTTGCGCCATCCGGGTCATCGCCGAACTTGCGCACCATCGCACGAAAATCGGCATCGCGCTGGGATTCCGGTTTGCCCGTTTCGATGTGCATACCTTTGGCATTTCCATGCGTTGCCGTGCCATCGGACAGTCCCGCTTCCTTGACCAGTTGCGCCGTCGCCGGATCAAGCGCGTCGAGCGCCTTCTGCGTCTCCTCTGGCGGTTTCCCGCCTTTGGCGAACTCAACAGGTTCGGGAAGTTCCTTGAATTCCAGAATCTGCGGTCCGTTGATCATCGGGTCGTCGGACTGGTCCGGAGTGACGAGCGGTTCATGGAACTCGCCCGTATCCGGCGGCGTCAGCGGCGGCGTACGAAGCGGTGCCTGCGGCTCCGCCGGGCGACCCTTGAAAATACCGTCCTTCGGGTCGGGCTGGTGTGTCGGGAATTCTTCCCGGTCCGGCAGCTTCGGTGCCGTGTCCGTGCGCCCATGTTGACGGCGGAGTTGTTCCCCAATCGCGCCTGCAACAACACTCCCCCCGAACAACAAGGGCAGCGTCAAAGCACCCGGACCGAGCGCGACCTTTACGTCGCCTTGATCATCCTTACGCGAGCGTCGTCCGACGTCACCTGAACCGGTTTCGCGGTGCCCGCCTGCCTTGCCGGTAAGCTTTGCCAGTGTGCGGATGGTCTCGCCATTCGGATTGATCTGCCCGTCGACCTTGAGGCCGTTCTGCTTTTGGAACATTCGCGTCGCCTCGCGGGTCCGTTCGCCCCAATAGCCCGTCGGACCGTCGGTCTTTTCCAGATCGAGCGAGCCGGCGCGGCCCAGCATGGTTTCGACCTTGGCGACGTCGCGGCGGTCGTTCCTGCCCTGCTCGCCCACCGGACGGGCGAGCTTCGACGCATCGCCCAGGTTCGAGATTTCCGGTTCCGGCATAGGCTTCGGCGGCACGCGCCCGAACGGGTCACGCCCTTCGTTCCTCTTCCGGCCGTCACGCGGTCCGAACGGGTCGCCCGCAAATCCTGGCGCGTCAAAATTCCTCATGGCTTAGACCTCTTGAGTTCACATATGAAAAGACCCCGCCGATTTTTCGGCAGGGTCCTGGGAACGGCTGAAAATGAAAAAGCCCCGGACTGCGGACGCACCTGTCCCCGGGACTTGAGGTCTTTGTAAAATTACCTCAGCGGAGAGTCAAGAAAAAATTCTCGCCATAGGTGTACGTTTCGGTCACCCCTCGTGATGTGAAATCACACAACCGAAGCGCGACCAATTCATCCGACTGCGGTTCCGCCGACGGTCAAACCATCGATCCGGAGCGTCGGCTGGCCGACACCGACCGGCACGCCCTGGCCGTTTTTGCCGCATGTGCCGATGCCGGGGTCAAGTTCAAGGTCGTCACCAACCATCGTCACCTTGGTCAGCACGTCGGGGCCGGAGCCGATGAGAGTGGCGCCCTTGACCGGCGTGGTCACCTTGCCGTTTTCGATCTTGTACGCCTCGGTACAGGTGAAGACGAACTTGCCGTTGGTGATGTCGACCTGGCCACCGCCGAACGACGTGGCGTAAAGCCCCTTGTCGACGGACGCGATGATCTCTACCGGGTTCTTGTCGCCGGCCAGCATGTACGTGTTGGTCATACGCGGCATCGGCATGTGTGCATAGGACTGCCGCCGCCCGTTGCCGGTCGAGCCTTCACCCATAAGGCGCGCGTTCATGCGGTCCTGCATGTAGCCTTTCAAAATGCCGTCCTCGATCAGCGTGGTGCAGGACGACGGCGTGCCTTCATCGTCGATGGTGAGCGAACCGCGCCGGTCCTGGAGCGTCCCGTCATCGACCACGGTGACGCCGGGCGATGCCACGCGCTCACCGCGGAGCCCCGCAAACGCCGATGTCTTTTTACGATTGAAATCCCCTTCGAGGCCGTGACCGATGGCTTCGTGCAGCAGGATGCCGGGCCAGCCCGATCCCAGCACCACAACCATCTCACCCGCTGGCGCTGGTTCGGCTTCCATGTTAACGCGCGCCTGCCTAAGCGCCTCGTCGACCGCCGGTTTCCATGTGCCGGGCTGCAGATAGGCATCGAAGTTCACGCGCCCGCCAATCCCGTGCGAGCCCATTTCCATGCGGCCGTCCTTTTCAAGAACGACCTGCACGTTGAGGCGCACCAGCGGGCGAATATCGGCGACCCGCATGCCGTCGGCACGAATAATCTGCACCGCTTGCCATGAACCAAGAACAGATGCCGTCACCTGCTTCACCTCGGGATCGAGGCCGCGGGCATAGGCATCCATCTCGGCCAAGAGCGCGACCTTGTCTTCAAACGGCACGAGCGCCAGCGGATTGTCGTCGCCGTAAAGCGCACGGTTGGTCTGTTGCAGCGGCACGGCAGCGGCACCGGAATGGCCGTGCGTCACGGCGCGGACGGTGTCGGACGCACGCGCCAGTGCCTGCTCAGATAGTTCCGAAGCATGCGCATAACCCGTCGCCTCCCCCGAAACGGCACGGAGGCCGAAACCCTGCGCGGTATCGAAACTGGCGCTCTTGACCCGGCCGTCATCGAACATGATGGATTCGGACTGCCTGTATTCCAGGAAAAGTTCGCCGTCATCCGCGTCCTTCAGTGCGTCGCCGGTAATTTGCTCCGCTTTTTCCCGGCTGAGATCGGTGCCGGTAAAGAACAGGTTGTCGGTCTGTGTGAGATCGGTCATTGGCTTGCCTCAGGGTTTCCGCTAAAGACGGGGCAACGAATTGCGCGTCTTCCTTTAATATAGTGACGATAATGCGCAATGACGAGGTGGAGTTCCGGTAAATGGCCTTTGAAGAACACCCGTTGCGGGCCGAATTGACGGCAGAGATGAATGCACGGCCGCATGCGGTGATTGCAGCGCCGGCGCAGATCTCTCATATCGTCTGCGTCACCGGCGAAGAAACAATCGAGGCGGATCTCGAACACCTGAAAACCCTGTGTCAGGCCTTCAAGGTTTCCGCGCCGGCAGCCTCGGCATCGCAGTTCGATGCCGACTTCGGGCCGTTCCGGCTGAAGTGGGAGCGTCACACCGAATTTTCCGCCTATACGCTGATCAAGGAAGGCGGCTTCGATCAACCGTTTAAGGGCTGCCCGGTCGGAGAGGTGCCGTCGGACTGGCTGGACAACTTGCCCGGCAAGGTATTAACAGCGGTTCATATCGCCATCGAGACCGGCGCGACCCCTGAACGGACGGGCGCGGACCTGGCGGGATTGTTCGATAATAATTCCGTCGTCGGCGGTAACGTGGCCGAGAATCGCGCCACCGTGTGGACGGATTATCAGCTTCACACGGATGGATTCCTGCGTTTCCTTGTCCGCAACTGTGATATGAGCCCGTCCTCGCTCGGCCGTCTCGTGAAGCGTCTCTGCGAGATGGAAACCTATCGCATGATGGCGATGCTGGCACTGCCGCCGGCACGTGAAGCGCGCCCGGTCATTGCCGGACTGGAACAGGACCTTTCCGATATCCTGCAGACGCTGGCCTTCAGTGACGGCACTGATGACGAACAACGGCTGTTGCAGCTGTTGTCGAAGGTTGCCGCCGAAACGGAACGCACGTCCGCGTCCCTCAACTACCGCTTCAGTGCATCGCGCGCCTATGAGGAATTGGTAGCAGAGCGTTCGGATGCGATGCGTGTCGAACGCATCACGGGAATTCAACCGTTTACCGACTACGTCATGGCGCGTTTTGCGCCGGCGATGGAAACCCGCGACAACCTGACGCGCCGCATCGAGACACTCAGCCGCCGCGTTGCCCGTGCCAGCGACCTGCTGCGCACCCGCGTTGACGTCGCGCTCGAAGCGCAGAACCGGGACCTGCTACAGTCCATGGACCGGCGGGCCAAGCTGCAGCTTCGTCTGCAACAGACGGTCGAAGGGCTCTCGGTCGTCGCCGTGAGCTACTATTTGTTGGGCCTTCTCGGATACGTCGTCAAAGGCGTCCACGACTCATACGATCTCGGTTTTGATACGGATGTCGCATTGATGGCCCTGTTGATCCCCGTTGTCGCGGTCGTCTGGTGGGGCGTGCACCGGGTGAAGGATGCCGTCATGAAACCGAAGGGCGGAGGCGACTGACCGCAGGGCCTGGCCGTCTTTAAGTGCGGCCGGGCTGAAGGAATGCCATGCCACTCAAGTACAAAGTTCTGCCGGAACAAAGGTTACTGGTTGGTGTGTTTCACGGCACGCTGCCACCAGACGAATACATGGGTGGGATCGACGAACTTGGCCAGAACCCTGCATTCGAGCCTAACTTTGACCGGCTCGGCATCCTTCACAACGACCTTGATCTTTCCATGTTCGGGCTTAAGGAGTTTCGGGCAATCCGAGACCGGATGGCGCAAACTTACTATGGCGGCAAACCGCCGCAGGATAAGGGAAAGTCATCGTACCGCATCGCGGCGGTATCGATTCCGTCGATCAACGATACGATGCTGAAGCTCTATACTGCGACACTAGCAACCAGCTTACTGTCAAAGGTGTCGATGAAGATCTTTCCAGAGCTCGGCAGTGCTCTCCGGTGGCTTGGCCATGACAATCTGATTGAAGACTTCCAAAGCCGGGACTGGATCGACTTCATGAATGTCCGCCCATAGTCACGACAGGGCAAACCTGACGCACGCCACTGGCGGCAGCCGACAGTCGGGTGCAGACCAGTTCTCTCCGCCGTCTTCCGACACCCAGAGCCCGCCACTGGTCGAACCGAACGCTAGGCGTTCACCCGTATTGTCGATATCCAGCGCGTGTCGGTACACCAGGTCATACGCGTGCCGGTCGGGAAGCCCTCTGCCGATCACCTCGAACGTTTCGCCGCCGTCGCGCGTTCTGGAGACGACGACTTTGGCATCGACGGGGAACCGCTGCTCGTCCTTGATCGCGGGCACAAACCAGGCGGTTTCCGGATCCGTCGGATGGGCGACTACGGCAAAACCGAACCCGGACGGCTTCGCATTGTCGAGGGGCGCCCACGTGTGACCGTGATCGGTGGAGCGATAGATTTTGGAATGGTGCTGACACCAAATCACGTTCGGGTGCGCCTTGCAGTGCGCGAGCTGATGGATATCCTGCGCAATCGGATCGTGGCGTTGATCCGGCGGCATGTACTCGTTGTCGAAACCCGCGCCGATATTCGTCCAGGTATTGCCCTCATCTTTGGTCTGCCAGACGCCTGCGCAGGAAATACCGAGTGTAAGTGTCTTGGGGTTCGAAGGGTCGACCAGAACAGAGCTCAGCCCCGGCTGTTCACCGCCGGCGACACCCATCCATTTCAGCCGTTCCGGCATACGCCAAAGGGGCTCGTTGAGAGACCAGGTAACGCCACCGTCGTCGGATCGGAACAGACCGCCCGGCATGGTGCCCGCCCAGAGGGCCCCGTTGCTGCCGGCAGGCGTGAAGTTCCATATGCGCCCGACCGACCACGGATGCGGATCGTCCACCGCATCTTCCGGTTTTGCGGGGAACGCCGGCGTTTTCACCTCCAACCAATCGCCGTCGCCTTCGCGGCGCCAGAGCTTTGGCCCGAAATGCCCAAGATCAAGCGCCGCCAACGTGACGCCGCCGTCCGCAAAAACGGCTGACACCGGTTCACCGAGAAACTTCGTTTCAACGATGTCCCAGCCGCTGCCGTTTCGGCCCAGAACGAACAGTCCCTTGCGTGTTCCGACATAAATGTTTTCGCCCATGGTTTCCTCTTTCGTTAACCGCCCGAGAGCGCCTGGAATATGTGAATCTCCGCCTCCGCCGTTACACCGCCTGAAAGATTGCTCCTGTCCTTCAGCTGCACCCCGTCGACGAAGACTGCGACATGCTGGCGAACCGCGCCCTGGTCATCCAGAATGTACCCGCGAAGCTGCGGATTATCCCAGAAGACACAGTCGAGGATCTCGCCCAGGGTTGCTCCCTCGACACTGACTGTCGGCGCGTCGACGAAACGGGCGAGCTGATTGGTGAAATGTACCGTCGGCATGCCGCCCGTCACTGTTTCGCCGAAGCGTTGAATAGCGCCTCGAGACGGTCGAAGCTGACCGTCCAGCCTTCACCATGACCGGCACACATATCCGCTTCGTCAAACGTGCCATGACGGAACGACATGTGCGTTTTCCCGCCATCTTCACTGAGATCGATCGTAACGACGGTCTCCGACCCTGCAGCACCGTTTTCAACCCACCAGGTAAAGGAGAGGTGCGTCGGTTGGTCGATCTCCAGATACTTTCCGACAATCACGTGGGATGAATCATCATCAAGCGTCATCGCGGCTCTAAACTGCCCGCCGACGCGCAAATCGGCACTGACCTCGATGTGCTTCATGTACCCGCAGCCCCACCATCGCGCCATGTGCTCCGGTTGAGTCCACATCTTGAAAACAAGCGCACGCGGCGCATTGAATGTCCGCTCGATCGTGAGTACGCGGTTCGAAACGTCAGTGTTCGCGTCCATCGTCATCTCCCTTTTGAATGTCTTCCAAGTACGCGTCGAGCCTGTCGAAGCTCTGCGTCCAGAATTCCCTGTAGCGTTCAATCCAGTCATTTGCGTCCTTGAGCGGTGCCGCATTGAGCCGGCACGGCCGCCATTGTGCGTTCCGTCCCCTCTCGATCAGTCCGGCGCTCTCCAGCACCTTCAGATGCCTCGATATCGCCGGCATCGAGATATGAAAGGGTTCAGCCAATTCCTTTACCGTCATTTCGCCGCCGGCCAACCGCGACAGGATGGCGCGGCGGGTCGGGTCGGCAAGTGCGGCAAAAGTATCGCTCAGCGTGTCATACATTTATTTAACCAGTTGATTAATTAATTAACACGTTAATAATGGTCGCGACCTGCGTTGTCAATACCGTGAATGCCGATAGTTGAAGTACGGTTGGTCTCGGCTAGATTAGATGGCTAATTTGGTGACTGTACCGGAGCGAGTTCCGATGCCTCTGACCATGCGCATTCTTCCTCACAGATCATTGGTTATCGGATCAATGCGCGGCCGCATTACGCTCGACGATATGCAGGGGTCGATCCAGGACTTTGCACGGCATCCGGATTTTCGGCTAAACCTCGACCGGCTTGTGCTCGCATATGACGATCTGGACATATCGGACTCGTTCCTGAAGAACATGTTCACGATCAAGGAAGAGATGGTCGCCGAATATTTCGGGGGCGATATTCCGCAAATGGGAAAGGGGCCTCTGTACAAGACCGCGATCGTTACATCATCGACCGGAAATGAGCTGATTACGCGGCTTTTTCAGGCCGTCCTCGATGCCGACATGCCGTCGGTCGTCGCACTCAAGACCTTTCGGGAACTGCATGACGCACTGTCGTGGCTGGACCGTGCGGACCTGCCGCAAGAAGAGCTCGAGCCGGAGCTCGGTACATTCCTGACCACGGATTGAGCCATCCCACGATTGCAAATGACTTGTCACGGGACGGCTCCTCTCATATAAACGCTTCTCACGTGGTGATTTGTCCGACCGGCTTGCGGCCACGTTAAATAAACCCGCTAAAAGGTCTCGGTTCGACGAGACCCCTGGCGTGGACGTCAGGGTTTTTTATTGGACCGGGGCCCCAGATTTGGAGGCTCCAGATGAGCAGCAAAGATAATTCCCAAAACTCGTGGCGTCCGGCGACACAACTTGTCCGTGGCGGCACGGCCCGTTCCCCGTTCGAAGAAACCTCGGAAGCGATCTTCCTGACGTCCGGATACGTCTACCCGACGGCCGACGAGGCGGAGCTTGCTTTCAAGGGCGATAAGCTGCGCTACATCTACTCGCGATACGCCAATCCGACACTCAATATGTTCGAGCAGCGCCTCGCCCTTCTTGAAGACACGGAGTATTGTGTTTCGACATCGAGCGGCATGTCGGCGGTATTCGCAGCTCTTGCTTCACAGCTCAAGGCCGGCGACCGGGTTGTCGCATCGAAGGCGCTTTTTGGATCTTGCCTATATATTATCGCGGATCAACTGCCCAAGTTTGGGATCGAAACCGAGCTTGTCGACGGCACGGACTACGAGGCCTGGGCAAAGGCGCTTTCGAAACCGGCAAATGTCGTATTTCTCGAAACCCCGTCCAATCCGTGCCTTGAGGTGATCGATATCGCCAAGGTATCCGAACTGGCGCACACCGCCGGGGCTAAGGTCGTCGTCGACAACGTTTTCGCAACACCCGTGCTTCAGCGCCCGATCGCACTCGGCGCCGATATCGTCGTCTATTCGGCAACCAAGCACATCGACGGACAGGGTCGCACACTGGGCGGTGCCATCCTGACGAACGACCAGGAATTCATCGAGGACCACCTGACGCCGTGGATGCGTCATACGGGGCCGGCACTTTCGCCGTTTAATGCCTGGGTTCTGCTCAAGGGCCTTGAGACTCTCGCTGTCCGCGTACGCCAACATTGTGACAACGCGGCAAAAGTCGCGACGTTTCTCGAAACACATCCGAAGATTGAAAAGGCCATTTACCCCGGTCTGAAAAGTCATCCGCAGCACAATCTCGCACTGGCACAGATGAGCGGTCAGGGTTCCAGTCTCGTTGCATTCGAGATCAAGGGCGGAAAGGCTGCGAGCTTTTCTACCCTCAACGCCCTTAGCATCGTCGACATTTCCAACAATCTCGGCGACGCCAAAAGCCTGATCACACATCCGGCAACGACCACGCACCAGCGCCTGAGCGATGATGAAAAAGCGGCGCTTGGGATTTCAGACGGCCTGGTGCGCCTGTCGGTGGGTCTGGAAGATGCCGACGATCTGATCGAGGATCTGGATCAGGCCCTCGCCTGCGCCTGACCGTTATCCGGACCGGCGCGGCAGGTCTTTCAGCCGCGCCGCCACCGGCCCCGTCTCACCGTTGCCGACAGGCTGACCGCCGATTTCAACGACCGGCCGGATACTGAGGCTTGATGTCAGGAAAACTTCATCGGCAGCGCAGAGGTCATCGGCGGAAATGGCCCGCTCGGTCACGGTTTCGGCTTCCAATACGCAGGCACGCATGATACCGGGCAGCGCACCATCGCTTACTGGCGGTGTCACGAGATCTTGGCCAAACCGGCAAAAGATATTGGCCGCCGTCGCCTCGGCGACATTCCCTTGGGTGTTGAGCAGAACGGCATCGTCGGCCCCTGACGCCTGCGCTTCCTTCGCGGCAAGAATTGCATCCAGATAGTTGGTGCTTTTAACCGCGGACAACGGCGACTGTTCGTTCCGCCGTGTGCATGTCGACACGATTGCACGTACGGGACGCGCGTGGCCAACACCACCGGGTGCCGCCGTGACCATCAGTGTCGGCGCCGGGTCTTCAGGCGGCAGAACGCCCCGCGGCGCCGGACCGCGCAGAAGCGTGACCCGCGCCGACCCCTCGGCAACGGCGCACGCCGCGCAGACCTCCCGGACGGCCTGCAACAGCAATGCCTCGTCGACCGGTAACGGGATGCCAAGAACGGCGGCGCCCGAGGTCAACCGGGCGACGTGCCGCGCGAACCTGAGCGGGGTGCCGTCGACCACGGCCAGCGTTTCAAACAGGCCGTCGCCCAGTGTCACACCACGATCATCCGCATCGACCGCCTTCGCAGCGTCAACAATGCCGCCATTAAGCCAGATCTTCATGACCGAAAGTCCCCCGTGACGCTGGCCAGCAACGGTGCGGCCTTGGTCCGCATTTCCTCGTATTCGCCCGCCGGCTGGCTGTCGGCGACGATCCCGCCACCGGCATGCGCGGCAACCTTGCCGTCCGACACCATCAGCGAACGGATGACGATGTTGGAATCCATTGCACCATCCATCCCCGCCCAGAACACGCTGCCACAGTATGCCGCGCGCCGGGAGGCTTCCAGCTCGTGAATGATTTCCATCGCCCTGATCTTGGGCGCGCCGGTAACCGAACCGCCGGGGAAGGTGGCACGAAACAGGTCGACGGCATCGAAGCCCGGGCGCAGCTTCCCGACAATCTCGGACACCAGATGATGCACGCGTGCGAACGTTTCCAGTTCACAAAGGGCCGTCACCCCGACACTGCCGATCAAGGCAACACGGGATATGTCGTTTCTTAGAAGATCGACGATCATAAGATTCTCGGCCCGATCCTTAACGCTCTCTGTGAGTTCGAGCGCCAGGTCCACATCCTCTTCCGGCGCATCGCCGCGCGGCCGGGTTCCTTTGATCGGCCGCGTTGAAATCCGCCCCGACGTGTCGAGCTTGAGAAATCGTTCCGGCGAGGCGCACAGCAACTGGTGCCCTGGCCCACAACCGATATATCCAGCGAACGGCGCCGGCGTCGCCCAACGCAGGCGACGATAAAGCATGAACGGCGACAGGCCGACCGGCAGATCGGCTACGGCACGTGTCGTGATGTTGGCCTGAAAGATGTCACCGGCATAGATGTAGTCGATGGCTTTCTGCACGGCGGCTTCGTATTGGGGACGGTCCATTTCCCATTGCCATGCCGCGACGGGTGCACGATCCAACGGCGGCAATGCCGTGGTCGCTTCGATCCGTGTTGCCAGGGTTTCCAGCCGCCGCGCCGCAGACGCACGGCCGGGGATTATATCGGCAGCAACAACCCATGCCCGTCTCTCGAAGGTATCGAAGGCGACAACCGTATCGTAAAGGCCCACTGAAATCGCCGGAAATTCGGTTCCGCCGCGGTGACGCGGCAGACGCTCGATGACACCGCCGAGATCGTATCCGAGGACGCCGCAAAGCCCCGTTTGAAACGGTGGCAACGCGGGATCTGTATCCAGCCGCGCCACATGTAACAACGCACGCAATCTGCCGAATGGATCGTCGCCGGGCAGATCGTCCGCACCCATGATGACAGTCTCGGCGGGATCCGCGGCGATATAGGAATAGCGTCCCCGTCCGCCGCCTTCGTCGGCACTGTCCAGGAAAACGGCGACAGGGTCGCCGGCAAACGGCTGGAACGCCGCAACGGGGTCTTTATAGGAAATTTCCTTGGCGACGGGTTTGGCCATGGCTTATGCCGCCACCCGCGTGGCGGCCCCGATCAGAAGCTGTCGCCGAGCACCCGGTCCGGCGGGGCATGGCCGTCGACAAAGGTTTTGATGTTGATCAGCACCTTTTCGCCCATGTCATTGCGGCCTTCGTGCGTCGCGGATCCCATGTGCGGCAAAAGGACGACGTTATCGAGTGCAAGCAGCTTTGGATTTACGGCGGGTTCATGTTCAAAGACATCGAGCCCCGCACCCGCGATCTCACCGTTCGACAGCATCCGCGTCAGTGCGTTTTCATCGATGATCTCGCCGCGCGCCGTGTTGATGATGACGGCGTTTTCCTGAAGCAGTTTAAGCCGGCGCGCCGACAGCAGATGATAGGTCGCCGGCGTGTGCGGGCAGTTCACGGAAACGAAATCCATACGCGCCAACATCTGGTCCAGGCTCTCCCAGTACGTCGCCTCGAGCTCGTTCTCCACGGCTTCGGGCACCTGTCGGCGGTTGTGATAATGAACAGAAAGGCCGAAACCGCGCGCGCGGCGTGCAAGGGCCTGACCGATCCGGCCCATACCGATGATCCCGAGACGCTTGCCGTAAATACGGTGACCCAGCATCCATGTCGGCGACCAGCCAGGCCAGTCCCCAGATCGCAAGCTGCGCTCCCCTTCGGTCAGACGCCGCGGCACCGCGAGCAGCAGCGCCATCGTCATATCGGCGGTGTCTTCGGTCAGAACATCCGGTGTATTGGTAATGGTGATGCCGCGCTGGCGGGCGGATGCGAGGTCAATATGGTCAACCCCCGCGCCGTAGTTTGCAATCAGCCGCAGGTTCGGGGCCGCCTGGCTTAGTATCTTCGCGTCGATACGGTCCGTAACCGTCGGCACCAGGACATCGGCTGTCTTAACGGCCTCGGCCAGATCTGACGCCGACATCGGTGTATCATCGAGATTCAGCCGGACGTCAAAAAGTTCCATCATGCGGGTTTCGATCGCATCCAGAAGTTTTCGTGTGACAACGACAATTGGCTTGTTTCGCGGCATTTCTGAGCCCTTTCAACGCGCTTTGTTAGCCGTGGCCATAGCAATCCGCCGCGGGGTTGTCCAGCAACTTGACCAAGCGCCCCGGTGTGGCGATAAACATCCGATGAAACGCATTCTTTCCCGCTTCGGCCCTGCTGTGCCGACGATACTCGTTATTGCCGGAATTTTCATCACCGGCGTGCACGAATCGCGCGCGCAAACGCAGGGAACGGGCCTTCCGCTCCCCCGTTACGTCAGCCTGCGGGCCGCCGAAGTCAATCTTCGCACCGGCCCCGGGGTCCAGTATCCGGTGGAGTGGATCTTCCAGCGGGAATCCCTTCCCGTCGAGATCATCAAGGAATATCGGACCTGGCGGCTTGTACGCGACTGGGAAGGCACGCAGGGCTGGATGCATCAGAGCATGCTCTCCGGCAAACGTACGTTTCTGATTACCGGCAAGGAACGAACGATTCGAACCGAACCGGATGCCAAAAGCCGCGCCGCCGCAATCGCCGAGCCGAACGCCATCGGTGAGATCATGTCCTGTCCCGCCGCGACCGGTTGGTGCAAGGTACGCATCAAGGGGATCGACGGCTGGCTTCGGCGCGTCGAGTTCTGGGGCGTTTACCGCAACGAAACCTTCGAGTAACGGCCTCTACGCAAGATCGCCGGCCAGCGCTGCACGGGTTTCTTCGGATAATACCGCCAGATGCCCGTACTTCGGATGATTAATGCCAAGGACGACGCGGCCATCGGTCGCCTTGAGCTTGGCGGCCTGTTCATCGGTGAACGGGAAATGGATGAACTGAACCGATGACGCCTTGCCATCCGCAGTCGTGCGGTCGACATCGTCCTCGGGCACACCCTTGATCGTCTCCCCTTCGAATTCCAGCGTGATCGTCTCTTCGACACCGCCGAGGCCGGACAGGAACACCTTTCGGCGACCTTCGTCCTCGATCTCGAACATCAAGGTAGCGACCAGTTCACGACCGTTCGGGATCAAGGGATTGTACGCCGCAAGCTCGTCGGCGATCTGCTCTTCGCCACCCTTCTCGATGTAGAGCATTTCGTGAACCTGGTGCCACATGGTGTCGTAGTTCTCGAAATAGAACGTCGCGTCAGGGCCGCAGGCGACCCGCCGGTCACGTTTCATTGCGGTGACGGCAGTGCGGCGCTCTTTGCGCGTTTTAGCGTACTCTTCGATCGGAACGATATCCGCGCGGGTAATTTCGGTCCTGAGCATTTTCTTCTCCATCACTTTTCTTAACTTCAGATGCCGTAGGCCCGGGCGAAGACCTCGACCGGGTGCTGCATCTTCTCGATACCGTCGGTCGGCTTGTCCAACATCTCAATGCCCTGAACGATATGATCACGGGCCAGCGGGCATTCCGACAGCACGTATTTCGCTCCGGCGTCGCCGGCCTTTCTGGCAACGGGCTTGCCGACCTTGAGGCCAACCTCGAAGTTCTCTTTCATGATGCCCCACGAACCGCCATGGCCCGAACAGCGTTCGATGACATCAAGCTTGAGGTCGGGAATCAGGCGCAGCATCTCGGCTGCTTTCTGTCCCATGTTCTGGGCGCGAGAGTGGCACGAAATATGGACGGTCACGCCGCCGTCGAGCGCGCCCAGACCATCGGCCAAGCCCTCATTCTTGGCAATCGATACGATGTACTCCGTGATATCCGACGTCGCGGCACTGAGCTTCATCACATCGTCATCGTCCGGCACAATGAGCGGCCACTCGAACTTGAGCATCAGCGCGCAGGACGGCACCAGGGCGATGACGTCATAGCCTTTCTCGATCCACGGCTTCAGATCTTCGGACGTGGACTTGGCACTTTCCGCGACGGCGGCAATGTCACCTTGTTCCAGTTGCGGCATACCGCAGCACCGCGGATAAACGACTTCCGTCTCGACACCGTTTTTGGCGAGAATGGCGCGGGCCGCCTTGCCGATATCCGGATTATTGTAGTTTGCGAAACACGTCGCATAGAGGACGGCTTTGCGACCGTGCGCAGGCGCACTCGTGTTGATCGCCGGCACGTCGGTTTGTTCGGTGAAAGGCAACGGCGCGAACTCGGGCAGCTTCGCCTTGCGGTGTACCCCCAGGGTTGCCTCCATCGCTGGGCGGGTCAGCACGTTGCCGCATTTCGATGCCCAGTTGGCGAGGCCGGCGATCTTGCTGGCGATTTCGCCGTTCCGGTCGGTCTGGGTCAACTGCTTCGCGCCGAAGGGGACTTTGCCCTTCTTTTGTTCAATCGCGCGGTAGCGCAGCATCAGGTGCGGGAAATCCAGATTGAACTCGTGCGGTGGCACATATGGACATTTCGTCATGAAGCACATGTCACACAGCGTGCACGCGTCGACCACGGGCTTGAAGTCACTGCTTTCGACGGAATCGAGTTCGCCCGTTTCGGAATCGTCGATCAGATCGAAAAGCTTCGGAAAGCTGTCACACAAATTGAAGCAGCGCCTGCAGCCGTGACAAATGTCAAAAACGCGGCGCAATTCTTCATCTAGCTTGGCTTCGTCGTAAAAGTCCGGGTCCTTCCAAGGGATCGGGTGGCGCACTGGCGCCTCGAGGCTTCCTTCGCTCATGACAGTGTCCTCAGAATTTCAACGCTACAAATAACATGCAGGATCATGAAGGGGGGCAAATGCCCCCCTTCACTCATCGTATCGATAGACCGATCCGATTATTCCATCGTGTCGAGCGCTTTCTGGAAGCGGCCGGCGTGGGACTTTTCAGCCTTGGCCAGCGTTTCGAACCAGTCTGCAATCTCGTCGAAACCTTCGTCACGGGCGGTCTTCGCCATGCCCGGGTACATATCAGTGTATTCGTGCGTTTCGCCGGCAATAGCGGCTTTGAGGTTGGACCCGGTGTCACCAATCGGCTCGCCGGTCGCCGGGTCACCAACTTCTTCAAGGAACTCGAGGTGGCCGTGCGCGTGACCCGTTTCACCTTCGGCGGTGGAGCGGAATACGGCAGCGACGTCGTTGTAACCCTCAATGTCGGCTTTTTGCGCGAAATACAGGTAACGGCGGTTGGCCTGGGATTCGCCGGCAAAGGCCTCTTTCAGGTTTTCTTCGGTTTTCGTTCCCTTGAGGGACATGTGATCCTCCTTCTGCATAGATCGTCGAGTGGCAATACTCGTAGGGTTGAGTGGCAATACTCAAATGGGCGCAGAGGCCCGTGCACGCGCCTAATATGGTTTGCGCCGCAACCAAGGTCAATACCCTAGAATTGTTCTAAATTGTGGATTAGTCTTCGCAGACGCGAATAACGACATCTACCCTGGAAATCTTCGCGCCGCCCGGGGGTTTCGGCAGGCTCGAAACCACAACATCGTTCGACGCGATATCTTCGAGATGTCCGTCGTTCTCGAAATAGAAGTGATGGTGATCGGACGTGTTCGTATCGAAATACGACCGCCCGGCTTCCACTGCGATCTCACGAAGAAGGCCCGCCTGCGTGAACTGGTGGAGCGTGTTGTACACGGTCGCCAGCGAGACGGATACGCGCGCCGAGGTGGCTTCGTTGTGAAGCATCTCGGCGCTGATATGACGATCGTCGCCGCGGAACATCAGCTCCGCAAGCGCAATGCGCTGCCGGGTCGGACGAAGGCCCGCGTCCCGCAGCTTGTTTATGATCGGCGCATAGCGTTTTTGATCAGTCATACCCGTTACTTAAGTAATTATCCGCAAATCCGCAACAATTGAATGAGATTAATTCTCATCTGGCGTCGGAAACGGTACGCCAACCACATTGTAACCGCTGTCCACGTACAGCACCTGCCCGGTGATGCTGAGCGCAAGGTCGGACAGCAGGAACAGGGCCGACCCGCCGAGGTCGTCGAGTTGCACGTTGCGCCGGAGCGGCGCGTGCTGTTCGTTCCACTTGAAGATATGCCGCGCACCGGCAATGGCACTGCCGGCAAGCGTACGCATCGGCCCGGCCGAGATGGCGTTGACACGGATATTGTCAGGTCCAAGGTCCGAGGCGAGATACCGCACACTGGCTTCAAGCGCAGCCTTGGCAACACCCATGACATTGTAGTTAGGAACCACCTTCTCCGCACCGTAGAACGACAGTGCGATCATGCTGCCACCTTCCTTCATATGCGGCGCCGCATGACGGGCGAGCGACGTGAAGGAGTAGCACGAGACTTCCATCGTCCGGCGGAAATTCTCGCGCGTCGTCGCGACATACTTGCCCTTGAGCTCCTGCTTGTCGGAATAGGCGATGGCGTGCACGACGAAGTCAATGGATCCCCATTCGTCGGCGCAAGCGTTTACCGCAGCTGCGATGGAACCTTCGTCCTCGACATCGCAAGGTACGATGACCTTGGAATTCAGGCTCTCCGCCAGGGGACGCACGCGGCGTTCGATGGCGTCGTTCTGATAGGTAAAGCCCATTTCCGCGCCATGAGCTGCCAGCGTGTTGGCAATGCCCCAGGCAATCGAATGGTCGTTGGCGACTCCCATGATAAGTCCGCGCTTGCCATCCATCAGGTTGGACTGAAGAGCGAGGCGGCTGGCGGCATCGGATGATTTCTGTTCGTTCACGGGATCAAGCCTCATACCGCTTGAACGCAAGGGTGGCGTTCGTGCCGCCAAAGCCAAAGCTGTTAGACAGCACGCAATTGAGGCCCGCATTGTCGATCCGTTCCCGAACGACATCAGCCTCACCCACATCCGGATCGAGGTTCTCGACATTGGCAGACGCCGAAACGAAATCGTTGTCGAGCATGATCAGCGAATAGATCGCCTCATGTGCGCCGGTCGCGCCCTGGGAATGCCCGGTGAGCGACTTAGTCGACGAGATTTTCGGCTTATGCGCACCGAACACTTCCTGGATCGCCTTGATCTCGATCATGTCGCCGACCGGCGTCGACGTTCCATGTGCATTGATATAGTCGACCTTCGTGTTGCCGAGCGCAGCGGTTGCGAGCTCCATGCAGCGGCGCGCACCTTCGCCCGACGGCGCGACCATATCGACCCCGTCGGACGTCGCACCGTAGCCGACGATCTCGCCGTAAATCTTCGCTCCGCGCGCCTTCGCGTGCTCAAGCTCTTCCAGGACCACCACACCCGCACCGCCGGCAATGACGAAGCCGTCACGGTCGACATCGAACGGACGCGACGCCTTACCCGGGTTGTCGTTGTACTTGGACGACAACGCACCCATCGCATCGAACAGCACGGTCAGCGTCCAGTGCAGTTCTTCGGCACCACCCGCGAACACGACGTCCTGCTTGCCCCATTGGATCAGTTCGGCGCCGTTGCCGATGCAATGGGCGCTGGTCGAACATGCCGACGAAATCGAATAGCTGAGACCCCGCGTATGGAAAGCCGTCGACAGGTTCGCCGAGACGGTCGAGCACATGGCTTTCGGCACCGCATACGGCCCAATCCGTTTAGCGCCCTTTTCGCGTGCCGTATCCACCGCCAGCACCTGCGCCGACGTCGACGGGCCGCCGGATCCCATCACTAGACCCGTGCGTTCGCTGGTAACGTCTTTGTCTTCCAGACCGGAATCCTCGATCGCTTCCTGCATGGCGATATAGCCGTATGCCGCACCATCGCCCATGAAACGGCGCAGCTTGCGGTCGATCTTCTCATCAAAATCGACATTCGGCGCACCGTGCACATGCGAGCGGAAGCCGCGTTCAGCATACTCCTCGCAAAACACGATCCCCGACCGGCCGTCACGCAGGCTCTGCGTCACCTCGGTCACGTTTTCGCCGATGGGGGATACGATCCCCATGCCCGTTACGACCACACGTCTCATAAAATCCTCACTTCACTGTCCTCTACGTCCGCAATGTCAGTCGTCGGACGTGAACAATGTCACCTTAAGACCTGACGCCTCGTAGGCGACGTCGCCGTCGACCTTCATGACGCCGTCCGCGATGCCCAGTGTAATACCACGGCTCATCACGCGCTTGATATCAATGTGATATTCGACCAACGATTTAGCCGGCGTTACCTGCTCGGTGAATTTCACCTCGCCAACGCCCAATGCGCGGCCGCGGCCCGGCGCGCCGGTCCAGCCAAGATAGAATCCGACCAGCTGCCACAGCGCATCCAACCCGAGACACCCCGGCATCACCGGATCGCCCTGAAAATGGCAGTCGAAAAACCAGAGATCTTTTTTAACGTCGAGTTGTGCCTGGACAACGCCTTTGTCGTAGGCCCCGCCGGTATCCGCGATATTCGTAATGCGGTCGAACATCAACATCGGCGGCAGCGGTAGTTGTGCATTCCCCGGGCCGAACAGTTCGCCCCGGCCACAACTCAGCAATTCCTCATAAGAGTAGCTAGATTGCTTGGTCAATAAATCAGCCCCTCACCATTAAACGTCGGCGACCGGATAAATGCGGCTTACCGGGTTATTCTTATAACGCATCAATAAGCGAAATCCGAGGGTGGTGCACGAAAAAAACCTGCTTGAATCCCCCGGTTCTAGCGGCCGGCAGATAATGAAACGGGGCGGCGATCCAACGATCTGCCGCCCCGTCGTAAGCGCCGGACCCCGTTAGGCCCGTTTTTTACGTTCGCCGACCTGTTCGGTGATGTCTTCACCGGTTTCCTGATCGACAACACGCATCGAGAGCTTCACCTTGCCGCGATCGTCGATGCCGATCAGCTTGACCTTCACCTGATCGCCTTCGTTGACGACATCGGTCACTTTCTCGACACGGCCTTCGGCCATCTCGGAAATATGCACGAGACCGTCGCGCGGGCCGAGGAAGTTCACGAAAGCGCCGAAATCGACCACTTTCACGACCTTGCCGTCGTAGATCACGCCGACCTCGGGCTCCGCGACGATGTCACGGATCCACGCCGCGGCGCGATCACCGGCTTCGGCATCGACCGCAGCGATGCGGACGGAACCGTCATCCTCGACGTCGATCTTGGCGCCGGTGGTTTCGCAAATTTCGCGAATGACCTTGCCGCCCGGACCGATGATGTCGCGGATTTTCTCCGGATTGATCTGCATGGACGTAATGCGCGGTGCGTTGCCGCTGACCTGCTCGCGCGCGTTCGAAAGCGCCTTGGCCATCTCTTCCAGGATGTGCAGACGACCGTCCTTCGCCTGGGCGAGGGCGATCTTCATGATTTCCTCGGTAATAGAGGTGATCTTGATGTCCATCTGCAGCGACGTCACACCGTTCTCCGTACCGGCGACTTTGAAGTCCATGTCGCCGAGGTGGTCTTCGTCACCAAGGATGTCGGAGAGCACCGCATAGCGCTCGCCTTCCTTGATCAGACCCATGGCGATACCGGCAACCGGACGCGGCAGCGGCACACCGGCATCCATCAGCGACAGCGACGTGCCGCAGACCGTCGCCATCGACGACGAACCGTTGGATTCGGTGATGTCGGAGACCACGCGGATCGTGTACGGGAAGTCTTCCTTTGACGGCATGATCGGGTGCATTGCGCGCCATGCCAGCTTGCCGTGACCAACTTCACGACGGCCCGTGAAACCGAAACGACCGGCTTCGCCGACCGAGAACGGCGGGAAGTTGTAGTGAAGCATGAAGCTCTCACGGTAGTTATCGGCAAGACCGTCGATAATTTGTTCGTCCTGACCGGTGCCGAGGGTCGTCGTCACCATGGCCTGGGTTTCACCACGGGTGAAAAGCGCCGAACCATGTGCACGCGGCAGGATACCGACTTCGCTCGCGATCGGACGGACGGTCGCCGTGTCGCGGTCATCAATACGTTTGCCGGTATCGAGAATGTCGTTACGGACGATATCTTTCTCGAGCTTCTTCAGCGCATCGCCCATGGACGCCGCCAGCAGGTCCTGATCGAGGCTTTCGTCGGCGGTGAGCTTTTCTTCGGCCGCTTTCTTGACCTCGGCGATCTTCGCCTGACGCTCGGACTTGACCTTGATGCCATAGGCTGCGCGCAGTCCGTCCGCCGCTTCGGCCTTGACGCGCTCGGCGATTTCGTCGAGACCGGCCGGCGGTTCCGGCAGCTCCATCGGCTCCTTGGCGCAGGCTTCGGCCAGTTCGATGATCGCATCGATCACCGGCTGGAAGCCCCTGTGACCGAACATAACGGCGTCGAGCATCTGCTCTTCCGTCAGTTCGCTGGCTTCGGATTCGACCATCAGCACGCCTTCCTGCGTGCCGGCGACCACGAGGTCGAGATCGCTCTCGGCCTGTTGCGCCAGGGTCGGATTGAGCACCATTTCACCGTCGATGCGGCCAACACGTGCGCCGCCGATAGGGCCCATGAACGGCAGGCCCGAAATCGTCAGGGCAGCGGACGTCCCGATCATCGCAAGGATATCGGTTTCGTTCTCCAGGTCATGCGAAACGACGGTGCAGATCACCTGCGTCTCGTTCTTGAAGCCTTTGACGAACAGCGGACGGATCGGACGGTCGATCAGGCGCGAAATCAGGGTTTCACGCTCGCTCGGACGGCCTTCACGTTTGAAAAAACCGCCAGGAATTTTACCGGCGGCAAATGCTTTTTCGACGTAATGAACGGAGAGCGGGAAAAAATCGAGGCCCGGTTTGGGAGATTTTTCGCCGACGACAGTGCAGAGCACTTTGCTCTCGCCGAGCGTCGCCATCACGGCACCGTCGGCCTGACGGGCGATCTTGCCGGTTTCCAGAACCAGCTTCTGGCCGGCCCACTCTATTTCTTTTCGGAATTCTTGAAACATTTCTACCTTCCTCATCCTACATACAGCGCCGCACCATCCGGTACCGGCGCATCCCGCAGCCACCTCGGTCGCGGGCGAAGCGCAGAGCCACAAACATCTATCAGCGGACTGAAAATGAAGCGGCTCGCGCCGTCAGCGGGGCATCTCCACCACGGAGATGCGCCCGGAAGCCGCATTAGCGGCGCAGACCCAGTTTCTTTACCAGGCCCTCGTAACGGCTCTCGTCCTTCTTCTTGAGGTAATCGAGCAGCCGGCGGCGTTGGCCCACCATCATCAGCAAGCCACGGCGCGAGTGAAAATCCTTACCGTGAGTTTTCAGGTGCTCCGTAAGGTTGGAAATCCGCTCCGTCAGAACGGCAACCTGCACTTCGGGGGAACCCGTGTCACCGTCTTTGACGGCATATTCTTTGATAAGCTCTTGCTTACGATCGGCAGTAATCGACATCGTGTACTCCTACGTTAGATGTTCATCACACGGAACGGTCGAATTTCGCCGCCCGATATACGCGCCAGTGCCAACAACGTGCCGTTCGCCGTCACCTGGACGACATCCCCTTGTGTAACGTTACGAAGGGGGGACCGTTGTGCGACAGGAAGGACGGGAACACCCTGTCCTTGCTTAAGCCTGCGCGCTTCCTGCTCTGTCAGGGCTAGTGCCGGGATGTCGTCCAGCACAGTCTCAACGGGAAGCAGATATTGCTCTAGAAGCGCCGCCGCATGTTCGCCTTCATCAGCTTCGAAAGCGTCCAATTTTACAGCCTTTTCAATAGAAAAGGGGCCGACGGCGGTGCGTCTGAGGCGCCTTATATGGCCTTCACACCCCAAGTGCAAGGCCAGATCTCTTACCAGGGCCCGGACGTAAGTGCCCTTGCCGCAACGCATTTCGAAATCCGCGTGGTCCGCATCCGGGATGCCGATCAGCCTAAGTTCGGCAATGTCGACATCGCGCGGCGCGATCTCCACATCTTCGTCGCGGCGGGCACGCTTGTAAGCCCGTTCGCCGTCCACCTTGATCGCCGAATAAACGGGAGGAATCTGCGAGATTTTGCCGGTAAACAGGGGAAGCGCCGCCTCAATCTCCTCGCGCGACGGTCTTTTGCCCGAACGCGCGGTTATCTCGCCTTCGGCATCATCCGTATCGGTGCTTTCGCCCCAACGCGCCCGGAATTCATAGGTTTTATAGCCATCCATGGCGTAGGACTGGGTTTTTGTCGCCTCACCGAACGCGATCGGCAGAACGCCGCTTGCCAGCGGGTCGAGCGTGCCCCCATGCCCGACCTTGGCGGCCCCGGTCAGCCACCGGATGCGGCCAACGCACCCGTTCGACGAAGGTCCTTCCGGCTTGTCGAGGATCAGCCAGCCATGAATCGGCGTGCCCTTGCGCTTTCGCGCCATTACGCGTCGTTCTCCGGCTCGTCGGCACGGGTGAGGTCGCGGCGCACACGCGGGTCATTCAACACGTTCTCGATGCGCTGCGCTTCGTCGAAGCTCAAATCCGCCTCAAAGGCGATCCGCGGCGTATAGCGGAGCTGCACATGCTGGCTGACCCAGCTGCGCAGGAAGCCGGACGCCTTGTTCAGCGCCTTAACGATTGGCGCCGCATCACCACCACCGAGCGGCACAACGAAAGCCGTGGCGTTTTTGAGATCCGGCGAAATGCGGACTTCGGTGACCGTAATCGCGACACCCTTGACGGCAGGATCGCGGATTTCACCACGTTCCAGCGCCAAGGCCAGGACATGGCGCACTTCCTCGCCGACGCGCAATTGGCGCTGCGACGGAGTACGGGCAGGCTGACGGCTCATCAGTTAAGCTCCTTCGGAGAGGACCGCGATCAGAGCTCGCGGCTGACCTCCTTCATTTCGAAGCACTCGATCTTGTCGCCGACCTGAATGTCATTGTAGTTGGCGAAAGCCATACCACACTCGTAGCCTTCCTTGACTTCGCGGACATCGTCCTTGAAGCGTTTGAGCTGGCTAAGCTCGCCCTCGTGGATCACCACATCGTCGCGCAACAGGCGCACTTTGGCGCCGCGTTTCACCATTCCTTCGGTGATCATGCAGCCGGCGATCTTGCCGACCTTCGAGATCGAGAACACTTCGCGGATTTCGGCATAACCGAGCAGTTCTTCCGACACGTCCGGCGACAGCATGCCGGAGAGCATCTTCTTCACGTCGTCGGTCAGGTCGTAAATGATGGAGTAATAGCGGATATCGACACCATCGCGCTTCGCCGCCTCGCGTGCCTGCGGATTGGCACGGACGTTGAAGCCAAAGACCAAGGCGTTCGATGCGCGGGCCAGCGTGACATCCGATTCATTGATGCCGCCAACGCCTGAGTGCAGCACCTGCACCTCGACCTCATCCGTCGCCATCTTGGTGAGCGCACCGACAATCGCTTCCAGCGAGCCGTGCACGTCCGCCTTGATAATGACGGGCAGCATTTCCGCCTCGCCTTCCTTGATCTTCTCGAACATCTGTTCGAGCGTGCCGCGCGCAGCGATCGAAGCGCGTGCGTCTCGGTCGCGGCGCTGACGGAATTCGGACACTTCACGGGCCTTCGCCTCGTCGCCGACAACAACGACCTCGTCGCCGGCCAGCGGCGTACCGTTGAGGCCGAGCACCTCCGCCGGCTCCGACGGGCCGGCTTTGTCCATCTTGTTGCCGTGCGCGTCGGTCAGTGCGCGTACGCGTCCCCATTCGGCGCCGGCCACGAAGATGTCGCCGACGTTGAGCGTGCCACGCTGCACCAGGACGGTCGCAACCGAGCCGCGGCCCTGCTCCATCTTGGATTCGACGACAACGCCTTCCGCCGGACGGTCCGGGTTGGCCTTGAGATCGAGCAATTCGGCCTGCAGCTGGATGGCTTCCAAAAGCTTGTCCAGGTTCTGGCGCTTGAGCGCCGACACCGGCACGCAGAGAACGTCACCGCCCATATCCTCGACCTGAATGTCGTGGCTGAGAAGGTCGGTCTTGACCCGGTCCGGATTAGCGTCCGGTTTATCGATCTTGTTCACCGCGACAATGATCGGCACTTCGGCGGCCTTGGCGTGATGGATGGCCTCGATCGTCTGCGGCATGATACCGTCGTCGGCAGCGACGCAAAGCACGACGATATCCGTCACCTTGGCACCGCGCGCCCGCATTTCCGTGAACGCAGCATGGCCCGGCGTGTCGATGAAAGTGATCACGTTACCGTCTTCGGTTTTGACCTGATAGGCACCGATGTGCTGCGTGATCCCACCCGCTTCGTGGTTGGCGACATCGCTCTCACGAAGCGCATCCAGCAACGACGTCTTGCCGTGGTCGACATGCCCCATGACGGTGACGACCGGCGCGCGCGATACGCTTGCCACTTCGTCATCGGTCGAATCGATCACCAGGTGATCCTCGACGTCGGACTCGCTGACCCGCTTGATACGATGGCCGAATTCCTGCACCACCAGTTCCGCCGTATCCGCATCGATGCTCTGCGTGATCGTCGCCATGACCCCCATTTCCATGAGTTTCTTCACGACAACGCCGCCGCGCTCCGCCATGCGGTTGGCTAGCTCCTGCACGGTGATGGTTTCCGGAATGACGACATCACGGATGACCTTGCCGCCTTCGGACCGACGTTCGCGCTGTTTTTCGCGGTCCCGGTCACGCTGGCGCTTGACCGACGCCAGCGAGCGGCGATGTTCTTCGAGTTCCTCGAAGGATTCCGCTTCGGCGATGGTCAACTTGCCATGACGGCGGCGCTCTTCCCGGCTCTTGCCGGGCGAAGGACGCTTGGTTTCCTGCTTGGCGGGCTTACCCTTGCGCGCCGATTTTTCCTCATCCTCGTCTTCGGCACCGCCGCTTTCGTCTTTCGGTTCACGGGCGGTTTCCTTGGCCCGCGTTTTACGTTCTTCCTCGAGACGCTTGGCCTCGCTCTCCTGGGCTTCACGGACGGCGCGTTCCTCGTCCGTTTCGGCGGGCTCTTCGACAGCCGGCGCCTCTTCTTCCTGCACGCGACCCAGATCGGAAATCTGCGGTTTGCCGCGACCGGCAGGTTTGCTGGTTTCATCGGCGCCATGGCGTGCCGATTCAAGCGCACGCATACGCGCCTCGCGCTCGCTGTCCGTCAGCTTGGAAACGCTCGTAAGATCCGCTTCAACCGGCGTTTCCACCGGCACCGGCGTTTCGGCGACCTCGGCGACCTCCTCGGTCCTCGCTTCCGTCAGCTTAGCGCCGCGCAGGCCAGCCTTGACCTCCGACATATCGCCCGACGTGTCGGTCACGAATGTCCGCTTACGCTTCTTCTCCACGGTCACCATCTTCGAGCGCCCGTGCGAGAAATTCTGCTTCACCTGGCCGGTTTCGACGGTCTTGTTCAGTTCAAGCCGGCCCGGCTTAGAAAGGCCAAGCGGCTTTTTGCCATTTTCCGTCTCTTTCGCGTCACTCATTTGCTTACGTCCATTTCCCCCGGTCGGAGACCGGTCAATCTCTCACATTCTCTTTTCAGCGATTCGGCAAGTCCGCCGCGCTGGATCGTCAAAAACGACACAACGCCTTTCCCTGCCGCTTCGCCCATTTCGCTGCTCTTCAGGCCGCTTACAATCGGCGTTTTCCGCGCCGCATATATCACATCGTGGCGGGCACCACCTGCATCGGCCGCGATCACGACCAAACCGGCCGCATTTCGCTCGAGCACTTCCAGCACCCGGTCGTACCCGAACACCAAAAGGTCGGATCGGCGTGCCAGCCCGATGATGTCCCGGCACCGCTGCACCAGCAGCGCCTCGACACGGTCCGCCAAATCGTCCGGCACCGAGACCTGCGCCTTGGCAGCACGCGCGAACAGCTTCTTCGCAACCGCCGTCTTGAGCGCCCCGGCATCGGCACTCAGCCAAATGCCACGACCCGGCAAACGTTCCCCGAGATCGGGTACTATAACATTGTCTGGGCCGACAACGAACCGGATCAACCCGTGCTTGGGTGCCGTTTCGCCGGAAACGATACACCTGCGTTCGGGTTCGCGGGTCTTCCGGGTCGTCATTTCTGCCAGCGCCGTCATCAATACCTGTCTCTCGGTCCCTTATTCGGCCGGTTCCGTCTCGGCCGCTTCGTCCGCTGCCGCGTCGTCCGCTGCCGGTTCCTCGTCCTCGAACCAGTGCGCACGAGCCGCCATGATCAGCTCGTTTGCCTGATCCATGTTCATGGACCCTGCGGGCGCAATCTCCAGCAGCTCGTCACCAGCCAGATCGGCCAGATCGTCACGCGTTTTCACGTCGTTCTCGCCGAGCGCGACCATCAAGGCTGCCGTCATGCCCTCAAGAGACGCGACGTCATCTTCAACGCCGAGTTCCTTACGTTTGGCATCCATTTCTTCTTCGCGGGTTGCCAGATGATTACGAGCACGAGCCTGAAGTTCGCTCGCAACATCCTCGTCGAACCCTTCGATATCGGTCAGATCTTCGACCGGCACAAAGGCAACTTCTTCGACGGAGCTGAAGCCTTCCGTTACCAGCAGGTGCGCAATCACGTCGTCGACATCGAGCGCATCCACGAACATCTTCGAGCGGTCCTGGAACTCTTTCTGGCGGCGTTCAGATTCCTCGGCTTCGGTCAGGATATCGATGTCCCAGCCGGAAAGCTGCGAAGCGAGGCGCACGTTCTGGCCGCGACGGCCGATTGCCAGCGACAGCTGCTCATCGGGCACCACGACTTCGATCTTGTTGTTGTCTTCATCGAGAACGACCTTGGCCACCTCGGCAGGTGCGAGGGCGTTGACGATGAACGAGGCCGCATCCGGCGACCACTGAATGATGTCGATTTTCTCGCCCTGAAGCTCCCCGACGACGGCCTGCACGCGCGAACCGCGCATACCGATACACGGGCCGACCGGATCGATCGAGCTGTCGTGCGACACCACCGCGATCTTGGCGCGCGACCCCGGGTCACGGGCGACCGACTTGATTTCGATCACGCCGTCATAAATTTCCGGAACTTCCTGCGCAAACAGCTTGGCCATGAAATCGGGATGCGTGCGCGACAGGAAAATCTGCGGGCCGCGCGGCTCCTGGCGGACATCGGCGATATAAGCGCGGATACGGTCGCCGTTGTTGAAGTGCTCGCGCGGAATCGACTCGTCGCGGCGCAGAATCGCCTCAGCACGGCCGAGATCGATGATGGCGTTGCCGTATTCCATCCGCTTGACCAGACCGTTGACGATCTCGCCGATACGGTCCTTGTATTCCTCGAACTGGCGCTCGCGTTCGGCTTCACGAACCTTCTGCACGATCACCTGTTTCGCCGTTTGCGCGGCGATACGGCCGAAATCGATCGGCGGCAGAATATCGACGATGAACTCGCCGGCCTGCGCATCGGGCTTCCGGCGCAGCGCATCGGCAAGAAACATCTGCGTTACTTCGTTTTCACGCTCGGCGCCGTCTTCCAGCACCTCGATATAGCGCGCCAGCATGATCTCGCCCGATTTGCGGTCGATGTGGGCACGAATGTCGTGCTCATGGCCGTATTTGGAACGGCCGGCCTTCTGGATTGCCATTTCCATGGCCTCCAGAACCTCTTCCCGTTCGATGCCTTTGTCCCGTGCCACCGTGTCGGCAACTACGAGCAATTCCGGCCGGGCGTGTACGTCGCCGGCTTCCATAAGCGTTTCACTCATGAGCTTTTTCTTCCTCTAGCTTGGCAAGCATCTCGTCCGTGATAATAAGCTTGGCTTTCGCGATGGCAGCATGTTCCAGTCTGACCTGTTCGCCATCCATATCGATCAAAATATCCGTTCCGTCCGTCCCATCGACGCGGCCCCGGAATTTCCGTCGGCCGTCGACTAGGGATTTCAATTCAATCTTTGCCTCGAAGCCCGTAAAGCGCTCGAAATCGCGTAGCCGCACCAAAGGCCGGTCGAGACCGGGCGAGCTGACTTCGAGCGAATAAGTGCCCTCGATCGGATCCTCGACATCGAGCACCGCCGACACGGCACGCGAGATATCGGCACAATGATCGACGGTCATTTCGCTCCCGTCGGCGGGTTCAGCCATGATCTGCAAGGTCGCGTTGCGACCGCCACTGATGGAAACGCGCACGACATCAAAGCCCATCGCCTCGATGGTCGGCGTCAAAATTTCTTCCACACGCTCGGCAAGCAAATCCGCGCTCACGTTGATCCTCTCGGTTGCCTCGTCGACGGGAAACCCGCCTGAAGGCATTAAAAAAGGCGGGCCGCTGGCCCACCCATCAATCTCTGATCATCGTCAGATTAACGAGCGCCCCCTTAAGGGCAGGGCTGATATATCCAGATTGAGGCCAAAAAGCAAGGGGATTGTCGGAAAATCAACCGATTACGCCGGGGTTTACAACGTCGACTACAGCTCACGAGAACGCCGCCGGAACGACAGATACGCCGGTTTATCGCCCTTGCGAACGGCCTTGGCTTCATAGCGCGTCGGCACCCAGCCGGCCGGCGGCACGCGCCAGTCGGCGGGCTTTCGCGCCGTCCATGACCAGTCCGGGTGCCGTTTCGCCTCCGCCAGCGCCCACGCCACATAGTCCATATGGTCGGACGCGAACATCAGAACGGCATCGTCACGGGCAACCCGTGCCAGCGCATCTAGCGTCTCGTATTGAAAGATACGGCGCCGGTTATGACGCGCCTTGGGCCAGGGGTCCGGAAACAGAATGTAGATCACGGAGACCGAGGCTTCGGGCAGGCGGTCGATCAAAAGCCGGACATCGTCATCGAACAGCCTGACATTTCGAAGATCAAGCTGCTCCACGTCCGCCAGCAACGCGGCAACCCCGTTTATAAACGGCTCGCATCCAATGTAATCGATGTCCGGATGGGCCGCCGCCTCACCACTCAGGTGCTCGCCGGCCCCGAAACCGATTTCCAGTCGCAGTTCACGCTGTGGTGGACCGAAACCCGGCGAAAACACTACAGGTGCATCCGCTTCGGGATCGGCGATCATCAACTGCGGTAAAAGATCGTCGACAAGGCGTTGTCGGCCGGGCCGGAGCTTATGCGTCCGGCGCCGGCCGTACCACATGGGTTTTCCCAAGGGATCCTTGGGCATATCCCGTGACATGTGCGTAGCCTCTGACGCGTTCGGCTTTCTTAGAAAGCCGCCTTGAGTGCCTCGGCGATGTCGGTGCGCTCCCATGAAAAGCCGCCGTCGGCGTCCGGTGCCCGGCCAAAGTGACCGTATGCTGCGGTTCGCGCATAGATCGGCCGGCTCAGCTCCAGGTGCTCCCGGATACCGCGCGGCGACAAGTCCACGAGTTCGCGCAGTTTCAGCGCAATCGCGTCCTCGTCCACCTTGCCGGTGCCGTAGGTCTCGATATAGACCGAAAGCGGCTTGGATATGCCGATGGCGTAAGCGAGCTGGATCGTGCACTTGTCGGCAAGACCGGCAGCCACGACGTTCTTCGCGAGATATCGACCGGCATAGGCTGCCGAGCGGTCGACCTTGGTCGGGTCCTTGCCCGAGAACGCACCGCCGCCGTGCGGCGCGGCCCCGCCGTACGTATCGACGATGATTTTGCGGCCCGTCAGGCCCGCATCGCCGTCCGGGCCACCGATCACGAAGCGCCCGGTCGGGTTCACGTAAAACTCGTCCTCGGGGCACATCCAGCCGTCGGGCAGCACATCCAGAACAATGGGGCGAACCAGTTCGCGCACATCATCCTGAGTCAGATCCTCGTCGTGCTGGGTCGAAACGACGACAGACGTCGCGCGGACCGGCTGGCCGTTTTCGTACTGCAACGTAACCTGACTCTTCGAGTCGGGACCGAAGCCGGAAAATTCGCCGGCGTGACGCTTGACGGCCATTTCCTTGAGGATCCGGTGCGAAAAGTCGATCGGCGCCGGCATCAAGTTGTCGGTCTCGTTGCAGGCATAACCGAACATGATGCCCTGGTCGCCGGCACCTTCGTCCTTGTTACCGGCCGCATCGACGCCTTGCGCGATATCCACCGACTGCGGATGGACATGAACCTGAACTTCGGATTTTTCCCAGTGGAAGTTGTCCTGGTCGTAACCGATATCCTTGACCGCAAGGCGCGCCAGCTCCTCGAGCCTGGCGGGTGCTATCTGTTCGGCACAGCGGGTTTCCCCGGCGAGGACAATCAGGTTCGTTGTCACCAGCGTTTCGACGGCAACACGGGCGTTTGCATCCAGTGCGAGGTGCGCATCAACGATCTCGTCGGAAATGCGGTCACAGATTTTGTCCGGATGCCCTTCGGAAACGGATTCACTAGTAAAGAGATAGTTGGATCTGCTCAAGTCGGTCCCTCCCGAGCTCAAAAGACATGTCTAAACCATGGACCGGGGGCTGCGGAACGGATCGCGCTTATAGCCCACTTAGCTCAGTAATTTTATGTGGCGGCAAGCGGTCCAAATCCATCCACAGCGCCACTTAGGACGCGCAGGTCTTTTGGCAACTTCGGGAGGTCACGTCAAGAGAATCCGCATAAAACTGAAACGTTTATGCGGGGGCAACTGGGACCGGCAATTACTCCTCGACCGGCAGGTTTGCCATCGAGAGCAAAAGATCGAATACCCTTTTTCTGATCTTGTCGTCCTGGATGCGGTAATAGGCACGCACCAGCTCCAGGGTTTCCTGGCGCGACAACGGGTCATCGTCCAGCTTCGCCTGATCGCGATCCGGCGATCCTGCCTGTGACACGGCGCGGGCACCACTGCCGAGCACGTCCGTCGGCATATCCTGAAAGAAGAAGGAAACCGGCACGTCGAGAATACTGCTGAACTGGTAGATTCGACTGCAGCCGATCCTGTTGGCCCCTCGCTCGTATTTCTGAATTTGCTGGAACGTCAAACCAACGGCCTCGCCAAGCTTTTCCTGCGACATGCCCAGCATAGTGCGGCGCAAGCGCACACGGCTGCCGACGTGGACATCAACCGGATGCGGCGTGCCCGGCGGAAAATCGCGCTGCCTGCGGCCGCGCCCGATGCCGGCGGGGATCATAGTGGCTTGCGGTGGTGTAACCAAAGTGGTGCTCCCGAAATACATTGCGACGAATACCAGGTCCGACCGGTCGTTACGCATAACGGGAGGCGAGAAATTCTTCTTAAGCGACCCCGGCTACTCGTAAACGGCGACCGAATACACCGACAAGTATACCGAGTAGCGCCAGGAGCAAACTTGTGGATTGTCCGTAGTCCGCAAAGACGGTTGCAGCTAACGGTAAAGGCAAAGGTGCGTCGATAATCCCCTGTTCATCGAGGCCAATGCTGTTACGTACCCGGCCATACGGGTCGATAACGGCACTGATGCCCGTGTTTGCCACGCGCACGACCGGCAATCCTTCCTCTATGGCACGAAGCTTGGCCTGAACCAGATGCTGCCGCGGCCCCGTAGACGGACCGAACCAGCCGTCATTGGTCAAATTCAGGATCCAGGACGGCCTGTCGTTTGGGTCGACAACGTTCCCCGCGAAAATTACTTCGTAGCAGATGATCGCTCCGAACGACGGCAATCCCGCAAAATGCTGCGTCCTGGGCCCTGGCCCCGCGCTGAAATCTCCCCTTCCCTCGGTCAGTTTGTTCACCGGCAAGATACTGCGAAACGGCACGTATTCACCGAATGGAACGAGATGGTACTTGTCGAAAATGTCAGCAACCTTACCGTCCTGATCAATCACGAAGAGACTGTTGAAGGCACGGCCTTGCTGATCCCGGCGCGGGGCACCGAAAATCAGCGCGCCGCCGGGAGGAACCACGGCCGCCAGCGAAGATGGAATCGGAGAGTCCGGCTCGAGGACAAAAGGCACGTTGGTCTCAGCCCATATAACATGCGTCGGCGGCCCCAGAGGACCGGGCGTGCGTTTGCTCATCGCCATCTGCCGGATAACGTGCTGGCGGCGCAGATCGGACTGCCACTTCAGCTTCTGGGGAATCGCTGGCTGCACAAGCCGAAGCACGATGTCTTCGTGCGTCACGAGGCTAGCCACATCGACCCGCCACATGCCGCCGGCCCACAAAAGCGGCAGCATCACGCATATCGCCAGAACCTGGAGCGCGGGCTTTTTCAACGCGGCGCGGGGCCGCCCGATCAACAACGCTGGCGCCGCAAACACGGCCGCCGTGAGCAAACTGAGCCCGAGCGCGCCGATCCACGCCACAGACTGCATCATCTCAGGCAGGTTGCCCCAGACGGACGCGAGAGGATTCCACGGAAATCCGGTCAGCATCCAGCTGCGCAACCACTCGCACAGGGTCCAGGTGCCGGCGAACGCGGCAATGTGGACCAGATGAAGTTTATCGTAGCGCCGTGCAATGGCGTGCAACACGCAGGCACCCAGTGCCGTGTAAAGCCCCATTCCGGCAGCCATACCGAGAACCGCGACCGGCATCAGCGCAGCGTAGCGTTCGGCATCAACGAGAAAAGCGTGGCCGATCCAGTAAAAACCGCCACCGAACCAGCCGAGGCCGAAGAACCAGCCTTCCAGTGCCGCACTGCGCAGCGATGGCGCCGACCAGTTCAGATATAAAAGGCCTGACAGCGAAATCCACAGGACCGGAAAGACATAAAAAGGCGGCAATGCCGCGACCGCCAGTGCGCCCAGCACAACCGCCAGCATCTTTCTGTACCAGTGATTCGTCGGAAAAACGCCTACGGCCCCTGCTTCCCGGTTCATGCAACACCGGCAGGATTTGCCGGCTCGCCTGCAGGTTTGCCCCGGCGGATACGCACACGATGAATACGTCTCGGATCGGCATCGAGAATCTCGAATTCCGTCCCGTCGGGAAGGCTGACGATCTCTCCGCGAATTGGGACCCGGCCGGCGATGGAGAACACAAGCCCGCCCAGGGTGTCTATGTCCTCGTGTTCTTCTTCACCGAAGTGGTATCCGAACCGTTCCTCGAACGTTTTCAACTCGATCCGGGCATCTGCAACCCAGGAACCATCACGGCGATGTTCCATTTTCGGTTCATCGTCATTGTCATGTTCGTCGTCGATCTCGCCGACGATTTCCTCGACCAGGTCCTCAATCGTTACGAGCCCGTCCACGCCACCGAACTCGTCGACAACGAGCGCCATGTGCGAGCGTTTGACCCGCATTTCCAGCAGCAGTTCGAGAACACGCATCGACGGCGCGACAAATAACAACCGGCGCTGGACTTTTTCGAGCTTGAAGGCCGCATCGTTGCCACGGAAGCCGAGCACGTCCTTGATATGCACCATACCCTGCGCATCATCGAGGGTTTCGGTATAGATCGGCAAACGTGAGTGGCCCTCACGTGTGGCGACGTCGATCACCTCCTGCAGGGACGCGTTGATCGGGATGGCGACGATGTCTGCGCGCGGCACCATGACGTCATAGATCGTCAGATTTCTGAGTTCGAGTATGTTCGCAACCAGCAGGCGCTCGTCCGGATCGAGTGGCAACTCCGACTCTTCGCGCTCATCGATCAGTTCGTCCAGGGTATCCCGTGCCGATCCGTTCGATCCGGACATCCGCTTGATATTGCGCACCCAGATACGGATACGATCGGAAAAATTCTGGCTCTTGGCTCCGTTTTCATTGCTGTCCCCGTTGGGACTCGGAGGTTCGTCAAATCCGTTGGAGTCTTTCATTTCCGTTTCCGTCATTCACGCAACGCCCGGCCGCTTGTCGGCATAAGGATTTTCAATCCCGAACCCGGCAAGTATCTCGACCTCAAGTGCTTCCATTTCCTCGGCATCATGGTCGATTTCGTGATCGTATCCGGCCAGATGAAGCATACCATGTACCAGAAGATGACAAAAATGATCGGCAAATGACAATCCTTCGCCGTCCGATTCCCGCCGGACCGTCTCCAGCGCCAGCGAAATATCGCCGAGCGGCAGAGCAAGAGCCGACGGAAACGCGCCGTCCAGTGCCTCGGTAGCAGGAAATGACAACACGTTCGTCGGTGCGTCCTTGCCGCGGTATTCCGCATTCAGCGCCTGTTGGCGTGCGTCGTCCGTCAGCAGCACCGAAACTTCATAAGCCCGCGCCGGATAATCGAGGTACGTTATCGATTGGACCAGTATGCGCGCGCACAAGCCCTCGACATCGTCGAGCATGCCGTTCCAGCCATCGGCGGCAATATCGACATCAACGGCCAGCAACACGCCGTCCACAGGGCTGTCACTCTTCATCGTCGCCGGATGCGTTCTCATCATTCCTGTACTCGGCGCCGGCGCCGCGTTTGTTCTCGAGGTTCTTGTATGCATTCACAATTCGGCCAACCAGCGGATGGCGGACAACGTCCGTTTCACGGAAGCGCAGAAACCGGATACCGTCGACCCCAGAAAGCGCCTCACGGGCGTCGCGCAGACCCGACCGCGTCCCGCGCGGCAAATCCACCTGGCTCAGGTCGCCTGTAATCACCATCCGTGAATTTTCACCCAGCCGCGTCAGAAACATCTTCATTTGCACCGCCGTGGTATTCTGCGCTTCGTCGAGGATAACAAACGCGTGGGCCAGTGTCCGGCCGCGCATAAACGCCAGCGGTGCGACTTCGATTTCCCCGCTCTCAAGCCGTTTCTGCACCTGTTGCCCCGGCATCATATCGTGCAGTGCGTCGTATAGCGGGCGCAGGTAAGGGTCCACTTTCTCGCGCATATCGCCCGGCAGAAAACCCAATTGCTCGCCGGCCTCGACCGCCGGGCGCGACAAAATGATACGCTCGACATCCCCGCGGACAAGGCGCTCGACCGCCTTGGCGACCGCAAGGTAGGTTTTGCCGGTGCCCGCCGGGCCTTCGGCGAAAACAAGCTCCGACTCATCGATGGCGCGCAGATAATCGGCCTGGGTCGGCGTCCGCGCGGTAACGACACGATTGCGGATACTGACCCCCGCGTCTGTGCTCGGCATCGACCGCTCCGGTTCGGCTGAAAAACGCAGCATAGCATCGACCTCGGGCTGGTCGACGTCCTGACCTCGCTCAAGGCGCTCATACAGCGCGTCGAGCACGCTGATCGCGCGGGCGACCGCTTCAGCGTCGCCGGCAATGGTCACCTCGTTGCCGCGGGCGTGGATAACCACGTCCAGCGCACTTTCGATTTGCGCCAGATGGCTGTGATGGGAACCAAACAGCGCAATCGCCAATGCGTTTTTCGGAAAAGATTTCTTACGCGTTACGGCGCCGGATTCCCCGGGCCGCGCCGCCGTCCGGCTGCCTCTGCTCAAGCGACGGCCTCCTGCTTGCCGGGAACCACAGCGGAAAGGCTGTTCGGTTTTGCTCTGTCGATCATCACGGTAACGATGTCTCCCATCCGAGTGGCGGGCAACGTTGCATGTACCGCCTGCATATACGGGCTGCGTCCGACCAGTTGCCCTTCGCGCGAGCCCGGCCGGTCGAACAGCACCTGCATTTCGCGGCCGACACACGTTTCGTTAAACGCCATCTGCTGGCGATTAAGTTCTTCCTGCAATTCCTGAAGCCGCACCGACTTGACGTCCTCCGGCACCTGGTCGTCCATGTCGGCGGCCGGCGTTCCGGGGCGCGGACTGTATTTGAACGAGTAGGCCTGAACGAAGCCCACTTCACGCACGAGCGACATGGTTTCCTCGAAATCACGATCCGTCTCGCCCGGAAAACCGACAATGAAGTCAGACGACAGTGCTAGGTCCGGCTGTGCGTCGCGAAGTCGGGCGACGATGTCTTTGTAATCGCCCGCTGTGTGACGACGGTTCATAGCTTTCAGCACCTTGTCGGATCCGGATTGAACCGGCAGATGGAGAAACGGCATCAGCGCCGGTACGTCGCGATGCGCGGCAATCAGGTCGTCATCGACCTCCGCCGGGTAAGATGTAGTGTATCTAATCCGGTCCAAACCGTCGATTTCCGCAAGCTCCCGGATGAGGCGGCCCAGCGTCCATTCCGAGCCGTCCTCATGCGCGCCGTGATAGGCGTTCACATTCTGGCCCAGCAAGGTCACCTCCCTCGCCCCCTTGCCGGCCAGCAGCCGGGCTTCGCGCAACACAGGATCGACCGGACGGGAAAACTCGGCGCCGCGCGTGTACGGCACAACACAGAATGTGCAGAACTTATCGCAGCCTTCCTGCACGGTCAGAAACGCACTGGCCCCATCAAGTCTGCCGGCTTCCGGCAGCTGGTCGAACTTGTCGTCGGCCGGAAACTCGGTATCCACCACAGCCTGGCCACGGCTATCAAGTTCGCGCAACATCAGCGGCAGGCGGTGGTACGTCTGCGGTCCGAACACAAGGTCGACGAACGGCGCACGCTTCAGAATTTCCTCGCCCTCGGCCTGCGCCACGCACCCGCCGACGGCGATCCGCATCGGTCGTGACGTCCCTGCCCGTGCCGCCTTTTCTTGGCGCAAACGGCCAAGCTCGGAATAGACCTTCTCGGCGGCCTTCTCGCGAATGTGGCAGGTATTGAGGATGACCAGATCGGCACCTTCCATGCCGTCGGCAGCGCCATAGCCCATCGGCGCCAGCACATCTTCCATGCGCGACGCGTCATAGACGTTCATTTGACACCCATACGATTTAATATGAACGGACTTTTTCAATGCCATTCTAGCTACCCGGACAGGCCTCCCGGCGTGCGCCCGGGCATGCCGAAGCTCCTTGGTTTCAGGGCGCGGAAAATGGTCTTCCGGATGGCGGCTGTCAAGCGACACGCTCCACGACCGGTGCTATCATTTGGCTTTGTCCGTATCCTTCAACGGCACACCGTAAAGTTCCAGGCGGTGGCCAACCAGCTTGAGGCCGTGTTCACGCGCCACCCGCTCCTGCAGACGCTCGATCTCTTCGTTCTGGAACTCGATGACACGCCCCGATTTGACGTTGATCAAGTGATCGTGGTGTTCCTCCGAGACCTCTTCGTAACGCGCCCGGCCATCGCCGAAATCATGCCGCTCAACGATTCCTTCGTCCTCGAACAACCGCATCGTACGGTAAACGGTCGCGATAGATATCTTGGAATCTTGCTCAGATGCCCGGCGGTAGACTTCCTCCACATCCGGGTGGTCTTCGGCCTCCGAGAGCACGCGTGCGATCACGCGCCGCTGTTCGGTCATCTTCATGCCTTTGTCGACGCACAGTTTTTCCAGACGAGATTCGTCCATAGCCGTCCCTTGCCGTTCAATGTATTGATCGTAGCGTCCCCAACACACGATGTGAAGGGGCGTTCGCCTTCAATGCGACGGTTTTGATCACTTCCCTTTGCGTCGCGTGCCCGGCTTGCGGCCGAGACCAATTTTCTTGGCGAGCGAGCTTCGCTTCTTGGCGTAGTTGGGTGCCACCATCGGATAGTCGACCGGCAGCCCCCAGCGCTCCCGGTATTCTTCCGGCGTCATGTTATAGGATGTCTTCAGATGCCGTTTCAGCATCTTCAGCTTTTTGCCGTCTTCCAGGCAGACAATGTAATCCGGCGTTATGGATTTCTTGACCGGCACTGCCGGCTGCGGACGTTCCGCGGGCGGGGTCTCGCTGCCCAGGTTCTGCAACGTGCTGTAAACGTCCTTAATGATATTCGGCAAATCATTTGCGGCGACGGTATTGTTTGAAGCGTGCGCCGATACAATTTCAGAAGTAAGTTCGAGAAGATCCGTTTGCGTCGGTTGGTCGGTCATATGGAAAAGGTACTCCGGCAGAAATTCTGCATTTTTTGTAGATAATTAAGTCAACGCTGGTTTTATAAGTATTTTGTGGTACGGGTTCAAGTTATCTAATGGTCGAAAAAAGTAACCATAACGAAATTATTTCACCAGATCATAGCATCGATATTACGAGCCTGATCTGTCCGATGACGTTCGTGCGCACAAAACTGAAACTCGAAAAGATCGCGCCGGGCGAAGTTCTGGAAGTCCGCCTGAAGGGCGAAGAGCCGCTGCACAATGTACCACGCTCGGCGACACAGCATGGCCATACCGTCTTGTCCATCGCGCCGGAAAGCCCCGACGAACCGGAAACCGGCATTCACCGCCTGTTGATCCGCAAGGAAACAGGCTGAATCAGGCTTTCGGCAGAGATACGTCCGGGGGCCGCAAATAGAGGGGTGCCGCCGGCATACGTTCCGGATCCTCAAGCGCGCCCATGGCCAGCCGGGCGACGATCGCGGGGTCGGGAAGTTCGATCTCCGCGATGCGGTCGACATGAAATCCGGATTCCAGTGCGTCTGCCACGACACCCGAGGAATCGCCAACCACCGCGACCCTGGACACCGAACCGAGATGCCCCGCGACCTGTTGCGGGAGCAGTGCCGCTGGCGCACCAAGCGCCACACCGCCACTGTCGAAGATTGCAACGAACACTTCTTCACGCTTGCTGTCGACGGCCACCACGAATGCATCGATTTCACTGCGGGCGCTGCGATCGCGGGCTTCTGCCAACAACGCGTCAAACGTCCCGACGCCGAGACACGGCTTGCCAATCGCGAGCGCCAGGGCGCGCGCCGTGGCGAGCCCGATCCTGAGTCCCGTGAAGGCACCCGGTCCACGCGTGACCGCAACCGCGTCGATATCCGGAAATGAGATGCCCGCCTCCGCCACCACCTGGTCGATCATCGGCATCAGCGCTTCCGACTGGCCGCGCGCCATTCGCGCCTGTTGGCATGCAAGCGTCTCCGCGTCGCGGACCACGGCGACGGCGCAACCGCTCGTCGCGGTGTCTATGCCCAATAGAACGGTCATTGCACTTCTCGCTTCACGAATACAGCAGATGGCGGATTATCACCACATAGGCAGCGACGACGCACGCAGACAAAAGAATCAACGGCGGGCCCCAGCGCCATGCGATCACGTGGCTCGGCAACCCGACAACGCGTGCCATGAAAAGCGTGGTCGCCGAGAACGGCGATACCATCGTCGACGTTCCCCAAACACCGAGAAGCGCAACGGCAAGGACTTCGGGTGCGATGCCGATGACTTCCGGGGGCAGGACCTCGCCGACCAGAATTGCAATCACCACCGGATGCAGCCCGGCCATGCCAAGCAGCGACGTGCCGAACACAACCCCAACCACCACCACGTCCGGGTGGATGCCATATTCATACAATGCCGCGCCGATCTTCTCCGGCGGCAGAACCCTGGAAACACCGACGCCAAGAACAGAGGCCGCAACAAAAGCGACAGCCTCGTTCCGGAGTTCCGGCAGGTTGCTGAAGATACGGCGGATCAACGGGCGTGCACCTGTATGCCAACGGCGTCCCTTTTTCGCCTGAACCGCGGCCCAGGCAATCGCAAACGGCGGGCCGATAACTCCGAGAGCGACGGGGATCGAAAGCCCCACCAGTTCATGCGCCCCCATGACGAGAAAGATCAACTGAACAAGGATCAGGGCCGCTCTGCCGATGGTCCCTGCCGTCAGCGGCGGTCCCGGCCTGACACTGTCGGGCGCCGGTTTCTCGCGCAGGAAGAGTCGGTCGTATGTCCACCCGACAATGAGGAGACACATCGAGAGAGCGAAACCGAGCGGTGCGATCTCGATCCAGCTCAGCCCCGGAATGGCGGACAGGATCACGGCAATGCTGACATAGAACGGTCCCCAGGTGGATGCCGTCGTGAAGCCGTGCATCAGACAAAGGGAAAGCCGTTTTTGCAGCCGCGCATTCTTCTGGTCGGCAACCATCGCCGACAACAGGCTCATCGCCGCGAGGTTAAGGACGGAACCCAGGATGTGCCCGCTCAACCAGAGAATCGGAAACCGCCGGCCCGCCGGCTGCGCGACGACGGCGTCGCGCAATGTCCGGAGCGACGGACTGACGACAGCCGGTTCGCGCAACCACATGACGGCGAAGAACATGACGAGGAAAATCTGAGACCGCTCGAGACCGTTCATGAGTCCGCCGACGAGATCGCCACCGGCCCAGGCCGATAGGGTGCCAATAAAGAACAGGAGAGCGCCGACGTTCCGCTGCAACGCCGGCGCGCGGGAAATCTCAAGCGCCAGAAATGTCACGGTCAGCGCAATGCCGATTTCGCGCCCTAGCGGAAACGGCCAGATTCTCGACGTTATCGCAACAACGACCAGGACCAGATAAACACTTGCTGAAATCGTATTGCGCGTCAAAGGCTTGTCCGCCGGTTAAGAGGCACTCATCGCCGGACAACGGGGCGATGCGCTCTTTCTATTATTCGACGCGGCAAGCTTCTGCAAACGCGAGGCGGGGGCTCCGCGGGAACAGATCTTTCCCCGTGCCATAGCCGACACTGCACAGAAAGTTCGATTTCACCGTCGTACCCGAAAAGAATGCGGCGTCCACCATATCCTTGTCGAAGCCCGACATCGGCCCGCAATCCAGACCCAGCGCGCGCGCCGCCAGCATGAAATAGGCGCCCTGCAGCGTACCGTTGCGGAATGCCGTTTCCTCGATCAGCGCGTCGTTGCCCGCAAACCAGGCGCGGGCGTCCGTATGCGGGAACAACTGCGGCAACTTTTCGTAGAATTCCATGTCATGGCCGATGACGGCCGTTGCCGGTGCCGCCATGGTTTTGTCGACATTGCCTTTCATCAGACAGGGACGCAGCTTTTCCTTCGCCGCATCGGAAGTCACGAAAACGATTCGGGCGGGACTGCAATTGGCACTGGTCGGGCCCATCCGCGCAATGTTCCAGATTTCCTCGAGAAGGCTATCGGGAACGGGCTTATCCGACCAATCGTTGTATGTGCGCGCCTTCAGGAAGATGGTATCCAGGGCGGCGGGATCCAATGGTGTTGGTGTATGTGGTCTGTCGGTCATGCAGTACCTCCTAGGTTGCAAGAGCGCTGCAATGGCGTGCGATGCGTCACAGCCTTGACGCTGGGGCTGCTACATACTTGATGATCATGAGACGAAACCGCAACAATTCTTGCTAAGATTGCGTAAAGTCATCATGGTCCAGTCTGGTCTGTCGCTCAAAGGGGGAGCGTGGATGATTAGTCATCGAATCTTGCCGCTGCTCGCGGTTATCTTATCGATTGTATATGGCGCAGGCTTCGGGCCGATTGCGCCGTCGCAGGTATCGGCGGACGAGCCGACGACGAAGGCGGTGGTCATCATGTATCACCGGTTCGGCGAAACGGACTTTCCTTCGACAAATGTCACGATGGAGCAGTTCCGGGCGCATGTCGCGGAACTGCGAACAGGTGGATACAACGTCGCATCCCTGCCGAAGATCATTGCCGCGCTGCATAACGGTGAAGCACTGCCGCCGAAAACAGTGGGGCTGAGCGTCGACGACGCCTACGAGTCCGTCTATACGCGGGCGTGGCCCATCCTCAAGGAAGCCGGGTTCCCGCTGACCGTCTTCGTCGCAACCGATCCGGTCGAGCGAGGCCTCTCGCGCTACATGAGCTGGGACCAGCTCAAGGAGATTGCGGAACAGGGCGTTACCATCGGCAGCCAGACCAAATCGCACCCGCACATGGCGGATCTCAGTGCCGAAGCGATCAAGTCGGAGCTTCGGATATCCAATGCCCTGTTCGAAGAGAAGCTCGGCCACGCACCGGACCTGTTCGCTTATCCTTACGGGGAAACCAGCAATGAAGTGATGGCGCTCGTCAAAAGCGAGGGTTTCGTGGCGGCGTTCGGCCAGCATTCCGGCGCCTTCGGCTCGGGCAGCGACATGTATTATCTGCCCCGCTTTGCGATGAACGAATCGTTCGGATCGATCGATCGTTTCAAGCTCGCCGCCAACGCATTACCCATGCGCGCCGCCGACATCACGCCGGATGACCCGACGGTCACCACTCCCAATCCACCGCTCGTCGGCTTTACGTTGACGTGGCCGGCCACGGGCCTGGATCGTCTGAACTGTTACTCGTCACATGTGGAGAAGGTCGACCTGCAGCGGCTCGGCAAGCGGATCGAAGTGCGGATGGACACGGCCATGCCGCACGGCCGCACCCGCCTCAACTGCACCATGCCCGCAGGTGACGGGCGCTGGTACTGGTTCGGCAGACAATTCTACGTGCCTAAATAAGGCCCGCACCGGAAAAATCAGAGGAAAGATCAGGCCGACTGATCGCCGTCCTGGGAATCCGCAACAAGGCGTGCGTCGTCCAGTTCACGAAGGTTGTTGACGTCAATGATCGTGCGGACGGTCTCGACGTATTCGTGTCCCCGCTGCGAATACTTGGTCAGCGTGCCGGCGAGCCGCGCACCATCGAGTGCATCGCCGGCGGACCGCAATTTTCCGCGCTCACGGCGCAACGCCCTGTAAGCGCCATGCGTGTTGAGGTTGCGCATGTACGCAGCGACCGACTGTTGCAGGTTGTCGAATGCCTTGACCTTGTGGTCCATGCCTTCCGGCCGCTGTTCGGGGACCAAACCGTCACCGTCCGCGGTCGTCCATTGGCCGTAAATCGCGTTGCCGACCTGGGCAAACCGGGACGTTCCCCAGCCGCTTTCCTCGGCCGCCTGGGCCATGGCGAGCGACGGCGGAATGATATCGACGCGGGCCATCAGCGTGTTCAGGTTATCATCCTTGACCTTGTAGCGTTCCGCCAGCACCGCGAGCCAAAGACGATCACGCGCCGCCAGTTTACGGCCCATGGCCACCTGGGCCTTGAGGCCGATCAGCCGATGGCGGTCGGCAAGGATGCGCTCGTTTTCCTGCAGGATCAGCGGCAGCATGGTCTGGAAGAAGACGGTCTTCTTCAATGACACCTCGGGAACCGCATGCAGGTCGCGCGGCATCTCAGCGAGGAAGACACGCGGCACCGGCATACCGTGTTCGCGAACACGGTCCAGATGATAGCCCATGGATTCGAAACGTTTCGCGACGGCCTGCGCTTCGCGGAGCGAGGCGACCGTTACACCGGCGGCAAGTTCCAGATCTTCGGGCGCGACGCGTTTCACGCCCTGGTTCAAATGTGCGGATTCCGCATGTGCCTGATCGAATGATACCCGCGGGTTTGCCGTCACGCCCGACTGCGGGCTCACCAGACTGGCAAAGGCGGTCGCGATCACGGCACAGCCGATCACACTGAGAATCAAGCGGTCGAATCTACGAGTCGTCATTGTTGCTTCCGGCGGCATGAATACGGCATGCACGCCGTCCCTCAATCTCGTTTCGTTCGCCCTGGGATTTTTTCGGCTCTGTTTTTATATCCCCGACGGCATATTTACCTGTCGGAGCACTGGCCGGCTTTTTAGTGGCGACATGGTTAACACAGTTAGGTTCACCGTGCTACCGATTTTAGGCGCCAATTTGCTAAAATTTTGTGGCCGCGTTTCGCGGGAATTCAGGGCGATTATTCGACCGCCCTAACCTCCTGAACTTCCGGCACATAATAGCGCAGCATGTTCTCGATGCCGTGCTTGAGGGTCGCCGTCGAACTTGGGCATCCGGCACATGCGCCCTGCATGTGGAGCGACACGATGCCCCCTTCGAAGCCCTTGAAAACGATATCGCCGCCGTCCTGAGCCACCGCCGGGCGCACGCGGGTATCTATTAACTCTTTGATTTGCTTGACGATTGGATCGTCATCGCCATCGGCCGAATCGGCAGCTGCCGATTCTTCCTCAATCATCGGGCGCCCCGACTGGTAATGCTCCATGATGCCGCCGAGGATCTGCGGGCGCAGCACGTCCCAGTCCTTGTCATCGGATTTTGTAACGGTAACGAAATCGGAGCCGAGGAACACGCCGGCCACACCTTCGATCGCGAACAGCCGCGTCGCCATCGGTGAACGTTTGGCCTCGGCTGCCTCGGCGAAGTTGGCCGTGCCGTTCGACATGACGGCCTTGCCCGGCAGGAACTTCAGCGTCGCCGGATTCGGTGTGCTTTCGGTCTGGATAAACATGTCTCTCTCCAATGCCGCCTTGTATGCGGACGCAGAATTCACCGGTTACTATAGCCCATTAGGTGGGGCCGGGGACAGCCGCTTGCAACCGCTATCCCGATCAGCCGCGTTTCCGCTTCGGACGCAGGAACCCGATCACATCGTGCACTTCGCGCAGCACGGGCTCGGCGAGCGCTCGCGCTCGTTCGGCACCGTCGGCCATAACGTCATCGATGGTCGTCTTGTCAGCGAGCAAGCGCCGGTATTCGTCCTGGATCGGCGCGAGGTTGGCGACCGCCACGTCCGAGAGCCGCTCCTTGAGTGCCGAGAATTGCTGGCCGGCAAACTCTTCGACCGCCGCATCCGCCGTGGTGCCGGCAAGCGCCGCATAAATGCCGATCAGGTTGCGTGCCTCGGGTCGCGCATCGAGGCCCTGGACGCTGTCCGGCAGCAGATCCGGATCGGTCTTCGCCTTGCGGATCTTACGCGCGATGGTGTCGGCATCATCGGTCATGTTGATCCGTGACAGATCGGAGGGATCGGATTTCGACATCTTGCTGGTGCCGTCCTTGAGCGACATCACCCGCGTGGCGGTCCCCAGGATCAATGGCTCGGGCAGTGGGAAGGTCTCGGTCTTGAAATCGTTATTGAACTTGGCGGCAATGTCGCGCGCCAGCTCGAGGTGCTGTTTCTGGTCCTCACCGACCGGGACGTGCGTTCCCTTGTACAAAAGGATGTCCGCCGCCATCAGGTTCGGATAGGCAAACAGGCCGACCGACGCATTTTCGCGGTCTTTGCCCGCCTTTTCCTTGAATTGCGTCATGCGGCCGAGCCAGCCCATCCGCGCGACGCAATTGAAGATCCAGGCCAGTTCGGCGTGACCGGGGACCTGCGACTGATTGAAGATGATGTGCTTCTTGGGATCGATACCGGCCGCGATCATTGCCGCCGCAACCTCGCGCGTCGACGAACGCAGCTTGTCCGGTTCCTGCCAGACCGTGATCGCGTGCAGGTCCACAACGCAGAACAGGCACTCGTAATCGTCCTGCAACGTCACCCAGTTGCGGATCGCCCCCAGGTAGTTCCCGAGATGCAGATTGCCGGTCGGCTGGACGCCGGAAAAGATACGTTCGGTCATGTTCGATACGGTTCCGTTGGGTTTTCCGAGAGCGGGTTATCGCCCGCACGCCCTAAGCGGTCAAGCGGTCAGCGCGCGCGGCGCAACGTCGCCTTGATTTCGGCAACGGAATAGACACCGAACAGGCGCGCCGCTATCAGGTAAAGCGCAAGCCCGCCGGTCACGAGAACGCCCAGCGCCACCACCTGATGGGTGAGCGGGCCGGCGAGCCACGGCACGGCCCAGGCGGCGGCAAACCAGAGCGCGCCGGCCATGACGATGCTGGCGCCCGCGATCCCCAACAGGCGCGACAGCAGGCGGGCGTCCGCCCGGTAATGACCGCGCCGGGCGAGGACAACAATCAACAGCAGAATGTTGAGCCAGGCCGACACACTGGAGGCCAGCGCAATGCCGACATGTCCGAACGGTTGCATCAGGATTAAATTCAGCACGACATTCACGATCATCGCGAGCGCGGCGATGCGGACCGGCGTCTTCGTGTCCTCGCGCGCAAAATATCCCGGCGTGAAGACACGGATGCCGACATACGCCGGCAGTCCGATCGCATAGGCCATCAGGGCCGCCGCCGTCGCGGCGCTGGCTGCCGCATCAAACGCGCCGCGTTCGAACAGAACCTGAATGATCGGCTCAGGAATGACGATCAGCGCCAACGCAGCGGGAACGGTCAGCAATAACGCAATCTCGATACCGCGGTTCTGCGAGGTGTTCGCCTCGTCTTCCTTCCCCGCTTCGAGCTGGCGGGAAATCATCGGCAGCAGAGCCGTGCCGACGGCAATACCGACGACGCCCAGCGGCAGCTGCGTCACCCGGTCGGCGTAATACAGATATGAGACCGCACCGTCTGACACCGTCGTCGCCAGGATCGTGCCGATCAGCAGATTGATCTGATAGAGGCTGGCGCCGAACACGACGGGTAAAATTCGCCTGCCCAGGACACGCACTTTCTCGGTCAGACGCGGCATGCCAAGGCGAAGGACCATGCCCTCGCGCCGGCAGTGCCACGCAAGCCAGATAAACTGAACAATACCGGCCGCGAACACACCCCAGACCAGCGCGCGCCCGGATTCTTCGTCGGACCCGCCGAAACCCAAAAGGGCCGCAATCAGGGTGATATTCAACAACACCGGGGCGGCGGCGGCGGCCGTGAATTTACCGTAGGCGTTCAGGACACCCGACTGCAGCGCGACGAGGGAAATAAACAACAAATAGGGGAATGCAATCCGTGAGAACTCGGTCGCCATCTCCATCTTGCCGGGCACCTGGTCAAACCCCGGCGCGAGGTATGGCATCAGCCACGGCATCGCGACTTCGACGACCGCGACGAACACGAACAGCACCGCCGCCAGGACGCTGAAGGCCTGCTCGGCAAAGCGCTTCGCCACGTCGGCGCCATCCCCTTCAAGACTCCGCGAAAACATCGGCACAAATGCCGCGGCGAAGGCGCCTTCGGCAAACAGGCGCCGGAACAGGTTCGGAAAACGGAACGCGACGACGAAAGCGTCAGCGACCGCCCCAGCGCCCAGGAAGTTGGCGATCAGGATGTCGCGCGCGAAACCGAACACGCGGCTCAGCATCGTCATCGACCCGATAGCGGAAATGGCGCGAACCAGGTTCATGGCCGGAAACTGAAACCTGAATACGGCAGGGGTGTGGCGCCGGCGCCCTTCCCGGCGCTCACTCGGCAGCCTCCGGCTCGCTGCTCCCTGTGCCGCCCGAAATCGCGTCCAGCAACTTGGCCCGGACATCTTCGATCTTGTTCGGCTGCTCCATCTTCAGACCGAAGATGTCTTTTACATAGAACACGTCGACGACACGCTCGCCGTAGGTCGAGATATGCGCCGACGCGATCTGCAACCCGGCATGCGTAAGCACGTTCGTAATATCGTGCAGGAACCCCAGCCGGTCGCGGCCATTGACCTCGATCACCGTGTGCGTGCGGCTGGCCTTGTTGTCGATCAGGACGCGCGGCGGCACCTTGAAAACACTGGTTCGCGACGGCATCGCATTGGCGCGTGCCTCCTTGAGCTCATACGCCGGCGAGGCGAGACCGGACAGCGCACGCTCGATCCGTTTCCGTATCCGGTCTTTGCGGGCCTCGCCCGAGATGGCTTCCGACTGGCCGTCCTGAACCCAGAACGTGTCCAGCGCCATGCCGTTGTTGAGCGTAACGATCTTGGCGTCGACGATGTTGATGCTGCCGAGTGACAGCGCGCCGGCGACCTTGGCGAAAAGACCGGGGTGATCGACGGTAAAGACGACGACTTCCGTTGCGTCGTGTTCCTCGTCCGCGGTGAGCTCGATCCTGAGGTTCTCGTTGTTGACCGCGGCAGCTCGGATCAGTTCGGCATGACGCAACAGCGCGCCCGTATCGAAGCTCAGCCAATAGGTATCCCGCGCCAGGTCGAGATGCGCGTCAATCCGCTCCGGCGTCCATTCGGCCGACGATTCTGCAAGCGCCGTCGCCAGCTTTTGCTTCGCCGTCTCGGCGCGCTTGGACACGCGTCCCTGCGGGCTTTCCCCCGACATCAGTTCACGTGCATGCCAATAAAGTTCGCGCAGCAAGCCCGCTTTCCATGCATTCCAGACATTCGGTCCGACGGCACGGATGTCGGCGACAGTGAGGATGAGCAACAGGCGCAGACGTTCCGGCGACTGCACGATCTCGACGAAATCCGAGACCGTCTTCGGGTCGTCGATATCGCGTTTGAAGGCAGTGTGGCTCATCAGCAGGTGGTATCGCACCAGCCAGGAGACCGTCTCCGTTTCCCACTCGCTAAAGCCCATGCGGGGCCCAAGCTTGAGCGCGATGTCGGCGCCCAATTCAGAGTGGTCCCCGCCACGGCCCTTGGCGATGTCGTGCAGCAGCACCGCGAGGTAAAGCGCGCGCCGGGATTGCACTTCGCTGATCACCGAACACGCGACCGGGTGATCGTCGATCAGGCGCCCCGTCTCGATCCCGTGCAGAACACCGATGGCACGGATCGTGTGCTCGTCGACCGTATAGACGTGATACATGTCGTACTGCATCTGTGCGACAACACGCCCGAAGTCAGGCACGAACTTGCCGAACACGCCGGCCTCGTTCATGCGCATCAGTGTCTTGTCCGGATCCGGGCCGGTCAGGATGTTGACGAAAATCTCATTGGCATCCGGATCGTTCTGCACTTTCCGGGTGAGCCGTTTCAGGTTCTTGGTGACGAGCCGCAGCGTACTCGGGTGCACATCGAAACCGTGCTTCTGCGCCTGATAGAACAGGTCGAGAAGCTTCTTGGGGTCTTTTGCGAAGACATCGTCCTCTGCAGCAAGCAACCGGTCGCCATCGACGGTGAAACCATCGATCTTGGGACCGCCCTTGCCGAACCTGGGCAGCCTGAAGCGCTGGCGCTTCTTCTTGTGCTGTTCCTCCAGCGCCGCACAGATGATGCGGGTCAGATCGCCGACGTCCTTGGCGATCAGGAAGTAATGCTTCATGAACCGCTCAACGCCGCTCAGTCCCGCATGGTCCGTATAGCCCATGCGCTCGCCGATGTCGGTCTGCACGTTAAAGGTGAGCCGTTCCTCGGGCCGATCTGCGAGGTAATGCAGATGGCACCGCACGGTCCACAGGAATTCCTGGGCTTTTTCAAACCGTCGGGCGTCGTCGGCCGTCAGAATCCCCTCTTGTTTCAGATCCGAAATCGTTTCGATATTGTACAGATATTTCGCGATCCACATCAGAGTCTGCAGATCCCTGAGCCCGCCCTTGCCGTCCTTGATATTCGGTTCGAGGACGTAACGGGTATCGCCCATGCGGGCGTGGCGGTCATCACGTTCCGCCAGCTTGGCTTCGACAAACGACATGCCGGTATCACTGACGACATCGTCGCGGAACAGCTTCTTGAATTTCTGGTACTGCGCCTCGTTCCCGGTCAGCAGTCGCGATTCCAGCAGGCTGGTGCGGATCGTGATGTCCTCCTTGGAAAGCCGCACGGCTTCCTCGGCGGAGCGTGTCGCATGGCCGACCTTCAGGCCCAGGTCCCAGAGCGTATAAAGCACGTATTCGACCACCTGCTCAGTCTGCGGGGTCAGCTTGTACGGCAAAAGGAACATCAGATCGATATCGGAATGAGGTGCCAGCTCAGCGCGCCCGTAGCCGCCCGTTGCCAGGACCGACATGGTATCCGACGAAATTCCCGCACCCTGGGGATAGACGTACTCGGTCGCCACCTCGAACACGACGCGTACCAGTTGATCCACAAGGTATGCACCCGCATGGACTGTTTCGCTCCCGGAATGCTCCCCGGTTTCAAAGCGTCTGCGCACTTCGTTACGGCCCTGTTCAAGCGCGTCGCGATAGATTGCGAACACCTCCCCCCGGGAGTCCGGCGTATAGCCCGACCAGCTCAGCAGTTCTTCCAAACGGGTCAGAATCGCCTTGCGGTCGATGATCGTGCGCGGCTTCGTGATTTTGCTGATGGCGTTCATGAGCAAACCACCAAAACCAGGTCTTCCGAGGGCGTGAACATTAAACTCATCAACTTAATCATGATCATCTAGAGATAATGATTTGAGCCTATAAAGCTCTTCAAGTGCCTGTAGCGGGGTCAAGGAATCTGGATTGATCTTATTCACAGCATCTTGAAGGCGGCTATCTCGCTTAGGTGCAGCAGACTGCGCTTGTATAGCAGAAAATAGCGGGAGGTCGTCTCCAAGCGCCCCCGGACCCTTTGTTTTCTCGCTTTCCAGCCGTTCCAGGATCATTTCCGCCCGCTCCACAAGGCTCGGTGGCAACCCCGCCAACTGCCCCACATGGATACCGTAAGACCGATCTGCAACCCCGGCCGCCACTTCGTGCAGGAACACCACGTCGCCTTTCCACTCCTTGACGCGCATAGTGTAACATTTGAGGTTCGAAAGCCGCGACGCCAATTCGGTCAACTCGTGATAATGGGTCGCGAAAAGCCCCCGGCAACGATTCACCTCGTGCAGATGCTCGACCACCGCCCATGCAATCGAGAGGCCGTCGAATGTCGCCGTGCCACGGCCGATTTCATCCAGGATGACGAGTGCACGCGGCCCCGCCTGGTGCAGGATCGCTGCCGTTTCGACCATCTCGACCATGAACGTGGAACGGCCGCGCGCGAGGTCGTCGGCGGCGCCGACACGCGAGAACAACCGGTCGACGATGCCGATGTGCGCCGATTTCGCCGGCACATACAGCCCGGCCTGTGCCAGCACCGCGATCAATGCGTTCTGACGCAAGAACGTGCTCTTACCGGCCATGTTGGGACCTGTCAGCAGCCAAAGCTTGGCACCGGCGGCCCGGTCGTCGCCGGGCTCCAACGTGCAGTCATTGGCCACAAAGGCGACATCGCCCGCTTTGGCGAGCGCCAGCTCTACCACCGGATGACGGCCACCGACGATCGTGAATGCTTCGCTGTCATCCACGACAGGGCGCACGAAACCGTCGCCAAGCGCGAGTTCCGCCGTGGCGGACGCCACGTCGAGCGCCGCCAGGGCCGACGCCGTCTTATCGATCGCGTCACCGCTTTCGTGGGTCCGGTCCACGAGGCCGGCAAAGATCTCGAGTTCCAACGCCAGCGACCGTTCGCCCGCGCGCGCGATCTCGGCCTCGAGCTCGTTGAGCTCAACCGTTGTATAACGCACGGCGTTGGCCATGGTCTGGCGGTGAATGAACGGGCTGTCGGTCCCGCCTGGGATCTGATCTGCCTGCTTCGCCGTCACTTCGATGAAGTAACCGAGCACGTTGTTATGCCGGATCTTTAACGCGGCGACGCCGGTTTCGTCGGCGTAACGTTTTTGCAGCGCCGCGATCAGACGGCGGCTTTCATCACGCATTTCGACCAGTTCGTCGAGACGCGCATGATAGCCCTTGCGCACGAAACCGCCATCGGCGGTGCCCATCGGCGGCTCATCCACCAGCGCGCGGCCAAGTTCCTCGACAAGATCGTCGTGACCGCCCAGCGCTTCGACCAGGCCGGGCAGGTCAGCCGCTGTCTGCAACGTGCTCACACCCTGTAGATCGCGCCGTATATCAGCTGCCGCGCGCAGACCTGCGCGAATTGCCGCCACATCGCGCGGCCCGCCGCGGCCGATCGTAAGGCGGCTCAGCGCCCGCGCGATTTCCGGCACAGCCTTCAACTTTTCGCGCAGCCCGTCGCGGGTGCGACTATCGGCATGGAACACCTCGGCAAGATCAAGGCGTGCCGCGATCTCACCAGGCGTTGTCAGCGGCGCCGCGATCCTGGCCGCCAAAAGGCGCGCGCCGCCGCCGGTCACCGTGCGATCGACCGCATGCAGCAGGCTGCCCGCCCGTTCGCCCGTCATAGTCTGGGTCAGTTCCAAATTACGGCGCGTCGCCGCATCGATCTCCATAACCGCGCCCTGCTCGATGCGTGCCGGCGGACGCAGGCGAGGCAGCTTACCTTTCTGCGTCAGTTCCACGTAATCGACGATGGCGCCCGCAGCGGCAACCTCGGCCCGGCCGAACGCGCCGAACGCATCCAGCGTCTTCACGCCGAACAGTGCGAGCAAGCGGCGCTTGCCGTTTTCACTGTCGAACCGCGCGGCGGGCAGGGGTGTCAGGCGGTCGGCAACATCGAACCAGGTCTGTTCCGGCAGCGCGTCGCCCAGAAGATTGTCGGCGACGATCACCTCGCCGGGATCGAGGCGTGCCAGGATCGCTGCGATATCCCCCGCCGACGCGGTCTGCGTCCGGAAATCCCCGGTCGAAATGTCGAGCCACGCCAACGCGAAGTCGGCTTGCGCCCGCGCCACGCACGCCAGATAGTTATGACGGCGCGACTCCAACAGGACATCCTCGGTGATCGTGCCGGGGGTGACCACACGGACCACATCGCGTTTAACAACGGCCTTGGACCCGCGCTTCTTGGCTTCCGCCGGGTCTTCTGTCTGCTCGCAGATCGCCACCCGGAAGCCCTTCCGGATCAGACGGTTCAGATACGTCTCGTGGCTGTGCACCGGCACACCGCACATCGGGATATCCTCGCCCAGGTGTTTGCCACGCTTCGTCAGCGCAATATCCAACGCGCCGGCGGCGGCCACGGCATCATCAAAAAAGAGCTCGTAGAAATCCCCCATCCGGTAAAACAACATATCGCCCGGATGTTCGCGCTTGATCTGCAGGTACTGCGCCATCATCGGCGTCACCGCGCCGCCGCCCGAAGATGTTTCCGACACCTTGGGGTCCGGCTCGGCGGTTTCGATATCGGCGTGGCTGTCGTCGTTCATCGGTTTCTCGGCGGTGTCGAATCGCTCGGACCATAACATACGTGAGGCCCCTGACACACGCGCCGTTGCACTTTTTGTAAGGGGTGGCAAAATGGGGGTTCGGGCCTGAACCAACGCTTACGGCGTGCCCGGCAATGAACAATAAACAAGACGCTAATTCCTGGGAGATACATCATGGACGAGCGCGCCACCGAACTGCTCTACAAGGAAGCCATGCGCATGCATGCTTCCGGCAAGCCGGGCAAAATCGAGATACATCCGACCAAGCAGCTGACCACGCAACGCGACCTGACGCTCGCCTATTCGCCGGGCGTCGCCGGTCCCTGCCTTGCCATCCATGAAGATCAGAGCCGGGTCTATGAACTGACCGCGCGCGGCAACATGGTCGCCGTGATCTCCAACGGTACCGCGGTGCTGGGTCTCGGCAATATCGGCCCATTGGCGGCGAAGCCGGTGATGGAAGGCAAGTGCGTACTTTTCAAACGCTTCGCGGACGTGGATGCATTCAACGTCGAGGTATTCTCCGAGAACGTCGATGAGGTTGTCGAGAGCATCCGCCTGTTCGGCAATGCCTTCGGTGGCATCAACCTCGAAGACATCAAGGCGCCCGAATGTTTCATGATCGAAGAGCGCCTGAAGGAGCTCCTTGACGTGCCGGTGTTCCACGACGACCAGCACGGCACCGCAATCATCACCGCCGCCGGCCTGATCAATGCCGTCGCACTTACGGGCCGCACGCTTGCCGACAGCAAGATCGTCATCAACGGCGCCGGCGCCGCATCGATTGCCTGCGCCGACCTGATGAAGGCGATGGGCGTGAACGGCGAAAACATCATCATGTGCGATTCCAAGGGCGTGATCTATCGCGGCCGCGAGGACGGCATGAACCAGTGGAAATCGGCACAAGCCGTCGACACGGACGCACGCACGCTTGCCGACGCCATGAAAGGCGCGGACGTGTTCATTGGTCTCTCGGTCAAGGACGCCGTCAGTCCGGACATGGTGAAGGCGATGGCCGACAAACCGATCATCTTCGCCATGGCCAACCCGGACCCGGAAATCACGCCGGAAGACGTGAAGGCTGTCCGCGACGACGCCATTATCGCGACCGGGCGTTCGGACTATCCGAACCAGATCAACAACGTTCTCGGTTTTCCGTACATCTTCCGTGGCGCGCTCGACGTTCGTGCCCGGCGTATCAACGAGGAAATGAAAATCGCCGCCGCGCATGCTCTCGCCGATCTTGCACGTGAAGACGTGCCGGACGAGGTCGATGCGGCGTACGCCGGCATCCATCTTCAGTACGGACCGGACTACCTGATCCCGACGCCGTTCGATCCGCGCCTGATCGTCGCGGTGCCGAAAGCCGTTGCCCAGGCGGCGATGGATTCAGGCGTTGCGCAGAAGCCGATCGAGGATATGGAGGCGTATGAAAGCGAGCTTTCGGCGCGCCTCAACCCGATCATCGGCAACCTGCAGGCAACGCTCGATCAGGTTCGCGCCAAACCGCGCCGGGTCGTGTTCGCCGAGGGCGAGGAGGAAAAGTCGATCCGCGCGGCACACGCGTTCCTCAACGCGGGTTACGGCACGCCGGTTCTCGTCGGCCGCGAGGAGCGGGTGCGTGAAACGATGAAGACTCTGGGGCTCGGCAATATCGAAGGCTTGGAAATTCATAACGCGCGGTTGTCGGACCGGAACGCCGATTATGCCGAGTACCTCTATACCCGACTGCAGCGGAAGGGGCACCTGAAGCGCGACTGCCAGCGTCTCGTCAATCAGGACCGTAACTTCTTCGCTGCCTGCATGGTTGCCACCGGCGACGCGGATGCGATGGTAACGGGGCTGACCCGGAACTATCACTCGGCGATGAATAACATTGCTTCGGTGATCGAGCCGGCAGCAGGTGCGCGGGTGATGGGCCTTTCAATGATCATCGACCGCGGCCGCACGCTCTTCGTTGCCGATACCGTGGTTGCTGAGGCGCCTGATCCCCGGGCGCTCGCCGATATCGCACGCCAGTCGGCGGCGGAAGCCAGGCGTTTCGGGCATGAGCCCCGCGTCGCGCTCATCTCGTTCGCCAACTTCGGCCACCCGGCGTTGCCGCGTGCCGAAATGGTCCGCGAGGCGGTGCAGATCCTCGACAAAGAAGGGGCTGATTTCGAATACGACGGCGAAATGGCTGTCGACGTCGCACTCAACAAGGACCTGTTGGCGAACTATCCGTTCTGCCGTCTTTCCGATACCGCCAATGTCCTGGTGATGCCCGGCCTGCACAGCGCACAGATCAGCATGAAGCTGCTGGCGAGCGTCTCGGGCGCAACGGTTCTCGGCCCGCTGATCAAGGGCCTATCGAAACCGATCCAGGTGGTGCCGATGGGATCCACGGTCGCGGATATGGTGACGCTCGCGGCGCTGACCGCGCACGAGGCGTGCGATTAGTCCTCGGCAGGCGTCGTTTCCGCGACTTCGGCATCCTTCGCACGCTGCATCGCCTCGCGGATCAGCTCGAGCGCTTCCTCGGCCTCGCCCCAGCGCTTGACCTTGACCCACTTGTTGGGTTCAAGATCCTTGTAGTGCTCGAAGAAGTGCTGGATCTGGCTGATCTGCACTGGGCGGATGTCACGGTATGAGCTGATATCGCCGTAGAACGGGTGCAGGTCGTCGACCGGCACGCACAAAAGCTTCTCGTCGATACCGCTTTCGTCTTCCATGATCAGCGCACCGATCGGACGACACTTGATGACGCAACCCGGGATCACCGGCATCTGGCCAAGTACCGCCGCGTCGATGGGATCACCATCGTCGGACAGTGTGTGCGGAATGAAACCGTAGTTGATGGGGTAGTACATCGCAGTGTGCAGGAAGCGGTCGACGAAGATCGCACCGGATTTCTTGTCGACTTCGTATTTGACCGGATTGCCGCCAAGCGGGATTTCGATCAGAACGTTGACTTCATAGGGCGGGTTATCGCCGACGGGCACCAGATCCATATTCATAATGGGTTCCTCGATAAATCTGTAAACAAGCCCTCCCAAGCGGGCGCACCATATACATTCCCGGGCGGCGGCTCCACATCTTTTATGAGAGCTGCTAGTCTGTCTGCTTCAAACGAGAGGTTTCACCACTTTGCGGCTTAGGTTTGTTCATGCGCTGGCGGATCGCCTGCCATTTTATTACGGCTGGATCATCCTTGCCGCCGTGTGTGCGGCGTCTTTTTCAAGACAGGGGCCGGCTGTCGCCACGCTCTCGATTTTCATCGAGCCGATGACATCCGAGTTCGGCTGGTCGCGGACGGAGATTTCCGGCGCGGTGTCGCTGGGCGGCGTGCTGGGCGCCGTCGCGGCGCCGCTAATCGGACCGTTTCTGGATCGAAACGGTGCCCGAACGATTCTTTGCTTCGCCGTGCTGACGACCGGAATCCCGCTGCTGTGCCTGTCGGCGGTCAACGCATTGCCGGTGTTCTACGCCTTTTACTGTGTGGCGCGGATGAACTTCACCGGACCTTATGATATCGGCATATACGGTTCCATCGTGAACTGGTTTCACCGGAAACGCTCGTTCGCGACGTCGATCACCACGCTTGCGCTGATGTCGGGGCTTGTTGCCATGCCGTTGATTGCCCATGTCGCCATGCAGGCCGGTGGCTGGCGGAGTGCCTGGATCGCCGTCGGCACAACCGTTCTCGTCGTCGGGTTCATACCGGCGTGGCTGTTCCTGGTGCGCCGCCCGGAAGATCTCGGTCTCGAAATCGATGGAGATTCGATCACGAAACAAAATCCTTCTGCCGGCGAAACATCGCCGGACACGAAGACAACGGCAGCCGAGCCTGTTTTCACCCGTGCTGAAGCCATCCGGACACCCGCATTCTGGCTGCTCAGCGCGTTCAGTCTTCTGGTCTGGCCGATCCAGGCCGGTGTCAGCCTGCACCAGGCGCCGCTACTGCTCGAACGCGGACTGGATGCGACGGTCGCCGCGACCGCCGTCAGCACCTTTTCATTCACGTCCGCGATCGTCGGATTCGCGTACGGGTTTTGGCCGAAACGAATCCCGCTCCGGTTTGCCATGGTCCTGATCGGTGTGTCGCTGGGCGCGGCCGCCCTGGCCATGAACGCGGTCGAAACCGCACCGATGGCGTATGGCGCGGCCGTGCTGTTCGGCTTTGGGATCGGCGGCCTGTTAACGACGGTGCCAATCGCCTGGGCGGATTTCTTCGGTAGGCGGAGTTACGGTGCCATTCGCGGTGTCGCACTGACCATACAGGTGGCGAGCCAGGCGGCGGGGCCGCTGATCGCGGGCGCGTTGCGCGACGTCACCGGCACATATGACGCCGCGCTGCTTACGTTCGCCGTGTTCGGCTTCGCTGCCGCCTTCATCGCACTCCTTGCCAAGCCACCACGGGCAACCGGCCCATGATCCTTTCGCTCTACAATCCCAGCGGAACGTGCTACCCGGAAACGGGGGTGCTTCGTTCATGACAAAGTCCACCGGCGAGATCAAAAGCGTGCTGGTTCACGTCGGCCTGGACCGGCTTGGCGACGGCCTGTTGAAGCTGCCGTTCATGCGCGGCCTCAAGACCGCGTTCCCAGACGTCCATGTCACGTGGTTCGCAGGCAAAGAGACGACGGTCTATGCCCGAAGCCTCAAGCCGCTGGCGCAAGGGCTGGTCGACGAGGTCATCGAGTACGGCGGGATCGGCGACAGCCCGAAAGAGCTGTTCGGTCCGCGCCCGCTGAAAGACCGGCATTTCGACCTTGTCATCGACACGCAACGGAATTTCTGGATCGCGCTCGGCGTCAGGCGAATCCGGCACCGGCAGTTCGTTTCGCCGGCGGCCAGGTTCTTGCTGTCGACCTCAAAGCCGAAACGCGGCTACAAATTTCCGAAGGCCATGCAACGGCAATTGCTCGACCTGCTCGAGATCGCTTCCAATAGAACGTTCGAAACACCGGCGGTGCTCGCCCTCGATATTCCTTCCAAATATAGGGACGCCGCACAAAGACTGCTGCCTGTCGGCACTCGTTACGCTGCCTTTGCACCCGGCTCCGGCGGCAGGCCGAAGTGCTGGCCGCTCGACCGGTTTATCGACGTCGCAAAAGCCGCTGGCGACGCGGGAGTCACGCCGGTGTTTCTGATCGGCCCACAGGAAGAAGAGTGGATCAATACCATCCGCAACAAATTGCCGAGCGCGCTGCTGCCATTGCAAGCGGAAGAGGGCAGGGCGTTCAACTACGATCCGATGCTGTCGATCGCACTCGGCGAACGGCTTGCAGCCGCACTTTCAAATGATTCCGGTATTGCGCACATGCTCGCCGTTGCGGGCACGCCGCTCGTCGTCATGTACGGGCCGACGGTCTACGAGAAGTTCCCACCAATGAGCAACGACGTCACCGTGATCCGCGCCGAGACCTTCGGGTCCAGGGAGATGAGCGCGATCCCCGTCGACGCCGTCAGGGACGCGCTTCTTGCGCAACTGGCAAAGGCACCCGCTTCATAAGCCAGAGCAGCAGCAGCAGACCCGGGATCGCCGCCAGTCCGGTCAGCAGGAAATACGACACCCAGTCGATCTGATCGGCGAGCCAACCGCCGCCGGATGCAAACACCGTACGCGTGAAAGCCATCAATGATGAAAGCAGGGCGAACTGCGTCGCCGTGTAGGCGACGTTGCAAAGCCCGGACAGGTAGGCAACGAAGGCGATGGTCCCGATCCCGCCCGTCAGGTTCTCGATGCCGATTGTGACAAATAGCATCGGCAGTTCGGGTCCGATCCATGCCTGCAGCGCAAATACGCCGTTCGATGCCGCCTGCAGGATACCGCCGAACATCAGGGCCTTCAGCGTCCCGTAGCGGGCCACGAACGTGCCGCCGATGATCCCGCCGATGATCGTCGCCGCGAGGCCGAAGCCCTTGGTCACGAGCCCGATCTCGGTCTTTGAGAAACCGATGGCGAGATAGAACGGGTTGGCCATGACGCCAAGCAGCGCATCGCCGTATTTGTAAAGTGCGATAAACAACAGGATCACGATCCAGTGCGGCCGTGACATGAACTCGGCAAAAGGCATCCAGACCGCACGCCGCAGGGTCGCGGCAACCTTCTCGATCTTGGACGGGCCCGCAGTCTGCCGGGGCTCGTCCGGGTGCGCAGGCTCTGTCCCCAGTAAAGTTGCAATGATGCCGATGGCGACCATGCCCGACATCACGGCATACGCTGAGAACCAGCCGGCCTGATCGGCAATGACCAGCGCACCGGCGCCCGAAACAAACGTCGCGATGCGGTAGCCGACGACGTAATTGGATGCACCGGCACCCATCTTCTCCTCATCGAGAATTTCAATCCGGTAGGCATCGACGACGATGTCCTGCGTCGCCGACGCGAAGGCCAGCACCACGGCCCAGAGCGCAGTCCATGCAAGATCATCCGCCGGATCCGTTGTACCGAGCATGAGGATCGCCGCCATGATGCTCAGTTGAGACAACAGCAGCCAGCTTCGCCGCTGACCGAGCAGGGGTGTCAGGACCGGCAACGGACAGCGGTCGACCAAGGGCGCCCATACGAATTTGAGGGCATAGGCACTCGATGCAATCGAGAACCAGCCGATCACCGTCAGCGACACGCCCTCGTCGTGCAGCCACGCAGAGAGCGTCCCATAGACGAGCAGCAGGGGCAGGCCACAGGAGAATCCGAGCAGCAGGATCAGGAAAACGCGGAATTCGAGATAGACGGCAGCCGCTTCTAGCCAGCCCCGGACACGCGACGGCATCGCCTGATCAGCCCGCTGCGGCGGGTTGATCGTGGACCGGTGCGGCATCCGCGATCAGGTCCTGACAAACACGCCAGACATCATCGGCCGGGATCGCCGCGACGCACGGAAACACCTCGAACTTGCTGTTGCGCCGATGGCAGCGCCAAAAGCAGTGGTAACACTCCATGGTCTGGTAGATGAACCTCGCATTGGGCGGGCAGACATGATCCGGATAGGGGACAAAACTGGTGAAATGTCCGCCACCGACGATGACCAGGGTCGGCGCACCCAAGGCGATCGATAGATGCGCAGGCCCGGTGTCGTTGCTGATCACCAGGCCAGCGCCTTTCATCAGATCCATAAGGCCCATCAGCGATGTACGGCCGGTCAGATCGGTCACGCCCGGGCGCTTCGCGATATCGTCGAGAAGTGCCGCATCCCACCGCTCGCCGCGGGTTCCGACAAAAAAGACGTTCCACCCCATTTCCAGAAGCTGCTCCGCCACTTTCACGTAGGATGCAAATGGCCAGCGGCGGCCCGGCTCGTTGCTGCCCGGGTTAAGCACCGCATAGTTTCCGTCGGGCGCGAATTCAGACTTCCGGTCCGGCCAGTCGATCTTCGGGGGCGCCGGCTTTATTGCCTTGCCCGCGATCGCCGAGACGAAACGATAATGGCGCAAGATTTCGTGCGTTGGGTAAGGACCGGTATCGATGATCTCGTCGACCTGGCTCAGATAGAACGTAAACTCCGAACGCGTCGGCTCGTTCACATAAGGCATGCTGACGACGGCACGCTTAGCCGCCGACGCCCAGACCAGGCTGTCGGCCATCATCGCGCGGCGCAGATACGAATCGCAGACCGTCGTTTCCGCCGACAAGCGGCGGACCATCAGATTGACCCGGAACCGGTACATGAGCTTCCGCGCATAGGCATGCTCATCGATGGTGATGACGCGATACCCCTCGAATATTCTGCCGGCGATCGCTCCCCAGCTGTCACACCCAAGCACCGTGATGTCCGCGGCGGCGACACCGAAAATTTCCGCGTAATGGTCCAAGCTTTGGCGAAACAGCATCATGTCGCCGATCCCGTCCATGCGAACGACCAACAGGCCGCGACGCGGCTTCAACACCGGAATATGGCGCGCGATCAGGTCGAAGGGCCGAAACATCCACCAGCGCCGGCGCATACCGGCAGGGAACATCCGCCAAAAGGCGGTCACCTGGATTTTCGGACGTTCGGCTATCGGCGTGGCGGAGTCGTGCATGGCGCCAGCGTATCCCCGGTCCTTGTCCGGCTCAACCCGCGTCCTTCTTGCGTTCCGCCTTCTTGCGCTCATGCGGGTCTAGGAGACGCTTTCTGAGGCGCAGCGATGCAGGCGTTACTTCAAGCAACTCGTCGTCGGCGACATAGGCAATGGCATCTTCCAGACTCATGCGTCTGGGCGGGGTCAGGCGAATCGCCTCGTCCGACCCGGCGGCACGGAAGTTGGTCAGTTGCTTCGATTTGAGCGGATTGACCTCGAGGTCGTTCTCGCGGCTGTGCTCGCCGATGATCATGCCTTCGTAGACAGGTACACCGCCGCCGATAAACAACTCGCCACGGCCTTCAAGGCCGCCCAATGCATACGCGACCGACTTCCCCGTCGCGTTCGAGATCAGAACCCCGTTGCGTCGGCCCGGCACTGGACCCTGATAGGGCGCGTAGCCATGGAACATGCGGTTCATGACCCCAGTGCCGCGGGTTTCCGTCAAGAACTCGCCGTGGTACCCGATCAGACCCCGTGACGGCACGATGAACGAAAGGCGCACCTTGCCACCACCCGCCTGTTTCATTTCCGTCATGCGTCCTTTGCGGACACTGAGGGCCTCGACGACGATACCGGAAAATTCTTCGTCAACGTCGACGATTACGTCCTCCAACGGTTCGGTACGCTCACCGGTCTCCGGGTCTTCGCGGAACAGCACCCGCGGCCTGGAGATCGAGAGCTCGTAGCCTTCGCGCCGCATCTGTTCGATCAGAACGCCCAGCTGAAGTTCGCCGCGTCCGGCCACATCGAACGCATCCTTGCTTTCGGTTTCCGTAATGCGGATCGCGACATTGCCTTCGGCTTCGCGTAGCAGGCGTTCGCGGATCATGCGCGACGTCACCTTGTCGCCGTCCTGCCCGGCATAGGGCGACGTGTTGACCGAAAACGTCATCGCCAGGGTCGGCGGATCAACGGGTTGCGCGCTGAGCGGTTCATCAACCTCGGTCACGCAAAGCGTATCGGCAACGGTTGCCTTCGCGAGACCGGAGATCGCAACGATATCGCCGGCCGCACCATAATCGATGGCCTCGCGCTTCACGTCCCGGAACGCGAGGATCTTTTGAACCCGTCCCTGCTCGACGACGCTGCCGTCGGCGCGAAGCGCCTTGATCGCCTGGTTCGGCTTGACGGCACCGGAAAAAATCCGACCCGTCAGCAGTCGGCCGAGGTATGGGTCGGCTTCGATTGTCGTTACCAGCATACGGAACGGACCGTCCGGATCGGCAACGGGCGGCGCGACGTGGCGAACGATGCAGTCGAAAAGCGGTTCCAGGTCGCCACCCCCGGCATCGGGTTCCAATGCGGCCCAGCCGTCCCGGCCCGATGCAAACAGGGTCGGGAAATCGAGCTGCTCGTCGTTTGCGTCAAGCGCCGTGAACAAATCGAAGACTTCGTCCTGCACTTCGAACGGCCGCGCATCCGGCTTGTCGACCTTATTGACGACGACAATCGGTTTCAGTCCAAGCCCAAGCGCCTTGGACGTCACAAACTTCGTCTGCGGCATCGGACCTTCGGCCGCATCCACCAGCAGGACGACGCCGTCGACCATGGAAAGGATCCGCTCGACCTCGCCGCCGAAATCGGCGTGACCCGGCGTGTCGACGATATTGACGCGCGTGCCGTGCCATTCCACGGAGGTACATTTGGCGAGAATGGTAATCCCGCGTTCGCGTTCCAGTTCGCCCGAGTCCATGACCCGTTCGGCGACTTTCTGGTTGTCGCGAAAGGCGCCCGACTGGCGCATCATGTTGTCGACCAGGGTGGTCTTGCCATGGTCGACGTGCGCGATGATCGCGATGTTTCTAAGGTCCATCGGCGTTATCCGGTTAGGGGTGAAAAAAATTCAGCCGTCGAGATCTTGCAGCAGATGCTGCACGCCGGCGCTTGGCCGCGCGCCGATCTGCTGGATGATCACTGCGGCAAGCAATCCGCCCAGCGCCGCGGATGTTTTCAGGTCGCGGCCCTGCGTATGCGCCGCCAGGAAACCGGCCGCGTAGGCATCGCCGGCGCCGGTGGTATCGATCACCTGCTCCACATGTGCCGCCGGCACGGTGACGGTGTCGTCCGCCGTTACGATGACCGAACCCTTTTCAGACCGGGTCAGCGCCGCGATGTCGACGACGCCGCGAATCTTCTCCGCAGCCGTGTCGAAATCGTCGACCTGATACAGGGACAGAATTTCGTCCTCATTGGCGAACAGAATATCGACGTGTTCCTCGATAAACGGCACGAAACCGTCCCGATGCCGGTCGACGCAAAACGGGTCGGAAAGTGACAGCGCCACCTTGCGGCCGGCGCTATGGGCAATTTCCGATGCCTGAAAGAATGCCTCGCGCGCCGGATCAGGGTCCCACAGGTAACCTTCCAGGTAGGTCACCTGTGCAGCTTCTACCTGCGCCGGATCGAGATCCGCGGGTGAAAAATCGACGCACGCACCGAGATAGGTCTGCATGGTGCGTTGGCCGTCCGGCGAAATCAGCACGAGGCAGGTTGCAGTCGGTGCGCCGTCTGCCGCCATCGGGGTTTCGAACGCAACACCGGACGCGCGAATGTCATGGGCAAAAACGGTGCCGAGCTGATCGTCCTTGAGCTTGCCGGCGAACGCCGCACGGCTGCCCAGCGCGGCAACGCCTGCCAGCGTATTGGCGGCGGATCCGCCGGAGCTTTCGATCGCCTGTCCGGTCTTATCGTAAAGCGCGCGCTGTTCCTCGGCGCTGACGAGGCCCATCGCCCCCTTGGTCAGTCCGTTTTCGGCGAGAAAATCGTCCTCCGTTTGCACCAGAATGTCGACAATCGCATTGCCGATTCCGAGAACGTCGTATTTCAGTTCGGACATGAATGAGCCTGTGGATATAGAGTGGGGGCAAGGCGTTCGGCGCCGGGTCGCGGCGGAGTATAGTCATTGCGGCCCGTCGGGCAAGCGCGATCCCGCGGGCGGCCGTACCGACCGGGCCACACTCGCCATATTATTCATAAATCAAATTAACATTTATCTATTATCATTCTGAATATAAATGATAATTGTTGTTTCTTAAGATTCTGCTTTAGAATCGATACTTGACCCGCGCCCCAGCGCGCCCTTAAATCATCCAATACGTTGCGCAATTTCAGTAATTTAGGTTATTTCAATATGATAGGCGCATTTATTAAAGGAATCGATCAGCTTAGTGATAAAGCTACAAGAAAATACTTGTGGTTTTCTGTTTTCTCGGCGCTGATCACCTTCGTTGTTCTGTGGACCGTGATCGGCTTCGTACTGCGGGAAACGTCGATATCGGAAATCGGGTGGCTGGAAGGCGCGATCGATGTGCTCGGCGGCCTCGCCACACTCGCGCTGACATGGTTTTTGTTCCCGGCAACGGTCTCCGGTGTCATCGGCCTGTTTCTCGACCAGATCGCTGGATGCGTCGAAAAACGCCACTATCCGGGGCTTCCCGATGCCGTTGGTCAATCCATGGGCGAAACCGTCGTCACCTCTGCGAAGTTCCTGGGAATCCTGATCGTTCTCAACATCCTGATGCTGCCGTTCCTGTTCCTGGGGCCACTTTTCCCTTTTGTTTTCTACGCGGTGAACGGCTATCTTCTGGGCCGGGAATACTTTGAACTGGTGGCATCGAGACGGCTGCCGCCGGCAGAGGTGTCGAAGCTCCGCAAGGCCCACCAGGGCAGCGTTCTGATGGTCGGGATTGCAATTGCGTTCGCGCTGACGATCCCGCTGGTCAACCTGCTGATGCCCGTTGTGGCCACGGCCGCGATGGTGCACCTTTACGAGAAGTGGCAACCGACCGGCGGCGCCGTTACCGCCTGAAGGCACGGTGGCATCTACATTATCGGGCGGCCATGCCCGGCACAGTTGGGGGTAGAGGTTCATGTTCGGAAAAAAGAAAGACGACGAGGATCCGGCAAAGGCACCGGATAAGCCCGACGCCCTTCCGGCGCAAATGGAGGCTGGGGATGACGACGCCGGCGATGCACCGCCGCTGAAGCCGTTTTCGCGCAAAGGCTCGCACGCGCCGGCCAAACCGCCGGCATCCAGCGCGCACATGCCCGACCTGCAGCGTCGCGGCCCCGACCTGCCGAGCGCACCTGCGCGCAGGATCGACCGTCCACGGGCCGGCGACATGGAGAGCCGGCGCCTCATTGTCGGCCGCGACATCCAGTTGAACGGCGAAATCACCGCCTGCGACAAACTGATTGTCGAAGGCCACGTCGAAGTAACATTGCCCGGTGCTCGCGTTCTGGAGATTTCACCAAGCGGCTATTTCAAGGGCGCCGCGGAAGTGGACGAAGCCGATATCAGCGGCCGTTTCGAAGGCGATCTGATCGCGCGCGAACGCCTGATCGTGCGGTCCGGCGGCCGCATCCATGGCAAGGTCCGTTACGGCCGAATCGTCATCGAATCCGGCGGCGAGATCGCGGGTGACATGCAGACGCTGAGCGAAAAGGAAGGCGATGAATGACGCCGGCGCCGCGTTGCGGCGTATCTCCACGTTCCTACTGGTCGCCCTGCTGACGGCGTGTGCCGGCGGCACCCCGCCACCGGAATCCTCTTCCACGGCACCGCCTGCACCGGTCAGCGCACCTGAAACGGCTGCCGTGCCCCCCCGTGCACCGGCCCCTGCCAAACCGCCGGAACCGACATTGGATGTCCCGGCCGCCGAAGACGTCATCGGCTGGGATTCGGCTACACTGCACCGCACGTTTGGTCCGGCCAGTCTTGTTCGGCGCGACCTCGGCGCGGAAATCTGGCAGTACCGGACTGACGATTGCGTCCTGTTCCTGTTTCTATACCCGACACCGAAGACCAGTTCAGAAAGCGGCCCGCTGCGCGTCGATCATCTGGAGGTTCGCGAGAACGGCGTCGGAGTGGAGCCCTGCCTGACGTCGGTGGTGCGAAATTACGTCATGCGCGCGAGCTGAACGCTCAATCCAGCGTTGTCTTGCCCTTGAACGCGCAGACGTCGATCACCTTACAGTTCGGACAATCCGGCTTTCGCGCTTTGCATACATAACGTCCCAGCAGAATCAGCCAGTGATGCGCATGCAGCGCGAATTCCGCCGGCGTCACCTTCAGCAATTTCTTCTCGACCGCGAGGGGTGTCTTGCCGGGCGCGAGACCCGTCCGGTTCGAGACCCGGAAGATATGCGTATCCACCGCGATGGTGGGTTCACCGAAGGCGATGTTGCGCACCACGTTCGCGGTCTTGCGGCCGACGCCGGGAAGGGCTTCAAGCGCCGCCTGATCATTCGGCACGACGCTGCCGTGTTGTTCGATCAGGATGCGGCTGAGCGCAATAACGTTTTTTGCCTTGGTGTTATAAAGGCCGATGGTCTTGATGTAGTCCTTGAGACCATCGAGGCCGAGCTTCACCATGGCTTCGGGCGTTTTCACCTTCTTGAAAAGCGGTGTTGTCGCCTTGTTAACGCCGACGTCGGTGGCCTGCGCGGAAAGCGCCACGGCGACCAGCAGCGTGTAAGGGTTGACGTAGTGAAGCTCGCCCTTGGGCTCCGGGTCCGCATCGCGGAGCCGCGAATAAAACGTAACGACATCGGCCTTTTTCATGGGTTTCTTATCCCGCAAATCCGCCGCTTAGAAAACCCGGTTGTTGCTTTCCGGGCGGTAAGCCTAAAATAAAGGGCATGGATACACCCAAGCACCACCCCGGAACCGAGGCCGACCCGGAAACCATTCGGTTTTCGCGCGTGCTGCGCCCGCACCGGAGTTCAACCGACCGCGCCATCAAGATCGTCACGTATTTCGTGCTGTTTCTGTTCATCCCCACCGGCACGGCGTTCCTGATCGCAGGCGCTTGGCCGGTCTTCGGCCTGATGGGCCTTGAGGTCGCCGGCCTGATCTTTGCGCTGCGCTACAATCACAAGGTCGGCTCGGCGTTCGAGGCGATCACGATTACCGAGCACGAATTCCGGTTCTCGCGGGTCGATCATTGGGGCAAACGCAGACACTGGACGTTCCAGCCGCAGTGGCTGCAGTTCCGTGTCGACGGACCGTCGAAGCAACTCATCGCCGGGACGCACGGCAAACGCATTGTCATCGGCAAGTTTCTGAACATGGACGAGAAGCTGGCGCTCTGCGCGCTGCTGCAGAGCGAGATCAATCGTCTGGGCGACATTCGTTATGAAAACGCGGGCGCTGTCTGCTGACCGCAGCCCGCCCGTCTATTTGAGCCCGAGCACATCCTGCATCGAATAAAGCCCGGGCGCCTTGCCCTCGGTCCAGAGCGCGGCGCGGATCGCACCCTTGGCAAACAGGCCCCGGTCGGCTGCTTTGTGCGTGATTTCGATCCGTTCGTCATCGGACGCGAAGATCACCGAATGATCGCCGACGACCATGCCGCCGCGCAGCGTCGCGAACCCGATGTTGCCGACCGTGCGCTCACCAGTGTGGCCGTCGCGCACCCGGTCGGACACCTGGTCAAGATCGACACCGCGGCCTTCGGCCGCCGCCTTGCCGAGCGCCAGCGCGGTTCCCGATGGCGCATCGACCTTGTGACGGTGGTGCATCTCGAGAATTTCGATATCGAACTCGGGGCCAAGCATGGCAGCGGTCTGCCTGGCGAGACCCAGCAGCACGTTGACACCGACGGAATAGTTGGCGGCCTGCACGATCGGAACGGCCTTGGCCGCATCTTCGATCTTCGCCTGATCGTCGGCGGACAGACCGGTCGTGCCCGGGATCAATGCCGTGCCCGTCTCTGCTGCCAGCGCGGCATGCCGCACGGTTGCCGCCGGCGCGGTGAAGTCGACGACGGCATCGGACGCCTCAAACAACACCTTGGCATCATCGATGATCTTGAGGCCGGAAGGCGGGAAACCTGCGAGCTGCGCCGGATCCTCGCCGATCGCATCTGAGTGCGGGGCCTCGGTGCCACCGGAAAGCTCGGCGCCGGGCGTCTCGTACACCGCCTTGACCAGCATGCGGCCCATGCGGCCAGCACATCCGACAATTCCGATTTTCATGGCACGTCTCCTCAAACCAACTGTTGAGGCGCATCATACGCATTGGGTTTCGCCTGTCACGCCCAACTCCATATTGTCATTCCCGCGAAAGCGGGAACCCAGAGCAATAGTTGACATCCTGCCTCCAATATATTATTTATTCATTAATCGTGAAGAAATAATATATGGCTACAAGATGCGACGTGATAAACTCAACGACTTTGAGCAAATGGTGCTCCTCTGCCTTATCAGGCTTCATCCCCACGCGTACGGCGTATCAATTCATGGCGAGTTATTGGAACGCGTCGGGCGAGACGTTGCATTAGCTCAAATCTATTCGACGCTCGACAGGCTCGAAGCGAAGGGGTTCGTAAAATCTCGGCTGGGAGAGGCTACGCCCGAACGGGGTGGTCGCCGTAAAAAGTATTTTCAGATCACGGCTGAAGGCGGAGTGGCACTTAGTGAAGCGCGGGAGGCGATGAATAAACTGTGGAAAGGAGTGCCTACCCCGGCAACAGCTTGATGGAAAACACAATAAAAAGAATACGTAGGCAAATTCGGGAAGGTTTCCTGTATGGAGCGGATCACCGAAAAACAGCCAAGTTCACTACCAAGGTTAGACTCCGGATGAGCTACATGGAGCGCTTTTCCGAGCTCATATTCAAACTGAGAGAGATAATGATGTCTCTCACACTCATCAAATACCACTATATCGATGGCCCGCCGATCAAAGTATCAAAAGCATTAATCTATTGGATTCTCCCAAAAGAAACTGGTCCTATTGTTTGGGGCGATCTCAGCGAGATTTTTACCGAGAACCTTCGGAAAGGAACCGATGAGAAAAGTATGAAGCGATGGCTTTGGGGGCAAACACTAAGAACCATTTGGCCATGCTTGAAGTGGCGCATTCGCCTCTCGGCCAACGCATTCTTGAAGCTCGCAGGCCTATCACAAGCGGTCGAATGGATCGTGTCAAAGTTCTAAAGGCTGGGCCCCCGCATTCGCGGGGGTGACGATTCAAGGTGCGTCGGGTGCCCCGACGCTCAATCTCTTAAATCTTCCCAGAGTTCCTTGACCTTGTCGAGGAAGCCGGTGCTTTCCGGGCTCTGCTTCTTCGCCTGCTTTTCGTCGCCGGCGAATTCCTTCAGCAGTTCCTTCTGCTTCTTGGTCAGGTTGACCGGTGTCTCGACGAAAATCTGCACGAACATGTCGCCGCGGTTTTCGGAGCGCATGATCTTCATGCCCTTGCCACGCAATCTCAATTGGTGGCCGGTCGGGGTACCTTCCGGAATGGTGACGCGCAGGAGCTTGCCTTCGACCGTCGGCACCTCGATCTGGCCACCCAGCGTCGCCGTCGCCATCGGCACCGGGACGCGGACATGAATATCCGCGGCGTCGCGGCGGAAAAAGCGGTGCGGCCGGATCCCGAGGAAGATGTATAGATCGCCTGCCGGCGCGCCGCGAAGACCCGCCTCGCCTTCACCGGCCAAGCGGATGCGGGTGCCGTCCTCGACGCCCGCCGGAATATTGACGGCGAGCGTCTTTTCCTTCTGCTTGCGGCCGGTGCCCGAACAGCCCCGGCACGGATCGGCAATGGTCTGGCCGGTGCCCTGGCAGGTCGGGCAGGTCCGCTCGACCGTAAAGAACCCGGACTGGGAACGGACACGTCCCGCCCCGCCGCAACTGCCGCATGCAACCGGCGCTGCGCCGTCCTTACCGCCCGAGCCCGAACAGTCGTCGCAGACCACGGACGTCGGCACGCGGATGTCGGTCTTGAGGCCGTTGAACGCGTCCTCGAGCGTGATTTCCATGTTGTATCGAAGATCTGAGCCTCGGCCTGCATTGGCGCGCTGCGCACCGCCGCGACCGCCGCCCATGAAGTCGCCGAACATTTCCTCGAAAATGTCCGCGAAACCGCCGCCGCCGCCGAAGCCGCCGGCACCCGGTCCCGGACCGCCGCCTTCGAAGGCAGCGTGACCGAAGCGGTCGTAGGCGGCCCGCTTCTCGTCATCTTTAAGAACTTCGTAGGCCTCGTTGACTTCCTTGAAACGCTTTTCCGCCTCTGCATCGTCCGGATTGCGGTCCGGATGATATTTCATGGCAAGCTTGCGGTAAGCCTTCTTCAACTCAGCCGCATCAGCGTCGCGGGAGACCCCGAGGCTCTCGTAATAATCCTGTTTAGCCATTGTAACCGATACCCCCGAAGCGATCCGCCGGCGGGCGGTCCGCTATCGCGAACCGCCCAGTACGGAGAGCAGGCTTAGCCGCTCTTCTTGTCCTGATCCGGATCCACTTCCTCGAAATCGGCATCGACGACCGTGTCGTCATCCGACTTCGACGCATCGGCATCGGATGCTTCGGCATCGCCACCCTGGGCTTCCGCCTCGGCCTGCTGCGCCTTGTACATGGCTTCGCCGAGTTTCATCGACGCCTGGCTGAGCGCCTCCGTCTTGGCGGTGATTGCCTCAAGGTCGTCACCTTCCATCACGTCCTTCAGTTCGGTGATGGCGGTTTCGATCGCAGTCTTGTCGGCATCCTCGATCTGGTCGCCATATTCGCCGAGGCTCTTCTCGGCGGCGTGCACAATGCTGTCCGCATTATTGCGCGCATCGACCAGTTCACGGCGCTTCTTGTCCGCGTCTGCATTTTCCTCGGCTTCCTGGACCATCCGTTCGATGTCGTCGTCGGACAGACCGCCCGACGCCTGAATGCGAATCTGCTGTTCCTTGCCGGTTGCCTTGTCCTTCGCCGACACGTTGACGATGCCGTTGGCGTCGATGTCGAAAGTGACTTCGATTTGCGGCATGCCGCGCGCGCTTGGCGGGATGCCGACCAAGTCGAACTGGCCGAGCAGCTTGTTGTCGGCCGCCATTTCACGTTCACCCTGGAACACGCGGATCGTCACTGCAGACTGGTTGTCCTCGGCGGTCGAGAACGTCTGGCTCTTGCGCGTCGGGATCGTCGTGTTGCGGTCGATGAGGCGCGTAAACACGCCGCCCAGCGTTTCGATACCGAGCGACAGCGGCGTCACGTCGAGAAGCAGCACGTCCTTGACGTCGCCCTTGAGCACACCGCCCTGAATGGCGGCGCCGAGCGCCACGACTTCATCCGGGTTCACGCCCTTGTGCGGTTCGCGGCCGAAGAAATTCTTCACCGTCTCGATGACCTTCGGCATACGCGTCATGCCGCCGACCAGGATCACCTCGTCGATTTCCCCCGCCGAGATACCGGCGTCCTTGAGCGCGTTCTTGCACGGGTTGATGGTGCGTTCGATCAGGTCTTCGACCAGGGCTTCCAGCTTGGCGCGCGACAGCTTGATGTTGAGGTGCTTCGGCCCCGACTGGTCAGCCGTGATGAACGGCAGGTTGACCTCGGTCTGCGACGTCGACGACAGCTCGATCTTCGCCTTTTCGGCAGCTTCCTTGAGGCGCTGCAGAGCAAGGCGATCATCGCGCAGGTCGATGGTGTTCTCTTTTTTGAACTCTTCCGCCAAGTAGTCGACGATGCGGTTATCGAAGTCTTCACCGCCGAGGAACGTGTCACCGTTGGTGGACTTCACTTCGAACACGCCGTCGCCGATTTCCAGGATCGAGACGTCGAAGGTACCGCCGCCAAGGTCGTAGACGACGATGGTGCCGCCGTCTTTTTTCTCAAGCCCGTAGGCCAGCGCGGCCGCGGTCGGCTCGTTAATGATGCGCAGCACCTCGAGACCGGCAATCTTGCCGGCATCCTTGGTGGCTTGGCGCTGGGAGTCGTTGAAGTACGCCGGCACCGTGATGACGGCCTGTTCAACCTTCTCGCCGAGATAGCTTTCCGCCGTTTCCTTCATTTTCTGAAGGATGAACGCGGAAATCTGCGAGGGGGAATACTTGTCGTCGTCGACGCTGACCCATGCGTCGCCGTTGTCACCCTTGATGATGTTGTAGGGGACGATCTTCTTGTCTTTCTCGGTGACAGGATCGTCGTAACGGCGGCCGATCAGACGCTTGATCGCAAACAGCGTCTTTTCCGGGTTGGTGACGGCCTGGCGCTTCGCCGGCTGGCCGACAAGACGCTCGCCGGAGTCCGCGAAGGCGACCATCGACGGCGTCGTGCGCGCACCTTCAGCGTTTTCAATAACCTTGGCATCCTTGCCGTCCATTACGGCAACGCACGAGTTCGTCGTGCCCAGGTCGATACCGATAACCTTACTCATGATACATGACCTCACTTTCTACGGCTGTCGTTTCCGGCCTTTGCAAGCGCCCGAAACGACCCCTCGGGTTTAGATCCTGTCGCCGAATTCGGCGACTTAGTGGATTTGAGTGGGATATAAGCCCGGAAATCCGGGCCTGCAACGCTTTCCCAACATAATTTTTAGGGCTTTTTTGTCCTATAATTCCTCGTCGAGGTTGGTCCCGGACGGCTTCTTGTCGTCCTCGTAGGCCGTTCCACCGCCCTGGCCCGATTTCTCGGCTGCTGCCTCATCCAGCGTCTGCTGCGACGGCGACGGCGCGGGACCCTGCTTTTCGCCACCCTTGGTGACGCCGACCTTGGCCGGGCGCAAAGGCTGATCACCCAGCATGTAGCCGGCTTCCATAACCTGTCCCACGGTGCCCGCGGGTTTCGAGGCATCTTCGTATTCGAACATGGCTTCGTGCATCTGCGGGTCGAATTTTTCGCCCAGCGGATCGACTTTTTTGATGCCGTTACGGGAAAAGGCATTCTGCATCTCGCGCGCCGTCATCTGCACGCCTTCGAGCAGCGCCTTGATCGAGTCATGATGCAGGGCCTGTTCCGTTTCCACCGCGTCCAGCGCACGGCTCAGGTTATCCGCGACCACGATCATTTCGCGGGCGAAACCGGCGATCGCACGCTTCGACGCGTTCTCTACGTCGCGTGACGCACGGCGGCGCACGTTCTCGGCCTCGGCCAGCGCACGCAGCAGCTTGTCCTTGGTGTCTGCAAGTTCGGCTTCAAGCGTGGAGGCAACACCTTCCGGATCTTCCTCGTCGTCGGACGCATCAGTGCGGCCTTCCATTTCGGCGCCCTCGTCCGTCGGCTGGGAATCCTCGGATACGTCTTCGGCGCTTTCCGCCTGGGCGTCTTCGGGCTTTTCCTCGTCTGCCGGCATCTCGGCTTTTTCCTGGCTTTGCATGGTCTTCCTAACGTTCTTAACGGAACCGTTCGCCGATCATCCGGGCCGTGTAATCGACCATCGGAATAATCCGCGCGTAATTCATTCGTGTCGGGCCGATCACACCGATCGCACCGACAATATGATTGGCGTCGTTGCGGTAGGGCCCGACGATCATCGAGCAACCGGCAACATTGAACAACTTGTTGTCCGCACCGATGAAGATTTGGACTCCATCGGCGGCGTTCGCAAGGCTCAACAGCTTGAGCATCTCGTTTTTCGTTTCCAGCGCGTCGAACAGCGAGCGGATACGTTCAAGATCGGTCAGCGCCGTGACGTCCTCCAGAAGCTTCGACTGACCGCGCACGATCAGCGTGCCCGACGCGTCCGTTGCCTCGCCATTGCCGGACCACGTTGCAAGACCGCTTTCGACGACCTTCTGCGTCAATTCATCAAGCTGCGCCTGATGGCTTTCGAGCTCGGCCACGATCTCGTCCAACGCTTCCTGCAGCGTGCGGCCGACGAGGCGCGCGCTCAGATAATTGGTGGCCTGCACAAGCGCCGACGGCGGCAGCGTCATCGGCACGTTGATCAGTCGGTTTTCGACGACGCCGCTTTCGGTCACCAGTACGACAAGGCCACGACCGGGGCTGAGACTGACGAATTCGATGTGCTTGAGCGGGCTGTCGGTCTTGGGCGCGAAGACAAGGCTGGCGAAACCGGTGAGGCCGGAAAGCGCGGTGGTGGCTTCCTCCAGCACCTGATCGACGCTCTGTGAAGAGCCGGCGCACTGCGCCTCGATCTGCTTGCGTTCCTCGTCCGAGATATTGCCGACCTCGAGAATACCGTCGACGAAGAGCCGGAGGCCCGCGTCCGTCGGCATCCGGCCAGCGGACGTGTGCGGTGAAAACAGCAGCCCCGCATCCTCGAGATCCGCCATCACGTTGCGGATCGTCGCCGGCGACAGGCTCTGCGTCATGCGGCGCGCGATGGTGCGCGAGCCCACGGGATCACCCGTGTCACAATAGGCCTCGACGATGAGGCGGAAGATCTCCCGCGAGCGCTCGTTCAGTTCGGCAATCATCTTTTGTATCAGCACCTTCCATGGCATGCACAAAAGTCGGCGTTATGTAGTTTCCGCCTTTCGGCCCGTCAACTCAATGAAAGCATAAATAAAACCGCGCGTTGGCGGCTTTACGGGGCAAGTACGAGCCGCTAGCTTGGCCGTCGTTTCAAAGTAATTGGAGATTACCCTATGCGCCCTTCCGGCCGCCAAGCAGATCAGATGCGCGACGTCGTCCTCGAAGTGGGCGTTGCCAAACATGCCGAAGGGTCATGCCTTGCAAAGTTCGGGCACACGCACGTGCTGTGTACCGCCAGCGTCGAACAGCGTGTGCCGCCCTGGCTGCGTGACAGCGGCAAGGGCTGGGTGACGGCGGAATACGGCATGCTGCCGCGCTCCACGCACACACGCACCAACCGCGAGGCCGCGCGCGGCAAACAGTCGGGCCGGACTCAGGAGATCCAGCGCCTGATCGGCCGCTCGCTTCGCGCCGTCACCGATCTCGCCGCCATGGGCGAGCTGCAAATCAAGCTCGACTGTGACGTGATCCAGGCCGACGGCGGCACGCGGACGGCGTCGATTACCGGTGCGTATGTTGCGCTCTACCGCGCGTTCCAGACCTGCCAGAACTTAGGCATCATCGACAGCATACCGCTGATCGACAGCGTCGCCGCCGTGTCGTGCGGCGTGTTTGAAGGCGCAAGCGTGTTGGATCTGGACTATGATGAGGATTCCAACGCCGAGGCCGACGCCAACTTCGTGCTCACCGGCAAGGGCGGGATTGTCGAAATTCAGGGCACCGCCGAGGCGGACCCATTTTCCGAAGAGACTTTCATGGAGCTGATGGGCCTTGCCAAGAAGGGCGTCCAGGAACTGACGGCGGCACAGAACGCCGCGCTTGGTCTCTGAGGTCCGACAATGGCGCGCCGGTTCGATGAGAACAAACTGGTGATCGCCAGCCACAATGCGGGCAAGGTGCGGGAAATCGGCGACCTGATGGCGCCGTTCGGTGTCGAGGTCGTGTCCGCCGGCGAGCTCGACCTTCCGGAACCTGAAGAAACCGGCGAGACTTTCGTCGCAAATGCCCTGTTGAAGGCGCACGCCGCGGCCGAAGGGGCGAAACTGCCGGCGCTCGCCGACGATTCCGGCCTTGCGGTAACCGCGCTCGACGGTGCACCCGGCATCTATTCGGCACGCTGGGCGGGGCCCGAGAAAGATTTCAACGTGGCGATGGAAAAGGTCGAGGAACTGCTCCGCGGCGCCGAGGACCGTTCCGCCAGGTTCGTCTGCGCGCTGGCACTGGCCTGGCCGGATGGTCATGCGGAAGTGTTCGAAGGCACCGTCGAAGGCGAAATTACCTGGCCGCCCACGGGCGAGAAAGGATTCGGTTACGATCCGATCTTCACCGCCGACGGCGAAACGATTACGTTCGGCGAAATGGAACCGGAACGGAAACACGCGCTATCCCACCGTGCCGATGCCTTCCGCAAGCTGGTCGCCGCATGTTTCGATAGCGAAACTTAAGGGCCCGGCTATGGCCACCGACGATCCCGGTTTCGGCGTTTACGTGCACTGGCCGTTCTGCGAGCGGATTTGCCCCTATTGCGATTTCAACGTCCACACGGCCCGCGAAATCAACGAAGCGGCGTGGCATGATGCGTTGATCGCGGAGCTCGCTCATTACGCGGCCGATCTGCCGGACCGGACCGTTACCAGCATCTATTTCGGCGGCGGCACACCATCATTGATGCCACCCGAAACGATTCGCACCCTTATCGATTCGGTTGCGTCACATTGGTCCACGGCGGACGATCCCGAGATCACGCTCGAAACGAATCCGACGTCATCGGAACGAGCCCGCCTGGAGGAATTCAAGGCGGCCGGCATCAACCGGTTATCCATCGGCGTGCAGTCCTTCGACGACGTGGCCCTTGCGTTTCTGGGCCGGGATCATTCCGGAGCCGATGCAATCCGCACGCTGGAAGCTGCCCGCGCAACGTTTGACCGTGTCACTTTCGATCTGATCTACGCGCGCCCGGGTCAATCCCGGAACGACTGGCAGCGCGAACTGGCCCAGGCACTTCGTTACGCAGGCGGACATATATCGCTCTATCAGCTCACCATCGAGAGCGGCACGCCGTTCTTCCGCGAACACGTCGAGGTGCCCGACGATGACATCACCGCGGACATGTTCGAAGCCACGCAGGCCGTGCTAACGGAGGCCGGGATGCCGGCCTACGAAATTTCGAACCATGCCCGGCCCGGCGAGGAGAGCCGTCACAACCTGACCTGCTGGCGGGGCGGCGATTACCTTGGCATCGGCCCCGGCGCGCATGGGCGCCTGACCGTCGACGGCGCCTTTTTCGGCACGCACCAGATCCATAACCCCACGCGCTGGCTGAAACTTACCCGGGAAAGGGGACACGGCACGGCAAAGCGCCGCCCGCTTACTGCCGACGACCGTGCTCGAGAACTGATCATGATGGGCATGCGGCTGGTCGAAGGGATTGCGCTCGACCGCTTCACGAACACCAGCGGCACGGAATTCGACGCCGTCGTCGATGCGGCCGCGCTCGAGCGTCTCGTCGAAGGTGGACTTCTGGAACGGGATCACGGGCAGGTCCGCGCCACGGCGGCAGGGCGGCAGCGCCTGAACGCGCTGCTGACGGCATTACTGAAGTGATCAGTTGATCCGCGGCTGGAAGCTCTCCGGGGCCGGGTCAAGGACCTTCGACGCCCGCCGCGTGATCTCCAAGACGGCCAAGCCGCGCTCGGTAATCCCACTCGGCATGAGGCGGAAAATGCCGTCCCGTCCCCAGTATCCGTTGGGCGACGCAAGGGCCTGCGCCGAATAGTTCGGACCGTCGTCACCCTGGCCCAGCACCGCCGCGAGGGCCGCCGCGTCGTAGGCAATTGTGGCCAGCCGTGGCGGCGTCTCGCCGAACGTTGCGCTGTATTCCTTGACGAAATCGGCACGTGCCTGCGGGTCGGGCGCCGCGTACCAGGCCCCGACAAGTGCCGGCTCGTTCCCGAGCCCGGGGACATCCCACTGCCCGGTGCCGAGGATCTGCACGACCGCCGGGTCGACATCGAAGAACGGCAACAAGGCGGCAATCTGCTGCAGCCGCTTGCCGCCGTCGGCAACCAGAAGCGAATCGAACGGCAGGTCGCCCGCCGTCTGCAGCTGTTCCAGGCGCTCCAGCGTTTTCTTCGAAATCTCGTCGTCGAGCTGCTTCAGCTCGGCGATCTGGCGCTGCAGCTCCTGTTTGCGCGCTTCGAAGTCGGAGATTTCGCGGACAACCTCGGTGTAGTCTTCCGCGTTCGGGTCATAAAGCCGGGCCCGCGATACCTCGACGCCGTACTGAAGCGTGACCTGCTGCATCGCCTGCAATACCGCGGCGCCGTAGGCGTTGTCCGGCGCCAGCAGACCGAACCGCGTCAGGCCGCGCGAAATGGCATATCCGAGCACCCGCTCTGTCTGTGCCGACGGCAGGAACCCCATGACGTACACCCCGTCGCCGGCGGCGTTGCGGTCGCTCGAAAATCCGACAACAGGTACGTTGGCCGCCCGCGCAATCGGGCCGACCGCCTGGACGGAAGCCGACAGAAGCGGCCCAATAATCAATTGCGCGCCGTCGCCGATGGCGAGTTGCGCGGCGGCCAGCGCACCGTCGACGGACCCACCCGTGTCATGGGGCAGCAGTTCGAACCGGTCGTCGGCAAATTGAAAGAGCGCCAGTTGCGCCGCGTTGAGCATCGCCTGACCCACTTTTGCGGCCGGGCCGCTCAACGGCACCAGCAGGGCGACGCGTACCGAGTCCACACTGGCGGCGGGCACGGTCGACGTCATGATTTCGGGTGCCGCCGCGTTGGGATTAAGCGGGCGATTCAGCAATTCGGCCAGCGACGGCAGGGGTTCTCCGGCGCGTGCACGTGGCGCCGTCTGCGGTACGGGCTGCAATTTCGGACCGGGCGGAACGCGCGGACCGGAAACCGGCGGAAGCTGCTGCGAGCGGGGCAAATTGTTCGCCGTTTGAGACTGCGACGGCCCTGCGACCATCGGCTTTCCTTGCTCCCCGCCGCCGATTACGGAATGCTGGCAGCCGGCAAGCACAAGAAGGCCCAGACATGGCACGAGCAGGGAAAAAACACGGCACGCATTCGCAATCGAACGCCGGTAAGCGGGGGATTGAAACATCTGCCTCTCGTTCAGTCGATGCCGGTCGCGACACCGGAGACGGTAGCCGCTTGCCCGAAGCGAGTAAACCGCAACAAGGCCTTGCGCGCGGTCTTTATATTGTGGCAACTCCGATCGGCAATGCGGCCGATATCACGATCAGAGCGCTGGATATTCTGCGGCGCGCCGACATCATTGCCTGCGAGGATACGCGCGTTACCGGAAAGCTGCTGCACCTGCATGGCATTCCACATGGCAAACTGATTTCCTATCACGAACATAACGCGCCCAAGGCCGGCCCGCGGATCATGGAACACCTCAATTCAGGCGAAATCGTGGCGCTGGTCTCGGATGCCGGAACGCCGATGATCAACGATCCCGGATACAGGCTGGCGGAACTTTGCCGCGCCGGTGGCATTGCCGTTCACGCGGCACCCGGCCCGTCGGCGGTCACAAACGCACTGGTCCTTGCCGGTCTGCCGACGGACCGCTTCATGTATGCTGGCTTTCCGCCGCCGAAGCAGGGCAAGCGCCGCACCTGGCTCGGCGATATAGCTGCCGTCAACGCCACGCTTGTTTTTCTCGAATCGCCGCAACGCCTGGCGGCTGCGCTCGCCGACATGACCGCCGTGTTCGGTCCGCGTCCGGCCTGCGTCCTGCGCGAGATGACAAAGATGTTCGAAGAGGCACGCCACGGCACGCTCGATGAGCTCGCGGCTTTCTATGAAACCGCCGGGCCGCCGAAAGGGGAAGTCACATTGGTCGTCGGTGGACCTTTGGCGGCGGATGAACCGAGTGCCGACGATGTCGACGACCGGCTCAGGGAGCTGCTTCGGACCGAAAGCGTACGTGAAGCGGCGGCGCAGGTCGCCGCCGAAACCGGGATCGCGCGGCGAGACGCCTACAACATGGCACTTGTGATCAAGGCGGAAGAGAACGAATGAATAATCCGGACCGGCGGCGGGCGAACCGGCGCGGGCGCCACGCCGAAACGGTCGCGGCAGGTCTTTTGCGGCTGAAGGGATATCGGATCCTCGCGCGCGGTTACCGGACCCCGGTCGGTGAAATCGACGTCATAGCGACACGCGGCCGCGTTGTCGCCTTTATCGAAGTCAAGGCGCGGGACAATCTCGATACGGCGCTGGCCGCGGTTGGCCCTAAGCAGCGCATCCGCATCCAGCGCGCCGCCGAACAGTTCATGGCCATGCACGCTGGGCTGCAGGGGCACGACCTGCGCTTCGACGTCGTCGCCGTCGTCCCCGGCAAACTGCCGCGGCATGTCGTCGACGCCTGGCGTCCGTAGTGGAAAACGGGCGCTCGTTTTATGCGTTGCAGCATGATTTTTTACAGCGGCAATATTTCTGGTGTAGCATCTGGGCGTCGGGACGCTATACCGGCGTGAATGTGCTTTTGACGGAATTTTTAAAATGAGCAGGGCGTCAACGATGCGCCGATACGGAATATTGGTTTATGCCGCCGTGCTGGTGGCGGCGATGCAACTTTCAGGCTGTGTCGGCATGGTGATCGGCGGTGCCGCGACGGCCGGCGTCGCCGCGTATCAGGAACGCGGCATCAAGGGTGTCGCCCAGGATACCGCGACGGCAACGAAGGTTCGCGCGAATATGCTTGATGCAAATGACGAGCTTTTCAGAGACGTCGGCATCGAAGTCTACGAAGGCCGGGTCCTTCTGACCGGCCGCGTGCCGACTGAGGAACGCCGCGCCGAGGCGGTCAAGATTGCGTGGGGCGTGAGCGACGTCAAAGACGTCATCAACGAAGTCCTGGTCAGCGAAAATCCGCTGTCTGATATTGCCAATGATTCGTGGATCACGACCCAGCTCAAATCGAAGATGACCTTCGACAAGGACATCCTTGCCATCAATTATTCGATCGAAACGGTTGGCGCCGTGATTTACCTGATCGGCATCGCCCAGGACGACGCGGAACTGCAGCGCGTCATCAACCACGCCCGCGGCATTAAATACGTCAAAAGGGTGGTCAGCCACGTCCGCGTCAAATCGGCGGCGGCGTCGTGAGAACCCGCACTGAAATTATCGACCGGCTGACCCGCTTCGGTGGCGGCGACCAAGACGATTTGGATCTCGCCGAAGCCACTCTGCTCGTCGGCGCCCTTGACCGGCCGGCCCTGCCCGTCGACCGCTATCGCCGCCACCTGGAAAAACTACAGACCAAGGTCGGCGACTACGCACGCATCGACGATGGACCTGTGCCGGTCGCCGTCATGATCGACGCGCTGCGCCAGGTGCTGTCACGCCACTACGGTTATGGCGGTGGCGAGTCGAACGGCACCGACGAAGACTGCTTCGACCTGACCCGTGTTATCGACAGTCGCATCGGCTCCAGCGATGCGCTGGCGATCCTGTACGCGACGACGGCGCGCAGGCTCGGATGGGAGGCCGAGATCCTGCACATTCCGGGCCGTATGCTGATCCGCCTGCAGGCGATGGGCGAACGGCTCGTTGCCGACCCGCTCGGCGACGGCAGGACACTGGAACCGGCTGACATCCGTGCCATTCTTAAGGCGTTTGACGGTAACGAGTCGGAGCTGACGCCCGACGGCCTGAAGGTCATGACGGACAAGGAAGCCCTGCTTCGGCTGCTCGGTGGACGCAAGGCCGTGCTTTTGCGCGGCAAGCGGCTTGAAGAGGCGGCGGGGCTGCTCGATCTCGCACTGCGCATCGCGCCCGAAGAGCCGACACTGTGGCGCGAATGCGGCCTGCTGAATGCCAGGCTCGACCGCATCCAGGCCGCCGTCGACGCACTCGAAGAATATCTGCGGCTCGGCGCCGGCGAGTCGGCCCGCTACAACACCACCATTCTCTTGCAGGAACTCCGCACGCGCCTCACATAAGCGGAACCGCAATTCAATCTAGGAACACGCCATGACCCTGACCGTCGCGATCCAGATGGATCATGTGAGCAGTATCGACATTAACGGCGACAGCACTTTCGTCATGGCACTTGAGGCACAGAAGCGCGGCCACAAGCTGTTGCATTACGTCCCCGGTAAACTCTCGATGTCGAACGGCCGCATCCTTGCAGAAGCCGAGCCGATGGAGGTCCGGCGCGAAAAGGGCAATCACTTCACGCTGGGCGAACGGCGTACGATCGATCTTGCCGACGATGTCGAGGTGGTGCTGATGCGCCAGGACCCGCCCTTCGACATGGCCTACATCACGGCGACGCATCTGCTTGAACACGTGCATCCCGAGACGCTTGTCGTCAACGATCCGCGCGAGGTGCGCAATGCGCCGGAGAAACTTTTCGTCACGCGCTTCGCCGAATTCATGCCGCCGACCCTGATTTCATCGGACCGAGATCAGATCATGGCGTTCCGTAGAGAGCACAAGGACATCATCATCAAGCCGCTCTACGGCAACGGTGGTGCCGGGGTATTCCATATCAAGCCGGAAGACGAGAACCTGAACGCGCTACTCGAGATGTTCACGATGCTCTACCGCGAGCCGATCATCGCGCAGGCGTACCTCAAGGACGTGCGCGCAGGCGACAAGCGGATCATTCTGATCGACGGCGAAATCGCGGGCGCCACCAACCGCGTACCGGCGGAAGGCGAGGCGCGGTCCAACATGCATGTCGGCGGCAAAGCAGTGAAGTCCGAGATCACGGACCGCGAGCGCGACATCTGCGCGGCCATCGGTCCGGAACTGAAACAGCGCGGCATGGTCTTCGTCGGCATCGACGTCATCGGCGGCTACATGACCGAGATCAACGTCACCTCGCCGACGGGCCTGCAGGAAATCAACCGCTTCGACGACGTCTGCCTCGAAGCCGATATCTGGGACGCGATCGAGGCGAAGCTCTAGAATCAATCGTCGCGCGTCACCGAACCGCGGGTCTTCTTGATCGCACTCTTGCGGCGCTTGTTATCCAGACGTTTGCGTTTTTGCGCCTTCGGCGTTTTCGTCGCAACCCGGCGTTTCGGTGGCGCCGCAGCCGCGCGGACAAGTGCAATCAGCCGGCCCATCGCGTCCTGACGGTTCTGTTCCTGCGTGCGGAACCGCCGCGCCGTGATCACAACCACGCCGTCCGCGGTCATGCGGCGCCCGACCAATGTCTTCAGGCGCAGGAATTGCGCATTGCTGAGTGCCGGCGAGTGCCGCGCATCAAACCGCAGTTGCACGGCGCTTTCGGTCTTGTTGACCTTTTGCCCGCCAGGACCGGCGGCACGCATAAACCGCTCTTCGATCTCGGTATCATCAATGGAAATATCGGGTGTGATCTCGATCATCGATGATATGTATCACCGTCAAACAGGCCGTTGCCACCCTTCCGTCGCCCAGGCGTATCCCTCGTCAAACGACGTAAAGATGCGCAGCCCCTCGGATTTACCGGCAACAACTTCCTTGAACTTGATAAAGAAATTGGCGGCAATCCGGGCTTGGATATTCTCTCCCACCACCAGGGCGCGACGGCCGCGCCTCTCACCCCTTTTCTTGATGACCGAAATTACGCGCCGTGCACCCGCAGGCCAGTCCGTCGGCGGTGGCGCAAAAAACGTGAGATCGACGACAATCGGCCGTTCCGGATCGAAACCCCCAGCGTTTGCAGGATTGGCCGGATCCAGGGCGCGATCCGCCCATTTTTCGACATCGAACACCCCCGCGAACCGCACCACGAGGATACCGTTCGCATCGATAGTAACGCCGTGTTCGAATTCTGATTCTGACTCTGACAACCGTTCGACCCCCTAGAACGATAAACCGGTGACTCTTCGATACCAATAAAATTCAATCGAAATAAGAAGTTGTAAACATTCGCGGCGTCTTTCCCGATCTGCGTGCGGCGGGAATGCAACCACACAGACAAAAAGTCCCACCGGTCCTTTCATAGGTCATGTAAAGGCAACGAAAGGGGCGGATATGGTTGCGCGCGTCGGCACGGTAGCGTTTCAGGGCATCGATGTTCTCGATGTGGATGTTCAGGTGGAGATGGCATCGGGCCTGCCCGCCTTTCATGTCGTCGGTCTGCCGGACAAGGCCGTCGGCGAAAGCCGGGAACGGGTGCGCGCGGCGCTCAATGCCATGGGTCTCGCGTTGCCGCCAAAACGGATCACGGTCAACCTCGCGCCTGCCGACGTCGCCAAGGAAGGCAGTCACTTCGATCTGCCGATCGCCATCGGCCTGCTGGGCGCGATGGGTGTGCTGTCAGCCGACGAAACCGGCCGCATGACGGCGATGGGTGAACTCGGTCTCGACGGCACCATTGCGCCTTCGCTCGGCGTGCTGCCCGCCGCCATTCACGCCGCCGCCGGCGCCCGCACCTTCGTCTGCGCGCAAAAGCAGGGTAGCGAGGCCGTCTGGGCCGGCGAGCTGGAGGTCATTGCCGCCCCCGACCTGCTGTCGCTCATCAATCACGTCAAGGGGACGCACGTGCTGGCACAGCCGGAAGCCCGCGTTTACGACGAACTGCCGGACTATCCGGATCTGGTCGACGTCAAAGGTCAGGAAACGGCCAAGCGTGCCCTGGAGATCACTGCCGCCGGCGGGCACAACATGCTGATGATCGGCCCGCCGGGCTCGGGGAAGTCGATGCTGGCGCACCGGCTCGGCGGTTTGCTGCCGCCGCTGACATCGCGCGAAATCCTCGAGGTGTCCATGGTGCACTCGCTGGCCGGCGAGCTGCCCGACGGCGGATTGACGCGGCGGCGGCCGTTCCGCGATCCGCATCATTCGGCGAGCGTCGCGGCGCTGGTCGGCGGCGGCCACCGGGTGCGGCCCGGCGAGATATCGCTCGCCCACCTGGGGGTCCTGTTTCTCGATGAACTGCCGGAATTCAAGGGCCAGGCGCTCGAAGCCCTTCGGCAACCGCTGGAGACGGGGCGCGTCAGTATTGCGCGCGCCAACGCGCACGTGGTCTACCCGGCACGTTTTCAGCTCGTCGCCGCCATGAATCCCTGCCGCTGCGGCTATCTGGCCGACCCGGGGGCTGCATGTTCGCGGGCCCCCAAGTGCGGGACGGACTACCAGGCCAAGATCTCAGGACCGCTCATGGACCGGATGGATATTGTTGTCGAGGTTCCGGCCGTGCATCCGAGCGACCTCTCGCTGCCCGCGCCCGGCGATACGAGTGCCGATGTCGCAGGCCGTGTCGCCACCGCGCGCTGCCGGCAGCGCGTCCGGTCCGAGGCGCTTGGCCCCGGGGTGCCGGTCACCAACGCCGCCATCGATGGCCGGGCGCTGGAGAAAATCGCGGCGCCGGACGATGCCGGGCGCAAGCTGATGGACGATGCCGTTGCCGCGTTCAGTCTATCTGCCAGAGGATACCACCGGGTGCTGCGAGTCGCGCGCACCATCGCCGACCTGGACGGCGCGACGGCGGTCGGCCGGGCGCACATCGCGGAAGCGCTCAGCTACCGGCGCATCCAAGCGGGGGCCGCTGCCGCCTGATTGTTTGCGACTTGAACCTGCGCAGCTACTGACAACATAAGGTGAGGAGGCGGCAGATGCGTGCGGTGCTTCGACCCGGGTTCCTGGCTTCGTTCGTAGCGGGATGGATGCTTGTCATCACCGCCCTGCCGGCCCGTGCCTGCGGTCCCGTCGTCGAAATCGATTTCTACGAATCCTCGCCCGATATTATGTCGATACACAACCGTTCCGAAGAGGCCTGGTCGCTGGTCAGCCTGACGTTCAATCTGGGCACGTCGGCCGGATCACTGATTTTCGATACGGTGTTCGGTGGTGCGGGTGAGAATATCCCGTCCGACTTTGACATCATCGGCGGTACCGCACGGCTCGCGGCCACGCCCAAGGTGTCGGACGGCGATGTCGTTCTGCTCATGCTTTTCGCCAGCTTTGGCCCGGGTCAGAATCTGGAGTTCACGGTCGATCTCGATGACCGCCTGGTCGATTCGGTGCTGGGGCAGGCGATCGTCGTCGGCAGCGAGATTGCGGGCGCGAGGGTCGACGGCATTCTGCGCGACCCAAAGGGCAATGACATGCCGGTCCGCGGCATCTTTAACGACAAGGCACAGGCCCAATTGACATCGCTCAGCTGCGTCTGATCCGCTGACGAAAAGTGTCCGCCGTCAATTCTTGAGATTAAAATCGCCCGCATCGATCGCGGAACGATCCGCACCCGAAACAGTCGCGATCTGGTAGGAGTTGCTGTCGGTCATGGCGGACGCATCATCCGTGTACCAGATCTGGGCGTCATCGCCGCCGCTGGCTGAGCCGATGATCACGATACCGGCGTTGGCCACACCGCCCGAGAGATTTTGTGCCGCCCCCGAAATAGTTGTCGAATCGGCTTCGAAATAATTCACCCCGTCCGTCAGCGTCCCTGCGTTGCCGAGACTGAAATCCCCGTCCGACAGCATGAACAGGTCATTTTCGGAGGCGTTATAATCGTTGATGAGATCGGTGCCGAGCGACGTCGCCTTTGCGAGGGCATCGGCGCCCGAACCACCCTCGAAACGAAATTCGTCCGCGCCGGTGCCGCCGGTCAGGTTGTCCACACCTTCGCCGCCGATCAAAACGTCGTCACCCGCGTAGCCGAAGATATTATCCGCACCGCCAAGCCCTGAAAGCGTGTCCGCGCCACCGCCGCCGGAGAGCGAGTTGGCATCGGCCGAACCCGAAATGGTGTCGTTATGATCCGTGCCGACGGCGTACTCGATCCCGTCGAGCGTGTCGGTCCCGGTGTTCGCGCCTGTCGCCGTACCGGCCGCCAGATCAATGCTCACGGACGCACCGGCACCGGAATAATCGACCGTATCGGAGCCGGAATCACTGCCTGCGTCGCCACCGCGAACCACGTCGTTGGCGCCATCGTCGTCACCCAGCATGAACGTGTCATCACCGCCCTCGCCGTTGAGCGTGTCGGCACCACCATTGCCGTAGATGGTGTCGTTCCCGTCGCCGCCGTAAATGTCGTCGGCCCCGTTGCCGGCGCTGCCGAGCGAGATGCCGAACGCGGACGTATCGTCCGGAACGTCGCCGTAAATCGTGTCCGCGCCCGCGCCGCCCCACAGACTGTCATCGCCGGCACCGCCGGAAATCAGGTCGTCACCGCCGGAAGCCGCGAACGTCGGATTTGTCAGCGTGTTTGAAATGTTATGCGTCCCCGACAGCAGGTTGGTCGGCGTATCTCCGTAAACGAAGTCCGCGCCTTCCCGGGCGCCAATGGTGCTGGTCGTATCGTCGCCGACAAGAAAGTCCGCCAGCGACGTGCCCGTCAGCGTGTCGGCCGATGTCACGGTCGCCGTCAGCGTGACCGGATCGTCGCGGTCGTCGTCATCGTCGGCACGCGTCGAGAGATTGAGCACGATCGGGGTGAACGTGAAACCGAATCCGAAAAGACCGTCAATCCCGCCATAACTGCCGCCGCCCCCACCAGCCAGGGCATCGCCGCCGGCGCCGCCGATCAACACGTCGCTGCCGATCGCAGCCGTTGTACCGGCGTCTCCCGTATACCCGCCACCTCCGCCACCGGCGATCAGGGTACCGGAGTCTTCGGACTCGTCAGCGTCGATCAATCCATCCGGGCCGGCCGCGATAACCTGATCCGCGGCCCGGGCACCGCCGTAGGCTTCCGCCGCGACGATGGCGCGTTCGAGCGCCTCTTCGATGCTTGAACCTTCACGCAGGGCTTCACGGTAAGCTTCGCGGGCCGCTGCCTCGCCGGCATCGAGGGAGGCACGCGCAACGTTCATCGACGCGTTCGTATTCGTGATCCAGTCGCCCCGGGTGGCGGACGGGTCGTCCGCCTCCGGCGGCTTGAGAAGATCCGGATCGATCGCAGCGAGCTCGCGCTCGACGACTTTCTCCACCACTTCCGCTGCGGTGCCCGCCTCCTGGGCGACCCGCTCTGCCGCTTCCGCATCGCGGGCCGCAGCCGCGGCGGCGGCTTCGGCGGCACGAAGGGCGGCGGCGGCGGCTTCTTCGGCCGCATCGGCCTCGGCTACGGCGAGCGCGCGGGCTTCCTCCGCTTCCTGGGCAGCCTGCGCCGCGCGTTGTGCCTCGGCAAACGCGGCTTCCTTCTGTTTCGCCTCCTCAAGGATCTGCAGCGCTTCATTACGGGCCCGTTCCGCTTCCTCGAGGGCGCGGCGCACCGCCTCTTCGGCAGCCGCCAGCCGCTCCGCCGCCTGTGCTTCCGCCAGATCCGTTTCGGCAACGGCACGCGCGGCATCGTCCTCGGCCTGCGTGGCCCGTTCCGTCTCGCGAATGGAATCCTCGAACGCACGGTCACGGCGTTCCGACTCCTCAAGGATATCGAGCGCCTGGCGGCGCAACGCTTCGGCTTCGGTGAGTTTCTCGTTGGCGTCCGCGCCGGCATCGGCCGCCTGCATGCGCGCGGCCGTTTCGGCCGCCGACGCATCACGGAGCGCCTCGTCCGCCGCATCGCGTGCCGCAGCGGCGATCGCCGCCTTGCGTGCCGCAATCTCGAACGCCGTGTCCCGGTCGACCTGCACGGCTTCGCCAAGTCCGCTGCCGTCATCCGTTTCGCGTTCGAAGCCTTCTTCCTCCCCGTGCTCGGCAAGTGCCCGGCTCGCCGGGTCCGCGCCGCGCTGCTGCGACAGCAGCGTCGCCGGCATCATGGCGTGCGCGTCGGGCAGCGCCATTACGGCATCGCCGAAATGTTCCGTTGCGTCCCGCGGCCCCAGGCGCAGGACGCCGCTGGGGCGGGTGAAGTAATCGTCGACGATCAGGGCTTCATAGGAACTGTCCAGCACCTCGGCGCCGGCGGGGTTCTCGACCCTGAGCGCACCGGGTCCCACATCATCGGCCCTGAGATAGGTGACCATCGTGCCGCCGTCGCTTTCGACCCGGCCCGCACCGGAGGCTCCATCGACACTGATTGTCGCTGCCGGCGTCTTGATGACAAAGGCACCGTCCGTCTGTGAAATCCCGCCGCCGGAAAACGAAAACGTTCCCTGTTGAACGATAAACGTCGCATGCTGGGCGCCGCTGTCCGGATCAAAAACCAGTTCGTCAAATGTTGCTTTTGCGTAATGACCGACCGAGAAAGTACTTTCGTCGGCGAAAAGAAGGCCGGCGTTGCCATCCGTTCCGGTTTCGATTCGATCGCCGCGACTGACCAGGGTGCCAACCTCGGCTTCAAGCACGGCGCCGTCGGCACGGACGATCTCGACGTCGCCGGAAAGCGTTTCAATCCGCCCGATCGGCGCTGTCGCGGCTGCAACCGTCGGCGTCTCGGCGGCATCGATCCCGGCCAATGCAGATACCACATCGGAACCGATATGAACGCCCGCATCCGTGGCCAGAGGTGGCGGCATTTCGGAGCCGAAATAATTGGGGACGATCAGGCGGGTGCCGTCCGCAAGCTCAATCAGGAGATCGGCATCAACCCGCGCGTAGACCGCCTCCGATAACAGGCCGCCGCCCGGGATCACCACGGGACCGCTATCCGGCAGGGGTACGATCTCCGGCTGGCCCGGCAGCGGCGCCAGCTCGCTGCGCTCGATTTCGGAACGTGTCGCCATGCTTCGTACTCGATGCTGAACCTAGATGCAGTATCTTAACTCAAGCAAATCGCAACAGATAGGGGGAATGTGAATATCTAGTGGATAACGACCCGTTGCACTCAGGCTTCAGACTTCGGACGCCCGATCATACGGCCGAGATCCCGCTTTCCGACCACGTGCAGATGCAAATGCGGCACTTCCTGATGCGCATCCTCACCCGTGTTGGAGAGAATTCGGTATCCCGTTTCGCTCAAGCCCTTGAGCTTGGCAACCTGACCGACCGCGCGCATCAGCGCGGCAATCTCCGCATCCGATGCCTTTTCATGGAAATCGTCCATGTTGACGTAGGCACCTTTGGGGATCACGAGCACATGCACCGGCGCCTGCGGATTGATGTCATTGAACGCAAGCGTGTGTTCGTCTTCAAAGACCTTGTCGCACGGGATCTCGCCACGCAGGATCTTGGCGAAGATATTCTCCGGATTGTAGGTCATATCGTAGGCCATCGTTTATTCCCCATGCGAAATGTTATTTCCGGCTTTTCTTTTCCTCGATGCCGGAGGTGCCTTCGCGCTTGGCCAACTCGGCATAGACATCTTCCGGGCGAATGCCCATTGCCGCCCACATGACGAGAAGGTGATAGAGCAGGTCCGCGCTTTCGCGCGCGACGGCGTCCTTGCCCTCGGCAAGGGAGGCAATGGTGACTTCGGCGGCTTCCTCGTTGATCTTCTTGCCGATTTTTGCCGGCCCGCCAGCGAGCAACTTTGCGGTATAGGACGTATCCGCATCAGCGCCCTTGCGGCTTTCGATCACGCTGAACAAGCGTTCGAGAACGCCGCCCGGATTATCGCTACTCATGCTGATCGCCCCTCAGGTTTCGCGGACGGCGACGCCCGCCTTTTTCATGTGCGCCTTGGCTTCGCCGATCGTATAGGTGCCGAAATGGAAAATCGAGGCCGCAAGTACGGCCGACGCATGGCCTTCGGTGACGCCCTCGACGAGATGATCCAGGTTGCCGACGCCGCCCGACGCGATCACCGGGATCGTCAGGGCATCGGCGACGGCGCGCGTCAGCGGCAGGTTGAACCCCTGCTTGGTACCGTCCCGGTCCATCGAGGTGAGCAGGATTTCGCCGGCACCGAGCTCCTGCATACGCACGCCCCACTCGACCGCATCGAGACCGGTTTCCTTGCGCCCACCGTGGGTAAAGATCTCGAACTTGTCCGGACCCGTCGCCTTTGCGTCCACCGCGACGACGATGCACTGGGTGCCGAACTTTTCCGCCGCCTCCCGCACAAATTCGGGATTGTGCACAGCGGCCGTATTGATCGAGACCTTGTCGGCGCCGGCCAACAAAAGCTTCCGGATATCGTCTGTCGTGCGCACCCCGCCGCCCACGGTCAGCGGCATGAAGCATTGCTCGGCGGTCCTTGCTACGACGTCAAAGATCGTGTCCCGGTCCTCGTGGCTTGCCGTGATATCGAGAAAACAGAGTTCGTCCGCACCGGCGGCGTCGTAAATTCGCGCCTGCTCGACCGGATCGCCGGCATCGATCAGATCGACGAAGTTGACACCCTTGACGACCCGACCCTGATCGACGTCGAGACAGGGAATGATGCGCACCTTGAGGGTCATGCCGCCTCCGCCAACAACTGCACAGCCTCGGCGGGATCGATACGACCGTCATAAACGGCGCGTCCGGAAATGACGCCCGCCAGCTTGCCGCCGCGTTCGCGCACCGCTTCAAGGTCGTCCATCGACGAAACACCGCCCGACAGGATGACCGGGATATCAACGGCATCGGCAAGGGCCAGCGTCGCATCCAGGTTCGGTCCTTGCATCGCCCCGTCGCGGCCGATGTCGGTAAAGATCAGCGCCGCCGCACCGGCGTCTTCGAACCGCTTCGCAAGCTCTTCCGTTTTGAGTTCCGTCGCCTCCGCCCAGCCCTGCACGGCAACGTACCCGTCGCGCGCATCGATGCCGAGCGCGACATGTCCGGGGAATGCCTTGCAGGCGTCGATCACCAATGCAGGGTCACGCACCGCGACGGTGCCCAAGATCACCCGCGCGAGGCCGCGCGCCAGCCAGCCCTCGATGGTGTTCATGTCACGGATACCGCCGCCCAATTGTACCTTGATATCGACCGCGTCCAAAACGGCGGAGACGGCCTCGGCGTTCTCGGGCTTTCCGGCAAAGGCACCGTCGAGATCGACCATGTGCAACCACGTGCAGCCGGCGTCGGCGAATGCCCGGGCCTGCGCCGCCGGGTCGTCGTTGAACACGGTCGCCTGTTCCATGTCACCGTGCACAAGACGCACGCACTGACCTGCCTTGAGATCGATCGCCGGGAAGAAGATCATGGCGTCCACCTGAGGAAATTGGTGATGATGCGCAATCCCGCCGCCTGGCTCTTTTCCGGGTGGAACTGGGTACCGACCATGTTGTCGCGACCGATCGCCGCCGTGATCGGCCCGCCGTAATCGGCACGTGCCAGGACATGCGCCGGATTGTCCGTCACCATGTGATAGGAGTGCACGAAATAGACATGGGTGCCGGTTTCGAGCCCGTCGAACAACGGGTGCGGGTTGTCCGGCAGGATCAGTTCGTTCCAGCCCATGTGCGGGATTTTCAGGGCAGGGTCATCCGGTGTGATCCGGTCGACCGCGCCGCCGATCCATCCGAAGCCCTCGGTCTCGCCGTGTTCCAGTCCCTTGGTCGCCATCAACTGCATGCCGACGCAGATCCCGAAGAACGGATTGCCCTTGTCGATAACATGTTCGCGGATCGCTTCCGGCATCCCGTCGATTGCCCAGAGCCCGCGCTTGCAGTCCGCGTAGGCACCGACGCCCGGCAGCACGACACGGTCGGCAAGGCGCACGGCATAGGGATCGCCCGTCACCATGACCTTGTCGGGCAGGCCCGCTTCATTGACCGCGCGCTCGAACGCCCTGGCCGCGGAGCGAAGATTTCCGGATCCATAGTCGACGATGGCGATGCTCATGTGTAAATGCCCGTGCGGTCGATATCGGCGGCGTCGAGGAACCGCCGGGTCGCGTCTTCGAGATTCTTGCCCGACACGACGGCGACTTCCCGAAAGCCTTTTTGATCCAGCCACCAGCGGCGGAGATCGTTGCCGACAAGGCCGATGGCCAGCGCCATGAGCAAGGACGCAAGGCCTTCCATATCTTCGCCCACATGCAACTCGCGCAGGCCGAAACCGACAAGCGCGATCACGGTGAACATGACAATGGCCGGCAACCACATGCGTGTCCACAATGCCCAGACGAACGTGAACACGAATGCGGGCCAGGAGAACCCCTCTTTTACAAGAACAAGGTCTTCCGCCGGCATCCGGCCGTGATCGCGGAGGTATACCGAATAAAGCCGCATCGGTCTCAAAATCTCCGAGCCGTTAAAGCACGCCTTTGGTGGACGGGACCTCGTCAGCCTTGCGCGGGTCGATGGCGATGCCGTCACGTAGCGAGCGGGCGAGGCCTTTGTAGCAGCTCTCGACGATATGGTGGTTGTTTTCGCCGTACAGGTTTTCGACATGCAACGTGATGCCCGCCGCCTGCGCGAAGGCCTGGAACCATTCCTTGAACAGTTCGGTATCCATGTCACCGAGCTTCGGCTTCGAGAAGTCCACCTTCCAGATCAGGTACGGACGGTTCGAAATGTCGATGGCGACGCGGGTCAGCGTCTCGTCCATCGGGATCAGCGCGCTGGCATAGCGCGTGATGCCCTTACGGTCACCGAGCGCCTTGGAGAACGCTTCGCCGATGGCGATGCCCGTGTCCTCGGTCGTGTGGTGAAAATCGATATGCAGGTCACCCTTTGCCTTCACCGTCAGATCCATCAGGCTGTGCCGCGAAAGCTGCTCCAGCATGTGATCGAGAAACCCGATTCCGGTCGAAACGTCATAGTTCCCGTTGCCGTCGAGATCGAGGCTCACGGAAATATCCGTTTCCTTCGTCTTGCGTTCGATGGTTGCTGTACGCATCAAAGAGTCTCCTGCAAAGAACGCAGTTCTTCTAGCAGGTTGATTCCGGCTCTGCCAGCCCCACGCGCAGTCTTGCCGGACCCGTGCGACTTGACCACTCGGTGCGATCGGACCACATAGGGGAACGTTCTTTTCCGGCCCCTGGCGGCATGGCCCGCCGAACCCGACCGAGGAGTATCCATGTCAACCGATACGCAACCGACCTCTTGGCACGCGACAACGATCCTGTCGGTGCGGAAAAACGATTCGGTGGTCATTGCCGGTGACGGCCAGGTGAGCCTCGGCGATACCGTGGTAAAGGCCAACGCACGCAAGGTGCGCCGTCTTTCCGGCGACAAGGTGATCGCCGGGTTCGCCGGTGCGACGGCAGATGCGTTCACGTTGTTCGAGCGCCTCGAGGGCAAACTGGATCAGTATCCGGATCAGTTGATGCGTGCCTGCGTCGAACTCGCCAAGGACTGGCGGACCGACCGTTACCTGCGCCGGCTTGAAGCGATGATGGCCGTCGCCGACAAGGAGGTGTCGTTGATCCTGACCGGGAACGGCGACGTGCTGGAACCGCAGGACGGGCTGATCGGCATCGGCTCCGGCGGCAACTACGCGCTCGCTGCGGCACGTGCACTTGTCGACCAGGACGGGCTTTCCGCCGAGGATATCGCCCTTAAGGCCATGGGCGTCGCAGCGGATATCTGTGTCTATACCAACAATAACTTCGTGATCGAGAAACTATGAGCAATTTTACCCCGCGCGAGATCGTTTCCGAGCTCGACCGCTACATCATCGGCCAGAAGGATGCCAAGAAGGCGGTCGCCATCGCACTCCGCAACCGCTGGCGCCGTCAGCAGCTCGACGAAGACATGCGCGAAGAAGTGCTGCCCAAGAACATCCTGATGATCGGCCCGACCGGTGTCGGCAAGACCGAGATCGCACGGCGCCTCGCGAAACTCGCGCAGGCCCCGTTCATCAAGGTCGAGGCAACCAAGTTCACCGAGGTCGGCTATGTCGGCCGCGATGTCGAACAGATCGTGCGCGATCTGCTGGAGGTTGCGCTGCACATGAGCCGCGACCAGATGCGCAAACGCGTCGAGGCGAAGGCTGAGCTGAACGCCGAGAACCGTGTCGTCGATGCGCTGGTGGGCGAGGGCGCTTCGAAAGACACCAAGGAAAAGTTCCGTACCATGCTCCGCAACGGCGAGCTGGGGCAGAAGGAAATCGAGATCGAGATCTCGGACACATCCGGTGGCGGCATGCCGACGTTCGACATTCCCGGCATGCCGGGCGCACAGATGGGCATGATCAATCTGAACGACATGCTGGGCAAAGCGTTCGGCCAGCAGACCAAGAAGAAGCGGATCACGGTCGATGATTCGTACGACCTCCTGCTTCGCGAGGAAGCGGACAAGCTGCTCGACGAGGAAGAAGTGCTGAAGGAAGCCATCAACAACGTCGAAAATAACGGCATCGTTTTCCTTGACGAGATCGACAAGATCACGGCGCGCGCCGAGCGCCAGGGCGCCGACGTCAGCCGGGAAGGGGTGCAACGCGACCTGCTGCCGCTGATCGAGGGCACGACCGTCGCCACCAAGCACGGGCCCGTGAAGACCGATCACATCCTGTTCATCGCATCGGGTGCGTTCCACATCGCCAAGCCGTCCGACATGCTGCCGGAACTGCAGGGGCGTCTGCCGATCCGTGTCAATCTGAACGCGCTGACGCGCGACGACTTCGTGCGCATCCTGACGGAACCGGAAGCCAGCCTCGTCAAGCAGTACACGGCCTTGATGGGTGTCGAGGATCTGAAGATCACGTTCACCGACGACGCCATCGACGAGCTCGCCGATCTTTCCGCCGAGATCAACCAGGGCGTGGAGAACATCGGTGCCAGGCGCCTACACACGGTGATGGAGAAGCTTTTGGAAGAGATCAGCTACACCGCCTCCGAGAAGAGCGGCGAGGAAATCACCATCGATGCGGACTACGTGAAGAAGCAGGTCTCCGATCTGGCGCGAAACGCCGACGTTTCGAAGTTTATTCTATAGGGCTCAGTGCGTCGGACCTTCAGGCCGGGTGCCGATGCGGAGTTTTACCTCGGCGATGACCCAGTCGAGGGTGTCTTCGTCCATTTCCTCGATGTTTTCCGCCAAAAGATTGGCGAGTTCCGTCGCTTTCGGGCTGAGACCGGCGGTGTTCACCGTCACCTTCGGATGCGAGAGCTCGGCGAGGCGTTGGATTTCCTCGGCCTCGTCCCACATCAGGTCGAAATAGCCGCAAATCTGCGCCACCAGGCCAGAGCTCGGACGCCCGCGGTGACCGTGTTCAAGCGCAGAAAAATACGCCGCCGACACACCAAGATCGGCGGCCATCTGCTTCAGCGTTATCTTCCGCGCCATGCGGTGTTCACGCACACGTTTGCCAAACGGAGTCATGAAAGCACTTTAAGCGCCTAATTCTTAACAATTTATCGCTGGCAACAAGAAATTCAGCGAGGCGATTTCCGGCGTTTCAATCGTACATACAAGGCGCCATCGCCGCCATCTTTCGGCGCGGCGAAAGAAAACCCTGCAACCCATTGACGCAGCGGCATTTCATTGAACCAGCGCGGCACCGCGTCACGCAGCACACCCGGCTTGCCGCCGAGCCGGTCGCCCTTGCCCGTAATCACCAGAACGGTCCGGGTCCCGGCCATGTAACCGTCGTGGAGGAACCGTTCCAGCGCCCGATGCGCGGCGGCCTGGGTATGGCCGTGCAGGTCGATCCGGCCCTCGACATCAAGCTTGCCGCGCTTCAGGCGTTGCGCGGTCCTGCGGTCCATCCCCGTGGTCGTGCCGTGCGATAGCTGAACGGGGGCCGGCGCCGGTGGCAGGGGCGGCGGATCGACGATGCGGCGGCGGATTTTGCGGGCCGGGGGCGATTTGGGCGCCGGTGCGCCGTCATCATCGTCGGCGTTGTCCGCAGCCAGGGACTGAAGATCGCCATCACCCGTCTTTCGGACCGATTGTGTGACGTGCTTCCAAAGCGCCTGCTCATCGGCAGTCAATTTACGGCGGCGCGGGCGTTTTCCCCCGCCCATGTCACCCGCCGGGCTGGTCGACGATCAGGATATGAAGGCGTTGCGGGCCGTGTGCGCCCAACAACAGAGTCTGTTCGATATCCGCCGTTCGTGACGGCCCCGTAATCCAGTTAACGGTACGTGGAAGCTTGCCTGGACCAGCCTTGTTTCGGATCCGTTCCCAAACTGTTTCGTAGTCGCCGGCGATATCTGCCGCCTGCAGAACGACGATATGATCGAGTGGCAGAAAGTTCAGCGACGTCGGCGACTGCGGCCCCGACGACATCACCAGCGTCCCGGTCTCGGCAACACCGCCGTAGGCCACGCTGACAGACACCCCATCATCGCCGGCACCACGGCCCTCGTCGACCATCAGCGATGTTTTTGCCTGCCAGTTCAAAGACTTGAGGGATTCATGCGGGGCAATCTTGATTTTCGCGGGCAGCTGATGCTCGCGCAGATAGGCGCTGACCTGATCCGGCACGTCTTCCAGCGTGGCGACACGGACCACGGTCGCGTTCACCCGCGTCGCTTCTTGCACAAAAAGATCAACCCGTTGCGCTTTATCGAGATCGCCACGCTTTGGAATAAGGTTTTTATGGTGCTCTTGTATGTGATCTAGGGCTGGGTTGCTGGCATTAGGCGCATCAGAATGCCCTAATTTGCCACGCAACCGCCCCAAAATTTCTTCTCGTGCACTCATCAATGCACCTTTTTACGCATAAGCGCGCCGCTTTGATCTCCGCGTGCGCCTTTATGGAACTGATTGATAAACGTGTCGCCGGCAGGGGCCGCGAGATCCCTTTTGGAGGTCCAGCCCGACGCCAAAGGCAAGGACCGGAAACGGCCACGGCCGCCGAACTGCCCAAGAACGGCAACGCCGACGTTCATGGCCCATCGATATAGGCCCGGCCGCTTGGCCAGCCAAGCCCAGCCACGCAGCGCCCATCGCGCCGACGGCGCGCCGGTATGCGCCCGGAACTGTCTCTCGCGCCACTTTCGGAGCATTTTCGGCAGCGGGATGCGCATCGGACAGACGCTTTCGCACTTCCCGCAGAGTGTTGAGGCGTTGGGCAGATGCTGGGCTTCTTCCATGCCGATCAGATTGGGGATCAGAACCGCGCCCATCGGCCCGGAATACACCCAGCCATAGGCGTGGCCGCCGACAGATTTATAGATCGGGCAGTGGTTCAGGCACGCGCCGCAACGGATACAGCGCAACATCTCGTGAAACTCTGAGCCGATCATCTCGCTGCGACCGTTATCAAGCAGCACGACGTGATATTCCTCCGGTCCGTCCAGGTCTTCCGGACGGCGCGGTCCGGTACAGAACGTGGTGTAGACGGAAATGTCCTGGCCTGTGGCAGACCGTGCAAGCACGCGCAGGATCGTCGATGCATCTTCCAGCGTCGGCACGATCTTTTCGATGCTCGCAATGACCACATGCACGCGGGGCAGATTGTTGGTCAGGTCCGCGTTGCCTTCGTTGGTGACAAGCACGTTTGTTCCGGTTTCGGCAATCAGCATATTGGCACCGGTCAGGCCCACGTCGGCACCAAGGAACTTCTCGCGCAGCTTGGCGCGCGCCTCTTCAAGTAACGATCGTGGCTCGTCCAGATCACGGTCGGCGGCGAGATCGATGTGCGCGTTACGGAACGTTTCCGCGACCTGTTCCTTCGACAAATGGATCGCCGGCGCGATGATGTGGCTCGGCGGCTCCTTCCTGAGCTGAATGATGTATTCGCCGAGGTCCGTCTCGACCGGCTCGATGCCGTTTTCCTCGAGGTATTTGTTGACGGCGATTTCTTCCGAGATCATCGACTTGGATTTCGTGACGGTCTTGGCGCCGGCCTTCTGGCAGATCTCGAGAATGGTCTCCCGCGCTTCCTCGGCGTCCCGGCACCAGTGCACGTGGCCGCCGCTTTCGACGACCTTCTGCTCGTATGCTTCAAGATAGTAATCCAGGTTCTCAAGCACGTGCGTTTTGATGTCCCGCGCCTGGTCACGCAGGTTTTCGAATTCCGGCAGGCGTGCCGCCGCCTCGAGGCGCCGCATCGGGAACCCGACGGCCAGCTTTCCGAGGGCGGCCTGCAGCGGATCGTTGGCGATCGCGTCGCGGGCGTTCTGTTTGAAATTGGGTGTCGTCGGCTGCATCCGGCGTTACTCCTCGTCCGCCGGTTCACCGATCGCCGGTGCCGCGGACATCCCGGCAAGAACCTCGGCGGCATGCCGTGCCTTGATGGAAAGGCCACGTCGCTGCAGGCGCCCGGCGATGTTCATCAAGCATCCGAGATCGCCGGCAAGCACGGTATCGGCGCCCGTGGCGACGATGTCATCGACCTTCGCATCGACCATTTTCTCCGAGATATCCGGATATTTGACGCAGAACAGCCCCCCGAACCCGCAACAGGTTTCCGTTTCTTTGCCCTCGCTAATATGCAGCCCCGAAACGGTCGACAGAAGCGCACGCGGCTGATCCTTGATGCCGAGTTCGCGCAGGCCCGAACAGGAATCATGGTACGTCACGGTGCCCTCGAACGCGGCGCCGGTCGATGTCACGCCCCTGACATCGGCAAGAAACGACATCAGTTCATATGTCTTCGCCGCCAGCGCCTGGGCACGCGGGCGCCATTCCGTATCGTCTTCGAAGGCTTCCGGGTAGTGATCCTTGATCATGCCGGCACAAGACCCGGACGGCGCAACGACGTAATCAAAACCTTCGAACGTTTCGATCACCGATTTCGCGATGTCCTGTGCGTCCGTCTTGTCACCGGAGTTGTACGCCGGTTGGCCGCAACAGGTTTGCGCCACCGGAACGTCGACACGACACCCCGCGTCTTCCAAAAGCTTGACCGCAGCGAAACCGACAACGGGCCGCATCAAATCGACAAGGCACGTTGCAAACAACCCGACGGTAGGTTTCGCGGTATCGGACATATCCAAAGAATGTTCTTTCATAGCGCGGATGGCAAGCGTGGTGCGTGCCGGTCAAACGGTCGGCGAGGGCGGCTCGGCGGCCTTGGGCAAAAGAATGAAATACCCGCCGCGCTGCTTCATCAGGCCGGCACGGCGGGCCGCGGTTTCACCGAAGCCCCAGAACACATCACCGCGGACGACGCCCTTGATGGCACTGCCCGTATCCTGGGTAACCAGCAACCGGCGCAAGGGGGCATCCTCGCTCAACGGGTCGGTCGTATCGAGCCAGATCGGCGCACCAAGCGGCAGGAACTTCCGGTCAATGGCAAGGCTTCGGCCGGGCGTCAACGGCACGCCCTGTGCGCCGAGCGGGCCTTCACCCTCGATTACGCGGAAAAAGACATACGATTCATTCCGGTTCATCAACTGCGTGCCGGCCGCCGGGTTTGCACGCAGCCAGTCACGGATCGCCGGCGCCGTCACATCTTCCAGCGCCATCGCGCCCATGGCGACCAGCTCGCGGCCGATCGACGTATAGCGCCGTCCGTTACGCCCGGCATATCCAATTCGAACGTAGGAGTCGTCCGGCAACCTGACGCGGCCCGACCCTTGAATATGCAAAAAGAACGCGTCCACCGGGTCGGCTACCCAGATGACTTCGAGCTCGCGGCCACGAAGCACACCGGCATTAATTTCGGCGCGCGAGAAGTATGGGACCAGCTTGTTGTCGACGAGACGCCCGGCAAGCTGGGTGCCGGCAAGCTCGTTCCGGAACTCGCCAAGATCGATAGAGATGATGTCTTCCGGTCGGGAGTAAATCGGGATTTGGTATTCCGCTTCCGGAGCCCAACGGCCCGCAAGCTCCGGTTCGTAATAACCGGTGAAAAGCCCCTCGCGCTCAATGCGATCGGCAACCGCGTAAACGGTGAAACGGCTTTCAAAGAAGTATTTGGCTTCGATCTGGTTGCCGGGGCGGATCAGACGGGCATCCTTACAGATTGCGATCCAGTCGGCATACGTCCCCATACGCGGGTCAGAACCGACCGCCTTGCCGGGATCCTTCTTTTCAATGGCATCGCAGGAACGGACAAAAGCGGGGAGGGCGTCGGCGAAATTTTCCCCATTCCAGCCCTCCAGCTCCGTCACCTCGACCTTGCCAAGCGCGAGCTGTTCCGTTTCCTGGTCCGGCGTCGGCACCGCCGGCGTGAGATCTATTCCGGCACATCCGGCCAAGAAAACAGCCGCCGCGAGCGAACCCGCTGTCAGGAACGAGCTTGTGCGCGGCCCCCGACTGAACACGTCAGTTGTTGCTCTCGGTGCCGATCAGCGTCCAGTTCGGATCCGACGACCGGGTATCGCGCGAGAATGTCCAGAAATCGGTCACGTCGATGACCTCGTTCGGGTTGCCGTCAATGATATTGCCTTCGGCATCCCGGAGGGCACTGATCTGTTCGGAGACGAACTTCACCGTGACGATACTGTGATGCCCATCCATCACTGCCTCGACAATCTTGGCGGACCGAATGCCGACCAGCGTATCTTCCAGAACTTCGCCGGCACGCTCGCGTTCGGTAATAGCCTCGTCGAAGTTCTTGTAAACATCGGGACTCAATAGGCCCTTGAGCGTTTTCCGGTCACCCGACGCAAATGCATTCAGGATCATCTCGAACGCCATCTTGCCGCCTTCGACAAATTCATCGGGCCCGAAGCTGGGATCGGCGACGCGGATCTGCGTCAGCCCGGCTGCCACCGGATCGTCGGCATCGATATCGAGCGACGGCGCATCGGCAGGGCCATCCGTGCGATCCGGCAGGTGCACGATATTGTCGTCACCGGCTTCCTTCTCGACCTGCTCGCGCTCGCGGAACCGGTCATGGTACCCGCCTTCGTGACCGTCGCGACGGCCCAGAACCCGGCGAAGCCGGAGAATGAGGAAACCGGCGATCATCGCCAGAATGATGATGTCGAAGAACTGAAATTCGCCGCCCATGATATCCTTGACCCTCAGGGCCTTGCCTGTTGTCGTATGCGGAGACGCGCAAACGTTATGCCGCCCCATCCGAAAGCGGTTCCCGACAAGGTATCGGCTCCGGGCCGCCGCGTCCAGATTGTCGGCAATTGCCACGCTTTAGGTTGCGCTTGCCGTCACAGACCTTAAATAAGCCGACCAGCCGTTCGGAACAAGGCAACCATGGCATTCATTCTGTTAATCGCTTTTATCACGGTCCCGATCATCGAAATCGCCGTGTTTATTCAGGTCGGCGAGCAAATCGGGCTGTGGTCCACAATCGGCATCGTCATTCTCACCGCTGTCATCGGTACGGCCATGCTACGCCAGCAGGGACTCTCGGTCCTGTTTAGAATACAGGAGAACCTGCAGGCGAACAGAATGCCGGTACAAGAGCTTTTTGACGGCGTCTGCCTCGTGATTGCCGGGGCTTTGCTGCTAACGCCGGGATTCGTCACCGATTCAATCGGTTTTCTGTTGTTCATCCCGCCGTTCCGGCACTGGCTTGCCACCGAAATCGGCCGGCGCGTGATTGCACGGGCCGATGTTCGCTACACAAGCCACACGTATTCCAATGATGGCGGACATCCCGGCGCAGGCCGGAAAACCGGCGGTCCGGTGATCGACGGCGAATATCAGGACGTGACGGATACGGACCCTGATGACGTCCCGCCGGAACACCGTATCGGCGATGACGGCCCCCGGCACGGCAATTCCGGGTAACCGCGGCTTTCGTTCTCGCTGGGTTATTGTCGTGCTGGAAAAGACATGGTACCAGAAGCGCGCAATCGCTTGAGGAGAGCCAGATGGCCGATCAGATCCAGCCGGAAACGCCCGGCGCCGACACCCCGCAACAGGCACCCCTGACCATTCAGGGTCAATATGTCAAAGACCTGTCCTTCGAGGTCCCTAACGCGCCCGCCGTGTTCGGCCAGATGCAATCCGCACAGCCTGATATCAATATCGATATTGGGGTAAACGCGACGAAGCTCTCCGAAACCCAGTACGAAGTCACCGTTACGTTCAATGCCTCATGCGATGTCGGCGGCACGAAGGGTTTCATCCTCGAGCTGGTCTATGCCGGTGCTTTCCAGGTGAATGTGCCCGATGAACATCGGCAGGCGGTTTTGATGATCGAGTGCCCGCGGCTGCTTTTCCCGTTCGCCCGAAACATTATCGCCGACGTCACCCGTGACGGGGGTTTCCCGCCGGTGATGCTCGGTATCGTCGACTTCGTTGCGATGTATCAGGCGCGCATCGCCGAACAGCAACCGGCCGCCGGGGCCGCCGAAGGCGACGCCGAATAAGCCTCCGGTGAACCCGGTTACGAACGTAGCCAGATCGGGTCTTTGATCTTTTCCAGGAACTTGGCATGCCGCGCCAGTTCATCTTCGCTGGCGCCGTGCGCGCGCGCCTCGCGGCGCCCTGAACCCGAAGCCTCGCTCATCGGCCCGGTCTCGTCGCCGATGGCCTTCGCCGCCGCGGTTTCTGCCGCGAGGTCCATACCATGCTGCCGCCCGCCCAGAAGCTCGAGATAAACGGCCGCCAACAGCTGCGCATCGAGCAACGCGCCGTGCAGCGACCGCTCGCTCAGGTCGATCCCGAAGCGCCGGCATAATGCGTCCAGCGAGGCCTGCGCACCGGGGAACTTGCGCCTTGCCATCGAGACCGTGTCGACCGCGCGCCGTTTGTCGATGGTCGCCCAGCCCGCGCGCGAGAACTCGGCATTGATAAACCCCATATCGAACGCAGCGTTGTGGATCACCAACGGCGCATCACCGAGGAACTCAAAAAAGTCAGATGCGATATCGGCAAAAACCGGATGTCCACTCAGGAAATCCTCGCTCAGGCCATGCACGCGTTCCGCTTCCACCGGCATGTCGCGTTCCGGGTTGATGTACTGATGATAGACTTCACCGGTCGGGACGTGGTTGAGCAGCTCGACACAACCGATTTCGACGATCCGGTGCCCCGCCGCCGGATCGAGGCCGGTCGTTTCCGTATCGAGTACGATTTCCCGCATTGTATCCGCCCCCGGTTTCAGAACGGGGGCCAGTGGGTCCCCCGCGTCGATTTCGCAATTGTCGCAATTTCGCGGATCATCGGCAAGCTGTGAGACCGCCCAAGTCCGGTAAAAATCACAAAATCTGCTGCTCGTCTCTTTAATTCATCCGATATCTGGTGTTTTAGGATGCCGGCGAACTTTTCCGCGGTCATCCCCGGCCGGGCCATCACGCGCTGGCGTTGAACACGATACGGGGCACTGACGACACAGACCGCATCACAGCGCGTCTCGCCCCCGGTTTCGAACAAGAGCGGGATGTCGAGGACGACGGCCGGGGTTTTCAGGCGCGCATGCAAACCCAGAAACGCATGCTCCCGTTCCCGCACCATGGGATGCAGTATGGCCTCCAGCCGTTTGAGCGCGTCATCGTCGCCGAACACGCGACGCCCGAGTTCGCCTCTGTCGACGGCACCGTTCTTGACGACGCCCGGGAACCGATCCGCAATCCGCGCGACGGCCGCACCGCCTTTATCCATCAACGCGTGAACGGCGGCATCCGAATCATGAACCGCTAAACCCTCGCGACGGAACGCCCGGGCCGCGACCGTCTTTCCCATGCCGATCGACCCCGTGAGTCCAAGAATGAACATCAGCTGGAGCCGGTGCCGGACAACACGTGCGCCCTGAGCGCGGCGTCCACGTCGGGCCGAACGCCGAACCATGCTTCGAAACCGGGCCGGGCCTGGTGCAGCAACATGCCTAATCCGTCGACCGCCGTCAGACCGCGTGCCGTGGCATCGGCAAGCAGATGGGTCTCCAGCGGTGCGTAAACGATATCGTTGACGACTGCGGCAACGGAGAGGCCGCTCAAATCCACATCCAGCGGCGGCTTTCCGGTCATGCCGAGCGTTGTGGTATTCACCAGGAGACCCGCACCGTTCATCGCCGCATTGCGTTCGTCCCAGTCCGCCACCGTCAGACCGTGCCCAAAATGCGCAAGAAGTTCATCGGCACGTGCCTTCGTCCGGTTGGCGAGCCGAATTTCCGGCACGCCGGCATCTAAAAGAGCAGCAATCACGGCACGAGCTGCACCGCCGGCACCGAGAACGACCGCCGCGGCATCGCTGGGCCGCCAACCGGGGGCGCCGGCACGAATGTTCTCAATGAAGCCGAATGCATCTGTGTTGTCACCGTAGAGTTCACCGTCCTCGTCGCAAACGATGGTGTTCACCGCACCAATAGCCTTGGCGGTGTCACTCAAAGTATCGACCGTCTTAAATGCGGCTTCCTTGTGCGGAACCGTGACATTGGCACCGACGAACCCAAGTTTCGGCAGGGCACGGATCGCATCCTCGATGTTCGGTGGCGCAACAGGCAGCGGCAGGTAGACACCGTCGATGCCGTATTTATCCAGCCAGAACCCATGCAGCCTGGGCGACAGCGAATGCTCTACCGGCCACCCAATCACGCCGGCTTTGATGGTTTTCGCGGTAACTGACGGCATGACGCACTCCTCTACGCCGGGAGAATGCCCCGTTTCCGGAGTTCTTCCAATAGGGGAAGCAAGGGCAGGCCCAGCACGGTGAAATAATCACCGTCGATCCGTTCGAACAACTGCGCGCCGGTACTTTCCAGAAGATACGCCCCGACCGACGACAGAACCCGCTCGCCCTCATTTTCAAGATACGTGTCGATGAACCGGTCACTGAGGTCACGAACATGCATCTGTGCCGTTGCGACGTGCGACCATACCGTCTCGTTCGCCTGAACAAGACAGACGGCAGAGATCAGTTGATGGGTCCGCCCGCTGAACTTCTTCAGATGCCCGCGCGCGGCCGTCAGGTTTTCCGGCTTATCGAACAGTTCACCATCCAGCGAAAGCAGTTGATCACATCCAACGACAAGATCATCAGGGGATCCCTGGTTGGACACGGTCTTCGCTTTGCTGACAGCCAGTTCCAGCGCCAGGTCCCCAGCCGCCCATCCGGGCCCACGAGGTTTCGCCTTAATGCGGTCTTCGTCGATGCGTGCATCGCGCCAACTAAACGGAATACCGGCATTTGTCAAAACCGCCCGCCGCGCCGGACTTTTCGAAGCAAGAACAACGCGGCCAGCCGTCACGGTGTATCCTCGTCCCCGCGCAGGCGCGCGAGATACTGAAGGATCGTTGCCGCCGTTTCCTCGATGGACCGGCGCGATACATTGATGACGGGCCAGTCATACTGTGTGAACAACCGTCGAGCGCTGTTCACTTCTTCTTTCACGGCTTCTTCGTCAACATAATCCGTATCCGGGTCCTGATCCAGAAAACGAAGGCGCTGACGGCGGATTTCAATCAAACGCTTAGGATCATTGGTCAGACCGACTACCGCCGGACCTTCGTCGAGAAACAATTCTTCCGGCAGCGGACAACCCGGCACGAAGGGGATATTTGCGGCCTTGATGCCGCGGTTCGCCAGGTAGATGCATGTTGGCGTTTTCGAGGTTCTGGAGACACCGACCAGCACGACATCCGCATTGCGTAATTCATGCGTCATTTGCCCGTCGTCGTGGCTGAGTGCGAACTGCATGGCTTCGATCCGGTTGAAATAGTCCTGATCCATGGCGTGCTGACCGCCCGGCCGTGGATGACTTTCCGCATTCAGATAGGCACCAAGCGCGGCAACAACCGGATCAAGGACCGGAATGCAGGCAATCTGATGCAGCCGACACCCTTCTTCGAGAGCTGCCCGGTTTTTCTCGTCAACCAGTGTACACATCACAAAACCCGGATTTTCCCGGATCCGTTCCATGACTTCCCGGACTTGCTCGACAGTGCGGACCATCGGCCATAGGTGTTCGCGTACCCGGATATCATCGAACTGGACAAGACATGCACGTGCCAGCAGGGTGACGGTCTCGCCCGTTGAATCCGATACGAGATGAAGATGAAGTTCCTGCATGGTGTGGTCCTTTCCCCCCGGAAAACCACCTTATAAGGCAGGGGATGAAATTGTGGATAACTTACAAAGCACTAAATTCGGTTGTTCATACCCATATCGAAGTTACGGGATACACACCTTGTCCTGCTGTGTAAATCTCCGAAGTGCCGCGTAATACCTTGGGATAACATAAAAACCGCCAATTCCTGCGGTTTTATAGAGTTTTTAGCTATTGCTCCAAGTGTGTTGTAATCATTGAGATTTTTTCCTATCCAGAAATTTACTTGCGGCGGCACGGCATAAAACCTAAGCAGGCACGTCGTCTGGATAACCTGTGGATGATACATAATCCCCAGTATTCATGGGCCCAACAACATCTACAATTTTCTTTATATATAGATTCTATATTAATGAGGTTGGAACAACCGGCCGGATGAAAGACCTAATCTAATGACGCTTAGCCCCGAACAGACCCAGGCCGCAAAACGCCAGGCAAAACCATTTCTCCGTGTCCTAGATGGGGAGATTGTCTCACCGCCGCCCGTCTGGATGATGCGCCAGGCGGGGCGCTACCTTCCGGAGTACAGAGAAGTCCGCGCCGGTATCGGTTCGTTTCTGGAATTCTGTTATACGCCGGATGCTGCGGTCGAAGTAACGCTGCAGCCGCTCCGCCGGTTCGGTTTCGATGCGTCGATCCTGTTTGCCGATATTCTCGTTATCCCCGATGCACTGGGGCAGAACGTGACGTTCAAGGAAGGTGAGGGACCGGTACTTGAGCCGATCCGTGATCTGTCTGGTCTCGATAAACTGGACGTTGGCGGTGTGGTCGGCAATTTGGCGCCGATCTTCGAGACGCTGCGCAGGCTTTCCGTTGAGATACCCAAGACGACAGGGTTGATCGGCTTCGCGGGTTCGCCGTGGACCGTGGCGGTTTATATGGTCGAGGGCCGGGGCCGTACGGAATGTGAACGGGCGCGCGGCTGGGCCTACCGGGCGCCGGCAGAGTTCCAGAAATTGATGGATATTCTTGTCGATGCGACGTCTGCGTATCTGATCGAGCAAGTCAAGGCCGGTGCAGAAGCGTTGCAGTTGTTCGACAGTTGGGCCGGGGTACTTTCCGTTGAACAATTCCGCTCATTGGTGATCGAGCCGACGCGACGGATCGTAGAAAATGTCAGGAAGTCGGCGCCGGATGTGCCGATTATCGGATTTCCACGGCAGGGCGGTATCATGATCCCTGAATATGTTACTGAAACCGGTGTTGACGGCGTGTCGCTCGATCATTCCGTGCCGTTCGACTGGGCGATGCGCGAAATCCCGGAAACGTGTGTGCTTCAGGGCAATCTGGATAACAGGCTGCTGGTTGTCGGCGGAGATGCCCTGGATCGCGGGGTGGACACCATCCTTGAACAGACCCGCGACCGGCGGTTCATATTTAATCTGGGCCACGGTATCGTGCCGCAAACGCCACCGGAAAATGTCGCGCGCGTGATCGAACGGATCCGGGGGAGCGGATGAAAACGGCCGTCGTCCTCTTCAATCTGGGTGGGCCGGATAATCCGGAAGCAGTTGAACCGTTTTTGTTCAATCTGTTTCACGATCCGGCAATTATTTCGGTTCCGCAACCGTTTCGCTGGATGCTGGCAAAACTGATTTCCCGGCGCCGCGCGCCGATTGCCCGTGAAATCTATGAGAATATCGGTGGTAAGTCGCCGCTGCTGGAATTGACCGCGGAACAGGCAAAGGCACTGGAAAAACAGTGTCCGGACCTGGGCGAGGTGAAAGTGTTCATCAGCATGCGGTATTGGCATCCGATGAGTGACGAAACGGCGAAGGAGGTTAAGCGGTTTGATCCGGATAAAGTCATTTTGCTGCCCCTCTATCCGCAGTATTCGACAACGACCAGCGTATCGTCGATCAAGGATTGGCACCGGGCGGCCGGCGCTGTCGGCCTGACCGCGCCGAGTATCGAGATCTGCTGTTTTCCGGAAGCGGATGGATGGATCGATGCGCAGGTGTCGCTGGTCCGAAACGCTCTTGGCGCGGCCGGCAAGGAGGCGAAGCCGCGGATTCTGTTTTCCGCCCACGGCTTGCCGAAAAAGGTCATTACTGCCGGTGATCCCTATCAGTGGCAGGTCGAGCAGACAACGAATGCCGTGGTCGAACGGCTGGGTATCGATGGTTTGGATTGGGTCGTTTGCTATCAAAGCCAGGTCGGTCCGCTGGAATGGATCGGACCGTCGACCGACGACGAAATCAAGCGGGCGGGTAAAGACGGTGTGCCGGTGATCGTGGTGCCGATTGCCTTCGTTTCCGAGCATTCGGAAACGCTCGTAGAACTCGATATCGAATACCGCGAATTGGCGGAAGAACATGGTGTTCCCGGCTATGCACGGGTGCCTGCCGTTGGCACGCATCCGTCGTTCGTTTCGGCCATGTCGGCGCTTGTCCGCAAGGCGGTTCATGCCGACGGGCCGCGGATTTCAGGAGCCGATGGGCGGATTTGCCCGAATTCCTGCGTGAAATGCGCCTGGGCATGATGTAAGGACGGGGTATCATGGACGATACCGCTTATTTCTGGCTCAAGGCATTGCACATCGTCGCCATTATCGCGTGGATGGCGGGATTGCTCTATCTTCCCCGGCTTTTCGTCTATCACGCCCAGGCCGAAGCCGGGTCCGAACTCTCCGAGACGCTCAAAATCATGGAACGGCGCCTGCTGCGCGCAATCATGAACCCGGCCATGGTGGTATCTTTGTTCGCTGGCGGCTTGTTGCTGATGTATCAGGATTTTTCATCAGGCTGGCTGCATGTGAAACTGGTCTGCGTGGTGGGCCTTCTTGTCATGCACATGATGATGGGCAAATGGCGCAAGGACTTCGAAGCGGACCGGAATACCCGCGGCCACAAGTTTTACCGTATTGCCAATGAGTTCCCGACCGTGCTGATGATCGTGATCGTCATCATGGCCGTCGTGAAACCTTTCTGAAAAGCCAATTGACAGGGTGCACCGACTGTCGTAATCGTTTGCCATCTTCAACGGACAAGTTCCGACCTTAAGTGATTGCCTAAACTTCTGAGCGGCATCGAGCGTCGCGCTACAGGATCCAAAGGACCCGAGCGGTCCGGCATTTCACGTTATTCCCTTTCTCCCCGAAACCGATAATCGAAGCAGAGACATGAATCTCAAGGACCTCAAAGAAAAATCACCAGCGGATCTTCTGGCCTATGCCGAAGAGCTGGAGATCGAGAACGCAAGTTCGCTCAGAAAACAGGACATGATGTTCGCGATCCTCAAGCATCTGGCCGAAGACGATATTGCGATCTTCGGGGATGGGGTGCTTGAAGTACTGCAGGACGGCTTCGGGTTCCTGCGCAGCCCGGAAGCGAACTACCTGCCGGGCCCGGACGACATCTATGTCAGTCCGAGCCAGATCCGCCGCTTCTCGCTGAGGACCGGCGACACGGTCGAAGGGGAAATCCGGGCGCCGAAGGAAGGTGAACGTTATTTCGCGCTCCTGAAGATCAACAAGGTGAACTTCGAAGATCCGGGTGCCGTCCGTCATCGCATCAACTTCGACAACCTGACGCCGCTTTATCCGGAAGAGCGTCTGGAAATGGAAATCGACGATCCCGAGGTGAAGGATCCGACGCACCGGGTACTCGATCTCGTCAGCCCGCTCGGCAAAGGCCAGCGCGGTCTGATCGTCGCGCCGCCGCGTACCGGTAAAACGGTGATGCTGCAGAACATGGCGAATTCCATCGCCCGCAATCATCCGGAATGCTACCTGATCGTGCTGCTGATCGACGAGCGTCCGGAGGAAGTCACCGACATGGCGCGTACCGTACGCGGCGAGGTCATTTCTTCGACCTTCGATGAACCCGCGACGCGCCACGTGCAGGTCACCGAGATGGTACTGGAAAAAGCCAAGCGCCTGGTCGAACACAAGCGCGACGTCGTCATCCTGCTGGACTCGATCACGCGCCTCGCACGTGCCTACAACACCGTCGTGCCGTCGTCGGGCAAGGTGCTGACGGGTGGTGTCGACGCCAATGCGCTGCAGCGTCCGAAGCGTTTCTTCGGTGCCGCGCGTAACATCGAGGAAGGCGGTTCGCTGACCATCATCGCGACAGCACTCATCGATACCGGGTCGCGCATGGACGAGGTCATCTTTGAAGAGTTCAAGGGTACGGGTAACTCGGAAATTATTCTCGACCGCAAGCTTTCGGACAAGCGCACGTGGCCGACCATCGACATCACCAAGTCCGGCACCCGGAAAGAGGAACTGCTGGTCGACAAGGGCACGCTTGCCAAGATGTGGGTTCTGCGCCGCATCCTTATGCCGATGGGTGTGGTCGACGCGATGGAGTTCCTGCTCGACAAGATCAAGACGTCCAAGAACAACTCGGACTTCTTCGATTCCATGAATCAGTAAACGTGCCGCCGGGGCGGCGGGTCAGGATGTGGCCTGCCGCCGCGAGCCTTCCCGGTAGTCGACGCGGAACTTGTCGATCATTCTGAGCGCGTTCTCGGAGAAATCCGTGATGACCACGATGTTGTCGACAAACATGCCGTCGTTTGAAAGCGGCAGGCGGATCATCGAATGGGTCAGCTTGTATTTGTCGAACGTCTCGAAGATATAGTGCCCGAACGAGGGCCGCCTCGACTGAACGACCTTCGTATGATCGGTGAGCAGCTGTTGGCCGAGTTCGACCGGTGTCAGGTCGTATGGGCACTTACCCGTCATATCCACGCCGTGGATGTAGGACAGTTCCCGACCCCAGTAACGATAGACGCTGTCCGTCATCGGATCCGCAACATCGATGACCAGCATGGACGGCAACAATCCGGGCGGTAGCTCGAGCATATCGAAGTCGCGCCATGCCGGACCGATGTCGGCAGTTCCCTTCAGATCGAGCCAGTATCGATAAACGTCGGCCAGGCCGCCTTCCAGGTCATCCGGCTCAATTTCGGCAATCAGCATGTCGATAAACCCTGGGTTGAAGGCAATGGGCCATCTTACCACTAAACTTAAGCGTGCGTCGCTGGGAACACTAGCAGTGAAAGTTCTCTGCAGATCAGACGTTGCGGCGGTGGGCCTGAATTGAAAACGCCGGGACGAAACCGCCCCGGCGTCTTCGATGATGGCTCGTGTGCCGTTCAGACGGTCAGCACGGTCGAACCCGTGGTCTTGCGGGCTTCCAGGTCGGCGTGCGCCTGGGCCACGTCTTTCAGGGCATACGTCTGGTTGACGGAAATTTTGACATCGCCCGAGGTGACGGCATCGAACAGATGCTTGGTGCCGTCGAGAACCAGTTCCCGCGTCGCCGTGTGCGTGCCGAGCGTCGGCCGTGTCACGTAGAGCGAACCCTTCGGGGCGAGGATGCCGGGGTCGAACGGTTCGACCTTGCCCGACGCGTTACCGAACGTGGCCAGAACACCGAACGGCCGGAGGCTGTCGAGCGAGTCCATGAACGTTGCCTTGCCGATGCTGTCGTAGGCAACGGCAACGCCCTCGCCGCCGGTGATTTGTTTCACGCGCTCGGGGATGTTTTCGTCGCGGTAAAGGATGGGATGATCGCAGCCGTTGGCGACGGCGAGATCCGCCTTTTCCTGCGAGCCGACACAGCCGATGACGGTGGCGCCGAGCTTCTTCGCCCACTGGCACATGATCAGGCCGACACCGCCGGCGGCGGCGTAAACGAGGATATTGTCGCCCGGCTGTACTTTGTAGGTGCGGAACAGCAGATACTGCGCGGTAAGCCCCTTGAGCATCATGGCCGCCGCCGTCTGATCATCGATCGCATCCGGCAGTTTCACGACCTTGAGGGTCGGCATGCAGCGCATTTCAGCGTAGGCGCCCGGGACCATCGGATAGGCAACGCGGTCACCGACTTTAAATTCATCGACACCGTCGCCGACAGCATCGATGACACCTGCGGCTTCCATGCCGATCGTGGCCGGAAACTCGACCGGGTACAGTCCGGTGCGAAAATAGACATCGATGTAATTGAGACCGACCGCGTTCTGCTTGATGCGCACCTCGCCGGGCCCGGGATCGCCGACGTCGACGTCTTCCCACTTCATCACTTCGGGTCCGCCGGCTTCGTAGACGCGGATTGCTTTGGTCATGGAATTCCTCCCCGTATCAATGGCTTTCAGGAAATATGGGGGGTGCCGGGCCCGGCGACAAGGAATCAGATCAGGCCGAGACGAACGCCCTCGAGGGCCAGCAGCTGGCGTTTTGTATCGGCGCCGCCTTCGAACGAGTATCCGCCGATGGCATCGCCGGCGCCCAAGACCCGGTGACACGGGATGACGATGGGAATCGGGTTTGCACCGCATGCGCCGCCGACAGCCCGGGCGACGCTGCCGATGGACTCGGCCAGCTCCCCGTAAGTCCGGGTTTCGCCATAAGGGATTTTCCGCATCGCGTCCCACACGCGCTTCTGGTGTACCGTGCCGTCCGGGGCAAGCGGAAGGTCGAAGTCTTGGCGCTTGCCGTCGAAGTAGTCGTCGAGTTGCTGGCGTGCCTCCAGCAGGACCGGATCGTCGTTCCCGGCCCCGGGGACGGCCCCGGCCTCGATCACGACGAGCGCGCCGTGCTCGGCGAAGATCGTCAGCGGGCCGATCGGCGAGTTGAGCGAGAGGTACTGGATCATTGTTCGTTGCCGAGGGCGTCGGCGAGCGCCGCCGGATCTGTCACGGGAAGAGAACAGGTCGGACCGACGCAGACATAGGCGGCGGGTTTGCCGTCGACCATACCCTTGCCGGCGGCGGCGTGATCGGCGGGCAGCACCTGATCCGGCGCCACCGAGGTGACGACGCTCAGGCGGTTTGGCGAAGTGAGGGCGACGCGGGCAAGGGCTTTTGTTGCCGCGTCTTCGGGGTCCCCAGCAATGACGATTTGTGTGCCGTGGAGCAGCATCTCCCATGCGATCAGCAATGTCGGGTGGTGCAGGTTATGCGCCGCCTCTTCGGTCATGAACGTCCCGATCAGATGCTCGGCACGTTCACGGTATTCGGGTTTCCCGGTCATCAGGGCGAGGCGAACCAGAACTTCGGCCATTGTCCCGTTCCCCGCGGGTTGTGCGTTGTCGAAGATCGGCTTCGGCCGCGCCACCAGGCCGGGGGTGTCGCCGGCGGCCATGAAGTAACCACCGCCGTCCGGATCGTAATAATGGGTGTCCGCGATCGCCGCCCAGTCTTCCGCGGCGGCGATGTAGCCGCTGTCGCCGGTCGCTTCGGCGAGGAACAGGGCGGCCCGGGCCATATTGGCGTAGTCGTCGATCACGGCCGGATGCTGAAGTTGACCGGCACAGAAAGAATGCCGCAGCCTGCCGTCTTCGCCGGTCATGTGGGTGCGGACCCAGTCGAAGACACCGCGGGCGATTTCGATCCACGCCGGTTTGTTGAAAACGACTCCGGCGCGGACAAGACCGGCAACGGCCAGTCCGTTCCAGTCGGCGAGGATCTTGTCGTCACGCCCGGGACGAATACGACCGTCACGCCGCGCCATCAGTTTGGCGCGAAGCGGTGCCATCGCCGCTTCCTGGTCGTCGTCCCATGCCATCGCGCGAAGGCGGTTGAGAATCGTCTTGCCTTCCCAGTTGCCGCCGGGCGTCACGTCGTAGACGGCGGCGAAGGCATCGGCGTCGTCACTCAGAACATCTGTGACCTCGTCTGCCGACCAGACGTAGAACTTGCCCTCTTCCCCTTCGCTGTCGGCATCGAGTGCGCCGGCGAAGGCAAAGCCATCGGCATCGTCTTTGCCGTTCTTCATTTCCCGCAATAGCCAATCGACGGTTTCCGACGCGCGTTTTGCGTAGAGCGGGCTTTTGGTCTTGAGCCAGACGTCGCTCATCAGTTCCAGCAGAAGGGCGTTGTCGTAGAGCATCTTCTCGAAGTGGGGCGCCAGCCAGCGGTCATCGGTCGAGTACCGAGCAAAGCCGCCGCCGAGGTGGTCATAGATGCCGCCCTGGCACATGTTGTCGAGGCTGAGTGTGACCGCGTCGGCGAAGATCGCGCTCGTCGAACGCAAGTGCGCCATCCACAGAAACCGGAAAAACATCGGCTGCGGAAACTTCGGCGCACCCTGGGTGCCGCCGGTGTAGGGATCGACCATGCGGACGGCCGCCGCCGCGATCTGGTCGAGGGTTTCAAGAGACATGCCGCCGCCACCGCGCGGCGCCAGCGCGTTGGTCATGGCGTCGCGAATGGCGCCGACATTGCCCTGTACCTGGTCGGGGGCGTTCGCATATGTGTGTGCAATGGACTTCAGCACCTGGTCGAAGCCCGGACGGCCGTATCGGGGCGTCGGCGGGAAGTACGTGCCGCCCCAGAACGGATCGCCGTCGGGGGTTAGGAACATCGTCAGTGGCCAGCCGCCGTGCTCGCCCAGGAGCTGCAGCGCGGTCTGATAGATGTTGTCGATATCGGGGCGCTCCTCGCGGTCGACCTTCACATTGATGAAGCGCGCGTTCATCTCGTCGGCGATGGCCGGGTCTTCAAAGCTTTCGTGCGCCATCACATGGCACCAGTGACAGGCAGCGTAACCGACGCTGAGGAGGATCGGTTTGTTCTCCGATCGGGCGGCCGCAAGCGCGTCCTCGCCCCACGGATACCAGTGTACCGGGTTGTCCTTGTGTTGAAGGAGGTAGGGTGAGGTTTCCTGTCCCAGTCGGTTTTGCGACATGAGGCTCCTTTCCGGCCGCTGCGAGAGGGCCGTTGCAGGCTGCCCTCTCCCCGCTTACCTTTGTCTTCGCTGGCGCCCGCAAGGCGCACGGAGACCATGAGAGGGGCAGCCATGAAGGTCAAGATCGATATCGACTGTACGCCCGAAGAAGCGCGTACTTTCCTCGGGCTTCCGGACGTGAAGCCGTTGCAGGAAGCGATGATGAAGGAAGTCGAGGAACGGATGCGCGCCAATCTGCAGGCGATGGATCCTGAAACCATGTTCAAGACCTGGTTACCGGCGGGCATTCAGGGCTGGGAACAAATGCAGCGGATGTTTTGGTCGCAGATGGGCAAATCCGCGGACGATAAAAAGGAAGATTGAAGAAATGAGCGACGCCGACGGCATGCCGCAGTTTTACGATAATCATGTTTTCGTTTGCATGAATGAACGGCCCGAAGGGCACGAACGCGGATCGTGCGCCCGCAAGGGATCGGTTCAGCTCAGGAATTACATGAAGGCGCGGGTCAAGGAACTCGGGATCGAGAAGACCCGGATCAATCAGGCGGGATGTCTGGACCGATGCGAGCTCGGCCCGACCATCGTCGTTTACCCCGAGGGGATCTGGTACAAGGCGGAAACGGCCGAGGATATTGACGAGATCATTTCCGAGCATCTGCAGAACGGCCGCCCGGTGGCGCGGTTGATGCTCGATCCCGACGATTAGGTCACTCATTATATATGTAGTATGAGGCCCGACATATTGGGTCTGGGCGCGGGTGACGTCTATGGCTGCTGAACCCCAAACGATATTTGCACTGGCTTCGGCACCTGGGCGGGCCGGGATTGCGGTTGTCCGGGTCTCGGGACCGCGGGCGGGGCATGCGGTTCTCGCCCTGGCCCCAGATCTGGGGTCCCTGCCCCTGCCCCGACTGGCCACACGGGCCGTTCTTTACGCACCCGAATCGATTTCAGCGAGCGGTGACCGGGACAAGATCGATGAGGCCCTCGTCCTCTGGTTTCCGGGACCGGCGAGCTTTACCGGCGAGGACGTGGCCGAGTTTCATATCCACGGCGGCCACGCGGTGCTGGATTCTCTTATAACGAGTCTTTCCGGCCTCGAGGGATTGACTCCGGCCGGGCCCGGGGAGTTTTCCCGGCGCGCGTTCGAGAACGGCAAGATGGACCTGACCGCGGTTGAGGCCATCGCCGATCTGGTGGATGCCGAAACATCGGCACAGCGGCGCCAGGCGCTGGCACAGATGGGCGGTGCGCTGGCGGCGCGCTACGATGGCTGGCGCGAACGCTTGGTGAAGTCGATGGCCTTTGCAGAGGCGAGCATCGACTTCGCCGAAGAGGACATCCCCGACGATCTTGCCCGCCAAAGCATCGAGGCGCTTAAGGCCCTGGCGGACGAGATCGACCTTCATTTAGCCGATGACGGGATCGGGGAGCGGATCCGGGACGGCTTTCGGATTGCGCTGACCGGCGCACCCAACGTCGGCAAGTCGTCGCTTCTGAACGCGCTGGCGAAACGGGATGTGGCCATCGTTTCCGATATTGCCGGCACGACCCGGGATGTGATTGAGGTGCCGCTGGACCTGGGCGGTTATGCGGCGACGCTGGTCGATACGGCCGGGCTTCGGGACAGCGACGACGCCATTGAACAGGAAGGCGTACGCCGGGCCCGGGATCAGGCGGCGGCGGCGGATCTTCGTCTGCACCTTTTCGAACCCGGGGGGGCGCCGCCCGACGTTGATGCGGATGAAGGGACCCTGCTCGTTCAGAACAAGTCGGATCTGGTGACGGAAGACGCCGAGGCACCGAAGGGTGTAATACGGATCTCAGCCAGGACGGGTAATGGGCTCAGCATATTGATCGGCGAGATGACGGCGCGGATCAGAGAGCAGGTATCCCATCGTGCGGCGGCGTCGGCGCCGCTCACCCGGGCGCGTCATCGAACCGCCCTCGAGGAATGCCGGGCGGCGCTCCGCCGTGCCATCGCCAGCGCGGGGGCCGGCGCGGACGAGGAAATGATGGCGGAGGACATGCGCGTCGCGGCACAGGCGCTCGGCCGGATTACCGGGCGGGTCGACGTGGAGGAGCTCCTCGACCGGATCTTCCGGGATTTCTGCATCGGGAAATGAGTCGCCCGATCCGACGAGTTGTTTCACGTGAAACACCCGGATGTGACTCGTCGTTAAACCGGAATCAATATTTTGGTGGTTAACCGATTCTAACCACAATGTTTCACGTGAAACATGCGGCGAGTTTAATTGACTCGGATACGGTGTGTCCCTATGTTCCGCGCCATGTCGAATGTTGATGTCATAGTTGTTGGCGGCGGTCACGCCGGTGCCGAAGCGGCTGCCGCGTCGGCACGGATGGGTGCGCGTACTCTTCTTATCACGCACCGCCTGGACAGCATCGGCGAGATGTCTTGCAACCCGGCGATCGGCGGCCTCGCGAAGGGCCAGCTGGTCCGCGAAATCGACGCGCTTGACGGAATCATGGGCCGCGCCATCGACCGTGCCGGCATTCAGTTCCGAATGCTCAATCGGTCCAAGGGACCTGCCGTTCGGGGGCCTCGTGCCCAGGCCGATCGGAAGCTCTATCGCCAGGCCATCCAGGATCTTCTGGCGGAAACGGCCAATCTGCAGATGGTCGAAGCTGGCGTCGACGATCTTATCCTGGATGAGAGCGGCAAGCGCGTTACCGGTATCCGGACGAATGACGGGCGGAATTACGATGCCGCCACGGTGATCATAACCACCGGGACCTTTCTGCGTGGCCTGATCCATGTCGGCGACCAGAAAATCCCCGCCGGGCGGGTTGGCGACAAGCCGGCTATCGCGCTCTCCTACACCTTCAAACGCCTCGGCTTTCCGCTTGGCCGATTGAAGACAGGGACCCCACCCCGTCTTGACGGCCGAACCATCCAGTGGGATGGCCTCGAGGCACAGCCGGCGGATGATCCCCCGGTCCCGTTTTCATACCTCACCGACCGGATCACGGTGCCGCAGATCGCCTGCCACATGACGTACACTAATGCGAAAACGCACCGGATTATTCAGGACAACCTCCACCGCTCGGCGATGTACTCAGGACAGATCGAAGGCATCGGCCCCCGGTACTGTCCCTCGGTCGAAGACAAGGTCGTTCGGTTCGCCGACAAGGAACGCCACCAAATCTTTCTCGAGCCGGAAGGGCACGACGACCCGACGGTGTATCCGAACGGAATCTCAACGTCCCTGCCGAAAGACGTTCAGCTGGACATCCTGAAGACCATCCCCGGACTCGAAGATGCGGTCATGATCCGCCCCGGGTATGCCATTGAATACGATTTCGTCGACCCGCGCGCCCTCAAGCGCAGTCTCGAAACCCACGCCGTACAGGGTCTCTATCTGGCCGGGCAGATCAACGGCACCACAGGATATGAGGAAGCCGCCGCGCAGGGTCTCATGGCCGGAATCAATGCCGCCCTCGCCAGCGGTGACGGAGAAGAGGCCTTTACGCTCGATCGGGCCGAAGCCTACATCGGGGTGATGATCGACGACCTTGTGACGCTGGGCACCGCCGAGCCATACCGGATGTTTACCTCCCGCGCCGAGTACCGCCTCATGCTCCGCGCCGATAACGCCGACCTACGTCTGACCGCGCGCGGGATCGATGTCGGCGTCGTGGCGACCCCGCGGGCCAAGGCATTCGAAGCAAAGAAAGCTGCAATCGACACCCTGCGCAGCGACCTTCTGGCAATCAACGAAACGCCGAACCAGCTCCGCAGCCACGGTTTCGATATCAACCAGGACGGCCAGCGTCGAAACGGAATCGAGCTCCTGAGTTACCCCGGAATCGATTTCGCCCAACTGGCCAAAACCTGGCCCGCCCTCGCAGGGACCCGGGCCGATGTTGTCGAACAAATGGAAATCGAGGCAACATACGCCAGTTATCTGACGCGACAGAAAGCCGACATCCAAGCCCTACGCCGCGATGAAAGCCTCACGCTCCCCTCTGACATTGATTATACCACAATCCCGTCCCTTTCGAACGAAGTAAAAGACAAGCTTTCCCGCGTCCGGCCGGAAACCATCGGTCAGGCGGCGCGGATTTCGGGCGTGACGCCAGCGGCCATCACGGCCCTGCTGGGCTACGTCAAGCGACGTGACAGCCGCATGTCGGCGTGACGTGTTTCACGTGAAACATTCTTTCGCATGAACACCCCCGCTCCCCTGACCCGGCCCGATTTCGCGGAAATGACGGGGATCCACGACAATGCCGTCCTTGACCGCCTCGAGGCCTATCTCACCCACCTCGAAAAATGGCAGCGCGCCATCAATCTTGTCGGCCCGAAAACCCTCGCCGACCCATGGCGCCGCCATATCCTCGACAGCGCCCAACTCGTTCCTCTGCTCCCGGAAACACCGACACCCCTGAAGCTGGCCGATCTGGGCAGTGGTGCCGGATTGCCCGGCCTTGTACTCGCCATCATGACCGATGTCGAAATGCATCTGATAGAAAGCGACCAGCGCAAGGCCACCTTCATCCGTGAAGCCGCACGGATGACAGCAACCACCGTTACCGTGCACAACGCCCGGATCGAAGATGTGACGCCGCTGGGCGCGGACGTCGTCACCGCGCGCGCGCTGGCCCCCTTGTCCCGCCTCCTGCCATGGGTGCATCGGCACCTGAAAATCAGTGGAAAAGCGTTGCTTTTGAAGGGTGCCGAGGCGGATGAGGAATTGACGGTCGCGCGTAAAAATTGGACAATCAACTTAACCCGAAAACGCAGCCTTTCCGATGCTTCCGGGACCGTTTTCATCATCGATGACCTGGTACCCATAACCGATGTCTGACACCCTTTTGCAGCCCCGACGCACCCGCATCATTTCTGTAGCCAATCAGAAAGGTGGCGTCGGTAAGACCACGACGGCGATCAACCTCGCCACGGCCCTGGCGGCGATCAAGCAAAAGGTCCTGATCATTGACCTCGATCCGCAGGGGAATGCCTCGACCGGTCTGGGCATCGAACATGCGCAGCGCGAGAAAAATACCTATCACGTACTGATCCGCGAGATCCCGCTCCACGAGGCGATCCTCGAAACATCCATTCCCGGCCTTGATATCGTCCCGTCCGGTATCGATCTATCCGGCGCTGAAATCGAACTCGTGGATGTGGAGCGACGGGAGTTCTGCCTTCGCGAAGCCCTGATGCTCGCCGCCGCCGATTATGACTACATTCTGATCGACTGTCCCCCGGCCCTGGGGCTCCTGACCATCAATGCACTGGTCGCGTCACAGGCGGTGCTGGTGCCGCTACAATGCGAATTCTTTGCACTTGAAGGGGTTTCCCTCCTGATCCGAACCATCGAACGGGTCAAGGCCACCTATAACCCCGGACTAGAGATTCAGGGGATCGTGCTGACCATGTTCGACGGCCGCAACAACCTCTCCGGTGCGGTCGCCGACGATGTCCGCGCCTATTTCGGGGACAAGGTCTACGAGACGGTGATCCCGCGGAACGTCCGCGTGTCCGAAGCGCCTTCGTACGGCCGGCCGGTCATTGTCTACGATATGGACTGCGCCGGTTCGCAAGCGTATCTGAGTCTCGCCGGTGAGGTCATTCACCGCGAACGCCGGGTAGGAATGTAAGCCAATGGCGGAAAAGAAAAAGAAACTGGGGCGCGGCCTCAACGCCCTGCTCGGTGAGAGCAACGAAGATTACGCGAAGCTCGACAAAGTGCGGACGGCCAAGCCGGTCGCCGTGGAGATGTTACATCCCGGCAAATACCAGCCGCGGCATCACGTCGACCAGGAAGCCATCGATGCGCTCGCCCAATCCATCCGCGAGAAAGGCGTCCTCCAGCCGCTGCTCGTCCGCCGTCATCCCGACGATGCGCAAGCGTTCGAAATTATCGCCGGCGAACGCCGTTGGCGCGCCGCGCAGCTGGCACAGCTCGCAGAAGTCCCGGTCATCATCAAGGACTTTGATGACAAGACCACCCTCGAGGTCGCGCTCGTCGAAAACGTCCAGCGCGAAAATCTGTCTGCGGTCGAAGAAGCGGATGCCTTTCAGCGGCTCATGGATGAATTCGGCCATACCCAGGAGGACGTCTCCCGACTGGTTGGCAAAAGCCGCAGCCATGTCGCCAACACCCTGCGTCTGCTGGCGCTCGAGGACAAGGTCAAGAAACTTGTTGAGGAAGGTCTCTTGAGCGCGGGCCATGCGCGCACATTGATCGGCGTCGATGGGGCTTACGAAAAAGCCAAAAAGATCATTGAAAAGAACCTGAGTGTTCGTGAAGCCGAGCGCCTTGCCAAACAAAGCGGCAAACCAGGTGCCGGTAAGAAGTCGACAACGGCCAAACCAAAGGACGTCGATACGCTCGCGCTGGAACGCGATCTTTCTAATCTTCTTGGCCTCAAGGTGTCGGTCGAGGGATCGGGACCGAAGGGCGAACTACGGATTGCTTACGAAAATCTCGATCAGCTCGATTTCGTTATCGACCGGCTGAAGTCGGACGCGTCGTCCGGTCCGCTGGCCGATAACGCCGCGCCCGCAGCCGATAAAGCCGCGCCGAAAGACGCCGCCGCGCCTGCACCGAAACTCTCCGTCAGCTTGAAGCCGAAAACGGCACGCGCTAAATAATCATTTAATTACAATATCTTATGCTGAAAAGCGGCGTGCCGCCTGGGTGAGTTGCAGCAGCGCACGTTCACAGACGGCGCGTTCGATATCCAACCCGGATTTACATGTACGTTCCGTCTCGAGCAGCATTGAAAAGGCCCGCGCAAGATCCTGTGCGCCCCATGCACGTGCTTGCGCCTCGAAAGCCCCTGCCACCTTAAAAAACACCGGCGGCCGCAACTTCCTGATCGCACCTTGAAGGTTACCTTCCGACTGCGCCAAGGTTTTCGCTTGGTGTAACCGATCAAGATGCCGTTGCACGGCTCGGATCACGCCAATCGCGGTAACGCCTTCGGAAAACGCCCTATCCATCGCCATCCCCAGCGCATTCTGGTTGCCACCGCCGACAGCGAACGCAATGTCGTCAAGCGACGCGGACTTCACGTCGCCGATTGACGCCTCGATGTCGGCGGCGGACACCGTCGCATTGCTGCCAGGCCCGCCCGCGTACATCACGAGCTTATCCAGTTCCTGGCGCACGGCGAGACGATCGGTGCCGAGGCGGCTGAGCAAAACCGGCAACGCATCACGGTCGAGCGCCACCCCGTTTGCGGCCATGTGTTCACGCACGACACCCGCCAGATCCCGGCCTTCATCCGGGTAGCAACCGATCGCCGCGGCGTCGGCACGTTTTTCGAAACAAGATCTGAGCTTGGACCGCGGCGCCAGTTCTCCGGCTTCAAATACGACCGGGTGTACGCCACCGCCGGCGGACAGCCAGTCTTCGACGACCTGGACAATCGAGTCGCCGGCATCCCTCACCCCAACGGCCGCGGCGCTGCCCATTAACGACATGGCATTCGATGCGTCCGCCAGTGCGGCGCCATCCTTGCGCAGCATGTCGCCCGTCAGCTCCGTTACACCGAAAGGATCGTTTTCGTCAGCGAAATGATTGATGAGCGACTTGGCACGCTCCCGAATCAATCCGCCGTCAGGGCCAAATAGCAGAATGGCCCGCACCTTGAGGTCGGGCTTTCGTAAAAACGCGTCCGCTTTGGTCCCGCTAAGCTTCATTGCTGTTTCGGCGTGGATTCCGTCGTCGTTAAAATCGCCGCCAGGCGAATACGGAGTTGTTGCGCCAGATCGTCGAGCGCCCTTTCCCGGGCGCCCTTCTCGGCCATCAACGTCTGGAACTCCGATTGAAAAATATTGTAACCGCTGATGGTTTTGACCGCGCCGTACCCCGCCGATCCGTCTGCGCCCACCGGTTGCAAGGTGAACTGTGCGGTCACCGTCAGATTTGCACGGGTCGCGACGGCACTTTTCTGCACGGCCAAACTGGATCTCGTTTCATTGAGCGTCACGTTCAGTACGTACCGCGCGGCACCGCTACGCCCGGCGGGATGCAGCAACTGCACCAGCCGATTACGGAAATACTGGCCTTCACGATCGGGAATATTTGCAATGGAGATCGATTTGAAAAGGTCGAACGCATAGACACCCTGGCCCGATGCGTCCTCCTCGGGCGGCACATACAGCGGACGAAATCCGCAGCCGGCAAGGAACAGGACAAGCGCGGCGGCAAATAACGCTTTAGATGACCACATTGACGATCTTGTTCGGCACGACGATGACCTTCCGAACTTCCTTTCCGGCGATGAAACTCTGCACATTCTCCAACATCAGTGCCGATTGTTCTACGGTTTCCTTGTCGGCGTCCTTGGCGATGTCGAGTGTACCGCGCAACTTGCCGTTCACCTGAACGGCAATGGTGACCGTATCTTCCACAAGCATGCTCGCATCGGCGCTCGGCCACGCGGTCTCTGCAATCAAGGTTTCATAACCCAGCGTCCGCCACATTTCCTCGGCCAGATGCGGCATCAAAGGCCCGGCCAAAATGGCCAGCGTTTCCGAGGCGAAACGCAGCACCCACGCCGCACCCGCGTCTGCACCGTTGATGGTTTCGACGGCGTTGCTCAGTTCACGCACGCGGGCCACGGCTTTATTGAAGTGGAATCTCTCGAGATCCTCGGTCACGGCGGCCACGGTTTTATGCACTAACCGCTCGGCTTCGAGTGCGCTGCCGGCAACGTCGTCCGGTCGGCCGCTTCCTTTCTCCGCCGGTGCGAAAGGCGGCTCGGAAATCAAGCGCCACAGCCGGTTGACGTAGCGCCATGCGCCCTCGATCCCGGCGTCCGTCCAGTCGAGGTCGCGGTCCGGTGGACTGTCCGACAACATGAACAGCCGTGCCGTGTCGGCGCCGTAGGTCTGGATAATCTCTTCGGGATCGACGACGTTGCGTTTCGATTTGCTCATCTTCTCGGAACGTCCGCGGATAACCTTGCCGCCATCCGCGGTGACGAGATCACCGTCCTCCGTGCTGCTGACGTCCGTCGGGAACAGCCATTTCCCGGCCGCATCCTTATAGGTCTCGTGGCAGATCATTCCCTGCGTCTGCAGCCCTGCGAACGGCTCCTCCAAATCCAGGTAACCGCATTCCTTGAGCGCGCGGGTGAAAAACCGCGAATACAGCAGGTGCAGGACCGCATGCTCGATGCCGCCGATGTACTGGTCGACCGGCAGCCAGTAATCCGCGGCACTTCTTGTAAAGGCTTCATCCTCGACCGGTGCGCAGAACCGCGCGAAGTACCAGGAGGATTCAAAAAAGGTATCGAACGTATCCGTTTCCCGCCGCGCCGCTTTGCCGCATGTCGGGCAATTCACGTTCTTCCACGTCGGATGTTGGTCGAGCGGATTGCCGGCGACATTGATATCGATGTCTTCGGGCAGAACGACAGGCAGATCCGCCGCCGGCACCGGAACGATGCCGCAATCGTCGCAGTGCACAATCGGGATCGGACAGCCCCAGTAGCGCTGCCGGGACACGCCCCAGTCACGAAGACGGAAATTGACCTGTTTCTTGCCCATGCCGCGTTCTTCGAAATGGGCAATGATCTTCGACTTGGCATCGGGCACCGAAAGGCCGTCCAGGAACGCCGAATTGATAATGCTGCCCTCGCCCACAAAGGCCTCGTCCCCGATCTCGAACGTTGCCGCGTCGGCGTCCGGCGGACATACCACGGGGATCACCGGCAGCCCGTACTTTCGGGCAAAGTCGAGGTCGCGCTGATCGTGACCCGGGCAGCCGAAGATTGCGCCGGTGCCGTAGTCCATCAGGACGAAATTGGCGACATAGATCGGTAGCGTTTCTCCCTCGATGACCGGATGCACGCATTTCAGGCCGGTGTCGAAGCCGAGTTTTTCCGCCGTTTCGATCGCCGCTTCCGAGGTCGCCATGCGGTTACACTGCGCGATGAACGCCGCGAGTTCGGTATTGTCCGCGGCGATCTCCTGCGCGAGTGGATGGTTCGCCGATATGGCCATGAACGATGCACCGAAGATCGTGTCCGGGCGCGTCGTGTAGACGTCGAGCGGCGCGTCCCGCCCCGCGACCTCGAACGCGATGTGCGCCCCTTCGGAGCGGCCGATCCAGTTGTGCTGCATGACCCGGACGCGGTCCGGCCAGCGGTCAAGATCCTCGATGGCGCTTAACAGCTCGTCGGCATAGGCCGTGATTTTTAGAAACCATTGGGCGAGCTTGCGCTTTTCGACCTCGGCGCCGGACCGCCAGCCCTTGCCGTCGATGACCTGTTCGTTGGCGAGCACCGTGTTTTCGACCGGATCCCAGTTGACCCAGGACTCCTTGCGGTAGACCAGCCCCGCTTCCAGGAAATCGAGAAACATCTTCTGTTCGTGCTGATAGTACTCTGGATCGCAGGTTGCGATCTCGCGGCGCCAGTCATAGGACAGCCCCATGGACTTCAGCTGGTCGCGCATCGCGGCAATATTGGCGTGCGTCCACTTGGCGGGATGCACGTTGTTTTCCTTGGCCGCGTTTTCGGCGGGCAGACCAAACGCGTCCCACCCCATCGGGTGCAGCACGTTGTAGCCCTGGGCCCGGCGAAATCGCGCCACCAGGTCGCCGAGGGTGTAGTTGCGGACGTGCCCCATGTGAATGCGTCCCGAGGGATAGGGAAACATCTCGAGCACGTAATACTTTTTCCGGTCCGGATCTTCTTCAACGTCGAAGCAGTGCTGCTCCTCCCAGATGGACTGCCATTTGCTCTCGGTTTCCTTGACGTTGTATCGCGACATTATTCTTAAACTCACACATTTTCCGGACGGCCAGCCGGGCCGGCCGCATCAAAAGTTACTGCAAACCGGGGACCCCGGTTCGCGGTCACTGCGCTGTTAGGGTTTGGTGGCGCAGCATCCTGGCTTTGGTCAGGATCGAATCCTCGACCTTAGGCGCCGTGCCGTCTGGAACGGTCGCGTCTATCCAGTTGCCGCTGCGGTCCCGCAGTTGGCGGAACACGGAGACCTTGACGCCGTCCGCTCGAAGCGTCCTGCCAAGAATGTAGACGTTCAGCTTGAATCGCTCGCTCGGCGATTCCGGCGGGCTATACCAATCGGTGATAATCACGCCGCCGAACGCGTCGGCGGTATTGATGGGCATGAAGGAAATGGTCTCCAGCGATGCGCGCCAGAGGAAACTGTTCACGCCAAGCGATGTGCCCCCGCCGGAGTCGGAATCGCTGCCGAACAGATTGAAACCGCCATCCCCGAAGATCGTTTCGCGCTTCGAGAAATCTGTGTCTTCGTTCTCTTCGCGTGTCAGTTTTTTCGGATCGCCGGTCTTGTACGATTCACAGGCCGTCAGGAATACGCTGGCGGCAATGACGACCATGCCCAGTTTGGTCATCCGTGTGAAAATCGGTGCCATTTGTCGTTGTCCTTCTTTCACGCCCAACCGCTCGCACGCGTACGGATCAAAAGCCGCGCAGGCGAACGAGGTCACTCTTACACCAAATCATTGGAATCCACCAGACTTTGCGGCGTTTATCTGCACCTGCGGGACCTTGAATCGCGGGCGTCACGACGGCAGAAAAAGTCCGATCCCCGCGACCCCGGCAGCGCCGGCGCGAAACACGCGCCGGAGGCGATGGCCGGAGACACCGCCGAGGGCAATGACCGGTAGACCGGCACGGCGGCATATGCCGGCAAAGCGCATGATTCCAAGGGCGTACGTGCCGTCGTGACTCTGCGTCGGGAACACCGGCGACAAAAGTACGGCATCCACGCCGAGCTTTCGCGCACACGTTACGGCGCGTTCACTGTGCGCCGATGCGGTGACCAGCGCCGGCCGGAGACGGCGGAAATCGCTCGCGCTCCAGTGCCGCATGGCCTGCTCCGGGATATGGACCCCGTCGGCTTCCAGCCGGTCGGGCGGGCGAGACGCCGAGATCAGGACGTTGACGCCATGTAGGTGTGCCCGTGCCATGATCTGCCGAGCCATGTCTTCGCTATCGCCGATCTCGCGGCGGCGGATGATTACCGCACTGTGCGGCGGCAGATATGGCAGGATCGGCGACGGGTCGGCCAATCGCTGTTCGTCTGTCATGACCAGCCATGACGGAACGAAGGCCCGGGCCGGGGCCTCGGGGCGATTGTCTTGACCTTGGGAGGCTGTTAACGTCCGCTGCATCGAAACAGGCATAGCTGCACTATGACCCAGAACACCGATCCCGCAAGCAATCTCGCAGTCGTCAAAGATGAAATCGCAAAAGCCGCGGAAGCTGCGGGCCGCGACCCTTCCGGCATTCATCTGGTTGCCGTTTCAAAGGTGCATCAGGCGGATACCATCCTGCCCGTGCTTGAAGCGGGCCACCGTTTGTTCGGCGAGAACCGGGTGCAGGAAGCCGAATCCAAATGGCCGGCGCTGCGTGAGACATTTCCGGACCTGACGCTGCACCTGATCGGTCCGCTGCAGTCCAATAAAGTGAAGGACGCCGTCGCGGTGTTCGACGTTATCGAAACCGTGGACCGGCCGAAGATTGCACGCGCGTTAGCAACGGAGTTCGAGCGCACCGGCCGCAGCCTGCCCTGCTACGTACAGGTCAATACCGGCGAAGAACCGCAGAAAGCCGGGGTTGCGCCAGCCGATGTCGAGGATTTCGTCGGTGAATGCCGTGATGAACTCGGCCTCGATATTCAGGGGCTGATGTGTATTCCGCCGATCGATGAAGAACCGGCGTTGCACTTTGCGTTGCTGTCGGACATCGCCGACAGGTGCGGCCTCGGGATCAAGAGCATGGGCATGAGCGCGGATTACGAGAAGGCGATCGCGCTCGGCGCGACGCATGTCCGGGTCGGCACCGCGATCTTCGGCGAGCGGCCGCCCCGCGACTAGCTATTCCCGGCGACGATTTCTATTTCCGTGTCGAGGCCCCAGCGCTTCAGCAGCGCGACCAGATCATCTCGCGCCAGCGCGACGCATCCCTCCGTTGGCGCATATTCGGGCTTGGCGAGATGAATGAAGACGGCGCTGCCCGCGCCCGGCACGGGCGGCGAACAGTTGTGGCCGATTTCAATCACCAGATCGTATAGATGGTCGTCCCTGAACATCTTTTCGTGACTGCCGGCAAACGGCAGTTTTACGAGCGTGTTATATGCCGGTTCCGCAGGGTCGTCGCACCAGCCGTCGTCGGGTGCGATATCGCTGACGGGTAATGCCGTCTCGACGGCCGGGATGCGGTCGCGACGGATATAGAGTTTTCTGAGCGGAAAGCGTCCGACCGGCGTTGCGCCGTCTCCTTCCTTCTTGTCGGCGCGCACGCCGCCTTTACCGAGAGCACAGCGGTAGCGGGCGCCATCGAACTCAAGAACATTGTCTGCGAACACCCGGATCAGCATGCGGGAAGCTGAACACGAACGCGGGCTGCGGTAAAGAACGCCGGCGTACGATCAGTTGGCGGGTGCCAGATTGGCGGCGACGGCATAGGCGCGCGCGGCGGCGCGCGCGTCATTGGTCAGGTAGGCCATCTCGGCAATTCCGATGGGCTGTGTGGGCGCCGGTGTCTCCTCGCGCAGAAACGGCGCGGCATCGGGGATGTCATTGTCGTTCGGGGCATCGGTTCCGGCGGCGGGGGCCGGTCTCGTGCCGGCATTCCGCCGCATCCAGTCCGCTTCGCCCCGTGCCCATGACAATACCGGATCATGGGGGTCCAGGGCCGCCGGATCGGCGGTGGTTTCCAAGGTCGCCGTTGCCGCGGCGGTTTCGGTCTCGGCCTCGGGGTTGACCCAGCCCGCCATATGCTCGCCGATGTCCTTTCCGGTGGAGCCTTCGACAAATACGTTGGCCAGTGCGCCAGCCAAGCCGAGCGGGCCGAAAAACAGCGTGGAGCCCGCGACCCGTGGGGCGGGCGCAATGGTGTCGCCTGTCATCTCACGGTAAAGCGTCGAAACAAAGGGAATGTGCTGTAACGGGTTGATCACATCGACGACGTCCCAGAACGAAAGGCCATCGTCGCCGAAAAATGTAAACTCCTTCGCCGGCGCGTCTTCCGGCAACGGGCGCAGTGCCAGTTCCTGTGGCGGTTTCTGATTTGCCGTGCCGGTGCCGATTGTCGTTGGCATCCACGCCAGCTGGTTTTCCACCGAGAGCATCTAAATCTCCAACCCAAAAGTCCCCCTTTAGAATAAGCAAGGCCTGTGCCAACAAAAACACCGCTATTTCAATGGGTTAGTTTTATTCGCCCAGTCAATCAAGACCGCAAAGGCAGAAACTGCCGGGTCAATTGCGCCGTCAGAACTGATGACCCGACCGGGACGCTTTGGTCTGAAGATAGAATTCGTTGTGTTGATTGGCGGGAAACGCATGCTGCACACGCTCGACGACATCGACCCCATAGCGGGAAAGTGCCGCCAGCTTATCCGGATTGTTGGTCATCAGCCGTACTTTCGCGAAGCCGAGCAGCTTGAGCATGCGGGCTGCCGGCATGTAGACCCGCTCGTCGGCGTCGAAGCCAAGCTGTTCGTTGGCGTCCATGGTATCGAAACCGAGATCCTGCAGCTCGTACGCCCGAAGTTTGTTGATGAGACCGATCCCCCGCCCTTCCTGGGCGAGATACAGAAGCACCCCTGTGCCGGCGGCCTTGATCTCTGCCAGCGCGCCCTGAAGCTGATCGCCGCAGTCGCAGCGTAGGCTGCCGAGCAGGTCGCCCGTGAAACATTCCGAATGCAGGCGTACCAGCACCGGCGCTGCGGGATCCGGGGCGCCGACGATGATGGCCAGGTGCTCGCGGCCACCATCGGCGGGGCGGAATGCCACGATGCGCGTATCGTGCGCGTCGCTGATCGGCACGCGGGCCTCGGCGACCCGTTTCAGGTTCCTGACGGCGGCGCCTTCGAACTGGAACACGTCGCCGGTATCGACGCTCAGGAAATCATGCCGGTTGGCCCATGCCATGACGTCATCGACGTCATCGATCTGTGCCGTCACGGCGGCGGGCAGCAGGCGTGCCAGTTTGGACAGCGTGACCGCGGCGGATGCACAGTCGTGGCCCGGCTCTTCGCGGACCGTCACGTTCAACCGTGCGCGCAGATCCGCTGTCACGCCGGCTTCAATGAGCGGATTTGCCAGTGCCGTGATTTCGTCGGCACCGAGACCGCCAAGACCACTGACGATGGCAATCTTGCCCGCGCTATCGGCAAGACCCAGCACCGCCGCACGGCGTGCCGTGATGGCCAACGCCGGAGCGCTGCCGGCGGTGTCATGGAGCTGCGCAAGACTCTCCGGGCTCATCGCTTCGGCGGCGAGGGCCAGAACCGCATGTCCGCCGCCGCCGCGCACGACGATGGGACGGCCCCGGCGCAGCTCGCCCATGGCGCGCTCCACGGACAATACCGTGATCGGCGCCCGCGTTGCCGGAACCTCATAAATCTCCGCGCTCTTCGGTGTCTTATCGTTCATTCGTACAGCCTAGCACCTTTCCGCCAAAAGCCGGTTAATATATAAGGGCTTGGCAAGAAAAACACACTATATACCATAGGTCTGATCAACGCCCGGTCACACCGGCCGAAAGGAAGCATATATGAGCAACGGCAAGCGAATTCTCGTCGTCGACGACGATGCGGATCTGGTGGAAATGCTGAGTGAACAGCTGAAACTTCACGAAGAGTTTCAGGTGGAGACCACGTTGACCGCTGCCGAAGGGCTCGAAATTACCAAAGAGAACAATTTCGACATCATCCTCCTCGACGTCGGCCTGCCGGATATGGACGGGCGCGAGGTGTGTCGGTTGATGCGCCGCGGCGGCGTGCGTGCGCCGATCATCATGCTGACCGGCGCCGATACGGACGCCGACACCATTCTCGGTCTCGATGCCGGGGCCAACGACTATGTAACCAAGCCGTTCAAGCTGGGCGTCCTTCTGGCGCGGCTGCGTGCGCACATCCGCCAGCACGAACGGTCCGACGACGCGGTTTTCACCGTTGGACCGTATACGTTTCAGCCCGCCAACAAACTGCTGGTGCGTGAGTCCGATCAGCGCAAGGTACGTCTGACTGACAAGGAAACCGCGATCCTTAAATATCTTTACCGGGCCGGTGACAAAGCCGTGGCGCGTGAAAAGCTGTTGGACGAGGTGTGGGGATATAACGCCGCCGTTACCACGCATACGCTTGAAACCCACGTCTATCGTCTGCGCCAGAAGATTGAGGACGATCCATCGGGGGCGAAGCTGCTGGTGACCGAAGCCGGCGGCTATAAGCTGGTTCCCTGACAGGACGCTCCGGCGGATTTATCTGCCTTCAAGATCCAGCTCGGGAAACGATGTCAGGAACTCGCTTTCCGGAATCGGATAATCGAAGCGCGCATTGATCAGCGTCAGATCCGTAATCACGCCCTGTGCATCGATCACCACCCACTTACGCAGCACCATCGGATTTTCCGTGAAGACCAGCGTCAGCTCGCCGGCCAGGGGGTCCTTGGTCTGCACGGCACTGATGCGAAGTGTGTTGGCACGCCGCTCGAACCTGGTCACGGTCAGTTCGGGGCCTGTGAATGAAAAGTCGTCGCGCAACAGAAAGGCCGCCGGCGTATCCTCGATCGGGATGTGATTGACCTGCTTGAGTTCCGTGTCGACGTAGCTCAGGAACTCGCCGTCGGCGACGATCAGGATTGGCGTCGGCGGGTCATACTCGATGCGCAGGTTCTTCGGCCGGGACAGCAGTATCTTGCCGTTCGCGGTGTCGCCGCTGGACGAGATCTGCAGGAACTCCGCCTGCATGGTCTTGATGCCGTCGAGATAGGTTTCCGCCTTCTTGAGGCCCTGTTCGATCTCCGGCGTCATCTCGATGGCCGTCGCGGCGTCGAGTGCCCGGGGAACGCCGAAGGTACACAACGCCAATGTCAACAAGATCGCGATACGTTTCATGAGCGCGTTTCTAGGACGTCAATGTGGCAAGGTAAAGGCGCTTCGGCGGTCATACCGCTCAGACGAATTTCAGTGCCACCGACGAGACCAGCAGGAAAGACGACACCGCCGCTGCGCGGCCGGCAAACCAGTAGGCCGTTTCGCGCAACGTCCGCCCCATGACGCGCTGCGCGATCCCGGCGGGCGGGCGCCGGTCCTTCGGCAGGATCAGCCACGCTTCTGTCTGTCTGTACGGACGGTTGAGGGCACGCCAGCCATAAAGCATCAGCACCGCGACCAGCCCCATGCCGATCAGGCCGCCGGTCCGCGTTGCCAGCGGCGGATCGAAGCTCAGGCCCAGCATCAGTGTGAAAATCGCCAGACCGGCAAAACCCGCGGCACGTCCGACAGAGACAAAAGCGGCGTTTTCGATTGCTTCCATGGCAATTCACCGCATCTGTCAAATACCCTTATATTCTGAGCCTTTTTTCCGGGGCGGGGTATACAAAAATGCGTGAAGGTCTTTTGCCGAAACGGACCAAATAACCTGCTGATTTATATATGGAAAACGGCAGTACGCTCAGTCCGCGGCGCGCGGGCGCCGAAATCGGCTAGGAGGAGTGATCGCCGATCAAGACTTCGCGGCGGCCGACGCGATTGGCGGCACTGACGACGCCTTCGCGTTCCATCGTTTCGATGATGCGCGCGGCGCGGTTGTAACCGATCTGGAAGTGACGCTGGATGAAGCTGGTCGAGGCCTTGCCCTCGCGCGCGACGAGCGCGACCGCCTGGTCGTAATGTTCGTCGTATTCCGAGTTGCCGCCGCCGGGGGCTTCGCCCAGCATCGGCTCGCCGGAATCCTCGGTCACGGCCTCGATGTATTCCGGTGCCGCCTGTGTCTTCAGGTGCTGCACCACGCGTTCGACTTCCTCGTCCGAGACGAACGGGCCGTGCACGCGCGAGATCCGGCCGCCGCCCGCCATGTAGAGCATGTCGCCCTGACCCAGAAGCTGTTCCGCGCCCTGTTCGCCGAGAATGGTGCGGCTGTCGATCTTCGACGTGACCTGGAATGAAATGCGCGACGGGAAGTTGGCCTTGATGGTGCCGGTGATGACATCGACCGACGGGCGCTGCGTCGCCATCATCAGGTGGATGCCCGCGGCACGTGCCATCTGTGCCAGACGCTGGATCGCGGCTTCGACGTCTTTGCCGGCGACCAGCATCAGGTCGGCCATCTCGTCGACGACGACGACGATATAAGGCAGCGGCTCCATCGGCAGCGGTTGTTCCTCGTAAACCGGCTTGCCGTCTTCGTCGAAGCCGGTCTGCACGGTGCGGGTCAGCGTCTCGCCCTTCTTCTTGGCTTCCGCGAGGCGCTGGTTGTAGCCGCCGATGTTGCGCACGCCCATCTGGCTCATGGCGCGGTAGCGGTCTTCCATTTCGCGGACCACCCACTTGAGCGCGACCACCGCCTTCGACGGGTCGGTGACGACCGGCGTCAGCAGGTGCGGGATTTCCTGGTAAACCGAAAGTTCCAGCATCTTCGGATCGATCATGATGAACTTGCAGCGATCCGGCGGCAGGTTATAGAGCAGCGACAGGATCATCGTGTTCATGGCGACCGACTTGCCGGAACCGGTCGTGCCCGCGATCAAAAGGTGCGGCATGCGTGCCAGGTCGACGGTGACGGGACCGCCGCCGATGTCCTTGCCGAGTGCCAGCGGCAGTTCGGCCTTGGTCTTCTCGAAGTCGCTCGATGCCAGCAGTTCGCGAAGGTGCACCATCTCGCGGTTCGCGTTCGGCATTTCGATGCCGATCACGTTGCGGCCGGGGACCACGGCGACGCGCACGGAAACCGCACTCATCGAGCGTGCGATGTCATCCGACAGACCGATCACGCGGGACGTCTTGGTGCCCGGCGCGGGTTCGAGTTCATAAAGGGTGACAACCGGGCCCGGGCGCACTTTCACGATCTCGCCCTTCACGCCGTACTCTTCCAGAACGGTAGAGAGATAGCGCGCGTTCTGCTGCAGCGCCTCGCGGCTTTCACGGGTTTCCTCGGGTGTGGAGCCCGGCAGATCGAGAATTTCCAGCGGCGGCTGGGCGTAATCCTCGTTGCCACCGAGTGGCAGGGACTGCTGGCGGCGCGCCTCGGCCTTGCGGCCGGTTTTGGCGCGTTTCGGACGGGGCGTGACTTCGGGTGCTTTGCCGGTGCGCGTGAACGCGGCATCGAGCACACCGCCGGTCGGCTCGTCGGGTTCGATTTCCTCGTAATCGGCGTCTTCGGCGATGTCCGCGTCGTCATGGTGCGGGGTCGGTGCCGGCATCATATCGCGCACCCGGGTGCCGAAATCATGGGCGCGTTCGCCGAGATCGCGCGCCGCGCCGTAAGCGGAGCGGGACATGATGTAGGATTTCCTGACGGCGGCCCAGGCACCGCGCGCTGCGTTGAGCCAATCCCGGGGGCCGAGACCGAGCGAGATCACGGCAGCCGCCACGGCAAGGACACCGATCGTCCAGAATGTGATATCGGCCGCGGGTCGGATGCCGAGGCGCCCGGCCCACATGACAAGTTCGTTGTGCGCAAGCGAGCCGGCGACGCCGCCGAGTCCGGACGCCAGCGGCCAGCCGGCCGGGGTCTCGATCCCGGCCAGGGCGACGGCACCCAGAATGATGGCGAGGACCAGCCAGCCGAGTCGGCCCAGTGGTCTGGCGAGCGTGCCGTGGGTCAGGATCATCGCCGCCCAGACGGCAAGTGCCGCCGGCGCGATCAGGGCCGCATAGCCGACGACCTGTAAAACGAGATCGGAAAAGACCGCGCCCCAGTGCCCCGCCAGATTGATCGGTGCGTTATCGGTGGCGCTGTTAAACGAGGGATCGCCGGGGGCATAGGACAGGATTGCCGCGCCCGAGATCGTGGCCAGCGCGATGAGCGCCAGACCGGTAAGCTGCCAGCCGCGGCGTTTGAGGGCCTCCGTTACCTGTGCGGGCAACAGGGGCTCTGACGTGCGGCCGGAAGTGTTTGATCTGAGGACGGTCATACATCCCTCGTAAGCGTCGTTTCTTACCAGGAAGTTAACGCGCGCGCGCGTGGGAAGGGATGGATGGTAAACACGAATTAACCACTAAATATCGGGTACTTAGCGGATGGTCTTTGCGTGGGTGGTGAAGCCTTGCACGAATCGGCGGCAGGCGATTCGGGTCTATTTGCGGGGTGCGTAAATTGCCGGCCCCGAAAAGGTGAAAGCCGGGCGGTAAACCGCCCGGCTTTCGGGGAGAACCAACTGATCTCGGAGGGGATCAGAGGGTTTGGGAGCCTTTTCCGAACTCCGGATAAGCTTCCATGCCGCATTCCGCGCGGTCGAGGCCGAGCTCTTCGTCCTCTTCCGAAACCCGGATGCCGATGGTCACTTTCAGGATCATCCAGACGATGGCGCTGGCGACGGAGACGAATACCCCGATCGCGACAACGCCGATGGCCTGGGTGACGATGGAACCGCTGCCGAAGATGCCGACGGCGAGCGTGCCCCAGATGCCTGCGACGAGGTGCGCCGAGATGGCACCGACCACGTCATCGATCTTCATCTTGTCGATCATCGGCACCGCGAACACGACCAGCGCACCACCGATCCCGCCAACGATCATGGCGAAGAAGTGGTTCTGCAGGTCCGGACCCGCGGTGATGGCAACGAGGCCACCGATGGCACCGTTAAGGGCCAGCGAGACGTCGACCTTCTTGTAGATCAGCTGAGCGAGGATCATCGCCACGACCACGCCGGCAGCAGCTGCCAGGTTGGTGTTAACGTAGACGATGGACATCGCGGCGGCGTCAAGCGCGGAACCCAGCGCGAGCTGCGAACCACCGTTGAAGCCGAACCAGCCGAACCACAGGATGAACGTACCTAGCGTGGCGAGCGGGATGTTCGCACCCGGCAGCGCCCGGATGGAACCGTCCGAACCGTACTTGCCTTTGCGGGCACCGAGGATGATGGCACCGGTCAGCGCGGCCCAGCCGCCCGTCGAGTGCACCAGCGTCGAACCGGCAAAGTCGGAGAAGCCCATGGCTGCGAGCCAGCCGCCGCCCCAGACCCAGGATGCCTGGACCGGGTAGATGATGGCAGCAAGGACGACCACGAAGATAACGAACGGCCAGAATTTGATGCGCTCGGCAACCGTGCCGGATACGATTGAGGCCGCGGTCGCGACGAACACCATCTGGAAGAACCAGTCGGACGCCACCGAGTAACCGGTGTCGGCAACGGCTGCGACCATTTCAGGCGTCGCTTCGTCGGCGTTGATCAGCGCCAGTTCGTCTGCGCCCGGGTTGTAGAACAGGCTGAACGTGCCCATCCAACCGCCTTCCGGCACACCGACGTACATGATGTTGTAGCCGATCAGGTAGAACATGATGCCGGCGACGGAGTAGAGCGCGATGTTCTTGAGGCAGATCGTGGCCGTGTTCTTGGAACGGACAAGACCGGATTCAAGCATCGCAAAGCCGGCGGCCATGAACATCACGAGGACGCCATGGACCAGAAATGCAAAGGTGTTGAAGACAAAGGCGCTCTCGGTCGTTACTTCCGCCGAAGCCTGGCCCGCCGTCATCGTGACGGCGATCGCGGCCAGGGCAGCCAAGGCTGCCGTGCGCTTTTTCATGCGAGCAAAGTTCATAATTTCATTCCTCCTAGAGCGCTTCCGCATTGGTCTCGCCGGTCCGGATCCGGACAGCCTTGTCGAGGGCGTAGACGAAAATCTTGCCGTCCCCGATTTTGCCGGTCATCGCGGTTTTCTGGACCGTTTCGACCACTTGCTCGACCAGGTCGTCGACGCAAGCGATCTCGATTTTTACTTTCGGCAGGAAGTTCACCTGATACTCCGCGCCACGATAAATTTCGGCCTGGCCTTTTTGACGGCCGAAACCTTTAACTTCGGATACGGTCATGCCTTCAATGCCGAGGGGGGTCAGCGCTTCGCGGACCTCCTCAAGCTTGAACGGCTTAATGACCGCCATGATCATTTTCATGTTGAACTCCTTCCGTTGGATTACGGGTGTGCCGTGTGCTCCTCGTCTACGGCAGCCCCTTGCACGTCAGTTCGGCCCGGTGGGCCGCTGCAACTGATAATCAAGGTTCGTGCCAATTTTGGAGAGTCCGTATTTCTCTTTTATTTGCAGTGAGTTAAGTCTTTGCGGAAGAGCTGCACCCGGATAAATTGCCTAAAATTGATGATGAATTTTTATGCATATAAGGCCTATGATTATAAATTAGGCAATTAAATGCATCAGATTCGGCTGGACAGAGTGCATGCCGCGGGGCACCTAATTGGCCATGCAGACAAACCCGACCGCTGCCGAAACATTGCATGCCGACATCGTGATCGTTGGCGGCGGACTGGTCGGCGCGGTCGCGGCACGTGCCCTTGCAGACACCGGTTTCAGGATCGTGGTGATCGACGGAACGGATCCCCGTGACGCCCGTGATGCTGCGTTCGATGGCCGGGCCTCGGCGGTTGCCGCAGCGTCGGAGCGCCTGCTGAGCGCAATCGGCGTCTGGCCACACCTTGAACCCGAAGTCGCACCGATCCTGGATATCCGTGTCGCTGACGGGCGGTCGCCGCTGTTTCTGCACTATAACCATGAAGACGTCGACGCGGGCCCGCTTGGGTATCTCGCGGAAAACCGGCATATACGCATGGCTGCGCTGGCCGCCCTCGAAGACACAGACAATGTCAGGTTCCTGGCGCCGCTTCGCGTGGAGCATATCGAGCGAAGTGCGTCCGGCGTTCGCGCGACGCTTTCCGACGGCCGTACGGTCAAGGCGCGTCTCGCCATCGCCGCTGACGGCCGCGGCTCGAAAATCCGCGAAAGCGCGGGCATTAAGACAACGCAGTGGCGGTACCCGCAGGAAGCCATTGTCTGCACGGTCGAGCATGCGACGCCGCACGGGTTCGTTGCCCATGAACATTTTATGCCGGCGGGGCCGTTTGCGATCCTGCCGCTGAAAGGTACAGCCGAACGCCCCGGCTGCCGGTCGTCCATCGTCTGGACCGAACGTGCCGCGCGCGCCAAGGCGCTGGTGAGTCTCGACGACGAAACGTTCCTGAACGAACTCGCCAAACGGTTCGGTGATTTCATGGGCGAGATCGAGGTGGTGGGTCCGCGTTTCTGTCATCCGCTCGGCCTGCAGTTCGCCCACGCCTCGGTCGCGGAACGGCTGGTGCTGATCGGCGATGCGGATCACGGCATGCATCCGATCGCGGGGCAGGGACTGAATATGGGATACCGCGACGTGGCGGCGCTGTGCGACGTTCTCGGCGAAGCCCGGCGTCTTGGCCTCGACATCGGCTCGGGCGCCGTTCTGCAGCGCTATCAACGCTGGCGCCGGTTCGACAACACGTTGATGCTGGCGGTCACAGACGGGCTGAACCGTCTGTTCTCCAACGACATCGCGCCGATACGCCATGCGCGCGATATCGGGCTCGGCCTTGTCGACAAGATGCCGCCGCTCAAGAAAGTCCTGATGCGTTCGGCGATGGGGCTGATGGGTGATCTGCCGACATTGATGCAGCGGTGAAGTATATCGACGCTGCTGTTGACGGCATCGCTTTTCGCCGGCGGCGGTCCGGCCACCGACTATATATATGAATGTGATGGCACGGCGCCGGTGGTGGCGCGGTTTCTTGACGGTGAGGTAAAGCTTCGCATCGGGGTGCGCGAGGTTGTCTTGCCGCAGGGCCGCTCCGGTTCCGGCGCGCGCTACACGGACGGCAAAATGGTGTTCTGGATCAAGGGACGGAACGCGACGTTCGATACCGGCGACGGAAGCCAGCGCAAGTGCCGCGTCACGGATCGCGGCTAAGGCCCTTTTCTTCGAGCGCCTTGAGATAATCCGACCACATCTCGTCCTGACGCGCACCCATGTCGTATAGATAGTCCCACGTGAAGATGCCGGTATCGTGCATGTCGTCGAACTTGATACGGACGGCGTAGTTGCCGACGGCTTCGACACCCATGATACCGACATGCCGGCGACCGGCGATGGTCGTTTTCTGGTTGGGGCCGTGACCCTGCACTTCGGCCGACGGGCTTTCGACGCGCAGCAGCTCCGCCGGCAAACGGGCGGTGATTCCGTCCTCGAAATCGACCTCGAGAATCTTCTCGTCGCGTTTCAGGCGAATCTCGCTCGGGTGATGCTTTTGGGAATAGTTGTCGCTCAAGTGATCGGTCCTTGGTTACTTATCGGCCTTCGGCGGCACATCGTCGATTTCGCGCGCTTCGTCCACCAGCATGATCGGAATGCCGTCGCGGATCGGAAAAGCGAGGCCGGCCTTGTCGCTGATCAGCTCCTGATTCTCGCGGTCGTAACGCAGGGTGCTCTTGGTCAACGGGCAAACCAGAATCTCGAGAAGCTTTGGATCGATCTCGGTGGCGTTGGATGCGGTCAATATAATTCCCCCTCGTTAATGAGCACATGCGCGGATTGTACCGCCTGGCTCATTGTAAGTCGTGCGTGCCGGCGCCACCTTCGTGTGCCGCGATCTCGAACATGCTGGTCAGCAGTTCGGCGCGCTCTTGGGTGTCCGGACATTCGAGCAGCGCCTGCTTTTCCCCGGGCTCCAGCGGGCAGGTCATGGCCAGCGTATCGACCAGAAGCGCGTCGGGCGCTTCGTCGATATTCGACATGTCCGCCTCGATCCCCTTGATTGCGAAATACCGCGCCATCGCCGTGACGAGCCTGTCACGTCCGTTGACGGCGACGGTCTCCCGGCTGCCGGCCTCGGTAATATCACCGATGAACGGCGTGTAATCGGCACGTACCCGGCGGTAGCCGTCGCGCATGTCGAGCTCTTCGGCGATGCGAAAGCGAACCACCCCGGTCAGCGTAATGACGTACCGCCCGTCGTCGGTTTCCATGAACTGGGTCAGGCGTCCGGCGCAACCGATGTTGTACAGGACAACACCGTCGCCGAGCATCCGCTCGTCTTTTTCGGCGACCGGCTGGATCATGCCGATTATCCGGTCCGCGCTAAGTGCATCCTCGACCATATTGAGGTAGCGGGGCTCGAAAATGTTGAGCGGCAGTTGTCCGCCCGGCAGAAGCATGGCGCCGGGCAACGGGAACACGGGGATCTCGCCTGGAAGTGTTGCCGGGGTGAGCTTGCGCTGGCGTTCGGCCATCGGCGCGTCCGTCGGCTTAAGAGAAAAGAACGGAGGACATACGCCGCCGGCCGGAAACGGTCAGCTCGTGCGTCGGGCCAAGCGCGTCGAAAATCTTGATCAACTGCTCGCGCGCGGCGCCGTCGTCCCAGTCTTTCTTCTGACGGATAATTTCCAGCAGCTCGTCGATCGCCGCTTCGTTGCGCTTGCCGGCATAAAGTGCCAGCGCCAGGTCGAAGCGTGCCTGTAAATCCTTCGGATCGGCGTCCACTTTCTGTTGAAGCTCGGCGAGATCGCCGCTGTCCTCGGATTCCTTGTCGAGCTGAAACGCGGAGATCGCCGCCGCGATCGGCCCTTTCATTTTCCACGCTTCCGGCAGGCCCTCGATCATGTCGCGCGCGGTATCGGTTTCACCCGCGGCGACGGCGGCACGGATCATGCCGGCGACGGCGCGCTCGTTGTCCGGGCTCTGCTGCTGCGCTTCGCCGTAAAGGGCCAGCGCCTCAAGCGCCTCCCCGCCTTCAAGTGCGGCGTCCGCCTGATCGAGAACGGTATCGAGTGCGCCCTTGGCGCCATCGGTCAGTTTGTCGATGAAACTCTTGAGCTGGCTTTCCGGCAGCGCGCCCATGAAGCCGTCGACCGGCTGGCCGCCCTTGAACGCATAGACGGCCGGGATCGACTGCACGCGCATCTGCGCGGCGAGTTGCTGGTTTTCGTCGACGTTGATCTTCACCATCTTGACGGTGCCGCCGGCTTCGCGAACCAGTTTCTCGAGCATCGGCCCCAGTTGCTTGCACGGCCCGCACCAGGGTGCCCAGAAATCGACGATGACGGGGATGCTCTGCGACGCCTCGATCACGTCCTGCATGAAGCGCTGGGTATCGGATTCGATAACCAAGTCGCCATCCGCACCGCCGACCGGCTTTGCATCGAAGCCGGCGTCCGACGACGGGTCGAGCACGATGCCCGGCTCCCGCGGCGTAGCCGCCGGTGCCTGCTCCTGGCCATGTGGCTGACCTTGGGCCTGGCCCGGCTCCTGGCCTTGACCGGGGTCCTTCGGTGACATGCTGCCGTCCGGGTTGATGACAAATTCCATAACGCTGTCCTCTGGCTCGTTCGCCTGAATACTTGAATTCTTGCCCTATAAATGGACGACGCAAGGCCGGACGGCAAGGGGGTGCGCCGTATTTCAGAAATCGATCACAAGCGGTGCGTGGCCACTGGCCTCGAGAAACCGGATCAGGTCTCCGGGTGTCATTGCCGTCGTTGCCGTGTTGACCAGCGGATGAACGTTGATCAGGTCGTGTTCAAGAAGCGCCCCGTCGATGGCCATGGTGACCGCGCCGGCTTCGTCGTTGATCATGGCAAGCGGCGTGACCGAACCCGGCTCAACGCCCAGGTTCGCCATCAACCGGTCGGCGCTGGCAAAGGAAAGCGGCTTCGAGCCTAGCTTCTCGCGCAATGCTTTAAGATCGACCGGGCGGTCTTCGTCCGCGGTGACCAGAAACATGCGGCCTTTTTTGTCCTTCAGGAACAGGTTCTTGGTATGGCCGCCCGGCATGTCGTCGCGGTGCGCCTTGGCTTCGTCGACCGTGTAGACGGGGGGATGCGTGACCGTCCGGCTCTCGATGCCGAGATGTTTCAGATGTTCCAGAAGGGACTCTTTCGTATGCATGGCGCATCGGAGGGTAAGGGGAAGGCACATTCCCGGCAAGGCCGCGGGCGGCTGCCGCAAGCGCCTAAAAAATTTGATATTTCACGCTTGAAAAGGCGCCGCCGATGCGTATTATCCCGGCTGCTTTCGGCGTTGCCGGAAGTTACCCCCGGTGCGGGCGTAGCTCAGGGGTAGAGCGCAACCTTGCCAAGGTTGATGTCGTGAGTTCGAATCTCATCGCCCGCTCCATTCTTCTCTCCTATTTCCGTCTGACGTTGGCTTTTCCGTCATTGCCGCCCGAATTCGCGGCAAAGTAGCACTATGCGTATGCGAACGGTCTCCCGGTGGACCCGATTTCTGCCCTGGTGTGAAGTTCGTCACAGCTTTTTCGTGAACTCAGCCACATATTGCCCCGTATCAGCCTATGATTCGTATCAATAAAATACAACCTAAGGGTGAAGTAATGAGCGAAGATGGCGAAAATACCGGCCCCCATGAAGACCTGACCGCGGCGTTTGCCGCGCTCGACATCGATCGCGACCGCGACCGGTTTTTGCGCGAGCTGATCGGCGAATTGTCCGAAACCCTGGAGAATGTCGTCGGCCTGAGCGAAGCGGCCGGCTTCATCGCCGTGGTCGGCGCGCGCATCGGCGCGATGATGGACCGGGATTACCGGGACGCTCTCGGTGTGGAAAGGATGGAGGTTGAACAGGTCGCCGCCGCGCTGGTTGACCTCAAGCAACGTCTCGACAGCGGGTTTTCGATCGAATCGATCGATGACAGCAAGATCGTACTGCGCAACACCCGTTGTCCCTTCGGCGAACTGGTCAAGGGCCGTACATCGCTCTGCATGATGACATCCAACGTGTTCGGCAAGATTGCCGCAGAGAATCTTGGGTATGCGCGCCTGGAGATTCCGGAATCGATCGCACAGGGCGATCAAACATGCCGTGTCATTGTGCATCTGGTTCCGAAAGACAAGCGGGACCCCGAGCCCGCCCGGGAATATTTTGCTGTGTCGGATGGGTGAGGATGCCCGACGTGAACTTCCTGACACCGTCTTCACGGGTTGATTTCGACGCGCTTCTGGAAGCGCTCGACTCGCCGCATGTCATCGTTTCCGGATCAGGAGAACTCGTTGTCGCAAACAAGGCGTGCGCTCACCTGTTCAGCGACAATCCGGGATTCGTCGAAGGCTACGATATCGTTCCCCTTTTGAACGGCGATGAATCGTTACTACGTGAGTTGCTTCGCACGGCGCTCGGCGTTTCGACGCCTCTGCCGCTACGGCTTGATTTGCCTGGGGCGAATACGCCGACGCATTTTCAGGCGGTTGCCAAGCGTATCGCATTCCACGATGCGCGTGCTGGCGTGTTGATCCGTCTGCGCCGCATCCGCGAAGGCACCAGTGTATTCGCAGAGCTCAATCAGCAGATCGGCGTCCTGCATCGACGGCTCGGCGCGGAAGCGCACGAACGCCGTATGCTTGCCGATGTGAACAGGGACCTCGAGAGGTTCGCGGCCGTGGCCGCGCATGATCTGCGTGCGCCGCTCGGCCAGCTCATGACCATGCTCGAAGTCTTTGAAATGGAAGGCACGGATAAGCTCTCTACGCTTCAGCGCGAGGTCCTGCAGATGATGGCGACGGCCAGCAGCCGCATGAGCGCTCTAGTCGATGCGCTGCTCGACCATTCGCGCATGGCGGATGCGGAAGTGGCAAAAGAGCCGATCAATCTTGCCGACACCGTACGTGAGGCCGCCGAAAACTTGATCGAACCGATCATTGAGACGGACGCAACCATCCAACCGGGGCCGCTGCCGACCGTGGCATGCGACCCGACGCTCGTGCGTCAGATCTTCCAGAACGTTCTTTCAAATTCGCTCAAGTATCGCCGCGACTCGGTCCCGCCGACCATTCGGGTGTTCGCGAACACGATTGCCGGCGCCGTCGTCGTCAGGATTTCCGACAACGGCCGTGGTTTCGGCGGCGCCGATACGGCGGACCTTTTTCGTCCATTCAGCCGGTTGGCGAACGGCTTGGATCAGGAAGGCTCGGGCATCGGTCTTGCGACATGCATGAGCATCGCGGCCCGCCACGGCTGGAAAATCTCGGCGGCCGAAAACGACGATGCGGGTGCGACAATTATCATCAGGATCCCGGCGCATCAGATTATTACCGCCGAAACAGGCGAAGCGCCGGACGAAGAATAAAACGCGCCGCTGACCGATTGCGTCCACCCCGGTTTCTGTCCAAGATGGCCCTCCGTTTCGTTAGCCGAGGGAAGGACCAGAACCGTGAGAAGCGAACTGCAAGCGATCAAGATGCATGTTTACGAAGACGGCACCATCGATCAGTCGGAAGTAAAAATGCTGCGCGGCATCGTCGGCGCGGAAGCCCCCGGCGAGGAAGAAGTCCGTCTGCTGCTCGATCTCAACACCGTGCTTAGCGGCGCCGACATGGATCCCGCGTTTGCCGACCTGCTGGTCGAGGCGACCGTCGCGTTTGTTCTCGAAAGCGACGGCACGATCAGTGACGACAACATGGCTTGGCTTGAGAGCAACATTTCCAAAGACGGCAAGACGGATGCCAACGAGATGCGCATCCTGCAGGAAATCGAAGCCAAGGCCGGACGCCTGCCGGACCGCCTCGCGGCGTTGTTGAATTGACGTTGCCCTCGTTCTAACCGGTCACAGGCGGTCTTCCGAAAATGCCATACTTCAGAACCTTGTTCATGGAAAACAGCCACGAACGGCTGATCAGAATGTTATCGCGCCGTGCCGAGGAAGGTGCCGACCGCGAGGCAATCGATAATAAGATATGGGACACCTTCGGCGAGACCTGGAGTGTCATGTTCACCGACCTCTCGGGGTTCTCCCGGAACTCGGCCAACTTCGGGATCATTCACTTCATTCAGGTCATCGTCGAATCGGAAAAGCTGTTTGCGCCGATCCTGAACGAACACAACGCCTTCATTATCAAGCGTGAAGGCGACAGTCTGATGATCCTGTTTCACAAGCCGAAGGATGCGCTGGCCGCCGCCATCGATATGCAGCGGGCCGCGCAGCAGTTCAGCCTGTCGAAGCCTGACGAGGAGAAAGTGATCCTTTGCCTCGGCATCAGCCACGGCCGGATCCTGCGCCTGGGTTCGAACGAGATATTCGGCAACGCGGTCAACTCGGCATCCAAGCTCGGCGAGGACACGGCCGGGCCGCACGAAATTCTCGTGACCAACGATTTTATCGACGCCTACGACGGCGAAGCGGCACTTGACGTGGAACAGATCGACTTCAAGCCGCCCGGATCCGACAAGGCTTTTTTCGTCAAGTACCAGCACGCCGTGCTGGCCGACCCCGAAACGGATTGACCTCAGCGTCCGGCGCCGCGGCGACGTGGACGCGTGTGCCCTCAGACGTAGAAATTGTGCGTCGGATCGTTCTTCGGATGCAGCGTGTTCGTAAAGACGGCCGTATCGTTTTTGTAGGCGATCATGTCGCGCGCCTTGAACATCGATGCCTGGTCGATTTCCAGTGCCTCTTCGAACGCTTCGATGATTCTCTTTTCGCCCAGTGCAATGGAGCCGTCGACGGCAGCGACATCATACATGTTCAGCAGCAAAACGGCCTTCTGTCCCTGCGACAGATTGCCGCCGACCACTGTTAGAAACTTGTCGACAGGAATCTTCTCCGCGTTATTGAACGCACTTTGCGTCATCTTCTGAAGTTCGTCCTGCGTCAGGTCTCCGTTCGAGACGTGCTTGCCGAGCATTGAAATCAGCTTGGCTTTTTCCTCGACCGTGGTCTGGCCGTCCGCGGCGATGACGTAGGCGATCGCCGTGGCGAGAATATCCAAAGGTTGCATCTCTATCCCCTCTTTGTGTGTCAACCGAGACCCCGCGGTCATCATATGGCGATAACGCACCGTTGCACACATGGAATCGGGCTCCCCGGCGGACCCGCCCGCGGCCGTGATCACGCGGAGTTTACTAATTTAGTCACCATTCGTTCACCCGGTTCTCACCGGCCATTGACCAAACGCACGGAAGCGTGAGGTGCACCCTGTGATCGGTGTCACTTAAAACCAGATAATCCATTGTTTTTACTTAATTATTACCAATCACGGCCGGTTGATTCGGGTTTAAATGCGTGACCGCCGGAAGAGGCATAGATTGATCCTCAACGGGACGCGGTGTCCCGGCGAGATTTTGACCGGCGGCCCCAAGCGGCACCGGCCAAGAAGTACAAATGAAAGGAAATCATCATGACCATCCGTAAAACCATTACCGCATCCGCAATCGCCCTGGTGCTCGGCTTCGCCGCTTCGGCGCAGGCTGCTTCGGTCGATCACTACACCGAAGAAACCAATCCGGCGGTGTTCTCCACGTCCTATGGCGCCGTGAGTGCCGGTTCGTCCTGGGACAAGGTCGATCACTACACCGAGGAAACGCAGCCGGCCATCTTCGGTGAATTCAACCAAGGTGACACCAACACGGTCGACAACTCGGACGTTCTGCCGTACCAGCGCGGCTAACGGCGCCCGCGGAAATCGCGGAAACAAAAAGACGGCGCCCCGTAAAACGGGCGCCGTTTTTCTTTGCGGTTTAAGTGGATTTTGTTGTCTTCCCTTCCCACGCAACCGGCTTCGCGCTAAGAGGAAGCATGCGGATTTCGATGCACCCGGCACTATTCCCTGTTCTTGCCGCGATCTTGTGGACCGTTACGGTTCCCTCGGCTGCCGCGGGGACGTGGACGCTCAATGTCGAAAACGACCGTATTGCCAACACGGACAGACATTACACCAACGGCGTCAGACTCGGCTGGGTTTCGGAAGCCGAAGACGGCGAGCATCTGCCAGAGGTCCGCGACGTTCTGCAGATGCTGTATCCACTCGCCGATGTCCGTGGCGGGCGTCTCGGCCTGGAACTGGGTCACAATATATATACGCCTGCCGACACCGAGGCGCGGACGCTGATCAGTGACGACCGCCCCTATGCGGGTTGGCTCTACGCGTCGGGGTCGTTGTATGCGGAAACCGGCAAGGGCATCGGCGACCATTTCACCGAAACGCTCGACAAGATGGCGCTCGAAATCGGCGTGGTCGGTCCGGCGGCGCTCGGCGAACCGGTGCAGAACGAATATCACAAGTTGATCGGGGTCGCGACGTCGAAGGGCTGGGATAACCAGCTCGACAACGAACCGGGCATCAATTTGATCGGGGAGCGAAAGTGGCGCCACAAGGCGCTCAGGTTCTATAGACTCGAAGCGGACGCGATTCCGCATGTCGGGGCGTCGTTGGGCAATGTCTACACCCATGTGAACGGGGGTTTCACCTTGCGCGTCGGCCAGGAACTCTATGTCGACTACGGGCCGCCGCTGATCAGGCCGAACCTCAGCGGTTTCGGCGCCATCAATCCGGCCGAAAAATTTTCCTGGTACGCGTTCGCTGGTGTCGACGGGCGCTGGGTGCTCAGAAACATTTTTCTCGACGGCAATACATTCTCGGACAGTCACAGTGTCGACAAGGAGGCGCTGGTCGGTGATTTCGTCGCCGGCGTCGCGATTACCTATAGAAACGTGCGGCTCGCCTTTACGCATGTGATGCGCACCAAGGAATTCGAGACGCAGTCCTCTTCCGACCGTTTCGGCGCGATCACCCTTTCGGTCCGTTTCTGACAACGGGCACGCGCTGGGGTTTTATCCAAGCGTCACTTTCCCTGAGACTCAGGATGCGATAGCCTTCTCGGGTCAACCTCGACTTGGGAGACGGGGAAGGGAGCATCCAATGCCGAAGACGGAGCAGGCCGGCGGCGCACTTGTGACGACCGCCCTCAACGCAGCGCAAAAATCGGATAAAGGCAAAAAGGGAAAACAGCTTCGCGCGTTTATCGCCGAATATTATGCACACGTGCCGGCAGAGGATCTGGAAGATCTGTCCGGGCCGGCGCTGGTTGCAATCGCCCGCGCGCACCTCGAAACCGGAAAAACCCGGAAGGGGCGCACGGCAAACATCCGCGTCTACAATCCCGATCCGAAGAAGGATGGCTGGTCGACAAACCACAGCGTTATCGAGATCGTCACCGATGACATGCCGTTCCTGGTCGACTCGGTCTCGGCCGAACTGACGCGGCGCGAATTGCCGATCCATCTCGTGATCCATCCAATCTGCAAGGTGCGTCGCACCAAGGCGGGCCAGATCTCGGATATCCTCGAGCGTGGGCATATGGATGTCGATGCGCGCGCGGAGAGTTTTATGCATTTCCAGATCGCGCAGCAGCCGGAGAAATCGCTGCGCGATATTGCCGCGACAATGAAAACCGTTCTGCAGGACGTTCGTGCCGCGGTCGAGGACTGGCGTCCGATGCGCGAGCGCATGGAGTCCGTCATCGAGGAACTGGCGACGGAACCGCGCGGCATTCAGGCCGAAGAAAGCGCCGAGGTGCGCGAGCTGCTGCGCTGGCTGCACGACAACCATTTCACGTTCCTGGGGTTCCGCGAGTACAAGATCTCGGGTTCCGGCAAGAAGACGCGCGTCAACGTCGACCATGATTCGGGTCTTGGTGTATTGCGCGATCCGAACGTCGCCGTTTTCGAGGCGTTTCAGGCGAAGAGCGCGATTTCCGCCGAGATTGCAGAATTCCTGAGCAAACCCGATCTGCTCAGTGTGACGAAGACGAATCAACGCTCCGTCGTGCACCGCTCCGTGCACATGGATGCGATCGGCATCAAGAAGATCGACCGGAACGGCAAGGTCGTCGGCCATCGGCTGTTCGTCGGGCTGTTCACGTCGGTTGCCTACAACCTTTCACCACGCAATATTCCGCTGTTGCGCCGCCGTTTGCAGAACATCGTCGACAAGGCCGGGTATACCCGGGACAGTCATGACGGAAAGGCACTGTTGAACATTCTCGAAACCTATCCCCGTGACGAGCTGTTCCAGATCTCCGAAGACCATCTCCTCAAGGTTGCGACCGGTATCCTGCATCTGCAGGAGCGTCAGCGCGTCGCGCTTTTCGTGCGCGAGGATGTCTTCAAGCGGTATCTTTCGTGCATGGTGTTCGTGCCCCGCGATCGCTACGACACGGAGCTGCGCCAGAAGATTCAGGAAATCCTTGCCCGTGCTTTCGGCGGCGAACCGGCGGCCTTCTTCACGCAGCTGGGTGACTCGCCGCTGGCGCGGGTGCATCTGATCATCAAGATGATGGGCCGCAAGGTGCCGAAGTACGATACCAAGGCACTCGAAGCCGAGATCGCCGAGGCCTCCCGGTCGTGGAGCGACCAGATGCTGGAAGCGCTCATTCCCTGCAAGGGCGAAGCGCGCGCGCACGAACTGCATGCGCGGTTCAAGAACGCCTTCGGCCCCGCATACCAAACACGCTATTCGACCGGCGAGGTGCTGTTCGACCTCGACTTGATCGAACGGATCGCCGTCGAAGGCGGGATCGGCTTCCATCTGTTCCGGCCCGATGGTGCCGAGAAGAATACGGTGCGTTTCAAGCTCTACAATCCGGGGTCCGAAATTCCGTTGTCCGATGTTCTGCCCGTGTTCGAACATATGGGCTTCAAGGTCATCGACGAGGGCGGCCCGCACGATGTCCGCCTGCCGGACGCCGAGTTCTCGCGACTTGTCATCCATGACTTTGGTCTCGAGCAGCGCTCCGGCGGCAGCATCGACGTCGATACCATTCGCGACAACTTCGAGGACGCCTTCTCGCGTGTCTGGCATGGCCACGCCGAAAGCGACGGCTTCAACGCACTCGTCGTCGGTGCGGGGTTAAGCTGGCGCGATATCGTCGTCCTGCGCGCATACTGCAAATACCTGCGACAGGTCGGTATCCCCTATTCACAGGCCTATATGGAACAGACCATTGGTCGGCATTCGGATTTCGCGCGGATATTGCTCGACATGTTCTACACCGTGTTCGATCCGAAGCCGGGTAAGAAAAAGACCAACCCCGACCGGTTGCGGAAAACATATCTGGAAAAATTGGAAGCCGTGGCCAGTGCCGACGAGGATCGGATTCTCCGGCGGTTTCTCAACCTGTTCGACTCGACACTGCGCACGAACTTCTTCCAGAGTGCCGACGATGGCGGGCACAAATCATATGTGTCGTTCAAGATCAATTCGGGCAATGTCGAGGAAATGCCGCTGCCCCGGCCGTTCCGCGAAATCTGGGTTTATAGTCCGCGCGTCGAAGGCGTTCACCTGCGGTTCGGTTATGTCGCCCGCGGCGGCCTTCGCTGGTCGGACCGACCCGAGGATTTTCGAACCGAGATTCTCGGCCTCGTCAAGGCGCAGCAGGTCAAGAATGCGGTTATCGTGCCGGTCGGGTCCAAAGGCGGGTTTGTCTGCAAACAGCCGACGCCGCCGGGCGACCGTGACGCGTTCCTCGACGAAGGCATCGCATGCTACAAGATCTTCCTTTCCGGCCTTCTGGACATCACCGATAACATCGCCGGCCCGCGCGTCGTGCAGCGCAAGGAGGTGGTCCGCCGCGACGGCGACGACCCCTATCTGGTGGTGGCTGCCGACAAGGGAACGGCGACGTTTTCCGACATCGCCAACGGCGTTTCCATCGACTACGGCCACTGGCTCGGCGATGCCTTTGCATCGGGCGGCAGCCAGGGTTACGACCATAAGAAAATGGGCATCACCGCGCGTGGTGCATGGGAATCGGTCAAGCGGCACTTCCGCGAGATCGGCGTGGATACGCAGACCGAAGACTTCACCTGCATCGGTGTCGGCGACATGTCGGGCGACGTGTTCGGCAACGGCATGCTGCTGTCGAAGCACATCAAGCTGCTGGCAGCGTTCAACCACATGCACATTTTCGTCGACCCGGACCCGGATCCGGCGAAGACATGGAAGGAACGAAAACGCCTGTTTGACATGGGGCGTTCGTCGTGGACGGACTACGACAGCAAACTGATTTCAAAGGGCGGCGCGATTTTCGAGCGCAGCGCCAAGTCGCTCAAGCTCAGCCCCGAGATCAAGAAACTGTTCGGCATCGACAAGGACACGGTGACGCCGAGCGAACTTCTGAAAACGATCCTCAAACACGACGCCGATCTTCTGTGGTTCGGCGGGATCGGCACCTATATTAAGGCGGGTCACGAAAGTGCCGCCGATGTCGGCGACCGCGCCAACGATGCGATCCGCGTGAACGGGGCGGAAGTGCGGGCAAAAGTCATCGGCGAAGGCGCCAACCTGGGCGCGACACAACTCGGCCGGATCGAATTCGCCGGGCATGGCGGGCGGCTCAATACCGACAGCATCGACAATTCCGCGGGGGTCGATTCCTCGGACCACGAGGTCAACATCAAGATTCTGCTCGGCCAGGTCATGCAGGGCGGTGGCCTTAACGAGACCCAGCGTAACAAGCTGCTGGCCAGCATGACCGACGAGGTTGCCTCGCTGGTGCTTCGTCACAACTACGACCAAAGCCAGGCGATCACGCTGATCCAGGCGCAGGGCATCAATGTGCTCGACAATCAGCACCGGTTGATGAAGACGCTGGAACGCGCCGACCGTCTGAACCGCGCCGTGGAATTTTTGCCCGACGACGAAGTGATGGCGGAACGTGCGGCGCAGCGGCATGGATTGTTCCGCCCGGAAATTGCGGTGCTGCTGTCGTACGCGAAACTTTGGACATACGACGAATTGCTCGCCTCCGACGTGCCGGACGACACGTATCTGTTCGACGACTTGGTGCGGTACTTCCCGACGCCGCTGCGCGAAAAATACCGCGGCGAGGTGGCCAAGCACCGGCTGCGCCGGGAAATTGTCGCAACGCGTCTGACCAACAACATGATCAACCGTATGGGCGGCAGCTTCGTGAACGAGATCCGGGAAAAGACGGGCCTTGGCGTGCCGGAAATCTCGCGCGCCTGGTTCATTGCCCAGGAAATCTTCGAGATGCCGAAACTGTGGGCCGAGATCGAGGCACTCGACAACAAGGTACCGGCGGCGACCCAGACGTCGATGATGATCGATACGCATCACCTGCTGGAATGGGTGACGCTATGGTTCCTGCGCCACGGCGAGAAGGGCCTCGACATCGGCAGCAACTGTTCGGCATTTGCCGACGGCATGCGCAAGCTTGCGCATAATCTGACGTCGACATTGCCGAAGCACTACGTGAGCGACGTCAAGGTGCGGGCGACGCCTTATATCGAACACGGCGTGCCGGAAACCCTTGCGCTCCGCGTTGCCAATCTCGTGAACCTTTATTCCGGCTGCGACATCGTCAAGTTGGCGATCAAGCGGAAGGCTGACGTGCTGACCGTCGCCAAGAGTTACTTCGCCATCGGGACCCGATTCCGGATGGGCCGCCTGCGGGCCGCGGCCGAAGGATTGGATTCAGAAAGCCACTGGCAACAGCTGGCGATCGCCGCATTGGTCGAGGAAATCTATTCGCATCAGTTGCACTTGACCGAAGCCGTCCTCGACAGTGCGAAGAAGGGCATGTCGCCGCACCATGCGGTGGACGCCTGGATTGGCGCCAACCCGATGCTGGTGGAGCCGACGGAACAGATGTTGGGCGAGCTCTGGAACGTTGAGGTCAACGACCTGTCGATGATCGCCGTCGCCAGCCGCCAGATCCGAACCATGGTGGACGGTGCATAGCTCGAAGCCGTCATCACGTCTGGGGATTGCCGCCTGGTGTATGTACGACTGGGCCAATTCCGCCGTGCCTACGGTCATCATCACGTTCGTGTTCGCGGCCTATTTCACAAAGGGCGTGGCACCCGATGAAGTGACCGGTACGGCGCTCTGGGGACAGGCCATTGGCTGGTCCGCGTTGTTCGTTGCGATCATCAGTCCCATTGCCGGCGCCATCACCGATCATACCGGGCCACGCAAACCGTGGTTGTTTTTCTGTACGGTGGCGGGTGCGCTTGCGGTGGGGGCGCTCTGGACCGTTACGCCTGACGAGCACATGATGATCTGGGGACTGGTGCTTGTGGCCGCCACCAACGCGGCGTTCGAAACCGGAATGGTGTTTTACAACGCGATGTTGCCGCGCCTCGTTCCGGACAGCCATATCGGCCGCGTCTCGGGCTGGGGATGGGCGACCGGTTATGCAGGGGGCATTGTGTGCCTTGCGCTGGTGCTGGTTCTGTTTGTGCAGACCGAGACGCCGCTGTTCGGTCTCGACAAGGAACAGGCCGAGCACCTTAGGGTGACCGGTCCGTTTGTTGCCGTCTGGCTCGCGATCTTTTCGATCCCGCTGTTCCTGTTCAGCCCGGACAAACCGTCAACGGGCGTCAGCACCGCCGAAGCCGTGCGCCGGGGATTTCGGGAACTCTTCGATACGTTCCGGCGCGCCCGCGCGCATGCCACCGTGTTCCGTTATCTGATCGCGCGGATGATCTATACCGACGGCCTGAATACGCTGTTCACGTTCGGCGGAATCTACGCCGCGGGGACGTTCGGCATGGAATTCGCCGACCTGATTATTTTCGGAATCGGCATCAATGTGACGGCGGGCCTGGGCGCGTTCTGTTTTGCGTGGCTGGATGACAGATGGGGGCCGATCCGCGTCATCTTCGTTTCGCTCGGCGCGTTGATCGTCCTCAGCACGGCGATTCTTCTCGTCGAAGACATCGTGCATTTCTGGATTATCGGGCTGGCGCTGGGCGTCTTCATCGGGCCGGTGCAGTCCGCCAGCCGCTCGCTGATGGCGCACCTGGCACCGGCCGAGCTCAGGACCGAGATGTTCGGCCTGTACGCACTTTCCGGCAAGGCGACGGCCTTCCTGGGGCCGATGCTGGTAGGCGCATTGACCGCAGCGTTCGACAGCCAGCGCGTCGGGATGGCGGGGATTCTGGTATTTCTGATCGTCGGCAGCCTGCTCTTGCGTGGCGTTCGCTATCAGCCCAAATAATAGCAGGCGCCAGCGTGTCCGCCCAGTTGCCTGCCGGGTGTAAACGGGATATAGGAAGCCATGACTTTCCCCGACGATAAATTCTCCGGTATCGGCGCTTTCATCGATGCCTACGCCGAACAGGTGGCAAAGGGTTTCGCCTCGATCGACCGAGATCTTTTGGCGAAGGCCGGTGATATTCTGGACAAGACCTATGCCGATGGCGGCGTGGTCTACGTGTGCGGTAACGGTGGCTCGGCGGCAATTTCGAATCACTTCCACTGCGACCATCTGAAGGGCGTGCAGACCGACACCACGCTGAAACCGCGTGTCGTGTCGCTGTCATCGACAGTGGAGACGCTGACCGCGATCGCCAATGACATTTCTTATGATGAGGTGTTCGTGTACCAGCTACGCACGATGGCGAACGCCGGCGATACGCTGGTGACGGTATCGTCGTCGGGCGACAGCGAAAACGTCGTGCGTGCCGCCGAGTGGGCGACCGACAACGGCGTTTCGGTGATCTCGTTTACGGGATTTTCGGGGGGGAGGAGCGCCGGGCTCGCAGACGTGAACCTGCACGTCGATGGCGACAACTACGGCGTTGTGGAGGACGTGCACCAGTCGATCATGCACGTGCTCGCTCAGTACCTGCGCATGAAGCGCATGGATGCGGGACTTATTTCCGAACGGAAATTCTGAGGCGGCAGCTCCGGTTTATTTGCGGGTCTTCATCGTTTCCGGTCCGCGGCCGAGCCATGTGGTCGCGAACGTGAAGAAGTACCAGCGCAGATAGGGCTTGATCCAGGGCAGGATCTGGAACCGGCTTTCCCCTTCGCGGCGTTCATACCACTTTGCGGGAATCTCATCCTGGCGCAGGCCGAGACGGTGCGCCTTGGCGACGAGCTCGATTGCATAGGTGAACCCTTCGGTCGATTCCAATTCGACGGTATCCAGCAGTTCTCGCGTGAACAGTTTGAATCCGTTTGTCGCATCGCGGATCGGCGCACGCCCGAATACGTACATCGATAGGTTTGCCGTCACGGTCAGCATCTTCTTGTACCAGACGCAGCCGTTCATGCAGCCGCCTGGCAGGAAGCGGCTGCCTGCGACAATCGATGCGCCGCCCTTTGCCCGGTCGACCATCCTGTCGATAATGTCGGCATTGAAATCGTCGTCCGCCATGTGTGCCAGCACGAACGGCGCCGTCGACTGACGCAGCCCCGTCACGACCGCCATGTTCGGTCCGCGGCCGGTGTTCTTTACAGGGATGATCTCGACGTGATCCTTGTGCTCGTACTTTTCTATCGCCGTCAACGTGTCGTCTTCGTCGAAGTCATAGCAGATCATCACGCGGTAAGGTGTCTCCACGTGCCGACGGACGTCTTCCAACAGGGAAACGATGTTTTTTCCCTCATTGTAGACGGGAACGACGATTTCAAGCTCAATCATAGGACCGCTGCCGTTACTAAGGACGAATGACCGGTGTCGGAACCGGTACGATGAACTTTCCGCCGTCCTTTATGAACGGAGATTTATCGAGAAAGAAGTCGAGGTAATTCCACGCCAGCAGAAGCGCGTGCGTATACCCGCCGGCCAGGAACTCGTCGTCGGACACAATAGGGATGTGTGTGCCCGGTGTGACCTTGCCGATCTTGAGATCGTTGTTCTCGGCAACGACGTCAATCAGCGACGTATCGGCCTGGATGAAATTCAGTAGCGTGTTTCCTTTTGCCGGCGCACCGTAGGCAGCGATTTTTGCACCGTTGGTCTTGAGCCCACGCATCAGCTCGACCAATGCGTCACCGGTTTCGCGGACACGTTCGGCAAATCGTTCATAAGCATCGATTTGCCCGACGCCCCATGCTTCTTCTGCGGCCTGCATGTCGGATATGCTTTGGTGTGTCTCATAGCCGGCCTCGGCGCGGCAGACGAACAGCCTGAGCGCAGGCCCCGACGCCCCGACTTCGGCGCGCTCGACCCGAAAGGCCCGGAGACCGACATCGGCGAATAGATGCTCCAGCGGCGCCAGGCTTAAATACGAAAGGTGCTCATGATAGATCGTATCGAAGTATAATTCCTCGATCATGTCGACGAGATAAGGAAACTCGATGACGAACACGCCATCGTCGTCCAGCACGTTTCGCACGCCGGCGGCGAATCCGGCGATGTCGTCCACATGGGCAAAGACGTTCGTTGCCGTCACGATTTTTGCCGGGCCGTGCGATGCCGCAATGTCGCGCCCGCACTGTTCGTTGAAGAACCGTTCGACAATTTCGAACCCGCGTTCGCGTGCATACTGCCCCGCGCTCGACGGTTCGACGCCAAGCGTCCGGTACGTGCTTTTCGGATAGCAATTGAGCGTAATGCCGTCGTTGCACCCGACATCGATCACAAGGCTGTCCGGGGGCGGCTGCAAAAGCGCGATGATGCTGTCGATCATGCCCTGATAGTGATTGCATAGCGCGCGTGACGTCGACGACAGGTAGACATAATCGTCGAAGATGTCCTCGGCGGCAACCACGTCAAGCAGCTGTGACAGCCCGCAGGTTGCGCAATGATAGACGTCGAGCGGGAAGCGTTGTTCTGCTGCCGTTTCGCTCGCGGCAATGAACGCGTTAGATGGCGGCTGTTCGCCGAGGGAAAGATACCGGACAAGGTCGCTGCCGCCGCAGATTCGGCAGGTTTCCCGTTTAATGGCGTGGTAATTCGACATGTTGATTAAGTCTGCTTTATTGGCTGCATTCGGAATCCCGCCGCATTTGAGGCAGGAATACCCCGAAACTCAAGCCCGAACTCATTGATCGGTCCGGGACCATATGTGCAGATCGCCGCACGTCGTTGCCGTGAGCTGGTAGCGATCGAGGCCGGAACCGTCGTAACCGCGTTCGCGGCTGTTTGTGGAAAGCGCGAGCGTTGCGAACTCACCGGCGTCGATACGCCCGCCAACCCCGCCCTTCTCGTGCGGAACGCCATGGGTGCGTGCCCGGTGGTAGAGGAAGGAAAGAACGAAATGCTCGGCGTTATCGACCATCCAGGGCAGCGCGAGATATGTGCTTTCCACGAAGACCGGTTTGCTTTGTTGGTTGATGCACTGTGCCGTCTCGACCCATGCCGGGTGGGTTTTTCGCGTTGCATCGAGCACGCCGGTGACGCCGGTGACGACGAGCAGGCACAGTACGGCATGAGCAGCTGCGGCACCGACCCATGTCCGGTCAAGTACGTGACGCAGGGACTGTCCATCGGCAAGGCACGTGGCGCCGCAGACCAGCACGCCTGCGGCGAACATATTTGGTGCCAGGGTATAGTTCTCCGCACTGCCATCCTGCAGCGTAAGCAAGAACATGACGCCCGCCGAGGCGGCATAGCCGGCGGTGAAAAAGCGGCAGATCCAATGGGTCAGAAATCGGCGACGGAATTCCCTATACCGTATCAACGAGAGCAGTACGATCAGCAGCGGCAGGTAGATCGGCAGCGTCTTGACGATTGCGTTGGCCCAAACCTTGAGGCCGTGCAAAAGGGAATATTTAAGCTCGATTTGCGAAAAGAAGAGACTTTGGCGATACAGATCGTCGCCAACAGAGATCACGGTGAAGCACAGCCCAAGGTATACGGTACAGTACAGGAACAGCGCTCGCCATTCACGCTCGAACAAAAGGAACAGACCAACGCCGCAAACGGCGCTGATGGCAGACTGCTTGAATGTCCAGCCGACAAATAAGGCAACTGCCGCGAACACGACTGCCAAGTGCTTGTTGCGTCCATAGGTTCTGACGAGAAGAAAAACGCCGAGGACTTCAAAGGTGAATGCCCATATGTCGGGGCGTACAGTAAATGCCCAAAACCCCGTGAGCGGCCCGACGAACAGCAGCGCCGCAGCGAGCGCGGCGATCAGCGCATTCTGCCATGTCGAGGGCGCTGAAATCCGACGCGACACGGCAAGGAACAGGAACGTGGCTATCATCCACCCCGTGAAGGTGCCGAATAAGGTAAATATTCGGGCAACGGATGGAAGCCACGCATCGGCTAATGCGAGATGATAAAGCCAGAAACTCGACCACGTACCATACGCGGAATAAAAAAGAGCATTGAAAAACGACATCGAATAGGGGCTTCGAGTCGGATCGCTATAAACGTCTAGCCCGTTGGCGAATTTCCAAATCGCGAAAAGTGACGACTGCTCGTCGCCGCTGGTAATAAATTGCAGCGGTTCGCTGAGAGAAAATCCGTAATACAGACGGATTCCCATCAGCAACAGCATCGCAAACAGCGATGCCCAGAATGCGAACATGTAAACGCGTTGGAAAACCATCATCGTTTGGTAGGGAGTGAGCCTAAATCGAAATGCGGCGCGATTTCATAAGATTGCCGGCACCGTGTGGGCGGCGGCGTATTCACTTCGGTGCCTGGTCGGCGTGCGCAGTGTACCAGTCGGCAAGAACCGGGAAACCATCTGACAGCATGAATTTTGGCTCGTAGCCGATAGCCGTGATTTTTGAAATATCTGGACAACGCCTGGGCGTGCCGCCTTTTTGCAAGGGTTGCGGTACAAGTTCCAGCGTGCGCCCGAAATAGGCGCCGACCATATGCGCGACGTCGCGGATGGTGATCTCTTCCGGTGTGCCGATATGATAGATCTCGCCTGAGGCGCCTTTCTCGGACATCAGGATCACACCGTCGATAAAGTCGTCGATGTAGTTGAAGGCACGGGTCTCAAGGCCCTCGCCCTGGATCGGAAACGGCAATGGATCTGCGTCGGAGGCTTCACATAGTTCTTTCATGCGCAGGACGAACTGCGGCAGCACATGTTCCCAGCCCATGTCCGGGCCATACACGTTGTGCGGCCGGAAAATCTGCACTTTCTCCATGAACCGCGTTGCCATGTGCAGTGCCATCATCTCACCGATGATCTTGCCGGAGCCGTACGAGTAGCGCGGGTTCGTTGGGTCGGGGACGACCATCTGGACGTCTTCCGGCGTCGGTACGACGGCGGGCGTCTGATAAACCTCGGACGTCGATGCATAGATCAGTTCGGCGACATCGTGTGTCCGGCACCCGTCAATCACGTTTGCCATGCCTTTCACGCCGACATCCAGCACGAGGTCCGGTTTCTCGTAAAAAAATTCGGTACCGTTGACGTAGGCGAGATGCCAGACGGCATCCTGTCCAGCGAGGGCATCGGCGACGGCGTCGGCATCACGGATATCGCCATGCACAAACTCGATATCATCTCTGATATCGTCCAGCCGCGTCGCACGGCCACGGGAATCGTTATCGAATACCCGTACGTCATGCCCGTCATTGACGAGCCGGCGAACAAGTGCTGACCCGATGAAGCCAGTACCGCCTGTGACAAGGACATTTTGGCTCATGCCATACCCTTAGTGACGTCGGCCGATATCGGTTTGGTGATGTGATTCCAGACATCGAACACCGGCTTCCCTTTGACGTCCATCCCTCGGTAATCGGAATGCGGGGCACATACGACCAAGACATCGCTTTGTTCGATGACGCCGTCCAACGGCGAGAGAGCGGGATCGTTCAGCACGTACGGGTCGGTGGTCAACACGTTCTTTGCCCGCATCATCAGGTGCTTCTTCATTTTGTAGCTGAGCGAGGCGCGGATGTCGTCGCTTTCTGCTTTGAACGCCATGCCCAGCAAGCCGACCGTCACGTTGGCGAGATCGAACTTGGCCGCAATTTTTTCGATCACATATAGCACGAGCCCTTCGTTCACCAGCATTGCCGAGTTGCCGAGTGAAAACTGGTTCCGCGCGAATGCGGCAATCTGCATGGTGTCCTTGAACAGACAGGGGCCGGCGGTGAATCCCGGACGCGGCATGTGCCGCGCGCGATCATACCCGTATGTCATGCCGAAATGGACCTTGGAATAATCGGCGCCCGCCTGATCGGCGACCATGAAGAACTGATTGGCGATGGCGAACTCGATGTAACGGTAGGAGTTATCAAACAGCTTGACGAACTCGGCCTCAAGCGGCGGCAGTTCGACGATCTCGGGTACAACCGGCATGAAGAACTGCTTGGCTTCGGTAATGGCAGCGGCGGATGTGCCGCTGACGATCTGTGGTAACTCGGCCAGTTCCTTGATGGCGCGCCCCTGCACGGATCGTTCAGGGCAGAACGAAACGCGTGTCTTCCTGCCACAATCCTCCAGGTAACGATGCAGCCAGTCCGTCGTGCCCGGATAAAGCGTCGAGCGCAACACGATCAGATGCTCGTCTGTGATATACGGCAGCAACGTATCAATGGCCGATTTGACCTCGCCATGAGACGGATTGAGAAACTCGTCGACCGGCGTACCGATTGTAATCACGAGAACACCGGTTGGGGTGATATCGGCGGGATCCGACGTCAGTGTCAGACGATCGTTATCGAGAGCATGCCGGAGATATTCGTCTGCCCCGTCATCAACGAAAGGCATTTTGCCGGCGGCGATGGTCGCCAGCGTTTCTTCATTGATATCGTAGATTTGTACCCGTGATCCGGCGCTGGCAAATGATAGCGCCATCGGAAGGCCGACATGGCCGGCACCACCGACGATGCAAATATCTGCGTATTTCCTATCCGTCATTGGTTTCGTTTCTATCCTTCGGTTGGTCATGCGGGGCGCGGCTTGATGGCCCTGCATAATGCCAGGTTAACGGGATGAAAACCCTTTTCGGGACGCACCCCGGGTCAGTCGTCCCCCATCAGGTGCGGGCTACTCGGTACGTTGATGATGCGGTTGTAAAGGTCCCGGGTGACCGTCAGGTCCATCTTTGGGCAGTCTGCAAACATTGGCAGGTCCGAAATCGGAACCCAGGCGGCGCGGGCGCCGATGCCGGCGGCGTTGGCGGCTTCGAAAAAAGCAACCCGGTCGTTCTCGTAACCCGGTTCAAGCAGCAGGATATTGATCCAGTAGTTGCTGATGCATTCGGGCGGCTCGTTGACGTGGCGAATTCCGTCGATGTCTGCGAAGGCCTCGGCGTACCGTGCCGCCAGCTTACGCTTTTTCTCGAGGTAGCCGGGCAGGCGCTGCATCTGACCGCAACCGACCGCCGCATTGATGTTCGGCATCCGGTAGTTGAAGGCGATTTCGTCGTGCGTGAATTCGTATGGATGCGGAACGCGCGATGTGGTCGTTATGCGCCGCGCCCGGTCCGCAAGTTCGTCGTTATTACACAGTATCGCGCCACCGCCGCCGGTGGTGATGATCTTGTTGCCGTTGAAACTGAGCGCCGAGAGGTAGCCGCGATTGCCGACGTGCCTGCCCTTGTAGAACGAGCCCAGGCCCTCGGCGGCATCTTCGATCAGCGGGATCCCGAACTCGTCGCAGACGGCGCAGAGCGCATCCAGATCGCTCGGATGACCGAACGCGTGCATGCACATCAGGGCGGCGATGCGCCGTCCCGTCGACTTGTTGTACAAGGCACCGTCCCGGCGTTCCGAGATACGATGCAGGTACGCGGCGATTTTTCCGGCATCAACGCCGAAAGACGTTTCCTCGGCATCGACGAAATGCGGGACAGCGCCGGTGTAAGCAATGGCATTGATCGAGGCAATGAACGTCAGGGCCGGCGCCAAAACCTCGTCACCCTGTCCAATGCCCATCATGTGAATAATGGCGTGCAACGCCGCGGTGCCGCTGACCGTCACGGCGGCATGTTTGACGCCACAGAACGCCGCCAGTTCCTCTTCGAACTGGGTCACGTATTTGCCGTGATAAGATACCCAGCCTTCTTCGAGGCAACTGACCACCATTTCCGCTTCGGCACTCCCAAAGCGGGGTTCGTGCAGCGGCGCGGGCGGCGGCGCGATCTCGCAAAGCGTCGTAACGACTCGTTCAATGTCCAGTGTCATGGTGCGACTCGCTGACCGGTCTCAGTGCCGGAAATGGCGCATGCCGGTGAACACCATAGCGAGGCCTTTTTCATCGGCTGCCGCGATGACTTCGTCGTCGCGGACGCTGCCGCCCGGCTGAATGACCGCCGTCGCGCCGGCTTCGGCGGCGGCAAGGAGTCCGTCCGGAAAAGGGAAGAATGCATCGGACGCAACGACCGAACCAATGGCCCAACTATCCGAATCACCCGCAACACGCGCTGCATCGGCGGCCTTCCAGGCCGCGATGCGCGACGAATTGACACGGCTCATCTGTCCGGCGCCGACGCCGACCGTGGCACCGGCTTTCGCGTAGACGATGGCGTTCGACTTCACATGCTTGCAGACGGTGAAGGCGAACGTCAGGTCGGCCATTTCTTCCGGCGTTGGTTGGCGCTTGGTCACGACCTTGACGTCGTCGGACGTCAGCAGCGCGTCACGCGTCTGCAGCAGATAGCCGCCGGCAAGCGAGCGTACGGTCATGCCCGGTGCATCGGCCGCCGGCATGGACCCGGTTTCGAGAACGCGAAGGTTCTTCTTGGTGGCGAAAACGGCCTTGGCGTCATCGGCGATTTCGGGCGCGATAATCACTTCCGCGAACAGGTCCGCGACCAGTTCCGCCGTCGCGGCATTGAGCGCGCGGTTGAAAGCAATGATCCCGCCGAAGGCGCTTTCCGTATCGCAAGCCAGCGCGCGCTCGTAGGCATCGGTCAGACTGTCGCCGACGGCAACGCCACACGGGTTGGCGTGTTTGACGATGACGCAGGCCGGCGTTTCCGTGAACTCGGCGACGAGTTCGAAAGCGGCGTCGGTATCGTTCAGATTGTTGAAGCTGAGCTCCTTGCCCTGAAGCTGTGCCGCGGTGGCGATGCCGGGCCGGTTTTCCGAATTGGTATAGAATGCCGCTTCCTGGTGCGGGTTCTCGCCGTAACGCAGCACCTGTTTCAGCGAACCGGCCATAACCTTGCTGGCTGGGAAGGTTTCGCCCAGCTGTTCAGCGAACCACGTCGAGATCGCGGCGTCGTAAGCGCCGGTACGGGCATAGGCCTTGGCGGCGAGGCGGGTTCGGAAATCGGCCGTTGTCGCACCGCCGTTGGATGCCATCTCGTCCAGCAGGCGCTGATAGTCGCTGGGATCGACAACGACGCTCACGAAGGCGTGGTTCTTTGACGCGGCACGGATCATTGCCGGTCCACCGATGTCGATGTTTTCGATGCAGGTGTCGAAGTCGGCACCCTTGGCCACGGTTTCCTCGAACGGATAAAGGTTGACCACCAGCAGATCGATGTTCTGGATGCCGTGCGCTGACATCGCCTGTTCGTGTTCGGCATTGCCGCGAACCGCCAACAACCCACCGTGGATCTTTGGCTGCAGGGTTTTGACGCGGCCATCCATGATCTCGGGAAAGCCGGTGAAATCGCTGACTTCGATAACGGCGACGCCGGCGTCACGGAGTGCTTTTGCGGAACCGCCGGTCGATAAAATCTCGACCCCTGCCTTGTCCAGGGCCTGGCCCAGTTCCACCAGGCCGGATTTGTCGGAAACACTGATCAGGGCACGGGTAATCTTGGGATCGGTCATCGTCTGAGATTGTCCTCGTTTATCGGTCGGTCAGGTGGATTGCGCACGCCGTGGCGGCGTCTCGCTAGCGGGTTCGATATACTCCGGGACGAGATCGTGCAACAACGCACGTACTTTTTCATCGTCTCCGTTTTCGGCAGCCGTCAGCAGTGGCTCGATCTGGCGCTTCAGTTCCTCGATGGCAACGACCCGGGGTGCCGCGAGCAGCAGCCCGGCGTGATTGGTCTCAACCGTCGTTTCGCCGTCGTGGAAGACTTCCTCGTAAAGCTTTTCACCCGGGCGGATGCCCGTAAATTCGATTTTCACGTCTTCGTCCGGCACCTGCCCGGACAGCCGTATCATCTGTCTCGCCAGATCGACGATCCGAACGGGCTCTCCCATGTCGAGTACGAAAATCCGGCCGTCCGTGATTTCGCCGGCATTGCCAACGGCCGAAGCTTCAAGAACCAGTTCGACGGCCTCGCGAATGGTCATGAAGTAACGGGTCATCTCCGGGTGCGTCACGGTGAGGGGCCCGCCCTGCTCCAGCTGGCGTTGGAACAAAGGAACGACCGACCCGGTCGAACCCAAAACGTTACCGAAGCGGACCGTGACGTAGCGGCAGTCACTCGCGCCGTCCAGATCCAGTGCCTGGCAGTACATTTCGGCGGCGCGCTTGGTGGCTCCCATGACGCTCGTCGGATTGATCGCCTTGTCGGTGGAAACCTGGACCATTGCCGAAACGCCGACTGCGGCACATGCATCGGCCACGTTGATGGTGCCGAGCACGTTGGAGCGCACGCCTTCCGCCGGATTGCTCTCGACCAGCGGCACGTGCTTAAGCGCTGCGGCATGAAATACGATCTCCGCGCCGAGATCGCGCAACGCGGCCTCGATCCGGTTCCGGTCGCGGACATCGGCGATCATCGCGCGGCGGGGCAGGTCCGGGGAGAACTCGGACAGCTCGCGGTCGATGTTGTAAAGCGCGTACTCGTTGTTTTCGATCAACCCGATCTCGGCAGGGCCGAAGGCCGCGATTTGACGGACCAGCTCCGAACCGATGCTGCCGCCGGCGCCGGTGACGACGACACGTTTGTCCTTGATGAAAGCACGCATTGCACCGCGTTCGAGCGGTGTCTGCGGGCGGCCGAGCAGGTCTTCGATGGCGACGGATTTGATCTCGATCCGATCGCGTTCCGCATGCCGGAAATCAGTAGCACGGGGGACGCGCGCGAGCGTGAGACCGAGGGCTGCCGCCCGTTCCAGGAGATGGCGTACCGGCGCCCCGGTGATCTCGTCTTTCGTCAGCACCAGGCGCTGCGGCGCCATCCCACGGGATTTCAGGTCGGCAAAAACGTTTTCCAGGTCGCCAACGGTGCCGATGACATCGACACCCCGGATCGTGCGCCCGACACGTTCGGGCTGTTCCGAGAGAATGCCGACGATCGTGTAAGGCGTGTCCGTGTTCTGCCGCAAACCCCGCAGGAACTGATCCGCACCATCCGACGCGCCGATCAGCAGGATCGGTACCTTTGCGCCCATGCTCAGGCTCGGCAGCTCGATCCGCCGGTCCTTCCATGACCGGTAAACGAAGCGCGGTCCACCGAGCAGGGCCATAAGCACGAACCAGTTGATGAACGGGACGGAGCGGGGCACGTCGTCCATGCGCGACCAGACGAACATGACCACCAGGAATGCCAGCAATGTCACGGTCGCGGCGCGCGTGATGGCCATCAGGTCGTCCATCGATGCGTAGCGCCAGACCCCGCGATACAGGCCGGAGATCCAGAACACGATCGCGCCGAGCAACGTCATGGCGATGGCGCCTTCGACCAAAAGCTCGGGTTGCAGCCGGTAATCCGTGGCGCCCACGCGGAGGTACATGGCGAGAACAAAAGAAAATCCCGCCATAACGATGTCGTGACCGAAAGCGATCAGGCCTCGGCCGGAAATGCGGTGTATGAACTTCACGCTCAATCTGATCCCGCCTGGTTCGCCTCGCGCCAGGCCGTGGCCACGGCGTCGAGCCCCTCCGACATCTTATAAGGCGGTTGCCAGCGCGCGTCACGGTGCAAGGGGGTGGAATCGACGAGAAAATTCTCGGTCAGGCGGGCAATGGCGGTGCGGCGGCCGGTGAGGCGTCCGAGCAGGCGCAAACTCCACAGTGGAAACGGGAAAAGCCTGGCCGGGCGGCCCAAAGCGGTGCCGACGGCCCTGAACAGACCGGGTGTCGAGATAGGCGCACCGTCGGCGACAAAATAAGGCAACGCCTGCAGCCCGTCGGCCACGCATACAGCGGAAATGGCGCTGGCGAGGTTGCCGGCGTACGTCATGTCGCGGCGGTTGCGAATGCCCGCCAGCGGCAGTGGCAGACCCTTTTGCACAGCGGAAATGACCGTCCGGAAATTGCCCGCCGGCGGCCAGCCGTACACGAAAGCGGGCCTTAGAATGACGAGTTCGCATGCCCCTGCGGCCGAGCGCTCGGAAAGCGCGATTTCGGCGTCCCGTTTAGAGCGCCCATAGGCATCTTCGGGCGCTGCGGCGTCCAACGCGTTGAGAGGCGTGTCGCCGGAGCGTTCCCCGGCCGCCTTGACGGAACTGATGAAGATGAAACGTTTAACCCCGGCCGTCCGGGCGGCTTCGAACAGACGAACGCTGCCAGCGACGTTGACGTGGCGGAACTCGGTTTCGCTGACGGAGCCATCCATCACGTGAACCTGTGCCGCCAGATGAACGACGACGTCCAGTCCTGCGAGTGCCCGTTCAAGAATTTCAGCGTCGGTATCGCCGTCGATACCGGGGATTTCGACGACCCGGTCGGCAACGTCTCGGGTAATGCTTTCCGGTCTGCGCACCAGTGCCGTAACGTCGTGACCGGCGTCGCGCAGCACCGGCAGCAGATAACCGCCTACAAACCCGTTGGCGCCTGTCACGCCGATCTTCATGTCGGTTTTCCGCTTTCCGGATCGACGGCAGCAGCCTGCCAGCCCCGGCCGGATACGGCGGCGTCCAGCACCCCCATCATATGACGTGCCTGGGTTTGGCGGCTGTAACGGGGGGCGGCGGCGAGGCTGCGTTCGGCGAAGGCACGCCTTTTTCCGGTATCGTCGGCCAGTGCCGCGCAGGCAGCGGCAAGCGCGTCCGGCTGTTCCGCCGGCACGATAAGTCCCACGTCGGCGTCGGCGACGATCCTGCTGCCTTCCCCGGCGGGACCGGCGAAGATGATCGGCAGGCCCATTCCCATGGCTTCGAAGATCTTGGAGGGGATGACGCCGGCGAAGACTTCCGTATCTTTTAAGTGCACCAGCGCTGCGTCACACAACGACCAGACATCCGGCATGCGTTCCTTCGGTTGCGGTTCGAGAAAACGGACGTTGTCGAGACCATCGGTTTCAGCGCGCGCAATCAGCGCGGCACGTTCGGCGCCGGCCCCGGCGAGCAGAAACTGAATATCCGTTCTGTCTTTCAAAAGGCGGGCGGCATCCAGAACGTTGCCCAGGGCATGGGCCATGCCGTGTGTGCCGACATAACCGATGACGCAGGCGTTTTCGGCGAGGCCGGCTTCGGCAGCAAGTGCCGCGTCGCGGGGCTTCGGCGCATATCGCCAGATATCGACCCCGTTGATGACGACGGCAATCTTGTCGGCGTCTATTCCCCGGCTGACGAGATTGTACTTGAACGACGATGTCAACGCGACGACCGCGTCGGCATCGCGGTACATGCGCAGTTCCAGCTTCTCAAGCAGCCTGAGCGGCAGGTTTGCTTTCATTGCGCCGACCGCGGCGATCGACGCCGGCCACAGATCGCCCAGCTCGAACACGTACCTGAGGCGCCGCCGACGCGCGTACCACCAGGCAGCGACGGCGGCAAAGAACTGCGGTGAGGTGGAAATGACGACATCGGGCCCGGGCTCGCGCGCCGCCGCGAAGTAGCCGCTGAACATGAAGCTCAGGAAATCGAAAATACGGCGGACCACGCCGCTGTTCGGCGAGATATACGTGCGTACCCGGACGACGCGCAGACCGTCCATCGTTTCGGTTTTGTAGGCGTTGTCGTAGCCGTCGAACAACCGGCCGTGCGGAAAGTTCGGGTTGCAGGTAATGACCGTGACGTCGTGTCCCCATTTAACCCAATAGAGCGCCCGTTCGTAGACGCGCGTCGCCGCCGCGTTGGTCTCGGGGGGAAAGTTCTCAGTGAAGAAGAGGATTCTCAGGGGGACGCCTTTCTTTGTCAGCCTGTATTTCCCGCGGGTGGCTCGGGTCTGGCCAGAATGGTCGTGACGGCGATGCTGACAAAAACGGTGACAAGCCACCAGCTGGATGTCATTGAAAAATTGAACCCGTAGAAACACGCAATCAGCGCGCCGACGGAAAAGACACAGATACGTTGCCATGCGAATTGAGCGCGCCGCTCGGCGAGCGTCAGCCAGCGGGCGATCAGCACGAATGCGAGAAGTGCGCCGAGGCCGCCGAACTCGAGCCACACCTGAAGAACCGCATTGTGCGGGTGAACCGGGATCGCTTCACCGAGCGTGCCGAATTTCGGATCCAGCACCTGGCCGACATCGTCGTTGCCGAGACGCTTGGACGCGCCGGCGCCCCAGCCAAGAACCGATTTCTCCAAAATCTTATCGGTCACGAAGCTCCAGATGTGCATGCGATAGACGATGGAGTTCGCGCTCGAGTTTTCCGGGTTCAGATGCGCGCTGACTTGCGCCGGCTTGAAATCCGACGCTGCCAGCACGAGTGGCAGCAGAAAGATCAGCGCCATTGCTGCCAGCATCAGTTTGAGGCGGTATCGGCCGATGAGTTGATAGAAGACCGCGGCGACGAGCGAGGCAACAACGCCGATGCTCGCGGTGCGGCTGCCGATCCAGGCACAGAGCAACGCGCATGCCGCGATCAGGATGATCGCCGCCAGTGGTCGTTTGCGGCGGGCCAAGGCTGTCCCGGCGATGAGGCTCGCAACCGCCATCACCGTCGCCGCCGGTTTGAGCCAGAAATATCCGTAAAGGCTGAGCCAGTAAAAGTACGTGTCGTTGTATCTTTCCGGCTTGAACCCGAGAAACAGCATGGCCTTTTCAAAAAGAACGTAGCCGACGATGAGCAGCATCGTCATGACCAGCCCGGCAATCACACCGTAGGCCACCCACGGTATATCGTCATCGGTGACATTTTTGCGGCAGGGGAATATCAAAATCCCGAGAACGACCAGGCCAGTCAGTTTCACGAGCGAAACCGCGGCCTCGGGCCACGCCCCGCTGATGGCCGACGCGGCCGCGGCGCAAACGATCAGGCCACCAAGCCCGGCCATTACAACCCGGTCGCGGATAAGAAGACTTGCCAGGCGGCCCTCTTTGAAGGCGAACCAAAGCATCGCCAGCACGGCAACGGCGGTCACCGGAACAATGGCCTTGCTGTTGGCCAGCGCCAGTAGCGGCAGCGCCGCACCGAGAAGGGCGAACGTGCCGCCGATGCGGCTCGGCCGGTTCTTTGGCGGCGAGATGTAGCTGAGTACGTTCACCGATCAAGCCGTCATGGCGAAGTTTGCCGAAGATGCCGCAGGAAGAAGAATACGACGATACAGGCGCCTGCCGCCGCCGGCCACGGCTCTGCATTGCTGATGATGCCGATGCCGATCAGCACAACACCGCATGCGCCGACACGGATCGAGACGCCGGCATGGCCAAGGCCGTTTTGCACTGCCGTCTGATAGGCGTGCTCCCGGTGCGCGCGCCAGATTTTCTCACCGCGCATCAGACGCGACAGCAGTGTTACGGTCGCATCCGCAAGATAATATCCGGGCAGGATCAACGCGGCGAGGACGTAGCCCGCGGCGGCCGTCTCGAACAGCAGCCAGCCGAGCAGGAACCCGAGTGGAATGCTGCCCACATCGCCCATGAAAATCCGGGCCGGCGACCAGTTCCAAAAAAGAAACCCGCACGCCGCCGCGGCAATCACAAGTGCCGCACCCTGCAGATGGTTCAGGCCGCCGGTCGTTAACGCAATGGCGAGGATCCCGAGCGTGATAACCAATGTTTCGACGCCGGTAATGCCGTCGATCCCGTCCATGAAGTTGTAGAGATTGATAAACCAGAGCCATGCCAGTGCCAGCAGGAAATGCTGAAGCCATACCGGCATGTTGTTGAGGATCGGCAGATCCAGCAGCGGCATGAAATACAGCATGACGCCGATGCAGATAATCTGCGGCACAAGGCGGACCAGCGGAGAAAGACCGCGAACGTCGTCGACCCAGGAAATGACGGCCAGAACCAGTGCGATGATGACGGCTGGGACCAGTTCCGGCGGCAGCGGCTGGCCGGCCACGTAAAGATAGACCAAGCCGGCAACGATGGCGGCAAGCAGGGCGATCCCGCCACCGCGCGGTTTGGCGTCCTGATGCGAGCTGCGCTGGTTGGGTATGTCGAGAATGCCTTTTCCGGCGAGCAATTTGCACAGGATACCGGTGCCGCCGGCCGCGATTAGCAGGGCAATGCCGCCGGCGGCGAGAAGGGGCCCGTACTCAGCCACGTTTTTTACCGACGATCAGAAGACTCTTGCCGAATGGAACAGGCACCACGGATTCAACGGCACGGGTCACGGGAACGCATGCGGCATCGTAGATCGCCGCCATTTTCGGATTCAAGGTCTTCGAGCCGAGCAGGGTATTGATCAGTCCCCATGCCGGGACACCGAGCACATCCATGTAGGCCGTTTTCACGATCTCCAGTCCTGCGTTCTCGAACTTGCCGTCGAGTTCCGGTTTCGTGTAGCGCCGGAAGTGCCCAAGGATTTCGTCGAGCTTGCTGTACAGCATCGGCAGCGCCGGCACGAAGACGCACACGTGCCCCCCGGGTTTTAGCATTGCGGTCATGTCATCGAGCGCCGCGACATCGTTCTCGATGTGTTCGAGGACGTTCACCAGACAAAAGCAGTCACGCGATGCATCGCCGACCTTGGCCCGGTACGCTTCGATCGTTTCCGAAAATAACCGCACGTCCGGATCGTCGCCGAACTTCGCCGTCAGGTCCGGCAACTGGCGCGGTGACGGCTCGACCAGATCCATGCTTGAAAAGAACGGCCTGAGATAGGCGGAGTATGTGCCGACGCCGGCACCGATTTCCGTCCCCGATCCTTTCAGGTACGGCGAAAAGAGGTCGGTAATCCATCGGTAGTAATTGACGAGGTTCGAGGCCGCCTCGAGCTCACGCCCCTCGTACAAATGCGGATGATCGCCAAGCGTATCGTCAGTCATGAAAGCAACAATGATTATCCAGATTCAGGCCGGCGTACGGCCGGGCCGCCGGGTCAGCCGACGATACGCCACTTGATCAACGACCAGATGCTGGTGAAGAAATGCCACCAGCGAACTTTCTTCCCCTCGTCGTAGCCGCGTGCTGCGTGTGAAATCGGCACTTCGTAAATATTGTAGCCGGATTTGCAGATCTTTGCCGTCACCTCCGGCTCGATCTCGAATCCCTCCGAGACGAGATCGAGCGACTTCAGCGCGTCGCGCTTGAACGCCTTAATCGCCGTTTCGATGTCTGTGAAAATGCGGTTGAAAAGAACGTTCGCCGTCCACGTCAGCAGCTTGTTGGCGACGAAGTTCGGCATGCCGTAGACCTTGCAGTATTTGGCCCGCGTCAGTCGCGAGCCATAAACCACATCGGCGTCCGTTTCGAAGAACGGCTCGAGCACATCGACATAGTCCTTCGGGTTATATTCGAGGTCGGCATCCTGCCAGATCACGATATCGCCGGTGGCGTGCGCGATCGCCGTGCGCAGATTGGCGCCCTTGCCCGAATGCTTGTCCCGGAGCACGACCTTGACCTTGGGGTCGTCGATCTTGGCAAGGATGTCACGGGTGCCGTCCGTGGATACGTTGTCGGATACGACGATATCCCACTCCAGCCCGCGTTTATCGGCATCTTTGACGCGCCGAATGCATTCCTCGATCGTGTTCGCCTCGTTATAGGCAGGGATGACGATGGTGATTGATTTTGGCGGCGTTGACATGGGTACCGGTAAATTCCGTCAGATGTTCGAATGCGGCGTCTTGCGGGCCACGGCGCTGCACAAGTCCTAACAATAAAAGCCCACGATGACGAACAAAAACACGCGCTCAGAGACCCGGCGCGAACGTGGCCTTACAAAAATTCAGCATGCCATCTATTTCCGTTTCCGCCGGCGTCGAGGGACGGAAGCCGGTCGCGACGAGGGCATGGTTGTCGATCTGCAGGGGCGGTTCGTCCGGGCCATCCCCGGGGGGCGGACCGGAGAGGCCGATTTCTGGGTCGATGATGGCGCGGGCACGTTCGCGTATTATCTCCGCCATCCGGCGCACGGTCATGCTTTCGCCGCGGCTTAAATTCAGCACGGTGACGGGTGTGGACGGCGTCCCGTCTCCGAGAAAATGACTGACCGCGCCGGCAACGTCGGTCAGGGGAATGAAATCCCGCCACTGCTGGCCGCTCGACGAAAGTGTCAGGGTCCCGTCGCGGACGGCCTGGCGGCAAAGATCGTTCACGAGCAGTGTCCAGCGGCCGGCGCCCGCGTCCGCCGGTGCGCCGAAACCGTTCGAGAGCCTCAGGATGAGGGACTGCATGCCGTCGCCGGCCGCGGCGGCGGCGAGGTCTTCCGATTGGCGATGGGCGTCGGCGTACCCGTTCTGTGGGTCGAGCGGTGTCGTCTCGTCGATGGTGCCGGCAAGTTTCCCGTACACATGCACGGTGGAGAAATAGATGAACTGCCTGACGCCGGCCTGTCCGGCGGCTGCCAGGGCGCTGCGTGTTAAATCCACCGTCCGGCGGACGGCTGCCGCGGGATCATCGGCGAACTCGGTCTCGTTGGGTGCGGCAAGATGCAGGATGGCATCGGCGCCGACACATAGGGCAGCGAGATCACGGCCCCAGCTCAACCGCCCGGCGGCATGCTGGTCGCGGGCCCATTGCGGTACGGTGTCGCCCTGGCGCCGCGTCGATACGCGCACATGCTGCCCGGCTGCCATCAGCGCCTGAACAACTCGACCGCCGACGTAACCGAACCCGCCGGTGACGACGACGTGCTTCATGCCGGCGGCCAGGTATGCGGGATCGCGGGGTTGTCCGGGTCGAGCCGCTCCGCCTCGTCGGGATCGTGCGGCAGCGACGCGCAGTTCGCGATGATCGACGTCGTTCCGGAAAGCCCCCGGAAACCGTTCCAGATTCCCGGCGGAATAATGAGCAATGCGTAGCTGTCCGGCTGTTCTGCACCGAGCGTGTAGGTTTCAAGCGTCCCGTTGCTTGCGCTGCCGGGCCGGGCATCGAACAGCACGACCTCGACAAGGCCACGCGGTACGGCGAGCTGCATCGTCATCCGCGTATGCTTGCGCCATGCTTTTACGGCGCCGGGTTCGATACAGGTAAAGTACGCTTCCCCGAAGCCGGCGAAACCACCCGAGTCGTTTCGCAGCATGTGCAGGATCGGCCCACGGCTGTCCGGAATGATACGGAGTGGCCGGTGGACGACGCCGTCGATCATTCGCCGCTCATGTAGGCGTCGATCTGCCGGCTGCTGGCCGTATAGGCGTCGGTGCCGCCGAGCACGGACTGATACCAGACGGCGCATTCCCTGATCGCACGATCGACTGACCATCTCGGCGCCCATCCCAGCCGGTTTCGGGCCTTGTCGATGCTGAGGTGCAGCAAGGTTGCCTCATAGGCCTGGTTCGGCAACTGGTCGACGATGACCTCGCCGCCGCCCCAATCGGCGACGAGTTGCTCCGTCAGCTGGTGCACGGTACGGACCGAATCTTCGCCGGGACCGAAGTTCCATGCGCCACGGTAACGTATCGGGTCTTCCAGCAACTTCGCGGCCAGGCACAGGTAGCCGCTCAACGGTTCAAGCACGTATTGCCAGGGCCGTGTCGCGTGCGGCATCCGGATCCGGATCGGCTGGCCGTCTTTCAGAGCACGGATGCAGTCCGGAACGATCCGGTTGTCCGCCCAGTCGCCGCCGCCGATGACGTTCCCGGCGCGGGTCGTCGCCGCGCCCAGCTTCTCGTTGGCATCGAGATAGGATGCTGCGTAGGCCTTGAACGCGAGTTCCGTCGCAGCCTTGGATGCGCTGTACGGATCGAGCCCGCCAAGTTCGTCGGTCTCGCGGTATCCCCAGTCCCATTCCTTGTTGAGGTAGCATTTGTCCGACGTGATGAAGACGAGTGCGCGAACCGACGGCGTATCGCGGAGCACATCCAGCAGGTTCACGCCACCGCCGAAGTTCGTGTCGAACGTCAGCTTGGGGCTCTCGTAGGATTTTCTGACGAGCGACTGCGCCGCCAGATGAAAAACGATCTCCGGCTTCGCCGCGTCGACGATTTTCTGCACGTCGTCACGGTTCCGGATATCGCCGTCGTGGTGCGTGATCCGGTCCGCCAGGCCGAGCAGCGTATAGTGCGGGCTTTCCCCCTCGGGCGGGTGCGCGAAGCCCCAGACCTGGGCGCCCAGTTTCGTCAGCCAAAGGGCAAGCCAGGATCCCTTGAATCCGGTGTCGCCGGTGATCAGGACGCGGCGTCCGCGAAAGGCTTCAGGGTCGAACGGCAAATTCATTTCCAGTTTTTCCACGGCGCTTGATCGCTGTCCCACAGCCCGGTCAGATACTTGAAGTCGCGATAGGTATCCATGCACTGCCAGAAGCCGTCATGGTCATACACCATCAACTGCTGGTCGGCGACCAGCTTGCGCAGCGGCACGTCCTCCAGCACGAGGCCGTCACCGTCGGGCAGGTAATCGAAAATTCCCTTGTTGAAGACGAAGAAGCCGCCGGAGATTCTGCCGCCTGTCGCCTGTGGTTTCTCGTTGAATTCGAGCACCTGTCCGGTGTCGTCTGATTCAAGCTCGCCGAAGCGGCCGGGTGGCCGGACGCCGGTGACCGTGGCGATCTTTCCGTGCGCTTTGTGAAAGGCAACAAGACGTTCGATGTCGATATCGCTCAGTCCGTCGCCATAGGTCAGCATGAAGATGTCGTCGTCCTCAACATACTTGCGGACCGCTCGCACGCGGTCGCCGGTCATGGCGTGGAGTCCCGTTTCCGCAAGCGTCACGGTCCAGTCTTCGCTTTCGTTATGATTCTGGATCTCGACGAGCGACTTCGGCTGACCGAGGGTCAGCGTGAAATCATTTGTCAGCATGTCATAGTTGATGAAGAAGTTCTTGATGACGTGTCCCCGGTAGCCGAGACAGAGCACGAACTCATTGAACCCGAAAGCAGCGTAGTTCTTCATGATGTGCCAAAGAATCGGGCGGGTGCCGATGGGGATCATCGGCTTCGGTATATCCTCGGCAACATCCCGGATACGGGTGCCCTGCCCGCCGCACAAGATTACGGTTTTCATTTAATGAGCACCCCCGGATGATCGCGAAAAAGAAATCTGCAAATAGGTTATAGTCAAGCAGCGGCGAAGAATCACGGACGATGACGCATGGCCGGCGCCCATTCTCGAGCGCGGGTAATCTAGCATTTATCCGCACTTACTTTAAATATGACGTACGACTTCTTCGGTGCAAGGAGACCGGGCAGGGTCCGTGACCCGATGGCGACCGTATCTATCGTGACCTGCGCCACCGCGCAGCCGCGCGCCTCGAGATGATACATGAAGCGGCCGACCGGCATATCGTTGTCTGCCGTCAGGGTGTTCTGGTGGACGACGACATGCGAAATGCGCGCTGCGCGCAGCTCCCGCACGAACCGTTCGATGTCCGTAGCGCCGGGCGGTACGAAGATCCGGTGCTGCAACGTCGGATGAGCCATGAAATAGGGGACATCGAGCAGGTATAGCCAGCCGCGATCGGTAACGAGAATACGATCGTTCTGATCGAGATGCCCGTTGATCCACTCCACGGCCTCGTAGCCGGATACGTTATGCGCCAGATAGGCGCGATCCGGCGCGCCGGAGACCAGGTGTTCCGCGGCGTTCTTCGTAAATAGCGCCTGACCGGCGAGTTGCATGAGGATGATGGCGGCAACGCCCGTGGTTACGGCAAGCTTCGGTTTTGGAAAGGCCGATGTGAAACGCTCAAGCGCGCACAGCAACGCCAGCATCAATAGCGGATAGACCGGCACCAGCAACCGCACCAGGGTCGACGGCGTGGTGATGAACCAGATGATATAGAAAAGAAGCGCGCACAGAAAAACCCTGAACACCGGGGACGCAAGTGTCCGCGTATCGCGAATGGCCACGACGCAGGCGAACGGCACGAATGCCAGCGCAGTCGGACCCAGGCCGGTGCGCAGCGCGCCGAATTCCTGTAGCGGCGCGAACACATTGCGAACGGGATATGCAAAGAACCAGAACAGCGACCGGGGCATGGCATCGGGCGGTGCCCACATGCGCTCCAGGTTCTCCGCCATCGTGGCGTTCCATTCGAATCCGGGTTTCAGATCCAGCAGCTGCCAGAGCAGGGGGTATAACGGATCGCCTGTCTGCTGCCAGTTAAAGGCATACCATTGAAAACCGGCAACGGCGGCCGCGGCCGAAAAAAGCGCCATCCGGCGCAGCGTGCCCTGACCTCCGATCAGCGAGATGCCCACCGCAGCCGCGAAAATCAGGCCGGTCAGCTTGGCGCCGATGAAAAAGCCGACCGCGGCGCCCGCGAGCAGGATCCATCCGGTGGTAATGGAAGGTGCGTCGGACGTCTTGACGGACACGGCGGCGGCATATGCGCCAAGCAGCGCGAAGGCGGCTGCGCGGACTTCGACCTGGCCGCTGCCGCCGGCGTAAACGATGGCCGGGGTGGTCAGGACGACAAGCGTGCCCGCCATGGCCCATGCACGGCTGACGTGACGGCGCGCCAGCACGTAGAATACGCCGCCGAGCGCCCAGCCCGTCATCATCGCCCAGACCGGTACGGTCGGTTTGCCGCCGAGTGACAGGGCGACGCCGTAGGTGATTTGCTGCAGGAGCTGTGTGACCCCGTCGATTGCCCGCGGGATCGCGTAAAAGCCTTGTTCGAAGAGGAACTGGCGCGGCGTCTCGAAATGATACGCCATGCTGTCCGCGTCCGTTGCCGGGACAAGTGCTTCGGCGAGGTCCATCGCGCCGACAACACCGATGCCGGCGATCAGCAACCATTCGATGCCTGTCAGTTTTCCCGTTCTTTCCGCCGGCGGCGCCGGCTGCCTGGCGAAGTACAGCCCGGCCGTCAGTAGGACGAGGATAAAGATGAACGCCGGCGGCGCGTATGTGCCGCTCACACCCGCAAAGAATGCCAGCCAGCCGATCAGCCCGATACCGAGGACAAATCCGAATGCCGTCCGCTCCGCGTTCGAAAGGACGGGCAGAAGCCCGAAAACCCTAAGCATCGCGACGCCGCCGCCGACGGCGGCCACGAACATCCAGAGCGCCACCAGGTACGCCATCACGCGCCGTCGAGTCCCAGCGCTCGCAGGATCAGGCCGAAATACGACCGGTACTGCGCCGCGTACCCTGCCAGTACACCAAAGATCCAGAGACCGCTCAGCACGGCGGCGACTGTTTGGAAGCGTGGCGTCATGGCCGCACCGCCAAACCCGTAACGGACCGAAACGGCCACGGCGTCGGCAATGAGGCGGAGGCCGAAACCAAGACTGCCGGCCGGTTTCGCCCGCATGGCTTCGAGGTAGACATAGAACAGACGGCGGCACACGGCTGGCAGCACCGGGACATGCCGTTGCTGGAGGGCAGGCACATATCGCAATGCGATTTCCCGGCAACACGCAATACGGCGCTCGGTATGTGACATGATGCTGTTGGCGGCGTCATGGTGGTAGCGCGCGAGAGCTTCGCCAAACAGCGTGAAGCGCGCGCCCGGCGCGGCCAGCAGCTTGAGCCAAAGATCGAAGTCCTGTGCATTTCGCAGCGTTTCGTCGAAGCCACCACAGGCGATCACGGCGCTGCTCCGGGTCACCACGCTGATACTCGGGATATAGCCCTTGAGATAAAGTGACAGGAACGGGTCGTCGCCTTCCTCGAAACGCCGCCGGCAGTCGACGTGCACGTCTCCGGCGGGCGTCCTGTCCAGGTAATCGTGCGCAACCAGCACGAAATCCCCGTCGCGCATGATGTCCATAGAACGCGCCATCTTTTCCGGTAGCCATTCGTCATCCGCATCCAGGAATGCGAGATAAGGTTGCGTGGCTTCGGCGATGGCCCGGTTGCGCGCCGCGCCGGCACCCCCATTCGACTGCGTGATGACGACAAGCCGGGCCGGTTCCAGGCCGGCTTGCATGGCCCGGGCGGCATCGACCGTTGCATCGCGCGAGCCATCGTCGACGACGATCACTTCGGCGGGCAAAAGCGTCTGCATGGCGATGCTCTCAAGCGCGCGGCCGATCGACGCTTCTGCGTTATAGGCGGGGATGACGACGCTGACGGGCGCCAGTTCACGCGGCATCGGCGATCTCCGAAAGATTTGCGCTCGGCGCGTCGGCGGCAACCGGGCCATCGGCAAATGTGCGGACCGCAAGTTCCAGCATCAGCAGACTGTACACCCGATAGGCATGGCGATCGGGCGCGCGCATCAGTTTGTGAATCCCCTCGGCCGTCCACCAGCCGCGTTGCAGCGCATCCCGGGACGTCAGAAGTTTCACGGCGGCGCGGCCGACGTCGCCTCGAAACCATGTCGGCACCGGCGAGACGAAACCCTGTTTCGGCGCGTTAAGGACGCTTTCCGGCAAGTATGCCGCGGCCATTCGCCGCTCCAGATGTTTTTGCCGGCTGCCCGGCGTGCGAAGAGCGGCGGGCACGGCAAGAGCGGCCTCGACGAAGCGGTGATCAAGAAACGGGACGCGTCCTTCGACGCTCACGGCCATGCTGGTCCTGTCCAGAAGGGTCAGGAGATCGTCCACCATGTACGTGCCGAGATCGGCGGCAAGACCGGCCGTCTGCGGATCGACACCTGGGCAGGCTTCGGCAAACGTCCGGGCCATGCTTTCCTGTGCCATCGGCGGCGGCGGCATGCCGTTTCCGATGGCGGCGCGGAACGGTGGCGGAAAGTGCGTGCTGTGTTCGTGCAGGTAGGCGCCGCGTGACGTGCCGAAAAGCTCGGCGCGGCCAAGTTGCCAGGCGCGGACCGGCGAGACAAGACCCGCCAGCGGTTCGATCAGTCCATGCCGAAGGGCGGCGGGCATCATCATGTAGCGTTGCTCCACCGGCAATTGGAAATATCGCCCATATCCGGCGAACAACTCGTCGCCGCCGGTGCCGTTCAGCGACACCGTGACGTGTTCACCGAGCGCACGCTCGATCAGAAAGTTCGGCAGCAATGCGGCATCGTTAAGCGGCTCTTCCGCGTACCAGGCGAGCGACCACAGATGATTTGCGGCGTCGTAGCCGTCGACATCGATGACCGTATGCTCGGTGCCGTAACGCTCGGCGACGGCCCCGGCCAGTGGGCTTTCGTCGACCCCGCCGGGGAACCTGGCCGTGAAAGTCCGCAGCGCCTTCGGCGCGTGCGTGGCGGCGAGCGCGACAACGAGGCCGGAATCGATCCCCCCGGAAAGCAACGTGCCGACCGGCACGTCGCTGCGCAGCTGGAGACGCACGCTGTCTTCGAGGAGCTCGAGAAGATAGGTTTCGATATCGGCGGCGTTTGCGGGCAAGTCCTTGCCCGGCGCCGGTTGCCAGTATGGTGCGATCACCATCTCGCCGTCGGCATCGATGCTGAGTCGGTGTCCCGGCTGCAGTTTGTTGATGCCTTTGTAAAGCGTCTGCGGCCCGGGCACGTAACCGTGCGCCATATAGGCACTTACGGCACGCTCGTCGATTTCCGCGGCGATCAGCCCGCTTGCGAACAACGGCTTGATTTCGGAAGCATAGATGATGCCGCCGCCGGGGAGAGCGGCCCAGTAAAGCGGTTTGACACCGAGCCGGTCGCGCACCAGTTCCAGCGCGTGCGTGTGGCCATCGTAAAGCGCGAGCGCGTACATACCGTTCAGTTCATCGACATAGCCCTCGCCAAGTGCGTCGAAAGCGGCGAGGACCGCTTCCATGTCGCCTGACGTCTGGTACGGGTACTCGTGAAAACGCTGGCGCAGTTCCACGTAGTTGTAGATCTCGCCGTTTCCGCTCAGTACGCGGCCGGTGCGGTTGTCGACCAGCGGCTGATCGCCCGTTGCCAGATCGATGATGGCGAGGCGGCGGAACGCGGTGCGGTAACGTCCGTCGGCGGATTGCCAGAAGCCGTCTCCATCCGGACCGCGATGGCGCATCATGCGGGCCATGCGCGCCATGTCGATGTCGGGGATCTCTGCGCCCCGGGGGACATAGATGCCGGCGATGCCGCACATCAGTTCCGCTCCGTAACGGTGATGGTGCCGGACCAGGGAAGCTCGACGGCGGCGTCGAAGCGGATGCGCGTGCCCGGCGTGCCGCGCCCGTAGGCGTGCCAGACCGTAACCGGATCCAGCTGCGGCGGTGTGCCGCCCGAAACGGAAAACCGGTCGCCGACAATGGCGTCGTTGCCTTCGACCCGGACGTCCATCGGGGTTACCAGCGCGCGTTCGGCATCGTGACGTCCGTTGCCGGAAATACCGTCCTCGATGCGGAAGCCGTTTTTCTCGAAGCACCAGCGGCGGCGAACGTCGTCGGCGCCAAGGCGCCTGTAGCCGCCGTGCGCGATGGTGAAGCCGTCGGGATGCGGCATAACGGCGGCGGGGCCGGCATGGCGTTCTCTGAATGCGTTATCGTAATAGGGTTTGTTCGCCGGATAGGGGTCGGCACCGTCGAGCCTGAGCGTGCCGTGAACGGCCGATGACCGGTACGCCGCGGCGGCGCCGGTTTCACCGTATGCGCCGCGGCCGGGGTCGATGAAAAGCGGTTTGCCGTCGACATGAATCTCGGCGCTGCCGAGATCCTGATGTGCGTGTCCCGGCATGAACGGCCAGCCCTGCGGCGGCGCGTAAACGAGCGCCGACCACCGGCCGTAGTCAGCGCGAAGCCAGCCATCCTTGACCAGATCATCGGCGGAAACTTCGCCCGCGTCGGCGGCAAAGCGGGTCAGCTTCTCGCGGTCTTCCTCGTCCCGGCCGGCGGCCCACGCCCCTGCGCCGCGTTCCAGCCCGGCCAGGAACGCCGGCGGACAGTCCGGGGAAATATCGCCGATCAAAGGCAGGCCGCCCGGCAGAACCAGATGGCGCGCCGCGGCCATCAGCCGTTCCGCGATACCGGCGAACGCGGCCGCCTCTTCGTCGAAGCCGGAGCGCGCCGCCGACAGCCAAACATCCAGGTAGTTTCGCAGATACAGAAAATGATAATGCGATGACCCTTCGCGCAGCATCCCGCCGGCGAGAAAAATCCGCGCGGCCTCGTTGGCGAGGATATCGAAGCCGAGGCCGCGTACCGTCGCGTCGGCGAGCGTACAGCCGATGCGGTAAAGTCCGCGGCCGTTATTGGCAAGGTGGTTCGATGTATCGTGATCGCCGAAGTATTCCAGCCGCTCCGAAATCACCGTTGCGTGTTTCGCCAGATCGTGGGCGGCCGTTTCGGCATCCGCCGGCAGCCCCAGGCGCGGCGCGGCATCGATGATGTTGATGGCGCGCTCGGCAGCGGTATACGGATGCCAGTGCATCCCGTCGGAATCAAAATAGCGCCGGCGCCACGCCTGCCAGACGGCGCGGAAGCTGCGGGCGGTGATGTCCTGATTGACGGGTAGCCAGGCAAACCGGTGGCGGGCAAGGTCGACCTCGATGTCCGTCACCGGGTGGTCGAAAAATGCGTCCGGCTTCGCCGGATCAAGGGGGATATCGGCACCGGCGAGATCAAGAACGACAGATTCTTCAAGTCTGGAAGAAGGGATTTCTGCAGGCGCATCCGCCCAAACCGGATTATTGACCGCAAGCGGCAAACGTTCCCAGGCATACGCCGGGAGATGCGGGACAAACGGCGGTGGCGCGGGGTGCAGATGCACGGCCCGGCGCAGCAGCCACGACCGCAGCACCGGGTCGGCCGCCAGTTGCGCGAACTTCCGTTTGAGGTTCCGCACGTTCACCAGCGGCCCGGCGGGAAGATTCCTGGTTCGGGGGGACGAAACGCGTCGAGTCCCCGGATGGCGGCGCGACCCATAGCGAGAATGGCTTCTTCGGCGCTGCCGCCGATGTGTGGCGTCGCCAGGAAGTTCGGCAGGTTGAGAAGTTCCGTATCCTCTGGCGGCTCGGCGGCAAACACATCGAATGCGGCGGCGGCAAGGTGGCCCGACTGGAGGGCGCCCTTGAGCGCGTCCTCGTCGACGAGACCGCCGCGCGCCGTGTTGATTAAAACGGCGCTCGGCTTCATCTGCGCAAGCGCGTCGGCGCCCACAATATTCTTCGTCGTGGTATCCAGCGGGAGATGCAGGCTGACGACATCCGACTGCGAAAGCAGGGTCGCGAGATCGGCGGCAATGATCCCGTGTTCGGCATAGAAATCGCTGAAATCAACGAGATCATGCGCAAGCACCTCGGCACCGAAGCCGGCGCGCAGCATGTGCGCCAGTTCCTTGCCGACATGACCGCAGCCGACGATCCCCACGGTGCAGTCGGAAAGCTGTCTGCCGACGGTTTGCCGCCACGTACCATCCAGGACTTCGGCGCTGGCAGTGGGGACATGGCGGAGCAGCGAAATCGCGAACGCAATGACAAGCTCGGCAACCGAGCGCCGGTTGACCCCGCCCGTCCAGCCGAGCGACACGCCTCGTTCAATCAGTGCATGCAGATCGATCTTGTCGAAGCCGACACCGTACTTGGCGATGACTTTCAATTCCGGCAGCGCATCCAGAGTGGCGCCGTCGATTTTTTCCAGGGCGATCACGGCTTTATCGTGGCCCTTCAGAAACGCAGTCAGGCGGTCGCCTGCCAGGCTCTCGCCGGCATCGTTGAATTTCGCGTCGGGATAAAGCGCTGTCAGCTCGGCACGAAGCACCGGATGGCGGGAAAACGAACGGGATGCGACGCAGACCCGGCTCATGCCGCGCCTTTATCCTTCAGGATGCTTGTCCGCGCGTCATGGAACTCGTCATAAGAATCGATCAGCACCGTCGGCTTCAATTCCTCGAACGGCATATGGCAATACCCGAAGCTGACGCAGATCGACGGCAGCCCCGCATCGTGGGCGGCCAGGATGTCGTTCTCGCTGTCGCCGACCATGATCGCCGGCACGCCCGGCATCTCCATTCTTGCGACGGTCTCCAGCAGGTGGCGGCCGTCGGGTTTGCGGTTTTCGACATCGTCGCCGCAAAGCATCACCGGGAAAAAGTCCGTCAGACCGAACGCATCCAGGACCGGCAGCGTCGTTTTCCGGGGCTTGTTGGTGCAAAGCGCCATCGGCACGCCATCGTTTCTCAACGCGTCGAGCACGTCCATCGCGCCGGGAAAGACGATCGTATCCTGGATCGGGTTCTCGCTGTAAATCTGCAGGAAGGCCTCGCGGACCCGGTCGGGGTGTTCGTCGTCGTCGATCCCGCCGGTATCGGTCAGGGCGTCGGCGACAAGGTACTGCGCGCCCTTGCCGACCAGATCCTTGACCCGGTCGACGCTGAGCGTGCCGCGCCCTTCGGCTTCGAGCGCGCGATTGAGCGACCAGGCAACGCCCGGCGCACTGTCGATGAGTGTGCCGTCGAGATCGAACAGGACGATTTGATCAGGTTTGCGGTTCACGTCAGTATTTCCCCCAAAGCGGATCGGACGGCATCGCCGCTTCGACGCGCGCCACGTCTTCGACACTGTCGACTGACTGGTACGGCCGGAACGTCATCGGCGCGATACGCTGGAAAAAACCGTTGTCGCAAATCCGGTTGGAATCGCAGGCCTCCGCTTTTTCAAGCGGAGACTCGGGCGTTTCCGTAAACCACTTCAGGAAGTGCCACTTGAATCCGAAGATGCCGCCGACGCGCTTCGCGCCGCCGTCGGGATCGAAGGACTTCATATAGGGGATGGGACTGCGCGACGTATAGAGCACGTTGCCGTTCAGGTCGTGCACCAGTTTGACCATGTCGGGGTTGTTGAAGGTTTCCTCGTCGTGGACCGGGACGGCGAGCATGGTGCCCTTAACCTCGGCATCCTCGAACGGCGCCAGCACGGCTTCGATCACGTCCGGTCCGAGCAGCGGTTCGTCACCCTGTACACAGATGACGATGTCGTCGTCCGCGACGTCGGTGCCGCATTTGGTCGCGGCCTCGGCAACACGGTCCAGAGCACGGGTGTGCGTGTCCGCCGTCATGATCACGGGAAAGCCCTTGTCGTCGCAGAACGACTTGATTTCCTCATCGCACGTGGCGACGGCCAACACGTCCCAGCCCGCGAACATCTTTGCCCGCAGGTAGCAGTGTTCCAGCATGGGGCGTCCGCAGATCGGATGCAGGGGTTTTCCGGGGAACCGGCTGGCGGCCATGCGGGCCGGCACGATACCGATTGTCTTCATGTCAGCTGTTCCTCTCCGAGAACGTATGGATTATTGCGGCACGTGATTGCCAAGCCATTCGGCCGCGGTCGCCGCGGCGATCGCGTGTCCTTCAGCAGACCAGTGCCCGTCGTGGATGAAATGCGTGGCGGCGAAACCGGCGTCCTTGAACGCCGCGACCGGATCGACATAGGGAATGCCTTCGGCGTCGAGGGCCGCGCGCATCGCCACCCGGATCTTGGTGAATTCCGGATCGTCATTGGCGATTTCGAAGCGGGCCGGTGCGATAAGAACGACGAACGGGACGCCGTCCCCGAACATCGACTGCAGCTTTTTGAGTTCCGCAGCGGTGCTCCGGGTCACCGCCGCGACATCCTGCCCGTCCAGCAGGTTCCGGTAAGCCTGCGCGCGCTTGATCACGCCGGCCCAGATCAAGGCCTCGCGCACCACATCGACACGCTTCAGCGCGACCGCGAAGAAGTTGTAGAGCGCGACGTGTTCGGTCAGCGCCGACTTGATACTATTAATGTCGAAGCCCTTGTCGCCGCGCGCCTGGTTCCGGGCCGCGTAGGCCGTGCAGTCGTATTCCTGGAGATCGTTCTCCAGGATCAGGCCGACCACGACCGCACGCGGCTTCACGCTTTCCGGCATGCGGGCCTTCAGCGCCTGGTAGCCGCAGACATTCGTTCCCGGGCTGGCGACGTTGTACGTGGGCGTTTCGATTTGCCCCGCGATCACCGATGAATACATCTCGTCTTGTTCGACGCCCCAGCCGAACGCCATAGAATCGCCGACGATCCAGACGCGGCCATCGGCGTCGCTGACCGGTTCTTCATTCCGCAGCCCTGAATCGTTGATCCGGATATGCGCCCTGAAGTCGCCGTTGTTTTGGGAAAAATGGCCGTCGAAATTTTTGCGGCCGATGGCGACGTCGCCGTATCCGGGCACGTGCTCAACCGTCAGAAAACGGCCGGCGTAAAACTCGTTCCAAGTCGGATAGACGACCCGCACGACGATCTCGGAAACGCCGGTCAGGAATACAAGCCCGATCAGAACGGCAAACAGCGCACCCTTCCAGGTTACCTTGACGTCCGTGTCACTCATGATCAGGCCTTCTTGCCGATAACGTCGAACAGCGCGCCTTCGCGGGCGATGGTGCCGAGCCATGCAAGTTGCGTGACCGCCCGCTGATAGCGCGTTCCTGGCGACGTCTGCTGGAACAGGTTTTCGGCATCCTCGCCATCGGTGCCGAGAATGGCCGGCGATGCGTTCAGATACTCGACATTGTTTTCGCCAAACCACCCGAGGACTTCGTCCAGCGAATGCCAGGTCTCGTGCGGATTGTAATACTGGTCGGCGATCCAGATCGCCGCCTTGCGCTTGTCGCGAATCCGCGAGCGCACGACGAAATCGATATTCGGGCCAAGCAGGCCGATCAGCTTGGAGCGGATCAGTGTCGGCAGCCGTGCCGGACGATTGTATAGCCCGACCATGATGATGCCGCCGGGCTTGAGCTTCTTCACGATCTGCCCGAAGGCGCGCCGTGCATCGAACGTGTGGTGCAGCACGCCATGCGAGATGACGATGTCAAAGCTGTTGTCCTTGATCGCCAGGTTGAAGATGTTCATCTGCGCGAACGATGCCCGCGTCAACGCGTTGCGTTGCTTGTGCTCGACGGCCAGACCGAGGCTCGCCAGCGACATGTCGATGCCGAGCACGTGATTGTTGTTGAGCTGCAGGTAATGCGACAGCTGTCCGGTGCCGCAGCCGCATTCCAGGACCGTCTTGTTGTAGCCGATGGCGTCCAGCAGGTTCTTCGAAAAGCTGTTGGCGTGACCCTTCGTTACCAGCTCGCCGAACTCCTCGAGACCTTCGTAACTGGGGAACGGGTTTTCCTCGTAGAACGAGCGCACCTTCTCGGTGACGTCCTTGCCTTCGCCGGGGCTCGGCGCGAACAGGGACGGAATGCCGTTGATGATGGGAAACGTCTCGCCGGTTTCGGTGCAGCGGAACTGATCGCCTTCCTGTACCAGCGACGCGGTCTCGCTCGCGCCCGGGGCGCGCAGCTTGCTCAGGATACGGTCCGAAAACAATGACGTTTGCGCAACCGTGCTCATTGTGCGGCCTTCCGGAGCACGAAATTGCCGAGCGCCAGCATGTCCATTTCGGTTGCCATGAAGCAGCGATAGGCATCTTCCGGCGAACACACGACCGGTTCGTCGCGGACGTTGAAGCTGGTGTTGACGAGAACGCCGTTGCCCGTGCGTTGCTTAAAGGCGCTGATCAGATCGTAAAAGCGTTTGTTGCTGTCCGGCGTGACGGTCTGGATACGCGCCGAATAATCGACATGCGTGATCGCCGGCAACTTGGCGCGGACAACGTTCAGCCGGTCGAGACCGACCCGCGCCTTGTCGTCATCGCTGAGTTCGGTCCGGTCCTCCTCGCGCACGGGTGCGACGATCAGCATGTAGGGACTTTCGCCGTCGAACTGGAAATGCTCGGCCGCATCCTCCTTGAGCACCGCGGGGGCGAACGGGCGGAAGCTCTCGCGGTACTTGATCTTCATGTTGAGGGTCTTCTGCATGCTGGGTGATGCCGGGTTGCCGAGGATCGAGCGGTTGCCGAGGGCGCGTGGCCCGAACTCCATGCGGCCCTGAAACCAGCCGACGATTTCGTCCGCGGCCAATGCATCGGATACCGTCGAAATCAGCGCGTCGTCCTCCAGCCGGTCGTAAACGGCGCCGTACGAGTCCAGAACCACGCGGATTTCGTCGTCGCCGTAGGCCGGTCCCAGATAACCGCCCTGCATGGCGTCGTGGCCGTTCGAACGCGCCGGAACCCGTTCGTCGCCAAGCAGGTTGGCGGCGGCGAGTGCGATTCCCAGTGCCGAACCGGCGTCGCCGGAGGCAGGTTGGATCCAGATGTTCTCGAACGGACCCTCACGCTGGATCAGTCCGTTGGCGACACAGTTGAGCGCTACGCCGCCGGCAAGGCAAAGGTTCTTCGCGCCGGTCATCCGGTGCGCCTCTGCGCAGACGCCCATGATGAGTTTTTCGGCGACCGCCTGAACCGAGCGCGCCACATTCATGTGAAAATCGGTCAGCGGATCGGCGGCGTCCCGGCGCGGTTCGCCGAACAGCTTGGCGAACTTGTCGTTGGTCATGGTCAGGCCGGTCGTATAGTTGAAGTAAGACATGTTCATGCGGAACGAACCGTCATCCTTCACGTCGAGCAGCTTTTCCATGATCAAGTCGGCGTAAACCGGCTCGCCATAGGGCGCCAGGCCCATGACCTTGTACTCGCCGTCGTTGACCTTGAAGCCGAGGTAATAGGTGAACGCGGAATACAGCATGCCCAGCGAATGGGGGAAGCGGACTTCGCGGTCCAGCCGGATCTCGCGCCCCTTGCCGTAGCCGATCGATGTCGTCGCCCATTCGCCGACGCCGTCCATGATGACGATCGCGGCTTCGTTGAACGGTGACGGATAGAACGCGGCCGCGGCATGGGAATGGTGATGATAACCGAAAAGGATATCGTCCTCGGTGACGGTACCGCGATCGAGCTCGCTCAGGCCCTTGGCGATACGGCTCTTCTGAAGAAGCTTGTCCTTGACCCATACCGGAATGGCCTTTGCGAACGAACCGAACCCGGACGGCGCATAAGCCAGATACGTTTCAAGCAGCCGGTCGAACGTCAGCAGCGGTTTGTCGTAAAACGCGATGTGATCGACCTCGTCGAGCGAGATGCCGGCCGCGTCCAGGCAATAGGCGGCGGCATGGACCGGCAGATCGGAATCGTTCTTCTTGCGGGTAAAGCGTTCTTCCTGCGCCGCTGCCACGATCTCGCCGTCGCGGACGAGGGCCGCCGCGCTGTCGTGATAGAATGCCGAAAGACCGAGAACGATCATGAAATCAGAATATCGCGTAGATGAAGGGCGTAATGGCGGAACTTTGTGCGGCGATCAGCAATACGCCGAGTGCGAGCAACCCCAGGATCAGCGGCGCCATCCAGAACTTGCGATAGGCCCGCATAAATCGAAACAGCTCTTTGAGAAGTGAAAACATCGGTCGTCCGTGTTCAGTACATGTCCCGCAGCGTATCGCGGTCGAGTTGCCGTGCCGGTTGCTGCCAGTAACTTTCCTGTTCGCCGCCGATTTTCCGCGCCATGGGATCGCGGCCAATCAGGCGCATTACCAACCCGAACGGAATCATGAACAGGATGTAGAAAAGTCCGAGAACCAGCTTGTTGTTGATATGTCCCAGCTTGCCGCCAAACCACGACCACAGCCGGTTGAGGGGTAATAGCACACCCGGTACGGCCAATGCCAGAATTGCGAACACGGCGGCGACAATAAATGGCCAGTAGGCGAGGTTTGCCGTAATCCACCAGATCAGGCCGCCGATGATGGTGAAAACGACGGCAAACGTCAGGCCGAAGGCGCGGTCAGTCTGGCGAACACTCATTTTACCGGATCCTGTGCATTGCTTTCGAGGTGCCACATCTCACGCCAGCGGGGGTCGGCGCAATATATTTTATAGACGAGCTGCATGGTGCGCAGCGCATCCTCGGCCGAGCCGTTCCTGATCTCGCCGCCGCGGAGCACCGCGTCCGCGAATTCGGCGACTTCCTGGGCCCATGACGGATCGTTGTTGTAGCGTTTCGTTTCCTCGTGCGGGTCGCCCATGTCGTTATCGCCGCGGCGGGTCAGGGTAAGCGTTTCGGCACCGTAACTTTTCGATCCCGAAAGGATGCCCGAAAGCGTGATTGCTCCCCGGGTCATGCCGATTTCGAGGCGGAAGCGGTGGCGCCACTGCGACGCCGAGGAATGCAGCATGGCGACGACGCCGTCGTCCGTCTGCATCAGGGCATAGGCGTTGTCTTCGACGTCGTGACCCCAGACCCTATTCGATATGAAACTTTTCACGTCGGTAAATTCGCCGCCGAACAGCCGGATCAGATCGACCATGTGAATGCCCTGATCCAGCAGCACGCCGCCGCCTGCCAGCGCGCGCTCGGTACGCCAAGACGTCTGGTCGAACGTGATCAGCTGCGATTTTCCGTAAACGCCGCGCATGTCGATGACGTCGCCGAATTCGCCGCTTGCCAGCGCCGCCAGCGCATCCTGTACCGAATCGTGATAGCGGTGGTTGAAACCGTACTTCAGCTGCTGGCCGGGGCGATTACCGTGGGTGGCGACGACGGCTTCGATGTCGGCGACGTTCCGTCCCGGCGGCTTTTCGCAGAAGACATGCAGCCCCGCCTCAAGCCCGGCGATGGTCACCTCGGCGGCGATATCGTTGGACATGGCAACGAAAAGAACGTCGAGCTCCTCGCCCAGAAGGTCCTGATAGGTTTCGAAGTACCTGACGCCGTCTTCGTACGTGCCGCTGCCGCCCAGGGTGCGGTCGCAGACGGCGACGGTCGTCATGTCGTCCCGTGCATCGATGACGCCCCGGCGGCGTTTGCCGACGACACCGTATCCGGCGATCCCGACCTTGAGCTTGTCCGTCACGGTCTCGGCGTCCGGTAAAGATCCGAAATGGCGTCGTCGGGCCGGCCTAGCCGCTCGGATGACGCGTTGCCTGCGACTGCGACCCAGCCGTCCGCTTCGTCGGACCGATAGAACGCGTGCAGCAGACCGAGTGTCTTCAGGCAGTCCGTGCGGTCGACCGGATAGGAGGCTTCGCCGGTAAAGTCGGCGACGATGTCGCGGTACATTTCCGTGTGGCCGAAGCCGTAAACGGCACCGTGTCCCTCGATCCCTTTGAAGTCCTCGCTGTTCGCGGTACACGCGGCGGGGTCCGGTGTGAACACCTGCAGTTCATTGACGGCGATGCCGCCGATCTGCGCCATGCCTTCCGAGCAGACGAACGAGATCGAGGCCTCGAAGTCGTCGGGCCGCGCCGCGGTGGTGGATTCGAGCGTGCCCACCGCGCCGCCGGCATAGGCGAAGGATGCAACGGTCGTGTCCTCGACCTCGATGTCCGCACCCAGCGTCCGCATGGTGGCGTTCACTTTCTCGACCTCGCCGCCCAGATGACGCAGCAGGTCGACATGATGGATCGTCTGGTTGGTCAGCGCACCGCCGTCGTGGGAAAACGTGCCGCGCCAGGGCGCCAGATCGTAATAACGCTGTGGCCGGCACCAGCGGAGCCGGACGGAAACGGTGCAGATATCACCGAGTTCGCCCGTCTCCAGCGCCTGTTTCACGCGCCGGACCGCCTTGTTGTAGCGGTTCTGGAACACAGGGAAGATGCGCCGGTCCGCGGCATCGGCAGCGGCGTAGGCCTTGTCCAGCTGTTCGGGCCGCATGAAGGTCGGTTTCTCCATGACGATGTGCTTACCGAAATCGCGGATGACTTCCATGCCATGTTCGAAATGCATGCCGCTCGGCGTGATCACGGCGGCGATATCGATGCCGGGCACATCCGTGAACATCTTGCGGTAATCGGAAAACGCCGGGACGCCGAACTCTTCAGCGTACGCCTCGGCCTTTTCGATCTCGAGATCGCAGACGGCCGCCAGTTCGATACCGTCGACTTCGGCGATCGAGCGGCAGTGATGGCCGGCGATGCGGCCACAGCCGATCAGGGCGACTTTCAGGTTTTCGGTCATGGGTTCAATTCGGTCCGTTCTACGCTGAGCAGGGATGCCCACAGGTTGATGTCCGGCGGCGGGAACGCGTCGGACGCGCGACCGGTCCCCGCGTGATTAGCCTCTTCCGGCGGGTTCTGCAATGCCTGCGCCAGCGCCCCGGCGCCGACGGATACCGGCGACAATCCCTTGGGCAGAATATCGAGCGCAATGCCGCCTTCGGGCACGAAGCGATATGTCGGCACGCCGCCCAGAAGACCCTCGAGCCCGGTGGTGCCGGTACAATATATAAGGGCCCGCATCGGCGGCAGTTCGGGAATGGGCGCGCGGGTGTACGTGAAGTTGTCGCTCTCGGTGACCGGATAGGGATTCAGCGGATGATCCTTGACGATAAACGGCTGTTCCGCCGACGCCAGCGGCCGACAGGCATCGATCATTTGGCGTGCGAACGACGGATTGTTCGAAAGGGCGAGGAACACCGGGCCTGTCGCATCGAAGCGCGGCAGTCCCTTGGTCCCGATGCGGTGCGCCCCGGCGACGGTCATGCGTTCCGGCGGAATGCCGCGGCCGGCCAGGTCGTCTTCGTATGACGGACCGTTCAGCAAAATGCGATCCGGAATGCTGTCGGGACCGTCCAGATTGGCGTCGGCGCCCTGGTTATACATGTGCCGGCCGACGACGGTGTGTTGATAGCCGAGCGTCCGGGTGCCATTCCGCTTCGCTGCCCGAGTAAAATCGCGTTCCCACGGATGGTTCTCCCACGGCCACGCGACCGTCTTCGGGTTTGCCGCCTTAAGCCACGCCGCGTGGCATGCGTTCTGCCAGTGCGTCATGGCGGCGCTACCGCCGCTGCCTTCGATGTATTGGGCGCGCTCGATCAACCAGGCCGTCGCCGTATCGAAACCGGACGTATCCGGCGTCCAGCGCGCGAACGGCATATCGAGTGCGGCGCCGATGCCGCCCCAGGCATGCAGTGAATGGGTGCGGCTGTCGCGGGCGAGATCAAGCGCGTACCCGGCGCCGCAATCCGTGTGCATCAGCCGCCTGACGTCAGGCAGCGCACGCATCAATTCACCGAAATAGGCGTCGAAGCCCTCGGCATTGCTGTCCGGGTGTCCATAGACAAGAAGCCAGCTGGCCTGTGCCGGCGCCTTGCGATGGCGGCGAGTCCGCCACATGGCCACAAGCGAGCGGCCCGTGGCCCGTATCCGCGCCAGTATCCCCCGGCAAAAAAATCGGAGCCGCTTCGCGGCTAGCCCGGGGGCTGGTCCGGCGTTCACGCCTTGCAAAGATGACAAAGCCCGGAAAAGCCAGGGATCGCTACAGACGACGCCGGTATCGCCGGGTTCAGCAGCGAGATCACCGACCACGCGTACCCAAGCCAGCATGACACCAAAATCAGACGCATAGGTGCTCATGGTCGGCATATGTGCCAGTTCCGAGCCCGGTTGCGCCTGCAACTTCAGCGCCACGTCCCGCCAGTCCGCATATATTTCATCGAATGCCCGCTCAAGCCGGGATGCGAGATCGGGCAAGCTGGAGCGGCCATCGCCGCCGATGATCACGCATCTTTGCGCGGCTTCGCCGACACGGCGGTCATGTGTCAGTTGAACGGGCAACCGGGATGTCGTTTTGCAGGTTCTTAAGCGTCCGGAATCTTCGGCAGCAGCAGCAGATTGACCGCGATCTCGGGTGGCTCGTCACCGAGCGGCTCCAGGTGCAGATACGGATTTGCCGGCGTCACCGGGTGAATGATCAAGATATGATAATCGGGAAACGTTTCCCGGTACCAACCAAACGTCAGGCCCACTTCGTGCAACCGGCTGGAGTGCGCCTCCACCAGCATCGCCGGGCGGGTTCTGCGGATCGTTTCCAGTCCGCCCCGGATGACCATCGGCTCGAAACCCTCGGTATCGATCTTGATGAAATCGATGCGTGTGCCGACACCGAGGCCTTCTGCGATATCGTCCAGGCGCTTCACCTGGATCGTGCGCTTCGCGTAGCTGCCGGGACGTTGGCTGACGTGAACGGACGAGATCATCGAGTTCGTCCCTTCCATGCCGGGATCGCCCTGGTTGACCTGGATTTCCGCCTCGCCCGCTTCCTCGCCGAGTGCATGCCGGCACAGCGTCACGTTCCGGGTCCTGTTGAACGCGCAGTTGGCCGACAGTTTCTCTGCCATCTCGTCGACCGGTTCGAACGCGATAACGCGGCCGTCTTCGACGAGGCCGGCGAAGAACGCCGTGTGCAGGCCGACGTTGGCCCCGATATCGAGGACGACGTCACCCGGCTTGACCAGCTTGCGCATCAAAAACGAGATGTCGGCTTCGTAGGCGCTGCCATCGAAGGTCAGGCGCGCGTCGGCCGGCGAGCTGAGAAACAGATAGCTGTCCGGCGTGGCGATGTAATGCGTGTCTTCGCGCTCGATGACGAACGTCGACAGGTAGAACGGGTTGCGCAGGCCGAGCAGGCGGCGTTTCCGGTGCGTCATCCGGCCGAAAAACCCAAGGAATTCGCCGATCAGCGGATGATCGCAGAGCGCAAGAATAAGCTTTTTCATATTACAGCCAGTCCCCCCCGGTCAGCGGTATCATCTGCCCGGTAATAAAGCCTGCCCAGTCGGACAGTAGGTACGTCATCAGAGCGGCGGCTTCGTCGACGTGCCCGCCGCGTTTCAGCGGAACAAGATCGGCACGTTCCGCCATCTGTTCCGGTGTCCGGTTGTGCCATCGCTGGTGAAAGCCGCTTTCGATGTAACCGAAGCGCATGCCGTTGACGAGAATGCCGTCCGCCGCCCCCTCGCGGGCCAGGCCCTGTACCATGCACTCGGTTCCCCGCTTGGCGACGGCATAGGGAAACGACGTCGGCGACCCGCCATGCAGCGCCGATTCCGTGCCGGTCAGCAGAATGCGGCCGCCGTTATTACTCATGTGTTTCATGGCGGCGCGCGCCAGATAGAACGGCTGGTTGAGGTTGACGGCGATTTCCTTTTCCCACTCGGCGCCCTCGATGCCTTTCCAGTGGCCGGTGTAATGGATCGCGCCGGATAGCACGACGAGGCCGTCGATCCCGCCGGCTTTGTCTGCGAACTCATCGACAAGGGCGCGGCAGTCCGCCTCGCCGGTAAACGCTTTCTGCAACGGCACGATGCGCGGATCTTCGCTTTCGAACGTCTGCGAGTTGCCGTGGGTACCGATCGTGCAATCGGGTCCTAGCAGCAGCATATCGACGAGCGCACGGCCAAGGCCGCCGGTCGCGCCGGTGACGAGAACGCGCGATCCCTCGGGAATCATGGGCACCCAATCAGGCCTAGAGAAGGACGACATGCGATGATCTCCTAGTTCGCGTTATCGGCGGGAGTCTCGTTGCGGCGTTCATTGGCGCGTGCCAGCAGATATGCCAGCGATGGCCGCGGCTTCAGGCGCAACACGATCTCGAACGAAAACAGTCCCTTGGATATCCGGATCAGCCCGGCATTGATGGCAAGCAGCCCCCGCGCGAGCGCGCCGTCGCCGAGCGCCAGTGGATAGGGCGCCGGCAATCCTTCCTGCGCGACGATGTCGAAGCCGCGGCGGGTAAACAGGGATCTGAGCGTCGAAAACGTGAACAAACGGCGATGCGATCGATCGAGTGTGCCGCGCTTCGCGTAATTGAAATATCCGAACAGCAGCATGATTCGCAGCACGAAGAAGGCGACATTGCCGCTCGTCACGATGAGCTCGGTATTCGGCGCATGCCCCATCGATTCGTATAGCTTGTCCACGAACGCCACCGGGTCCGAGAGCCTTTCAATGACCTCGCCCAACAGGACGTAGTCGAACGCGCTGAAATCGGAGGGCCAGCCCTTGGGCAACCCGGCCGGCGCCGTGTCCAGGTCGCCGGGCGCTGCGGCAACGGTCGTGACAATGCCCCCCTTCTCTGCGATCAGTGTGCCGATCGCTGCAGACGCATCGCCGATGCACAGCACGCGTGCGCCGGGCTCAATGCTCTCGATGACATACGAGACGGCGCTTCGAAACTGCGCCTTGTGCGGGTAGACGTCCTCGCGGACCTCCGGTTCGGGCCGGTCGTACTTGGGGTCATGAAAGATACCGAGGTCCTGGCAGCCGGCGATGGTCGTGGCCTTGAAAACGTCCAGCGCATATCTGATCCCATCAACGTTGCAGATCTCATCGCCGTAAAATGTCGGGATCGGACGTTCGACAATCCGGTGCCCGGCGCGCATAAACTGAATGATGATCTCGGTATCGAAGTGGAAATCGTTTGTGTTGAGCGGAAACGGTACTTTTGCCAGTGCGGGCACCGAATACAGGCGATAGCCGGAATGAAACTCACTCAGGCCGGCGCGCAGCACGGCGTTCTGAAAGAAAGTAAGGATCTTGTTGCCGACAAACTTGTAAAGCGGCATGCCGCCGTCGATGGCGCCGCCCTTGTTCAGCATCCGTGAACCGAAAACCGCCTCGGCCTCTCCGGCGAGAAAGGGCTCCAGGAGGTCGGGCAGGCATTCCGGCGCATACTGGCCGTCGCCGTGGACCATCGCGACGACGTCGAAGCCGTTCTCGATGGCATAGTGATAGCCGATTTTCTGGTTGCCGCCGTACCCCTGGTTCACCGGGTTATAAAGAACCGTCAACTTGAACGGAAAGCTCTTCTCCTTGGCATAGGCGGCGGATTTCTCGAACGTCTTGTCCTTGGACGAGTCGTCGAGAATCAGGACTTCGGTCTCATGCGCACGAAGCGATTCCGGAATCCGGGACAGCACGCTCTCGATTTCCGCTTCGTGGTTATAGGCCACTATGAGAATGAGTAATTTCACGATCAATCGTCCAGATGTCCCGCCCATCAGCCGCCTGTTTAGCCGACGGGGCGGGTTTTTGCTATCGCCAGTTCCAGTGCATCCTGCCACTTTGGCAAATGCAGATCGAGATCCCGCCTGACCTTGGTTTGGTCGAGACGCGAATTTTTCGGCCGTGCCGCCGCGGTCACGAATGCGGACGACGGAATGCCGTCGACGGCGGACGCACGCACCTGATGACCATGACGCCGTGCACTGTCGACGATGGCGGCGGCAAAATCGCGCCACGATGCCGCGCCGTCGGCCGTCAGGTGATATATGCTGGCACCGCCGCCCGTCTCCGGTATGCCGGATTTCCATCGCTCGACCAAACGGATCATGGCGCTGGACAGTGAACCCACGTACGTCGGCGCGCCGATCTGATCGTCGACGACGTCCAGGCGGTCCCTCTCGGCGGCAAGGTGCAGCATTGTGCGCATGAAGTTTTTCCCCGTTTCGGCATACAGCCAGCTGACACGAAATACCAAAGCCTTGGCGCCGCTGCTCAAAAGCGCGTGCTCTCCCGCGCGTTTGCTTTTTCCGTAGACGTTGATCGGGTTGGTGTCGTCGTCCTCGCGGTAGGGGCGATCCAGTGTGCCGTCAAAGACATAGTCCGTCGAAAAATGCACGACGCGCGTACCGGCGGCCGCGGCGGCCTTGCCGATCACCCCGGGCGCGGTCGCGTTGACCGCAAAGGCGGCATCGCGCTCACTCTCCGCCTGATCAACGGCGGTGTAGGCGGCCGTGTTGAACAGAACGTCGGCGTCGGCGTCGATCCACTTCTGCCGCCAGGCGATTTCTTCCAGGCAGCCGATCCGTAGCCCCTGGCGGCGTTCGATCGCGGCAATGAAGTTTGCGGCATCAAGGAGCGAATGTTCGGTCCCCGCGTCCAGCCACGCATAGCCGCGGTTGAGCACTTCGACACCGAGCGCGCGTTCGCGCAGATAGACATTGTTCACATCCGTGATCTCGAGTTCGCCACGGCCGGACGGCCGGACGTCACGCGCGATATCGAGTACCCGGTTGTCGTAGAAATATAGCCCGGTCACTGCGAGATTCGATTTTGGCTGCGCCGGCTTTTCCTCGATCGACCGGGCGAGCCCGTCCGCATCGATCTCGACGACGCCGTAGCGTTCCGGATCGCCAACCGAGTATGCGAACACGGTCGCGCCGGTCTCGCTGGCCGCGGCGGCCTTCAGTCGCGCCGACAGGTTGCTGCCGAACAGAATGTTGTCACCGAGGATGAGCGTCACCGGATCGTTACCGACGAAGTCACGGCCGATGATAAAGGCCTCGGCAATACCGCGCGGCGCGTCCTGGACGGCGTACGAAATATTAAGCCCGAACGATGAGCCATCGCCGAAGAGCTCTTCGAAGCGAGGCGTATCGGCCGGTGTCGAAATGATCAGGATGTCGCGAATGCCGGCCAGCATCAGTACCGATATCGGATAGTAAACCATCGGCTTGTCGTAGACCGGGATCAGCTGTTTGCAGATCGGCCGGGTTGCGGGATACAGACGCGTCCCCGATCCGCCTGCGAGTACGATACCTTTTCTCATGTCTTCCCCCGGCCCAGGCGTTGGCGCGCGTACTTCGTCTCGGCAATGTCACGGCACCAGTCCTGATTGTCCAGGTACCACTGGATGGTTTCGGCGAAACCGGTGTCGAAAGGTTTTTCCGGTTGCCAGCCAAGATCGTTCCGAGCGCGCTCGATACTCAGGGCATACCGGAAATCGTGACCCGGCCGGTCATCGACGAATGTGATCTGGCCCGCATAAGTCTGACCGTCGTGGCGCGCCTGCATGCGGTCCAGCGCCGCACAAAGCATGTGCACCAGATCGATGTTCTGCATCTCATGACCGCCGCCGATGTTGTAATTGTGGCCGGCTTGTCCGTGCCGTGCGGCAGCGATGATGCCGCGTGCGTGATCCTCGACGAAAAGCCAGTCGCGTACATTCCGGCCGTCGCCGTATACCGGCAGCTTCTTGCTTTCGATGGCGTTCAGCACCATCAGCGGTATTAGTTTTTCCGGGAACTGGCGCGGTCCATAGGTGTTGGATCCATTGGTGATAACGGCGTCCATGCCATATGTCTTCACATAGGATCGAACAAGCAGATCGCCCGAAGCCTTGGATGCCGCGTAAGGTGAGTTGGCGCGAAACGGGCTTTCCTCGGTGAATACGCCTTCGTCGATGGTGCCGTACACCTCGTCAGTCGACACCTGCACGTAACGCGGTGCCGTGCCCTTGTCGCGGCCGTATTCACGCACCGCCTCCAGCATCTGTGCCGTGCCCACGACGTTCGTTTCGATGAAAGCCGCCGGTCCGTCGATCGAGCGGTCGACATGAGTTTCCGCGGCGACATTGATGACAAAATCCGGTGCGTGCTCGGCCAGCAATGCGTCGACAAGCGGCCGGTCGCAGATCGAGCCATGCACGAACGTATGCCGCCCGTCACCCGCCATCGCTTCCAGGTTGCGGCGATTGCCGGCATAGGTCAGGGCGTCCAGCGTTATCACGTCTTGCCCTTGCCCAATCAGCATTCGCACGAGGGTCGACCCGATGAAACCGGCGCCGCCGGTCACCAGAAACGTGCTGCGCGGTTCACCCATGATAATGACGGCTCAATTCGTTGAAGCTCTGACGTACGTCGTCCATGTATGCCTCTTCAGAGAACATGCGCTGTTCGGCCGAAACGGAGCCGTTGTATCCAATGTCGGCCAGCATGCGCCCGATGGACGCATGATCGACCTCGCCGCTTGATCCGACGACGGCGAGCCCCGGTTCGTTCGCGTGGACATGGACCAGTTCATTTTTCACCGCTTCGAAAATCTCGGGCAGCACCTCATCGTTCTCGACAAGCGCTTTGGCGTCGATCTGGATTTTCAGGTTGTCGCGTGCGACGGCGTCGACAATGGCTTTCGCTTCGAGGACGCCGTTGACGAAATCCGAACCGCTCGGCCCCAGCGGCTCAAAGCAGAAGACCGTGCCATGGTCACGGGTCCGCTCGCAGAGATCGATCATGAAGTCGATGGCCCGCGTGGTTGCCTCGTCGGCGGGGATCGCGCCTCTTTTCCGGCCACCGCCCCAGACCAAAGTCCGGCCGCCGAGGTCTCGGCAAACGCCCGACAGATGTTCCATGAAATTCGCGGTCTCGGTGACGGATGCCGGCTCGCCAAACAGCTGTAACTCGGGGTGGTCGAAAACGAGGGAATGCAGGCCGACGACTCTTAGCCCCGCCGTCTCGCAAGCGTGCCGGTACGACTTCACCTGCGCATTCGTAAGACCGTGCCACGTATCCTGCCAGACACGGCTTGGCGCGACTTCGAGGCCCGTATACCCGATCGCCGACAGGGCCGGCAGCGCATCGAGATGCGCGTAGGCCGGTAATGCGATGTTAGATACGGCCGGTTCCATCGGCGTTAGGCCGTACCTGACAGTTGTGCGTCGGCATACCAGGGAAATGCCTTTTTGATCCGTGCCGCGGGAATCTCGGGAATCTCTTCCATGCGTCTCGCGATGACTTCTTCCATTGGCCTGAGCGCCGGATGATCATCCCGGTAAATATTGTTCTGCTCCTGCGGATCCTGAGCGAGGTCGTAAAGCTCGCAGCGCGCGGGCGCATCCTTGTCGCTGGGATCGATCGCTTCGCGCCAGATCAGGAAGTGCGTGTGCGTCCGGACGGCAAAATAAATCGGCCGGTGTTCGAACAGGCAGTTACCTGCGTAAAACGATTCGAACAGCAAGCTGTCCCGGGTGCCGTCTCCAAGCGCGCCGACGTTGGTCCCTTCCCAGCCCTCCGGACGGCCGATGCCCGCCATGTCGGCCAGCGTTGCCGGAATATCCATGATGCAGCTGAACGCGCCGATGTTCCGGCTGTCGACACCGGGTGCCCGTATCACGCACGGGACGTGGGTTGCGACGCGATTGAAGCGGAAGAAGTGGCCCGTGTGCCCATGTTCGCCCAGCGCTTCGCCATGGTCCCCGGAGACGGCAATGATGGTGTTGTCGGCCAGCCCCAGCTGTTCCACGGCGTCGACGACACGGCCGATATGCTCGTCGGTGGCCCGCAGCGCGGCATCATAGAGAGCAGAGAAGCCCGCCGCTTCCGTATCGTTTTCCGGTTTGGCCTTGAATGCCAGCGCCGGGGGGATGTTCGGGTCGTAACCGAGCGCCTCGAGGTATGCCGGCGTTTCCTTGTACCAGGTCCGCCCCCGGCCCGAGACGTAAGGCAGATGCGTATCCAGAAAATGCGACCACAGGAAAAACGGTTCGCCGGACGCCGCCGAGTCGCGAATGATATCGATGGACCGGTCGATGGCCGACGGCGCATCGGTATAGATTTTGAAGCGCTTCGAACGGGCGTCGGCAAGGCTCGGGTTAAAGGCCCGCAATATCTTGTTGGACGCGCGGTGGATAAACTCGCTCATCAGCTTCGATTTGTGCCGGGCGTAGTACCACTCCTTGGGCAGCCAGCGGTTCATCCATTCGTCGCCTTGCGGTGCCGGCAGCAGATATTTCTCCACATAACCGAAACCTTCGGCATTCAGTTCCGCCTCGTGCCGGCGTGCAATGCTCAGCAGCTTCTGGTGGTCGTATCCTGAATTCATCATCGCCGAGTCGGCGAAATACTTTTCCAGTTCAGGCAGTTGCGCTTCGTGGTTTTCGAAATATTTAACCAGGTTGGTGAACAGATTTCGCAGCACCGGCTCCAGATGCCGATACGCCTCGTCGGCGTCGATGTCGCCGGTCTCGTACGCGCGCAGGGTGCCGCGCATCATCGCAAAGGCAACGCCCGGAAGCGTAATCACGCTGAACAGCTGGAATTCGTTATCGACGCCATCGTCATAGCCGAAAAATCGGTTCACCCAATGCAGGGTGCTGAGCGAATAGGTATGATAGCCGGCGTCTTTGAACGCCCGGAATATGGTTGCCGGCCGGCCGATGGCGCCGTTGTCGTAACCGCCGAACGACAGCGGCCGCGTCGATGTCAGCAGCTGGATCAATGCCATCTGTGTCACCGGCCCCAACGAGTGGCAGTTGGATAACAGCAGGCCGTCATCGGCGAGCCGCGCCAGGTTGGGGGTTGTATCCCGTTCGTAACCGAACATGGTGGTACGATCGGCGCGGACCGCGTCGACCGTGAGATAAATGACGTTTGGTTTGGAATTCATGAGGCGCTGATCAGCCCTGTTCCGGTGACGTAAAGACGACGCGTGCGACGTGTGCGTCCTCGGTCTTGAACTTTGCCAGGCCGAAACCCTCGACAAAGTATTCGATGTTGAACCCCCTGGAATCCATCTCCTTAAGCAACTGCAGCGAGTCGATGAAACGCCGGTAGTGCGGTTGGGTGATTTTGGATTGTCCTTCGTCACGCAGCGTTCTGAACTCGAACGCGCACATCATGTTGCGGACGTCGAGGGCAAGTAAAAGGTCGAGGAAATTCTGCTGCTCCTCTTTGGTGATCGACTGCAGGAAAAACCGGGCATACACCAGGGTGCGCTGCGACGTATCCAGGCTGGAACGGATCCCCGCCGAAATCTCGGCCAGTTGTTCGCCACTCCAGTCCCCGTCGATCCGAAGATGCTTGAACGCGGGACGGCTCGACACGTCGTCCGGCGTGTTTCCAATGCAGCGTTCGATGCCGACTTTGGACCCGTCGAAGCCGGAAACCTTGAAGCCCAGGCCTGCGAAGAAAAGAGCGTCGCGCCCCGAACCGCAGCCGAACTCGATGATGTTCTGCTTGTTGTCGAGGTAGTCGCACACAAAAACCGCAAACTGGCTCGGATAGTTCGGCAGTTCGTAGTTCTGATAGGTCTTGTCCCAGTGTGCGAGCCGGGCTTCGATGCTTTGGGCACCGGTAGGTTCAGAATCCATGTCGGTCGTCGCTCCGCGTTAGTGTTGTGACAAACTTGCCGGCTTTTCGCCGATGGTTGGCAATACGATGAACGGTATCCATGCTTTTCGTATCGGTGGTGGGTGAGAACCCCCGCTCGTGACGAAGCAGGGCTACGTGTTCAGACCTCGGCCAACGCAACAAGCTTGGCGAACGTTTTGTTGGTCTCTCTCAGGGAATCGAATGTTCCTTCACCGCTGACCTGCCCCTTATCCAGAATGATGAGGTTGTCACAGCCTTTTACCGTGCTCAGGCGGTGGGCGATGATGATGATGGTCTTCAGCCCGCTCAGGGCCTCAATGGCCTTGTTGATTTCGCGTTCGGTTTCGTTGTCGAGCGTGGCCGTGGCCTCATCGAGAACCAGGACGGCCGGATCCCGGTAAAGCGCGCGGGCAATGCCGACCCGTTGCCGCTGCCCGGCCGAGAGTCGGGTCCCCTGTTCGCCGACCAGCGTGTTTACGCCAAGCGGGAGCTGCTCGACGACATCGTGAAGCTGCGCCATGCGAATGGCGTTGTTCAGGCGGACCGGATCGATTTCGTCGTCATCAAGGCCCAGGGCAATATTGTGTCCGAGCGTGTCGTCGGTCAGGTAAATGGTCTGCGGCACGTACCCCAGCTGGCGCTGCCAGGATCTGAGACCTCGAAAGGCGTCTTCACCGTCGACGAGAATGGTGCCGGAGTCGGGCGTAAGAAGTCCAAGCAGGATGTCGACCAGCGTCGTTTTGCCGGCGCCGGACGGGCCGACGATGCCAAGAGAAGTGCCTTTTGGAATTTCGACGTCGATGTTGGTAAGCGTCTGCGCGGCACTGCCCTGATAGGCAAAACCCAGGTTCTTGATTCGAATCGAATTTTCGAACGTCATGGGGGCGGCCGTCCCGCCGGACAGCGATTCCTCTTTGGGCAGCGTCTGAATTTCGTTGAAGATCGTCTCAACCGGGAACTTGGCGTTGGTTATGACGTTAATCGCCCCGACGATTCTGTTGGCAGAGGGGATCATCCGCATGATCGCGATTCCGAAAAGTGAAGCAATGCTGATAAGCGTCTCGACGGAACCGATGACGACTGCGATGTAGAGGATTGCCCCAAGCCCCGTCAGCAACACGATTGTTTCGATCCAGAGCCGCGGCGACTGGGCCATCATGTGGCGGATCACGACGAACTTCATGAGTTCGCCGAGGGGCCGGTCCAGGGAATCCACGAAGAAATGCTCGCGTGCAAGAATGCGCGCTTCCTTCACGCTGTGCAGTCCTTCATTCAAGGCGCGCATCGTGTCTTTGTTCGCTTCGAGTTCCTGGCGGCCCCAGACTTCCAGCCGTCGCCGGAATACTTTGAAGAACAGGGTCACGCTGCCACCCAGGATCACGCCCGCGGCAATCGTCATCTGCCAGTTCACGAAGAGCATAACGATGATCAGGCCGACGCAGACCAGAACCTCGGTCACCAACGTAATGAATGACATCAAGGCGCCGCTGAAGACGGACCGGCACGCGGTAAATACGTTCTGTTGAAAGTCCGTCGTGTTGCGCTCGAGAAACATCGCATACGGTCCACGAAGGTAGGCGGAGAAAAGCCGCTTCGAGATGATCTGGATATTGTCCGTCGTGAAACGCACCTGCATGAAATGGATGAGCAAGATGATGACATTCTTGATCACGAAAAGAAGTGCGATGGCGACGGTCATGAAAACCAGCCCGGTCTTCGAATCTCCCTGGCTCAGCGAGTTTATGTATTCGCCCAGTATGGGGAACTTCAGCACGGAATCCGGATCGACGACCGTTTGAATAAACGGAAAGATCATGGCCACGCTAAAACTTTCCAGAAGCATCGCGACCAGAACCGAGGCGGCGACGAGCAGTGCTTTCTTGCGGTTCGCGCGGTCCGTCAGGATCAGTGTTTTGCGGATGACGTCCATCATGTGCCGGTCAGGGCTCCATCAATCTAATTTCGCTGCGGGCCGGAGTTGCCGAAGAAATGGCCGTCCATGCCGACGAGATGGGCCATCTTGACGGCCCAGTCCTTGGGCCGGACCTCTGCATCGCAAAAGCGGACTTCATAAAAATAGGGATGCTTGTCGACGCTGCAGAACAGCTCGCCGTTATCGTTGATAAACGCCTCGAGGGGCTCGAAGCGTACGTCGGAGATAAGGGCGGCTCTGATGTCCTGCTTCTCGAAATTTTCGCGTAACCGTGCCACGGTCTTGGGGTAGAGGGGCGAGGTATGATGCGGACTGCTGGCGCCGGGTTGTACGGAAATGACCGGTAACGGCGAGGGTTTGCCGGAGTACATATAATATATGTAGTCGAGGCCGATCAGCACGACGTTGTCGGGATAGTTGCGCAGGAACGCGATCGCGGCGTTGTCTTCGCGCAGGCTTTTCTTGATTTCATCGGTGCCGATGACATCCTCGACAAGCCAGCGGGAGTGATACTCGCGAAAGCGAACACCTTCGATCTCGGGATAAACCAGTTCGTCCGGCACCTGCACGCGCGCGAAAAATGCGGACCCCATATCCTTGAAGCCACGATTCTTGTTGACGTTCGAGTGATTCCACCATGCATCGAAGCCGGCGACGAAAACGATTACGGCGACGAGGCTCCGGGCAACGATAGCGAGATCGCGTCGCGTTTGTTCCGCCAATTCACGCTCGTTCGACCCGAACAGATTGGCGACGCCGGCGAACGTCATGCCGCCGGCGACAAAGACGAGCTGTTGCATCGTGTACACGGTGAAGTCATGGATGCGTGCGACATAAACGGCACCCAACTGCAACAGGGCGCCCGAAACCACCAGTAACATGTTCCCGTTCACCGAACCGGGCAGTATGGCGGAAAAGCGCCCGGTCTGTTCCTTGCGGATGCTGAACCAGTACGTCAGGCCGACGAAGAACAGGCCGAAGGTGACAAGGACCGTCGGCGTAACACTCATTTCGTACACTTTTAGTGCGTCGTTCAGGCTGCCCTTAAGGCGGTGCCCGCCGTATTCGCCAGGCAAACGGATGATGTAATCGAGAATGCCCTGCAGCGTATACGCCGCATCGTTTGCAAACAGCAAAATCAATGCGAACGGAAGAACGGCACCGGTACCGACGGCCAGGATCTTAAAGACGGCGGTACGCTGCCACTCGATGAAAAGGAGCGGCAGAAATGCCGGAAAGTAAAAGCCGGCTGTGACTTTGCTGACCAACGTAAGACTGAGAAAGATGCCGCAGAAAACCCATGCTGCAACGCGAAGGCGCCATGCCGGTCGCTTCCACTCGCTCCAGATCCCCAGCGTCATCGCGACGAGGGCGTAAAATCCGCCATGCTGGATCGAGAATGCCATCCCGAGAGGCGTATAAAAGATGATCGCCGTGCAAACGGCGAAGAACAAGGCAACGGGCAACCGGAGGCCGACCATGCGCATGATGGCGAAGCAAAGAAGGGCTGCTGTACCGTTTACCGATGAAACGTGGACGACGAGCGGCAACAGGGATTCGCCGAAGATGAGGATAAAGGGTGCTTCCAGAAGCGCCGCACCGATGCCCTGTATGGAACCGAAATCCTCGTACGGGATCTGGCCGTTAACGAGCCGCCATGCGGTATCGGTGACCATGCCGCCGTCGGGCAGATCGATGATGCTCTTCTGCCACGCGAAAAAATAATTGAGCGCAAATCCGAGTGCGAACAGCAACAGGCCGGCACCCAGATCGATGTGCCGTTCATAGCGGGCAAATCGGGAAAACATGTTCAATTCAGGGAAGTTTCAGGAAACGGACACGTACCCGTTTCCGCATGCAGTTCGGTCGTCACGCAAACCGTCGATCAACGGTCCCGCTTGTTACTGCAGATCGCATAAAGGTAATGCGCCATCTTGTGGAAGCCGGTGTGAACGACTTCATCGTTCATCGAGAACATCATCACGGTCGAGAAGTGCTTCTCGAGGCAGGCCTTGAGTTCAGGGCCGGTTTTGCAGTTGACGTGCCCCTCCTTGCTTCTGGGGCTTGCGTACGCTTGCGACTCCAGCGAGGGGCAGCCGATGACCAGCACCCCGTCATCGGTCAGGTTGGCAATGACGTTGTTCAGGAAAAGATCCTCCTTTTCCTGTTCGATGTGCTCGAAAACGTCGATCGAATAGGCGGCGTCGAACGGTCCGTCGACCGGGCCGTCGAGGATGTCATGAACACGATAGTCGATCGGCCAGTTATCGACGACGCGGCTCTTTGCATCTTCAATGAACACCGGATCGAAATCGACGGCAGTAAGGGCGCCCACGGCTTGGCGCACAATCCGGCTGGCAAAACCGTCGCCGCATCCGATTTCCAGAACGCGGTCCCGGCCTTCGAGCATCTTTGCCACGAACTTGTATCGGGCAAGCATGAACAGAAGGTGGCGGGGATCTTCGTACCAGACCAGGTTGGTGACGATGCCGAGGGGTTGCATGCCGATACGATCGCGCACGTCGAAGCAGCTTGAATACTGCGCTTCACGAGTAGTCTTTTCCACGTGTTGTGTCCCGGTTATCTATCCAGAGCGGTGAATTTCATGTAGTCGTGCCAGCGGGAATCGATGTCGGGCACCGTGTTCTCGAGCAAGGCGGAGATCGAGAACTCCGCATCGCGGCGCTGCCAGTAGTCAGAGGCGCGGAATGCGTCGCGGCTCCGTTTTTGCAGGCCTGCGAGTTCCTCCTTGCTCAATTCGCCCAGGCGGGCATGCAGGTAATACAGAAGCGCCGTCATCGACGGGTCGTCAGGATAGGAACGGCTCAGGGCTTCCAGCCATTGGATCCCGTTGCGCAGTCTTTCTTCCTGATCGGTATCGATTGCTGGCGTGTTCAGGAAGTTGGCGACGAAGTTGAAGGTAAACCAGATTTCCTTCAACTGTTCGCGGGTCGGTGTGTGATCTCCCGCGTATTCGATAACGTCATAACCGCTGAGCACATTCGTCTTTTCATCGTCATTCCGGAACATGCCGCCGCGCACTGGGTTCAGGCTGCTCATCGGCTGACTGTTGGTCCGTGCCTTGTCCTCCGCGTCGCCGCCGCCCATCGAGCCGTGGGCAATGAACAGTTCCGTGTTCTTCAGGTGCTGATACAGATAGAAATTGTTCCAGTCCAGGTTCCCCCGCACCGCGGCGCTGAACGAGTCCATCATCTGCGAAACCTGTTCGCCCGGGAAGCCCATGATGAAGTTCACGGCCATGTACATCGTGGGATAGTCCCGCGCGAGGTCGGAAAATTCGAAGAACTTCTTCAGGTTCGTCGGCTTGTGGACATCCTTCAGGACATTGGGGTTGCCGCTTTCAAGGCCGATCTTGAAGCCGATGCACCGGCTCGCCTGCATGGCTTCCAGGATTTCCGGCGTCACGGCCGCGGCGATGACGCCGTTGTTCGCCGCCCAAGTCGCTTCCGGCAGGTTTTCGGCCATGGCATGGAAGAGTTCGACGATGCCGTCACGGTCATACAACAGATCGTCATCGAGCCAGTCGAAGTGCCGAATGTCATAATTGTCGTAAAGGTGCCGCATCTCGGCGATGACGTCGCCGGTCGAACGGACGCGAACGCCTTTGCCGTTGAAATTGCGCACGCCGCAGAACGAACAACGGGCCCGGCAGCCGCGCCGCGAAATGATCGTCGCGTAGGGCACGTCGGTACCGATCATGCGAGAGAAATTACTGAGACAGCCGACTTCGTGGTATCGCTTGATCGGGATCTTCTTGTATTCCGAGCGGATATCGAATTCGACCGGGCTGCCCTGTTCCTGATTGGTTTGAACGAAGTTGCCACCTGCATCGAGCAGGGAGAGATTGATCGGCAACTGGTCGCTCTGGCCGCGAACATAGGCATAAAACCTGTCGAGGGCGCTTTCGCCTTCGTGCGAAAACACGAAATCGACGCCATCGTACAAAAGTTTCTCCGGCTCGGCCGTGGCGGCGACGCCGCCCGCCATGATGCAGGATTGGGGACGCAGCTTGCGGACGTAATTCAGCACCTTGTCAAACGACGACGAGGTGGAATCGAACATCAGCGACATGCAGATCAACGGCGACGAGTCGTCGGCGAATGCCTCGTCTGCCAGGGCCTGCCATGCCTGTTCCGGATCGTCCCCGTCGAGCGCGGCGCGCAGCACGGCGTAGTTGAGATCGACGATCCGCGTTGTCAGCCCGAGTTCGCGGAAGATCGCCGACAGATAAAGAAGGTTCTGCGGTGGATAGGCGAAATAACCCCTGCCCCGCGCGGTGCTCGATTCCAGCATGTCCAGCGGGAACTGCGGCACCTGGATCAATACGACCTCGCCTTCAAAGTCGAAGCCGCTGATCTTGGCATCGACGGCTTCGCGCACGCCGGCCGGATCAGGAATACGAAGATCGATTGCTGTTTGCTCTGCGCTCATCGGATTTCCTCAGGATGATGCTTGAGTGGTAGGTTCAAAAAAGCCGCTCGCTGCGACAATACTACGGCGCCATACCATCTAGTCAGCATGAAACCACTGCTGTTAACACCTTGCCTCACCAGTATCAAGGTGCGGTGGCGCTCGCGTGCGCCATTGCAAGCAGTTCCTTCATGTAGGACTCGGCACCGGGATCGCCTTCCGGTGGCGCCCATGGGGCTTGTGTCGTCTCGTCCGGGTTGAAGGGACCCAGGGTCGATTCATGGAAGACGACCCAGTCGGACAGGAACAGTTGGGTGTGAAAGCGTCCGACCGGCATGTGATAGAAAAAGGTGCCGCCGTTATCAGCGCCGGCGAGCTGTGAAAACGCCTCCGGTGTGCCGTCTTCTTTGAACAGGCAAAGAAAGCCGCGGCCTTCGAGGACGAGGAACGATTCCGCCTTCTGCAAATGCTTGTGCGGGCGGACGTAGGCGCCGCCCTGCATGACGATCAGCATGTTGTGCAGCCTCGCGTCAGCGTCGTCGTGATAACAAAGCCGCGCCCGTTTACGCGGCGACGTTTCGGCATGCGCCTTCAGCCGCGCGATTGTACCGGCATCGCTGAGCGTCAGCCCCGGCGGGGCGTAGTAGACGTCGTTTGTTACCAGCTTCCAATCATCGTTCATCGGTTTGTTCCTTGAAAGCGGCCGAAACACGCTCGGTGACCGACTGCGGCATGAACCCCGTCATAGCGGCGGTTTTGCGCATCGACAAGCCGGTGTTCCGCGGGCGCACCTCTGGTGTGGGAAGATCGCTGACGGTGCATGTTTCTATGCTGCCCCGGAATGGCTGCCTATATTGTTCGTATAGCGCGATCAGGGTGTTCAGAATCTCTAACCGGGTCAGCGTTTCGGGACCGGCGACATTATATATGCCGTGCGCATCCCGTTCGATCAGCTTGTGAATCGTCGTTGCGGTATCTTCGACATGTATCGGACTGAAAGCTTGGTCGGTCGCGCAAAGAATACGATCTCCGCGCGCAATCTGGTCAAGCATGCCCATGCACAGCGTGCCGTCCCCCGGCACCGTGCCGTATACACTAGCGATCCTCAGGATCAGGTTACCCGAGTTGATCTCGAGAATTTGCCGTTCGGCTTCCAGCTTGGTTTCGCCATACAGCATCACCGGGCGCGGGGTGCTGTTCTCGTCGTATGGTCCATCCTCGCCATCGAATATGGATTCGGTCGAGGCAAAGACGAAGGTGATGCCCTTGTCATTCGCCTGTCTTGCGAGGTCGACCGCCCGGTCTACGTTGCAGGCGCGGCAGCGCGACGGGTCAGCGAAACATCCGTTGGGGCTGCTGACGGCCGACAAAAGCACAATGTGACTGACCGTGTCCCCGTCCACGGGAATGTCGTCCAGCGAGTCGCGCATGATGTCGAACTGGACCCCGCCTTCAATGGGGCTGGCATGATATGTCGCCAATGCGCCGCTGTGTCCGAGCAGTGCCGACAGATGCCGGCCGATGAAGCTGGACCCGCCGACAATCAGAATTCGCCGGTCCTTTGTGCCGTCAGGTTCCAAGAATTCGCCTTTTCGAACCGGTCGACAAAAGGAATGGCTTACTCAAAGTAAATGAAGCCGTAGTCGCCATCGTACCCGGCAAGGCGCAGGTACCATTCCCACTCGGCCGGTGTGTAAAAGGTCTCGCAGGTGAGCTGCCAGTACATCAGGTTCACCTTCTCGGCCTCGTTCCTGTACGACTCCGCGCACATATATGCGCCGCCGCGCCGGACCCGCTGCATGTGGCGGATGGCATCATAGAGTTCATAGTTTTTCAGGTTGTGAAAAACGTTGAGCGAATAAACGAGATCGAACGAACCGTCTTCGTAAGGCAGGTCGATACAGTTGCCGACATCGAGGAAGGGTTTCACTTCGGGCTTCGCGTGCTCGATTCCGTATGTCGAGATGTCGATGCCGCGCACCTCGACGCCGGGCACCACCTGCGTGAATTCGTAGAGCAGAAACGCCTTGCCGCATCCGATATCGAGAATGCGGTCACCCGCCTTCAGCCCGTAGTGTGCCGCCATTTCCTCGGCGACCGTCCGCCAGCGCCCGTCATAGGTGTAGCCGCCATAGCCGAATTCGCGAGCGCCGTCCCAGTAATCGAAGCCCCATTGCTTGGCGCGCTCGGCGCACGCCGCCTTGTCGCTTTCGATGACGCGCTGCTTGTAGTCGCGCGTGGCCTTCTTGTGGACGGAACTCAGGAAGTCGATTTCTTGCATGGTGTCTCCGCTTTAAAGTTTCGCGAGCGCCAACGGCATCGTTTCGTGCAATCGCCAGATGCGTTCGATTTTCGCCGCATCCTCGGCGCTCTCGATCCGATATCCTTCGACCGCCGCGTGGATTGTTCCGCCGCTAGAAAGTACCCGGTCGTAAACCGCTGCACGCTGCTTACGGTCCGTCGGCAGCATGAATATGCTGTAAAGAACGATCCCTTCGATTTCGGGCAGTTCCTCCATCACGCGTTCCAGCATCATGAAGCAATCGGGCATCGCGTATTCGGTCGCGCTCAACAGGAATTGCTTGCCCTGGTGCTGACAGTAATCGCGGATGACGATGTTCTGGACATGCTGCGGCGCCCGCGATCCATAATAGGACCGTGAACCGATGTAGCCACGGAGGCCGTTGCGGTTAGACATCACCGAAACCGCCCGGCAGATCGTAATCGAGCGCCATCTGCGTTGCCGCGCGTGCGGTGATCGGTTCGAAAAACTCGCCCAGCCGCTTGTCGGCATACGGCGAAAACAGGCTCTTGAAGCGGCAGTTCATGGACCACCGCGTTTCCGGGACCAGGTTGGGCTGATTGCCGTGCATCAACGTCTGCGAAAATACCAGCACATGACCGAACGGCACGTTCATCCATTGCACGTGGTGTTCGATATGCTGGAACAGTTCCTGGGCGCTGGCGTTCTTGAATACCTCACCCATGCGGGCCTGAAGTGGGCGGTCCTTGTCGGGCGGCATCAGGTACATGGACTTGGTATCGTAGCAATCCACCAGCGGCACCCAGACGACGATCTCGTAGGGCGAGTCACCGGACCACACGTCAGCATGCACCGGCAGCAACGAACTGGTGTCGTCCGGCAACTGGATCGACAGATTAAGGCGGCGCTGCATCGCCAGCTCGTTTCCGACGATATCGTAGATCGCCTGACGCGCCAGATTGAAATACGCAGGACGCGTCCAGTCCTGGCTGTTCAGTTCCTCAATGACTTTCAGTCGCACGTTGTTGAGGTTTTCGATACTCACATGCTTATGAAAGTTGTTCAGGTAGTCGCCATGGTCTTTGGGCAGATCCTGCCCGAGCGCCGATGTCGCGCCGCCCACAACTAGTTCCCGGATCCGCGCAAGTGCGTCGACGTCCTGCGCCGGCAGGATAACGTAGCCGTTCTCGATGAACTGTGTCCCCAATTCCTCGGCGCCCGGCTCCAGAAAAGTGGTGTTGCTCATTTACGTATCCTCGCTGCGCTGGGCAAGCGCATCCTCGATCTGTTGCGCGATGCCTGCGGGGTGCAGTTGGTACTGTTCCAGTTGCTCGTCCTGCGAGCCGTACTTTGTCGGAAAGCGGTCCTCGATGCCAAGCCGCAGGACGCCCAGTTCGGGGATACGGTTGGCGTCGACCAGAACATCCGCAACGGCGCTGCCAAGGCCGCCGGTACGGAAATGCTCTTCAACAGTTACGATGAGTTTTCCATCCGAGGCGGCCAGAACGGCGTCGACGTCGACAGGCTTGACCGTCGGCATGTGGACAACGCCGGCTGAAATATTTCTATCAGCCAACAGTTTTGCCGCGTCCATACAATGCTTGGACATAATGCCGCTTGAGATAATCCGGACGTCGCCGCCATCCCGCAACGTGCTTGCCTTGCCGAGTTCGAACGGACGGCTGTCATCGAAAATGACCGGATCGCCGCCCTTGCCAAGGCGAATATAAATCGGATGCGGCCATTCAACGCTGTTGCGCATGAAGCTTTTCATCTCTTCGGCGTCCGACGGGGAAACAATCGCCATGTTGGGGAGCGTGCGCATGATCCCGATATCTTCGACCGCCAGATGCGTCGGTCCAAGCGGCGCGTAGACCAGACCGCCGCCGTTGCCGATAAGTCGCACCGGGAGATCGTGAAGACACAGATCGACGGCAACCTGTTCAAAGCATCGGCGTGTAATGAATGTCGCGATCGTGTTGACGTACGGGATGAAGCCTTCCATCGCCAGGCCGGCGGCCATGCCGATGATGTTCTGTTCGGATACGCCTTCCATATAGAAGCGTTCCGGCATTTCGGTCTTCATGTCGTCTAGAAGGCCGGGGCCGAGGTCGGATCCGACGAAGACGATCCGTTCGTCCTGTTTCGCCAGTTCGTAGATCATGTTGAGGCAGGTTTTACGCATTATCCTTCCTCCGACAGTGCGGCGTACAACGTCTCGATCTGCTCCGGACTTAGCCGCGATTTGTGGTGCCATGTCGGGTCGTTCTCGGCAAACGGAATGCCCTTGCCTTTGACCGTATGAGCAAGGATCAGGCCGGGCTTGCTTTCCGAAAGAGGATTGGACAGCAGGTCGCGCAGCGCACCGACGTCGTGGCCGTCGCACTCCCGCGCTTCAAATCCGAACGCCCGCCACTTGTCGAGAAGGGGCTCGAGTTCCAGCACCTCGGACGTCCGGCCATAGGACTGTATCTTGTTGTAATCGATCACGGCCGTCAGGTTTGACAGGTCGTGCTTGGCGGCGGACATGGCCGCTTCCCATACCGACCCCTCGTTGATTTCGCCGTCGCCCATAATGACGAAAACGCGGCTATCACGCTTCTGGATACGAAGCGCCAGGGCCGTGCCGACACCGATGGAAAGCCCGTGACCAAGCGCGCCGGTCGACGCTTCGACACCTGGCACCTTGCCGCGTTCCGGGTGTCCGCCCAGAAAACTCGGAAAGCGGCAGAAGGTCCGAAGCTCCTGGGTTGGAAAATATCCGTGTGACGCAAGAAGCACGTAAATGGCAAGACAGCCATGGCCCTTCGACAGGATGCAGCGATCGCGATCCGGCCACAGCGGTTCATCCGGACGATGCTTGAGAACGTCATCGTACAACACCCGGAAGATCTCGATCAGGGACATGGACGAGCCAATATGGCCTCGCCCGCCGCCATCAAGGCCGTCGATGACGAGCCTTCTCAGCTCTTTCGACCGGGCGTCAAGAGGTGGCGATTTAGGAAACATCTCGTTCGAGAACAGAGGAACGCTCAAGAGGATTCGCCTTCGTAATGGAGTTTCAGATCGTCAAGAAGCCGGTTGGCTTTTCGTAATTGTGTGTCCTGCAATGTGCGTGTCTCGGTTATCACGCCGGCCGCACGGCGGCGGGCCAGCACACGCGGTAGGAACTCGTTCAGGATGATCATGCACCAGCGAAGCCCGACCAAGGGGTATAGGGCATCGAACCGGGGTGCATATGCCGGGTCAAGTTCGGAAAAAGCGCCGCCGACCTCGTCACGGAACTTTCGCTTCTGGGCGGCGTCCAGGGCATGTCCCGGATGGAGAAGAAAGTCGGCTACAAGACGCACAGGATCATCCGTCCCGAAATACTCAAAGTCGACGAATGTCAGCCCCCCATCGGCACGCCGTATGGCGTTGTGAAAGCCGAAATCCGACGGGCTAAGGGTCAGTTGGCCGGCAGAAAGGGACGCAGTCTTGTCAATCCCGGCGGTGGCCAGTTTCGTCTCCGCAGCATCCGAAAACGTTTCGAAAGCAGGGTCGAATGACCGCGTCAAAAACTCTGCAAGACTGGGCGAGCCGGACGCGGCTTCCTGCAATCCGTCACGCCGGCGCGAAATCTGAGCAAACACATCCGCCGGAGACAAACATGCCTCGGTCGCCGGGCCGAAGATGTCCCGGCCGCTCTTGTCGTATGCCCGGCGCAGCGCCATTGCGAAGGAAACGGCCGCGTCGATGTCCGCCGTGCCAGCCTTGTCCGCCGGTTGGCCTTCGACAAAATCCATGACGGCCAGTCCGGCTTCCCGGTCGTAACCACGCAACGCCGGTGCCGGCAGTTCAGGAAAATCCTGCATGAAAGCCAGGGCACGCGTCTCGGCGGAGAATCCGTTCCGGCCGTCGTCACCTGGCGGCGGATAGAGCTTGAGCATGTAACGGTGGTCTTCCGTTTCTGCTCTGAAAAGCCGGTTGTTGGCGCCGGCACGGAGAGGCTCTGTCGTGACGATGGCTTGACCAAGGATGCCCTCGGCGGCGCGCAAAGACGTGACGTCGGGTGCGGCTTCAGTCATCGCCGCCGAAGACCATGTTCTGAATGGACCGCCAGTCCGCCGAGCTGCGGACACCGGCGGGCGGCGAGAGCGAGCCCGCGGGGTCGTAGAGGATGGCGTCAAGGCCATCAGGGAAACCCGGCTCTTCGAACACTTCCGGAAGGTCGTCGATAAAATGCGTGCATCCCACGCGGCCGATCCGATGCACTTTCTCTTCTCGCGTGCTCTCGAAATAGAGATGTCTTTCATCGATTCCGAAACCGTCGCCGTCGAAAAAACCCTGATCGTGCATCCAGCCACGGGCGGCATCTCGCAGGTTTACACGTCTCGGGTCGTGGTGGCCGTAAATCGTCTTGTGACTGATAATAGCGACCGGCACGCCGCGTTCTTTGCAAGCGGTTAGAAAATCGCCTAAGCCCGGCATCATGCTCGCACCGGCCATGCGCGCGCCGTAAACCTCGCCCTGCAATGTCATCCAATGACGCTCACCGTCCGGATTGCGGAGGACCGCCTGCTTGACCTGACTTTTGGTGCTGGCCGTGCCGGGCGGCACGTGACCATGGTCCGCCGCCGCGACGGCGAACAACTCGTCATAGCAGGCAATCGTATTGTCGAAATCGATCCCGATAAACAAAGCAGCCTACTTGAGATTGGTATCTTTCATGCGCTTGATATTGAAGTATGCCGGGTTGTTCATGGAATCGGTCAGTCTGCCGTCGCGAATGGCCGCTGCCACATCGGCGATCGCCATGCTGATCGTATGCTTGGGCTCGAACCCGAGGTCGGATTTCAGCTTTTCGGATGAGACATGATAGGAGCGGGGATCGTCCGTCGGTTCGACATTGATTGTCAGATCGTCGCCGATTTCCGCTTTCACCAGCTCGGCCAGCTGCATGACCGTGTGGTTTTCATAGCCCGCATTGTAAATCTTGCGATCGATCTTTTCGTCTTCAAGGTCGAGCAGATCGACGTAGAGCTGGGTCATGTCCTCGACATGGATGTTCGGCCGCTTTTGCGCGCCGCCGAAGACCTTGATGGCGCCCTTGTTGACCGCAAAGTTGGTCAGGATGTTGACGATGACGTCGAGACGCTGCCGGGGCGAATAGCCGCATACCGTCGCCGGTCGAATGATGCAAGTGACGAACCCGGGCTCGCTCTCCTGCAAAAGTTCCTTTTCGCACAGCGCCTTGAACTTGGAGTAGTCGGTCAGCGGTTCGAGTTCCAGATCCTCGGTCACCTCAGGGTCGTCCTTGACGCCATAAACAGATGACGACGACGCATAGATGAACCGTTTCACGCCGGCTGCCTTGGCGGCCCGTACCAGTGGCAGGAAACAGTCGTAGTTGATCGATTTGCCCAGCTCCGGATCCAGATCGTAGGACGGATCGTTGGAGATGCAGGCGAGGTGAATGACGGCATCGCATCCCTGGAGGGCGTCTTCGACCGTCGCCGCGTCACGCATGTCGCCCTTGACCTCGCGCAGCCGCGGGTGCGGCTCCAGAACGTCGTCGCCATAGAGGTAAAGGTCGAGCACGGTGACGCCATGGCCCGCTGCGAGCAGCTTGGGTACGAGAACGGCGCCGACGTAACCGGCCCCTCCGGTAACAAGAACATTCCAGCTCATCTGAGAATCCGTATCGATAGTCGCTGTGTTATTTCAAAAGAGTGCGGATGTATTTCATCAGCGGGATTTTTTCGACCGACTTCTGATGTCCGACGATACCGACTTTCATCGCGCCTGCAGCGTTGCCGACGAATCCTGCGACTTCCAGCGGGATGTCCAGTGCGGCCAATGGCGAGGACACCACCAGGAAAGCGTCTCCGGCACCCACTGTGTCTACGACCGTACGGGTGAACGCCGGAATGCGTTTCGGCTGCGCGCCGTTTTCAAAGATGACGCAGCCATGCTGGCCGTGCGTGATGATGAACTTGTTGCAATCGATCCGCTTGGCAAGATTGTTGACGACGATGCTTTCAAGATCGCTGAACCTGTCGCCCGATGCCAGCCGGGCTTCCGGGGCGTCGATACAGACAAAATCGCATTTCCTGTACTTGGTAATCAGGTTGTAACCCAGGTTGGCGCTGTTCGTCTGCGTGTTGACGGCGAGAAACTTGGCATGCGTCTGAAGGGCTTCGATTGCACTGCCGCCCAGCATGCCGTGCCCGAAGTCCGTGGCGATCGTGACGTCTGCGGCCGGGGCGTGATCCTTGATGGACTCCTGGATTTGCTGCTCGAGGTCGGCCCCCGGCGGCGAATCGTCGAAGTCATATACCTCGAATAGCTTGCGCATATAGCCTTCGTCGATATATCGGGTCTTTCGCGTCGTCGGCACGTCATCGCGATAGATGAAGTGAAGATCGACGTTGGGCTTGATCTGCTCGCGAATGAGGTCTTCATAGGAGTTCCGGCGGCCGAGCATGGTGATCACCTCGACGGTGTCACAAAAATCGGCGACATGGTTGGCAGCCGCCAGAATACCACCCGCGAAAATCTCGGAGTATCGATTGCGGGTGGCGATCATGTTTTCCTTGGGCGCCTTGGCCATCGCCTGAACGTAGTGATATTCATCGATGATGGCGTCGCCCACCAGGAGCACCCGCTTTTTTTCGACGTTACCGATCGCCGTTCGGACGGTCTGTTCCATGCCTTCGGCGCTGCATTCGTTCAGGTAGGCCCTGAGCGATTCGTCGTGAACGTCCATGTAGCGGTTGATAAGTTCGGACGACGAAAAAGTGATATCGTCGGTAAAGACGATACGTCCGCCGTGGCTTTCGACGGCCTTGCGCTCGACATTGATCTTGCCGGTAATATCGTCGGCGGCGTTCTGGTAATCCGATCCTTTGACGAAGATGTCCGGCTTGATGGTCTCGATCGCCAGTTCGGCAGATGGCTCCCGCGAGATCCCGACGTAATCCACGTACTCGAGTGCGCCCAGCATTTCGGCGCGCAGGTTCTCGGTGAATACTGGCCGACCGGGTCCCTTGTTCACATGGCCGTCGGTGGTGATCGTCACGACCAGGATATCCGCTTCCCGGCGCGCGACCTCGAGGTGGCGGACGTGACCCAGGTGCACGAGATCGAAAACGCCGTGACAATGCGCGACGGTTTTGCCCGCCTTCTTGGCCTCGGCCACGATGCGGCCGATTTCTTCGAGGGTCTTTATCTTGTTTCGGATGTCGGTCTCGTTGCTCGTCATTGCAGCCAGCGTCCTGTCAGTCTTTCAAATATTTAAACCATCCCGCCGTTGCGTCGGCGATGGTGGCTTTATCCCAGACGGGAGCCGCCTGCCAATACGAGATGTTCTCGAGCATCTTATCCACGCCGTCATCGAATGACACGGAAGCCTGCCAGCCAAGTAGTTCCTTGATACGTGTGGTGTCCGCGAAAGTGCAATCCGGTTCTCCCGGGCGCTTCCGTATATATTCGACATCCCCGCCAAGCAACTCGACCAGACGGTCAACCGAGTATGTATTGTCGGAGCCGACGTTCATCGTGGTGGCACGGACATCGCTTGCCGCAGCTGTCACGAAGGCATCCGCGACATCTTTTATAAGTATCGTCAGGTCGGGTGATCCGGCGATGTGGTCAAGGTTGGCGGTCCTGCCGGTCGAGCAGTTGTCGATCACGGTCACGGTATGACCGTCGTTCAATAACCGCTCGGTCAGGTGTGAACCGATAAAGCCGGCGCCGCCGGTAACTACGCAATGCATTATGGAATGGCCTTCCTAAAACCAGAGCTGTTGAGGAGTAACAGTTTGCTTGCTGACATATAACAGCGCGCTGGAGAACGGGGGTGTATGATGTATGGCGAGTCGACGTTGGGAATTATGTCGCGTAACCGTAGCTGGACAGGTCGATGCCGATCAGTTCCGACGTTTGCCGGTTCGATTCCGCGTATGCTGCGCGAATATCATCAGCAATTGTGTCGGCGCGATTTGCGTTCTTACTGCCATGAAGTGCTAAGAATGCGCGCGCTAAAAATGGGCGCGACGGCCTATTTATGAATTTCTTGCTGCGATAAAATTTTGACAATATCTTCCGGTCTGCGGGCACGTATAAATTATGGTGGAAACGAGAAGTATCGAGAAAATTGAATCCACTAAGGATTGGCGGCGAGTTATGTGGCGTCGGTAGAAACCAGTTGATACGGCGTCGCAATGCAGCCCCCAGGTATGAGATGCCCGTGTTGAACTGTTCGGTGAAATCAAGGTTTTTACAAGTGGAGAGATCCAAGCCAACGAATGAGATAATGTCTTCCGCTACGGCCTTCGGGCCGACAGTCTTAAGATCTTCAAACACTATAATCTTGACGCAATCTTCACCGAAGAGGCGCATGGCATATTTGATAAATGCATGGTACCGGAACCGCTGAAACATTCGGCGATTGCCGAAGTCATCCTGTGATGGCGCGACATTGGCATACAAAAACTCCTGGATGCTGAGAGCCCCGCCGTTGGATATATAATGCCGATAAACTGACTCAATCATCGAGCACTGTTACCGGATGATGATCAGGATTTTCACGTTGCCAAAGACCAGCTTGACCCGATCCATCAACTGTTTTGAGTCTACTCCGGTGAAATAGTCGCCGCTAAGATATTCCATGCTGACCATGGTCTTGTCAGCGGTAGGTCGGGATGCCTGATGTGTTTGGTACAGCCCGACAAATTCATGGCGCATAGCGTCAGGATCGAACTCCAGCTCGTTGACACTGCACAACTTTGCAAAGAAATCGGCGTATTCCTGGTTCGGGGTTTTAGGCTTTCCAATTGGCATCACCTTAGGCAAGTTAGCAACGACTGCCTCCTGCAACCATGTCGATGCTGCTTTTGGAAATCCGATATGAACGACGCAGCCTGCAGGCAATGTGCAGAATTGAAAATTGTCCGCCATGCGATTGCTCCTCTAATAGTGTTTGTATTGCAACTACAAGTATATCTTGAGTCGCTAGCTTATTTTGATCAAGCACAGCGCAATTTCATGGAAACTCGAGAGATATCCGGCGACTCGAAAAGCTGACAAACGTCAGCGGCGCCCTTACGGAACAATCAGATCACGATACTTAAGTGCGAACCGGGCGCTGATCCGGCCTGCACGCGTATGATCGGGTTTGTGGGACAAGTACATTTCCCCGTACGCGTCCTGGATTTCTTTAGCTTCCGAGATGGGCGGCCGTCCTTCGAATTGGTCGATCATGTCTTTGACGGCGTCCAGGATATCGTCCTCCGAGGAAGGCACCTGATTGAACATTCCCCATGTTTCGTGATTACTGGATACACGTTCCCAGCCAACAAAATAACCACGCGACTGGGCGGACCAGAAAGGAATCTGCTGACCGGTCTCCGGGTCCTTCAGAAGGCGAGGCAACATCACGGTCCGGCGATTATACCGGGCAAAGTTATACGGGCTGTGATTGGTGGTCACCAGGGGCACGTTAAATGCAAGCGCGATGGAATCGATTCCCGACAACGACGATATGAAGAAACGGCTCCTTGCCGCGATATAGATATCCATGAACTCGTTGCGGAAACTGGATGCATAATCGATGATCTTCGGATGAAGACCCGGTGGTAGCGGTTCTTCCACCTGGGCGCCGACCCGAATGGCGAAGCCGCCCTTTGAAGCGATGTAGTCCGCGGCCTTCAGCATCGTCCGGACGTCGACGTTTCGCCCCTGGTTCACCGGGCGCGCCCAGTGATCCTTGAGTTCAGGCCGCCAAGCGCTGAGAAATGCGTTGTCGCGCGCATGGAATGCAACGAACCAGTCGTCCCGCCCAATACCCATCTTTTCGAGTTCGCGCCGCCCGCGTTCTTCTTCCTCGTCCGTGAAATAAAGGACCGGTGGTGTGTCGTCGAACGCGCGGTACTCGACGCCGGTTTCCTTGCAGGCTTCCCAAAAGCGCGTCTTGGACAGTGCCGGTCTCAGCGTGAATGCCAGCCAGGTGCCGAGCCGGCTGTCGATGAACCGCACAGGGTATGTGCGGGTCCGCAACCACATCTTGTAGAGCTGCCGGTTTGCCGGATTGTGTCCGAAAAAGAAATATCCCGTCCTCGGCGGGAACCCCTCCATCCGCATCTTGCGGATAAACGTCTCGGCATTCTCGGCCAGATGTCCTATGCGTTGCGTATACATCGTTCCGATCCGAATGCGATAGAACGGCTCGATGAGGTATAGCATAGGCAACACCGTCAGCCATCCGGCGGCACGGACAATGGCCCGCATGAATGTCATCGCCATAGACTTCACGTCCGGTGCTGGACCGCAATTTCAGCAAGTTCGTTCCAGATCATCGACGCGGTATCCGGGACTTCGTTCCGGGAGGTCAGCTTCTCCCTGAGGACACTCAAATCGGGCGCATCACGGTTCCTGAAACGTCGATGAAGGCTTTCGAAATCCTCGAAGACTTCGGTTTCCGCGAGATAGCTCATGTTGACGGAGGAAGGTCGCATCAGGACCGGAAAATAAGGATGCCCGAAGGTCAAGGATTCCAGCATCGCACCGGATTGAACGGGACCGATGACCACGTCAGCCCATTCCAGACAGGTCTTGAAATGACCACTGGCATCGATGTGGCAATCGATCCCGTAGTGATCGACAATGGTTTGGTAATACTTCAGCTTCGCCGATGTGCCGGGGTGAAGGCGCAGTTTGAAGTTCCTTATGCCTTCCTCTTTCATGATCTTGCTGATTGCCAGCAGGTACTCGAACTCGTTACTCGGTTGCTGACTGATATCGATATTCGGAAACGCGTACTGAAGTACAACGACATTGCGCCAATCATTGTCCCGGCGCGTGGTTACACGATGCTGGTTCGATATGATGTTTCCGGTGCGCACGATGGAGGTGCGCAGATCGTATTTCTGCAGCCATTGTTCATTGATTTCGCCCCAGCTAAAAACATGGCTGTTGACCGGTTCGCATCGATGGTCGGCGCCGAAAACCGGAACTTTTAGATCCTGCAGGTAATGTGCATGCCAGGTCATCGCCGTCGGTACGCCGTGCTGACGGGCAACATCAAGAACCGAGAGGATACGGCTGTTGTTAATGGAATCCGTGAATACGACGTTTGGCCTGTGACGCCGTAACAGTTCTTCGGCCTCGATCACCTCGCCCGCCACTCTGCCAAGCGCACCTTGATCGACCAGCCGGCTGCCGACGAATTTCTTCAACTCGCCACCGAATGTCCCGGCGGGGCCGCCTCCGGCGGCCTTCGCGGCCAGTTCAATCTCGTTGACGTTGTTTTTGTCGGCATCGCTCATTGCGCATTTCGGCTGGGCGACAAGCAGCATGCCCCTCGCGAGTTTGTTCAGAACCCAAAAGATGCGTTTCTTGTTTGGCAACCATGCATACATCACAAGCGGCCTTATCGGGAAACGCCCCGGCTGATGGAGCAGCGGCAGCAGCGCCAACTGCGTGGTCAGCATGAGGGCCTTCGCGCGGCCTCTGAAGGTAACGAGGGCGAAGATCCTTGAGGCGGACATGATCAATGCGAACAGTATGAACGCCGCCACGTGACGTGCAGAATTTTTCATGTTGCTGCGTGCCGCCGGCGTGTGAGCGGTCGAATAGCGAACCGTTTCCGTACCATGTTTGTTTGCGGCGGGACGGCGTTCGAATTGAGTGCCGCCGGCGAGATGTGCCACGATGGCGGCGGCGGCATCGCAGTCGATGATTTGCGACTCGAACGAGCATCCCCGGAAGATGATCCGGTGGGGACGGTAAACACGTAACAGTGATTTCACGCAATGCGACATGCGCCGGAACTCGGCCGTGAAGATCAGTGTTTGACGGAGAAGCTTCCGGCCGAGCGACACGCCCCTGAAAATGGTCACGTCGCGTTCGCCGTCGTACATCCAATCTGCGGCGTCGGTGAACAGGTTCTCGCTCTCCGTCGCGTCAACGGGTTCCGTGACACAACTGTCTAGGTTTATGCACCCAACACCGCGTGCGGTCAGTTCCTGGGTCAGCAACCAGTCGCTCGAAACGAAAAGAGTGTTTCGTTCAATCTCTGCCTCGACAACCTGCGAAGGATGTGAAACGAAAACCAGACAACCAACGTCGCCGGCGCCTTGAACCGGGGTGTTCATCGCTGCGTCAACGTCCGTCAATCCGGTTGTTGATCGACCGGAATTTTTGCCACGAGCATGTTGTCGACCAGCAGGAAGTTCAGCCCGCATCTGCGCAGGGTGCTGATCGCATCGTCGATGGTGTTTACGATCGGTTCCCCGTGGAGATTGAAGCTCGTGTTCAGAAGTGCCGGTATGCCGGTGCGTTGACGGAACTTGTCGATCAGGTCGTGGTATCCGGGTGCCGCCTCCTTCGAGACGACTTGCGGACGGATCGTGTGATCATAGGGATGGCTGCCAGCATGGACCTTGGCGTAATGCTCATCACATGAATCGAACGCGATGCTCATGAACGGTGCGCTGATCTTCTTCGGGTTCCGGATGATGTCGTTGCTGTACTCTTCCAATACCGAAAGCGCAAACGGCATCCAGAAGTCGCGCATCTTGATGGCCTCGTTGATCTGCCGCACCGAATCCATCCGGCTCGGATCGGCAAGAATGCTTCGGTTGCCGAGGGCACGTGCGCCGAACTCGGCGCGCCCGGAAACACGCGCGATGACATGACCGTCCGCCAGCAGATCGGCGACCTTCTCGGCATCGAAGTCGGGGTAAACGTGGAATTCCTTTTCGAGCGCCTTCCAGTCTGTCGACGACGCGTCGTCGGATGCGTTGTATCCCAGATACAGGTTTGCAAGCGGCTTGTTGTTGCCGCTCGCTGCGTTGAGAAGATAGCCCCCACCGATCGACAGTGATTCGTCGGCCCCGGAGCCGGGCACGAAGATCTCGTCAACGAACGGCAGCTCGGCGATCTTCTTGTTTGCTTTCACGTTCATCGCGATGCCACCGGCGAAAACGAAACGCCGCAGCCCGGTAAGGCGATGCACATCCTCGAAGACCTTGCACAGCATCTCTTCGGTCCAAAGCTGCGTCGCACCGGCGATGTTGTCGAACCGCTCCGTCTCCCAGGCGTCTCTCAGATACTTATAGAGATCCCGTGGCCGGTCCTTCTCGACGACGCGCATGTCCTTCACTTCCGATAACCGCGCGAGCGGCTCATAGGCATTCTTGAAATATTCCTGGCGGGAATACGGCGCTAGACCCATGACCTTGTACTCGTGTTCGTCAGGCCGCATGCCGAGAATGAGCGTCGCGAACTTGTATACGCGGCCGACATCGTTCTGGCTCGACGTCGTGATCTGTTTGATCTGGTCGTTGTGTGCGCTCCAGATGGATTGATTCAACCCGTCACCCCATCCGTCCATCACGACAATGGCGCAATCCTCGGACCGGAAGGGGCTCGCGTAATAGGCGTAACTTGCGTGACAGTGATGGTGATCGAGGAACTCGACCTTGTCGCGCGCAATGCCATACTGCCGTGACATGAACCCGACGCATTCTTCTCGAAACGTCTCAGCCAGCTTCTTTCCGTCACCAAGGGGCATGTCGAACAGAAACGAATAATCCAGATGATCCTGTTCACCATTGAATTTCGGATCGTCCCTGAGCCATTCATAAAATGAATCGACGTTTTCGCCGTTTAGTTTGCGGGCCCAGTAGCCATCCGTGTAATAGCTGTGAAAATCAGCGACGGTAAAATTCCTGACGAAATTCGATCGGATGAGAAGCGGCGCAACTTCGGTCGACGTGAACCCGACCTTGGCAATGTCATCTCCGTTCAGGCCCAGTTCGGTCATTCCATGATCAAGGGCAAGCTTCGGGAAGCCCATGATGTTCTTCTTGCGCGTGAACCGCTCTTCCTGACCAACGTATGCAATTTCGCCATCGCGGATGATCGCGCATGACGCATTGTGGCCCAGATGCAATGCGATGTATGTGTCGGCTTTATGCTTACTCAACGTAACCCAATCTTTCTTCTCAGTTTCAGGGGGAAGTACTTACCAGGCCGTCCAGCCGCCATCGACAACCATCATCTGGCCGGTCATGTAGCTCGACGCGTCTGAAGCCAGGAAAACAACGGCACCGACGATTTCATCGACATGCGCCATGCGGCCGAGTGGCGTCCGTTCTCCGTACCGTTTTTGAAACTCTTCGTTCTGACCGCTCTGAACCCCGCCCGGAACAAGTGTGTTCACGCGAATGCCTTTATCGGCCCAATAGGTTGCGAGATAGCGGGTCAACTGCGTCACGGCACCCTTCGACGCCGCATAGGCGGCCGGCGTCGTGATGCGGCCTCCCATGTATTCGGAGCCTTCGTAAATCCGGAAATCGGGGCCGACCAGACCGTACGTCGACGATGTCTGGATGACCGATCCGCCACGGCCCTGCGCGATCATCTGTTTGCCGACGGCCTGCGCGACGAGAAACATGCCGTCAATGTTGACGCTCATGATCTGACGCCAGACGTCGAAATCGAAGTCTTCGAAAGTAACGAAGAAATCGCGCGGGTCCTTCGACTTGGATGCCGCGTTGTTGTGCAAAATGTCGATGCCGCCGAGCCTGTCCACGGCTTCGGCGGTCATGGCCTGAACCGCATCCTTGTCGGATACGTCGCAAACTATGCCGTGCGCGCGGACGCCGTATTCGTCTGCGATCTCCGCCGCCTGTGCGGCGACGGCGACGGCGTCGAGGTCGACGACCGCGACATCGGCGCCGTTCGCGGCAAGGCCGCGGGTGATGCGTTTGCCCTGGATGCCGGTGCCGCCGGTAACGAGAGCGACCTTGCCGCTCAGGTCGAACAGGTTGTCGAGGTCTTTTTCCATCAGTCTTTGTCTTCCTTGTCCGCGAGTTTGCGGTTCATCATGAATTCGACGAACGCGAAATCGAGATCGTTGTCGATATCGATGGAGCGTTCTTCCGGCATCTCGAAGAGGATCGTGTTGTTCCCCAGTGCCGAGTCGTGATCGGAGAAAAGAGCGGCGCGCTTCCAGACGAAGATCGACGCGTTGAGATCGAAACACCGGGGGGCATCCTGGCGCCGCATGATCGGCGTATCCGGCACCTTGGAAAGCGCGATACGGCCGTCCGGCTGCTCTTCGACCAGGTTAAAGTAGGGCGAGCGCCGGGCCGGCATGCCGGTGACGAGATTGTCTGCCCCGCTGCTCTCAAGTTTGGCGACGGCGCCCCGGATATCGTCGAGCGAGCGCAGCGGCGCGGTAGCATCGAGATCGACAATGGTGTCTATCGCCGCGCCTGCAAGGCGCTCGACTTCCTGCGCGCAATGGCGGATCGCCGGCACCTTGGGCGCCGTGTCGCTGGCAAGTGACGCCGGACGTTCAACGGCGAAATCCGCACCGGCGGCGGTGCCGACGGCAAGGATTTGGTGGCTGTCGCTCGACACCGCGATCCAGTCGAACACGCCGCTTTCCTGCGCCTGTTCAATGGTGTGAGCGAGCAGCGGCTTGTCCAGCAGGTTCCGCAGGTTCTTGCCCTTGATGCCCTTGGAGCCGCCGCGCGCGCAGATAACGGCCAGCCGGGTCATGCCGGCACCCATCTTCCGTCGGCCGCCGAACGTTCGGCGGCGTCGATCAGCCGCATCACCTTCAAGCCTTCGGCGATATCGCAAATCACCGAACTGTCGTTGGCGATCATAGCCTCATGCTGCGCGATGTATGCGTCGTTGCGTGCGACGGTGAAAGTTTCGACGTCGTCGCCCTGTTCGACCGTGCCGCGGACAAGATCGAGCCGCACCGAACCTTTGTCGGTGAGGGCCAGGACTTCGCGCCGCGTTACGTTGTCGAGGTAGTTGATCCCGAGCGTGACCGACGGCACGGCATCGGTTTCGATCAGCATTGAAAAGACATCGTCGCTGTCGATTTCAAGATCGCCGAAGCGGCCGCCGATGGCCGCAACCCTGCGCCAGTCGCCGAACAGCCACATCATGTAATCGATCTCGTGCGACAAATCCCGCAGGACACCACCGCCCTCGGCGTGGTTTGCCGAGTAGCCTTTCCGGTAATCGCTGTACGGTCGCCAGTCCGGAAGGTAGCTGCCCGTGTAAATGTGCGCGGCAAAAATCTTGCGGGTTCCCAACACGTCGCGGAACCGCCGAAGCGCCGGATGAAAACGCAGATTGAAGGCCACCTTCATTGCTTCGAAGCCTTCGGGCGGGTTCTCGCTGCCGCTGTCGTAAACAGGTTTTTCGATCAGCACCCGGCCGCGAAAGCCCGTCTGCGAGAGTGCTTCGAGGTCGTCCCGGTGCTCGCCGGTCTTGCTGGCGACGACCACATAATCGGGACGAAACGCATCGACGGCCTCGGTCAGCGTTTTGTAATTGGCCGGGTGGTCTATGTCCCGGCGGCTGACGACGGCAACGTCGTGACCCATTTCCGCGAGCACGCCGGCATGGCGCTGGCCGATCGAGCCGTAGCCGATCACGAGTGCCTTCACTTGCTTTGCTCCGCGACGAAATCCGACTTGGCGCGTTCCAGGTCGTCGATGCGCCCGATATCGAGCCAGTATTCGTGAACCGGAAAAGCGGCGGTCTCCTCGCCGGCGGTGATGATGCCTTCGAAGACTTGCGTCATGTCGTGGCGCTCGCCTTCGGGAATGCGGGCAATGACGTCGGGGTCGAGGACATAGATCCCGGCATTGACGAAGAAATGGTGAAGCGGCTTTTCGTCGATGGACATGATGCGGTGGCCTTCAAGGCTGATCACGCCGAACGGGACCTGAAAATCGTACTCGCGCACACACATGGTCGCCTTGGCTTCCTGCTCGGCGTGAAAATCCAACAGGTCCTGGAAACTGACCCGGGTCACGAGGTCGCCGTTCATCACGATGACCGGCGTCGTCGGCAACTCCGGCAGCAGCGTCAGCGCACCGGCGGTGCCCATGCGATGCGGTTCTTCGATATACCGAATGGTGACGCCCCATTCGCTGCCGTCGCCGAAATGCTGCTTGATGGCTTCGGATTGATAATTGACGGCAATATAGAACTTGCTGAAGTTCTGCTGGATGAAGTTCTCAAGAATGGACTGCAGCAAAGGCTTGTCGCCCACCTGCAGCAACGGCTTCGGCGTGGTGTTGGTCAGCGGCCGCAGCCGCTCGCCCAACCCGCCGGCCATAAGAACGACCCAGTTGTCGTGGGGACGGTCGTCGTGTGCAAGTTCATCGAGCGTCAGCAGTCCGGTCAGACGGCCGTCGCCGTCCAGCAGGGGCACATGAATGCCGAGGGCCGTCATCATCGGTTTCACGGCATCGAGGTTGCTGTCTTCCTGCGCCGTGCGTGGATTGGCGTTCATCACCTGGATCGCGGGGGCGTCGAAAAGCACACCGCTCAGCAAACCGCGGCGGATATCGCCGTCCGTGATCGTTCCCAGAAGCTTGCCCTCTTCGACCACGAGGCAGATTTTCGGCACGCCCTGATCAAGGATACGCGCCGCGTCGGCGACGCTGCCCTTACTGTCGAGACAAAGATGTACGTAGTCCTTCATGATGATTTGTCGCTGCCAATGGGTTTCGCGGGGACGCCGGCGACGCGGGTGTTGGCGGCGACGTCCTGGGTCACACAGGCCCCGGCGGCAACCATCGCGCCGTCGCCGATCCGGATGTTCTCTATCACCGTGGCGCCGGTGCCGACATGCGCGCCGTCCCCGACCTGGACCGTTCCGCCGAGCACAGCGCCCGGAGCGATATGGACGTGGGCGCCGATGCTGCAGTCGTGATCGACCGAGGCACGCGTGTTGATAATTGAATTTTCACTGATACGGCATCCGGGCTGGATGACCGCCCCGGCCATGATCTGCGCGCCGGCGCCGATTTCGGTATCGGGCGAGATCCACGCGTGCGGGTGAATGCAGGACTGAAAACGGTACCCGTCGCGCTTGTATGCCTGCCATACATCATGACGAACCGGACCGGGACGCACGCTGCCGATGCCGAGCACCAGTTCTACCTTGTCCGGGCCATAGGTCCCGATCACGTCGTCTCCACCAAGGACGCGATGGCCGAGGATGGTTTCGCCGTGACGCGCCGTATCTGCATCGGTGAAGCCGATCACCACGGCGTTGACGGCATTCAAAAGCCCCGCCAGCACTTTGGCGTGACCGCCGGCGCCGATGATGATGACCGGGGATACGCGGCTCAAATCGGATCCCCCGGCTTCAGGCGCCTGGCCGCGGTGCCGCCGACGATGTCCCAATAGCGCATCGGCGACAGGCCGTCGCCCGGCCGTTTTGCGCCAAGGTTCGCTTCGGTCAGCGGCTCTCCCGGGCCGATCTCTTCCAGGGCAATCAGGCTTTTGCGTGCAACCGTGGCCGTTTCGATCTCGGATGCCTGCGGTGTTTTGATACCGTCGCCGAGCGATGTCTCGATGGCACGGATGCCGTCGATCAGCTCTTTCAGTTCGCCCGGCTCCAGCGACGCCTTGTGGTCCGGCCCGGGAAGCTGACGGTCCAGGGTGAAATGTTTCTCGATAACGTCGGCGCCGAGTGCGGTGGCGGCAAACGATGCGCTCGTCCCTTCCGTGTGATCGGAAAATCCGGTACGCAGGCCGAACGCCTCGCGCATGGTGACCATCGCGCGCACGTTCGCCTCGGCGAGCGGCGTCGGATAGGCGCTGGTGCATTGCAGGACAGTAACTTTCTCGCGCAACGCGGCTTTGCCGGCGTCGGTGTCATAGGCGGCAGAGAAAGCGGCTGCCGACGCCGCGCCGCTGCCCGTCAAGCCGAACGCGAGCACGCCGAGCGCGTCGCGCACTTCATCCAGGTCGCTCATCCCGGTCGACAAAATGATGTCGCGCCCGGTCTCGGCAATGCGAAGCAGAAACGGGCCGTTGGTGATCTCCCCCGACGGCACCTTGATCGTTTTCAGTCCAACCTCGTCGGCCAGGAAGCGCAGGCTTCCGGTATCGAACGGGGTGGAGAGGAACTCTATGCCCTTGCCCGCGCAATAATCCCGCAAGGGCGCGTGCCAATCGTGCGGCAGCTCAAGACGCCTGAGCATATCGAGCTGTGACTCCGACGCATCCGTGGTTGCGTTCTGATAGGCCGCTTTGGGCGCCGTCTCGCTCGCCAGCTCGTCGGCTGTGAACGTCTGGAATTTGACCGCGTCGGCGCCGGCTTCGGCGGCGGCATCGATCAGCGCGAACGCCATGTCCTTGTCGCCGTTGTGATTGACGCCGGCTTCGGCGATGAAAAATACGCTCACGGTGCGCTCATTATGTCTGGCAGATCGTGGAAGCTCTTGCGGCCGGCATTGCCGAAATCACAGTGCACCAGGAAATCCTTCATACGTACCGACGCGCCGGGGTGGCCATAAGGCGGCTCGCTGCCGGAAAAGGATGACCGAAAGGCCGGATCGGTGGCGCGGCCGATGGCATCTTCGATGCCGGACGCATCGGTGCCGCAATCGATGACGCTGCGGGCGCGCAATCGGCCTTGCTGACGAATGCCGATGTTGACGGTCGGCACGCCGAAGGCCGGTGCTTCGATGATGCCGCTCGACGAATTTCCGATGACGGCGGCGGCATGTTTCATGGCGCTCAGATACCGTTGCTGGCCGAGGGACATGAACAGCCGGGCGCGTTCGGCGTTGGCATCGACGTATGCATGAACGGTGCCTGCGATCCGGTCGTGCCCGGCGTCCGCGTTGACGCCGGTGAAAATGAGCGCGTGGTCCTTGACCCGATCGAGGGCATCCAACAGGGCGGTAATTTCGGTGAGCGGGTCGCCGGCGCTCAACGTGGTCGGGTGCATGGTGATCAGAAAATACGGCGTGTCCGCGTCGATCCCGAGAACGTCCGCGGTTTCGGCACGGTCCAGCAGCGGCGTGCGTTCGATATGATCGAGGCCGGGTGCGCCGACGGTGACGACTTTATCCGGCGCCTCGCCCATCTGGATGATGCGCTGCCGGTAGGGTTCAGCCGCAGCAAAATGCCAGGCCGCCATCTTGGTAATGGCGTGACGCATGGAATCGTCCACCGCCCCTTCCGTTACTTCGCCGCCGTGGATGTGGGCGAATGGAACCCGGTGCAGCAGAGCCGCTGTTGCCGCTGCCAGGATCTCATATCGATCGCCGATCAGAACGCCGGCGTCCGGTCCGAGAGATGCGAATGCGGCGCCGATGCCTGCCAATGCCTTGCCGGTGGCATTGCTGATGGCCGTCGGCGTATCGTCCTCGATGCCGAGCGGCACCCGCGTGTCGACCCGGAAGCCGTCGTTCTCGATGACGTCGACCGTGTTGCCGAAGCGCGGCTCCAGATGCGTTCCCGTGACGACGAGTTGAAGTTCAAGCGCGGGGTCGGCATCGATTTCCTTCATCAGCCAGTACAGCAGCCCGTAATCGGCACGGGTGCCGGTGACGACGCAGATTTTGCGCGGCGACGTCATTTAGCAGGATACTCAATCTCGTAGTTACCGTAGAAATTGGTGCGCGCGTCGACATCGGCGAACAGGTCCTGGTCCAGGGCGTCGATCAGTTCGCGGACACCGTCCTCGACCGTGTAACGTGGCGTAAAGCCGAGCCGCTCGCGAATCTTCGCAAAGTCGACGCGGTAGTTGCGCGGATCGGTGCCGTGTTCCTGATAGGATACGGGCGCATCGGGAATGTGCTTCTGGATGGCTTCCACGATCATGCGCTTGGTGAAGTTGTTGGCATCCCCGCCGGCGTTGAAAACATCGAAAGCGACGGCGTCGCCCGGCGCTTCGAGGACACGCTGGATGACGTCGGCGAAATCCTGCACATGGCAATAGGGCCGCCAGGTATCGGGATCGTAGACCAGCAGGTCGTTCTTCAGATACATCTCGCGGGTGAACTGGCTGACCGTCAGGTCGAACCGCATCCGCGGCGCGAGGCCGAATGCGGTCGCGAACCGCAGCGCCACACCCTCGTAGTCGACCTTGTCCTTGAGGCCCAGCAGCTTCTGCTCCATGCCGACCTTGGCCTTGGCATAGAGCGAAAGCGGATTGAGTTCGTAATTTTCATCGGCGAGCGTACCTTCGGGGATGAGGCCGTAGTTCGAGCACGTCGAAACGAACACGGCACGCTTCAGGCCGCGCCCGTCGAGCGCGTCGATGATGCCGCGGATGCCGTCCTCGTTTACCGCCTGGTGCGCTTCCGGGTACTTCTTGGTGATCGGATCGCCGACCAGACCGGCAAGGATGACCACGTCGGTCGCGCCGTCGAGGGCGCGCGCAAGGATGTCGCCCTTGCCTTCATCGCCGTTCAGCACCTCGAGGCCCGGTTCGTCGAAGAGTCCGAGTAGGACGTTCTGGGTGCCGTACAGGAACATGTCGACGATACGGACCCGGTAGCCCTGGCGCAGCAGGCGTTTTGCGACGATGGGGCCGATATAACCGGCGCCGCCAAAGATGGTAACGAGGCGGCCGGTGCCGTTGGAGGGCGTTTCAGCGTTCACGGGGACTCCGGTATTTTTGTCGGTCTGGTTGGCCAGAAATTTGGCATGCTACCGCAGTCGGGGTGACTCCACCCCGACTGCGAAAATCGATATCGGCCGTGCGCGCGCGTCAGATTGCGGCGAAAACGGCGTTCTTGCTGACCCGGGCGCGCACCTGGCGGCCGAGCATGTTCAACAGCACGGTGACGCGGTTGCGATCGTCCGAGCTCTCGAAAAGGGCTTCGAATTCACCGAGGGCACCTTGCAGGACGCGGACGGCGTCCCCCGGTTTGAACGTGTCACCGTCATGGGTTTTGACGAGTCCGTTCTCATCCTGGCGGGCGCGGATCTCGTCGATCACCTCGGCCGGAACCGGCGCCGGTTTCTCGCCGAATCGGATGACGTCGAAGATGCCGACAGTCGAACGGATGGCGCGCCACGGCGAGTGTTCCGGATCGATCTCGACGAACAGGTAGCCCGGGAACAGCGGTTTCGGCACCCAGTCGACCTTGCGCGCGTGCGAGCGGCGCTTGAGGTGCTTCGGCAACAGGACCTTGAAACCCTGGCGCACAAGATGGAAGACGGCCTTGTCCTCGGCGTTGACCTTCGTATTGACGGCGCACCAGTAGGTCATGCGGGGCCCCCGTCGGTCAGGCTCTTCGGGTCGATGACGCCAAGGAAGCGCGGCGCCAGGACGCGGCTCTTGGGCAAAATCCGGATCGCCGCGTTATAGGCCGCCTGCGGGTCGGAAATGTCGCAGATGACGATCGCCTCGATGGCGGCGGCGTCGCAGGTGGCGGGCGCAATCACCGGCAGGCCGGCGAATTCGCTCGCGTTAGGCAGCTCGGCGATGACACCGACCAGCTCGATGTCGAAATCGCGCGCGGACAGGGTGAAAATCTCGGCCAGGTCGCTGGCGCCGAAAAGGGCGACGCGAATCCAGCCCCGTGACTGGCATTCGCCGAAGATGTCCGCGCCGGCGGTGCGGGCATGGCGGAACAGGTTGAACGACTGCGACAGGAACTCCGCGGTCAGCCGCGATTTCTCGGAAAACCCGTGCGGGGTCAGGTAATACGCATATCTGTTGGCGGGGGCATGGCTGATCTTGATCAGGCCCTTCTTCACGCAGCGCTTGAGGTAGGCGTTGGCGAGACCGAGGGCGATGCCGAGGCCGTCGGCCATCGAGCGCTGCGACGCCTGCGCGTTGTCGTGGACCATGTTGAGCAGGCCGAGCGTGATCTTGGCCTCGTTGTCCATGTCCGACGTGTCGATCTTGGTTTTCGCCAACGTTGAATCCCGCCGCCAGGTGGCCTGTGCCGCCCGTTTTCCGCCTTGCAGGCCGGTCTGAAAATAGGGCCCGAGTCGACCCCCGTGTTCACGAATCGAACAGTACCGCGTTCAGAGTCTGAACGTCAAGTTCATTTTATGAACGCCATTATGAAATTTTATTGATTTACAAAAGGTTGAAGGGCGATTGCCGGGACGCGCTCAGGTCCGCCCGTAGCGGTCTTCATAGCGGACAATATCGTCCTCGCCAAGGTAATTTCCGGTCTGCACCTCGATGACGCGGAGCGGCGCGTCGCCGGGATTTTCGAGCGAATGGATGGTTCCCGCGGGCAAATAGGTCGATTGGTTCTCGCAGAGGGTCAGGACCTCCTCGCCGCGGGTCACCCGGGCGGTGCCGCTGACGACGACCCAGTGCTCGGCACGGTGTTGGTGCGACTGCAGCGACAGCCCGGCGCCGGGCTTGACCATCAGGTGCTTGACCTGGAAGCGTTCGCCGAGGTCGAGGCTCTGGTACCAGCCCCACGGCCGGTGCACGCGGTCGTGGTGAAGGTGCTCGGTGCGGCCGCTGGTCTTGAGCGTCGAGACGACGTCCTTGACCGCGTCGACCTGATCGCGCGCCACCGCGAGCACCGCGTCCGGCGTGGCGATCAGCAGCACGTCCTCGATGCCGACGGCGGCCAGCAGCGGCCCGCTGGAGTGCAGATAGGAATTCGAAGCACCCTGCGTGATGACGTCGCCCGACGTCACGTTGCCGTCGGCGTCGCGTTCGCCGATATGCCACAGCGCATCCCACGAGCCGAGATCGTTCCACCCCATGTCGACCGGGACGATCGCGCCCAGATCGGTATGTTCCATGACGGCGTAGTCGATCGACTGCGACGGGCAGGCGGCGAACGCGTCGGGGTCGGGGCGAAAGAAATCGATGTCGTTCCTGCCGGCCGCGACCGAGGCCCGGCAGGCCTCCAAGATATCCGGCCGAAGCGCGCCGAGCGCGTCCAGATAGGCCCCGGCGCGGAACAGAAAAATGCCCGAATTCCAGAAATACCCGCCCTCTGCGAGATAGCGTTCGGCCGTTGCCCGGTCCGGCTTTTCGGCGAAGTGGCTGATTGTCTCGCATGCCGGCGCATCCGGCAGCGGCGCGCCGGCCTTGATATAGCCGTACCCGGTGGCGGCACGGTCGGGGCGGATGCCGAACGTGACGAAGCGGCCCTCTGCCGCCGCCGGTACCGCGGCGTCCACGGCGTCCAGGAATGCGTCGGTGTTTTCGATCACATGGTCGGAAGGGGCCAGCAGCATCAGCGTATCCGGATCGTCGGCGGCCAGAATAAGCGCGGCCAGCGCCGCCGCCGGCGCGGTGTTGCGGCCGTCCGGTTCGAGCACGATGGCACGCGGCCGATGGCCGATGGCGCGTGCCTGCTCGGCAACCAGGAAACGGTGCTCGTCATTGCAGACGAAAAGTGCCGCCGAGAAATCGTCGCCGCCGAGCCGGCGCAGCGTATCCTGCAACATGCTTTCCTCGCCGTTCAGCTTGAGGAACTGTTTCGGGTACTGCTGACGCGACAACGGCCACAGCCGCTGCCCGGCACCGCCGGAAAGTATCACGGGGACGATTTGCGGGTCTCGCGTCATCGGTACGGTTCCGTCTCGTTTGCCGGTTCTCCGGCGTGCATGTGCATGTCGAGGTTTTTCCCATGGCCCCGGCGAAAAACCAAGTGCTGATAACGAAGTTCCGCGCCGGCGGGAACCGCCAACTAGAAAAATCGTGCATAAACAAATCTCCGGTCTTAGGTTTGGGCGACTATTCGGACGGCCTGCCGGGCGATCGGGGAAAGAGGGGACATGGTCAAGGGCGCCAACGAGAAGATTGCCGTTATCGGCCTGGGTTATGTCGGGCTGCCGCTGGCGCTGGCCCTGGCACGCAGCTACCCGGTAACCGGGTTCGATATTTCGACGTCGCGCATCGCCGAATTGCGCGGCGCCGCCGACCGGTCCGGCGAAGTCGATGCCGCGATGCTGCGCGCCAGCACCATGACGTTCACGGATAAGACGGGCGACATCGAGGACGCCAACGTCTATATCGTTACCGTGCCGACGCCGGTCGATGCGGAAAACAAACCGGATCTGGGCGCCCTGACCGCGGCGTGCGGGATGATCGGCAGGATCCTCAAACGCGGCGATACCGTTGTCTTCGAAAGCACCGTCTATCCCGGAATTACCGAGGATTTTTGCGGCCCCACGCTGGAAGCGGCGTCGAACCTCGTCTGCGGTGAAGACTTCTTTCTCGGCTATTCGCCGGAGCGCATCAATCCGGGCGACAAGAAATACACCGTCGACAAGATTACCAAGGTCGTGTCCGGGCAGACGCCTGGCATCGCCGCGCGCCTTGCCGAAATCTACGGCCATGTGACCAACGGCAACATCTTCGTCGCCAAGGACATCCGGACGGCCGAGGCCGCCAAGGTGATCGAGAATGCGCAACGCGACATCAACATCGCGTTCGTCAACGAACTGGCGATGATCTGCAACAAGGTCGGACTGTCGACGCACGACGTGCTGGCGGCGGCGCAAACCAAATGGAACTTCCTGCCGTTCACGCCCGGGCTCGTCGGTGGACACTGCATCGGCGTCGATCCCTATTACCTCGCGCATCTGTCACGCAGCCTCGGTCACGAGCCGGAGGTGATCCTCTCCGGCCGCCGCATCAACGAGGGCATGTCGGGGTTTATCGCCGACCAGATCGACAAGCATCTCGGCCGAAAGCCGTCGCGCGTGCTCGTGCTTGGCCTGACTTTCAAGGAAAACGTGCCGGACCTTCGCAACTCCAAGTCCGCCGACCTCGTTCGACAGCTCGCCGAAAAGGGCCATCATGTCGATGTGCACGATCCGTGCGCGGACCCGGAAGAAGCAAAGACGGAATACGGCCTGGACCTGCATCCGGTGATGAACGACATCCCCCCCGCTGACTGCATCGTCGGCGCCGTGCGCCATGAAGCCTACTGCGATTTCACGTCCGAGGTGCTCTCTGCCCAGGTCGTGGCGGACGGTCTTATCGCCGACCTGAAGGGGATGTGGCGGCACATCGACATGCCGGACGGCATCCGCCGCTGGAACCTTTGATCCGGCACGACCACGCGTCTACCGGCGAATGTGCGGCGGCACTGGCCGATGCGCTCGCCGCCGCCGTCACAGATGTCCTTGAATCGAAGTCGCGTGCCTCGCTGGCACTTTCCGGCGGCCGCTCGCCCGAGACGGTGCTGCCGTTGCTGGCCGCCGCGCCGGTCGACTGGTCGCGGGTCGATGTCACGTTGGTCGATGACCGCCGCGTGCCGCAAGACGATCGGCAAAGCAATGCGGGGCTGGTCGGGCGGGCTTTTCTGCAACGCGGTGCGGCGGCGGCGACGTTTCATCCGCTCTGGCATCATGGCCGGGGGCTGGCCGATGCCGTGGCGAACGCGAACGTCGAACTGGCGCCCCTGTTTCCGCTCGATGTCGCTTATCTCGGTATGGGGCCGGACGGCCATATCGCGTCGCTTTTTCCGGCGGACGATGCGGCGGCGTTCGACGGTGACGGCACACCGGTCATTGCGAGCGAGGCGCCTTCGGCGCCCCATGGGCGGATCAGTCTGACGTTCTTAGAACTATCAAGGATTAAGTGTCTGTTTCTTCATGTGACCGGCCCCGCCAAAATCCAAGTTCTGGAACACGCACTGGCGTGTGCACCGACGCCGTCGTTGCCTGTGTCGCTACTGGTTCACGCCCGGCCTGATATCGAAGCTTACGAATGCCCTTAGCTGTCGATCGCAAAGCGCCACTTCACGGTCGTTGCCGCCGGTTCGTGATTGCCGAGGATAACGATCTGCTGGCTCCGGTGCTGACGGCCATCGAAGAAACTGACGCTCTCCTCAAGGCGGACCGGATAGCGGGTGGTGAAGCGCCAGCCGCGCCCCCGGGGCGGCTTGACGATGACCTCGCCGCCGCCCGCGACCATCGAGGCGCTGATATCCGGGTAAAGATGAAAGCGGACGGAAAACGGTTGTGAGCTACCGCCTTTGAGGACGTCTTCGCCGCGCACGTCGCTGCCGCTGGCATCCAGGTAAACGCTGCGCGTGTGGCGAATGCCGGTTGCCGCCGCGTACCCGTCATGACTCATTTCGATCAGCCTTGCGCCCTCGTGATCCCGGCGTTCGACCTTTGCATCGGAAACCGGGCCCGCGTCCTTGTCGTTGATGACCAGCGCCGTGTGCGCCGCGGTGGATTCCAGGGCGTCCATCCATTGGCGCCTGGCGCCGTCGTCGGCAAGGCGCGTGCCGCAGTTGCCGATCAGGCGGACCTTGCCGGCGCTGATCTCGAAACTGGCGGGGGCGTGCCGAACATGACTGCCGGCCGGGGTGCGGCCGCAGTCGGCGATGAGCGTGGTTTGCCCCGCGCGTAACCGGTGAAACCCGGTATGCGGCGCGCTCGTCATCGCCCTACCCTTGCTGCCGGACGCCTTGATCACGGCGTCGATCAGGTCAGCCGTGTTTGCCGTTGCACCGCCGACCAAGGCAAAGCCCCCATCCGGGTGCAGCAATGCCTTGATGAACGGCACCATGCGGTCGAGGGCCGAAATCAATCCCTTCGGCGGCTCGATGTGATGACCCAGAAGGGCATCGCGGATTTCGGTCAGGACGGCCAGAACGCATAGCGCCTGTGCCGGTGCGCGTTCGATATGCCCGCCGTCACTCAGGACCTGCCGGTCGACGTCATCGCCAAGCTCGTTCAATCGGCGTTGCAGCCCCGATTCCAGTTCCGGCAATGCGATCGCCGTATTGATGCGCCCCTGGTGGGCCAGCATGCGCCGCCATGGCGGGATGCCGTCCAGGGACGCGCGGTTCAGATGTCTGGCGCCGCGCCATATTTCCGTCGCCCAGCGCTCTCGCTCCGCCGGATCGATGCCGGGACCGATGATGTCGAACGCCGCCAGCCAGCGGGTCAGACGTTCGCCGAGAACGTCGGCGCGCCAGCCTTGGGACGCCCAGTGCCGGTTTGCGCTGATCCACGAAGCGATGCCGGGCCACGCATCATCGGCGCGCACCGCCGGACCGAGGTGCCGGAAATCGTCACGCACTGCCGGTGTTGCCATGTCCGGGGGCGGCGCCAGGCGGTCTGCGGACCAGGCGGCGTCCGCACCCAATCCCCGGATGCCCTGCGGGACACGCACGCTTTGCGGCGGGCTGGACGGCAACAGCCATTCATAGACACGGGAGCGGAAAACCAGATCGCGCATCCCTGCCGGCATCACGTTAAACATCGACCTGATCGCTCCCCTCGTCGCAGGCGGTCAACCTGCGTCGGCATTTTGTCAAATCCATGGCAACCGTCATGTGTCTTGCCGGATCAGTCTGGCGGCAAAGAAACCGTCCATGCCGCCGTCGGCCGCGAAGTGTGACGGCAGCGTCCTGAAATCGCCGGCCGCGGTGACCGCGTCCGCGAACCCGCAGACATCGCCGGTGTCGATGGGCGCACGCCGAAATGCAGGTGTGCGGGCAAGGAAAGCGTCGATCACATCCGGGCCTTCTTCCGGCTGCAACGAACAGGTGACATACAAAAGCATCCCGCCCGTGGCCGTCATATTCGCCGAGGCATCCAGCAACGCGCCCTGAACGGCGCCGAGTTTCTCGACGTCTTCCGGGGATTTCAGATGCTGTACGTCCGGATGGCGCCGCAGCGTCCCGGTCGACGAACACGGCGCATCAAGAACAACGATGTCGGCCGGTGCGGGCGGCTGCCAGGTGCGGACGTCCGACGCGACGACCTCGGCGCTCAGTCCGGTCCGCGTCAGATTTTCCTTGAGTCGCACCAGGCGCTTTTCGGAGATGTCGAGCGCGGTGACGTCGGCCCCTGCCGCGGCAAGGTCGAGGGTCTTGCCGCCGGGTGCCGCGCACAGGTCGTAAACACGCTTGCCGCCAACATCGCCGAGCACGCCGACGGCAAGCCGGGCCGCGGCATCCTGGACCCACCACGCGCCGTCGTCGAAACCGGCGAGCGCGGCGACGTCGCCGGCGTCGGCAATGCGCACCGTTGCGTCGAACATGCGTTTGCCGCCAAGTGTCTCGGCCCAGGCGTCCGCGTCCGATTTCACGGTCACGTCGATCGGTGGCGTTTCAAGATGTTGGCGCGCGATGGCGTTGGCCGTCTCGGCACCATAGGCCGTGACCCAGCTGTCCATCAGCCAGGCGGGCGTGTTCAATCCGGCAACGTCCTGGGCGTCGCGCATCGCCGCGCCCTCGCGCTGAAGCCGGCGCATGACCGCGTTCACCAGCTTCGCAAACGGAACCTGGCCGACGGTGCGGCAAAGGTCGACCGTGGTCGATACCGCGGCATGATCGGCCGTCGCTGAAAACAGCAACTGCGCGATGCCGACACGTAACACGTCATATACCGGCCGCGCCTTGCGCGGCAGCGGATCGCGAACGCAATGGGCGATCAGCGCGTCGATCTGGCCAAGACGGCGCAGCACCGTTCGCACCAGAAACGCGGCGAAGGCCTTGCCCGCCGGATCGAGGGCGCCATATGCCCGCCCCGCGCCGAGTGCATCGTCGAGTGCGCGTTTCCGGCGCAGGACATCCTGCAGAATTTCAAACGCCGCAAGGCGCGGCATCAGCGGGTCGGCGGCGGTGTCGGTCGGTGGGGCGTTGCGTGGCATCGCCGGTATGTATCCCTTGGGTTCTGGGTGCCGGAACGTCGAGCGTAGGTACTCCGACATACACGGGGCCGCAAAGCAATTCAAATAACATTAAAAAAATGGATTTACATATATTTCTCCACTTGATTAAAGTGTTTTTATACGTAATCACATTTTAATTTCGTATTTTAATGAAAACTGAGTGAAAACAAAGGCATGACGATGATTACTCTCTCGGCAGATGCGCTCAATGAAAAGTACCAAAATGCCACCGCATCGGACATCGTCTGTACGGCCATCCGGGACCTGTTTCCGTCGCGGATCGCGCTGGTGTCGTCGTTCGGGGCCGAATCGGCGGTGCTGCTGCACATGATTGCGCGGGTCGACCGGGCGACGCCGGTCCTGTTTCTCGATACCCTGAAACACTTCGACGAAACCCTCGCGCACCGCGACCGGTTGATCAAACGGCTGCGGCTCGAAGATGTGCGCACGGTGCAACCCGCCGCCAGCGAGCTGGTTGCCGGCGATCCGGACGGCATGCTCTGGTCGCGTGACACGGATGCGTGTTGTGCGCTCCGCAAGACGCGGCCGCTGGACCGGGAAATCATGCGGTTCAATGCGCTCTTCACCGGGCGCAAGCATCATCACGGCGGCGGCCGTGACCGGCTCCGTTACTTCGAAGCCGATGGCGCGCGCATCAAGGTCAATCCGCTCGTGCACTGGCATCCGGAGGAAATTCAAGCCTACATGGAGCGTCACGCGCTGCCGGCGCACCCGCTCGTGCAGCAGGGTTATCCCAGCATCGGCTGCGCGGTATGCACGTCGCGCGTGTTCGCCGGCGAGGATGTCCGTGCCGGCCGCTGGCGCGGCACCGGCAAGGTCGAATGCGGTATCCACAGGACGCCCGACGCCGGCTGAACCCCGCCAACTTCCTGATATTCACGAACGCCGCCAACCGTCCTGGGTCAGGATGCGGTTTGCACTTCGTTCAAGTTTCTTTATGAAAGGTCAACTCAGTCGATGAATGTTGCCGCAATGAATTCTTTGAACAACCTGCAGCGCCTCGAGTCCGACTCGATCCATATTCTCCGCGAGGTGGCGGCGTGTTTTGAGCGGCCGGTGCTGATGTATTCCATCGGCAAGGACTCGTCGGTGCTGCTGCATTTGGCGATGAAAGCGTTCCATCCGGCGAAACCGCCGTTTCCGCTGCTCCATGTCGACACCACCTGGAAGTTCCGGGAAATGATCGAATTCCGGGACCATCGCGCGCGTGAGCTCGGCCTCGACCTGATCGTGCACATTAACGAGGACGGCGTGAAGCGCGGTGTCTCGCCGTTCACAAGCGGTGCGACGATTCACACCGACGTCATGAAGACGGAGGCGCTGAAACAGGCGCTCAGTCTGCACAAGGTCGACTGTGCGATCGGCGGTGCACGCCGTGACGAGGAAAAATCCCGTGCCAAGGAACGGGTCATGTCCTTTCGCGACGCCAACCACGTGTGGAATCCGCGCCAGCAGCGTCCGGAACTCTGGGACCTGTATAACTGCCGCGTCGGGCCGGGCGAGAGCGTGCGTGCCTTTCCGCTGTCGAACTGGACGGAAGCCGATGTCTGGCACTACATCCGCGCCGAGAATATTCCCGTCGTGCCGCTTTATTATGCCGCCGAACGGCCGGTGGTCGAACGTGGCGGACAACTGATCATGGCCGACGACGACCGGCTGGAGCTTCAACCGGGCGAGGAAATCCGCACCGAAAAAATCCGTTTCAGGACGCTCGGATGCTATCCGCTGACCGCCGCGGTTCGTTCCGACGCCGCCGACCTGGATGCGGTGATCGCGGAAACGCTCTCGTCGCGACGCTCCGAACGCGAGGGGCGGATCATCGACTTCGACCAGTCGGCATCGATGGAAAAGAAAAAGCGCGAGGGGTACTTCTGATGGGCGCCCTCCAGAACAATACGCAACTGCGGTTTCTCACCTGCGGCAGTGTCGACGACGGAAAGTCGACGCTGATCGGACGGCTTCTGCACGATGCGCATCTGATTCTCGATGATCAGTCGCAGTCTCTGGAAGCGGACAGCAAGCGCTTCGGTACGGTCAAGGACGGCATCGACTACGCGTTGCTGGTCGACGGTCTCGAAGCCGAACGCGAGCAGGGCATCACCATCGACGTCGCGTACCGCTACTTCCAGACGCCGAAGCGTAGCTTCATCGTTGCCGACACGCCCGGCCACGAACAGTATACGCGCAACATGGCGACCGGCGCGTCGACCGCCGAACTGGCGGTGATCCTGGTCGATGCGCGAAAGGGTCTGCTGACGCAGACGCGGCGCCATTCGTTCATCGCCCATTTGCTGGGCATCCGCCACGTGCTGCTGTGCGTCAACAAGATGGATCTCGTCGACTATGCCGAGGATGTCTTCGCCGCGATCGAGAGAGACTACCTGGCATTTGCCGCCGCGCTCGATTTCGAGAGCGTGAGCGCCGTGCCGGTGTCTGCGCTCAATGGCGACAATGTCACCGCCAAAAGCGGGCAAATGCCCTGGTTTAATGGTAAATGCGTGCTGGATTTTCTGGAAACCGTGCAGGTTGGTGCAGGAAAAGACAGTGCCGGTGCGCGCCTGCCGGTGCAGTGGGTGTGCCGCCCCGACGGCGATTTCCGCGGCTTCGCCGGCAATGTCTCTGGCGCGGCGCTGCGTCCGGGCGATGCCGTCGTCATCGAGCCCGACGGCGCGCCGACGTCCATCCAAAGCATTGAAACGTATGACGGAAACCTGGATGTCGCCGTGCCCGGGCAGGCCGTGACGCTGACCCTTGCCGACGACGTCGACGTGGCCCGTGGTGACGTGATCCGCCATGCGGACAGCCCCACGCAGACCTCGGACCAGGTGCAGGCGCACCTGATCTGGATGTCGCCGCAAGCGATGATTCCGGGCCGCCAGTACGAAATCAAGATCGCCGCGGCGAGTGCCCGGGCATGGGTCAGCGACCTCAGATATGCCATTAATGTCAACACGTTGGAGCATGTCGCGCAGAAGACGCTGTCGCTCAATGACGTCGGGGTCTGCAACCTCAGTTTCGACCGGCGCCTTGCGGTCGACGCCTATAAAGCCTGCCCTCGGACCGGTGCGTTCATCCTCATCGACCGCGAAACGAACGAGACCGTGGGCGCCGGCATGATCGATTTTGCGCTTCGCCGCTCTCTCAACCTGACACGCCAGAAATTGAGCCTCGACAAGGAGGTCCGTTCGGAATCGCTGCGTCAGAAGCCGGCCGTGCTTTGGTTCACGGGACTTTCCGGCGCCGGCAAGTCGACCGTCGCCAACATCGTCGACCAAAAACTGCACCTTGCCGGGCGGCACACCTATATGCTCGACGGCGACAACGTGCGGCATGGCCTGAACCGGGATCTCGGCTTCACCGATGCCGACCGCGTGGAGAATATCCGCCGCATCGCCGAGGTGGCCAAGCTGTTCGTCGATGCCGGCATGATCGTTCTGGTCTCGGCCATCTCGCCGTTCCGGAGCGACCGCGACATGGCGCGCGATCTCATGCAGCCGGGCGAATTCTTCGAGATTCACGTCGATGCATCGCTCGAAACCTGCGAGCAGCGAGACCCCAAGGGTCTTTACGCACGTGCCCGCAGGGGCGAGATCGCCAACTTCACCGGCATATCCTCACCGTATGAGGTGCCCAAAGCCGCCGAACTCAGGATCGACACGGATGCGGTGGATCCAGAATCCGCGGCCGACATGATCATAAAGCTGCTCGACAAACGCTAACGGTCTCAGCCCCAGGGGCGTGCCTGCATCCCGGCCATCTCACGCAGCTTGTTGACGCGGTTGGCCGTGTTGGGGTGGGTCGAGAACAGATTGTCCATCGAGCGCGCATGCAGCGGGTTGACGATGAACATGTGCGCCGTGGCGGGATTGTCCTCGGCCACGGTATTGTCGATCGACTGTGCACCGCGTTCGAGTTTCTCAAGCGCGCTTGCCAGCCACATCGGATTGCCGCAGATCTCGGCACCGCCGGCGTCGGCGCCGTACTCGCGGGTCCTGGAGATCGCCATCTGCACCAGCATGGCGGCGACGGGGGCAAGCACCATCACCAGCAGCGTGCCGACGATACCGAGCGGGTTGTTGCGGTTGCCGCCGAAAAACAGCGCGAAATTGGCGAGCATCGAAAGCGCACCGGCAATGGTTGCGGTGATCGTCATGATCAGCGTGTCGCGGTTTTTGACGTGCGCCAGCTCATGCGCCATGACGCCGGCGATCTCGTCGTGGGTCAGGAGTTTCAACAGGCCCGTGGTCGCGGCGACGGCCGCGTTCTCCGGATTGCGCCCGGTGGCAAACGCATTCGGCTGTTCGTTCTCGATAATGTAAACCTTCGGCATCGGCAGCCCGCCGCGGTTGGCGAGCTGTTTGACGATGCCGTAAAATCCCGGCGCGCTCTCGGCGGTCACCTCGCGCGCATTGTACATGCGAAGCACGAGTGAATCGGCGTTCCAGTAGGCAAAGAAGTTCATGCCGACCGCGACCACCAGCGCGATGATCATGCCGCTCTCGCCGCCCAGCAGAAAACCCGCACCCATGAAAAGCGCCGTCAATCCCGCCAGCAAGATCGAGGTTTTGAGCCAGTTCATGTATCGTGCTCCCGTACCGCAAACCGCGCCGCACCTTGATGGTTCGGCCAGATTGAATTATTTCAAGCTTACAGCAAATCAATGCCAGCTTCGGACATGACGGAAATTTAATGATGACCGACGACACCGACCGTAAATCTCCGACGGCGAAAAAAACGCCGGAATCCGCAGATAACGCACCGGCGAAAGACAATGAAACCGCCACGTCGGCAAGTGGCGAGATCGGCGGTCCCGAAGGCCCCGAGCCGACCCGTTACGGGGATTGGGAAAAGAAAGGCCGTTGCATCGATTTCTGATGCGCTGCCGCCCGCTTTAAGGCTTTTTCTGCCAGATTGCGGTCGTTTCCAGTCCGCATTATCATAAATTAGTAAATGACGGTTTCGGGCCGCACCGGCCCCGTAGCCGTTGATCACTGCAATTCTGCGGGGGCGGCTGCTTCGGCCGTTCCGGGTGGCGAAAATGGGGCTGTTTTCGAGCATTTTGAAGAGCTTCCTGCCGGGCGGCGGCCGGCGCCGCAAAAAACGGCGTCGGGGCGGGGCTGTTCAGGCGGGCGGCGGCTTTCGGCCGACCGACGGCAGCGCCGACGGCAAGGTGGTGATCGCACCGCTGTTCGGCTCCGGCGGCAAGGAGGTCACGGACCGTCTGGCCGGCATGCTGTCGCAGGAAAGCGCGGTGCAGACCGTTGTTGCCTCCCAGGTGCTTCGTCAGAATATCCGTCTCGGCCTTGTCGAGCGATTGATGCTCGTCCACGAAGAAGGACGCAAGCTGCTCGAGGATGAAGAGGCCGAACTTCTGATCTGGGGCGAAATGGAGGATATGGGCACTGTCGCCCGGCTTCATTTCCTAACCGTTACGGGTACGCAGGACGGCCAGCCCGGTGCGTTCGGGATGATCGATACACTTGATCTTCCCGTGCCGCTGCCGGACGAAGCGGGGGCGACGGTGCGTGCCGTTGCGCTTGCCGCGCTGGTGCCCGTCGCACGTGGTTCACGAAAGACTTTGGCCGAGAGACTGGTGGCGCACCTCAATGATGCGCCGAAAGTACTCGAGAAATTGCCGCCGGACGCGCCCGAAGAGTGCAGGATCATGATCGAGAACGCGCTCGGCAACGCATATGCAACGAGTTACAAACTAGGTGCGAAAAAGGCCTTCAACGATGCCATGATGCATTACGAGGCTGCCGAAAAGCTGATTGATCCGCAGACGGCGCCGATGATCTGGGCCGTGGTCAACACGCATGTCGGGTTGATCCAGGAGACGTATTCCAAGGGCAACCGCGATCCCGAATCGCTGCTGGCCGCGATCAAGCGTTATGACGGCATTGCCGCCACGCTGAGTCGCGATGCGCATGCCAGCGACTGGGCGCTCGCACACATGCGCCGCGCCATGGCCTATTACAAACTCGCCACCGTCGAGTCCGCGCAGGCGGCAACCCATTTGAAAACGGCGGCGTCGGCGTTCGAGGAAGCTTTGACGGTCTATGACCGTAACAGCATGCCTGACCGTTGGGCCGAGGTGATGAACCATTACGGCGTGGTGCAGATGGCACTCGGCGGCCACGGCCGGGCGAATGCCGTCCTGCAGCAGTCTATCACGACGTTCCGAAAGGCGCTTGAGGTACGAAAACGCGAAACGCAGCCCCTTTTGTGGGCGCAGACGGCGAACAACCTCGGCGCGGCGTGTTTCGCGCTCGCCAAGCAAACCAAGGAAGAGTATCTGCTCGAGGAAGCGGCGCTCTACTTTCAGGGTGCGATACAGGTATATCGCAAGGTGCGCGGCCAGAAGAAACGCGTGGATGTGATCTCGAAAAATCTCGCGCGCGTCCAGCAATTGCTGGGCGACGAAGCGGCATAAAAAAGGGGGCCTGCGGCCCCCTTTTTATTTGATCAAAGATTTCGATCAGCTCTGCTTGTTTTGCCGGTTCTCAACAAGGTCGTCGACGACCGCCGGGTCGGCAAGCGTCGACGTGTCGCCCAGGTTCGAGAAATCGTCCTCGGCGATCTTGCGCAAGATACGGCGCATGATTTTACCTGAGCGCGTTTTCGGCAGGCCCGGGGCCCACTGCAGCCAGTCGGGCGATGCGATCGGACCGATTTCCTTGCGGACCCACTGCACGAGTTCCTTCTTCAACTCGTCGCTCGACGTTTCGCCGGCATTGAGCGTGACGTAGGCGTAAATCCCCTGGCCTTTGACGTCGTGCGGCGCGCCGACAACGGCGGCTTCGGCGACTTTCTCGTGGGCGACCAGTGCGCTTTCGACCTCGGCCGTGCCCATCCGGTGACCGGAGACGTTGATAACGTCATCGACGCGGCCCGTGATCCAGTAGTACCCGTCCTCGTCGCGGCGGCAACCGTCGCCGGTGAAGTATTTCCCGTGGTAGGTCGAGAAGTACGTCTGCTCGAAGCGTTCGTGATCGCCGTAGACCGTCCGCATCTGGCCGGGCCAGCTGTCGATGATGCAGAGATTGCCCTCGGCTGCGCCTTCCAGCACCTTGCCGTCATTGTCGACCAACTGCGGTTTGACACCGAAGAACGGCTTTGTCGCCGAACCCGGTTTCAGGTCGATGGCGCCCGGCAGCGGCGTGATCAGGATGCCGCCTGTTTCCGTCTGCCACCACGTATCGACGATGGGACAGCGGCTGTCGCCAACGACGCGATAGTACCATTCCCAGGCTTCCGGGTTGATTGGCTCGCCGACCGAACCCAACACACGAAGCGACTTGCGGGACGTCTTCGTGACCGGATCGTCACCTTCGCGCATCAGCGCGCGGATCGCCGTCGGCGCCGTGTAGAAGATGCTGACGTTGTGCTTGTCGCAGACTTCCCAGAAACGGGACATCGACGGATAGTTCGGCACACCCTCGAACATCAGCGTGGTGGCACCGTTGGCGAGCGGACCGTAGACGATGTAGCTGTGGCCCGTGACCCAGCCCACGTCCGCCGTGCACCAGTAAACTTCGCCGTCGTGATAATCGAAGATGTACTCGTGCGTCATCGACGCATAGACCATGTATCCGCCGGTCGTGTGCAGCACCCCTTTCGGCGCGCCGGTCGAGCCCGACGTGTAGAGGATGAACATCGGGTCTTCGGCGTTCATCTCTTCCGGTTCGCAAACCGGGTCGGCCGCGGCGCAGACGTCTTCGTACCAGACGTCACGTCCGTCGGTCATGTCGACGTTGCCGCCGGTGCGTTTGACGACGATCACCGTGTCGACGGAGGGACAATCCTTGAGCGCCGCATCGGTATTGGCCTTGAGCGGAATCTTGCGGCCGCCGCGGATACCTTCGTCGGCGGTGATCACGCAATTGGAGTCGCAGCCCTTGATGCGCGCCGCGAGGCTGTCGGGCGAAAAGCCGCCGAACACGATGGAATGAATGGCACCGATACGCGTGCAGGCCAGCATCGCAACCGCGGCTTCGACAACCATCGGCATATAGAGTGTCACGCGGTCGCCTTTCTTGACGCCGCGCGCCTTCATCGCATTGGCGAGGCGGCACACCCGTTCGTGCAGATCCTTGTACGTGACGTGTTCATCGTCGGTCGGCTCGTCGCCTTCCCAGATGATCGCGGTCTGATCGCCGCGCTTTTCGAGGTGCCGGTCGAGACAGTTGACCGAGGCATTGAGCGTGCCGTCGTGAAACCACTTAATCGAAACGCCCGGGGTGTTGAAATTGACTTCCTTGACCTTGGTATAAGGCTTTATCCAGTCAATGCGCTTGCCGTGCTCTGCCCAGAAACCTTCGTTGTCCTCGATCGAGGCCTTGTACATTTCCTCGTACTTGGCTTTGTCGATAAGGGCGTTCTTGGCGACCTCGGCGGGAACCGGGTGAATATGTACTTCGCTCATTTGAATATCTCTCCCTGAACATATGCGTTCGTTTGATCGCAAACGGGGTTATCCCCGTGTTGGGACCGATTATCGGCAATGTTAGATTGAATGCCAAGTGCGCAAAGGCCCCCGCGCTCAGCGCCGTCAAGGTTTGACAGCCACCCAACTAGGTTAAGTAAACAGCGCCATCGCGCACTTCGGCATTGATCTGGGTCAGGTGATCGCCGAAGCACGGGCCGTCAATGCATTCACCGGTATCGATCTTGAACAGCGCCCCATGGGTCGAGCAAAGAATATATTCCTTGTCGACATCGAGGAACTGTCCCGGCGTGAAGTCGAGCGGCGCCCCGATATGCGGGCATTCGTTCTCATATACAAAGACCGCGCCGTTCTTCCGGATCGCCATGATGGCGATTTTCTTGTCGCCCAATTCGGCGACGAACCCGGCGGAGCCGTCCTCCGGAATGTCGTCAACGGCGCACAATTTCACGTCGCTCATGCCTTCACACCTCCCATGCCGCAGATGATCTCCCACGACTTCGCATCGATGGGTAAAACAGACAGACGCGACTGTTTCAATAGGGCCAGTTCGGATAGCCGGGGATCGCCCTTGATATCGGCGAGCGTCACCGGGTTCGGCACGGGTTCGACGGCCTTCACGGAGACCATGCCGAAACGTCCCGATTTGTCCGTCGGGTCGGCGTGATACTCGTCGACGATCTCGACGATGCCGACGATGCTTTTTTCTTTGACGGAGTGATAGAAGAAGGCCCGGTCGCCCTTTTTCATCGCCTTCATATTATTGGACGCCTGGTAGTTGCGCACCCCGTCCCAGCCTTCCTTATCGACCTTGAGCTGATCGTCCCACGACCAGCACCCGGGTTCCGTTTTCATGAGCCAGTACTGCATGTTTCCTCCGAAGTTCTCAATCCGCCGGAAAGACTTTCTTCCAGGGCCGGATCGACACGCTCTCGAACAGCCCCGCCTTGGCATAGGGATCGTTCGCCGCCCAGGCGTCCGCCTCGGCCCGGTCGGCGAATTCCATGACCAGTGTCGAGCCGATCATCCCCTCGCCGTCATCCGTCAGCATCGGTCCCGCGCAGACGATCTTGCCGGCGCTGGCTTTCAGGTATTCGACATGCGCCGGCCGGTTGTCGGCGCGGACGTGGGCATGGTCCGGCTTGTCGAGGCAATAGATGACGAAATGCATGATGATTCCTTTTGCGGCTTTATTCGAACGTCAGCGGGCGCGCCATCAACATCGTCATGGCGGAATCGATGTCACGGCCCTCGTGGATGATGGCATGTACGGCGTCGCAGATGGGCATGTCGACGCCCAGTTTCCCAGCCAGCTCGGCGACGGAAACGGCACTTGCGACGCCCTCGGTGACGGCGACGCGTTCAGCGAGGATCTCATCAGGCGACCTGCCCTGACCGAGCGCGTGACCGAATGAAAAGTTGCGCGACTGCATGGCATTGCAGGTCAGCACCAGATCACCGAGCCCGGCCAGGCCCATCATGGTTTCCCGGGTGGCGCCCTTGGTCAGACCGAGGCGGACCATCTCGGCGAGCCCGCGTGTGATCAGGGCGGCGCGTGCATTGTCGCCAAGCCCCCTGCCCTCGACGATGCCGCACGCAATCGCCAGCACGTTCTTGACCGAACCGCCGATCTCGGCACCGATGACGTCCGTCGATTGATAGAGCCGGAACATCGGTCCCGCCAGCGTATCGATGAGCTGGCGGCCGATGGTGTCATCGACGCTGGCGAGCGTGAGCGCGGCGGGCAGCGCGCGCGCCACCTCGGCGGCGAATGACGGACCGGAGAGCACGGCGATCGGATTGTCCGGAAGCGTTTCTTCGGCGATCTCGCTCATCAGCATCAGCGAGTCCTGCTCAATCCCCTTGGCGGCCAGGACGACGGGGGTGTCCTTCGGCAGCGCGGTTGCGAGGTCCGTGGCCGTGGCGCGAAGAAACTGTGCGGGGACCACAAGGACAACGACTTCGGCACCGTTGACCGCTTCGCCGAGGTCGCTGCTGGCGGCGATGCCGTCGGGAAGCGCGATGTCTTTCAGGTAAACCGGATTGCCCCGGCCGGCGTTGACTGCGTCGGCCACTTCGGCTTCACGGGCGTATAGCCGCGTCGTTCGTCCGGCGCGCACCGCCGTTGCGGCCAGTGCCGTCCCCCAGGCGCCGGCGCCGATCACGGTGACGTTCTGATAGGCAGTCATGGCGATATTTGTAGAAGAACGGCGGGGGGCTGTCACCCGCCGAAGCCGTTCAAGCCTTCACGCCCGCGAACGCCTTGGCCGGCGCGTCGGGGTCCAGCGGCCAGCGTGGCCGCGCCTTGAAATCGAGCGGATCGGACTGGCCCATGCGGAACCGTTCCAGCCCGGCCCAGGCGATCATCGCGCCGTTGTCGGTGCAGAGCGCGGGCGCGGGTTTGACGAGACGCATCCCCGTCTCCGCCGCAAGCACATTGAGCGCGCTGCCGATGGCCCGGTTGGCGGCAACGCCGCCGGCGACGACGAGGGTGTCGATGGCGGGGTGGCTTTCATGCGCCATGGCAATCGCGTTTCTCGTTCGCGCCACCAGCGTTTCGGCAACGGCGGTCTGGAACGAGGCGGCGAGGTCGGAAACGGCGGCCTCCAGCGGGCCGTCGAGCGTTTCCGTCGCCCGCCGCACGCTGGTCTTGAGCCCGGAAAACGAAAAATCGCATCCCGGCCGGTTCGTCATCGGACGCGGAAAATCGAATTTTTGCGGATCGCCGCCTTCGGCGGCCTTTTCGATCAGCGGGCCGCCGGGATATCCGAGCCCCAGCATCTTGGCCGTTTTGTCGAACGCTTCGCCTGCGGCGTCGTCGATGGTGGTGCCGAGGCGTTTGTACCTGCCGACACCCTCGACGATCAAAAGCTGGCAGTGGCCGCCGGAAACAAGCAGCAGAAGATAAGGGAACGCCACCTCGTCGGTCAGCCTGACCGTCAGCGCGTGTCCTTCCAGATGGTTGACGGCGACGAACGGTTTGCCGGTCGCAAGGGCGATGGCCTTGGCCGACATGGCGCCGACCAGCACGCCGCCGATCAAACCGGGGCCCGTGGTTGCCGCGATGCAGTCCAGGTCGGAAAAACCGATGCCCGCTTTCGCCATGGCATCGGCGATGACATGGTCTGTATGTTCCATGTGTGCACGCGCCGCCACCTCGGGCACGACACCGCCATAGGGGCGGTGATCGTCGATCTGCGACAGCACCACGTTGGACAGAATCCGCCGGTCGTCGCTGACCACGGCGGCCGCGGTTTCGTCGCAACTGGTCTCGATGCCCAAAACAAGCACGTGTTAGCCCTTTCATCCGGCGGGGCGGGACTTTACTCTCGGGTGACGCCGAGGCCAAGCAATCCCTCATCCAACGCTTGTGCCAAGCGACCGGGAAATGTAACCACCTTATCATGACCGACACACCACGCAGACTGATCATCGGTACCCGTTCAAGCCCGCTTGCCATGGTGCAAACGGAAACCGCTGCGGACATGCTCAAGGGCGCGCATCCTGCGCTCGCCGAGGAAGGCCACCTCGTCATCGAACCGGTGAAGACGACGGGTGATCTGGTGCTCGACCGGCCGCTTGCCGAGATCGGCGGCAAGGGCCTTTTTACCAAGGAACTGGACCGCGCGCTGATGGACCGGCGCATCGATCTGGCGGTCCACTCCATGAAAGACCTGGAAACCTGGCTGCCGGACGGTATGGCGATCGGCTGCGTGCTGCCCAGGGCCGATGTACGGGATGCTTTCATCAGCTTCAAGGTGCCGGGTCTCGCCGATCTGTCCGAGGGCGCGCGCGTCGGCACGGCTTCGATCCGCCGCAAGGCACAGCTTCTCAGCATGCGCCCGGATCTTGACATCGGTGTCATTCGCGGCAACGTGCAGACACGCCTCGGCAAGCTGGAGGCGGGCGAGTTCGATGCGACATTCCTCGCGGTCGCCGGCCTGGACCGGCTCGGGCAGCGGGACCTGGCGACGGAGATCATCGAACCCGATGTGTTCCTGCCCGCCTGCGCGCAGGGCGCCATCGGCATCACCTGCCGCGCCGACGATACGGAGACGCTCGAGTACCTGGCGGCGCTGAACGATGCGGCGTCCAACACCACGGTCATGTGCGAACGCGCGCTTCTGGATGCGCTGGACGGATCGTGCCGGACACCGGTCGCGGGTCTGGCACGTCTCAGCGGTGACCGGCTTGTCCTCAAGGGTATGGTCTTCCGGCCCGACGGCTCGGAAGTGCTGGCGACGGAAAGGGAGGGCGCCACCGCCGATGCGGAGGCGATGGGCCGCGACGCGGGCGAGGAGTTGCGCACCCGCGCGGGGCCGGGGTTTTTCGACGAGACCGCGTGATGCCGAAGCTGCTGATTACACGGCCTGCCGCCGATGCCGCACCGCTGATCCGGCGGTTGAGCGAGATGGGCATCGAAAGCATCGCCGCGCCACTGCTGGAAATAGATTACCTGGATGGTCCGGCCCTGGAAGTGGACGCCGTGCAGGCATTTCTGCTGACCAGCGCAAACGGCGTGCGTGCACTGGCGTCGCGGACCGAGCGGCGTGACACCCCCTGTCTTGCGGTCGGCGATGCGACGGCGCGAACGGCGCGGGATCTCGGGTTTAAGCAGGTGGAAAGTGCGAATGGCGATGTCGACGACCTGGCGCGGCTGGTTGCCGACAGGTGCGAGCCGAAGGGCGGCGTTCTGTTGCACGCGGCGGGGTCGGTCAGTGCCGGGGATCTGGCGGCGATGCTGGAGCCCAAAGGCTACAAAGTCTGGCGTGAGATGCTCTATGAGGCGAAAACCGCCGACACGCTTCCGGCCGATGCCGGGCAAGCCCTGAACGACGGTTCCGTTGACGGTGTGGTGCTGTATTCACCGCGAACGGCGCGGCAGTTCCGGGCTCTGGTGTCGTCGGCGGGACTGGATGGGGCGTTGCCCGGCCTGACCCTGTTCGCGCTTTCCGGCAACGTTCGCGATGCCGCCGGTGATGGCTGGCGCGAGGTGATTGTTGCAGCGCACCCGGATCAGGAATCCTTGCTGGAAGCGGTCCGGACTTGTTACGGTTAAAAGGCGCCATAAAGGCGAACAGCAGAGGGATTACCCATGGCAGAGCCATCGGACCCGGCCAAAGCGTCGGATAAGAAGCCCGCTAAAGCGGCAAGCGAGACAAAGAAAACCGATACCAAGAGCGACGCGCCGGCGAAAGCCGCGGCGGATGCGAAGGACGCCAAGTCCGAAGCAAAACCGTCCACGACGGCGAAGTCGAGCTCGGTGCCGGGTGCGGGCAGTGCAAAGCCGTCGCAATCCAAGGCCGAGAGTGAAAACACCGGCGGCGGGGGCGGCCGGGCGTTTCTGTTTCTCCTGGTTGTCGTCATCCTGCTTGGCGGCGGCGGGTATGTGACGCGCGATATCTGGCTGCCCGAGGTCGAACCTTACTTGGCGAAACTCCCCGGATACGGGGGGGCCGGCTCCGGATCGGAAACGGCCACTCAACCCTCCCCTGTCGAGCTGCTGACACAGCGCGTGGTGTCGCTCGAAAAATCCCTTGCCGGGACCGGCGGTGCAGACAGCGTCATGACGGCGCTGAAGGACGAGAGAGCCCGTGTACAGGCGGAACTGGACAAGGCGCTCGCGCGTATTGACGATCTGGAAACGCGCCTCGCCGAAGTGCGCACGCTGGCCAGTGCGGTAACGAACAGTTCGGGCGCCGAGGTTGACCTGGCACCGATCCTGTCGCGGATCGACGGCCTGGAACAGAAGGACCGGGAAACCACCGGCGAGGTGGCCGCACTGTCCGACAAAGTGGAAACGATTGCGTCCAAGGGCGGCGGCGCGGCGGGCTCCGGCGCGGTACTGGCCGTTGCCCAACTGCGTGATGCGGCACTGTCGGGGCGTCCCTATGCGGCGCAGTTAAGCGCACTCAAATCCGTTGCCACCGGCAACACGGAGATCACGGCGGCGGCCAGCCGTCTTGAAAGTGCGGCCGAAACCGGTCTGCCGACGGTCGAAAAACTGCAAGCGGCATTCTCCGGCATCGCCGGTGATATCGTGGCACAGGCCCGCACCGGCGATGGGGACTGGCTGGATCAGGCAGCGGGCCGCCTGTCGGCGCTGGTGTCGTTGCGCCGGACGGACGGGGCATCCGGAAACCCGGTCGAGGATGCGGTCGCCAAAATCGAACAGGACCTGGCGGCACGTGATATCGGTTCGGCGGCCAAAACCGGCGCCGCGCTTGCGGATACCATCAACGGCGAAGCGAAAGCGATGCTTGAGCCGTGGCTTCTCGACGCCAAGGTGCGGGCAACCGCCGAGCGTGCGCTGGATGCGATGCACGCCGCCGCGCTTGCGGCGCTCGAGTAACGGACGGAAGGGCATATAGCCATGTGGCGTTGGATTTTCTTCCTTGCGGTTCTGTGTGTGGTCACGCTTGGCGTTGTCTGGTTCGTTCAAAACCCGGGTGATGTGACACTCGAATGGCAAGGCTGGCGCCTCGATACGTCGGTCGGCGTGATGATGGCGGGCGTGTTGCTGTTCGCCGCGCTGACCGCGGCGCTTTACCGTTTCTGGCGGTTCCTGCGCCGGGCCCCGGGCGAGATCACAAGTGCCATGAAGGACCGGCGGGAGCGTAAGGGATATACGGCGCTTTCGAGCGGCATGGTCGCAGTGGCGGCCGGAGATGCGCCGGAAGCACGCCGCCAGGCGCGCCGCGCGGAAGCGCTGTTGAGCGGATCCGCCCCGCTGACCCGTCTTCTCTCGGCACAGTCGGCGCAACTGGATGGCGACGAAAAGGCCGCGGAGAAATTCTTTACCGAGATGCTGGACGACCCCGAGACCAAGTTCCTCGGCCTGCGTGGTCTTTTGGCGCAGGCGGTCAAGACGGGCGACAAGAAACGCGCACTTGAGCTGGCGCAACAGGCGTATCGCATGCAGCCGAAAAGTGAATGGGTGGCGGCAACGCTGTTCGATCTGCAATCCGGCAGCGGCGCCTGGTTGAGCGCGGCCGAAACCAATGACGACATGGTGAAGCGGCGGCTGCTGGATAAACCGGATGCGGAGCGCCGCCGCGCGGTGATCGCCTTTGAAATGGCGAAGGAGGCCGGCGAGCAGGGGGACGGCGCAAAAGCGTTGAAGCAGCTCAAGACCGCAACCGACACGGCGCCGGACCTCATTCCCGCGGTGGCCGCTTTGGTCCGCCGTTACGTCGCCGACGGGCAGCACCGCAAAGCGGTCGGGCTTGTCGAGAAGACCTGGGTCAAGACGCCGCACCCGGATCTGGTGGAGCCCTATTGGGAGGCGCGCAAATCCCCCGACGGGATCGCCCGGGTCAAGGCCAGTGAAAAGCTCGCGTCCATTAACAAAGATCACCCGGAAAGCCATGTTGCGCTCGCCCGCGCCGCGCTCGGCGCCGAGCTCTGGGGCGAGGCCAGAAAGCATCTGAAAGAGGCCGGTGCCGGCAGTGGCCTGGAGCCGCAGGCGCGGGTCTGCCGTATGATGGCGGAGCTTGAAGAACATGAAAACGGCGATCTGACGAAGGCGCGGGAATGGCTGGTTCGTGCCGGCAGCGCGCCGGCCGACGAGAAATGGGTGTGCGGCGAATGCGGCAATGCCGTTGCCGTATGGACGGCTCATTGCGGCAACTGCAACGCGTTCGACAGCTATTCATGGCGCACGCCGCCGCACATTTCGGGGCTGCCGAAGCCAGAGGCGCCATCGACGGGGGCGGCGCTTGAATCCGGCGCACGGTCGGCGATTGCCGGTCCCGCCGATACCGCCAGGCCGGAGTCGTTGCCCGCTGCCGCACCGTCTGGCGCGGCACCCGCAAAAACGTGAACGCTGTCCAGCCGATCCGGACGTACCGGGCCTTCATGGCCGGCGAGAGTGCCGCGCAGCGCGTGCGCAATGCGGCACGTGCCGCCGCGATTGCCGGGCTGTCCACGACGCGCTCGCCCAAGCGCGAAACCGGTTGGGTCCGGTTTCCTTATTACCATCACGTGTTCGATGATGAACGCAGCGGGTTCGAGCGTCAGATCAGGTACTTCAAGAACATCGGCGAGATTGTCGGCATCGACGATGCCATCGACATGATTGCATCGGGGGCGCCGATCGACGGCAGGTACCTCTGCATCACCTTCGACGACGGTTTCAAGAACTGGATCGAGAATGCCGTTCCGATCCTGGCGTCCGAGGGCGCTGTCGCCGCGTTCTTCGTTGCCACCGGCTATATCGGCACGGACCTGCAGCGTGACCGGGAGCGGCTGCTCGCCTTCTATGACGAGGGGGACCGTCTGATGGAGTTTCTCACATGGGAGGACTGCCGGACCATGACCGGGGCCGGCATGACCATCGGGTCGCACAGCGAGGGGCACGTGCATCTGAAGGATCTCAGCGATGCCGACGCGATGGCGGAACTGAAGCGGTCGCGCGACGTCATCGAGCGGGAGACGGGTGCACCATGCCGTCATTTCTGTTGCCCGTTCGGCCGCGCCGGGATCGATTACGACCCGGCCCGTCACCCCGGGATGGCCAGGGATGCGGGCTATGCGTCCTTCCTGACGGGACATCGCGGCGCCAATCGAAAAGGGGCGTCGCCGTTCGACGTGCGGCGCGACCATTTTCTGGCCAACTGGGGCAACTATCAGCTCCGGTACTTCCTGGGCGATTGACATGACGTACGAAACGAAGGGCAACCTGCGCACGGCAAGCGTGGACGACGCGCCGGCGATCACGGATTTTCTGGCGGCGCTGGGGCTCGTCATGCCGGACGGACCCGAGGCCGTTATCAGGCACTGGCGCGGGTTGTGGGTCGATAATCCGGCGCTTGCCCATCATGCGAACGAGGTCGCACTCGGCTGGGTCCTGGAAGATGGCGGCGCGATCAAGGGCTTCTTCGGGAACATCCCGCAGGTGTCGTGGCTGGGCGGCAAGCCGGTGCGGATTTCCAGCGCGCGGGCCTGGGCGCTCGACCCGGCATACCGGACCGAGACCCCCCGTCTCTGCGAGGCGTTCTTTAATCAGGATAACGTGGACGTGGTGCTGATCTCGTCCGCCAATCCGCCGGCGGGCAAACGCTGCCTCGCGTTCGGGGGCGCGAAGATGCCGCAGCCCGGGTACGCGGAAATTCTTTATTGGGTCGTCGATTCGCCGGGGTTTTTGCGGGCGGCTTTCCGCAAGAAGGGAAAGAGCCCGTTCATGGCGGGGCTGCTCGGGCTTGCCGGATCGGTGCCGTTCGATCTTTCGATGCGGCTCGCGGGGCGCCGGCCGTACGGCGCACTGGACAAGGTGACGCCAATCGGGATCGGCGCATTGGATGAAGCCTTCGACGATCTGTGGGAACGGCGTAAAAAGCAGTTGCCGGGCGTCATGCTGGCAAGCCGCGATGCGGCGACGCTCAGATGGTATTTTTCGTTGGGTGCGGCATCGGACGAGGTGCGGTTTCTGCGCTACGACGACGGCGGCGAGCTGAAGGGGTACGTGGTTCTGGTGCGCGAAGATGCACCGGCAATCGGCTTGAAACGGATGAAGGTCGCCGACGTCTTTGTCGATGGTGACGACCCGGCCGTGCTCCGTTCGCTTCTGGCAGGCGCGTATGAATATGCGATCGCCAAACGTTGCCATGTGCTGGAGCTGATCGGGCTGCCGCAAGGCCTGCGCGCCGAGGTCGCGAAAACCAAGCCCATGTCGCGGCCGATGGCGACGTTTCCGTTCTTCTACAAGGCCCTGAAACAGGATTTGACGGCGGCGCTGGCGGCGCCCGAGTCCTGGTATGTCACGGCCTATGACGGCGATACGTCGCTGATCTGAATTTTAACGGAATCTCAGTTCTTGACAGTTAAGACGTTCGGTGTAGTTTTCGCGCGCTGTAACGCGCTTCCGCGCGTCATTGCGGGCCGATGTAGCTCAGTTGGTAGAGCAACGCATTCGTAATGCGTGGGTCGGGGGTTCAAATCCCTCCATCGGCACCATTCTTTTCAATGACTTAGCATCATTTTTCGCATTAGCGTTCCCTGAATGCCGATTGAGCCGACGTCAGGAAGGCGCCGGAATCCAGTTCGTGACCGAGCGATTTGCCCCTCGGTCGCCGGCGATCAGGCGCTTAGTTTGTCGTCGGCGTGTTCCTGGTCCGACTTGCGGCGTTTGTCACCGGGTGTATCGCTGCCTCTGTGCCGCCGCCGGTCGGGCCCGGCGTACTGTTGCGTCCGCACGAACTGACGCGGTTTCAGCACGACCGAGCAGATCCGTTCGTACAGCGATGCCGGTGATACCGGTTTTGCCAGAAACTCCGTTACGCCATGGTCGCGTGCATTGCGAACCCGTTCGATTTCGGTGTGCCCGGTAATCAGGATGATGGGGACGTAAGGGTCGACGATATCGGTCGAATTCCTGACCCGCTTGGTGAACTCGACGCCCGGCATCGGTTTCATCTCCCAATCGCAGAGAACGATGTCGGTGGGCAGGCTTTCCAGCATTTTAAGGGCGTTTTTGCCGTCCTCGGCCATGTTGATCTGGCCCAGCGGGACATGAAACGCGCGCAGAATCTCCTTCAGGATGCTGCGCATATAGACGTTGTCCTCGATAATCAGAAAATTGAGCGTCGAGATATCGAGATCGGGCAGTTTACTTGCCATGATTTCACCCTTGTATGTCGGGGCGGCCGCATCCCAGGCGGCTGCCAAGCGATGTGCGGATTATCCGACGAGGGTGTAATCCCCGGATATTCGGGAAAACCGAATCTGTAAAGGAATGTAAACGGCCCCGGGCCGGTGTCAGGGTGGATTTACCGGTACGGAAATCATGGCAACCGTGCCGCCTGAACGGGCTTTCTCCAGGCGCAGTTCAGCGCCGATCTTCCCACAAAGGGCGTCGGCGATTTTCAGCCCGCGACCCCAGCCCTTGTGCCCATGGCGTTCCGCGGTCGATTCCACATCGCCTCGCCGCATGCGCATCAACAGGTCTGCGGACACGCCGGCGCCAGTGTCCTGAATGATGAAGATCATCGCATCGTCCGTATGGCTGAATTCGCCCCGGACCGTGACCGACCCGCCGCCGGGCGTGAATTTGATGGCATTGCTGACCAGATTGGAAAGCGCCTGGCTGAGCAGCAACGGATCGGTCTGCAAAATGGGGAAATTCGCCGGGAATTCGCACCTTAGATCGACGCGACGTTCCGCCGCGAGAGCGCGAAAGGTCTCGACGACACTATTTGCCACCTCGCTCGCATTCACGTTCTGACGGACGACGATGCTTTCCCCGGTAACCGCTTCATCCAGGACCCGTTCGCATATCTGAAGCAGCCGCGTCGTCGCTGTTCTCAGTGACTGATTGTAGTCGCCGATGGTGGCGGAATCGCCGCCGTTTTTGACGGCTTCGGCGATAAGGTAGGTGTAGCCAAGCATGCCGTTCAGCGGCGTCCGGATTTCGTGCGCAAAGTTTCGTAGCACGTCGTCGGAACTGGACTCCGCAACAGGATAATTCGAAAGATTGCTGTTCTTTGGAGGCATGTGCACTCCTGCTTCAATGCCAGGCCACATAAGCGCCTGCAATGAGGCCAATTGCCCGCGGCCGTTCCGGCAACGACGATAACGTGGTTGGCCCCCGATCCGGTCCCGGTCGGGCGACCTGCGAATCCGTCGTAAACATCGCCAGTATAGCCGACACATGCTGATATTGCGGCCAACAATTATGTGATCAATGCAGAAAAATACTCTTATAGATAGCATTCGGGCCATGTGCGCCTGACGTGGCGCCCTGCCCGGAGCCGAGACGGCATTCAAATGCCGATGCATATTCGCCGGAAAAGAATGGGCTGCAGCACTATAACGCTCTTGATGAGGGTTAATCAGCGTGGTGCACCTACTTGCAGTGCCCGAAATACACACTATGAGAGCAAATGAAGCGTCCGGTCCGCCGGCTGAGAGTTTCTTCTATCGACGCCTTCGAAGGGTATGACTACGATGCACCAAGGCGCATTGTGAAACAGAGAGAGGGGTTTTGATGTTGTTTTTGCGGCGCCGGGATACCCGACGCTTCAGGTCCTCTTGGCCTTCTATTGTCGTTTTCTTATTGTCCGTTCTTGCAACGCCGGCGGGTGCCGATCAGGTGCTGATCGGTTCAACGCCCACCGGCCACCTCATGTGGATCGCTGAAGATCAGGCATTTTTCCGGGCTCATGACGTCGACGTGAAGCTGCTGGAGTTTTCCTCGGGCGTCAGTGCGTCACGCGCGCTCAACGCCGGCGAAATCCATCTCGGCAACAGTTCCGAATTCGCGTTCGTCACTAATTTGCTGGACAACCACGGCCTCAAACTGGTTGCATCGATCGCGCGCGCCAATTCAGCCAACCTTTTTGCGCGGCGCGACCGGGGAATTGCACATGTCGCCGACTTGCCCGGCAGGAAGATCGCTGTAACCCGTGGCAGTATCGGCGAGTTCTTTCTTGGCGAGATTCTCGCCATCAACGGCCTGACGCCGCAGGATGTAACGCTCGTCAACCTACGCCCGCCCGAGATCGTCGGTGAAATAGCGAACGGTACGGTAGACGCTGCGATTATCTGGGAGCCGTTTGTCTTCAAAGCCAAGGCTGCGCTCGGCGACAACTTTCTTCTGCTTCCGGAACAGGACAGCTACTACTATCATTTCGTGCTGGCGGGCAATGGCAGCTGGATCGACACCCATCGCACGGAAGTGCGCGCCGTACTGAGAGCACTGCTGGACGCGCAGCGTTTTGCCGCTGAACATCCGCACGAGGCGCAGGAGATCATTGCCAGACGGTTCCGTCTGGATCTCGATTTCGTTCGTGACACATGGAGCAAGTACGTCCTGGAAGTAACCCTCTTGCAGAACCTCATCAGTCTAATGGAGCAGGAGACGCAATGGCTGATCGACAACGGGCACCTGAGCGGGGCAAGCATCCCGGATTATCTGAGCGTCATTGATCCGCAACCGTTGAGCTTCGTCGAACCCGAAGCCGTAAAGCTAATCGAGTGACCGTGCGATGATGCGGCGTCAGATCAGGTATGTTGCGGCGGGCGGAATCTTCACTGTTCTTCTTTTTGCCGTGGTCGTGGTCGTCGTTCTGCTGCTCTACACCAATTTTAGCCGGGAAAGCCGGTTGGCCGAAGAATTGAACAGCGGGCTGAATGACCTTCAGTACCTGACGACCGAGTTCCTCGCGACAGGGACGCCACGGGCGTTGAAGCAATGGCAATCCCGGCACCGGCGTCTCGGCAGGTTTCTTGACGACGTCCCCGTGCAAGATCCGGAAATCAAGCGCCTCCTTGTGGAACTCCAGACCCGCCACAAAACCCTCGGTTCGGTTTTCGGCAAACTGACCCGGATCGACAGTGCCATTTCAGACCCGTCGCGCGCGGCGATCGCGAAACGTGCTGCCGTCAACCGCCTGCTCAACCAGATTCTTGCATTGTCCGCGCTCAACGACCGGATATCGTCGATCTACCGCGAGCGGGAAGCGGCATTCGCCAGATGGACACTGATCACGATCGGTGCCGTGCTTTTCTTCGGTATCGTGGTCGTCGTTGTCCTTTACGTCCGCGTGTTGAATGTGATCACGCGCAGCGTCGGTCGACTGTCGACGGAAATCGTACGCCTGGGCAAGGGCGATCTCGAGAAGCCGGTTGAGATTGCCGAAACGGGTGATATCGGCGCCGTGTTTCAGGCGCTCGAGCAGGCGCGGACACGAATAGCCGACGCCGTTGCGCAGAAGGAACAAGAGCGTGCGGACCTGGACCATTTTGTTTACGTCGCATCGCATGATTTCAAAGCACCGCTAAGGGGGATCGACAATCTGGCAACCTGGATCGAAGAGGATGCCGGTGAAACCCTGAACAAGGATTCCCGTGAGCACCTGGAAATGATGCGGCGACGCATCAAGCGGCTGGAGTCCCTGCTGGACGACCTTCTTGAATATTCCCGGGCCGGACGCACGCGGGTCGAGTTCGAGAAAGTCGATGTTGAAGAAATGTTGACCGCCCTCGTAGAGAATCTTCAGCTGCCGAAGGGATTCAGGGTGAATGTCGAACCGGGTATGCCGGTTATCTTCTCGCCGAAGACGCCGCTCGCTCATGTCTTCATCAATTTGATCAGCAATGCGGTAAAGCATCATGATAAATCCGAAGGCACGATCGACATCAGCGGCAGGATTTCTCCGCAAGGTTACGAGTTCAAGGTCTGCGACGATGGCCCGGGCATTCCGGACAAATACCGCGAGCGCATATTCGAGATGTTCCAGACGCTGAAGCCGAGGGATGTCGTCGAGGGCAGCGGGATGGGCTTATCGATAGCCAAACGACTGGTGCAGAGTAACAATGGCGAAATCTCCGTCGTCGGGGAGCAGGCGCGAGGCACCTGTTTCAAATTTACGTGGAATCCGAGGAGGGAACCGGATGCGCAGTCTTCAAAGGAATGATTCCGGGCGGGTCTCCCTGCTTCTCGTCGAAGATGACGACGTTGATATTGCCGCCGTTCGCCGCGCCTTGAAGGTTCTCAAGATAGAAAACCCGCTGCATGTGGCGAGGGACGGTGTCGAAGCGCTGGCCATCTTGCGGGGTGAAAACGGCGGCGAAAAGCTGCCCCGGCCCTACATCATCATGCTGGATTTGAATATGCCCCGGATGGACGGGCGCGAATTTCTTCAGGAAGTCCGCCGCGATGTCGCGTTGCAGGACGCCGTCATCTTCATCATGACGACCTCGCGTGATGATGACGACAAGCGCACGGCGTACGATCATCATGTCGCCGGATACATCGTGAAAGAAGACCCCATCGGCTCGTTTAGAGAAACGATCAACCTGATAGACCACTACGCCCGATTGGTCGAACTGCCCTGAACGGCGGACGTTTCAGAAAAGAAAAACCCCGGCGCAAGCGCCGGGGTTTTCTGGTTTCGTTATTCGGAACCGATTATTCGCGATTGCCGAACAGATGCAACAGCATCAGGAACAGGTTGATGAAGTCGAGGTAGAGCGAAAGCGCGCCCATGACGCTTTTCTTGGTCATGGTCTCGGCGCTGTCGCCTTCATAGTACATCGACTTGATACGCTGCGTGTCATATGCGGTCAGACCGGCGAACACCAGTACGCCGATCACCGAGATCGCGAACTGCAACGCCGAACTCGCCAGGAAGATGTTGACGATGCTGGCAATGATGATGCCGATCAGGCCCATCACCAGGAACGAGCCGAAGCCCGTCAGGTCACGCTTCGTGGTGTAGCCGTAAAGGCTGAGACCCGCGAACGCGCCTGCGGTGATGAAGAACACGCGGGCGATCGACGCATCCGTGTAGGCGATGAAGATTGTCGACAACGACAGGCCCATCACCGAAGCGAAGGCCCAGAACATCAGCTGCGTCGCCGATGCGCTCAGCTTATGGATGCCGAAGTTCAGCACCAGGATGAAGGCCAGCGGTGCAAGCATCACGACCCACGAGAGGCCAGTGCCGAAAATCGCCTGCATGACGGCTGGCTGCGTCGAAACGACATACGCCATCAAACCGGTGATGGCGACGCCGAGTGTCATGTAGTTGTAGACACCCAGCATGTATTTACGCAGACCCATGTCGATCGATGCGTCATATGCCTGCGAATGATCCATCCGCCCGGCGCGGGCACCGAAACGGTTGTTAGGTCCGAGAGCCATTTGAATCTCCTATGATTCAAGCTGTTAATCCTGCACTAAAATAGGGTAGGGCAGGCTGTATTTGCAACTGGAACCGGGGAATCTTACGAAAAATTCATGTAAAGCAGTACCACGGAAAATGTTTGTATTTCAGTCGTTTCGGAGGAACGGGGCCGTCCTGAGGCCGAGAATGCGCCATGATCCCGCAAGCCCGAGCGCAATTGTCGCAAGAAGCGCCATCACGAGAGTGGCGACGGCTTCCGCCGGCAACCACGTCCAGTCCATATGCATCAGGAACTCGCTGACGGCCCACGCGGCCAGCGTGCCGACGCCGAAAGCGCAAATCGCCGTGATCGCCCCAAGCGCGCCGTACTCAAGAACGAACGTCAACGCGATGCGCTTTCGGGTAGCGCCCAGAACCTTGAAGACAACCGCGTCGAAGCGCCGCCGCTGTTGGCCGGCGGCAAGCGCGCCGGCAAGCACGATCGCACCGGCGACGACCGTCAGACCGGCCACGGCGCGAATGGCGATGCTGATGCCTTCCATCAGGTTGCGGGCTGCGGCGAGGGCTTCGCGCACATGTATTGCGGAGATATTGTCGAACGCATCGGTGATGGCTTTCTCCAGCGATGCTTCTGCCGCTTCGGAGGCGCGGACGGCGGCGATGTGCGTGTGCGGCGCGCCTTCGAGGACACCCGGCGAAAGGACGACGGCGAAATCGAACCTGAGCGACTGCCAGTCGATTTCCCTGAGCGATGCAATTTCAGCCGTAATACGCCGCCCCAGAATGTTGAGCGTCAAGGTGTCGCCGACCCAAACGCCGAAACCCTTTGCCAGCCCGTCGTCGAGCGAAATCAGGGGCGGCCCGGCATAATCCGCCGGCCACCATTCGCCGGCCACGATGTCGGTTTCAGGCTTCATCTCGGCCGTCGACGTCAGGGCGCGGTCGCCGCGGACGGCCCATTGGCTCTCAGAGGCGATCTTCACCTCGCTCACCGGTTTCCCGTTGATCTCGACGATCCGGCCGCGAACGACCGGTTCGCGGCGCAGGTCGGACGTGCCGTCGATGCCGGTGACGATACGGTCGAATTCCGCGACCTGGTTCGGCTGAATGTCGATGAAGAAATACGCCGGTGCTTCCTTGGGCAGCCGCTCGTCGATCTGACGCGTGATGTTGCCCTCGATCTGGACGACGGCGACGAGGACCGCGAGCCCCAACCCTAAAGACAGAATGACACCCGACGTTGCCGCACCGGGCCTGTGCACGTTGGCGACGACCAGGCGCAGGATGGCGTTCGACGGGTGAAGGCGCCGGCTGAACCTGATCAGAAGAGACCCGGCAAGCTTCAGCAGGCCGACCGTGGCGATCGCGCCGACGACGAACCAGAGCGCGAACCATTTGTCCGTGGCCGTCAGAAACACGAGCCCGGTCAGAAGAACGAGCCCAATACCGATCCACAGGAAATAGACGCGCCTGGGTGTCACCGAAAGAGGCGCCGCCTGTGCCCGGAAGAGATCCCGCGCCGGCACCTCGCGGGCACGGCCGAGAGGCCAAAGCGCCGCCGTCACGGCGGTCAACAGGCCGAACGCCGCCGCGGTCCCCAGCGCCCCGGCGTGTAACCCGAAGATCGGACGGACCGGCAGCAAATCCATGATTGCGTACAGCGACACAGCAGGCAGCACGATCCCGGTCACGAGGCCGAGTACAATTGCCAACAACGCAAGCGCCAGAACCTGCATCAGGTAGACCTTTACGATCAGGCCCGCTTCGGCACCCATGCATTTCAACGTCGCAATGGTCCGGCTTTTACTTTCCAGATACGCATTGACGGCGCGCGTGATGCCGACGCCGCCGACCAGCAGCACCGTATACCCGACGAAACTCATGAAAAGCGTCAGACGTTCGATGAACCGGCGGACGCCGGGCGCGGCTTCATTCGCCGCGCGGACCCGCCAGCCGGCATCCGGAAATGCCGCGGAGAGTGCATCCCGCCATGCCGTCGGGTCGGTGCCGGGTTCAAACAGGACGCGATAGTAATAGCGGATCAGACTGCCCGGTTGCACCAGCCCTGTGGCGGCGAGATCTTCCTTGGCGACCATCACGCGCGGCCCGTAATTGATGACGCTGGTCACGCGATCGGGCTCGGTCTCGATCACTGCATTCACTTGAAACGTCGCCTTGCCGATGCTGATCACGCCGCCGGTTTGGATGCCGAGTTTCTCCAGGAGGTACGGGTCGACGACCGCGCCCGGCAGACCATCGGTCGTCTTAAACATCGCGTCCCGGTCCATTTCGGGTTGCAGCGCCATCTCACCAATCAGCGGATACACCTCGTCCACCGCTTTCAATTCGACAAGTGTCCGCGCGGCATTGTCACGCGCCGACGCCATCGCCCGCAGCCTTATGGTGTTGGATAGCTGGCGGCTGTTCGCAGCAAGATAGGCCTGCTCGTCTTCCTTTGCCTCACGGTGGACAAGGCGCATTTCCATGTCCCCGCCGAGCAGTCTGCGCGCGTCCGCAGCCAGGCCGTCGACGATGGCCGCTGAGGTCCAGCCGACCGCGGTGATCGCGGCAACCCCAAGCGCGAGGCACAGCATGAAAACGCGAAATCCGGACAGACCGCCACGGAGTTCCCGCCTCGCAATCCGCCACGCCAATTTGTACGACGCAGGCGCCATCGTTCAGTCCGCGGCCATGGGCTGTGTGACGTCGCTGGTGATCAGACCGTCCGCCATGACGACACGGCGCTGGCAGTGTTGGGCGAGACGTTCTTCGTGGGTCACCAGGATCAAGGTGGTGCCGTTGCGTTGGTGGATGCCGAACATCAGGTCCATGATCTTTTCGCCCGTTTCCCCGTCCAGATTGCCGGTCGGTTCGTCTGCCAGGATCAATTTCGGTCCGGGGCCCAGTGCGCGGGCGAGCGCAACGCGCTGCTGCTCGCCGCCGGAGAGTTGCCCGGGGTAATGGGTATGGCGGTGCGACAGACCAACCTCGTCGAGTGCCGTACCGGCACGGTCGAACGGATCGGCCAATCCTGCGAGTTCGAGCGGCAGTGCCACGTTCTCTAGCGCCGTCATGTTGGGAATGAGATGGAAGTCCTGAAATACGATGCCGATATTCTCGCCGCGAAGTTTGGCGAGCGCATCTTCACTGAGACCGCCATACGACGTGCCGAGCATGGCGACATTGCCACGCGTTGCGCGCTCCAACCCGGCAATGATCATCAGCAAGGACGTTTTGCCGGACCCGGACGGTCCGACGATGCCGAGCGTTTCGCCGCCTGCCACCTTGAGGTCGATGCCACGCAGGATCTCGACGGGTCCGGCATCGCTGGGCAGCGTCAGCTCGGCGTTTTCGAGGGAAATAAGGGGCTCTGACATTCCGCTTTCGTTCATTTGTCGGTGAATGTGCCTATATGGTAGTGATGAATTCCATCCGAACCAAAGGCATTCACTGGATATGTGGCTCAGGCGAATAATTGCAACCGTGCTGCTCTGCACAGGTGTTGTTACCCACGCAACAATTGATACGCAGGCGGCGGAAAACGGGATCACACTTGTCGTGCTCGGCGACAGCCTTTCCGCCGGTTATGGGCTGCCCGCCGCGGATGCGTTTCCGGCCAAGCTGGAGAAAGCTCTCGGCGAACGGGGCTACGCCGTTCGGGTTGAGAACTCGGGCGTTTCCGGCGACACGACGGCCGGCGGGCGTGCGCGCCTCGGTTGGGCGATCGGCAACGACCCGGGTGGGGTCATCCTGGAACTCGGTGCCAACGACGCGCTGCGAGGTCTTGAGCCGGAACGCGCCTATGACAATCTCGCCGCCATGCTGTCGGAACTGAAGGCCAAGAATATTCCGGTGTTGCTCGCCGGGATGAAGGCGCCGCCCAACATGGGCGAGGACTATGCAAAAGAGTTCGATGCGGTCTATACGCGCCTCGCCCGTGAATTCGACGTTGTTTTTTATCCGTTCTTCCTCGACGGTGTCGCCGGGACACCATCACTCAATCAGGACGACGGCATCCACCCGACGGCAGAGGGTGTTGACGTCATCGTCGAACGCATAATGCCCGAGGTCGAGGCGCTTCTTGACCGCGCTGGGCTCGCGAAAGGACAGAACTGAATGACGTCATTCCCGGTTGCCTATTCTGAAACTGCGGATTGGCAGGGCATCGTTCGTGATCTCGCAGAAGGTCTCGGCACGGTCGATGCGCCCGGCGGCGGCCTCGGGGTGCTCTACCTGACGGATAACTTCGCCGACAACTTTTCCGCCATCGCCGATGCGCTCAAGTCGGCCACAGGGATCGAAACCTGGGTGGGCACGCTTGGGATCGGCGTGGTTGCCAATGGAAAAGCCGCCTACGATCGCCCGGCTGCCGCGGCGATGCTGATCGATATCGGCTCCGAAGCGTATCGACTGATTGCACGCACCCCGATCCCGGACCGGTGGCCGGACGAACTGATGCGTTGGGCGGAAACGGTTAATCCGGCATGTGCGCTGGTGCATGCCGACGGGTCGACGCCGTCACTCGCTGACCTGATCGAAACCCTTTCCACGCGGTCGGGGGCCTACCTGGTTGGTGGCCTGACATGCTCGCGGACCACGCAGCATCAATTGGCCGCCGATCTGGGTGCCGGCGGGGTCTCGGGCGTGCTGTTCGCGCCCGACGTACCGGTGACCGTCGGGCTCAGTCAGGGGTGCAGTCCGCTCGGCCCGGGCCACGAGATCACGGTCGGCGAGGGAAACGTCATTTCCGAGATCGACGGCCGTCCCGCACTCGAAGTGTTCAAAGAGGACATCGGCGAGATGCTGGCGCACGATCTGCAACGGGTCGCGGGGTACGTCCATGTGGCGTTTCCGGTTTCGGGAACGGACGATGGCGCCGATTATCTGGTGCGCAATCTCATGGCCATCGATCCGCAGAACGGGCTCCTCGCTGTCGGCACCGAGATCGCACCCGGGGACCGGATCATGTTTGTGCGACGGGACCCGGCGAGCGCACAGAAGGATCTGCAACGCATGCTCGCTGACGTCAAAAAACGCATGCCGGGCGATGCCCGCGGCGCCGTCTACATTTCGTGTGTGGCACGTGGCCCGTCGATGTTCGGCAGCGAATCGGCCGAGGCGGAGATGATCTCCGAAGGTCTGGGCGGCGTGCCGGTGATCGGGTTCTATGCCGGAGGCGAGATCTCGAACGACCGGCTGTACGGATATACCGGTGTATTGCTGACGTTCGGCTGACCGGACCGGGTAAATCGGCCCGGGGTTCCTTGACACGCCTCAGTGCCATTCCTCAAATTGCACACAGTTCCCGCCCCGCTCCTTCGAAAGGCTTCCCCATGCAATACAACGACCTTGGCCGTACCGGTATCCGTGTCAGCCGGATCTGCATGGGAACAATGACCTTCGGCGGCCAGAACACCGAGGCGGAGGCGTTCCGGCTCATGGATATGTGCGCCGACCATGGCGTCAATTTTTACGACTCGGCGGAAATGTACGCATTCCCAGCAAACCCGAAGACGCAGGGTCTGAGTGAAGAAATCCTCGGCAGCTGGATCAAGGCGCGCGGCAACCGTGCGGACACGGTCATCGCCACGAAAATTACCGGGCCCGGCGCGCGCTTCGGGCATATTCGCGGCGGGGACCTCAAGTTCACGCGCCGGCAGGTTGCCGACGCCGTCGACAACAGCCTGAAACGGCTCGGCACTGACTATATCGATCTTTATCAGACACACTGGCCGGAGCGTAAGACCAACTATTTCGGTCAACTCGGTTATGCGCACGATCCGTCGGACGCCGGCGGGACGCCTATCGACGACGTGGTGGACGCCATGCAGGCGATGATCGACGCTGGCAAAATACGTGCGTTCGGCGTTTCCAACGAAACGCCCTGGGGTGTGATGAAGCACCTGGAAGCCGCCGGCGACGGCGCCGCCAGGATCTGTGCGATCCAGAACCCGTACAGCCTGCTGAACAGGACCTTCGAAGTTGGTCTCGCCGAAATCGCGGTTCGCGAAGACGTCGGCCTTTTCGGATATTCGCCGCTCGGGTTCGGGGCGCTGACCGGCAAGTATCTCGGGGGTGCATTGCCGCAAGGCAGCCGCCTGCAGCTTTTTCCGGATTTCAAACGAAACTTCAAACCGCGCGGTATCGAAGCGACGGAAAAATACGTGGCGCTCGCGCGCGCACATGACATCGCGCCGGCGGCGATGGCGATCGCGTTCGTCAATTCCAGACCGTTTTTGACGTCGAACATCATCGGTGCCACCAACGAAGACCAGTTGGCGGTCAATCTCAGCGCGGAAGATCTCGTATTGAGTGACGATGTGCTTGCAGGCATCGAGGCGATCCACAACGATATTCCCAACCCGGCACCGTGAGATACCATGAGACTGTTTGTCGCCATTCCAGTTCCCGAAAACATCCGCGACGATCTCGTCCGCGTATCGTCGGGCGTGCGCGGCGCGCGTTGGGTGCGGCCCGAGGGCATGCATATTACCTTGTTCTTCTGCGGTGAGACGACGCGTGATCAGGCACGTGACCTGGACCAGGAACTGTCCGAGATCAGCATCCCGCAGTTCGACCTCAAGTGCGACGGTTTCGGATACTTCGAACGCGGCACACAGATAAAATCCATCTGGGCCGGGATCGAAGGAAACACGACGCTCGGCTATCTGCATGGCCGCGTCGAAAGCGCGGCGGTCAAGGCCGGCTTCGAACGGGAAGCGCGCAAATACAAGCCACACATCACGTTGGCGCGTCTGAAGCAGGCACGGGCAACGGATGTAGGCCAGTGGATCGAACAGCACGACACGATTGCGACGCCGCCGTTCACGGTCGACAGGTTCACGTTGTTCCGATCGCATCTCGCCCGGGAGGGTGCGATGTACGAACCGCTGGTCGATTACGAGTTGATGGATAACCAGTAAGCGGAATTCGGTCAGGCTCGGTGGACCGAAAAACCGCCGTCGACAATGAGCGTCTGCCCCGTCATGAAACTCGATGCGCCGGACGCCAGGAACAATGCCGCTTCGGCGATTTCGCCGGGCGATGCGGTCCGCTTCATTGCATGGAGGCGTCGGACGTAGTCTTCGATTTCCGGGGTGTTCGCCACCTCGCGGGCCATGGCGGTATCGGTGCCGCCCGGCAACAGCGCGTTGACGCGAATTCCCTGCTGGCCGAACTCGGAAGCAAGGCCGAGTGTCAGGCCGACCAGTCCCGCTTTGCTTGCGCCATATGCCGACATGCCAGGCATGCCGGTGGTGTATCCGACGAATGAAGACGTGAAGATGATCGAACCGCCGTTCCGCTTTTGCATGGCAGGGACTTGATACTTCGCGCCGAGAAAGCCGCTCGTGAGGTTTACGTCCATCACATTCTGCCAGTTGTCTGCCGTCATTTCCGGCGTGCTCGTCAATTCGCCAAGCATACCGGCGTTATTGAATGCGATATCGAGTCCGCCGAAGCGCGAGACCGCGAGGTCGACCAGCGCCTTCTGGAATGCTTCGTCGGCAACGTCGCCCGGCAGTGCGACCGCATTGCTGCGCCCTTCGCCAATTTCCGCGACGAGTTCATTTAGAGCCGTTTCGCGCCGCGCGCCGACGACGACATGTGCGCCTTCCTTTGCAAATAGTTTGGCGGCTGCATGGCCGATGCCACTGCTGGCACCGGTGACAATCGCAACGTGGTTTTCGAGAATGGACATGGAATTGCTCTCCGCTGGTTTGAAGTCGCGGGAGCGTATTTCTGCGGCGCGGATGTGAGCCACCCGGTAGTTGTTAAAATTACGAGCCGAGAAGACCCGGCAGCTGTTCCATGTCGCCGAACACCAGGTCGGCACCGGCGTCACGCAGAATCTTTTCGTCCGACGGCACGCGGTGCGATGCGCCGATGTATCCGAGCGCGCGCATGCCGGCGCGTTTCGCGCCCTCGATACCAAGCGGGGTGTCTTCGATGACGGTGCAGCGGTCGGGCCGTTCGCCCATGCGGTCGGCGGCCATCAGGAACACATCGGGAGCCGGCTTTGGATTCTTCACGTCGCGGGCGGAGAAAAGATGCGGATCGAGGTAACGCAGCAGTCCGGTTATTTCCAGGTTGCGGCGGATCTTTTCGGGCCTGCCGGAGGAAGCGACACACTTGGGCCTGTCATCCAGTCGTTCCAATGCAGCGCGCATGCCGGGTGTCGGTCGAAGCTCGCGGGCAAAAGCTTCGACGTCTTTCTCACGTAGTGTCGCCTCGAAATCGTCGGGGAGTTCGACCCCCTCCTCCGCCACCATTTTGATGACACCCGGGATGGTACGCCCGATGAATTTGGCCCGGCATTCGGCGCCGGTGACGGGATATCCGTGACGGCTCAAGTGCGCGGCCATGACCCGGTTGGCGATGACTTCGCTGTCGACGAGCACGCCGTCGCAATCGAAAATGATCAGCACCCGAACCTCGAGAGCGTGCCTTCGACCGTGTTGACGTAGTCGCCACCGAACAGGCGGACATGCACGAGGAGCGGATAGAGGTTGTAAAGCTCGCAGCGCGCCTTGAAGAAACCGGGTCGGAGCGGCCGGTATTCTTCGTAACGGGTGAAGAACTTCTCGCCGAAGGTGTTGAAGAGCGTCGAAAACGCGAGTTCGATTTCCGCGTCCGCATAATAGATCGCAGGATCGACGAAGCCGGTGACCCGGCCCGGCAGCGAAAGAACGTTCCCGCCCCAAAGATCGCCGTGAATCAGCGACGGCTTGATGTCGTCCTCTATCCATGTTTCGAGCCGCCCGGCGAGTGTTTCGATGCGTTGAAAGGTCGCGGACGAAATGCGTTCCGCGCGCATCGCTTCGTTCGCCATGTACAGCAGGCGATGATCGCGGAAGAATTCGCGCCAGTTCGGTAACTGCGGATTGGGCTGATGCAGCCCGCCGATCACCGTATCTTCCTCGTATCCGAACGTATCCGAGGTCTGGTTGTGCAGGTGAGCGATCAGGTCGGCAGCATGCTCCTCCGCGTCACGGTCGAGTGTCCCACCGTGCTCGATCCAGGACATGACAAGAAGGTCGTCCTCTGCGTGCCAGATTTTCGGCACCGGCAAGCCGGCCTTGCCGAGCCGGGTCAGCATGCGGCCTTCAAGGGCGAGCGTGCCGCCCTGCCATTTCACGGCGACGACACGGCCATCGGCCAGTTCGCCACGGCGGACATCCGCGACGCACCCGCCACCGACCGGCTGAAGTGTTCTCACGTCGCAGCCCAGGGCGCTGGCGATGCGGGTCTTAAGTTTATCGGGCATCGAGATGCCTTGTGCGAATGTCGGCGAGGAGGCCGTGTGATGCCTTGTCGATCATGTCGAAGACCTTCCGGAATCCGTCCGGACCTCCGTAATAAGGATCCGGCACATCATGACGACCAACTTCCGGGGCAAAGCTTAAAAACAGCTTTACCCGATCCGTGAATTCGGGCGGACACATGGCGAGCAAATTCTGGATATTGCCGTCATCCATGCCGAGGACATAGTCGAAGCTCCCGAAATCGTCTTTGCGGACCTGGCGGGCGCGCAGATCCCGGATTTCGATGCCACGGCTTTCCGCTTCGGCACATGCACGGCTATCCGGCGGGTCGCCGGCATGCCAGCCGCCCGTGCCGCAGGAATCCGTGACGATCAGATCCACGAGGCCTTCACGGCGAACCAGATCGCGGAACACACCCTCGGCCGTGGGCGAGCGGCAAATATTGCCAAGGCAGACAAACAACACGCGGACCATACGGAACTCGCTCCGTCACTTGGAAAAGGTAACAACGCGATTATCATGACGGTTCTATACGAGAGCAAGGCGAGAGGATATCCGGGATGCCACGTATTGATGCAGAAGGCCCCATTGTCGTTTTGACGGGCGCGGGGATATCCAAGGAATCGGGGCTGGATACCTTTCGCGATGCGGATGGAATCTGGTCGAAGGTGCGAATTGAGGACGTGGCAACGCCGGAAGCCTTTGACCGTGATCCCGTACGGGTGCACGAGTTCTACAACCATCGCCGGGCGGGATTGCTGGATGAAAAAGTACAGCCGAACCCCGCACATGTTGCACTTGCGCGGCTGGAGCGGGATTGGCCGGGCGATGTGCTCGTGGTGACACAGAACATCGACGACCTGCATGAACGGGCGGGCACACGTCACCTTATTCACATGCATGGAGAGTTGCTGAAGTCGCGGTGTTCTCACTGCGGTGATCTGTCGGCGTGCCGGCGCGATCTGTCCGTGGACATGGTTTGCCAGGCTTGTACGAGGGCGGGTGGACTCAGGCCGCACGTTGTCTGGTTCGGCGAGATGCCGCTCATGATGGATGAGATAGAAAAGGCGCTCGCGCGCACGGTTCTGTTCATGTCGATCGGGACATCGGGGAACGTCTATCCGGCCGCGGGCTTCGTCGAGCTGGTGCGGCATTATTCACGCGGCCACACCGTGGAGCTCAACCTGGAGCCGTCGAGCGGCGCGACCTCCTTTGCCGAGCAGCATTACGGCGCGGCCAGTGATATCGTGCCGGCGTATGTGGATGGCCTGCTCGCGGCGGTCTAGTTATCGGCGACGCGAACGCCGTCAAAGCGGTGCAGGTCGTTACGGTCGATCATGCCGCGCAGCCTTTTGCCGTATTTCTCGGGGATCTCGGAATAGGACGTTAGATAGTTCGTCATCGTGTGCCCGGTGGGAGCTGCGCCGCTGGCACGTTCCTTCGCGCGCGCCTGACGGAAATCGGCATAGGCATCGTGGGTGTTCAGGTTCTTCATATAGACGCGTACGCTATGGCCGATATCCCGGAAGACCATGACCTTGAAGCCGTCTGCTTCCCTCGGCTCCATACCTTTGACGTCCTCGTTGTACGTGCGCATGCCGAAAAAATTGTTGCCCTTGCGCGCGAAGCGGGAGGTTCCCCATCCGCTTTCCAACGCGGCCTGCGCCAGGACCAGCGATGCCGGCACGACGTCCACGCGGCGTAGTAGTTCGTCCACGCTGCCGTCATCGACCTCGTATTTTTCGAACAGCGGCGCAGGAACATCGCCAGCGGCGTCATAGATTTTCGACCGTTCGGCACGAATACGATCGTTCTCGCGTGCGATATGCGGCAGCATGATACGGAAGAAGGTCGCCTTCTTTTCTTCAACGTCGCGGATGCGATCAAGGTTCACGTCGAGACTGTCGATAAAAAGCGCGGGCACGGTCTTGTCTTTGGCGACGGTATCAAGGGCATAGTCGAGACCGCTATGGATTTCCGTTGCTGCCAGCGGTGGTAAAGACGCGACCTCCTCCGGACCCTCCGCGCGATCGTTGTCAGACGTGCAGGCATACAAAAGCACCGCTATGCCGACGATGCATACAGTCATCGCGACCGCCACGATGCGCTTCACGGCGTTTTGATCGAGCTTGGGGCTCATTTTTCCTCGACAGCAATGTGCTCGTTATATGTCATATGGTAATGGAAGATGATGACGCAACGGACCGAAAGTTTGGAACACCTGCTCGAGCGGGTGCGCGCATGCGATATCTGCAAAGCGCATTTGCCGCTGGGCCCCCGGCCGGTGGTCCGGATCAGCCGGACCGCGCGGGTGCTGATTATCGGGCAGGCGCCCGGGACCAAGGTCCACGAAACCGGCATCCCGTGGAACGATCCGTCCGGTGACCGTCTGCGGGAATGGCTCGCGCTGGACCAAGATACATTCTACGACACCGCGAAGATTGCCATTATGCCGACCGGCTTTTGCTACCCGGGCCGCGATCCCAAGGGCGGCGACCTGCCGCCGCGCCCGGAATGCGCACCGGCATGGCATGCGCCGTTGCGTGAGCATATGGCGTACGTAGAGCTTACGCTGTTGGTCGGGATGCATGCGCAGGCATACTGCCTTGGCGGCCGCCGTAAGAAGAACATGACGGAAACCGTTCGCGCGTGGCGGGATTACGGCCCCGAAATAATTCCGACACCGCATCCGAGCTGGCGGACGACCGGGTGGGCGCGCAAGAATCCCTGGTTCGAGGGGGAATTGGTACCGGAAATCCGGCAGCGCGTCGCCCGGCTGATTACGTAAAAATCCCTATGGGCGCGGCGCTTGACAGCCCGTCAGAATAAGGTCAATGCTTCGATCTAAGATAATAAGCTCACGTAATTGATCATCTTCTTGTCAGTGCGTGGCGCGGACCCCGAACCAACGGGGCTTCCGAGTGTAACCGTCGGCAGGTATGAAAACGGGGATCCATGCATACCATCACCGACAACGACCTGTTCCACCGATTGGCCTTTGACAATCCCTGGTGGGAATTCAAGGACTCAACACGGGTCGCCTTCAAGAATCCGCCGAAACGCGCTTTCTTCCCGGCTTTTTTCGATCGGGTCATGGAAGCCGGCACCGGCAATGTCATGGTGCTGGCGGGACCGCTGCGGGCCGGTAAAACCGTGCTCATGCGGCAGATGGTGGCGCAACTCGTCGAGCGCGGCATCAAGCCGACCAGCATACTCTACTGCTCTCTGACGACGCCCAGTTACACCGCGGCCGACCTTGCCATCCTGTTTGAGATGTTCTGTCGCCGGTACCGGCATGGTCCCGATGCAGAGATCTATATCTTTTTCGATGAGGTGCAGTACGCAAAGGACTGGGAGAAACAGCTCCTCCGCCTCGCCGAAATGCGGCCGCGCGCCAGGATTGTCGGCGCGGTGTCCTCTGGATCGCCCTCGATCGTCAGCGGGGCGACGGTCCTGAACGGCAAGATGGAAGTCTTCGTGCTGCCGCCCTTGACGTTTCTCGAGTTCATGAGGTTTCGCGGTACCGAAGAAAAGTTGTTTGGCGCGCGCAACGACAATCCGGCGCAGGGCGCCATGACGCTCGAGCCGAACGGGCTGCCGGCACTGAACCAGGAATTTCATCGTTACGTCAATTTTGGCGGGTTCCTGGAAGGTATCCTGAGTGGCAAGGACGGCGTCCCGGCGCCGGCGTTCATACGCGACGGCGTCGCCGACCGGGTTCTGCACAAGGACTTGGCATCGCTAGCCGGGGTCAACGACCCGCAGGAACTGAACCGGCTATTCGGTCTGCTGGCCTTCAATACCGGGCGCGAAGTGTCGATGGACGATCTCGCCAAAGCGACCGGTATCGCCAAGAATACGTTGCGCAAGTACCTCGATTACCTGGAACAGGCGTTTCTGATCCGCCGCATCAATCGTGTCGACCGTGACGCCAAGAAATTCCAGCGCCAGGTCTTCTTCAAGGTCTACCTGACCAGCCCGTCGCTCTATGCCGCCCTGTTCGCACCGGTGACACCGTCGGACCAGTATTTCCAACGTCTCGCGGAAACGGCACTGGTGTCGCAATGGCTCGGCTCATCAGCGATCGAAAACCTTTACTATGCAAGCTGGCGTGGCGGCGCTGTGGACCTGTTGACCTTACATCCCGAGAGCGGCTTGCCCGACCACGTCTATGACCTTGATTGGCAGAACGCGTATGTCCGAACCGACTCCCGGCCGGACCAGATGGTGAACTTTGTGCGGGACAACAATCCTCGGGCGACCACGTACGTATTGACGGGCAGCGTCGCACGCCAAGCGACCATGAAAGGCGTCGACCTGACGTTGGCGCCGGTTGCACTCTACACGTACTGGATCGAGCGTGACCCCACCCTTACGTCGTTTCACCGGTGATACAAAAACCGGAGCGTCTAGCCCCGGGCGCGTTCGTCCTTGAAAGCGCGAACGATCGGATCAAAGAAAATCGAGAGCAGCAGCCCCGCAACGCCAAAGCAAAGCAGTATCGCGCCGCTACCCAGCGCCTGTATTGATCCGTTGTGAAAAAAGAGACCGATACAAACTGCGCCTGCAATTACACACAACCCCGACAAAAAGTAGAGTACAATTTTAAGAGCAGCCATGATTCCGCCCCCCTATTTATATGGTTAACAAAACCATGCAGAAAATAGGTTTAACGGTCAACTTAAATTGTCGAAAGCGCTGATTATCAGGCTATTTCACGGCCCGATAATCAGTTCAGCGTTGTACGTAATGGTTAATTACGGCCCAGCAGGCGCAGTCTGAGCGCGTTCAGGCGAATGAACCCGGCCGCATCGCGCTGATCGTACACGTCATCTTCCTCGAATGTCACCATCGCTTCGTCGTAGAGCGAATAAGGCGACTTGCGGCCGGTGATGATGACGTTGCCTTTGTACAGCTTGAGACGCACGGTACCGGTCACGCGTTCGGATGCCTTGTCGATGGCGGCCTGAAGCATCTCCCGCTCCGGGGCGAACCAGAAACCGTTGTAAAGCAGCTCCGCGTACCGCGGCATCAGCTCGTCCTTGGTATGCATGGCGCCCTTCTCGAGCGTGATGCTTTCCATCGCCCGGTGGGCGTGGAAAAGGACCGTACCGCCCGGCGTTTCATAAACGCCTCTGGACTTCATGCCGATGAAACGGTTTTCAACAATATCGATGCAGCCGACACCGTTTCGTCCGCCAAGCTCGTTCAGTTTCGCCAGCAAGGTGGCGGGGCTCATTTTCTCGCCGTTGATGGCAACCGGATCACCCTTCTCGAAATCGATGGTGATTTCCTCCGGCGTGTCCGGGGCCGCCATGGGCGTGACCATGCGGCTGAGGATCAGGTCGTAATCCGGTTCGACCCAGGGATCTTCGAGGATTTTGCCTTCCGACGAGATGTGCAGAAGGTTGGCGTCCTGGCTGAACGGCGCCTCGCCGCGTTTGTCCTTGGGGACCGGGATCTGGTTTTTCTCGGCGTATTCGATCAGCTTGGTGCGGCTGGTCAGGTCCCACTCCCGCCATGGCGCGATGATCTTGATGGACGGTTCCAGCGCATAATAGCCGAGCTCGAAACGGACCTGGTCGTTGCCTTTGCCGGTGGCGCCGTGCGAGACCGCGTCGGCCCCGGTTTCGCGGGCGATTTCAATCTGCCGCTTGGCGATCAGCGGGCGGGCGATCGAGGTGCCGAGCAGGTACGTGCCTTCATAGATTGCGCCGGAGCGGAACATCGGGAACACGTAATCACGGACGAATTCCTCGCGGAGATCCTCGATGTAGATTTCCTTGATGCCCAGCATCTCGGCCTTCTTGCGCGCGGGTTCGACCTCTTCGCCCTGGCCGAGATCGGCGGTAAAGGTCACGACTTCGCAATTATAAGTGTCTTTCAGCCATTTCAGGATGACCGACGTATCAAGGCCGCCGGAGTAGGCGAGGACGACTTTTTTGACTTCGTTAGACATGCACGTGCGCTCTCAGGTCCGGATGGTGGAAAAGCGGGCGCAGTATATTGATCCCATCCGCTTCGTAAAGGCGGATCGGGCCTCTGGCGGGTTTAGGCGAGGGACTGAACGGTTAGGACCCGGTCGACCACCTCGTCGACCAGCCTGCGCTGTCGCTCGCCCATAAAGTCGAGATCGCGCTCCGTCAGGCCGAATGAGAGAAGAACCTGCGTCCGCCCCAACGGGACCGGGTTTCTGAGATCGTCGGCCGGCAACGAGGGCATACCCTTGGTTGCCGCTCTGACCGTGTCGCCGCCCAAATGCTCGGCCAGGGCTTTGAACGTTGTCGGATCAAGTAGCACGGCGCACATCTCCTCAATCGGGAACGATGCGCCATTGGACACGCGCCAGTCTTAAAAAATATTAAAAGCGGTCGCGATCAGCGGATGCTGATATCCGGATCGTCATTGTGGAACGCGATGAAACCGCTGATCTCGGCCACACCGAGTTTTGCCGCCGGGTACGACCAAGCCAGGTTTTCGCGGTGGCTGCCCTTGACCTCGATATGGAAATATTCCGCCGGCCCCTTGTGCGGGCATGCCGTCACCTTGTCGGACGGGGCCAGAAAATCCATCTTCACGTCGAGACGCGGAAAGTAGTAACGGTCAGGGTACCCCGGTTCATGCAGGATGACGGCAGCATTGCTCTCCGCAATTGCGACGTCGCCCAGATAGACGGCGACCGGTTCTGCGCTAAACGACACACGGAGAACTTCTGACAGGGAACGTTGATAGTTCACGAGCAGTCTACACCATACTGAAACAACACCACGGCCATAGACATACGCCGGATTTCATATTTTCGCAAAGACTCCGGCAGTGGTTGCCGCGTACCCGGCAAAAACTACCCGGTTAAGTCGTCTTTTTCAGGCTGCGGTCGCGAATTGGTATCCAATTCCTGCATCAGCAGCACGCCGGTGCCGAGCCCGTTCGGCGCCGCGCGAACCTGGTCGGCGAGGTCGTCTGCCGAGGCGTTCGCACCCTTGGCGGTTCCCTCAAGTGCATCTTCCGCGGAGAGGCGTTGTTGAATCTCGAGCGCGATCATCTTTTCGATCTGCTCGCGTTGTTCAGGGTTCATGTTGTCGAGATCGCTCTCGCTAAGCCCCATTGATGCAAGAATTTTTTGCCGCAGCTCCTCCAATTTCTTCTCGTTGATTTCTGCCGCATAGGCGCTGAACCCCTTCTCGCGCACTTCACGCAGGGTCTGACGGAATTCGCTTTTCCAGGCCGGTTCCTTGTCCAGTTCCGGCTTGTTGGACTGTGCCGACGTGACGTCGGGCAGGGCGGCCGCATGAGCGTTGGCTGCATGGGTCTTGTCGAACATGACGCGCCTCCCTCCTCTGGTTATCAGGGAGAGCGAAGCAAGATCGGGACCATATCGGGGGTTAAGCGGTTTGCGCCCGCTCGGAATACTTGCGCATGCGCTCGGACGCCGATTTCAACTGTCCGCAGGCTGCCATGATGTCGCGCCCGCGCGGCGTACGGACGGGCGATGAATACCCGGCATCGTTGACGATCTCGGCAAAGCGGTGAATGCGGTTGTTGGACGAACATTCGAACTCGGCACCCGGCCAGGGGTTGAACGGGATCAGGTTGATCTTGGCGGGAATGCCTTTCAAAAGGCGCACAAGCTCGTGCGCTTCGGCATCGGAATCGTTGACGCCGGCAAGCATGACGTATTCGAACGTAATGCGCCTTGCGTTCGACGATGTCGGATAGCGGCGGCAGGCGTCCAGAAGTTCGGCGATGGGCCATTTCTTGTTGATCGGGACCAGTATGTCGCGCAGGTTGTCGCGGACGGCATGAAGGCTGATCGCCAGATTGACGCCGAGGTCCGCACCGCAGCGCTCGATCTCCGGCACGATCCCCGACGTCGAAAGCGTGATGCGTCGTTTCGAAAGGGCAATGCCGTCGCCGTCCATGATGATGGTCAGCGCCTTGGCCACGTTCTCATAATTAAACAGGGGCTCGCCCATGCCCATCATGACGATGTTGGAAAGATTGCGGCTGCCGTCGCTGGGGGACGGCCATTCCCCGTAGCTGTCGCGCGCGGCCATGAACTGGCCGACGATCTCGCCCGCCGTCAGGTTGCGCACCATCGGCTGCGTGCCGGTATGGCAGAACTTGCAGGCGAGCGTGCAGCCGACCTGGCTGGACACGCAGACCGCGCCGCGATCCTCTTCCGGAATATGGACGGTTTCGACTTCCTTGCCGTCGCCAAGACGGAACAGCCATTTGCGCGTGCCGTCGACGGACGTCTGCTCGGTGGCGACGCCCGGCCGCGAGACCCGGTGGGTTTCGGCGAGCTTCGTACGGAAATCCTTCGACAGCGTCGTCATTTCGGCGAAGTCTGTTTCGCCCTGATGATAAATCCAGTGCCAGAGCTGTTTGGCGCGGAAAGGTTTTTCGCCCAGGCGCGCGAGCTCATCCGCGAGTTCAGCGCGGCTCAGACCCACCAGGTCGATACGGTCGTCGGCATTCGTTTCCGTCATGGCGCGGGGTGTACACCCAAACGCGCCTGCCGCCAAGGGCCATCAAGGCAGCGGGTGCTTGGCGCCTTTGCCGGAATGCTCTAAAGGCAAGGGATGACGGACACGGAAATCGATCCCCGGGAGAAGCGCAGATCCTTGATGCTGCTTGCCCTCGCCGAGGTCTCGGCGCTTTCGCTCTGGTTTTCCGCGAGTGCGGTCGTGCCGGCACTGCAGGCGGAAGCCGGGATCTCGGATCTACAGGCGTCGCTGTATACGAGTGCCGTCTCCATCGGGTTCGTTGTCGGCACGCTGACCAGTGCACTCCTGACGCTGCCGGATCGCATGGCGCCCACGCGTCTGTTTGCGATCGCGGCCCTGATCGCGGCAACGGCGAACGCGTCGATCCTGGCGCTGGAACCGGGATCTTTTGGCGTCGTCATGCTCAGGTTCGTGACCGGCATGTGCATGGCCGGGATTTACCCGGTCGGCATGAAACTGGCGTCGTCCTGGGCAAAGGGCGATACCGGATATCTGGTTGGGCTGCTGGTCGGGGCTTTGACGCTAGGCTCCGCGTTGCCGCACCTTTTCAACGTCGCGGGCGGTGTCGACTGGCGATTTACCATGACGGCGGCGTCGATGGCGGCGGTTCTGTCCGCGTTGCTGATCCTTCAGTGCCAGCCCGGTCCCGGTTTGGCCCCCGCCGCGCCGTTCAATCCGGCCGCTATACTGGACGGTTGGCGCAACCGGCCGCTTAGGCTCGCCAATCTCGGCTATTTCGGGCACATGTGGGAACTTTACGCCATGTGGGGCTGGATCGGGTTTTATCTGGCCGCCAGCTTTGCCGAGAGCGGGATGCGCAACCCGGTGTTCTGGGCCGGGGCGGCGACGTTCCTGGTGATCGCGTCCGGCGGTATCGGGTCGATGGCGGGCGGCAAGTTTGCCGACCGTATGGGGCGGACGACCTTGACGATCGGTGCCATGGCCATCAGCGGCATGTGCGCGGCGACGGCCGGTTTCTTCTACGGCGGCATTCCGGCGTTGATGGTGCTCCTGTGCCTCGTCTGGGGTGTAACCGTGGTGGCGGACTCGGCGCAATTTTCGTCCTGCGTGATCGAACTCGCCGATCCGCGGTATGTCGGTACGATGCTGACCGTGCAGACCTGCATCGGGTTCTCGCTGACGCTGGTCACCATTCATGCGCTGCCGGTGTTCGCCGAGTATCTGACATGGCAGTGGGCGATGGCGCCGCTGGCGATCGGTCCCGCGCTCGGCTGCATCGCGATGGCCATGCTCCGGGCCGATCCGGCAAGCGTCAAACTGGCGGGCGGGAATCGCTGATGAACGCCTGCAGTGCGGTGCTGGCATCAGCGACGACGCTCTCCCAGTCGCCGGTTTCCGGCTGACGAAAGACGCGCATCGTCGGATACCAGGGTGTCTCTGCCCCGTCGAGACCCCAGCGCCACGCCGGCCAGCGTTTGAGCAACAGCCAGACCGGGTGTCCGGTTGCGCCTGCAACATGGGCAAGGGCGGTATCGGTGGTGATGACCAGGTCGAGCGCACTGACGGCGGCCGCGGTGTCGTCGAACGTTTCAAACCCGGTTCCGAGGTCGTGGATTGCCTTGGGCCACGACGCGAGTTCCATCGTTTCGGCGTCGCGTTGTAGCGAATGGAATGTCACGCCCTCGATACCGGAAAGAGGGATCAGTTGATCAAGCGTCACGGAGCGTCCGCGGTCATGGCTGCCCGACGGGTTGCCGCGCCAGCCGAGACCGACGCGCAGTCCCGCGCCCAACGGGGCACGGGTATGCCATTTTTCGCGGGCGGCATCGGATGCACGAAGGTAGGGGACGGACGCCGGGACGCTTTCTCGGGTGATGCCGAAAAGGTGCGGCAGGCTGGCGATATTCGCTGTCGCCTCGAACGCGCCCTCCACAGGCTCGTTAAAGGCCACGACCGTGATCTCGGGCAGGGATGCCAGCAGCGACTTGAGTGGTGCGTGCACCACGAAGGTCACGCCCGCTGCGCGTCCCGCAGCCATAAGCGCGAACCTGGAGAATTGAAGCGTGTCACCGAAGCCCTGTTCGCCGGTCAGCAGCACATGCCCATCAATTTCTGCACCGTCCCACATCGGCAGCCCGGACTGACCGGCAGGGGCGAAGACCTCGGGCACACCGAGCCGCCATTCATACTCACGAAACCCGGCCAAGAAATCGCCCTGTGCCAGCAGCAATTCAGCATGTAACACGTGATGCGCGGCGATACCGGGGTTGAGGCCGATTGCCTTTTCCGCGTTGGACAGGGCCGCCGTCATGTCGCCCATATTCCGCTGAATGACAGCCAGATACGCAAAGGCGTGCGGGTCTTCCGGATCCAGGGCGATGGCGTGTTCGGTCGCTGTGGCCGCATCCTCCAAAAGGCCGGCCTTGTTGAGCGCATCGCCAAGATCTCGCCACGCCAGCGGATTATCCGGCGCGACCTCGGTCCGGCGGCGATGGATCTTGGCAGCCCCGACGTAATCCCGTTCCCTCAGCAGCTCGGCTGCGGCGAGGGCGAGGACTTGCGGATCGTCTTCGGTGATGCGGGACATGGCATAGAATACCGCCCGCCCGGAACCGGTTCAAATGTCCGGCGCGTCGATCCCGTTCTGGCGGCAGGCGGCTACGACCGTGTTCCTGAGAAGGCATGCAATGGTCATAGGGCCGACGCCGCCGGGCACGGGCGTAATGGCGGATGCAACCTGCGACGCCTCGGCGAAATCGACATCGCCGACCAGCTTACTCTTGCCCTCTCCCTTTTCCGGTGCCGGCACACGGTTGATGCCGACGTCGATCACGACGGCGCCCGGCTTGACCCAGTCGCCCTTGACCATCTCCGGCCGGCCGACCGCAGCGACCAGGATATCCGCTTCGCGGCAACGTTCTGGCAGGTCGGCGGTGCGTGAATGGGCGATTGAAACGGTGCAGCTTTCCGCCAGCAGCAGCGCGGCCATCGGTTTGCCGACGATATTGGAGCGGCCAAGCACCAGCGCCCGCTTGCCCGACAGATTGCCGCCGAAATGATCTTTCAGCATGAGCAGGCAGCCATAAGGGGTGCACGGCACCAGCGAATTCTGTCCGGTCCAGAGGCGCCCCACATTGATGACATGAAAACCGTCGACGTCTTTGTCGGGATCGATGGTGGCCAGCACCTTGCTTTCGTCGATGTGATCGGGGAGCGGCAGTTGAACGAGAATGCCGTTACACGCCGGATCGTTGTTGCGGCTTTCGATCAGCGCCAGCAGGTCTTCTTCGGGCGTCGACGCATCGAGACGATGCGTTACGGACTCCATGCCCGCTTCTTCGGTTTGCGTCCCCTTGTTGCGCACATAGACCTGGCTCGCCGGATCTTCGCCGACCAGAATGACCGTCAGACACGGTTTGATGCCGTGGTCCGCGCCGAGTTTCGCGACCTCGGTCGCCACGCGCGCCCGGAGCCCGGCAGCGAACGCCTTGCCGTCGATGATTTTGGCTTCGCTCATGTCTTGTCCCCCTCTTAAATCAGCGGCTGTGCCGCAATAACGGGCGCAGGCGCGCCATCAACTCCATGCCGTCGCCGGCGATCCTCAACGTCTTGTTCCGGTCCGTGGCGCCCTGCACGATTTCCATGTCCGATTTGCGGAGCCGCCACGCCTTGGCCAGCAATTTGATGACGGCTGCGTTGGCGCTACCTTTCTCGGGAACGGCGGTGACGGCAATCTTGATCGCGCCTTTTCCTTGCCCGTCGGCGACGACTTCACCGATTGCGTCCCGGGACGCTTTGGGCGTTACGCGCAAACGGACGTCGAGCCCTTCGGTGACCGGATGAAACGGTTCGGGTGCGTCAACCAATGCGCATCGCAAGGCGTGCGATGACGTCCTTGGCGAACCACAGCAGCAGAATTAACAGCACGGGTGAAATGTCGACGCCACCCAGGTCCGGCATGAAGCGGCGGATCGGTGCCAGCAGGGGCTCCGTCAGGCGTGTGACCACGTCGTAGATCATTCGCACGAACTGGTTGGAAAGATTGATGACGTTGAAGGCGATCAGCCAGCTCATGATGACGGCAATGATGACCACCCAGGTGTAAAGCCCGATCAGGTGGTAAATGAGACCCAGAGCCGGGCCGACGATAACGTCCATGTGCGACTACTCCGTTGGCGTATCCGTTAAGCTTGCCCCCGGCTTGGGCGGCGTGCCGGAACGACATTAAAGTAATTGCCGGGATGCGTCGGCGCAAGCGTCCCGCCCGTACCTGGGCAGGGCGTCCTGAAACCCGCCCGAACGCGCATATCGACTTGACAGAAATGGGTCTGGGGCCGATATTCCGCGCCCGTCGGGTGGGGTTTTCGACCCGCCGGCGATCCTGTTGTGGGGCCGTAGCTCAGTTGGGAGAGCGTCGCGTTCGCAATGCGAAGGTCAGGGGTTCGATTCCCCTCGGCTCCACCAATCTTCTCAATGACTTACAGCCATTTTCGACGGTGGAGAATTTTCCACTGTGCCCGAAATGTGCCCAAATGATTTCGGGCGCTGGTCGAGCACGCGGATAGCGGCCTCCTGAAATTCGGGGGCCAGGTGAGCATAGCGCTGAACCATGCTCAGCGATTTGTGCCCGGTGAGGTTCATTACCTCGTAGAGCGGCACGCCGCCTTGCACCAGACGCGATGCAAACGTGTGCCTGAGATCGTGAAAGCGGAAGTTTTCTATTCCCGCACGTTCGCAGGCTTTGGCGAACGATGACCGCATGTCCTTCACGGCTTTGCCGCCCCACGTGAACACAGGTCCCTGTTCTTTGGGGCCAAGTGCCAGCAGGGTTCGATATGCGCGTTCACAGAGCCGTACAGAGCGGTCTTCGCCGTTCTTGGTATCCGTGAACGTGATCCGGCGTGATGCCAGATCGACGTTGCGCCAATCCAAGCCCAAAAGTTCGCCCCGTCTGCCGCCGGTATCGACGGCGAAACGGATCAGGGGCTTGAGGTGCGATGCGGCTGCCATGACGAGGCGTTCTTCCTCCTCAAACGTCAGCCAACGGTTGCGGGGCTTGGACGGTTTCAGCCTCGGAAAGTTCGGCACGAAGTCCGTCAGTTCTTCCCGCCGCGCCATGTTGATGGCGGCACGGACGATGGCCAGATCGGCAAGGCACATGGCGGACGAAACGGATTCCAGCCGTTCGTCGACAAATGCCTGTACGTTGCGGTACGTGAAGTCGGAAACGTTCCAGCCTTCGAACCGTTTCGCCAGATACCGGATTCTGTATCGTGTCTTGGCCATGAAGTTCTTCGTGTTATCCCGTTTCTTTGCCTTGGCGTAACGTAGTAGGGCTTCGGAAAAAGGAAGTTCGGGCTTCTTCCCGAAGTGATCTTCCAGAAAATCTTCCTGTACCCATTTGGAAACCAGCGCTTCGGCTAGCTTCCGGTCGTCAGTCCCAGTACTTCGGCGATGTCGCTTTCCGTCTTGGTTCCATGTCGCCCACCATTGGGGCGAGTCGTTGCGCTTGTAGAGTCGCATCTCTGCCGTCTCCTCATGTCTGAGGTTCGGGCGCTGTCGCACTGCTTAGTATCGTTGGCATATGTAACGATGTCCAATACGTCCCAACGTTTCGTGCGCGGCCCGAAGTCGCAATAGGGGATGTCGAGCGTGTTGAAGGTGTCGACGGACATGCCGAGCCACGCCGCCGCTTCTTCGCGGTTCAGATAGCGTCTTGCCGGTATGGTCGTTTCGATCTTCAACCCTGCTTGTCCCGTACCCGTTGAAACCGTTTCATTAGGAATAGTTCCAACCGAAATTGTTTGCCGGGTTTCTATTGAAACGGTTTCAAGAGAAACCGGCTCATCGAATCGTTCCTTAAGCATCGGATGCTTTAAGGAAGGTGTCCGGATCCCTTAAAGGAACTGTTCCTTTAGGAACCCTTGGACTTGAGAGGGGTGTAAGCCGAAATGCGTGAGCACGTCGAACGTCTTTAAAGAGAGGTTTTCTTTAAAGACCGGGACCGTCTTTAGAGACGGGAGCAATATTATTTCGTTTTGTTGATGAGCCTTTAAAGAGAGTGCCGAGAGAGTTTGAAGTTTCATCGGGTCGCATTCCTTTTCATAGAAATATGCAAACACCAGCAAGACGAATCGAACCGATGCCCTATATCTAAATGCTCAGAAGTTACGAACCGTGTATCGGAGGCCTTAAGGCCTCGGAAGTCTTAAGGCTTCGCGGGCGAATTAAGTGATGCTGCGGAGACGATGTCGCATCAAGATTCGTCACAGCCGCTTTTAGTTGACGATGGGTCTTTATTTACCAATTTGGTCTCCCGGTTCCACTCTCTCTGGTTTGGCGTCCGATCTTTTATTCTTCTAAAACGTCTGGAAACCGGCGTTATAGATCGGGCTATCAGGTCCCGCTAAGCCCAATGATGTCACTTTTCTATTCTCGGGGAACGCCTGTTTTTATGAGGAGTTTTGGTTGACGCAGGTCCAGGTTCTTCGCCCTAACCAAAAAATATTCGACAGGTGAGGTTTTTGACATGCTGTAAGGAATCTTTCAGGACTTTGGGGAATAGTTATTTCGATATCGAGATAATATAGAGGGTTATTAGGTAGAGAAAAGATGAAACGCTTACTGATGTCTTTAACAGCTCTTCTCGCACTTGGTGCGTGCAACGATCTGGAAAACATCTATCTTTATGATGCACGTATTCTTGAGACAGACTTTGCGAATGGTGCTCAATTGACGGTCAATGTCGCTTTAAATGGTGATGAACCCGAGAAATTGACTTGCCGCCTCAAGAGTGCAATGACCCCCGTCTGGAGGCTCTTGCAGCCAGGAGGCCAAATCAAGCTCGCACGCTCATCCCAATGGAAGTATGACACGGAAACCTTTTGTGGCCTTCTCAACCAATCCGATGCAAAAGAAATCGTATCTCAGCATCTTTAAGAGACGGATAGAAAAACTAACTACAGGAATTTTCGGGCGGCATCCAAGGTGCCAGAGTCAAAAAGGGCATCGTGATCCCAAGTAGCGCGCCTAAAGTCGTCATTGAACTTGGCTCTGCTGATTTTGGCCTCCTTGCTTCAGATGAGGGCACGAAAGCGTTGAGCAAATTCGTGAAGCCTCACTACCGTAAGCAGCCAAGGCGTCAAAGGAGAGTCCAAATCTATAAAAAATAAGGAGGCCGCCCGGTTCAGATTAAATCTATATCACGAATGACCTCCTGAGGGAGGGGGAGTGTCGAAATGGCAGGAATCATTTTTTATTAAGTTTGACGCCCCCTATTCTCCATAGAAATAGTAGTTGCAATGCAGATTTTGGTCGGAACACGTATGAAAGACTAAGGGCCAAAGAAGCTCGCTTGAGCAGATTTCCAATCGCCCGACTATGTGCCAGTAATCTCACTTATCCCTACAGCCGGATCATGCTTTCAAATTAGAAACGGACCAGTCCATCAGAACCGAGCTCTCTGTCTTTAAGCACACTAATTTCTGATCGTTGGGTCAGATAAATACGACAGTCATCACCGCAAGATACAAGCCCTGCGCGAATGGCCGCTTTTAATGTTGAGTGATGCACGTCCCAACTAAACACTTTGCGACCTGCATTTAAGCGCCGAACTAGTTTTCGAACACCTTTTGCCATGCGTCTTCCCACCCCCCTAAGGCTGGGCATATATTTGTAATTTTTAGAGATATTACTTTAAAAGAGAATTAATCATAGAATTTTTATTTTCAAAATGAAATATAATCAATCTTCTTTTTTGTACAATTCTCTAATAAAATACTGAAGTTCTTGATCAGTAAGGATGGCGGGCTCATCAGAAATGCTATTTCTTTTTGGCAAAGCTTGAATCAAATGAGTGCTTTTTTTCAGAATCATCAGGGCCTTTTCAAAAAAATCGCCAAAATTTCTCATAGTATTATTGATTTTCTATTTTATATTTTCATTTCATTGGCGCTATTTATTTTTGCCTTAACGGTGTGGCGATATGAAAATTGTGGCAAAGATATTATGACGATTATCCATGAAGGTTACATTAATGTCAGTTTAGATTGCATTATTACTTATGCTCAGTAGATCAAATATTTCATTGCAGACTTTTTTGATTTGCTTGGGTGTCAGGTGCTTTGGATGCTCAATAACATCTGAGCTGATTGTGCAATTCAGATGAATAAAAAAACACTTTGTTTTTCTATGCAAGTTCTGGTGCAACCAGCTTTTATTCAATGAGCTTTTAGGAGTTAGATGTTTTTCCAGCGCAAGCAGTAAGCCTAGACGAGTCTTATTTACAGCCTCAGAGGCAACGTCTCCAATTTCTTTGTTTCTTATAATTGTTGCGCATGCATATAAGTAAGCGCTAATCAATATGTGACTGTTTCGGCTTTGCGCGTTTCCCTTTTTCGCAACCGCGTCATAGCCTCTTAAAGCTTCGAGTTCGCTCGCTAAGTTTACCAGCACATTTATATCGGATTGGCCTTTGTACATCCTACGTTTTCCGGTAAAACGATTTGCAAGCTGCAATACTTCTCTCAAGGATATAGTTGGCCCGAATTACTATGAAATTATCGAGGAACGACGCTGCTGCGTTGTACTTTGGAAGTGATAGGGTCCTTGATTGTGCAAGCACCAACAGAGCCATGAATTCAGAGCTATTCTTTACGCCATTCTGATCAAAATTGCGTTTCTTCCATGATGCTAACTTGGCAGCTAAGAGCAGCCGCTCTGACGCTTCCATATGAAGTGACAGGGCGACTGGCGAGAGCTTACGCGAAGCTGCGGCGTGCTTAATGTGCTCACTAAGGCCCAGGATATTCTCATCAAAGGAGCATGATCTCTCAGAGACACGAAGCGAAGTCACTTTCACCGTTCGTCTCCCTTGTTGACTTCCGTTTCTTGGGAGGCAGCAGCATATCCGCCAATAATCTCGGAGCTGCGGCGCATTTTACTGACTAAAGACGAAGGATTACACGCAAGATCTTCAAAAAACTTAATTACATGAGAAACTGGCCAGCCTTCGCTGCCATTTCTGCACGACAGTGGCGGATTCGCTGAATCATTTGCAGCCATGACCCGGCATAGCAGTGTCGCGGAATAACGTGAAACGATTACTTGCTCCAAAAAGGCGCAATTTTCTCTTTCGTTTTCCGATGCACCTGTCCCCGCTTGATCATTGGCAGCATGAGCCTGCGTGCTCAAAAGGGCGGCAGTGAGCAACACGGCGCATGACATTTTTTGAACCAAGTAGACCATTTGTCAGTCCCTAATATTGACGAGACGAGATAAGTTGGACTGAGTTCAGAGTCTGTGCACCAAAAACTATTTTTCATATGAAAATAAGATCATCGAAAAGCTCTTTTTTGGGAATAATTTGACTAAAAATTGTCCTTTTCCCGCCAAAGTGAGACTATTTCGAAAGGATTAAAAATCGAAATCATACGAGAATAAAAAAAGCTTCAGTTTGTGGTTTCAGCTATTCGGTGCTTGTTGGAAGTTGATCCCACTTTCTGCCCTTTTTGAGTAAAGCGGCTCTGAATGTAAAAGGTTTGCCGACGAAATGAAAGTTATTCTGTTGGGGGAGAGCTTCAAAGAAGGAGTTCATAAGCAAGTTGCAAAATGGTGCCGTGCGGCAGGTCTCGAATTTTTGTTCCTACCCAATTTGCTAAGCTTGATTGAAAAAGTCGATTATAGTTACACAGCTACGATACTAATTATTGATCTCGAGGTGATTGGTCCCGGGCAGAAACCTCGCGACGTCATTAAATTTTTAATCGCCGAAAAAGGACTGGCAAACCTTGCGGTCATTCCGGTTTCGAGAAATCTCCATTCGGAGGCCGCTATAGAGCTGTTCCGATTAGGTGTGGTCGACGTTATTTCCGATTCTGCTGATGAAAACTCGTTTTTTATCGCTATGGCTCGTGGTTTGCAGCAATTAAAGCGGCCCTTTGCTCATCCCGATCATTATGATCGGTTCTACGAGAGCATTCAGGCTCACCAAGGTGTTCAGAGTTCAGGCCACGCGCCACAGATCTGGCAGGTTTTTGATTTCTTTAAATCAGAGCCATGCGTCCAAGGAGTTAATCGCCTAGAATATGTTTGGCCAATCCTACTTGAATTGATGCGAGAAGACGAGCCTGTGCCTATATCCAATTTGGCGATCGCTTCAGGGGCGCCCTTGTCTACCGTGACCCGAATTGTGAAATCACTATCCCAGAAAGAAATTGTCGTCGTAACGCCTGATCGTCGAGATAAGAGACGCACGCTTGTAGAAATATCATGCGATGTAAAAGAGAGAATAATCAATAAATTTTATAAAGAAGTTCTAACATTTTATAATACCAAAACTCCCCTGCGTAATAATAATATCAAATCAAAATATGTGGACATCGAGTGATAATCGCCTGGTAACCGAGAGGACAAATCAAAACCATACGCAATATACCGAACATGATTCCCACACGAAATCTGACTGAAAAGACTCATAAAAAACTACTTTTGTATTCGGCCTACGACTTTAGGCTCTGTTGTTCCTTGACCATCTTTGATCTTCATTGAACTAGCAAATATGGGAAACCAATTCTGCAGGCTAGAAGCGATTGATTTAGATTTTCCACATATATTCTGACCTGCCCCCCCTGAAATCTCCGTGTTTGAAAGTTAGTCTGTTCTCTGAGACTGAGAACGACGATGAAGAGATCCCGTTTTAGGGAAGAGCAGATTGTCGGCATCCTGAAGGAGCATCAGGCAGGCTTGTCTGCGGCTGATCTGTGCCGGCAGCACGGCATCAGCGATGCGACGTTTTACAAGTGGTGTTCGAAGTATGGCGGCATGGAGGTATCCGACGCCGAGAAGTTGCGCGCAATTGAAGCCGAGAACGCGAAGCTGACGAAGCTTCTGGCGGAGTCGATGATGGATGTCTCGACGCTGAAAGAGATGCACGGAATGAACTTCTGAAGCCCGGTTCGAGGAGAAAAGCCTTGGACTGGGCAATGATGGAAAAAGGTTATTCGCAGAGACGCGCCTGCGGGCTGGCGCGGATCGACCCGTGTTATACCGCTACAAATCGAGCCGTTCTGACGATGATGATCTGCGCCGGCATTTACGTGAACTGGCATCCGAATGACGGTGGTTCGGGTATCGGCGCCTGCACCCGCTGCTGAAACGCGAAGGCATCGAGGTGAACCGCAAGAAGATCTACCGGCTATACAAGGAACAAGGACGAAGGTCTGACGGCGCGCAAGCGTGGCGGCGGCAAGCGGGCGCTCGGGAAAAGGGCGCCGATGGCTATCCCGCAGGAGCCGAACCAGAGATGGTCGCTCGACTTCGTCTCAGATAGCCTGACGGAGGGGCGCCGGATCCGGATTCTCTGCGTCATCGCCGAAGCGCGAGGCTATCCGTGTATGGTTGTCTCGGACAACGGCACCGAGCTGACCTCGCCTGCCATTCGAATGGCAGCACATCGCACCCGGCGAACCAATGCAGAATGGTATGGTCGATTCATTCAACGGGAAGCTCTGCGGCGAGTGCCTGAACGAACACCTGTTTGACGCCCTGCGCCACGCCCGCCGCATGATAGCGGCGTGGCGCAGTGACTATAATCATCAATGACCGCATTCGAGCCTGGACGGGCTCACGCCTCACGAATATGCAATCCGGTCCACGGAGGACCAAAACCTCAACAGAACTACCTTTTGAATGAGGATAAACAGGGGGACAGGTCAATTCTATTTCAAAAAAATAATGTATGGGAGGAATGCAAGGGGGGGGATATCACCATTTTAAAAACAGTTCTTGTTGGAAAACCATGATCGATTGGCCATGTTATAAAAGTGTATAGTCCCCTATACATGATAATCTCAGAAATACCTAACCCTGGTAACGGCCACCTAAATGGTGGCCGTTACTTTTTTAGTAGTCACGGTGGCTGTGTGGTCCTCCGATCGCTAGCATAGCCGGTAGACTAATTTAGAGGGTAAGGATCATGTCGGCGTACCGCTCAACGAGGAACTCAAAGCTCAACAATGAGCCCCGTGTCGAATCCTTTGACACCTTCATTTGGATAACTCCTTTGATTAGAAATCATCTGGGTGTTCCCGAGACGGGAATTCCAGCGTGAATGCTGATGGCCAAAGATCGAGGCGGCAACGCCCGACTTTTCGATAGCTGCGTCCAGTTCTGTGACGAATGCAGGGGGCAGTAGGTCTCCTTGTAATCATTTCTCGATCGCTCGGCGAAATGGGACGAAGTGAGTGACTATGACTGTGCGTGACAGATTAACTTTTTGAACTTCGCTGAAGACAGAGTCTCTATCTCGCAGACGCATAGCTTCGCCACCAATGCGTCTTGAAGGCCACGTTCGGGTGTGATCATAGCCATCTCAGGGATTCATTCCACCAAGTGCCAGTTGATAACTAAGCAACCTTCTATACTCTATGATATTGCGTCGTATATGAGCGATTACGAATTGCAGATTTGGTTGAATGGGAAATTTGATGCTTTGTTCGTTCGTTCATTTGCCAATGATCTGTTGAATGTGAAACTGGAGAACTTTTAGCGACCTTCGCATCGAAATAGCGGCACATGAAAACTGTGCCCAAACTGTGCCCCGCTTATTCCGTTTTAATCCCGATTATCCCCTTTTGTTCCGGTTTTAGCTGCGACAGCGCCCGAACAAGTTACTGATTTTAAAGGGTTTCTAAGTGCTCGAAGCCATTCGCAATGCGAAGGTCAGGGGTTCGATTCCCCTCGGCTCCACCATTTTCCAATTTTGTTCCATTTTTTTCGATGCCGGAGACGGCTGGCAGCCGTGTGCGCTTGTGTTGAAATGCGCGTGCATTTCAACTTTTACTTTAAAACCATAAAGAAAATATGAGATTAGCCGCGTAATTGTAATATTAGAGAAATATAATTTTCAAAAGTTGAAAAACTAGAGATTCGATAAGGAAAATAATTCAACCTATATTGAAAATTCGCTCGATGTTTTCTTTCCGCTGATTAGCCGGACAGTAACAATTGAGGAAAGATGGGTATTTTAAAGAATATTCGCGGTGACCGGGCCGTTAACGCCGCTGTCGAGGAATTCTATAATCGCGTGTATTCTGATCCGCGACTCGCTCCGATGTTTAAAGGGGCCGACCGAAAAAAAACTCATAAAAAAGCAACGTGCTTCTCTTGGCGCTCTCCTGAAGGGCGAGGCCGAGGGGGTCGAGGCGTACATGCGTAAATCACATGCGCATCTCGTCCACCAGAAAGGTCTGTCAGACCACCATTTTGACGCCATTGCACAACACCTGAACGACGCGTTGAACGACCTTGATGTACCAATAGAACAAAAGGACCAAATCATGGACGCGACTACAAATCTGAAAGATGCCGTGCTCGACAGGGACGGGGGCGGGGAATTCGATGCAACCTCGACGGGGCTCGCCACGGATACATTCCGGCAGATGGTGGACGCCATGCCGGTCGCCGTGATGGTGGCGGATCTGGTCGACTTCAAAATCAATTACATGAACAAGGTCAGTCTGGATACGTTGCGTTCCATCGAGCATCTGTTGCCTGTCAAAGCCGATGCGATGATCGGTCAGTGCATCGACATCTTCCACAAGGACCCCGGCCACCAGCGTCGCATGCTCGCCGATCCGGGCAATCTTCCGCACAAGGCGATCATTCAGGTCGGTGACGAGAAACTGGATCTGCTGGTGACGCCCGTTTACGACCAGGGTGGCGCCTATACTGCGGCGATGGTGACCTGGAGCGTCGTCACCGACAAATTGCGCATGGAGGAGGAGTCGCTGCGCCAAGCGCAGATGATCGACCAGATGCCGGTCAACGTCATGTTCATGGAGCCGGAGAACTTCACGATCACGTACATGAACCAGACGAGCCTGGACACGCTCGGGCCGCTTGCAGATCTGTTGCCGGTACCCCCGGAACAGATTGTCGGTCAATGCGTCGACATCTTTCACAAGGACCCGTCCCATCAGCGCAAGATTCTAAGTGATCCGAAGAACCTTCCATACAACGCCAGAATCCGGCTTGGCGAACACACGCTGAACCTCCGTGTCAACGCGGTCTCCGGCAGTGACGGCCGGTACATGGGTGCAATGCTGTCATGGTCGGTTATCACGGGGCAGGTTGCACTCGCCGACAATTTCGAGACGGACATCAAGGCCATTGTCCAGGCGGTGTCCGCCGCATCGACCGAGATGCAGGCGTCGGCCGAAGCGCTGACGGCTACGGCCGAGGAAGCGAGCGGCAAGGCAAATACGGTCGCGGCTGCGTCCGAAGAGCTCACCAGCTCCATCAGGGAAATCACGCAGCAAGTGAGCAGGTCCGCGACGATATCCAGCGACGCCGTAAACGTCGTCAAGAACTCAAGCGAGCAGATTCAGGGGCTGGCGACGAGCGCCGACAAGATTGGCGACGTCGTTGGTTTGATTACCGACATCGCCAGTCAGACCAACCTCCTGGCACTGAACGCAACGATCGAAGCCGCGCGCGCAGGTGAAGCGGGTAAAGGTTTCGCTGTTGTCGCTTCGGAGGTGAAGAATCTGGCTTCGCAGACGGCAAAAGCGACCGACGAGATATCCGCACAGATAACGGCAATCCAGGAATCGACCCGCGATGCCGTCAACGCGATCAGTGAAATCTCGAAAACGATCGATGAGCAGAACGAGATCGCGACGGCGATTGCGAGCGCGGTCGAGGAGCAAGGCGCCGCCACACAGGAGGTTGCCTCGAATATCTCCGCGGTGACGTCCGCTGCCGGCGAGACCGGGCACTCCGCCACGCAGGTCTTGGAGGCTGCGAACGAATTGTCCCAGCAGTCGGAAAAACTGGGCGCCGAATCGGACGCGTTTCTGGTCGAGATGCGGAAGCTCTGACGCCTCTCGGCTGCATGTGCGGTCTGCACGGAACGTCGCTGAAAAACCGCCGGCCGCATTCGTCCGATTGGTGATGCCGAACTGCGCGCCACGATCCGTGCCCGCCGGGGTACACCGCCTCGTCCAACTGAATGCTGCGTTGCGCCGTTCGCGATAAGGAATTTCCCATTTCATGGGTTGGAAACGGGCGGCATAAAAGGGCATACTTGGGCGATGAAAAGTGCTTCCGAGGTTAGCTTGCGCGGCTTCGTCGAAGCAAAATGCCAATTACTAGAATCATCGATTATTTGATATGACAACTGGAATTATTATTGCGGCGGGGCGCGGCAGCCGCATGGGTCCGCTATCCGACGACTGCCCCAAATGTATGTTCGAAATCGCCGGGCGCCCGTTGCTGGACTGGACCGTGGAACGGCTGCGCCGGGCGGGGTGCGAACGAATCGTCGTGGTGCGCGGTTACATGGGCGACCGTATAGACCGCGACGACGTCGTTTTCGTCGAGAATCCGATATACGGCGAAACCAACATCTTGCATTCGTTGATGCATGCGCGGGATTTTGTCGAAGGTGACGTGATTGTCAGTTATTCCGACATTTGGATCGAGCAGGATATTCTCTCGGCATTGACGGCCGATGGTGCAGGTCAGTCGGGCATTCGGATTGCAGCCGACGTCGATTGGCAGCCGTATTACGACGGGCGGACCGAGCATCCGTTGAACGAAGCGGAGAAAGCGTTCATTGCCGATAACGGGGAAGTCCAGAAAATCGGCAAACATCTCAGTTTGGATGCCGCGGGAGATTTGCAGTGCGGTGAGTTTCTGGGCCTCTGGGCGATGGACAGCGCCGGCAGCGCGTTGTTCTCGGAAACGTTCAACCGGATTGATGCGGCGATCGGTCGTGATGATCCGTTTCAGAACGCCGCTCATTGGCGCCTTGCGTATATAACGGATATCTTGCAGGAAATCATTGACCGTGGCGGCGTCATAAAGTCGATTAGGGTCGAGCGAGGCTGGGCCGAACTGGACACGCAACAGGACATCGAGCGCCTGCCTGACATAGCAGCGCGTCAACGGCTCGATTCCCTGGTTGCAGCCTTGCAGGAGACGGGCGAGTGAAAAAGAGACGTTGGAGATTGACATGTCGGTTCACTTAAAACGGGTCGGCGCGCGCATACTTGCCGAAGCCAACGATTTGAAGCGAACGGTGCCGGCCCTGGCCAACGAATTGGGCTTGGACCTCGATCTCGTTACGACTGTGGTCGAGGGCCGCGGTGACGTGGATAGTGCGCGTAAGGTTGTTGATCTCATGGTTGCGTCATATCCGATACGACTCGCCGATCTTTGGATCGAACCGGATGATACCGACGAGGGCGTGCGGATCATGCGTGCTGAAGAAAGTGCGGCAACGTCCCGTGTATTCGAGCGGAAGACGGCAAAAGGAACCCTGGAGCCCTTCTACGAATACCGGGATACGGCAATGAGCCGGCTCGGCCCATTCAAACCGGAATGGATCGCGCCGCTTCGTGTTGTCGAGAATGCCGACGCGGATAATCCTGAAGTGGCATACAACAAAGGTCACTTGATGCATCAGACGACGTTTTTTATCGGAGATGTGAACTTCTATTGGAAGCAAGGTGACGAAACCCGATGTGCGGAGCTGTCAACGGGCGACTCCAACTACATCACGCCCTTCGTGCCCCATAGCTTCACCAGCCGCGATCCAGAGCGGCCCGGTCTGATCATCGCGGTTACATATGCAGGACCGTTTCGTGGCGCGCTTCAGGATGCGTATCGGGCAGGAACGTCGTTGAGCGACGACTGGTGCGGTGATCAGCGCGATGCCATCGACGCTTTCGGTGCATTGATGAAACGTCACCTGGCGAACGAAATGATGTCGGTGGCACAAGTCGCCACCGCGCTGCGCGAATTCGGCATCGCCGACGCCCGGGCCGAGGCCGTGGCTCTCGGCCAGGCGCTTCCCGACGCGCAAGAGGTTGCCGCCTTGATGAAGATTTTGTCCATTCGCCAGGAAGACCTCGCGGTTACGCCCATTGAGCCCGGTCAGGACGTCGTCGTTCGGATGTTCGATGAGACGGAAGAGAGGGTCTGGCCGGAAGGCAACGAGGTCGCTTATCGCATGCGCCCAATGGCACGTTCGCCGCAGCAGCCCAATCTAAAGGGATTCGTGATGGATATCTGCAAACCGAACGATCCGGGGCCGGCGGCGAACCTGGAGCATATGCTGCATGAGTACGTCTACAACTGGTCGGAGCGGCCGGTAGCGATATATTGGGGCGATGCACGCGAGAGCATTCTGAAGCCCGGCGACTCGGCGTATATCGCGCCATTTGTAAAACATCGGTTCGGTCTGTGTGACGAGGGCAGTGGCCGTGCATCAATCATAACGGTACGCGTCCCCGGAGCATTGACCGAATTCGCTTTGCAAGACTTTGCGTGCTTCGATACGCGGGGCAGGGACCGCGCTCAGGGAGAAAACACGCAATGGTTCTGAATCCGCCGGTTCGCGTTTCAACACAAGTCCATCATTTCGATGATTTTGCCGAGGGTGCCGCCGAGTTGCTGCAAGGTCGGCCGTATAGCTTGATTTCAAGCAATGGCTGGATCACCCGGGGCGCCGTCGAGCGGCTTAAAAAGGCGTGTGGCAGCCCGGTCCGTCTGGTCTCGGACATCCCTCCAAATCCGACATTGAAGGATGTCGTTTCGGCCCCAACGTCGCCGGCCGGTGATGATGTGGTCGTCGCGTTGGGCGGCGGTAGCGTTATCGACGCGGCTAAGGGTGTCGTCGCGCTTCAGGCACTCGATGGTGACGTCGATGCATTGAATCGTCATTTGTGCGACGGGGAGGATCTGTCCTTTCCCGCGGTGCCGCAGGATATCATCGCCGTTCCCACGACCTCGGGTACGGGCTCCGAGATCACGAAGTGGGGCACCATCTGGGGTGACGGCGGGGTCAAATATTCGGTCAAGCATGATGACCTTGCACCCGTTGACGCCATTATCGACCCGTCCTTGTTGGTTTCGATGCCGGCTGACTTGACCATCTCAACGGCGCTCGACGCGATGAGCCACGCGATGGAGTCCGTATGGAACCGCCGCCACAACGCTTTCTGTGACAGTATCGCGGAACAGGCGATACGGCGCGTTCGCGAGTTGCTGCCGCTGGTGCTTGCGGCGCCGGACGACAAGGTGCTGCGCGGCGAAATGCATGCCGCGTCGATGATGGCGGCGATCGTCATGGGGACGACGCAGACGGCCTTGGCCCATTCGATCAGCTATCCGTTCACGGCGATGTTTGGCATCCCTCACGGTTATGCCTGCAGCTTTTCACTTGGCGAGCTAATTCGCTACAACGGCGGCGAGCGGCCGGACCGCATGATACCGATCGCGCGCGCTTTCGATTGCCAGGTCGAAGACCTTGCGGATTCCGTCGAGAACTTCCTGACCCGTTTTGGCGTCGGCGAAACGATGCAGAAATACGTGACGATTGAACAAGTGGAAGCCCTTGGAGACGATTTGATTACGCGCGCCCGGGCCGCAAACAATGTTCGTGAAGTCGATGGCGCACGAGCGCGCGAACTTGCATCCGCGGCGCTTCGCTCGTTGGCAGCATGCGCGAGCTACGACGCCAATACGCGGCGTGCCTGACGGCGATTTCGAAGGCAATCGGGCACGCGCTCTGCAATCACATCAGATAATGACTGGCAGCAGCTAACCCGGGCCGGTCGTCTGCCTGGGCCTTTGCCTGTTTGAGAACCGGGGCACGTCTGGCCGGGCGGCGTTCAGCGAATTCAAAAAAAATGGGGTGGCGCGAACGCCACCCCGAGATATCCCAGGACAGGGGGTGGGTGGAGAATTATTTATTGAGGCCCTTTGCCTTGCCGTTGCCGTTTCCGCCGGCATTATTGCCATTGCCACCTGCGGCGGTGACGCCTGACTGGGCAGCCTGCGCACCGGCACTGGCGCCGCCTGCAGAAACGATTCCAGCACTGGCGGATCCGCCGGCGTTGCCGTGACCATAGGCATGACCGTTGCCGCCTGCGTTATTGCCCCCGGCGTTGCCGCTGCCGGTGACGAATGATGCTTTGGACTTGCCGTTGCCGCCGGATGCGTTCGCTTGCGTCGTGATGCTCGACGAACTGCGGCCATACGCGTTGCCGTTCGAGGCGCCACCGCCGATCGTCATCGTGCCGCCGTTGCCGAGTGAAATGACAACCGGCCGACGGACCCGGGACTGGGACGATACGGTGGAAGACGTAGACGTGGCGGTGGTGGGTTGCGTCGCGGTCGTCCCGCTTACGTCGGTCTCCGTCGTACCCGGATCCGTCGCCGCGAACTGCCGGCGATTGCTCTTGGAAATGACCTGGCCGAGGTTCTTTTCGGTCGTCAGTCCATCGGCCTGCATATCCTTGAATATTTCGCCCCATCCCTGACCGTCTTGCTTGGCGGCGGCGATATCATCGAGGGTAAGGGGTTCGGCGGTCGCCGTTGCGGTGTCGCTGCCTGCATCTGTCGTGGCAGCGGCGGTCGCTTCCGTCGTTTCGCCGTCAGTTGTGCCGCCATCGGTGCCGGCCGTGTCATCAGTCGTGCCGTCTCCTGTCCCGTCGGCGGTGCCGTCACCCGCGTCGACCGGTTCCGGCTGTTGCTCGGCAAGTGCTTTTGCAATTTTTTGGCCGCCCGGGGAAAGCGAGTCGTACGCACCTTCGTTCGAGGCCGTATCCGTCGTCTCTCCGCCGTCAGTGGACCCGTCGCCGTCGCTGCTGATGCCGCTGTCGTCGGTAACGCCCGCGTTGGTGCCGCCGGTACCGTCCGTGATCACCGGGTCGTCAGAGTTGTCGCCGGCTTCCTGTGACAGTGCGCCCGCAGGGGCCATCAGCAGGGCCAGGATGGCGGCGGTGGATAGTGTATTCATGCGGTTCATGACTTCCCTCCTATTCCTTGATCCGAAGTCTCAGATGCGGCGCGCGGTCTGCTACTGTTTCTCTGCGACCTGCGCGTCAATGTTCTGGGCGGTTTGGATGATGATTTCGGTGGACGTCGCGCTGTCACGGAAGAAGCCGTCGGATTCAATGACCGTGACGCGCATGCGGGTCGTCGCGCGTGTCAGCTCCTGAAGCTGGATTTCTGCGGTCCGTTCGCGTGCCTTGGCCTCAATCATGTAACCGAACTGGGTCTTCTTGTCGGTTTGGACGTCCATGGCCATGACCGCCAGCGCGTTACGCGTCGCTTTGCGAACGTCTTCGAGTTCCGCCGTAAATGTCTTGTAGGCAATGCCGCTCAGCGTGTGGTTCACGCCCGCACTCGTTGCCGTGCCTGCGCCGATACCCAGCATGGTAAGCCCGACGCCGGCACATCCTTGCAGCGTGAGCGCCATTGCGGCGATCATGATAATCGTAAACTTTCTCACAGTTACTCCCTCCAACGGATATCCTGGGTTTTGTCTCTCGATTTAACCTACGAGTCGTTGCCCGCAGGCGGTGTCGTGCCGATGTGCCAAGTACCGTCCTTGCGCTTACATGCGATCCGGAAGGTTTCACTTGTGGCGGCGTCCATCGACGCTCTGATCGTCAGCGTGCGGCAGTCACGTTCGCCGACCTGAAACGTGCTTTTCGGTCGAACGTGATAAGTCACGATTCCGTTCTCGGCGTCCGGTGACGAAAGGGTGATGTTTCTCATATCGCCATCGGATGCGGTTTCGAGTACTTCAGCCAGTTCGGGACTGGCGAGGACATTGGCTCGGCCTTTGGTTCCGTGGCTGAAAAGACCTCCGTACACGCCGACCATCCCATCGGTGTCCGGGTACGCTGGACGGAACGCCAGTAGTGTGGCGACGGCCACTCCGACAGCGAGGATGAAGATGTGCTTCCGTTTGGCATCGGTTGAACTCCATTCATGCGGTTTCAGTTGTTTCATAACTGTCTCCGAATTCATCCGGCCCGTTCGGGAACGCCGTTCCGCGATTGGGGCATGCCAAGGACGCTAACGGATCGTGCGGCGTCCGTGTTGCGACAAAGAAGGGACATCGCCACGACTGGTGTCACAGCTATGTCACAGCGAATAAAACAGTGATTTCAGGTAGTTAGTTTGCCGCGGGCAAGTCGATGATGACGTCGAGGCCCTTGCCCGGGCGATTCCGGAGTTCGACCGTGCCGCCCATCAGTTCGATGTTCCGCCTGACCACGAACAGACCGATGCCAAAGTGCGACGCACCATCGCGTCCGCTTGCGCCATCCTGGTCACGGATCGAGACGTAGCGTTCGAAAACCAGGCCGATCTTTCCGTCCGGGATTCCCGGGCCGTCGTCGGACACCACGATCTTTGCGCGGTGGCCAATAGTCTCTGCCGTGATGGAGACGGTACCGCCCGCCGGCGAGAAACTGACCGCATTCTCGATAACATTTTCAAGCGCCGTTTCCAGCAGATCCGTGTCGGCGACGACGGAGACTCCATCGCGGCCGTTGATCTCGATCCGCGCCTGAACGTTGCTCGCGGGCCCCTGGTATTCCTGGACGAGACCTTTCAGGATCGGTTCGAGCGACACCGGCCCCGATGTGATCTCCAGGCTATCCGCGGTCGCGATGTCGAGCGCGCGTGCGGCACTTACAAGCGAGTCCAGCTTGTCGAGAGAGGCATCCAAGATTTCAACGGGCCGCTGCTGCGTATCCGCCAACGCGTTGTCGCTTCGTTGAAGGGCATCCAGTGACTGCCGCATGACGGCGATCGGCGCCTTGAACGCATGGGCGTTCTCTTCCGCGGATCGGCGGATCGTCTCGGCTGATCGTTCAAGCACGGCAACCATGTTGTCGAATGTCGCGGCAATGTGGTCCAGTTCCCGGAACCGGTTCCGGCGCTGAAAGATTCTCGCGCCGCCCCGGCCGCGCATATGGTCCGCAGCGGAACGTTCGAAAAGTTTCAAATTCATCCAGACGTCGGCGAACAACCAGATCGTGACGGCGGCCAGTAGCAGATAGACGGTGGCGGCGATCTGGACCTCGGGGCTGGACCAGTAACGCCGGGCCAGGCTGGAATCAAAAAGGCCGCCTTCGCTATAGGACGTTATGACGATCCAGCATCCGTCATTTGTTCGGATGGCATCGAGGGACGTAATGAGTTCCTGCTGTCCCTGTGCATTCGTGTAGCGGGCGGTTTCCCGGTGATCCGGCGCACAGCTACGCTTTACATCCGCTAGCACGCCGGTTTCGACCAGGGCTTTGCGTTCGCGGTCAAGCAGGGCCGCTTCGACCGGGGGCCAGGCGGCGACAAAGAAAAACCCGCCGGTGTTGTCGTCGGTTGGTTTCAGCAAAAGTTTCACGTTCGCATTCGCGCGTTCGCCAAGCTCTTTCAGCTTTGCTGACACGGCCAGGATATCCGCCTGTCCGCTGTCCTGTACTGACGGCGACAGAGCCGCCGCGATCAGCGTGCCCTGCTTTTGGACGGCCTCGAACAGCAACTGGTTCTTCTCCGCGTCTGCGGCCTGGAACCGGGTATAAAGGGCGAGCGGTACGATCAGGAAAATAACGAGCAGGATCATCAGCCGCGTGAAGAGAGAGCCGCGCGGCAAACGGGGTCGCCGGGATATGGCTTCAGGTTTCGCCACGCTCTCCACCCCATCGGTACCCGTAACCCGGATAGTTCTCGATGGCGTCGAACGAGGCATCGACGTCACGGAACTTTCGTCGCACGCGTTTGATGAATGTGCGCACGTTCTGACGATACCCCTCGTCTCCGTGTCCGGCGACGAAGCCCTGGCCACGGACAATGTCATAGATATCGCGATACGAGAGATTGTCCCCGGCGCGCCGTGCCAGCGCCTCTACGATGTCGAATTCACCGACGGTGAGATCGACTTCGCGCCCCTGCCACGTCGCGTATTTACCGTCCGCGTTCAGGTCGAGTGAGCCGACCTGCACTCGCTGTTCCGCGTGCCTGGTTTGCCTTGTCGCTTCGGAACTGCCGGAAAGTGCGAGTTCGATCCGCTTGAGCAGGATGGCAAAACTCCTGGACTTCTCGACGAAATCGATGGCGCCACCCAGTAAGGCGGCTTCTTCGTATATCTGGTCGGAAAGCACCGTCAGGAAAATTACCGGCACCGCATAACCATCTGCGCGCAATTGCCGCAAAACCTCGATACCGTTGATTTCCGGCATCTTCCAGTCGAGAAGCACGAGATCGGCCGATGTGCCGTGCGCAAACGCTTCCAGCGCTGCATGCCCATTTCCGAAATGGACGACGGAAAACCCTTCGGTTTCCAGGTTGCCGCCAAGCGATTCCCGGAACAGGTCGTCATCGTCGACGATGGCCACGGTATGGTTGCTGGGGGTCAGCGTCATGATCCGGACCTCGTGCCTCGAATGGAACGTAAACAGGCTTCCGGCGTTTGTTTGCCGTCCCCCGCCGCCCGGACATCGTAGGACAATGCGCGAAATTGTTTGCGTTCGATGTCCATGAAAAAGACGACGCTGAGCGAACACGTGGTCGTGCCGTATTCGTAAATCAGGGCCGGTTTCTCGTCGCGCACGCCATGCGGCGTTCCGAATGTCTGCTCGACCTCCTGCAGGCTTTGGCCAATCAACGAGACCGGTGCTGCGGCGGTTTCAGCCGGTGCAGCGGGACGTGCCGGTGCGGCCGGCTTCTTCGGCGGTTCGACGACAATGTTGCCGGTCGGCGCTGCCGGTTTTGCCTTGCCGTATCTGACGGGCACATCCGCTCCGGTGTCGCCGGCATCACCGTTCGTCAGGCCGCAGCCCGCAAGAGCGCCGGCGCAAACCGCGACCATCACCAGCAGACGGAACCGTTCTGTAACGGACATTGAACCTGCCGCCTCATTGCCTGAAAAACCCGAAGGAAACATGCCACAACATAGGCACAATTGATCTTAGCGTCGAGTGACGCCGGTCACGGCGGCCCGAATTCACGGCGTTGCGTTGTGACATTACCCGCCGGTAGAAGTCACGGTTTCCTCACACCCGTTCCGCGATCTCCTTGTTACATTTCGCGCCGCATCTGACGGGCCGTGCCTCAACAAAACGCATGGGGTGGGCTCGTCCATGACGAATTGAAAAGGAGTGCTGATAATGTTTTTGGAAAAGATCAGACTTAAATCCATTGCCGCAGCGGTCATCACCGCATTTGGCCTGTCACTGACGCCGGTGGTGCCGGTGAGCGCCGCACTTGTCGACAACGAACGGCTGGTCAGCGAGCAGCAGGCGATGAATGACCGGGCGTTCGTTAAAACATTCATGGAACGTGACGACGTCCGGACGGAGTTCGAAGCGCTCGGTGTTGATGCGGCAGAGGCTCAGGCGCGCGTGGATGCGCTCAGTGATGCCGAGGTCGCACAACTTGCCGAGGAAATCAGAAGCACACCGGCCGGACAGGGTGTCCTGACGGCACTTATTGGTGCGGGTGTGCTGATTTTCCTCGTCCTGTTGATCACCGATATGCTCGGCTTCACGAGCGTGTTCGGCTTCACCAACAAGGGCGCGGCCAACCCGTCCTGACCAAGGAAGCGAACGATGAAACGGTTCATCATAAAACACCGTATCCTCGTCGCGCTGGTGGCGCTGCTGGGGCTCGGCGGTTGCGCGGCAACGCCTGTGACCGACAGCCTCACGGCGTCGCCGCCGCGCGGCCTGCCAGCTGCCGTCGAACTGAACGACGTGCCGTTTCATGCGCAGACCAGATATCACTGCGGGCCTGCCGCTCTGGCGACGGTACTGAATGTATCCGGGCGCGATGTTTCGCCCCGGGAACTGGCGGAGCGGGTTTACACACCGGGCCGCAACGGCACGTTGCAGACCGAAATCAGGACCGGCACCCGACGTGAGGGTAGGTTGGCGCTCCCGGTACGCGACATGACGCGCGCGCTTTCCCTGGTCGCCGGCGGCCACCCGGTGCTTGTTCTGCAGAACCTTGGCCTCGAGTTCGCGCCGCAATGGCATTATGCGGTCATCGTCGGTTATGACCTGAAGGGGCAGACGGTCACGCTTCGATCGGGCACGACCGAGAGATTGATCATGCCGATGGAGACGTTTGAGCATACCTGGCGCCGCGCTAAGTTCTGGGGCGTTGTTGTCGCCCGGCCTGACGGGCCCGTGCCGGATGGGACAGCCGCTTCCGACTGGCTCGCAGAAGCGCATGGCGTGGAACGCGCTGGGCTCCGGGAGCAGGCGCTGACGGCGTATGATAGGGCTGCCAGTCAATGGCCAGACGACGCATCGCCTTTGGTTTTCAAGGCGAACCTGCTGACGTCTTACAAGCAGTTGCATAAAGCCGAACGCGCGCTGCGCATGGCGCTCGCGCGCGAGCCGGAAAACGCAACCGTGCTGAATAATCTGGCGCATGTTCTCATGCTCAAGAACGACATGGGTCTCGCCGAGGAAATGGCGCTTCGCGCCGTCAATGCGGAAGGTGCCGCTGCGGGCATTGCGCAGGAGACACTCCGGGAGATCAAAGAAAGGCACGGTGGCTGAAGGAAGCCCGAATTGACCGCGGCGAACATTAACATCTCCTCATGTAATCGCTGATTCGTGAGGCGATGTTAATCGTCACATCATGGTGCGCGCGGTACGGTTCACCATGACCTGCGTATTGTTGATCGAAGACGATGAAGACTTGCGGTTTGCGTTGGCGGGCGTTCTGACGTCCGCAGGATACGAGGTGTGTGAAGCCGAGGACGGCGCAGCTGCTTTGCGCGAAGCCGAAAGGCGGCGACCGGACATGGTTGTGACCGATATCGTCATGGACGGGATGGAAGGCATTGCCGTCATCATGGCGGCCCGGGAGAAGTTCGGCGATATTCCCATCGTGGCCATGTCCGGGAACTCGCGATATCTCGAAAACTGCGAAAAGCTTGGCGCCGATGCCGCGCTCCTGAAGCCGTTCAGCCGCGAGACATTGCTGAACCTCCTCCGGGCCTTGCTCAAGGGTGACAAGCTGACGCCTCAGCCGTCTTGACGGCGCCCGCCACGTTCCCCCACCCTTCACGCGAATGGAAAGGAGGGCGACATGGCGGAGAAACTCACAGATGATTCACGTGCCGCGGCGCTCGCCGAGCTTCATGGCTGGGCCGATGTCGACGGCAGGGATGCAATTACCCGCACGTTCAAGTTCAAGAACTTTAACGAGGCTTTTGGCTTCATGAGCCGGGTCGCAATGCAGGCCGAAAAAATGGATCATCATCCGGAATGGTTCAATGTGTACGCCACGGTCGAGGTGACGCTGGCGACACACGATGCAGGCGGGGTCACCGAGCTCGATGTCAAGCTTGCCCGCTTCATGAACAAAGCCGCCGAACAGGATTAGTTCGCGGCGATCTTCTTGGAAAGTTTATCGAGTGCTTTCATGAAAGACACCGTGGGCACGGCGAATCCTTTGCCGCCGACACGATTCTTGGTGTGGGCGGCGTGAACGGCCGCAAGGCGGTATTCCTTGCCGTCCGAAAATACGATCGGTGAGCCACTGTCGCCGGGCACTGCCTGACAGCCGTGCTCGGCAACCAGGAGGCCCTTGGTGAACCCCCACATCTTGCAGTCGGGGTGCGCCGTCAGGACCTGGCCGCGGTCACCGGAGTATCCGGCCTGGGTAAAAACGGTCTTCGCCTTGCGAAGCTCCCAGAAAATCTTCTCGTTATAGAGTGCCGGCCGCAGGATGCCTGTGGTCGGGCTCGGGTCCTTTTCGAGTACGATCAGGGCCCAGTCATAGACAACGGCGGAAACGGTCGCACGCCGGTTCGGATCATATCCGGGGGCCGGATGAATTTCCGAGGCGATGGAATGGAACAGGTACTCGCCCCGATCCCAGCCGGCGACGAAGTGCAAATCATCGGGTGCCATCAGGCCGCCGGTGTATTTGTTCGCAATACAGTGCGCCGATGTAACGATGATCCGCGGCGCCACGACCGTTGCCGTGCAATGGCCCCGCCCCGCCTTGTTGAAACGTCCGACCGCCGTCCACGGATAGACGCGGGAATCCGCTTTCACGCGCACATCGCCGGCACCGAAGACACTATTGGGTTTGTACTTGTATTTGGCGTCGTCGTTGGACTGCGCCTTGGCGCCGGTTGCTGCGACGAGGATCGCAACCGCCGCCAGCAACAGGCGCAGCGGCAATGTCATTGCGGCGCCATCCGAAGAGCCCCATCAAGACGCACGACCTCGCCGTTCAACATGACGTTCTCCACCATGTGCAGCGCCAGGGCGGCGTACTCCGACGGATCGCCGAGGCGTGACGGGAAGGGGACGCTGTCGCCGAGCGCCTTCTGCACGTCTTCCGGCAGGCCGAAGAGCATCGGCGTTCCGAAGATGCCGGGTGCGATGGCGAGAACGCGGACACCGCTTCGCGCCAGCTCGCGCGCGGCGGGTAATGTCATGGATGCAACGCCGCCCTTCGAGGCGGCATAGGCGGCCTGTCCGATCTGTCCGTCGAACGCGGCGACCGACGCCGTGTTGATAATCACGCCGCGCTCCCCCGTTTCGAGCACGTCCTGGGCAACCATATCCGCGGCGGCAAGACGCATGACGTTGAAGGTGCCGATCAGGTTGACGTTAATGACGGATGCGAAGTTCTCGAGCGGTTGCGGGCCGTCACGGCCGACGATGCGCTTCGGCGGCGCGATGCCGGCACAACTGACCAGGATTCGCGCCGGACCGTGCCTGTCGCGGGCAGCCTTGATGGCTTCTTCCGCGCTTTCCGCGCTGCTGACGTCACAACCGATAGCGATGCCGCCGATATCGTCGGCAAGTTTACCGGCATCTTCGGCGTTTAAATCGAGAAGCGCCACCTTTGCGCCGTTCGCCGCAAGTGCTTTTGCCGTTGCAGCACCAAGGCCGGATGCGGCCCCCGTAACGATCGCTGCGTGACCTTTGACGTCCATATCCTTATCCTCCCGATGGCGAGCCGCTATCTGTTTATCAAGAGAATGGACGGGCGACAACGTGAGCCGGACTCCGGAAGAAAACGAACGAATTGTTGCCGAGGGTTTTGTCGAGAAGGCGAAGAAAACCCTTGGCCGTATTCCGTTCACCGATGAAGCCGTGGCGGCGTATTACTGCGCCTCCGACCCGGCGACGCCCGGCCATGTCCGGATCACGCTGATGGCGGCGCTTGCCTATTTCGTCATTCCAACGGATATGGTACCGGACTTTATCGCCATGATGGGGTTCACCGACGATGCCGCCGTATTCTGGGCGGCGTGGCGGTCGGTTTCTGGACATGTCACGGACGCACATCGCGCCCGGGCCCGGGAATTCCTTGGCAAAACAAGAGATGAGGCGCCCAACTGAACAGGGTGCGCTTTTGGGAGAGACACGTTGACGACGACACCACTTTGGCAGCCAAGCCAGGCGCAGATCGATGGCGCCGAAATTACGCGCTTCAGAAAGCAGGTCGAAAAGGACTGGGGCGTCGAGCTCGCCGATACCCGGGAGCTTTGGAAGTTCTCGGTGACTGAGCTTGAAAAGTTCTGGACGTCGATCTGGGATGATGCAGGCGTGATCGCAGAGACGCGCGGCGAGCGCGTCCTGGTTGACGGCGATAAAATGCCGGGCGCGAAGTGGTTCCCGGACGCGCGATTGAACTTCGCCGAAAACCTGCTCAAGCACCGGGGTGATGGCGAGGCCATGGTGTTCAATGGCGAGGGCAAGGTCTCGCGCCGACTGAGCTTCGACGATGTCTACGATCAGGTTTCGATCTATGTGCAGGTGCTGGAAGGGCTTGGCGTCGGCGAAGGCGACCGGGTTTGCGGCTACCTTCCGAACATGCCGGAGACCGTCATTGCCATGGCGGCGGCCAATGCCCTGGGGGCGGTATGGTCGTCCTGTTCGCCCGATTTCGGCGAGCAAGGCGTACTCGACCGCTTTGGGCAGATCGAACCGAAGGTGATGTTCTGCACCGACGGGTACTGGTACAACGGCAAGCGCCATGACGTGCGCGAAAAAACGGCGGCGATCGCACGCCAGTTGCCGAGCCTCGAGAAGGTCATCCTGATTCCCTATGGCGACGAGGATGCTGAAGTCGGCCCGATCGAAAATGCCCAGGTTCTTGGTGATGCAGCCCGAGAGCTGACGCCGGAAAAGATCGCGTTCAGGCAACTGCCGTTCGATCATCCGCTGTACATCATGTTCTCGAGCGGTACGACCGGGGCGCCGAAGTGCATCGTTCACTGTCAGGGCGGCACACTGCTGAAGCACGCCTCCGAGCAGCCCATCCACTGCGATATCCGCCAGGGGGACAGGGTGTTCTTTTTCACCACCTGCGGCTGGATGATGTGGAACTGGCTCGCCACCAACATCGCGTGGGGGGCGACGCTTCTGCTTTATGACGGCTCGCCGTTCTACCCATCGGGCAATGTCCTTTTCGACTTCGCCGATGCGGAAAAGATGACGCTGTTCGGCACCTCGGCGAAGTTTATCGACGCGCTGAACAAGGCGGAATTGCGTCCGCGCGACACCCATGACCTGTCTTCCGTTCGCGTCCTGTGTTCGACAGGCTCGCCGCTGGCGCCGGAAGGGTTCGATTACGTCTACGACGCCGTGAAGCCCGACATTCACCTTGTGTCGTTTTCCGGCGGCACCGACCTGATGGGGTGCTTCTGCGGCGGCGACCCGACCGGTCCCGTTTGGCGCGGGGAAATCCAGATGCGCTTCCTGGGCATGGCGGTCGACGTGTTTGACGACGAAGGCAACTCGATTCAGGGCGAGAAGGGTGAACTGGTCTGCACGAAACCCTTTCCGACGGTGCCGCTCGGATTCCTCAACGATCCGAGCGACCAGCGGTTCAGATCGGCGTACTTCGAGATGTTCCCGAACATCTGGACGCACGGGGACTACATCATGCTGACGGAACACGATGGAATCGTCATTTATGGGCGTTCCGACGCGACGCTCAATCCGGGCGGCGTTCGTATCGGTACGGCCGAGATTTATCGCCAGGTCGAGAAGCTCGATGAAATTCAGGAAAGCATCGTTATCGGCCAGGAATGGGACAACGACGTGCGTGTTGTTCTGTTCGTCGTTCTGAAAGAAGGTGAGCTGGACGATGCGCTGACACAAAAGATCCGCACGCAGATTCGCAACAACTGCACGCCCAGGCACGTGCCGGCAAAGGTCGTGCAGGTGGCTGACATCCCGCGTACCAAGTCCGGCAAGATTACCGAGCTTGCAGTGCGTGACATCGTTCACGGCCGTGGGGTCAAGAACAAGGAGGCGCTGGCCAATCCGGAAGCGCTCGACCTGTTCCGGGATCTGGAAGAGTTGAAGTCCTAGATTTCGACGTTGGCAAGCGCGCGGTAAAGCGCCTGCAGCGCGCCCGGCGCCGCACCGTCGCCGGCCTTGGCGCGCGCTTCCAACTGGGCGACGCAGGCCTCAGTGACGGCCTTGATCTCGCTGGTCTCGAGCTCGCCCAGAAACTGTTGCGGGTTCTGGCGGATTGCCATGATAAACGGGTTGTTCATGCCTTTTTCTCCCAGGCGCGCTTTTCCGCCGTCAATCTGTCGGCTGTCTTGCGTGCTTCGCGAAACAGCCAGTCTCTGAAGACCTTTACCTTGGGGCGGTCGTGGTTGCTCTCCGTCGATGCGACGAAGTAACGGTACTCAGCCGTCAGCAACAGATCAAACGGTGCGACGAGCTTGCCTGCTGCTATCGAATCGGCAACCAGCAGCCCACGCCCGAGCGCCACGCCTTCGCCGTTGATGGCGGCCTGGATCACCAGGTTGGAATGCGTGAAACCGGTGCCGCGCTGCGGGTCGATGTCCGTCAGTCCGGCAGCCTTCAGCCACATCGCCCAATCCTCGGTCATGTCGTCGTGGATCAGCGGGAAGTGACGCAGGTCGGCCGGCTTTTTCAGGCCTGGTCCCTTTTCGATCAGTTCCGGTGCGCAGACAGGAAAAATATCTTCCCGCATGAGTTCTTCTGCAATCAGGCCCGGCCAGTTGCCGCGCCCGTAGCGAATGCCGATGTCGATGCCGTTGCGCTCGTAATCGACGGAAATGTCGGATGTCGCGAGACGGATATCGATGTCGGGGTTGTCTTCCCGGAATCGGGCAAGCCGCGGCATCAGCCACGTTGCCGCCAAGCTGTCCATCGTCGCGACCGTCAGGATGCCGGATTGGTCGCGCCGTTTGACCCGCGTGACCGCAGCATCCATGGCGTCGAAGGCGTCGATCAGGTCCGGCAACAATGTCTGCCCGGCGTCAGTCAGGATGAGCTGCCGGTTGCGACGCTGAAAAAGCAGTATGCCGATCTGGTCTTCGAGCGCCTTGACCTGATGCGAGATTGCCGCCTGCGTCACGTTCAGCTCTTCGGCCGCCTTCGTGAAGCTCAGATGGCGTGCCGCGGCTTCGAACGCACGCATGGCATTCAGGGACGGTAGGCGGCGGTTCATGTGAGTGACATTTTCATGATTAAAAGTTTTCTTATCTGATATGCAAAATATGCAAGTGAATAGATAACCATATGAATTTTATATATAATAATATTGTATCGATAACATTCAAATAAGAAAAAATAATTTGAAAATTAGATAATGTCGTTTGTGGGATGTCGTGGGGCGGGGTATCAGTTTTGCCGAAGCGGACGAACGGAATAGGCCGTCGCCGCAAGGAACGGAGAAGTACCATGAGCAGCATTCTGAAAACCTTTCCCTTTGCCCTGGGGTATGGCCGCCACCTGATCAAAACCATGGCGATCAACGTATTCGTCATGCCGGAAAAAGGTCTGAATGTGCTTCATGCATGGGAAGCGCGACTGCGCGAGCGCCAGCACCTGGCGCGCCTCGACCTCCGTATTCTGGACGACATGGGCATGAGCCCTGAAGACGCCGCGCGCGAGAGTGCAAAACCGTTCTGGCGCGCGTAAGCCCAATTCGTCTGACGGCAAAGGGCGGTCCCGGGTTAGGGTCCGCCCTTTTCTTTTTATGCGCCGCGGGTCAGCATCAATGGAATTCGTAAGGCATTCGGGAGGTAACGGTGCTTGAACATCTGCGATTAATGGCGCGGTACAATAAATGGGCCAATGACCGGCTCAGCGGCGCAATTACCGAAATCGACGAAACGGAATACATGAAGCCGCGCGAGGCGTTCTTCGGGTCGATTCACGGCGCCGTCAATCACCTGCTCCTGGTGGACCGGCTGTGGCGCGGCCGAATGATCGGCAAGCCCTATCCTGCGGATGCATTGAACGAAATCGTGTGCGCTGACCGGGAAACGTTCGTTCGCGAACGAGACGCCGAGAATAATATCATCATCGACTTCGTCGACAGTTACGACGCAGCAATGTTGGAGGAAGAATTCTCCTACACGTCGTTCGTCGGCGTCGATGGCACGGACAAACACCGCGTGGTGCTGGCGCATATGTTCAATCACGCGACGCACCACCGCGGGCAGGTTCATGCATTGCTGACGCAGGTCCCCTTTGACCCGCCGCCCCTGGACCTCATGTACTACGTACGTGCACGCGAGGCCGGCAACGTTTCTTAATCAGAGCCGATCAGAGGACGCAGTGCTTGGCGAAGTCGGCTGCTTCGTTAGCGGACCAGTCGCCCTTCGGTTTTTCCTTGAGGTCTGCACACCATTCCTTGGAGCCGACTTCGGGCGAGCATGCGGTCAGTCCGCCGAAAGCGATAAGAACGAGTGCGAGAATGCCGTATCGGCGGATCGAATTGCGCATGAGGGTCCTCCCGGTGTTAGACAGTATTTTGATAGCGCAGTTCGTGGCAATTGGGAAGCGGCGCGTTGGTTGCTTAAATTAACGTTCGAGCTGACGCAGATCAGGACCGCTTGATCACCACCACCGACATATCGTCTGCCACAGCGATGCTCCCCCGGAATGTTTCCAGGTCGGACAAAACGGCCTGAAGCAGCACCTCGCTGCTGCGGTCGTGCATCCGGCGGACCACCTCCTTCAGCCGGTCCAGGCCGTATTCCTCGCCGTCGCCATTACGCGCTTCGCGTATGCCGTCGGTAAAGGCGAGCAGAATGCCTCTCTCCGGTATGGCCGTACGCCGGCCATGGAACGCCCACTCGGCATCGACGCCAAGCGGGATATCTTCGCCCTCGAGAACGGAAAGGCTGTCCTCACGCGGATCGTACATCAATGCCGGTTCATGTCCTGCCGATAGCCAGTCGACATCGTGGCTGCCGGCGTGCAGCTCCATATAGAAGAGCGTCAGTGACCTTCCGCCCGAGCTGTCCTCGGCGATTTGCTGATTGACGGCTGCGAGCAGGCCGGCCGCAGTGTCGTGATGCGGCGCATTGGCACGGATAAGTGCGCGCGCAGACGTCATCAGAAGAGCCGCACCGATGCCGTGCCCCGTAACGTCGCCGACGGCGATGGCAAATCTGTCCGGGGCAAGGGGGACGTAATCAAGATAGTCGCCACCTGTTTCCTCGCAATAGATCGTCCGGCCGGCGATCTCGAATCCCTCAATCGCCGGGGGGGTGGCGGGAACGAGTTGTTGCTGGATCTCCTGCGCGGCAAACAGATCGCGTTTTACACGGATTTGCTCTTCCAGTGCCGGCACCATCCGATTGAAACCACGTGCAAGGTCACCGATCTCGTCATGACCTGTATGCTCGACACGCGCAGAAAAATCACCGCGCGCCAGCTTCGATGCGGCCTCGTGGAGACGGCGAATGGGGCTGGTCAGGGTTTTGGCGCCGAATACGGCCAGTGCGGCCGCGATTAGGCCGGCGGCCAGTGTGAACGCGATAGCCGTGCGGAACTGATCACGGTAGGACGTGGCGACCACCTCTTCGACGCGGGCGTTCACGGCGCTGATGACCTCCGACGGAAGCGTCACCGCAATATGATAAGACGCGCCCACCGTCGTTCCGACCGGTCCGAATGACCAGATTTGCTTTTTGCCGCCCAGTTCGACGTATTCCAGCCCGGGCACGCCGCTACGGATGTCGCTGACGACTTTCAGCCAGCCGTCATCGCCGTTCAGCGGCACCGCCTGTGGTTGGTCCGCGATCTTCCACAATTGTTTTCCGGATACATATGTCGCGACTTCGTGCGGCATCAGTTCCGGGTCGTCTTTTGGCACCTTGATCAGATAGGCGTCCGCACCGGGTGGCATGCGCGTGGCGTCGATCGACCGGGTGAGCAGGACGTCGAGCCGGATCGAGATGCGTGCCGCGCCGATAAGACGTCCGTCGGGCAGTTGCACCGGTGCGGCGACCGAGATGCGGCCGGTGTCGCTGTCGAACCAGGACGTTTCCAGTGCCTCAAGCGTACTCAGGTACCAATCCATCTCTCGTGGATCGGTCTCGAACCGCGCCGCGCGTCCCGGATACGAAATCGTGATGCCGTCTTCGAATGTGATGGTCAGCGTGTCGATGGCGCCGCGGCTTCGGAGGTAGATCGTTCTTGCGGTTTCGCTCAGACCGGAAAGACGCCTCAACATACTGGCAATCCTGTCCCGTGTGGCATCCTCGGCCATATGGACACTCATCTGCTCGAGATCGATTCGCCGTGTGCCAGATGCTGGAGCCTGCGGCGGTTCCGGCTCAAGGATATAGCCCGCCTGTCCGTTGTCTTCCTGGGTATTGTCCTCCGCCGTGTTCAGCCGGGCTGAGATTTCACTGGAGAGAAAACGGACTTCACGGGCAATTTCTTCGCGCGTCTGCTCAATTGTGACGGCGCCCAGCTCGCTGGCACGTCGTAGATCCCGATGGACCCAGTCTTCCAGCAAATTCTTGCCGCGCGATGCCATGTCGCTGCCGAATTCGGATGTGGTGCGCAGATACACCCACGACGCGGCACCCAGCGGCACCACCGCGAGCGCGACGAAACAAATTGCAAGCTTGGTTCCGATCTTCATGCCAGCTGTGCCTATACCGGAATGGGATTAAGCCGTCAGGCGCCATCCTTTGCCGCATCGGCCGTAAGTATGACAACCTTGCCGGTGGACTTGCGCCCAACCAGCGTCTCGTGCGCGAGCTTTACATCTTCCATCGGGTAAACGTGTGAAACGTGCGGCTTCAACCGGCCGTCGGCATACCATTGCAGGAGTTCCTTGAACGAACTGTGCACGAGTTCCGGGTCGAGAATCCGGTGCGCGCCCCAATAGTAACCAATCACCGTAATGTTCTTCACCAGCAGGATATTCGCCGGGATCTGCGGCACCGTACCGCTCGCGAAACCGACGACAAGAATGCGGCCTCCCTGCACGATGGCCCGGAGGCTTGCATCGAATGCAGACCCACCGACCGGATCGTAAACCGCATCGGCGCCACGGCCGTCGGTCAGGGCCTTCACGCGTTCGCGAATATCTTCCGTGCGGTAATCGATCAGGTCGTCGGCGCCGTATTTTTTGGCGATATCGAGTTTGTCCTGGCCACCGGCCGTTGCGATCACGCGCGCGCCGAGTGCTTTTCCGATCTCGACGGCCGTTAGGCCGACACCGCCGGCGGCGCCGTGTACCAGCAGGGTTTCACCCGGCTGGACTCGCAGCTTGTGCACCAGCCCGATGTGCGATGTGCCGTACACGATCGGAAATCCCGCTGCTTCAACGAAAGGCATTTTGTCCGGAATGACATAAACATTAGATGCCTTCGCGACCGCTTCCTCCGCGTATGCGCCGTGTTCCACGCTTGCCATGACCCGGTCGCCGACGTTGATGCCGTCGACGTCGCTCGAAACCTCCGTCACGAACCCGGCGGCTTCCAGCCCCGGCGCAAACGGCAACTGCGGTTTGACCTGGTATTTCCCTTTGACCATGAGGGTATCGGCGAAATTGACACCGGCTGCGCGGACCGCGATCCGCACGTAACCTGCGGGCAAATCCGGCGACGGCAATTCGCCGACGCCGAGCTCTTCATCTTCGAAACTGGCGCAGACAACAGCGCGCATGGACGGCTCCTTCTTGAAATGACCGGCTTGGTCTGGAATGTTTACGTGAAGTCCTTCTTACATCTCGGGGCACAATATAAGCAAAACCCCGTCGACCCAAGACGCGGAAATCGGAGTGACTCATGCGCGGTTTTTTCGGCATCGGTGTTGAAGGCGTTTCCAAGGAAATGAATGTCGGCAATCTTTTTCGTTCCGCGCATGCGTTCGATGCGAGTTTCGTATTTACGGTGCGTGCCGCTTACACGCGTCGCGGCGGTGGGCGATCCGACACGTCGGATTCGCTGGCGCATCTGCCATTTTACGAATTCCCGGACATCGATGCGATGTTGCTGCCGGCGGGGTGCAAGCTGGTCGGTGTGGAACTTATCGATGATTCAATCGATTTGCCGAGCTTCCATCATCCGCCGCAAGCCGCGTACATTCTTGGACCCGAGCGTGGCGAGCTGTCGCCCGAGATGCTGTCTCGGTGCGATCACGTGATTAAAATTCCGACCAAGTTCTGCGTGAACGTCGGCATCGCAGGCGCGTTGGTCATGTATGATCGGGTGCTGTCGATGGGGCGCTTTGCGCCGAGACCGGTGCGGCCGGGCGGACCGATCGAGGAACTGAAACCGCAAAGACACGGCGGCCCCAAGTTCAGGAAAGAGGCCGAGGCATATCGCGCACCGGCGCCGCGCGCCTACAACGACTGATCAGAGCTCCGGTGCGTCCGCGAATTCAATCGTAACCGTTGTCCCTTTCCCCAGTTCGCTCTCGACGCGGATCTCGCCGCCATTGGCCTGTGCCAGGCTGCTTACAATCGAGAGGCCGAGGCCAACACCCTCGTGCGCATTGTAGGCGTTGACGTTTGCCTGGCCGAAAGGCTTCAGGATTTTGTCCATATCCTCGGGGGCAACACCGATGCCCGTGTCTTCGACTGAAACGATCGTCTTACGTTCGCCGCGCATAAGGCGAACCGTGATCCGTCCGCCTTCGGGGGTGAACTTGATGGAATTGGACAGCAAATTGAGGATGATTTGCTGCATCGAGCGTTCGTCGCCGTAAAACGGCGCGTTCTTCAGGTCACCTTTGAGCTGAACATCGAGCGACTTTTCTTCGATACGGGTCTGCAGGAACTGAATGCAGCGTTCCGCGGTGTCCTGAAGATCCATCGGGTGCTTTTCGAGTGTCCTCTGCCCATTCTGCAATGCCGTCAGCGAGAGAATATCCTCGACGAACTGCAGCTGAATTTTGCCGGCTTCTTCTATCGTGTCGGCGTATTCAAGATATCGCTTGTCGCCGATTTTGCCGAAAGGCTCCTTCTGCAGCATCTGCGCGTAGCCGATGATTGCGTTGAGCGGTGTGCGCAGTTCGTGGCTCATGTGGGCGAGGAACATCGATTTCGCATCGCTCTCGGCATTGGCCTGTTGGGCCGCTTCGACAAGCGCCTGGTTGAGCTCGTTCAGCTGTTCGGTTCGTTCCTCGACCTCCCGTTCCAGGAGACTCCGTCCACGGATCAGCCTGTCGATTGCGATCGTCAGCGCGAGTATCAGCACAATACCGATCAGGCCAAGGAAGATGAACCGTTGTACGTTCTCCTTGCCCATTGCCCCTGGCGATTTGAAGTACCGGAGTTCCCAAACACGGTTGCCGAGAACGAGCTTGTTGACGACCAGCGGCGTCTGCCCCCGCGGGGCTGCGGCAGAACCGTAAATCTGCATCGGTTCGGGGTCGGTGACGTCAAAAATGCAGATTTCGAACTGTGCGCCGAACGCGGTCTCCTGAAGCATTCTGGACAGTGCGATTGCCGGTGAGTAACTGGCGGCAATAAATGCGGAGCGACCGCTGTCCGCAATCTCGCGGAGACCGAGATTGGCGCTGCTCTTGACGGCAGTGACAATAAGAACGTCATGCGTGTCCTCGTTATCATCAGCCGCGAACTTGATGGGTGGCGTCATGTGCGGTTGCGTCGACAGCAACGCGGCGGTGGCGTACTTCATGATCCGCGGGTTGCTGGCAATGTCGTAACCGAGGATCCCCTGCCGGCTGTCGGGGCTTTCCAGGTACGTAATCGGCGCATAGTGTTCTTGCCCCGGCACCACGGCGACTTCGAACGGGGTGTATCCGTAGAAACTGCGAATCTCTTTACGGCCATTCAGTGCATCGTGAAATTGCGGAAGTTCCGACTGATGCAGGTAGGGCATGACGCTGATTGTCCGAAGGTGCGGCGACTCGGTGAGGAATCGCGAACGAATGATGAAGCGCGCAAACTCTTCTTCACGCACCAGATCACTGGACTCGAAGAATGCCCCGATGCTCAAGACGTAGTTTATGACCGTGGAGACGGAATGATCGACTTCGTTGGTGAATTCCGACGTCGCAGCCCGAAAATCCGCAAGAAACTGCTCTTCTGCGGTCCGGCGCAGCTCATAGACGAACTGACTCAGAATAACGACCGCAGAAAGACAAACGGCATAAAGTAACGCCCTGGCAAAGCCGATGCGCAAACTTGGATACCTCCTGCTCTCCCACGGCAAATCTACGTTTTTATTCTTATCTCGCCAACCTCGTCTCCGGCCGCGTTCACCACTGTGGGCCGTAAATACGTTTGAAGCAACGTGGCCTCTGCGGCGCCAATCAATCCGGCTTCATGCAGAAGCCATCCCATAATGACGTCGCCGGCGCGCCGTTCGCCGTCTTCCGTCTTTAATGCGATTCCAAGCCCCTTATCGGGAATGATGGCGACGTGGACGCCTTCGGCGCCTCCCTTTGTCGCCACTTTCCCATGCAGCGCCTTCATGACGTCGGTGTCAAAGCGGTTTGGCCCGGCAACCATGAAGGGTTCCGACATGGCGGCATTAAGCACACGCTTGACCGCTCCGCCGCGCGCGTCTCCGAGACCGGTTGGGGCCGCCATTTTCTGCGCGGCAGTCGCCAACGCGGTCAGCGTCATGCCGTACACCGGTATGCCGCAGCCGTCGATCCCGCGGCCGGTATCGGCCAGATTTTGGCCACCCAGCTGGACAAGGATATCGTAGAGTCTCTTCTGCACCGGGTGATCCGGATCCATGTATCCCTCGACCGGTTCATGCAGATGCAACGCCGTCGTAAGGAACCCGGTATGCTTCCCCGAACAATTGTTGAAGAGCCGGTTCGGCGTTATACCCGCACGAATGACGGCATGTGCCGAGGCTTCGTGATACGGAAGATGCGGCCCGCAGCGCAAATGGCTCTCATCAAGGCCGATACGGGAAAGCCAGGCTTCAACGGCCTGAACATGGGTTTCAGTGCTCGAATGCGAGGCCGACGCAAGGGCAAGTTCCGGCGTGGTAAGACCATGTGCATCGGCGGCACCGCTTTCGACCAGCGGCAGGCACTGCAAATACTTGATCGCGGACCGCGGATAGAACATCAGATCGGGATCGCCCCATGTTTTCACGGGGCCGGACGCGTCGCAGACCATGGCATGAACCCGATGTCGGCTTTCGACCATCGTGCCACGGACAATTTCACAAATTAGCGGGTCGGACATTCTGCGATCTGCTGGTGGTGGTTAGAAAACGATACGGTCTTGCGAACATGTAAGCGTCCGGTATATCACGGTGATTATGAATGCAACGCAGTTTTTCCGTTCATCAGTGGTCCTGATCGGCCTTGCAGGCGCATTATGTGCGCCAATTGATGGCGCGCGCGCTGATTTCCTCGGCAAGTTCCAGGATTGGGAGGCGCATGCCCGCCGCGATGGTGGCTCCAAGGTGTGTTATGCCGCGACGGTGCCGACCAAGTCCGAGGGCAAATATACCCGCCGGGGCGATGTTTTCCTGCTCGTTTCGCATCGCCCCGCGGACAAGATGATCGGGTTCGTGAGCCTGGAAGCGGGGTACACCTATTCCAAGAGCAGCAAAATTGCGGCGCGCATCGGCGGCGCATCGTTCCCGATGTTTGCCGATGGTGAGCTTGCCTTTGCCTATGAAGACGGCCCGCTAGTCGAGGCGATGATCCGTGGCGCCGACCTTGTGGTAAAAGGGACGTCCAGCCGCGGAACGCTGACGACGGATACGTTTTCGCTCAGCGGATTTACGGCGGCCTACAAAGCGGCCTCCAAGGCTTGCGGGGTCGACGGATAGAAAAAATGCGCGCCGAGCCCGACGCCACACTGACGAGCATCGAGATCCTGCCGGTGAAATGCCCGCAATGCGGGGAGGCGCAGAACACCCTCGACGAGGGAACGGACCCGCTTTCGCGTGACGCCGCCGTCGGCTGCATGGTCTGCAATTATGTTTTCAGTGCCGACGAATACCGGCGACTGCTGGCCGAGCGGCAACGAGAGTTCGAGGGGTTGCACATCGGCGATCTGTAGGCTGCCGCCAATCGCTTCGATTGGGATGGTAAAGCCCGCGCCTTGGTGATACATAGCCGCGCCATGACCGACACCGCACACATCCGCAACTTCGCGATTATCGCGCACATCGACCACGGGAAGTCGACGCTGGCCGACCGCCTGATCCAGGTGTGCGGCGGGTTGACCGAGCGCGAAATGAAGGAACAGGTCCTTGACAATATGGAGCTGGAGCGCGAGCGCGGCATTACCATCAAGGCGCAGACGGTCCGGCTCAAGTACAAGGCGAACGATGGTCAGGAGTATATCCTGAACCTGATCGACACGCCGGGGCACGTCGACTTTTCGTACGAGGTCAGCCGGTCGCTCGCCGCGTGCGAGGGCGCGCTCCTGGTGGTCGATGCGACGCAGGGTGTCGAGGCGCAGACACTGGCCAACGTCTATCTGGCGATCGAAAACGATCTCGAGATCATTCCCGTTCTCAACAAGGCAGACCTGCCGGCCGCCGAGCCGGAACGGGTCAAGGAACAGATCGAGGACGTGATCGGGCTTGATGCATCTGATGCGCTGCTGATTTCTGCCAAGACCGGTATGGGCGTGCCGGACGTCCTGGAGGCCATCGTCACCAAGATGCCGCCGCCGAAGGGCGATCCCGCCGCGCCGCTGAAAGCGTTGCTAGTCGACAGCTGGTACGATGCCTATCTCGGTGTCATGACGCTGGTGCGTGTCTACGAGGGAACGCTCAGGAAGGGCATGCGCCTGCGCCTGATGCAGGAAGAATCGGTGCACCAGGCCGATCAGGTCGGCGTCTTCACGCCGAAACCGACCAAGGTCGAATCCCTCGGACCCGGGGACGTCGGATACATGACCGCCGCCATCAAGACGGTCGCCGAAACGTCCGTGGGTGACACCATCACCGAGGAAAAGCGCCAGACGGATGCGCCGTTGCCGGGCTTCAAACCGTCCATACCCGTGGTCTTCTGCGGCCTGTTCCCGACCGATGCGTCGGAATACGAAGACCTCCGCGATGCGCTCGCCAAACTGCACCTGAACGATGCCAGCTTCCATTACGAGGCGGAAAGCTCCGCGGCGCTCGGCTTTGGCTTCCGCTGCGGCTTCCTGGGGCTGCTGCACCTTGAGATTGTTCAGGAGCGGCTGGAGCGCGAATTCGATCTGGATTTGATCACCACAAGCCCGAGCGTCGTCTACAAGGTTTACAAGACCGACGGCACCATGAAGGAACTGCATAACCCGGTCGACATGCCGGACCCGGTGCACATCGACTATATCGAGGAGCCGCTCATCAAGGCCTCGGTCATGGTGCCGGACGAGTTCCTGGGGGCCGTGCTGTCGCTGTGTGAGGAACGGCGCGGCATCCAGATGGAGCTGACCTATGTCGGCAACCGGGCGATGGTCGTCTACAAGCTGCCGCTCAACGAGGTGGTGTTCGATTTCTACGACCGCCTCAAGTCGGTCTCGCGCGGTTACGCAAGCTTCGATTACGAGCTGATCGGTTACGAGGAAAGCGATCTCGTGAAGGTCTCGATCCTCGTCAACCAGGAGCCGGTGGACGCACTGGCGTTCATCGCGCACCGCTCCCACGCCGAATCGCGAGGCCGCCAGGTGTGTGAAAAGCTGAAGGATCTGATCCCACGCCAGCTGTTCAAGATTGCCATCCAGGCCGCGATCGGCGGCAAGGTCATCGCGCGCGAAACCGTCAGCGCCATGCGCAAGGATGTGACGGCAAAGTGTTACGGTGGCGACATCACGCGGAAGAAAAAGCTCTTGGAAAAGCAGAAGAAGGGCAAGAAGCGGATGCGCCAGATCGGGAACGTCGAAATCCCGCAGTCCGCGTTCCTCGCCGCGCTCAAGACCGGCAGCGACTAAGCGGCTTTCTCAGCACTCACCTGTCCTGTGGTTTGACGAAATCCGGCACCGGGTCGGTTTCGGGATCGAAGTCGTCCTCGTCGATGTCGCGTTCGAACAGATCGATCAGTTCGTGCGTCGGCAGGCGGTCGTCATCGTTCGACGTATCGCCCTCGTCGCGGGCCCATTTTCGGGCCTCGCGGGCGAGATCGTCGTAGAGGAACAGCGATGCCTCATGCTCGCGCAGTTCTTCCTCGGCCATCGGACTTAAATCCCGGCTCGGACGGCAGGTCCAGGCGAGGATGACGCCAGGGACAGCCATCAGGAACCATGCCGGCGGCGTGAGCAGCCAGAGCATGATTGGATCCCAGAGCCACGGCAGCGCCGCATTGAGGCGAACCTCCGCCAGCAGATAAGAGCCAGGCCATAGCGCCTGCCACAGTTCGTGCGCCGACAGCACCCATCCGGTGCCGCCCGGCAGAGCACGCGCGATGGTCTCTGCGGCGGCCGAAGCAAAGGCGCCGAGCAGTAAAATCCAGCCGATGATAAAGGATGCTCTCATCGCACCATCGTCGCTGAAATTGGTTAACAAGTATTAACTTACCCTATCAAATGCAGATATTGCAGGGGATGTTCAATCCCCCTTGCCCGAGGGGGCTTGCTCGGCTAGTTTCCCGCCCGACCGATGAGGTCCCGAGGAGGGGTGGCCGAGTGGCTGAAGGCGCACGCTTGGAAAGCGTGTATGCGGGAAACCGTATCGAGGGTTCGAATCCCTCTCCCTCCGCCATTAACCCCGTTGTTACCAAAGAGCGCCCGGCGGGCGCTTTTTTGGTTTTTGCCGCCCGCGATCATCGTGCAAACTGAATGCTCAGTTCGGTTGCAGAGGGTATTCCTTGGAAAAGCGATTTTTCACCGCCGGCGAGATTATCTTTGCGGAAGATGACGCTTCCGGCGTCGCCTATATCATCAAGAGCGGCCGGGTCTCGCTGACGAAAAGAATGTCCAACGGCGGTAGTAAGCAGGTCGCGGCCATCGAGGCCGGCAGTATCATCGGGGAAATGTCGCTGATCATGGGTCAGCCGCACTCTGTGACCGCGACGGCGACGGATGACGGTGAAGCGCTGATCCTCACAAAGGCGGAATACAGGTCGCGTCTTGCGAAATCTGACAAGGTTCTTGCGATGATATTGAAATCCATATCGGATCGCTTGCGCAGTACTTACTGAACCCGTCGACCCAATTTATTATATTCGTTATTTATATATTGTTTTAATCGAATATAATCGGACTGTGTCCGTTGCCCTCTCGGTGGACCGCCGCCGAAACGAGACACGACAGGGCAGTGTCCGATGGAATCCTGGCTCGCTACTGATTTGATTTCCGATCCGGCCAAAGCCGCCATCGGCGGTTTGGGAATAGGTCTGCTGTTTGGCATCTTCGCGCAGTCCAGCCGGTTTTGCCTGCGGAGCGCGTGCATCGAATTCTGGGGCGGCCGGCTTGGACAGCATGTTGCGGTCTGGCTGTTCGTTTTCGGATCCGCGTTGCTGATGGTCCAGATCATGATGTCCGAGCATGTGCTGGTCTCTTCCGAGGTGCGGCAGCTCGCTACGTCGGGGACGTTATCGGGCGCGGCCATTGGCGGCCTGCTGTTCGGGGCCGGCATGATCCTGGCGCGCGGGTGTGCAAGCCGTCTGCTGGTCTTGTCCGCAACCGGAAATCTGCGTGCTCTGATGGCGGGGCTCGTCGTGACGGTCGCTGCTCAGGCGTCATTGAGCGGGGTCTTGTCACCGCTGCGGAATTGGCTGTCGAGTTTGTGGATCGTGGACGCCAACCTCCGCAACTTAATGAACTTCGTGCCGAACGGTTCCGGCATCTTGCTCGGAGGGCTGATCGTCGCACTGGCGGCGATTATCGCGTTCCGTGCCGGTATCGGCTGGCGTCGCGGCATGCTGGCGGCCGGCGTCGGCGCATCGGTGGCCACCGGGTGGTGGTATACGGCGGCGCTCTCGCACGTATCGTTTACGCCGATTACCCCCAGCAGCGTCACCTTCACCGGGCCCTCGGCCGACACTCTCATGGCGTTGATCACGTCACCGTCGATCCCGCTGCATTTCGGAATCGGCCTCGTGCCCGGGGTGTTCGCGGGATCGTTCCTGTCTTCCGTGTTGCGCCGGGAATTTAAGGTTCAGGTGTTTGACGCCGACACCGGTACGCTGCGCTATATCGTCGGCGCGTCACTGATGGGTTTCGGCGGCATGCTGGCGGGCGGATGTGCGGTCGGCGCGGGCGTTACCGGCGGATCCGTTCTGTCGATGACAGCGTGGCTTGCGCTGTTGTGCATGTGGATCGGTGCCGGTGTCATGGAATGGATGCTGCGCGCCCGTGACGCAGAAGGCGGTTTATCGGCCCACGCCCTTAGCCGTTAAGCGCCCTGGCCGCGTCGGCGATGGCATCCACCGTTTGCGCCAGGTCATCATCCGTCAGCGCCAATGAAATGTAGGTTTTGTGAGCCGATTTCAGAATGCCGCGGTCGCGCAGCACCTTGTTGAATTTTGCAACCTTGTCGTGGTCGCTGTTCAGCACGTCCCGGTAATTCGTTACGGGCTTGTCGGTATAAACCACGTCGAACATCGGCGGTGTGCCGGAAACCACATGCGCGTGCCCGGCGGCCGAGAGGTGCTCGCCAATCGCGCTCATGATTGTCTCGCCGTTGGTGAACAACTTCTTGTACTGCCCGTCGCGCCGCAGGATCTCCATCGTCTTCAGCCCGGCGGCAGCAGCGAGCGGGTTGCCGCTGAGCGTTCCGATCTGCATCAGAAAGCCGTCCGCGCCGGCCTTGTCCTTGTCGAAATGCTTCATGACGTCGGCTTTGCCGGCGATTGCGGCAAGCGGAAATCCTCCGCCGATAATCTTGCCCAGTGTGCAGACGTCGGGCACGACGCCGTAATATTCCTGCGCACCGCCATAGGCGAGACGGAACCCGGTAACGACTTCGTCGAAGATCAGTACGATACCCTTTTCCGTACAGAGGTCCCGCAGTGCCTGCAGAAACCCGGGTGCCGGCGGGATGATCCGCTGCAGCGGCTCGACGATGATGGCGGCGACGTCGCCTGCGTGTTCGTCGGCCAAAGACCGGGCAAAGTCGGCATCGTTGTAGGGGGCGATCAACATCTGGTCGGCGACGGCCCTCGGGATCCCGGCTGAATCCGGGACGGCGGCCGGGAAGTTGCCGGGCCGATCCGGTGCCAGGCTCATCTGTGCCTCTGAGGACATACCGTGGTAGCCGCCTTCGAACTTGATGATCTTGTCACGGCCCGTGAAAGCGCGTGCCAGCCGCATGGCGTACATGTCGGCTTCCGACCCGGTGGAAACGTAGCGGACCTGTTCGGCGCAGGCGACGGCACGGCAAATTTCTTCTGCCAGTTCTATGCCGAGCGGATTGTTGGCGAAAAACGTCATACCCTTACCGAGCTGGGTTTGCACCGCATCGAGGACCTCGGGGTGCCCGTGACCAAGGATCATCGGGCCCGACCCGATCAGGTAATCGATGTACTCGTTGCCGTCCGGATCCCAAACATGCGCGGCTTCGCCGCGTTCAATGAAGAAATCGGCATCGAAGTTGCCGAACCCGCCGGCCGGCATAACCTTGTTTGCGCGCGTTACGATATCGTCATTGGTCGTCATTTTGCGGGCTCCTTGAAACGGGGACGGATCGTCATCATTCCGCTCCATGTAACCGTCCCGGCGACGCCAGGGCAACCCGTGCGCTATTCGTCATCGTTGCCGAGGGCCTCGATGAGCTTCTGTGCGTCGTGATAGTCCATCAGAAATTCAACCAGCGAAACGACCTGAGCGACATTCCCGTCCTCGTCGGTAAGGGGAAAACGAATGAAGCGCTGGAACCCCTGGCGCGGCTTGATGTCGCCGCGGGCGAATTCCGAGAGCATCGCCAGCGGACGCCGGGCCAGCATGACGTCGAGGTATGCCTTGCGTACGGGTTCGCGAATTTCCAGTGGCATCAGGTCGTCGGTCGACATGCCCGTGCCGTCATAGCCGAGATATGCTCGAAAACCGCTGCCCCAAAATCTGTATCGAAAAGCCCGGCCGGCATCGAGAACATCCACAACGTGCGTTGTGGGAAGAATCTGACCGGGGATCTGCATCAAATCGAAGCTGGACTTGAGAGGCATCCTCGTGGCCGCGTAAACCGGAAGGCTGCGCCAGTAGGCAAGCCCGGCGCGCTGAACATCGGACAGTTCGGTTTCGGCAATTTCCCATTGCCTGTAACTCATCGGACACCTGGATGTCTTTATCGTTGCGCCAGTTTAGTCAGCTTCCGTTAGGGAGAGCAATTCCTGATAGAGGATGGCGGCGAGATCTGATCTCTGGTTGTTGGTGCGTTCGACCAGTACGACGCTGCGGCTCACGGGCGGTGTGCCGAAGGGAACGGACCTGAGGCGCTTGGCGGCATCGTGCCGGAGCCGCCCAACGGGCACGACACCGACGCCCAGTCCGGCACCGACCAGCCCGACGATGGACTCGGAACTATCCAGTTCCATGGCCTCGGTAACTTCGACGCCGGAACGCCGAAGAGTCACGTCGATCAGTGTGCCGACGCCGGAATCACGGTTGAGCCGGAGAAAGGGCCGCGCCCTTAGAATGTTTTTCCAGCCCCGCTCGGGCATCGAACGCGGCGCGACGACAACCAGTGGTTCGGTCGTAATCGGCAACGTTTTCATATCCGGGACGGGGATCAGCGGTTCCGTGACCAATGCGGCATCAAGTTCCCGGCGGCGGACCCGGCTGATCAGGTCTTCTGTCAGGCCCTCTTCGATGCGGATCTGAAGGCGCGGATACTTCGTTCTGAGTGAACCAAGGGCTTTGGGAACGAGCGATGACGTTATGCCGCTCGCCGAACCGATAATCAGCGTCCCTGCGATCTCGTCCGGCGAACGGGCGCTGTCCGCCAACGCGTTGAAACTAGCGAGGACGTCCCGGGCCTGTTCAACGATATGCGTCCCATGGGCGTTCAGCCTCGGCGGACGTGTACTGCGATCGAACAGCGAGACCTGAAGTTCCTCTTCAAGGTTGCGCATCTGTTGCGAGACGGCTGCGGGCGTGAGGAAAAGAGATTCCGCGGCATCGGCGAAGCTCTCATGATCATGAATGGCAACCAGGGTTTTCAAGTGTTGGATATTCATGCCCTTAAGTTAAGCAAAACTATATTTAATGACAAATATATATCGTTTGATTGAATTTATCGCCGGGCATAGTGTTCCTATCACCGCAATCGATGCGGCTGAACAACCAAGGAGTTAGAGATATGGACCGCGTATTCGACGGCGTCATGATTGCCACCATGCTGGGTGTCGCATTTATCGCCAACTACTCGTACCTGATGTCCTGAACCATGGCAGACATCGCAACGAACGCCTCCGGCATCTGAAACGCCGGGGGCGTTTTTGATTCGGGGTCCGGGTTTTCGGTTCCCCAACAGCAGGGAGCTGACGTATCATGCGGCGACATGGCCGTCGTTCTCCGAAATCGGTTCCTTTTAAATTTTTGCGCCGGCGTTGCCGCCGTTCTCGCATTCAGCCCGGTATGGGCGCAATCTCCTGAAATCAAGGTCGCCACCTGGGGCGGGTTCTACGGCGAGGCGCTGCAGGACGCCGTCTTCAAGCCTTTCACGAAGGCGACCGGGATCAGCGTGCGCATTTATCATCATGGCAGCAACTACCTGCCGCTGATGGCTGAAGCACACCGCGGCGACCCGCCCTGGACCGTGGTGGACATCGAGCGCGCGCCGTTGACCGAGGGATGTGCGGAAGGGGTGTTCGAAAAGCTAGACGTCGAACTGATGCTCGGTAAATCGGCGTCTGCCGATTTCCTGCCGGGCACACTTCATCCCTGTGGCGTCGGCGCGATGATTTGGACGCAGGCTGTTGCCTACGATGCGACGGCTTTCAAGGACCGCCCGCCCAGAACGCTCGCCGATTTTTTCGACCTGAATGCGTTTCCGGGGAAACGGGGACTGTTTGCCGAGGCTGAGGGGAACCTGGAGATCGCATTGCTGTCGGAAGGAATCCCGCCCGAAGACGTTTACGATATCCTGCGAAAACCAGGCGGCGTCGACCAGGCGTTGGCGGTCCTGGACCGGATTCGTCCGGCGGCCGAGTTCTGGCGTGGGGGCGGTGAACCGGAGAACCTGTTGAACAATGGCCGTGTCGCGATGACGACGGCCTACACCGCCCGGTTCCTTAGGCCGCGGCAAGGCGCGCGGCGGCCGGTTGGTATGATGCAGTCGAACCAGTTGTGGCGGGCGACCTATTGGGCCATCCCCTCCGGCACGGGCCGACTTGTCGATGCACAGCGGTTTGTCAGTTTCGCAACCGACCCCGAGCGCCTTGCCGCACTGTCGGCCCGGCTCTGGTTCGGGCCGGCACGCAAAAGTGCCTTCGATGCCGTGCCGCCGAACATGAAAGAAGATCTGCCCACGGCACGCCGGCATTTTCATGATGCGCTGCAGATCGACACCGGTTTCTGGGCGGAATTCGGCGCCCAAATCAACGCCCGGTTCCGCGCCTGGAAAGGCAGTTGAGCGTATTCCCGCACACGGCTGATTCAAAAGACGAAAAAGTTTTTCGCGCTGCAGCGAATTAACCTTTCCTTTGCCCTTTTTTGGCCTTAATGGCGTTGCTTAATCGTGACAGAAGCCGGTTTCGTGACGGAGTAGAACATGACCGATATCGCAGAAAGCCAACGCGCTTATGCCCAGGCGGGCCCTTGGGACAAGCTTGGCGCCATGATGAGAATTGGCGTCGCCGTAATTTTCCTCCTGATTACCGTGGTGTTCTTCGCGACGGCGCAGGATGGCCTGATCAGTGCGACGGACGCGCCAAAAGCCCCGGTTACGACTCAGAACTAGGGTCTTCTTCCCCGTTGTCGTCTTGGGCATGTGCCCATTGATCGATAAACCCGCTGATGGCGTTCTTGGCCGGCAGGCCGAGGTCACCCAGTATCTCCGACTTGATATAAATGATGGCCAGCGTGATGCCCGACCATGCGACGTTGTCGCGTCGGTTACGTGCGGCGCGGTTCAGTTCGGTCAGCGCTTCGACACCGCGACCATAAAACTGCGGATCGTTTAAGCCGCGGCGGTGTACTTCTTCGATCTGGTATCTAGCTTCATTGGCGATTTTCCCGAGCGACTCCGCACCGTGCTGGCCATGAATCATTTCGATCATGGCGCGGGCGTCGCGTTTCAGGATTTTGGCGTCGTGCTCGGGACCGCCGAACCCGATCATCGCCAGAAGATTTGATAACATGCTGTCTGCTCCGATCCGGCGCACATTCTTTCCGACACGGGCCGCTTCTGCAAGCTGCAGGTATCGCACGCTTGAGCGAGGCTGCCCGCTGACCTAACCTCCTTCACAACAACAATATTGGGGAAGAGGAGAACATCGTGGCCCTGCAAAAATTCGATATTGAATTCGAACACCTATCCGAAGACGCTCTGGCCGCATGGCGTGAAATTCCGGCCGCCGTCGTGTCGGATATGATGAACCGTTCGCAAGTGATGGGTGCACGGATCAAGCCAGCGGCACCCGGCATGAAGATCTGCGGGCAGGCACGGACGGTGACGTGCATGTCAGGCGACAATTCGGGACCGCACCGGTTGATCGGTATGTGCCGGAAGGGCGAGGTCATGGTGATCGACGCCAGGGGATCCGAGAACGTTGCCATCTGGGGCGGCATCATGACGGAGGCCGCCGTCACGCGCGGAATCGCGGGGATCGTTGTTGAAGGTGCAATTCGTGATGTCGCGGAAATCCGCGCGCGCGGCTTCGCCGCGTTCTCTTCCGCCGTCGTACCGGCGGGTCCGCACAAAAATTTCGGCGGCATCATCGATGGGACGGTTTCGGTCGGTGACTGCCCGGTCAACCCGGGCGATCTGATTATCGGCGACGACGATGGCGTCGCGGTCGTGCCGCTGGCGTGGACCGACAAAATGCTGGCAGCGTCGCAGCAGAAAATCAAAGACGAAGCCGACGTTATCAAGAAGATCCACGAAGGCGCCGACCAGGCCGACCTGATGGGACTTCCGGTGCCGGAAGTGATCTCCTGATCAGCTGAACAATTCGATCTCGTAAGGCTCGTCGCGTGCCGCTGCAACCCATGCGGCCATGTCAGCCTGGTTCCAGACGGCATCCATGTATGTCTGTATCTTCGCATCGAGCGGGACGCCGTAGGTCCGGAACCGGCTGACGACGGGGGCATACATGATGTCGGCAGCCGACCATGCGCCGAACAGGAATGCGCCGCTATCGCCGAACCGATCGCGGCATTCCGCCCATCGGGCGGCGATCTTGGCGACGTCGGCCAAGGCGCCTTCGGTGTGCTGCGTGCCGGCACGGTCGGTACGTATGTCCATCGGCATGTCACGACGCAAACGGAAGAAACCGGAATGCATCTCGGCGCACACGGAGCGCGCCACGGCGCGTGCCACGGCATCGGCAGGCCAGATTCCCGCATCCGGCGACATCTCTGCCAACGTTTCGATGATGGCGAGACTGTCCCAGATGGTCGCGCCGTTCCACTTGAGCACCGGGACCAGGCGGCTGGGCGAATGCTTTTCAAGTTCGCCATCCGTTTCCGGCCGGTTGAGAGGGACGAATATTTCATCGAACGGCAGGTTCGATTGCCGCATCGCGAGCCATGCGCGAAGTGACCACGATGAATAATTCCGGTTGCCGATCACAAGTTGCAGGTTCAACGGCATAAAATCCTCCCTCTTCCGTCAGCAGCAGTTTAGGGTTTTCGTTTCCGCCGCGCCAAGTAAGATCGTTGCATCACCGGAATGAGGAGCCCGACGTGAGCGAAACGACTTCGAAATCGACCCCTGTCCACCTGATCGCGGAAGGCGCACTCGAAGGATGGCTTGCCGCCGCACCGGGGCATGTTCAGGCATGGGCCGCCGCCAACGGCTTCAAGGGGGGCGCGGGCAAGCATCTGGTTGTCCCCGATGCGGCGGGCAACATCGATTGCGTGCTCGTCGGTCTTTCCGATCCCGTATCGCTGTGGGATGCGGGGGCGCTGGCGAAGTCGCTGCCGCCCGGACCGTATGCGCTTGCCGGTAACCTCGATGTGCAAACCGCCGAAGCCGTGGCGCTTGGCTGGCAACTCGGTTCGTATGAGTTCGATCGCTACAAGTCCCCGGCGTCGCCGACGGCAGACCTTCAACTCCCTGAGAGCATCGATCCCGTGCAGGTGTCGGCACTGGCCGACGCGACGATGCTGGTCCGCGATCTTGTCAATACACCGGCCAATGATATGGGACCCGGGGCCCTGGCTGACGCGGCAAAGGACCTTGCCGGCAAGTTTGGCGCCGATTTCACGGTGACGGTCGGTGACGATCTGCTCAAAGAGAACTATCCGGCGATTCATGCGGTGGGGCGCGCTGCTGACGATGCGCCGCGCCTGATCGAAATGACATGGGGCGACCCGGCGCATCCGACGGTCGCGCTGGTCGGCAAGGGGGTTTGTTTCGATTCGGGCGGGCTCGACATCAAGCCGGCGTCCGGCATGAAGCTGATGAAAAAAGACATGGGCGGTTCGGCGCATGTGCTCGGCATTGCCCATTGTGTGATGGCGCTGGGGCTCAAGGTTCATCTCAAGGTCCTTGTGCCCGCGGTCGAGAACGCGATTTCGGGTAACGCGATGCGGCCGCTCGATGTTGTCCGCACCCGTGCCGGCATCACCATAGAGATCGGCAATACCGACGCCGAGGGTCGCGTTATCCTTGCCGATGCGCTGACACGTGCTGCCGAGTCAGACCCGGAACTGGTCATCGATTTTGCGACACTGACGGGCGCGGCACGGGTTGCCCTTGGCACCGAACTGCCGGCGCTGTTCTGCAACGACGACGGTTTTGCCTCGGATATTCTTGCCGCCGGAACAAAGGTTTCGGACCCGCTCTGGCGGATGCCGCTATGGCCCGGCTACCGCAAGATGATCGAGGGTAAGGTCGCCGATATCACCAATTCGCCGGATGGCGGATACGCCGGTGCCATCACGGCGGCACTGTTTTTGGAACGATTTGCGCCGGAAAATGCTGGCTGGGCGCATATCGATGTGATGGCCTGGAACGTTTCATCGAAACCGGGCCGCCCGGAGGGCGGCGAGGCAATGGGAATGCGCGCGTTCACGGAAATGCTAACTCAAAAATACGGACGCGCCTGACGGAGGAAGTATCTATGAACCTAGATCTTACCGATTTGCAGGCACTGGACATATGGCGCCGTGCCATTGTCGCCAGCGTGCGGGCGGATGCGCCGGACTTGTCGGCGCGCCAGATGTCCGTTCTGTTGACGGTTTACCTGACGACACCGCCACACACGGTTCGCGGCCTGGCTGACGACTTGAAGGTAACCAAGCCGGTCATCACCCGCGCCGTTGACCGGTTGAGCGAGCTCGGGATGCTGCGCCGTAAGACCGATCCGGACGACCGGCGCAGCGTGCTTCTGCAGCGCACCGTCAAGGGGTCGGTGTTTCTTCGTGAATACGGGGAACTGATTGTTGCAGCGGCACGTCGCGCCACCGAGGGCGACGCGAGCGGTTTGCCGCAAAAGTACTGAATTCGGGCTTAGCCCGTGGTGCGTGCCTGCGCCAACGGCGTCCTGTACCGCCGCAGGTACGTTGGTAACACGGCTTCGGCGGGTGTCGCCGTGACGCCAAGGTCTGCGAGACCTGGCAACGTACCGCTGGCCACGTTGTCGGTTTGCATGAGCTTTACCTGATCCGTGGTCAGGAGCGGCTTCGGCAGTTTTTCCAGGAAAAACGCCTTTAGCTCGAGAACCCAGAACGGCGCCGGCACAAGAAGACGCTTGCGGCTCGTCGTCTTGAGCACGAGGCGCATCAGGTCGGCAAACGAATAGACGCTCGGCCCCGCGAGTTCATAGGTGTTTCCGGCCGTCGTGTCGTCGTCAAGGCAGGTGACGATGGCGTCTGCCACGTCGCCGACGTAGACCGGTTGGAACTTGGGGCCGCCGTTGCCGAGAAAATCGATCGCAAATGCCTTGCCGCCGCCGATGCTGACATCGGGGAAAGTCGGCGCGCCGAATACCGGCAGGAACGGCGAGATGCGGCAAATGCCGGCAAAAGTGTTAAAAAAATTGTCTTCGGGGCCGAAGACGACGCTCGGCCGGACAATGCGGGCCGACGGAAGGGCCGCTTTCACCGCGTCTTCGCCCATCGCTTTGGTGCGTGCGTATTCGGCCGCCGCATTCTTGCCGGCGCCGAGCGCCGACATCTGAACGAACCGCGTTATACCCAATTGAGCTGCCGTTTCTGCGATCAGCTTTGCGGCATCCGCATGGATTGCCTGGAACGTCGAACTGCCGCTTTCATAAAGGATGCCGACGAGATTGACGGCGGCCTCAGCCCCCTCCAGCGCGACGCGGACACTTTTCGGGTCACGCACGTCGGCGCCCCACGGGATTACCTGCCCGACGTCACCCATTGTCCGAAGATAATGCGCCTTTTCGGGATCCCGGCACGCGGCGCGAACGGTCCAGCCATTCTTTGCCAGGCGGCGGACAAGATGGCGGCCGATGAAACCGGAGGCGCCAAACACGGTGATGATGCGACGTTGCGAGCGAGAGGCCATGCTTGCACCCTTGTTGCAGAATCGGAAAAACTACGGGTTAATATGGCTTATACCGAGCTTTGCCGGTGGTCAACCGGGCCTTGCGGCAAATAGATGTGAAACGGAGCGAGTACATATTGACAAGGGGCCTTCTGAGGACTAATCCCTCCACTCCGACGCGCGTTCAAGCGCGCGCAGGAGCCCAGGTGGCGGAATTGGTAGACGCGCTGGCTTCAGGTGCCAGTGGCCGCAAGGTCGTGGAAGTTCGAGTCTTCTCCTGGGCACCATCACCCTCCCGCCTCGCGGCAAAAGGACGGAAGGTAGTCGCTTGAGCCGTCAAGTTTTCAACTCCCCTGAGGAAGTGCATGTCCATCGCGGTGACATACCCGCGGGGATCGATTTCGGGAATGCGGTTGCCGTCGATACGGAAACCCAGGGCCTCAATCTGCAGCGTGACCGGCTTTGCGTCGTTCAGCTTTCGGCCGGCGATGGTGTCTGCCATCTCGTGCAAATGCCCGCGGATGATTATTCGGCGCCGAACCTGAAGGCGCTGATGACGGATCCGGCGGTAACCAAAATCTTTCATTTTGCGCGCTTTGACGTCGCGATCATGAAACGCTGGCTCGGCATCACGATTTCGCCCGTTTTCTGCACCAAGATTGCGTCCAAGCTGGTGCGCACATACACCGACAAGCACGGCCTCAAGGATGTGACGCGGGAACTGGTCGGTATCGATCTGTCCAAGGCCCAACAGTCATCGGACTGGGCGGCGGACGAACTGTCCGATGCCCAGATAGCGTATGCGGCGTCGGACGTCCTCAATCTTCACTCGATCCGCGACGCCTTGAACGAGATGCTGGAACGCGAGGGCCGGACGCAAATGGCGCAAGCCTGCTTCGACTTCCTTCCGGCCCGGGCCGACCTCGATCTGGCCGGCTGGTCGGAAACCGATATTTTCGCCCACTCTTGATGACCGCCATCTGTTGAACCGACGCCCGGCGAAGCGCATACTCAAGAACGCGACCGCGCACAGTTGCATGCGTTCAATGGAGCTTTTATGAACGGAATTCCCGCCGAGAAACTGGATGATGCTGCCGCCCGCCGCGATATTGAAGCGGCACGACGGGTTATCGAGACGGAAATCGAGGGCCTCAAGACGCTCGCCGACGACATCGGTGCCGATGTGGCGACGGCGATTGATATTCTCGCCTCGGTTACGGGACGCGTCGTCGTCACCGGTATGGGGAAAAGCGGGCATGTGGCGCGAAAAATAGCGTCGACGCTGGCTTCGACAGGGACCCCTGCGCTTTTTGTGCACCCGGCAGAAGCGTCGCATGGCGACCTCGGCATGATCACCCACACCGATGCGGTTTTCGCTCTGTCGAATTCCGGCGAGACGACGGAACTTGCCGATCTCGTCGACTACTGCAAACGATTTGAAATCCCGCTGATTTCCATGACCGGCAGGGCGGACAGCACGTTGGCCAGCGCGGCGGATGCGTCACTCGTCATTCCGGCGGCGGATGAAGCATGCCCGATGGGTCTGGCGCCGACGACGTCGACGACGGTGATGCTGGCGCTGGGCGATGCCATTGCCGTTGCGCTTTTGGCGCGCAAGGGATTTTCCAGCGAAGATTTCCATACGCTTCACCCGGGCGGAAAACTGGGCCGGCGCTTGTTGAAGGTGCGCGATATCATGCATGGCGGTGACGAATTGCCGCTTATCCCGAAAGACACGGTGATGTCTGAGGCCCTGATTGAAATGACGGCAAAGGGGTTCGGATGCGTCGGCGTTCTCGGCAGCGACGGCAACCTCGCCGGTATTCTGACGGACGGCGACTTGCGCCGGCATATGAGTGACGATCTTACCATGAAGCCCGTCGCCGAAGTCATGACAACGGGCGCCAAAACGATCGAGCCCGAATTGCTGGCGAGTGAATCTCTCCATTTTATGAACGAGAACAAGATCACCAACGTTTTCGTGGTGAAGAACGGAAAGCCGGTCGGGGTCCTCCATATTCACGATTGCCTGAGGGCCGGCGTCGCTTGAACGGCTTTCCTGGATGAGCAGAGGCGCAATGGCTCCTGCGGCAGACGACGGGTTGGAACTGGAAGGTCGCAAGCGGAGCGGAGATTTCGGCTTCGAGAACCGCGGACCGCGGCGCCATACGGCCGCGTATTCCCAGTTCGTCCGTGCCATGAAGTTTCTGCTGCCGGCGACGGCGCTCGTGTTGATCGGTCTTATTGTCGCGTGGCCGCACATCGAGGTCTCCGACGCGAAGTTCCGGATCGGGTTCGCCGACCTGACGGTCAAGGAGGCGGATGACCCGAGCATGTTGAATCCGCGGTATGTCGGTACCGACGACGACAATCAGCCGTATTCCGTCACGGCGGAGATCGCGCGCCGGTTGGCGGCGTCGGGAAACGTTATCGAACTCGATAGCCCGAAAGCGGACATTCTGCTCGAAGACGGGACATGGCTGGTTTTGACGGCACGGCGCGGGATATACGGCCGCGGGAACGAGAGCCTCGATCTCGTGGGCTCCGTGGTGCTTTATCACGACACCGGTTACGAATTCTTAACCGAGAAGGCGAAGATTGATCTTGAGAAGAGTTCTGCCGAAGGCGACGTGCCGGTGCGCGGTCAGGGACCATTCGGAAACTTGCAGGCAGAGGGCTTCCGCCTTGTCGACAAGGGCAAGACGATATACTTCACCGGCAAGAGCAAACTCGTGATTTATCCGGGTGCGGGTCAGGGAATTCAATGACGCTTTGGATGCAGGCCTCGACGAGGAAACGGTGGTGTTGCCGGCTGCTGGCCGGTCTGACGGTGGCGGTCTTGTCGCTGCCGGGTGCAGCCGTTGCGCAGAGCCTTAGCCTGGGCGGCGTAAAGGGCGACCTGCCGATCGAGGTTTACGCGCAGGACGGAATCGAGTGGCAGCAGGACGGCAGCCTTTTCGTGGCGCGCGGGGATGCGCGGGCTGTACGCGGAGAGGTGGAGGTGCTGAGCGACGAATTGCGCGCCCATTACCGCGAGAACGCAAGCGGCCAGTCCGAGGTCTGGCGCCTGGACGCGCTTGGCAACGTGCGTATCGTTTCGGACAGCGAAACGGCTTATGGAGACCGGGCGATCTATAACGCCGACCAGAAGGTGCTTGTCGTCGACGGCAAGAAACCGAGTCTGGTGTCGGGGCAGGATACATTGTCGGCCAGTCAGCAGCTCGAATACTGGGAACTCAAGAAGTTCGCCGTGGCGCGCGGAAATGCCGTCGCGACGCGGGACAAAAAGCAGGTCTTCGCGGATGTGCTGGTCGCGCACCTTAACGAAGACGCGCAAGGCAAGACGCAGGTTTATCGGGTCGATGCCTATGACAACGTCCGTATTCGCACCGAGCGTGAAACGGCGACCGGTGACCGCGGGGTCTATAACGTGGAAAGTGGTATCGCTACCCTGACCGGTCAGGTTAGACTGGTGCGTGACGAGAACGAACTGCGGGGTTGTCGCGCCGAGGTGAATCTCAATACCGGCATCAGTAAGCTCTTTCCGTGTCAAAGCGGTCAGGGGTCGGGACGGGTACAGGGGAGCTTCGTCCCAAAGAACCGTAGCAACAATTGACAACGATGTACGCACAGCATCGGCGGCCAAGAGGAATGGAATGAGCGACGACTTCGAGGAAATCGGCAAACAGCTGGCGCAAGGTGGGGGCGATCCGCAAAAGCGGAGAAAGCCGCGTCTGGTTGCGCGAAGCGAACGGGGTCTGTATGCGCTGAACATTGGCAAGCGTTTCAAGAAACGCCCCGTCGTCAGAAGCGTCAGCCTTGAAGTGCATCGTGGCGAGGTTGTCGGCCTCCTCGGGCCGAACGGCGCGGGTAAAACGACCTGCTTTTACATGATCACCGGTCTCATACAGCCCGACATGGGAAATATCGTCCTCGACGGGAACGATATTACCGACCTGCCGATGTACCGCCGTGCCCGTCTTGGTATCGGGTATCTGCCGCAGGAGGCGTCGATCTTCCGCGGACTGAGCGTCGAAAACAATATCCGGGCAGTGCTTGAAGTCGTCGAGAAGAGCCGGGAGCGGCGCGAGGCGATCCTTGATGCTTTGCTCGCCGAGTTCTCGATCACCCATCTGCGCCGCGCACCTGCACTGGCGCTCTCCGGTGGTGAACGGCGCCGGGTTGAAATCGCCCGTGCGCTGGCCTCGAACCCGCACTTCGTTCTGCTTGATGAACCGTTCGCCGGGATCGACCCGATTGCCGTCGGGGATATCCGTGAATTGGTGGCACACCTGAAGGATCGTGGTATCGGCGTGCTGATTACGGACCACAACGTGCGCGAGACGCTCGATGTGATCGACCGGGCCTATATCATCCACGATGGAATGATGCTGATGGAGGGGGCACCGTCGGATATCGTCGGCAATGCGGACGTTCGACGCGTCTATCTGGGTGACCGCTTCTCTCTCTGACGTCATGGGCCGGAGGCGCCAATGGTAATGTCGCCTCGTCTCGAACAGCGGCTCGGGCAGTCGCTGGTCATGACGCCGCAATTGCAGCAGGCGATCAAGCTGCTGCAGCTTTCCAACCTCGAATTGTCCGAGTTCGTCGAGAGCGAACTTGAAACCAACCCGCTTCTGGAGCGGGACGAGCAGGCGCCGGCCGAGACGCCGGAACGGGACGGCGATTACGATGACGGTTTCGATGATGCGCCCGCGCTCGACGACCTGAATCTTGGTGACCCGGCGGGGTCCGAGATGACGTCCGCGGGCGAACTGGATGCGGACATGGGCGGTGCCTACGAAGACGGCTCCGTGAGTGTCGGCCAGTTCACGGGGCCGCCGGAACCGGGCGGCTACGATCCGGACATGCCCGGCCTCGAGGAGACGCTGGCGGAAACGCAGACGTTGCGGGCATATCTTGACCAGCAGTTGGCAATGGCTCACCTGTCGCCGGCGGATATGTTGATCGCCGCCTATCTGATCGACCAGGTGGAAGAAAGCGGATATCTCGGCGGCACCGTCGAGGAGGCGGCCGAGATGCTTGGCGCGCCGGTCGAGGACATCGAGCGTATCCTCGCGGTGTTACAGGGTTTCGAGCCCACAGGTGTCTTCGCGCGCGATCTTGCCGAGTGCATGGCCTTGCAGTTGAAGGAGCGCGACAGGTTCGATCCGGCGATGCAGGTCTTTGTCGGCAATCTCGATCTCGTTGCCGCGCGGGAGCTGACCAAGCTGGCGAACCTTTGCGGCGTCGATGCCGAGGACATTGCCGATATGTTGGCCGAGATCCGGGAGCTTGACCCTAAACCGGGACTGTCGTTTGCGCCCGAAACGGCGGAGCCGATCATCCCGGACGTCATCATGGTGCGCCATCCCAAGGGCGGCTGGTCGGTCGAACTCAATTCGGAAACGTTGCCACGCGTGCTCGTCAATTCCAGTTACCACGCGCGTGTCCAGAAGATGCCGATGAGCAAGGAAGACCGAAAATACCTTGCCGAACAATTCCAGTCCGCCAACTGGCTGGTCCGGGCATTGCACCAGCGCGCGACGACGATCCTCAAGGTGTCGTCGGAGATCGTTCGCCGGCAGGATGCGTTCTTCAAAAAAGGCATTCAGCATCTCAGGCCCATGGTGCTGCGGGATGTCGCCGACGAAATCGAGATGCACGAAAGCACGGTTAGCCGTGTCACCTCGAACAAATACATCGTGACGCCGCGTGGTATTTTTGAGCTGAAGTATTTCTTCTCGTCGTCGATCGGTGCGACCGACGGTGGCGAGGCGCATTCAGCCGAATCGGTCCGCCATCGCATCAAGGAATTGATCGATGCCGAGGATCCGAAGAAAATTTTGTCCGACGACAAGCTGGTGAAGATGCTTGTCGACGAGGGCTACGACATTGCGCGGCGCACGGTCGCAAAGTACCGGGAATCCATGAGAATCGGTTCTTCGGTCGAACGGCGCCGGCAAAAGGCGCCACCGAAATGAACCGAATTTAGGTCCGAAAGGGGACCGGTCTTTCCATTCATTCTGGTGACATGGAGTGCCAATCGGAGTATCATCGGTTCATGTTACATCTTCTCGTATTGACTTCGCGGAACCTTCTCACTAGGGTCCGCCCACCGTCAGCTGAGGGGGAATGGGGAAAGCAACCCCATGCCATAGACGGGGCGAAAGAAGCTTTACAAATCAATCACTTAAAGGCTTAGCCCAGACATGGAAATTTCCGTTTCCGGTAAACATGTTGATGTTGGTGATGCGTTTCGCTCATACGCCGAAGAGCAACTGACCGACTCGGTCACCAAATATTTCGACCAGGCGATCGATGCGCATGTCACGATTTCGCGCGAAGGATCGATGATGCATGTGGATATCTCGGTGCACCCGGGACCGCGTGGCCTGATCGTCCAAGGCCGTGGCCAGGCTGACGAAGCTTATCCCGCTTTTGATGCCGCATTGGAACGGATTTCCAAACAGCTTCGCCGCTACAAGCGCCGGCTGGTCGACGACCAGCGCCGCCGCGCCGCGAACGACGATGTCGTCAGCGCGCAGCAATATGTTATTCAGGGCGATACCGGCGAAGAAGAAATCGAAGTTGACGCACAACCGGTTATCGTCGCGGAAATGCAGACAGATATCGCGACGCTGACTGTCAGCGAAGCGGTCATGCACATGGATCTGGCGGATTTGCCGGTCCTCATGTTCCGCAACTCAAAGACCAACGCCTTAAGCGTCGTCTATCATCGCAAGGACGGCAACATAGGCTGGATCGATCCGTCGCCGAGTGGCGCGACCGACTAGAAGCAAACAATGACCCTGCGCGGGTCCGGCTGAAAAAGCCAGTGTTGGACAGGAAGTGACGATGGAACTCAGTGATCTCCTAGACAGCGGCAGTGTAGTTGCCAACCTCCGCGCGACCAGCAAGAAGCAGGCGCTGCAGGAACTGGCGCGCAAGGCCGCCGACGTGACCGGACTGGACGAGCGTAAGATTTTCGGGGTGCTGATGGACCGTGAACGTCTCGGCACGACCGGCGTCGGTTCCGGGATCGCCATCCCGCACGGCAAGCTGCCGGAGCTGGACCGTCTTTACGGCATTTTCGCCCGGCTCGAAAAGCCGGTCGATTTCCAGTCCATTGACGACCGCCCGGTCGATCTGATTTTCGTGCTGCTGGCGCCGGAAGAAGCGGGCGCCGATCATCTGAAGGCGCTGGCGCGCGTGTCGCGCCTGTTGCGCGATCACGACGTTTGCGACAAGCTTCGCGGAACCGGGGAAGTCGATGCGCTGTTCGCGATCATGACCGAATCGCAGGAAACGCGCGCTGCCTGACCAAGCGCCTGCCGTATGGCTGGATTACTCGTCCGGCTCCATGTCGATGGTCTGCGCGGCACCTTTGCCACTCTGAATCTTGATATTCTTGATCTCAGGCTCCGGAACCTCCCGGTGCAGGTCGACGTTCAACAGGCCGTTGTCCAGCGTTGCGGCGACAACCTCGATCCCTTCCGCCAGCACGAAAGAGCGCTGAAACTGCCGGGCGGCGATGCCGCGGTGAATAAAAATACGATCCGCGGCGTCGTCTACCTGTTTGCCACGGATGACAAGCTGGTTGTCTTCCACCGCCACCGAAAGGTCGTCCATCGTGAACCCGGCAACGGCAAGGGTAATTCGGATATCGTTCTCACCTGTCTGCTCGATGTTGTAGGGCGGATACCCCTCGCCGGATGCTTTAGCAGCGCGATCGAGTATCTGTTCGATGCGGTCGAAACCGAGCAGTTGCGGATTGTTGAATATCGCCATCTTCGTCTCCCGGCCTCCCCGAAAGGGCGAGGTCTGTTCTGGGCCCGTGGAATAACTCCGGCGCCCGGTTGCCGAAATGCCCCTGTGGCCGATCGGCTCCCCCATAGAGTTGGAAGCGGCGCGCCCCAAGTCAAGACCATGCCGGGTGCGTGACAATGCAGGCGGACGCCAAGTAAGCTCCTTCTCACCTTCCGGACGCGAGGAAACCAGACATGACCCAGCCGCCCCCCGCCGAGATCGGCGATGATCTTCAGGATGTTGATACACCGGCACTTCTGATCGATCTCGATGCCTTCGAAGCGAATATCGAGCAACTTGCAAAGACGGTTGCCGGGTTCGGTGTCAGACTTCGCGCGCACTCCAAGACGCACAAATGCCCGGAGATCGCCAAGCGCCAAATGGCCGCAGGCGCCGTCGGTATTTGCTGCCAGAAGGTGGGCGAAGCCGAGGCCATGGTCGCCGGCGGTGTCCCGGACGTACTGGTCACGAACCAGATCTGGGGCGAAAAGAAGCTTAACCGGCTGGCGGCACTCGCGCGGGACGCACGTATCGGCGTGCTGGCCGATGATGCACAGAACGTCCGTGATCTTGCGCTGGCGGCGCGGGACGCGGGGGTGACGCTCGATGTCTACGTGGAAATCGACGTCGGCGCCGGGCGCTGCGGTATCGACCCCGGCGAGCCTGCCGCCGAGCTGGCCGGTCTGGTGGTGGCAGAGGACGGCCTGAATTTTGCCGGCCTCCAGGCATATCACGGATCTGCGCAGCATATCCGCACCGCCAACGAACGGGGGGCGGCCATCGGCGCGGCCTGCGACAGGGTTCGCGAAACGCTGGCAGCGATGGAGAAGGCGGGCATTGACGTGCCGATCGTCACGGGGGCGGGCACCGGCAGTTTCCGTTTCGAAGCGGCGAGCGGGCTTTATCAGGAAATGCAGTGCGGCTCGTATATCTTCATGGACGCGGATTACGCGCAGAACATGGATCAGCAGGGCGATCCCTTTACCGAATTCCGGCACAGCCTTTATGTTCTGGTCACGGTGATGAGCGCGACGAAACCCGGGCGCGCCGTGGTCGACGCCGGACACAAGGCGCTTGGCAACGACCAGGGCATGCCATGGGTTGCGGACATTCCGGGCGCGCGGTACGAGGGCCCGTCGGACGATCATGGTACACTCGTCCTCGATGAAGCGGCGCGCGGCGTGCTGCTGGGCGAAAAGATCAGGCTGATTCCCGGTCACTGTGACCCCACGGTCAATCTTTACGACTGGTTCGTGGTGGTGCAGGGCGGCCGGGTGGTCGATCTGTGGGAAATCTCGGCGCGCGGTGCGACACGGTAGTACGGAGGGCCTATGACGCAAGAACTGGAAGCGCGAATTACCGAGCTCGAGATGACGGTGACGCATCAGGAGCGTACCATCAGTGAACTCAGCGATGTCGTCGCTGAGCAGTGGACGCGCATAGAGGTCCTGATGCGCGAGCTGACGCGGCTAGACGAAACCAAGGCCGATGCCGAGCCTGAGGACGAGGCCAACCGCCGCCCTCCACATTATTGAAAAAGCCTGCTAGTCTAGGAAGTTAAGGCAGAAAGCCGGGGAATAATCCTCGGAGGAATACAGGTTGGCACTCGGTATCCCATCGAGTCAGTCGGTTTCGTTTTCCATCAGCGGATCGCAGACGGCACAGCAATTGCTGTCCACCTCGCCGGTTTCGCTTGACCCGGCACGCGCACGCGGCCTCGCGGACGGAACCACCGCGGGCCGGTTTGTGGAACGCCGCGTCACCATCGATACGGCCGCCGCCAGCCAGGCCCTGCGGCAATCCGTTTTTGCCGGTTCGACGATCCGTGATGCACTGCGCGAACTGGCGGGGCTTGCCGAAATCGCCGCAAACGAGGGGCTTGTATCAGAAAGCGTCAATCTCCTGTCCGCTGACGGCACGCGGGTATCGCGCAACAATATCCAGGCGCAGTTGGATCGTGCCGTTGCCCTGATCGACAGTCTTGTTTCCGCCTCCGCTACCGGCAGTGCGAATTTTATTGATGGAAGCGGGCCCACGATCCGGATTCAGACCAGCAGTTACGGCGGGGCGGTGTCGGTCACGCCGCAGGGGTTTGACGCTGCGTCGCTCGGGCTTCAGAACCTGGATGTGTCCTCGGCCGCCGATGCGCGTCTGACGGTTGCCCGGATCGAAAACGCCATCAACGTCACCGGCTCGCGCCTCGACCGTCTGTCGCAACTGCAGTCCGCACTGGGGCAGACGAACAGCTTCGATCAGTCTCTGATCGCGGCAACGACGAACATATCCGGCGCGCTGCCGGTCGGTGCCTTCGTCAACCTGTCTGCCTGACGATTACGACAGAATACCGAACGATTTCAGAACGAATGCGTAATTGAACGCGAGTTCTTCCAGCCGGTCGAAACGACCGGCGGCGCCGGCGTGGCCCGCGCTCATATTCGTCTTGAGCAACAACGGATTGTCGTCGGTTTTCAGGTCGCGCAGTTTCGCGACCCACTTCGCGGGCTCCCAGTAGGTGACCCGCGGATCCGTCAGACCGGCCGTCGCCAGCAGGGATGGATAGTCTTTTGCCTCGACATTGTCATAGGGAGAGTAAGAGCGGATGTAGTCGTAGGCGGCCTTGTCCTCGATCGGATTGCCCCACTCCGGCCATTCAATGGGCGTAAGCGGGAGGGACATATCGCACATGGTATTGAGGACGTCGACGAAAGGCACATCGGCGACGACGGCGCGCCACAGCTCCGGTCGCAGATTCACGCACGCGCCCATCAGCATCCCGCCGGCGGAACCGCCGTGGATGGCAATGCTGCCCGGACGTGCCAGGTTCTCGTTCATCAGACCTTCGGCGGCGGCGATGAAGTCGGTGAAGGTATTCCGTTTCTTCTCGCGTTTGCCGTCCGTGTACCAGCGGTATCCCTTTTCCATGCCGCCCCGGATGTGTGCGATGGCATAGATGAACCCCCGGTCGACGAGGCTGAGCCGGGGCGTCACGAACGACGCCGGCATGGTCATGCCGTAACTGCCGTAACCATACAGCAACACGGGCGCGCTGCCGTCGAGGATCGTGTCGGCACGATAGAGCACGGTCACCGGCACCAGCTCGCCGTCAGGGGCCACGGCCTGGATGCGGCGGGTGATATAGTCCGCAGGATTGTGGCCGGACGGCACCTCGTCCTGTTTGAGCAGCGTGCGGTCCCCCGACGCCATGTTGAAGTCGATGACCTGCCTTGGTGTTGTCGGTGACGAATATGAGAAGCGCAGATGGCGGGTGGCGTATTCGAAGCCGCCTTCGAGGCCAAGCGCATAGGCTTCTTCCTCGAAGCGGATGGTGAATTCCTGCTGAGTGTCCCATTGGCGGACGACGATACGCGGCAGCGCAGCGACCCTCTCCAGCCGGACAAGATACTCCGCAAAGACTTCGAAGCCGACGAGCAGCGAGCCCGGCATATGCGGAATCATATCGACCCAGTTTGCGCGGCCAGGGTTATCGAGCGGCGCGGTGACGATCTTGAAGTCTTCGGCGCCATCCGCGTTCGTCAGGATCACCAGCCGCCCGGCGTGTTCCGAAACACTGTATTCAACGCCCTGTGCCCGCGGCGCGATCAACCTCGGTGCCGTATCCGGCTTGTCTGCCGGGATCATGTAGACTTCGGACGTTTCATGATCGTGCGCGTCGATCAGGATCAACCGGCGGCTTTCCGTCTTCGACAGGCCGACGAAGTAGCCGGGGTCGTCTTCCTCGTACACCAGCACATCGTCCGCCGCCGGCGTGCCGATAACGTGACGCATGACCTTGGAGGGGCGGTGGTTGTCGTCGAGCACCGTATAGAAAAGCGTTTTGCCGTCTTCGGCCCATTCCAAGTCGGCACTCGCGTTGCCGATTTCATCGGCCAGGTTCTGACCGCTTTCCATGTCGCGGAAGCGGAGCGTATAGATCTCGGAGCCGTTCCGATCCTCGGCGTAGGCGGCAATGCGGTGGTCGGACGCGTGCGCGAAAGCGCCGATCTTGTAATAGTCCTGACCTTCGGCCTCGGCGTCACCGTCCAGCAGAATTGTCTCGGTGTCGTTTGCCTGCGTCGGCTTGCGGCAATACTTCGGGTGTTGACCGCCCTCGACGTACCGGACGTAATACGCATACGCACCGTCCGGGTCAGGTACAGTCGAATCGTCTTCCTTGATCCGGCCGCGCATTTCGTCGAACAGCTTCTGTTGCAGGGCGCCTGTATCGGCCATCCATGACTGTGTATAGGCGTTTTCCGCTTCCAGGTACGTGCGGATCGCCGGGTCCAGTACCTCCGGCTCGTGCATGACCTGTTGCCAGTTCTCGTCCTTCAGCCAGGCATAGTCGTCCTGGCGGGTATGGCCGTGATAGGTGATTTCGGTCGGATGCTTGTCGGCAACGGGCGGGCGAATGTCGTCGGTTGTCATGATCTTGCCTTCTGGGTCTGCGAGAGTAATGCTCTCGATCCGTTGCCCCTATGTAGTCAGGAAAGTTCCGGATGTCGAACAAGGTGATCCTCGTCGTTGTGGACGGGCTGAAGTATTCGACCGCGCTCGGTCATTGCGGCTTCCTCGAGGGACAGGTGGAGTCCGGCAGGGCCCGGCGCTGGCGCATGCGTGCATCGCTGCCCAGCATGTCGGCACCCTGTTACGAGAGCATCCACACCGGTTTGGATCCGGCCGATCACGGCATCACGGCAAACAGCGTTCTCAGGCCCTCAAGCGTGGACAATGTCTTTTCCCTGGCCCGGAGCGGGGGAAAGACAACCGCGGCCGTGGCTTACAGCTGGTTCTCCGTCCTTTACAACGCGTCGCCCTATGACCCGGTGCGCGACCAGGAAACCGATGACGAGACGAAGCCGATCCAGTACGGACGGTTTTACGACGATGCCGGCAGAACGGATTTTCACCTCGGCCTTCCTTCGGATGCCGATCTATGTGCCCAGGTCGACAGGTTCGTTGTCCGTCAGCGTCCCGACTATCTGCTGCTGCATACGCTCAGTTGCGACAGCGTCGGCCACGTGCACGGCGGCTCATCGTGGCAGTACGATCGAAGTGCCACGGTCGTGGACAGCACGCTGGGCAAGCACCTGCCGGCATGGCGGGACGCCGGATACCGGGTTCTGGTTACCGCCGATCACGGTTTCACCGATTGCGGGTATCATGGCGGCACAAATGACGATGTCCGCGATGTCGCATTTTATGACATTGGCCACCCCGATCCCGGGGTGAGCGACGATGTCATTTCGCAGCGCGCGGTTGCACCGACGGTCCTGACACTGATGGGGCTGGAAGTTCCGGCGCAGATGACCGAAGCGCCCTTGCCATAAACGGCGGCCTAGGACGTGACGGTTCTGATCAACGTCCGGATTTCATCCCTGATCGGCCCGTGATTGGCGGGGTCGGCCAGCGTCGTGAACCAGCGTTCCGGCGGGTTCTCGGCGCGGCGATGACGCCAGTTTACACCCCGCAATAACCCTTCGGCGTCATCGGGCAGTCGCGCGGGCACGTCGAAACCGGCGATGGCGCCCCACACGCCGGCCCATCCGCGCGCGACGCTGAACGGGTTATATCCGCCACCACCGGACGCGATCATGCGCGGTGCCATGTCGCGAACCGCGGCGACCGTCCGCCAGAGTGCGACATTCGAAATTTCGAGCTTGCTTTGCGGATCGTCGCCCAGGGCGTCGACGCCGCATTGCACGAAAATGGCGTCCGGTTCGAATTCCTGGATCAACGGCAGCACGGCGCCTTCGACAATGGCTTCCAGTTCGTCATCGTTAAGGCCGGGCGGAACGGGGATGTTCCTGGCCATGCCGCCGGCGCGGTCGAGGGGGCCGCCTGGCTGCATCGGGTTCGAATTGCGCCGTTCCATCGGCCAGCGCCCGGCTTCATGGATGGACAACGTAAAAACGTCCGGATCATCGTGAAACGCATCCTGGACGCCGTCACCGTGATGCGCATCGAGATCCAGGTAGAAAACCCGTTCGGCGCCCAGTTCCTGCAGTCGCCCGATGGTCAGTGCAGGCTCGTTGAAATAACAGAAACCGCTGGCCCGGTCGGGTCTGCCGTGATGTTGTCCGCCGCCCAGGTTAAAGGAACGGCCGCCCTCGGCAACGAGCTCCGCGGCCTTCCCGCCGCCGCCGACCGCGGTGGCGGGACGGCGAAACATCTCCGGGAAAATCGGGTTCCCGCCGGCACCGATGTTGTGACGCGCGCGGACGGCAGGGGGCGCGTCCTGTTCCTTTTCCGTCTGGATGACGGCGGCGACATATTCAGGCGTATGAAACCGTTCGAGATATGCGGCATCGGCGCGCGGACTGTCGACGTACGTGCCGCTTGGGAACCAGCCCAGCGCACGGATGAGGTCGATTGCAAGCGATACACGCGGGATCGCCAACGGGTGGCCGCTGCCGTACGTGCTGTCGCGATAGATCTCGCTGCCGATGAAGTGTGCGTCAGTCATGGTTGCAACATAGGGGGGCGGTTTTGCGCCGCCAAGTGAGTGTTTACCAGTCGGGCCGCGGCGGACATAATGCGCGTTCTCTTGGGGGACCCTCCGAATGGAAATCTGGATTCCGATCACGATCGTCGCGGCGTTCTGCCAGAACCTGCGCTCCGCCCTGCAAAAGCACCTGAAGGGCAAGCTCTCGACCGGTGGCGCGACGTATGTCCGTTTCTTTTACGCGTGGCCGTTCGCGCTGGTTTACGTGTGGGGCCTCAATGAATGGGGTGGGATGCCGTATCCGGATATCAAAGGGAACTTCTTGCTCTATTGCGTGCTGGGTGGCCTGTCCCAGATCATCTTCACTGGGCTGCTGGTGTGGCTGTTTTCGTTCAGGAATTTTGCCGTCGGCACGACGTTCTCCAAGACCGAGACCGTGCAGGTCGCACTTCTGGGGTTTTTGCTGCTGGGCGACACGCTTTCCACCGGCGCGATCCTGGCGATCGTCATTAGCGTTGCCGGGGTGATGGCGATGTCGGTGGCGCAGACCAATATTACCTTCAAAACCCTGTTATCAGGTCTGATCGAAAAGTCGACGCTGATCGGCTTGGCGTCCGGCTTCTTCCTTGGCGGCTCCGTCGTCTTCTTCCGGGGCGCCGCGCTTGAGCTCGAATACGACGGGTTCATCATGCCGGCGGCGTTTACGCTCGCCGTTTCCGTCGTCATCCAGACGATATTCATGGGTGCATACCTTTTGTGGCGCGAGCCCGGCCAGATGCGTGCCGTACTGGTCAACTGGAAATGGGCCGGGGCCGTCGGCGTTGCCGGTGTCCTCGGCTCGATTGCATGGTTCACGGCCTTCACGCTGGAGAACGCGGCGCTGGTGCGCGCCGTCGGCCAGATCGAACTGGTGTTCACCTTTATCGCGTCGGCGGTATTTTTCCGCGAGAAAAGCACGCCGCTCGAAATCGCGGGGATACTACTCGTGATCGCCGGCATTCTGTTGATTCTTTACGTGCGTTAGGCGCATGGCCGCATGCACAGATGGGGCTGGTCAGGGGCGCGCCCCTCTCTATACTCTCCAGCCATGACACTCAGCGAACTAGACCAGTGGCGTTTGAAGCATGTGCTGACGGATGCCGAATTCGACCAGCTTCCCGGCCATCAGCACGGCAAGGTCCGCGAAAGCTACAATCTGCCCGACGGCCGGCGTGTCATGATTGCGACCGACCGTCAGTCCGCTTTCGATCATGTCCTCGCGGCGGTCCCGGACAAGGGGCACGTGCTGACCGCAACGGCACAGTTCTGGTTCGAGCAGACCGCCGACGTCTGCCCCAACCATGTGATCGCGCACCCGGATCCCAACGTCATCATTGCCCGCAGGCTCACCATGCTGCCGGTCGAGATGGTGGTCCGCGCCTATATCACGGGAACGACGGATACCAGCATCTGGACCATGTATGCGGGCGGAGAGCGCACGGTTTACGGGCATACGCTACCGGGCGGGCTCAAGAAGAACGACCTCCTTCCGGAAGTTTTGATTACGCCGACGACCAAGGGGGCGGTCGGCGCACACGACCATCCAATCACGGCCGACGAGATCGTCGCGCAGGGCCTGCTGACGCAGGCGCAGTGGGACGAGGCAGCGGCAAAAAGCCTGGCCTTGTTTGCGCGTGGCCGCGAGATCGCGGCGAAGAACGGTCTGATCCTCGTCGACACGAAATACGAGTTCGGGTTGGATGAAAACGGTGTTGTGACCATTGCCGATGAGATCCATACGCCCGATTCCAGCCGATACTGGGATGCGGCAAGTTACCCGGATCGTCATGCGGCGGGCGAGGAGCCGGAAAATCTGGACAAGGAATTCCTGCGGCTCTGGATCCGTGAACGCTGCAATCCCTATACCGATCCGCTACCGGATATCCCCGGCGAAACGCTGATCGAATTTTCCAACAAGTACGTATCTTTGTACGAGCGCGTCACCGGGCGTCCGTTCGAGCGGACGGATCCTAAAGTCCCCGTCAGGGAACGTATCCAGGCCGCCCTGGCCAAGGCACTGCCCGAATATTTCTGAGCTACGGAGGGAACCATGGCGAAAACGCTTCTGGAGATGTCGGGTGCGGATCTGACGCCGAATGCCGTATCTGAATCCGTTCTGATCCTGATCGATTGTCAGAACGAATATGTGACGGGCGCGTTGCCGCTGGCTGGGATCGATACGGCGATGGATAACGCCAAGACCCTCCTACAACGGTTTCGTGACGCCGGGCAGCCGGTCATTCATATTCAGCATCAGGGTAAGGCCGGCGGCGCCTTCGATCTGGATGACACGCGCGGCGCCATTGATGACCGGGTTGCACCCATCGAGGGCGAGCCCGTTATCCGCAAGGGCCTGCCGAACAGTTTCGCGGGGACGGACCTGCAGAAAACACTTGAGGGGATCGGTCGTCAGAAACTGGTTATCGCCGGGTTTCAGACGCATATGTGCGTCAGCGCGACGACCCGCGCGGCACTTGATCTCGGGTACCGCAACACGCTGGTGGCAGATGCCATCACGACGCGGGATCTGCCGTCACCCGGTGGCGACGGTATTGTTGCGGCCGAAACAGTGCACAGCGCCACATTGGCCGCGCTTGCGGACCGTTTCGCGATTGTGGCAGCAACGGCTGCTGATCTGCCCGACTGATTTCGTCAGTCCGGCGGCTGGTTCCAGAACGGTGCCGTTTTGGAGAATGCTTTCCAGTCCTTGATCAGGGCGGGTTCTGTTTCCTTCAGCGCATGCGCATACCAGCCCTGGATCAGCCCGCCGGCCATTGCGAGGGTGTTTGCAGTGCGCTCGTCACTTGACGCCGTCAACCGGTTGGTCATGTGCATCGCCTGCGCGACATCGTTCAGGTGCCCGAACTGATCCTGTAGGGACTGGAGGGATTTCACATACTTTGCCGTCTTTTTGCCGGGGAAAACACCGCGCAGGAAGTCGACGGCATAACGCAGTTTTTTGAGCCGGATACGGACCTCGTGGCGCGCTTCCGTGTCCTGTTTTTCAAGGGCTTTCCCTTGCTTCAGAAGTTTGCGGTGCGGTTTGGAGAGAATGGCGCCGGCGCATTTTTCCAGTGGATGCAGAAGGGGATCCGCTGGGTTGGCCGGCATGGCGAGCCAGCCCTCGACCGCCACGAATGCGGTTAGATGAAAGATCATTTTCGCATAGCGCCTCGAGGTCAGCGTTTTTCTGACGGCATCGTAAGCGGCCTTGCGCTTCTCTTCGGCAACGGACCTGAGCGCGGCGACAGCCTTTTCGTCAACGCCGTATCCGGCAACCTGTTCGAGCGTTTCCGTAATGTAGACATCCCAGTCCCGTGCCGGGCCAAGCGCGCCGCCCAGCCATTTCAGATCGACAGCCATCCATGCGGTTCGCGCCGGATCGAGGTAGCCGTCGAATACCTTTAACGACGTTCTAAGCCGTCGCACGGAAACGCGCATCTGGTGCACGCCCTCGGGGTCGGTGCCATCCAGGCACGCGTCCTCGTTCTCGACGATATTGGCGATGCAGACCGGGTAGATTTCAGCCAGTGCCTGATGAATGGTCTGCTTGCCGGTCAACGCGAATTTTGGCACCCGGTGGGCCTTCGGCCCGCCACCCGACAGCAACCTGTAGCCGCGTCCCGCCTTGGTCAGCGACGACATCGGCAGCGGACACGCGTTGTGGATCTCGGATGCCACGGTGAAAAAGGCGTTGATGTCGCCTTCGATCAGCTCCAGTTCGCATTCCGCGAACGTTTCCTCTTGCTCACCGGCAACAACGCGGCCCGTATCGGCAACGGCCTCGATGACCACTTCCGGCCCAAGTGGGTTGGGCCGGCGGATCACCATCGATTGACGTTCGATGTGCACTTCCATGACGACGCCGAGTTCGTCGTCGCGCACCGCGCCGATGGCGCGGCGGGCGGCAATGGGCAGATCGGTTAGCACGAGCGTTTCACCCTCGACGACGCGTTCCCACTCGTGCCGGTCCATCACGCCGCCACCGCCGTTGCCGGCGCGCGCCTTGATGGTCTGTACCGTTTTATCGCCGCTGCTGCGCAGCCGGGCGGAAATGCCGAGCGCGCGCAAATGTAAGTCAGGGGTGTCGAAGTAGCGGCTGACGAGCGTCTTTTTCGACCATGCGCGCCGGTTCTTTCCGGCGGCATTCACGGCCCGTTTAAAACGCTGCATGTCCTTCGGCTGCGCGCTGAACTTCAGCTCGAATTCCCGGTTCGCCTGTCCGGCAGACATCGTCGCCCGAGCTCCCCCTGGTTTTCCCACCGCCCGGTCCGCGGATGACCGATTATGTGGAAACGTCTGTTTTTCTCTTGCTTTGCGCACTGAGTGCGCATAAAGTATGCACATAGTGCGGATTTCAGCAAGTGCCCCCTGGCACGCACGCGTATCCGTGAAAGGAGATTCTCCTATGCTCAGTCATCTCTTGCTTGCACGGCACTATGTGCTGCGTCCGATCCTCAAGGAAAAGACGGACGCGCCGAGACCACGTTAAGCGACCCGCCGCCGCCCCGTCCGTTACAGTTTTGTGACAGGGCGGCGGTGCCGGTCTCCCCAGAAATCCGAACGTGCAACTGACCGCGGGACCGCCTAAAACGCTGCTTTGCATTGGCGACGCGGGAGGCGGCGAATGTCCTTGGAAATCATGTTTTTGCGTCACGGCAAGGCAGCCCGCCCCGAGGGCGTTGGCGATTTCGACCGGCCGCTCAGGAAGAAAGGCAAGCGTCAGGCGCGGAAAATTGGCCGCTGGCTCGTGGCGCACAAGGCGTTACCGGATGCCGTTCTGTCGTCGTCGGCTTTGCGTGCCGTGCAGACGGCGGAAGAGGTCCTCAAGACGGCGGGCCTCGACCATGATCTCATCAAAACCGACCGGCGGCTTTATTTCGATGCACGCGCCAACCTGATGAAGGCGCTGGCCGGCGTCGACGATGCCGCGTCGCGGCTGCTGGTCGTCGGGCATAATCCGTGGATGGAGGATCTTGTCTGTGACCTTGCGTCCGAGCCGTTGCAGCACCCGGGCGGGAACTGGATCATGAAAACCGGGACACTGATCCGCTTTGCGGTCGATGACTTCACCGACGGCCTCGGTTCCGGCCGCGGCCGGTTGCTCGACTACGTCCTGCCGGACACGCTGCCCGGCGCCGACGAGGACGACTGACACGGGGCATGCGGAAACGCCAACAAAAAACGCCTCAGCCGAAACCAGATAAGTCATTGAAAATATTGGTGGAGCCGAGGGGAATCGAACCCCTGACCTCTACAATGCCATTGTAGCGCTCTCCCAACTGAGCTACGGCCCCACAGGTGTCCGCCGTCATTGTCGCGCCGGGTTGGGCCCGGGCTTCGGCGAACGGGCCGGAACATACGAACGCGGTTCCGGCCTAGCAAGCGAAAAATAACGTTGACCCAGCTGCCGTGCGGCGGCCGCGGTCCGACGTCGTCAGCGCTCTTCGTCGTCGTCGACTTCGATGTGCTCTTTCACTTCGGAGACATCGTCATCGTCTTCCTCGAGCTCGGAGGTATCCTCGATCAGATCCTCGTCCTCGTCGTCTTCAAGATCGATGTCATCGTCATCATCATCGTCGAGCAGCGAGTCGTCATCATCATCGTCCTCGACGACCTCGACCTCTTTCTTCGGCTTCGGCGTCTCGGCCGGCTGACGGCGCGGCTTGAGTATCGGCTGGACTTCGACCTTTGCTTCACACTTCGGGCAGGTCGCTGGATCCTTGTTAAGATCGTAAAACTTGGCGCCACAGCTTGGGCACGTCAGTTTCTTTCCCCACTCTGGTTTCACCACGGCTTAACTCCTGAGGATCTGTTCGGTCTCGTAAGCGGGGCATTTGCCATGATCCTTGTCCCCTGTCAAAGTCTAAGTTCATCCGTTTTTCGCGGTATGTCGTCGGCGCGGCAATCGGCGCTTGGTAACGGGCACCGCCGCGGTGTATGACACCACCCTGAATTCGAAACCGAGACAGAGGTCCACGTCCGTGCCTGCCTTGCGTGCCATCCCCGTCAGCGGTCTTCAAGGCCGCATCAATGTGCCCGGCGACAAGTCGGTCTCGCATCGCGCCCTCATGCTGTCAGCGCTGGCGATCGGCGAGACCCGCATATCGGGTCTGCTGGAAGGCGAGGACGTCCTTGCCACCGCCGAAGCCATGCGCTCCATGGGGGCAAATGTCTCGAAAGACGATGACGGCGTGTGGACGGTTGCCGGCGTCGGTGTCGGCGCGTTGGCAGAACCGGCCGCCGTCATCGACATGGGCAATGCCGGCACCGGGGTCAGGCTTCTGATGGGCCTCGTCGCCACCCATCCGATCACCTGCACGTTCACGGGCGACGCGTCCCTGTCGCGGCGCCCGATGGAACGGGTCATGGGCCCGCTCCGGCGTTTTGGCACCCAGTTCACGGCGCGTGAAGGCGGTCTTTTGCCGATCACGGTTATCGGGGCGGCGGATCCTGTTCCGGTCCGTGCCGAGATGACCGTGCCGTCGGCACAGGTCAAATCGGCCGTGTTGCTGGCCGGGCTCAATGCGCCCGGTGAAACGGTCGTCATCGAGAAAGAAGCGACCCGCGATCACACCGAAAATATGCTGCGGCACTTCGGCGCCGACGTCGTGACCGAGCCGTGGCCTTCGGGTGGCGTGCAGATCACGCTGACCGGGCAGCCGGTGCTGACGGCAACGGATATACACGTGCCGGCGGATATCTCGTCCGCGGCATTCCCGATCGTTGCCGCGCTGATTACACCCGGCAGCGACGTCACGATTGAAGCGGTCGGCCTCAATCCGCTTCGTGCCGGATTGATCGAGACGCTGCGCGACATGGGGGCTGCGCTCACGGTCGAAAACGAGCGTGTCGAGGGTGGCGAGCCGGTCGGAGACATCCGGGTCAAGGCGGGTGCTCTGAAAGGGATCGACGTGCCGCCCGAACGTGCCCCCAGCATGATCGACGAGTATCCCGTTCTTTCCGTCTGTGCCGCGTTTGCCGCCGGAACGACGCGCATGACCGGTCTGGCCGAGTTGCGGGTCAAGGAATCCGATCGCCTGGCGGCGATGGTCGACGGTCTGACGGCGTGCGGCGTGACGGTGCGGTTCGGTGAGGACTGGATGGAAGTGGATGGTCTGGGCGGCGCTCCCGAGGGCGGCGCGACGATCGCGGTCGATTTGGATCACCGCATCGCCATGAGTTTCCTGGTTCTGGGCTGCGCCGCGAAGAAACCGGTCGCCATTGACGATGCGGCGGCGATTGCGACAAGCTTTCCCGGTTTCGCCGAACTGATGAACGGTCTCGGCGCCCGGATCGAGGAGGTTGACGCATGATTATCGCCATCGACGGGCCGGCCGCCGCCGGCAAGGGAACGCTGGCACGGCGCATCGCCGCCGAACTCGGTTTCGCATACCTGGATACGGGTTCGCTTTACCGGGCGACCGCGAAAAAGGTCCTCGATCAGGCGATCGATCCGGATGACGATCAGGCATGCACGGTGGTGGCGCTGAACCTGACCCCGGCGGACCTGGACGTCGACGGGCTCAGGACCGAGGACGTCGGTCAGGCGGCCTCCAAGGTATCGGCTATTCCGGGTGTGCGCAGCGCCCTTTTGCGCTTTCAGCGGGATGTCGCCGCCAACCCGCCGGACGGCAAGGCGGGCGCGGTGCTGGACGGGCGCGACATCGGGACCGTCGTTTGTCCGGAAGCGGATGTGAAATTCTTCGTCACCGCGTCGACCGAGGTGCGCGCGGAGCGGCGCTTTAAAGAGTTGCGCGAAGCGGGCGAGGACGCTATATACGCCCGCGTTTTGGAGGAAATGAGGGAACGCGACGAGCGCGATACCAACCGTGCCGTGGCGCCGCTCAAACCGGCCGAGGATGCGACGGTCATCGATACCTCCGGGCTGGACGCCGATCAGGTGTTCGAACAGGCCCGTGATATCGTTGCCGCCAAACAGGCCTGAACTTCCCAATTGACCAGAACCGTCCGCAAAGGACGGCGCCCCTGAACCGCCCCGGACCGCAACAGGCCCGTGGGCATGTGTTGTTTGAAGACCGCCGGAACCAACCGGCAGGCCGGTAACGAAACAAAGGATATACTTACTATGGCCAATACCGACGCCTCCACCGAGGCACCGAAGATTACCGAAGATTTCGCAGCTCTCCTGGACGAGCAACTGGGCGCAGAAGACGACGGCTTTGAAGGCCGCGTCCTCAAAGGCACCGTCATTTCCGTCGACAACGACGCCGTTGTCGTCGATGTCGGCCTCAAATCCGAAGGCCGTGTGCCGGTTAAGGAATTCGGCGCGCCGGGCCAGGAACTGAACATCAATCCGGGCGATGAAGTCGACGTTTTCGTCGAACGTTACGAAGACCGTGACGGTGTCATCCGCCTCAGCCGCGAGAAAGCACGCCGCGAGGAAGCCTGGGCCGAACTGGAAAAAGCATTCTCCAAGGGCGAGCGCGTCAACGGGGTCATCTTCGGCCGCGTCAAGGGCGGCTTCATCGTCGACCTTTCGGGCGCCGTGGCGTTCCTGCCGGGCAGCCAGGTCGATATCCGTCCGGTGCGTGACATTTCGCCGCTGATGGGGACGCCGCAGCCGTTCCAGATCCTGAAAATGGACCAGGCACGCAACAACATCGTCGTGTCGCGCCGTGCGGTGCTGGAAGAAACCCGTTCGGAAGCCCGCTCCGAACTGATGCAGAACCTTTCCGAAGGCCAGGTTCTCGACGGTGTCGTCAAGAACATCACCGACTACGGGGCGTTCGTTGACCTGGGCGGCGTCGATGGTCTGCTGCACGTCACCGACATTGCCTGGAAGCGCATCAACCACCCGTCCGAAGCCCTGCAAGTGGGCGAAACGGTCAAGGTGCAGGTGATCCGCTTCAACTCCGAAACCCAGCGCATCTCGCTCGGCATGAAACAGCTCGAAGCGGATCCGTGGGAAGGGATCGAAAGCAAGTACCCGGTGGGCGCCAAGCTCAAGGGCCGCGTCACGAACATCACCGACTACGGTGCGTTCGTCGAGCTGGAAGCCGGTGTCGAAGGTCTGGTCCACGTCTCCGAGATGAGCTGGACCAAGAAGAACGTGCACCCGGGCAAGATCGTTTCCACCTCTCAGGAAGTGGAAGTCATGGTGCTCGACACCGATCCGGAAAAGCGCCGCATCTCGCTTGGCCTCAAGCAGTGCATGGAAAACCCGTGGGCCGATTTCCTCACCAAGTTCCCGGTCGGGTCCGAGGTCGAGGGCGAAGTCCGCAACATCACCGAGTTCGGCCTGTTCATCGGTCTCGATGGCGACATCGACGGTATGGCGCACCTCAGCGACCTCAGCTGGGACAAGCCGGGCGAAGAAGCCCTTGCCGATTACAACAAGGGTGACATGGTCAAGGCCAAGATCCTCGACGTGGATGTCGAAAAAGAGCGTATTTCGCTCGGCATCAAGCAGCTCACCGACGATCCGGTGGGTGGCGCCCTCGAAGGCGTCAAGAAGGGCGCTGTCGTGACCTGCACCGTCACCGAAGTGACCGACGGCGGGATCGAGGTCATGGTCAACGACGCGGTGCCGGGCTTCATCCGCAAGTCCGATCTGTCGCGTGACCGGTCCGAGCAGCGTCCGGACCGTTTCGCCGCGGGTGAAAAGGTCGATGCCAAGATCACGCAGGTCGACAAGAATGGCCGCCGCGTGACGCTCTCGATCAAGGCCCGCGAGGTCGAGGACGAGAAGAAGGCGATGGCTGAGTATGGTTCCACCGACTCCGGCGCGACGCTGGGTGATATCCTGGGTGCGGCGCTTGCCGGGAACCAGGAAGCCGAAGCACCGGCCGAAGAGGAAAAGCCTAAGAAGGCTGCTGCCAAGAAGAAAGCGGAAGACGCCGACGGCGACGACGCTTAATCGGCAGAATAAGCGACTTCAAACAACGGGCGGCAGTAATGCCGCCCGTTTCGTTTGAGTGTGCCGGTTCTTCCGTATTAGTCTCTCACGATGAGTACGGGTCTCGATAGCGACGCGCTGATCGCGTTAAGGCGCCTCAGGCGGCATCTGACGGTGTGGCGGCTTCTGGCTGTTGCCGGTTTCGCGCTGGCAATCTTTCTGGGCATTCGTGAAGGCGGCGTGCTGCCGCCGGAAGACCACGTTGCACGCGTGCCGATCGAGGGCATTATCGTCGACGATCCCGAGTTTATCGGGATGCTCGACCAGATCGGCGACGATGCCTCCGTCAAGGCGGTGGTTGCCGACATTTCCAGCCCGGGTGGTACGTTTACCGGCGGTGAAGCCGTCTATGCGGCGTTACGCCGTATCGGCGAGAAGAAGCCGGTGGTGACCGTCATGGGCGGTCTCGCGACCAGCGGGGCATATATGGCCGCGCTCGGCACCGACCGGATATACGCCGGTTACGGCACCATTACCGGCTCGGTGGGCGTGATCATGCAGTCCGCCGACGTCACCGGATTGATGGACAAGATCGGCGTAAAGCCGGAAATCCTCAAGAGCGGAGACCTGAAGGCGACGCCCAATCCCATGGAGCAGCTTGCGCCTCCGGCGAGGGATCAGCTTCAGTCCGTGATCGACGAGTTGCATCTGAGGTTCATGGAAATGGTTTCAGAACGTCGCGGGATGGCGCTGGTGGAAGTCCGTGAACGCACGGGAGATGGCCGCATCATGACCGGCCGCGCCGCCGTTGACGCAGGATTGGTCGACGCGATCGGGGACATCAACTCTGCGCGGGGCTGGCTTGCCGCCGAACGGTCCGTCTCCGAAGACCTGCCGCTTCTGGATTGGGCCCTCGACGATCCGCTGGCCTGGTGGCAGGACGGGGCCTCTTCACTCGCTTCCGCTTTTTTTGGAAAATCACTTTTGTCAGAACGACTTAGACTTGACGGCATTCAAGCCCTTTGGCAACCTTCTATTAGCGGTGGGCGATAAAGGTGGTTCGCCGTGCATCTTTGGAGGATTGCGGGGCATGACGAAATCTGAGCTCATCGCGAAGCTGGCAGCGGACAACCCGCGACTCTATCACCGCGAGGTGGAACGTATCGTTTCGACGATCTTCGAGGAAATAACCGCGGCGCTCTCGCGCGGAGACCGGGTCGAACTTCGCGGCTTCGGCGCGTTTTCCGTGAAGGCCCGTCCGTCGCGTATCGGGCGGAACCCGCGCACCGGCGAGTCGGTGAGCGTCGATGAAAAGTTTATTCCGTACTTCAAGACCGGCAAGCAGCTCCGCGAAAGACTGAACGATATTCAGTAGGTGTCGCCCAAGGGCTTGCCGATGAAGCGTTCTCTGGAGGATCTGGCGTGAAGCGCATTCTGTCCTGGGTCATCATGATTCCGTTCGCCCTGGTGGTGATCGTCTTTTCTGCTGTGAACCGCGATCTCGTCTCCCTCGATCTATGGCCCTTTCCACACGAGATAACCGTGCCGACCTTTACGTTGGTCCTGGCCGTTTTCATCTTCGGCTTCCTGTGGGGCGGCGCCGTTGCCTGGGTCTCGGGCGGAAACTTGCGGCGCCGCGCGCGCAATGCGCAGTGGCGCGCCGAAACCGCCGAACGGGAACTCCGTTCGCTGAACAACAAGTTGCAGGAACGCGAACGAGAACTCGATGATGCCCGGTCGCCGAGTGACGATGACACGAAGAAGTTGCCGGCAACTCAATCCGGGTCCTGATGTGTTTTTATGCGACTGATTGACGCCGACGCCCTCGCCGAAGTTCTACCCTACGGCGCACTAGTCGACGCCATCGGTCACGCGTTCGAGGGCGGTGTGACCGTCCCGGTGCGCGCGCACCATGATGTGCCGGTGGAGGATGGACAGAACGCGACGGTTCTGCTGATGCCGGCATGGTCCGACGACGGGTTCATCGGCGTCAAGACCGTCATCGTCGCGCCCGAGAATGCGGCCAAGGGGCTGCCGGCGGTTCAGGCAACGTATCAGCTTTTCGACCGTGAAACGGGACAACCGCTTGCACTGATGGACGGGCCGGAACTTACGGCGCGCCGCACGGCGTGTGCGTCGGCGCTGGCGGCACGGTATCTTGCGCCGTCCGATGCGTCGAAGCTCCTGATGATCGGGACCGGTGTCCTGGCGCATCACCTGCCGCAGGCGCATGCTGCCGTTCGCCCGATCAAGGAAATCCGCGTTTGGGGTCGCAATCCTGCGAATGCGGAAAAAACCGCGGCGGCGCTTCGCGCCGCAGGTCTTGCCGCCGAAATGACAGACGACCTCTCTTCATCGGTGGAGTGGGCAGATATTGTATCTGCAGCGACGCTCGCCAAGGAGCCGATCATCGACGGCAACTGGCTCCGCCCGGGACAGCATGTGGATCTAGTCGGGGCGTTTCGGCCGGATATGCGCGAAGCCGACGATACCGTGCTGAAACGCGCCCGTATCTATTGCGATACCAAGGCTGGCGCCATGAAAGAGGCAGGCGATCTGTCCGACCCGCTTGCACGTGGCGTTATTTCCGAGAAAGACGTGCTGGCGGACCTGTTCGATCTGGCAAGCGGGGCATATGAATTCGAACGTGCGGCCGGTGATATCACCATGTTCAAGTCGGCCGGAACGGCGATCGAGGACCTCGCCGCGGCGATGCTTGCCTACGGCCGGGATGCAGGCTAAGAGAGCGCCATTATGAGCCTCTCGCCCACCGATCGCATTTTCGTTGCCCTGGACACGCCGGACGTCGATCTCGCGGTGTCGCTTGCCGAAAAGCTGAAGGGACATGTCGGTGGCGTGAAGCTCGGCATGGAGTTCTATTACGCCAATGGGCCGGCGGGCGCGCGGGCAGTGACGAACGTCGGCATGCCGCTGTTTCTGGACCTGAAGTTTCACGACATTCCTAACACAGTCGCGGGTGCGGTGCGCTCGACGCTCGATCTGAAACCCGCGATCCTGAACGTGCATGCGCAGGGTGGCCCGGCCATGATGCAGGCGGCCCAGGCGGCGCTGGATGATGCGGCCGGTGAAAAACCGCTGCTGATCGCAGTGACGGTGCTGACGTCGCTCGGTGATGACGACCTGCATGCCATTGGCGTTAATGACGGCGCTGAAAGTCAGGTCGTGCGTCTCGCCACGCTGACGCAGACCTGCGGCCTTGGTGGTGTGGTCTGCAGTCCAAGGGAGATCAAGGCGATCCGGACCGCATGCGGTGGCGATTTCAAGCTGGTCGTGCCGGGGATCCGTCCGGAATGGGCCGCCGTCGGGGACCAGAAGCGGATCACGACGCCGAGCCAGGCGATCCGCGACGGTGCCGATTATATCGTCATCGGCCGCCCGATTACCGGCGCCGACGATCCGGTCGAGGCGGCGAAACGCATTGCCGATGAACTCGCGGACCTTTAACGGTTCGCTGAAGGACGACATGAGCGCCATCGTCAAAATCTGCGGGCTTCGCGAAGCCGAGCATGTCGACGCGGCCGTTGAGGCGGGCGCGGGTCTGACCGGTTTTGTGTTTTTCGAGCCGTCGCCGCGCAATATCGCCATTACCGACGCGGCGGCGTTGACCTCACGCGTGCCGGACGGGGTGCGCAAGGTCGCGCTAAGCGTGGATGCGGATGACGACCTTCTGCGTACCGTCATCGACGGTACGGGCGTCGATACCCTGCAATTGCACGGTTCCGAGACGATTGAGCGCGTCAGTTATATCCGCGAAACGTTTGGGTTGCCTGTGATCAAGGCGTTGCCGATTTCGACGGCGGACGATGTCGCGGCCGCGCACGAGTACGAAGGGCATGCCGACATGCTGCTTTTCGACGCCAAGCCGCCCAAGGATGCGACGCGGCCCGGCGGTAACGCCGAAGCCTTCGACTGGACGTTGCTGCAAACGGCGGGTTTCCGCGTGCCATGGCTGCTTGCCGGCGGTCTGGATGCGGGCAATGTGGCCGACGCGATCCGTATTTCCGGCGCGCCGATGGTCGACGTTTCAAGCGGCGTGGAAGACGCGCCAGGGCAGAAAAATACGCGGAAAATCCGCGAATTCATCGCTGCCGTCGATGCTGCCTGAGGCCCGATAAACAGCGAAAATTCCCTGTTAAACCGGGGTTCCAGGCGTTAAGTTGCGGCGCTTAGGAAGGAACGCGCTATGAACAAATTGAACACATTCCGCTCCGGTGTCGATGAGTCCGGCCATTTCGGGATTTACGGTGGCCGCTTCGTTGCCGAAACCCTGATGCCGCTGATCCTGGACGTGGAAAAAGCCTGGGAAGAAGCGCGCAAGGACGACGACTTTTGGGCCGAGTTCGATTATCTGATGAAGCACTACGTCGGCCGCCCGTCGCCGCTTTACTTCGCCGAACGCCTGACCGAGCATTTCGGCGGCGCCAAGGTGTATTTCAAGCGCGACGAGCTGAACCACACGGGCGCGCACAAGATCAACAATACCATCGGCCAGATCCTTCTCGCGCGGCGCATGGGCAAGAAGCGAATCATCGCCGAAACCGGTGCCGGTCAGCACGGTGTGGCCACGGCGACCGTGTGTGCGCTGTTCGGCATGCCGTGCGTCGTCTATATGGGCGAAACCGACGTTGAACGGCAAAAGCCGAACGTGTTCCGCATGCGCCTGCTGGGCGCGGAAATCGTGCCCGTGACCGCCGGGACAGGCACGCTCAAGGATGCCATGAACGAAGCGCTTCGCGACTGGGTCGCGAATGTGGAGGAAACCTTCTACATCATCGGGACCGCGGCAGGGCCGCACCCGTACCCGGTGATGGTCCGCGATTTTCAGTGCATCATCGGCAACGAAACCCGCGAACAGATGCAGGAAATGGAGGGTCGTCTGCCCGATACGCTGGTTGCCGCCATCGGCGGTGGTTCCAACGCCATTGGGCTTTTCCATCCGTTTCTCGACGACGAAAGCGTTAACATCATCGGTGTCGAAGCCGCCGGCCACGGGATCGAAAGCGGCGAACACTGCGCATCGCTCAATGGCGGAAAGCCGGGCGTGCTGCACGGCAATCGCACCTACCTGCTGCAGGACGACGACGGCCAGATCAAGGATGGCTATTCGATTTCGGCGGGTCTCGACTATCCGGGGATCGGTCCCGAGCATTCGTGGCTCCGCGATATCGGCCGGGTCGAATACGTTTCCGCAACGGATACAGATGCGCTCGAGGCATTCAAGCTCTGCACCGCCAAGGAAGGTATTATCCCGGCGCTCGAGCCCTGCCATGCGCTGGCCCATGTGGCCCGGATCGCCCCGGACCTGCCGAAGGACCACCTGATCGTGATGAACATGTGCGGACGCGGCGACAAGGATATCTTCGCCGTTGCCGAACGTTTCGGCTTCGAGATGTAAGCCGCACCAAGGACAAGTGAATGAGCAAGCAGCCTGAAACCCGTATTACAAGACGGTTCGCCCAGCTACGTGCCGAAGGCCGTGCCGGACTGGTAACGTTCACCACCGCTGGCGATCCGGATACGGAAACGTCGGTGAAGATCCTGGAGGGCATTGCCGAAGCCGGTGCCGACATGATCGAAATCGGCGTGCCTTTTTCAGATCCTATGGCGGACGGACCGGCCATTCAGGCAAGCTCGCTGCGCGCCATCAAGGGCGGCATGTCGCTTCGGAAGACGCTCGGCATCGTGGCTGAGTATCGCAAAAAGGACGACGAAACGCCGATCGTGCTGATGGGGTACTACAACCCTATTTACATTTACGGCGTCGACGCGTTTCTGGCCGACGCCAAGAAGGCGGGTGTCGACGGGCTTATTGTCGTCGATCTGCCGCCGGAAGAAGAGGGCGAGCTTTGCCTGCCGGCGTTGGATGCGGGTGTGAACTTCATCTATTTGACGGCGCCGACAACGACGGACGCGCGCTTGCCGCGTGTGCTCGAACACGCATCGGGCTTCGTCTACTTCGTGTCGATCACGGGGATTACCGGTACGCGCTCGGCGCAGGCGACGGATGTCGCCGGTCATGTCGCCCGCATCAAGGCAAAGACCGATTTGCCGGTCGCGGTTGGTTTCGGTATCCGCACGCCCGAGCAGGCCGCTGAAATTGCAGGCGTCGCCGACGCTGCGGTTGTCGGCTCGGCACTGGTTGACCAGATCACGGCAAACCTTGATGATAACGGAAAACCCGGACCGGGCACCGTCGATGCGGTGCTTGGGCTGGTCAGGTCTCTTGCCGAAGGCGTGCGCAGCGCCAAGAAAACGGAGAAAGCCTCTTGAGCTGGATCGCCAATTTCGTCCGCCCGAAACTTCGTGAACTGGTTGGCGGGCGCAAGGAAGTTCCGGACAACCTTTGGCACAAATGCCCGAACTGCGGGCAGATGATTTTTCATCGTGACCTGACGAAGAACCTCCGGGTCTGCCAGCACTGCGATCACCACATGCGGCTCGGCGCGAAAGAGCGCCTCGACATGCTTTTCGATGACGGCAAGTACGAAAAGGTGGAACTTCAGGCGCCGGTGACGGATCCGCTCAAATTCCGCGATATCAAACGCTATACGGACCGGCTCAAGGAAGCGCAGACCAAGACCAAGGCAAAAGACGCCATCCTTGTCGCGCACGGTGAGGTCGGCGGCATCCGGACGGTTATGGCAGCGTTCGATTTTTCATTCATGGGTGGATCCATGGGGCTTGCCGTTGGCGAGGGCGTCCTGACGGCTGCCCGGCTCGCCGTCATGCAGCAGGCCCCCCTAGTGGTGCTGACATCGTCCGGTGGTGCCCGGATGCAGGAAGGGATCCATTCCCTGATGCAGCTTGCCCGTACTACCATTGCGGTCGAGGAAGTGCGCGAGGCGGGTTTGCCTTATATCGTCGTGCTTTGTGACCCGACGACGGGTGGCGTGTCGGCGTCGTTCGCCATGCTGGGTGATATCCATATCGCCGAGCCCGGCGCCGTGATCGGTTTCGCCGGGCAGCGGGTGATCGAACAGACGATCCGCGAGACGTTGCCGGAAGGTTTCCAGCGCGCCGAATACCTGTATGAACACGGTATGGTGGACATGGTTGTTTCGCGGCGAGAACTGAGGGACAGACTGGCGCAAGTCATCAACCTGCTGATGGCGCCGGGAAAACCCGGCGAGCTTGTGCCGATTGCCGACGGGACCATCGAAGGGGAAATCCTGCCCCCGGAAAAGGTTGGCGCCGGCCCGGCTGAAGCGAAAGAGGACGGCATAGAAGGCCGTGACGAACCAAAAAAGTGATGCGACGCTGAAGCGTCTGCTGTCGCTGCATCCAAAACTTGTCGATTTGTCGCTGGGCCGGATGGAGCGCATTCTTGCTGCGCTTGGTCACCCTGAAAACCAACTGCCGCCGGTCGTTCATGTGACGGGCACCAACGGCAAGGGGTCCGTGCTGGCGTTTTTGCGGGCCATGCTGGAAGCTGCCGGTCTGCGTGTTCACGTGTATACGTCGCCGCATCTTGTGCATTTTCACGAACGTATCAGATTGGCCGGCGAGCTGATCTCCGAAGATCACCTATCAGCCGTGCTCGACGAATGCGAAGCCGTCAACGCCGGCGAGGAAATCACATACTTCGAAATTACGACCGCGGCGGCGTTTCTCGCCTTTTCGCGGACCCCGGCGGATGTCGTTTTACTGGAAAACGGCCTTGGCGGGCGTCTGGATGCGACCAACGTCGTTGCCCGCCCGGCGGCGACGGCGATTACGCCGGTTTCCATGGACCATCAGCAGTTCCTGGGCAATTCACTGGCCGAGATAGCGACCGAGAAGGCAGGCATTATCAAGCCAAACGTACCATGTATCGTCGGGCCGCAGCACCCGGATGCCATGGATGTCATTGTCGGCCACACGGAAGCGCGTGGCGCGCCCTTGCTGGAATGGGGCGTCAATTGGCGCGCACATCCGGATGAGGCGGGCCGAGGGATGGTGTTCGAGCATCACGGAACGAGCGTTGCGCTGCCGATGCCCGCCTTGCCCGGCGCGCATCAGATCGTCAATGCCGGCCACGCGGCGGCCATTGCGCGGACATTGGATTTCGTCGACGTCACGGACCGGCATATCGAAACCGGTCTCGGGAATGTCGATTGGCCGGCAAGGCTGCAGCGGCTGAAAGCTGGGCCGATCCTCGATGCGCTGCCGGACGATTGGGAGGTCTGGCTCGACGGCGGCCACAACCCGGACGCCGGCGAGACGATTGCGCGATTTGCCGGTGCGCAGTGGAACGACCGGCCGTTGTTCCTGATCGCCGGCATGATCAACTCCAAGCATCCGTCGGGGTATTTCCGTCCACTGGCGGATGTGGCGGAGAGCGTTCGGTGTGTCACCATTCCCGGCGAGGATGCCGCCATCCCGGCGGGTGATCTAGCGGCGCTCGTCGCAGGTGCCGGGTTGAAGGCACACGTAGCCGATAGCGCGTTGGCGGCCGCGACGGCGATTGCCGCCGAAGCCGGCAAATCGGCGCGGGTGTTGATTTGCGGCTCCCTCTATTTTGCCGGTCGGATTCTCGCCGAACATCGATAAATATGCGAATGATTATCATTTGCATATAAATGGAAATATGCTATCTCTTCCATGCTAACGCCGTGGGAGGGATGCGATGACGATCCAGCAGTCGAATGAAAACCGGATCATTTGCAACGACGAAACACGATTTTGCCGTCCCGAGGTGCTGCTCCTCGACAGTTTTCGGCTGTGGTCGCAAAGTCCCGACAATCTTGCCTATGTTCGACGCCGGTTGAGGGAAGAGCTCGGTCCCGATGCCGCTGAACGCGCTGCAAAGGCGATCAAGCTGCTTGGCCACATCATGGGCCTGCAGACCCGACGGACGTTTTACCTGATGCGTCCCGGCAGTGTCGGCGTCACGCCGGACGAACGGGCATTGCTGGCGATGGTGGGGGCTGTGCTGCATCACCGCCGCCCGCATGCAAATGCGATTGCGATGTTATTGCTGCCGGTTCCCTGTCACGGCACGGTTCTGGCTGTCGCCGGTGAGCTTGGCCGAGCCTTCAGGATGGGCGGGCTGGTGATCGCGCCGCCGCGTGACGTTGTCGGACCGCCGGCATATTGCCGTGAGATTCGCGCCGTCGCCTAACCGAACTTGGAAAGCCGGGTCGTTCCGCCGCCTTCCGGGTCATCCGGCGAAGGTAACAAAATGACCTTCCCGCACTGGTCGCAGATTTCCGTCAAGTGGGACATCTTGCGATAGCCGGCTTTGAGGATGGCGGCCGCTTCGTGCTGCGAAAGGCCCAGTTCTTCCTGTAACTGATGCAACTGATGATGCTCGTCGGCATCGATAACGCCGTCCTCGAGCACATTGTCGACGAGCTGCTCGTACCTGCGGCGGCGTTGATGAAGCGCTTCATTGAAACCCGATGCCAGAATGCCGGCAGGAAGCGCGACCATGCCGACACTGATGATGCCGATGACGGATGCGCAGATACGTCCGATCAACGTTTGCGGGACGACGTCGCCATACCCGATCGTGGTCATTGTCACGACAGCCCACCACAGCGCATGCGGGATGGAGGCAAAGGCCTCCGGCTGAGCCGCGTGCTCGGCCAGATACGTGATGCTTGCAGCTACGGAAATCATCATCAGCAGCACGAACAAAGCGGCCGAAATGATCGGTCCTTCATCGCGCAACACCTGCAAAAGAAGGTTCATGGAATTGGCGTAACGCGTCAGGCGGAATGCTCGCAGCAAACGGAGAGCACGCAGCATCCTCAGGTCCGCGCCGAAAAGGGAGCTCAGGTAGAACGGCAGGATAACGATCAGGTCGATCAGCGCCAGCGGCGACAGCATGAACCTGATCCTCCCCTTGACCGGCGATTTATAACGCGGGTTCCTGCTTTCCACGGCAGACCAGACACGAAGCAGATATTCCACGGTGAAGATGGAAACGGAGAAAATTTCGAACCAGTCGAACCAGGGGCCATAGTGGGCATAGACTTCCGGCATCGATTCGAAGATGACGGCGACCACGTTCAAGGAAATCAGCGAAATCAAGACGATGTCGACGATGCGCGCCAGCGGTTCTTCCGAATGACCGGCGTCCAAAAGCAGGAATATCCGTTCGCGCATGTCCCCGATCCCCTTGATTGGCGTTTGTTAGAACCTAGCCGCTGTGCCCAGAGGCGTGAAGCCTTTGATTGTGACAGAAAGTTGCAACGGTCATCGTCAGTTTCGACGAACGGCGGCGATTGCTAGCAGTGCCCATCCGCCCATCATGACCATCCCACCGGCTGGCGCGAGTCCCTGGATCGGGGTGTCGCCGTTGAGAACGTAAAGATAAAGCGAGCCGGAAAAAGCCATGGCCCCACCGGCGAGCAACCAGCCGGCAATCCTTGCTATCCGTGCGCCACGTCCCGTCCGTCTGTCCGCCAGCCAGACGCAGGCAAAGGCGCCCAGGGCATGCCACATCTGATAGGAAACCGCGGTCCGCCATACGTCGCGCAGGAAATCGTCCACGGCAAGACCGTGTGCGCCGTAGGCACCGAGACCAACCGCAGCCGCAGCCAGAAGTGCGGCGAGTGCGCACAAAATCTCACGCTGACCCGTCCGGGTATTCATGTCAGTGGCTCCATCGCCCTGATCTCTTCGATGATCGCGTCCTCGAACGCGCCGGCCTCTATGTCGTCCAGGCCGCCCAGCGCATCGACAAAGCTTTTCACATCCTTCTCGAGGATACCCATGGTGTTCCCCGGTTCGTAGCCTTCGCCGGCCCAGTCGATCTTCTGCAGGTTATCGCCGTACCATGTCGCGCCTGAGGACGTCCGCATGACCTCCAGGAGCTTCGGCGCGTCGATGCCGTATGCGGCGGCGGCCTTCAGTGCGCGGCGAACGGCAACGACACCCGCTGCGGCGCATAGGTTGTTGGCAACCTTGCAGGCCGCCCCGGCGCCGACCGGACCCAGGTGATGCACGGTTTCGCCCATCGCTTCGAACGCAGGCATCAGCAGCTGCACGGCATCCGCGTCGCCGCCGACCATGAACGTCAGACTGCCGTCACGCGCGCGATACGGCGCACCCGACATCGGCGCGTCTATGACGGTAATGCCGTCGGGAACGCGTGCCGCAACGTCCTGAATAAACCGTGGGGACAGCGTCGACGAAAGAACAAGCGTTCTGGGGTGGTTTTCTCCCATCATGATCGCCTGTTCGTCGAACAGCAGCGCGTTGGTCTCGGCGATATCGCGGACAACGGATATGACGGTGCCCGCCTTGGCGGCGAAGGCATCCGCATCGCCGACCATCCGGTTCATTAGATTGTCCGAAGCAGACACGGGCAGCACGTCGAAGCCCCAGACGTCGAAGCCGGATGACAACAGGTTTTCTGCCATCGGCAGCCCCATGGCGCCGCACCCCGCGACACCGATTGTCGTACGCTCATTATTCACGAAGAAGTACCCGCTGCGTCGATCAGGTGCTCGAACAGGCGGAAATTGGGGTCACCGTCATCAAGAAAGAATTCGGGATGCCACTGTACGCCGATCGCAAAGCGCCGGTCCGGCAACTCAATGGCCTCGACGATCCCGTCCGGTGCGCGGGCGCTGACGACGATGCCCGCCGGGATATCCTTCAGCGCCTCGTTGTGCGCCGTGTTGACGGCGATCTCGGACAGACCGGTGATGTTGTGCAGCCGCGTCCCTGTGTCGACGGTGACGGTGTGTGCGTGCTGCTCGGCGGGTTTTTCATTTAGATGGTCGACAGCGCAGTCGATTTCGTTGGCGATGTCGCCATAAATCGTCGCGCCGCGCGCAACGGCCATGACCTGCATGCCGGCGCAAATACCAAGTGTCGGCAAATCACGCGAAAGCGCGTCGGTCATCAATGTTCGCTCGAACGCGAAACGGGGGTGAACGGCATCCCCGTTTGCCGGTCGGCCGTAAACTTCGGCCGGGAAGGGATAGAACCCGCCGGGGACGATCAGGCCGCCAAGCGCTTCAAGGTAGGCGTCGCGCGCTTCCTCGATATAGGGAATGCCGACCGGCAATCCGCCCGCCTTCCAGACGGCATCGAAATAGGCCGTGCGCAAGGCGTAGTGGGGCCGCTTCGAGAATGATCCCGACGCTTCATAGTCCAACAGGACGCCGATAAGGGGGCGAGTGCTCATGTGCCGAGTCTACGACGGCATGGGGCGGCTTGAAAGCCGCGATCACTCGCCCGCGGATTTAAGCCCGGCTTCCTCGTCCTTGGTGATCGGATGCTCCAGCTTGCCGATCATTTCCTTCGGTACGACCTGAAGGAAGTTCGGCAGTTCTCGATCCCAGTCATTGAGCAGCCTGAGCGCATGCTTTGAGTGCGTGCGTTTGACGTGCTGCTGTACTTGGATCTTGAGGACATCACGCCAGTATTCGGTTTCCACCGGCTGCCAGATGATCGTCTCCGGATTGGCCTGCAGATCGAACTGCTGGTCCGGGTCATAGACAAAAGCCATGCCGCCCGTCATGCCGGCCCCGAAGTTCGGTCCGACTTCGCCCAGAATGACGGTCAGTCCCCCGGTCATATATTCGCAGCCGTTGGACCCGCAGCCTTCGACGACGGCAGTCGCGCCGGAGTTGCGAACACAGAAGCGTTCCCCGGCCTGACCGGCTGCGAACAGACGGCCTGCCGTGGCGCCATAGAGCACCGTATTGCCGATGATCGTGTTCTTTTCGCTTTCCAGCGGGCTCGAGACCGGCGGACGCAGCACGATGGTGCCGCCCGAAAGGCCCTTGCCGACATAGTCGTTGGCGTCGCCGAGGACTTCGAGGGCGAGACCCTGCACGGCGAAGGCACCGAGCGACTGACCGGCGGAGCCACGCAGGCGCACCGTCAGGTGGTTGTGGTCGAGCCCCGTCATCCCGTACTTGCGGGTGATCATGGAGCTGGTACGCGAGCCCACCGCGCGGTGCGTGTTGCGGACCGCATACGTCAGCTGCATCTTTTCGCCGTGATCGAAGGTCGGCTTGGCGTCCTTGAGGATCTGGGCATCCAGCGTGTCCGGCACCTCGTTTCGGCCTTCGCCGTCGTAGTAACGCGGATAGCCGCCGCTGTCTGCCTGTTGCAGCAGCGGATTGAGGTCGAGGTCGTCGAGGTGCGATGCACCGCGGCTCACCTGCGACAGCAAGTCCGAACGCCCGGTGATTTCCTGCAGCGACTCGTATCCGAGCTTGGCAAGAATCTCGCTCACTTCCTCGGCGACGAAGGTAAACAGGTTCATCACCTTTTCCGGTGTGCCGGTAAACTTCTCTCGCAGCTTTTCGTCCTGCGTGCAGACACCGACCGGGCACGTGTTGGAATGGCACTGACGCACCATGATGCAGCCCATGGCGACCAGCGACGCGGTGCCGATGCCGAATTCGTCGGCGCCGAGCATCGCCGCCATGACGACGTCGCGGCCGGTCTTGATGCCGCCATCGACACGCAGTTTCACCTTATGCCGGAGCCGGTTCAGCGTGAGCACCTGGTTGGCTTCGGAAAGCCCCATTTCCCATGGGATGCCCGCGTACTTGATGGACGTCTGCGGGCTTGCCCCGGTACCGCCGTCGTGGCCGGAAATCAGGATCACGTCGGCCTTTGCCTTGGCAACGCCGGCAGCGATCGTGCCGACGCCGGACCGCGCGACGAGTTTCACGCAGACGCTGGCATCGGGGTTGATCTGTTTGAGGTCATAGATCAGCTGCGCCAGATCCTCGATCGAATAGATATCGTGGTGCGGTGGCGGGCTGATCAGGGTTACGCCTGGTGTCGCATGCCGCAGCTTGGCAATCATGCTGGACACCTTGAAGCCCGGCAACTGACCGCCTTCACCCGGTTTCGCGCCCTGGGCGACCTTGATCTCGATCTCGCGGCAATTGTTGAGGTATTCCGCGGTGACGCCGAAGCGGCCCGATGCCACCTGTTTGATGGCGCTGGACGGGTTGTCGCCGTTCGGGCGCGGCTGGAAGCGTGCCGGATCCTCGCCGCCTTCGCCGGAGTCGGACTTGGCGCCGATTCGGTTCATGGCGATGGAAAGCGTCTCATGTGCCTCCGGGCTGAGCGCGCCCAGCGAAATCCCCGGCGCAACGAGGCGCTTGCGGATTTCCGTAACGCTTTGGACCTGTTCGACCGGAATCGACCGGCGGTCTTGTTTGAAGTCCAGCAGGTCGCGGACGAAGATCGGTGCACGCGAATGCACCCCCTCGGAAAACTTCTTGTAGAGCGAATAGGATTCATTGCCGACGGCCGATTGCAGCACGTGGATCAACTGGCCGTCGTGGCCATGCCGCTCGCCGCTAGAGCGTGCCTTGTAAAACCCGCCGACCGGCAGCGGAATGGCGTCTTGGCTAAACGCGGCGTTGTGCATGGCGGCAACGTTCTTCTTGATGCCGGAGAGGCCGATGCCGGAAATGCGCGATGCCATGCCCGGGAAAAACTCGGCGACGAGCGCGCGGCTGAGGCCAACGGCCTCGAAGCAGTAACCGCCACGATACGAGCTGAGGACGCCGATCCCCATCTTCGACATGATTTTAAGAAGCCCCTGGTCGATGGCCGTTTTGTAGTTCTCGACGGCTTCGTCGACCGACAGGCCTTCCAGGAGACCGCGGCGATGGCGGTCGTAGATAGCTTCCTCGGCGAGGTAGGCGTTGACCGTGGTCGCGCCGACGCCGATCAGGACGGCGAAGTAGTGCACGTCCAGGCATTCCGACGAGCGCACGTTGATCGACGTAAAGGTGCGAAGTTCCTCGCGGACCAGGTGCGTATGCACGCCACCGGCGGCCAGGATCATCGGTACCGGCGCCCGTTCGGGGTCCGTGTTCATGTCGGAAAGGATCAGGTGCGTCTTGCCGGCGCGAACGGCGGCCTCCGCTTCGGAACGGATGCGTTCAAGCGCGTCGGTAAGCGCGCCCGGACCTTCCGGCGCGAACGTACAGTCAACTTCCGCCGCGGTATCCCCCATGTAGCGCTTCATGGCTTCGAACGACGCGTTGGAAAGCACCGGGCTTTCAAGCTGAAGCAGGTCGCACTGGCTCGGTTCCTCGTCGAGGATGTTGCCGAGGTTGCCGAGGCGGGTCTTGAGGCTCATCACACGCCGTTCGCGCAGACTGTCGATCGGCGGATTGGTTACCTGGCTGAACGCCTGACGGAAGAAGTGGTGCAGCCCGCGATAGCGATCCGATAGCACGGCCAGCGGCGCGTCGTCGCCCATGGAGCCGATGGCTTCCTTGCCGCCTTCGATCATCGGCTGAAGGATCATTTCCATGTCCTCCATCGATAGACCGAAGCAGTGCTGCCGGCGGCGCAGTTCTTCCGGGTTTAGCATCGATCCCTTGACGTCGGCGGCTTCGATGATGTCGTCGAGTGCCGTCGTGCGTTCCGTCCACTTGGCGAAATCGGCGCGGCCAGAGATCAGGGATTTGAGATCCTGGTCATGGAAGAACTTACCTTCTTCAAGGTCGATGCCGATCATGCCACCCGGACCGATACGGCCCTTCTCGGTGATCGTGTTGTCGGGTATTTCGACCATACCCGCTTCGGAACCGACGACGAGCAGGCCGTCGTTGGTCGTGATGAAACGCATCGGGCGCAGGCCATTTCGGTCCATGCCAGCGACGACCCAGCGGCCGTCGTGTGCACAGATGGCAGCGGGGCCGTCCCAGGGCTCGAGCACGGCGTTGCAGTACGAGAACAGTGCCTCGTGCTCCGGCGGCATGGTCTTATTCTGTGCGATGGACTCCGGGATCGTCATCGCCTTGACCATCGGTGCCGGACGTCCGGCGCGGCACAGCAGTTCGAAAACACTGTCGAGTGCTTCCGAGTCGGAACTACGGGACGGCACAATCGGTTTGAGGTCTTCGATGTTCTCGCCGAACAGATCCGAGGCCATCTTCGGCTCGTGCGCCTTCATCAGCTTCACGTTGCCGGTCAGCGTGTTGATCTCGCCGTTGTGCGCCAGCATGCGGAACGGCTGCGCAAGGCGCCAGGTCGGGAAGGTGTTGGTCGAGTAGCGCTGGTGATAGATCGCGAAGTTGGAAATGAACCGCTCGTCCAGCAGATCCGGATAGAAAGAGGTCAGCTGCTCCGCAAGGAACATGCCCTTGTAGACAACCGAGCGGCAGCTCAGCGAGCAAATATAAAAGTCGTTGATATGCTCGGCCAGTACGCGGCGTTCGATACGCCGGCGCACGACGTACAGATCGCGCTCGAAGTCCTCGTACGAGATGTCCGGCGTCGTGTTGAGCATGATCTGCTCGATCTCGGGACGTGATGCGTTTGCTTTCTCGCCGATGACATCGACGTTGATCGGCACCTGGCGCCAGCCATAGATGCGGTACCCGGCGCGGAGAATCTCGGTTTCAACGATGGAGCGGCAGACTTCCTGCGCGCCCAGGTCGGCTTTCGGCAAAAACACCATGCCGACGGCGATCTTGTCGTCACCCGGTTCATGGCCGGTGTGGCGGATGTGTTCCTTCACGAACTCCCACGGAATCTGTACGTGGATGCCGGCGCCGTCGCCGGTCTTGCCGTCGGCGTCGACAGCGCCCCGGTGCCAGATTTTCTTCAGCGCCTCGATGGCGGATTCGACGACGCGGCGGTTCGGCTGCCCGTCGATCGCAGCGACCATGCCCACGCCGCAGGATGAATGTTCATCCATCGGGTCGTACATGCCGGTTTCGGCCAGGCGTTTGGAATCGCGCTCGAAGCGGGAAATGAACTCTTCCGCTGTTTCAATGACGTCGTTCTTGCGCGTGCTCATGGCTGGCTCTCCCGTTCGCCTTCTTCGTTGCTCTCCGCATAATACATGGCGAAGACCTCCGCTCCGGTCATGGAGGGAATATCGCCTGCGAAGTCGTAATAGGCCGGTTTCTCGTCGATAAAGATCTGGTTCTGCATTTTGAAAACGGACTGGTCGTCGTACGCGCCGGCGAAGACGACATACTCCGGCGTTTCAAGGTTCAGGCGATAGAAAAGGTTGCTGCCGCACTCGGCACAGAAACCGCGTTCGGCCCAGTCTGAACTCTTGAACCATTTGATGTGGTCTTCACCGGTGATGGCGGGCTTGTCCTTGATGTGGACGGCCATGCCCGGTCCGCCGCACCAGCGCCGGCACATGTCGCAATGGCAGATGCCGACATCGTGGACGGACTTGTTCGTAAAGCTGACCTTGCCGCAGAGGCATCGGCCGGACATTTGATCCCCCATCCTGCGTCTCCCTCAGGCCGCGTCCGCACGTTCGCGCGCGGACTGCAGATACTGGTGAATGCCGTCGGCGGCTTCGCGACCGTCACGGATCGCCCAAACGACCAGAGACGCGCCCCGATAGATATCGCCGGCGGCGAAGACCCCGTCGAGTTCGGTCATCTTCGACGGTTCCGTCACTTTGACCGTGCCCCAACGGGTCACACCCAGCTCCGGTGCGCCGAACAGGGTCGGCAGGTCTTCGGGATCGAAGCCAAGTGCCTTGATGGCGATATCGGCATCGATATTGAAACTCGAATCCTTGATCGGTTCGGGGGTCTGGCGGCCGGTGACGTCGGCGACGCCCAGATGCATGCGATGCGCCTGCACGGCTTCCAGCTTGTCCTTGCCGTGAAAAGCTTCCGGCGCCGACAGCCAGATGAATTCGACGCCTTCTTCCTCGGCATTGGCGACTTCGCGCTGCGACCCCGGCATGTTGGTGCGGTCGCGGCGGTACAGACATTTGACGGAGTTCGCGCCCTGGCGCACCGCCGTGCGCACGCAGTCCATCGCCGTATCGCCACCGCCAATCACGACCACGTTCTTGCCTTGGGCGTTGAGCGTGCCGTCGTCGAACGCGGGGACGGCGTCGCCCAGGCCCTTACGGTTGGACGCGGTCAGAAAATCCATGGCGGCAAATATATTCTGCAGCCCCGATCCCGGCGCCTGAAGCTCGCGCGCGTTGTACACGCCGGTCGCGATCAGGATCGCGTCGTGTTCTGCGCGCAGATCGGCAAGCGATGCATCGCGGCCGACCTCGAATTCGGTATGGTAGATGACGCCGCCTTCGGCCAACAGCTTGGTGCGGCGTTCGACGATTTCCTTTTCGAGCTTAAAGTTGGGAATGCCATAGATAAGCAGTCCGCCCATGCGGTCGTAGCGGTCGTAGACATGGACCTCGTAGCCCATGGTACAGAGCCGGTCCGCCGCCGCGAGGCCCGCCGGGCCGCCGCCGATGATGCCGACCGACATGCCGAGCTTCGCCCGGGCCTTTGGCGCCTTGACCCAGCCTTCCTTCCACGCGGTGTCGGTGATGTATTTCTCGACGGCGCCAATCGTAACCGTGCCGTGACGCGACTGTTCGAGCACGCAGGAGCCTTCACAGAGCCTGTCCTGCGGACAGATGCGGCCGCAGACCTCGGGAAACGTATTGGTTGCCTGTGACGTTTCATAGGCTTCCTGGAGGCGGCCCTCAGTCGCAAGGCGCAACCAGTCGGGGATGTTATTCTGCAGCGGGCAGTGAACCTGGCAGTACGGAATACCGCATTGCTCGCAGCGCGACGCCTGTCGAACCGCCGCATCGTCCGAGTATTCGTCGTAGATCTCGTCGAAGTCCTTGCGTCGTTCCTCGGCTGCGCGCTTGTCGGGCATCGCGCCGTCGATCCTGATGAACTGTTGCATACGGTCAGGCATGTCCGCTCCCAATGCTTCTCTCCGGGCTTGGCCCGCGCTGCACAGCCAAAAGGGCCCTTTGCACGGGCCCAGGCGGTGCGCTGTCTTTAAACAAACTGACTTAATAGGTCAGTATCTTTTACTAATTTTTGCAGCATGACGCAATAAGGTTGTCGTCACGCCCAGCTAATATCTCAAAAATTTCCTGAAGATGCAACATATCGTACCGTTTCGGTACTAAATTGGCGATTGGCACACTTTGTCAATCGCGCTATGTCTCACAAGACCTTGCGGGGAGCGTTTATGCCAATCCTACATCTGGTTATTTTGGCGGCTGTACAGGGGATTACGGAATTTCTGCCGATCAGCTCGTCAGGACACCTGGTCTTGGCCCCGATTTTCCTCGGCTGGCCCGATCAGGGCCTTCTGATCGACGTTGCCGTGCATGTCGGCACGTTATTCGCGGTCGTGGTTTATCTTTATAAGGATGTCGGCGCGATGCTGGCGGGTATCGGTCGCGCGCTGAAGGGGCGGCGCGACCCGGGGGCGCGTTTGTTTATGCTGCTGGTGATCGGGACGATCCCCGTCGTCGGTGCCGGATTTGCGCTGCAGCACTATGCGCCCGACATATTTCGCAGTGTCGAAGTCATCGCCTGGGCGACCCTCGGGTTCGGAATCCTGCTGTGGATCGCCGACCATGTCGGTATGACTGTTCGCCGGGTGGAGCACCTTGGGGTGTTCGACGTCATTATCATCGGCGTTGCGCAGTGCCTTGCCCTCATCCCGGGGACCAGCCGTTCCGGTATCACGATGACGGCCGCGCGTTTTATCGGTATGGAACGTCCCGACGCGGCCAGATTTTCGCTCCTGCTCTCGATTCCGACCATCATCGCCGCCGGGACCCTGAGCGGCATCGAGATCTATGAAAGCGGGAATCTGCAGCTCGCCAACGACGCGTTTGTCGCTGCCGGTCTTGCCTTTATCTTCGCGCTGATTGCCATTGCGCTCATGATGGCGTGGCTCAGGCGTGCATCCTTCACCCCCTTCGTCGTCTACCGTGTCGCGCTCGGTGCATTCCTGCTGGCGGTCGCTTACGGCGTCTTATGACGGGCTACATTTTTGTCCTGCTGGCGGGACTCGCCGCCGGGGGGCTGAGCGCCATCGTCGGCACCGGGGCGTCGATTATTTTGCTGCCCATCCTGATTTTGCAGTTCGGCCCGCAACAGGCGGTGCCGATCATGGCCGTCGCAGCGGTCATGGGAAACATCGGCAAGTCGCTCGCGTGGTGGCGGGAAATCGACTGGCGCGCCTTTGCCGCCTATTCAATTACCGGCGTGCCGGGTGCGGCACTGGGCGCACGTACATTGCTGGTCCTGCCTGCCAGCATTGTCGAGATCGGATTAGGCATATTCTTTGTTTGCCTTATTCCGATGCGCCGATGGATGCGGGTCAGGGATATGCACATGCCGATGTGGCAGCTGGCCGTCGCCGGCGGCGTCATCGGGTTTCTGACCGGGATCGTGCTGTCGACCGGTCCGCTCAGCATCCCGGCGTTCGGTGCCGTCGGCCTTTCCAAAGGGGCGCTGCTGTCGACCGAGGCTATCGGCTCGCTGGCGCTGATGATCTCCAAGGCCGTCACGTTTCAGGCATTAGGGGCGTTGCCGTGGCCGCAGATCGTGCAGGGCGTGATTGTCGGCAGCGCAATGATTGCAGGATCGTTTGCGGCCAAGCGCATCGTCGACCGGATGAGCGTCAAAACCTTCGAGCATATGCTCGACGTGATGCTGATTATCGCCGGCGCGACGATGCTGTGGACCGGGTTCGCCGCGCTCTAGTAACCCTTCTTGAGGTCGACGGTATTCAGCGGCGGCTTGCCGGCCTCGATCAATTTGACGTTCTGTTCCATCCAGTCCGCCGCGCTCGACGGCACGGTCAGCGACGCCATGTGCGGGGTCACCGTGACCTTCGGGTGCGACCAGTAAGGGTGGTCTTCGGGGAGCGGTTCCGTGTGAAAAACATCCAGTGTTGCAGCGTTGATGTGTCCGCTGTCGAGCGCGGCCAAAAGGTCTTCGTCGACGACATGCGGGCCGCGGGCGCAGTTGATGATATTCGCGCCTTCGGGCAGTGCCGCCAGCGTCTCTTTGTTGACGATGCCGCGCGTAGACTCCGTCAGCGGCAATAGCACGATCAGGATCTCCGTCCGGTTCAGGAACGGGATCAGGCCGTCTTCGCCATGGAACGATGTCACGCCTTCGATATGTTTTTCCGTACGCGACCAGCCGGCCACGTCGAAGCCGAGCGCCGCGACCTTCTTGGCGGCATCGCTGCCAAGCTCACCCAGGCCCAGGAAGCCGACCTTCCGGTCCCGCGTATCGGTCTGGCGCATCTGCTTCCAGATATGCTGTGACGTCCAGTTCAGATAGACGCCAAGGCGGCGGTGATAGTGAATCACCCAGTAAAGGACGTATTCGCTCATGCCTTCGGTCAGGCAGCGGTCGACAAGGCGGACGACCGGCACGTCTTCCGGCAGCGCATCGTCGACCAGAATGCCGTCGACGCCGGCGCCCAGCGACAGGATCCCCTTGAGGTTCGGGAACGTCCGCAACTCGCCCGCCGGCGGCCGCCAGACGATGGCGTAATCGTAATCCGACTTGTCGCTGATTTCGTCCGGCCAGATATCGAACCCGGCGTCCGGAAAACGCGCGAGGATCGCTTCGCGCCAGGCTTCAGCTTTGTCGGCGGCGGACAGGAACATGAACTTCATAAAATCGCTCTCTTGCTTTGGAGTGGTCAGGTGCTCACGACGCCGCTTTCGTCGGCTTTGAGGTTGAACGCGGCAGCGAGCAGCGCCTGAGTGTAGGGCTCTTGCGGATCGTCGAAAATCCGCTCGGCGGGACCCTGTTCGACGACCCGGCCGTCCTTCATGACGACGACGTCGTGGGCGAGGGCGCGCACGACCTTGAGATCGTGGCTGATGAACATATAGGCGAGATTGTATTTCTTCTGCAGACCGCGAAGCAGTTCGACGATCTGCGCCTGCACCGACATGTCGAGCGCACTCGTCGGCTCGTCCAGGACGATGAATTTCGGCTTCAGCACCAGCGCGCGGGCAATGGCGATCCGTTGACGCTGGCCGCCGGAGAACTCGTGCGGATAACGATCACGTGTCGCGGGATCGAGACCGACCTCCTTGAGCGCATCCTCGATCATCCGCTGGCGTTCGTCTTCGGTACCCATATCATGGATGATCAGACCCTCTTCGATGATCTGACCAATCGACATCCGCGGGCTGAGAGAGCCATACGGGTCCTGGAACACGATCTGCATCTCGCGACGTAACGGGCGCAGTTCCTTCCAGCTCAGGCCCTGCATCGATGTGCCGCTAAACGATATGGTCCCGGTAGATTTTTCGAGCCGGATGAGGGCGCGGCCGAGCGTCGACTTGCCCGAGCCCGACTCGCCGACAATGCCGACCGTGTGGCCCGGCCGGATATCGACGGAGATGCCATCGACCGCCTTAATGTGGCCGACGGTACGGCGGAGCACGCCGCGCTTGATCGGGAACCAGACACGGACATCATCACCGGTCAGGATCGGATCGCCCGCCGGCGCCGGGTCCGGGCGCCCCTTCGGTTCGGCGGCCAAAAGGTGCTGGGTGTATTCGTGTGACGGATTCTGGAATACCTGCTCCGCGCTGCCGGCTTCGACGACCTTGCCCTGGTTCATAACCGATACGGTATCGGCCATGCGCCGGACGATCCCGAGATCATGCGTGATCAGCAGCATCGCCATGCCGAGTTCTTCCTGAAGTTCTTTCAAGAGTTTCAGGATCTGCGCCTGAACGGTGACGTCGAGTGCCGTCGTCGGTTCGTCGGCGATCAGGATTTCCGGTTCGTTGGCAAGCGCCATGGCAATCATGATGCGCTGCTGCTGACCGCCGGAAAATTCGTGCGGCAGGGCATGCAGGCGTTCCGTCGCGCCTTCGAGGCCGACCAGTTTCAGCAGTTCAATGACCCGAGCCCGTGCCGCCTCGATGGTCATGTGCTTGTGGACGAGAAGCACTTCGGAAATCTGCTTTTCGATCGAGTGCAGCGGGTTGAGGCTGTTCAGCGGCTCCTGGAAGATCATCGCGATCCGGTTGCCGCGGATCGCGCGCATATGGCCCTCCTTGGCCTGCAGCAGGTCGTCGCCGGAAAATTCAATGCGGCCGTCCGGATGCCATGCCGTCGGATAGGGCAGCAGCCGCATGATCGAGAGCGCGGAAACGGATTTCCCGGACCCGGATTCGCCGACCAGCGCGTGCGTCTTGCCGGCTTCGATATCGAACGAGACGCCCTGAACCGCCTTGACCTCGCGTTCGCCGCGGCCGAATGACACATGCAGGTTTTCGACGCTGAGGATTTTACTCATCGGAAGGTTTTCCTCGGGTCGAAGGCGTCGCGCACGGCCTCGCCGATGAACACCAGCAGCGAAAGCATGACGGACAGGATAATAAAGGCAGTGATACCCAACCACGGCGCGTGCAGGTTGTTCTTGCCCTGGTTCAGAAGTTCGCCCAGTGACGGCGATCCCGGCGGCAGACCGAAGCCCAGAAAGTCGAGGCTGGTCAGCGCGGTTACCGAACCCGACAGGATGAATGGCAACAGTGTGAGGGTCGCGACCATCGCGTTCGGCAGGATGTGCTTGAACATGATCACGATGTCGGACGCGCCCATGGCGCGGGCGGCGCGGACATAATCAAAGTTGCGTGTTTTGAGAAACTCAGCACGAACGACACCAACGAGCGCCACCCACTGAAACAGGAGCAACAGGCCAAGCAAGAGCCAGAAGCTGGGGACAAATACACTGGCAAGAATGATGAGCAGATAGAGCTGTGGCATCGAGGTCCAGATTTCGATCAGACGCTGTCCGATCAAATCGATCCATCCGCCGAAATAACCCTGTGTGGCGCCGATCGCGATGCCGATGATCGAACTCAGGATCGTCAGCATGACGCCGAACAACACCGAGATACGAAAACCGTAAATCGTGCGGGCGAGAACATCGCGGCCCTGATCGTCGGTCCCGAGCCAGTTCTCGGCCGTCGGGCCGTATGGCGCCGGGCCCGGCAAGTTGAGGTTCACGGTGTCGTACGAGAAACGGACCGGCGGCCAGACCATCCAGCCTTTTTCGTTGATCAGGTCGGCAACGAACGGATCGCGATAGTCGGCCTCGGTCTGGAACTCGCCGCCAAACTCCGTTTCCGCGTACTCGTTGAACACCGGCGTGTAGACGCCGCCGTCATACCAGACCAGCACCGGTTTATCGTTGGCGATAAATTCGGCAAACAGGCTCGCGAAAAACAGCGCCAGGAAAATCCACAGAGACCAGAAGCCGCGGCGATTGGCTTTGAAGTTCTGAAGGCGGCGGGCATTCAGCGGCGTAATCCGCTTCCCCAAGAAACGGGACTCCCGTGGGGTGCCGGCCGGGTTGTCTAAGATGGCGTCCATCTCAGGCCTCCCGGCTCTCGAAATCGATCCTCGGATCGATCACGTGATACATGACATCGCCGATGATGCCGAGGACGAGTCCCATCAGGGTGAAGAAATAAAGCGTGGCGAACATCACCGGATAATCCCGGTTTAGGGCAGCTTCGAACCCGAGCAGGCCAAGACCATCCAGCGAAAAAATGATCTCGGTGATCAGTGCGCCGGTGAACAGAATGCCGATAAATGCACTTGGGAAGCCGGCAATAACAATCAGCATGGCGTTGCGAAAAACGTGGCCGTAAAGAACGCGCTTCTCCGTTACGCCCTTGGATCGCGCCGTCACCACATACTGTTTATTGATCTCTTCCATGAACGAGTTCTTGGTCAGCATCGCAAGCCCGGCGAAGCCGCCGATGACCATGGAGATGATCGGCAACGTCAGATGCCAGAAATAATCAGCAATCTGCTGCAGGGTCGTGAGTTCGTCGAAGTTCTCAGACACCAGTCCCCGGAGCGGGAACCAGTCGAAGTAACGCCCACCGGAAAAAAGCACGATCAAGAGAATGGCGAACAGGAAACCGGGTATCGCCGTGCCGACAATGATGACGCCGGACGTCCAGACATCGAACTTGGTTCCATCACGTACGGCCTTGGCGACGCCGAGTGGAATCGAAATCAGATAGACCAGCAGGGTCGTCCAGAGACCCAGTGAAATCGAGACCGGCATCTTTGAAACAACGAGCTCGACGACACTGGCGTCCTTGAAATAGCTGTCACCGAAGTCAAACGTGAGGTAGTTGCCGAGCATAAGGAAGAAGCGTTCGTGCGCCGGCTTGTCGAGGCCGAACTGCTTTTCGAGGTCCTTGATGAACTCGGGCGGCAGTCCCTGCGCACCACGGTACTTGCTCTCGACCGCGCCCGACGATGTGCCGCCGGCGCTGCCGCTATCGGATGCTGTCTCGCCGCCGACATTGCCGCTGACCCGCGCCGTTGCGTCCACCGCTTCGCCGGTAATCTGCGAAATCATCTGCTCGACGGGGCCGCCCGGCAAAACCTGAACAACAGCGAAATTGATCAGAATAATGACGAACAGCGTCGGCGGTACGAACAGCAGACGGCGGACGATATAAGCGAACATGGCGCGAGTTTACCGATGCTGGTGCCTGCCGTCACCCGCAAGGAACATGTGGGCGGCGGCGGTGCGTATTGCGATCAATTCGCCCCCTTGCGGGCATTGGAGATGACCTTGGCTTTGTCAGGGTCGATCCACCACGTCAGGAACTGCGTGCCGCGGGTCGGCGTAATCTTGGGTTGGCCGAATTTATCCCAATAGGCAATTCGATCGTACCCGGCATGAAAGTGCGGGATGACCAGATGCTGCCATTGCAGGACGCGGTCGAGCGCGCGGCAGGCCGTAATAAGTGACTGCCGGTCAGGGGCGGCAATCAGCTTCTCGATCAGTTCGTCGACGATTTTGCTCTGAATACCGGCGGTGTTTCGGCTGCCCTCGCGGCCGGCGGCGTCCGAGCTCCAGAAATCGCGCTGTTCGTTCCCGGGCGACAGGGACTGCCCCCAGCTCATCACGGTCATGTCATAGTCGAAGGTGTCGGTGCGGCGGCGGTACTGTGCCGTTTCAACGGTGCGCGCGCGCGCCTTCACACCCAGTTTCTCGAGGTTCTTGGCGAACGGCAGCACCACGCGTTCGAAAAGGGGACTGGAAAGCAGGATTTCGAATTCAAGTGCCTTGCCGGTCTTTTCGTTGACGCGAACGCCGTCCTTGATGACCCAGCCTGCGTCCCGCAGCATTTTAGACGCGATACGGAGGTTGCCGCGAATATTGCCGGTCCCATCGGACTTGGGCGGATTGTATTCCTTGGTGAAAACTTCGTCCGGCAACTGGCCGCGGTAAGGCTCGAGCAGTTTCAGTTCGGCTTCGGACGGCAGGCCGGTTGCGGCCAGCTCCGAGTTTTCGAAGAAGCTTCGTGTGCGCTTATATTGGCCATAAAACAGGTTCTTGTTGGACCATTCGAAGTCGAAGGCGTAGGCAAGCGCTTCGCGCACTTTCGGATCCTGAAAAATCTCTCTTCGCAGGTTGAAGCCGAAGCCCTGCATGCCGGCCGGACGGTCGTGTTCGAATTCGCCCAGCTTGATCAGGCCTTTCTTGACCGCGGGGACGTCGTACGCTGTTGCCCATGCCTTGGAAGAGTTTTCGCGCCTGAAATCGAACCGGCCGCCGGTAAAGGCTTCGATCGCAACCTGGGCATCGCGGTAATACTCGAACTCGATCGTGTCGAAGTTATTGGTGCCGGCGTTCACCGCAAGATTCTTGCCCCAATAATCTTCGACCCGTTCCAGAACAATGTTTCGGTTGGCTTCCACGCTTTTGACGCGATATGCGCCGCTGCCGAGCGGCGGCTCCAGCGTCGTCGCATCGAACTCACGGGTTTCCCAGTAGTGTTTCGGCAGTACCGTCAGCTGCCCGAGGATCAACGGAAGCTCCCGGTTTTCGCCCGGTTTGAAGTCGAAACGCACGGTCTTGGGGCCGAGTTTCACGGCGCGTTCGACCGAACCATAGTAGAAGCGGTAGAACGGCGCCCCTTTCTCGACCAGGATTTCATAGCTGAAGATGACATCGTCCGCGGTGATCGGCTTGCCGTCGTGCCAGCGCGCTTCGTCGCGGAGTTTGAATTCGACCCAGGACCGGTCTTCCGGGGTTCGCACGGTCTCGGCCAAGAGGCCGTATTCGCTGAATGCTTCGTCGGCCGACGACGTCAGCAGTGTGTCGTATACAAACGACGCGCCGCCCGCGGCGTTGCCCTTGACGATAAAGGGGTTGAGGCTGTCGAAGCCGCCGATGGCACCAAGGCGGATGTCGCCGCCCTTGGGCGCGTTCGGATTGACGTAGTCGTAATGCTTGAAATCGGGGCCGTATTTCAGATCGCCGTGCATGGCGATGCCGTGTTGCGGCGCAGGTTCGTCGGCCGCCACTGTGCTTGCAAGAATGACTCCGATGGCAAGTGTCGCAGCGCGAAGCAGGGGACGGTTGGTCATGTGGCCTCCGGTATTTTTTCGCAACGCCAGAGATATTGGGCTGCCATGGGCATCACTTCAAGGAATGCCGCGCTCTCCCACGATAAAACCACCGTGAACGGCCGAGGCAACTTAAAGTTTTGTCACAATCAGGCGGAAAGAATAGCGACGGCGGCCTTGTGAAGCGCCGCGTCCGCGGCGGCGATGACGGAATGCTTCTTGTCGTCTTCGCCTGCGGCGAACGTCAGCGGATTGCCTGACCAGTCCGAGATAACACCGCCCGCGCCTTCTATGATGGGGATCAGCGCCGCATAATCGTACGGCGCAAGGGTATCTTCGCAGACCAGATCGACCCAGCCGCACGCCAGTTGCCCATAGCCCTGACACTCGGAACCGAAGGTCGTGTAGCGGCTGGCCCCCATGAGGGCTTCGAAACGTGCTTTATTCGATCCAACGAACATCTCCGGCGACGTCGCCGTGAGCCAGGCATTCTCAATGCTGACGCCCTTTCGGGTTGTGACGGATTTGCCGTTGAAGAGCGTTTCGCGCCCAGCGCCGCCGATCCAGCGGTCGCCCGTCGCCGGCCCGTCGGTCACGCCGGCAATGGCGCGGCCGTTGCGGACCACGCCGATCAGGATGCCGAATACGGGCTTGCCGGTAATGAAGGCTTTGGTGCCGTCGATGGGATCGAGGATCCACACCGTATCCGCGTCCGGATTGGTAACGCCGAACTCTTCGCCGAAGATGCCGTCGCCAGGGCGTTCTGCTTCGATGATGTCGCGCATGGCGCGCTCTGCGGCGCGGTCGGCCTCCGTTACCGGGCTTTCGTCGCCCTTGGCGATGTGGCCGATCCCGCTTCTGTAATTGGCAAGAATACCGGGCCTTGCCGCGTCCGCGAGACGGCCGGCAAGGTCCAGGATGTCATCGATATCGGCGGGAGTGTCCGCCGCGCCGGTCATGGCAGCGGCGGCGGATTGTCGTGATTTTCGCGCAGGTACAGCAACACGGCAGCCCGGTCCGAGGCTTTCTTCAGGCCGGCGAACGTCATTTTCGTGCCCGGTACGAAGTCACGCGGACTTTTCAGGAACGCGTCCATGTCTTCGAAGGTCCATTCGCCACCCTTGGCGGCCAGGGCATCCGAGTACGCAAACCCACTGACGCCGCCAAGCGCCCGGCCCATGACACCCCAAAGATGCGGGCCGACCTTGTCGGCGCCACCCTTTTCGATGGTGTGGCAACCGGCGCACTTCTTGAACACCTTCTCGCCGCGGTCGGTCGTTGCCGAGGCCAGCAGATCCATGGCGCTCTCTTCCGGAGCCTGCTCCGCACTCGCGGCGGCGCCACCGCCGGATTCGGCGACTTCGATCTTGTAGGCGTCTTCGCTCAGCTCATCGGCATGGACGAGCATATTGCCGATCTGATTGCTGCCCCAAACGACCCAGGCCGCCATCAGAAGGGCGAAACCCGTCTTTTCCCAAAACGAGAAGTGCATGCGTCTCTCTCCTAGACCAACGTTAGGGGTTCTTTTAGCGGCTCCGCGCCAATCGTTCAACACGGATCGTAAAATTGCCGAAAGGGCTGGGATAAGGCCATTTCGACGGGTATACCGGAACCCAAGAAGGCGCAATTGCGAGGAATTGCGGGGGAAAACATGAAACCGATCATCATTGTTCCGGCCCGGCTGGCGTCGACGCGTCTGCCCGGAAAACCGCTTGCCGACATCCACGGCAGGTCAATGATCTGTCATGTCCTCGACCGTGCCCGCGAAGCCGGTCTGGGACCGGTTCTGTGTGCCGCCGCGGAACCTGAAATCGTCGATACCGTGGAGGCCGCAGGGTTCGATGCGGTTTTGACCGACCCGGACCATCCTTCGGGCTCCGATCGGATATGGGAAGCGTTGACGAAAAAAGATCCCGACGGGGCGTTCGATGTCGTTGTGAACCTGCAGGGCGATTTGCCGACGCTGGACCCGCAACTGGTGCGGGCCGTTGCTGGGCCGCTCGATGATGTCGAGGTCGATATTGCCACGCTGGTCGCCGAAATTACGGACCCGGAAGAACGCGATAACCCCAACGTCGTCAAATGCATCGCGGCACTTGATCAGGCCCACGAAAGGGCACGGGCGCTTTATTTCACGCGGGCGACGGCGCCGTCCGGGGGCGGACCCTTATGGCACCACATCGGGATCTATGCCTATCGGCGCGATGCGCTGGCGCGATTCGTCGCGATGCCGCCCGGGATGCTCGAACAGCGCGAGAGGCTGGAACAGTTGCGCGCACTTGAAGCCGGGATGCGTATCGACGCGGTCCGCGTTGACACCGTTCCGCTCGGTGTCGATACTCCCGCCGACCTTGAACGTGCCCGCGAATTTCTTGAGCGCTGAGAGGACCTTGGCGGAACAGGCCTGGAATTGGAAAGATGACGTCGCCAGACGACCTGCCTGACAACCTGATCGCATTCCAGGGCGCCCCGGGCGCCAACTCGGATATTGCATGCCGGACCGCTTATCCGGACATGACCAGTGTGCCTTGCAACACCTTCAATGACGCATTTGCCGCGGTCCAGAACGGCGATGTGAAACTGGCGATGATCCCGATCGATAACACGGTCGCCGGCCGTGTTGCGGACATTCACCACCTGTTGCCGGAAAGCGGGTTGCACATCATCGGCGAGCACTTCGAGCGGATCAATCACCAGCTTCTGGCGCTGCCGGGCACGGACATCTCCGAGATCAAGGAAGTGCACAGCCACGTTCACGCGCTCAATCAGTGCCGCGGTCTCATCCGAGAACTCGGCGTTAAAGCCGTAGTCCATGCGGATACTGCCGGCGCCGCCTCGGACGTCGCAAAATGGGGCGACAAGACAAAAGCGTCGATCTCGTCCCGGCTCGCGGCCGAGGTCTACGGTCTAGAAATTTTGCGCTCCGACATCGAGGATGCCGAGCACAACACGACCCGTTTTGTCATTCTGTCGCGCGAGGCGTCATGGCCCGCGCCGGGTGCCGGGGACCTGATTACCAGCTTCGTTTTTCGCGTACGGAATATTCCGGCTGCGCTTTACAAGGCGATGGGCGGGTTCGCGACCAACGGCGTCAACATGACCAAGCTCGAAAGCTATGTCGGTGAAGGGTTTGTCGTCGCGCAGTTCTATGCCGAAGTCGAAGGGCACCCCGAAGACACCAGCCTGAAACTGGCGCTGGAGGAACTGAATTTTTTCTCCGACGAGGTCAAGATACTCGGCGTCTACCCAGCCAACCCGTACCGCAAGACGGCCGTCACGGAATAACGCCTTTAAGTCCGCGCCGGTTACGGCAGCCCGCCGCCCGGCGGGCGGCGGTGCATGCCGCCCGGCGGCGGTGGACGATGCATCCCGCGGGGCGGCGGCCGCATACCCGGCCCATGCCCGCCGCTTGGCGGGCCGATCCGGAACGATCGATCAGGGGTGCCGGCGAAGTACCGTGGTATAACCGGCCAGCTTTCCGTCAGAAAATAGGCATAGGTGCCGTTCGGGAACTCCGGCGTAACCGTCTGACGGCCGTTGGCGCGGTCAAGGTCGCCCTTGCCGTCGAGCCATTCCCAGTCTTCGAAGAAACGGCCGTCATGACTGCCGCCCGGACCGCCTTGCCGCGCACCCTGGCGCACGCGCCAACCGGACGTCATCGCCTTTATGGGGCTGCCTGAATCCGCTGGATCGGCATATCCGTACGCCGCATAGATCGGGAAGCCATCGGCGGCCCAGCCGATGATGGGGGAATGCGAATTCGGCGACCAGGCCCTGATCAATCCCTTTGGCCAGCCGTGATAGTGGTACTTGCCACCCGGTTGGACGTGGGCGTTATTCTCGTCCAGGCCGAGGTCCACGAAACCGGCAATGGCATCGTAATTCCAGTTGCGGTCACCGAGCCAGAATTCTGCCGTGAACGGGTCGAAGGGCACGCCATTGACGGCAACGCCGAAATTCCAGCCCTTGCCGATCGTATAGCGCCCGGCCCGTGCCGGCTGAAGCGGCGCCCTGAAAGACAGATCCTGCGCGGTGATCGCGTTGGGATTGCCCGGATTCGGAAACCGGCCGGTATCATGATCCGGGATCGCGTTGGAGCGGATGACACGGTACGGCCCTTCGGTCCCGATGCTGACCCGATTGGATAGCGCCCAGGCACGGCCGATGCCGGAGAGCATGAGCGCGGCCGGCAACAGGCCGAGCCCGGTCACCAGCTGGCGGCGTTTTTGGTCGACAAGAGGCGGCGAGGTGAATTCCTCGACAATCCGATGATGAGCGTGACGGTGAATTTTGTTCGGCATGAATAAACCCCGTCCTTTTCCTGTGCCGGTTACTCGGCGTCGAACCACCTCTGGATCAGCCAGCGCGAGATGGAATCCTTTCGCGGCAGCCGCATGTCGTCTTCTTTGGCGTCCAGCCATTCTTTCATGCCGCGGAGGTCGTCACGGGTGAACCATTGGCAGTCGCTTAGCTCTTCGTCATCGATCGAGATGTCGAAGCTCGTCGCTTCGGCATGAAACCCGAGCATCAACGATGACGGAAAAGGCCATGGCTGCGATGCCAGGTACTGGACATTCGTCGTTTCGATGCCGGCCTCTTCGAAGACTTCCCGGCTCACCGCCTGTTCGAGGGTTTCGCCCGGCTCGACGAAGCCGGCGAGTGTCGAATACATGCCGAACGGCCAGCGCGCATGGCGACCCAAGAGACACGCCCCACCGGGGACATCGGTGCGGTATACAAGGACGATGATCGCCGGATCGGTGCGCGGAAAATGGCTGATGCCGCAGTCGGGATTGATGCACTTGCGTTCGTGTCCGCTATATCTGGATTCGGTCGCCGCGCCGCAAACGCCGCAGAATCCATGCCGGGCATGCCAGTACGCCATGCCGCGCGCGTGCGCCAGGATATGCGCATCGGCCGGCGGCAGAAGCGGCCCGACGCTGCGCAAATCCATGAATTCGGCGGCGCCATCGGTCGATGCAACAATTTGTGCCGCCATGGCTTCGTCGACGCTGACCGCGAACACGGGTTTGTGGTCGTCGGTGCCCAGCAGGACTTCCTGCACGCCTGTGCCGAGGATGTCCCTGGCGGCGTCACCTTCGAAAATAAAAGCACCGGGTGTGTCGCCCGTGGTGATCAGATTTTGAGAACCCAAAACCGGAACGACACCGACGCCCTCGGCGAGCCGCTCGGTCAGCCATTCGGCCGGGCGGCGCGACATGTTGTCGCGGCGCAGCGATAATGTCGTGTATGTAAGGTTCAAAGAAAAATTCGAGGACATGAGGTCACTTTACACGCCGCGTCCGGATCGGCAACGGCATAGGTAAGGCGTCAGTCGCCGTTGTTCATTTCTGGGCAATTGTCTCGATCAACGAGCGGCACCGCACGATAGTGGCCTCGTATCCGGGGTCGTTCGTATCCGCCGCAGCCTGGACGCCGACATGCACCCATTCTGCGAAGCCGCGGCTGTCGGTCGAGTCCCTGGGGCCATATTTGTTGAAGGCATCTACGATGGCGTCTTCATGGGTGCGCATCATCGCGGCGTACCGATCCGACTGGGATGAGAGAAACCCGGCGCAGAATGCTGGATTATCGGCAAGCTCGTATGCCTTGGCCTTGGTGGCCAGCATCAAAACGCAACACATGAATGCGATGCGTAACATCCGGGGATTCTGGCCCAAGTTTATCGGGCAGACAAATGGTATCGGGGGCGGTTAACCATACGCCGCGCATAAATCCTGTGGACTCGCGCACAAATTGAGGCTTTTTTAACCGTTCTTGACCACACTGGTTACGGTTGATGTTCCGCACCCCTGGGTGCCGTTGCATTGTCTGCAATCGGTAGGTGGAGAGAACGGTGGAGAAATTGAAAGCCTTATCGTGCCGAAATCTGGGCCGGCACATTCCTGTTATGAGCATTGTCGCTGCGGCGATGATCCTGTCCGCATGCGCGGCGCCGTCGGGTGTCACTTCGTTCACCGTGGGTGGCTGCAAACAGATTTCGAAACGCGCCGAAGCGAAGATCAACTGGGCACGCGTGCCGGAAGTTGAGCTTCGTGTCCGCGATGGAGAGTTTTCGCCGATGGTGACCCGGTTGCAGCAGGGGCGCCCTTATGTTCTGCGAATTCGAAACCGGGATGATTCGGTGCGTATTTTCCGCTCACAAGACTTCTTCAAGAATAACGCCGTTCTTGCAATCGGCGTTGAAGGCGTCCGCGCCGAAGAGACCTGCGTGGCTTCGGTCTCCATTCCAAGCCGCCAGAGCGCAGAAATTCGCATGGTTGCGATTACCGACGGGACGTTCGAATTCGAAGACAACGTACTCCTGCTGCCGTTCGTATTCTCGGGTGGCGCAGGCGGTGCCATCGTCGTCGAGGAACGACGCGAAACCGCCGGTATCAACTGACCGTTTGAAGCGGGGGAAATCGAACCGGCAGTCAGCTGACTGCCGGTTTTTTTGCGTGGGGGCCATTCCGCTCGACTGCTACTTTGTCATGTAACGTCTTCGCCCCACTATTTTATCGTGGGTGCGGAACAAGAACGTATCGGGTAACATCATGGACGAGTTTGTTCCGCCGTCGCCGAATGGCTTCTTGATCGCGCGCGGAACGATAACCGCGATACGGGGGTGAGAGAGCAGGAGTTGAAGTGACAGCTGAAGACCTGATCATTAGCCTTGGCTTGAAGCCGCTGCCATGGGAAGGCGGTTACTACCGTGAAACCTGGCGTACGGCAGCAGAGATTCCGCAGGACGCGCTTGGGGATGTCTATTCCGGTCCGCGATCGGCGGGAACGGCGATCTATTATCTGCTGACCCCGGATACGATCTCCAAAATGCACCGGTTGCCCTCGGACGAGACCTTTCATTTCTACATGGGCGATCCGGTGGAAATGCTGCTTCTTTATCCGCCGGAACACGCAACCGGAATTGTGACGTTCGGGCAAGACATTGCCAGCGGGCAGGTGGTCCAGTTTACAGTGCCGGGCAACGTCTGGATGGGGGCGCGTCTCAAGGCGGGCGCGGCGGGTTATGCGCTGATGGGCACGACCGTGGCCCCCGGCTTCGATTTCGACGACCTGGAAATGGGCGAGGGTGAGTCACTTACCGCTGCGTGGCCGGATGCGGCCGAACTTATCGGCGAGCTGAGCTGATGCCGTCTGCTGTGTTAAATTTTCTGCACAATGAGGGCTTTCGACATCCCATGACGATTGATATATTCCGCGCTGGGAGATCGGCCCGGACGGGCTTCTCGCCAACCCGGTCAGGTCCGGAAGGAAGCAGCCGTAACGAGTTTCGGCCCGGGTCGGTGTCCGGTCTCCCGCTTATTTGAGGCCCGGACGAGAATCATGAACGACAGTGCAGCCCCGGATAACGCCGAAGCGCCCGCTACCGGCGAATATCAGGTGCTGGCGCGCAAGTACCGGCCGAGCACGTTCTCCGGGCTGATCGGCCAGGACGCGATGGTCAAGACACTGACCAACGCGTTTGCCGCCAACCGGTTGCACCATGCCTTTGTCATGACGGGTGTGCGCGGTGTCGGCAAGACGTCGACGGCCCGCATCATCGCACGCGCGCTCAACTGTATCGGTCCCGACGGCACCGGCGGTCCGACGACGGAACCCTGCGGGGTCTGCGAACATTGCGTCGCCATCGCCGGAGACCGTCACGTGGATGTGCTCGAGATGGACGCCGCGTCCAATACCGGCGTCGACAATATCCGCGAATTGATCGACGGCGTGCGATACCGGCCCGCGTCGGCCCGCTACAAGGTCTACATCATCGACGAAGTGCACATGCTCTCGAAAAGCGCATTCAATGCGCTGCTGAAAACGCTCGAAGAGCCGCCGGAACACGTGATCTTCATTTTCGCGACGACGGAGATCCGCAAGGTGCCGATCACCGTTCTTTCGCGTTGTCAGCGCTTCGATCTCCGCCGCGTGCCGACGGAGCTTTTGGTCACGCATTTTGCGGATATCTGCAAAAAGGAAGGTGCCGAGATTTCCGACGGCGCGCTCCATATCATCGCCCGTGCTGCTGATGGTTCGGTGCGCGATGGCCTCAGCCTCCTGGACCAGGCCATCGCCCATTCGGATGGCGCAATCGGCGAAGACCGGGTGCGGGATATGCTGGGTCTTGCCGACCGGACGCGGACCTTTGATCTGTTGGAATCGGTTCTACGCGGCGAGATCGCCCAGGCACTGAGCGAACTGCAAAGCCAGTACAAGGACGGCGCCGATCCTGCCTCGGTGATCGAGGACATGCTCGATCTCGTCCATTGGCTGACGCGGATCAAGATACAGCCGGAAAGCGCGGATGCGCCCGAGGTGCCTGAAAACGAACGCACCAAGGGCAAGGAAATTTCAGGATCGCTGCGCATGCCGATCCTGACGCGCGCCTGGCAGATCCTGCTCAAGGGATTGAGCGAGGTAAATGTCGCGCCGTCGCCGTTGGCGGCTGCTGAAATGATCCTGGTCCGACTGACCTACGCCGCGGAACTGCCGACGCCGGGGGACGCCGTGAAGGCGCTGCAGGATGGCGATCCCGCCGCCACCGGCGCATCGTCGTCATCCTCGCCGTCGACCGGGAACGGCGGGGCGCGGGCAAGTGCCGGCGGCGGAAGAACCGTTGCAGAAGGCTCGCCGGCCCGCGCACCCGCCGCGGACCCCGTTCCGGGTCCTCAAGCCAGGTCGTTTCCGAATTTCGAGGCCGTTGCGGTGCTGGCGGGCGAATTGCGTGAAGGCCTTTTGCAATCGTTTCTGGAAAACCAGGTTCGCATCGTCACCTTTGAGCCGGGCCGGATCGAGTTCAGTGCCGACGGCGGCGCCGATCGCGATACCGTGCAGCGCCTGAAGGGGTTTCTTGAAGAGCATTCGGGAATTTCCTGGGGGGTGGCGTTGGCACGCGAGTCGAATGCGCTGACAATCGCCGAGTTGCGGGCCCGGCATGCGGAAAAGGCGCGAAGCGATGCCGGTGAGCATCCGCTTGTTCGCGCCGTGCTCGATCAGTTTCCAGGGGCGGTCGTGGAGGAAGTCCGCCACGTCGCCCGGGTGCCGGTTGAAGCCGCCACGGAACCGGCACCGGACCCTGATTTGTCTTCCGATGAGGACGATATTTGAGCGCCGATCCGGAACGACAGCTCAAGGGCCGGCCAGATTTCTATCGGGTCGAACTGGCCGATATGCGTATACCGGAACTGTGCGAGGCGCTCGACGTCTGGCGGTCAAAATGTCATGAGGACGGTATTCCTGTATGGGGCGAGCTGGATTTTCTCGACTTCGACACGAGAATTCTGCCGCGCATGATCTTGCTCGATGTGGACAATGGCCCGGGGTTCGGCGTGTACCGGTATTGGGGAACCCGGGTTGCCAGCTTTAACGGTGTCGATATGACGGGCCTCAGGATCAACGGCTTGGCGCCGGCGCGACATGCACGTTATTCGGAAGAGCAGTACCGCTGGGTCATTGAGCATGCGCGCCCGTCGCTGTTCGTCGCATGCCTGGGCGAGAAAGCGTGGGACCGAAAGTACGAGGCAATGCTGCGCATGCCGTGTCGATCAGCCCCGGACGCGCCGCTCGATCGTGTGCTTTGCGTCGGGTTTTACGATGATGTCCCGCAGACCATCGAGGAATACGTGGATGCGGAAATCGATCTGGAGAACTATTTCGACCCCGATGTGTGATCTGGCGATCAGTCGAGCAGGAACGAATTGCCCGATGCTTCGCCCCACGCTTCCATGAAATCCGCCAGATAGGGACGTTTTTCCTTTTCCGCGTCGATAAAGCTGATGAGATCGGCAACGCAGGCGTTGTAGCCCGACTTGTTCAGCGTCCCCGTGTGCAATTGCCAGCGCAGATAGACCAGATAGGTGTTCAACACGTCCGTTTCGCAGTAGTTGCGGACATCCTCGATCTTTCCGTCGTCGATCATTTCGGCGACCATGGAACCGTCGACGCCGAACTTGCCGGCAAAGCCAAAGGCGGCGCAGACCTCGTTCAGTTTGACGCGCGCCGAAGCGCCGAAATCGGACAGGACGTCTAGCAGGTCGCAGTGCCAGTCCGTTGCGTAGCGGTATCCATAGCTGTTCCACTTGTCGCCGGATTTGTGCAGCCAGGGCGCCGAGATCCCGTGGACCATGGCCCGGTATTTGAGCACCGGAAGATCGAAGGTCCGCCCGTTGAAGCTGACGAGTCGCGGTTTCTGCCGCTCCAGGTAGGTAAAGAAACCCTGCAACAGCCGGGCCTCATCGTAGTCCGCCTCGCCACCGGAACGCAGGTCCTTCAGCAAATATCCTTCTTGCGTTCCGTCGCGCTCGATCTCAGCCTCAAGGAACGAAATTGCCACGACCTTGTGGAACGGCTGGCGCGGAAAGGCGTTTCTGCCGTCCGTCACGTCCAGGTGGTATTGCTCGATCGCGGCACGCCGCTCCGCCACGTCGGTTGAGTCGATCCCCGTGAGGTTCGGCGCGGCGTCGGTATCCGGGACAGTTTCGATATCGAAGACGAACAGGTTTTGATGCAGCATGGCAAATGTTATACAGAACCGGCGTAAGGAATCCCAGCAACGTGACGGAGCACCGCCGATTATGAAAAATCTCGGCCAGATGATGAAGCAGGCGCAGGAAATCCAGCAGAAGATGCAGGATATGCAGCGCGAGCTCGAAGAGCTCGAAGTCACCGGCAAGTCCGGCGGCGGGATGTGCCAGGTCACGTTGACCGGCAAGGGTGAAGCCAAAAAAGTCCTGATCGACCCGTCTCTGGTCAATCCGGACGACGCCGAGGTGCTGGAAGACCTGATCGTTGCCGCCATCAACGATGCGCGCGCCAAATCCGACGAGGTGATGCGCGAGAAGATGCAGGACATCACGGGCGGTCTTCCGCTGCCGCCGGGCATGCAGCTTCCATTCTGAGATAAATCGCAGCCGTGGCAGAGCAGGATATCGAACGATTGGTGCAGCTTCTGGCGAAGCTGCCTGGGCTCGGGCCACGTTCGGCGCGCCGTGCCGTTCTGCAGTTGTTGAAGCGCCGAGAATCGCTGCTGCAGCCTCTGGCGACGGCGCTTGCCGACGCCGGTGAGCGGGTCCGGGCGTGCACCACGTGCGGCAACCTGGATACGATTGACCCGTGCGCGATCTGCAACGACCCCAGGCGCGACGATGCACAACTTTGTGTCGTCGAGGATGTGGCCGATCTTTGGGCGTTGGAACGCACGGCGAGCTTCAAGGGGAAGTATCATGTCCTGGGAGGGACGCTCTCCGCGCTGGACGGTGTCGGCCCCGACGACCTGAACATTCCGGCGTTGCTGGCACGGGCACGGGAAACGCCCGGCGCCGAGATCATTCTTGCGACCAGCGCAACCGTCGACGGCCAGACAACGGCACATTACATAGCTGATCGGCTGCATGAACACGGGATCAAGGTGTCAGGTCTCGCGCATGGCGTGCCCGTCGGCGGCGAACTGGATTTTCTGGACGACGGCACCATCGCGGCGGCGCTCAGGGACCGCAGGCCCGTTTAACCGGATAGGGGCGGCAAGGGCTATTTGCCGCCGGCATCGGCCTTTTCGGTTTTGAATATGGCGCCGCGTTTTTTAAGTTCCGCCTCGACCTCGTCATCGAAATCGCAGCCGACGAATGTTGCCTTGTCGACCTTGATATCCGTCAGATCGGCACCCCAGAAAAACGCGCCACTGACATACGCCCCCGAAAAATCGCTGCCGGCGAGGATTGCGTTCGAGAAGTTCGGGCGCCAGCGTCTGGTTTTGACCTTCGGGTCGTCACTGGCGGTCTCGATAGGGCGCATTTTGGCACCCCTGAAATTGGCGTCTTTCAGAACGGCATGGTGGAAATTGGCGGCATCGAGTTCGGCATTGGCGAACGAGGCATTGCTCAGTTTCGATTCCTGAAAGAACGTGAAGAGGCAGATCGTATCGTTGCAGTTACAGGCCTCGAGGTTGGACGACTTGATGCTCATGCCGCTCAGGTTGACGCCGCGCAGGTTGACGCCTGAAAGATCGGAGTGTTCGAGGTTTGCAGGTCTTCCTTCCTTGCCGTTGGTCCGGATCCACTTGTGATGGCGCACCATGCGGTTGCGAATGTTGTCTTCCAGGTGCGACAGGCTTTCCGGCACGACGACGTTATTCGTGCTGGCGTGCTGCAGGTTGGTTGCGTTCAGCACCACGCCGCGCATGTTGGAATCGTCCAGGCAGGCCGAATTCAGGTCGGCTTCTGAGAGATTCGCTTCCGAGAGGTTCGCGCCCTTGAGGTTTGCGCCGCCCATCTTGGCCCGGTTCAGATTCACCTTCGACAGGTTTGCGTTCTCGAAGTTGGCGGCCTGCAGCTCTGCGGCTTCCAGGTCGGCGCTGGTCATCTTCGCATTTTGAAGGTTGGATTCCGCGATGTGTTCCTTCAGCTCGTCGGCGCGCCCCTTTTCTTCCTTCGACAGGTTGGCGCCCTTCAGCTTCCAGACGACCTCCGCGACCTGACCGGCACGCAGGTCGACCTCGTTCATCGAGGCATGTTCCAGGTTCGCGCGGGCAAGGTTCGCGCCGCGCATGTCGGCCCGGTCGAGTTTGGCGCGGGCGAGGTTGGCACCGGTAAAGTTGCAGCCGTAAAGGTCGGCGCCCCGCAGGTCGACGCCGACCAGCTTGGAGTGCGAGAAGTTGCAGCCGGTCAGCACCGCTTCGCGAAGGTTCAGCTTGTTGAAGTTCTGGCCGGAAAGATCCTTCATGCGGATGTCGGCACGCTTGCCGCCTTCAATCCCGCTCATGAACTGGATATGTTCGCGGATGATTTTTTTCAGTTCACCCGTATCCATGGCCGCTCTTCCCCGTCAAAACACATTCCGGCAACTTGAGGTGTTGCGCAATAATAGGAAATAAGACCCTGTTTTTAATTAATTTTCCGTTATTCGGCGGCTTTGCCGTCGGGTGGTGACAGCATACCTGCGGCCTCCTCGCCATCGCCGAGCTGAAGGTCTTCGATACGCGCACCGCGGCGCATGATCTTGCCGCTGGATATCTCGATGTCGCCGATATCCTTTTGCGCCTGATTGAAATGCGACTTGAGCTTGCCGACACGGTCGTCGAGCCGGCTGACGTCTTGCAGCAGCTTATGCACCTCGGCCTGAATGACGTCCGCCTGTTCGCGCATGTGTACGTCGCGCAGGATCGCGCGGACGGTGTTCAGCGTTGCCATCAGTGTCGTCGGCGAGACGATCCAGACACGGCGCCTGAAGCCTTCCTCGACGACGTTCCGGAAGTTCGCGTGCAGTTCCGCGTAGACCGCTTCGGACGGCAGGAACAACAGCGCGCTCTCGGACGTTTCACCCGGCAGGATGTAGCGTTCGGAAATGTCCTTCACGTGTTTCAGGACGGCCGCCGAAAATTCCCGGCCCGCGGCCGCCTTGTCGGCATCCGACTCCGCGTTTCGCAGCGTCTCGTAGCTTTCCAGCGGGAACTTGCTGTCGATGGCGATGGGGCCCGGCGGGTTTGGGAGTTGCAGCAGACAATCGGCCCGTTTGCCGTTGGAGAGCGTCGCCTGAAATGTGTAGGCCGACGCCGGCAGGGCGGCCGTCACCAGGTCGTTCAGCTGGATCTCGCCGAATGCGCCACGGGCCTGCTTGTTGGACAGGATGTCCTGTAGGCTGACCATCTGTTGCGAAAGTTCGGTAATGTTCTTCTGTGCATGATCGATGAGCGCAAGCCGCTCGTGCAGGACCTTCAGCGTCTGTCCGGTGCGCTCGGTCTGCTCGGTCAGGCTGTCACCCAGGCGTTTCGACAATGCATCGAGACGTTGGTTTGAATCCGACTGAGCCTGCTCCATGCGTCCGGAAAGCGTGGTCTGTGCCTGCGCGAGGGAACTCGCGATTTCGCTCAGGTGCTGCAGTCGTGCCGCTTGATCCGCACGGGCGCGCGCACCGGCATTAATGGCAATCAAAATGATCACCACCGCCACCGTGAGCCCTCCCAGGATCATCAGTGTCTGGACGTCGACTTGCACGCTGCCTCTCTTTCGTCAAAATCTTCTGTGAAAGCTTGCATGAGCCGGGCTGCCGACGCAATTGCCGGGCCGCCACAAACGTTACGTAACGACAACCGAAGAGGATTGGGAATGAACATCCGTGCCGCAAAGATGACCGCCCTGGTGGTATCCGGTATTCTGTTCGCCGCGCCGGCAATGGCCCAGAATGCGCCGGATACGGCGCTGCGATTGACGATATACGCGAACGGTCTGTCGCTGGTCGACGAAGCGCGGATGCTTTCCGGTAGCGAGGGCACGACCGTGCGCCTCGACAACGTCGGCCCCAATATGATCGCCGACAGTGTGCGGGTCGAACTCGACGGCGAGGTCGGCGTGCGCGAAATCGCGCTCGATTCGGATATCCTGACCCAGCGCACGCTTCTTGAGCGTGCACTCGGCAGAACCGTCAAATTGGTCCGTACCAACCCGGCGACAGGCGCGGAAACCGTCGAGGATGCCGAGGTGCTGAGCGTCGCCCAGGGTCTGGTGCTCAAGGTCGGCGACCGGATCGAGACCGAGCCGCCGGGCCGCATTGTGTTCGACACAGTGCCGGACGACCTGCATGCGACGCCGACGCTGTCATTGACGCTGAGCAAGCCGCTGAGCGCGCCGACGGGCGCCAGGCTCGCCTATCTGACAAATGGGCTGTCATGGAACGCGGTTTACACGGCCGTACTTGATCCCGCGCATAACAATCTTGATCTTTCGGTCTGGGCCAAGGTTCAGAACAATTCCGGCATCGACTACACCGGCGCGCTGGTCTCCCTGGTAGCCGGTGATGTCGCGCGCGAGGCCATGCCGCCGCGTGGCAAGATCCTGATGCGCGCCGAGGCCGCGATGGCGTCCGACAGCGCCGGGGTCAACCCATCCAGAAGCGAACTTTCGGCGTTCCACATGTACAAGATGCCCGAACCGGTCACTCTCAAGGACAAGGAGTCCCGGCAATTGCGGCTGCTTTCGGCAGATGGTGTCGTTGCACGCCGCGTGCTTGAATTCAGAAGCGGTGCGCCCGTCTTCGGGGCAGTACGCGGCGCCGGTGACGCGCAGGCCGTCCGCCAGCGCATCATGATCATCAACGATGTTGCCAGTCATCTCGGCGTGCCGTTGCCGGCCGGCCTGGTTCGGGCGTACGTCCGCGATGACGAAGGCGCGCTCAGATTCATCGGCGAAGACAGCATCGACAATACGCCGCTTTCGCAAGAAGTGGCGCTCGACCTCGGCGACGCGTTCGATGTGACGGTCGAACGGACACAGACCGACTTCCGCCGTGTCGGAGATCGGGTCACCGAAGCCGCGTTTTCACTCACGGTGCGGAATGGCGGCACCGAAGCGGCAACCGTCAAGGTGGTCGAGGATATCCCCGGCGATTGGGAGATCTTGGCCGAATCGCTGACCCATACGCGTGACGGCATTGCCGCCGAATGGCAGGTGCCGGTGCCGGCCGGCGGCGCCGTTGACCTGACGTACCGGGTGCGTGTCAGACGCTGATCGTCAGAAAAACAGTCCTGCCACCGCGCCGGTCATGCATGTGGCCAGCGTCCCGGATATGATGGTGCGCCCGCCGAGTGCGATGATCTCGTCCCGGCGTTCCGGGCACATGGTGGTCATGCCGCCGATCATGATGCCGAGACTGCCGAAATTCGCGAAGCCGCAGAGTGCGTAGGTCATGATCAAGCGGCTTCGTTCCGTCATTGTCGCGTCATCCATGGCGGCAAGCTGCAGATAAGCCAGGAATTCGTTCAGGACCGTCTTGGTGCCGAGCAGGCCACCGGCAGTCTGGGCTTCGGCCCACGGAATGCCCATGGCAAAGGCGAATGGTGACATGACCCAGCCGAATACGCGCTCCAGCGTCAGCGGTGCGCTGCCGATTTCGGGCAGCAGGCCCAGAATGCTTTCCAACAGCGCGATCAGTGCAACCGCCACAAGCAGCATGGCGACCACGTTGATCAGCAACCCGACGCCGTCCATCGTGCCACGCGTGATTGCCGCCATGGCGTTGCCGTCTTTCGGGATGTCGATCTTGCCGGGTGTCGGTGCATCCAACGGCACCATCAGTTGCGCGATGGTGATCGCCGCCGGGGCACTGAGCACCGAGGCGGTCAGGATATGGCCCAGCGAACCCGGAATGACGGGGCCGATGATGCTCGCATAAAGGACCATCACCGTACCTGCGACAGTGGCCATACCGGCGGTCATCAGAACGAAAAGTTCGCCGCGTTTCAGGTGTTTGAGATAGGGCTTCACCAGCAACGGGCTCTCGACCATGCCGACGAAGACGTTTGCGGCCACGCCGATGCCCAGCGCACCGCCGATCTTGAATGTTCTGCCAAGAAGCCACGCCGCGCTCTCGACGATCTTGGGCAGGATGCGCCAGTGGAACAGCAAGGCGGAAAGCGCGCTGACGACGAGGATCAACGGCAGCGCCTGAAAGGCCAGATTGAACGTGGTTCCCTGGCCCGAGACCGGAAAGGGCGCCGTGGCGCCGCCGATATAGCCAAACACGAAAGAAGTACCGGCTCGGGTTGCATCCATCAGGGCATTTACGACCCCGTTCAACGCCAGAAATCCGTCTTTGACCACCGGCACACCCAGCAGCAAGCCCGCCAGCCCGATCTGAATGGCAACGCCAATCAGAATGGTCCGAATGTCCGCGCGTGCGCGGTCTTCGCTCAACGACCAAGCGATCAGCGGAAAGGCAACAATGCCGATCAGGCCCTGCAATAACATGTCCGATTCCCCTCGTCGAAGTCCCCGCCGAAGTGTGGTTTCTTGACGATCCGTTGCCAAGATCATATTTCCAAGCGAGGAATTAACGGAAACGGATGCTTCCATGGCCAAATTGCCGATCATCGTGGCCCCGGACCCGCGCCTTAAAATCAAGGCGAAGCCCGTCGATACCGTCGACGACGACGTGCGCAAGCTGATGGACGACATGCTGGAAACCATGTACGCGGCGCATGGGATCGGGCTGGCGGCGCCGCAGGTCGGTGACTCGCGGCGTGTCATCGTGGTCGATGTCGCACGCGAGAACCAGGAACCGCAGCCGATGGCCCTCGCCAATCCGCAGATCGTCGAGATCGCCGATGACGACCGCATCCACGAAGAAGGATGCCTCTCGCTGCCGGAGCATTATGCGGAAGTGCAGCGGCCCGACTGGGTCAAGGTGCGTTATCTGGACCGGGACAATGAAATCCGCGAGCTCAAGGCGGAGGGGATCATGGCGACCTGCATCCAGCACGAGATCGATCACCTGGACGGCGTGCTCTTCGTCGATCATGTGTCGTCGCTCAAGCGTAACATGATCCTGCGGAAACTGCAGAAGGCGAAAAAACTCGCCGCTGCGAACGCGTGAACGCGACCGCGCCGCTCCGGCTCGCCTTCATGGGCAGCCCCGAATTTTCGATCCCGACCCTGCATGCGCTGATCGATGCCGGTCACGATGTGGTCTGTGTCTATGCGCAGCCGCCGAAACCGGCCGGGCGGGGGCACAAGGAAACGCCGTGCCCGGTGCATGCCGAGGCGATCCGTCTCGGCATCGAAGCACGCACGCCGAAGAGCTTACGTGATCCCGATGCTCAGGCGGCGTTTCACGCGCTCGACCTCGATTGTGCGATCGTCGTCGCATATGGGCTTATCCTGCCCGAGGAGATACTCACGGCGCCAAGGCTTGGTTGTCTTAACGTACATGCATCGCTGCTGCCGCGCTGGCGTGGTGCGGCACCGATCCAGCGCGCGATCATGGCCGGCGACGCGGAAACCGGCGTCGGGATCATGAAAATGGACGTGGGGCTGGATACCGGAGATGTCCTGGCCGAGGCGCGCACGCCGATCGGCGACGACGAGACAGCGAGCACGTTGCATGACCGGCTGTCGACAATGGGCGCCGAGTTGCTGACGCGCACGTTATCTGCGTACGCATCGGGAGATATCGTGCCTGTGCCGCAACCGGAAGACGGCGTGACCTACGCGCACAAGCTCGAACGCGGCGAAGGCCGCCTCGATTTCACGAAACCGGCGGTGGAACTGGAACGGACCGTCCGTGCCCTCAACCCCTGGCCGGGAACGTGGTTCGAATATAACGGTGAACGTTTCAAGGTGGCCGCCGTCGATGTCGATCCAGGCGTTTCTGCATCGCCGGGGACGGTCGTCGATGACCGGTTGACGATTGCGTGTGCGGATGGCGGCCTCCGGCCGCGCCGCGTGCAGCGTCCGGGCAAATCGATGACCGATGTCGACGCGTTTTTGCGCGGGTACGGTATCGAGGCCGGAACGCACCTCGCCTAGTCGAAGGCGACGAATTTCACGCCGTCGTCCATGCTGCGCATCTTGTCCATGCCCTGGCGCATGTGCAGCATGATGAACTCGCCACGTTTCTGAGGTCCGCCGACGGCGCGCCTCGGAAAGAGCTGATGCCATGCGTCCATCTTGACGCTGAGGGCGCAAAGCACGCCGCCGAGAGATACGTGGTGGCTCTTGATCTGCTGTTGCAGCTTGCGGAACTTCTCGGCCGAGATGTCGTCCCACATGTTCTTGGTGCCATTCTCGAACTCGTCGAAGCGCCGGCGCAGCTGGGCCGTCACCTTGGAAATCCGGCTGTCCATCATGTTGACCGTTTCCTGCAGGCCCTGATCGCTTTGCAGCGTATGGCTCTTGCGGAGTTCCGGCAGGGAATCCAGAAAATCCTCGATGATCGGCGAAATGGAATCGAGGCAGCGCCGATAGTAGGAAAGCGACAGGAAGATATCGCCGTAATCCTCGATAAAGGTGGGGACCTCGTCCGGTTTGATGCCCAGTTTATCGGCCATGGTTTTCAGTTTCTCGAGCGCCATTTTGACGTCGGGGTCGCGGAATAGCTCAATAACGTCTTCGAACGTTTCGATCTGAACATCGTCTTCCTTGCCATAGATCTGAACGATCAGCGGCCGGGTGAAATCCGTCATGTATGTGGTCAGTTCCGCGTTCATCTCCGGCGACAGCTTCAGCGCCTCGTTGTCGTTGACCGCGATGCCCAGTTGCCGGAGCGCGACGCGCAGGGAATACACGTCATAACTCGGCAAGGCAGCGACCTTACGCAGAATGATCATATCCGGATGATTATTCCCCTCGTCCCAGTCGAACTCGTTCGGCAGGTCGCGAACGTCGAGCTGCCCGCTGCCGGCGCTGGCGTCCTGGAAGAGCTCAATCACGCTGTTCAGCGCCGCGTTCTTAATCATCCGGGCACGTCTGAGACCGGGGGTTTGCAGCGCCAGAATCTCGAGCGGCAGGATGTGAAGGGAATCCCGCTCGTTCTCGATCAAAATGGATCGCGGTTCGTCGCCGTTCATGCACCCCCCACCCCGGCGTTTGACAATTGGCCGACAGTAACAGAAATAATTTTGGCACCTAAACGTAGCAATATGGAGTCCGCAATACCCTTCATGCGCTTAAGATGAAAGGACGCGGAACATACCAAATGCCCCGATTCAAGCTGACGATCGAATACGACGGCAATCCGTTCCGGGGCTGGCAGCGCCAGGACAACGGCCCCAGCGTACAGGAAACCCTTGAAAACGCTGTGTTCGCGCTCACAGGTGAGAATTCGCTGGTCCAGGGCGCAGGACGCACGGATTCCGGGGTTCATGCACTCGCGCAGGTGGCACACGTCGATATTTCCAAGGAATTTCCGGCGGATACGGTCCGCGATGCGCTCAATCACCACGTTCGGCCGCATCCGGTGAGCGTCCTTGCCGTAGAGGCCGTGGACGAGAATTTTCATGCGCGTTTTTCGGCGACGGGCCGGGCATATCTGTATCGCATCCTGAACCGCCGTGCGCCGCCGGCGCTGGACGAGGGTCGCGTCTGGTGGCAGGCCATGCCGCTCGACGCTCAGACGATGCATGCCGGCGCACAGGAACTGATCGGCCACCACGATTTTACCAGCTTCCGGGCGTCCGAGTGCCAGGCCAAATCACCGGAAAAAACGCTCGACCGGCTGGAGGTTTCCCTTGCGGGAGACGAAATCCATATCATTGCCGAGGCGCGTTCCTTCCTGCATCACCAGGTCCGCAACTTCGTCGGCACCTTGCAACTCGTCGGCAGTGGCAAATGGCGGCCAACCGACGTCGCCAAGGCGCTCAAGGCCAGGGATCGCAGTGCCGGCGGGCCGACCGCGCCCGCGCAGGGGCTCTATCTGACGCGCGTCGATTACGCAGAAGAATAAGGCAAGGTATTTGCCCCGGCGTATGCTGTGTTAGGATGAGTGATGGACAAAATTCCGCTGACCGTCGCACGTGGCGACGATGATAAACCCCGCGCCCGGCCCCCCGAAGAAAAGACCCCGCTTGCCGGCTACATGGCGGTGGGATTTGGCCTTCTGGGGATTTTCGGGCCGGCCATCCTGTTCACGCCGCTTGGGCTTCTGTTTTCCATAATCGCATTACTGCGTGGCCAGGGAAGCTGGGGGTTCGTCGGCCTGCTGCTGACCATCGGCGGCATACTCGGCTCGCCCATTCTGATGGGGCTGATCGGTGTTGGCGCGCTTTACGTGACGTTCGACTGGCAGGAGATCATGCGCCCGATCTATGAGCTTTTCGGTGGTGGCGTCGATATCTGAGCCGGCGTCAGCTGCGGATCATGCCGTCCGTGATCATTTCCCAGAACATGGCGATCATGATGTCGAGGGTGACGATGGTCGCGGCCGGTCCACCGGGAAGCCCGAGCGCATGTTTGGCGACGAACCAGCCGTAGAGCAGGATGTAGGCGAACAGCAGCAGGCCGAAAAAGCCGCGTGCCATCTCCGGCGCGCCGAGCAGCCAGGACAGCAAGTCGACACCCATAAACAGCGCGTTCTGGATCACGGCGGCCCAGTTGTAGGCGGCGAGAAAATGGAAAAACCGCTCGCGGCATCCCAGGACAGGTGACAGATACCAGATCACGAGCGGGAAAATCAGCCAGCCGATGACGTATGCCAGGCTTTCGAACAGGAAGGCGAAAATAAAGGGGGTCCCCTCCGGATAGGCCTCGCCGTAAAGGATAATCCAGAGCAGATACATCGGCGCGACAATAACGGCGGCGAAGAACGATCTGGCCGCGTCCGTGCCTTCATGGCCAAAAACGTTCAGACCGTCACTGTCGAACTTGGCGAGGAGAGCCGCGCCGTAAAGCGAGCGGTGAACCTCGGCCAAGCTCGGCATTAGCGGGGCTCCGCGAAGAAATCGTCGAGTATTCTCGTGTAGATCTCCGAAAGCGCGCGAATGTCGTCCACGCGCGCGTTCTCGTCGACCTTGTGCGCCGTTTGGTTGATCAGGCCGTATTCAACGACCGGGCAATGGTCCTTGATGAAACGGGCATCGGACGTGCCGCCTGTGGTGCTGAGTTCCGGCGACTTGCCTGTTACGGCTTTGATGGCGCCCGATACCGTGTCGGATAGCGGGCCCGGCGGTGTGAGGAAACTCTCGCCCGATACGCGCACCCGCATGTCGTAGCCGCCGCCTGCCTGATCCAGGCGGCCACGCAGCAGCTTTTCGACGCTGTCGGACGAATGCAGGTCGTTGAAACGGATGTTGATCCGTGCCTGCGCCCGGGCGGGAATGACGTTGGTCGCCTGGTTGGCGACGTCGACGGTCGTAACCTGCAGCGTGCTGGGTGGAAAATGTTCCGATCCCTCGTCGAGCGGCACATTGGTCAGCGAGGTTAGCAGGTTCAAAATCTTGTGGATCGGGTTGTCGGCCAGGTGCGGATAAGCGGAATGGCCCTGCACGCCCTCGACATCCAGCCACACGTTCATGGATCCGCGCCGGCCGATCTTGATCATGTCCGTGATCGCTTCCGGGTTGGTCGGCTCGCCGACGACGCAGGCATCGATGGTCTCGCCCCGGTCCTTCAGCCAGTCCAGCACCTTCTTCGTGCCGTTGGTGGCGTCGCCTTCCTCGTCGCCGGTGATCAGAAAGCTGATCGAACCGGGGAAATCGCCGCCATTGCGTTCCAGAAAATCACGGGTTGCCGCCATCATGCAGGCGACCGCGCATTTCATGTCTGCCGCGCCACGTCCGTAAAGGCGGCCGTCCCGGATTTCGGGCTTGAACGGATCCGACGTCCAGTCCGCGAGATCGCCCGGCGGCACCACGTCCGTGTGGCCGGCCCAGCAGAAATTGGGTCCCTCGGTACCCAGCCGGGCGTAGACATTACGTGTCGGCTCGCCCGCCGGGTCGTCGAACGTCAGGTCATGGCATTCGAACCCGAGCGGCGTCAGGAAAGCGATCAGTTCGTCCAGCGCGCCCGCATCTTCGGGCGTCACGCTGGCGCGACGGATCAGTGCCTCCGATACGGCGACGGCGTCAGGTGCGGAGGAGCTCATTGATCGACGTCTTGGACCGGGTTTGTTCATCGACGCGTTTGACGATCACGGCACAGGCCAGTGACGGGCCCGGCGTGCCGTCCGGCAGCGGTTTGCCCGGCATGGCGCCGGGGACTACGACGGAATAGGGCGGCACCTTGCCGACGAAGATTTCGCCGGTGTTGCGGTCGATGATTTTCGTTGTGGCGGTGATGAAGACCCCCATCGACAGGACAGAGCCCTCGCCGACGATGACGCCTTCGACGACCTCGGAACGGGCGCCGATGAAACAATTATCCTCGATGATCACCGGACCCGCCTGAAGCGGCTCCAGAACGCCACCGAGACCGACACCGCCGGACAGGTGCACGTTCTTGCCGACCTGCGCGCAGGAACCGACGGTGGCCCACGTGTCGACCATGGTCCCTTCGCCGACATGGGCGCCGAGGTTGACGAAGCTCGGCATCAGCACGACGCCTTTGTCGATAAATGCGCTGTGGCGCACGATGGCGCCTGGCACCGCGCGGAAGCCGGCGGCGCGGAACGCGTTGTCGCCCATATCCTCGAACTTGGAGGGCACCTTGTCCCACCAGTGCGCGCCACCCGGGCCGCCCGGGATCGACTTCATGTCATTCAGGCGGAACGACAGCAGCACGGCTTTTTTAAGCCACTGGTTGACGACCCATTCGCCGTCGACCTTCTCGGCGACCCGCTTCTCGCCCTTGTCGAGCATGTCCAGCGCGGCCTCGACCGACTCGCGGATTTCGCCCTGCGTGGTCAGCGACACGTTTTCGCGGTCGTCCCATGCGGCGTCGATGATCTGTTCAAGCTGGCTGGTCATGATGTTCCTCTGTCTCAAATAAGGTGCTGGCCGTTCGGCGCGACCGGAATGTGCCGCCAAGCGAAGGGGGTGTCAACTCGCCCGGCGCGTCCCGGTGATCGTTGCCAGCCACGGCGCCAGATCCTCGATCCGGTGATGCACGTGACCATCTTCCGCGTTTTCCCTGGACCAGCCGACGCCGGTGTCGAGCCACACCGTGGTCATGCCCAGCGCGGCCGCCGGCACCAGATTCTTCGCCATGTCCTCGACCATGATCGCGGAGGCCGGATCGATGTCGAAACGGCGGCAGACGGCGTCATAGGTGTCGGGTGCCGGTTTCGGCACGAAATCCGCGTCGATGATGTCGAAACATCCTTCGAAATGATGATCGATCCCGATATGCCGGGTGATCTTCTCGGCGTGCGCCGTCGATCCGTTGGTGAAAATGACTTTCCGGCCCGGCAGTTTCTCCAGCGCTTCGACGAGCACCGGGTCGGTGGCAATCGGGGCGAGGTCGATGTTGTGGACGTAGTCGAGAAACGCCTGAGGGTCGACGCCATGGACGGTCATGAGCCCCCGCATGGTGGTACCGTATTCGCGAAAATACTGCTTCTGGAGCTTGCGCGCTTCGTCGCGCGGCAGATCGAGTAACTGGCTGACGTAATCGGTCATGTTCCAGTCGACCTGATCGAACAGCCGCGACGAGGCGGGGTAAAGCGTATTGTCCAGATCGAAGATCCAGACATCGGCGGCGATCAGATCTTCAGGCGCTTCGCGGAAGGCGGGAGGCAGTGATTTTTCCATATTTGATAGCATGACAGGTTTACTTAACGTTCGCGATGTATTCCAGGCAAGACGCAATCAAAAACCACAGAAAATCGCGGGTTGGCCCGCTCCTAGCCATCTTCTAATATGCTCGAAGGGTGACAACATTGAACAGGCAAGCTCATGGCCAATGAGGCTTCCGCGCCGGCTGATACAGGGCAGGCCAGCGATACCGACGTCAAGTTGATCGCAGGCTATCCTGGGCCTGCGTTGCTGTTGGATGCCGCTGGAACGCCGATTCTCGCGAACGCCAAGGGGACGGGCCTGGAAAAGGCGCTGGCTGGCGGGGCTGTCGCCGATATCGAGACGTTGATAGGTGCCGCTGTCGAAAGCGCCAGCATCGCGAACGCGACGTTGACGATCGCGACCAGCAGGGGCGACCTCGTTCTCGACGTTACGGCGATCCCGACACTGGACGTGAACGGCAACGTCGCCAAGACGCTTTTGCTGGCGCGTGACCTGACGATGGAGCGCAACTTGCGCACGACGCTGGTGGAATCGCGGCAGCGTTATAAGGACCTTGTCGAAATCTCCAGCGACTTTTCCTGGGAAGTCGATTCCGCCGGGCAGTTCATTTTCGTCTCGCCACAAGGTGCGCTCGGCTATAAAGCCGACGAATTGGTCGGACACGAGGCGCGCGATTTTGTTATCGATGCGGACGAATACACACCGTTTCCGTTCACCACCACGCGCAAGCTCGACAACATCGAGATGTGGATGAAGAACAAGGACGGCTCGACCGCCTGCGTGATCGTGTCGGCCCTGCCATTGGTCAAAAACGATGATGACAGCGAAACCTGGATCGGTTGCAGGGGTAATTGCCGGGACGTGACCGAGGAGCGCGAGAGCGAAGCGGCGTTGGCCCGCGCGCGTCATCGCGAACAACTTCTGAATTACATCGTCTCGCAAATTCGCGACGAGATCGAACCCCACGACATGTTGATGGCGGCCGCAACTGCGTCGGCGCGGGCGCTCGGCGCGGCCGGGTCCCGGATATACCGTGAAGATGCCGACCGCGAGGCATTCGCCGTCGCCGCGGAGTACGGCAACGACGAAGGTGTCGAGGACCTGGGGCAGAAGATTGCCGGGCTCAAGGCCGGCGATGTGATCAGTCTCGAAACGGGCAGCTGGTCCGCGCTTCTCGCCACGACGCAGTACCGTGGCGACGTGAACGGCGCATTGGCCATGTGGAAGCCGAAGAAAGAAGAAAGCTGGGACGACGACCATCGTCTCATGCTCACGGACGTCGCCAATCAACTGGGCATTGCGAACGAACAGATCGCTAATCACGAACGGATCGTAAAGCTGTCCAGGACCGATGGCATGACAGGGCTGTTGAACCGGCGGGCGTTTTACGAGGAAGAACTGCCGCGCCGTATTTCCAGGCTCGAGCGTTCGAACCAGACGGCGTCGATGTTTTACGTCGATATGGATAACTTCAAGCGGGTCAACGACGTGCATGGACACCAGGCGGGGGACGAAGCGATCCTGTTCCTGCGCGACATGCTGATCAACTTCTCGCGCCCGGGCGACTTGATCGCGCGGCTGGGCGGCGACGAATTTGCCATGTGGCTCGACGGGATCGACGAAGCCACCAGCCACAAGCGCGCGGGGCAGCTCATCGAGACCAGCAAGCAGATGGTTTCGATGTCCGGCGACGATGAACATCCCCTCGGGATCTCGATCGGCGTGGCATTTTTCGATCCGAAGTCAGGCGAATCCCTGGACGAGCTTCTTGCGCGCGCCGACGCGGCAATGTATTCCGTTAAGAAACGAAGCAAGGGGGGCTTCGAGATGGCGCCGCCACCGGGCACGCCTCTTGAAATGCCTGAATAGAGAATACGCACGGCGGAGGTGGTGCATCCCGCCCTCGTTGTCGGGGAAAGTGTGGAATGACCGGGATTCTCGGTGAGGGCGCAATCAGCTATCAGAAGGCCAAAGAACTCGCGCAGAGCGATGATCCGGCCGTGCGCGCTGCCTTGGCCGAACGCAAGGATCTGTCCCCCGAACTTCTGTATTTCCTGGCCGAGGACGCGTCCGCTGACGTCAGACGCGCGGTCGCCGTGAACGAGTCCGCACCCCGCCAGACGGACATCCTGTTGGCGCACGACGACGACGAGAACGTGCGCGGAAGCCTTGCCCAGAAGATCGCCCAGGTTGCCCCGGGGCTGAGCCAAGAAGCATCCGAAAAGGTCCGAGTCCAGACGCACCAGGCGCTGGAGATGCTTGCCAACGACCAGATCAGCAAGGTGCGGGCAATTCTCTCGGAGGCGCTCAAGGATGTTGTCGATGCGCCGCCGGATATCATCAAGCGGCTCGCAAACGACATCGAAATCGAGGTTTCGGGTCCGGTTCTCGAATTTTCACCGGTTCTTACCGAGCAGGATCTTGTCGAAATCATCGAAGCTGGACCGGCCGTTGGCGGTGTCGCGGCAATCGCGCGCCGCGACGGCGTTACCGAGAGCCTGGCCGATGCCATTATCGGGTCCGACGATGTCGAGGGTATTGCCGACCTGCTTGGCAACAATTCCGCGCAGATCCGCGAAGAAGCGCTGGATGACCTGATTGACCGCTCGGCGAGCCAGGAACTTTGGCAGCCGCCGCTGGTTGCCCGCAAGCAGCTGCCGGAGGGCGCTGCGCAGCGGATGGCGGGCTTTATTGCCGAAAACCTGTTGGAGGAACTTTCCAAGCGCGCGGATTTCGACGCGCCGACCATGGCCGCCGTGAAGGACATTGTTCGCGACCGTCTGGGCGGTGAAGGCGGTCATGACAAGAAATCGCTCAATGCCGGGTTTGACTTCCTCAAGGTCGATCCGCCGCTGGATACGGCAAAGCGACTGAACGCGGCGGGTAAGCTGCACGACAAGGTCGTGGTCAAGGCGCTTCAGGCCGGCGATCACGCTTTCGTTTTTGCCGCGATGATCGAACGGGCCGGTGTCGATCTTGCACTTGCCCGCAAAATCTTCGTCGAAAAGAACCCCGCGGGCATTGTCGCGCTGCTGGGCCGCGCCAGGATGCCGGCGTCGATGGTCATCATGGTGCAGCAGCAAATGGGGCGCATTGCACCATCGGAAATCATCGAACCCGAGGACGATACAACTTTCCCGATGTCGCAGGACGACATCGACTGGAACATCGAATTTTTCTCCAATATGGCGGAACGTGCCTGACCTTTGCTCGGGTGTTGCTATCGGCAGATAGGCGCTGTATTCGAAATAGCGCACCCTGACTGTTCGGGCACACAGACCGCATGACGACATCCTATGAAGAAGCTAAAGCCGTCGCTCACGACGGGGATGACGCAGCCCGCGAAGCACTGGCCGGACAGCCCGACCTTGCACCCGAACTGCTTTACTATCTGGCAGAAGATGTCGTTCCGGCGGTGCGCCTCGCCGTCGCATCCAATTCGGCGACACCGATGCACGCGGACCTGCTTTTGGCCCGCGATAAGGATGAATCGGTCCGCACCGCCGTTGCCGGAAAGCTCGCCGATCTGGCCGCAACAAACAGCCCGCAGGAAAGCACCAGACTGCGCGAGATGGCAAACGAAGCCCTGATGCTGCTGGCCAAGGACCAGGCCGTTCGTATCCGCCAGATTCTGTCCGAAACGCTGCAGGAAGTTGCCGACGCGCCATCCGAGTTGATCCGCCGTCTGGCATGGGACGTCGAGAGTATCGTGGCGACGCCGGTTCTTAAGTACTCGCCGGTTCTCGACGATAAGGACCTGATAGAGATCATCATTGCGAAACCCTCGGACGGTGCTGTCTCCGCCGTTTCCGGACGCGACGGAGTTTCCGGCGACGTCAGCGACGCGATCGTCGAAAGCAATGACGTGGAGGCGATTGCGCTGCTGCTTGGAAATGAAAGCGCGCAGATCCGTGAAGAAACGCTGGATCGGGTCATCGAGGAAGCGGAGAAGATCGATATCTGGCATATCCCGCTGGCGATGCGCCCGAAACTGCCGTCGAAGGCCGCCGTCAAGATCGCGCGGGTCGTTGCCGACGATGTGCTGAAACGCATGCAGGAACGCAAGGATCTGCCGGACGAGATCACGTCCGCAGTCCGCGACGTGGTGTTGAAACGACTGGGTGACGGTTTTGCGGTGCGAGCCGAACACCATGCGGGCGCGGAGTCCCGAACCGGCGGCATGCACCCGGATCAAAGCCATGTATTCGATCGTGCCGCCAGCGAATGGGCGGCGGGCACCCTTGATGAAGGCACGCTGTTGCGCGAACTGGCGCACGGCGACATGGAGTTCGCCAAGGCGATCATCGCCGTGATGGCGGACGTGCCCTACCGCACGGTCGATCAGGTCCGGGAAACCCGGAGCATCAAAGGCGCCGTCGCGCTTTCCTGGCGCGCCGGTCTGTCGGCCAAGGCCGCGGAAGTCGTGCAAGAAAAGCTGGCCGGGATCGAGTCCCGAAGAGTGATGCGCGCGCGCGGCAGAGGCTATCCCATGTCGGACAACGACATGATCCAGCAGATCGACTTCATCCGGAGGCTTTGATCAGCCGCGCGTAATCAGCGTGCCGGCGCCGCCGGCCGTGAACAGTTCCACCAGTACCGTATGCGCAACGCGCCCGTCGATGATGGCGGCGCCGTCGACACCGCCCTGGATCGCTTCGATACAGGTTTCGATTTTCGGAATCATGCCGCCCGAGATCACGCCGCTTTCGATTGCATCGCGGGCTTCGGAAACCTTGAGTTCCGAGATCAGATTCTTGTCCTGATCAAGCACACCGGCGACATCGGTCAGCATATACATGCGCGACGCCTGCGTTGCCGCGGCAATGGCGCCGGCTGCGGTGTCGGCGTTGATGTTCAGCGTTTCGCCGTCGGGACCAATGCCGATCGGCGCAATCACCGGAATGACGTCGCTGCCTTCAAAGGATTCCAGCACCAGCGGCGAAATGACCTTGGGCTGGCCGACCAGGCCGAGGTCGATCACTTTTTCGATGTTGCTGTCCGGATCCCGCTTGGTACGTTTGAGGCGCTCGGCCCGGATCAGGTTGCCGTCCTTGCCGGAAAGCCCGATCGCGGTGCCGCCGGCATTGTTGATGGCGGCGACGATCTGTTTGTTGATCGAACCGGAAAGGACCATCTCGACGACATCGATGGTTGCCTGGTCGGTGACCCTGAGACCGTCGATGAACTCCGACTTGATCTGCAGCTTTTCCAGCATGGCGCCGATCTGCGGCCCGCCGCCATGTACGACGATCGGCCGGATGCCGACCTGGCGCAGCAGTACCATGTCGCGCGCGAACAGGTCGAACAGCTCCTGGTCGCCCATGGCGTGACCGCCGAACTTGACCACGACCGTGCGCCCGCTGAACCGCCGCATGTACGGCAGTGCTTCGGAGAGAACGGAGGCCTTGGCGAGGTTATCCTCGCGATTTTCGTCGTGTGTCTTGCTCATAACGGGAAACCAGTTTGTCGATTTGTTGCCGGAATGCCCGGAAATAACGCAGGGTTAGCGGAATTCTTCAAGAAAATAAACGCGTAACGGCTATTCGGCGAGTTTCGCGAGTTCCGCTCTCAGCTCGGCGATACCCGCGCTGTCTCTGGAACTCGTGCACATGATCTGCGGATGGGCGGCGCCATGGGTCGCGAGTTCTGCGGACGTCGCCGCGATCAGTTTCTTCAGGGGGCCGGGCTTGATCTTGTCGCACTTGGTCAGCACGACCTGATAGTTCTGCGCAGCCTGATCCATCATCTTCATGGCGGTGCGATCACTGTCCTTGAGCCCGTGGCGCGCGTCGATCAACAGGCAGCACCGGCGCAGTTGCACGCGGCCGCGCAGATAATCTTCGATCAGGCGCGTCCAGGCTTCGACTTCGGTTTTGGAAACCTTCGCATAGCCGTAACCCGGCAGGTCGGCCAGCATAAGGCGCCCGCCTGCATCGAAGAAGTTGACCTCGCGCGTGCGGCCCGGGGTGTTGGAGGTGCGGGCGAGCTGTTTGCGGCCCGTCAACGCATTCAAAAGGCTGGATTTGCCGACGTTCGAGCGGCCGGCAAACGCGACTTCGGGCAGGTTGCCCGCCGGCAGTTGCGACATGCTGCGAACGCCCAGCACGAAATCGACGTCGCCGACGAACAGCTTGCGGCCGGCTTCGATCTCAGCGGGTTCATACGTAGGTTCGGTCATGCCGGCGGCCTCCGGCCCCGCGTGGCTGTATCAGCTCAGGGCTTGTTTGGCCTTGATGCCCATCCTGCGCATGATCACCCACTGCTGAAGAATGGAAAGAACGTTGTTCCACGCCCAGTAGATCACCAGACCGGCGGGGAAGTTCGCCAGCAGGAACATGAAGAACAGCGGCATGAACAGGAAGATCTTAGCCTGGATCGGGTCCGCCGGCTGCGGATTCAGCTTTTGCTGAATGTACATCGACGCGCCCATGATAAGCGGCCAGACACCGATCATCAGGAAGTCGGGCGGCGTCCACGGGATCAAACCAAACAGGTTGAAAATAGTGGTCGGGTCAGGTGCCGACAGATCCTGAATCCAGCCGAAAAACGGTGCATGGCGCATTTCGATGGTGACGAACAGCACCTTGTAAAGCGCGAAGAACACGGGAATTTGCACCAGGATCGGCAGACAGCCGGATGCGGGGTTCACCTTTTCGCGCTTGTAAAGCGCCATCATTTCCTGATTGAGCTTCACCTTGTCTTCGGCGTAACGCTCCCGCAGCTTGACCATGTCCGGCTGCAGCTTCTTCATCTTGCTCATCGACACGTACGACTTGTTGGCGAGCGGGAAGAAGGCGATCTTGATGGCGACGGTCAGCAGCAGAATAGCAACGCCCAGATTGCCGACATGGCTGTGAATCCAGAGAAGAGCCAGGAAGATCGGCTTGGTCAGGAAGTAGAACCAGCCAAAATCGATCGCGAGGTCGAAATTCTTGATACCGAAGTCCTCTGCATAACCGTCCAGCAGGTGGACTTCCTTGGCGCCGGCGAACAAATGTGTTTCCGCCTTGGCGCTGCCACCGGCGGGAACAACCACGGCGCTGCCAAGGAAGTCGGTCTGATAAACGTCGACGACGCCTTCCTTGCGATGCAGAAAGCGGGTTTGGACTTTTTCCGCCTGATTGGGAATCAGGGTCGCGAGCCAGTACTTGTCCGTGATGCCGATCCAGCCACCGGTGCTTTCGGCAGAGATACCGGCCGGCTCGTCGCTGATTTCATCATAATCGACTTCCTTGAGCTGGCCGTCGATGACGCCGAGCAGGCCTTCATGCAGGATGTAGAAACCGGTCGTTTCCGGGGTGCCGTAACGGGTAAGGAGGCCGTACGGATAGAGGGTCAGGGGCTGCCCCGTGGTGTTTTCGACCGATTGATCGACCGTAAACATGTAGTTCTGGTCGATGCTGAAGGTGCGTTTGAAGATGAGCCCCTGGCCGTTATCCCAGCTCAGCGTCACCGGGCTGTCGGCGGTCAGCACGTCCTTGTCGGCGGTCCAGACCGTATCCAGATCCGGCATGGCCTGGCCCTCGGCACCCGTCCAGCCGTAGCCCGCATAGTAGGCGTTGACCGAACCGCGCGGCGACAGGAGCACGATCTCCGGGCTCGTCGGGTCAATGGACTTGTGATAGTTGATCATCGTCAGATCGTCGATCAGCCCGCCCTTGAGCGAGATCGAACCATGCAGGCGGGGCGCATCGATATCGACGCGATCGACGCTGCCCAGTGCGGCCTGACGGCTCTGCTCGACCACGGCTTCCGTATTGACCGGCGCGCCACCCGGCACGGCCGGTGCCTGCGGCGCGCCGCCGTTCGCAGGGGCACCGGGCGTCGTCTGCGCTGCCTGCTGCTGGGCCTGCTGTTGCTGGGCCTGCTCCGGCGGCACGGCGCTGGTATTAAAGAAAGTCTCGAACAGCACCAGAATGGCAATCGAAAGGACGATCGCCAGGATCATGTTCTTGTGGTCGCTCATGGGTGTTCAGGGCTCCCTTTGCGGTTTGCCAGTTGGGCCGGGTCGTTTACAGGGACGGGATCGTAGCCCGATCCCCCCCAGGGATGGCAACGCAGGATTCGTCTAATGGCTAAAAATCCGCCCGAGAAGGGGCCGTGCGTACAAATCGCTTCTTCGGCGTAGGCGGAACAACTCGGGTGAAACCGGCATGTGCCGGGAATGAACGGCGAGATGCCGTAGCGGTAAAGAGCGATCAAGGCGCGGACCGGCAGCGCCACAATCCGGCTGAGGGTAACTTCAGCCATGATTTGCGCTCCGGCAGGCATTGAGTTTTTTAAGACTCTTCAAGAAATCGTCCTTCAGGGCATCAAACGGGCGCGCCGGCGTTGCCGCGCGGCCGATGACGACAATGTCCAGGCCGGGTTTGGCATGATCCGGCAGAACGGCATCGACGCAGGCGCGAAGACGCCTGCGTACCCGGTTCCGGGTCACCGCATTGCCGACTTTACGGCTCGTCGTGAAGCCGACGCGAATGGTATCGTCGCCGGCTTCGCCCGCCTGGCGCTTGCGCACCTGCACCACCATGCCCGGGGTCGCCCATTTGCGGTTGGTGCCCGCAACAGCAAGGAACTCGCGCCTCTTTTTCAGGCGGATGAGACCGGGCTGTGAGTGGGACTGGGACATGCGGACGCGGAACGACCGCCCGCCCTTAAGCGGACAGACGCTTGCGGCCCTTGGCGCGGCGGTTTGCAAGAACGCGACGGCCACCAACCGTCGCCATGCGGTGACGGAAGCCGTGACGGCGCTTGCGGACAAGCTTGCTTGGCTGATACGTGCGTTTCACGGGTCTTCTCCTTGCAAAATCGCCCGCTGTATACGGGCTTGGCGCAGGCAAGTCAACGATGGCGATGCGGATTTTACGTTAAAAATCTACTGTCGGCACGGCCGTTCACGCGAACTTGACCCGCTGTTAGTGCAACGTTGGTTGCTCTTGCGCGCAGGATCGCGACAATGCCTTGGTAACCGCGGCTTCGGACGCGGTCCGGGGGACGGCCCGATAGGTGCTTGTTTGACCACCTGCGGACGAGGATTCACGCCAAGATCAGGAAGACGCTCATGACCGGGAGCGACGAAAATAACCAGCCGGACCCGCAGCGGGCGAAAGCATCGTCATCGGGCCTGAAACGGCTCGTACCGCTTGTCGTGATCGCGGCGGCGACGGCCGCCGTTTTTATCTTCGATCTGGACCGGTTTCTCTCATTCGAAGCCTTAAAAGAGCATCGGGAATTCCTTCTTCAGTGGACCGGTGAAAACCGGGTGTTGGCGGCTGTTGCTTTCGTCATCGGATATTGCGTCATGGTGGCGCTTTCGATCCCCGGTGCCGTCTGGGCGACGCTTGCTGGCGGGTTTGTCTTCGGCACCGTCACCGGCGGCCTGTATTGCGTGATCGGCGCCACCGTCGGCGCAACGGTAATTTTTCTCGTTGCGCGCTATGCGCTGGCGGACATGCTCCGCGCGCGCGCCGGGAACGCGATCCGGAAAATGGAAACCGGTTTCAACGAAAATGCGCTCAGCTACATGTTCGTTCTCCGGCTGGTGCCGTTGTTCCCGTTCTGGCTGGTCAATCTGGTGCCAGCGTTTCTCGGTGTACCGTTGCGGACTTACGTGATCGGGACATTCTTCGGGATCATGCCCGGCTCGATCGTCTATTCCAGTGTCGGCAACGGCCTTGGCGCCGTTTTCGAACAGGGGGGCACGCCGGATCTCGGCATCATTTTCGAGCCTGAGGTGTTGTTGCCGATCCTCGGACTGGCGGCATTGTCCCTGATCCCTGTAGTCTACAAGCGGATCAAGGGGGCTCAGAACGATGGCCCGACCGTCCAGGTGAAAGAGGACTGACATGGCCCGTCAAATCAAAACCGACATCTGCGTTATCGGCGCAGGCTCGGGCGGGCTCTCGGTTGCAGCGGGCGCGTCGCAGATGGGCGCGGATACGGTGCTCCTTGAAAAGCACAAGATGGGCGGTGATTGCCTGAATTTCGGCTGCGTGCCGTCGAAAGCCTTACTGGCCGCCGGTCACGCCGCAGAGGGCATTCGAAGCGCACATCGCTTCGGTGTCGACGCCGGTGACCCCAAAGTGGATGCGAAACGGGTGTTTCAACATGTCCATGGCGCCATTGCGGCGATCGAACCGAACGATTCCGTGGAGCGGTTTACGGGCCTCGGCGTGAATGTGATCGAGGAAGCGGGACGCTTCGTTGATTCGCGCACCGTGGAAGCAGGCGACACGCAGATAACCGCGCGGCGCTTTGTCATCGCGACGGGTTCGTCGCCGTTTGTGCCGTCGATTCCGGGGCTGGACGGCGTGCCGTATTATACCAACGAAACCGTCTTTTACGCGGAAGATCTCCCCGAACACCTGATCGTCATCGGCGGCGGGCCGATCGGCATCGAACTGGCGCAGGCGCATCGACACCTCGGGTGCAAGGTGACCGTTCTCGAGCTGTTCAGCGTCATGCCCAAGGACGATCCCGAACTGGTCGCGGTGGTGCGAAAGCAGTTGGATACGGACGGGATTGCGATCCGTGAAGGCGTAAAGATCGGCCGGGTGGAGAGTGCGGAAGGCGGGCTTGCCGTTGTCCTTGAAGGCGACAGCGGCGAAGAGCGCGTCGTAGGCTCCCACCTTTTGGTGGCAACGGGACGCCGTGCCAATGTTGACGGGCTCAATCTGGACGCGGCGGGAATCGCCTATTCGCCGAAAGGGATCGACGTCGATGCGAGGCTCCGCACCACGAACAAGAAGGTTTTTGCCATCGGCGATGTCGCAGGCGGGCTGCAGTTCACGCACGTTGCCGGATACCACGCCGGTATCGTGATCAAGAATGCGCTCTTCCGGCTGCCGGCAAAGGCAGATCATTCAGCGGTGCCGTGGGTCACGTATACGTCGCCGGAGCTCGCCCAGGTCGGGCTGACCGAGGCAGAAGCCAACGAGCGCCACGGTGCGGATATCCGCGTGCTTCGCTGGCCGTTTCACGAAAACGACCGCGCCCAGGCGGAAGGCCAGACGGAAGGGCTGGTCAAGGCGGTCACGACGAAAAAAGGCGTGATCCTGGGATGCGGGATCGCCGGCCCCCAGGCAGGCGAACTGATCCAGCCGTGGGTCTTGGCGCTGTCGCAGAAAATCAAGATCGGCGGACTTGCGACGATGATCGCGCCTTATCCGACGCTGGGCGAAGTCAGCAAACGCGCCGCCGGCAGTTTCTACACGCCGTCGCTTTTTAGCGAGAAAACCCGCAAGATCGTCCGTTTTCTGGCAAAATTCGGCTGAACGGACGCAAATTCCCTAAATGATCGATACCGAAGACAAACCGCAGAAGCGTTTCATCAACCTCTCGACCAGGCTGCTGATCATGACGGTATTGTTCGTGATGCTGGCCGAAGTGCTGATCTGGACGCCATCGGTGGCGCGCTACCGCAAGACTTATATCGAGGACTTCATTAACCGCGCGTATCTGTCGATGGTTGCGCTGGACGCGATGCCGCATACGCAGCCGAATCAGGATTTGGAAAACGAACTCCTGCGCCAGACCGATGCGCTGGCGATCATCGTCAACCGCCCGGACCGGCGGATGCTCATGGTCGGTGGCGACATGCCGCCACCGATCGACCTGACGCTGGACATGCGTGACGAGACGTTCATGACGCTGATTGCCGAAGCATTCGAGACGCTGACGCGCACCGATAATCGCGTGATCCGGGCCATCGGCATGCCACCGAAGCAGTCCGATATTACGGTCGAGGTCATTTTCGACGAGCAAACCATGCGGGCCGCCATGCTCGATTTCTCGTGGCGGATATTCGTGCTGTCACTGGTGATATCGGCGATAACGGCGTCGCTGGTCTATCTCTCGCTGCAGTGGATGATCGTCCGCCCGATCCGAAATCTGACGAGCGCCATGGTCGGTTTCCGGGAAAACCCCGAAGACCCGACACGCATCATTTGCCCGACGCCGCGAAGTGACGAGATCGGCACGGCGCAGCACGAGCTGGCGGAAATGCAGAGCCAGGTGCAGCTGTCGCTGAAGCAGAAGAATCGGCTGGCGGCCATGGGCAGTGCCATGACCCGCATCAATCACGATCTCAGGAACACGCTGGCGACGGCCGTTCTCGTATCCGACAAACTGCAGGCCATCGAAGACCCGGAAGTGAAACGCGTGACGCCACGCCTCATGAAAGCGATCGACCGGGCCATCGATTTGTGCAGCCAGACGCTTAATTACGCTGCCGACGATGGGCTCGTTCTCAGGCCGCGCGCGTTCGGTCTCCGCGATCTGATCGAGGAACTGCAAAGTATCCTCGAACTTTCCGAGGAATGCGCAGATTTGACGTGGTCGCTCGATGTCGACCCTGATCTGGTGATCGTTGCCGACCGCCGCCACCTGTTGCGCGCATTACATAACCTTTGCAGCAACGCCGGTCAGGCGGGTGCGAAGAACTTGACCATCCAGTGTGCCATCGAAGATGGCGAGATCGTGATCGATGTCGTCGACGACGGTCCCGGTTTGCCCGAAAAGGCGCAGGAGAACCTTTTCCAGGCGTTTGCCGGGTCGAGCCGTGACGGTGGGACGGGGCTCGGCCTTGTCATCGTACGGGAAGTGGTGATCGAACACGGTGGCGACATCGAACTGTTGCGCACGGGTCCGGACGGCACGGCCTTCAGGATACACTTGCCGGACGATATTCCGCCGCATCCGATGGATCTGGATACGCCGGTCAGCTGAGATACCCTGTCTATTCGCCGAGGACGATGCCCTCGCGTCTCGGATCGGCACCACCGGTCAGTCCTTCCGGCGTGAAGTGAATGCCATGCAGGCCGCTCGTCATCTCACGCAGCCGCACGTCATGTCCCATGGCCTCCAGTGCCGGTTTCAGGCTCTCCGCGGCGGTCCCTGCCTCGATATCGATCGGGCCGCCACGGCTGACGATGTTTGGCGCTGAGATGGCATCGGCGACGTGCATGTTCCAGTCGAGGACTGCCAAAATGACCTTGAGGGTATAGCCTGCGATGCGCGACCCGCCGGGGGACCCGATGGCCAGCACCGGTTTTCCGGCCTTGTCGAATACGATGGTCGGCGACATGGTGCTGCGCGGGCGCTTGCCCGGTGCCGCCGCATTGGCGACCGGATGCCCGTTCGATGTGGGGCGGAACGAGAAGTCGGTAAGTTCGTTGTTCAGCAGAAATCCCTGGCTCATGTGTTTGGAGCCGAAGGCACGCTCGATACTGGCGGTGATCGAGACCACATTGCCGTATCGGTCGCGGATCGAGAAATGGGTCGTCGACAGGCCTTTTTCGGCACCATCCGCGGCGCGGAAATGCCATGCAGTGCGTCCGGCCCGGCCCGGCAGGGCCTGCTGCATGCGGGACCCGGGTGATATCAATTTCGCCCGGGAAGCCAGATAACGGGGGTCGAGCAAGCCCGCCACAGGCACCGGTATGAAATCGCTGTCGGCCACGTACATTCCCCGGTCGGCGAAGGCAAGGCGGCTGGCCTCGACGATCAGATGTACGGCCTCGGCCGAAAACGGAGTCATCGACGGCAGGTCGAAATGGTTCAGAACGCCCAGGATCTGGCCGATCAGGATGCCGCCGGAAGATGGCGGTCCCATGCCGCAGACCCGAAACACCCTGTATGTCACACAGACGGGGTCACGTTTCTTTGCCATGTATGATGCGAAATCTTCTGCCGTGATCTTTGCCGGGTTGGCGGTGGTCGTCGCGACCGTCTCCGCAATGCCGGCCGAGATGTCGCCTGCATAAAACGCTGCGGCGCCGTGCTCGGCGACAGTCTTGAGGACACGGGCCAGCGCGGGATTTCTGAGGGTGTCTCCGGCCTTTAGCGGCTTGCCGTCCGGATAGAAGTATTCACGCGTGCTCGGTATTTCAGGCATTTCCGTGTCCGCGGCCAGCAGGCCGGCAAGCCGTGGCGAGACCGCGAAGCCCTCTTTGGCAAGGCGGATCGCCGGTTGAAAAAGGTCCGCCCACGGCAGCACGCCGTGATCCGCGTGTGCCATCGCCAGCATGCGCATGACGCCGGGAATGCCCACGGCACGGCCGCCCAGTGCCGCCTTGGGCCATGGCATGGGGGTGCCGTCATCCTGTAGGAACATCCCGGGATGGGCGGACGCCGGGGCGGCCTCGCGGCCGTCATAGGTCTCGACGACGCCGTCGGCGGCATCGTGATGTACGAGAAACGCACCGCCGCCGATCCCGGAGGACTGCGGCTCGACCAGCGTCAGGACCATTTCCGTGGCAATGGCGGCATCGACGGCGCTGCCGCCGTTGGCGAGAATGCTGCGTCCCGCATCCGCCGCAAGCGGGTTTGCCGCCGCGATCATATATTTGTCCGCCGTCCCCCGCCGATGCGCGTCGATATCGATGGCATCGTCGCACCCGGAAAGTACAAAGAGCGTGGCCAGCAGCAGAAACGTAACTTTGCCGGTCCGGAGCGATGTCATGGCCGTCCTCGCATGCGATGTTCAATCCCTGTAAAATACGCGGATACAACTGGGATGAACGTTAGAACGGCGGCGCGGCTTGTCAAACGCCGGCTTGCCGGGATGGCGTTCGGAAGGAGACGCCGATGGCGGCACTGCTGCGCGAGCACTTCGTGATCGTATTTCTGGTGTTGTTTGCCGGGATTTTGTATTGGGCGTTTCGTCCGGGAAAAAGAAATAAAAATCAGATAGTTGATAACTTATCCTCAAAAGGCGACTCAGATCGAGAGGCGTAATTATCCACACTTCTGCAGATAGATATCCACAGAAAGAGATCCGCTAACGCCTTGTAGGAAAGAGATTTTTGAATTTGTGCCCGGAATTTCGCTATTGTGCAGCGCAATATTCTTGGGATAGGTTCTCGTCGGGAGAACGTGCTCGACGGGGCAGGAGGAGCAGCCAGAAGATGGCGGCATCCAGGTTACAATCGTCCGATATCCGGGCCATGAAAGGCGCGGGCAGTGTCGTCTGCCTGACCGCGTACGACACGCCGATGGCGAAGCGTGTCGACCGGCATTGCGACCTTGTGCTGGTCGGGGATTCCCTTGCGATGGTGGTTTATGGGCTGGAGACGACCCGCGGCGTCACCCTGGATATCATGATCGCGCATGGTCAGGCCGTCATGCGTGGCACGGAACGGGCGTGTGTCGTCGTCGACCTGCCGCATGGCACATACGAGGACAGTCCGGAACACGGCGTTCGCTCGGCAAAGCGTGTCATGGAAGAAACCGGCTGTCAGGCCGTCAAACTGGAAGGCGGCGAGGAGATGGCCGAAACCGTCCGGGCGATTGTCGATGCGGGCGTGCCGGTCCTGGGCCACATCGGGTTGTTGCCGCAAAAAGCGGAACACCGGGGCGGTTTCAAGATCCAGGGCAAGGATGATGCCGGCGCCCAGCAGGTCTACAAGGATGCGGCTGCGATCGAGGCTGCCGGTGCGTTTGCGATCGTGATCGAAGGGACCGTCGAAACGGTTGCCCGGGAAGTGACGGCGCGGAGCGGCGTGCCGATGATCGGCATCGGCGCCTCGCCGGCGTGCGACGGACAGATTCTCGTGACACAGGACATGGTCGGGCTATTTGCCGACTTCACACCTAAATTCGTTAAGCGCTATGCTGACGCCGGCAAGTTGATTGAAGATGCTGTCGTGGCTTACGCAGCCGATGTGCGGGATGGCAGTTTTCCTGCCCTCGAACATTGCTTCGGGGTGCCAAAGTCGAAGGATTGATATGATGGAAGTCGTTCGCACAGTCGCAGAGATGCGGGAGCGGGTTGCAGGCTGGCGCCATACCGGCGAGCGTATCTCATTGGTGCCGACCATGGGAGCGCTGCACGAGGGGCACATGTCGCTTGTGCGCCAAGGCGACGAGCTTTCCGACCGGTCCGTGGTATCGATCTTCGTCAATCCGACCCAGTTTGCGCCGCACGAAGACTTCACGACATATCCGCGCGACGAGTCGCGCGACCTGGCGATGCTTGAAAAAGCGGATGTCGATCTGGTGTTTGCACCGGACGTGACGCAGATGTATCGCGACGATCACCGTACCAAGGTCGAAGTGCAGGGTTTGAGCCAGATTCTTGAAGGTCAGTTCCGCCCCCAGTTTTTCATCGGCGTGGCCACGGTCTGCGCCAAGCTCCTGATCCAGACGATGCCGGACGTCGCTATTTTCGGCGAGAAGGACTACCAGCAGCTTTGCGTGATTCGTGCCATGGCGCGTGATCTCGATCTGCCGGTGCAGATTATCGGCGGCGACACCATCCGCGAGAGCGACGGTCTCGCCATGTCATCCCGTAATACTTACCTGTCCAACACGGAGCGGACCCTGGCGCCGTATCTGCACCAGGAAATTACAGGTGTAGCGCGCCGTGTGAAAAGTGGTGACGCCATCGAGGTCGCCTGTGCGGACGCGACCCAGCAACTGGATGCGGCCGGGTTTAAAAGTGTCGACTATGTTGCCGTCCGCGATGCCGAGACGCTTGAAATGCCGGCGCAGGGCCGTCCCATGCGGGTGCTGGCAGCGGCCTGGCTGGGCAAGACGCGCCTCATCGACAACGTCGCTGTCTAAGCCGCGCCTAGTGTGCGAAAAAGTGCATGCCCCCGTCGACGGGGATGACGGCGCCGGTAATGTAGCTCGCCAATGGTGAAGCCAGAAACGCGACCAGGGGCGCCACGTCTTCCGGATCGCCGAAATACCCCATCGGAATATTGGCATCGATGAATTTCTTGCGGGATTCCTCTGTCGGATAGAGCCGCTCGAGGATCTGTTCGCTGTTGATGCGGCCGGGCGGAATGCAGTTGACCGTAATCCCGTCCTTGGCGACCTGACATGACAGACCCTTTGCCCAGAGATGCAAAGCCGCCTTGGCCGAGATCGCGGCATTGATCGCGCGCGGCTCCATCGAACCCGAGAAGTTGATGATCCGGCCCCATTTCTGTGCCTGCATGCCGGGCAGAAGCGCCTGCGTCAGGCGGCGGACGGCGCTGAAATTCAACTCGAATGACTGGTCCCAGGTTTCGTCGTCGGCGAACAGATCGATCGGCAGCGACGCCCCGGCCGCATTGACCAGGATATCGACGGCGCGGCCGTTCGGCTGTGCAGCGTCAGCAATGCCAGGCAGCGCGTCCCGATCCGTCAGATCAGCGGTGATGATGGCCGGCCGTGCATGGCCTGCCGTCTCGATTTCCAGCGCGACCTGCTCAAGCATTTCACGGCGGCGGGCCAGCATGGTGACGCTGACGCCTTCCGCCGCCAGTTTGCGCGCGATCTCTGCACCGATACCCGTGCTGGCGCCGGTTACGAGCGCGGTCTTTCCGCTAAGTTGAAGGTCCATAGGCCCCTGCTGTTATTTCTTGGGCGGCACGTCGAGGCGGACCACGATCCCCTCAAGGTCGGGCGACGGTGCCGGGTAGAAATCCAGCACCTGCGGGTCGTGCCCCGGCACGATCAGGTCCTGATCCGCGCCCGCCAACACGCGCAGCTTGTCGTGACCTTCCATCATGTCACCGATGTTGAACACGGTTCGGAACGGGTTTTCGTCCCACATGTTGTGATAGAGGTGCGACGCATCGGACGCCACGACGACACGGCCGCGTTCGGTTTCCACAGTGACGGACTGCATGCCCATGGTATGGCCGCCGATGAAGTGCAGCTTGATCCCCGGGAATAGGTCGGTGTCACCATCGTGAAATACGACGCGTTCCTTGTAGACTTCCCGCACCATGCCGACGACATGCTCGATATCGAAGGAATGCCGCAGTGTCTTGTGACGCATGTACCGGCCGGTGGCGAACTGCATTTCCTTGTCCTGCAGGTGAAACTTTGCCTTCGGAAAAAGGTCGAAGTTGCCGACGTGATCGTAATGCAGGTGCGTGATGATGATGTCTTCGATCTCGTTCGCGTCGGCGCCGACAAGGCTCAAGGACTCGGCCGGGCAGCGGATCAACTCGCGCCCACGCTCGTCCGCGGCGCGTTGATTGAAGCCGGTGTCGATCAGTATGGTGCGGTTCTCGTTCTTCGCGACCCATACGAAATAATCCAGTGGCATGTTGCCTTCGTGCGGATCGGGATCGTCGACGAAGTTGGCGCTCGCGTCGCGGTCATGATGTGCATATTTGATCGCGAACAGTTCGTAAGTTTCGGTCATCGATGGTATCCTCCCCTTTGGACAGGATTGTGCCACTCCAGTTGCCGGACCGCCAGACCCGGTGATGCGTGTTTTCGCGTGGCGCAGTCGGTTTTCGAAACAAGGGAGTTCTGTGCATGGCATTTGACGATCTGGACGCCGAGATCGCGTACCTTATGGACGTGATGGAAGGGGAGCAGGGCGACCTGCGCGAGATCGAATTCCGGCTCAGGCAGGTGATCTCGACGTTGCGCGCCGAGGGTCTGCCCGTGCCGGAAGACCTCAAGAAACTGGAGGCCGATCTGGATCGCTTGCTGAGCTCGGAATAGGCCCTATTCCGCAGCTTCGCCGCCGAGCCGTTCCGGGCCTGACGAAGGTTCGTCCTTCTTGGTTTCAGCGGCGTTCGGTTTTGCGGGCGTATCGGCTAGTTCATCCAGGTCGCCATGAACGCGGCCACCCTCGTCAATCGCCAGCCGGCCGTAGCGGATCTTTCCGCTGACGTCGCCCGTGGTATGCACGATCAGGCGTTCGCGCGCCGTCAGTTCGCCCTCAAACCGGCCCCTGATGATGGCGGTGTCGATCTCGACCGTGCCCTTGTAGACACCGGTTTCCGAGACTTCGATCACACGGCTGTCCATCGATGCCTCGACGTAGCCCTCGACGACGAGCGTATCGCAGTCTTCGATCTCGACGCCCTTGAGCTTGATGTTCGGCCCCACGATGAGACGGCTTTCCGAGGGTTTGGCGCCCGTCTCCTTTTCTGCGCCATTCCGCTGCGGATCGGATTTCTTGGGAATATCGTGGTCGCTGGACGGCATGCCGAGCAGACTTGGGCTGGGCGTTTTCGGAGCGGGCTTCGACGGAATCTGATTATTGTCTTTCTGGAACAGCGCCATGTTTCTCCTCCTGATTTAAGGTGCGTTACCAATCACACACCGATGACAGGCGATTACGGTTTGCGCTTGTTCAAAAGATGACGATTTCGGGGCGGCGCCCCAAGCCGAAGCGTTCAGCCGTCAGCCAGCGGCCGCGCGTACTGCGGTTCCGTATCCCATGGGAAGAAGATCCACACGTCCTGTTCGATGTCATGGACGTAGGTGTCGACCAGTTCCATCGCCTTGGGTTTGGCATAAACGGTCGCGAAGTGCGCCTTGGGCAGGATCTCGCGGGCAGCCTTCATCGTTGTGCCGGTATCGACGAGATCGTCGATCAGAAGCCAGCCGTCGCCGCTGCTTTCGAGGGCGGCTTCCGGTTTCTTGAGGATGTTGAGGCGCCCCTGAACCTGCTCGTCATAGCTGGTGATGCAGAGCGTATCGACGACATGGATGGACATTTCCCGGGCGACGATGGCCGCCGGGACCAGCCCGCCCCTTGTCAGCGCGACGATGCCTCGCCAGGGGCCTTTGTTGAGAAGGCGGCGAACGAGAATGCGGGTATCGCGGTGGACCTCGGCCCAGGTAACGACGTGATGCTCGATATCGTCACGAAGCTGCACCATGGCGTTATTCCATGTGCCTTTGAAGGGTCATCGAAAGCGGAAGGCCTCAGCGGACGTAGAGGTGCACTTCGTTGTTCGCGACCTGTTGCTCGGTCCGTGCCGAAACGGCGACGCGGTTCGGCGGCAGGCCCATCTCGACGAGCGAGCGCATGACGTTTTCTGCGTGCTGACGCGCCTTCTGGGAGTTCAGTGCAATACGTGCGGTGCCGCCCGTTGTCGGCGCGACGGCGACAAGGTCGAACATTGCATTAGGGCGGCGTTCCAGCGTCTTGGAGACGGCTGTATAGAGCGCCTGCTCGTACGGCACGTCGGCACGATCAAAGCGGATCACGACCAGCGGCGTGCGGCCCACCGTCGACTGCGGCAAGTTGGTAAAGTTTGCCTGGCCGGAATTGGAGAGCACGGCGCGGTTGACCAGCGAACCGCCAAACAGTTCGCCCGACTTGATGCCCGCGGAAATCAGATTGAGGTTGGCGCGTTCGGTCGTCACATAGTTGGTCTGACGACGTACGTCCGAGGTAAGTTCCTTCAGCAGGCGGTCGATCAGCACCGCAGTGCGATTGCCTTCGTCTTCGAGGATCGCGAGCTGACGATGATCTTCGTCGACCGCCCCGGATACGGAAAATGCCGCACGTGCCGCTTCCGCCATGTACGCCGACAACGTCGAGTTGCTGGCGACGGCGGACGTCAGGTTGTTCATGTTGTCGATATCCTGCGCGATGCGGTCAAGATCGGCCTGGGCGCTCTTGAACTGCTGTACGAGGATCGGATTGCCTGGCGTGGTGCCGACCTGCAGCCGTGAATTCACGGCGGCGATCGTGCCATGGTACTGCTGCGAGTTTTTGACGAGCTCGGTGCGCAGGCGCTGCAGTTCTTCGTTCTGCTGGGCGATGGAATTCTGCAGACGGGTCAGCTCTTCGCGAAGCTGGACGACTTTTTCGCCGACGAACGTACCGGTCGGCTCGCCGGGCGTAACACCGGGCGGGACGAACTGGGTCGCACCGATCGGCGGTTGTCCGCCACCGATGACCTGAACCTGACCATCCCCTTCGGCTGTCTGCTGGTTTGCGGGCTGGGCCTGCGTCTGCGGCTCTTCGTCGGCGGGCCAGAGGAGGTTGTCCCCATACGAGCAGGCGCCAAGCGTGAACGCCGCGCCGAGCACGAGAACGCGTAGTGAAGTGAATTGCGAAAATCTCATCCCTGAAGACCGCCCCTTCATTGTTTAGGGAAACTGAACCCGATTGCACACTAACGTGTGTGGATTACGATCACAACATGTCCCCCCGTTGTTGCAGCGATCTTAATCAATGCCTTCCAAGGCGACAAGATGATTGTTTTACTTGGCGAATCTTTAATTTTAATGAATTTCACCGGGCTTCCGGCAAGGGGCTGACCGGGGATCGGGGAGGGGGCCCGCTGGGCCGTATGGATATCTGTCAAAACCCCTTATTGGGGGGTTGTCACAATAGGTTGCGTGGAGTAGGTTCTCGCCGCTTCGCAACCGAGGCACCCAATGCGCGCCCGTAGCTCAGCTGGATAGAGTACTTGACTACGAATCAAGGGGTCGGGAGTTCGAATCTTCCCGGGCGCGCCATTTCCTTCCTCGTCGGACGGTTACAGGGCAGCACGGCAGCCCGCGACAAGACGGTTGCCAAGGCGCCGTAGCCGCAAATACGCCGGATTATTCTTCCCGTCTTTTAAGCATATTGCCGAAATTGTTGATGATATAAGCGTGCAGATTCCTGGCGATTGCCTCGTTTCCGGACTCGTTGACATGACTGTCGTTGATGGCCCGTTCGTGAGGGTGTTTGCTGGGAATCAGATCCACGGGCATGCCGTCGACCGAGTCGCTGAGGTACGTGTTAATCCTAAAATAGCGCGCACGCGCCTTATCGCTGTCGACGACCCGGAACCAGTACCTGTCCCATTGAAACCGGCCTTCTTCGGAGTCCGACAGGATTGCCAGCCGGGCGCCGTTGTCCTGAGCGATCGTCGCGACTTCCCGGATGATACGAGACGTGAGCTTCCAATAGTCCTCACTGAACGTCATTGGCGCCTCGTCGCCCGTCAGCAACGGCGCCGCGTTGTGGTGAGCGTCGACCAGGACTTTTTTCAAATTCTCGCCTTGTCCCGATGACAGTCCGGCGCCGTCGATGATCCGCGTCATGGTGTCGGCATCGAATTTCTGTTCGCGATGGGCCGAAAGAAGATCGAAGAGGGCATGCGTCCCGGAAATGTCCAATGCGTACCTTATCCGGTCGTCCCGTCTGGGTTTGTAGATGTAGGGCAATTCGGACCGGTGCTTGAGACCTTCGATGACGAGCCAGGCCCGCTTCAGGACTTCCGACTTCGATATGATGTATTTGCGCGTAATCGCGGTTTTTTCTTCGATGAAGCGCGGATTGTCGTGCCGCACGAGATCGTCACCTTCAGCGGCATAGTAAAACGGTTTTCTGGCGCCGAATTTCCCTGAATCCTTGTGCCATACGTTGTCTTGAGGGTCGTTGCTGACGAAGTGATAGACAATGAGATCCGGCCGATATTTGAGTCCGTCCAGTTTTAACGCTTCAAGGACCTGATCGGTGCCCCAGCCAGAGTAGGAAATGTTGAGCACTTCGATATCGAGCCGTTCGTCGCGAAACCGCTTTTCGAGAATGCTCGTGAACACTTTGTCCTTGGGAACCAGATAGCCGAACGTCATCGAGTCACCCATGACCAGTACCCGAAACGTGCCGTCCGCCTTCTCGACCTCTCTTTCGGCGTCTCTCCAGCCGCGCGAATTGACGCGATCAAATGTTACCTTACCGGTGTCGGCGTTTTCCACGCGGACAAGTTCGTACGGGCCGAAGCCCCATCCGTATTTTGCACCGTTCGGGCGATCGACATAGCCGACGTTCGTAACGGAAATAGGCGCGAATATCCGGAGACCGACTTCAAAAACCCCGAACAGGATGACGAAGGTCGCAAGAAGTAAAAGTGAATTGGTGAAAAAGTTGACGAGGCGGCGTTTCAATTGCGGTGTCCGATATCATTCAGTCTTGCTGCGCCCGTTATAGGTTACTGCCGGAAGCCGGTCCATAGGCGGCCGGTAGCAAAGAAGCCTTTGCTAATTTATGACCGGCCCGCATAACTGAATCGGCTGCTGTACACTGTATCCCGTTCGCAATCCGGCCTATTTTGCATCCGCATCCGGAGGAGACAGGACATGGACCGAGAATTTGTCAGCGACATCGCTTTCACGCCCCAGGTCAAGGCCGAGCAGGAAAAGCGCGGCTCGCGCGGCGGGTACGCCAAGATGGAACAAAAGGGCGGTTGGTCCGACCGCATTTCCGACGATCTGGCGGCCTATCTTTCCGGGCGTGACTCGTTTTATCTCGCGACGGCCAACGCCGACGGACAGCCCTACATTCAACATCGGGGCGGCCGCGCCGGTTTCCTGAAGGTTCTCGACGATCGGCGTCTCGCATTCGCGGACTTCGCCGGTAATCGCCAGTACATCTCGATTGGAAATGCGGCAGAGAACCCGAAGGCATTCATCTTCGCCATGGATTACCGCAACAGGCGCCGCATCAAGCTTTGGGGCAAGCTGGAGGTCGTCGAGGGCGACGACGCCCTGATGGCCGAATTGATCGACCCGGAATACGACGCGAAGCCCGAACGCGCTTTTGTCTTTACGGTCGATGCCTGGGACGCCAACTGTCCGCAGCACATTACCCAACGCTGGAGCGAGGATGAAATCGCGCCGCTTGTCGATGCCATGAGTACACGAATTCAGGAACTGGAAGAAGAAGTCGCACGGCTGAAGGGTTAGACGACCCGAAACGTCAGGTCTTCATGGACATGAACCAGTCCGGCGGTGTCCAGGTGCCGGGCACATGCTTGTTGGCCCAACGGCACATGGTTTGCAAAACTGGAAGCAGGTCGCGCCCTTTCGGCGTCAGGCTGTAGGCATACCGTTTCGGACGTTGTTGATAGGTCGTTTTTTCGACAAGGCCGGATGCTTCCATCATCTGAAGCCGGCTCGTCAGCACATTTGTTGCGATTCCTTCCGGCGACGTCAGAAAATCGGAAAACTTCACTTTTCCCGTAAACAGGTCGCGCAGGACGACCAGGGTCCAGCGATCACCGACGATATCTAGAGTGTTGGCGATTGGGCAGCCAGAGCGCATTTCATCGTTCATTCCCATATAGTAACTTGTTTATTGCAATAAACAAGTTACTAATGAATGATGTGATCTTTAAAGGAAAAAGGGAGGATTTAGTATATGTCTGGAATGTATGAGGGCGGTTGCCTGTGTGGCGGCGTACGTTATGGTTTCAACGCTGCGCCGAAAATTACGGCAGATTGCTATTGTGTCGATTGCCGGAAATCCAGCGGGACGTCCCATTGCACGCACGCCGCCGTGCCATTGGATGACTTCGTCGTCGAAGGAACTCTCAAATTCTACGACCGGCCGGCCGATAGTGGCAACGTGGTCAGCCGCGGGTTCTGTCCCGAGTGCGGGTCTCCTGTCTATTCGACGAACGATGGTCTGCCGGGACTAGTATTTGTTCGAGTCTCCAGTCTTGATAACCCTACTACGGTGGCGCCCATGATCACGGTATACGCCAGCCGCGCGCCGGGTTGGGCGCGGCTTGATCCGGATAATCCGTCATTCCCCGAGATGCCGGACGGTGGCGCTCAGCAGGCTCTAAGCGAAAACTGAGTGTGGGCTGTGGCATACGATGAAGATATCGCTAACCGGTTCAGAGACGCGCTGAGTTGCTATTACGGCATTACTGAAAAAAGAATGATGGGCGGCGTTTGTTTTTTCCATCAAGGCAACATGCTGGGCGGTGCCGATATCGCCAAGGACGGGACCCGGCGTTTCATGTTCCGAGTTGGAAAGCAGAACGAGAGTATTGCACTCGCCCGGCCCGGCGCCGAGATCGTGGAACTCGCAAAGGGACGCCGTATGGGCGGCATGATCTTCGTCGATGAGGCCAAATGCGGGGGAGCCGCGCTTGCGGAATGGATCGCCCTCGCCATGTCATTCGTCAGCGCTCTCGAAGCAAAGCAAAGATAGGCAGCTCTCAGACGGCTGGCGGCCGGTAGTTCGGGTCGCTCTGTTCGTCATATCCGCCGATCAACGCCTGGGCGTAAGCCGGCCGCGCCTTAATACGTGCCCACCACTCGGCAACACCGGGCCGCTTCGCGGCACTTAAGGCGTCGGGCGCAATCTCTTCGACCCTGCGCACATACGGCACGGCTGCAATATCGGCGAGGGAATAGGCGTCGCCGATAATCCAGCCGCCGTCTCGAACGCTTGTTTCAATCCGGTCGCACATGTCGATCAGGATATCGAGTGCAGTTTGAAGTTCTTCGTCGGTATAGGGATCGCGCGCCATTTTGTACCAGACCTTGCGCCGTTCCTCGGTCGGTACCGCGGCAAGCCGGGCCTCCAGTTCCTCGTCCGACCATTTCATGGCCACCGGTCGCATGCGGCGCATCCAGTTGTGCTTTTGTACGGCGGGTAGACACGTCCCGTCGATATAGAGCGAGAACATCCGCACCTCGTAACGCTCGCGCGGGTCCGTGGGCATCAGCGCTGGTTTGGGATACATTTCATCCAGATATTCGTTGATGACGTTGCTTTCGACGAACGGCACGCCGTCGATCAGAAGCGCCGGGACCTTGCCGGACGGGTTCAGTTTCTTGAACCAGTCCGAATGGTGCTCGAACGATAACAACTCAATATGACGGCCTTCGTATGCGAGGCCTTTCTCCGCCATGCACAGGCGGACCTTGCGGGACGCACTCGACGTCCAGCCGTGATAAAGAATGAATTCCGGCATTGGTGTCTTCCCCTGTTGTCTTTTTCTTTGGTTCTCTACTTCCTTGTCCACACCGACAGATACTCCGCGACCACGCAGGGGGCGTCTTCCTCGCCCTCGATCTCGAATGCGTGACCTGTGCGGGTAAAAAGCCCCGTCTCACGCATCTCCGCCTCGATCAATGAAATCCGGTCGCGAACGCGAAACCCGTCCCCGATCCGCATCGGTTTCAGAAACCGAACCCGGTCGACCCCATAATTGAGTGCAAAGGGGCTGTCCGTGGGCCTGAGTCCGCATTGGTCGATGGCGTGATTAATCAGGCCGAGCACCAGAAAGCCGTGCGCGACGGTCCCGCCGTAGGCACCTTCCTGTTCGGCGCGTGCCGGATCGGTGTGAAGCCAGTGGGTGTGATAGGTGGCGTCGGCAAAACGGTCGACGCGGGACTGGTCTATTTCGATCCAGCCGGACACCGCCAGCTCACCGGGCGGTGTCGCGGCCAGTTCGGACAGGGTGCGCGGCACCTGGCCCTCAGGCGGCCTTGATCGGTGTGCGCGTCAGGTTGTCGGTGTTCTGACCTTCAATTCGGATCAGGCGCGTCGGCCCGTTGCGCAGCGGCGCGTGCACGGCGCCGGCCGGGTAGGCATGGGCATCGCCCGGCTTGAGCGAGTAAGAGCGGGTCTGTTTGACCAGCGCCGGATTATCGCCATCGGCGGGTTGCACGATTTCCCAGTCGGTCATTTCGGTTTCGCCCGCTGCCTGACCGTAAATCGCCCAGGTCGGGCCGTGGTCATGGGGGAAGCCCTCCTTGGGGCCCTGGTACACGTGCGCACAGATGCAGAATTTGAGCTCCGGATCTTCGTAAAGGACGCGGCGTTCCTGATCGCAGTCTTCCGGAAGATATGTCTCAACCAGATCCGGGTCGCGAAGGGCTTTCTCGACATGTTTGCGGACAGCTTCGATGCCGGCCGGGCCACTGTCGGCCTTGAGCGCATCGCGGCAATCGGCGGCAAACTCTTCGAGCGTATAGGACATCTTTTCCTCCAGATGATCTTCGGTATGTATTCCTTATATAGAATGCGTATCTTAAACCGTGAAGCGGTCGCATCAACCGCGCTTTAATTAATGGCGAAGGCCACTGACTTGGGGAGTAAGCCTGCGAAATGACGCTTTCCGGACGCATCGGACTTGCCGCTGCCCTGTTTGCGACGTCGGCACTCGGTCTCATTCTCGAGATTGTTGCGGCGCGCCTGATCGCGCCTTACGTCGGCATGTCGATTTATACGTGGACGGCCATCATCGCGACCGTCCTTGCCGGGATGTCGGCCGGCCACTGGATCGGCGGGCGTCTCGCCGAACGACCCGATAGGCAAGGTCTCGGCATCATCGCGCTGATGCTGGCGCTGGCGACATTGAACGTGCTGGTCATTCCGGTGCTGCTGCGCTGGGCGGCACCGGCACTGCTGCAAGGCGACGGCGGGGTTGTCGTTGCGGTCAGCATGCTTTCCGGCGTGCTATTCTTCGTGCCGAGTCTTTTGATTGCGGGGGTTACGCCGATCCTGACCCGGATTGCGATCGACGCCGAACCGGGCCGCCGCGGTATTGTCATCGGCCGCATGTTTGCGCTGGGTGCCGGTGGTGCCATCCTTGGGACGCTTGCCGCAGGGTTTGTTTTCATCTCCTGGATCGGCTCGCAGGGGACTCTGCTCAGTATTGCCGCCGCGCTCGGATTGATGGCGGCGGGCTTTGCGCTGTGGACCCGCCAGGCGCGCACGGCGCAGGTATCGGCGCTGCTGGTGATCCTGGCAGCGGCATTTGCCGCCTTTCGGGCCGACGCACTGCTGGCAAGCGCCTGCGATGTGGAAAGCCGCTATTACTGTATCCGTATCGTCGATTTCAGCGCCGAAACGGATCGCGAGAGCCGCCTGATGGTGCTCGACCACATGGGGCACGGGATCAACGACAGGCATGACCCGACGCGGCTTCACAGTTCCTATGTCGAACTGACCGACCGCATGGTTGCACTCCGCTTTCCGGGCACCCTGAAACTCTCGAGCTATTTCATCGGCGGCGGTGCGTATACATTGCCGCGTGCCTGGGCGGCGACCTACCCGCTCGGTACCCATGTCGTCGCCGAGGTTGATCCGATGGTGACGAAGCTTGCCCGTGAACGTATGTGGTTCGAGCCGTCCCCGGCCGTGCGCATCGGCCACGTCGACGGGCGGGTGCTACTGCGCGCGGCGAAGGATGCGTCGCTCGATGTCGTGATCGGCGATGCGTTTCACGATATCTCCGTACCGCAGCATTTGGTGACCTTGGAATTCGCGCAGGAAATCCGCGCCAAGCTTAGGCCGGACGGTGCGTATGTCATGACGGTTATCGACGCGGCGCGTGAACCGAAATTCATGCTGTCGATGCTGAAGACGCTGCGCGAGGTGTTTCCGGCTGTCGAAATCTGGGTCGATGACGAACAGATGGGCGGTGGCGGCCGATTGACGTATTTACTGTCCGCGTCGGATGTGCCTGCGCCGGTTTCGACGCTGACGTCCCGGCAGAACCCCGGGCGACGGTGGCATCGGGTCAACCCGGGCGCGGTGGCGGGTTCTCTGTCGCCGGACGACCTGCCGGTGCTGACCGACGATCTGGCGCCGGTGGACAGGCTGATTGGGGTCGTCGCCGAACAGGCGCGCTAGATAAGCCGCCGAACAGGCGCGCTAGATACGTCGCCGAACAGGCGCGCTAGATACGCCGCCGAACAGGCGCGCTAGGACCGCATCCTCTCCTTCGCGGCGGCTACGAGGGCGTTGAAAAGGCGCTGTTGTCGCGGCTGCCAGAACAGAAACTCCGGATGCCATTGAACGCCGAGCAGAAAACGCCCGCCCTTGCGTTCGATCCCCTGGATCATCCCGTGCTCGTCCCGCGCGGCGACATCGAACCCGTCGCCGAGCGCATCGACCGCTTGGTGATGCAGGCTGTTGACGTTGCAATGATCGACCCGCAGCAGTTCTCTGAGCCGGGTATCGGGGAGGATGTCGACGCACTTGCGGGGCAGGACCGTCCTTAACTGCGGCGCGTCCTTGAAGATCTTTCGGATTTCCGTATGCAGCGAACCGCCGTAAAAAACGTTCATGATCTGAGAACCGCGGCAAATGCCGAGGACGGGCAGGCCGAGTTCATCTGCGGTCTTGAGCGCGTTCAACTCGATCTCGTCGCGCCGCGGATCGACACGAACGTCGACCGACACTTCCCCGCCGTAAAGCGTCGCCGAGATATCATCGCCGCCGCCGATAACAAGACCGTCGAGCTCGTCCGTCGGATAGGGCTTGTCCCAGGTTATTCGGACGCTGCGTCCGCCGGCACGCCAAACCGCAAGGCGGTTCAGGAACGTCATGATTCGGCCTTTGCGGCGTGACCCGGTTACACCGATGAGAGGCTTTTCCCGCATACCTGACGGTATATGGGGGCAGATACACGTATTTTCAAACCGCGGCCCTTGCCCAGCGCCCGGTGTTCATGGACATTTAACGCCCGACAATAAAGGCCGAAAAACAAGGGGAAGCCATCGATGCGCGCACTTTCACATGTCCGGGTGCTCGACCTGACCAACGTCCTGGCGGGGCCATTCTGCTGCCATCAACTCGCACACATGGGCGCCGACGTGGTGAAGGTCGAGGTGCCGGGGTCCGGCGATCTCGCACGGCAACTGGGCGGCGACCCGGAACTCAACGAAAAGAAGATGGGGGTCTCTTTTCTTGCCCAGAACGCCGGCAAGCGTTCGATCGAGATCAACCTGAAAAGTCCGCGCGGTAAGGAACTGTTCCGCGAACTGGTCAGAACGTCCGACGTGGTGGTCGAGAACTTCCGCCCGGGTGTCATGGACCGGCTCGGCGTCGGGTTCGACGTCCTCAAGCAAGACAATCCAAAGCTGATCTATTGCGCGATTTCGGGGTTCGGCCAGGACGGGCCGCTTCGCGACCTGCCGGCATACGACCAGATCGTCCAGGGGATGTCGGGCGTCATGAGCATCACCGGCGCGCCCGATACCGCGCCTTACCGCGTCGGGTATCCGGTGTCGGATACGGTCGGCGGCATGACGGCGGCATTCGCGATAGCCGCGCAGCTTGCGCAACCGGACCGCACGGCGCATTTCATCGATGTTTCGATGCTCGAAGCCACGCTCGCCACCATGGGGTGGGTGGTATCGAACTATCTTGTTGCAGGGACTGTGCCGAGCCCGATCGGGAACAATAACTTTACGGCAAGCCCGTCCGGGACGTTCAAAACGGGTGACGGCCTTCTCAATATTGCCGCCAACAAGCAGGAACAATTCGAAGCCGTCTGCGACGTGATCGGCAGGCCTGAGCTGAAAACGGACGAGAGGTTCGCTGCCCGTCAGGCCCGGCTCGACAACCGCGCTGCGCTGACGGCGGAACTCGAGGCGGCCATGGCGGCCAGGTCTGCATCGGAATGGCGTCAGTTGATGAACGATGCCGGTGTGCCGGCGGGCGAGGTGCTCAGCGTCCCCAACGTGCTGGCACACCCGCAGATCGCGGACCGTGGCATGATCGGTGCATTCACGGACCCGCCCGGTGTCGGCCGCGACATTCGGCTGGCGCGCACCGGCTACAAGATCGATGGCGCGCCCGCCAGCGTCGATGCGCCGCCGCCGACGCTCGGCCAGCACTCGGCGGAAATTCTCAAGGAACTCGGCTACGACGACGACGGGATTCAGAAACTCCGGGAGGAAGGCGCCTTTTAGCCGCTGGGCATTGCCACGCCGGGACGCGTCCCCGATACTGCCGCGGGCGGGGTTATCGAGATGACGAAAGGGACGACAATGAGTATCGACTGGCAGGGTGTGTTCCCGGCGCTGATGACGGAGTTCAAGGAAGACGGCGCGCTCGATCTGGAGGCGACGCAACGTCATATCCAGTCCTGCATGGATGCCGGGATCGAGGGCCTCGTGATGCTGGGCACCCTCGGTGAAAACCCGTCCCTGACCCCGGACGAAAAGGAACAGGTGCTGCGCGCCGCCGTCGAAGCGGCGGGCGGCAAGATTCCGGTCCTCACCGGGGTCGCCGAATATACGACGGCGTTCGGTATCGATTTCGTCAAACGCGCCGAGCGCGCCGGCTGCGCCGGACTGATGGCGTTGCCGTGCATGGTCTATCAGCAGGACAGTCAGGAAGCGATCACGCACTTCAAGACCCTGGCGGCCGCGACCGACCTGCCGATGATGATCTACAACAACCCGGTCGCCTATAAGGTGGACCTGAGTCCGAAGGATTTTGCCGAATTGGCATCCGTCGAGAACATCGTCGCGGTCAAGGAATCGTCGCACGACAGCCGCCGCATCACGGACATGTTCAACGAGGTCGGCGACCGCTATGTCATCTTCTGTGGCGTTGACGACCTGGTTCTGGAAAACGCGTTGTTCGGCGCCGTCGGTTGGGTCTGCGGTTTGGTGAACAGTTTTCCGAAAGAAGCGGTGCAGCTTTTCAAGCTTGCCCGCGCGGGGAATGTTGCCGAGGCCTACGAACTCTACAAATGGTTCATGCCGCTTTTGCACCTCGATGTCGATGTGAAGCTGGTGCAGATGATCAAGCTGGCGAACCAGCTGACGGGCGAGGGATCGGAGAATGTCCGGCCGCCGCGCCTCAAGCTCGCGGGCGCCGAACGCGCCATGGTCGAACAGGTGGTTGCCCGCGCGCTCGAAACGCGACCCAATCTCTGATCGCCGGCAGTTACTATGCAAAATCAGGATTCTTCCGCGCTTCCGCACATGACGGTGCTCGGCAACGGTATTGTCGGGCTGGCGTGCGCGTATGCGTTGCTCGAGGATGGGCGGGCGGTCACCATTATCGATCGCGGTCCGCCGGATGACGGCACGTCGACCGGCAACGCCGGCGCCATCGCCGCCGCCGAAATGATTCCGATCGCCGAGCCGGGTATCTGGAAAAAGCTGCCCGGCATGTTGCTCGATCCGTTGGGGCCGCTTTACCTGCGCCTTGCGCATCTGCCGAAGCTGGTGCCGTGGTTCTATCGGTTTTTACAGGCCTGCCGACCCGAAGATCACCACAAGGGGATTGCCGCGCTGGCGGCGTTGCTCGGCCGGTCCATGGAAACGCATCTTGCGGTGCTGCAACGGATCGGTGCGCAGGACATGTTGCGCCGGAACGGGACGCTGTTCATTTACCGCACCGAAGAGGCGTTCAAGGCAGAAGCCGATCACTGGCGTCAGAGAATGGCGCACGGCATCGACGCAACGCCGCTCGACCGGGACGGCGTGCTGGAGCATGAGCCCGACCTGGGGCCGGAGGCACGCCTCGGTTACTTCACGCCGGACTGGGCACATTACCGGGATCCGAAGGTCCTCGTCACCGCGCTGGCGGATCATCTTCGCGCGCGCGGCGTTCTGTTCGAGCGTGCCGAGGTCTCGGGGCTTGAGAGATCCGGCGACGGCGTCACGGCGCTGATTGCCGAAGGCGGCCGGCGGATCGCGGTCGAGCATCTCGTGATCTGCGCGGGGGCCTGGTCGGGGCGGCTGTCGAAACAGCTGGGTGACCCGTTCCCGATCGAAGCCGATCGCGGCTACAACACCACATTGCCCGAACCGGGCGTGGACATCCGTCACATGGTGACGTTCGCCGAGGACAATTTCGTGATGACGCCGATGCAGATGGGCCTGCGTATCGGCGGTTCGGTGGAAATGGGGGGGCTGGACGCGACGCCCAACTATCAGCGATCCAAGGCGCTGGTGTCGCTGGCCAAACGCTACATTCCGGACCTGAACACCACGGGCGGGACGGAGTGGATGGGGCACCGTCCCGGCACGCCGAATTCGATCCCCGTGATTTCGCCGTCGCCGCACGTTGGCAATGTGCATTATGCGTTCGGGCATGGGCATCTGGGGCTCACCATGTCGTTCGTGACCGGGCGACTGATCGCCGACATGATTGCAGGTCGCGATTCCGGCGTGGATATGGCACCCTACCGTATCGACCGTTACCGCTGAGGAGCGCGCGATGGCGGGGCACACATTCTTTTGCGTTGATGGGCATACCTGCGGCAATCCCGTTCGCATGGTCGTGGGCGGCGCACCGCAGCTGAAGGGTGCCGACATGATCGCGCGGCGGCGTCATTTTCTTGATGAGTATGATTGGATCCGGACGGCATTGATGTTCGAGCCGCGGGGCCACGAGGTCATGTCCGGGTCGATCCTTTATCCGCCGACCCGCGATGACTGTGACGTGGCGATCCTCTATATCGAAACGTCGGGGTGTCTGCCGATGTGCGGGCACGGCACCATCGGCACGGTGACCTTCATGATCGAACGCGGTGTCGTCAGCCCGGCGGAACCCGGTGTAGCACGACTCGACACGCCCGCCGGCGTCGTCGAGGCGCACTATGAAATGAACGGCGATCACGTCGATAGCGTGCGCATCAGAAATGTCGCCTGCTTCCTTGCCGACACGGATTTATCGGTGGATGTGCCGGGCTTGGGAGAGATCACGTTCGACGTCGCTTATGGCGGCAATTTTTATGCGATCATCGAATCCCAGGAAAACATGCGCGACATGGCCGATCTGACGCCCGGTGAAATCCAGCGCCTGAGTCCCATCGTTCGCAACCTGGTGAACGAGAAGTACGATTTTCAGCATCCGGAACAGCCCGCGATCAGCGGCGTCAGTCACGTCATGTGGACGGGTGAGCCGACACAGGAAGGCGTGCACGGCCGAAATGCGGTTTTCTATGGCGACAAGGCCATCGACCGCTCACCGTGCGGGACCGGGACATCGGCACGAATGGCGCAGCGTCATGCCAAGGGACTGTTAAACGTCGGTGACGATTACCGCCACGAGAGCATTATCGGTTCGATCTTCGACGGCCGCGTCGAGGCGGAGACGACCGTCGGCAACAAGCCCGCCATCGTGCCATCGATTGCCGGTTGGGCGCGGATGCATGGACTTAATACGATCTTTGTCGATGAGCGCGACCCGTTCATGCACGGGTTCATATTGAAGTAAAAAGTTACCCCTCACCGGCGGCAATCGAAGCAAACCGCGCGGTGAGGGGTTCCCTAAGTTTTCAGTGCGGGCCGGCTTGCCCTTGATGTTGATAGATGCCGGTTGCCCTCAGAGATTCGTATGCGTTGGAGCCTAAATGTTCGTGTGCGCCGGTTTACCGGCGACGCCCTTGTAGAGAACGCCCTGACGCAGCGCCATGATGCGGTCGTGTTCGGCCATGGCGGCGGCGTCCATGTCGGCTTCTGGCGGAACCTCATGGATGAAGTTGCCATGGGTGTCTTCACCGCGCACCAGCCAGGCGCTGTCGCCGTCGGCATTGATCTGTTTGACGTCGGGGGCAATGAAGCGGACGGCAATGCCGATGCGCCGGTCGTCCGATTGGTTCGGTGCCGACGCATGCACGGTGCGGATGTTGTGGAGCGAAATCTCACCCGGCTCCAGTTCCAGGTAGGCGGCCTTGTCTTCGTCGACGTCGACGGCGATTTCCTGGCCGCGGGTCAGCAGGTTTTCCTTCGCCAGCGTGTCCTTGTGTTCGATCTGTTCCCACTTATGGGTGCCGGGCATCATCTTCATGCAGCCGGACTTCCGATTGGCGGGTGAGAGCGCGATCCAGGCCGTCACGACATCGGGTTTCGAGAGGCCCCAGTATGTGCTGTCCTGGTGCCACGACACATATGACGGCGAGTGCGCATCCTTGATGAACAAGCTCAGGCCCCAGACCATCAGGTTCGGTCCCAGCACGTCTTCCACCGCGTCCAGAATGCCGGGGTGCGAGCCGAGGTCGCGCGCCCAGGTCTGCAGCAGGTAAAGCTTCTGTCCCTTGGACATTTCGTACCAGCCGTCGTGGCTTGCCTCGTAAGCTTCGAACTTCTTGCGGAAGCCGGCGGCCGTTTCCGTATCCATGACACGGATCGGCGCGAAGTAGCCGTCGCGGTGATACTGCTCGATCTGCTCGTCGGTAAGTGCTTTACCCATGATGTTCCTCGATACCCGGCCACGTTTTTCGTGCCTGTTGAGCGAACGATACACATTCGCAGCGGCCACGGCTATTTTTGCTGATTATAAATTTTACTTATGATAAGTTTCTGTGGTCAGCGGATTGAGCGAATTCAGGGTGTCTTGCGATGAACTGGCCGGCTGGCCTCGATCTACGGTCTCTCAACGTATTTCTGGAAACGGCACGTGCGGGAAACATGACCGAAGCCGCCAGGCGGTTGGGCATGACGCAACCCGCTGTTTCGCAATACATAAGTAAAGCCGAGGAAGAGATCGGTGCGCAATTGCTCGATCGCCGTCTCCGGCCGATCCGGCTGACACCGGCGGGCGAAGTGTTGCGTGACCGCGCCGAATCCCTGATCGTATCTGCCGAGGCGGCCATTGCCGCCGCCCGGAACGTCGGCGACCGGCCGCTGGCGGAGCTCAGGATCGGAGTGCCGAATTCACTCGCGACAACGTTGACGCCCTGGCTTTACGACCGTGTGATGACCGAACTCCGGCCCGGCAACTTCGCGCTGCGCGCGGGTCAGTCCGGCGATCATATTCGCGCGCTGATGGAACGCGAAGTCGATCTCATCATTGCGACCGACGCAGCGGAGAACCTGGGCGGCGTGGTGCGTCACGAGCTGTTTCGTGAAACCTTCATGCTGATGCTGCCGGCGGGGTATGACAGCGCAGACAATTCGCTCGCCGATATTGTGCGGGATCTGCCGCTAATCCGGTTTGCCGGCCACAACATCGTCGGACAGATGGTCGAACGGCATCTCAGACGTATCCGCGTCCATGCGCCGCGCGTTGCCGAATTCGATACCGCGCAGGCAGTTTCGGCCATGGTTGCCGCCGGTCACGGGTTCGCGGTGGCAACGCCGATGTGCGTGCTCGAGGGCGCCGCGCTGGGGTATGACGTGGTAACGGCGCCGTTGCCCGGACCGGCGTTCGCGCGCACCCTCCACGTGCTGGCACGCGGGCACGAGCTGGGCCAGCAGGCGGCGGCGTTCGCTGCGATTTGCCGGGATGTGCTGGATGAATACATGTTACCCCGGGCAACGGTGCGCATGCCCTGGCTGGGTGACGGTTTCCGGGTTCTGACAAGCGCCTGAATCCAAAAAAGGCCGGCATTGCTGCCGGCCTTTTGGGGAAAGACGCCGCGTGAAGGGAGGGGGGAGACGGCGTCCTCTCGTTTGGTTTCCGGTTCGCCTTAGGCGGCTTTCACGGAGGCTTTGCTCTTCAGGTACTTGAGCATCGTATCGGCGTCCGAGACCTCGAACGGGTCGGTCGGGCAATTGTCGCCGAAATCCGGTTCCACGAACATCTGCTCGATCTGGCCATCGTCGACGACCATCGAATAACGCCAGGACCGCATGCCGAAGCCGAGGTTCGATTTATCCACCAGCATGCCCATCTTGCGCGAGAACTCGCCGTTGCCGTCAGGCAGCAGGAAGACGTTCTCGGCCTTCTGGCTCAGGCCCCACTGGTACATGGTGAAGGCGTCGTTGACCGACAGGCAGATGACGCTGTCGACACCAAGCGCCTGGAACTCCTCATAGAGTTCTTCGTAGCGCGGCAGGTGGCTGGTCGAACACGTCGGCGTGAAGGCGCCCGGCAGCGCGAACAGGACGACACGCTTGCCTTTGAAAATTTCTTCGGTGGAGAGATCTTTCCACTCGAACGGGTTCGGGCCTTCGATCGCATCGTTACGGACGCGGGTTTTGAAAATCACGTGGGGAACTTGTCTTTGCATGGTGGTCACCTCTTGGTCTTAGAAAAAAGTCCAACGCCGTGTTGGTCACTGAGGCGATAATGATGCGGTGCAATATATTTGTGAAATCGTTTGTTTTTATTAATTTGATAGGTTTCAACGATCATCCGCAAAGCCCGGATTTCTTTGGAATGACAGCCAGCATCTCATCCGGTTGCGGCAGATATGCGTGTTTTTCCGCATCGCGGACGGTTTGCGCGCCTGCAATACCGGCAAGCAACCAATCGATGTCGCCGACGGTGCCGCGGATCGTGGGCTCGCGCGTCGGCGACGGGACCGCGTTCGGCACGCCGTTCTCGGTCTCGCCCAATTTGAACCGGAAGACATAGTTCGGCGTCAATCCAATCCTCAGGTCGGAGAAGATGATCTTCCCGTCCTTTTCCTCCATTCGGTAGAAGCCCTTGGTGAAGGCAACGAGATCCCTGTACGCCGGCGTGTCGGCAAGACATCCCTCAAGTTCCGGATGGCGGGAATGCGCGTAGACAGTAACGTCATCACCGATCAGCGGCTGGTAAACGTTCAGGTATCGCGACCCGTCGATGACGATCGTGCGCCAGTAGAGCGTATTGAACGGCGTCGGAATGGACAGCGTGCGGTCCGCCTCAATACCCCGGGCAGCGAGCCATGTTGCCGCCCGGGCATTGGCAATCTGCTGCAGGCCGGCTGTCCCCAGCATGTACAGGGTCGAAACGACAAGCGCCCCGGTAAGCCATCCCCTGAACCGGCTGGACACGGGATTGAGCAAAATCGCCCAGAGCGTCACGAGCAAGAGCGGCAATGTGTAAAGCGGATCGATGATAAAAATGGAACCGACGCCGACCGGGCCTTCGTACAGCGGCCAGAAAAGCCGCGTCCCGTACACGGTCATGGCATCGATCAGCGCATGCGTCGCAAACATAAGATAAACGGCGACATAGGTGAAAAGCCTTTTGTCATTCAGGCCCCTGAAAACGCGAACCAGAGGTTCGGCGAACAGCGGCGCCGCCAACAACTGAATGACGAGCGAGTGACTGGCTCCCCGGTGTGATGTGAACGATGTTACGGGATCCGGGCTCGGTAAAAACGTGTCGAGATCCGGCACGGTCCCGTACAGGCCACCGATGAGGGCGGCCTTTCGCATGCCGATGCGGGGGCCAAGTGCTGCAGCGCCCACGGCGGCGCCCAGGGCGAACTGGGTAACGGAATCCATATCGGTCTCGTCTTGCTTATCTGACCGCAAGGATATTGGCCGCCGCCGCCGCCGATGCAAGGGGCGGGATGCAAACACGATCAGGCAGGTGAGCGCGGACTTCGGTATTCCACGGCTATTCCAAACCCGGGGAAGCATGTAAGTTGTTTCCAGAATAAGGAAGCCGAGATGAGTGAACATCGTCAGTTTGATCGTAAAAGCGTTGCACTTGCCGGCAAAATCCGGGTCGAGGGAACGGATGCCGACCCGACGGCATGTGAAATCCTGGACCTTTCGCCCGGCGGCGCCAAAGTGAAGACTGGCAAATCCCTCGAAAAGGGCGCGGTTGTGTTCCTGCAGATCGAGAAACTGGGTGAGTACGAAGCCGATATCGCCTGGGTTCGAAAACCGCAGGTTGGTTTGAAATTCCGCGCCGCCCCCGATGTCATGGCAGAGGTCGTCATGGCGATCGCCATCTACGGCTGAACAGCGGCGAATAATTCTCTCCCGGGCCGTTGCCACGGCCCGCCTGCTTCGGCATAGTTTCCCAAACCTTATCACGGGAGGAAATCATGGAAACGCGCGCCGCCGTGGCCTTCGAGGCCGGAAAACCGCTTAGCATCGAAACCGTTGAACTGGATGGTCCGAAGGAAGGCGAAGTTCTCGTCGAAATCAAGGCGACCGGTATCTGCCACACGGACGAGTTCACGCGCTCAGGTGCCGACCCGGAAGGAATCTTCCCAGCCATCCTCGGCCATGAGGGCGCGGGCGTTGTCGTCGATGTCGGTGCCGGCGTGAAGTCGCTAAAGAAGGGCGATCATGTTATTCCGCTCTACACCCCCGAATGCCGCGAATGCGATTACTGTACGTCCGGCAAGACGAACCTCTGCCAGGCGATCCGCACCACACAGGGTCAGGGCCTGATGCCCGACGGCACCTCGCGCTTCCGCATCGGCAAGGATCCGATCCATCACTACATGGGGTGTTCGACGTTTTCGAATTTCACCGTGCTGCCGGAAATCGCGCTCGCAAAAATCCGCGAGGACGCACCCTTCGACAAGGTCTGCTACATCGGCTGCGGTGTGACGACGGGCATCGGCGCGGTGATCAACACGGCCAAGGTGCAACCGGGCGACAACGTGATCGTGTTCGGTCTCGGCGGCATTGGCCTCAATGTCATTCAGGGCGCCAAGCTTGTTGGCGCCAACATGATCGTGGGCGTCGATCTGAACCCGGCGCGCAAGGCGATCGCCGAGAAATTCGGCATGACGCATTTCGTCAATCCGAAAGAGGTCGAAGGCGATCTGGTGCCGTACCTCGTTGATCTGACCAACGGCGGGGCGGACCACTCGTTCGAGTGCATCGGCAACACGGACGTCATGCGCCAGGCGCTGGAATGCTGCCACAAGGGCTGGGGCGAAAGCACCATCATCGGCGTTGCCGGTGCCGGGCAGGAAATCTCGACCCGTCCGTTCCAGCTGGTCACCGGCCGCGTGTGGCGCGGCACCGCGTTTGGCGGCGCCAAGGGACGCACGGACGTGCCTAAGATCGTCGACTGGTACATGGACGGCAAGATCAACATCGACGACCTGATCACGCACAAGCTGGCGTTGGATGACATCAACGAAGGCTTCGAGCTGATGCACAAGGGCGAGAGCATTCGCGCCGTCGTTGAGTTCTGACCGGGTTCCGACCTTCCGATGATCGCGCCCGTCAGATCATCCGTCGAGCGCGCGCCGGAAGATGTCGACAACCCTGCTGTTGCGGTTGTTTATGCGCACTGGCGTGAGAAAGCGGGTGACAGGTGGGCGCCGGCGTGGCGCGATATGGACATCATGGCGTTGCCGGGCCCGTTGATTCCTTACGTCGTCGTTTGCGACGTTGCCGATGGCGGCGAATTTATCTACCGCTACTGGGGCCGGGGGCACACCGAATATCATGGTGTGGATTTCAGCTATAAGCCGCTGAGTTCCATGTCACGGGAATGGGTTCGAAAGTTGCTGCTCGACCAATATCAGCATGTGCTAGAAGCACGGAAGCCGTTGGTTTTCGAAACGCAATATACCGGGATGGAGCGTCCTTTGTATTCGATCCGCCTGCCGTTGTCGGATGACGGTGAAAACGTAACCGGTATCTTCGGTGTAGCCGAGCGCCGCGGCGTTTCAGAAGATCTGGCGAAATGGCTTGTCGAGAACAAAGAGGCGACCAGATGAGCGACAATACCTACGATAGCGGACGCCTGAACCTGCCGTTCGTCGGCCACTGCACCTTTGCCAAGCAACCGGCCGTGTTGGACTGGGACGCCTTGGAAGGCGCGGATGTCTGCGTGTTGGGCGCGCCGTTCGATATGGGAACGCAATACCGGGCCGGCGCGCGCTTCGGTCCGCGCGCGATCCGTGAAGCGTCGACCCTCTTTTCGTTCGGCCATGCCGGCATGTACGATTTCGAGGACGACGTCACCTATCTGCCGGCGGGCGACATTCGCATCGTCGATATCGGCGATGCCGACATGGTGCACACCGATACCATCAAGTCGCATGACAACATCGAGCATGCCGTCCGCAAAATCCTGAAGGCGGGCGCGATGCCGATCACGCTGGGCGGCGATCATTCGGTGCACATCCCCTGCATCAAGGCGTTCGACGACCAGGAGCCGGTGCATATCATCCATATCGATGCGCACCTTGATTTCGTCGACGAACGGCACGGCGTACGTTACGGTCACGGCAACCCGCTCAGGCGTGCCTCCGAGATGAAGCACGTCACTGGTTTCACGCAGTTGGGCATTCGCTTCGTTTCGTCGTCGAACCGGGCGGACTATGAAGCCGCCCGCAAGGCGGGCTCGGACATTCTATCTGTGCGCGACGTGCGGAAGCTTGGCGTTGAAGGCGTGCTGGCGCGCATTCCCAAGGGCAAACGCTATTACTGCACCATCGACATCGACGGCTTCGATCCTTCGATCGCGCCCGGTACCGGCACGCCTAGCCACGGCGGGTTCCTGTACTACGAGGTGCTTGAAATCCTCCAGGGACTGACCCAACTCGGGGATGTGGCGGGCATTGATCTGGTCGAAGTCGCACCGGATTACGACCGTGACGGCACCACGGCGTTCCTCGCCGCGCAATTGCTGCTGAGTTTCCTCGGCTACATCTTTCACGCCAAGGGAGTGAGTGCATGACCTACGAAACCGTTTCCGAAAACAAGTGCTTCGGCGGCACGCAGGGCGTTTATAGCCATACTTCGCAGGAACTGGGCTGTGACATGAAATTCGCGGTGTTCACGCCGCCGCAGGCTGAAAGTGAGCCCCGGCCCGTTGTCTTCTGGCTGTCCGGGCTGACGTGCACGGAGGAAAATTTCACCGTGAAAGCCGGCGCGCAGCGCATGGCTGCCGAGCTTGGTCTCGTCATCGTTGCACCGGACACCAGCCCGCGCGGCGATGACGTGCCGGACGACGCGGATTCGTATGACTTCGGCAAGGGCGCCGGATTCTATGTGGATGCGACGCGCGAGCCGTGGTCGAAGAACTACCGCATGTACAGTTACGTTACCGGCGAACTGCCGGCCCTGATCTTCAAGCACTTCCCGGCACGTGCCGACAGGCAGGGGATCATGGGGCATTCCATGGGCGGCCACGGCGCGCTGACCATCGCGCTCAAGAACCCGGACACATACGCGAGCGTATCCGCGTTCTCGCCGATCGTTGCGCCGTCGGAGGTGCCGTGGGGTCAGAAGGCGCTGTCGCGTTACCTGGGTGACGACACCGAAGCCTGGGCGGATTATGACGCGACCCGCCTGATCCTGGCCGGCTGCCGCCACCCGTCGAAGATCCTGATCGACCAGGGGACGGCGGATAACTTCCTCGAAGAGCAACTGAGACCGGAACTTTTCGTCGATGCCTGTGAAAACGGGGGGCAGCATTTCGATCTTCGGATGCAGCCCGGGTACGATCATTCGTACTTTTTCATCGCGACGTTCATCGAGGATCACCTGCGCCATCACGCCGCCCTGCTGGACGGTTAATAGACGCTGCCGGGGGACCCGCGGTCGGGTTCAGGACAGCTCGCGATCATTCCTCTGAACGTAATTAATAAATGACTTGCGCCCCCGATTCATGAGGCGTAAACGCGCCCGGAATTGAAACCCGAACCCTTGGGCCGTGTGCATGTTTTCGACGCTTCGCCTCGTATCTTCGCTGCTTCTGGGCGTCGCCTTCCTAATGGTCGGCGTCGGCGGCCTGTCGACGATTCTTGCCTTCCGCATGGGTGAGGCCGGGCTGCCGTCGACCGTCGTCGGTGTCGTCACGGCGATGTACTTCGTCGGCCTCGTGCTCGGCACCGGGTTCTGTCACCGGCTGATTACGAACGTCGGGCACATCCGTGCCTTTGCCGCCCTCGGGTCGTTGATGTCGGCGGCGACTTTGGCGCATGCACTGACGCTCGATCCATGGCTTTGGGGCACGCTCCGTTTCATTGTCGGCTTCACGACCGTCGGCATGTACATGTGCACGGAAAGCTGGCTGAACGAGAAATCGTCGAACGAGATCCGCGGCCAGGTGTTCTCGCTCTACCAGGTCGTCCTCTATCTGGCACAGGGTGTCGGCCAGTTCCTGATCAATATTCCCGATCAGCACGGCATGGTGCTTTATATCCTGACGTCGATCCTGATGTCGCTCGCCATCATGCCGGTGGCGATGACGCGGGTCAGCGCGCCCGAACTGCCGAAGCCGGTGCGGTTCCGGCTGGGACGGCTGTGGAATATTTCACCGACGGGCATGACGGGATCGCTGGCGGCCGGGACGGCGATGGGGGCGTTTTATGGTCTGGGCGCGTTGTTCGCGCAACAGGCGGGCCTCGAAACGCACCAGACCGCGCAGTTCATGGGTGCGGTCATTCTGGGCGGTCTTTTGTTGCAGTGGCCGATCGGCAAGCTCTCAGACATGATCGACCGCCGGCTCGTGATCATCGGCGTGTCGATTGCGACGGCGGCGGTATGCGTCGCGATCATGGACAAGAACGTGCACAACGGCAGCGGTTTGCTGGCGCTGGGGGCGCTGTTCGGCGGTCTGTCCTTTACACTTTACCCACTGGCCGTTGCGTACATGAACGACTATGTGGAAGCCGACGACCTGGTGCCGGCATCCGGCGGCTTGATGATGGCGTACGGCATCGGTGCAGCGCTGGGGCCGGTGGTCGGTGCCATGCTGATGGACGCGGTCGGTGCGCGCGGGCTGTTTCTGTTCATCGGTGCCGTTGTCATTCTGCTGGCGATTTTCATCGCCTGGCGGATCACGCAGCGCCGGAGCCTGCCGGTGGAAGAGCAGGGCGATTATCAGACCATCCAGCGCACGTCGCCGATCGTTTATGAAATGTACCCGGAAAGCGGCGGCGATGACGTCGACGAGGACCCCGAAGACGATACCCGCTGCTGAGCGCGTGCGTCAGCTGATCGCCGCAACATACCCCACCGAAACGATGACCCCGCCCGCGGCCTTGGAGTACGTATGCTTGGTGCCGCGCTCGCTGCTGCGCGCGTCGGCCCACTGGTAACGGGTCCACACACCTGCGCCCTCGGCAGAGACGGCGGCTTCGATCATGTTTCGGATGAAGGGTGTGCCGTGGGTGTCGTGGCTGGCGATGACGTTCTGCCCTTCGCCGCGCCGGTCGGGATGCAAAAGCAGTTTCCCGTCCGCATCCAGGACGAAAACGTACAGCCCCAGTTCCGGACGCTTCCAGAGATTCCATTCGGTACGGTTCAGCGCGCGCGGAAAGCCGAACTCGGAAACGGCGGCCGATGCGTCCTCGACCATCCGGATGACACTGTCGCGGACACTGCCGAGTGGCAGGTCGCCTGCGCGTACCGGCAGCGGTGCCGCCGCAAGGGTAACCGCGCCAAGCAGCCGAAGGGTGTCGCGTCGTGAAAGGTTCATGGAGATCATTTTAGCGCATTCTCCTTCAGATGCGAGACCACGGCCGATGCATAGAACGCGGGAGTTTCCTGCATCACATAGTGACCGGCATTCGGGCTGACAACGATCTTCAGGTTTGGATACCACTTGCCGAACGTGGATTTGATGTAGTCCGGCTGGAAGAACGGCAGGTCGTTTTCGCCGAGAATGACGGTGATCGGCACGTCCAGCCCCTCGACATCGCCATGGAAGTTTTCCTTGTCGAACATGTCCAGGTAGGCGAGCCGGGCGGCCTCCGTCGATGACGAGATTGCGCGTTCGACCTTGAACGACGCCCACGTATCAGCGAGCCGGTTGCCGGTCAGCGCGTGTATAGCCTTGGCCATGACGGCCGGGTCCTTGGCGGCGCCTTCGAGGAAACCGCGCGTGTCCTTATCCGTCTGCATGCCGTTCGCGGCGACGGGGGTCGTGGCGATTACCGAGATGACACGTTCCGGCGCGTCGGCGGCTATGCGCTGCACGACCATACCGGTCATCGAATGCCCGACGATGTGAAACCGCTGCCAGCCCAGATAATCAGCAAGCGCGAGCGTATCGCTTGCGGCTTCGGCGGCGGTAAACGCGCCCGTCTTGTCGACGGACCCGCCATACCCGCGCAGATCCGTGAACGCGTACGTATAGCCTTTCATGTCCAGATAGGGCCGCGCGTCGTCATAATTGCGCCGGTCGCCCAGCCAGTCATGCAACACGATTACCTTCTCCGGGCCGGTACCGGTAACCTCGTGGGCGAGAATACCAGGGCTGCCGGTTGTGCCGGCACAGGCCGAGAGCAGCATCAGCGACGTCAGAAGGGCGAGGGCGCGTGGAAGTCTCAACGAAAAGGACATCGGGGTCTCCTTGATCTGTCTGCAAGACAGGTTCGATGTCCGGAATTAAATTTACCAATGAATAAAAAATATAATTATAATTAAAAAATGAATATTGATGCTTTCGACCTGAATCTTCTAAAGGCGCTGGTGGCGATCTACGAGGAACGCCAGATCACGGCGGCGGCGGATCGGCTCGGCATCACGCAACCCGGGCTGAGCCATATCCTGTCGCGCCTGCGTGCCACATTCGCGGACGAGCTGTTCGTGCGCCGGGGCGGTGGCATGGTGCCGACGGCGATGGCGGAGGACCTCTATGCCCGGGTGCGGCCGGGCCTCAGGCAGTTACAGGCCGGCATTGCCGCGCCAGATGCATTCCGACCGGAGACACTCGAGCGCACTTTCGTTCTCGGCATGAACGATTACGGCGCGTCGGTCATCCTGCCGGTGCTGATCCGCCGCATGGCGAAGGCGGCGCCCAAGGTGCGCCTCAAGACGCGTCATTATGCGCATGGCACCCAATTTTCAGATCTGCGCGACGGCAGCATCGATGTCTCGGTCTCGGTGGCCGGTGAGCATCCGGGTTGGGTCAATTCGGAGCTTCTGTTCCGCGAAGAGGCAAAAGTCGTCGCCGATGCCGCCAACCCGCTGCTCGGTGGCAAGATGACGCTCAAGAAATACACCGCCTGCCCGCACGTGATCATGGCGCCCGACGGCGGCGAGCGGAACTGGGTCGACGATCATCTCGCCGATCTCGGTGTCAGCCGGACGGTGCAGCACGCGGTGCCGCATTTCCATGCCATTCCGGCGATTATTCGGGGCTCGTCGATGATTTCCACCCTGCCGGCGCGGATCGCCGAAACGCTTGGCCGCGATGCCGGCATCTCGGTCTACCCGCTACCGTTCCGCGCCGAAGCGCATCAGGTCGTGCAACTCTGGCCCCGGCGCCAGGACCGCGATCCGGTGCACCGCTGGCTGCGCAGGGAAGTGCGAGAGTGTCTTCAGTAAAAGGGAAATGGAGCGGGTGAAGGGAATCGAACCCTCGTATGCAGCTTGGGAAGCTGCCGTTCTACCATTGAACTACACCCGCGAGAGATGCCGTTTCGTGCCCTTCTAATAAGGTGCCGCGGGGCCGCATGGCAAGTCCAATCCCTCGTGCCGTGACAACCTACCGGGGCGGTTTTACATTATCGCCGCTCAACCGGAGGACATCATGGATTTTACCCTTAACGAAGAACAACAAGCCCTGCAGGAAACGGTGCGGAAATTCGCCCAGAGCGAGCTCCCCGAAATCGCCAAGGAAATCGAACAGTCCGCGACCCCCGCCAGCCACGAGCTGGTGAAGCGTTACGCGGAAATGGGTTTTCTCGGCGTCAACCTGCCATCCGAACTGGGCGGTCTCGGCCTGACGCACCTGGACGCGGTGCTGGTGCTTGAAGAAGTCGCGAAGATTTCGCCGTCCGTCGCCTTTCCGATTTTCGAATCGTCCTTCGGGCCGACGCTGGCGCTGGCGCACTTCGCGCCCGATGAAATGAAACAGCGCATCGTGCCGAAGGTTTGCGCGGGCGAGATGATCGTCGCCGTTTCCATGTCGGAACCCGGCGCCGGCACGGCGCTGACCGACCTGACGACCAAGGCCACGGTCGCGGGCGACAAGGTAACGCTGAACGGGACCAAGCGCTGGTGCTCGGGCGCGGGTCACGCCGACGCCTATGTCGTCTATTGCCGCATGTCCGACGAGCCGGGCGCCAAGGGTGTCGGCGCTGTCCTCGTCGAAAAGGAGCGCGACGGCATCAGCTTCGGCAAGCCGGAATACCACATGGGGTTCCGTGGCATCCCGAGCGCCGACATCTTTCTGGATAACGTTGAGGTGCCCGCCGAAAACATCGTCGTGCCGGCCGGCGGCTTCCGCAAACTGATGGAGGCATTCGATCTCGAACGCTGCGGCAACACGACCATGTCGCTGGCGATTGCGCAGTCGGCGCTTGATTACGTGCTGGAGTACGTGCAGGAACGTGAACAGTTCGGCAAACCGGTCATCGACTTCCAGGCCGTGCAGCTCCACATCGCCGAAATGAAGATGAAGGTCGACGCCTCGCGCCTTTTGCTGTACCGCGCCGTCGTCAACGCGCAGCAGGGCCTGCCGTCGGTCGCCGAAAGCTCCATCGCCAAGTGCTTCGCCAATGAAATGGTGCGCGACGTCGCCGGCAAGGCGATGCAGCTCATGGGCGGGTACGGTTATTCGACGGAATACCCGATCGAACAGAAACTGCGCGACGGCTGGGGCTGGGGGATCGCCGGCGGCACGATCGATATCCAGAAGGTCAATATCGCCGCCGCGCTCGTCGGCCGCCGCTTCCAGCAGCGCTGATTACACGGGCCGCTCGCCAATGCAGGTGGTGCGCTCCATGTAGCGGGGCGCATCGCCGTAATCCATGACCGCGTAGTGCATCAGGCAGCGGTTGTCCCAGACGATGACGTCGTGCGGCTGCCAGGTATGGCGGTAAAGGTATTCCGCGCGCGTGGCATGACGATAAAGCGGTTCCAGCATCCAGCGGCTCTCGTCGCCGTCGAACCCGTCCAGGTGCGACGTGAAGCCCGGATTGACGTAAAGGCTTTCCTTACCGGTGTCGGCGTGGGTGCGAACAACCGGGTGCAGCGCCTTGTTGGCGCCCGACATATCGTCCTCGACGACGATGGGTTTTGCATACTGAGTGCGTGCCGCGACCTCAAAGTCGTGCCACGCGTGCAATGGGCGCAGCATGTCCTTCATCGGCTCGGACAGGTCCTCGAACGCCTTGGTCATGTTGGCGAAGATGGTATCGCCGCCGACCGGCGGGATCTCGACGCCGTGCAGCACGGACGCGCCGGCCGGCGTCTCGCGAAAGCTGACATCCGAATGCCAGTACGTGCCGGCCCCCTTGCGGCCAAGCGGCTCGCCGCTTTCGTCCAGCTTGTTGGAAACGCGGTAAATTTCCGGATGATCGGGATGAATGTACCGGCTCACGGTGTCCTGCAGCGGCGATTCGCCGGGGGCACCGAAAAGCGGCCCCAAACCGGCACCGAATGCGATATGCGCGTCTGTGCTCAGATTCTTCTGGTCACGGATGACCATCAGACCGCCATGCTCGCACCAGATCTGTTTCAGTTCGCCGAGGGCGTTGTCGCCAAGGCCGTCATTCAGATCGATGCCCTTGATTTCCGCGCCAAGATGCGTCGAAAGGGGCCGTACGTCGAAATCCATTTATGTCATCCTCCCGTATTTCATTATGGGATTCCGTGGGCAGACTTCAATGCCCGGTGAGGCCTGTCTGCCGCTCACGATAGGTTTATTTGAGTTGAGCGGGACCCTCGTCTAAGCCAGAGTTGAAGGGTTCACGACAGGAGATCGTTTAGGAAATGCCCGATTCAAGCCGCGCGCTCGATCCGCGCAAGTTCCGCGATCCGCATACAACGGCAGATGGTCAGCAACGCGCCGTTGTCGCCCTGACGCATCTGACAACGCTCTGGTTCAACACCGGCTCGCTCTGCAACATCACGTGCGTGAATTGTTATATGGACTCGTCGCCAAAGAACGACGCCCTCGCCTACATCACGCTCGATGAAATTCAGGGGTACCTGGACGAAATCGACCGCGAGGAAATGCGCGTCGAGGAAATCGCCTTCACCGGCGGCGAGCCGTTCATGAACCCGGACATCATTCCGATGATTGGCGAGGCCCTTGGCCGCGGCTACCGGGTGCTGGTTTTGACGAACGCGATGAAGCCGCTGCTGAACAAGCGTGAAAAACTTCTTCCGCTTAAGGAAACGTATGGCGACGCCCTGAGTGTTCGCGTGTCGGTCGATCATTACACCCGAAAGGGGCACGAGGAAATTCGCGGCAAGGATACCTGGCCGCCGATGATCGAAGGGCTGCGCTGGCTGGCTGCGAACGGCTTCAATCTCGCCGTGGCGGGACGCACCTGCTGGGACGAGGATGAAAAAATCGGTCGGGCCGGCTACGCCGGCCTGTTTGCCGATGAAGATATCCCCATCGATGCCGACAACATGACCCGGCTCGTTCTGTTCCCGGAAATGGATGCCGAAGTGGATGTGCCTGAAATCACCGTACATTGTTGGGATATCCTGGGGATCAAACCGGAAACGATGATGTGTGCATCGTCGCGCATGGTGGTGAAGCGGAAAGGTGCCGACGCGCCGACCGTCGTGCCGTGCACGCTGCTCCCGTATGACGAAACGTTCGAACTCGGCAGTGCACTATCCGAATCAAGTAAGGCCGTTCAGCTCAATCATCCGCACTGCGCCAAGTTCTGCGTGCTCGGCGGTGCGTCGTGCAGCCCGGACTGAGCAATTAGATGAATAAAGCAAACAACGTTTTGGACCTCGGTGTCCTCGAAGGTCCGGTTCTTGTTTTCGGTGGACCGTACTCAAACCTGCAAGCGACGGACGCCATGATGGCCGAAACGAAGCGGCGTGGCATTCCGGCTGGCAACGTCATCTGCACCGGCGACGTTGTTGCCTATGCAGGGGACCCGGCGGCAACCACGGATGCGATCATGAACTGGGAGATCGCAACGGTGATGGGCAACTGCGAGGAAAGCTTCGGCGCCGAGGCTGATGATTGTGGTTGCGGGTTCGAGGAAGGCACGGCGTGCGATGTCATGTCCCGGCAATGGTACGCCTATGCCAACGCTTGCCTGACGCCGGCGCATCGCGCCTGGATGCGCGGCCTGCCGCGGCAGATAAATTTCACGCTCGGTACCCGCCGGTTCGCCGTGATCCATGGCAGTGCGTCATCGATCAACGAGTTCGTTTTCGAAAAGTCGGACGACGCGGTCAAGCGCGCCGGGCTGGATATGTTATCGGTCGACGCCGTCATTGGTGGACATTCCGGCGTGCCGTTCGCGGAAGTTCTGGACAGCGGGCTATGGCTCAATTCAGGGGTGATCGGGATGCCGGCCAACGATGCAACGCCGCGCGTCTGGTATGCGGTGCTTTGTCCGGTGGACGGTGGCCTGAACATCGAACTTTGCGCCCTTGATTACGACCATGCGGCGGCGGCCCGCGCCATGCGCGAGAAGAAGCTGCCGGAAGGTTATGCGCGCTGCCTTGAAACCGGATTGTGGCCCAACATGGACGTGATGCCGGCGGCAGAGCGTGAAAAAGCCGGCAAACCCATCGCGCCGGAAACCCTGTTCTGGCAGGGTGCCGTCACCGCCGCGGCGGAGTAACCGCCGGCACGAAACGGCCTCGGAATCATCACAGGTGTGCCTTATTCGGTCATCGTTTCGCCGAAAGCGGCCGTTACACCGGTCTCCAACGAACCCCTGACAGGAGACTGAGATGTCCATCAGAACCAAATCAATTAAAACCGGTGCCGCCGCAGGTTGCCTGCTGGCGGTCGCCGCATGTGCCAATCCCGAAATCGAGGCCGCGAAAACCCTTGATATCAAGGGCGGTGATGTCAGCGCAGAAGCGGCGCGTGAATATAAACGCCTCGCCCATTTCGAAGACAAGGAGATGTGGGACAAGGCGTCCGCCATCGCGTTCTCGGAAAAAGCCATTGCGGCAGCCAACGGTCTCGTGGGAACCGGGCCCTCGGGTGATCGGATCGTCCGCGATGCCGAAATTGCCGCGGCGTACCGCTACCTCAACCACATGCGTGCGCTCGGTGCCGACCGGATCGCGCCGAAAGCGACCGGTCAGGCGATTGCGCGCCTCGATTGCTGGGCCGAACAGGCGGACGAGGGCGATCAACCGCTGCACATCGGCTTCTGCCGCGACGGGTTCGCCGAATACGCATCCGAGACCGCGGAAGCGCTGAAGGCGGCAGGACGGCCCGTGGCCGTTGCGACGCCTGCGCTTAAGACGTTCAAGGTGACGTTCCCGCTCGGATCAAGCATGCCTGCCGTCGGCGCAAATGACGTGCTCGATGCCGCGGCCGACTACGCAAAGTCGGACAGGAAATTGCGGATCGTGCTTGGTGGTCATGCCGACAAGTCCGGCTCGGCGAAACGAAACCAATATCTTTCCGAAGCTCGGGCGGACCGTGTCGCCAACATGTTGCGCGCACGCGGCGTGTCGCCGTCACAGATCAGCACCATAGGCTTTGGCGAGACCTATCCGTCTGTGGTGACGCCGGATGGACAGAAAAGCGACGAGAACCGCCGCGTCGAAATCGTCATCGGGCCGGGCCGCGTCCTCTAAGGGCTGCTGTCTGATCCTGAACCGAGTGGCGTCTGGACAAGCAATGCGCGCTTCGGCTAAATGCACCCGTCGGCGCGCATCTGCTTTTTTGACGACGGAGGATCCCCGATGACGGAACTGCAAGCATTCGAACAAACGACCGACGGGATACGGGTCCTTGTCGCCTCGGCGTATATCGACGAGCAGTCGGACCCGGACGAGAACCGTCACGTCTGGGCCTATCAGGTCCGCGTCGAGAACCTCGGCACTGAACCGGTGCAACTGCTGACCCGCCGCTGGCGGATCACGGACGGGAATGGGCGCGCGCACGAAGTGATCGGCGATGGTGTCGTCGGGGACAAGCCGGTCCTCAAACCGGGCGAGCACTACGAGTATTCGAGCGGCACGCCGCTCAGGACATCCACGGGTTTCATGACGGGCATCTTCCAGATGATCGATGCGTCCGGACGCCGTTTCGCTGTTAAGGTGCCGGCATTCTCGCTCGACGGGCCGGAACCGCCACAGGCGGTTCACTGACGCGCCGCGCGGCGGCCGAATTCATTCGGCCGTGCATTGCACTGATCCAGTCCCTATATAACGTCGTAATAGTTGGCGTGACGGGCGAAACGCCCCGTTACATTGGGCATGGCCGCATTATCGAATTCTGATATGCTACGCTGCGTCCTTGGGCAGAGAAGTTAGGACAGACCCGTGACAGACCAAAAACCGCTGAGCGTGATTGCCGGCAACCCGCACAAGCACGCAGCTCCCGATCTTGACCGGGGTCCGGAAATCGAGCGGCCGAGCCGCGAAGAGGCCGAAGACGCTGTGCGCACGCTGATCCGCTGGGCGGGTGATGACCCAGAACGCGAAGGCCTTCTGGAAACGCCGGATCGTGTCGTCCGATCCTACGAGGAGTTTTTCAGCGGTTACGATGTCTGCCCGCGCAGCTATCTCGAAAAAACCTTTGAGGAAACCGAAGGGTATGACGAGATCGTTCTCCTCAAGGATATCCGCCTGGAGAGCCACTGCGAACATCACATGGTGCCGTTCATCGGCAAGGTGCATGTCGCCTATCTGCCGGACCGCCGCGTCGTTGGCATTTCAAAGCTTGCCCGCGTCGTCGAGGCTTTCGGCAAGCGGCTTCAGATTCAGGAAAAGCTGACTGCGCAGATCGCCAACACCATAGACGAGGTGCTGGAGCCGCGCGGCGTCGCGGTGATCGTCGAAGCGGTCCATCAGTGCATGACGATGCGTGGCGTGCACAAACCGGGGGTTTCGCTCGTCACCAGCCGCATGCTGGGTGCTTTTCGGGACGATCCTGCCACGCGCCGTGAGGTCCTTGCGATGGTGAATCACGACGGCGGTAACTACGCCTGATCGAAAACGCGCCCACCCGGCGCAAAATGTCTTAAAATGACGGGACTTGACCCGCTTCAAGCGGCGCGCTTTTTTATTTCTGGGGCCTGAAACGGGCGTACGGGGACCGGATATTTCATGGATTACCGACCGGCTATATTCATCGTCGGCCTGTTGCTGGCGACGCTTGCGATCGTGATGTGTCTGCCGGCCATCGCGGATTTCGCCTACGGTCATCCCGACTGGCAGGTCTTCGCCGTTGCCGCCGGTACGACGTTCTTCGTCGGTGTTACGATGGCGCTGACGTCGCGGGTGCGCGGCCTGAAGCTTACCATCCGCCATGCCTTCATGATTACGACGGCAAGTTGGGTGGCGATGACCGTTTTCGCGTCGCTGCCGTTCGCTTTCTCGGAACTCGACATGAATTTCACCGATGCGGTGTTCGAGGCGATGTCCGGGATTACGACCACGGGGTCGACGGTGATCGTCGGGCTGGAACATGCGCCGCCGGGGATTCTTTTATGGCGTGCGCTGCTTCAATGGCTTGGTGGGATCGGTATCATCGTGATGGCCATTGCCGTTCTGCCCATGCTGCAGGTCGGTGGTATGCAGCTGTTCCGCATGGAAAGCTCTGACCAGTCGGACAAGGCATTGCCGCGGGCGGCGCAGATCGCTTCGGCCATCGGCGTCATATATTTTGCGCTGACGATGATCTGGGCGGGGTTCTACTGGCTTGCCGGCATGGGCGGTTTCGATGCGGTGGCACATTCGATGACGACCATCGCAACCGGTGGCTTCTCCACGCACGATGCGTCGATTGCGCATTTCGAATCCGCCGCGATCGATTACATCGCAACGGCCGGCATGCTGATCGGCGCGCTGCCGTTCATTCTGTACCTTCGAACGTTGCAGGGCGATCTGATGGCGGTGGTCAACGACAGTCAGGTGCAGTGGTTCCTCGTCTTTGTCGCATGCGTCATTGCCGTGACGACCGGCTGGCTGGTGCTGGAGATCGGCGAGCCGCCCCTGGAAGCGATCCGGCTTGCGTCTTTCAATATCGTTTCGATCATCACGGGCACGGGCTATGCGACCGACGACTATGGGCTTTGGGGCGCATTTTCGCCGGTGATCTTCTTCTTCATCATGTTTATCGGCGGCTGTGCAGGCTCGACGACCTGCGGCATCAAGGTGTTTCGGTTCCAGGTGCTCTATGCTGCGGCCCGCACGCAGATCCACCACCTTTTGCAGCCGCACGGTGTTTTTATTCCCTATTTCAACAGGCGGCCGATCTCGGAAGAGATCATCATTTCGGTGCTGTCGTTCTTCTTTATGTGGTTCTTTACGTTCGCGCTGCTGGCGTTGGCGCTCAGCCTGCTGGGCCTGGATTTCATGACGGCGTTTTCGTCGGCAGCGACATCCATCGCAAACGTGGGCCCGGCGTTGGGTCCGATTGCCGGACCGGCGGGGAACTTCTCGACCTTCCCGGACGCCGCCAAGTGGCTGATGTCGCTCGGGATGCTGCTGGGACGGCTGGAACTGTTCACCGTGATCGTGTTGCTGAGCCGGAGCTTCTGGCGGCCGTGAATCCGTTCGGCAACATGCTGGGCGGCTGGGCGCGCAAACGGCATCGTCGGGATGTCGAGCGCGTCATCGAGCATCTGCAAACCCTGGATAATGAAAGCGTGGGGTTGGTGCTGGCGATTGCGGCACATCACCGCAACGCGCTTTTGAAAGACGGCATCGACCTGCGTGACCTCACGGAATTCGTGAAGCAGATGCCCGGCTATGTAGGGGACATGATGAAGGCCGTGGGTGTGCTGACGAAGAACAAGCGCCACCACGACGCGCTCGGGCTTCAGATCTGGGTTTGTTCGCTCAGATGCGCCGGGGACCCGGCGCTCCAGGAACGGGGAGTTGCGCTTTGGGCGGAGCTAAAGCGTGGACAGAAACACGTCGCGCGTGCGCGCGAGCTCGTTTCCAAGGAGACAGGCTTCGACCTCGACGTCACGATGGCGAACGACGTCCCGGTTGAGTTTCAGAAGCGAACTTAGGGTCAGCGGATAAAATCGGCCAGGTGTTTGCGGATCGAGGCCGACATCTGCGGATCGAAATCCTTCATGACCTGTTCGGTCAGGTTGAACCACGTTTCCTCGCGGACATTGATCGAGGCATCTTCGGGGATCGTCTGTGAACGATTAACTGCGGCCTTGGCAAAGGCCTGAGTCACACGTGGTACGCCCTCCAGCCGGACCTCGACATCGACGCCGGCGTCATAACGGTGGGACTGCTCCGTCGTGAAGACGCCGCTGAGACCTGTCTTGCGGGCAAGTTCCGTTTCGGTGACCGCGGCATTGTTGATGATGAATTTGGCGACCCCTGAAACCCCGGTCGCCTGCAGGCGGTCGCGTGCCCAGTTGCGGAGCGCGACCTCGGGCGAGACCGGCATCCGGCTTTCGACATGTTTCGGGTCCGAGGGCGGTGTGAAATTGTCGACGATTTCGATCCGCGCGACGCCGAGTGCGATCTGCGGCAGATGCGTAAACGTAAGCTCGGGAAACTGTGGCGGCGGCGGCGTCGTACAGGATCCCAGACCCGCAACGGCCGTCAGGACAACGGCAAGTATTGAAATTCGGCGGACGGATCGTGGCAGGCGCATGGCTGTGGTCTCCGGGTGAAATTCAGGTCGCTCCGGCAGCATCGGCGAACAGGTCGTCGAGCCGTCGTTCATCGTATACGTAATCGGTTCTGCAGAACTCGCAAGTGACGGTAATGAGACCGTCTTCGGCCATCTCGTCGATTTCGCTGCGCGGGAATGCGCGTAACGTGCGGCTGACGCGGTCTTCCGAGCAGCGGCATTCATGCCGTAACGCGCCTTGTTCATACAGACGGATACCGTCTTCGTGATAAAGACGGTAAAGGATTTTCGTGGCGCTCAACGACGGATCGAGAAGTTCCTTGTTCGTGATGGAACTCATCAAGATGACAGCACGGCGCCAGTTCTCTTCTTCCTGTTCGCCGTCGCGCGCCATCGGTAACCGCTGCACCATCAGGCCGGCGGCATGCGACGGTCCATTGGCATCCGCGGTGATGGCAATGGCGGTCTCGATCTGTTCGGACTGACGAAAGTAGTTCTGTGCGCATTCGGCGAGCGTTGCACCGGTGATTTCGGTAATGCCCTGATAGCGGTCCGTGTCCGGACCCTGGTCGACCGTAAAGGCCATGTGCCCGGCGCCTAGGGTCTGCGGGATGGAAGCGCCTTCGGCGATATCGGCGGGATCGACACCTTCTCTGATCTTGGCGCAGGCGCGCATCGCCCCGTCGGAAGTGATGTCCGCCATGATCAGGCTGACCGGTCCGTCGCCCTGCACCTGCAGTTTGAACACGCCGTCGTACTTGAGCGCACTGGCGAGGACGGCAGCAAGGACCAGGATCTCGCCGACAAGCTTTTCGATAAACGGCGGATAATCGTGCGCCTTGATCGCCTCGGCGTAGGTCTGGTCGAGACGGATCAGACGGCCGCGGATGTTCAGATCTTCGATCTGGAAGGTCTGCACGAAGTCGCCGAATTCGTAAGTGGCCGGGGTGTTGTTCAAGTTGCCGTCCAAAGTGTGCGGTAATGATATCCGTAAACGCCGCGGAAGCCGAGTTTCTCGTATAAACGGCGCGCCGCTGGATTGTCGTCTTCCACCTGTAGGTAAGCCCCATGAACGCCGCGATCAACAGCGAAAGCGGCCAGGGCGCGGATCAGCCCGGCGCCAAGGCCCAGCCGCCGCCGTTCGGGGCGTGTGTACATCCCGAATACGGCGAGCCAGCCACCGCCCATCACGCCAAGACCGATGGCATCCATGGTGCCGGTATCATCGGGGACCGCGGCGAACAGGGGTGTTTCCCGTGCGCCCGCGACGATGCGGCGCGGATCACGGCCGTAGCCTTCCATGTAACAGTCCCACCATCCGCCGGGCGCTGTTTCTGCAATAAGGATGTTTCCCGGTGACTCCGCGGCCAATCTTGAAGCATCCGCGATCATGATTTCGACGCCTGACTCTATCTCGTACCCACGTGCCGCCAGGAGTTCGTCGATTCCGTCGGGTTCCGCGGCGGGTGAAATCTGGACGCGTGGCGGCAGGCCGCGTGCCGGGTAAAAGGCCTCCGCATAGGCGATCTGCGTTTCCGCCGTTGCCCCGTCCTCGAGTGGGAACGGCGCCGCGGAATTGGCGCGCCGGGTGATGCCGTCGGCATGCCGGAAGATCCATCCACCGTGGAATTCCTGCTCGGGGGCGGCCCAGGCTGCGGCGGCAAGTCTGTCGAGCGCGAGAATATCGCTCCGTGACAGCGATGCCTTGCCGAATACGGATGGGCCGGGGCCTTGGAACCCGGACGTCAGCTCAGACACCAGGAAAGGATGGCCTTCTGGACGTGCAGCCGGTTTTCGGCTTCGTCCCAGACCACGGACTGCGGACCATCCAGAACGGAATCGGTCACCTCGTCGCCGCGGTGTGCGGGCAGGCAATGCATAAAGAGGGCGTCCTTATCCGCTTTCGCCATCAGCGCGTCGTCCACGCGGTAGGGCGACAGCATGTTATGGCGCGTGCCGGCATCCTCGTCGCCCATCGAGACCCATGTATCCGTCACGACCAGGTCGGCGTTGTTGACGGCTTCCGCGGGGTCTTCGGTCAGCAGCACCTTGGCGCCGGCGTCCCTGGCCCAGCCGATCAGGGCGTCGCTTGGCTTCAGATCGTCCGGCGTCGCGATCCGCATCTCGAAACCGAAACGCACCGCCGCGTGCACCCAGCTGGTCACCACGTTATTGCCGTCACCGGTCCAGGCCACGGCCCGGTCCTTGATGTCGCCGCGCATCTCCTCGAACGTCATGATGTCGGCCATGATCTGGCACGGGTGCGACTGATCGGTGAGGCCGTTGATGACCGGGACGCTGGCATATTCTTCCAGTTCGACCAGCTTCGCCGGATCGTCGGTCCGGATCATGATCGCGTCGGCGTAACGCGACAGCACGCGCGCCGTATCGGCGACGGTTTCGCCGCGGCCGAGTTGCGACTGGTCATCGGTCAGCAGCACCGTGTGCCCGCCCAGTTCCTGCATGCCGACCTGGAACGAAACACGCGTCCGGGTCGACGGCTTCTCGAAGATCATGACGAGGGTCTTGCCGTCCAGCGGCTTTCCCGTGGACCCGCTGCGGCGGGATTTTTTCAGATCGTGCCCAAGCCCGAGGATGCCTTTCAGCGTCTCGCTGTCGAGGCGGTCGATATCAAGAAAGTGTTTCGGCGTCGACATGTCAGGCGCCGCCCTCGAAATCGGTGGCCGTCTTCTCGATGATCGAGAGGGCCTCGGTGACGTCGTCTGCAGTAATCACCAGCGGCGGTACGAAGCGAACGACATTGTCGCCGGCCGGTACGCTCAGCAGGCCGTTCTCCATCAGCTTCTTGACGACATCGCCGTTGGTCACGCCGTCGGCGCATTTCAGACCGAGCATGAGGCCGGTGCCGCGTGCAATCTCGAACACGGACGGATGTTTCGAGGCGATGTCTTCCAGGCCGGCCATGAATGTCCCGGCGATTTTCTGCACGCCTTCCAGGAACCCGGGCGCCAGAATGACGTCGAGCACCGCGTTCCCTGCGGCCATGGCCAGCGGGTTGCCGCCATAGGTGGAGCCGTGCGAACCGGCGGTCATGGCATCGGCGACCTTTTCCGTGGCCAGTGTCGCGCCGAGCGGGAAGCCGCCGCCGATTCCTTTGGCGGATGCCAGGATATCCGGCGCGATGCCGGCCCATTCGTAAGCATAGAGTTTGCCGGTACGCCCGACGCCGGACTGGACCTCGTCGAACATCAGCAACAGACCGAATTCGTCGGCGATTTTGCGCAGGCTTTGCAGGTACTCTTTGCTCATCGGCCGGATGCCGCCCTCGCCCTGTACCGGCTCGACAAGGATGCCAGCGGTCTCGGGGCCGATGGCGGCCTTGAGTTCGTTCAGGTTGTCGAAGGCGACCTGATCAAAGCCGTCGACCTCGGGACCGAAACCCGTCAGGTGCTTTTCCTGTTTGCCGGCCGACAGCATGGCGAGCGAACGGCCGTGAAACGCGCCGGACACAGTAATCACCCGGTAGCGTTCCGGATGGCCGTTGGCCCAGTGATAGCGGCGCATCATCTTGACGCCCAGCTCGACGGCCTCGTTGCCGGAATTGTTGAAGAACACGGCGTCGGCAAACGTATTCGCGACAAGACGTTCGGCCAGCGCTTCCTGCCCCGGGATGTGGTACAGGTTCGACGTGTGCATAAGCTTGCCCGCCTGCTCGCGGATCGCGTCGACCAGGTGCGGGTGGCAGTGACCGATCGCGGCGACGGCGATGCCCGCCCCGAAATCCAGATAACGTCGGCCCTCGGTATCCCACAGATACGCGCCTTCGCCGTGATCGAAGGCAAGATCGTAACGGGCGTATGTGGGCATGACTGCCGGTATCATGATCTCTGCTCCTTATGCCCCGGACCGGGATGGTGCCGGGAAAGCCGAGGAGTATCGTGAGGCGGCCAGTTGCTGTCAATAAGCCGTTACGATTGCAACAGGTTTGTCACTCACGAATGAATTGGAGCGTTTTGAACCGCCGCCGCATGGCGCTGGCATCGGCAGCGACGCCTGCAGTGTCGTTGCCCGTCAGCGCCCTGTGGATCAATGACGCAAGTTCGGTCATGTCGCTCGTGTGCATGCCGATGCGCGCGAGTTCCGGGGTGCCGATCCGGAGGCCGTTGACGTCGCCTGCGACGTCCGCCATCGGCAGGCCGATCCCGCAACTTAGGATATTGGCTTCCCGAAGGCGCTTCGCGGCGGCCTGTCCGCCGCCGAAGGCATGGGCCTCGATGGCGAACTGATGCGACATCGTGAAGCCACGGTCCTTTGCAAAGACCGGAAGACCGAGATCGTCCAGTGCGGTGGCAAGCGTTTTCGAGAGCGCCCGCATCTCGGCGGCGTAAGCCTTGCCGTATTCCCGCCAGTCCAGCAGCGTAATGGCGAGCGCCGCCGACTTGGCGACGTCGAAGTTGGCCGTCAGCCCCGGAAACGCAATCTTGTCGAGGCGCTCGGCAATCCCTGCATCGTTGGTCACCACCAGCCCGCCGGCGGGGCCGCCGAGGCTCTTGTACGTGCTCATCGTCATGACGTCGGCGCCGAGGCTGAGCGGATTGTCCCACGTCCTGCCGGCGATCATGCCGCAAAGATGCGCCGCGTCGAACATGACCTTGGCGCCGGCCTCGTCGGCGATGTCGCGCACGGCAGCAACCGGATGGGGGAAAAGGTTGAGGCTGCCGCCGATGGTGATCAGCGCCGGCTTGACCTCGCGGGCAAGGGCGGCCAGGCCCTCGACGTCGACGGTGTAACCATCGGCCAATACCGGTGCGGCATGGATATCGACGCCGTAAAGACCGGCGGCCCCCGCATCGTGATGGGTAACGTGCCCGCCGATGCTGGCGGACGGGACGATAATGGAATCCCCCGGCCTGGTAATCGCCATGAAGGTATAGAGGTTGGCGAGCGCACCGGAACCGACGCGAATCTCCGCGTAACCGGCGTCGAATATCTCCGCTGCGAGCTCGGCGCAGATCACCTCGATCTTCTCGATCGCTTCCAGACCCATTTCGTACTTATCGCCCGGATAGCCGAGCGACGGCCGCGATCCCAGGCCGGATGCAAGGGCCGCTTCCGCTTTCGGATTCATGATGTTGGTCGCCGGATTGAGATTGATGCAGTCCCTTTCGTGGATCTGCCGGTTCTCGGCGATGAGCGAATCTATACGTGTATGAACGGTGTCTGAATCGGCAGTTGCCGTCTCCTCTGCAATCGTCTGGATATAGGTTTCCGAGGCTTCTGGCGGCCATGCGCGGCGGAGAAGATGGGCCATGGGGCAATTTTCCGGGTCTGAATTAAGGGCGTTCGAGAGGAATCTATACGTGCTGGGCCCCAAGGGTACAGGGGCTTTGCGGATAAAATCGGTTTCTGAACGCGCGTTTTTTTAATGAGGTGTGATTTTCATCATTTAATAGGTTCACGATTATACCTACAATCGTATGTGCTTAAGAGGTGTAAGGGACAACTTATGGATGTGTTTTTTCAGTTCGTAAGTGCGTTCGCATTGTTTTTCGGGATAGCCGGTCTTGTTTATGCGACCGAGGTTTCGAAACGATGCCAGTTGATCATCGAAGAACGCATGAACGAGTGCGAGACGATTCTCGCCGAGAAATCGCAGAAGCAGGATCAGGCGATCAAAGGTGCGATCGATGCCATCGCGCGCACCGCAAAATCGCTTGAGGAGACGGAACTCGCCCAGACGCGCGAGATCAATGTCATTCGCAAAACCATCGAGCCGCTCATGGAGGCCTATGAAAAGGCCAAGGAAGAAGAAGAAAAAGCGCGCAAACGCCAGCCGCGCGTGGCCGTCAACATTCGCTGACGATCACCGTTCCAATGCGTTCAGGGTTTGAGCTTGTAGCCGGACCTGAACATCCACATGCAAGTCCACCACAACACCGCATTGATCGCGGCCATGACGGCGATACCGAGCCACGGCGCCGCATCGGCGTGACCGATGAAGCCGGCGCGGAACCCATCGATCATGTAGAAGAACGGGTTGAGGTGTGCCAGCGTCTGGCCAAACGGCGGCAGACGTTCGATCGAGTAGAAGGTTCCCGACAGAAAGGCGAGCGGGGTAATCACGAAGTTCGTGACGGCCGCCATGTGGTCGAACTTGTCGGCCCAGATTCCGCCCATGATGCCGAGCAATGACAGCATCAGCGATGCCATCAGGGCGTGGTAGGCGATCAGGCAGATGTTGCTGATGGAAAGACCGACCACCAGGGTCATCGCCAGCGCCACCGCGAAACCGACGACGACGCCGCGCGTCACGCCGCCGAATGCGATCCCCGTTACCAGTTCCAACGGCGAGAACGGCGGCATCAGGGTATCGACGATATTCCCCTGTACCTTGGCGATCATGATCGAGCTCGACGTATTCGCGAAGGCATTCTGGGCAATGGCCATCATGATCAGGCCCGGTGCCAGGAACTCCGAAAACGGCACGCCGTGCACGTCCGGCCGGAACTTGCCGAGAGCGAGCGTGAAGACGGCAAGAAACAGGAGCGTCGTGACCACCGGCGCCATAAGGGTCTGGGTATAGACCTTCATGAAGCGGCGGACTTCGCGCATGTATAACGTCCAAAGGCCAATGGCATTGGAAGTTGCAGGCTGTCGCATGAAATTCCCGACTTGGATGTTGCGGTGTTTCGTTTGTTGTCCTTTGAGGTCTATATAAAGTGTCGCGGCGGCCAAAACCAGTGCTGCCGCACCGGTAGTCGGGACGAAAATGAGCGACGACGAAGCGAAGCAGCCGAAGCGCAGGCGCGGGCCGAAAAAGGCGACCGCGAAATACCTCGAGAATTCCGCCGCACATTATCTCGGCCGGTTTGCGACCTCGCGGGCGCATCTCCGGCAGCTCATGATGCAGAAGGTAAAACGTTCCGCCGACCACCACGGCACCGACCCGGCCGAAGGCGAGAAATTCGTCGACGAGATTATTGCCAAGTTCGAACGATACGGCTTCGTCGATGACCGGGCGTATGCGGAGATGCGTGCCCGCACGTTACACGCCAAGGGAACGCCGGTGCGCGGCATTCGCTACAAACTGATGCAGAAGGGCCTCGACGAAGACCATATTGACGCGGCATTGGGTGCGCTTGCCGAGGAGGAGAGGACATCGGATCTCGATCTTGCCGCGGCACTGACCCTGGCGCGGCGGCGGCGGCTGGGGCCCTATCGCAGTGACGATCCGGACGTCCGCGCGGAACGGCGAGAAAAGGACATGGCCGTGCTAGCACGCGCCGGTTTTGCTTACGACGTCGTCTGCCAGGTGCTGGACGCGGACAGCGTCGAAGAACTGGAACTGGCTGCCGCTCTGGCGCCGTAAGCGGGGGCTCCTTACGCTCTTACTTCCCGGGTTGTTCGTCCTGGGCGGGCTGTTCCGCCATGGGCTCCGAATGGGGGTCGAGGGCCGCCGCGACCGGCGTGGCATTCGGCGTCGGCACGAAGTTCGTTTTCGCTTCTGCCGTCGGCGCGGCACGCCGCGTCGTCCGCCAGATGGCGTACAGGCCGACCATGATGAAGATGCCGCCGATATAGAAGAACAGCCCCTCTGCCCCCAGCATGTCCATCAGCGGTCCGGCCAGCAGCGGGCCAACGATCGCCCCCGCGCCATAGATCAGCAGCAGGGTGCCGCTGACGACGACGCGTTCCTCGGCTTCCACGTGGTCATTCGCGTGCGACACGGTGACGGCATAAACCGGAAAGGAAGCGGCGCCGAAAAGAATCGACATGTACAGCAGCAAATCCGGTTTGATCATGCCGCCTGTCGCTACCATGATCGCCATGCCGCCGGCGGCGAAGCTGCCGAACATAAGGACAAGGCGCCGGTCGAAGTGATCGGATAGCCAGCCCATCGGCCACTGCATCAATCCGCCACCGAGAATGCACAGCGACATGAAGATCGCGACCCCGTCGACATCGAGACCGACATTCCCCGCGAACACCGGCGCCAGCCCCCAGAACGCCCCCATCGACAGGCCGTAGGCGAAGCAGCTCACGAAGCCGAGTGGGGAAATGGTGAACAGCCTGCGGATCGGCAGTGGCCTTGGTTTCTGCGGGGCCGGCGCGATTGTCCGTGTGATCGACACGGGAATGATGGCGAGCGAGACCAATATCGAAACGATGCAGAAAAGAACGTATCCGAGGGGGTCCGCCGCCGAGATCAGAAACTGCCCGACCGTCAGCGACAGCAGGTTGACCACCATGTACGCGGCCAGGACCTGTCCGCGTGTCTCGTTGGTGGCGCGCTCATTGAGCCAGCTTTCGATCACCATGTAGATACCCGCAAAGCAGAATCCCGAGACGCCTCGGAAGATCGTCCACGCGGTCGGATCGATAATGATGATGTGGCCGAGCGCGGCGGCGGATGCCAGCGACGCGAGGGCGGTGAACGCGCGGATATGCCCGGCACGTTCGATCAGGTACGCGGTGACCATCGTGCCGGCGACAAAACCGAGAAAATACCCGGATGCCATGATGCCGATGGCGTTTGGCGAAAACTGCTCGCCCACCGCGCGGATGGCGATCAACGTCCCCTGCAGACTGTTGCCGATGAGCAGCATGGACATGCCGAGCAACAGCGAGGAAATGGATAAAATCTGTTCACGAACCGAATTCAAAGGTCACTCCCCTTAAATCTTTTCCGCGGTTATTCTAGTGGTCTCTGGAGGGGATGCCAGCCGTGACGGTGAAAAAGTGTGGAGATTTCGATGACCGAGCAAGACGGACTGATTGGCGCGTACGAACTCGACGGTAAGGGGGGTGGGCGTCCGCTGGCGTGGGACGACCTGTCGCGTGTAAATGCGTTCGAGCATCCGGTGTGGATCCATCTCGACAGGAAAGGGGTACGATCGGAGTCCTGGTTGCGCAACGAGAGTGGTCTGGGGCAACTGCAGGTGGACGCCCTTCTGGCAGGTGAGACGCGGCCGCGTGTCGCCTTCATGCATGAAGGCGTGCTGATGACGTTACGCGGCGTAAATCTCAACCCCGGCGCCGATCCGGAAGATATGGTCAGTCTGCGGATATGGGTCGAGAACGGCCGCATCATTACGGTGCGCCTGCGCCGCCTGATGGCGGTCAACGATGTGCGCGAGCGGCTCGCCGAGGGCGACGGCCCGGTCAGCACGAGCGATACGCTGCGCATGCTGGCCGCCGCGCTGATCCAGCGCATGGGCCCCGTCATCGAGGAGATGAACGACGAAACGGACGCGCTGGAGGACGATCTGGTCGTCAACCCGGCGGCCGACATCCGCCACCGTCTGAAGACCCTGCGCCGCGCGGCAATCGCGCTCCGCCGCTACCTTGCCCCGCAGCGCGATGCGCTGGCGCGTGTGCATGCCGAAACGATTCCATGGATGCCGCAGGATCATCGCCTTGCCTTTCGCGAGTCTGCCGAGCAGGTGGCGCGCATTGTCGAGGATATGGACGCCATTCGCGAACGGGCGTCCGTCATTCAGGATGAACTGACCAACCGTGCGGCGGAGCACATGAACCGCAACATGTACACTCTCAGTGTGGTCGCGGCTTTGATGCTGCCGCTCGGCGTCATTACCGGCATGCTTGGTATGAACGTCGGCGGTGTGCCACTTGCCGAGCACAAGGAAGGGTTCCTGATGATTTCCGGCCTGCTGATCTTTGTTGTCGCGTTGCAGGTACTGATCTTCCGGAAGCTAAAATGGATCTAGATCGTCGGCGATGCCGGTTTGAAAAGCGCCGCCAACTCGGCTATCCCTCGGTGAATGGCCGTTACGAAAGCCGTGGAGAGACGTGTTGAGCGCTGACGACATCAAAAAATTCTGGGATCTTGTGGTCGACGTCTGGCAGAACGGCGTCGGCGGGGTCGATATCGGCCAGGCGATCAATGCACTTCTGATCCTTTTCGCGTTCTTCGTGCTGCGTGGTCTTATCGCGAAGTTCCTGGTCGGCTGGCTCAGGCGCATGGCGCAGAGCACCGAGTGGAAGATCGACGACAACGTCGTCGACGCGATCGCTCCGCCGTTACGCGCGATCCCGGTGGTGTTCGGGATCTTCGTCGCCGCCAATTACATGCAGTTCGAGGGCGTCGTCGAGACGATTGCCGAGAACGTCACACGCACCTTGATCGCAATTGTCATCTTCTGGGCGATGCTGCGTGCGGTCGGCCCGCTGTCACGGGCGTTCAAGAGACTCGAAGAGGTGCTGAGCCGCGAACTGATCGACTGGATCATGAAGGCGATGCGCGTTGCCGTGATTTTGGTCGGTGCGGCGACGGTCCTGCAAATCTGGGGCATTCAGATCGGCCCCATCATCGCCGGTGCGGGGCTGTTCGGCGTCGCGGTCGCGCTCGGTGCGCAGGACCTGTTCAAGAACCTGATCGCCGGTATTCTGATTCTCGGTGAAAAGCGGTTCCGCAAGGGGGACTGGATCCGGGTGGAAGGCGTGGTCGAAGGAACCGTCGAGGCCATCGGTTTCCGCTCGACCATGGTGCGGCGTTTCGACCAGGCGCCGGTGATGGTGCCGAATGCACAGTTGTCGGATACGGCCGTGACCAACTTTTCCGACATGACCTACCGGCGCATTTACTGGCACATAGGTGTCGAATACCGCACCACGGTCGATCAGCTGCGTGAGATACGCGAAGGTATATCCGATTATATCGACAGCAATGACGAGTTCGTTAAACCGACCGAGGCATCGACGTTCGTCCGCATCGACCGGTTCAGCGACTCCTCGATCGATATCCTCGTCTATTGCTTTACCTATACGAAGGTTTGGGGCGAATGGCTGGAGATCAAGGAACGGCTCGCCTATAAGGTCATGGATATCGTTCACGGTGCCGGTGCCGGATTCGCCTTCCCGTCGACGTCGCTGTACGTCGAAAGCCTGCCGGAAGACCGGCCTGAAACTTTCGTGCCGCCCGGGACGCGCGGTGATAATACCGGATCCTCTGCCGATAAGGTCCTGACGGCCGAAGAATCGCCGACCGGGGGCAAAGGGGATGCATCCGGTGGCGACGGTGCCTGACACATTGGGAGATGAAAATGTCCGTAACGATCTATCACAATCCGCGGTGCTCGAAGTCGCGCCAGACGCTGGCGATCCTCGAGGACAAGAACGTCGATCACGAGGTGGTCGAGTATCTGAACCATCCGCCGTCCCGGACGGAACTGCGGCGTATTCTCGGCATGCTCGATCTCAAGGCGCATGACATTGTGCGCCGGAAAGATGCGAAGGACGCGGGCCTCGATGTCGCGGCGATGAGCGAACCCGAGTTGCTCGACGCGATGGTCAATATTCCGATCATCATCGAACGGCCGATCGTTGTGGCCGGCGACAAGGCGGTCATTGGCCGGCCGCCGGAAAACGTGCTCTCTATAATTTGAGTAAAATCCGGCGCAAATAAGCGCAGGCCCTTGCGCATGGCCGTCGGCCGCGCTTGCGGTCGGGGCAAAGCCCTTGCAATATGCGCTGACGGGTATCCAACGGGGGGCAGCCGGTATGGCGAAACAGTCCGCGAAGGCAGGTGCCGCGCCGAAAAAGCGCGCCAAGGCGGTCCTTCGTCCGCGTGAAAAAGAAGCGCCGGCGCCGGTACAGTCGAAGCCGCATACCGTCGATCCCGAAAAGCTCGAAATCTGGCGTTCGCTGCCCGAAGATCAGCGCGTCGCGCTGCGCGAACGGGAAGCGGTCCGCATGTTCAATGTGGCGGCCACGCTTCACCGCGAAGGCAAGCTCGAGGAAGCGGTCGATTCCTACGGTAAGTCGCTGCTGCTCAATCCGAAGCAGTCCGACGTCTACAACAATATGGGCGTCGCGCTCCGCTCGCTGGGCAAGCTCGAAGCCGCGGTCGCGTGCTATCGCCGCTCGCTGGTGCTGAAGCCCAACAACTCGGGCGTCTATTCCAACATGGGCAATGCGCTCCGTGAACTGGGCCGGCTCGAGGTGGCGATGGCGTCGCATCAGCAGGCCGTCAGGCTCGCGCCGCGTTCGACGGAAGCGTATTACAACCTCGGCCTCGTGTTGCGCGATCTGGGGCAGACGGACGCCGCGCTGAGCTGCCTCGACAAGGCGCTGGCGCTCAACGAAAACCATGTCGACTGCCAATGGGACCGGGCGCTGACGCTCCTCGAAATGGGCCGGCTCGAAGAAGGTTTCGACGCCTATGAAAGCCGTTGGCTGCTGGACCGCAGCCCGCCGCGCGAATTCGACAAACCGCGCTGGGATGGTTCCGAACTCAAGGGCAAGACGGTGCTCGTGCACCACGAGCAGGGCTTCGGCGATATGATCCAGTTCGCCCGCTACCTGCCGATGATCAAGGAACGCGGCGGCCAGGTCGTGGTCGAGGTGCAGCCCGAACTGGCGCGGCTGATCGGTTCGGTCGACGGCGTATCCAAGGTATTCAACCGGGGCCAGGTGCCGCCGAAGTTCGATTTCTGGATTCCGATGATGTCGCTCGCCAACGTGTTCGGCACGGGCAAGGACTCCATCCCGGCGGACGTCCCTTATGTCGGCCCGCTCGATCCGGGTGCCGTGCAACTGCCGTCGTCGCTGGGCCGCATCAAGCGGGTCGGGATCGCCTGGGCGGGACGGCCGACGCACCGGAACGACACAAACCGGTCGGCCGGGTTCAAGCATTTCATCGAAATTCTCGGCCTGCCGGGTTTGTCCGTCTATTCGCTGCAAAAGGGACCGGCCGCCGCCGACATCGCCGAGCACGGCTGTGGCGCGCTGGTCAACGACATCGGCGACCGGCTCCGGGATTTCTCGGATACCGCAGCCGTGATCAATCAACTCGACCTCGTGATTACGGTCGATACCGCGCTCGCGCACCTCGCCGGCGCGATGGGCAAACCGGTCTGGGTGGCGGTGCCGTTCTCGCCGGACTGGCGCTGGATGCGCGGCACGGACAAATCACCGTGGTATCCGAGCATGCGGCTGTTCCGCCAGAAGCGCCACGGCGCCTGGGCCGGCGTTTTCGGCGATATCCGCCGCGCGCTGCGTGACGAGATCGTCGAGCAATAGCCACCCCGCGCGGCGCCATCCGTTAACACCATCTTTACTCCTTGAAGGCCACCATAGGGGCGCCTGGGCGCGTGTCCGTATAGGAGAGACGGGTGGCAACCAAAGAGTATAAATCCGGCGACATTTTGCTCGCCGAAGGCAGCGTGCCGGATACCGCGTACCGTATCGTACAAGGGTCGGTCGAGATGACGCGCGAGCTGGACGGCATGTCCATGCCGACCGCCGTGCTCGACCGCGGATCCCTGATCGGTGCCGAGGAACTGGTCGACGGCCGCGCCATGGAAGACACGGCACAGGCTCTCGGCAACCTTGTTGTCGAACAGATCTCCAAGGAACAGGCTTCACGGCTGCTTGGCCGGCAACCGGCAAAGAAAGACGCGCCGGCCAAGAAGGCCGTGCGCAGAGCCGTCGCCGATGAAAAGCCGCAGACATCGCCGTCACGCGCGCTGGTCGCGCTGTCGTCGCAATCGGATACGGAATATACGGTCGAGGACCCGGCATCGAGCGTGCTCAAGCCCGGTTTGCTGCGCCGGATTCTCAAGCCCGAATTCGCTGATGTCTACGACCGGCTCGACGTGCGCGTGTCCGCGCTCGATGGCGAAGGCGGCGAACAGGCGGCACAGCACCTCATTTCCGAACTCTCCAAGCGCCGCGGCATCCGCGCCCGGGCGATGAATGCCAAGGTCGCGCTCGACTTCGAGAGCGATCCTGTTGCCGCGATGCGCGACCTCAAGAAGGCCTCCGAACGCTGGCTGCTGGACCAGGGGGGCGACATTGTGATCTGGGGCGCCGTGGTGCCGGGCGGGCAGCTGCTGCATCTGCGTTTGTTCGTGCGCGAGGATCCGGCGGTCGATCAGTTCCGCATGGGCGACGGCTGGACGCTTCTTATTCTGCCGATGCCGCTGGATGCGGCGGCATCGCACCGGTTGCACGCGGCACTTCTGGCGGCGCTTCGCACCAAGCAGGCAGGGAAGATCCTGACGGTGCGCCGCGACCTGGACGTGCTGCTGCTGGATGCGCGTGAGCAGATATTGAAGGAGGTGCCGGGCCTGGATCCACTGTCCCGCGCCGAGGAACGGGCGACGGTGGCACGGACCTTCGCCAGCGCGACCCGCTTCAAGCGTCGCGCCGACGATGCACAGGCGGCCATGTCGCTGTTCGATACGGCGCTGGAAGCTTTCAGCGCCGAGAAGACACCGCTGGAATGGGCCTTCGCGCATCGCGACCGGGCTTTCCTGGGGCAGTTCATCGCCGAGCGGACCAACGATACCGGCGCGCTTGAGGCATCGATCAACGATCTTGAGGATGCGCTCAAGGTCGTCGGGCCCAACACCTTTCCGCACGACTGGGCGGCCATGAACAACCGCCTCGGTCTCGCGCTATACCGCCTAGATTTCGACAACGGCGATGCCGATACGCTGGAACATGCGCTGCACGCGTTCAGGAACGCGCTCACGGTGTATGACCGGAAGTCGACGCCCAATGAGTGGGCCGAGGCCATGGGACATTTCGGGCAGGTAGCCCTGGTCATCGGCCGCGAAAACCGCGATGCGGCGATGCTTCTTCAGGCGGTCGAGGCCTGCAACGCCGTCGTCTCCGCCCGCGACCGCCGGAACATGCCGCTACACTGGGCGTCGGCGCAGAACAATCTCGGCTCCGCGCTGTTTCTGTACGGCCGTGTTGCCGGGGATACGAGTGCCCTCGAAGGGGCGCGCGATGCGTTTCGCACGGCACGCGCCATCTATGTCGAAAAAGGCGCCGAGCGGCTGGCTGCCGTTGCCGAGAAGAATCTGGGGCATGTCGACAAGGCCATGTCACGGCGCAAGAGACGCGAAACGCCGCCGGAACTGCCGTGGGAAGGTCAGCAGGGCGAGCCGCCCCCGCTGCCATGGGAATTCGGCCCCGGCGCCAGCGGCGGATCGCCGCAGCCGAAGCTCAAGCGCGATAACGACATCTGGCTCGATGAACGTCTGCGCTAGGTTTACGCCGATTTGACGCGCCACAACTTGAAACCGTTCGGGCGCGGGTGTATTTCCGAGATATGAAAGACGATGTGAACAAGTTCGATATCGACGGAGTCGTCTGGCGCCAGCCGGACGGGGATCTGGTATCGTGCGAGGAAAAGCTGGTGGTGCTGCGCGAGAACCTGGACGAGATCCGCCAGGAATGTCAGGACGCGCTCGAGGATGCGGTCCTCATGGGCTGTGACGAAAAACAGGTCCGTGACGTGCTGGAACAGATCGTCCGCGACATCGTCAATCCATACCCGCAGAAATAACGCCGGCCTTTCAATCAGGCATTCGACGCGAAGTGCCGCACGAGGTCGCTCGCGCTGATCATGCCCGCAAGGTAACCGTCCTCGACGATCGGCAGGTGCCGGATGTGTTTTTCGGCCATCAGTTTGGCGACGTCGACGACACTGTCCTGATCCGAACACGTCAGCACATCGCGCGCCATAAACATGTCGACCGGCATATTGAGGGCGTGATTGCCGTGTTCGTAGAGTGCCCGCACGACGTCGCGTTCGGAGATGACGCCCGCAAGTGCGCCGTCGCTCGCGATGACCATGGTCAGGCCGATCTTGTGTTCCGCCAGAAAGTCGACGGCTTCTCGCAGGGGCCGGCCTGCCGGGACATGCAGCACGAAATCCTCGTTAACGCCTTTGACGTCTTTCACGGACGTGTCGTCATAGGCGCGGCGCCTTTGATCCGCGTCCATCTGCGTTCCTCCGGTTGTTAGAACCGCTAAAAGCTTCCGCACATCCATGTCGGCGGTCAACGTTACAATCGTAATATTAAGTTTCACGAAGGACCTTTTGCGGCGGGCGCGAAGTCATTACGCTCTCGGCCATGGACCTCCGCCATCTCAAGACGCTGATCGCCATTGCCGAGCACGGCTCGTTCGCTGCTGCGGGCGATGCCATCGGCCTGACCCAGTCGGCGGTCAGCCTTCACGTGAAGGCGCTTGAGGACGATCTCGAAACCAAACTGTTCGACCGCACGACGCGGCCGCCGCGCCTGAATACGCGGGGCCGCAACCTCGTCGACCGCGCCCGCGAGATCGTCGAAAAATGCGAAAGCCTGACCGATATCGTCAGTGGCGAGGCACTGACCGGCAGCCTCGATATAGGGTCGGTGCCGACCTTGATGTCAGGTATATTGCCACCCGCGTTGAGCGCGCTTCGCGCCGGTCATCCCGATCTGCGTATCCGTGTTTCGAGCGGCCTTTCCGCGGACCTTGTGGGGCGTGTGCACAAGGGCGAACTCGACGCCGCCGTCGTGACCGAACCGTCCCAGCTGCAGACCGGGCTAAGCTGGCACATGTTCGCCGAGGAACCTTTGATGGTCATCGCGCCAAAGGGAACGCGGGGGTCGACCGACCGCGAATTGCTGGATGCGGGGCCGTTCATCCGGTTCCAGCGTTTTGCCTGGGCGGGGCGGTTGATCGACACGCACCTGAAGGACAGGGGCATCCGCGTCAACACGGGGATGGAGATCGACTCGCTCGAAGCCATTGCCTCGATGGTCCAGCATGGCTTGGGTGTTTCCGTGGTGCCGGACCGGGCCGGTGCCGACCTGCCGGCGGATATCGAGAAAATGCCGTTCGGCGATCCGCCGCTCTGCCGTGTGATCGGCGTCGTCGAACGGCGCGACAATCCGAAGGCGCACCTGACGCGGGCATTGGTCGAGATCCTGAGCGGTCTCGCCGGCGACAAGCGGCCGAAGCGACTCTCCGCGCGGCAGAAGGATGAAAAATAATCAAGTTTACCGATATAATTATTCGTTTTTATCAAGAAAAGCCATCGGCTAAAACCAACTTGGCGCTGCCGCGCCGCTCATACACAAGGGAAGATCCATGACGACCAATACCGGCCCCCTCCAGGGCATCCGAATTCTCGACCTGACGCGCATCCTTGCGGGACCGACCTGTACCCAGCTGCTGGGCGACATGGGCGCCGACATCATCAAGGTCGAAAAGCCGGGTTCTGGCGACGATACGCGTGGCTGGGGGCCGCCGTACCTCAAGGACAAGGAGGGCGCCGATACCCGCGAAAGCGCCTATTACATGGCGTCGAACCGCAACAAGCGATCCGTCACCGTCGATATTACGAAGCCCGAAGGCGTGCGCCTGGTCAAAGACCTGCTGAAGCACTGCGACGCGATCTGCCACAACTTCAAGGTCGGCGGGCTGGATAAATACGGCCTCGGTTACGATGACATTCACGCTGAATATCCGGACAAGGTCTATCTGCACATTTCCGGTTTCGGGCGCACGGGGCCTTACGCAAAGCGTGCCGGTTACGACATGCTGGCTCAGGGCATGGGCGGGATCATGAGCCTGACGGGGCCGGTCGACGGCGATCCGCACAAGGTCGGGACCGGCATCTCGGATGTCATGTGCGGCATGTACGCGACGTCGGCGCTCTTGGCAGCACTTCGCCACCGGGACAAAACCGGGCAGGGGCAACTGATCGATCTCGCGCTGCTCGACAGTACCGTGGCGTGGCTGATCAACGAGGGCGTCAACTACCTGACGCACGGGCATCCGAACGTGCGCCGCGGCAACGCGCATTCCAACATCGTGCCCTATGACGTTTATCCGACGGCGGATGGCTACGTGATCCTCGCCATCGGTAACGATGGTCAGTTCCAAAAGTTCTGTGACTTCGTCGGCAAGCCGGAAATGGCCACCGACGAGCGCTTCCTGACCAATGACATGCGGGTCCGCAACCGTGACGTGATCACGCCGCTGATGCGCCAGATCACGGTGATGAAGACCACCGAAGAATGGGTCACGGGGCTGGCGCCGCTGGGCGTGCCGTCGGCGCCCGTGAACACCGTGCCGATGGCGTTCGAGGATCCGCAGATCCAGCATCGAGGCATGAGGATCGAGATGGATCATCCGATCGCCGCCGACGGCAAGTGCCGTCTGATCGGCAATCCGATAAAATATTCCGAGACGCCCGTTTCATACCGGCGGCCGCCGCCGATGATGGGCGAGCATACCGACGAGGTTCTTGAGGAACTTCTGAACCTCGACCAGGCCGCGCGCGACAAGCTGCGCGAAGACGGCATTTTGTAAGGGAGCCGATCCATGTTTCAGCTGACGGACGAACAACTCGAACTTCAAGCGACGGCACGCACACTCGCGCGCGATGTGATCGCCGACCGTGCCGCGGACATCGACAAGTCGGAAGAGTATCCCTGGCATAATGTCGAGGAACTGGCCAAGGCCGGGCTGACCGGCATGACGATCCCGAAAGAATGGGGCGGGCGCGGATTTTCGTTTCTGCACGCGGTGCTGGTGGTCGAGGAAATGGCCAAGGTCTGCGGCGTCACGGGCCGGATCGTCGTCGAGTGCAACATGGGCGCGGTCAGCGCCATCATGCGCTATGGCTCAGACGAGCAGAAAAAGCTCGCTGCCGAGTTGGTGCTTGCCGGTGACAAGCCGGCGATCTGCATCACCGAGCCGGAGGCAGGTTCCGCGGCAACGGAAATGACGACGACGGCCGTCAAGAAAGACGGCGGCTATGTCATCAACGGCCGCAAGCACTGGATCACCGGCGGCGGCGTTTCGAAGCTGCACCTGATCTTTGCCCGCGTGATCGAGAACGGAAACGACATGGGCATCGGCGGTTTCATTGCCATTCGCGGCGAGGCCGACGGTCTTCGTGTCGGCACGCGCGAGCCGGCGATGGGCCTCCGTGCCATTCCGGAATGCGAGATGATCTTCGAAGACCTGTTTGTGCCGGAAAGTATGGCGCTGATCCCACCGGAAGGGATCAAGCGCGGCTTCGCCGGTTTGATGAATGCCTACAACTCGCAGCGCGTCGGTGCCGCGACGGTGGCGCTCGGCATCGCCGAGGGTGCTTATGAAAACGCGCTTGCCTACGCCGGCGAACGCGAACAGTTCGGCCGCCCCATCGCCGAGTTCCAGGGGCTGCAGTGGATGCTGGCGGACATGTCCGTCGGCCTCGCCGCGTCGCAGGCGCTGGTCTACAAGGCGGCCGCCTCCGCCGAGACGACCGAGGGCGGCTTCCCGGACATGCTGATGGCCGCGCAGGCCAAGATTCTCGCTTCCGAAACCGCGATCAAGGTGACGTCCGATGCGTTGCAGGTATTCGGCGCCGCCGGCTATTCACGCAACCGTCCGATGGAACGCATGTACCGCGACGCGCGTATGTTCACGATTGGCGGCGGTACGGCGCAGGTGCTGCGGAACCTCGTCGCCGGCAAGATTCTCGACCGCAAGCTGCCGCAGACCCGCGGCGGTTATCTGAAACTGGCCGAGCGCGCCCGCGCCGCCGAATAAGGAACGAACAACGCATGACGACCACGTCCGACATCATCGGCAAACGGCTTCATGACGCCGGTTGCCGTCACGCCTTCGGCATTCCCGGCGGCGAGGTGCTGTCGCTGATGGAAGGGCTCGAAAACGCGGGCATCGACTTTCATCTGGTGAAACACGAAAACCCGGGCGGGTTCATGGCCGAGGGAACGTACCATGCCTCGGGAGCGCCGGGCATTCTGGTGGCGACCGTCGGCCCGGGTGTCGTCAACGCCGTCAATGCGGTCGCCAACGCGTGGCAGGACCAGGTGCCGCTGATTTTCCTAACCGGCTGCGTCGACGCCGCCGAGGCCGAGACCTACACCCACCAGGTGTTCGACCACACGGCCGTTATTCGCCCGATCTCGAAGGCGTCGATGACACTCGCCGATGGTGCTGTCGACGTGATGATCGACAAGGCCGTCGCGATTGCCATGCAGGACCCGCCGGGCCCGGTGCATGTGGACGTGCCGATCAATATCGCGGGCAAGGCGGCGAACGTGACCGGGTATCCGGGCCGTGCTGCCCTTTCGAAAACGTCGCCCGCCGGCGGTCCCGACCTTGACCGCGCACGCGACGCGATTGCGCATGCCGAACGTCCACTGATGATCGGTGGTGTGGACATTCTGCATCACGATGCGGCGAACGTGATCGACGAAGCGGTGCATCGGCTCAACATGCCGATCCTGACCAGTTACAAGGCGAAGGGCGTCGTCAGCGAAGACGATCCGCTGTCGCTGGGCGGTCATGGGCTGTCGCCGAAATCGTTCAAGACCGTCAAGCCGATGATCGACGACGCCGACGTGATCGTGCTGGCCGGGTATGACCCGATCGAGATGCGGATCGACTGGCGCCATGCCTGGCCGACCGGTGTCACCGGCAAGACGGTGATCGAGGTCGCCGCGCAACCGAATACCCACTATGTGCACCAGGCCGATATCAGTTTCGTCTGCGACGTGGGCGAGGGGATCAAGGCGCTGACGCAGGGCATCAACGGCAAGGAAACCTGGCCGGGCGGCGCTATCGAAAAAATGCGCGAGGCGCTTCGCGCCGATTTTCCGCGTGATGAGACATGGGGGCCGGCAGCCGTCATCGATGCAGCACGCAGCGCATTCCCGAAAGATGGTTTCGCCGCCGTCGATACCGGCGCGCACCGTATCCTGCTAAGCCAGCAATGGGACTGTTACGGACCGCGCACGCTCGCGCAATCGACGGGCCTTTGCACCATGGGGTGCGCGGTGCCGATTGCGCTCGGCCACAAGATCGCCAATCCGGACACGCCGGTACTCGCGTTCACCGGTGACGGTGGGATGGAGATGATCCTGGGCGAGTTGGCGACGCTCCGCGACATGAAGTTGCCGGTCGTCATCGTTGTCTTTGTCGATGAGAGTCTGGCCCTGATCGAACTGAAGCAGCGCACCAACAAGCAGGACAATCTGGGGGTCGATTTCGGTGGTACCGATTTCGCAAAGCTGGCCGAGGTGATGGGTGGTATCGGCGTGACGGCGACGGACCGCGCCACGCTGCAAGCCGCGATCACGGACGGTATGGCCGCCGACACGTTCACCCTGATCGCGTGCCCGATCGGCCGCAAGGCCTACGACGGGCGTTTCTGACGCACACTCACATTTGCGTGCGCAGGTCGGAAAAGACTGGAACTCGCCGGTTCCCCGGATTACTTCGATTAAGACGCAACCGGAAACGCCGGAGGAGAAGATGTCGGACAAGGTCAGCAAATCCGAACAGGAATGGATGGACGAACTGGGCTTTGAGGCCTTCAAGGTGCTGCGCATGAAGGGTACCGAACGTGCAGGCACCAGCCCGCTCAACCATGAAAAGCGCAACGGCACGTTCGTCTGCGCCGGCTGCGGCGAGCCGCTGTTCGCATCCGAGACCAAGTTCGAATCTGGCACCGGCTGGCCGAGTTTTTACCAGCCCATCGGCGATGATGCGGTCGGCGAGGAAGTCGACAAGAGCTTCTGGATGACGCGGACCGAAGTCCATTGCGCGAAATGCGACGGTCATCTCGGCCATGTCTTTCCGGACGGCCCGGCGCCGACCGGCCAGCGTTACTGCATCAATGGTGTGTCGCTGAAGTTCAAACCCGAAGACTAGGCTTCCGTCTCCATCGGGACGAATCCCGGCAGGCCCTGCATACGGGCAATCCAGCTTTCGACGTTCGGATAGTCGGCGAGTTTGAAATCGCCTTCTTCCGCGACGTGCGTATACGCGAACAGCGCGATGTCGGCGATGGTCGGCGCGCCCGCGACGAACCAGTCGTGCCGTTCCAGGTGGTCGTTCATCAGTTTCAGGGCGGCAAGGCCGTTCGCGTGCTTGCCGGGGATCATCGCCTTCTGCGCCGCGTCCAGTTCCGGCATGTGATTCCAGAACCTGAGCGTCGCGATGTTCGGTTCGTGCGAATACTGTTCCCAGAACATCCAATGCAGGACCTGAGCGTGGTGCAGCCGGTCCGAAGGCAGCCACGACGAACCGGCCGCCAGATAATGCAGAATGGCGTTCGATTCCGGCAGCACGGTCCCGTCTTCGAGAATCAGAACGGGAATTTTTCCGTTGCGGCTGATCGCCAGGAATTCCGGTGTCCGGGTTTCCGATTTGAGAACGCTGACGGTCCTGTATTCATAGGGCGTATCGAGAAACGCCAGCAACAGGCGGATCTTGTATCCGTTTCCCGAGATGGGGTCGTCCAGAAGGGTGAGCATCAACTTCTCCTTGCCGCCCGGCGCACGCTTGCCAATATCCTTTGATAAGCCGAAAGCGCATCCGGCTCAAAGCAGCTTTGGTAATGCGAAGCGCAGAAACACTAATGGAGGGGATCAATGGGAGAACAATCGAAAATCGCTATCGTGACAGGGGCGGGATCAGGTGTCGGCCGTGCCACGACCAAAGCGCTGATCGATGACGGCTGGACGGTTGCGTTGGCCGGCCGCCGTGCCGACGCGCTGGACGAAACGATCTCGATGTGTTCCGCCCCGGACCGGGCACTCTGTGTGCCGACGGATGTCACTGACCCGGAACAGGTGGACGCTTTGTTCAAAAGTGTGACCGATACGTACGGGCGCCTCGATCTGCTGTTTAATAATGCGGGCGCAAATGCCCCCGGCATCTTGCTGGAAGATCTGTCGTTCGAGCAGTGGAAGACGGTGGTCGACGTCAACCTCACAGGGTCGTTCCTTTGTCTGCAGGCGGCGTTCCGTGTCATGAAGGATCAGGATCCGCAGGGGGGCCGTATCATCAATAACGGTTCGATCTCGGCGCATGCGCCAAGGCCCGATTCGATTCCCTACACCGCGACCAAGCACGCGGTTTCGGGTCTGACCAAGACGGCATCTCTGGATGGGCGCAAGTACAACATTGCGGTTTGCCAGCTCGACATCGGCAATGCGCAATCCGAAATGGCCAACCGCATGGCCAAGGGCGTCAAACAGGCGAACGGCGAAATTAAACCCGAGCCGATGATGGACGTGAACGATGTCGGCCGTGCCGTGGTGCATATGGCGAGCTATCCGCCGGAGACGAATGTGTTCTCGATGACGATCATGGCGACACAGATGCCGTTCACGGGGCGCGGTTGATTTTGTGCCGGAACGACACTTTCCGAGACACCTAGTACAAGTTTATGCCGAAAAGCCGGGATAAACGGGCGCTGGCATTCGCGGCATGAAGGCCGCATCGACTTGCCACGGACGATAACATTGATACAATCCTGCGACTGAGTAGCCTTCCCAACACAATAAAAAAAGGGAAGGCGGATGAGAATCCAAGTCGGGCATATGCCCGCGCAACACTGAAGTCTGGGAGGACTCACACAATGAAAGCACGTCTTACGACGGCAGTATTGGCTTCGGCCTTTGCCCTTGGCGTTACGCTGGCGGCGCCGGCAAACGCTAAAGTCGAGGGAGATACCATCATCCTCGGCTCCGCCATTTCGTTCACAGGGAAGTATTCGACCAACGGTATCCACGCCAAGAACGGCTACGAACTCGGCGTGAAGAAGATCAACGAAGCCGGCGGTGTCACCGTGGGCGGCAAGAAGTACAAGCTCAAAGTCCAGTACTACGATGATGAGTCGACGCCGCTGCGTACCGCACAGCTGCTTGAGCGCCTCGTCAACCAGGACGGCGTGAAATACTTCCTTGGCCCGTACTCGTCGGCCACCACGAAGGCCGCCGCGCCGATTATGGAAAAGTATAAAGTGCCCATGGTCGAAGCCGAAGGCGCATCGCGTTCGCTGTTCAACAAAGGCTACAAGTACCTTTTCGCGGTGCTCTCGACCTCCGAACAGTATCTGGCGAGTTCCATTGAGCTGGCCGCTGAAATCGCCGAGAAGAACGGTAAGAAGGCCAGCGATGTAAAGATCGCGATGGCATTCGAAAACGATCCGTTCTCGCTCGATGTCCGTGCCGGTGTTCTTGAAGACGCCAAAAAGTACGGCATGCAGGTCATCATCGATGACAAGATGCCGCGCGACCTGAACGACATTTCCGCGACGCTGACCAAGGTCAAGGCGCTGAAACCCGACCTGCTGGTGCTGTCCGGTCACTCCAAGGGTGCCGCGACCGCTGCCCGTCAGATCAAGGAACTGCAGATCGACACGCCGATGATCGCCATGACGCACTGCGAAGCAGCGAAAATCACGTCGAAGTTCGGTGAAGCCACTAACGACATTCTCTGCCCGACGCAGTGGGCCGAGACGCTGAGCTACAAGGACGATCTGTTCGGCACCGCCGCGGATTACGACAAGCTCTTCAAGGCAACCTACGAAGGTTACAAGAACGTCCCGTACCAGTCCGCGCAGGCTACTGCCGCGGTGCAGGTCTGGGCCGATGCCTTCGAACGTGCCAACAGCTTCGATGTTGAGAAGGTCCGCGACGCCATTGCGGCGACCGACATGCAGACCTTCTACGGTGGGATCAAGTTCTCGGAAGCCGGTAACAACGTCGCCAAGCCGATGGTTCTGCGTCAGATCCAGAATGGCGCGTACAACGTTGTTGCACCGTCCAAGTGGGCGTCGCACCCGGTGAACTGGCCGCGTAAGGCACCGACGAACTAATCGTCGTTGGTCGAAAGTTCGGGAAACCCGCTCCGGTCAAGCCGGAGCGGGCATTCCTGATTTATTTTCAGCCGAGCCGATTCTTTAAAGAATAAATCAACAAGGGGAGAGGTCGCCGTGTGGGACAACATCATGGTGCTGGTCGCGGCACCGGTATTTAACGTACAGCTGTTATTGGACGGTCTGTTTATCGGTGCGACGTTTGCGCTCGCCGCGTACGGGCTTGCGCTCGTCTGGGGCGTGATGAACGTCAAGAACCTGGCGCAGGGCGACTTCGTCATCATGGGCGGGTACATCGCCTGGTGGCTGGGCACGCAGGGCATTCACCCGCTGTGGGGCCTGCCGATCGCCATTGTCGTGATGTTTGCGTTCGGATGGGGTATCTACGTCACCATCATCAGGCGCGTCATTGACAAGGACCTCTTTACATCGCTGCTGGCAACCTTCGGCTTGGCGATCGTCATCGCCCAGTTGCTCAACCTGATGTTCGGTCCCGAAGTTCAGACTGCCGAGAGCGATTTCGCCATCCGGCAGATCCTCGGCGTCGTTACCGTCGCTGAAATCAAGGTTCTCGCATTCGTGCTTTGCGGCATCCTCGCCCTTGCGGTGGTGATCTTCATGAAGAAGAGCCGCATGGGGCAGGCGATCCGTGCGACCGCCCAGGATCCGCGTGCGGCGCGCGTCATGGGGATCGACACCGACAAGGTCTACGCGTTTACGTTCTCGCTGAATGCTGCGATCTGTGGCGCGGCAGGGGCCCTTATCTCGATGATCTGGGTAATCCAGCCGTTCTACGGCATTTCGTATTCGATCCGTTCGTTCGTGATCGTGACGGCTGCCGGCTTCGGCAATCTGCCGGGCGTCATCATGGCGGGCCTCGGCCTCGGCGTGATGGAAAATTACAGCGGCTTCGTGCTCGGTGCGGAATTCCAGCAGGCGACGGTCGTCGGTCTGCTTCTTCTGGTGCTGATCTGGCGTCAGGTTCAACAGCGCAAGTTGCGCCAAGTGGTCAGCTAAGGGACGCATAAAACAATGAATAAAAATTTCAGTTTCAAGCTGCACTTCCCGATTCTCGTATTCGGGATTGCAGCACCGTTCCTGTTTCCGGGACTCCAACTGCAGATCGCAACGCTGTGGGTGATGGTGCTGTTCGCGCTTACGTGGGACATCATGGGCGGGCAGATGGGTTACAACTCGCTCGGCAACATCATGTTCTTCGGGATCGGCATGTATACATCCGTGCTGTTCCAGGTCGGACAGTTCGCTGAAATCGGTGCCTATACGGCCGCGCACGGGGGTGACGACTTCACCTTCACCAATGCGCAGTATTATCAGGGCCTTGTGATCGGTATCATCATGTCGGGCGTTGTCGCTGCGATCGCGGCGGCAGCCCTCGGCTGGACGGTGTTCGGTCTGCGCGGACCGTACTTCGCCATCGGGACGCTCGGCATGGCCATCGCCGCCGGCGAACTGATGGGCACATGGGAATGGGTCGGTGCCGGCAGCGGCATTTCCGTGCCCGTCTTCCCGGGAAGCGCGGAAGCAAGATCGCTGCTCTTCTATTTCCTCTGTTTCGGGGCGGCGGTTCTGACGTTCGTCGTGCTCCAGTGGGTGTACAAGACGCGCTTTGGTCTGGCCGTCAACGCGATCCGCGATGACGAGGAAAAGGCCGAGGCGATGGGCATTCACACGGTGCGCTACAAGACCGTGGCGTGGGCCATTTCGGCGTTCTTCGTCGGCATCTCGGGCGCATTGTTCGGCAATATCACCGGGATTATCGAGCCGCTGGAAGTTGCCTTCCCGACCGTTACCTTCGGCATCTTCATGGTTGCCATGACGCTGCTCGGCGGTAAAGGGACGCTCTGGGGACCGGTGCTCGGCGCCGTTCTTTTCCACACGCTCAAAGAGGTCACCTGGACATACTTCCTGGGTTGGCAGTGGGTTGCGCTCGGCGTGCTTATCATCATCAACGTGGTGTTCTTCCAACAGGGCATCATGGGCTGGCTGATGGAGAAGTTCCCCGAGAAGTTCGGTATTGTCGTTGAAAATAAAGAGGCCACGCGATGACCAATTATGTAATCGAGGTCGAAGGCGTTTCCAAATCCTTCGGCGGCGTGGTCGCCAACAAGGGCATTTCGATGAAGGTGCCCGACGGCAAGATCACCGGTCTGATCGGCCCCAACGGGTCGGGCAAGACGACACTGTTCAATTCCATCGTCGGGTATCATCCGATCGACGAGGGGTCGATCAAGTTCAAGGGTGAGGAAATTTCCAAGTACCGGGTGCCGCAGATCGCGCGTCTCGGCCTGCTTCGGACATTCCAGCAGACCCGCATCTATTCGAACATGAACTGTATCGAAAACATGCTGATTTCGATACCGCACCGAAAGATGAAGTTTGTCGATATGTTCGGCGAGCGCGAAGCCAAGGAAACGATGGAAGAAGTCGATCGTCTGCTTGATTTCGTGGGGCTCTACGAAAAACGCAAACTGCGTTCCGGCGACCTGTCGTTCGGACAGCAGAAGCTGCTCGAATTCGCAATGGCATTGATGAACAAGCCGGAAGTGTTGTTGCTGGACGAGCCGACGGCCGGGATCAACCCGACGCTGATCAACGGCCTGATCGACCGGCTTCGCCGGGCCAACGAGGAATTCGGGATTACCCTGTTCGTGATCGAGCACAACATGCGCGTCATCATGAACATGGCCGAGAACATCTACTGCCTCGCACACGGCGAAATGCTGGCGCACGGCAACCCTGAAGAAATCCAGAATGACCAGAGCGTCATCGACGCCTACCTGGGAGCGCACTAATGGCTGAAGAACAACAGGAAACCAACGAGGAGCGGGCCAAGCGCAAGGCGTCCGGCTACCACATGGGAGCCGTCGATTCGGTTATCTCCGTCGAACAGGTGGTGGCGCAGACAAAGGCCATCGCCGAGGACGTGCCGATCGAAAAGCTGGCGGCCCTTTCGAACAACGATCCGTTCGTCGAGATCAGGGACCTCAAGGCCGGCTACGGCAAGATGCAAATTTTGCACGATCTCAATCTTCAGGTTGCCCAAGGGCAGTCGCTGTGTCTGATTGGGCCGAACGGCGCCGGCAAGTCGACGATCCTGCATTCGATTTACGGGTTCACCAACATCTTCTCGGGCTCGATCGAGGTCGGTCCTGCGGGCAAGCGCCAGAACGTCACCAAACTGTCGCCGAACCAGAAGCTCATGAAGGCCGGTATTGCCTACATCCTTCAGGACAAGTCGATCTTCCCGGACATGACCGTCGAAGAGAACCTGTGGATGGGCGGCTTCCTTATGGATACGCCGGCCATGGCCAAGGAAGCGGCCGAGCGGGTGTTCGCGAAATACGACCGTCTTGCACAGCGCCGTACCCATAAGGCCAAGGTGCTGTCGGGCGGGGAACGTCGCCTTCTGGAAATTTCGCGCGCCCTTGTCATGGATCCGGACGTGTTGCTGGTCGACGAACCGTCGATCGGTCTTGAGCCGCGCTTCATTGACATGGTGTTCGAAATTCTCGATGACCTGCAGCATGGCGAGGGCAAGACCATCATCATGGTCGAGCAGAACGCCAAGAAGGGCCTGGAGTTCGCCGATATCGGCTACGTGCTGGTGTCGGGTGAACTGGCCATTGCCGGTCCGGGTGACGAACTTCTGGAAAATCCGGAAGTGGGACGCCTGTTCCTCGGCGGCTGAGGTTTCACGACCTTTCGAAGGGATGCGCCCGGCTCGGAGAGGCCGGGCGTTTTCCTTTTGAGCGGCATGACCATCCAGTCCCATACCCGACGAAGCAATCGGTAAAAAGCGCGCGAGCGCATTACCCGGCCGCGGCGTACCCCGGCACAAATCAGCTCGTGCCGGGGTGTTGGAAATCGGTCATGCATAGTAGGGCGAGCCCATGTCGCGGCTCGCGGCTTCGGTCACCGGGGCCTCGAATATCCGGGTGGTGAACGCCGTGTCCAGCGCGGCGGCCGTCTTTGGGAACGTCTCAAGGGCAAACTGTTTCGCATTGTCGAGCGTATCGAACACGTCGAAGCCGCCCAGCGTCTCCGTCCCGATGCCGCTCAACCACGTTTTGGCAAGCAGGCCCGGCACCTGTTTCAGGGCAGTGTTGCGATCCTGCCAGGGGAACGTAGCGAAGGATTTGGAAACCTGGACTTCGGTGTAGACATAGGCGCCCGGTGGTGACGCGGGGCGGCCGCCGAAATGCGGCGACGCAAGGTCGCGGCTGGCGTCCTCGACGATGCAGGCATCGAACAGCCGCGTCAGTTGCGGCGCGCCGAACGCCGCCGCCTCACCCGGGAAGTAACCCGTAACGAAGGCACGGGCATCGGTTTCGGTCTTGAAAGCATAGAAACCGCCAAGCGAATTGGTGCCGTAGCCGGACAGCCAGGTCTTCGAGAGGAATCCAGGCTGGGCCTTGATCGCCGTGTTGATGTCCGCCCACGGCGCCTGATCGAAAGGCACCGAGATCTGCAGTTCGGTATAGACGAAAGTTTCGGGTGTCATGCATCCTCCATTCACTTGTGAAACGCAAGTGAAATGGTATATGCTAATTAAATTGCAAAACGCAAGTAAATTTTCTATAAGACTTGCATGAAGACCGCAGGCAAAACCCACGGCACCGGATGCCCGGTTGCACACGGACTGGACACGTTCGGCGATCGATGGACGCTGCTGGTGCTGCGCGACATGATCCTTCACGGCAAACGCAGATACGGCGAGCTGCTGGAGGCCGAAGAGGGGATCGCGACGAACATCCTCGCCGACCGGCTGAAACACCTGGAAGCGGAGGGACTGATTACGCGTGTCCGCGATCCGCAGAACCGTCGCAGCTATCTGTATGGTCTGACCGAAAAGGGGCTGTCGCTGATGCCGGTGATTTTCGAAATCATAAAATGGAGTGCCGCGCATTTCCCGCTTACGGCGACGCGCAAACGCCTGCTGCAAAGAATCAACGAGGACAGCGCCGGTCTGATCCGGGAAATTCGCGCCCGGGAAGCGGCAAACCCGCTTCCCTGACGCCTTCGCTTAAACGCCCTAAGTAACCCCGGTTCCTAATCCGCCGCCTGCGCGTGCGCTTCCACCACCTTGTCGGCATCCTTGCCCGTCAGCTCCTGCAGGTGATCGAACGCGGCGGCAAACGTGCCGGCGCCCTGCGTCGCGGAACGGATTTCGACGATCAGCATGTGCATTTCAGCGGCCGGCATCTGGCACGACACCTCATCCCAGCCGTCCCATCCGTCCTTGGCGTCGAAGCCCAGGATCTGGCCTCGGTGCGATGTGATGATCCGCTGAATCCGGGCTGTGTACGCATTGGGAATGGAAATAGTCACGTAGTTGATCGGTTCCAGCAATACGGGTCCGGCCTCCGGCAGCGCTTCGCGGATCGCCTGGCCGCCCGCCTTGCGGAATGCCATTTCCGAAGAATCGACCGCATGGAACTGCCCATCCGTCAGCGTTACCGAAACATCGACGACCGGAAACCCCAACGGCCCAGTTTCCAACGCCTCCTTGGCGCCGGCTTCGACGGCGGGGATGTACTGCTTGGGCACGGCACCGCCGTGGATAGTGTCGGAAAACGCAAAGCCGTCGCCGCGGCCCACCGGTTTGATGTCGATGTGAACGTCGGCAAACTCGCCATGCCCGCCGGACTGCTTTTTGTGACGGGCGTGTTTGGTGACCGGTTTCCGAATGGTCTCCCGGTAGGCGACCTTGGGCGTCGACGACACGACACCTAGGCCGCTGCGGTTCTGCAGTTTTTCGAGCGCCAGCTTGAGGTGCATCTCTCCCTGGCCGAGTAGGACGTACTCGCCCGTCGTGTCGTCATGTTCCGTCGACAGCGAGCGGTCCTCGTCCATGATTTTCTGCAGGTTGGCAGGCAGCTTGACGTCATCCGACCGGCTTTCGGCGCGGATTGCCAGACTGTAAAGCGGCGTCAGCACGGCTTCCGCGCCGGCCTTGCTCACGATCTTGTCCGGGCCCAGCAGGTCGCCGGAATCGGCGTCTTCCATCTTGCCCAGGCCGACGACGTCGCCCGCGACGGCCGTCTGCAGGCGATCGAGGTTCTGGCCGAACACCCGGTTGATGCCCGCCGGGCGTGCGCCGCCCAGATTGTCGCCGTCACCGAGCTTCCCGCGCATCATGCGCCCATAGGAGAGCTTTCCGGCGTGGCCCGCATGGACGGTCTTGAAAATCCGCATACGCGGCTCCGAGGTCTCGTCGATGCCAAGACGCGACGCCGTTTCCTCGATGCTCGGCGCTTCGTGGCGGAGCGCCTTCAGAAGCCGACGCACGCCGTTGCCGTGCGTTGCCGATCCGAAGAACACCGGCACGATCAGGTTTTCCGCCAGATCCTTGGTCAGGTTCGCATACACCTCATCCGTTTCCGGGATGACATCCTCGAGCAGTTTCTCGAGCAGGGTGTCGTCGAAATCGGCGAGGCTTTCCAGCATGTCATTGCGGGCTTCGGCTTCGCGGTCCTGCACGGTATCGGGCAGCGTGATCAGCTTCGATGCCTGACCTTCCTGCCAGCTGAATGCGCGTTCGGACACGAGGTCGACGTGCCCGCTCACGGCATCGCCGTCGCGGATCGGCACCTCGCGCAGCACAAGCGGCCGGGTCGACGATGCCTGCAGCGCCTCCAGCGTTTCCTGCACGCTGGCGCGGGTCTGATCCATCTTGTTGATGAACAGGATATGCGGCAGGCCGGCTTCGTCCATGGCGCGCAGCATGGGTGCCAATGCCACCGCCTTGTCAGGTTCCGGTTCGCAGACGACGACTGCGATATCGGCGACGTTCATGGCGTTGAGCATTTCCTGATGAAGTTCGACGGAGCCCGGGACGTCGATGAAGGTCCAGCTTTCATCGAGATACTCGGTGCTCGCAACGTTCATTTCCGTCGACATGGCGTGCGCCCTGGCTTCGTCGGACGCATCGCCGAGACTGGTGCCGTCGGTCACGGCGCCGCGGCGGTTCAGTGCGCCGGCCTCGACGAGAATCGCCTCAAGGAGCGAGGTCTTTCCCGAAGAATACGGCCCGGCGATCAAAGCCGCGCGCGGTGGCATTGGGTGATTTCTGGTCATATGCGGTTCCTCCCCGGATGTTCAATCCAGGCCCGAGGGGACCGCTTATGCTGGGTCGTCTGTTTATTTTCGAATGGTGCGGCCCGTCGGGCATTTCATTCGCTTGTTTATACGGACAGCGTAACGCCATTTAGGGATCGAATCCAAGAGGGATCGGCGATTCCGCCCGCGCCTGCAAGCATGACGCGCATCGGCATCCCGGGAATTGCCTCCCGTCCCGGACTATGGGACCCTGTGGCCAACAAATTCAGGCGGGGTGGAGCAGCCGGTTCATGAAAGATCTGGGAACGTTCGATTACGTGGTTGTCGGCGCGGGCAGCGCTGGATGTGTGCTCGCCAACCGGTTGTCCGAAGACCCGAATGTCCGTGTTGCGCTCCTCGAAGCGGGCGGCAAGGACGACTACATCTGGATCCATATTCCGGTCGGCTATCTTTACTGCATGGGGAACCCACGGACCGACTGGGGATTCCAGACAGAACCCGACGAGGGTCTTAACGGCCGGGCGCTCAACTATCCCCGCGGCCGTGTCCTCGGCGGCTGTTCGTCGATTAACGGCATGATCTACATGCGCGGCCAGGCGCGCGATTACGACCAGTGGCGGCAACTGGGGAATACGGGCTGGGGCTGGGACGACACTTTGCCGTATTTCAAGAAATCTGAAGACCAACTCGCGCTGCCGGCCGACGCGTTCCATGGCGAAGGCGGCGAGTGGCGTGTCGAAAAGCAGCGCCTGCGCTGGGATATCCTGGATGCGTTCCGCGATGCGGCCGTCGAGGCGGGACTGCCGCTGACGGACGATTTCAACCGCGGTAACAACGAAGGCGTCGGATATTTCCACGTCAATCAGCGCGCCGGCTGGCGCTGGAGCACGGCGAAGGGGTTTCTGAAGCCGGCCAAGGAGCGAAAGAACCTCGAAGTCTTTACGCATGCACAGGTCAAGTCTCTCACCATTGCCGAAGGCCGCGTCACCGGGGCCGACCTGCGTCATGGCGATGCGGACGCAACGATCACGGCGAGCAACGAGATGATCTTGGCGGCCGGGTCCGTCGGCTCGCCGCAGATCATGGAGGTATCGGGCATCGGCAATCCGGAGGTACTCGGTACGCACGGGATCGCCGTGAAACACGCGCTGACGGGCGTCGGCGAGAATTTGCAGGATCATTTGCAGATTCGCTGCATCTACAAGGTGTCCGGCGTCACGACGCTGAACGAGCAATCGGCGACGTTGATGGGCAAGGCGAAGATCGGCCTGCAGTATGCGTTGTTCCGGCGCGGGCCGATGACCATGGCGCCGTCGCAACTGGGGGCATTTACGAAAAGTTCGGATGAGTACGACACGCCGAATATCCAGTACCACGTGCAACCGCTGTCGCTCGACAGGTTCGGCGAACCGTTGCATCCGTTCCCGGCGTTTACCGCCAGTGTCTGTAATCTGCGTCCGGAAAGCCGGGGCTCGATCCACATTAAGTCGGCGGACCCGATGGCCAAGCCGGCGATCAAGCTGAACTATCTGACCGCGGCGGCGGACCGCAAGGTCGCGGCCGACGCGATCCGCATGACCCGCAGGATCATCCAACAACCGTCATTGCAGAAATTCAATCCCGAAGAATTCAAACCGGGTCCGGAATACATGGATGATGAGGGGCTGGCGCGCGCGGCCGGCGACATCGCAACGACCATCTTCCACCCGGTCGGGACCTGCAAGATGGGCAGCGACAACATGGCCGTGGTCGATGACCGGCTCAGAGTCCATGGGATCAAGGGGCTGCGTGTCGTCGATGCATCCGTCATGCCGACGATCACCAGCGGCAACACCAACTCGCCGACGATCATGATCGCCGAGAAGGGTGCCGACATGATCCGCGAGGATGCCCGGGCCTGACGCGGCGTAAGTGGTTCACAATAAAAAAGGCCCGCCTTCGGCGGGCCTCTCGATATGGCTGGGGTGCTAGGATTGGCGGCTGCGCCGCCCGCTTCGAAACCTGCGGTTTCTCGCGCACGAAAGGCTCGCCTCCCGCAACCGCAAGCCAACTGGTCAGAACATTTGGATTTGCGAAAAAGCGGGGTGTTTGCGGCCGATTTTCACAACTTAAGCCAAGAATTTTAACAAATAAGAATGCGAAGAGATGTCGAATTGCATATTGGGCATGCGAAAAAATAATCTAAAAGCACAGGATATCAATTAATTACAGTTTTGATCGTATCAATCGGCAATCAAGACATCGACTGGAATAAGCCAGTGTTTATGGAGTGCCCGTATTTCAGGCAGTGTCAGCGCAGCGTCGCGTTCTAGTATTGCCGCTGCTCGGCTTTGATCGCCGAGCAAATCGGCCAAATCGGAAGCTTTCAGATTATTTTGCTCCATATAGAAACGGATCATTGAGAGAGCGTCTGGACGTTCAATTGGGAATGCATCCTGCTCGTAGCGTTCAATTATTGTGGCAAGGAGATCGAGATGGTCGAACTCCGTAGTGCCAGGTTCAGGTGCCATCTTCATCAAGCCATCTAATTCGGCGAGGGCGGCTTCATAAGCATCTTTGCTTCGGATCGGTTTGAATTCGTACATGTGCACAGCCTCGTATCTAATCGAAAGCGTATTTCGTCGGATCATCATCCGATGAGACAATTGCTATTTCGGGAGTGTGATATAGACAAAACGATATATCCAACGAGCAAAATTAAATCGAGTGTCCTACTCCGCTAGGTCACGATAGTTTTTTGGCAGCATTGAGCGACCACCTTTTGTGAAATCTTTGAGCACATGAGAATACCTCGGTTTAGGAAATTCTCTCAGTGGACTGCCGAGATGCAGCATACAAACGTACTGAACCTTGCGCCGATGAATCATGATTTCCCGGATGCGGATCCACCCCGGTCGTGAAAAATTTCCTGCCAATGACCGCCTTAGACAGCTGGTCAGAACGTCTACAGCTTCTAAACCGAACTCTGGATCCGGAGAAAATCTAAAATCTTCTGTCATTATGGGGCGAGGATCGAAAACTTCGGAGCGGGCACCCAAAGTTACATGTTCCACCATGTACTCTGGCAGGGATGTATTAAATCGATCATGGTGGGAGTAGTCGCCACCAGGTGCTCGCATGAACGGCTTTCGTGTGGTCTTTGACTGAAGCATCGCAAGGACAGTCATCTGCCACCAATCTTCCCATGGTGTCGTCTTGTCTCGCCCCTTTGCATCGAGAACCCATGTATATGCGCCCAGTTCGGATGGGAAACGGAAGGCATAGTAATTATCGGCATGAGTGAGAACATTGTAGATCACTTCATTGAGTGTGACAGACTGCAAGTAAAGAGGCATTGCAGTGGTCTCAAGTTGATGCCGAAGTTCCCATACGGTCGCGGAAGGTGCGAGCAAGCATCGTCTTGCCGTTATTCGTATCGCCGTATCGAAGAACGACTCGACGCAGCCGGCCCAGTGGGGGAAATTCGGCGGCCTGAATTCAATGGTTATGTGGTGCTTCTCGCACGCGCGCTGGAGCGATTTGCTTCTAAAATCTTTGCCGTTGTCGACGTGAAGATTCCCGGGCAGTCCCCACACGGGCCACGAACCCTCGACGCCGAGCCGTTCGAGTGTCATGTCCTTCGGCAGCAATATATGATGTACGCATGCGCCTGCGGTGAAAGCCGAAGCGGCATCCAGCGACAAGTGGTAACCGACGATCATCCGGCTGAAGGTGTCTACGGCTAACGTCAGGTAAGGCCGTCCGATTTCCAGTCGTTCTTCGCTATCTACAATATGAACATGGAGCTCTTGCGTATCCATTTGCACACACTGCAGTGGGAGTTGCCCCTCTGGAAATCTTCCTTTGATAGCATCGTGGCGCTCTCGGGCTTTTTTGGCGCCGCGCCGTCCTTTAGCTTTCGTCCTTTCCGACAGCTCAGCTATTCGTGAGCGGATCGTGTTTGGATGTGGGACCTTTAACCGCGCTGATTTACAACGGGCTTTCACTTCTTCGATGACCCGCAGCTGCGATACCCGTTTTGGTTTTAGGTAGAGCTCAGAAATCGTATCCTTGATGATCCGTTCGACCCGCGTACCCAGGCGTTTCTTTCGTTTGCGCGATGCTCTCGAGATGTGGCTCGTCAGACGGGGCGAAATTTCATGTTTCTGAAGCCACCGATAGATTGTTGATATTGAGAGACCTGTCCGTTCCGATGCTTCCTTGACGAGAGCGGGTTTGTTCGCGGGATCCTCGATTATCGGTTGGATCACCGCCAAGCGCTTTTTCGCCAGGTCGATGTTTTGTTCGCTGTACGCCTCCATAGGGATTTCATTCAGGCTTTGGACTTCATCTGACGATGACCTCCTGCCTAACGCGCTGAGCCTTACCGTTTCATAAGATCCATCCTCAAATTTTATCAGGGCTTGTTCGAGGCTCACGTGACGAACAACAGTTGCCTGCCGACCTCGATAAAGGACTTCAGAGCCTTTGCTGACATCAATTAAATCAGGCATGGGTCTTGTCCCTTGCGAGCCTCAACGAAGATTGGTCGTTCAAAACTTGATCGAAGTCCGCAATGAGATGGCGTCTAGCCACTAGATGCCAAAGCGCATATTTCCCACGTAAGCGCTCGTTGTTGTCATCCCAACAAATTTTGATGGCCTCATCGGCCGGTATTTCGGGCATTTCGCTAGTTCGAAAGTAGCGAACTAGCCGTGCAGCAAGTCCGGGTTCTGGTTCCTGACGATTAACTCGCTGAGAGAACTCTGGAGTTCATGCACCCATATCTGCAGGGTTCGCGTGTAAAAATTTCGGCTTAGAGCACATCAGATTCCAGGTAGAGGGAAGCTTGTTGCCGGAAAAGCTGCGAATCGGATGTGCTGGCAAAGATGCATGATCTGAACATGCGACCGTTAAAGTGTCTAATGTGGAAGCCACGTCCGGTTGAAGCGTTGCACCGCGTACGGCCCGAGTGCCGTGAACCTCGCGTCCTGCTCGGAAATGAGTGATTTCGCTCTGACATTGAGGTTCTCCGGGCTTGTGTCGGGCCATTCGCCGGTATCGATGCGTTCCACCATGGTCTCGATGGCGGCAGCGCTTTCGGATGCCAGGAAGTTGCAGTGCCCCGTCGATGTCACGAACGCAATCCGGGCCATGCCGGTTTTTCCATTTGCCGCGAGCGCGTCGGCGTAACCCTGAACCAGCGAATAGGGGACCTGGTAATCGCCGATCATGTGGAGCCTTAGAACCGGGATCTTCGGATCGCCGTAGATGTTCCGGCCCGGCTGCTTCCAGAATGCGAGCGCATGTTCGGAGGCTTCAATCCGCGGCGAGTCATTGATCATCGCAATGTCACTCTCCAGATCGAGGCCGGATTTGTCATAAAGGTCCTCAACCGCGCTTTTGAATGCCGTTGCGGCATTGGAGAAGTAGTCCCGGTAATCGACGTCGTTATTCCACGACAGCTGCTGGCCCTGGGCCGCGTTTTCGAACATGATCCGGGCTTCGCCGCCCGGGCTTTGTGCCATCTGCATCGCCGACAGAAATATGGATTCCTGCAACGCATCGGCGTCGTCGAAATCCGGTTCTTCTGAATCGAACCCCAGCCACGGCGACCATTGCCCGATGGCGAAAGCGAGGGCCATGCGCGCCTTGCCGTCCTGGGTTGCATGCGCGGCCTGAAAGGCATTGCGCCACGCGTCGGGCAGTTTGCCATGCATGCCGTGGGCGTTCGCGTTCGCGCTGCCGTCGTTGGGCAGGTTGGTGATCCTGAGATCGTCCGCATCGCCGAAACCCGCTTTGACGTAGTACTCGGTCAGAAGCGTCTTCAGCGCGAGCCATCCGTCCAGGAACGTGTTCATCAGCCAGACAGGCGTGTGCGTCCCCTTCGCGATCGAACCGTCGATACGTTCGCTAAATGCCTCGGCGACGGCGAGCGCAACGTGTCCGCCACCCGAACAGCCGTACTGCAGCACGAGTCTGGGCTTGCCCCATTCAGCTTCGAAAAGATCAAGAACGATGTCGAGGTTTTGGATTTCGCGGACAGGGTCGTACTGCCATTGCCGAAGCCGGTGCCGTTCCGTCCCCGCGACGGCGTAGCCGCGGTGCACCATATCCTGGAAACGGTCCGTACGGACCGGGTCCGCCGATCCGCTGACGAGATCGAGATCGCGGATGAGAATGCCATTCCAGTCATGTGGCGTGCGGATCAGGTAGACGGTCCCGTCGGGCAGTTGGCCGCGTCGCTCCAGATAATGCTCAGCTGCGTTCACCGCGCTCTCCCCCAAGTCGTTCGTCATTGGTTCAATCTTCTTCGGTCATGCCTTTGGACATGGCTTCGGCATATCCCGGTTCGACCCGTGCGTCGATCAAAACGCAGGCGCCGTTCTGAACTTTCTCAATGCCATCAGCAATCGCTTTGGCCAAATCTTCGGCCGATAAGATGGGGCCGATACCGGTGAGCCCCTGAGCTTCAGCCAAGGCGGCGAAATCGAGGTCCGGTCCGGTAATTGCCTGACCGATCCATTTGTTCTCAACCGGGCGGCGCCTGATCTTGGCGACTTTCTCCTGGTGGACTTCGTCGTTGTAGTAAGAACGGTTGTTGCAGACGATGACCAGCATCGGGATCTGGTAGCGCGCCGCCGTCCAGAGTGCCGAGATTCCCATCATCGTGTCGCCGTCGCCAAGTACGGCGACCGGCAGGCGGTCGCTGTCACGAAGGGCGAGGGCGGCACCGACCATCATACCCGGACCCGAGCCGATCCCGGCGCCACCGTCGTAGCCGAGGTAATCGAGCGGATGGCGGAAATGCCAGAACCCGCCGTCCCAGCCGAGCGGCAGGCGCACCAATGTCGTCAACGTCTCGCCTAGGCCCTCGCCAAGTGCAGAAGCGAAGCGCTGCATGGTCAATGGTTCGGGGCCCGGCGTGAACGGCACACGCGGCGGGGAAGGGAGAGCTTCGGGCGCCGGGCTGGCGTTTATATCCAGGGTTTCGGCAAGAGCTTCGATGCAGTTTTCGGGTGTCGTGGCGAGATGCAGTGCTGCCTGGACTGGGCCGGTGTGATCGAACGACCAGCCGTTCGCCAGATGATGATCGATGGAAATATTGACCACCGGCGCGTTCACCTGCGCCTGCTTGATCGCGCCCATGACGTCCACCCAGTCGAAGGCGACGATCAGGTCCGCCTCCTGCAAAGCTCTGACCTGGGGATCGGACAGGAAGAATGATGGCGGCCCGACGTGTTGCGCGTGATCAGTGGGGAAAACCGCACCCGTCTTGATATCCGTGACGACCTTGGCATTGAAATGCTCGGCCAGTGCGACGCGCAGCGCCCAGTCTTCGGCCGATCGCGACATACGGCCCATCATGAACACCGGCTTCTTGGCGGATTCGAGGTGGCGATAAAGTTCCTCGATCTGGGACGGCGATGCGATGGGGGCATCCGGTACAGGGAAGGCATCAGGATCGGGCAAGGCGGGCATTTCCGTGTGCGCCGCTTCCTGCACGCTGACGTCGAAGCAGACGTACGTGGGTGCATGTGGCGCGGTTTTGGTGGATGCGGTGGCCCGTGTCATCGCAACCAGCGAGGCGTTCAGGCTTGCCGGCTGGTCATCCCATTTCACGTAGGGGCGGATGATGGCGGCCTGATCCCGCGACGTGTGAATCCAGTCGATCCAGGGACGGCGCAAATCGGCGTCGACCGGACCGGTGGCGCCAAGAATGAGCATCGGCACCCGGTCGCACCACGCATTGTAGATCGCCATCGACGCGTGCATGAGACCCACATTGGCGTGCAGAATAACCGCCATCGGCTCGCCCGTGACCTTGGCCCAGCCATGCGCGATGGCAACGGCGTGTTCCTCGTGAAGGCAGAGCAGCATCTTCGGATCGGTATTGCCGAGGTAATTGACGAGGCTGTCGTGCAGGCCGCGAAAGCTCGAACCCGGATTGAGGGCAACATACTCGACATCAAGCCGGCCGAGCATTTCCGCCATCGCGTCGCTGCCCCAGACCCCGTTCTTGTCGGTCGATACCGGACGCTCCTCGGGCGTTTCGCTTTTCGTGTCTTTCAACTTTGTTATCCTTCGGTCTTGTTTAATCAGGCGCGCCTTGCAATAGAGTTAGACGTCTAAATTCTAATCGAGATTAGTTGTTCTGCCATGTAGGCTGATTGAACATGGTGCCGCCGGACGCTCGAATACGCGGAAATAAGAACAACCACCGCTGAAAGATGATCATGAGTGCTGAAGATTTGATGCCACCGCGACACGCCGCTACCGAGGCAGAGCTGGACGAGCTTAAGTCGTACGAGGATGAGCGTGTCGCGCACCTCGTGAGGTTGTGCGCGCGCGGTTTCAACCGCTCGCTGGCGCGGCGCCTGGCCCAGCATGGGATTACATTCGGCCAGTGGGTGTATCTCCGGATCCTCTGGAAGCGGGAGGGACTCACCCAGCGGCAACTGAGCGAGATCGCAAACCTGACCGAACCGACGACACATACGGCGTTAACGAAGCTGGAAAGACTGGGCATCATCGAACGCAAGACCCTCGCGCCGAATCGCAGGCGGCAATGTGCGTTTCTGACCCAGCGCGGACGGGAGTTGCAGGAAGAACTCGAACCCCTCGCCATTGAATCCAACGACGTTGCCCTGGTCGGTATCCCGCCCGAACGCCGCGAACAGCTTCGTGAAGACCTCATCACCATATTGGACAACCTTGCCGACGACGAAGCCGAGGCAGAGGCACAGGGCCTCAAAGTCCCGGCGACCCGCTCGAGCATGTTCGAGTAGACGGCCTCTCCCGCGGTTTTCCGATACGTCCCTCTTGTTTCTGGGGGAACCATCACACCGGTTAGAGGCTGTAGGCTTCGTAGGTTGCCGGATGGAAGATTTCCTCAACGCTCATGCGGCGGTCAGACAGCCCCTGATTATGATGTAGCTCAAGGAATGCATCCAGCACACGCTCATTGCCGGGCACGCCATAGGTCCATATTTCGGGCCCGATAAGCCGACGCGCAGCGGTTAACGTGTCTTCAACGAACGGCATCGTCACTTTCGTGGCGGACGTGTCCTGCAACGCATCCTGCGCCATCGCTTTCGCCTGCGAAAAGGCCTTCAATAAGGCCCCCGGCAGCCACGGGTTGGCCTCAGCGAGATCTTTCTTCACGCCGAGCACGTGCATGATCGGGAAAATACCGGTCCGCTCGAAGTGTTCGGAAGCGGCCTTGAAGCCGTCATCGAAGAGCCGCCCGACATTCGGGTGGCCTTCGTCGAAGCAGCGTAGTGAGCGCGGCCCGATAAAGCCGTCGATCTCGCCGTTGCGCAGCATCTCATCGAGCGTCTTACCCTCAGGTGCCGCTTCCATCGTCACATCATCGGGAACATTGACGGCGATCTTCTCGGGACGGCCTGCGGTATGCATGCCGCCGCGTACCCAGATGATGTCGGATTGTTTGACGCCATAGTCTTCCAGGATGCCGCGCGCCCAGACATTCGCCGTCAATTGCCACTCGGCAACCCCGATGCGGCGTCCCTTGAGATCGGCGGGTTCCTTGATCCCGGTATCGGTGCGGATGTAGACGGAAGAATGCCGGAACGCCCGTGACAGAAACACCGGGACGGCAACATAGGGGCTTTCGCCCTTCGAGTGCTTCACACAGTAAGAGGAGAACGATAGTTCGCTGATATCGAACGCCTCGTGCCGGAATGCGCGGAAGAACATCTCTTCCGGCGTCAGCAGCATCGTCACCGGATCGACGCCGTCGATTTTGACACGCCCGTCGTGGATCGGCCGCGTGCGGTCGTAGTCTCCCATGGCGATTGATAGTCTCAGCGTTCCCATGATTGTTTCCTCTTTTCGTTGTTAGGATTGGTATCGAAGGATGATGTGCCTGTCCTCGCGCGCGCTCTCGAGGATCGCGTGGCAGACTTCCAGGCTGGCGCGTCCCCATGTGCCCGCCTGCAGCGGCGGCGCGTCGTTGCGGATCGCCTCATAAAGACCTTTGAGAACTTCGGCGCGTGGCGACGGATCGGCAGGGGTGGGGATAAATGTTCGCTCGGTGTCGGCCCATACTTCTATGCCCTTGGGTGTTAGGCGCAGGTCCGCACGGTCGCAACTGACGACAATCGGCCCGAAGTGCTCGGCATTGGGCGCCATCGAAGGGTTCTCTGATGAACCGAACGTGCGCGTCGATTTGAGCGCCGCTTCTTCTTCAGGCGTCGACACCGATGCCAGAGCACGGCGCGCAGCACCGTATTCGGACATGTCCTTCGGCGTGCCCAGTTCGCCTATTTCGTCCTGTAAAATGTCGCTGTCATAGTGCGCATAACCGGAATAGACGAGGTTCGCGAAGCGGCCCTCATCGAACTGGATCAAGGCCGCGTAGGCACCCTCCGTCGGGCGTGCACTGTCCCAGGCCCCGGTCATCGCGGAAACGGCAAGGGCAGACCCGCCCATCAGGACGCGAATGACGTCGATCTGATGGATGGCCTGGCTGAAGATCACGCCGCCGCCCTGTTCGGTGACCAATTCTTCGGGGCGGCGCGGGCGATATAGGAAGTCAGTGTAGTTCAGGCCATGCGCCATGCGCGCTTTGCCGAGCCGGCCTTCGTCTATGAGTGCCCGGGCGGCGAGCACGGGCTGGTCGAAGCTGTGACTGGGACCGGTAATCAGGTAGACGCCCGCCTTCTTCGCAGCGTTCACGATGGCCGTCGCGTCTTCCATCGAGACGGCAAGCGGCTTTTCGATAAGCAGATGCTTGCCACCGGCAGCAAGGAGTTCCGCGTGTTCCCGGTGCATCTGATGCGGGGTTGCAATGTAAACCGCCTCTACATCCGGGTCGGCCGCCAGCTCAGCGATAGTTGCGTGTGCGCGACCGCCGAATTGCGACAGGAACGCCTGCCGCGAATTCTCGCGCGGCGCGGCGCAGGCGACGATTTCAATACGCGGATCAGCCAGCAGGCTCGGCAGGGTGAGCATAAATCCGCGACCGAGCCCGGCAATCCCGAGTCGGATCGGGTCAGAGGTCAATGGTCAGGTCTCCGCTTTTCGCGCGCGAGACACAGATCATGATGTGATCGGCCTTTTCCTCGTCCATCAGGACCATGTCCCGGTGATCGACGTCGCCGGAAACAAGTGTGCATTTGCAAGTGCCGCACGTGCCGCTTTCGCAAGAGCTCACGGTCTCTATGCCTGCGTCGCGCAGGGCTTCCAGAATTGTTCGGTCCGCAGGGACCTCTATCGTCTGACCGGTGTCCGCGAGGGTGACGTTGAAGGCGACATCGTTGTCGCGGACGACCTGGATCGGATTGAAGTCCTCGAAGTGGACCCGTTCATCCGACCAGTGACCGGTAAGGGCCTTGATTTCCTCCATCAACCCCGCGGGGCCGCAGCAATAAATATGCTCGCGTCCGGGCTTCTCGAGCCGATCCCAAAAATCGTAGGCATCGTCGGGATCACCCTGATCATGGTGGATCGTCGCGTTTCCGAAGTTGCGAACGTCCTCAAGATAGGCCGTACCCTCCTCGGAACGGGTGCAATAGATCACCTCGAACGGCTTTCCGATCTTCGTGAGGTATTTCGCCATCGAGTAAATCGGCGTGATGCCGATCCCGCCGGCGATCAGAAGATATTTCTCTCCGTCTACGAGTTCGAATTCGTTAAGGGGGGCTTCTATAGAGAGGGAGCTACCTTCGACGGCATCTTCATGCATCGACGAAGAGCCGCCCCGTGACTCGGCTTCGCGTTTGACGGCGATGACATATTCCGTCGGCGCGGTGCCGTCGTTGACAAGCGAATACCGCCGCATCGCGCCGCTGGGTGTTTCCACCGTTATGTGGGAACCCGGCGTGAATTTCGGGAGTTCCATGTCGGTCGACGGTACGAGTGTGAACTCCTCGATCTCAGGCGTGAGCTGCCTTCGTGCCGCGACTTTCATGTCAATTCTGTCTGTGGGCGTTTCCAAATTTTCCCCCCTTGTCAAAAGCCGAAGCCTTATGATATTAGATTTCTAAGTTTACATATTAGATATCTAAGATATCTGTCAAGAACGTGCTCAAACGGTGAGTTGAGCCAAAGTCTGGTGGGAGGCATTTATGCTGACGAGAGAAGAAAACGATCTTCTGACCATTGTTGAGGGCGATGCCCCGATGGGCACGCTGATGCGCCAGCATTGGGTCCCGGTTTGCCTTTCCGAGGAAGTGGCTGAGCCTGATGGGACGCCGATCCTGATCGAGGCGATCGGGCGTCGCTATGTTTGCTTCCGCGATACCGATGGCCGGCTTGGTCTGTTGGACGAGCTTTGCCCACACCGGAAAGCGTCGCTCGTCTTCGGCCGAAACGAGGAGTGCGGACTGCGCTGCCTTTATCACGGCTGGAAGTTCGACGTCGAAGGCAACTGCGTTTCCATGGCGTCCGAGCCTGAAGAGTCGCCGATGCACGGTACCGTTAAACACAGGTCGTACCCGGTTCATGAGTGTGCCGGTTTCGTCTGGGCGTGGCTCGATACCGAGCGCGAGGCGCCGGAGTTCGATCGTCCCGCATTTTCACCGGATGACGAGACCATGGTCTCGATCCTGAAAATTCGCATCCCGGCCAACTGGGCACAGATCACCGAAGGTCAGATCGATAGTGCGCACTCGTCGTCGCTGCACTCATCCGACATGGTACCGGCGCGTGTTCAGGGCGCTGCCGCTGACGATGCGTCCTGGTACCGGCCGTCGACGGACAAGTCGCCCCGGATGCAGACGGAACGCACGTCTTATGGGTTCCATTACGCCGCCATCCGCAAGCCGATCAAGAAGGCGGCAACGCACAATTACCTTCGGATCACGGAGTTCATTGCGCCGTTTACGTCGCTGATTCCGCCGAACAGTTCCTACAACGTCGCCACGGTGATCGTGCCGATCGACGACGAGACCAGCCATTTCCACTTTATCGCCTGGGGCGGCAAGCAATGCCCGACCACAGAGCAGTGGCGGAAGTTCAACCACGCTCAGAAGGGCATCGATGTCGATGACCGTTGGGTTCCCAAGCGCTGCATGGAGAACAATTTCCTCCAGGATCGCCAGGCCATGAAGTTGGGCAACTTCACCGGGGTCGAAGGTATTCCGAACCAGGATCTGGTCATGTGGGTGTCAATGGGGCCGCGCGTGGACCGGTCTACGGATCTGCTGGGTTCGTCGGATATCGCGATCGTTGAGTTCCGCAGGCTGATGAGCGAGGCCGCCCGCGACGTTGCCGACGGCAAGCCGGCAATCGGAACGGTCGACCCGCGTGTTCCGCAGGTCACGATTTCGTCGAAGGAAGGTGTTTATTCGAAAGAGGATGATTGGCGATCGATTGGCCTCGACGACAACGCAACCGCGGCCGAGTAACAGCAAACACAACAGTCCAAATAACTGCCGAGGCAGCCGGTGAATGCACTGATGCCTCGGTCAAAAACAAAAGCGTCGAAAAAGGCGTAGCTCACAGGGTAGGTGAAATGAGGAGACATCAGTGCTTGAAAGCGCTCAAGAAGCCGTAGGGCGTGCATTACCGAAAATTCGGTTAGAGCAGTACATTGGTGGTGAATGGTACAAGGGCGGCGGTGCTGATCGTCCGGTCATGTCGCCGTCTGATGGTAAGTTGCTTGCCGTTGTTTCGGATGCCGATGCCGATGACCTGCAACGTGTCGTCGATGCGGCGGCGGAGGGGCAGCGCGCCTGGCATCTCGCAGGGCCCGGTGCGCGGGCGGCAGCGCTGCGCGAGGCGGCGGCCCGTCTTCGCGCTCATGCGGATGAGTTGGCGCTAATCGATGCGCTCGACAGCGGCAACCCCATCACGGGTATGAAGTTCGATGTCGCGCTGGGCGCGATGCTGATGGACTACTTTGCGGGCGTCGCGGCGGAGGCGAAGGGCGAGACGATCCCGCAGCGTGACGGCAAGATTACCTATGTGACACGCGAGCCGCTGGGCCTGGTTGCCCGTCTCGTCGCCTTTAATCATCCGCTCTTGTTTGCCGCGGCCAAGATGGCTGCGCCGCTTGCCGCGGGAAATGCCGTCGTTGTGAAACCGTCGGAAGAAACGCCTCTTTCCGCGCTAAGGCTTGCCGAAATCGTCGGCGATATCTTCCCCGAGGGTGTGTTCTCGGTGCTGACGGGGGGGCCGGAACTCGGCGCCGCCATATGCAAGTGTCCAGCAATATCCGCGGTTAGCCTGATCGGCAGCGTGCCGACGGGCAAAGCAATCCTGAAGGGTGGCGCGGATACCCTGAAGCGTACCCAGCTTGAACTGGGTGGTAAGAACGCATTGGTCATTTGCCCGGACGCTGACGTCGATGCCGCGATCGCAGGGGCGGTGAAGGGGATGAACCTCGGCTGGACCGCCGGGCAGTCCTGTGGCTCCACGAGCCGTGTCCTGGTGCACGAGAGTTTGCACGACCGCGTTGTCGACGGTATCGCCCGCGCATTCGACGCTGTTCAGCTCGGCGACCCGACCGATGACGCGACCGAGATGGGCTGCCTCTCGACACGCGGACAATACCAAAAGGTGCTCGACTATATAGAACTGGCCTCTTCGGAAGGGGCCACCATCGCCGCCGGTGGCAAGCCGGAAGGCGTTTCTGCAGAAGGATTTTTCGTCCGGCCGACGCTCGTCACGAACGTCAAGCCGGACATGAGAATTGCTCGTGAGGAGGTCTTCGGACCGGTGCTGTCAGTCCTCTCATGGACCGACGAAGTTGAGATGCTCGACATCGTCAATGGTCTGGATGTCGGACTTACAGCATCGGTCTGGACGCGGGATCTCGACACGGCAATGCGCCTAACGAATCGAATCCAGGCAGGATACGTCTGGGTCAACGATTCAAGTGATCACTATCTCGGCGCACCGTTCGGTGGGTTCAAAAGTTCTGGCCATGGTCGTGAAGAATGCCTGGAAGAGCTGCTCGCCTACACCGAACAGAAAACGGTCACGATCGTACCCACAGGGACAATCTGAATCACAACCAAATGAATGGGAGACTCACCATGAAATTCAAAGCACTCGCCATCGCACTCTGCGTTGGCCTCTCGGCCGGGGTGGCGCAGGCCGACCCGGTCAACCTGACGCTTTCCGGCGGTAACCCGGGCGGCCTGTGGTCGTTGCTTGGCGCTGGCATGGACAAGGCGGCCAAGGCGTCCAACAAGGACTCCGTCATCACTTACCAGGCGACAGGCGGCGGTTTTGCCAACATCGCCCTCCTTGGTGCCAACAAGACCGATCTCGGCATGGTCCATGATGCGGAAGTCAACCTCGCGCTGAGCGGGCAGCCCCCGTTCAAGGCGCCGGTCAAGAACATGATGGCCATCGGTTACATGTACAACTGGGCGCCGATGCACTTCTTCCTGAAGAAGGAACTTGCGGAGAAGTATAACATCGACAGCCTGGACGACATTGCGACGTCGAAGGCGCCGCTGACGATCGGTATCAACCGGTCCGGTAACATCACGAGTAACGTTGCCGTATTCATGCTCGCACAGGCCGGTCTGACGGAAGAAACGCTGACCGCCAACGGTGGTAGTTTCGTCCGCGCAGGTGCCAACGAACAGGGCGATCTGATGAAGGACAACCGCATCGACATGGCGACCAACGGGATCTTCATCCGCCACTCGTCGTTCCGTGCGATCGACGAGAACGTCGATGTCATCCTCCTCACGGTTCCGGATAACGTGATCGCGGCGACGAACAAGGAGTTCGGCACCTCGACCTACACGATCCCGGCCAAGAGCTACTCCAAGCAGACCGCGGATGTGAAAACCATGGCGCTGGGCGCAATGGTCGTGACGACCGACAAACTGCCGGATGCAGCGGCTTATGAACTCGGCAAGTCTTTTGCCAAGAACATTGATGAGATCCGCAATGTCCACAAGGCGATGCGTCAGCTGAACACCGAAATCCTGGTCAGCCAGACGGTTCTTCCTTTCCATCCGGGTGCCGAGCGCGCCTACAAAGAAGCGGGCATCCTTAAGTGAGAATTTCTCTTCTCGCAACGGGCCGGCGGCGCACCTTCAAAGGTGCGCCGCTGACGCTCCTGACCGTTGTCGCTGCTACGTTCGCCTGCTGGGTGATCTACGCGAACATCTTTGTGATTTCCGACCCGCTCGTGCTCGGGATCCTGTTCGTGTCGAGCGTTTATACCTTGCTGTTTATTGTCATCGGACATTCCCCGACGGCATCCGACAAGCCGACGATATTCGATTACGCGATGTCGGCTCTCAGTCTCACGGCCGGTGTCTTTTTCTTTATCAATGCGAAGGACATCGCGGACCGGATATCTCTCCTTGATCCCTTTACCCCGTCCCAGTTTTTCTTCGGGACATCACTCATGGTTTTGACGCTGGAAGCAACGCGGCGCACGACAGGTCTTGGCCTGACGGCGGTTGTCGGTGTGTTCCTGATCTATAACCAGTTTGGCTATTTGCTGCCGCCGCCTTTCGGCCACGGCATCTCCGATTTTTCGTATCTGCTCGATATTCTGATCTTCACGACGGACGGCCTGTTCGGCGTGCCGGTCCAGGTTGTTGCCAGCTACGTCTTTCTGTTCGTGCTTTTCGGCACATTGTTGTCGAAAGCCGGCGGTGGCGACTTCTTCTTCGACCTCGCGGCGTCTCTGACCGGGAAAAGCGCTGGCGGTCCGGCGAAGGTCGCGATTATCTCCTCGGGTCTTTACGGCACCATGTCCGGTAGCCCCACATCCGATGTTGTTGCGACGGGATCGATCACGATCCCGATCATGCGCAAGCTCGGGTACACGAAACGTTTCGCAGGCGCCGTCGAAGTGGCCGCATCGACAGGTGGCAGCGCGATGCCGCCGATCATGGGCTCGGCTGCGTTCATTCTGGCCGAATATACGGGAACGCCGTATCGCGAGATCGTTTACGCCGCCATTATCCCGGCGCTGCTGTATTATCTGGGTGTGTTCCTTCAGGTGCACCTGCGCTCTGTTCGCTACGATTATCGGCCATACGAAGACGCCGTGCCGCCGCTTTCTCAGACACTGAAGGCCGGCTGGCCTTATCTGGTTCCGATTGCGATCATTATTGCCGTGCTCATGGCGGGGTATTCGCCCGTCTTCACGGCTGGTGCCGGGACGTTGGCGGTGGTGGTTGCCAGCGCCTTCACCAAGCGTACGCGCATGACGTTTTGGCAGGTCGTCGAGGGACTGGCGGAGACCACCCTGCGTATTCTGCCGGTCGCGGGGGCGTGCGCCGCTGCCGGTCTTGTCATCGGTGGTTTGTCGATGACCGGCCTCGGCATGAAGTCGGCGAACGTGATCGTGACCGTCACGTCGGGGATCGACGTTATGACGCTGGTGGTTGCCGCCTTCGTTACCATCATTCTGGGTCTCGGGATGCCGACGCCGTCCGCGTATATTCTGGCTGCCGTGCTCGTTGGGCCTGCACTGGCGAAACTCGGCTATCCAGACCTTCAAAGCCACATGTTCCTCCTTTATTACGCGATCCTTTCGGCGCTGACGCCGCCGATTGCCGTGGCCGCGTTGGCGGCTGCAGCGATTGCGGAAGAAGATCCGATTATCATCGCGGTGGGCGCGGTCAAGCTGGCGGCGGTGGGCTTCCTGTTGCCGTTCGTCTTCCTCTGGAACCCTGGAATCATGGGGCTCGCAGATCCCGTATCCGTGGCTCTGGCTGTGGTAGGTGGCATATGTGCTGTTTCTGCAATTGCCGTTTCGTTCGAATGGGTAAAGCTGCCCGGTGGACCGAATATGCTGTGGCCCATTCGGATGCTGCTGTTCGCATCAGCCGTCGCAGCCGTGGCGCCCATGGTCCCGCTTGCCCTGATCGGCATTGGCGTGATTGCCACGATTTTGGGCTTCTCCTACATTTACTCGCGGCGTCATTCCGAGGAGAACGACGCGATCGCGGCTAAGTAGGGAGCTCACTCTATGCCTCACACGTCTTTGCGGCGCAACTGCTCTACGGAGGTTTGTGCACCGATATCTTTGGCAGACCGGCGGATTTCGGTATGAAACTCGAGCGCCAAAACGCGACCATTGAGGTCCTTGATGAAGGCCCTGAAGACGGTCCGGTCGTTGTCTTCGCCAACTCACTGGGAACGGCACTGTCGTTATGGGACAAACTCTGCGAGCGCCTCCCTTCATCGCTCCGCCGTGTGCGCTTTGATCTGCGTGGCCACGGCGGCTCTTCGGTGCCGGATGAGCCGTTCGGCATTGAGGACCTGGTCGGGGATGCCGAGGGTGTCATGGATGCGCTAGGCATCAAGGATGCCGCGTTCGTGGGACTTTCCATCGGCGGGATGATCGCACAGGGGCTGGCATCTAAACGTCCCGATCTTGTGCGGGTCGCGGTGTTTTCCAATACGGCGGCAAAGATCGGAGATCCAGACCTGTGGAATGACCGGATCAGGGCCATCGAGGCGCAGGGCCTGGAGGGGATCGCCGACGGCGTCATGGAACGTTGGTTCGGCGAAGACTTTCGTGCAACCGACGAGGTGAAGTACTGGCGGCAGATGCTGGTCGACACCGATCCGCAGGGATACATCGGTTGTTGCCGGGCGATCGCCGGCGCCGATCTCAGGGAAAGTACGGCTGCGTTGCGTCTTCCGGTTCTCGGGATCGCCGGAACGGCCGATCTTTCGACCCCGCCGGACGTTGTCAGGGAAACCGTTGCGACGATCCCCGGCTCCAGGTTCGAAGTCATCGAAGGCGCTGGGCACCTGCCTTGTGTCGAGGCGCCGGACCTGTACGCAAACCTGATCATGAGTTTTTTGAAGGAGACTGACTATGTCTGATCGTTTCGATAAAGGCATGGAGGTCCGCCGCTCGGTGCTCGGTGACGCGCACGTCGACAGGGCGGAAGCGAACAAGACCGCGTTCGATGAACCTTTTCAAACGCTGATCACCGAAGGCGCATGGGGAACCGTTTGGGCGTCCGATGGCATCACCCCACGGGAACGTTCCATGTTGACGCTGGCGTTGCTGGCAGCCCTCGGCAACTTCGAAGAAATTCCGATGCACATCCGGGCCACGCTCCGGACCGGCGCAAGCAAGAGCGATATCCAGGAAGTCTTTCAGCATGTCGCGATATATGCCGGTGTACCGCGTGCCAACAATGCGCTTAGTCTGGCGAAGAAAACATTTGCCGAAATGGAGGAAAATCAGCAATGAGCAACCGACAGCCTGCTGAAACCACGCCATTGATCCCACGCAATCGCGACGTACATCCGGTCGCATACGACCCGAATTACAAGACGAGCGTAACGCGGTCGCCGAACTTTCCACTTCTGGCCATGGAAAGCACGGTCACCGAAGAAACAGGGCCAGTGTTCAATCAAAATAAACTGGGCCCGCTCGACAACAATCTGATCATGAACTGGACGCAGGGGAAGGCCCCCGCCGTCGGAGAACGCATTCTGATGCATGGGCGGGTCTTGGATGAAAGCGGCCGTCCCGTGCCCAATACATTGATCGAGATCTGGCAGGCGAACGCCGGGGGCCGGTATCGACATATCAAGGATACGTACTTCGCGCCGCTGGATCCCAACTTCGGCGGATGCGGCCGAACCGTCACCGATGAGAACGGCCATTACCAGTTTCTGACGATCCGGCCCGGTGCCTATCCGTGGCCGAACCGTGCGAACGACTGGCGGCCGATGCATATTCATGTGTCCCTGTTCGGCAGCGGATTCGGTCAAAGGCTCATCACGCAGATGTACTTCCAGGGCGATCCGCTGATCGATCTGTGCCCCATCCTTTCGACCGTGAAAGATCGCGCGCAGGTGGATCGTCTGGTTGCGCCGCTTGATCTGGCGAGCTCGAAACCGCTCGACTTCCTAGCTTACCGCTTCGACATCGTGATGCGGGGCCGCCGACAGACCATGTTCGAGAACAAGCCGGAGGGGATGTGATATGACACAGAAACTGGACACCCTGCAGGAAACCGCATCCCAGACGGCAGGCCCGTTCGTACATATCGGCATGGTCCCGACCTATGCGGGGCTAGGCGGTATTTATGAGGAGGAGATCGGCACTTCGACGTTCTCGGATGGCGCAAAAGGCGACGTGATCGAGATCACCGGTACGATCATCGACGGTGCCGGCTTCGTGATGCGGGACGGCATGTTCGAGGCCTGGCAGGCGGATGCCAATGGCATCTATCCCGGTCAGGACGGCGTGGATCCGAATGTTTCCGGGTGGGCACGTGTGTGTGCAGACCCCGAAAGTGGCGAATGGACGCTGCGCACGATCAAGCCCGGTTCGAGTGTCAACCGCGACGGCAAAGAACAGGCGCCGCACATCGCGATCTGGGTCGTCGCGCGTGGCATCAACATTGGCCTGCAGACCCGCATCTACTTTGACGATGAGGACAACTCCGGCGATCCGGTGTTGTCCCGGATCGAACACAAGCACCGCATCGACACGTTGCTCGCGAAGAAAACCGAAGATGGAAAATACCGTTTCGACATTCGCCTTCAGGGCGAAGGCGAGACCGTGTTTTTCGATATGTGAATCGTGCCGCGGATCGCGACCATTCTGATCGAGGCGGAAACATGATCTCCGTCTTTGAGCATCCATGGCTTGGCGGTCTGTTCGCCGATGAGGCCAGCCGTGCGTTGTTCTCGGCAGATACTCAGTTGCGGCATATGCTTGAAATCGAGGCTGCATTCAGCCGTGCCCTGGGTCACGTCGGCAATGGCCCCAGCGATGCAGCAGAGGATACGGCACGCGCGATCGAGGGCGCCGAGATCGATCTTGCCGCGTTGCGCGACGGAACGGGGAAGGATGGTGTTGTCGTCCCGGCACTGGTGCGACAACTGAAGGCGCTGCCCGGCGTGTCCGCGGACTTGGTTCATAAAGGTATGACGTCGCAGGACATCATCGACACGTCGCTGTCTCTTACCTTGAAGCATCTGACGGATATCCTGATTGCACGTGTGGAGACGGCGGCGACGGAAGTCCAGGTCCTGAACAGGCGTTATGGTACGCGCCGCATCATGGGGCGAACCCGGATGCAGGCAGCTTTGCCTGTGCCGCTATCCCATCGCTTCAAAACGTGGGCCGACCCGCTGAAGGCGCATGCCGCGAGATTGGAGGCCCAGCGGCCGCGTGTCGAGTTATTGCAGTTGGGCGGTCCTGTCGGTACGGCTGAGGAGCTGGGCGACGAGGCCGGTAAGATTTCGAAATTCATGGCAGAGGCACTTGGCCTCCAGTCTGTCGCTTCGTCATGGCATTCGCAACGCGACGGCATCGCCGAATACGCGTCGACGCTCTCGCTCATCTCCGGGTCGCTGGGCAAGATCGGGATGGATCTTTGCCTGATGGCCCAGCAGGGCATCGACGAAGCATCGTTCGCCGGTGGTGGAGGATCTTCGGCGATGGCGCATAAGAACAACCCGGTGCTTGCCGAGCTTCTTGTCACGCTTGCCCGCTTCAATGCGACGCAGGTGTCGGCGATGCATCATGCGCTGGTGCATGAGCAGGAGCGCTCTGGTGCGGCATGGACGCTGGAATGGATGGTGCTTCCCCAGATGGCGGCGACGACGAGCCTCGGCCTCGCCAAGGTGGTGGAGCTATTCGAAATGATTACCTCGCTCGGGTCCGATGAGACCCCGGGCCAACCGGTTTAGGAACGGACGGATGAATAAGACTATCGCAACCCTGGACGAGGCCGTGGCCGGTATTCCGGACGGTGCCGTGATCATGATCGGCGGCTTCGGCGGCTCCGGCGCGCCGATCGAGCTGATCCATGCGTTGATCGACCGTTACAGGAAGGACGGCAGCCCGCATGATCTGACGGTCGTCAACAACAACGCGGGCAATGGCCGCATCGGCATAGCGGCCATGATCGATATCGGCATGGTGCGGAAGATGATTTGCTCGTTTCCGAAATCCTCCGACCCGCGTGCCTTTACCGAAAAGTATCTGGCGGGCGAAATCGAGCTCGAATTGGTGCCGCAGGGTACGCTGGCAGAACGTATCCGGGCGGGTGGCGCCGGGATCCCGGCGTTCTACACACCGACGTCGTTCGGCACGGAACTGGCGGAAGGCAAACCGGTGGAGGAATTCGACGGTCGCATGTGCGTGCGAGAGAACTGGCTGAAAGCCGACTTTGCGCTGATCAAGGCAGATACCGCGGACCATCACGGCAACCTGACATACCGCTACGCGTCTCGGAACTTCGGGCCGCTGATGTGCATGGCGGCGGGGCACACGATTGTTCAGGCAACCCGCATTGTCGCGCCCGGCGGGATCGATCCCGAGGCCGTCGTGACACCGGGCCTGTTTGTCGACGCCGTCGTCGAGGTTGCTGAGCCACAACAGGAAGAGGCGATGATCAGGGCAGGAGTGGCGTACGTATGAGCATGAAACTGACCAATGCACAGATCGCCTGGCGCGCCGCACAGGATATCGAGGACGGTGCTTACGTAAACCTCGGCATCGGCTTTCCGGAAATGGTCGCCAAGTTTCAGGCCCCCGGCCGGCACGTGACCTATCACACCGAGAATGGCGTTCTCGGGTTCGGCGACGCGCCGCCCGAAGGCGAGGAAGACTGGGATCTGATCAACGCCGGCAAGAAAGCGATCACGCTCAAGCCGGGGGCGAGTTTCTTTCATCACGCGGACAGCTTCGCCATGGTCCGTGGTGGGCATCTGGATGTCGCCATTCTTGGCGCGCTGCAGGTGGCTCAGAATGGCGATCTCGCGAACTGGCGGGTCGGCTCGAAAGGTGTGCCGGCCGTCGGTGGTGCGATGGACCTCGTTCATGGGGCGAAACGCGTTGCCGTGATTACCGAGCATGTGACCAAGGACGGTAAGTTCAAGCTCGTCGACGAATGCACGTTCCCGCTGACAGGGGTCAACTGCATCACGCGTGTCTATACCAGCCTTGCCGTCGTCGATATTTCGGACAGCCGCTTCGTGCTGCGCGAAAAGCTGCCGGGCATGTCCCTGGAAGAACTGCAATCGTTCACGGGCGCGCCGCTTCACGTCGAAGGTGACGTTGGCGAGCTTGAAGTGCCGGAGGTTTGAGAATGCGAGACGTATTTATATGTGACTACGTGCGGACGCCGATCGGCCGTTATGGCGGTGGGCTGGCGTCGGTGCGTCCCGATGATCTGGCTGCGATCCCGATCCGTGCCCTGCTGGAGCGCAATCCGTCCCTGAATCCGGAAAAGATCGATGAAGTCTTCATGGGCTGCGCCAATCAGGCAGGTGAGGACAACCGCAACGTGGCGCGCATGGCGGCATTGCTCGCAGGCCTGCCCGCATCGGTGCCGGGGGTGACCCTGAACAGGCTTTGCGGGTCCGGCATGGATGCCGTGGGCTCCGGGGCACGCATGATCATGTGCGGCGAGGCCGATATGGTCGTCGCCGGCGGTGTCGAGTCCATGAGCCGCGCACCATTTGTCATGGGCAAGGCCGACAGCGCGTTTTCCCGCGCCGCAAACATCGAGGACACAACCATCGGCTGGCGCTTCGTAAACCCGAAGATGCGGGACACGTACGGCATCGACAGCATGCCCGAGACGGCCGAGAACGTCGCCGAAGACTTCCAGATTTCCCGCGACGATCAGGACACTTTCGCCTTCCACTCGCAAGCACGGACAGAACGTGCTGCGGAGTGGCTCGCGGGCGAAATCGTGCCGGTGACGATTCCTCAGCGAAAGGGCGATCCTGTCGTCGTTTCCGCCGATGAGCATCCACGCAGCGGGACGACCGTTGAGAAACTGGCGAAACTGCCGACGCCGTTTCGTGAAGGCGGCAGCGTGACGGCGGGGAACTCCTCCGGCGTGAACGATGGGGCCGCGGCACTTGTTTTGGCCAGCGCGGACGCGGTTGAGGCGCATGGCCTCCAGCCAATCGCAAAGGTCACCGGTATGGCGACGACGGGGGTCGAGCCCCGGATCATGGGGTTCGGACCGGCGCCCGCTAGCCACAAACTCATGGAACGTCTCGGACTGAAGATCGGCGATTTTGACGTGATCGAGTTAAACGAAGCCTTCGCCGCCCAGGCGCTGGCGGTAACGCGGGATCTGGGCCTGCCGGATTTCGCGGATCATGTGAACCCCAACGGCGGTGCGATCGCGCTCGGCCATCCGCTCGGTGCGTCCGGCGCACGTCTCGTCGGGACGGCCGCGCGTATGCTTGGCGACGGGAATGGAAAACGCGCGCTCTGCACCATGTGCATCGGGGTGGGTCAGGGGATCGCGATGGTCATCGAGGGCGCGTGACTTAAAGAGATGGACTGTTATTAGCCAGCGGGCGGCATTCACTCCCTGGTGCACCCGCAACTCCAATCGGCCGGCGCAGGTTTGTGCCGGCCGTTTTATTTCAGCAGGCGGCGGTGGCAATAAACCAGTATTGATTTGTTGATCTAGATCAACGCGGCGAAACCCGTTCGCCACTATAAATTAGATATCTAATTTATAGTGGGAGATGAGAGATGTTCACGAGTGTATGGCCCCTGTTGACGGCGCTGGTTCTAGGGGGCGTGGTCTACCTGCTTGTAGCGCGTGTACGAAAGGGAACGGCGAGTGGCCGTAGGATCGTTGTTGGCGAAATGATGTCCCGGCATGGTCTCGAAATGAAAAGCATCGCCGAACATGGACTGGAGGATGAACTCGTCGCCCGGGCACGCACGTGCCTGGAGTGCGAGGACTACAAGACCTGCATCGAACGCCTGCGCACGACCGGGAAACCGAATTACCAGGATATCTGCCCGAATGCGGCGTTCATTGATGGGCTGAAGGGGCAGGCCTGAGAGGTCGCCCTCCGACGACGTCGATGTGATCTGGTTTGTACCGCCGGTGCAACGATGTAGCCTGTCTGGAAAGGCAATCGGCCATCGTCCAGTCAGGAGAATGTGAAATGGAGATCGCACACAACGGTTCAATGCCGTCCTACCCCGGGCCAGCGGATTGGTTCACCGGCACCGTTCGTATCGAAGCGCTCTTCGATGAAACCGATGAAACCCGAACGTCCGGTCGTAACGTCACCTTCGAGCCCGGGGCCCGGACGGCGTGGCACACGCATCCGCTGGGTCAGATCCTGATCGTTACCGCTGGGTACGGCCGGGTGCAGCGTGACGGCGGGCCGGTAGAGATCATCCGCCCCGGTGACATCGTCCGGATTGCGCCGGGTGAGCGGCACTGGCACGGGGCTGGGCCGGAAACGGCGATGACCCACATTTCGCTGACCGAAATAAAGGACGGCAAGGGTGCCGACTGGATGGAGCACGTCAGCGACGAGGATTACCTGAGTTAACTAGCCTGCTGGGTCGCATCGGCTACAACGCCGGAATGAAACATACGGAGAGTCCGATGAGCTTTAGGTGCGTAGTGGCGGGTGTCGCCATTATATTTCTGGCATTCGGCGTCGCCGTTACCCAAAGGGCCGAAGCAAGTGATACAGGAGCGAACGCAGCCATGCGGATCACCGTGAGCGCGAACGGAAGAGAAGTCGAATACGAACTAAACGACAGTCGGGCGTCCAAAGACCTCCTCGCGCAGCTGCCGATGACCATCAAAGTCGAGAACTATGGCGGTATCGAGAAGATCTTTTATCCACCAACCAAGCTGAATACTTCAGACACACCGCTGGCAAAGGATATCAAGGCGGGTACGTTGGCGTACTACGCGCCGTGGGCCGACGTCGTGATGTTCTACGACAGCTTCCATCCCGCCGCCGGATTGTACGAACTCGGAAACATAGTCTCGGGAGGCGAGCATATTGAGAGCCTGTCTGGCGAGATCCGAATCGAAATTACGCGCGCTTCGGACAACTAAAGCAGCCGCTCGACATCTGACACCACCACTTCAAACCCTATCCGCGTTGAATCCCGTACTCGCCGCTCAACCCGGCCAATACCTCGTGCAGGCGCGCAATCAATTCGCCACGCGGTGAAACGGTTCGTTCGACGATCCCGATTTGCCGCGTGATCTGGGGATTGCCGAACGGCAGGCGCACCAGCCCCCCATCCTCGGGTTCGCTCAGCGCCACATGCGGCACAACCGAAATGCCCATGCCCTGGCGAACGCAGGTGACGATGGACGTAATGGTGTCGATCTCCGCCACGTCCTGCGTAATGATGCCGAGCCGTGAAATTTCCGTATCGATCAGGTGCGCCAGCGGCACATCGCTACGAAAGCGGACGTAGGGGCGTTGCCTGAGGAGTTGAGTCGGGTCGGTGATCTTCGTCCCTGCCGGTGCGATCAGCCATAATGGTTCCTTCAGAAACGGACTCCAGCGGAGCGCCGGCGGAAAGCCAAGGTGTTCGGCAACGACGGCTGCGTCGAGACGCCCTGAGGCGACATCCGTGATCAGTACGGACGACAGGGACACGCGCAGATTTGTCTTTATATCGGGATACTGGGTCCGCAATTTGACGATGGACTGCGGCAAGAGGTTGAGCGCACTCGAGCGGACCGAACCCAGCATCAACGTGCCGGTTATCCGGTCCCCCCGCAGTTCGGCCTTGGTGTCTTCTTCCGTCCGCAAGATGCTCTTCGCCATCTCAAGCACCTGCAACCCCTGAAGCGTCAGTTTCGGCGGCCGCGAGGCACGCACGAAAAGTGTCGTATTCAGTTCCTGCTCAAGGGCCTGCATCTGCTGGCTGACGGCGGACGGCGTCCGTCCGACAACGTCGGCGGCTTTGGCGAATGTGCCGTTGGTCGCGATGGCCAGAAACGTTTTGAGTTGGCGTGTGTCCATAGTAGATGAAGTTTTTCTTAATTTAAGAAGCAGAATTACTCGCTTTTATAAAAGAAAACTTTCGTTTAAGCAATTTGTCCAACAACAAAAAGAAGCATTTCCGCACGGGCTGGGAGGTCTTGCGGACACCTGCAGAATAATTTGGTGGGCGACGGCTTTCCGCGGAGCGGGAAGCCCGAAGAGGAACGCAATGTCCAAGACAATACTCGTGACCGGTCCCGAGTTGGATCCAAGCGCCGCGCAGTTGGTGAATGAGCGTGGTTTTGAGACCGTGCACACGCCCCCGTACGCCGATGGCGCCGCCATTTCCGATCTGCTCAGGCAGACCGGCGCTGTCGGAATCGTTTCGCGTATGGGCCGTCTTGATGCGGCGATTATGGATGCCGCGCCACAGTTGCGCGTGATCGCCAAGCATGGCGTTGGTGTCGACAACATCGATCTGGAAGCCGCTTCCGAACGTGGCATTCCGGTTCTGGTCGCGACAGGCGGGAACGCCGTCTCCGTCGCTGAACATGCCATCGCGCTGCTGCTGACGGCGGTGAAGCGGATCCTGCCGCTTGATGCCGGCTTGCGCGCCGGGCGCTGGGAAAAGCCCGGCTTCCTGGGTCGCGAATTGGCCGGCTCTACCCTCGCCCTGATGGGAATGGGTGCCATTGCCCAGGCGACAGGCCGTATCGCCAAGGGGCTTGGCCTGGAACTGATAGGTCATGATCCGTATGCCAAGGCCGAAATATTCGATGACCTTGGCGTGCGCCGATGCGAAACCTTCGATGAACTCTTGGCCGATGCCGACATTCTGAGCCTGCACTGTCCGTTGAATGATCAGACGCGCGAAATCGTAAACGCTGAAACGATCAGCAAGATGCCTGTTGGCAGTTACGTTATCAATACGGCGCGTGGCGGGCTTATTGACGAAAAAGCGCTGCTTGATGCCGTGCAGTCAGGTCATCTTGCGGGCGCGGGTCTCGATACCTTCGCGGCCGAGCCGCCGGGCGAAGATCACCCGTTCTGGTCGGAACCGCGCATTGTCGTGACGCCCCATATCGGTGGTGTCACGCGCGAAGCTGGTGCGAGGGTCGGTGTGGCCGCCGTCAGCGGCATCTTCCAGGTTCTCGACGGGGAGCCTGTCTCTCCAGAACGGATTGCAAACCGCGCCTTGTTGAACAAGGCGACGGCCTCAGTCGCTCAATAAAGGAACGATCATGTCCATTGGATTTCGAATTCTGAACCGTGAACAAATTGCCCCCAAGGCGCTTGTCGATGCCTTCGCCAAACTGCCGGTTGCGAACGTTTCCGACTCGATGAACCGTTTGACCGCCGGCGGGCCGCGTCTGCGGCCGATGCATGCGTCCGGGGGCATGGCTGGTGTCGCGCTGACCGTGCGGTCCCGGCCCGGGGACAATCTGATGCTGCACAAGGCCATCGATATGGCGGTGCCGGGTGACGTCATCGTCGTCGACGCCGGTGGCGATACGACCAATGCCCTGATCGGCGAAATGATGCTGGCCTATGCCGTGAAGCAGGGCGTGGTGGGATTCGTTATCGACGGGGCGATCCGTGATGCGGACGCGATCCGTGAGACGAACCTTCCGATGTTCGCCGCGGGCGTCACGCACCGGGGCCCGTATAAGGACGGCCCCGGCGAGATAAACGTGCCGATCAGCCTCGACGGCATGGTCATCGAGCCCGGCGACATCATGATCGGTGACGGTGACGGCGTGCTGTGCGTGCCGCAGGCCGGTGCCGAAGAAATCCTGAAGAAGGCCGAAGCGAAACTGGATGCGGAAACGCGCCAGATGAAACCCATCGCGGAAGGCACGAATGACCGGAGTTGGGTAGACGCCGCTTTGAAAGAGCGCGGCTGCGCATTTCCGTAAATCTGAATCAACTAACGTTAAGGAGGGACGACATGATTAAGCTTATTCAGACGACCGCGCTCGCGAGCGCCATGATCCTGAGCGCAGGCGCAGCCCTGGCCGAATACCCCGAAAAGCCGATCGAGGTGATCGTCGGCTATTCCGCGGGCGGCGGGACCGACGTCATGGCACGCACGACCATGCCTTTCATCGAGAAATATCTCGGCAACGGTGCCAGCATCGTCGTCAAGAACATGCCGGGTGCCAGCGGCCAGATCGGCGTGACCAAGGCCGCCACCTCGGCGCCCGACGGCTACACCCTCGGCACCTTCAACCTGCCTGGTATGATGGCGCGCACGATCGACCGCAAGGCCGATTACAGCGCCGACAGCTTCACATACCTTGCAAACGTGGTGAATGATCCCAACGTCATCGTGACCTCGAAGAGCACCGGTCTGGACACGCTCGAGAAGCTCCTCGCAAAAGCGAAAGAAGAGCCGGGTGCGGTTACGGTCGGTATGTCGAGCCTCGGTGGTGACGACCACTTCGCCCTGATTAAGCTGCAGAACCAGACGAAGACCGAATTCACCATTGTGCCGTTCAAAGGTTCAGCGCCGGCGCGCACCGCGGTGATGGGTGGTCACGTCATGATGGGGATTTTCAACGTATCGGAAGTCGCCAAGTTCGAAGGTGAACTGAACATCCTCGGTGTGGCACAGGCCGAGCGCTCGGAATTCGCGCCCGACGTGCCGACGTTCAAGGAGCAGGGCATCGATCTGATCAACGGGTCCATGCGTGGAGTCATCGCACCGAAAGGGCTGCCCAAGGACGTTGAAGAAAAGCTGATCAACGCCTTCAAGCAGGCTGCGAAAGATCCTGAGTTCATCAAGGCCATGAACGCGACGGCAAACCCCGTCGAGATGGTCACCGGCGACGACTTCAAGGCGCTGACCAGCGAACTCTATGATCTGGCCAAAGGTGTGTGGGAAACTACGCCCTGGAAGTAATGTACTGTGTGGGGGAGGCGTGAATCGCTTCCCCCATCTCGATACCGCTGTGGGGGATCAGCCGCTATGTCCAAGTCGCACTCGCCTCGCCTGCTTCGTCCGGAAACGCTGACTGCGCTCGGCACCATCGTTGTCGCCGCCGCCTTCCTGTTTCCTACCGCGTCGTTAAAGCCGATCTCGGCCTTGTTGCCGGGTGCAATGCTCATCGGCATGGCCCTGTTGTCGGTTCTGCTCTTGATCTCGGACCAGCGTAAAGCCGGTTCGGGTGAAGAGGCGCAGTCGATGACCTCCGCGCCGAAGCGCGTGTTTGGCGCCTTCTTGCTGATCGTCTCCTACGCGCTCTCGACCGACTTCATCGGTTTCTATGTCAGCACGGCTGTTGCGATCCCGCTCGTCGCCTATGTGTTCGGTTATCGCAGCCTGCCTGGTTTGGCATTGGCGACGGTCATTGTCGTCGGTGCGATCTATCTGATTTTCGACTTTGGTATGGCCCAGACGTTTCCGTCCGGGCGCCTTTGGCAGAGCTGAGGTTCCCATGTACGCTGACCTTCTCGACGCACTTCCGCACGTCCTAGGCATTTATAATTTTGTCGCGCTCGTCATCGGCGTGATCGCCGGTATCGTCGTCGGCGCGATGCCGGGATTGAGCGCGACGATGGCAATCTCGGTGCTGGTGCCGTTTACATTCGGCCTCGAGCCGCTGGTCGCGCTCGGCCTGATGGCAGGGATTTACAACGGCGCCATGTATGGCGGCGCGATTCCGGCCGTTCTGCTGCGTATTCCCGGCACGCCGGCGGCGGTGGCCACGACGTTCGATGGGTATCCAATGGCGCAAAAGGGCGAGGGCGGTTTTGCCCTGCAGGTTGCCGTGGTGTCTTCGGCGATCGGCGGGATTGCAAGTGCGTTCGCCCTGATGCTTCTGGCACCACCACTGTCCAAGGTCACGCTGCTGTTCGGTCCGTCCGAAGTGTTCTGGGTCGCCGTCTTCGGCCTCGCCAGCATTATCTTCCTGTTGGGCGGCAACCCGATTAAAGGACTGATCAGCGCCTGTTTCGGCGTCTTCGTCTCGGTCGTTGGTGCGGACCCGATCTCGGGTGCGGACCGTTATACCTTCGACCAATTGGAACTTCTCGACGGGGTCAGCATCGTAATTCTGCTGGTCGGCCTTTATGCCCTGCCGCCGGTGATCGATCTTCTCGAAGTGCCGCTGAAAACCGATCAGGTGACGGACAACAAGCTCGGGACCGAACCGATCTGGCGCACACTGCCACGCATGTTCCGTTTCTGGAAGACCTGGATCCGCTCGTCTCTGTTCGGCATCTGGATCGGCATTCTGCCGGGCGCCGGCGGGTCGATGGCGGCCTTCATGTCCTACAACGAAGCGCGCCGGGCCAGCCAGACACCCGATACGTGGGGGAACGGCGAACCGGAAGGCGTCGCGGCCTCCGAAACTGCGAATAACGCGGATACCGCGTCCGCCCTCATCCCTGCGCTGACGCTGGGCATCCCGGGGACCGCCGTGGCTGCTGTCATGCTCGGCGGCCTGCTGATCCACGGGTTGCAGCCGGGCCCCATGCTTTTCCGCGAGAGCCCGACCATCGTGTTTGGTTTCATGTGGCAGTTTCTATTCGGCGCCATCCTGTTGATCCTTTTAGGCGGCTCACTCGCCACCAACAGTTTCGCCAAGCTCTTGAACCTGCCGCGGCCGCTTCTCGGTTCGGTCATCATCGTGCTTATGCTGATCGGCGTTTACTCGATCAACGGACGCATGTTCGACGTGTACCTGATGCTCGGTTTCGGTGCGATTGGTTATGTCATGGACAAGCTGAAGTTCCCGCTGCCGCCGGTCGTGCTTGGCCTGATCCTTGGTTCTTACGCCGAGGAGAATCTTCGCCTCGCGCTCCGTATCGGCCGTGGCGATTGGACGATCCTGTTTGCCAACACCACGAGCCTGGTTCTGGTCGCACTGACGGTCGCCGTGATCTTTGGGCCATCGGTGAAGCGTCGGTTTTTCGCCAAGCGCGACGATGAAGAAACGGCCAAAAAATGAGAAACCAAGAAATAATTAATTTACAATAAGTTACACTGATAATTTGCAACTCAAGCTATGAATTTCGCATCCTTAGTTGTGAATTCGCAAAACTAAATGTTCTGACCACCAACAAAAAAGCCCCCGATGTGGGGGCTTTTCCATTGGCTGGGGTGCTAGGATTCGAACCTAGGAATGCCGGAATCAGAATCCGGTGCGTTAGACCACTTCGCCACACCCCATCAGTGCGTCGGCACGGGCCGGAAAATAAGCCCTCGACCCGGTGAAAGTACAGGAGAAAATTGCCCCAGATGCGAAGTTTGTGGATTGCCGGACGGATGGGTGCCGAAATTGCCGCCGAGGGGCCGTTCTCCACACATATACCTCATGGCAAAACAACGGGATTGATTGCGTTGTCAGACCTGTTCCCATCCCAATAAAGATGAAACGGCGTCAGTTGGACTTTCTGGTGCTGCGCTTCTTGGCGGGGACTGCATTGTCCACTTTTTCCTGGGCCAGCCGTCGCGCGCGGAGCGTCGCAATTCGCTCCGCGCGTTCTTGTGCGATCAGTTCCCGTTCCTCAAGTATTTTTGCCGATTTCTTTTGTGCGGCCTGGAATTGTTCCTCGGCGGTTAGGCGTGTTGATTTTCTCATGTTACGCACCTTCACGCTCAGGTATCCGGCTGGTTCAGAAGCCGCGCACATGCGTTAACGACGTTGGCTTCGACGGTTTCTTGCCCTTGCAGCGGTGACGAGTATTTTTCTGCCAATTCTTCTCGTTTTGCGCGTGCTTCTGCTTGATAGCCCGCCAGAGAGACGGTGCTGTTGGTTTCTTTGAGGATGTCCTCGGCACGTGCCGCACAGACCGATGCTTGTGCCGCAACGACGGCGTTTGCGAGTTCCGTGTCGGCTTTGGACGATGTGATGGCCCAACCGTTTGCGAGGGCCAGTCCGGAGATCGCAATAGCGCCGAAGGCGGCGCCGATGGAGAAGGGCAGGGTGTTGTTTGGCAGTTGCATGAACTCAGTATCCTTGTGAATGCGCGCGCCAGATCGGGCGATGCGGGGGCGCGCTCGTGCCGCATTGCATCGCCGTGCGCCCAGGGTCGAGCGCCCAAAAATTACTAGATCTGAGTTAGAGTGTGCTTGCCTCAAACAATTTAAATCGCAAGCAAAACAGAAAAATAATTTTCAATTATTATATAAACGACATTAGCGTTCTTAACAAGTTTCGTGAGTTTTATTTAATAATATTTTGCAGAATATTTCTCTTTTGTGGATGCAGCCGTCAGGTTGCATCTTGAGGCACCAGAAAATCGACGAGCCGCTGCGCGGCGCTATCGGGGGCGGTATCCGCCGGCCAGATCACGCGGATTTCCTTGTTCATGGCGGCATCGGCGAAGGGAATGACGGCAAGACGGCCGCCCGCGCCTTCTTCGGCAACGGCGCTCTCCAGCACCAGCGAAATGCCGAGCCCGGCGCGAACCGCTCGTTTGACGGCTTCCGTGCTGCCGAGGCTTTCCGTCACTTTCAGTTTCTCCGCATCGGCGCCGAACACATCGGTTAACAGGCGCCCGGTGCCGGTCCCGGCCTCGCCGCCGATCAGGGCGTGCCCAAACAGATCGGCCGGACTTATTCTATCCAGCGCAGCAAGGGGGTGACCGAGAGGCGCAATGACGACCATCGGTTCCCGCCGCCAGACGCGCGACAGATAACCGTCGCGGTCGTCCCACCATTCCATCACCGCCACGTCGGCGCTGCGGTCTGCGAGCCGGGCGGCCACTTCCGGGTTGCTGCCGATGGAGAACGAAACCCCGGTGCGATCGTCGCTGCCGCCGCGAAATGCGGACACGTCAGGGGGCAGCATGTAGATGCCGACGTTGCTGCACGCGGCCACGGCAACGGACGGGGCGCGGATCGAGGCTTCGGCTCGCGCAGCCGTCGCCAGGAGCGATCGTGCGTAGCCGAGGAACGTCCGCCCGGCTTCGCTCGGGACCGAGTGGTTGCGGGCACGAACGATCAGCGGTTTGCCGAGGGCATCCTCGAGCTTGCGAATGTGTTGGGAGATTGTCGGCTGAGCCAGACCAAGCGTCTCGGATGCATCGCGGAACGAGCCGGTCTCGATGACGGCGACGAAGCTTCGAACGTGCAGAAGGTTGATCATGCCTGTCTTGTCAGCCGTGTTTCCGGTGCGCCGGCGTGATGTCATCGGCGTTGATCGTGCCGCGCGGCGTCTTCCCCTCAAGACAGTCGAGGATGCTCAGTGCCGCCGCGCGTTCGATCTCGATACGGACTTCCGTAACCGCGGACCCGATATGCGGCGTCAGGACCGTCTTGTCGGGTTGCGCCAGAATGTCCGGATGGATGCCGGCGGGACGGGCGGTGAGGGCCCAGTCCTCCATTTCGAAGACATCGGCGGCGTATCCGCTCAGATGATTGTCCCTGAGGGCCCGTGCGACGGCGGCTTCGTCGACGATGGAGCCGCGCGCCGGATTAATGAGATAACAGCCCGGTTTCATTCGGCGGATCGCTGCAGCGTCGATCAGGTGGTAGGTGCCGTCCGAAAGCGGTGTCGCGAGAATGATGAAATCCGATGTCTCGACGATCTCGTCGAACAATGCCGGGGAGGCGGCGACACCAGCTGCGCGGGCGGCGTCGATGTCGCTGGCGTCGGTCACCAGGACGTCGGCGTCGAATCCGCGAAGGCGGGCGGCGATGGCCTGCCCGACGGCGCCGAAGCCGATGATGCCGACCCGGCTGCCCGCAAGTCCGGAGCCGTAAAACCGGGCCCGCCAGCCTTCGAAGCCTTCGGCGCGAATGGAGCGGTCGGCCGTAAGAATATGACGGGAGGCGGAGATCAGGAGGCCGATCGCCAATTCTGCGGTCGGTACGGTCAACAGGTCCGAGACGATGCTGACATAAACGCCGCGCGCGGAGCACGCGTCGACGTCGAAGTTGTCATAGCCCTTCAGTGCACAGGCAACGATCCGCAAGTGTGGGCAGGCGTCCAGGAAGCCGGCGTCGATGCAGTCCGTCATGAATGCCATGATCGCATCGGCATCCGACGATGCCTCTATCAGGCGTTCAAGCGGCATCGCATTGGCCGGATCGTCATGGACGACGAGATCGCAATGACCTTCGAGGATGTCCCGCGTTTGCGGAAAAATGGGATTGGTAACGACGACTTTCGGCATGGTCCTGTCCCCGCGGCGTTATTTGAACTTGCGGCGAAGGATGCCGCTGAGCGTGTCGACGACGGTCACCATGACGAGGATGACCAGAAGTATTGCCGACACCTCGGTATATTGCATCAGGCGCAGACTCCCCATCAATTCCAGGCCGATGCCACCGGCGCCGACCATGCCCATGACGGTCGAGGCGCGGAAATTGTACTCCCAGCGATACATGCTGACGTCGGCGAACTGCGCGATGACCTGCGGCAGGACGCCGTGCGTGATCACCTGGATCGGACGTGCGCCGGCGGCGCGGGCGGCTTCGATCGGGGCCGGGTGCGCGTGTTCGATGGCTTCGGCGAAGAACTTGCCGACCATGCCGACAGAATGCAGTCCGAGCGCCAGAACGCCCGGCAGTGCACCGAACCCGACCGCGGCGACAAAGACGATCCCCATGATCAGTTCCGGGATGGATCTGAGCGCGTTCAGGATGCTGCGCGCGACATGATAGACAGCGGGATTGGGTGCGGTATTCCTTGCCGCCAGGAAAGCCAGCGGAAAGGACAGGATAACCGCCAGCGCCGTTCCGGCAACGCTCATTGCAAGCGTGTCGACGATGGGGCCGATCCAGTCGGTTGCGTTGGAAAAATCGGGCGGCAGCATCTCCGACATCAAGAGACCTATGGCCGGAAGGCCGTCGGCGAGTCTGCCGCCGTCGAGCATGCCGACGGCATAGGCGCAGAGAAGGACGCCTGCGGTGACGGCAACGCCCTGCAAGAAGGTCCGGTACCATGAACGCCGTTCCGTTTCGAGAATGTTTTCGAACTCGGGGGTGTTCCCGGCGCGGGAGGTTATAGCGTCCATGATTACCGTTCCTTCCTGGCAGGAGCTCTGATGAGACGTGGTCGTGCTCAGTACTGCGCGAGGCCGAGGCTATTGGCGAGGTCGCGCACCACGTCATAGTCGTTGTCGGCGATCTTGGCGAAACCATCGACCTTGAAGGCTTTCAGGACGTCCGGCTGCTTGAGGTCGTAGAACGCCTGGCGGATCTTGTCTTTCAGCGGTTGATCGAGGTTGCTGCGCATCGCCCACGGATACTGCGGGAACGGTGCGGAAACCTTGAGAACGGTTACCTTGTCTTCGGTCACGAGCCCACGCTTGACGAGGGAATCGAAGATCGGCTTCGAAAGGCCGCCGGCCTGCGCGTGACCGTTCTGCACTGCCATCGCGACCGCATCGTGCGCGCCGACGAAGTTTTGCTTGTAGTCCTTTTCCCAGTGCAGGCCACCGTCGAGGAGAACCTTTTTCGGGATCAGGTGGCTCGACGTCGAGGCCTGATCGCCGAACGCGACGTTCTTTCCCTTGATCTTGTCGATGGCGGTGATGCCCTGTTCCTTGTTGCCGATCAGAACGGAGTGATACGTGGTCGAACCGCCCTTGAGGCGCGCGGCGAACGGTTCGATATCGGCTTTCGACTTGGCCATGGTGAACGAGAGCGGGCCGAAGTAGGCGAGTTCGAGCCGGCCGAAGCGCATGGCTTCGATCATCGACGAATAATCGGTCGTCACGACGAGTTCGACCTTCTTGTTGAGGGCCTGTTCCAGGTAGTCCTTGAGCGGCTGATTGCGCTTGATGATGGTCGCCGCGTTTTCGTCGGGTAGCAGGGCGACGCGGAGCGTGTCGGGGTTGGTGTCGGCCGCCTGCGCACTTGTGGCCAGGCCAGCCGATAGAAGCAGCGCTGCGAGCGCCGAGGTGAGTTTCCGTAACATCAGTCGAGTATCTCCAATACTGGGGTTTCAGTTGACGCGGACGCTGCCGCGCGTTCTTGGTTCGATGCCGCTCTCTTCGGTGTCGGCGGCTTGGCGGCGGCGCTGTCGGCGGATCCGTAGATCCGGCTCAGGTGCTCCGCGGTAAGGTCGTCGGGGGCGCCGTCGAAGACGATCCGGCCGTCGGCGAGTGCAACGATCCGGTCGGCGAAGGTCCGTGCCAGATCGAGCTGGTGCAGGCTGACGATGGCGGGGATACCGTCTTCGCGGACGATGTCCTTGAGGTGTGTGAGGACGCGGTGCGACGTGCCGGGGTCGAGGCTGGCGACCGGTTCGTCGGCAAGGATCAGGCGGGGTTCCTGTGCCAGCGCGCGGGCGATCCCGACGCGCTGCTGCTGTCCGCCGGAAAGATTGCTGGTGCGTTCCAGCGCGCGGTCGGCGAGGCCGACCCTGTCCAGGCATTCGAGCGCGAACAGCCGGTCTCTGCGCGGCGACGGGAACAGCGTGCGCCATGACGGCGACATGCCGACGCGGCCGACCATGACGTTCTGCAGCGCCGTCAGGCGCCCGATCAGCTGGTGTTGCTGAAAGATCATGGCGGTTCGGCAGCGGTGCGCGCGAATGGCGGCCGGTGTGCTGAGTGGACCGATGTCCTCGGCGATCACCTCGCCCTCGGTCGGTGCTGTCAGCAGGTTGATGGTCCGTAGCAGTGTCGATTTGCCGGCGCCGGACTGGCCCAGCAGCACCGTCATCTGGTCTGCATGGAAGCGGAGCGACACCGGATGCAGGCCGACGACGCTCGACGTATAGCGGACAGCGACTTTCTCCAGATCAATCACGGGGCCTCTCCTCGTTATCACTCGTTCACAAAACGCAATGTTCGGGCGCTTTGCTTCGCGTTTCGCAATGGAATGGACCACGCCGAGGTTTCAGCCGAATGGCGCTGAGGTGACAATCGGGTGACAGAAACAGGGGTGCTTGTTGATAAGTGACGCGGCGTCGACGTGGTGGCGGCGGCCTCCGGCGTGCGGAAAATCAGCCAACCCGAAGTAAATTAAAATTGCAAATGCGAATTAGTCGCATTACATATTATAACGAAATGAATGCTAATTCTTATGCAGGACGAAAAGCATGTTGAAGGCGCTCTTGCTTCCGAGAACCTGGTCCATACCGCAGCATGCGCTGGAGGTGGGACAGCGCGGGCTGCTCGTCGCGGCGCTGGCGCTGGTTGTCGGCACGGTCCCGGATGGTTGGCGTATAGCCCTCGACGCGATGAGCGAGGCCTACCTTGCCGTCGCGGTCTTCGTTGCCGGGACCCTGATGCTGGTTCTGGCGGTGGAACGTGCACTCGATACGGATCTGGGCACCTGGCTCGACCTTAACCGGCGCTGGCAGGTGCCCGCGGCGACGTTGCTCGGTGCCTTTCCCGGTTGCGGCGGTGCTATTATTGCCGTGACCCAGTACACGCGCGGCTATCTGAGTTTCGGCGCCGTCGTGGCGACGCTGACAGCCACCATGGGCGATGCCATGTTTCTGTTGCTGGCCAGGGACCCGGCGACGGCGCTGCTGGTTCTCGCGATCAGCCTGCCGGTAGCGACCTTGAGCGGGTATGCCGTCGACCGCATCCATGGTGCCGGCTTCCTCCGCCCGGAACGAACGCGGACCGTCCCGAAACGGCAACGTGCCGGGCAGGAATGCCCCGCGGATGAAGATGGTGCAAAGGAGTACATCTGGTTGGCGCTAATGGCACCGGGTCTGGTGATCGGCGTGCTCGCCGCCTTCCAGATCGACATCGATGCGCCCATCGCCGCACTGACGGGGATCGCCCCGGCGCAAGGGCTGGGCGTGGCGGGCGCCGCGCTGGGACTGTATATGTGGATCCGCAGTGACCGCGGCCAATCCGGTCTTACCGGCGAGCAGGAACCGGTATGTGAGGCGTCCGGCACACTCCTGAAATCCGTCATCGCAAACACGAACTTCGTGATGACCTGGGTGATTTTCGCCTTCATCGGTTATGAACTGTTCATTCAGGCGAGCGGCATCGATCTGGGCCGGCTGTTTGCGGGCTGGGCGCCTGCGGTGCCGGCCATCGCTATCCTGGTCGGGTTCGTTCCGGGGTGCGGCCCACAGATCATGGTGACGACGCTCTATCTGTCGGGCGCGGTGCCGTTCTCGGCGCAAATAGGCAACGCAATCGCCAATGACGGCGATGCGCTTTTCCCGGCGCTTGCCGTGGCCCCGAGGGCGGCGCTCGTCGCCACTCTATATAGTGCCGTGCCTGCGGGGATCGTCGCCTATGGCTGGTGCGCACTGTTCGAACAGGCGGGCTGAGCCGCTCGAACAAAGCAAAAAAGCCCCCTTAGAAGGGGGCTTTTCCGTTGGCTGGGGTGCTAGGATTCGAACCTAGGAGTGCCGGTACCAAAAACCGGTGCGTTAGACCACTTCGCCACACCCCATGAGATGCCCGCAGACGCAGGCGAGGCAGAAAATAGTCGATGGGACCGGGCGGGGCAAGCCCGGGAAGCGGCCTTTTTCAGGCCTCAGGCGCCGAACGTCGCGCCGGCGTGGACCCACCAATCGGGTTCCGCCCGACAGACGGCTTCGGCGGCCGCCGAAGCCGCGTCCGCCGTCTCGAAAATCCCGAAACACGTCGCACCGCTGCCGGACATGCGCGCAAGCCGGATTCCCGGCTGCGTTTCGAGACGGGCGATCACGTCACCGATAACGGGAACCAGTTCGCGCGCCGGCGCTTCCAGGTCGTTCGCCGTCGTCGCCAGCGCGGCCAGCACGTCCCCGGCCGTGGCGGTCGCCGCGGGCCAGTCGGCCGGCGCCGAAAAATCCCCGGTGCGTGCCTTGAAGACCTGCGGTGTCGAGACGCCGACCCCCGGATTGACGAGTACCAGCGGCAACTCGGGAAAGGCACCCAGGAGCGTGAGGTCTTCGCCAATGCCGCGCATCAAGGCCGGCCGTGTCATCAGGCAGACGGGGACGTCGGCACCGAGTGACAGGGCCAGTGTCGAAACGCGCCCGTCGTCCGGGGGAATTTGCCAGAGGCGGATCAATGCCCGGAGTGCGGCAGCCGCGTCGGCGGACCCGCCGCCGATGCCGCTGGCAACGGGAAGGCTCTTGAAGAGCGTTATATGTGCGCCGGCGTCAACGCCGAACAGGGCCGCGAGTTCAGCGGCGGCGCGCATGACGAGGTTGTCGGCCGGGGCGGGAAGGCTGCCTGCGAAGGGCCCGGCATATTCGAGTGTCAGATCGTCGGCGGCCCGGACCTCGATCCTGTCGCCGGTGTCGGCAAACACGACTAGGCTGTCCAGCAGATGATATCCGTCATCCCGCCGCCCGGTGACATGGAGATAAAGGTTGAGCTTAGCCGGTGCAGGCTCGCGGACCGGGGGTGTTTCAGCCGCCATCCGTCGTCGTCTTGATGACGGCATCGGCTTCCTCGACGAGGCCGTTCTTGAGTTTCATCTCGATCTTTTCGCGGTGTTCCGGTTCCGGGTCGAGGGCGAGCGCGTGGTTCCACTGGAACGTGGCCTCGAGGCGGCGGCCGACCTTCCAATAGGCGTCGCCGAGATGGTCGTTGATGACCGGATCTTCCGGTCGCAGTTCGACCGCGCGTTCCAGTTCCGGCACCGCGTCGGCGTAGCGGCCGAACTGATAGTACACCCAGCCCAGGCTGTCGGTGATGTAGCCGTCATGCGGCCGCTTGGCGACCGCCGTCTTGATCATGGTCAACGCCTGATCGAGGTTCTTTTTCTGTTCGACCCAGGAGTAGCCGAGATAGTTGAGCACCAAGGGCTGATCGGGTTCGAACTCCAGCGCCTTGAGGAAATCCGCCTCGGCACGGTCCCATTGCTTGGCGCGCTCCAGAACGATGCCCCGCGAATAGAGCAGCTGCCAGTGAAGCTGCTCAAGCGTGCCGATCCGCTTCACCGCTTCGTCGTAGGCAGCGATCGCGTCTTCCCATTTTTCATGCCTGCGGTAGGTGTCCCCGAGTGAAATCAAGGGACGCGAGTCATCGGGAAACATCTCGGCGGCCTTTTTCAGGATCTCCACGGCGCCGTCGAAATCATCGATGCGGTCGAGATTGCGCGCGATCCTGAGCGTCGCCGAACGGGTGAACGGTGTATCTTCGGGAAGTTCGCGGTAAACGGCGACCGCGTCTTCGTAGCTTTCCAGGTTTTCCAGAATGCCGCCCGCCATATAGCGCATCACGGCGAAGTCGGGCCGCAGGTGCAGCGCCAGTCGCGCCAGAACGAGCGCCGTTTCGCTGCCGCCCTGGCGGTTCAGAAGGGACGAAATGCCGAATATGGCCTCGGCAATACCGTCCTTCGCGTTGCGCACCAGGATCGGCGCGTTCTTCGTCTCTTCCTCGGCAAGGCGTTCCATATCCATATCGACGAAAGAGGTGCCGGGCTGTGCCTGCAGATAGAGGTCGAACACCGCCTTGGCTTCGGCGGCCTTGCCCTGACGTTCGTAGAGCGTGCCGAGGATACGTGACGCCCGGAGCGAAGAGCCTTCGTCGTCCTCGACCACGGCCAGGTAATAGGTTTCCGCGGCGGCGAGATCGCCGGTAAGTTCGTGCATCAGGCCGGCGTGCAAATCGTGCATGGCCCGTGTGCCGCCGAGATCGCGGAGCGGTTTGAGCGCCTCCAGCGCAGCCGGTTTATCGCCCTTGCCGAGCAGCGCCCAGCTCTTTAGCAAGGGCACCGTAAATCCGTTCAGGCCCGTCGAGTCCAGTGCCGACATCCGCTCGATGACCGCATCCCATTTTTCATTCTTCGCATCGTCCATGGCGATTGCGAGATTGGCGACCGGGGCTTTTTCTTCTTCCTCGATGTACTGTCGGGCGAGTTTCAGGGCCTCGGCCATGCGGCCGTCCATGATGTTGAAAAGAAAAGTGCGGCGAAGCACGTCGATCTGCGAAGAGTCCTGGACCAACGCGCTGCCGAGATACCGGATCGCGGCTTTCAGGTCGCTTCGCTTTTGTGCGACATGCCCCGCGAGGTAGTTTCCGGACAGCGATGTCGTCTCTCCCTCGGCGGACCGCGCCTGGGGGCTCACCGTAACGAGCGCGGCGGCGATCGCCACGATACCGACGGTTCGGATTCCCGGGATGTGTTTCGTGGCGCCCGAAACCGCGCTGGACTTGAAGGACATGCAATGCTCTCCGCTTGGCTTGCCGCGAACCGAGTTTAGTGAACGCGCTGGGGTGTGGCCAGCCCATCCGGCGTCGATCACGACGATTTTACGCCACCCGGGTCTGACGCCAGCGCATCAGCAGCCAGAATGCGATCGACATGTTCAGCAGGTTCCAGCCGATGCCGTTGATGAAGGCGACTTGATAGGATCCGGTGAGATCGTAAATCTCGCCGGACATCCAGCCGCCGATCGCCATGCCGATGACGGTTGTCATCAGAACCAGGCTGACGCGTGCACCGGCCTCGCGTGCCGGAAAATACTGTCTGACGATCAGCGCATAGCTCGGCACGATGCCGCCCTGCGACAGTCCGAACAGCGCCGATACAACGTAAAGCGACACTAGGCCGTCGAACGGCAGATAGAAGAAGAGTGCCGCGCACTGCAGTGCGGAGCCCAGCAGCAGTGTACCGAGACCGCCGATCTTGTCGGCGATGAACCCGGACGCGATACGGCTGATCACGCCGAGGCCCAGCATCACCGACAGCATTTCCGCGCCGCGTGCGACGCCGTATCCCAAGTCGCCGCAATAAGCGACGATATGGACCTGCGGCATGGACATCGCGATGCAACAGGCAAGGCCGGCCACGATGAGCAGGATCTGGATGGTGCGGGGCGACACGCCCTGCAGGCTGGTGACACCGTTGCGGCCGAGAATATTAGGCCGTTCCGACGTATCGGCGCGGCGGCGCAGATAGAAGGCCATGGGCAGCATCAGCACGACGCACGTCACGGCGATCCATATGTGCGCTTCGCGCCAGCCGACGGTCTGGATGGCCTCGGACAGAATCGGCGGCCAAATGGTCCCGGACAGGTAATTGCCGCTGGCGACCACGGCGACGGCAATGCCGCGGCGGCGCTCGAACCACAGCGATACGTCGGCGACCAGAGGTCCAAACGTGGCGGCGCTCCCCATCATGCCGATCAGGAGGGACTGCGCGAGCATGAACGTCAGCAGGCTCTCCGCCTGCGACGCAGCGACGTAGCCGACGGCCAGCATTGCCGTGCCCACCAGCAAAGGGATGAAAATGCCGAAGCGGTCGGCAAGCCGGCCCATGACGATGCCGCCCACGGCAAACCCGACCATTGTCGCCGTATAGGGAAGGGACGCACCGCCGCGGTCGATGCCGAACTCCGCCTCGATGACCGGCAGCGTGACGACGACCGACCAAAGTCCGATCCCGCCCACTGTCGAAAGCGCGAGCGAAACCGCGAGGCGGCGCCACGCATAGGCGCCGTCGACGTCGTCTGCCGAAACGGGGGTCGTTTGTTCGCTCATGGATATCTCGGTCGGAGAATTTGCTTAATCATCACCTAAACCGGCCCGGCAAATCTGTCAAAGCGTGACTTGGCGCCGGACCTGGGTGTTATCACCGTTGACTCAGATCAATGCCGATATCGCTTAAATTGCATAGCCTGACCATCACGACCTTGGAAGCGGTCGTGCAAATCAGGAAAACAGGAGGATTCCGATGTCACAGGAAACGACGTCGACACAAGAAGCAACCAAGAAGCCGGCCAAGAAGAAGTCGCCGCCCGAGAAACAGGCGAGCGCATCGGTTCCCTCTCCGAACGGCAATGTTTCGGGCGATATTGAACGCTATATGGATGATGTGTTCGCCGGTTGGCGAGGCATGGTCCGGTCCTTGTTCGATGCCACGGGAACGCCCGTACTGCCAGCGGCTTCAGGCAGTCCGGAAATCGACAACTGGAGGGCACAGGCGGATCGCTATTTCGCCGATATGCGCCGCCGGTGGGTCGACATGGCGCGGCTCAGCCCGATGTCCGTGTTTGCGCCTGTATCGGCGCTTTCGGCGCCCCCGGTGTTCGATCTTCATCAGGATGACGAGGATTACATCATCAGCGGTGCCGTGCCCGGTATGAGTGCCGATGACATTTCGGTCGAACTGGATGGGCATATGCTGACGATTTCGGGTCAGGCGTCGACCGAGGACGACGAGGATCGGAATGGTGCCAAGTTGCATTCGGAATGTACGTGTTCCTTCTCGCAGCGCGTATGCCTGCCGCAGGATGCGCTGGCGGACAAGATCGAAGCGACGGTGGAGAACGGCGTGGTCACGATACGGGCACCGAAAGTGGCTGACTTCAAACAGCAGACCCGCAAGATCGCCGTCAAAGGTTAAACGACCCTGGACTAGGGCGCCGGCACTACCCGGCGCCTGACTTTTTCCCGTATCCGTCAGGTGCGGCAGGTGGCGTGTGCCTTGATATTGCTTTCGCAATTCCCACGTTCCATGCAAGAATAAACGCAATGAGAGGCTTAGGGACGTCTGCACTCGCCCTGTAAAAAAATGGGGGCGGGACAGGACCGCGAAAAACGGCCGGTCCGCCGATATTTTCTGAAAAGTACGCGTGGGGCAGTGCGCCCTTTTTATGTGAACCTGGTGTCGGAGTCCGCGCAGTGGACGGCAAAAATCTGGATAGTTCCGTTGACGGGGAACCCTTGTCCGTCGAAGACCCCGCGAAGACGGCCGGAAAACGCGGCGGCGGTATAAAATGGGCCGCGATTGCCGCGCTTGCGGGGATTCTGCTTTGGGGCACCCATGACCAATGGGGGCCGCTGTTCGCCAATGTCGATTTGGGCACGGGCGGCGGCGAAAAGAGCGCGGGCGCGGCAAAAAAGAAAACCCCACCCAAGGGCGTGCCGGTTATCGTCGAAGCGGTCGGTGAAACCCGTGACAGCATTCTGATCGAAGCGATCGGCACGGCACGCGCCCGGCTTTCGGTGACCCTATTCCCGGCGGCCGCGGGCGAGATCGTCGCCTTCCCGGTCGAAACCGGTCAGTCCGTCAAAAAGGACGATTTGATCCTGCGGCTCGATGCCCGCGATGCACAGTTACAGGTGCGTGTCGCCGAAACCCGCGTCAAGGAAGCGGAGAATGCGCTCGCCCGCGCGCAGCGCCTGAGGGACAACAACGTGCGTTCCCGTGCCAACGTGGAAGACGCGGAGGTGATCCTGGAGCGGACCAAACTGGAACTCGGACAGGCGCGCGAAGCGCTTTCCGACCGGACCGTTCGCGCCCCGTTCGACGGCATCGTCGGTATCCCCAAGGTCGAGGCCGGCGACCGGGTTACGACAACGACCGAACTCATCACCATCGACGACCGTTCGACCTTGCTGGTCGAGTTCGAAGTGGCGGAGAGGAACCTGTCGCGCCTCAAGCTCGGGATGCCGGTGACCGCGCGGACGCCGTCGTTCCGCGACCGCGATATCGACGGCACGATCAATAAGATCGACAGCCGGGTCGATCCGGTCTCCCGTACCGTCCGGGTGCGTGCCGCGTTCCCGAACACGGACGATTCTCTTCGGCCCGGGATGTCGTTCTTCGTCAACCTGGATTTGCCGGGGGAAATGTTGCCGAGCGTGCCGGAACTGGCATTGCAGTGGCAAAACGGCGAGAGCTTTATCTGGCGCATCGTCGATGGCAAGGCGGAGCGGATCACGGTTTCGACCAAGCGCCGTCTCAATAACAAGGTGCTGATCGAAGGAGACGTGAAGCCCGGCGACGTCGTTGTCGTCGAGGGCGTGCAGCGGCTTCGGCCGGGGCGCGTTGTTGAGATTTCCGCGAGCGTAGGTTCGTAGTGGTTTTCAGGGATAAGGCATAAATCAATGTCTGAACGTCTCGATACATCCGCCGCCGGCAACGACCTGCCGACCATCAGCGTTCGCCGTCCGTATCTTGCGGTGGTGCTCAACCTCTTGATCATGATCGCCGGTTTCGGGGCGCTGTTGGGGGTTGAGGTCCGCGAACTGCCGGATGTTGACAGGCCGATCGTTACGGTCCGCGGTGACTATCCGGGGGCGTCGCCGGAAACGATGGATGCCGAGGTGACCAGTCTGGTCGAGGCCGCTGTCGCGAGGGTCAACGGCGTCAAGGAAGTGCGTTCGTCGTCCGAGGAGAACAATTTCCGGCTGCGGGCCATCTTCAACCCGAACGTCGATCTGATCGATGCGGCCAACGACGTCCGCGAAGCCGTCAGCCGGGTCGAACGTGAACTGCCCGACCGTGTCGAGAACATTACCGTCATCAAGGCCGACGCCGATGCGTCGTCCATCGTGACGCTGGCGGTGTGGAGCGACCGGCTTCAGATCGACGAGCTGACCCGCGTCGTCGAAGACCAGATTATCCCGGAACTGACCTCGGTCGAGGGGGTTGCGGACGTCAACATCTTTGGCGACCAGGAACGGGTCCTCCGCGTGCTTCTGGACCCGATGCGGCTCGCAAGTTACGGGCTATCGGTCGCCGACGTCGCGAAGGTCATGAGGAATGCCCGCTACGACGTGCCCGCCGGCAGCTTCCAGTCGCGCGAGCAGGAAGTGCTGGTGCGTGCCAATGCGTCCGTCATCGACCCGAAGAAGATCGAGGACCTGTTCATTCGTGAGCCGGTGCGGATCGGCGATGTCGCGACCGTCTTCTTCGGTCCGGCGGAAGCCGAAAGCTGGGTGCGGCTCAACGGCCGCACGGTACTTTCGCTGGGTGTGGTCCGCCAGGCGAGTTCCAACACCATTGCCATCGCCGAAGGGGTGACCCGTGTGGTCGAGCGTCTGGAATCGCAGATCCCGTCCGTCACCATCGAGACCATTTCCGACGAAAGCCTGTTCATCAAGGGGTCGATCAGCGAACTGCTGGAAACGCTCGGTTACACGATCCTGATCGTCGTCGCCGTGCTGGCGGTGTTCACCGGTCAGATCCGTGCGTCGTTCGTGCCCACGGTGGCGATCCCGGTGGCGCTCATCGGCTCGCTGGCGGCCGTCTGGCTGCTCGGATTTTCGATCAACCTGATCACGTTGCTCGCCATGGTCTTGGCGACAGGTGTTGTCGTCGACGACGCCATCGTCGTGCTGGAGAATATCCAGAGACTTCGCGGCCAGGGCATCCGGACGCGCGCCGCGGCGGTACTCGGGACGCGGCAGGTGTTTTTCGCAATCCTCGCCACGACGGCGACACTGGTGTCCGTGTTCGTGCCGATTTCGTTCCTGCCGTCGACGGCGGGCCGCCTGTTCCAGGAATTCGGCTTCGTGCTGGCCGTGACCGTGATGATCTCGTCGTTCGTCGCGCTGACGCTGGTGCCGATGTTGTCGTCAAAGCTGCCGAACCGGAGCAAGAGCCGGGATGCGGGTCCCGTTACCCGGGTGTTGCACGCGCTCGGCCGCGCCGGTCTCAAGGCCTATGTCGTGCCGCTCGACATGGTACTGCGGGCGCCCATACTGGTTTTCGTGCTTTGCGCCGGCGTGATCGTCGTTGCTTACACGGCTTACCAGGGACTGGGCGAGGAACTGGTCCCCGAGGAAGACCGCGGCAAGATCACCGTGCGCCTGACCGGGCCGGACGGCGTCGGCCTGCCGTACACGGACAGGCAGGTCGAGTGGGTCGAGAAACTTTTCGACCCCTATTTCGAGCAGGGCGTGGTCGAACGATTATTCACCATCACCGGCCGATGGGACCTCAACCGTGGCCAGATCGATGCACCGCTGATCCCCTGGGAGGAGCGGACCATCAGCGAAGGCGAAATCGCCGACGACCTGAACCGGAAATTGCGGAACCTGCCGGGTGCGAACGCCAGGGTGCGGCGCGGGAACAGTCTCAATCTGCGGAACGCCGACGGTGGACTGGAGATCGCGCTGATCGGCGCCGACTATGCGCACATTTTCCAGGAAACGAACAAGTTCGTGCGTCTGATCGAAACCGAGCTGCCGTGGATCAACAACATGCGCGTCGAATTCCGCGCCACGCAGCCTGAGCTTTCCATCGACATCGACCGCCGCCGCGCGACGGATCTCGGTGTCGACATCGAGGATCTGGCGACGACCATCCAGGTGCTGGTCGACGAATTCGAGGTGGCGGAACTGACCGTCAATGACAAGGCCGTGCCGATCATGTTGCAGGCGACGGAGGAGGCGGTGAACGAACCCGCCGACATCGCCAACCTTTACGTGACGGCGGCGGGCGGCCGGCTGGTGCCGCTTTCGCAACTCATCACGTTCTCGGAAAGCTCTGTCCCCGCCGAACTGGACCGGCACGCGCAGCGCCGGGCGATCGAAATCGATGCGGATATCGCACCCGGCCGCACCCTGAGCGAAGCGATCGAGGCCGTACGCACGCTGGCGGCAAAGAGCCTGACGGGCGACGTTGGCCTGATCTTCCTCGGCGAGGCCAAGGAACTGAACGAGACATCGCACGATCTTGCGATCACCTACCTGATCGCGTTCGTCGTCGTGTTTCTGGTGCTGGTGGCGCAATTCGAGAGTCTGACGAGCGCCGTTGTCGTGATGCTGACGGTGCCGTTTGGCATCTGCGCGGCGATCTTCGCGCTTTATATCACCGGCACGTCGATCAATATCTATTCACAGATCGGCGTGTTGATGCTGACCGGTATCATGGCCAAGAACGCGATCCTGATGGTCGAGTTTGCCGATCAGCTGCGTGAAAAAGGAATGGCCCCGAAAGCGGCGGCGCGCGAAGCGTCGCTCGTCCGGTTCCGCCCCATCATGATGACCATGATTTCGACGGTCGCCGGTGGTCTGCCGTTGATTCTCGGCTCCGGTCCGGGCGCCGAGGCGCGCGTTGCCATTGGCTGGGTGATCTTCGGCGGCCTCGGCATGGCAGCCGCGATTACGCTGCTGCTGACGCCGGTGCTTTATTCGTTGATTGCGGGGTTTTCCAAGCCGCGTTCGCAGACGGGCGAGGAATTGGAGGAGGAATTGCGCGCAGCCGACGGCCGGAACGCTTCAAGCGCTCCGGCGGAATGACAAGCGTGCCGGACGTTCGTTAGCCCGCTTCTTCAGTATCGCCGCCAGCGTCGTCCAGACCCAGAACGGCGCCGGTGCGCTGCGGCTCGATTGGCTGCAGTTCATCCTTATCGTCGTTGGTCCATTCGGCGATCTGGATGACTTCGGCATGGTCGCCGTCCTGCTCTTCGATGTTCACCGGCTCCAGCACGTGCAGGCCATTCTGATCGGCATAGAAGGTATGCTCGCCGAAGACATTGGTCAGCGCCTCATTCGCTTCGTTGTCTTCCGGAATGGGGATAGCACCGGTCTGACGCTCGATGGCGCCGACCTGATCGTTCGTCAGTTTCATGAAATTGCCTAACTATTGTCGTCGTTCGGACGGGGAAACGCCGCGCTCTGCTTTGTCCTTGGATACGGGTTTCTCGACATCTCCCTAGGGTGCACCCTCGCAAATTGTATTCACGGGCGCAAGGGGGCGGGCCGCATCGACCGCGCGCGCCGGACGTCACATGTTCGGATAGTTCGGGCCGCCGCCGCCTTCCGGCACGACCCAGTGGATGTTCTGGGTCGGATCCTTGATGTCGCAGGTTTTGCAGTGCACGCAGTTCTGCGCGTTGATCTGCAGGCGCATCGCGTCGCCGCCTTTTTCCTCGTCGGCAACGTATTCGTAAACGCCGGCCGGGCAGAAACGCGCTTCGGGCCCATCATAGACGTTGTAGTTCGTCGCCACCGGGACGCTCGCGTCCTTGAGCGTCAGGTGGATCGGCTGATCTTCCTCGTGGTTGGTCGCCGAGAACGAAACGTTGGTCAGCTTGTCGAACGTGATCTCGCCATCCGGTTTCGGATACTCGATCTTCTTCATGTCCTTGGCCGGCTTCAGGCGGTCGTGGTCGCTGTGGTTGCCGAAGGTCCACGGCAGCAGGAAGCCGAGCCCGATGTTGTTCATCCACATGTCGAACCCGGCATAGACGGTACCGAGCGTGATCCCGAATTTGGAAAGCGCCGGGCGGGCGTTGCGGACCTTGTGCAGGTCCTTGTAGACCCAGCTCGACCGGAACGCCGGTTCGTAATCGGTCAGTTCGTCATGCTGGCGGTCGGCCTTGAGGGCCTCGAAGGCGCTTTCGGCGGCAAGCATGCCGGTCTTCATGGCGTTGTGCGAGCCCTTGATGCGCGGCACGTTGACGAAACCGGCCGAGCATCCGATCAGGCAGCCGCCCGGGAATGCCAGCTTCGGCACGCTCTGCAAGCCGCCTTCATTGATGGCGCGCGCGCCATAGGCGACGCGGCGCCCGCCCTTCAGCATCGACTTGATGTCGGGGTGCGTCTTGAAGCGCTGCATTTCGTCGTACGGCGACAGGTACGGGTTTTCGTAGTCGAGCGTGACCACGAAGCCGATGGCGATCTGGTTGTTTTCCTGGTGATAGATGAAGCCGCCGCCGGCGCAGTCCGTCAGCGGCCAGCCCTGCGTGTGGATGACGGTGCCTTCCTTGTGGTTCTCGGCCGGCACATCCCACAGTTCCTTGATGCCGATTCCATAGGTCTGCGGCTCGCGGCCTTCGCGCAACTTGAACGTCTGCATCAGGGTCTTCGAAAGATGCCCGCGGCAGCCTTCGGCGAAGAACGTGTACTTGGCATGCAGCTCGACCCCCGGCTCGAAGTTCGGCCCTTGCTGGCCGTCGCGGGTCCGGCCCATATCGCCGGTGGCAATGCCCTTCACCGATCCGTCGTCGTTGAGCAGGACTTCCGCCGCGGCGAAGCCCGGATAGACCTCGATGCCCACGGCTTCCGCCTGCTCGCCCAGCCAGCGCACCAGGTTGCCGAGCGACAGGGTATAGCAGCCGTGATTCGACATCAACGGCGGCATCAGGATATGCGGCATCGACGATGAGCCGTTTTCCGACAGCACCCAGTGCTGGTTGTCCGTCACCGGCACGCCCATCGGCGCACCCTTGTCTTTCCAGTCGGGGATCAGTTCGTTGAGCGCGATCGGGTCGACGACCGCGCCGGACAGAATATGCGCACCGACCTCGGATCCCTTTTCGACGACACAGACCGAAATCTCGTGGCCCTGTTCCTGGCTCAATTGCATCAGCCGGATCGCGGCGGAAAGGCCGGCCGGGCCGGCGCCGACGACAACGACGTCGAATTCCATGCTCTCGCGTTCAACGGTTTCGGTTTGTTCCATGTCGTCGTTCATGATCGTCCCACCCGGTCTCGATGACTTATATATACGGCCTCACCCGCCGCACCTTGAAGTTCGGGGGTTATATCATGCGATTTTCCGCGATTCACGGATGAATTCCGAAGCGAAATCGCTCAAAACCGTCATTTCCGGCGCTGTTAAGCCGTTTCCGGCATGTTATCATCCGCGCATGGATCACGCCCAAGACCTTCACGCCGTTTTACAGTGGCACCTCGACGCCGGATGTGACGAATGCGTCGCCGACGAACCGATCGACCGCTTCCAGCTGACGGCGGAACAGGTGGCGGCATCCGCGCCTGCGGGCTCCCGGCCGCCAGCCAACAATGCGCCTGCGACCTCCCGGTCGCCAGCCCAAACTGCGCCTGCGACCTCCCGGTCGCCAGCCCAAACTGCGCCCGCGCCGTCCCCGACGCCAGCCACAGCGCCGGTGAGTTCCCACCCGCCAGCCAACAATGCGCCCGCCGTCAGCCGCGGCACCAAGGTCGACCCACGGGAAGTGGACAACAACCGGCAGGTCAAAACGGCGATGGAACTGGCGGCGGCGGCCGAGAGCATCGATGACCTGCGCGATGCGCTGAGCGGGTTCGAAGGTTGCGCGCTTAAGAAGACCGCGACCAATCTGGTCCTCGCCGATGGGCCGGCCGATGCAAAGCTGATGTTCATCGGCGAAGCACCCGGCGCGGACGAGGACCGCCAGGGTGTCCCCTTTGTTGGACCGAGCGGGAAACTGCTGAATGCGATGCTGGAGAGCGTCGGGCTCAAGCGCGAGGACGTGCTGATTTCAAATACGGTGTTCTGGCGGCCGCCGGGCAACCGGACGCCGACGTCCCAGGAAGCCGCCGTCTGCCATCCGTTCATCGAACGGCTGGTGGAAATCGTCGATCCGGAAGTGCTGGTCTGCGTCGGCGCACCCGCAGCGCACACCATGCTGGGTCAGACGCAGGGGATCAGCCGCCTGCGCGGCAACTGGTTCAAATTCCAGACGCCAAAGTTGTCGCATCCCATCGATGCCACGGCGCTGTTCCATCCGGCGTACCTGTTGCGCACGCCGATCAAGAAACGCGACGCTTGGGCGGATATGCGCATGATCCGGAAGCGTCTCGACGACGCCTGAGGACACCCTCACATGCCCTTCACGTCCAAGTGAGGGGACTTGATTTCATTACATTAGAAAACGGTGGCATACGGGTTCTGCGCCCGCCGGACGGTGCGCAACTCAACCCGATCAGGAGACACATATAATGAAACGTACCTTTTCCGCCGCTGCCATCGTCGCCGGTGCCCTCGCCACCGCCGGTGCCGCCGCCATCGCAACGCCGGTGAATGCCGCCGAGAACGTCAAATGCTACGGCGTTTCGAAAGCGGGCCAGAACGACTGTGCCGCCGGTCCGGGCACGACCTGCGCCGGCACGTCCAAGGTCGATTACCAGGGCAATGCCTGGAAGCTGGTGCCCAAGGGGACCTGCACGACCATGGAACTGCCGGGCGACCGCAAGGGTTCGCTCGAGCCGCTGAAGCGCGACATCCCGTCGTAAGGCAGAGGGGCGGAGGGGGCCAATGGCCATGAACGGCATCAGGACGGATCGCGCGGGCGCGGGCTTCAAGCCCATGCATTTCGGCGCGATCCTGGAGACCCGGCCCGATGTCGGGTTCTTCGAAGTCCATGCCGAGAACTACATGGGTGCCGGCGGCCCTCCTCATGCCCAGCTCGAACGCCTTCGCGCCGATTATCCGATCAGCGTGCACGGCGTCGGCCTGTCGATCGGTGGCGCCGGACCGCTGGACGCCGTTCACCTGACCCGCCTCAAGGGTGTCGTCGACCGCTATCAGCCCGCGCTGGTGTCCGAACACCTTGCATGGTCGACGCACCAGTCAGGTTATCTGAACGACCTGCTGGCGCTGCCCTATACCGCCGAGACGCTCGCCATCGTCACGGAGCATGTCAGCCAGGTGCAGGACGTGCTTGGCCGCAAGATCCTGCTGGAAAACCCGTCGACGTACATCACCTTCGCGGAAAGCACGTTCGATGAGGTCGACTTCATTCGCGAGGTGCAGCGCCGGACCGGCTGCGGGCTTCTGCTCGACGTCAACAACGTGTTCGTATCCGCCGTCAATCAGGGGACGCGGGCGGCGGATTATATTGACCGCTTTCCGTTGGCGCATGTTGCGCAAGTTCATCTTGCCGGGCATGCGCCGGCCGAGGACGAGAACGGCAATGACTACCTGATCGATGCGCACGATCGCGCCGTTCCGGAAAGCGTCATGTCGCTGTTCGAGACGGCCATCGCCCGGACCGGACCCGTGCCGTCAATGATCGAGTGGGATAACGACGTGCCCGCGTGGCCGTCCATGCTGGCCGAAATCGAAAAAATTTCGGTGGCGCTTCGCGCCACATCCAAGAAAAATGAGCTCTACGATGTGGCGTAACATCCAAAATAATTTTGACGCCGCCCTCCGGGATCGCAATTTGCCGGTTCCTCCCTGTTTCATTGGAAGCGCCGCGCGTTTCGACACCTACCGCAACAATGTTGAAACGTCATTGATCGGCGCGCTTGCCGATATCTATCCCGTGGTAAAACAACTGGTCGGCGGCGACTTCTTCAACGGGGTTGCCAGCGCATATATCCGAAAGAATCGACCGGCTTCGCCGGTGCTGTCGGAGTATGGCTATGCCTTCGGGGCTTTTATTGACACCTTCGAACCCGCCGCGTCACTGCCGTATCTGGGGGATGTCGCACGGCTCGAACGGGCCTGGCTCGATGCCTATCACGCCGAAGACATCGCGCCGCTGAAAATTCAGGCGCTCGGCGATCTGTCGCAGTCGGCGCTGGAGCGTCTCACCTTCAAACTGCATCCGAGCGCGGCGCTCGTCACAAGCAGCCATCCGGTGGTCACGATCTGGCGGCGCCATCAGGGTGACGCCTATCCCGATCTGGGGAATATCGAATGGGTCCCCGAGCATGCGCTGATCGTCAGGCCCGGTCTCGACGTTCATGTCCAGGCGATTCCGCAAGCGGCTTTTGACTTCTTCACTCGCCTTGCCGGCGGCGAAACATTGAGCAGCGTCTGCGACGCGCTCGCGAACGATGCCGGGTTCGATCCGTCGGCGCATCTGGCGAACCTGTTCGGCTGCGGTGCGGTTGCCGCGCTCGATCCGGGCACCACGTACAGGGGGAACTGATCATGTCCATCGTCAATGTCGTTACGGGATTGCACGACCGCTTTTTCACGGCGCTGGAAAATCTCGCCGGCGGCTGGTTTCTCGGCCTCGCGGCCAGGCTCGTGTTTTCGTCCGTGTTGCTGGTCTTCTTCATCAATTCGGCGATGACCAAACTCGGGTCGGGTTTCCCCGGCATGTTCGTGCCGGCCGTCGGGGCCTATGCGCAGATCCTGCCGCCGGTCGCCGAAGCGGCGGGGTACGATCCGTCACAGATCGCGCTGTTCCCGTGGAAGCTGATCGTCCTCGCCGGCACCTGCGCCGAGCTGCTGCTGCCGATCATGCTGCTGATCGGCCTCTTCACAAGATTATCGGCGCTGAGCCTGATCGGTTTCATCGTCGTCATGAGCTTCGTCGACATCGCGTTCCACGGTTTGGATGCCCAGAGCATCGGCTTTTTCTTCGACCGGGTGCAGGACGCAATCATCGCCGACCAGCGGCTGCTCTGGATCTTCCCGCTGATCTATCTGGTACTGAAGGGCGGCGGGCCGGTGTCGGTCGACGGGTTGCTGAACCGGTCGCGCTGACTGCCCGGGATTACTTGCCGAGTGCGATTAGCACCACCGACGGCATCACCACGAACACCGCGATGATGATCCGCAGGTTCAGGTGCTCGCGCCGGAAGATAAGCACGCTCAGCAGCATGGAAAAGATCGGCGAGGCGGCAACGATCGGCACCACCGTGACGATGGAGCCGTTCAGCAGCGCGGTGTTGAGCGCCAGGATCGCGGAACCGAACATGGTGCCGGCAAGCAAAAACCAGTAGACGCCGGCCTTCGACTGCTTGAGCGGCTTGCGCTCTTTTTTCATCAGGTGCAGCGTCGCCGTCAGCATCAATGACACCGTGAACCCGACCAGCCCCGCGAAATAGGGATCGGGAATGTATTCCATGCCGATCTTGGTCAGGCCGTGCCCGAACGAGCGGATCATCGCTGCGCCGACCGGCAGCGCCAGGGCCCACAGCGGCCACGTTGCCGGGATGCGTTTGTCGCGCCGGGTCAGGATCAGCACCGCCGTGATGATGCCCAGCGTGCCGAGCGCGACCTGCCACGTCAGAAGCTCGCCCAGGATCAGGATGCCGAAGGCCGTGCCGAACAGCGGCGAGGTCGCCGCCAGCGTCGTCGTCAGCGTCGGGCCTATGAGCCGGATCGCCGCCACCGACAGGTTCGCCGACAGCGCCGGGCGGATCAGCCCGAGCCCGACGAAGATCAGCGCCGCCGGGTGCAGGAAATAGTCCGGGTTCAGCATCACCGGCGCCGCCAGCCAGTAAATGCCGGCGCTGGAACCGATCGACAGCATGGTGCCGGCGCGGGCGTCGATGGACTGCAGGCCGATATGCTGGATCTGGCCGCCGAGCGCGAACAGGAACGCAGCGATCAGGGCCAGGCCGTACGGCGGAATGATGACGTCGGTGATCAAGAGTTACTCCTGCCCGGAACCGGACGGACCGGGGTGTCTGCTTGGCGATTGTGCACCGATCGGGCATGCTCTGCAAAACAACTCAATGATCCCGAGAGGAGGCATGTCATGGCCGAAGACCGCTTTGCATTGATCGTGGGCGCCGGGCAGGGATTGAGCGCATCGCTCGCCCGCCGTGCCCGTGCCGAGGGCATGACGCCGCTGCTGGCGGCGCGTAACACGGAAAAGCTCGCCGACCTGCTCGATGTCGTCGACGGCCACGTGCACGCCTGCGACGTGTCCGAGCCGGCCTCGGTGCGCGGCCTGTTCGACTGGGCGACAACCGAATTCGGTGTCCCGGAACTGGTGGTGTTCAACCCGTCGGCGCGCGTGCGCGGTCCCATTGCGGAGCTCGATCCCGACGAGGTCCGGAACGTGCTGGCGGTTTCCGCATTCGGCGGCTTCCTTGTCGGTCAGGCGGCGGCAAAGGCGATGCTGCCGCGCGGTTCCGGCTCGATCCTGTTCACCGGCGCGTCGGCGAGCGTCAAGGGCTACGTCCATTCCGCGTCGTTCGCGATGGGCAAGTTCGCGCTGCGCGGCCTGGCGCAGTCGATGGCGCGGGAACTGGCGCCCAAGGGCATCCACGTCGGCCATTTCGTGATCGACGGCGGCATCGGCGAAAGCGAGGACGAGGATAATCCGAACAAGCTCGACCCGGACGACATCGCCGACACCTACTTCCACATTCATCACCAGCCGAAATCGGCCTGGACGTGGGAAGTGGAACTGCGGCCGTTCGTCGAAAACTTCTGACCTAGTTCCCCGAGATGGCATAGGTCAGACTTTCGACCTCGTCGGCGCGATCCAGCGCGAACACCATGTCGCGCACCGCCTGCGCCTTGTCCGCGCCCAGCACGCCGCCGGCAAGCGCCATGTACTTGGCTTCGACCTCGTCCGGACTCAGCGGATTGTCGGGCGAGCCCTTGCGGTGCGTCACCGTTTCTTCAAAGGTGCGGCCGTCCGTGGTGGTGACGCGCACGCGCGCCATGTGCCGGAACGCCGGCCCCCTGGCCTCGATCTCCGGATCGACCTCGGCGGAAATCCTGTTGATGAAGGCGAGGACTTCCGGCTCCCGGATGGCGTCATCGGTGAACTGTTCGGTAAAGGCGCGGCCGTGAAACGCGATCATGGCGAGGCCGTAATAGATGTTCATCTGCGCCGCCGTGATGCTCTGCGCTTCGTATGGCCAGGCACAATGAACGTACGTCGGGTTGCTCACCCCGGCACGGATTGCCGCAATGTCAGCAGGTTTCAGGCCGTGTTTTTCGCGGATCGCCGACAGCGCATCCAGCGCGGCGTGGATCGACGTCACCGTGGCATGCGGCTTGAACCCGGTGGCTGCCGTTTCCCAGATGTCACCCAGGCCACCGGTCACGCGGTCCAGCTCGATCTTGCCGGAAAACGCAGCGAGGAAGCCGCCATAGTCTGCCTCGACCACGTCCGAAATGCCGGTGAAACCGTCCCGCGCCAGCAGCGCGCCGCGCACCCCCGCCTCGGCGGCGTTGCCGGAGTGCAGTCTTTTGACCATCGCCCCTTCCTGCGCCGCCATCAGGCCGGCACCGAGCGATCCGGCGATGCCCATCGCATTCAGGGTCTCGTCCGCTGACAGGTTCATCAGCCGCGCCGCCGTCGCCGCCGCGGTAAACGGGCCGATGACGCCCTGCGGATGAAAGCCGCGCAGCAACAGATCGGTGCCTGCCGCGGCACCAATCCGGTTGCCGGCTTCATACCCGGCGACGATGGCCGTCAGCACGTCGCGACCGGATGCACCGCCAAGGTATTCGGCGGTATTCAGCGCCACCGGCACGGCGATGGAATTGGGGTGCAGGATGGCGTCGCGATGAATGTCGTCCAGTTCGAAGGCGTGGCCCGCCGTCGCGTTGACCAGCACGGCACCACTTAGCGGGAACGAGCGCCTGGCGCCGATCACGGTGGCCGCCGGTACGCCGCCTTCGCCGGCGATCATGTCGGCGACCTTTCGCGTCCACGGCAGACCGGCGCCGACCAGACAGCAGGCGATACCGTCGAGGACGGACAGTTTCAGATGCGCGATGACCTGGCCCGGAACCCGTTCGAATGTAAGCGCAGAAGTAAATTCGGCCATGACGCGCGACGCGCCGGCCCTGGAGTCGTTTTTCATTGTCTGTTGCCTTCCCGAAAGTCTTTTTTTCAGTGTAGCGGACGCGCCAGACGATCCAAACGTTGAAATCGGTGAAAAATTTAACAAAAACCCATGATCTTGCGGCGATTCCCGGGATCGGCTAAAAATATGGTGAATAAGGGACTGAGGGGTTCGTCCATTGACGAAGACGAGAAAAGGTCTTCGCCCGGCGCATTTTATAGCCGCGGCGGCACTGGGGATTCTGATTGCTGTTTCGGCGTTCGTGCCTGTGGGTTCGGCGCAGCCGCGCATGCCGATGACCCGTGCACTGGATGCCGGTCAGCTGCCGCAAATCCTGGGTGACGAGGACGTCCGTCTCTACCAGCGAATTTTCGAGGTACAGGAAGACGGCGACTGGAAAACCGCGGACAAGCTGATTGACCGCCTTTCGGATCCGTTGCTGATGGGGCATGTGCTGTATCAGCGCTACATGCACCCGACCAAGTACCGCTCCAAATACAAGGAACTGAAGGACTGGATGCAGTCGTATGCCGACCATCCGTCGGCGACGCGTATATATAAACTGGCACTGCGCCGCCGTCCTTCGAACTGGCGGATGCCGGTGCCACCGAAGGTGCTGGCCGATGCCGGCGTGCTGCAGCACCGTCCGTCCTTCAAGCGTATCCACATTCCCGGGAAATCCCGTTCCGCCGGTGAGCGCCGCAAGGCGCGGAACATCCGCTATCAGATCAAGCGCACGCTGCGCCGTGGCCATACGCTGACCGCCAAGCGGCTTATCCAGCAGGCGTCGACGAGGCAGTACCTGTCGGCTGCCGAATACGATGAAGCGCGCGTCGGTCTCGCCAAGGGCTACTTCATCGACGGCCGCGACGACTGGGGACTCGACTGGGCACTTCCGGCGCTCAAACGCTCGGGCAAGTATCTGCCGGAGGGGCACTGGACGGCGGGGCTGCTCTTCTGGCGCGCCGAAAAATATGCCGATGCGGCAACCCATTTCAAAGCGGCTGCCGACAATCCCAACGTTTCCGAGTGGATGGGCTCCGCGGCCGCGTTCTGGGCGGCACGTTCGTTCATGGCGGCGCAGGATCCCAAGCAGGTGCTCGCCCTTCTGGAACGGGCCGCCGCGCATCCGCGGACGTTCTACGGGCTCCTGGCGACGCGCTTGCTGGGACGCGATCTTCCGTTCAACTGGGCGCCGCCCGCGTTCAAGGGCGATACGCTGGCGCGGTTGTCCGAAAATCCGCGTGGCCGCCGCACGATTGCGCTGATGCAGGTGGGTGACAATATCCGTGCCGAAGCGGAGCTGAAGGACCTGATCCGCGGTTCCGACCGCCCGCTGCTGGAAGGCATTCACGCCCTGGCGGCGCGTGGCAATATGGCGTCGATCGCCGTCCGGCTCGACACGCTGCTCTATCCCGACGGCGGTGGATACGACGGCGCGCTTTACCCGATCCCGGATTACATTCCCGTCGACGGTTTTACCGTCGACCGGGCGCTGGTCTATGCGCTGATCCGCCAGGAAAGCCGCTTCAATCCCAAGGCCAAGAGCTGGGCCGGCGCGCGCGGTCTGATGCAGCTGATGCCGGGTACGGCACGCTTCGTGGCGCGCTCGACCGGCATGCGTCTTCGCGAACGCTCCAAGCTTTATACGCCGGAAACCAACCTTGAGCTGGGACAGCGCTATATCGAAATGCTGCTCGACGAACGCGACGTGTCGATGAACCTGTTCCAGCTTGCCGTGGCGTGGAACGGCGGACCGGGCAACCTGCGCAAGTGGAAGCGCCGCACCAAGCACCTCGACGATCCGATTTTCTTTATCGAGAGCATTCCGTCGTTTGAAACCCGCACCTTTGTCGAAAGGGTGTTGACCAACTTCTGGATTTACCGCCATCGTCTGGGCCAGGACACGCCGTCGCTTGATGCCGTCGCGCGTGGAGAATGGCCGCTCTATCAGGCCCTGGGTCCGGGAAATTCGGAGGTTGCCGCCAATGCCCCTCTCAAGTGATCGCGAGTTCAAAGTCGTCAACATCGCCGTTCTGACCGTGTCCGATACGCGGACGCTGGAAGACGACCGTTCCGGCGATACGCTGGTCGCGCGGTTGACGGAGGCCGGGCATTTCCTCGCCGACCGGCGGATTTGCAAGGATGATACCAGCGTCATTGCGGCGGTGTTCCGGGAATGGGTCGCCGACCCGGGGATCGACGCCATCATTTCCACCGGCGGCACGGGTGTGACCGGCCGGGACGTCACGCCCGAGGCCTTGAAGCAAGTGACCGACAAGGAAATTCCGGGTTTTGGCGAGTTGTTCCGCTGGATCAGTTACCAGAAGATCGGCACATCGACCGTGCAGTCCCGCGCCACGGCGGCGGTTGCCGACGGCACTTACATTTTCGTCCTGCCGGGGTCCACGGGCGCGTGCAAGGACGCCTGGGACGAAATCCTCGTGCATCAGCTTGATTACCGCTTCATGCCGTGCAATTTCGTTGAACTCATGCCGCGCCTCAACGAACACAAGGCCTGAGCCGTGAGCGATATCCGGTCCGTCCTGTTCGACATGGACGGGGTTCTTTACTCGTACGACTTCGACAATCGTTTGAACCTGCTGTCCGATGCGCTCGGCGTGCCCGCCGGCGACATCAAGGACAAGGTCTTCAGGTCGGGCTGGGAAGACCTGTCCGATAACGGCGATATCGGCGTCGACGACTACATCGCCGGCATCGGCGAACGCCTCGGTGTCGCGGTGCGTCTCGGACAATGGGTGGCCGCGCGCAAGTGGGCGATGGCGCCGGATCCGATGATGATCGATCTTGCCCGTCGACTGTCCGAAACCGTGGAGATCGCACTCCTGACCAATAATGGCACCATGCTGTGGGACCATATCGACGAGCTTGCCCCCGAACTGCGTCCGCTGTTCGGCGAGCGGTTGTTCGTGTCGGGCGTGCACGGCTTCAATAAGGAACGCGCCGACGGCTTCACGGGGCTCCTCGATCATCTCGGTTGGCGCGCGGACACCACGCTCTTCGTCGACGACAGCCCGCGCTATATCAAAGCCGCCGAGGAAGCCGGCCTGGTGACGCACCTGTTCGACGGGATCGAGGGGTTGCGGGAAGAGTTGGATTCTCTGGGCCTTCTCTAGCCCCTGTTTCCCGGACGGCCTGTTTGGCCGATCCGGGACCCATCACTGACATTTGGGGATGGTTGCGAGATAGGTCCCGGCTCTTTGGCCGGGAAACACGCCCCTCGTATAGTTACGCCCTGGTCCTCAGCCGTTCCGGTAGGTGTAGCTGTACCCATTGATGGCCGGTACGCCGCCGAGGTGCGCGTAGAGAATCTTCGAGCCGGCCGGGAAGTAGTCCTTGTTGACCAGATCGATCAGGCCCTGCATGGATTTCCCTTCGTAAACCGGGTCGGTCATCATGCCTTCAAGACGTGCGCAAAGGCGGATCGCGTCGTTGGTCTCGTCGGACGGAATGCCGTAGGCGGGATAGGCGTAGTCCTCGATCAGGACCAGGTCGTCGTCGGTAATGTCGCGGCCGAGTTCCACCAGTTCCGCGGTCTGTTTGGCGATCTGCATCACCTGCGCACGCGTCTGATCGGGTGTGAACGAGGCGTCGATACCGATGACCTTGTCGGCGCGGCCATCCTTGGCAAAGCCGACCAGCATGCCGGCGTGGGTCGAGCCGGTAACCGTGCAGACGATCACGTAGTCGAACTTGATGCCCATCTCCGCTTCCTGGGCTCGGACTTCTTCGGCGAAGCCGACGAAGCCGAGACCGCCGAACTTGTGCACCGATGCGCCGGCCGGGATCGGGTAGGGCTTGCCGCCCTTGGCCTTCACATCTTCGAGCGCGTTCTCCCAGCTTTCGCGGATGCCGATGTCGAAGCCTTCGTCGACGAGTTCGATCTCCGCGCCCATGACGCGGCTCAGCAGGATATTGCCGACGCGGTCGTAAACGGCGTCGTGGAACGGCACCCAGCTTTCCTGCACCAGCCGGCACTTCATGCCGAGCTTGGCGGCAACCGCGGCGACCTGGCGGGTGTGGTTCGACTGCACGCCGCCGATGGTCACCAAGGTATCCGCGTTGGATGCCAGCGCATCGGGGACGATGTATTCCAGCTTGCGGACCTTGTTGCCGCCGAAGGCGAGACCGGAGTTGCAGTCCTCGCGCTTGGCATAGATGTCGACCTTGCCGCCGAGATGTTCCGACAAACGGTTCAGTTTCTCGATCGGGGTGGGGCCGAAGGTGAGGGGGTAGCGTTCGAATTTCTCAAGCATGTGGCCGTGGCTCCTGTCACTGTCTGGACCGGACAGTAGCCGATTTGCCAAAAAAGGTGCTTTCGAAATGACGGAGGAATTTACATGATTTATCTATATAATGTAATAAAATGAAGAAAATAGAGCAAAATTATTATCTATATGAGAGATAATTTCACATGGAAAACCTGGATCGGACGGATATCCGCATTCTCCGTGCGCTGCAGAAAGACGCACGGTTGTCCAACGCGGAACTGGCCAAGAAGGTGAATGCGAGTCCGGCGACCTGTCACCGTCGCACGCAGCGCCTGTTCGATGACGGCTACATCACCGAAGCCCGCGCCGTCGTCCGGCCGGACCGGGTCGGGCTGGGCGCGCTGGCCATGGTCGGCGTCGTGCTCGATCGCTCGACACCGGAAAGCTTCGCGGCGTTCGAAAGTGCAGCGTTGGAGATGCCGTTCATCATCGACTGCCATCTGACGGCCGGCGACTTCGACTACTTCCTGAAAATCCGTGTCCGTGACATCAGCGATTTCAGCCGACTGCACGGTGCCAAGCTCCTGACGCTGCCCGGTGTGCGGCAGACACGGACATTCTTCGTCATGAAGGAAGTCATCGATCAGGCGCCGCTGGATTTCTAGACCGCACGCCCTTCAAGAAGATCGATCTCGCCGGCCAGCGAGGACGCCATGAAATCCATGAAAGCACGGACGCGGCCGGTGTGGCGCAGGTCTTCGTGTGTCAGCAGCCAGAGCGCGGAGGCCGCATCCGGGATCGGCGAACCGATGCGCCTGAGGGTTTTCCGGGTATCGGCCATGAAACATGCCAGCAGCGCCGCGCCCATACCCGCCTCGCAGGTATGCAGCAGTCCGAACAGACTGTTGGCGCGCAATACGACATTGGCGTCGGCATGGTGTTCACGAAACCATTTCGCCGCGGCCAGATGCGACAGGCTTTCGTCGACGCTCAGCCAGTCCAGGGCGCCGAGGCCTTCGGCGCGCCCCTTCATGTACTTCGGTGCCGCATAGGGCGCGACGGCGACCGTGGCGACACGGCGGCCGACCAGTGTTTCCGGCGGGTTTCGCGTTGGCCTGACGGCGACGTCGGCCTGGCGTTTGGACAGGTTGACGTTCTGGTTGTCGATGATGAGTTCGAGCACGATTCCGGGGTGGGCCTTGCGGAATGCGGCCAGGTGCGGCGTCAGGAAATTCTCGACAATGGTATCGGTGGTGGTGACGACGAGGTTGCCTTCCAGTCTGAGATCCTGCCCGGTGATGCGGCGGTCGAGGCGGTCGATCTCGCGCTCGACCCGCGCCGCGGAGGCCTGCATCTCCTCGCCCGCCAGCGTCAGCGCGTAGCCGGTGGGCAGTCGCTCGAACAGCCTGACGCCGAGGTCGTCCTCGAACGCGTTGAGGCGGCGGAACACGGTCGAATGATTGACGCCCAGTGCGCGCGCCGCGCCGTTCAGCGATCCGGTCCGTGCGATCTCGAGGAATATGCGCAGGTCGTCCCAGGCAAAGCTCATATGGGCGACTTTCATTAGTTTGCAAAAATGCAAACCAATACTGCAATATTTGGGAATTCCTTTGCAACCAGGAAAGCCATAGTGTCCTTCTCAACGCGCCGCGCAGGGTGTTCGGCGCTCCCAATTTCGAGATGAGGACCAAACCATGTCAGACCAAAATATCAATTCGCAGACGGCGCCTTACGGCGCACTTCTCCTCCGGGTTTCGCTCGGTGTCATGTTCATCGCGCACGGCCTGATCCTGAAGTACTTCACCTTCACGCTCGGCGGCACGGCGCAGTATTTCGAGAGCATCGGCTATCCGGGCTTCCTCGCCTATGTCGTGTTCGCAGCCGAGACGCTCGGCGGTATTGCGCTTATCCTCGGTTTCCAGACCCGGCTCGTCGCCTTCGCTCTGGTACCGCTGCTGATCGGCGCCATGCTTGAGCACACCGGCAACGGCTGGGTCTTCTCGGCGCAGGGTGGCGGCTGGGAATACCCGCTGTTCCTGATCATCGCCTCCATCGTTCAGGGTTTGCTGGGTGGCGGCGCGTTTGCCCTTACCAAGCGTGAGTTTCCCCTGCCGCTCCTGCCCGCCGGCGACGACGCCTTGGCGTCCCGCTAAGGCAAAAGATAGAATGGGCGGCAGGCGATCTCCTGCGTCTGCCGCCCTTCTTCTGACAGAAGGATAACTGAGATGACCATTCCAGCTTTGTTCGTATCGCACGGCGCACCGACGGTGATCCTCGACGAAAGCCCGGTGCGCACGTTCCTCGCCAAGCTCGCAGACACGGTCGAAAAGCCCGATGCGATCCTTGCCGTTTCCGCGCACTGGGAAACCGCCGCGCCGCAGGTGTCCGACGCCGAGGCCCCGGAAACGATCTACGATTTCTATGGTTTTCCGGACGCACTCTACAAGCTCACGTACCCCGCGCCGGGTGCACCGGATCTCGCGGAGAAGACCCGGAAGCTGTTGACCGACGCCGATCTCGGCCCGGTCGAGACGGAAGCCCGCGGTCTCGATCACGGCGCCTGGGTGCCGCTGATGCTGGGCTGGCCGGATGCCGATATTCCGGTGACGCAGCTTTCGATCCAGCCGCACAAGGACCCCGTGTGGCACTACCGCCTCGGCGAGGCGCTTAGGCCGCTCCGGGACGAGGGTGTGCTGATCCTGGCGAGCGGCAACCTGACCCATAACCTCAGGGAATTCAGGGGCCACGCCATCGACGATGCGCCCGAGGAGTGGGCCAGCGCGTTTGGCGAATGGGCCGGCTGGGCAATCGCCGAAGGCCGCACCGAGGACCTGCTCGACTACCGCGCGAAGGCCCCGGAAGCGGTCAGGAATCACCCGACGGACGAGCATCTTTTGCCGCTGTACGTGGCGATGGGCGCGGGTACGCCGGGGGAGCCGGGACGGCACCTGCACAAGAGCTACACCTATGGCGTGCTCGCCATGGACGCTTTTGCATTTTCCTGATCTAAGCTGTTTCTTTTCCGAAAAGGCGCCTGAAATCGGCCCCGTTATCGACATCCGTTAACGATTTTAAGGCCGCATAGGGCGTCTTTTCGATATTTCCCAATGTGTCTTCCAGGGCATGCGGTCCCGACCACCGGACGCCGTCGAAAAGGCGCAAAATCCGGGGTGACCGTTTTTGGCCGATCAGCCAGTACCCACCGTCATCGGCAGGCCCCACCACCACGTCTTTCGAGCCAAGGGCGCGAAATGCGGCGGCGATATCGCCGGGTTCGATCCCCGGAATGTCGGCACCAATGATCACCACCGGCCCCGGCGGCAGCTGATCGAAGGTACGCTGCATGCGATCACCAAGATCGCCCGGTCCCTGTGCGAAGCGCGCCACGCCCGCCGGCCACTGCCCGTCGTCCATGAGCGCGGTGTCGGGCGCGCAGGCGATCAGGGTTTCCCATCTCGGGTCGCGGCCGAGCCTTAGCGCCAGCGAAAACAGCATGCGGCGGTAAAACCGCCATGCGCTCACATGTCCGATGTCGCGGCCGAGCCGCGTCTTGACCCGGCCGAGCCGGGGCGCCTTGGCGAAGATCACCAGGCGGCGTTGCCATGCGTCGGCCATCTAACGGTAGATCTCCCAGATCATGCCGGGCGGCACGCCGACGAGAAACAGGACGAGACAGAACAGGTTTTTCAGCGGCCGGAACCACCAGCCGTCGCGGCGGTAGCGTGTCGCCGACGTGACCGCCGCCGTCGGCAGCGCGTGCAGCCGTTCCTTGCCGATGCGACGCACCATGTCGACGTCTTCCATGATCGGGATCGGCCTGAAGCCGCCCAGGTGATCGTAGTAGGTCTCGGAAATCAGCAGGCCCTGGTCGCCGTACGGCAAGCCGAACGCCGCCGCGCGCCAGTTGGCCAGCCGTTCGATGCGCCGGGCCGACGGGTTGGGATCGTTCAGCACCAGCGCGAAGTACGCGGCGTGGAAATCATGATCCGGGTTCTTGATGAAGCGTTCGACCAGCGCCACCCAGCCCGGCTGCGGCAGCGTGTCCGAATGCCAGAACAGAAACCACGGCCCGCGCGCCGCCTCGGCGCCGGCTGCAAGCTGGCTCCCGCGGCCCTTCGGCGCGGTGATCAGGCGTGCGCCTGCCAGTTCGGCGAGGGCCGGTGTGCCGTCCGACGAGCCGCCGTCGGCGACGACGATCTCCCATGCTTCGGGGCGCATGGCGAGCGCGTCCAGCGTGCGCTTGAGGTCGTCTTTGCAGTTCAGCGTCGGGATGATGATGCTGAGCACGGCGGCATCCGGGATTGTTGAAATCGCCGCCAAGCTTCGCGCAAAAAAAAGACGGGCACAACGGCCCGTCTTTCAGTCTCGCCCGGCGGGGATGGCTTCCTTTTCCACGACGGAGGAAACAACGCCGGACGGTGCAGATCGTGGGATCAGCGGCGCGCCAGGCGCTCGATGCCGGTGACCACCTTGTAGGCACCCGACGAAATCAGTTCGGCGAGGCTCACTTCGCGGGCCGGCAGGTGGTGCATGCCGTCACGGGTGGTTTTGATGTTCTGACCCAGCAGTCCTTCGAATACAGTCATTTTAAATCTCCTAAATCTTTGGGAAGCGCGGTTCGCTTCGTTGCAAAGAGAAATACGTGGAAAGCCGCCGTCCATCAAACGACGTTTTTTCATATACAGTTTAGAAAACCTAAAGTATAAGGCGGCATGCAACGGCTCCCGCCCCTTAATGGTCTGCGTGCGTTCGAAGCCGCCGCGCGGCATCTCAGCTTCTCTCGCGCGGCCGAGGAACTGTTCGTCACGCCTGCTGCAATATCGCATCAAATCAAGGGGTTGGAGGATTATCTTGGGGTCACGCTTTTCCGCCGGCTGCCCCGTGCGGTGATGCTGACGGATGCCGCGCAGGCCATCCTGCCGCTGGTGTCCGAAGGTTTCGACAAACTGGCCCAGGCCGCCACCGTGTTAAAGGAATCTGAGTCTTCAGGCGTGCTCACCGTGACCTCCGCGCCGACCTTTGCGCAGAAGTGGCTGCTCGAACACCTGGAGGAATTCTCCACCGAATACCCGGATATCAACGTGCGCCTGGACGCGCGGCTGGACACCGTCGATTTCGACCGCGACGGGGTCGATATCGGCATCCGGCTCGGCGCCGGGCAGTATCCGGGCATGCGCGTCGACCAGCTTTTCGACGAGCAGGTGACGCCGGTCTGCCATCCCAAGTACCTCGAAGGGCCGCACGCCCTGAAGCACCCGGAAGACCTCAAGCACCACACGCTGCTGCACGTCGACTGGGGCAACATCAACGCGCCGTTCCCCGACTGGCAGATGTGGCTCACCTCGGTCGGCGCCGATCAGGCCGTGAATTACAGCCGCGGCCCGGTGTTCACGGTCGAAGGCATGGCCATCGACGCCGCCGCGCGCGGCACCGGCATTGCACTGGCGTCGACCTACGCGGTTGCCGACGACATCAAGGCCGGCCGGCTGGTGACGCCGTTCGACCGCCGCATCACGTCCGAGATTTCGTACTGGGTCGTCGCCCCCGAACGCACCGCCGACCAGCCGAAGGTCAAGGCGTTCCGCGAATGGCTGCTGCGCCGCGCCGCCGAAACCGGCCTCACGGGTGGGTAGGGGGGCCCCCTCATCCCCCGCCTTCGCGGGGGCAGGCTCTGTCCTTCTCCCGGGGGGAGAAGGGACTCTCGGATAAACGCTGCCCGTACCCCTCTGCCCCGGGGAGAGGGTGGCGCGCCATGTGCGCCGGGTGAGGGGCGAGCGCCAGGTTCGACTGCACAGCGAACCGGCCGGGCACGCTTTCAAACCCTCTTGACCCTGAAGTGGACTTCAGGGTGTAGACTCCGACCCGTTGGTGAGGAGGAATGTCCGATGCTGAATATCGGCGAGGCCGCCCGGCAAGGCGGCGTGACGGTGGAAACGTTGCGGTACTATGAACGGCAGGGGCTGATCGCATCCCCCGACCGGGGTCGCAACGGTTATCGAAAGTACGCGCCGGAGGTGGTGCGCCGTATCCGGTTCATCAAGCGCGCCCAGGATGTCGGCTTCACCTTGCGCGACGTCGGCGAGCTGTTGTCGCTCAGAGCCGATGCCGGGGCATCGTGCGGCGACGTTCGGCACCGTGCGCTTGGGAAACTCAGCGAGATCGAGGAGAAAATCGAAGTCCTGTCGCGCATGCGGGACGTGCTCGGCACGTGGACCGCCGCCTGTCCAAGCACCGGGCCCGTGGATGCGTGCCCGATACTCGACGCCCTCGACGGAAAGGACGAGACCTGACATGCATAGTGTAGAGTTCGTATACGAGCGTTCTTGCCCCTTCGTCCGCGATGCCAGACGGCGCCTGATCGAGGGGTTCCGTCACGCCGGTCTGATGCCGCGATGGTCGGAATGGGAAATATCCGATCCCCGTGCGCCCGACCATGTGCGAGGAATGGGATCACCGACCATCCTGGTCGATGGCCGCGATGTCTCGGGTGCGCCGCGCGACGAGACCAAAAACTGTTGCCGTATTTATGCATTGGGCGACGCGCCGTGCGGCGTACCGCCGCTGGATATGGTTGTTACGGCGTTGCGGGCATCCGACGGCCGGGCGCACGCGACCTCGACCCGCGACCGGCCAAGCATCCGCGCCCACGCCGCGTTGTTGCCGGCAGTCGGTTTCGCGGTGCTTCCGAAACTGACCTGCCCCGCCTGCTGGCCCGCCTATGCGGGCGTCCTGAGCAGCCTCGGAGTCGGGTTCGTCAACTATACGCCATATCTCCTGCCGTTGACGGCGGGATTCCTGGCGATCTCATTGCTGTCGCTGGCCTATCGGGCCGACCGGCGTCACGGGTACGGGCCGTTTCTCCTGGGTGTCGCGGCTGGACTTGCCGTGACTATCGGGAAGTTCGGTTTCGACAGCGATGTGGCCATGTGGAGCGGGCTCACGGCGCTGGTCGTCGCATCGGTATGGAACGGCTGGCCACGACGGCGGACGAACGGCGAACCGGCGGCGTGCGTCGCCTGCGCCGATTGAAGCGGCAACACCCCGTATATGAGCAAGAGGAAAGGAGTTGAACGATGACCGAGAAACGAAAGATCGAAGTCTTCAGCGCCGGGTGCGGATTGTGTGAAGACACCATAGAGATGGTGCAGAATGCGGCCTGCTCGTCGTGCGAGGTGAGCATTCTCGACATGACGGATTCGGAAACGATCACCCGCGCCAGGGAATTGGGCGTGACGTCGGTCCCCGCGGTCGCGATCGATGGCGTTCTGGCGTCCTGCTGTTCAGGGCGCGGCGTCGACCTGGAAACGTTGAAGGCCGCCGGGCTGGGACGGTCTTAGTCCGTTCGTTGCCGATCAACGCTGACGCCTGTGATGGCTTGACCGTCAACCGCGACGGGATTTTTCCGCTATTGCCCTCTTTGGCGGCACCGGGCCCGCTTTCTAGGCCGAAACCGGCCTCACCGGCGGGTAGGGGTATCCCCCTCACCCAGCCTCTCCCCCGCCCGGGGGAGAGGGGCACGGGCGGCGTTTATCCGAGAGTCCCTCTCCCCCAATCATTGGGGGAGAGGGCAGGTGAGGGGGTAAACCCCCAGGGTCACCTCAGAATGACATCGTGAGAAATTCTATTCGGATACGGGCAGCCATCAGTACGGCAATCGGCCCGGCTGGGCATTTTCCTGAACGTAGCGGCGCATCGCCGCATCCGTCAGGGCATACCCCCAGTTTATCAGCGCTTTCTGCTCCGCATCGGCAAAGGCGTCGAGGCGTGTGCGCACGCTTGCCAGGTCGGCCGTCGCCTGTGAATCCTGAACGATCGGCGTGACGGTGTCGCTGGCGTAATCCCCGATCTTTGTCGAGATCCCCCAGTAGGTGCCCTGCCGGACGCCCTGCTGGAGTTCACGGACAAAGGGCGCCTTGCGGAGCGCCCGGGTTTGTTCCGTCAGGATATCGAGCACCCGCAGGGTTCGCCTCAGGTAGTCGAAGCCGATCGAGTCCGCCACGTCGATGGGGGCCCCGGCATCGCTGATCAGGATGGTCTGCCGCCTGTTGATCAGGCGTTGCAGGCCCATGTTGTCGTATATGCCGCCATCGCCCAGCAGCATCTGCCGCCGCAGATCGTCGCGGCCGGAGAGTTCCGCGTCCGGGAAGATCGTCCAGGAACCGGGATCGGTCTCCAGCTTGACCGGGCAGAACACCGGGGGAAAAGCACTCGACGCGGCGGTCGCGAGCGCGAGCGGAATTTGCGGCAGGTCGATCTTGCCGAGGGTGTAATCGGCCATGTAGTCGCGGGCCATGCGCACGCTGACGCCGGTCTGAAGGTTGGTTGCGTAAAGCGTGAACCGTGGCACGCCGTCGATCCCGGGATCGGGCAGATCCTGCAACGTGCGCCCGTTGAACAACCGTGAATCGTAGGCTTTGATGAGCTGCTTCGCACCGGAACTGAATGGATTCAGCAGCCCGGCAAGTCCCGCCTTGATATCGATCCCGCGGCTGCAGAATTCGCGCAACGGCTTGACCACGATGGGCTCGAACGCGGTGGCGACACCATCCGCGTCAAACGCCAACTCGTCCCAGTTCACGGCCAGCCAGGCCGCGGTAATCGAGCCGCCCGAGACGCTGGTGATGTCATCGAACGTCTTGAGCCAGCCAAGCTCGTTGAGCCGCCACAACGCGCCCAGATGAAATAAGGTGGCACGGTAACCGCCGCCCGACAGCGCCAGGCCGCGCCCTGATGGTGTCGTGTTCATGTTTCAGCCGCCCCCCTGAAATGCGTCCAAAGGCACGTTGCCAACAGCCAACAACGGGCAACTTGCTCGCAAAGAGAGTATACACGAAACCGCTTCGTTCGTAAGTTCATTAATACGTGCCGGGTACGGCTGCGCCGTCGTAATTCCTCTCCTCCCTGGCGGCGGCGCGGGCGGTTGCGGGCGAAGTGCGGAAAATCCCGGTGAACCCCCGGCAAATACCGTCCGTATAATCTCTTAATTACCGGTTCCGGGCCGGTCATGTACATTATCAGCACGTTGCCGGGCCGTTTCGGCCGGGCGGCGTACACTCGGATGGGAACCTGAATGGACATCGACAAGTTTCGCGCCGCTATTGATTCGAGCCCGATGGGTGCGTCCGTCTATTCGATGACGCGCAAGCAGCGGGTGTTTTCGAACCGGAAAGCGATCGAACTGTTCGGCGCCGCCAGCGAAGCGGAATTCAACGCCTTCCCGGCCGCGGATACGTTTTTCGATCCGGAGCAGGCCGCTGTGTTGGATGCGGCGCCTGAAAGCAGCGTCCCCGCGCCGCGCGAGGAAATCCGCCGCCGCCTCGACGGCAGCCTGTTCATCTGCAAGTCGACGCGGCACCGGCTGACGATCGGGGACGACGATGTCTACCTGATCTGGTTCGAGGATATCACCGAACGTGAAGCGACCGCGGAACGGTTCCGCCGTGTCTTCAACATCCCGACCATTCCCATGGCGCTCTATTACGCCGAGGACAAGTCGTGGATCGAGTACAACGACGCCTTCAGGGACCTGTTCGGCTACGATGATGACACGCTGGCCGGCATGACGTGGATCGACCTGACCCACCCGGAAGACCTGCAGTTGAACCTCAATGCGTTCGATCAGGCGACGGTCGAAAAAGCGACGACGGCCTATACGCTGCTCAAACGCTTCATTCACAAGAACGGCGACGTTATTCACGCGCGCATCCATGCCGAACACATCCGCGGCATCGACGACAAGCCGGATTACGCCGTGCTGGTGGTGCACGACATCACCGCGGACGTCGAACGCGAGAAGCTGCTGGAACAGCGCCAGGAAGAGCTGCTGCGTACCGTCACCGGCCTGGAGGAAACCCAGGAAGAGCTTCTGAAAAGCACCAAGAAGCTGGAACTCATGGCCGCCAGCGAGAGCCGGCTGCGCGAACTCGCCGATGCGGCCAACACCTCGAAATCCCAGTTCCTCGCCACGGTCAGCCACGAGGTGCGGACGCCCATGACCGGTATCATGGGGTTCGCCGACATGCTGCTGGACGAGGACTTGCCCGAGGCCGCCCGCGACATGGTGGCGCGAATCAAGTTGTCGACAACGTCGCTGCTGACGGTGATCAACGACGTGCTGGACATATCCAAGCTGGATGCCGGCAAGCTGGAAATCGAACACGTGAACTTCAATCCGGTTCGCGTCGCGCACGACGTCCTGGATACCGTTTCCCGATCGCGCCTGCCGGGCAAGCGCGGCGAGGTTGCGATGGATGTGGAGATCGCCGACGGTTTCCCCGAGGCCGTGTCCGCCGACCCGACGCGGCTCCGGCAAATCCTCCTCAATCTCATCGGCAATGCCGTGAAGTTTACCGAAGAAGGCACCGTTTCGGTGCGGTGCCGGCCCGGTGACGTGCCGTCGACAATGCGGTTCGAGATCGAGGACACCGGCATCGGGATCGAACCGTCAACGCAGTCGAAGCTGTTTGCGGACTTTGTGCAGGCGGACTCGTCGATCAGCCGAAAGTACCAGGGCACCGGGCTCGGCCTGTCGATCTGCCGCCGTCTCGTCGACCTGATGGGCGGTGTCATCGGTGTGAAAAGCGTGCCCGGCAAGGGCAGCACGTTCTGGTTCACGCTGCCCTACGCGCCCGTTCCCGAGGGCGCGGCGCTGGTCGAGGAAACGGTCCTCGTCTCCAGGACGTACAAGGCCGCGAAACAGCTGTCTGTCCTCGTTGCCGAAGACAATGAGGTGAACCAGGAAATCATCGGCAACATGCTGCAGAAGATGGGTCACCGGCACATGATCGCGGCGAACGGGATGGAAGCCGTCGATGCCGTTCGGGCGGCCGACTTCGACCTGGTGCTGATGGACGTCCGCATGCCCGAGCTTTCCGGGCCCGATGCGACGCGGCAAATCCGCGCGCTTGCGGACGGCAAACGCGCGATTCCGATCATCGCGCTGACGGCGGACGCGATGGTGGAAAACAGGCAATCCTATTTCGATGCGGGGATGGACGGGTTCGTGGCCAAGCCGATCAACTCCGACCAGCTGGCGGCGGCGATCAACAATGTGCTCGGCACGATCGTAAACATGCCTGTCGAAGCAAAGTCCACCGAGGCCGGCGGAGGTGCCTTCGATCTCGACGAGCTGCAGGCCCGGCTCGGTCTGCCGCTCGACCTGCTGGTGCCGATCCTCGAGAAGTTTTCCGAAGACTATGCCGATGTGTGTACAGACCTGGCGGCACTGCTGGACGATCAGGATCCCGCGCCCGCGCTCGAGGTCGCTCATGACTACAAGGGCATCGCCGGATCGCTTGGCCTGACGGCCGTGCATGCCGCTGCGGCGGCGATGGAAGCGGCATTGATCGACGGTAACCGGGCGGCGGCGAAAGCGGCGTTGCAGGCGCTTGTCGTCGCGACGGCGACGGCCATCGATGGCATCGAAAATCACGAGAGCGTGGCCGAGCAGAGATTCAGGCGCATGAACTGCTGACGCCCGGACCGCCGTGCCCTCTTGAAATTGCGGTCCGCTCTTCTAACCTCTCCATCACCTAGGGGAGGACATAAATGCCTGAACAGATCATCGATATCGAAACCGAAGACGGCGTCATGCCGACGTTCACCTGCTGGCCCGAGGGGAACGGCCCGTGGCCGGCCATCGTCTTCTATATGGACGCACCGGCGATCCGCGAGGAACTCTTTGACATGGCGCGGCGCATGGCGTCTGACGGCTACTTCGTCATTCTGCCGGATCTGTTCTATCGCTTCGGGATCATCCGCTTCCCGTTCCGCAATGCGAACACGCGCGCCGTCTGGCAGGAAATCATGCGCCATCTGTCGAACGAGGACGTGATGCGCGATACCCGCGCCATGCTCGACTACATGGCCGGCGAGGACGTGGTGAAGCCGGGACCGAAAGCGACCATCGGTTATTGCATGAGCGGCCGTTTCGTCACCGCGGCAGCGGGCACGTTCCCCGACGACTTCGCCGCGAATGCGTCGTTCTATGGCGTCGGCATCGTCACCGCCAAGGACGACTCCGCGCATTTCTGGGTCAAGCACATCAAGGGCGAGATGTACTTCGCCTTCGCCGAGACCGACGGTACGGTCCCGGCCTATGTGATCCCGACGCTGAAGGCGGAACTCGAAGAACACGGCACGGACTATACGCTCAAGGTGTTCCCCGGTACGGAACACGGTTTCAGCTTCAAGTCCCGCGACGTGTATGACGAGGCCGCCGCCGAGGAAGGCCACGCGCACTTCATGGACATGTGCAAACGCAAGTTGGGCTAGGCTGACAGCCGGCCGCGATTTCAATTGCCGACGGACCTGACTCGATCCTAGTATCGGCGCGATCCGCGGTCGGCGGATATCAAAAGGATTGCATCACGTGCTGCTCGCGTGGGTCTCTGTCATTGCCGGTCTGGCGTTGCTCGTCTGGAGCGCCGACAAGTTCGTCGACGGTGCTGCCGCGACGGCGAACCATCTCTCCGTGCCGCCGCTGCTGATCGGTATGGTCATCGTCGGTTTCGGCACGTCGGCGCCGGAAATGGTGGTGTCCGCCCTCGCCGCGTCACAGGGCAATCCGGGGCTCGCGCTCGGCAACGCCTATGGTTCCAACATCGCCAACATCGCGCTTATTCTCGGTGTCACCGCACTGGTCTGCCCGATTGCCGTTCAGTCGCAGGTCATCAAAAAGGAAATCCCGCTGCTGATCGCGGTCACCGCGCTCGCCGCCTATCAGCTCGTGGACGGGCAGTTGTCCCGGATCGATGCGGTCGTGCTGCTGGCGGTATTCGCGGCGCTCATGGGCTGGAGCATCCTCCAGGGACTCCGCGGCCGCGGCGACCCGCTCGGCGAGGAAATGGAGGAGCAACTCGGCGATAATACGATGCCGCTCGGCCGTGCCGTGATGTGGATCGTCATCGGTCTGGTGATCCTGGTCGGTTCGTCGCGGCTGCTCGTCTGGGGCGCGGTCGAGATTGCAAGCGCGCTCGGCGTCAGCGATCTTGTCATCGGCCTCACCATCGTCGCGATCGGCACATCGTTGCCGGAACTGGCATCGTCGTTGACGGCGGCACGCAAGAACGAGCCGGACCTCGCCATCGGCAACGTGATTGGCTCCAACATGTTCAACACGCTGGCGGTGGTCGGTATCGCCGGGGCGATTCAGCCGATGGCCGTTGCGCCCGAGGTGCTAAGCCGTGACATGCTGGTCGTCGGTGTGCTGACGCTTGGCCTGTTCATCGTCGCATACGGTTTCAAGGGGCCGGGCATCATCAACCGCTTCGAGGGTGCTGCGCTGGTGGCGTGCTATGCCGGCTACACCGCATGGATCGCGGCCGGCGTGCTGGGCGCCTGAGGTTCTCATTCACGACGATGGCGCCAAGTTGTTCTTGATTTGTTCTCTACATGATCCTATCCTACGGCATGGTCGATATCATCCCGGATCAGGCGCGAAAGGGCAGGGGCGCGGTCTCCAACCGCACGGGCCGGTTCGAGCCGTTGGCGGGGATGCGCATCGACGACGGCTGGGGCACGGGGGATGACCTGGCGGCGGAGAAGCTGAGAACCACCGTCACCGACGAGCATCCGAAGACGATTATCGCCACCAACAGCTCGCCCGACATTCCGTTCGAACGCTCGATCAATCCCTACCGGGGGTGCGAGCACGGCTGCGTTTACTGCTATGCGCGGCCGACCCATGCCTACCACGGGCTGTCGCCGGGGCTCGATTTCGAAACCAGACTGTTCGCGAAACCGGACGCGGCCAGGCTGCTCGAGGATGCGTTCCGCAAACCGTCCTATAAGCCGCAGACGATCCAGCTCGGCGCCAACACGGATCCGTACCAGCCGATCGAACGCGCGCGGCGCATTACCAGAAGCGTTATCGAGGTCATGCACCGCTACGATCATCCGCTCGGCATCACCACCAAGTCGGACCTGGTGCTGCGCGATCTCGACCTGCTAGCACCGATGGCGGCCAAGGGACTGGCCGCGGTCGCGGTTTCGGTGACGACGCTGGACGCGCGGCTTGCGCGCACGATGGAGCCGCGCTGCCCGCGCCCGGAAAAACGCCTGAACGCGATCCGGGAACTTTCGGCCGCCGGCGTGCCGGTCGCCGTCATGACAGCGCCGCTGGTGCCGGGCCTCAACGACCACGAGATCGAGGACATTCTTGCCGGCGCCGCCGATGCCGGCGCGATGGCGGCGGAGTACATCATGCTGCGCCTGCCGCTTGAAATTCACGAGTTGTTCGAGGAATGGCTCGCCGCCCATGTGCCGGACCGCGCCAAAAAGGTCATGTCCCTGGTGCGCGACACGCGCGGCGGCAAGGTCTATGACAGCGCATGGTCGGAACGCATGAAGGGCAAGGGCGTCTATGCCGACATGATCGCCGCCCGCTTCCGCGCCGCACGCCGGAAATACGGCTTCGCGCACAACGCGGCGAGCGGCTTCAAACTGCGCAGCGATCTTTTCACCCGGCCACTCGGATCCGCGGATCAGCCGTCGCTGTTTGACTAAGGCCCCTCACCCGGCTCGCTTCGCTCGCCACCCTCTCCCCGAGGAGAGGGGTGATTGATCCAGCGTCCCCTCTCCCTTGGGAGAGGGCTAGGGTGAGGGGATGACGGCACCGCCATTGATCATCGCCCGCCTGTCCCTCATGCTGCCGTCCCGCCGTCTTCTGACCGGAGTCCGACTTGACGTTTCTCATCGCCGCCATGGTGGTTGCCAGCGCGTGTATCCACCCGCTCTGGAACCTGCTGATCAAGGGTGACCACGACCGGGTCGCATCGTGGTGGCTGTTCACCGTGATGCTGTCGGCGATCGGCGGCGTCGTATGCTTCGTGCGCGGCGCCGACGTGATGGCGGTGTTCGACGTCTGGCCGCTGCTGGCGATGTCGATCGCGGGGCAGTACCTGTACGGCCTGACGCTGATCCGCATCTACGCCGACGGCGACCTGTCGGCGTATTATCCGATCGTCCGCGCCTCGCCGGTCGGCGTGGTCATCATCGGCTTCCTGTTCATGAACGAAAGCTATGGCGCGCAGGTGCTGCTCGGCATCGGCCTCACCGTGTTCGGCGCGTTCTGGCTGCAGAAACAGCCGGGCCGCCGCCTGCTGGACGATCCCCGGACCCTTGCTCTCGCCGTGGTCTGCATGATGTCGACGGCGATCTATTCTATCGCCGATTCGCAGGCGGTCCGGCACGTCGCGCCCGAGGCATTGTTCTTCTGGGTCGAGACGCTGATGGTGTTCGGCTACCTGCCGGTGTTTGCCCTGATGGGGCACAGGGGCGTGATCCTGCGCGCCGCCGGCCTGATGCGTGCCCGGCCGGTACGCCATATCGGGGCCGGTGCGCTGGCGTACGTGTCCTACGTGCTGATCCTCGCCGCCTACGCCAAGGGCGGCGACGTCGCCGCGGTGACCACGGTCAGGCAGCTGTCGATTCCGATGTCCGTGCTGCTGGGCGGCATGGTCCTCAAGGAAGCGCTGCTCGGCCGCCGCCTCGCCGCGTCGCTATGCCTTGCCGGCGGCATCGTGCTGGTCATTCTCGGCAGTTCGTAGGCTTTGCGATATACTGCGGCCATGCATCGATTCGCCGCATGTCTTCTGGGCGTGGCCCTGCTTTCAGGCGCAACCGACGCCCGTGCGCAGGCGACCAGCCTCGACGACGTGCCGATTGCCTGGGGCGAAGCCGACGAGCGTCACACCACCGTTTGCGCCAAGCGCTGGCACGCGATCCGTATCCGCGACATCCGCACCCGTGCCGTCGACCAGGGGCTTGGCGCCGACGCGCAGATCGAACAGGAAAGCCGTGCCATCTTCAACGGCGGGGCGGACTGCTACACCGGGCAAATCGTCTATCGCCCGGTGGCGCACGCCGACGTTATCCTCGGCGCGCGCACGTGGGTGCAGGTGGTCGAACGCGATGGCGCCGTGCCGTGCTTCAACGGGCTTCGCTGCCGCTGGACGATCCAGTCGCAGAGCTTCGTCGAGGCCAAGGTCGAAATCGACGGCAAGGCGCATCCGGCAACCGTCTACGTGGCGACGCCGCGCCCGGTGCAGCCGGCACGGGTGGATGGTCCGCCGCCGGTGATCACCGGAGAGAAGAAAAAACCTTAAACCTGCGGGTCGCGCGTCTTGGGCAGGCGCATGGCGTTGAACAGCGCCAGGATCGAGGCAATGCACGCCAGTTCCAGCGACACCCGGTAATCGCTCGTCAGGTCGTAGAAGTAGCCGCCCAGCGTCGGCCCCAGCAGGCCCGCCGCGCCCCACGCCGTCAGGATCAGGGCGAAGTTGCGGCCGTAGCTCTCGCGGCCGAGGAAGATCGAGATCGCGGACGGATAGATACCCGCCGTCATGCCGTAGGCGACGCCCGCCATGGCCATGGCGACGACGGCGCCTTCGCCCGACGGATTGGCGAGCACGACAATGAAGCCGAGCGCGCCGGTGAGGTGCGAAATGCCGGCGACCGAGCGCACCGCGACGTAATCGGCGAGCCACCCGGACACGAGCCGCCCCGTGGCGTTGCCGACGGAGAGTAGCGTGACGCCGATGACCGCGGCCTGGGCGACCCCGCCGAAATGCACGATGATCGCCGCCGCATGACCGATCGCCAGAACACCCGCCAGCGCGCCCAGGAAAAAGCCGAGCCAGACGACCTTCATCACCCGGCCTGAATGGCGATCGGGCCGGCCCATGTGCTGGCGCGGCAACCGGATGCCGCTCAGCGCGATCAGCACGATAGCGGTGGCGCCCGCGGCGGTTATGGCGAGCGCCAGCATCCAGAACGTGGCGCGCACGCCGTTGGTGGCGACGCTCATTTCCAGCACGTAGGCGGCGGCGACACCGCCCGCGGCGAAGGCGGAAATGATCAGTCCGTTGGCGAGGCCCGGATTGCCGGGCAGCGCCGCCTGGCCGGTCTGCAGCACGACGTTGTAACTCAGCCCGCAGCCGAGCCCGAACAGCAGGCCGTAGCCGACGATCACGGCGAGATAGCCGTCGCCCATGGCGGCGATGGCCAGCCCGCCGGCACCCGCGATCAGGCCGAACAGCGGCAGCAGGGCGGTGGGCATGCGGCCGAACGCGAACGGGATCACGAAGTTGCCGAACGTGAAGCTGACGATGGCGAGCGAGAAGACGATGCTGACGTCGGTGCGAAGCACGCCGAGGTCCTGCTCCAGCCCGGCAATGAACACGCTCCACGCATAGAGCGAGCCGAACATCATGTTGAGCAGAATGCCCGCGATCAGGCCGAGAAACCGTCGCGGGCTTTGTGGTGCGGGGGCGGAGTCTTTGGGCGTATCCGTCATGGGCTGCGTTTTACCGCCCGGGCGCGGACGTGACACGTTAAAAGTTGATTGCTATCGGATCGCATTCTCGCGTTTGACGCCATCGCGGATGACGGTAGGCTGCCATCGGCGGAACGAGCAACGGGGCCGGCGTGGCAAAAGACATCCGATATAACTGGAGCGACATCGTCTACTTCCTCGAAGTGGCGCGCCAGAAGAGCCTTGTCCGCGCGGCGGAGAAGCTGCGCGTCGATCACACCACGGTCAGCCGCCGCATCCGCGAGCTGGAAAAGAGCCTCAATACGTCGCTGTTTTCGCGCACCAAGTCCGGGTTCCAGCTGACCGAGACCGGCACCCAGCTGTTGCAGTACGCCGAAGGTATGGAAGGCCATGCCAACGCGATCACCGAGATGATCGCCGGTGTCGAGGGGGCGGGTGCAGGCGGCGCGGTGCGTATTGCCAGTATGGAAGGGATCGGCAGCCTTTACCTGACAAAACTGTTCGGCGCCTTTCATGCACAGTTCCCCGAGGTGCAGATCGAGCTGATCACCGATTACCGGATGCTCGATCTCAGCCGACGCGAAGCGGACATTTTCATCAGCTTCTTCAAGCCCGTCGGCAAGCGGCTGTCGATCAGCAAGCTCGGCGAGTTCAAGGTGTCGCTGTTCGCATCCGGCGATTACCTAAAACGCTGCGGTATGCCGTCGAGCGTCGCCGAACTGGAAAAGCACGAATTCGTCGACTTCATCGACGAACTTGTTCACGTGCAGGAAAACAGGTGGCTCTCCGACATCCTTCGTCCGCACAGTACGAAGTTCAGGTCCACAAGCCTTCTTGCTCAGTATATGTGGGCTTCGGAAGGAGAGGGGCTCGCCATGCTGCCGTCATTCGTCGCCGCCAACAACGCCGACCTCGTTCCGGTCATGCCCGAGCTTTGCACGGTGCGCGACATCTGGATGTCGGTCCACGAGGATCTTTTGCACATCGCGCGCATCAAGGCCGTGACCGGGTTCCTGGAAAAGAACATTGCCCGCGACAGGGACTTCCTGATGCCGGGTTGATTGTGTTCCCGTCGTTTTCGCCGCCGGCGAGAGGATATAAGCTGCCGGTATGGAATCCGCCGTTCACCTGTTGACCGTCCTGATCGCCGCGTGGGTTTTCGGTCACGTGGCGGAGTTCATCAAGATCCCGGCCGCCGTGGGCCAGGTGATGGCCGGTGTCGTCCTGGCGATGACGAGCGGGCTCGTGCCCGAGGGTTCGGTGTGGCTCTACGGCATCGCGGCTGATCCGGCCGTGCAGGGGGTCGGTGAGGCAGGCATCATCATGCTGTTGCTATATGCCGGCATCGAAATGCGCCCGAGCGATATCGCGAAACACGAACGGGAAGCCTTTGCCGTCGCCATCGGCGGCGTTGCCGTGCCGCTCGCGCTGGGTTTCGCGCTGGCCTGGGTGTACCTGCCCGAAAGCGCGGCGCGCGGGGCACAGGCCTTCGTGGTCGGCGTGGCGCTGTCTATTTCGGCCATCGCCGTGGCAGCCAAGGTGTTCATGGACTTCCGCCTGATGCACCAGGCAATCGGCCAGATCAGCATTGCCGCCGCCGTGATCGACGACATCATCGGCCTGATCCTGCTGGGGGTCGTCACCGAGCTGATTGCCAAGGGCGCGCCGCCGGACGCGCTGGCGCTCTTGCTGATGCTGGGCAAAGTCACGGTTTTCTTCGCGGCGACCTGGGCGATCGGTCATTTCCTGTTCGAGCATCTGTGGCGTGCCCTGCACAAGATTCACATGCCGGGCCTCAGGCTGATGACCCTGCTGACGATCGCGCTCGGTTATGGCCTGTTCGCCGAGCTTCTGGGGCTGCACTTCATTCTTGGCCCGTTCATGGCCGGACTGTATTTCGAACCCCAGCGCGTCGGCCACGCCGCGTTTAACGCCATCGACCACACCGTGAACACGGTGACCAAGGGCGTGCTGGGCCCGGTGTTCTTTGCTGCCATCGGCTTGATGGTCGACCTGAGCGCGCTTGTCGAAGTGCCGGGGTTCCTCGCCGCCCTGGTGGTCGTCGCGATCGTCGGCAAGCTGATCGGCTGCGGTCTGCCCGCCTATGTGCTGAACGGCGGCCGTGCCCGCGATGCCGTCGCGATCGGCATCGGCATGAGCGGACGCGGCGCGGTGGAACTGTTTATCGTTTCCATCGCCTACGAGACGGGCCTGTTCGGGACCGGCAACGGCGGCGATCCGATCCTCGCAAACCTGTACAGCGCCCTCGTGCTCACGGCGATCATCACCACGGCGCTGACACCCGTGCTGCTGCGCATCGTCCTGCAGCAAAGCCGCCCCGCCGGCGGCGCGGCGGATACGGCGCGCCGAACAAACTGAGCGATCCTGACGAAAGGCGGTTTTTTTATCGCCCGGCGTGTCAGGCGCGCGCGGACGGCAACGGTGCCATGCCGCTAAAATCGGCATTTCCACCTACGTCTAAGTGCATATAAAGCATGCGAAAATAAGACATTGTGCATATTTTAGGCATGCAAAATATCAATCAACACAAGAAATAATCACAAGTAATCTGCATTTTTGCACATGCCGTTGCAAAACTGGGTATTCCAATCTGCCGTTATTTCGTCATGATTTGCATTGTGCATTGCAGCGTCATGCGGCTTGTCAGTTGAATTTAAATAAAAAATTCCGCTCCCGTTAACGTGCACTGCAGCATGATCGTTTAACGGCAACAGGAACGAGCGATGTCGGCAGCCATTCCCCAGATTCTGAAACAACCGCGGCTCCGCCGCGCCCTGGAACTGACGCTCGGCCCGGCGCTTCTGATCCTCGTCTGGTGGATCGCGTTCGCCGGCGAACTGGTCAACAAAGACCTGTTGCCGTCGCCGTTCGCGACCATCGCCGACACCGCCGTCGCCATCGCCAACGGCGAGATGATCCACGATTTCATCCAGACCCTGATCCGGGTCGGCTACTCGATCGCCATCGCGACCGTCCTCGGCGTGCCGATGGGCATCGCGCTCGGTGCCAAGGACAGCGTCTACCGCTCGCTCGAATTCGTTATCGACTTCTTCCGCTCGACGCCGGCGACGGCGATGTTCCCGCTGTTCCTGTTGCTGTTCGGGCTGGGCGACGTCGCCAAGATCGCGATCGCCGCGTTCGCGGCGTGGCTGGTGATCGTCTTCAACGTCGCCTACGGCGTGATGAACGCGCGCCAGACGCGGATCCTCGCCGCCAAGTCCATGGGCGCCAGCAACATGCGGATTTTCCGCGACGTGATTTTCTTCGAAACCCTGCCGCAGACGTTCGTCGGCCTGCGCAACGCGGTTTCGATCGCGCTCGTCGTCATCATTGTCGCCGAGATGTTCATCGGCGCCGTCGACGGCATGGGGCATCGCATCATCGATGCGCAGATTTCCTACCAGCTGACGGATATGTACGGCTCGATCCTCGCCGCGGGCGGCATGGGATACGGGCTCAACCTGGCATTGCTGATCGTCGAGAAGACGATCGTCCACTGGTCCGGCAAATGACGCGCCGGACCCAAGAACAGAACGACATGACAGAAAAGGAGCTCTCACGATGAAGAAACTGATCCTCTCGGCCGCGGTCGCCGCGGTCGCGTTAACCGCAGGCAACGCGCAAGCCGCCTGCGACAAGATGGAGAAAGTGGTCGCGGCCTGGCTGCCGATCATGCAGACCACCGCCTACTATGTTGCCCTCGAAGAGAAACTGTTCGAGAAGGCCTGCATCGAAATCGATTCGCAGAAGATGCAGTCGCCGAACCACATCATCGATGCGCTGGTCGCTGGCCGTGCCGACTTCGGCCCTCCGGGTGCGGCTGCCGGTATCGCGATGATCGCCGAAGCCAAGTTCCCGGGCACGTTCAAGGTGTTCGGCCTGCAGGGCGGCGGCATCAAGATCGACCTGATCAACGACGGCCTGATCGTTGCGCCGGACAGCGACATCAAGTCGTTTGCCGATCTCAAGGGCAAGAAACTGGGTCACGTGCCGGGTATCCAGTGGCGGACGATTTCGCGCCACATGGTGCGTGCCGCCGGTCTTGATCCGGACAAGGACGTCACGCTGACCGACCTCGCGGTGGCCATGCAGGTGCCGGCGGTTGCCGGTGGGTCCGTCGACGCGACGCTCTCGCTGGAGCCGGTCGGTTCCATCGCCGTTGCGTCGGGCAAGGCCAAGCGCGCCATGACCAACCCGGTCGCGTCGGTCATCGCCGATCCGTTCTATTCGGGTGCCGCGGTGCTGACGACCAAGTTCATGAAGGAACGTCCCCTGGTCGCGCGCAAGATCGTCGAGATCATCGATGAAGCCACCGGTCTCGCGATGGCGAACTTCGAGCGCTACAAGATCGTCATTCCGAAGTACACGGCGATCCAGGAATCGCAGCTCGATCTGCTGGCGAAACCTTACCTGCGTCCGTTCAGCGGTCTCAACGAAACCGATCTGAATTCCTATCAAGCGTTCGTCGATGTCTTCGTCAAGGAAGGCGTCATCAAGGAGCCGATGGACGTGCGTACGAAGATGCTCAAGCTCGCCGACTTCGGCAGCTAAGCGATACAGGAGCCGATCGTCATGAACAGTAATGTTGCACCCATCGCGACCGGCGAACTGGAAGACGGAGGGGCGGGCATGTCCCGCTCCTCCGAACCGGAGAATACGACCTTGAAAGACGAAGCCCGCAGCCGTCAGAAGATGATCTCGATCCGCGGCCTGAAGAAATCGTTCGGTGACGCGGTCGTCTACGACGGCTTCGATCTCGACCTGCCGCAGGGCCAGTTCATTTCCGTGTTCGGACCCAACGGTTGCGGCAAGAGCACGCTGATCAACATGATCTCGGGCCTGATGCCGATGGACGCGGGCGAGGTGCTCTACGACGGCCAGACCATCAACGAGACCAAGATCTCGTACGTGTTCCAGAATTACCGCGAGGCGCTGTTCCCGTGGCTCAGGTCTATCGACAACATCCACTATCCGCTCAAGGTGATGGGTGTGCCCAAGAAAAAGCGCGACGAACGCGTCGAGCAACTGCTCGCCGATTTCGAGGTCAAGATCGACCTCAATGCCTATCCCTACACGCTGTCGGGCGGACAGCAGCAGACGGTCTCGATCCTGCGCGCGCTGGTGACCGACCCGGAAGTGCTTTTCCTCGACGAACCGTTCTCGGCGCTGGATTTCGAAATGACCCTGTTCATGCGCGAGCAGATCCAGAAGATCTATCTGAAGACCAAAACCACCACGTTACTGGTCTCTCACGATCTCGAAGAAGCGGTGCAGCTTGCCGAAAAGGTGCTGCTGCTGACCCGCCGGCCGACGCAGGTCGCCGAGATCGTCGACGTCGATCTCGACTGGCCACGCACGACACAGATCACCACCGACACCCGGTTCGTCGACCTCAAGCGCCATTGCCTCGACGTGTTCTGGCGCGAGGTCAAGGCGACCTGATCGACATTCACAGTGAAGCTGTCCGACACCCCGGACATATAAAGACGGAGAAAGAAATGACAAACCGCCGTTTTCGTGCGGCCGCCGTACAGACGCTGGCCGAATTGGGAGATTTCGAACACAACATCGCGCTCGCGACCAAGTACACCGAAGACGCCGTGCGGCAGGGCGCCGAGTTGATCGTCTTCCCGGAATGCATGGATACCGGTTACCTGTTCGACTCGCCGGAACACTGCCGCGAACTGGCCGAGACGATTCCGGACGGTCCGTTCGTTTCCGCGCTGGCGAACCTCAGCCGCAAGCACGGCGTTTATATCGCAAGCGGCGTCACCGAGTGGGATCCGAAAAGGGAAAAGGTCTTCAATTCGGGCGTGATGTTCGACCGCAAGGGTGATGTCGCGTGCCATTACCAGAAGCAGTTCCTGGCGACGCACGACCAGAACTGGTTCAGCTTTGGCGAGCTCGGTTCGCCGGTGGTCGACACCGACCTTGGCCGCATCGGGCTGCTGATCTGTTTCGACGGCCGCATCCCCGAGATTTTCCGTTCGATGGCGATGCAGGGCGCCGAGGTGATCGTCGACATGGCCAACTTCTTCGCCATGGACCAGGCCGACATGTGGGGGCCGGCGCGCGCCTTCGAGAACGGCATGTGGCTGGTGGCCGCGACCAAGGCGGGCTACGAGCGCTCGATCTATTACCCGGGCGGCAGCATGATCTGCGACCCGCACGGCCGGGTGCTCTCCAAGGTGCCGTACGATACGCACGGCATGGCGGTCGCCGATGTCGACCCCGACATGGCGGCGGACAAGTCGATCTATACGGCGAACGACAAGATCGCCGACCGCAGGCCGGACACCTACGGCATCATGGCCATGCCCTATGACGAAACCCCGGTTTCCAAGGTCGCGGATACGCCCATCGTCCCGTCGCAGTCGATCAGCAAGATCGCGGCGGTTCAGATGCACGTCACCGGGGAAACGACGGCGGACGATATCTTCGACATGATCGGCCATGCCGCCAAACTCGGCATCAAGGTGATCACGCTGCCGGAGTACGCCTTTTCGCAGACGTGGCTGCCGGGCGCCGTCGAGGCGGCGGCGATCGCCGACAGCACCAAGGACCATATCGCCAAGGCGTCCGCCATCGCCAAGCAATACGGCTGCCTGATCGCGCTGCCGACGGTCGAGCGTGCGGCACAGGGGCTGTTCGTCACCACCTTCCTGATCGGCCCCGACGGGACCGAGATCGGCAAGTACCGCAAGACGCACCTGAGCGCGGAAGAGCGCAAGTGGGCCGTGGCCGGCGACGAATACCCGGTGTTCGACACACCGTTCGGGCGCATCGGCGTGATGTCCGGCTACGACGCGGTTTTCCCGGAAACGTCGCGCTGCCTCGGCATCGCGGCCGCCGACATCGTGCTGTGGCCGGCGGCGCTGCGCGAACCGTTCGAGCGTGAGCTGATCGCCGTGCCGCGTGCCGAGGACAACCGTGTCGCCGTTGTGCTGGCGAACCGGATCGATTGCCCCTATCCGGGCGGCAGCCTGGTTATTCCGCCGACCGGGTTCCCGCTTTGGGATATCAATCAGGCGGCGCCGCGCGTCATGCAACTGGGCGCGGTGATGCCGAAACACATCGATCTCGCGGTCTGCCGCCAGAAACAGATGATCCCCAAGGTGGACATGTTCGCCAACCGCCTGGTCGAGACGTACGCACCCATCGTCGCGGCATGAGTGTTCGGGGTCTGCCTCCGGGCAGGCCCCTCAAGACCATCAGGTACGCGCCAAGTCGGTAAAGCGACTATGCGTAGATTCTTGAAAATCCGACTGGTACTCTACGTTGTATGGAGCAACGTACCGAATTCCTGAAGCATCTTCGTAACACACACTTCGTGCTTGTTGTGACGTCAATCGTCATCATCGTCGGTCTCACGGGTTCGCAGCGGATTTTCGCCAAGGCGCAGACGCAGCTTGACGCCATCATCAACGCCGAGGACGCATTCCGGTCGGACAACCTGATTAAGCGAATTCGGAACCAGGCCGGCGGTCTTACGACCACGGATGGTACGGCGGTGAAAGACTTCGCTGCGTTTCTGGACGATGCGGTTTCGGCGGCTTGGCGGCGAATGGAAGAGGAGAGTGCGCAGTTCCCCGCCCTCGAGCTCGGCTATATCGACACGTATGCAGATTTCCTGCTCGGGGCGGAACCGGAACGGTACAGGTATGTTTATGACGAAGACCTGCTTGATTACACGGGGCTATTCCATCCCCAAGGGACGATACTCGAGAGCAAAGGTAAATTTTCGTACTTTCTCTTCGACGATGGTTACAGGTCGTCGACGCTGCAGGATGTGAAGGCCGGCTTCGACAACCTGCTGGCCGTTGAGCGTATGTACGTGCAACCTACGTCCTTCGAATATCACACGGCAATGGCCGTAGACGAGGCCATCATGAACGAGCTGGCGAATATCAACGCCGACGGCGACAACGTGACCTTGAGATTGTCCGCCGAACTGAAGGGGCTCGAGCTGACGACCCCGTTGCATCGTGACAAGCACAAGCACAACATGCTGGCGGCTCAGGAAGATCCCTATTTCCTCCACGACGAGACGCTGAAGCCGGACATGATTGTGCTCGACGTGACGCTGGATAACACGAGTGATAATGCGGCGGTGCTGTTTGCCGAAGCGCCAAAGACGATCGAGATGCGCCTCCCCGTTTTCTTCAATGTCGTCCAGCCAACGTTTCTTGAGCACCTGTTCCGGGAGGCCTTTCCGAATCAGCCCGTTGCCAGCAGGTATCTGGCCGGCGGCCGGAGCTTTGCTGTCCTGTTTCCGGAGTTGGCGGAAGTGACACAGGACCTGGGGTCTCTGAATATGGAGAACCTGACGACCTATTTGCGGAACCAGGCCGGAAAAGGCGACGCGCCGATTACGTTGCTTGGCGTGCAGCTGGCACAGGACTTGATTGAGGTCTGGGGGATTCTGGTGCTGATCGGGATCCAGCTCTATTTCTGTCTCCACCTTTCGACATACGCCCGGCTTTACAGCCAAGGTGAAGAACCAAGCGTGTTTCCCTGGATCGGCGCCTACCGGGACATTGTGTCGCGAACTATTTTTTCCCTGTCCCTGGCTCTTCCTGTCGGCGTCACCGGATTTCTCGCATATACGCAGATTGCGACGGCAGACAGTGTGAAGTCCCTTACGGCCATTTACATCGTCATCGAGATCGTGCTGTTCCTGTTTACCGCGGCGGCGGCGCGAAAGATCGCCAGTCCAAAAAAACAAAATACAGCACCGGCATCGCCGCAGTAAGCCGATCACCCACATTCAATAATGCACGCCCCGCCGCCCGTGTTATTGTAACCGCATGGAAGCCGCTCATCATGTCGACCTGACCGGGATCGCGATCGTCGCCCTCGGCGCGCTGCTTTTCGGTTTCGCCATGGAAAAGCTGCGCCAGCCCGCCATCGTCGGCTACATCGTCGCCGGCGTCGCGCTGGGCCCTGCGGGTTTCGGCCTGGTCAACGTCCGCGACGGCATCGAGGTGCTGGCCGAGATGGGCGTGCTCATGCTGCTGTTTATCATCGGCATGGAACTGTCGCTGCGCGCCTTCATGCGGATCTGGAAGATCGCCGTCTCGACGACGCTGTTCCAGATCACCGCATCGACGGCGGTGACCCTCGGCCTTTCCCGCCTTGCCGGGTTCCCGTGGGAACTGGCCGTGCTTCTGGGCTTCGTCGTCGCCATGTCGTCGACGGCGGTGGCGATCAAGATCCTCGACGACATCGGCGAATTGCGCACCCGCGTCGGCCAGATCACGGTCGGCGTGCTGATCGCGCAGGACATCGCGGTGGTGCCGATGATGCTGACCGTCGGCGCGCTCGGTGGCGATGGCTTCAAGTTCTCGCAAATCCCGGTGATGATCGGCTCGGTCATCTTCCTGGGCGGGCTTATTTTCTATGCGTCGCGCGGCCGCAAGATCCATCTGCCCTATGCCGAAGCGATTGCCGAGAACAAGGAACTGGCACCGCTCGCCGGGCTCGCGTTCTGTTTCGGCTGGGCGGCGATTGCCGGTCTGATCGGGCTTTCGGCGGCGTACGGCGCGTTCATCGCCGGGCTGATCATCGGGAACTCGCAGGCGCGTCACGCCATGCTCGACAGTGTGCTGCCGATCCAGAGCGTGCTGATGATGGTGTTCTTCCTGTCCATCGGCCTCCTGATCGACCCGGCCTACATGTGGAACAACATCGGCATCGTGGCGATGCTGTTCCTGATGGTCACCGTGTTCAAGACGGCGATCAACGTCGGCTTCCTGCGCTTTGCCGGGCAGCCGTGGGCGACGGCGTTCCTGGCCGGGATCAGTATGGCGCAGATCGGGGAGTTTTCGTTCCTGCTCGCCGTTGTCGGCATTTCGTCGGGCGTGCTGGACGAGGAAGGCCGCCGCCTCGTCGTATCCGTGACGGTGCTGAGCCTGGCGCTCAGTCCGCTCTGGGTGGTCACGGCCCGGCGTCTGCACGTGCTTGCCAGCCATGGCGTGACCGAGGCCCGGGATTTCGTGCGGCTCGTCTACGGTCCGGAAACCGACGCCATCGCCGAAGCGTCCAGGCGCGCATCGACCCGGACGCAGCGCGCGCTCCGCATTACGGCACTGGAACTCCGGCGCCTGCGTCTCAAGCACCGCCGCCGCAAGGCCGGGAAGGCCAAGGCCGCGGAGGCGGCGACGCCGCCCCCTCAGGGTGAACCCGAGGCCGCATCGGTGACGACGCCCGAAGGCACAACATCCGAGACCGCAACGCCCGAAAACGCAACGCCCGAAAACGCGGCGCCCGAGGCCGCCAAGGCCAAGTCGGCAAAGACACCGGCGGCCAAGAAAAAGGCCGCCCCGAAAAAGAAGCCGACGGCCAAAAAGAAAGCTGCCGCCAAACCCGAACCCGAAGACCCAGAAGCCGAAGACAAGGGTAATGCCTGACCTCGCGCTGGAACAGGCGCACTGGGATGGCGCGGCCCGCCGCGTCTGCGGCATCGACGAGGCCGGGCGCGGCCCGCTTGCGGGCCCCGTGGTGGCCGCCGCCGTGGTGCTCGACCCGGCAACCCTCGACAAACCGATCTGGGAGATGCTGGACGATTCCAAACGCATGTCGGCGGCGTCCCGTGACGCGCTGTTCAAGACAATCATGGAGACGGCCGACGTCGGCGTCGGTGTGTGCGATGTCGACGAGATCGACCTTCTGAACATCCTCGGTGCGACGATGAAGGCGATGGCGGACGCTGTCCGCGCGCTCGAGATGGCGCCCGATGTGGCGTTAGTCGACGGCAACCGGGAACCGGCCCTGACCTGCGCCTGCGAATGCGTGGTGAAGGGAGATCAGACGTCGCTTTCCATCGCCGCCGCATCCGTGATCGCCAAGGTGACACGTGACCGAATCATGTCCGATCTGGCCGCCCGGCACCCGGGATATGGCTGGGAACGCAACGCCGGATATGGGACTGCCGAACACCTGGCGGCCATCGCGTCGCTCGGTGTTACGTCGCACCATCGCAGGAGTTTTGCCCCTGTTCGCGACGCCCTGACGCACACCTCCGATTGAGGTCAGCGCAGGACCCAATTTTTGGTGTCAAAGGCAGCGGTTCGCTCTAAATAATTTTTCGGTTCGTGTTCAACTTGATGGGTTTGACTGCGATGACAGTTCGCGGAATCTCGGTTCTCCTGGTGGACGATCAGGAGAGCATGCACTCAATTCTACGCAGCCTTTTACAAGACGCCGGCATCTATGAAATTCAAAGCGCATACGACGGCACCGAGGTGCTGGAGGGTCTGAGCAGCGGCAAGATCACGGCGCCGGACATCATCGTTTCCGATCTGCATATGAAAAAAATGGACGGCATGGAGATGATCAACCGCCTCCGGCGCGAGAAGAACCAGACGCCCGTTCTGATCCTGACCGGCGAGACCAACGAAATGGTTCTCGAGGTATCGCTGCAGGTGGGGGCGGCCAAGGTGCTGCATAAACCGATCTCGTCGAGCGAGCTCTACAAGGAAATCACGACCGCCGTCGGCTTCGCCCAGTAGTTCCCGTCACGGCGGCGCCGGGCGCCTATCGGAACAGCAGCCAACGCGGGGTCTTCTCGGCATATTCATCGTATGCGGCCCCGAACCGCCGGCGAAGCAGGCCGGTCTCGATTTTTGCCTGGGTGGTCACAGCCCATATCCCGACGACCCAGCAGACCAGGGTGAAGCCCGACGGGAGCGTCAGGAAGAACCCGGATTGGGCAACCAGCACGCACAGCAACATGGGGTTCTGCGAAAGGGCAAAGGGGCCGCGCGTCATCAGTTCCGTGCGGTCGTCATTTCGGGTCCCGGAACGCCAGTTTTTCCCCATATACATGTGAATGGCGACAGCCATGGCGAAACTCGTCGCCAAAAGTACGTTGCCCGTCATCAGGATGGCGGGCTCCCATAGCTGGTCAAAGGGGATCAGGTATCTGTCGAGCTGAGGCCACGGGATGCGCGCGACGCAAACACCCAGAATAACGATCCGGAATACCCGAAATGCAAGGTGAGTCGCGTAATGCAATGTGCCGGGTTGCCCGGAGAAAACCGGCGATTCGCCGTACCTGCGTGCGAGCACAATGATGCGTACGGTGTAGAACGACGCGACAGACGTAAAATAAAGGGCGAGAAACCAGCGCGTGAAATCGATTGTGGTCATGGTCCGGTCAGATCGCTTTTCATTGCCCAGCAACGGCGCGAACACGGTCGCCACGATAGTTTGCCAAGTTCTGCGCCCTGCGACCAGTTTCTCTCTACATCCCTGCATCAATGACGAACGCGCGAATTGCTTCATTAGATGGTTCGATGCGTTCAGTCCGAGACCCATTTCTTCTTTAGAACGGTTTCTAAGCGGGGGCGGATGTGGAACGCTCGCCGTCTTGCTGAAACGGACGATGATCGGATCCGACGATATGAGCGGCGCACCGGATCTCTATGCAGATTTTCCGTCCCGGTTTAAAGGGGAATTGTGCCGCCATCTCTGGCAGTACTGGATATCGAAGCTGGAGGGCCGCATCGCACCCGAATGGGGCGACATCGATCTGATGGACATCTACGATATCGCACCGCATCTCGTCGTTCTGGATGTCGACACCGATACCTCACCGCCCGCCATGACGTACCGCTACGCCGGAACGCATATCGTCATGAGCCGCTGGAAGATAGACACGCCGGATCCCACCGGTAGAAACTTCGACGACATCGAACACCAGTACGATTTCAGCGAGGTCACGAGGCTCTATCACGAATGTATCGAAACGGTTGCGCCGCGCCATATGCGGACGCGGTACGACGCGCTCGATGCGCATGGCCTGAAAGAAAGGCTGGTGCTTCCGCTGATCTTACCGTCCGGTGGAATCGACAAGATCCTGAGCCTGCGCGAGCGGCTGACGGAAAATGCGATCGATCAGCCGGTCAGCAGCCTTGCGGCGGCGCGGCTCCGCCGGAATCCGCCGCGTTCATGATCTTTGCGGACCATTGCGCCGCCGGCCAAATGGCCGCTTTGCGGGTTATTCCGCCTCGGCCTTGGGCGGCGTCTGCCACACGACCTCGTGCAGGACCGGATCCTCGTCGAAGCCCTTCATCGGGAAAGGCCCCTTGTTCTCGAACGTGAATGATTTTCCGGCACAGATGCCGCGCACGGCTTCGGAGACGAAAATCTGATCTGCCTTGGCCTTGTCGACGATCCGGGCTGACATCTGCACGGTCGAGCCGAACAGGTCGTTGTCTTCCGAGATCGGTTCGCCGGTGTTTATGCCGATCTTTAGGCGAAGCGGCAGGTCCGGGTTCAGCTCGCGGAACGTGACGCATTCGCGCTGCATCTGCATCGCCGCCTCGACGCCGTTGGACGTGGTGTCGAACGCCGCCATGATGCCGTCGCCGGTGTGCTTCACCTCGCGGCCGGCCCAATGGTTCAGCGCGTCTCGCACGATCTTGTTGTGACCGCGGACGACATGCTGCGCGCCTTCGTCGCCAAGTTCCTGCGTCATTGCCGTCGACCCGGCGATGTCGGTAAACAGCACGGTCACCATGCGTGACTTTTCTTCCGATTCCTCCTTGGGCTTTTTCCAGTGCGCAAGCGCACCCTGAAGCTCCGTCAGGCCCGTTGTGCTGTCCGCCTGGAAGGTCTTCACGGCGTTGCGGCCGGTCTGGAACATCCGCATGTATCCGGCACTCTGTACCAGGTAGTCCTGATACGTTTCGCTAAAGCGTTTGGCGTCCGCCGGCTTGTAACCGAAGCCTTTCAGGCCCAGTTCGATCAAACGGTCGCAGGCTTTCTCGTCCAGGCCGTTTGTTTCGGCGACGCCCTCCGACGCGCCGGCAATGAACAGGCAAATGCCGAACTTCTCGAACTTGGAAAATGCCGCCCGCTCCGGGCCCATCTGGGCGATGCTTTTTTCCAGGAAACCCGACAGGCGGACGATGTAGGCGGCGAGCCGGGGCGGCTCGTTGACCGGTTCCGCGGGCGCGACATGTTCCGGCGTTTTCTGGTCGTCGTCACCGGCCTGTTTCGCGTTCTCGGCGGTGCGGGCGGCCTCGGCGTCCTGTGCGGCAGCGTTTCTGAATGCCGCCATTTCCTTGGTTTCCGAATTGATCCGTTCCTCGTCCTCGGCGCCGGCGAGTGTGCGCCTCGGTGCGCGGGAAAGCTCCTCGAAGGAGACCTTGGAATCGTCGGATTCCTGATCCCCGCCGTCGTCCTTATTTTTGCGGCGCGGTCTCGAGGGAAGCTCCACGTTCTTCATCAGGTGCGACATCATCGGCACCGCCGTGGCGCAGAATGCGAGAAAGAAAATGATCACGGCCGCGACCGTCAGCGGCGTGCCGTGCATGCGCGTACCGAACAGATTGACGCCCTGCAGCAGCGCGACGGCGACGCCCGTGATCACGGTCGCGGCGAATCCGCTCAGCGCCAAATTCAGGACGAATTTCCAAAAGAACCGAAACATCACCTACCCTCGTCTGCATAACGGGGGAAATCACTTTAGTTGTCCACAGCTTTAAGGTCGCCGCAGAAACCTTTTTTGTCACTGGTAAATTGCAATTCGCATTCGTTGTCGGCTTACGCGCGTTCGTGCATATTCGAGCAGCGATAAAATTTTTCGGCACACCGTCTTTTGGCTGTATGGATGCCTATGAAAAGTTTTTGTCTGTTTGGACCGCGATTGCGCGCGACACATGTTGCCGCAGGCCGTCTGTTGAGCGCCCTGCTGCTGGCCGCGGTTTGCCTGCATCTGCCGGGGCCGGTCTCGGCGCAATCTTCCGCGCCGTCTTCGGCGTCGCCACTGCAGCACGTCCGCGTGCAGCTGAAGTGGCGCCATCAGTTCCAGTTTGCCGGCTACTATGCGGCGATCGAGCAGGGCTATTACCGTGACGCCGGGCTGGACGTCGAACTGATCGAGTATTCGCCCGGCGTGACGCCGATCGACCAGTTGATGGGCGGCAATGTCGATTTCGCGGTCGCGGACACCGGGGCGCTGATCTACCGCGCCACCGGGGTGCCGCTGGTGGCGCTTGCCGCGATCTTTCAGCACTCGCCGTCGGTTCTGATTACGCGCGACGACGGCACGGCGCCGACCCTGGGCGATCTGCGGTTCAAGCGCCTGATGCTCAGCGGCGGCTACATGAACGCCGAACTGACGGCGATGCTGCAGAATGCCGGAGTGAAACCGGCGGATCTTGATCTTGTGCCCGAAGACACCTCCATCACCGCTCTGGTGAACGGGAAAACCGACGCCTACAACGGCTATTCGACGAATGAGCCTTATTTCCTGAAGAAAAGCGGCATTCCGTTTCGCGTGTTCCAGCCGCGCGATCACGGCGTGGATTTTTACGGCGATACGCTGTTTACGACAGAGGCCAAGATCGCCGCCGAGGGGGATCTGGTGGAGGATTTCCGCCACGCCACCCTGAAGGGTTGGGCCTATGCCGTTGCGCATCCGGCGGAAACCGTCGACCTCATACTGACGAAGTACAACACCCAGGGGAAAACCCGTGATCACCTGATGTTCGAAGCGCAGGAATCGATCAAGCTGATCCTGCCCAACGTCGTCCCCATCGGCTACATGAACGCCGAGCGCTGGACGCGGATCGAGGAAACGTTCCAGGCGCAGGGCCGTCTCAGCGGCGCGGTGGATATGGGCCGGTTTCTTTATCCGTCGGATGAACTGGGCCGGTTCCTGGATATGCTGCGGCGGCACAAGGCCGTCATTGCAGGGGGCGTGGCACTGCTTGTTGCGGCGCTGTTGCTGATGCATATCGCCAGCCTGCGGGTGCAGATCCGTGCCCGCACCCGCGAACTGGAGGCGGCCAAGAAACTGGCCGAAGAGGAAGCCCGCACGGATATCCTCACCGGCCTGCCCAACCGGCGGCATTTCTACGACGACGTCGCGCGCGATATTTCCAGGTTGCAACGCTTCAAAAGCTCGATGTGCGTCATCGTCGCCGATATCGATCACTTCAAGACGATCAACGACCGCTATGGCCATGCCGCCGGCGACGAGGCGCTGAAGCAGGCGAGCGCCATTCTGCTGCGAAATGTCCGCGCCGGCGACATGGTTGCGCGTATCGGCGGCGAGGAGTTCGCTTTCTGCTGCCTCGATACGCCGGCAGACGAGGCACGTACGTTCGCGGAACGCCTGCGCTTGGAAATGGAACGGACGCCGGTCGAATTCGGCGGGCAGCGCATTGCCGTTACCTTCAGTCTGGGCGTCGCCGAATACCGTGAGGGCCAATCCCTGGATGACGTGCTGCACGATGCCGATCAGGCGCTCTACGAGGCAAAGCAATCCGGCCGCAACAAGGTGTGTGCGTTCAGCGGTGCCAATGCCTGAGCCACATCTTGGTGCTGGAGAGCGCTAGATATTGTCCCGGTGCGACTCCGGACTCCCATATCTGGTTTAGGAATCGCCAACTAACCCATTGAATCCATTTAATTCTTGACGCTGAATCCTCGCTGACTCAGGATGCGCCGCATGGGGGCAGAGAACAAAAAATCCTGGGTCAACAAGATCCATCTGGGCGACTGCATCGAGCTGATGAACGGCCTGCCGGAAGCGAGCATCGACATGGTGTTCGCCGACCCGCCGTATAATCTGCAGCTCGCGGGCGACCTGATGCGCCCCGAAAATCACAAGAAGGTCGATGCCGTCAACGACCACTGGGACCAGTTCGCCAGCTTCCGTGCCTATGACGAGCTGACCCGCGACTGGCTGACGGCGGCGCGGCGCGTCCTGAAACCCGACGGCACGCTCTGGGTCATCGGCAGTTATCATAATATTTTCCGTGTCGGCGCGACGCTGCAGGATCTCGGTTACTGGATCCTCAACGATGTCGTCTGGCGCAAGTCCAACCCGATGCCCAACTTCCGCGGCCGGCGCTTCACCAACGCGCATGAAACCATGATCTGGTGCGCGCGCGACGAAAGCTCGAAGTACCGGTTCAACTACGAAAGCATGAAGGCGCTGAACGACGACCTGCAGATGCGCTCCGACTGGTTGCTGCCGATCTGTTCGGGCGGCGAACGCTTGAAGGGCGACGACGGCAAGAAGGCACACCCGACGCAGAAACCGGAAGCGTTGCTGCACCGGGTCATCATGGCCTCGACCGAGGTCGGCGACACCATCCTCGATCCGTTCTTCGGTACTGGCACCACGGGTGCGGTGGCGAAACGGCTCGGGCGCAACTGGGTCGGATTGGAGCGAGAGGAAAGTTACGTGGAACATGCGGAGAATCGCATCGCCGAGGTCAAGAAAGTGGCCGCCGACGACATGCTCAACTCACCGTCGAAGCGCGACGAGCCGCGCGTGCCGTTCGGCTGGCTGGTCGAACGCGGCATGCTCGAGCCGGGTACCGTACTGACCGACCAGAAACGCCGTTACAAGGCGCGGGTGCGCGCCGACGGCACGCTGATCTCGGCCGATTTCAAGGGCTCGATCCACCAGGTCGGCGCCAAGGTGCAGAACCTGCCGGCGTGCAACGGCTGGACCTTCTGGTGTATCGACATCGAAGGCGGCATCGTACCGATCGACGTGCTGCGTCAGAAGCTGCGCGCCGAACTTCACTGACATGACCCTCGCGCTGTCTCGGATGACGGAAGGCCATCGGCCTGCCGTGCTGGGATTGCGCGTCCGTGATACGCAGACCCTGTTCGTCGAACAGATCGCCGCAACACTGGCCGACACCGAAGGCACGCGCGACAACCACGTCATGCTATCCGGTCTCGACGTCATCGGCTTTTTCCAGATCGATGCGATGAACAAGCCGCGCTTCCAGGCCCCGTCGGCGTTCGAACTCGAACTGCACGAGGTCATGATCGACGCCGGATACCAGGGGCAGGGGTTCGGCAAGGCTTTCGCCATGGCGCTGGGGGGGTACATCAGGACGGCCTATCCGGCTTGGGAAACGCTGGTGCTGTCCGTCAACTGCCGGAACGAACACGCTTATGCGCTTTATCGTCTGGGCGGTTTCGCCGATACCGGTGAAATCTTCGAGAAGGGCCACACCGGGCCGCAGAATGTGATGCGGCTTGTGCTTTAACAGCCGTTTTGGGTCAGGGTCTGGTTCTCGTCGGTCTGGTGTTCGACGGTCACGACATTTGTCACGGATTCGCCGTCGTTGGACAGCGGCAGGCGCAGCACCAGGTCCTGCTTGCGGAGACCGCGCTTAACGTAAATCTCGGAAACGAACATCTTCGGCGCGCGTGCCGTGATAATCTGCCGGTACTGACTGATGATGTGGTCGCGGAGCTGCGGTGTCGGAATATCGTCGCTGGTCTTGCCGGTCATCTCGAAGCCGTGACTGAGCGCGATGCCGGAACCGAAATAGCGGTACTTGATCGGCTGCGAAATATCCGGCGTGTCGACGACCACCGTATACGGCAAAAGATCGCGTGGGATCTCCATCAGGTCGAAATCCCGCCATGCCGGCGCGAACGCATCCCCGCGTTGCCGGTTCCAGTATGCCAGCACCTCGTCGAACGCGGGCCACGGGTTATCATGCAGCCTGATTTCACGGATGCGAAAAAGGTTGGGGACGATGGACATTTCGATCTGAAAGTTACCCTTGCAAGGGATCGGACAGTCAATAGTCAGGTATACTGACCGATTGTTGCCGAAATGAATATTAGAAACAGGTCACGGCGCCGACCTAATTTCGATCGATTCCGGACAACCCCGACGGCACTTGGAGTCCGGTTCGTGGCGCGCGATGATATGCCAGGGGGTGAATGATGCGGACCACGAAAACCATCAGCGTCGTTTCCTGTCATGCCGAGGGCGAGGTCGGCGATGTGATCATCGACGGCGTCGACGTGCCGCCGGGCAACACGCTGTGGGAACAGCGCACCTGGATCGCCGAGGACGGGACGCTCCGCAACTTCTTGCTCAACGAGCCGCGTGGCGGTGTTTTCCGGCACGTGAACCTGCTGGTGCCGCCCAAGCATCCCGACGCGCAGATGGGGTTCATCATCATGGAACCGGCCGACACGCCGCCGATGTCGGGGTCGAACACGATCTGCGTTGCCACGGTGCTGCTGGATGCCGGGATCGTGGCGATGACCGAGCCGGAAACATCCCTGGTACTGGAGGCGCCAGGCGGGCTGGTCCGCGTGCGTGCCGAATGCCGGGACGGCAAGGCGGCGCGGATTCACGTCCGCAACCTGCCGTCGTTCGCGGGCGTGATCGATGCGCCGCTGGAGGTCGAGGGCAGTGGAACGATCCGGGTCGACACGGCATTCGGCGGCGATACCTTCGTTGTCGTCGATGCGCATGCGCTCGGCTTCGACCTCAACGCGGGCGAAGCCTACGATCTGGCGGCGCTCGGTGTCCGGATCGCCGATGCAGCAAGCGAACAACTGGGTTTCAGGCATCCCGAACTGCCGGACTGGCGGCATATCTCGTTCTGTCTGTTCACCGGCGCACCGGGACGGGACGTCGGGATGCCCGGCGCCCGGGATGCGGGCGACACGCTGACGGCACGGCATGCCGTTGCCATCCGGCCGGGGAAGATCGACCGCTCGCCGACCGGGACGGCGGTCTCGGCCAGGATGGCGCTGCTTCATGCCAAGGGCGAAATGACGCAAGGCGACACCTTTCAGGCGACGTCCCTCGTCGGCTCGACGTTCCTGGGCCGTATTGCCGACGTGACGTCGGTCGGCGATCGGTCCGCCATCGTACCCGAAATATCAGGCCGTGCGTGGATTACCGGCACGCATGAGCATATGCTCGATCCCGATGATCCCTGGCCGGAGGGGTATCGCCTTTCCGATACCTGGCCGGGCATCGGGGCGTGATCGCGCGGCGATTAATGCCTGGTTGCAAGTGAGACCGGTCACATCAAGGGTCGCGAGACCGGTCTAGGCTTGAAGGGCCCGAAGAACATGCATCGAGGTGGTGTAGGGGCGCGTTTGAACCTGCAATTAGTGGGCGACCCGCAATGATGACGCACGTATCGGTCAAAAACCCGGCGGTGATTATCGTCGGCTATATCCTGATCGTCATCGCGATGTTCGGAATCGGCGCCTATTACTATGTCAACTCGCTCAAGGTGCGCGTGGCGACGGAAACGGCGCGCAGTTTCGATTCGTCCATGGTGACGATCCAGGACTTCTATTCCAACGAGATCGTGCCCCGTGCCAAGGCCGCCGGCGTCGAGCTGGCGCACGATTACCATCATCGCCCCGACGTCATTCCGTTCCCGGCGACGTTTACCATGGATGTCGGTACCCGCTTCGAGCGATCCGTGAAGGGCCTCAATGCGAGCCTGTATAGCGACACGCCATTCCCGTGGCGCCAGGACAGGGTGCTCGACGACTTCGAGACGATGTCCATCGAGGTGCTGCGCGCGAATCCGGACGAACCCTTCATCCGCGTCGAAGATCACGAGGGCCGGCCGACCGTGCGCTATGCAAGTGCCGTGACGCTCAAGGAAAGCTGCGTCGCGTGTCACAACCAGCCCGAATACCGGTTCGGCAAGGTCTGGCAGGTCGGCGATTTCCGTGGTGTGCGCCAGGTCTCCGTACCGCTGTCGGACTCGGTCCATCTCGACCGTAACTTCTATTTGATGAGCGGCGGGTTCATGCTGATCGCGGCGCTGATCGGCGGGGCCATCGTGTTCCCGCTGGTCGTGCGCCAGGAAGCAGCGCGCAGCGAAATGGCCGCGATGGCGGCCGCCCTCGATGCGCGCAACAAGGAACTGGTGCGCCAGGGCAAGGCCAAGGACGAGTTTCTCGCCAACATGAGCCACGAATTGCGGACGCCGCTGAACGCGATTCTCGGGTTTACGGACATGATGCAGGAAGCGGTGTTCGGTCCGCTCGGTCACGACAAGTATCGGGAATACGTGGGCGACATTCAGGCCGGCGGCCAGCACTTGCGATCGATGATCGACGATCTGCTCGATCTCGCCCGGATCGAACGCGGCGACATGCCGCTCACCGAAACGGAAATCGACCTCGGACATCTGGTGCACGAAGTGGAATCGCTGACCGCCGGCAACGTCGCCGAAGCGGGCATGACGCTCGATATCGATGTGCCGGCCGATCTGCCGGCCCTTATGGCCGACGAACGTGCGGTCCGTCAAATGCTGGTCAACCTGGTGAACAATTCGGCGCAGCACAGCGGTGGCACGACGATCGGTCTGTGTGCCGAGGAACAGGACGGCTGCATCGTCATCAAGGTCGTCGACGACGGCCGCGGGCTCGAGGACGGGGACATGTCCCGCTACAAGGAGCGCTTCTACCGCGGCGAGACTTCAAGCAAGGCAGCCAAGGGCGGCCTCGGCATCGGGCTCGCCCTCGTCGATACGTTCGCGACGCTGCACGGCGGCACCTTTGACATCTGGCAAAGAGACCAGGGTGCGGCCTTCAGTGTCAGCTTCCCGGCGTCACGCACCGGGCTGCGTGCGAATTAAAGGCGGCGGTCTCAGTTCCAGAGCTGTTCCCATTCGTGTTTGCGGTAGTCGACCAGCAGCAGCGAGACGATGGTCGAAACCGTCTCGCCGTCTTTGGAGAGCGGCAGCCGGAACGCGGTCTGGAACCGGGTGGCATTCGAGCCGAAACGCGCATTGAACCGGATCAGGCAGGGCGCGCGGTGTTCGCGCACCATGTCATACGTTGCATAGCTGGCGGCGCGAAATGCCCCGGGACAGTCCTCGAAGGTCTTGCCGGTCATGTCCTTGCCGAACACAGGGGTCAGCGCACTGCCCCAAAAACGGTAGAGATAGCCACGGCGTTCGCCATCGTCGATGCAGTCGACGACGAGCGCTGTCGGGAGATACGACGTGGGAAGTTCCAGAAGATCGAACGAGCCCCACGCCGGACCGACCGCCCCCGGCGGTTTGATCCGCTCCCAATAGGTGAGGGCAGGCTTGAGATCTTCCGGCAGTTCGTCGATCGGCCGGAGTTCGGCGGCAACATCCACCTCGTCGATCCCGGCATACGCCGAGCCGGGGTACTTGTTCATACGCCTCTTTCCCTGCGACACGTCCTCGGTTTCTTGGGGAAATCAGTGCATGCAGTTGGGATACCAGGCAACGCAATTCAGGTCCGCCGCCCGACCGAACGGATCAGCTCGCCGCGACGGGTCCCGTGTAGGAAGCCTCGTCGAACGACCTTTCGTTGTCCCAGACGCTCTTCGGCATCGGCAACCCCTCGAAGTCGCTGTCGTCGAGGGCGCCGTCCGGCTCGATCCCCAGCTTTTCGCGCAGCATCAGGATGATCTGCCGGGTGTGCTGGCCGCTGTGCCAGCCGGTGCGTTCAAGCACCTCGTGCAGCGTGACCTCGCCGTAGTAGACCTTGCCGGGCTGGGTGAAGTCCGTAATTTCGCCTTCACGGTCCCACCACTCGGCGAACCGCCTGCGGTTGCCCTCGCCGTAGTCGAGCAGATCCTGCTTGGTCTTCATCTCGTCCGGCAGCACGGACAGCAATGCTTCGTAGGTATAGGGTGCATCGTGTTCGACCCGGTCGAGGAAAACCTTGGGGATATCGAACACGTGATAGACGAGCTGGCGGTATGACCGGGGCCGCCCCGGCAGGACCACGTCGAGCTTGTCGTCCGGGATTTGGCGCAGGTAGCGGGCGGCGGCATCCAGGTTCATCAGCACCTTGTCCTTGAGCGCTTCCGGCGACAGCATTTTGTGGCCGCCGTATTCGAACCCGGCGACCTTGGCGACATCGCGGAACACGGCGCCGTTGGCCCATGCGTCACCGCGCGCGACGATCGGCACCAACCGGACGCCGAGGCGTTCCAGTTCCTTGAAACCTTCCTCGTCTTCGAGGACATTCACGGAAACGAACGGGATCCCGTGCTCGAGCAGGAATTCCTTGGTCTTCAGGCAGCTCGAACAGCCGGGCTGCCAGTAGACTTTCAACGGTTGCGACAGGTTTTCCGGCGCTTCGGCCGTGGCCAGCTGGCTCATGATGTTTCTCCCTAAGTTTGTTTTGTTGGGAGAAGTGTAGCCGATTCGTTGGCCGGGATCATCCCCGTCTGATGACAGTTGTGTCGCGTCTCTTAGCGGACGATCAGATTTACGTCCCTTAGCGGACGATGAACACCGACATGTCCGTATGCGCGGCAAAGTCCACCGCGTGAGCGCTGATGATGTGTTCAAGCAGTCCGGGCTTGTGTGACGCCATGACGACGAGGTCGGCGCCGAGATCCTTGGCCGCATCGACCAACTTGTCTTCCATGTCGATGGTCGGATCGTGCGACACGACCGTCTTCGCACGTGCCTCGATGCCGTGCGCGCCGCTCAGGTCCTTTGCCAGCGCTTCAAGCTTCTGTTCGAGTTCTTCCGGTGAATGCGCGGACGCGGCCGGCGCGGCGGTGGTCACGCCGACGACGGTAACCCCGGCGCCATAGTGTTTGCCGAGATCGCTACCGACATCAAGGGCACGGCGCAAAGTGTCGACATGTGATATGTCGACGGGAATCATGATTGATTTAAACATCTTCTTCTTCGCCTCCGTTCATTGTCCTCCAATGTTTCTAACGGAGACATGGTGTCAGGATGACAGGGCGGTTGCCTTGACTCATGTCAATGCATCCGGAGGGTGGGGCTCAGCGCCGGTCAGGCAGGGCCGGTCCGGCTCAGCCGCCAGTAGACGAGGGCACCGGCCAGTACGATCAGCGAGATCACGATACCCGCCTTGAACCAGATGTCGGCGCGGTGCCGCGCCAGCAGGCCCGGCCGCGTAAGGCCGACGAGCCGCCAGCGCGATCCGGGAATGTCCTGCGATGCCTTGATGAGCGCGACTTCGTCCGCCGTCAGGTTGATGTCGCGGCGCATCGAAATCTTGTCTCTGGCGCCCAGCGTGCTGACCTCGATCAGCGGGTCGCGGTCGGCATGAATGATGACGAGGCGGTGATCATCGTCCTGGTTGCGGCTCAGGATGGTACGTAGTTCGGTCGGAAAGAAACTGACGAAGAAAACGCCCTTCAGCGTATCGCCGTCGGTCCAGGGTGCCATGACGTCGAAGTGGTAATTGTTCGCCTGCGGATGAATTTCGGTGCGGAAGTCGGCACCGCCGTGGCCCCTCTTCCTCACGTCGCCGACGAAGTCCCGGATGCTCATCTTGCAGATCTCGCCGACAAAGCCATCCAGATCGTCGATCAGGTCGGTGCCCTCCTGATCCGCGATGGTAAAGGTGAAGTATCCAGGGAAATCTCGCCTGAGCGCATCGCCGATCCGCTGGCGCAGCACTTCGTTGCCCGGTTCGCCGGCATAAAAACCGAGCAGCAGGTTGTACTTTTCCGAAAAGGCGCGGACACGCGCCTGGCGGTCGTCGAGGTAGCTCTCGATACTGTCAGCCGCGGCGCGGACGCCGTCGTTCAGCCTCGCCGCATGCCGGGCCTCGTTGTCGCGGATCGCCGCAAACGCGATATAGACGGTGATTCCCGCGGCAATCAGCAACACCGCCGCCAGGATGGCTAGCGGCGCGCGCCGGGTGCTTTGTGGCTCGGTTTCGGTCTCGGCCAAGAGGCATCACTCCGTCTGCGTGTGTGGCCTCTCGTATAGCATGTGGCCCGTGCCAGGCAATTGCGGTTGATCACAATCCGCATGCCCGCCGACGGTGTGCTGCCGCGTCAGGGCTGCCGCCGCCCCCAGTGGATGCGGTTCCAGACGCTTTCGTGGACGATGAAGAACGCAAAGCCACTGGCCGACGCGCTGCACGCCAGCGCGAGCGCGCTCCAGATCGTGTCCGTGTGCGGATAGCTCAGCGCCGTCATCGTCACGATGCCGAGCATCTGCCACGTCAGCGCCTTCAGCAGGGTTCTGGACCGGGTATCCACGTTGTCCTCGCGTTGCGGAAATTCGGGTGATGAATATCAGGTGCATCGCCCGGCGGGAATTTGGTGAATGCACCATAAAACCTATCAAATGTAGATTTTTATCATCAATGTGTATAAAAATGCGCAATGGACAAACGTGAACGCGCCCGGATTTTCCGCACCCGCCTGGCGGAGCGGATGAATACCACCGGCATGAGCCGCAGCGCACTGGCGCGGGCCTGCGGCGTCGACCGCTCGACCATCGCGCAGTTGCTGAGCGAGGACGAGACGCGGCTGCCGAACAGTCACCTTGCCGCCGAATGCGCCCGTGCGCTTGGTGCCAGCGCGGACTGGCTGCTCGGTCTGGCGGAGCGGAGCGAAACGGCGGCGGACCTTCTGGCGGCGACGTTCAGTTTTACCGAGGCGGAACGCACGTCCGCCGATATCCAGATCGCCGAATGGCACCGCGAGGCGGCGGGTTACAAGATCCGCCACGTGCCGGCGACGCTGCCCGATCACCTGAAAACGGAAGAGGTGCTCGATTTCGAATACGCCGCCTTTCAGGCCAAGACCCCGGCGCAGGCGGGCCATGCGTCGCGCGATCTGAATGACTGGCTGTCCCGGCCCGGCTCCGACTATGAAATCTGCGTGCCCAAGGAACAGGTCGAATCGCTGGCCCGCGGCGAGGGGTACTGGCGCGGTCTGCCCGAAGACGTGCGGCGCCGGCAGATCGAACACATGGCGGAGCGTTGCCGTGCGCTCTATCCGTCGTTGCGCATGTATCTGTTCGATTCCAAGACCGTGTTTTCCGCGCCGGTAACGATTTTCGGCCCCCTGCTGGCGGTGATCTACATCGGTCGTTACTACATGGTGCTGCGCGAGACGCATCAGATCCGGGCGCTGACGGGCCACTTCGACAAGCTGGTCTATGACGCCGAGAACGACGCCCGTTCGACCGCCGCCATCATCGCCGGGATGATCTAGGATACGGACGCTCGTCTCGTGCTTCCGACCGAAGCGCGGCCAGCACCAGAAGCGACGCCGCAACGCAATAGACCGCGCAGCCGACGGCAATGGTTTCGAACCCGGTCCCGGCGTCGATCAAAAGCCCCATCGCGGCCGGCGCGAGCCCGGTCGAGAACACCATCGCCGCTTGCCCGAAGGCGCGAATCGCGCCCAGGTGCGACAGGCCGTAAAGCTCCGGCCACAGGGCGCCGAGCATCACCACCGTGACCCCGGCAGAGGTGCCGAGAAGGCCGAGGTACAGCGGCGCCGCCCAAGGTGCATCGAACAGCGCAACACTAAGTGCACTTAACGTCAGCGGTGTCAGAAACAGGGTCATGATGCGCCGGGCACCGAACCGGTCGACGACCGGGCCGGCGAGAATGGCGGCCACCACCGACATCGCCGCATAGGCAGAAAACGATCCCGATACCAGCGTCATCGACCAGCCCTTCACCTCGGCCATGTGGACCTGGTGGAATATCAGGCCGGTGCCGATGAACGACGGCGCCAGAAGTGCCGGCAGGCGCAGCCAGAGCCCGGCCGTCCGCAGCGCCTGGCCGAGGGTCAGGTCGGCATCGCGGATTTCCGCGCGCCCGGCGACGAACGCGTCATGCCGTGCCCGGTGCCCCTTCAGTAGGACAAGCATGACCGGCAAGGCGGCCATGACGAGCAGTGCGGAGGCCCACCAGATGTCGCGCCATCCGAATGCTGCCAGTGCCATGACGGCAACGATCGGGAAAAGGGCTTCACCCGCCGGATGGCCGAGTGACGCGATGGAAACGGCGCGGCCCCGGTGGGTGTCGAAATAACGGCCCATCGCCGTCATCGCGGTATGTGTCGCCAGACCCTGGCCGAAAAGCCGCAGCATGAAGATCGCCGGAATGAGCATGATCTCGCTCGTCGCCGTGCCGAACAGAACGCTCGCGGCGGCGATGCCGCCGAGCACCAGTGCTGCGAAAGGTGCAAGCGGCATCCGGTCGATGATCCGCCCGGCCCAGATCAGAATTGCGGCACTCAATACCGTGGCGGCGGAATAGACCGTGCCGAAACCGCCGTGGCTGAGCCCGAACGTTTCACGCACGTCGCCGCTGAAAAGCGAAATAAAGAACGTCTGTCCGAAATTCGAGCTGAGGCACATGAAGAACCCGAAGCCCAGCAAGCGGCCGTGTTCGCGCAACATGGCGAGGGGAATCAAGGGGCGTCTCCGAGGCTTGGATCGTTGGTGCCAGCCGAAGCTAATGCGGCGCTGTCGGCGGGGCAAGGTTAGCGGATGAGTTCCCGGGAAAACGAAAGAACGCTGTTTCCCGGAACCGAACGATGAGAGGTATGCGGCGTCAAACTATCTTCGTCGCGCTGAACTCGATTCAGCGCCCATGAGCGGACACGTCCCGTCGCTGAAAGTCATGGATCCTGAATCAAGTTCAGGATGACGTCGAAAAGTACCGAGGTTCCATAAACTGCTACCGCCAGACGTCTTCCATCACCTTGTTGGCATAGGTCATCAACTCGCTGTGATACTGGGCGCGCTGGGAATCCATGGGGTCTTCCTCGGCCCAGGCGAGGCGCTTGGCCCACTCGGTCATGGTCGCGATCCACGGCTCCGGGAATTGCAGCGCCTTGCAGATGGCACGGATTTCCGCGACCTCGGCTTCATGCACGTAGGCATCGGCATAGAGAAACCGCATCAGTTCCAGGCCGGCGATGACGCGAGAGCGGTGCGTGTCGTACATGGCGACGTCGATATCGGCGAGGACGGCGCGCTGATCGAAGGCAAGGGGAATGTCCATTTCGGCGCAGACCTCTTCCAGGGCTTCATGCTCGTCTGCGGAATCCTCGCCGTCGGCCTGCGTGATGCGGCTCGCCAGCACCAGGAACGCCTTTTTCTGTTCTTCGGTCAATTCGCCCAGAAACATCCCGCCCCCGTCCGTGCCGCCGGTACCCAATTAAAAAAGTGCCGCTTTACATAGCGTTACAAAAAATAACTTCACATTCCGGTCAATAATTCGGAACCTTTCGATAATAACAAAGGGGTCTGGGAAAGTTGAAGAAAATCCTCAGTTGGATAACGGTCGTCGTTTTCGCGGCCCTGCAGTTGGCTTTGCTCGCGCCCGACCTGCTGAGCAGTTCCAGCGGCGCGTTCAGGGTCGCCATCGTCGGCCCCATGAGCGGCGCCGACGAAGCGCAGGGCACGGCCATGCTGGCCGGCGCGCGCAAACTGATCAACACCTATAACCGTGAGCGCGACACGCTGACGCCCCGGGTCGAGCTTGCCGTCTTCGACGACAAGAACGATCCCGAGCTGGCGAGGGAACTCGCCGCCGAGATCGCCGACGACCCCGACATTCTGGCCGTGCTCGGCCACCAGTCCGACGAGGCCTCCGCCGTCGCGGCGCCGATCTACGCCGAAAAAGGCCTGCCCGCCATCACCGGGTCCAGCGGCCTGCAGAAAGTTACCTTCCAGAACGACTGGTACTTCCGCGTCGGCCTGACGACGGCGAACCAGGGGACGTTCCTCGCCAATTACATTGGCCGTGTGCTGAAGGAAGAGGAAGTCTACGTCATCCGCTCGACCGATCCCTACGGCGATTCCATGGGCGAAGCGGTCGTCGACGAGCTGAACTTCCAGCGCCGCCTCAGCGCCTACAGCGTCAAGGTGCTGAAACAGTTCCGCATCGACCCCGCGTCGGAAAATCTCGCCGCCGACATTCAGGCCATTGCCGAAGAGATCATGCCGACCTATGCACGCCAGCCGGTGGTCGTTGCCGTGCCCGAGGATATCGCCGCCGACGTGGTGTTCACCCTGCAAAGCAACCAGCGCCGCCGTCTCGGCAAGACCATTCCCTACCAGATCATCGGTCCCGATTCACTCGGCAAGGCGTCCGTGCTCGCCGCGCTCGCCGAACGCCGCACCACGCGTTTCGGGTTGCAGGACTTTGCCGAGGGCATGCGCGCCGTGGCGCCGTTCCTGGAAGACGTCGCCAACCAGCGGGCGCGTGATTTCCGCTATGCCTACCGGGCCGAATACAAGGCCGAGCCGAGCGTGATCGCCGCCGGGTTCCACGATGCCGCCGCAGTGCTCGTGCGCGCGCTCGGCCAGCTGGTGGAGAACGGCACGGCAACCGCCGACACCAAGGCCGCCCGGGAAGCGGTTCGGCAGTTCCTCGCCGACATCAACACGCCCGCCAATGCCGTCATCGGCGTGACCGGACCGCTTTATTTCAACCGCGACGGCAACGCCATCAAGACCGTGCCGATCGGCGTCTACCGCGATCGCCGGCTGGTGTCGACGCCGGTGCAGCTCAGCCCAACCGGCACCATCGACCGCGAAGACGGCGCGCCCGTCTACCAGATCTTCGGCGGTTATTTCACGCCGACCCGCGTCGTGCCGACCGGTGTGCAGATCAACAAGATCCGCAACGTCGATCTCAAGGCGCGAACGGCCGAGATCGATTTCAATTTCTGGTTCCGTCACCAGGGCGACCTGAACCTGAACCAGATCGTGTTTCCGAACGCGGTCAGCCCGATCGAACTCGGCGATCCCATCGACAAGAGCGAGAAGGGCGGCCAGCATTACCGTCTCTACCGGGTCGAAGGCACTTTCTCGACCGATTTCCTCGGCCCCGTCGCAAAGGGTAGCGGCCGCATCATCGGATTCCAGATGCGCCACGCGGTGCTGAACAGAGAACGCCTGATCCTGATTCCCGATCTCGTCGGCATGGACGGGGGCGGCGAGAGCCTGCAGAACCGTGTTGCGCGCGTGCTTGATCTGGGCGACGACGATACGCACCAGCTCCGCAAGGTTGACATTTTCCTCGACGCGCAGCCGGTCGAGGTCATGGGCAATCCGGAGTATATCGGCGTCAATATCGAGGGCTTCTCGCGCATCAACCTGGCGGTGCGTCTCGGCGCCGACGAAATCAGCCTGACCCAGTTGATCGACCCTGACTTTGCGCTCAGGGCCTTCCTGCTGTTCGGCTTCCTGATCGGTGTCGTCGGTGTTGCCGGCAATCATTTCCGGGCCACCAGCAAGCAGAAATGGTTCTGGTTCCCGACGGCGGTGCTTTCGGTCCTGTTCCTGTTCGTCGCCGAACCGCCGCTGCTGGGCGTCGTGACCGGCGGGCGCAACCAGAACCCGGTGCTTGCCGACATCACGCCCTACGTGGTGCGCATCATGTGGTGGATGGTGCCGGCGTGGCTGCTGGCGCGGTTCATGGAACTGTTCGTCTGGCAGCCATTGGAGCAACAGACCAAGCGCGAAATCCCGCGCGTGGTGCGTGCCTTCGTCGCCGGGACGTTCTATACGCTGGCGATCCTCGGCATCACCGCGTTCGTGTTCGACCAGCGCATCACCAGCCTGCTGGCGACGTCCGGTGTGCTCGCCATGATCATCGGTCTCGCCATCCAGATGAACATCTCGAACGTGTTCTCGGGCATCGCCATCAACGTCGAACGGCCGTTTCGCATCGGCGACTGGGTCAAGATCGAGGGCCACGAACCCGGCCAGATCGTCAACATTACGTGGCGGACGACCCGGCTCGAGACCATCGACAAGAACATCATCTGCATTCCCAACGCCATGGCGTCCGATCAGACGCTGGAGAACCTCAGCTATCCGGACGAGCGCTACCGGGCCGAGCTGATGGTGCATGTCGACCCGGGGGCCAAGCCGGAGTGGGTCGAAAAAATCCTGATGGACGCGGTGATGAGCGTGCCGGAAGTGCTGCCGGAACCGGCCGCCATCGTCCAGTTCGACGGCGTCATGGAATGGTCGGCGGATTTCGCGGTGCGCTTCTTCTGCCCGAATTACGCGGAAAGCATCCCGATTTCGGCGCAGGTCTGGCGGCAGATCGTGCGCAATCTGAAATACGCCGGGTTCGAGTCCGTGATCCACGAGGAATTCACCCTGTTCCATCTGACCGAAACGGCGAAGCGTGGCGGCGACGTGGCGCCGATGCTGATCACCGACGTCGAGGTGTTCGAGCCGTTCGGAGACGCCGAGATCAAGCAGCTCTGCAAGCACATGATCCGTCATCGCCTCGAGCCGCAGCGCACCGTGATCGAACAGGGCTCGGCCGGCGACAGCCTGTTCATCGTCGTCGAAGGTGCGCTGAAGGCGGAGATCACCATGGACGACGGCAAGGTGATCGAGGTCGGGCGCCTCGGCCCTGGCGATTTCTTCGGCGAGATGGCGCTGCTGACCGGCGAGCCGCGCGGCGCCACGATCACGACGATCACGCCGTCGCAGGTTTACGAGGTGCGCAAGGAGCACATCCAGCCGGTGATCGAACAGTACCCCGACATCCAGGAAGACCTGTCGCAGATTCTGACCCGGCGCGAGCTGGAAAACCTGCGCCGCCGCAACGAGCACTTCGCGTCCATCGACGAGGAACGCAATCTGGCGTCCAAGCTCCTGTCCAAGATCACCGATTTCTTCGGCATCGCCGACCGCAAGGCCAATGCCGCACCGAAGAAAAAGGAACCCGCCGACGCTGACGATTAGAGGTGTTCGGTGTTTCCCGGGCGGGCCAAACATCGTCATTCCCGCGAAAGCGGGAACCCAGTTTTTCACCCGTTGATTTGAACCACAGAGGCACCGAGGCACAGAGGGACCGTGCCGCTTGCCTCATACGTCTCTGTGACCTCTGTGTCTCTGCGGTTCAAATATTTTCTGGGTCCCCGCATTCGCGGGGATGACAAGGTAGTGAAAAGTCCGTCGCCCTGAACTCGTTTCAGGGCCCATAATCTTTTGCAGCGACTAAAGCGAGCCGCATGGATCCTGAACCGAGTTCAGGATGACGCCGGTGTTTGATTGATCCAAATCATCGTCTTTCGTCCGACGGCGGCATAACATCCGGCTCATGACCGAACTCCGCAGATCCCTCGGCCTGCCTTTGCTGGTGCTTTACGGTCTCGGCGTCACCATCGGCGCCGGGATATATGTTCTTCTGGGTGCGGCGGCAGCCCGCGCCGGCGTGCATGCGCCGATGGCGTTCGTCATCGCCGCGGCTGTCATGGGATTCAGTGCAGCGTCGTTCGCAGAACTGTCGGCGCGTCTCCCGGTCAGCGCCGGCGAAGCGGCATACGTCCATGTCGGGTTCGGTTCGAAAAAGCTTTCCGCACTGGTCGGCTTCCTGGTGATTGCATCCGGCGTTGTATCGTCGGCCGCGATCTCGGCCGGCAGCACCGGCTATATCCGCGAATTCGTCGATTTGCCACCGGGCCTGCTGATCGTGATCATCGTGTTGGGGCTTGGTCTGATCGCGGCGTGGGGGATTACGCAGTCGGTGATGTTCGCAGGCGCTTTCACGCTGTTCGAGGCCGGCGCGCTCGTTGCCGTCATCGGTGCCGGGCTGTGGACGGACCCGGGATTGGTCCGTGCGCTGCCGGACGTTGTCCCGATGACGGGCGAGCCGGCGGCATGGATCGGCATTGCCGGTGCCGGGCTGCTGGCGTTTTTTGCCTTCATCGGCTTCGAGGACATGGTCAACCTGGCGGAAGAGGTCAAGGCGCCCGAACGCACGCTGCCGCGCGCCATCTTCATTACCCTCGTTCTCGGCACGCTGCTCTATTTCGGTGTCACCGCCGTTGCCGTGCTCGCCGTGCCGGTCGATGAACTGGCGGCGTCTGAGGCGCCGCTCAGTTTCGTTTTCGAGCGCATCACCGGGGCCTCGCCCGCGCTGATCACGATGATCGCCATCGTCGCCACACTCAACGGCGTGATCATCCAGATCGTCATGGCATCGCGGGTCCTTTACGGGCTCGGCCGACAGGGCAGCGTTCCGCAAGTCCTGGCGCGCGTCGATCCGCGCACGCAGACGCCGCTGATCGCGACCGGCCTCGTCACGGTGTCGGTGTTGGCGCTGGCGTTGACCGTGCCGCTGGAGAATCTGGCGGAATGGACGTCCCGGATCGTGCTGGTGGTGTTTACGCTGGTCAATGCGTCGCTGGTCCTGATCAAGCGGCGCGGCACGCCCGCACCCGAAGGTGCGTTCACGGTCCGGGTCTGGGTGCCGGTCGTCGGCGCGCTGACCTGCGCGGCGTTGCTGGCGAGCGGTTTTCTCGGCTGACGCCTACATCTCTTCCCAGAGCTGCTTTTCGAACGCCATTTCTTCTTCGTAGCCGTCCAGTTCCTCGTCCGGAAAATCATGGATTGAGACAACACCGAAGCCGTCGTCGGCGCGAACGACCACGACATGGCGGATACCGTATTCGCGCATCTGGCGGACGGCATCGAAGCCGAGGCTGGAGCAGGGCAGGCAGACAGGGTTGGGCGACATGACCTCGCCGACCGTGACCGCATTCGGGTCCCTGCCCTTGTCGATCACCCGGCCGACCAGGTTGGAACCGGTGAATATCCCCTTCAGTTCGTCGCCGTCCAGAACCAGGGCACAGCCGACGTGGTTCTGTTGCATGCGGCGCACGGCTTCGGCCACGGTTTCGCCGGCCGAGGCATGAACCAGCGCCTGTCGGTCGACAATGCTTTTCAACGTACGGTGCGGCATATCCGTTCCTCCATCACGATCATATTTCTGAAACACTTTCGTGACGGGCGACATGATCTGGATCAAATGCCGGGGCGTCCGCGAAGATGCAGGTTGCTGGATGGGGGCCGGAGAATTCGGGGCCGTCAGACCGGGCGTAACCGTTCAGCTGGACGCCGCGGCCCAGGTTTCCTCTAGAATGGAAAGGGCTTCGACGACTTTCTTTGCCGTCACCGGTTTGCGAAATGCGCGCGCCGCACCGAACCGCTCGGCGATTTCGGGATAACTGATATCGTGCCCGCCGCCGGCCTGGGTCATCACGACGACCGGCATGCCGGGGTATTCGCTCTTGAGCCACACCAGGACCTCGATCCCGTCCCGGTTCGGCATCAGCAGGTCGAGAAGCATCCCGTCGATGTTACCGCGCTTGATGGCTTCGATGGCATCATCGCCGTCTGCAGCCTCGCTCACGTCGTAATGCCGATCCGAGACCAGTTTACACAGGATTTCCCGTGTCGGCGCGTTGTCTTCGACAATGAGTATCCGTTTCGCCATGGTGCCGTATCAAACTCCGGTGCCGGATTGCGCAGTCGTTACTGGTATCTACGTAACCATTCCCGCCACAGATTTACACTTAAAAAGTGAAAAAAGTGCCGAAAATGGGAATAACAATACACTTATTATCCTTTTAAGAGAATTTTAGGAAAATTGAAGCAATTCGCTTCGCGCGCAGGCTGAGGGGCGGTCAGCGCCCGTCGTGCAGTGCCCGTCGGACGCGGCGCAGGATGACGGCACGTGCTTTTTCGTCGGCGGCGTCTTCGAGTGCGTCCCGGAGATCGAGCGAGAACTGCGCGAGGTCATTGTGCCAGTCCTGCCCTTTCACGGCTTCGGGCGGCGCACGGCGGCGCACCTTGCGCTTGTCGGTCGTGGCCGACAGACCACGGACCAGATCCATTTCCTCGTCCAGCTCCGGGATATGGATAAGGCTGGCGTCGACCCCTTGCGCCGTCAGAATGTCAGCCAGGCCCCGCAAGGCCTCGTCCTCGCCGTGGGTCAGGATGACGCGGCGTTTGACGGGACGGCGTTCGAGTACCCAGTCAGCCAGTTCCCCCTGGTCGGCATGGCCGGAATAGAAATCGACCTGGCGCACCTCGGCGTTGACGCGAACATCCTCGCCCTGGATGCGGACGGCCTTGGCGCCGCCCGCGAGCAGGCTGCCCAGTGTCGCCGGCGCCTGGTAGCCGACCAGCAGCACGGTGTTGTTCTTGGACGGCAAATAGCGTTTCAGGTGATGGCGGATACGTCCGGCATCGCACATACCGCTTGCCGCCATGACGATCATGCCGCCCGAGTAACGGTGTATGGCCTTGCTCTCATCGACACTCTCGGTGAAATGCAGGTTGGGATCGTCGAGGAAGGCGCCGGCTTCCGCCGTATGATTGATCTCGTCGGCATGGTCGCGAAAAACCTGCGTTGCACGGATCGCCAGCGGACTGTCGAGGAACAGCGGCACCGTGGGAAGATCGCCCGCCCGCATCAGCATCGAGAGGTCCGCCAGCAATTCTTGCGTACGCTCGACCGCGAATGCCGGAATGACGAGCACACCGTGCCGGGCGAGGGCACGGCTGACTTCGCGCGCCAGCCGGCGGCGCCGTTCCGGCCCGTCGGGGTCGTCCCGTTTGCGGTCGCCGTATGTGCCTTCGCAGATCACGTAGTCCCAGCCTTCGGGGGCTTCCGGTGGCGGATGGAACAGTTTGAACTCGGGGCCGATGTCGCCCGAAAGCAGGATGCGAATCGGTGTCTTTGCCCGCTTGCCGTCCATGATCTCGAGTTCGATCGACGCCGAGCCGAGGATATGTCCCGCATTCCAGTACCTGGCACGCACGCCCTCTGCCGGGTTGATCCACTGTTCGTACTCGACCGTGCGCAGGTTCTCGAGCGAGGCTTCCGCGTCGGCGCGCGTATAGATCGGCTCGACCGGCTTTCGCCCACGCTGACGCTTGCGGCGGTTCAGATGTTCGACCTCGCGTTCGTGGATGTAGCCGCTGTCGGGCAGCATGTACGACAACAGGTCGTTCGTGCCGCCGGTGGCGAATACGGGACCGTCGAATCCGTCCCGGATAAGTTTCGGGATCAGCCCGGAATGATCGATGTGCGCATGCGTGAGCAGGACGAAATCGATCTTTTCCGGGCGGAACGGGAACGGGCTGTAGTTCAGTTCCTTGAGCGTCTTCGAGCCCTGAAACATGCCGCAGTCGACCAGGAACTGGCCGCCCGGATAGCGGAACCAGTAACATGACCCGGTCACCGTCTGTGCGGCACCGCAGAACTTGAGATTGATCGCTATGGCCCCAGTTCCTTGCGCTTCGCCCGGCGCCTATGCAGGGGCGGTTGTGTAATCGGGATCGCTGACCGCTTCCTGCCACGTCGTGGCGTTGCCCTGATCGTCGGATTCCGAAAGGGCAAGGTGACACATCATCTGATCCGGCGCGGCGCCATGCCAGTGGCGCGTGTTCGGCGGAATGACGACCGTGTCACCGGGGCGGATTTCCTCGACCGGGCCGCCTTCCATCTGGTAGCGGCCGACGCCCGAAAGCACATAGAGGATCTGACCGACTGCGTGCGCATGCCAGTTGGTGCGTCCGCCCGGCGTGAAGGTGACGCGCGTGACACGCAGGCGCGACGGATCTTCGGGCACGAAGACTTGATCCTGAAGGACCTGGCCGACGAACATGTCGTTCGGCGCAATCTTGGTCTGGCTTTCGTTGGCTCTGACAATTCTCGGTTTCACGGTGCAAATCCTCCCAAAGTTTTTCAGCGTTCGTTGTTCTGTTGATAATCTGGCCATAACGTCCGCAGGTTGCAATAATCTTTGGCAGAACCGTGGGGGATGGCACGACGCATGAACATCGATCCATACAGACATGTCGATTTCGACAAATCCGATGAGATCGAAATCGGCGGATTGAGCGCCGGGCTCACTGCATGTGTCGATTACTGGCAGTCATTGCGGTCGGGCGATGCGCTACCGGCCTGGAAGGACGTCGATCTGCCTGCGATTCCCAGCAACGTCCTGCCGTTGGTGACGGTCGTCGATATCGACTGGCGCCACGGCGCTATCGACGGAGACGCGATCCGGTACCGGTATTGGGGCACCGCGCATGTGCGCGCAAAGAACATCGAGCGTACCGGCCAGACGATCTCCGAGCATTCGTCGAGATCACATGTCGTTACGGCCGAGTACCTGCGTGTTCTGACCGAGCGGCGTCCGATCGCGTTCGTCAAGAACATCAGAATAAACGAACCGTGGCATGCCGTTGTGCAGACCAGCGTGCGTCTGCCGCTGTCGAACGACGGCAACCGCGTGGATCAGGTTCTGTCCGCTTCCGAATGGACGGATATCTTGGGGGCGGCATGAGCGTGCCTCGCATGCAAGAGATGTTCCGCGCTTGGGGGCACGCTGGCGTGGGCGGGGTCGCGTAAATGCCGTTGTCGTATGCTTTTGACCCGGACCTTCGGGTGGTCTGTTTTCTCTACGGCGGCACGTTCGACGTGGCGTCGGCACTCGATGCATTCCGTGACTTCGCGGCGGCGCATGAAGGGGCGGGACCGCTCAAGTTTCTTAACATCTTTGACCGCCGCGCAGACCTGTCCGAGCTCAAACCCGACCTGCTACGCGCCCTGAAGGACGAGTTGCGCGACATCCTGGGGGCGCACGGGATCGTGCGCGAACGCACGGCGTTCGTGCTCGACGGCTCGATCGAGGTGCGCTTGATCGGGCCGCTTTGGGAAGGCATCAACGCCGCGGATCCGGATACCCGGTTCCCGATGCGGTTTTTCGATACGCTCGAAGACGTACCGGCCTTTTTCGATTGCGATCCCGCGCCGTTACAGGCGCTTGTCCGGCAGGTGCGGACCCAAGGCTGATTGATTGCTGCGCCGTTCGGTGACTATGCTGACTGTCATTGATGCAGAGGCAATGGAACGATGGACGCGACGGAACTTGCCACCGCCAAGGATGTCAGGGCTGCATTCCGGGTCGAGGATCTGCGGAGTTTTCGTACCACAGGCGGATTGCACTATGCGATCGTCGCCCATAATCCCGAAAGCCGTTTGATCACCGATAAATGGGTCGGCGCGTTCGAAGACGTCGACGCTTTTCGTGCCGTGCTGGAATTTATCTGTGAGCGGTTCGAAACGGGCAGCTACAGTTACTGGCTCGCCGATCTCCGGTACATGAGCGCAAGCTTCTTTCATTCAGAGGACTGGCTTGCAGACGTGGTGTTCCCGCGTGTCATTGCGGCCGGCCTGCGGCGCGAAGCCGTTGTCCTGCCGCCAGACGATAACCTGCCCGAGGCCTATGACGTTTTCGGATCGGCCTCGCATGCGCTGCGCAAGATCACCGACGGTCGCGTACAGGGATTCCAGGACATCGAGATCGCCAAGGCGTGGCTGTTCCAGGATCCGAACTGCTGAGGACCGCCGCGGGCAAGGCGTTAGAAACGCGTCGGTGTTCCCATCAGATCCGAAATGCCGGGCGACTGCTGCAAGGCCCAGGTCAGTTCCTGCTTTTCGTGATTGTCGAGTTGCGCGAGCTCGACCTTGTTCGACAGCTTGACGCCGTCTTCGATATCGCGGAGCTGCTGGCGCAGGATCGCATTGAGCAGGATGCGATGCGCATCAACCAGGTTTCCGATCAGGTGCGCACCGTGGATGTCATGTTCCCGTGCCGCCAGCAGCCGGCCCGGCGTTGAGCGTTCGTCGATGCCGAGCTGAAGCGCCAGGACCCGCGCCGCCGAGAAAATCGGCATGATCCCGAACTTCTTGAGGTCGATGCGCCCGTTGTCGGTCTTGGGCCGGCCGAACCAGCCGAGCGCGCTGTCGAAGTCGGCGGCGCGCACCGCCATGTGCTGGAGGAAAATCTTGCTCCCTTGTGCCATTTCCATCGCTTCGCGGCGGAGCGCATCGCCAAGCGGCTTGTCGCCGAGCACGGGGCGGGCATCGAAGAAAATGTCGCTGTTGAGAATGTCCTCGGGCTTGGCCTTGGAAATCCATTGCTGGACGGTGGCGCGCCAGTTCTTGATGTCTTTGCGCCATTCCGGGTTCTTGGCCATGATCCCGCCGTTGCAGTAGCTGACGCCGACTCCGTCGAGTGTATCGGCGGCAATCTCGCCCAGGCGCTGGAACCACTTGTCGGCTTCGGAATCCGGTTCGCCCGCTTCGAAGACGATGGCGTTGTCCTGATCCATCGCCAAAAGGCTCTCGCCGCGGCCGCCCGATCCCAGCACCAGCATGGCGTAAGGCTCGGGCGCCGGACCCCGGCCTTCGTCCAGCATCTGCAGTTCGGCCAACTCGGTGGCGCGACGGGTCATGGCGCACAGTTCGTGCGAGATGATGGCGGCGATGTTCCTGGGGTCGACGCCCTCCGAGGACAACGACCCGGCGACCATCGTGAGGCTTTCCCAGATGCGGCCGAGTTCCGCCGGGGTTGTTGCCGCTTCGATGGTGTCGCCGAGCGACATCGCGTCGCCGGCGCGCTGTTTCAGCAGGTCGCGGGCGCTGAGCGCGCCGATCACATTGCCGGCGGAATCGGTGACACCGAGGTGGCGGAAATCACGTCCCGACATGCGGGTGATCGCACGGTAGATGAATTCTTCCGCCGGGATCGAGACGAGCGGGCGGATCGCGTACTTGTCGAGCGCCGCGTCGAGCGCCCCGGGGCCGTCGCCTGCGATGGCGCGCAGCACGTCGCGTTCGGTCATGATTCCCCACTCGCCCGTGCCGCCCGGCTCGACGAAGACCGAGCTGATTTTCCTGTCGATCAGGGTCCGGAGGGCATCGCGCATCGATGTCGCGCCATCGAGCGTGATCGGCGGGCTCGCCATCACTTCGGCGACCCGGTGCCGATAGGGGTAGCTGTCGATCCTGGCGAGCAGAAGCGCATCGTCGCTGCGGCTGGGTCCCGCGACCTCGTGCCAGCCGGCCTGGGCCTCGGCGTTGCGGTGGCTGGTCAGGTTGCGGCATGCGCGTTCCGCCTGGGCCAGTGTGACGATGTCCTTTTCGCGCAGCTTGTCGATCAGCGCGTTGAAGATCTGCGCCGTGACCATGGCATCGCCGAGCGCGCGGTGGCGGTCGGTGATCTCGATCCCGAGCCACTCGGCCGTAATCTCGAGCGACTGTCCCGGCAGGTCCGGCGCAACCACCTGCATCAGGTGCCGGACGTCCAGTGAGCGCGGCGCGCACCACTGCACTTTGTTGCGCGTGTGCTCGGCTTCGAGGATGCCGAGATCGAAGCCGAGCGAATATCCGATCATGACGTCGTTCTGGGCCCATTGGACGAAACGGCTCATGACGTCGCTGAACGGTGCCTTGCCTGCCACGTCATCGTCGCGAATACCGTGGATTTCCGTCGACTTCGGCGGGATCGGCAGTCCCGGGTCGATCAACTCCTCGAAGCGGTCGTCTAGAACCTCGCCGTGTACCACCCGCACAGCGGCGATCTCGATGACCCGGTCGTTGGCGGTATCGAGGCCCGTCGTCTCGGTATCGGCGACGATCGCGGGTACGGCGCTCAGCGGCAGCCCTGATAGCCCGCCTTTCGGGGCGTGGAAACTCATCAATGACCTCCCGCTGTCTGTGTTTTCATACGTGCGCCTTATTATAATGCCGTCCGGTCGCTGCCCGGCGGCGGCGCTTCTGTTCAGCCGGGCGTGCCCTCGGCGACGACCCCGGCGGCCGGCCCGCCCATGTTCTGCGCCAGTGCGTCGCGGTCGAGCCGTTTTTCGAACTGGCGGCGGATATTCGCCCACGCGAACTTGACCGAGTTTTCGACGTATTCGATGTCGTATTTCTTTAGGTCGTCGGAAATCGGCGCCCACTTGACCACACGGGTGGGGCTCAGTGTGAATTGATCGCGTGTCTGCGCGGCACCGTGCCAGTCGACAGATGCCAGCCGGTCCTCGAACGCGCGTACCGCGTCGTCCGGATTGAACTCGTCGACGCTCTCTTCAAGGTTTTCATGGATGCCGTGCTTGAAGATCGAAAGCGCAATTTGTGCGCGCCCCGAATCGTCCATCTCCATCCGCGAAAATGCCGTGGCAATCGCCCAGATGCAAAAGTCGGACAGACACGCGTCGAATGCATGCATTTTTGCGATGTTAAGCGAGTGGATAATGTTCTGGTCCTGGAACATCTCCGGGTACTTCGTGCCCATGCGCGTCTTCACATAGCCATAAAGGGTTTTCTGGGCGATGAACGCGCTGCGCGTTACGATGAATTCTTTAAGAGAATCAAGGTCTTGTATTCGGCCCATATGGCGTCGGAAATTGAATCCCGAAATGAACAGTTTCCAGTATTCGCCGGCTTTGGACATTTCGAATTGCTTCATCGGCCCCGTTCCGATTCGCAAATCCGCCTCAGCGTTATCCGCGAATGTCAAGTTGTTATCTCGTCTAAATCGCGTAACCAGTTGCGCGATTCAGAGAATAATGCAGTATATAAAGAGTCGCATTTGTGTAAATGCGCGTATTGGGGATGAAATGTCTGAGGGGATTCAATCATTATGGCTGATAACATAAGCGAAGTCCGTCAGCAGCACTGGCGTAAGACCAGAAACTTGACCTTCCTGGTCTTGGCGATCTGGTTCGTTTTCGCCTTCCTGCTGCCGTGGAATGCGGGAGCGTTGAACAGTATGTCGTTCATCGGCTTCCCGCTTGGTTACTACTTCTGTGTTCAAGGCTCGCTCATCGTTTTTGTTGTTCTCATCTTCTTCCAGAACAAGATGCAGGACAAAATCGACGATGAAGCCGGCGTAAGCGAATAGGGAGTAGTCTCATGAAAGGTAGCTTTATCGAGAACCTAGGCCGTGTGTACGGGATGTACACGGGCGGCTTCCTCGTTTTCGTCCTGCTTATGGCGCTCCTTGAGCAAATGGGCGTTGGCGCCGATACCATCGGCGTTCTGTTCGTGGCCTTCACGATCGGTATCTACGCGCTGATCGGGTACCTGTCACGGACCATGCAGGTCGATGCATACTACGTTGCCGGGCGCGAAGTGCCCGCCGTTTACAACGGTATGGCGACGGCGGCGGACTGGATGTCCGGTGCCTCGTTCGTGGCGTTGGCCGGCGGTATCTACTTCGGCGGCTACGGCTATCTCGGCTTTATCATCGGTTGGACCGGCGGTTACGTGCTGGTGAACTCGCTGATGGCGCCGTACCTGCGGAAATTCGGCTGCTACACGGTGCCGGACTTCATCGGGACGCGTTATGGCGGGAACCTGGCGCGCTTCTGCGCGATCGTCGTGCTGGTGATCACGTCGTTCACTTACGTGACGGCGCAGATCAACGCTTCGGGCACCATCGCCGCCCGGGCGCTGCACATTCCGTTCGAAGCCGGTGTCTGGTTCGGTCTCCTTGGTATTCTGCTGTGCTCGATGCTCGGCGGGATGCGGGCCGTGACCTGGACCCAGGTGGCACAGTACATCGTGCTGATCATCGCCTACCTGGTGCCGGTTATCTGGATGTCCAACAAACAGGGCTTCGGCATCATTCCGCACTTCTCGTACGGTGACGCCGTGGCACGTATTCAGGAACTCGAACCCATGATCGGTCTCGGCACCGCCGCGATCGACAAACCACCGTTCGGTGGGGTCAGCATCCTGAAGACGCCGCACTTCGCACCAGCAGGTGGCATGGACAGCTGGAAGTTCGTCACGCTGGCGGCCTGTATGATGATGGGTACGGCCTCTCTGCCGCACATCCTGATGCGTTACTTCACGACGCCTTCCGTTCGTGATGCGCGCCGCTCGGTGGCATGGTCGCTGTTCTTCATCTTCCTGCTGTACTTCACGGCGCCGGCACTCGCCACGCTGACGAAGCTTCAGCTGATCGATCCGAACTTGGCGACCAGCATTATCGGCAAGTCGTTCGAGGAAGTTGCGAACCTGGCATGGGTGAAGAACTGGTCCTCGGTCGAAATGTTGTACCTGGTGGACAGCAACAAGGACGGCATTCTGCAGTTGAATGAGTTCTTCATGCGCTCGGGCATCGTCGTCCTTGCGACACCTGAAATCGCGGGCCTTCCGTACGTGATTTCCGGCCTTGTCGCAGCGGGCGGTATGGCCGCGGCCATGTCGACGGCAGACGGTCTGCTGCTGGCAATCGCCAACGCACTCAGCCACGATCTGTACTACAAGATCATCGACCCGCATGCGGAAACCAAGAAGCGCCTCATCGTGGCGCGTATCTTGCTCATCGCAATCGGGGCACTGGGCGCGTTCATCGCCAGCCTCAAGCTTACCAGCATCCTTGGTGCGGTGGCATGGGCGTTCGACTTCGCGATGTCCGGTCTGTTCTTCCCGCTGGTCCTTGGTGTCTGGTGGAAACGGGCCAACCGTCCCGGCGCGATCGCCGGTATGGTGATCGGCTTCGCTGCCGGTTCCGCGTACCTCTATGCAGTCCGTTGGGGCGGCATGGATCCGTGGGTCGGTATCGATCACCTGCGCTTCGGCATCATCGGTGCCACGGCCAGCCTGATCGCCATGGTCGTCGTCTCGCTGGCGACGCCGGAACCGGATGCTGAAACCCAGGCAATGGTGGACGAAGTCCGCGTGCCGTCGGGTGAATCCATCCTCGGTAGCCAGCACTAAGACAAGGCTGCCGAACAGGCAAAACATTGGGGGGCGGATTTTTCCGCCCCCCTTTGTGTTTGCCGGGTGATGTGGCCGTAAGTCTTATTGTCATCGGTCACCGCCTGTGATTTCTTTCTCATCACACAGAACCTGAAGAGCGATCAGACCAACATGCAAGACTTCGTCGCCGGATTCCCGATCTGGGTTATCGCCATCGATTACATCCTGGGTATGATCATGTGGACCCTCGTCGGACGGGTCGCGATGAACCTGTTCCTGCCGATCGACAGCAAGTTCGCCTTCATGCGCCTGTTCGTGAAATTTACTGATCCGATCCTAAAGGTATTCCGGCCGGTAACGCCGAGCTTTCTGGTGGAACCCCTGGTGCCGCTGTTCGTGGCGTGGTTCTTCTTCATGATCCGCTTTTACCTGATGCCGTGGCTGCTCGGCTACGACGTCATGGGGATGTTGTCCTTCCCGCTCGAGGGCGAGATCTCGCGGGCGCTCTATCAGCTGTTCTACAACAAGTGACGCGGCCCGGTTCAGCAACCCCATAGCGGTCTCTCCTTCGCTGGTGTGATCAGTATCCTCTGTGCGCGCTGATCAGGCTTTGCCTGACGGCGCGTTCGCAGGCTTGCGCCAGCGATTTGCGGTCCGGAAACGCGACCGGCCGGATCGGCGGCATGAAGTTCACTTCGACGACGCAGCCCTTGAGCCCGAACACGCTGAGCAGGTGGCCGGCCAGCGTCATGTCGCCGTACCAGGCATAAAGATCGGTCAGATCGCCTTTCAGCTTTCGCCCGTCGGCATAGCGCGCATAGGCGACCGAGACCGGCTGCATGACGACGCCCGGGTCGACGTGTTTCGGCTCGACCGCGGAAAACAGCGCGGACTTGAACGGCAAGACATTCAAACCGTTCGAAGACGTGCCCTCGGGGAACAGGATGATCTTCTCGCCGCACGCCAGCGCGCCCCGCAACTCGCCGCCGTCGTTCGCTGCGTTCCTGCGTTCGCGGCTGACGAAAATGGTGTTGGCGAGCCTGGCCAGCAGTCCGAACAGCGGCCAGCCGGCGACGTCCTTCTTGGCGACGAAGCGGGCATCTACGAGGGCGCCGAGCACGATGATATCGAGGTACGACACATGGTTCGCCGCGATCAGTGTCGCGCCCGCGGTGTGCGGCAATCCTTTGACCCGGACACGCAGACCGCAGATCTTCTGGCAGACCCGGAACCAGAGTTTGGCGATGGGCCGCTTCGCGGCCGGCATGGCGAGTCCCGCCAGGGCATAAGGGCCGACCAGGGTCCCCGTCACAGCAAGGAAGCCGGCGGCGCGCAGGCCGGCACGAACGATCGACGTTTTGGTCGCCGCGTAGTCGTCTAGGATGTCCCAGATGGTCTGTAGTGGCGACGGTATCTCTCGGTAATTTTGGTACATTCCACGATCACGCAAATATCGGTTGTGTTGAACTGTTCATCGATCACGGCGCCGTCGCCGACGACCCCGCCGACCCGGAGGTAGCCCTTGATCAGCGGCGGCAGCTCCGAGAGCGCGGAGCGGCGGTCGAGTGCATCGGGCGCATACCGGTCCATGCCGACGAAGCGGGTTTCCTGGGCGCGCGGGCGAATTTCCTCGGGCGCCAAGTGGTAGTGGTGCAGATACGACAGTCCGGCGCCGATGGCGTCGGCATCCGTGCCGGGGAAGCTGGCGCAGCCGAACATCATGTCGATGCCGTGCGCATCCAGGTATCCGGCGATGCCGCGCCATAGAAGTTGCATCACGCTGCCGGAACGGTAATCCGCATGCACGCACGACCGGCCCAGTTCGACGATCTCGCCCGGGTAGGCGATGAGCGACGAAAGATCGAATTCGTCGCCGGAATAGAACCCGTCTCCCCGTTCGGCGACCGAACGGCGCAGCAGCCGGTAGGTACCGACGACGAACGGCTTGCCGTTGGAACGTGCCTTGTCAACCACCAGCAGGTGATCGCAGACGTGATCGAACGGATCCTCGTCCATCCGGTTGCGGCGCGCGGAAAGCGACGGCACCGCGCCCATCTCTTCATAGAAGACCTGATAGCGGAGCCGCTGTGCGCATTCGATTTCGATCGGATTGTCCGCCAGGTAAACCAGCAGGTCGCCGTTGTCGATGATATCGTTCATGGTCCCTCCAGTCCCTCGGCGGCTGCGCCGGGGTCGAGACGATTGCATCCGTGAAGAATTGGCAGAGGCCACGGCGGCGTTCAAAGGAAGCTTCCGTGCCGGATTGATGTCGGAAATATGACGGGCGGCGGGGTGGAACCCCATCATTACAGGGGCTTAGAATTTACCGGCGGTCACGACGAAACAGTTTCGTCATGTCCGCATCATCTATCTGTCACAGGGGTTTTGCAGCGGGTTCGGGCGGGCCGGGCGGGCCGGGCGGGACGCCGCACTGAGTAACGAGTCGCACGGGATTGACGGTAATTTGAACAAATCAACGTCATCCTGAACTCGGTTCAGGATCCATGAGCGGCAGCCGCGCATCCTTGAATGTATGGGCCCTGAACCAAGTTCAGGGCGACGGACGGTGCAACAAAGGGGCTCGAATGACGCCTTAAGCCGTGCCGTCGCGCTGGCGGTCTTCCTTGTTCCTGGACCCGTTGTCATTGCCGCATTTCTGGCGCCGGTTCTGATCGACATTGATCTGGCGGCGGCGCCGGTCGGGGCCGAAGAAATCGCCGGTGCGTACGAAAGAACGCGGCTGCTCGGCGATGATGCGAAGCCTGAGATAAACGAGCTTCGGCGAGAATGGCTTGGCGAGAAACTCGGTCATGCCCAGATCACGCGCGGTGAGCACATGTTCCTTGTCGGACAGCGAGGTGACCACGATGACCGGCACGAACGGGTTCGGGCTTTCGTCGTCGCGGCGAATCTTTTTCAGAAGTTCCATGCCGTCAAAACCGGGTGCCCAGTCGGCGAAGACCACATCCGGCTTCTGGATGCAATACGCGTCCCACGCCTGTTCCGGTGTGCGCGCTTCGTCGATGTGACCGATGTTGAAGGTGCGCAGGATCGAGCGGATCGTCTGACGCATATAGGAGTTATGCTCGGCCACGAGTACCGAGATGTCGGAAAAGTCGTACGGTTTGATCGTCTGGTCCATTTGTTTTCCCCAGGCCTGATTTGACCCTGTTTCAGGCTGGGAGGATCGCAGGTGCGCGTCACAGACGTATTTCGGGGGCGTAATACGGGGTGAGAAAGTGTTTCAGTTTGTAATAACGAAAACGGGGCCCAAAAGGGCCCCGTTTGAAAAGGTCTTTACGCGGCGCTTAACGGGTCGGCACCGGGACGTCGCCCGAGTAGTCATAGAACCCGCGGCCGGTCTTGCGGCCGAGCCAGCCGGCTTCGACGTACTTCACGAGAAGCGGGCAGGGGCGGTATTTCGTGTCCGCGAGCCCGTCGTGCAGCACGTGCATGACCGCGAGGCAGGTGTCCAGACCGATGAAGTCTGCCAGTTCCAGCGGGCCCATCGGGTGGTGCGTGCCGAGCTTCATTGAGGTGTCGATGGCTTCGACCGAACCGACGCCTTCGTAAAGGGTATAGACGGCTTCGTTGATCATCGGCAGCAGGATGCGGTTGACGATGAACGCCGGGAAGTCTTCGGCGTTGACCGATTTCTTGCCGAGCTTGGCGGCCAGTTCACGGATCGCCGAATAGGTGTCTTCGTCGGTCGCGATGCCGCGGATCAGTTCAACCAGTTCCATGCGCGGGACCGGGTTCATGAAGTGCATGCCAAGGAACTTGCCGGGGCGGTCGGTCTGTGCGCCGAGGCGCGTGATCGAGATCGACGACGTGTTCGACGCAATAAGCGCGTCTTCACGCAGCACCGGGCAGAGTTGCTTGAGGATCGCCTTCTTGACGTCCTCGTCTTCGCTCGCGGCTTCGACCACGAAATCGCAGTCGCCGAAACCGGCATAGTCGGTGCCGGTCGTGATGTGCTTCATCGCGGCGTCGGCATCGGCTTCGCTGAGTTCGCTGCGGCTGACCTGGCGGGCCATGCCCTTCTTGATCTTGTCCATACCGGCCGCAATCGCATCTTCGGAAATGTCGAGCATGTGCACGTCATAGCCGGCCTGCGCACAAACGTGTGCGATCCCGCTGCCCATTTGCCCGGCGCCGATCACGCCGATCTTTTTTATGTTTATTGACATGGTCTTCTCCTCGCTATCGAACGCAGCGGTTACGTGTTTGTCCATTAACAGTCACAATCCCTAGGTTTCTTACTTGTCGAGTTCCTTGGACAGCTCCGGCACGGCGTCGAACAGGTCGGCGACAAGGCCGTAGTCGGCAACCTGGAAAATCGGTGCTTCTTCGTCCTTGTTGATGGCGACGATGACTTTGCTGTCCTTCATGCCGGCGAGGTGCTGAATGGCACCCGAAATACCGACGGCGATATAAAGGTCCGGCGCGACGACCTTGCCGGTCTGGCCAACCTGATAGTCGTTCGGCACGAAACCGGCGTCGACGGCGGCGCGGGACGCACCGACGGCGGCCCCCAGCTTGTCCGCGACTTCTTCCAGCATGGTGAAGTTGTCGCCCGACTGCATGCCGCGGCCGCCGGAAATGACGATCCCGGCGCTGGTCAGTTCCGGACGTTCGGACTTGGTCAGGTTCTGGCTGACGAATTCGGAAAGATCGCTGGCAGCGGCGGCGTCGATGCTTTCGACCGAGCCGGAACCGCCCTCGGCGGCAGCCGCGTCGAACGCGGTGGCGCGCACGGTGATAACCTTTTTGGCGTCGGACGACTGCACGGTCGCCATGGCGTTACCGGCATAGATCGGACGGATGAAGGTATCGTCACTTTCGATGGCGACAATCTCGGAAATCTGCTGCACGTCGAGCTTGGCGGCGACGCGCGGCGCGATGTTCTTGCCCGATGTCGAGGCCGGCGCGACGATGACGTCGTAGTCCCCGGCAATGCCGACGACCAGGTCGGTCACGCTTTCCGCCAGCGAATAGGCGTAGTGACCGCCTTCCGCCTGCAGCACCTTGGTGACACCGGCCGCGTTCGCCATTTCGGCGGCGGCGGCGCCGCAATCCTTGCCGGCAACCAGCGCGGTCACGTCGCCCAGCTTGGTGGCGGCGGTCAGCGCATTGAGGGTGCCCGGACGCAGTGCCGAATTATCGTGATCGGCAATCAGAAGTACGTTGGCCATGATCAGATCACCTTCGCTTCGTTTTTCAGTTTGTCGACGAGTTCGGCAATGTCGGCGACCTTGACGCCGCCTTCGCGCTTCGGCGGCTCTTCCACCTTCAGCGTTTTCAGGCGCGGCGCGGCATCGACGCCGAGATCCGCAGCCGACATGGTGTCGATCGGCTTTTTCTTGGCCTTCATGATGTTCGGCAGCGACGCGTAGCGCGGCTCATTGAGGCGCAGGTCGGTGCTCATGACCATCGGCAGCTTGACCTTGATGGTCTCAAGCCCGCCGTCGATTTCCCGGGTCACTTCGGCGGATCCGTCGCCGAGCTCCAGTTTGGACGCGAAGGTGGCCTGCGGCCAGTCCAGCAGCGCGGCCAGCATCTGACCGGTCTGGTTGCTGTCGTCGTCGATCGCCTGCTTGCCGACGATCACCACGTCGGGGCTTTCCTTGTCGACAACGGCTTTCAGAATCTTGGCGACGGCGAGGGGCTGAATCTCCTCGTCGCTTTCGACCAGGATGCCGCGGTCGGCGCCCATCGCGAGCGCGGTGCGGATGGTTTCCTGGGACTGCGACGGGCCGATGGACACGGCGATCAGTTCCTCGATCTTGCCGGCTTCCTTCAGGCGAACGCCTTCCTCGACGGCAATTTCGTCGAACGGGTTCATCGACATCTTGACGTTCTGCAGTTCAACGCCGGTGTTGTCGGGTTTGACGCGGATTTTGACGTTGTAGTCAACCACCCGCTTGACAGCAACGAGTGCCTTCATCGGTTCTCCTCACGCCGCGATCGCGACTTCTTGGTTCTCCACCCAGCGAAATGCCCGGATTTAGCTTGTTGTGGAGTCTTTTGGGGTGCACGTGCACGGGTCTTTTCGCAGGCGCAACATTAGGCCTTGCCAAATAGGGGGTCAAGCCACGTTTGCGACAAAAATGTGAAGGGAAACGACCGGTTTTCTGCGGATTTCCGCGCTGCGGAACGGTTAATTTAAGGCGTCGCGGTCTAGCGGCTGCCGCCCGGCACCCAGAGGACGTCGCGCGCACCGTCATCGTTCAGGTGGCGCGCCAGCACGAACAGGTGGTCCGAAAGCCGGTTGATGTACTTGACGGCGGCGGGATTGACCTTTTCCGTCTCTGCCAGTTCCGTCATCAGGCGCTCGCAACGCCGGGCCACGGTGCGCGCCAGATGCAGGTAGCTCGCGGCCGGCGTGCCGCCCGGCAGGATAAAGGATTTCAGCGGCGCGAGGTTCTCGTTCATGGCGTCGATCTCGTTCTCGAGCCGGGTCACCTGTTCGTCGACGATGCGGAGCGCGCCATCGGACCGTTTGCCGTCTTCCGGCGTGCAGAGATCGGCGCCCAGATCAAACAGGTCGTTCTGAATGCGCGCCAGCATGGCGTCGGCGTCGCCCTCGGTGTGCAGGCGCGCGAGGCCGATGACGGCGTTGGCTTCGTCCGAGGTGCCGTAGGCGGCGACGCGGACATCGTGCTTTTGGACGCGGTCGCCGGATCCCAGCGACGTCTGGCCACTGTCCCCGCCGCGGGTATAGATCTTGCTGAGCGTTACCATGTGTCCCCCGGGCCTCTCGTCAGCGCGCCGCCAGGAACATGATCAGCGCGAAAATGATCAGCGCCACACCCTGACCGATCACGCGTGCGCGCATCAGGTTGTTGGCGTGTTTCTTGTAAAACGGGCCGTTGCGCGCAAAGCCGACCAGTCCGACCACCAGGATGACCAGGGTCGCGAACATGGCAAAGCCCATCAGAAACGGCAAGAAGCTGCTCATGGCCCTTATATAGTCTCCCGAGAGACGTTCCGCGAGGACAAATGGGAAAATGTCGCATTCCCGTTGTGGCACGGCGGCATTTCCCGGATATGCTGATGTCGGGATTTTGAGAACTCCGAAGGATGGTGTCGATGCCCGAAGACGACAACGCGACGGATACGGAATTCGACCGGGTGCTGGCCCGCGCGATCGAGCGGCGCGCCTTCCTGGGCGGCGCCGCGTCGCTGGGCACGGTGGCGTTCGCACTCGGCGTCGGCGGGATCGTGCCGCATGCCCGTGCCGCGACATCGACGTTCGACTTCACGGCGATAGACACCAACACGCTGGATACGGTCACCGTGCCGAAAGGTTACTCCTGGCGCACCATCGTCGCCTGGGGCGATCCGCTTTGGTCCAGGGGCAAGCCCTTCGACCCCGAAACGCGCGGCACGCCGCAGACCCAGGCGATGGCCTTCGGCGACAACAACGACGGCATGATGCTGTTTTCCGGGCGCGGCCGGACGCTGCTTTGCGTCAATCATGAATTCGTCAACAAGCCGGCGATGTTTGGCAACCGCGAGAGCCGTCTGCCGGAAACCGACGCCGACGTGATCAAGGGGATCGAGGCGGTGGGCGTTTCCGTCGTCGAGATCAAGAAAGCCGCCAAGGGTTGGGAGATCGACGTCGACGCGCCCATGAACCGGCGTGTCACCGGGGGCACGAGAATGCGCCTTTCCGGTCCCGCCGCCGGGCACGCGCTGCTCAAGACAGCCGAGGATCCGGCTGGGGAGACGGTCATCGGCACCTTTGCCAACTGTGGCGCCGGGCGCACGCCGTGGGGCACGTACCTGACGTGCGAGGAGAACTTCGATCTCTACTTCTCCGCATCCGATCCGTTTTTCGAGCCGGACGCCGCGCAGAAGCGTTACGGTCTCAGGGCGAAGGACCGGGGCGACGGGTTTGCGCGTGTTGCCGAGCGTTTCGATCTGTCCAAGCACCCGAACGAGGCGCACCGGTTCGGTTACGTGGTCGAGATCGATCCGTTCGAGCCAAAGAAGCCCCCCGTAAAACGCACCGCACTCGGCCGCATCAAGCACGAGAACGCGGCGTTGGTGGTGAACGGCGGCACCGGGCACGTGGTCGTTTACATGGGCGACGATGCGCGGGGCGAGTTTCTTTACCGCTACGTTTCCAAGGGCCGCTACAGCGACGAGGAACGCGGCGGCGACCTGTTGGACAAGGGCACACTCTACGCCGCCAAATTCAACGACGACCTGACGGGGGAATGGCTGCCGTTGCTGCCGGAAACCGTCGGCATGACGGAACCCGATATCTGCGTGTTGACGCGGATCGCGGCGTCGAAGGCGGGGGCGACCACCATGGACCGGCCGGAATGGGTCGCCGTGCACCCGGAAAAGGCGGAAGCCTATGTCGCCCTGACAAACAACCGGTACCGGGGCAAGGCGGACAACGCGGGCGGCGATCCGATGCCGGTGAACGGTCCCAACCCGCGCGAAGGCAATCCTTATGGACAGATCGTGCGCTGGCGCCCGGCGAACGGCGATCACACGGCGCGCACCTTCAAGTGGGACCTGTTCACCATGGCCGGCAATCCGGAACAGCACAGCGATGCCTATGCGGGCTCCAAGAACATCGACGCCAAGAACATGTTCAACGGACCGGACGGTCTCGCCTTTGATGTCCGCGGGCGGCTCTGGATCCAGACCGACGGCAATTATTCGAACGAGAAGGGCTTCGCCGGTATGGGCAACAACCAGATGCTGGTCGCCGATCCCGTGACCGCCGAGATCCGCCGTTTCATGGTCGGGCCGAAGGAATGCGAGATCACGGGGCTCTGCTGGGACGCGGACGCGACGACCATGTTCGTCGGTATCCAGCATCCGGGCGAACGCGGCGGCAGCCACTTCCCCGGCGGCGGCGCGAGCCTGCCGCGCTCTTGCGTCATCGCGGTGACGCGCGACGACGGGGCGCCGGTGGGGTAAGAGGCTTTAAGGAGAGCCGAATTTCATGGTTGTCTGAGCGGGGGCGCAGTCATCGTCGCCTTCCGGCGTACACCATTTGCGAACGGTGATTTCCTCTCCGCAATTTATCATTTCATGTTGTTTCCCAGGTTCGATGTCTGCCGATATCTCAATGGTCTTGTCTGGAAACTGTTGTCTAATGAACAGGCGCACCATTTTGTCGCACCGGTTGTGAAGTTGTAGGAAGGTCACCGGAACATCTTTAAAAAGCCGAAGAATCGGGTTCGGATGTTCGCATGTAAAATCTGCCTTTTTGACTTCGTCGATGAACATGCATTGAGGGTACTGTTCCGCAGTCACTGGAACGGCAAATAGGCAAACGATTGTTGCCAAGAAAAGGGAGCGTAAATTGCGTTTCATGAATCGCCGCGCGAACTCGTGATGGACTGCATCGGTGCGACGCCGCTCACTAGCGAATAGATAAGCAGGAGATGTCCGTCAGGTAGACGTTCATAGGCGACGGGCCAGATCTTGGAGATTTGCAGTAGCTTTTCAGCCAAACCAATCGCTGCGGCGATGGCCAAACCAAGCGCAATCAATCTGCATCCTATGAAGGCGACTTCACGTCCAATGCTCAACTTGTCCCCCCTACGTCTCACACCGTGAACGAGGATAAGATGGAAGGAACAAATAATATACCCCCTCACCTAACCTCTCCCCCTGATAGGGGGAGAGGGATAAGGGTGGAACTCTGTGTGGATACGTGAGTCCCTCTCCCCCACACAGGTGGGGGAGAGGACAGGTGAGGGGGATTAAGCCGCGATCGCCCGGTTGATGGCGCTGACGACGGCGGACAAGGACGCCTTGGTGATGTTCTTGTTGCGCCCGACGCCGAACACCGGCGCGTCGTCGCCTTTCTGCACCTCGACGTAGGCCACCGCGTCGGCGCTGGAACCGCCGCCGACCGCGTGCTCGTGGTAGCTGACGACCTTCACGTCTTCGAGCATGTGCGCGTTGATGGAACTCACGAACGCATCGATCGGGCCGTTGCCCTTGCCCTTGAGCGTCACGTCCTGGCCGCCGTCGGTGATGTTGGCGGTGAGTTCGCGGACCTCGCTCGCGTGCGTGTCGGGGACCGAACGGTGATCGACGAACTTGAAGCGGCCTTCGGGCTGGGCGATGTATTCGTTTTCGAAGATCGACCAGATTTCGGGGCCGGTCAGTTCCTTGCCGGATGAATCCGCCTGCACCTGGACGACGCCCGAGAACTCGATCTGCAACCGGCGCGGCATTTCGAAGCCGTAGTCGGTTTCCATCACATAGGCGACGCCGCCCTTGCCGGACTGCGAGTTGATGCGGATCACGGCTTCATAGCTGCGGCCCACGTCCTTGGGGTCGATCGGCAGGTACGGCACGTCCCAGGTTTCGGCGTTGGCGGACTTGAGCGCGGACAGACCCTTCTTGATCGCGTCCTGGTGCGAGCCGGAAAAGGCGGTGAAAACCAGATCGCCGACATAGGGATGACGCGGGTGCACCGGCAACTGGTTGCAGTATTCGGCGACGCGCATGACCTCGTTGATGTTGGAGAAATCCAGGTCCGGCTCGACGCCCTGCGTGAACATGTTGAGCGCCAGCGTCACCACGTCGACGTTGCCGGTACGCTCGCCGTTGCCGAACAGCGTGCCTTCGATGCGGTCGGCGCCGGCCATCACGCCCAATTCCGCCGCGGCGACGCCGGTGCCCCGGTCGTTGTGCGGGTGCAGGCTCAAGACGATGCTGTCGCGTCGTGCCAGGTTCCTGTGCATCCATTCGATCTGGTCGGCATAGATATTGGGCGTCGCCATCTCGACGGTGGCGGGCAGGTTGACGATCGCCTTTTTCTCCGGCGTCGGTTCCCACACGTCCATCACTGCGTCACAGATGTCGCGGGCGAACTCCAGCTCGGTCCCGGTGAAGCTCTCCGGCGAGTACTGGTAGATGATTTCGCCGTCGGTCACCTTTTCCGCCAGCTCGCGCACCAGCTTGGCACCGTCGGTGGCGATCTTGGTGATGCCGTCCATGTCCATGTCGAACACGACGCGGCGCTGCGTGGTGGACGTCGAGTTGTAGAGGTGCACGATGGAGGACCTGGCACCCTCGATGGCCTCATAGGTCCGCTTGATCAGATGATCGCGCGACTGCGTCAGGACCTGAATCGTGACGTCGTCGGGGATCATGTCTTCCTCGATCAGCTGGCGGCAGAAATCGAAGTCGGTCTGCGACGCGGCGGGGAAACCGATCTCGATTTCCTTGAAACCGATCTCGACCAGTTTTTCGAACATGCGGCGCTTGCGTTCGGGGCCCATGGGCTCGATCAGTGCCTGGTTGCCGTCGCGCAGGTCGACCGAGCACCAGACCGGCGCCTCGGTGATCACGCGGCCGGGCCATTGCCGGTCCGGCAGGTCGATCTGCTGGAACGGAACGTATTTCGCACCCGGTTTCATGGCGGGTTTTGCAGTAGCCTTGGTCATTTTCTCGTCTCCTGGACCGGGGCGTGTCGCCCGTCCGGTCCGTCTGAATTCTGTTCTCCGAAAGTGTGAAACGGCTTCGGAACCGACCGCCGGGCAGCCGTGGAGTTACCGGCGGCGGCCGGTAAGTCGCAGGCCGGTGAGGCCAGGGCGCGCAAGATCATCGCGGGCAGCGTGCGGACGGGAGACGTCTGTTCGGTAGGGTTTCATGATGTCGGCTCAAAAAAGTTGAAAACGATACGCGCAGCGGTGACCCGGTGTCCTGTCAGGACCCCGGGCGGGTAAGGCCGAGTAGTAGCGTGTCGTTGTAGGTCAACATCATGCCCCAAAGGTAGGTGAGGTTTTAACGCCGGTCAAGTGTCCGGCGTCACAGGCATGCTTCGAGACGGACGCGTTGCGTCCTCCTCAGCATGAGGTTTCGGACGGATTGCGACGCACCTCATCCTGAGGAGGCCTGAAAGGCCGTCTCGAAGGACGAGGTCGATCAGCCGGGCCTCTTCGCGTAAACCAGGTGCGTGAGGCCGGGGATGGCGGCGGTGTCCTCGATATCCGTGAAGCCGACCTTGGACATTTCCTCCTTCAGCCAGCCCGCCGTGATCGAGTGCGCGTCCGGCGTGAATGCCATGTGCTGGAGCTGCCAGAGCGCCGCCATCGACGGCCCCTCGCGGTCATCATCCACCATGAAATCGTGCACCATGTAGGTGCCGCCCGGCGCCAGGCTTTCGAAGGCGCGTTCGACCAGTTTCGGCACTTCCGTGCCCGGCACGCCGGAGAACAGGTACGACATCAAGATCGCGTCCTGTTCCGTCGGCCATTCGGCGTTCAGTGCGTTGCCGGGGATATAGCGCACCCGGTCGATCATCCCGGCGTCGGTGATGAACTGCCAGCCGATCTCGGCGACGTTCGGGAAATCGATGATGGTCGCGACCAGGTCCGGGTTGGCCTCCAAAAGGCGGATCGTCATCGCCCCCGTGCCGCCGCCGACATCGAGCAGGTTCTTGGCGCCGGTCAGGTCAACCGTCTTGGCGATGGTGCGCCCGGGGCCGAGCGAGCCGGAATGTTGTGCGTTGGAATAGAGCGCCGCCTGATCCGGGTCCGACATCCAGTGCTGGTAGGAATCGACGGCTTCCGGGTCGAGGGTGCCGTCCATGACATTGTTGAGCTGACCCAGGAACGGGTACATCTGCTGGTCGATCTGGTAGCGCAGGTAATCGCCGAAATCGTATTTGGATTCCCGGTTGAGAAACGCGTCCGCGCCGGGTGCGTTGGCATACTTGCCGTCATCGTACGTCACGAGCCCGACGGAGAAGAGCGCCGTCATCAGCGTCTCGATCCGGTTTTCCGGCACCTTGGTGGCTTTCGAAATCTCTTCGATCGATTTGGCGCCTTCGGTCAGATGCGTGAAGACGTCGATGTGCAGGCCGGCGAACAGCGCCTTCGACGCCATGAATCCGAATGCAACGCGCGATACATCTTCCGCGGTTTCGGCAATCTGAATGGACATGGTTTTATCAACTCCGGTGTCTGTGCGGACCAGCGGATGCAAGGCACGAATGGCAGGGCTGGGCCCGCTCGGGGCCCGGGATGCACGCCAGGCCGGTCCGGATTTATGCGGCGCAGAGTGCGCCGGTTGCTGCCACCAGCTTACGAATTATCCCCGGCGGGGCAAGGCGGGGGCGGTGGATAACCCGGAATACACCGGTTTTCAGCGCGATTGCGCCGTGTGCGTCGCCATATAGGTCTGCTGGATGATGACCGCGTCATTGGACGCCCGGTGACGCTTGAGCGCCATTTCCTTAAGAATCCGGTCCTTGGTGTCGTGCCATATTTCCATCTGGGACTCGCTCAGGATCATCTCGAGCGCGCGGACGGAAAACGCCGCCCCCAGTCCGGCCGCGGTGAACAGCTTGATCATCCATGTGCTGTCAACGACCCAGCCGTCGGTATAGACGTCACGCGGGCCGATGATCTCGTTGAGTTCCTCGGCGACGGCACGCATCGGCTTGCCGTGTTCGGCCAGGATCTCGCGGCTCACCTTGTGCACCAGTTCGGCTTCGGTGTCCCAGTGCGTCCAGTCCGGTGCGGGCTGGACGAGGGTGCAGTACTTTTCGCCGTTATCCAGCACGACGCCGACCTCGATCGGGTAGCTGTCGGGACCAAAGCCGGACGCTTCGACGTCGATAATCGCGGGCGGGAGCTTGACGTTGCCGTAGGCCATTGCGTGGTCTCCCTATCCTGGCCGCGCCGGATCAGCTACCCCGGCGGGCCAAGGCGTCACGACCCCGGGCGGGCCAAGGCGTCACGACCCCCGTCGTGCCAAAGCTAAGCCGAGGCCGGTCCCGAGCAAGAGCGTGCCGGTGATGCCGTGGCGCAGCCGTGCCCTCTGGCCGCCCGCGAGCCACGCTCGCGCGCGTCCGGCGATGATCGCGTACATCCCGTCCAGCAGGAACGCCAGCACCATGAACGTGACGCACAGGATCGCCACCTGTGGCCCCGCGTCACGCGCCGGGTCGATGAACTGCGGAAAGAACGCGACGAAGAAAAAGATCGTTTTCGGGTTGGTGATGGCGACGACGAAGCCGTGCCAGAACACGCCCTTCGGCTTTTGATCCGGCGGCAACTGCTCGACGGCTTCCGGGCGTTTCCTGAAGACCTCGCGCCATTCCCTGGCACCCAGCCATACGAGATAGGCGACGCCGGCCCAGCGGATCCATTCGAAGACATCGGCGGCGACCGCCAGCACGGTGGTCAGCCCGAGCGCCCCTGCCGTCAGCATGACCGTCGTCCCGGAGTTGGCGCCGATGACCGTCTTGATGCCGGTGCCCGCGCCGTGTTTCAGGGAATTGGCGATGACCAGCGTGACGATCGGCCCCGGCATCAGGATCAGCAGCGCGGTGGCGAGAATGAAAGCGGCATAGAGTTCGGGGTCGACGGGCATAACAGTTCTCCGGTTGTCTTCAGAATGAGCAATCCACCGATCATTGGGTCTGTCAACTCTGATGACCCGGTGATAGGGTGCCGTCACGTTCTCGGGGCGGGGCGAAATTCCCCACCGGCGGTATGTACCCAAGGGTACGAGCCCGCGAGCGCCCGGCCGGCATCCGATCGGCCGGGGTCAGCAGATCCGGTGAGATGCCGGAGCCGACGGTCACAGTCCGGATGGAAGAGAACAGTGCCCGTTGCCGCATCAGGCGGCAGCGGCGCATGAGTCCCGATTGCGTACGGTCCAAATTCGTTCAGGAGCACGTACTGCAATGACTGCCGATACCCCTAAAATCGCCTATATCCAGGCCCGCTGGCATGCGGATATCGTCGACCGCGCCCTCGTCGGTTTCGAGGAACGCATGGCCGAAGCCGGAAACGAAATGCCGGTCGAGATGCACAGCCTTGCCGGCGCCTTCGAATTGCCGTTGGTGGCAAAGCGGCTGGCCCAGCGCGACGACATTGCGTGCGTGGTGGCCGCCGGTTTTGTCGTCGACGGCGGCATATACCGTCATGACTTTGTCGCAGGTGCCGTCGTCTCGGGGCTGATGCAGGTGCAGCTTGAGACAGACACGCCGGTCTTTTCCGTCGTGCTCACGCCGCACAATTTCCAGGAAACCGAGGAACACATCGGCTTCTTCAAGGCGCATTTCGTGACCAAGGGCCGCGAGGCCGCCGATGCGGTGATGGGGACGCTCGCCGTGCATGAGGCGCTCGCCGCCGCCTGACCGTCATCGCCTGATCTTGCCCGCCGTCCCGTTCGGCGCGAGAATACGGCATGCGACATCGTCTGGGCCTTGTGGTGTTGGGAGCGCTTTTTTGGGCGGCGCCGGTGCACGCCGATCCCATCGGCGAAGGCGTGAAAGATCTGCCGATCTTCGATGCGCACGTGCATTACAAGGAACCGGCGTGGGGGCCGTATCCGCCCGGCACCGTGATCGAGCTGATGGACCGGGCCGGCGTCGCCATGGCGCTGGTCTCGTCGACGCCCGACGAGGGCACCATCAAGCTCTACGAATACGCGCCGAACCGCATCGTGCCCGAGGTCCGGCCCTATCACGGCGGTTACGGGTCGTCGAACTGGACCAGCTTTGATGGCATGTTCGATTACATCCGCGGCCGCATGGACGCTTACCCGCATGTCGGCATCGGCGAGTTCCATCTGCATGATATCGCGAAGGCGGACGAGGGGCTGCTCAGGCAGATCGCGACACTCGCCGCCGAGCGCGGCGCGTTGCTGCACATCCATTCCGGTGCCGAGCCCGTCAGCTTCATGTACGGGATCGACCCGAACCTGACGATCATCTGGGCGCACGCCGGCATGTCGGAGCCGCCCGCCGTCGTCGGGCCGATGATGGACAAGCACCCGACGCTCTATGCCGATCTGTCGTACCGGGAATGGGAAATCCTGAAGGGGGAGGGCGGCACGCTCGACCCGGCATGGAAGGCGCTGCTGGAGAAACACGCCGACCGCTTCATGGTCGGCACGGACACCTGGGTCAACGAGCAGTGGGCGCAGTACAGTGATCTTGTCGCCATGAACCGTGCATGGCTGGCGCAGTTCCCGAAGGACCTCGCCGAGGGCTTTGCCTACAGGAACGCGGAGCGGCTATTCAAACGCAAGGTCAGCCGGGATTTGATCGGGACGCGGTAACATCCCGTCGTCGCCCTGAACTTGGTTCAGGGTCCATACTTTCAGACAAGGTGCTAGAGCTTATGGATCCTGAAACTAGTTCAGGATGACGGCGTTGCCTTGGAACGCGTTAGAGCTTCTTCGTATACACGTACTCGATGGAGTTCGATGCGTCGGCGCAGTGCACGAGGCCGGGCTGGCGCACGTAGCCGAGGTCCTCGTAGAGCCGGTGCGCATCGAGGAAGCGGCTATCGGTATAGAGCATCATCATGTCCGCGCCCATCTCGTCACGGGCCGTGCGTTCGACCAGTTCGCAGAGCGTCCGGCCGAGGCCGCGGCCGCGGGCGGCCTGCGAGATGAACAGCTTGCGGAGCCTGGTGGCGCCCGGTGCGTCGGTCGGTGTCAGCGCGACCGTGCCGCAGATCAGACCCTGGCATTCCGCGACCCAGAAACGTCCGCCGAGACGGCGATACGCACTTCCCGGTTCGCGCAGCTGCGGGTGTTCTTCGTCGACCTTCAGGACGCAGCCCTGGAACTCGCTGAGCACATCGTCGATCAACTGGATGACGGCGTCCGCGTCGTCGTCGGTCGCCTCGCGGACGATGACGTCGGCGACACGTGCTGCAATTCGCGGCTCTTCGATCTTCTCGGCGGCGGCGGTGCTCATCGTCAGTTCCTGCCTTCCAGAAGGCCGCGGGCGATCACCTGCGCCTGAATTTCGGCGGCCCCTTCGAAGATGTTCAGAATGCGCGCGTCGCAGAGCACGCGGGATATCGGATATTCGAGCGCGTAGCCGTTGCCGCCGTGGATCTGCAATGCTCCGTCGGCGTTGGCCCAGGCGACGCGGGCGGCGAGAAGCTTGGCCATGCCGGCTTCGATGTCGCAGCGGCGGTCACTGTCCTTTTCGCGGCCCGAGAAGTATGTGATCTGTCGGGCGATCATGGTTTCCACCGCCATCCACGCGAGCTTGCCGTGGACACGCGGGAAGGCGTAGATCGGCTTGGCGAACTGGATGCGGCCCTTGGCGTATTCGAGGCCCAGCTCCATGGCGTTCTGCGCCACGCCGACGGCACGCGCCGCGGTCTGAATGCGGGCACTTTCGAACGTCGCCATGAGCTGCTTGAAGCCCTGGCCCTCCTCGCCGCCGAGCAATTGTTCCGCCGGCACCTCCATGCCGTCGAAGCCGAGCTCGTATTCCTTCATGCCGCGGTAGCCGAGCACCTCGATCTCGCCGCCGGTCATGCCGTCTTTCGGGAACGGCTCCGCGTCGGTGCCGCGCGGCTTTTCGACCAGCAGCATGGAAAGGCCCTTGTAGCCGGGCTCGTCCGGGTTGGTGCGGACCAGCAGTGTCATCATGTCGGAACGGCTGGCGTGCGTGATCCAGGTCTTGTTGCCCGTCACCTTGTAGCTGTCGCCGTCCTTGACCGCGCGGGTCTTGAGCGACGCGAGGTCGGAGCCCGTGCCGGGTTCGGTGAAGACCGCCGTCGGCAGGATTTCACCGCTGGCGATCAGTGGCAGGTAATGTTCCTTTTGTGCGTCCGTGCCGCCGAGACGAATGAGTTCGGCGGCGATTTCGGAGCGCGTGCCGAGCGAGCCGACACCGATGTAGGCGCGGCTCAGTTCTTCGGTAACGACGCACATCGCCATTTTTCCAAGACCCAGCCCGCCGAAATCTTCCGGCACGGTCAGGCCGAAGACACCGAGCTCGGCCATCTGTTCGACGATCTCGATCGGAATCAGGTTGTCCTTCAAATGCCATTCGTGGGCATAGGGCAGGACCTGTTCTTCGGCAAAGCGGCGGAACTGGTCGCGCACCATGTCGAGCGTCTCATCCGACAGTCCCGGTGCGCCGAAATGACCGTCCTCGATCAACTCGGCGATACGCGCGCGGACGGCGCCCGTGTTGCCGTATTGCTGCAAGGTCCGCACGGCGTCGTTTCTGAAATTGGCAATTTCCGCTTCGCCGATGCCGATGTCACCGGGGCGGATCATTTCCAGCTGGCTGATGGCGATGCCGCCTTCGAGCTGGCTCAGGTACTCGCCGTATGCGGCCTGCACCATCAATTGTTCAAGCTCGGTGAAGCGGTCTTCGGCCTCGAGGCGCTTGCCCCATTCCAGCATCTGGCGCAGGCCCTCGACATAGGTCGCGACCCAGGCAAGGCCATGTACTTCGGTTTGATGCTTCTCGACGAGCGGGCCTTTGACGTGGCCGTCGACGACGACCATGTCGCTCAGGTGCTGGCGCGTTTCCGCCAGCAGGGTCTCCGCGGCCGGCAATGCGGCGTCACAAAGCCCGGTCAGGCCGTCGATCAACGGCTCTTCGGTTTTCCCGCTAGCGTCCATCTTCGTCATCCCCATCTTTCCGGCCCATATTCCCGGACCGGCCCCGGTTACGTTGCCGCCAGTCCCCCCAGACCGTATTTCCAGCAACGCAGGCATTTTTTCCGGCTGTGCCCAGCCATCGTGACAGGCACGTTACAGAGCTACTCCCGCCACGGCAAGCTGCGGTGGCGGGAGCGCTTAACTCAGCCTTCGAGGCAGTCTTCGATGGTGCGCCGGCCCGGTTTCTTGGCCTGCACCAGCACCGCCATGTTGCCGGGCTTGTGCTGGTTGCGCATCATCTTCATGTGTGCGGCCGGGATGTCGTCCCACGAGAAGACTTCCGACATGCACGGATCGATACGGCGTTCGATCACCAGGTTATTGGCCTGGCTCGCCTGATGCAGGTTGGCGAAGTGGCTGCCCTGGATGCGTTTTTGGCGCATCCACACGAAGCGTGCGTCCATGGTCAGGTTGTAGCCCGTGGTGCCGGCGCAGAACACGACCATGCCGCCGCGTTTGACGACGTTGCAGCTGACGGGGAACGTGGCTTCGCCCGGGTGTTCGAACACGAAATCGACGTCGTTGCCCTTGCCGGTGATGTCCCAGATCGCCTTGCCGAACTTGCGGGTCTCTTTCATGTAATCCTTGAAACCCTCGCCGTTGACCGGCGGCAGCTGGCCCCAGCAGTTGAAGTCCTTGCGGTTGATGACCGCCTTGGCGCCGAGCGACATGACGAACTCGCGCTTGTCCTCTTCGGACACCACGCCGATGGCGTTGGCGCCGGAGACCGCGCAGAGCTGCACAGCCATCGCGCCGAGACCGCCCGACGCACCCCACACCAGCACGTTGTGACCCGGGCGCAGGATATGCGGGCGGTGACCGAACAGCATCCGGTACGACGTCGCCAGCACCAGCGTGTAACAGGCGCTTTCTTCCCATGTCAGGTGCTTCGGACGCGCCATGCACTGGCGATCCTGCACGCGGCAGAACTGTGCGAACGAGCCGTCCGGGGTCTCGTAGCCCCAGATGCGCTGCGAGGTCGAGAACATCGGGTCGCCGCCGTTGCATTCCTCGTCGTCGCCGTCGTCCTGGTTACAGTGCACGACCACTTCGTCGCCGACCTTGAAACGGGTGACCTTCGAGCCGACCGCATAGACGATGCCGGACGCATCCGATCCGGCGATGTGGTATTCGGCCTTGTGATAGTCGAACGGCGAAATCGGCGTGCCGAGCGCGGCCCAGACGCCGTTGTAGTTGACGCCGGCGGCCATCACCATGATCAGAACGTCGTGGCTGTCCAGTTCGGGGACGTCGACAACCTCGACCTGCATGGCGCTATCGGGTTCGCCGTGGCGCTCCTGGCGGATCGCCCACGCGTACATCTGTTTCGGCACATGGCCGAGCGGCGGGATCTCGCCCACTTCATAGAGATCCTTCTTGGGCATGTTCGGATTGAAATCGATGATTTCGGCGGCTTCGCTCATTGGTTCGTCCCCTGTACTCTTGACGTGTCGCTAATCATCGCCGCACGCCTCCCAAAGCTCACGACGATCCCCTGTTGCGATTGCAAATTTGTTGCAACGCAATATGACTCCTAGACGGAATCTGCTTTCTTCGCAATGCACAATTTGCTACGTTGCAAAAAAATATTCCGCGTTTTTAAAATAATATTTCGTGGAAATGGGGAAAGTGGATTTATTTCGTTCGGGGACTTCAGGTTAATGACAGAAAATTACGCCAAGGACAAAACCGCCGTTGCTGCGGCTGCGAAATCGGAAACCCGCGCAACGCCTGACCGGCCATGGCTTTTCAGGACCTATTCGGGGCACTCATCGGCGTCGGAATCCAACAAATTGTACCGCGCCAACCTCGAAAAGGGGCAAACGGGGCTGTCCATCGCCTTCGACCTGCCGACGCAGACCGGTTACGATTCCGACAGCCCGCTCGCCAAGGGCGAGGTCGGCAAGGTCGGCGTCCCCGTCTCGCACCTGGGTGACATGGAAGTCCTGCTGGACGGCATTCCCTTGGACAAGATGAACACGTCGATGACGATCAACGCGCCGGCGGCGTGGCTGCTGGCGCTTTATGTTGCCGCCGCCGAACGCCAGGGCGTGGCGCGCGATCAGCTGTCCGGCACGACGCAGAACGACATCATCAAGGAATACCTGTCGCGCGGCACCTATATCTTCCCGCCGGCGCCGAGCCTGAAACTGATCGCCGACGTGGTCAGCTTCACGTACCGCGAGATTCCCAAATGGAACCCGACCAACGTCTGTTCGTACCACCTGCAGGAGGCCGGCGCGACGCCGGTGCAGGAGCTGGCCTACGCGCTGGCCATCGCGATCGAGGTGCTGGACCGCGTCAAGCCGCTGGTGCCGGCAGAAGACTTCCCGACCGTCGTCGGGCGTATCAGTTTCTTCGTCAACGCGGGCGTTCGCTTCGTTACCGAAATGTGCAAGATGCGCGCCTTCACCGAACTGTGGGACGACATCTGCCGTGAACGTTACGGCGTCGAGGATCCGAAACTTAGGCGGTTCCGCTACGGCGTGCAGGTGAACTCCCTGGGCCTGACCGAGCAGCAGCCGGAAAACAACGTCTACCGCATCCTCTTGGAAATGCTGGCGGTCACCCTTTCCAAGAACGCGCGGGCGCGTGCCGTGCAACTGCCTGCGTGGAACGAGGCGTTGGGCCTGCCGCGCCCGTGGGACCAGCAATGGTCGCTGCGCCTGCAGCAGATCGTCGCCTACGAGACCGATCTTCTGGAATACGGCGATCTGTTCGACGGTTCGCCGGTGGTCGAGGCCAAGGTCGAAGAACTGAGGGAAGGGGCGCGTGCCGAACTGGCGCAGATCGAAGACATGGGTGGCGCCGTCGCCGCGGTCGAGAATTCCTACATGAAGCGCCGCCTGGTCGAGAGCAATGCGCTCCGTCTCGCCGCCATCGAACGCGGCGAACTGCCGGTGATTGGCGTCAACCGCTACACCGACGGCGAGCCGTCGCCGCTGACGGCGGGGGACGGCTCGATCCTGACCGTCGACGAACGCGCCGAGAAAGGCCAGATCGAACGTCTCGAAAAATGGCGGGCCGAGCGCGACGATACCAAGGTCGCCGTGGCGCTGGCCGCCCTCAAGGACGCCGCCGCCAACGGCAGCAACATCATGGAGCCCTCCATCGCGTGTGCGCACGCCGGTGTCACCACCGGCGAATGGGCGGAAACGCTTCGGGGTGTGTTCGGCGAATACCGTGCACCGACAGGTGTCGGCGGGGCGTCGGCGCAGGCGCCGGACCAGATGGCCGATATCCGCACCCGCGTCGACCAGCTGGAGGGTGTGCTCGGCACGCGCCTCAAGATGCTCGTCGGCAAACCGGGGCTGGACGGTCATTCCAACGGAGCAGAACAGATCGCCGTCCGTGCCCGCGACGCCGGGCTCGAGGTGGTCTACGAGGGCATCCGCCTGACCCCGGACGAAATCGTGCAGGCCGCGCTGCAGGAAGGGGTGCACGTGGTGGGTCTTTCGATCCTGTCGGGCTCGCACGTGACGCTGGTCGCCGACGTGGTCGCCAAGATGGATGCAGCCGGGATCGGCGACGTGCCGGTCGTGGTCGGCGGCATCATCCCGCCGGAAGACGAGAAGAAGCTGCTCGCCAGCGGCGTCGCCGCCGTCTACACGCCCAAGGACTTCGACCTGACGCGGATCCTCGACGGGATCGTCTCCATCGTCGAGGACGCAAACAAGCAGGCGGCTTAACTCAGACCGTTCGGACTAGCCGGTAGCCGGCATCGAAGGTGTCGGCGTTGAACAGTGCGCCATACGACTGTTCCCGCGCGCCGCTGTCGAGATCGCGTTCGAGTTGCCCGAGTTCCCGCGTGATGTCGCCGATCATCCAGAACGGCGAGATGGCGGCGCGGACACGTTCGTCCAGATAGGCGCGGGGCCGGCGCCAGTAGGCCGCCATGAACCCGTCGGTGCAGTCGTGCGGTACGGGCACGCAGGAGATCTCGACCGGACCGAGAGATACTTCGTAGGCTGTCATCTTCGGCATGTTGTCGTCGTCGAGCGCGGTCAGCTGCGGGATATAATCGAGCAGCCAGAAATTCCGGTGGTCGGGATCGAACGTCAGCAGCACAACCGGTCCCCGCGTCACGCGCCGCATCTCGGCGAGGCCCTTCGCCTGATCGGTCCAGTGGTGGATGATGAGCACCGCCATGGCGGCGTCGAACGATTCGTCGTCGAACGGCAGGTCCTCGGCCGTTCCCTGGATGACCGTGGCGGATGAGGCAGGGCGTTGCTGGATCATCTTCGCCGACGGCTCAAGCGCCGTGACGTTGCGATCGGCCGGTTCGTACGACCCGGCCCCGGCGCCGACATTGAGGACGGTTTCCGCATCGCCTAGCGCATCATGGATCACGGCCGCGATCCTGGGATCCGGTTGCCTGAGATCGGCGTAATTGACGCCGATGGTGTCGTAGGTTGCGGACATGAACTCCCCTGTCCTGCGTTTCGCGCAGCCTATATCATCGGAAATTCGACGTCGTCCTGAACTTGCTGGTCGATGAGTTATGGACCCTGAATCAAGTTCAGGGTGACGATGGGAGTGTGTGGGGCTTACCCCTCGCGCCGTTTCGGCACCTTGACGTTGATTGCGCCGTCCTTGATCGACTTGGCGGCGGGGTTTTCGACGGCGGGGCGCATGGCCTCGGTCAGGTACTTCAGCACGCCGGGTTGGCGTTCCTTGAGGATTGGCGACCACGTCACGTACAGCCCGCCGTTGACCTCGTAGCTAAAGATGTCCTGATCCTCGATCGCCTCGTCGATGGCCGAGGCCAGATCGTTGCTGGCGCCGACGTAGACCCACTCCGGCTTTACCCCGGAATGCCAGATCACGTAGACGCCGCTGAAACCGGAAAGCCCCTCGGCAACGGTGTCGAGGTGGGCGAGGCGGTGGAACTTGCCGCGCTTGTTGCGCGCCCATTCGGGGTCCAGCGGCGGACCCTCGTAAGCCGGTGCCGGCTGTTTCTTTTTAAAGCGCTTGAGCATGTATCCCCCGGGTCCCCCCCTGAAATCGGCGAATCTCTATAACATTCAATGATATACGCCGATTAGGTAAATAATCCATAAAGCCGTTAAGGTTTCTCGTTTCGCGAATATAGTTTTCTCAAATGGCGGTTTTGCGAAATCGCGATCATGCCGTATTTTGCAGGCATAGGGAGGACGCGATGAAAATCGACCGCATCGATCATTTCGTGCTGACGGTTCGCGACATTGGCGCGACGTGCGACTTTTATGAACGTGCGCTCGGCATGGAGCGAGAAGTGTTCGGCGAGGGCAGGACGGCGCTCAAGTTCGGCCGCCAGAAGATCAACCTGCACCCGGCGGGCCGCGAGTACGAACCGAAAGCGACCAACCCGGCAGCCGGCGGCGGCGATTTCTGCCTGATTACCCGGACGCCGATGGACGAGGTCGTCCGGCACCTTCAGGGCGCGGGCGTCGAGATCGAGCTCATGCCGTCTGCCCGCACCGGGGCCACCGGTCCCATCAAATCCGTTTATTTCCGCGACCCGGACGGCAACCTGGTCGAGGTCTCGAACTACGAAGGCGAAACAGATGACTAAGGATTTATCCGGCACGAACAATGCCGAAGCTGACATTACCGGGCCCCTCTCGGGGCTCACGATCCTCGAGTTGGGGCATTTTATCGCGGCGCCGTTCTGCACGCGGGTGCTGGCCGATCTCGGCGCCGATGTCATCAAGGTGGAGCCGCCCGGCCGGGGTGACCCGGTGCGCGCCTGGGGTGCCATTCCCGAAGGCGAGAAATCATCCGTCTGGTGGTCGGTGCACGGCCGCAACAAGCGTTGCGTCACGGCGGACCTGAAGAACCCGGAAGGGATCGCGCTGGTCAAGAAACTGATCAAGCACGCCGACGCCGTGGTCGAGAATTTCAAGCCGGGGCAGCTGGCGAAGTGGGGGCTCGGCCCCGACGACATTGCCGCTGTGAACCCGGACGCGATCATCGTGCAGATTTCCGGGTACGGGCAAACCGGTTCTTATTCGAAACGCGCGGCCTTCGGCGTCATCGGCGAAGCCGTCGGCGGGATCCGTCACCTGAGCGGGTATCCGAGCGAGGTCTCTGATCTGCCCCCGGTGCGGGTCGGCGTTTCCATCGGCGACAGCATCGCCGGTCTTTACGGTGCCATCGGGTTGCTGGCCGGGCTGTTCGAGAAACAGGCCGGGCGCGGCCGGCCGGGGCGCCGCGTCGACGTTGCACTGACGGAGAGCATCCTCAGTATGCTCGAAGGCTGCCTGCCGGAATACGGCTACATGGACAAAGTGCGCCAGCCGCACGGCTCGACCATCCCGACGGCGGCGCCGTCGAGCGCCTATCCGTCCAAGGACGGCCGCTGGTTCATCATCGGCGCCAATTCCGAGACCCTGTTTGCGCGGCTTTGCGATATCATGGGGCGGCCGGACATGAAGGAAGACCCGCGCTATGCCGATAACCCGAGCCGCGTGAAGAATATGCCGGTGCTCGACGCGGAAATCGGCGAATGGACAAAACAGTTCACGCTGGAAGAACTGGAAGACATGATCGCCGGGGCCGACATTCCGTCGACGCGGATCTACGATACCGCCGACATCGCCGCCGATCCCCAGTTCCTGGAACGTGGCATGGTGAAACCGGTCGACGACGACCGTCTGGGCGAGGTGCTGCATCCGGGTATCGTGCCGCTGATGGGTGACAATGCCGAAGATAAGCGCGGGGGTGGCATCAAATGGGCCGGACCGCGTGTCGGTGAACACAACGAAGACGTACTGGGCGGACTTCTCGGGCTGGATGGCGCCGAGATCGAGCGCCTGAAAAAGGAGAACGTGATATGAGCAAGGCCCCTGTCATTCTGTGCGATGTCGCGCCGCGCGACGGTTTCCAGGTGGTGCCGACGTGGATCCCCACCGAGACCAAGGTCCGCGTCATCGAAGGCTTGGCCGCCGCCGGTATGACCCGGATCGAGGCGGGCGCGTTCGTCTCGCCCAAGCACGTGCCGCAGATGGCTGACACCGCCGAGGTGCATGCGAAGGTGCGCGTGCCCGAAGGAACCTCGCTGACGGCGCTGACGCCGAACCTGCGCGGTGCGCAAAACGCGTTCGATGCGGGCTGCCCCGATATCGGCTGCGTCTTTTCGGCCTCCGAAAGCCACAACAAGTCGAACGTACGCCGCCCGGTGGCCGCCTCCATCGAGGAACTGGGGCTGGTCATCGAGGCCGGCAAGGACGTGCCGGGCTTCAAACTCCGCGTCAACGTCGCGACGTCGTTCGACTGCCCGTTCGAGGGCCGTGTGCCGGAAGACGACGTCTATGCCTGCATCGACAAGGTGCTGGCCTACGGCCACGAGGTCGAGATCGGCCTTTGCGATACCACCGGGCGCGCGCTGCCCGATCACGTTGCGGAGCTTTGCGCGGGCGCCATCGAACGTTTCTCGGGCGGTGTCGCGAATTGGGCCTATCACGGCCACGATACGTTCGGGCTCGGCGTCGCCAATGCGCTTTATGCCTATGACGCGGGCGTACGCGTGTTCGATGCCTCGGTCGCCGGTCTCGGCGGCTGCCCGTTTGCGCCGGGGGCGACAGGTAATACCGCGTCCGAGGATCTCGTGTTCACGTTCGAGAACATGGGCATCGCGACGGGCGTCGATCTGGCGAAGCTGCTCGATGTCGCCGAAGAAGTCGCCGCGCTTCCCGACACCGACACCGGCGGCCACATCCGCGTCGTGCCGCGCAAGCGCGTGCTCGCCGCGGCGTGAGCAATGGCCGAGAGGACGTGACATCGACTTCGACCTGATCACCCTCCGGCTCCTGGAATCCGCCGTCCGGCTGGGCTCGATCTCGGCCGCGGCGGAAGAACAGCACATTGCCGTTTCTGCCGTCAGCCGGCGCCTGAGCGATCTCGAGCACCGGCTGGGCACGGCGGTCCTTTACCGGAAAGGCCGGGGCGTCGAGCCGACACCGGCGGGCGCGGTGCTGCTCCGGCATGCGGAGAACCTGCTGAACCTCGCCGAACGCGCAGCGCACGAGATGTCGGACTTCGCCGAGGGCAATCGCGGTCACGTCCGCCTTGCCGCCAACCCGTCGGCGATCCATCAGTTCCTGCCGGATGTGCTGGCCCGGTTTCGGGCCGGCAACCCGAACGTCCGGATCGCGATGAAGGAACTGGTGTCGGACGTGATCGTCGCCAACATCGAAGACGGCCTGGTGGACGTCGGCATCTTTTCGGCCAACGTTGCACATGCCGGGATCGAGACGTTCCCCTATCTGAGCGACCGGCTCTGTGCCGTGGTCCCGGCCGGACATCCGTTGGCGGCACGGGACGCCATACCTGTGGCCGACCTGCTGCCCTATCCGTTCGTGGCACTCGAAGACGGCAGCTCACTGTTCGCCACCGTTTCCGCAGCGGCCCGCGAGCAGGACCGTGATCTGGACGTTGCCGTCAGCGTGCGCAGCTTTGACGGCGTCCGGCGCATGGTCGGGCGCGGGCTCGGCGTCGCCGTGCTGCCCCGAGGCGTGACGGCCCCCTATGCGGAGAGCGACGGTCTCGCCGTCGTCGACCTCGCCGAGGCCTGGGCGGATCGCCATTTCCTGATCGGGGTGCGCGAACGCAAGGCGCTGTCCGGGCCGGCGGGGCGGTTTCTCCAGCATCTTCTGGCGGCGGGATAATTGATTCCCGTCAGGCCGTGCCTACATGACAGCGGTGACGGATTGTAAGAGGAAGTGCATGCCCGAATCCCGCCTGCCATCTTTGATCCTGCGCCTTTCAGGGGTGTTCTGCGTCCTGCTCGCGCTCTCCGCATGCTCCAGCGTCAAACTGGCTTATGGGCTTGCCGACAACGCGCTGGAGAGTCGCGCCGAGCGATATCTCGATCTCGATGCAGCGGACGAGCGCCATGTTCAGGAAGAGGTCGCGCGACTTGTGGCCTGGCACCGCACGGCGATGCTGCCGCGCTACGCGGCGTTCCTGCACCGTCAGGCGGCGGTGACGGATAAAGGGCCATGGCAGCCCGGCGACGTCGAAAACGCGTTTGCCGAATTCCGGGGGCTCCTGGACGAAACCGTCGCCGGTGCCGCGCCTTATATCGCCAGCGTGCTGGCCCGGCACACCGCGTCCGGCAAGATCGATCACCTGGAAGCACAGATGGCGGCATATATCGGAGAGGAGCGTCTCGAAGAGCAGGCCCCTTTCGACGACCTTCTGGCGGAGCGGGTCGAGCGCCGGGTCGATAATCTGGAGCGCTTCATCGGCCCGTTGCGTGACGATCAGATCGAGATCGTACGCTGGCACACGCGGCCGACCGTCGGCGACCGGCTGGTGTGGCTTGATCATCTGGAAAAGCGCCAGCGCGCGCTGACCGAGTTCCTCCGCAGTGATCCGGCATCGGCGCCGCTTGCGGCGTTCGTCTACAAACTCGCGCTGCGCGGCTATGACATCGTCGATCCGTCCTACGGAGGCGTATCAGAGGCGCGCTGGCGCAAACTTGAAGCGTTGTATGCCGATGTGCTGGCGTCTTTGAGTGACGACCAGCGCTTCAACCTCGCGGCGACGTTGCGCAGCTACGCGGACGACATCATGGACCTCGCCGCCGGCGAGTGAGTGGCAAAAACCTTATTTCGCCATTCCCGCGTGCCAAGCCTGCGTCCGTTTGCTAAAAAAATTTCGCACTTCCGGGGGGACCGTTCTTGGAAAACGTCATATCGATCCTGATCGAGGGCACCGGCCTCGACATCTGGGGCTTCGTCATCATGTGCGGGGTCTCGTTCGCAGGCAGCTTCATCGCCGCGTCGCTGGGGCTCGGCGGCGGGCTACTGGTAATGGCGACGATGGCGACCCTGCTGCCGCCCCAGGTGCTGATCCCACTGCACGGGATCGTGCAACTGGGCTCCAATGCCGGGCGCGCGGCGATCATGCGCGCGGACATCCTGAAGCACGTCATTCCGCCATTCCTGATCGGGACGGTGATTGGCGCGGCCATCGGTGGCAACCTCGTGGTCACGCTGCCGACGGCGCTGCTGCAGCTGGTGCTCGGCGCGTTCGTGCTCTACGCGACGTGGGGGCCGAAGCTGCGGACCCAGGAACCGTCCAGACGCGCGTTCTTCGGGATCGGGCTTTTCGGCGCGCTGGCGACCATGTTCGTCGGCGCCACCGGGCCGCTGGTGGCGCCGTTTGCCGCCGCGGCGTCGGAAAAACGCCAGGAAGTGGTGGCGACCCACGCGACGATGATGACCATCCAGCATGGCTTCAAGATCATCGCTTTTGGCGTGCTGGGTTTCGCGTTCGGGCCCTACATTCCACTGCTTTGCGGTTTGCTCGCATGCGGTTTCGCCGGCACCTGGGTCGGCAAGCACATGCTGAACGCGCTGCCGGAGCGTGCGTTCCGGATCGGCCTCAAGACGCTGATCACGCTGCTGGCGATCAGGCTGCTGTTCAAGGGGATCGAGGGCTGGCTGGGTTGAGAAACGTCGTCGTCCTGAACTTGGTTCAGGACCCATAAGACCCGGCAAGGTGTGAGCGAATAACTATGGATCCCAAATCAAGTTTGGGATGACGTGTGTTTAGAAGTCTTCAACTGGAACGCTTAAAACGCGCTCGGCCGCCCGGCATTCAGGCGCGCGGCACCTTGATCGGTTTCGTCGCCTTGGCGAGCCAGGCCTTGACCGTCTTGTCGAGCTTCTTCTCGAGCGATTTCTTGACCCATGCGTGGTAGTCGTTGATCCAGACAATGTCGTCTCGGCTTAGCAGTTTCGGCTCGATCAGGTTCAGGTCATAGGGCGCACACGTCAGCGTTTCAAAGCCGAGCAGCTTCTTTTCCCAGCCCTTCTCGGCTTTGACGGTTTTGACCATGACAAGGTTCTCGATGCGGATGCCGTAGGCGCCGGACTTGTAGTAGCCGGGTTCGTTGGAAACGACCATGCCGGGTTCCAGTTCGACCTGGCTCGGACGCTTGGAGATGCCCTGCGGACCTTCGTGGACGCCGAGATAGCTGCCGACCCCGTGACCGGTGCCGTGCTCGTAATCGAGGCCGATGTCCCACAGCGGCTTGCGCGCCAGCGTGTCGAGCTGGCTGCCGGTGGTGCCTTCCGGGAACTGAGCGCGGGAAAGCGTGATGTGCCCCTTGAGAACGCGGGTATAGCGGTCCTTCATTTCCTGTGTCGGCTTGCCGATGGCGACCGTGCGCGTCACGTCGGTGGTGCCGTCGAGGAACTGGCCGCCGCTGTCCACCAAAAGGAGCGAGCCTTTCTTGAGCTTGGCCGACGACTTTTCCGATGCGCGGTAGTGCACGACGGCGCCGTTGGCGCCGTATCCGGCGATGGTCTGGAAACTCGGGCCGCGATGCAGCTCAAGTTCTTCCCTGAGCCCATCGATCTTGAGACCGACGTCCCATTCCGTCGTTTTGCCGCGGCCGGCGGACTTTTCAATCCAGCAGAGGAAATTGGCGAGCGCGATGCCGTCGCGGAGATGCGCATTGCGCATGCCGTCGCGTTCGGTTTTGTTTTTGGCCGCTTTCATCGCCAGCGTCGGGTCGCGGGTGTCGACAATCTCGGCGCCGGTCTGGCGGAGCGTAATGGCGATCTTCGCCGGTGCCTGTATCAGGTCGACGCCGACCTTGAGGCCACGGCTGCCGAGGTGGCTCAGCTCGTCGGCCAGCGCTTCGGTTTCCATGACCACGACTTCCGGGCCGAAGTGGGCTTCCAGGCCCGGGCTCATCTTGCGCGGGTCGGTGAAAAGTTCGATGCCGCCCTGCGCGTGCGCCACGGCGAACGCCAGCGAGACCGGCGTGCACGGGACGTCCTGGCCACGAATGTTCAACAGCCAGGCAATGGCGTCAGGTGCACTAAGGACGACGGAATCGAGACCGGCCTCGTTCATCGCGTCGATCAGGCGTTTGCGCTTCTTGGCCGACGCTTCGCCCGCATACTTGGTGGGATGCGCAACCATCGGCGTGATCGGCTGCGGCGGTTGCCCGGCCCAGACCGCATCGACGGGGTTGTCGGGCTGTGCAATCAAATAGGCGCCAGCGCGCGTGCAGATGGATTCGAGGCGGTTGCGTTCCGCGCCGGTGATCAGCCACGGATCGAAACCGACGCGCATGCCGTGCGAGAGATTCTCGGAGAGCCATGTGTGAAGGGATTTGTCAGCGGCGTGGAAAGCATCGAACTGCTTGGAAGAAACCTGCTTCTTGACCTGCAGGGTATAACGGCCGTCGACGAAGATCGCGGCCTTGCGCGCCATCACCGCGCACGTGCCGGCGGAGCCGGTGAACGCGGTCAGCCATTGCAGCCGTTCCGAGCGGCGCGCGACAAACTCCCCCTGGTGCTCATCGGCCTTGGGCACGATGAACACGTCGAGGTCGCGGCGCTTTAATTCCTTACGAAGTTCCGAAAGCCGGTCCGGGTCGGTGGTGCGGCGGGAAAGCCCGTCGTCCATCAGCGTCGCCTGGATACGGCCGTTGAGTTCCTTGAGGGCATCGATGACCTCGTCGCCGGCGTCGGGGCCGATCAGCGGAATCCAGGCCTCGTCGTCACCGGCGGCAGGCGACGCGAGTACACCGCGCAGGATTTCCCGCGCGCTGACCATATCGACCCGTGCCCCGCTGTCGCGCAGCAGGCGGTCAAGATCACGATCGAGCTCGCGTCTGTCGGTCATAGCGCGGGAAGGCTAGGGGGCTTACCGGGCGGACGCAAGCGTTATCTTATTTTGCATAGCTTGTGACGAAAATCACACCTTTATTATGCGTCAAATGCATGGCTGGTGCGCAAAAACGGCGCTTTTTGCAGTGCAACATGAGGCGTATACCCAGCGTCAGAAACAAGGGCGACGCGGACAGAGCTGCGCCGGCCTGATCTTCCAGAACGAAGGAACAGGTAAGATGAACAAGATTGACACCGTGACCGCCGGTCTGCCGCTTTTCGAGACGCCCAAGCAGCTCTCCGATGCAGATGTGAAAGCGATCATCGAATACGCGCACCGCATGCGCAACGAAGCGATCGCCGCCATGATCAAAGGCGCGTTTGCCTCGATCAAGGGTGCCTTCCGTGCGCGCCGCACCGCCCGTGCCCTGCACCAGCTGTCCGACAGCGTGCTCGCCGACATCGGCATCGAACGCTCGCAGATCGCTTCGATCAGCCAGCAACTCGCCAACGGCACGTATTCGCCGGAAGCGGTCGCCGCCGCGGCCCCGGTCATCGGTCTCGCAGCCGTGCAGGCCGAAGCCACCAAGGACGACAGCCAGCCGGAACTTCCGCTGGCCGCCTAACGGCAAACACATTTACTCGTCAGGTTTCTCCCAGACCAACGACGATCCGAACGGCAGCCCATTCCCCCGGGCTGCCGTTCTTTTTCGCGCAGCCTCAAGGCGCGAACTGCCCGAACAGCTTTTTCAGGTCTTCGTTGTTCTCGCCGTATTCCTCCATGCTCAGCACGGCGGTGACCGTCTCGCCGTCATCGCTCAGCGGAAACCGCCGCACGACGTAGCGCCGTTCGAGCCCTTTGTCGTCTTCAAACTGGCAGACGTATGTCATGGGCGTTCGTGCCGTGACGACCAGTTCATACTGCTTGAAAAGGATTGTGCTGTATTCGGCGGGCGGGACCGTGGTCACGGACTGCCTGGTTGCATCGAGGTCGTGCATCTGCGTGATGCCCGTCCCCCAGAACCGGTAAATGAAGTCCAGTGGCGAAGGCACGACATCGACGACGCATATTCTTGGTATGGCCTTCGACGGCACCTGCATCAGGTCGATCGCGGCCCAGGGGGGTGCGAAATGCTTGCCCCGTGCATCTTCCCAAAGTTTGGTAACGAACGCGATGTCGGCGTACGCGCTCGAGAGATCATCCAAAATTTCAAACGTTGCTTTCAAATGCCCTCTCGAAACCGGTGCGGCTCAGCCGTTCGAATCAACCACTATTAATATGGTAATAGCAAATCATGTGTTGCAACCGGTGGCCATCTGCCAGACCGGTCATTCTTCACGGAATGCTGATGCAAAGTTGATTGGTCACGCGAACGTCTGCCGCCGCAGAATGCTGGGCGTCGCCGAAAACCGGAAAGGCAGGCAGATGGCCATCACTGAGTCCGCGATCAGGTCCCGTTCCCGCATCATTGCCGCTTCGTCGTTGATCTTGCTCGCGCTGTTCTGGACAAGCAGCGCCAAGGCCGAACAAACCGCGCCCCGTCCAAGCCACGTGATCGAACAGTTCGGCACACTACCCGCCGTCCCCGAAGGCCCGTTCCCGGACGCGTTGCAGGCCGCCGTGCAGGTGGCGCTCCTCGACAGTGTCGTGCATGCGTCGTGGGGCGATGAGGAACGCGCCGCGCTGGCGGAAATCGCGGCGTCGAACGATCCCCGCGCCGCCTGGATCATCGCCGACATGATGCGCTTTATCTCGCAACCCTGGCTGCATCAGGAACTGGCCGATGCGGCGTCGGCGTTGCTGGGCATCGGCGCGAAACCGGGCAACGACTGGGGCGTCGTGACCGATCACCTGATCGCCTGGGATATCCCGGCGCCGCCGGATTACCTCAGCGCCAAGCGGACCATCTTCACGACGCTGGTCCGGGGCTGGGACAGGATTTTTGTCGAGGGCGATATCGACTGGCGGTACGTGTCGTGGGGCGGCGTGCTGATCGATGACCGGCCTTACGACACGACGGACGAGCCGTGCAACTGCATCCCCGCGGCTGACAATCCCGGCGTCAGCAGCGCCGAAGACGCAACGTGGCTGAAAGACGACGACATCGTCTTCGGGGTCGAGGTCAACGGCGAATACCGGGCCTACCCGAGGCGCATCATGGAAGTGCGTGAGATGGTCAACGATACGCTCGGCGGCCGGCATCTGGGCATCCCGTACTGCACGCTTTGCGGTGCGGCGCAGGCCTATTTCACGGACCAACTGCCGCCGGGCATCGAGCGGCCGGTGCTGCGCACGTCGGGCCTGCTGATCCGCTCCAACAAGGTGATGTACGACATCCGGACGTATTCGGTGTTCGATACGTTTCTTGGCAAGGCGGTGACGGGATCGCTCGCCGAAAAGAACCTGCAGCTGGAACAGGCGGGTGTCGTGACGACGGACTGGGGCACGTGGAAGAAAGCGCATCCCGAAACAACGGTGCTGGTCGAGGCTCTGGCGCTCGGCCGTAATTTCGATTTCCGCAGCGGCCGGGACGCTGACGGGCCGATCTTTCCGGTCGGCGACGTCGATCCGCGCCTGCCGGTGCACGAAGACATCGTCGGCGTCGTCACGGCATCCGGCAAGCCGGTCGCGTTCCAGCGCAGCAAGGCGTTGTTGGCACTGTTGAACGGCGACGAGATTGCGGTCGAGAACGTGCGCCTGAAGCTCGACGCCGGCGGCATTCGCGCCGTCGATGCGAACGGCGCCGATCTCGGCAGCCATCAGGCGTTCTGGTTCGCCTGGTCGCAGTTCCATCCCGCGACCGCGCTCTGGCCGGAGTAACGGCGGGCGACGGGCGGCTACTTCGAAATTGGCACGTAACCGAGGCGGCGCATGCAGCTGTCGAACGCGCGCTGCTGGACGCGGCCGAGTTCGTAGCTGCTCATCCGCTGATTGTAGCTGTTGAGCCCGCCGGACAGATTGTCGCCGGCGGGGGCGTTGGCGGGCAGGCCGGCTTCGCGCTCCATTTCACGCCGGGCATAACGCCGGCATTCGCCGCGGTCCTGGGCCCAGGCCTCCTGTGGCAGTGTCGGGTGCTGCCAGTTCACCGCCGAGACGCGCTTCTGTGCGCAGCCGCCGATGGCGAGAACGCCCAATAGTGTCAGGGTAACGGCCGTGGCGGTGCGTCTCATGATCCCCCCGGTGCCAGGCAACGCTTGAAGTAAGCGACGGCGTCGGGTGTGTCGTATTTCATCAGGCCGACGATGCGTGCGACCTCGCGGCCCTCGGCGTCGATCAGTAGCGTCGTCGGCAGGCCGCGAATGCCGAGTGTGCTGCCCGATTTCGACGGCGTCACCAGTGACGGCAGGTTCTTGATGCCATAGCGTTCGAAGAACGGCGCGACAACCTTGTGCCCGCCCCGGTCCATGGAGATGGCGATGACGTCGATACCGTCATCGGCAAGCTCTGCCTTGAGGTTATCCAGTTCCGGCATTTCGCGGACGCACGGTGCGCACCAGGTTGCCCAGAAGTTGACGATGACGCCGCGGCCCTTGAAATCGGCGAGGCCCAGCTCGTCGCCGTCGGCGGTCGTGATCGGGAACGCGGGCGGCGCCTTGGCGGGTTCGGTGACGCTCAGTGCCTTGAACGCTTTGCCTTCGGCTTCGCAGCGGTCGGCATGATCGCTTGCAAGCGCAGGAGATATAAGGGAAAACACGGCAACGAGCGGCAACGCCGTCATTAAGATTTTGAAGGACGCGCTGAGGCGCTGACGTTTCATGGTCTATCCTGTCATCCGGGTGGCCATGCCCAGTATTTAGGACGATAAAGGCAGGAATGCCATGACCGATAAGAAGAACGAACAAAAACCGGACGGCACCCAGACAAGTGCGATGTGGGGTGGCCGCTTCTCGGCCGGGCCGTCGGCGGTCATGGAAGCGATCAATGCCTCCATCGGTTTCGACAAAAAGCTCTATCGGCAGGATATCCAGGGCTCTCAGGCGCATGCCCGGATGCTGGCCGATCAGGGCATCATCACGTCCGATGACGCCGACGCCATTATCAAGGGGCTCGACGATATCAAAGCCGAGATCGAGGCAGGGACGTTCGAATTTTCCGCCGCGCTCGAGGACATCCATATGAACGTCGAGGCAGCGCTGCGTGCCCGCATCGGCGACGCCGCGGGCCGGCTGCATACAGCGCGGTCCCGGAACGATCAGGTGGCGACGGATCTGAAGCTTTGGGTGCGCGATGCGCTGGACGGACTCGATCGTGATCTGCAGGCCCTGCAGACGGCGCTGATCGAACAGGCGGAAAAGCACGCCGCCAGCGCCATGCCCGGTTTCACGCACATGCAGACGGCGCAGCCGGTGACGCTCGGTCACCATCTGCTGGCCTACGTCGAAATGCTCGGGCGCGACCGCTCGCGGGTGACCGACGCCCGGGCGCGGATGAACGAAAGCCCGCTCGGTGCCGCCGCGCTGGCCGGCACGTCGTTCCCGATCGACCGGGAAAAAACGGCGGCTGCGCTCGGCTTTGACCGCCCCGCCGCCAATTCGCTGGATGCCGTGTCGGACCGGGACTTCGCGATGGAATACATGAGCGCGGCCGCGATTTGCGCCGTGCATCTGTCCCGGCTGGCGGAAGAGATCGTGCTCTGGTGTTCGGACCAGTTCGGTTACGTGCGCCTCGCCGACGAATTTTCGACCGGTAGTTCGATCATGCCGCAGAAACGCAATCCCGACGCCGCCGAACTGGTACGCGCCAAGGCGGGCCGGGTGATCGGCATGCTGAATGCGCTGATGATCGTCATGAAGGGCCTGCCGATGACGTACGGCAAGGACATGCAGGATGATAAGGAGCCGGTGTTCGAGGTCGCCGATACCATGGCGCTGTCGCTGGCGGCGATGACCGGGATGATCGAAGGCGCGATCTTCAACGCGGAGCGCATGAAGGCGGACGCGGGCAAGGGCTTTTCGACCGCGACGGATCTTGCCGACTGGCTTGTGCGGACGCTTTCGATGCCGTTCCGCGATGCGCATCACGTCACGGGCGCGCTGGTCAAAATGGCCGAGGACAAGGGCTGCGGCCTCGAAGATCTCTCGCTCGCCGACATGCAGTCGGTCGAGGCAGGGATCACCGATGCGGTGTTCGGGGTGCTGGGCGTCGACAATTCCGTCGCCAGCCGCAAAAGTTACGGCGGCACGGCGCCCGACAACGTGGCCGCGCAGGTCGCCGCCGCGCGCAAACGCTGGCTCTGACGAAGAACACCTGGGCGAAATTTCGTTTCAATGAGATCTGCCGTCCGCAAGCATATTAGCGGATGACGGTACCGCTCGATAACGATCTGGCGTTCTCCCCGCGTTTCGTTGACGTCACAGGATAAGCTCCTAAGTGTTTAATAGTAAACATGTTTTAGGAGCGAGTAATTTCCGATGACCAATAAACATGCCTATGAACAGAAGCTGCGTGCGCAGTTCGACGAATGGTCCGCCGAGATCGACAAGCTGCGCGCCAAGGCCGACAAGGCCGATGCCGATGCGAAGATCGCGCTAAACCGTGAACTCGACGATCTGCGCCAGAAACGTGACGAGGTGCAGCAGAAGCTGGATGACCTGTCGGCCGCGGGCGAAGAAGCCTGGGGCGACGTGAAAGCCGGTGTCGAGCAGGCCACGCGCACCCTTGGCGATGCACTCGCCCAGGCGCAGTCCCGTTTCGGCTGATCACCCCCTTTTTATTCCCTGAATTTTAAATGAGAGGAGACTGAAAATGACTTTCCGTTATCCGATTTATGCCATGACCCTTGCGGCGTTTGTCGCCGTCGCGCCGGTTTCCGGTGCGCTTGCCGGCGATCAGGACATGAGCGTCGAGCAGATCAAGGAAGACACATCCGAGTTGGTGACGTCGCTGAAGGAATTCGGCGTCGAGCAGCGTGACGAAGCGGTCGACGCCGTCGAAGGCGCGCTGGATGCGATCGATGACCGTATCGTCGCCCTTGAGACCCGTGTCGATCATGAGTGGGACGAAATGAGCCAGGCCGCCCGCGAATCCGCACGTGAGACCCTTCGGGCGTTGCGTGAAGAACGCCAGGACGTCGCCGAGTGGCTGGGCGGTCTTAAGAATACGACCGGTGAAGCCTGGGCCGAGGTGAAAGCCGACTTCTCCGAAGCCTACAAGGACATGTCCGAGGCCTGGGATAAGGCTGAACGCGAGCTTGGTGAAGGGGCGTAATCCCCGAACACCAGCCTGAGACGAACGCGGCCGGCGGCGAAAGCTGCCGGCCGTTTTTTGTCGGTGAAAATCGTGGTCCGGGAAGTCCGCTCGCTGGAATGTGTCTGGCACTTGAAAGTCCGGCACACTAGTATGACCTGATGAAGATGAGCAGATCGTTTCTGAGTGCGGGCATCGCGCTTGGCGTTGCCCTGGCACTATCCGGATGCGGCGTGAAATCGGCGCCGGCAGAAGTTGACGGCGGCACGTATCCGCGTACGTATCCGGCCGAGCCTGCCGAAGCTAAACGAACCGCACCCCGTGTCCGCACGGGGACGGTCGGTACGGCTGTCGATACGCGCCGCCCGCGTTACGACAGCTCGGGAACTTACAATCCGCCGCCGCCGGCGACGGAACTGCTGGTGAAGTAAAGGCGGCTTTTGCGCCGCCGTTTTTAACGGCGAGGAACGGACGTGGACCACTTTAATTACAGGAACGGTGAACTGTACGCCGAGGATGTCCGCGTGGCAGATATCGCGGATACGGTCGGTACGCCGTTCTATTGCTATTCCACGGCAACGCTGACGCGCCATTATACCGTGTTCGACGAGGCGCTGGCCGGCACCGATCACCAGGTCTATTTCGCGGTCAAGGCGAACGGGAACATCGGCGTGCTGGCGACCCTTGCCCGGCTCGGCGCCGGCGCCGATATCGTGTCGATCGGCGAAATGCACCGTGCCCATGCGGCGGGTATTCCGTCGTCCAAGATCGTCTTTTCCGGCGTCGGCAAGACCGCCGACGAGTTGCGCGCCGCGCTTGCTGCGGGCGTTCACCAGATCAACGTCGAATCGCTGCCCGAGCTGCATCTTTTGTCTGAGATCGCCGCCGGCATGGGCGTCGATGCGCCGGTCGCCATTCGCGTCAATCCGGACGTGGATGCGAAAACCCACAAGAAGATCACGACGGGCCTGAGCGAGAACAAGTTCGGCATCGCCTGGGAGCAGGCGGAGGCTGTCTTCGCCGAGGCGGCGTCGCTGCCCGGCATCGATGTCGTCGGTGTTGCGGTTCATATCGGCTCCCAGCTGACGGATCTCGCGCCTTACCGGGCGGCCTACACGAAAGTGCGTGGCCTCGTCGAAACGCTGCGCGGTCAGGGGCATGACATCCGGGTTGTCGACCTGGGTGGTGGTCTCGGCATTCCGTACGACGCCGAGAACCCACCGAGCCCGGCGGACTATGGCGCCATGGTCAAGGAGGTGACGGGCGATCTCGGCTGCCAGTTGGGCTTCGAGCCCGGCCGCATGATCTGTGGCAACGCGGGGATTCTGGTTTCCAGCGTGATCTACGTGAAGGAAGGCGTTGACCGGTCTTTCCTGATTCTCGACGCGGCAATGAACGATCTGATCCGGCCCGCCATGTACGAGGCACATCACACCGTGGTGCCGGTGCGCGAACCTGCCACGGGCGACAACATGGTGCCGGTCGACATTGTCGGGCCGATTTGCGAAAGCGGCGACACATTTGCGAAGGCACGGATGATGCCTCGGGCCGCAGCGGGCGACCTCGTCGCGTTCCGCTCCGCCGGTGCTTACGGCGCGGTGATGGCGTCGACATACAACGGCCGCGACCTGATACCGGAAGTGCTGGTCAACGGCGCCGAGTTCTCGGTTGTTGCGGCGCGCCTCAAGGTCGATGATATAATGTCGCGTGAAAGCGTGCCGGACTGGCTCGGCGCGCCCTTGCCCCGGGATGTTCCCAAGGAGGCGAGCGGATGACAGACACACCCGAGAAGACGCAGGGCGTCTCCAGATTGTCGAACGCGCTGCAGGCCGCAGTGCTGGCAATTCGCTGGGAACGTCTTTGGCGTGTTCTCTGGGCGCCTGTCGCCGTCATTACGCTTTTTATCGGCGTCGCGCTGACCGACGTTCTGCCGTTGTTGCCGGATGCACTGCACGGCGTCGCCCTGGCATTGCTGGCGGTGCTGTTCGGCTATTCGCTGAAGGGCATGAGCGGTGCGTTCGGGCCTGTCACGGGCACGGAAGCGGCACGCCGCGTCGAAGCGGCGTCCGGCCTTAAGCACCGTCCGTTGACGGCGCTGTTCGATACACCCGCGCAGGAAAAGCTTTCAAGCGACGGCCGCCAGCTCTGGTCGGCACATATCGACCGCGCGCTTCGCCAGACCGAGAATCTCGCTTATCCGGCGCCGAAGCCGGGTGTCGCGGCACTCGACCGGCGCGGTCTTCGGTTCGTGCCGGTACTGGTGTTGTTCGTCGGTGTGCTGATGGGGGGCACGCAGCCGCTGGAACGCATTATCCGCGCGGTTTTGCCGATCGGCAGTGCCGGGACGGCGGATGCCGTCAGCATGGATCTCTGGATCACGCCGCCGGCCTACACCGGGCTTGCGCCGAGCGTCTTCAACGATATCGGCCGGCCGCCGGCAGAAACCGGCGGCGAGGCGGTTGCCGACGCGATGGCACCGAACGCGGCACGTCCGACGCTGATCGTGCCCGTCGGATCGCAGATTCTGGTGCATGCCACCGGTGCTCATACAGCGCCGTCGCTGGCGCTCGGTAAGTCGAAGACGCCCTTGGCGCAACTGGGCGATGCGACGAGCACATCCTACAAGCTGGAACTCTCGGTGACGTCCGATGCGGCCGGTTCCGACCGGCTCGCCGTCGGTCTCGGCACCGATACGCTCGCCGAATGGCCAGTGGTGATCGCGACAGACTCGACGCCCGCGATCGAGTTCGAGCGCGCACCGTCGAAACAACGCGATACCCAGCTCGAAGTGATCTATCTGGCGTCCGACGACTACGGCGTCAAATCGGTGGAGATGACGATCCGCCGTCCCAACGGCCGGCCGGTCCCGGGCGGTGAAGCGGAAATCCGAGTTGAGGTGCCGCTCAGCGGCGACCGGCGTGACATCAAGGCGACGCACCTGCGCGATTTTTCGGCGCACCCGTGGGCGGGGCTGCCGGTACAGGTCAAGCTGATCGCCACGGATACCGCCGGGCAGACCGCTGAAACCGATGCCGTCGAAGTCGTGCTGCCGGAGCGCATCTTTAATCACCCGGTCGCGCGTCAACTTGCGGATGCCCGCAAGGTTCTGAATGACGCCGATCCGGACGTGATGGATGTGGTTGCCGATCAGCTTCACGAACTGTCGCTCTATCCGAAACGCTTCTTTGACGACACGGTGGCGTTCCTTTCCATTCGCTCGGCGGCAGGACGGCTCGGGTATGCCGAGGACACCGACGTGGTGCCGGCCGTGCAGCGGCTTCTCTGGGAAACCGCGCTCCGGATCGAAGACGGTGAGTTCGCGCTTGCCGAAGCCGACCTGATGCGTCTCCAGGAAGAGGCGATGCAGGCGCTGCGCGACGGCAAGCTCGGCGAGGAACTCGACCAGGTCATGCGCGAACTGCAGGAAGCGATGGACAGATACATGCAGGCGCTGGTCGACCGCCTGCAGGAAATGGGACTCGATGAACTGCCGCAGATGCCGGACAGCGCGGAGATCCAGACCCAGGACATCCAGGAAATGCTGGACAAGATCCGCGAGCTCGCGGAGACCGGCAACCGGGATGCGGCCGAACAAATGCTGGCACAGATGCAGCAGATGCTGGAACAGCTGCGTCAGGGCCTGAAGATGCAGCAGTCCAATCCGGCGATGGCGGAAGCCAAGAAGCTGATGGACGGTCTGCGCTCGCTGACGCAGGACCAGCAGGAACTGCTCGACCGGACGTTCCAGGAAGGCCTCAATCGTCAGACGCAGCGTCCGCGCATGGGCCAGCAGGGTCAACAACAGCAGGGCCAGCAACAGCAGGGCCAGCGCCAGCCGGGCCAGCAAGGTGAGCAGCAGCAAGGTCAGCAGGGCCAACAAGGCCAGCAGCAGGCCGGCGAACAGGGTGCGCCGACGCAGGAACAGCAGGACGCGCTCAGAAAACGTCTCGGCGAGCTGATGATGCAGATGGACGAACTGATGGGTCAGATTCCGGATAATCTGGGCAAGGCCGAACAGCAGATGGAGCAGTCGGGCAAGAACCTCGGCAAGGGCGAGCTGTCCGATTCGGCGCGTAACCAGACTCAGGCGCTCGAGGAACTTCGCAACGCCACCAACCAGATGTCGCAGATGCTGGCGCAGCAGTTCGGCCAGCAGATGGGGATCACCAGCGGCCAGCAATCCATGCCCGGCCGCGAAGGGCAGTTCGACCCGTTCGGGCGGCGTAATACCAATGAGAACGGGCAGGGTGCCGCGGTCGAGGATGCCGATGTTTCGGTGCCAAACCGGTCGGAAATGCGCCGCGCCCGCGAGATCCTCGACGAGCTTCGCCGTCGTGCCGGCGAACGTGCCCGACCAAAGCTCGAACTTGATTACATCGACCGGTTGCTGGATATTTTCTGAGCGGACATATAGCCGTCGCCCTGAACTCGATTCAGGGCCCATGCCTTCAAGCCCACAGCTGTGCCGGGTCTTATGGATCCTAAACCAACTTCAGGATGACGGAGAGATCCGAAAAGTAGTTCCTACTGCGCCGCGCCTTCGGCGGGTCGTTCGATGAACGTGACCTCGAGACGTCTGGCCAGTGCCGAAGGCTCTTCGACCTGTATCTTGAACCCGATCTGGTCGCCGGCGGCGAGCAGCTTCTTGAGCGGCGCGGTCGAGGCCGACTGCACCGGTTTGCCGTCGAGATCGGACAGCCGAAGTTCCAGAAGCGGCACCGGGCGCTCGCGGTCGGAAACGTTCACGATGACGCCGCGCACCACCAGCACGTCCTTGCCGGAAATGCTTTCGCGCGTGCTTTTGACGTCGTTGATCGAAAGGCCGGCGCCGAGCGCGTCGTCGCCGAGACCGATCATGGAATAGACACCCTCGGCTGCGGGCACGTATTCAATCACCATGTCCTTGAGGAAAATAGCCGCACCGACGATGCCGAGCAGCAGCACGACAACAGCAATCAGGACAATCTTAAGGATGCCGCCCTTTTCGGCGGGCTCGTGGTGTTCCTCGTCGTCCTCGTCGTCGTCGACGTATTCGTCGTCACCGGTTTCCTCGGCGGTAAAGACCTGCGGAATCGGCTCGGGCTCCTCGAGATCGTCGAAACCTTCGATGTCCTCGGTCTCGTCGTCATCGCCGCCGCCGCCGCCGTCGACCATGGAGCCGAGCGGCTCGAGTTCTTCGTCATCATCGCCGAACATCGCTTCGATGTCCGCCGACGAGAGTTCTTCCTCGCCGTCGTCGGCTGCGCCACCTTCGTCCTCATCATCATCGGGCGCGAATGCGGCCATCGGATCGTCGTCGTCCAAGCCTGGAAGATCGAAATCTTCCTCTTCTTCCGGCTCGGGTGGCGGCGGTGGTGGTGGAGATGCCGGCGCGGGCGGCGTCTGCTGCTGCGGTTCGGCCGCACCCTGTGGCGGATAACCCGGTGGTGGCGGGTAGCCCGGCTGGCCCTGGGGCGGGTATGGATACGGCGGATAACCCGGCGGTGGCGGCGGATAGCCCGGCTGCCCCTGCGGCGGGTAAGGATAGGGTTGTTGCGGTTGCGCGTATGGCTGCTGTGCGCCACCCTGATGAGCACCTTGCGGCATCATCGGTGGTGGCGGGTCAGGCACCGGGTTCTGGTGCCACGTGTTGCCGCAGTTCGTGCATTTCACGGATTTGCCGCCGCCCAATTGGGCAGGGGATACGTTGTATCGCGTCGAACAGTTCGGGCAGGATATAAACATACGCAACCGGCCAATTATGACTGTAACGTTTATAGGCGCTCGCGATTCCGGGCGCAAGCGGACGCACGCGTGCCGCGTATTTCGTGATACCCCGGAATTGGACGCCGATGCTGGACGGATGGCGTGCCAGCGTGGCATTGTCGACGCTGACCGCGAACGCCGGGTACGGCCCGGCGGCGCTCCGCGTTTACCAGGAACCGCAGGTGCCGGGATTGTCTAAAGGGAACATTGCACGTTTCGAAAATGTCGGCCTGCGCTACGGCCTGGGGCCGGAAGTGTTGCGGGACGTCACGTTTTCTCTCGATTCCGGCTCGTTCCATTTTCTGGTCGGTGAATCGGGCGCCGGTAAGTCGTCACTGCTCAAGCTGATGTACCTGGCGCTGAAACCGTCGCGTGGCCTGATTTCGCTGTTCGGTTCCGACATTGCGACCACGCCGCGCGTGCAGCTTCCGGCTCTCAGGCGTCAAATCGGCGTGGTTTTTCAAGAGTTTAGACTTCTCGAGCATCTGTCCGCATTTGACAACGTCGCCTTGCCGCTGCGTGTTGCCGGGGTCAAGGAGCAGGACGTGAACAGACACGTCACCGAGCTTCTGGAGTGGGTCGGTCTCAAGGACCACATGAAATCCCGGCCGCCGACATTGTCGGGCGGGCAGCAGCAGCGTGTCTCCATCGCCCGCGCCGTCATTGCGCGGCCCAAGCTTCTGCTCGCCGATGAACCCACGGGCAATGTCGATGACCGCATGGCACTCAGGCTCATGCACCTGTTCGAGGAACTGAACAGGCTGGGCACGACGATTGTCGTCGCGACGCACAACATGGCGCTGGTCGACGGGCTCGGCTATCCGATCCTGCGCCTGGACGACGGCACGCTCGGCGTGGTGGCGGGCAGCGGCAACAAGTCGGCGGCGCGCGAATGGCGCGAATCGCGCGAATCGGCGGAGCAGCAGGCAAGGGCACAGGCCCGTGCCCGCCGGGACCGCATTCGCGACGAATCCGAAGACCAGGATGCCGATCCGCCGGGCATCGAGAACTTCCTCTGATGCTTGGCGTCAAGCGCTCGGACCTGCCGCTGGACAAGGATGCGCACAGCCGCTTCCTGCCGTGGCTGATCGCATTCATGGTCTTTCTCGCCGTGCTCGCCATCGGCGGCATTCTCGTCCTCAACGCAACGGCGTCGCGCTGGGACCAGGGCATCGGCGGCACGCTGACCGTCCAGGTCGCGGCGACCGAGGACCCGGCGAAGGACCAGAACAATCTTCAGGAAGTGCTCAACGTGATCGCCGCGACATCCGGGATCGAACGCTACCTCGTGATCGAGGAAGACCGGATGCTGTCGTTGCTGGAACCGTGGCTCGGCCCGGATGCCAAGGCGGACGACCTGCCGTTGCCGAAACTGATCGATGTCGGTCTCGCCGACGAGGCGACGTTCGATCTCAAGGCGTTTACGCGCCAGTTACAGCTGCGCGTGCCCGAAGCGACGGTCGACGACCACCGCATATGGCTGCAGCGTCTCGTCAATCTGATCCGAACCGTCGAACTGATCGCGATTTCGATCCTCGTGTTTATCGCCCTGGCGACGATGGGAACGGTGATTTTCACGACCCGCACCGGTCTCGCGGTGCACCGCGAAGCCATCGAGGTGCTGCACCTGATCGGCGCGCAGGACAGCTATATCGCCGGCCAGTTCGCCGGCCGCGCCATGATGCTGGGCCTCAAGGGGGGGATCATCGGCCTCGTTCTCGGTATCCCGGCGTTGCTGGCGGTTGGGTATCTCGCGAAAAGCCTCGAGGACGCGGCGCTGCCCGAACTCACGTTCGGTCCTGTCGAGTGGGCGATCTTCGCCGCGATACCAATTGGTGTCGCGTTTCTTGCCATGACGACGGCGCGATCGACGGTGTTGCGTTCGCTGGCGAGGATGCTCTGACATGCGCGGACGCTCGCGGGGGCGGCGCTCGCCCTGGTTCAGGACGGTCATCTTTTTTTCTGCGCTGATCCTCGGCGGATGGGCAGCCGGTCTGATTGCCTTCTCGACACAGGTTCCGTCCCGCGGCTCGTCGTCGAGCGCGAAGACGGATGCCATCGTCGTGCTGACGGGCGGGTCCGGCCGGCTCCGGGCGGGACTCGACCTGCTGCTGGCCGGGCAAGCGGGGCAGATGTTCATCTCAGGTGTCTACCGCGGTGTCGACGTGACGCAGTTGCTGGCAATTTTGAAACAACGGCCCGATGAGGTTGAAAACCGCATCAGCATCGGCAACGCGGTGGATACCATCGAGAACGCGCTGGAAACGCGGATCTGGATGCAGAAACAGGGCTTCCGCTCGCTGCGCCTGGTGACGGCGGCATATCACATGCCGCGCAGCCTGCTCGAGTTTGAAAGCGCCATGCCGGACATCCGTATCGAGCCGCACCCGGTCTTTCCCGAGCACGTAAAGCAGGAATACTGGTGGGCGTGGCCCGGCACCATGGCGCTGATGGCCAGCGAATATAACAAGTACCTGGTGGCATGGCTTAGGCATCGGGTGAAGGTGCTGGATCTCGGCGGTTCGCCGGCCGCCAAGTCCGTGACGACAGGGGGCGCCGCCACATGAGATGGCTCCGTTCCCTGCTGTTCCACATCTTCTTCTTTTCCTGGCTGGTGTTCCTGCTGACGACGTTTTGGGTGTTCCTGCCGTTCCCGCGTGACGTCATAAAGTTTGCGCTTCGGATCTGGTCGCGCATTCTGGTTCTGGCGATGCGCGTGCTGGGCGGCATGAAGGTCGAATTCAAGGGGAAGGAGAATCTGCCCCGGGGCGCTGCACTGATCGCGTCGAAGCATCAGTCGATCTACGACACGTTCATTTTCTATCTGCTGCTGGACGAGCCGCAGTACGTGCTCAAGAAGGAACTGACGGAAATCCCGTTCTGGGGCTGGTATGCGAACAAGTGCGAGCACGTGCCCGTCGACCGGAGCGCGGGTGCAAAGGCGCTTCGTGACATGGTTGCCAAGTGTGTCGACCGGCTGCAAAAGGGCCGTCAGGTCATTATCTTCCCCGAAGGGACGCGCACCGCGCCGGGCGTGACGCTCAGGTACCATCCCGGCGTCGCTGCGATCTATCAGCAGATGCCAGACGATGCGGTGGTCGTGCCCGTGGCCCTTAATTCCGGCAGTTTCTGGGGACGGCGCGAGTTTATGACCCAGCCGGGTACGATCACGCTGGAGTTTCTTGAACCGATCCCGCCGGGACTGGACCGCAAGGTGTTTATGGCGTCGCTGGAGGAGCGGATCGAAGGCGCCACGGCGACGCTTCTGGAGGCGGCTGAGGCGGAAACGGGGAAAAAACCCGCGGACACCCCGTGAAACCCGGGGATAACCTGCTTATATGCTGATATGAAAGGTTTTTTGCCGATTGCGCCTTGGGATGAATCTGGTAAAATCGGTGGAAACATTTCAAGAACATTCGCTTGAAGCGGAAGTCTGAATTACCCTAAGGTTCGGGCCTTGGAAAATGGCGCCCCGGCGCTGCCCGCAACCTGCCAGCCCCGCGCCGGCCCGTGAAGAACTGAAGTGCCATGACCGAAATTGCGCCGATCTCCCAGCAGATCTGGGATATGAAGTATCGTCTGAAAGACGCCGAAGGGCGGCCGGCGGACAAGACCGTTGCCGATTCCTGGCGGCGCGTGGCGCGTGCACTGGCTGCCGGCGAGGCGGACCCGGCGCTTTGGGAAGACCGCTTCTTCGACGCCATGGACGGCTTCAAGTTCCTGCCCGCCGGGCGCATCCTGTCGGGTGCCGGATCGGAACGCCGCGTGACGTTATTCAACTGTTTCGTCATGGGCGATATCCCCGACGACATGGCCGGCATTTTCGACAACCTGAAGGAAGCCGCGCTGACCATGCAGCAGGGCGGCGGCATCGGTTACGATTTCTCGACCCTGCGACCCAAGGGCGCGGCGGTGAAAGGCGTCGGCGCCGATGCATCGGGACCGCTCACGTTCATGGACGTCTGGGACAGCATGTGCCGCACGATCATGTCGGCGGGCTCGCGCCGCGGCGCCATGATGGCGACGCTGCGTTGCGACCATCCGGATATCGAAGCGTTCATCGAAGCCAAGCGCGAGCCGGGCCGGCTGCGCATGTTCAACTTGTCGGTGCTTGTGACGGACGCCTTCATGCAGGCGGTCAAGGACGACGCGCCGTGGGATCTCGTCTTCGACGGCACGGTCTACGATACCGTCGCCGCGCGCGAACTGTGGGACAAGATCATGCACGCGACGTACGCGTATGCGGAACCCGGCGTGATCTTCATCGACCGCATCAACAAGCGGAACAACCTGCATTACTGCGAAACCATCCATGCCACGAACCCGTGCGGCGAACAGCCGCTGCCGCCCTATGGCGCGTGCCTGCTGGGCTCGATCAATCTGGCGCGGCTGGTCACCAATCCGTTCGAGGCAAACGCCGAACTGGACATGGAGCAGCTCGACGAGCTGACCCGCACCGCGGTCCGCATGATGGACAACGTGGTCGACGTTTCCGGTTTTCCACTCGAAGAACAGGCGCATGAAGCCACCGCCAAGCGCCGTATCGGTCTGGGTATCACCGGGCTTGCCGACGCGCTGATTATGTGCGGTGCACGGTACGGCGCCCGCGAAGCGGTGCAGCTGACCGAAAAATGGCTCAAGGCACTGCAGCGTTCGGCCTATCTGGCGTCGGTCGACCTTGCGAAGGAAAAGGGCGCGTTCCCACTGTTCGACAAGGAACAGTACCTCAAGGGTGAAACCATCTTCGAACTGGACGAGGACGTAAAGGACGCCATCGCCGAACACGGTATCCGCAACGCGCTGCTGACGTCCGTCGCGCCGACTGGCACGATCTCGCTTTTCGCCGACAATATCTCGTCGGGGCTGGAGCCGGTGTTCAGCTTCACCTACCGCCGGCACGTGCTGATGCCGGACGGGACGCGGCGCGAGGAAGAAGTCTCGGATTACGCCTACCGTCTCTATCGGCGCCTCAAGGGGGCCGACGCCGAACTGACGAATGCCTTCGTCGATGCGCAGTCGCTGGCGCCCGAGGATCACCTGGTGATGCAGGCCGCCGTGCAGAAATACATCGACAGCTCGATCTCCAAGACCATCAACGTGCCGGAAGACGCCTCGTTCGAGGACTTCAAGGACATCTACGCGCAGGCCTACGAGCTCGGCTGCAAGGGCTGCACGACATACCGGCCCAATGACGTGACCGGCGCCGTGCTGGAGACGACCGACAAGAAAAAGAAAGAGGCCGCCAGCGAACCGGAACTGCCGTTCGAGCAGCCGGCGAAGAAGGTGCTGCCCAAGGACGAGGGCGATTCGGGTTCCGTGGTACGGATGTTCCAGCCGCTCGACCGGCCGGGCGAACTGCCGGGCAAGACCTACAAGGTGCGCTGGCCGGAAAGCGACCACGCGCTTTACATCACGCTCAACGACATCATCGACGACCAGGGCCGGCGCCGCCCGTTCGAAATTTTCATCAACTCCAAGAACACCGAGCACTATGCCTGGACGGTGGCGCTGACGCGCATGATCTCGGCGGTGTTCCGCCGTGGCGGCGACGTGTCGTTCGTGGTCGAGGAACTGAAGGCTGTGTTCGATCCGCGCGGCGGCTACTGGGTCGGCGGCAAGTACGTGCCGTCGCTGCTGGCGGCGATCGGCGGCGTGATCGAAAGCCACATGATCGATACCGGCTTCCTGCCCAACCCGGCGTCGAAAAACGATCCGGCCCTTGAGGCGCAGGCGATGCCCAAGGCCGTTGCGGGCGGCGGCGCCGCAAACGACGGTGCCGACGGTCCGGCGCGATCCTCGCTGTTCAAGCAGTGCCCGAAATGCGGCCAGCCGTCGCTGATCCGCCAGGAAGGCTGCGATACCTGCACGTCGTGCGGCCATTCCAAGTGCGGGTGATCAAAAGTTAGAAGAGTTTGCTGTCATTCCCGCGAAAGCGGGAACCCAGCTTTCCGGTATGCCTAGGTCCCCGCTTTCGCGGGGATGACGATATAATTGTAACTTGTGCCGTCCTTACTCGCTTTCGGCGGAAACAGAATCCCAGGTGCCCATGGACCCGCGTATCAGTTTAATCACCTTAGGCGTAGCCGACATGACCGCAGCGCGGACGTTCTATGAAAAACTCGGCTGGCGGACCGCCGGTCAATCCAACGACGACGTCACGTTCTTCCAGGCGGGCGGTATGATCCTCGGTTTCTATGGCCGGGCCGCGCTCGCCGCCGACGCCAAGGTCGACGACAGCGCGCCGGGGTTCTCGGGCATCGCGCTCGCCTACAACGGCCGCGACAAGGAAGAAGTCGACCGCGTATTGGCCGAGGCGGTGGCCGCCGGCGGCACGCTCATCAAGGCGGCAGAGGATGTGTTCTGGGGCGGTTATTCCGGTTACTTCGCCGACCCGGACGGGCACCTCTGGGAGGTCGCCTACAACCCGTTCTTCCCGATTGCCGACGACGGGTCGATCTCGCTGGGGGATGCCGATTAATACGTCGTCCTGAATTCAGTTCAGGACCCATACCTTCACCCTCGGCATCTGAGCTGTTTATATGGATCCTGAGCCAAGTTCAGGATGACGGTCGAAATCCAACCTTAAGACGTGAGCCTCCTCGCCAACCGCTCCAGCCGGCGGTCGCGGATGCCGCATTCGCGCAAATGATCGGCGGTGTTCAGCACGTAATCGGAGCACGGCCCTTTCGATCCGTGACCGGCCCTGGTCAGGCGGACCAGATCGTCCTCGGAAAGCTTGCCCGCGTACTGCTCGTTCTTTTCGTTGGCGACGAAGACGAGACCTTTCACCGTTTGCGGCGTGCCGTCCGTGAGCCGCAGATCGAGCCAGCGCGGGCGGTAAACTGCCGTCACCATCTCCTGTGCGTAGATCTTTTCGAACACGTCTTTCGCGTTTTTGCCGGCGATCCGGTACGCCATGCCGTTGACCGCACCGCCGCGGTCGAGCCCGAACACGAGACCGGGGTTCTCCTCGGTGCCGCGATAGACCCAAGAATAAACGCAGAGCGCGCGGTGATAGCCGTAAAGTATGGCGTGGCGCCGCGCCGTAAACGGAAAGTCCGCGTGCCACATCAGGGCGCCGTAACCGAACACCCAGAAAGCGCCGTTCGGCGGCGTAAAGTCCGTTTTTCGGGTCATGACTATCCCCGTGTTACCAGCGCAACCCCGATGACGGCAATAACCATGCCCGCGAGGGCGCCCAGGCTGAGCACCTCGTCGAACAGGAAATAGCCTTCCACCGCGACGACGGGCGGCACCAGATAGAACAGACTTGCCACCTTCGAAGCAGCACCCTCGCGGATCAGGATATACAGCAGCGTGACGGCGCCGAACGACAGCACGATCACGAGCCAGGCCATGGCGAAGATGCTTTCCGCGTTCCAGTCGATGACCATGGTTTCGGTGGGCACGGCGATCGCCCACATCAGTGCCGCGGCGGCGGCAAACTGAAGCGCCGAGCCGACGCGCAGATCGATCTTTCCGGCAAACCGCTTCTGGTAGAGCGTGGCGACGGTAATCGCGAGCAGGCTTGATGCGCATGCCGCGACACCGATGGTGCCGCCGGTGTCGCCGGCCTGCCGCCAGACCACCAGGGCGACGCCGCAGAAACCGAGCGCAAGGCCCAGCCAGGCGCGAAAGCTGAGACGTTCGTTCAACAGTAGTCCGGCGAGGATCGCCGTCAGTACCGGCTGAACGCCGACGATCAGTGCCGCGATCCCGGCGGACGTGCCGCGGTCGACGGCAAAGAAAACGCCGCCCAGATAGACGCCGTGCATCAGCAGGCCGACAATCGCCGTATGCAGCCAGACGACCGGGTCGCGTGGCAGTTTCACGCGCATGATCATGATCAGCGCAAAGAACCCGATGGATGTCAGCCCGAAACGGATGCTCAGAAAGGTGAACGGTTCCGCATGCGGCATGCTCATCTTCGAGCCGACGAACCCCGTCGACCACAGCAGCACGAACAGGATCGGTGCAAAGATACTCAGATACCGGCGAAGGGCGGGTGAGATGCTCATGGATGTCCGGGCGTCTGGTTGCGTCCGAACACGTCTCGGTTCGGCTGCGCGAAACCTATGCCCTTCCCGGAGCCGGGGCAACGCCCTATGTTGGAAACAATGTCCGGGTCACAATTTCCCAGCACCGACGAGCATGTCGTCGAAACGCCGTTCAAGAACCTCCGCAACCTGCTGCTGACGGCCATCGTCCTTCTGGTCGTGGCGGCCGTCGCCTATACGGCGTGGTGGTACTGGCTGGCATCCGAAGTGCGCATGCACGTGGATGACTGGGTCGACGCCATGCAGCAGGATGGACGCTCCGCGGCCTACGGTGATCTGACGATTGCCGGGTATCCTGGCGCGCTCGCGATCCGGCTGGAGCGAATCAACACCGCCGATACACCGGGTGGATGGGGTGCACGGATCCCGGCACTGACAGCAATCATGCAGCCATGGGATATCACGCGCATCGACGGCGCCGTCGTCGGTCCGGTCGTGCTCGACCTGACGCGCGGGGCGGCACCCGGGCGGTACACGATTGCCGCCGATACCAATATTGTCAGGTTCGACCGGGAAGGCGGTGGCCGCGTCCGTATCGACGTTGCCGGCCTCGAGGCAATCCGGGACGGCGTGGCGCATCCGCTCGCCGCGGAAAACGTCACGGCGACCCTGATCCGCGGCTCGTTGCCGGTCTACGGCCGCGGCACGCTCGAGGCACGCAACGTCAACCTGCCGCCGGAGATGTATTCCGCGTTCGGTGGCCACATCGCGTACGCCAAGGTGACCGCGGAAGCAACCGGTGCCAGATTGCCGCCAGGCATCGATGCGGAAAGCCTCCGGAACTGGGCTGCCGACGGCGGCGCCGTCGACATCAAGGCGCTGGAAATCAGCCACGGTGTCCTCGGCCTGAATGGCGAGGGCACCATGGCGCTCGATGGTGACCTGCAGCCGATCGGTGCTTTTACAGCGAACATTTCCGGCTTCAATGACGCGGTCGATGCGCTGGTGAAAGCCGGTGCGGCCCGCCCGCAGGACGGTGCGCTGGCCAAGGTGGTGCTGGGTGTGCTGGCCAAGTCGCCGCCGGGCGGCGGACCGAAAGTCGTCTCGCTGCCGCTTTCATTACAGGACCGCCGGCTTTCCGTCGGGCCCATTCCCTTGATTACGATGAAGCGGATTTTGTGGGAATAGGGCCGCTCAGGGCCGGTCGCTTTCAGGCAGCGATTTAAGCCACGACGCAAATCGGCGCTGCCGCAGATTTTCCGTCTTCGCATACCAGGCATGGTCCTGTCGGACTGCGCGCTGCATGTGACGCGGTGCCGTCGGCAGATGCGCATGCATCGGGATGTTGCTGTCGGCATACATGCCGATGCGTTCCCGGGCAGACGCCCGCGTCGGGCCGTACGAAATGTGCCGTGCCTGTTCGGCGAGGTTCTCGGCACGCGTTGCAAAGCGCACGAACTGACGGGCGAGATCCTTGTTGCCGCTACCCGCGACGACGGTCCATGTGGCGTAATCCAGAAGCTGGCCGTCCCACACCATGGCAATGGGGGCATTCTGCTCGGCAATCGCATGGAAAAAACGACCGTTGTACCCGCTTGCCATGGCGGCTTCACCCGATTGCAGCATGGCCGGTGGTTCGTCGCCACTCGACCACCAGACGATATTGCCGCGCAGGTTATCGAGCCGCCGAAACGCCAGGTTCAGACCGCGCTCCGTGCTCAGTAGATGATACACCTGCTCGCGCGGCACATCGTAGGACAACAGCGCCCATTCGAGAACGGCGATGGGCGAGCGTTGTAACGCGCGCTTGCCGGGGAAACGCGCGACGTCGAAGAAATCGGCGATGCCTGCCGGTTTCAGGCCCGGAAACGCGCGTTCGTCATAGGCGATGGCGGTCGAATACACCAACTGAGAAACCCAGCATGGGCCAATCGTTCCGGGCATAAAGTCGTCCTCCGGCGGCGTGCCGTCCGGCGCCGGGGCAAGGTCGGACGTCGTCACCGTCGCAATCAGGCCTTCCGCGCAGGCCCGGTGCGCGTCGGCGAGGACCATGTCGACGACATCCCATTCGGGCGCGCCCTTGGCGGTGGCGAGATGCGCGCGCAACTCGTCAAGACCGCCGTCATATCGGACGATTTTTATCTCGGCGCCGGTCGCTTTTTCGAACGGTGCGAAATACGCCTTTTGCTGACTTTCCTCGTAGGCACCGCCCCATGTCACGACCGTGAGCGTTTCCGCGTCAACGGGTGCGGCGAGTGCGATCAACGCCGCACAGATGATCACGTTAAAGCGCTGCATTTTCCTCGCGCCTCAGAACCTGGACCGTGTCGAGATAGGCGCCGATCACCGCAGCCTCGGTGACCGATCCGAGGAATCGCCGGTCCCGGGAATCGACGATGGCCGCGGCATCGCCGATGAACGCGCGCATGCGCTCGAGTGCGTCCCAGAGTGTCGTCGTTTCATCGAACACCAATCCTTGGCCACTGATATTGTCGCGGACACGTGCGTCGGCTGCCATTGTCGACGCGCTGCCGGCCCTGAGTATCCCATGATAGGTGCCATCCGCGTCGACGACCGGCGCTTCGGCGCGCCCGGCGCTGTTGAGACGATCAAGCGCGTCCCTGAGGGGTTCGTCGGGGCTTGCGGTCGGTGCCGTCATATCGCCCAATTCGGTGATCCTGCAATTCCGCAGGATCGCCCGGTCGCGGCCTAGCGAGAGGTCGAAGCCCCGGTTTGCCAGTTGCACGTCGAACAGCGACCGGCCGAACAGCCGGTTCGCGACCAGGTTCGAAAAAACCACCGCGACCATTGCCGCGATGGTCAGGTCGTAACTGCGGGTCAGCTCGAAGATGATCATGATCGCCGTCAGCGGTGCGCCGATGACAGGGCTGAAGACGGCCGTCATGCCGCAAATCGCATAGACGACGACACCCGAATACAGATCCGGCAGTACTGTGCCGACCGTCGCGCCGCTCAGAGCGCCGAACAGGATGCCGATCAACAGTGCCGGCGAGAACACGCCACCGACGAAGCCGAAGCCGACGCACATCACCGTGACGAAAATCTTGGCGATCACGAGCGCGGCCAACTCGCCGAGACCAAACGCCCCTTCGATGGTGGCGAAACGGAGTGCCTCCTTGCCGATGCCAAGAACCTCGGGCAGTTGCAGTGCGATCAGCCCGAGCACGAGACCCGCCAATCCGGGTTTCAGCAGGTCTGGAATCGGCAACCGGGCCGCCATTTTGCCGCTTTCCGTCAACAGCCGCATGAAGGCGACGGCGATGAGCGCGCCGCATACGCCGACGCCGGCAAACAGGATGAACTCGTAACCGTGCCGGACGCCGTCGAAATGGACCAGGAACAGAGGCGCGCGCTCGAACACCACGTTGGCGAGGATATAGCCGACGGCACTCGCTACCGTGACGGGCGCAAAGGCGCGCAGTGAATAGTGCCGGAGGATGACCTCATGTGCGAAAACGATGCCGGCGATGGGGGCGTTGAATGCAGTCGATATCGCGGCGGCGACACCACAGGCGATGGAGATACTCTGCAGGTCGTGAAGCCCGAAGCGCAATCGTGATGTCAGCTGGCCGATCAGGGTGCCGAGATAAACGAGCGGCCCGTATTGTCCGACTGACGCGCCGCAACCGAGCGAGACAAGCGCGGCAAGGGTGGAGCCGAGGCCGCTTCTGACGCTCGGCGGCGCGGCACCGGTCTGTACCGCGAGAATCGCATCGGGCGGGCCCAGGGCACGGCGTTCGGCTATACCAAAGCGGATGACCGCAGCCACCAGAATGCCGCCTGCAGCCGGTACCAGCAGCGTGGCCGCGATGACCAGTCCCGGGGTTTCCTCGTACTGGATACGCGCATGCGGCGAGATCAGCAGGATTTCGTTGAGAAGCTCGATCAGTTCGACGAAGCCGATGGCTGCGGCAGACGCCGCCGCACCGACACCGACGCCGACCGCGGAAAGCACAGCAACCCTGTAAACGCTGCGTCTGGCAGTTTCCGACATGCGCGCGGAATCCCCCGTCTCCCGTGTTTGGGCACCTTAGCGCAGGACGTCTTCCACCTGCAAAGAAACCTGGAAAGCAAATCAGGTGCCGTGGACGAGGAGGGCGGCCCGTGCCGCGTCGTATTCCGCCTTCAACTGTCCAATGTAATCGGCGGCCGGCTGGATCCGTTCGATCTGGCCGACGCCCTGTCCGGCACTCCAGACATCCTTCCACGCCTTGGTTTTCGACGACCCGCTGCCGAATTCCATCTTGCGGGGCTGGGCGGCTGAGGCTTCGTCGAGGTCGGCACCCGCGGCAAGGATCGACGGGATCAGGTAGTTGCCGTGCGTGCCTGAGAAATAGGGAGTGTAGAGGACATCGGCGGCATGGCTTTCAGCGACCATTTGCTTGTGGCCCTCGGGCGCGATGCTCTCGTTCGTGGCGATGAAGGCGGAGCCGATATAGGCGAAATCCGCGCCGAGCGCCTCGGCGGCGAGGATTGCGGCACCCCCGGTGATGGCGCCGGAAAGCACGATGGCGCCGTCATAGAACGCCTTCACTTCGGGCAGCAGGGCGAACGGGCTCAGCCGGCCGGCGTGTCCGCCCGCGCCCGCGCATACCAGGATCAGGCCATCGACACCGACGCCTGCGGCTTTTTCCGCATGGCGCACCGTGATCACGTCATGGAACACCAGACCGCCGTAGCCGTGCACCGCTTCGACTACCTTGTCCGGGGCCGAGAGCGAAGTAATGACCAGCGGCACCTTGTGGCGGACAAGAGTGGCGAGGTCTTCCTCGACCCGCGGGTTGGAGCCGTGCACGATGAGGTTGACTGCATAGGGCGCCGGGGCCTTGCCGGTCTCGGCCTGGAATGCGGCGAGGCGGCTTTCGATCTCCGTCAGCCAATTGTCCAGCTCCGCGGCCGGGCGTGCGTTCAATGCCGGGAACGATCCGACAATCCCGGCGCAGCATTGCGCAACGACCAGATCGACGCCCGAGGCCAGGAACATCGGCGCGCCGATGACGGGCAGCGTCAGATTTGCCTTTAACGTGTCTACGCTCATTCGCTTCTTCCCATCGTTTCAATGCACCCGGCAAAGCACCTTGGCGACGCGCAGCGACGTTAGCAGGCCGCGTGCGGTGGCGGGATAGTTTTCGGCGTCCAGGGTGCCGGCGGTCTCGGTCTTTCCCGCGCCGCCGGTTCGTCCGTTCATGTAACGAAGCGTCGCCGGTTCGGCGGAGATCACGCGGCCGCGCCTCGGTTCCTCGGCCAGGACGACGCCGATGATGCGGCCCGCGTCGTCAAAGGTGGGGCCGCCGGAAAGCCCGCCCAGACTATCGAAACGATCGGGGATGCGGCTTCGCTCCGACCAGACGTCGGCGCGTTCCCGGGTTTTGTAACGGCCGCGTTCCTGCAGCACCGTGGTGCCGATCTTGGTGACGTGCACCGCGCCGGGCCGTCCCTTCGGGAAGCCGATCATGTAGCCGTCGTCACCTTTGGCGGCGTCGGGCCCGAGCGGGAACGGCGTCGGACCGTTCCGTGTTGAAAGAAGGGTCACGTCGGCGTTCGGGTGGTTCTCGACGTTCAGTACCTTGATGCCTTTGCGGGGCGCGACCTGAAGGCCGATGTCGTCGCAGCCGTCGGTCACGTGACGCGCCGTCAGCCACTTGCCGTCGCCGATGGCGAAGGCCGTGCCGGTGCCGTTGGTTTTACGCGGGCCAACATCGACGAACGAACGCCGCTCGGGCGGCGACCAGTCCGGCGCGAGCCGGAACCGTTGGCTCGGCCCGTCGTTCAGCCAGCTTTCGGTTTCTTCGGCCCACAGTTTGCCCGGATCTATCTTCGGCGCGGGACGGCGCGGGTTCTCGGCCGACGGTGGCGGTGCCGGTGACGGCGCGTCGGGACCCGCGCGCATGATCTGACCGGCGACGACGACGATCCCGAGCAGGATCAACGCCATGATGTCGCGTAGCCGCATCTCTTGGGGTTATCCCGCGACGGCGGCGGCGTTGATCGCGGCAACGGCGAGCTTGATCGACACCAGCAATACCGCTGCGCCCATTTCGCCGCTTTCGATGCGCTGCGGCAGGTCTTTCAGAAGCAGGTCCGCGACGCGGTAGGCGATGATCTGAAGAAACAGGGTGACAGGCCCCCAGACGAGAATCTCATAAACACTGACACTGGCCGCCATGGCGAATGCGAGGGGCAGGGCGAGGCCGATGACCGCACCGCCCATGGAAACGGCGGCGGCGGTGTTGCCGTTGCGGATCAGTTCCAGCTCGTCCCATGGCGTGATCCACATGTAAAGGAGCACGCCCGCCACAAGCATGGCGATGGTCACGGACGAATGCAGCATCAGGATCGGAAAACCGGCGAGGAAACTGTCGATCACGGCCTGCATGGCATGCTCCTCAGTCGTCGTTGTCCTGGGAATAAGGCCCCGGGATGGCGCCCAGGTCCGGTGCCGGCATGTCGTCCTGGTGGGCATCGACCACGCCCCGGCGAATGGCACGGGTGCGGGTGAAATGCTCGAACAGCCGGTCGCCGTCGCCGCGGCGGATGGCGCGCTTCAGTTCCGTGAGGTCCTCGTCGAACCGTCCGAGGACTTCCAGCACGGCGTCCTTGTTGGTCAGGAAGATGTCCCGCCACATCGTCGGGTCCGATGCCGCGATGCGGGTGAAGTCCCTGAAACCGGAGGCGGAAAACTTGATGACTTCCTGTTGCAGGTCTTCGCCCAGGTCGGTCGCCGTGCCGACGATGGTGTAGGCAATCAGGTGCGGCAGATGCGACGTGATGGCCAGCACCTGGTCGTGGTGCGCGGCGTCCATCACTTCGACCATCGCCTCGGCGCGGAGCCACAGCTCGCGCACTCTATCGACGGCCGCCTGATCGGCACCCTCGGCAGGGGTCAGGATCGTCCAGCGGCCCTTGAACAGTTCCGGGAACCCGGCGTCGGGGCCGGAATGCTCGGTCCCGGCGACCGGGTGGCCGGGGACAAGATGAACGTGATCGGGCACGTGCTTGCCGAGCGTCTCGAATACCGGCAGCTTGACCGAGCCGACGTCGGTGACGATGGCGCCGTCCTTCAGGAACGGTGCGATGTGCTTGCCGATCGCCTCATAGGCGCCCATCGGCGTGCAGATGATGACCAGATCGGCGTTACGCACGGCGTCGCCGGCATCGAGCGTGCCGCGGTCGCAGAGGTTCAGTTCGATGGCACGCTTCAGCGTATCCTCGCGCCGGGTGGAAACGACGATTTCACCGGCAAGGCTGTCGCGGCGCATGACGTGCGCCAGCGACGAGCCGATCAGCCCGATGCCGATCAGCGTCACGCGGCCGAACAGGGGGGCGCCGCTCATTCTGCCGCTCCCGGCTCGTTTTTGCCGAGGAACTGCGCCAGCGTGTCGACGACGGCGCGCATCTCTTCCTCGAGACCGATGGTGATGCGAAGGCAGTTCGGGAAGCCGTAGCCGCCCATGCGCCGGACGACGATCCCCTTCGTTTTCAGGAAATTGTCGGCGGCCTCGGCTCCGCGATCCGTGTCGGTGCCGAAGCAGACCAGCAGGAAATTGCCGATCGACGGCGTGACATCGAGGCCGAGCTTGCGAAGCTCGTCCGCCGTCCACTCGCGCCACTTCGTGTTGTGCTCGCGGCTCATGTCCTCGAATTCGGTATCCCGGATCGCCGCGATGCCGGCCGCCATCGCCGCGGCACCCACGTTGAATGGGCCGCGGATACGGTTCAGCACGTCGATCACGTTCGCCGGCGCATAGCACCAGCCGAGGCGCACGCCGCCAAGCGCGTAGATCTTCGAAAAGGTCCGCGTCATCACCGTGTTTTCGCCGGCGTCGACCAGTTCGATGCCGGGGGTGTAATCATCCACCGTCACGTATTCCGCGTAGGCCGCGTCGATCACCAGGAGGATATCCTCGCGCAAGCCGTCGCGTAGCCGCTTCACCTCGCTCGCCGGCAGGTACGTTCCGGTTGGGTTGTTCGGGTTCGCGAGAAACACGATCCGTGTCCTGTCGGTGACGGCGGCCAGCAGGTTGTCGACGTTCGCCGTCTTGTCCGTTTCAGGCGCGGTCATCGGCGTCGCACCGACCGTCTTCGCCGAGATCGGGTACATCAGGAACCCGTGTTCGGAATAGAGCACCTCGTCGCCCGGCCCGGCGTAGGCCTTGCACAGCAGCGAAATCAGCTCGTCCGAGCCTGCGCCGCAGACGATCTTGTCCGGGTCGAGGTCGTAGCGTTCACCGATGGCGGCGCGTAACTTGAGGGCGCCGCCGTCCGGATAGCGGTGCAGCGCCGTGGCCTCGGCCTCGTGCGCCTTCGATGACGACGGGCTCGGGCCGAACGGTCCTTCGTTGGACGAAAGCTTGATGATGCGGTCGACACCGGGAATGGACGACTCGCCGCCGACGTAGGCCGCGATATCCATAATCCCCGGGCGCGGATTGGGGCGCTCGGACATCAGGCGTCTCCGTCCGGGTGCGCGACGTCGCGCTCACCCAGGGGCGTGCCGTACCCGCCCAGGTGAATGATCCGTTGTGCCGATTTCCCGATGGCGTCGATGAAGCGTGGAAACTGCTTGCCCGCGGGATCGACGAAGCCGAATGCCTCGACCAGGTACATCCAGCCGGGCGGACGGTTGGGGTCGTGCCAGTTCTGCACGAAAGCCGCGCTGACGCCGGCGGAATTCAGCGCGTCCTCGATCTTGCGCGCGCTGATCTCGGTCTCGGTCTCGACGGCCAGAAGCGAGCGGTCGCGGCCGGTGATTTCCTGTTCGATGGGGCAGATAACGGCGGCTTCGATGCCGGAGCCGCGCATGTTTGATCCGGGGACGAACGGCAGGCGGGCGATGATCTTGGGGGTGTCGGGGGACTGTGAGACCATGTATCGCCACCACGGGTCGGGATCGTCGCGGCTGGGCCACGGCAGGATTCCGACCGACGATTCCTGGCTGCGCACGGCTTCCACTACGGCGCGGCCGGAACTGTGCCGTGCCATCTTCGTGAACGAGCCGTATTGATCGCGCGCCATGTCCCAGTACCCGGGTTCGTCCGGCACGTCCTTGACGGCGACGGAGAACGGCCCTTCGAAGCTCAGCGTGGCGACGATGATCTCGCGCCAGATGCGGCACATCTCGCGTTTCGGAAAATTGCCGCGATGACGCGCAGTCAGACGGTACATCATCTCCGCCTCGCGGGCAGGTCTGATCTTGACCGTCTCGCCTTCCTTGATCGTGCGCACCTTTTCGACGATCTCGGTGCGCCGGATCAGCAAATCCTGGATCTGATGGTCGATGGCGTCGATCTCGTCGCGAACCGCCGCCAGCGCTTTTTTCTTATCGGTCATGACCCCACTGCCCGCCAGACATCGAAAGTAAATTCAGGCCGGCTAGTGATAATGGCTAAGGCTCTGGAAATCAAAGCAAAGGTGATCGGGCCGTCAGCCGCCGTCCGACTTGCCCATCGCGGTTGCCAGCAATTCGCGGAAAAGTGCCAGAATCTTGTCGAGGAACTTCAGCTCGCGTTCGCGGTCCGCTTCGTACTTGGCCTTGGCGGCTTCCTCGGCGGCCTTACGTTCCGCTTCGATCTGCTCATAGGATTTTTTCGGCACGTCCGCTGCGTCGGTCGAGGTCGTGCAGACGAGATTTTCGCCTTCGAGCGAGCAGACAGCGATCTCGCCGGTTTGCGTGTTCAGCCGCCAGACCCGGCTGTCGGTCGCCTTGACGATCTGATAGACGCCGTCGCGCGTGCTGCCGGCGAGCTCTGCCGTGGCGGGCGTTGCCAGTACGAGAAGGACTGGGATCAAAATGAAACGCATCTTGATTGTCATCGTTCTTTCCTTGTTCACGCGGCGTACGGCGTCGGGTCGTCGAGGCCCGCGTCCTTGAAGCCTTTCTTGCGCAGATGGCAGGCGTCGCAGTCGCCGCAATGCCTGCCGTCTTCCGTTGGATCATAGCAGCTTAAGGTATGCGCGTAATCGACGCCGAGCGCTGTGCCGCGCGTCACGATCTCGGCCTTGGTCATGTCGATCAGTGGCGTGTGCAGGGTAAACGGGCGCTCGCCCTCGACGCCGGCCTTGGTCGCGAGGTTCATGACGTCTTCGAAGGCCTTGACGAATTCGGGCCGGCAGTCGGGATAACCGGAGTAATCGAGCGCGTTGACGCCGATGAAGACGTCAAACGCCTCGGTCGTTTCCGCGAGCGCCAGCGCATAGGACAGGAACACCGTGTTGCGCGCCGGCACATATGTAACCGGGATGCCATCACCGATTTCGGCGTCGGAGCGGTGCTTGGGCACGTCGATGTCGGCTGTCAGCGCCGAACCGCCGAAGGCCCGCAGGTCGATGTCGGCGACAACGTGACGCTTGATGCCGTTCGCCTTGGCAAGCGCGGCCGCGACGTCGATTTCCTGTGCATGGCGCTGACCGTAACGGAACGTCAGCGTCACCGGCTCGAAGCCCTGTTCGCGGGCAATTGCCAGCACGGTCGCCGAATCCAGGCCGCCGCTCAACAGCACCACCGCCGGTTTGCCTGTGCTCATATTCTTAAACCTATATTGCCGTCATCATTGATCGGGCGGCTCATTAGCATAATGCTGGCGGTATGACCATCGCGACAAACCCGCAATCGGATCCCCGCGTGATCAAGGCGGAAATCCGCGACGAGGCGCTGACGCTCGGCTTCGACGCGGTCGGCTTTACCTCCGCCGAGACGAAGCCGCAGGATATCGAGGCGCTGCAGCAGTTCGTCGGCGGCGGGTATCACGGTGACATGGACTGGATGGCACGTGACGACGGGCGGCGCGGCAACCCGGGTGCGCTGATGGAAAGCGTGAAAACCGTGATCGTGTTGGGCGTGAATTACGGCCCGGGGACCGATCCGATGGCGGTCATCCGCATGCCGGATCGGGGCGCGGTCAGCGTCTATGCACGCGGCAAGGATTACCATGACATCGTCAAGAAACGCCTCAAGAAGCTCGGCCGCTGGATTGCCGAGACCTACGGCTCGGATATCAAGGTGTTCGTCGATACCGCACCCGTGATGGAAAAGCCGCTGGCCGAGCGCGCCGGCATCGGCTGGCAGGGCAAGCATAGCAACCTGGTGAGCCGCGCCAGGGGGTCCTGGCTGTTTCTGGGCGAAGTGTTTCTGGATATCGAATTGCCGCCGGACATGCCGGAGCCGGATCATTGCGGGAGTTGTTCTGCCTGTTTGAGCTCGTGCCCGACCGATGCGTTTCCGGAACCCTACGTCCTCGACGCCCGGCGCTGCATTTCGTATCTGACGATCGAACACAAGGGCGACATCGACGACGACCTGATGGACGCCATGGGCAACCATATTTATGGCTGCGACGACTGCCTTGCGGCCTGTCCGTGGACCAAGTTCTCGGTGCCCACCCGGGAACCGGCGCTGGAAGCCAGGGTCGAACTGACGCAGCCACGCCTCGCCGATCTCGCAAAGCTGGACGATGCCGGGTTCCGCCAGTTTTTTGCCGGCTCGCCGATCAAGCGCACCGGGCGCGACCGTTTTGTGCGCAACGTGCTGATCGCTGTCGGCAATTCCGGTGATGCATCGCTTAAACCGGTGGCGGAGAACCTGTGCGGTGATGCCTCCGAACTGGTGGCGCGCGCCGCCAGACGCGCGGTCATGCGGCTTTCCGAGACTTGACCGCCAGCGTGCCAGACGACACCTTAATTGCATGAACCGACGTTTTTTCAGCCCTTTCCTCGCCGTCCTGATGATGCTGCCGCTTGGCGCCGCCGCGCAGGGCGTCTATCGCGACGATATCCCGCCGAAGGACATTCCCAAGGCACCGGTCATCGCGCCGGGCACAGCATTGAAGCCGGGCGATATTTTCAGGGACTGCGAAGGTTGCCCGGAAATGGTGGTGGTGCCGGCGGGGCTGTATGTCATGGGATCGAAGCTGCACAAGAGCGAGCAGCCGGTCCGTATCATGCGGTTCAAGAAGCCTTTCGCCATTGGCCGCTTCGAGACCACGTTCGAGGACTGGCAGGCCTGCCTGGATGCGGGCGGGTGCACGCATGACCCGGACGATCACAGCTGGGGCAAGGTCAGGAAACCGGTGATCAACGTCAGCCACGCCGACGTTCACGCGTATGCGGCCTGGCTGAGCAAGATCACGGGCAAGACCTATCGCCTGCCGAGCGAGGCGGAGTGGGAATATGCCGCCCGCGCCGGCACCAAGTCGAACTACTGGTTCGGCGATCTGGTCGGCGACAACCAGGTCAATTGCCGCGAATGCGGCTCGCCCTGGTCCGGCATCGGCAGTGCGCCGATCGGCAGCTTTGCGCCGAACCCCTGGGGTCTCTATGATATGCACGGCAATGCGTTCGAGTGGGTCGAGGACTGCTGGCACGATAACTATGAGGGCGCGCCCAAGGGGCCCGAAGCCTGGATCGACGGCAAATGCCAGTTCCGCGTCATCCGCGGTGGATCATGGTATTACTATTCGCGCATGGCGCGCTCCGCCAACCGGCAGAAAAACCCGGGCGCGGTGAAAAGTTACTGGCTGAGCTTCCGGCTGGTCAGGGAACTGCCGTAAGGGACACCGTTACTTCTTGTCGGAAAGCTGGTCGAGCTTCTTCTGCATGGCCAGCATCTGCTGGCGCAGATCGTCGATGTCCCCCTCGTCGGACGCCTTCGCGTCTTCGGCCGGCTTGCCGGTCCCGTTGCTGGGGCCTTCCTGGCCGTAAAACGGCGTGAACATCTTCATGGCGTTTTCGAACATCGCCATGTTCTTTTTGGAGATCTCTTCCATCGGGCCGAACGGGCTGAGGCCGCCGAAGGCATCCTCAAGGTAGCTGCGCATCTGCTCCTGATTGCGCGCGAACGATCCCATGGAATGTTCCAGATAATTGGGCACGACCGCCTGAAGGCTGTCGCCGTAGAAGCTGATGAGGTGCCGAAGGAAGCTGATCGGCAGAAGGTTCGTCCCCTTGGACTCCTCCTCGACGATGATGTGCGTCAGGACCTGACGCGTGATGTCTTCGCCTGTCTTGGCGTCGAAGACGGAGAATTCCTTATCGTCCTTGACCATCTGCGCAAGATTATCGAGCGTCACATAGCTGGACGTTTCGGTGTTGTAGAGGCGCCGGTTTGCATATTTTTTAATTGTTATTGGCTTTTTTTCGCCGGCGGAAGTTTCGGTATCCTGAGGCTTTTTCGCCATGGTCAGCTCCCTTCCCAGATATCGTGAACGTAATACCGAAGCTGTTGCACTGCAACGAAAAAACCGGTGCTGCATTCAGCGGGTGCAGCAATCGTGCACAATAATACGTTTGCGTCCAGTTGTTTGCCGTTGATTGCGTGCGCGATATACTAGCCTAGTTTCAAAAGACCGGAATGCCCGAACCATGAGCGACACGGAAAAAAGCGGTGGCGGCGATGCCGACCTGCAGCGACTGGCGAAGGAATATGTTGATCTGTGGGAGCAGCAGATAAAGGCGTTCTCGAACGACGAGGCGCTGGCACGCACCGTGGCGCAGACGATGGAGCTGATGACCGCCGGAACGGCGAACGTTGCGGCGATGATGCAGAAGGCGGCAGGCGAAAATGCGGGGGCGGACAGTGAGCGAAGGGAAAGCGACAATCGATCAGAATACGGCGCCGGGGCCGGCGCCGAGACCGCTGGCACTGCACCTGGCGATCCAGAACCTGATGTTCACGAGCTCGCTTTGCGCGTTGCCGAGCTTGAAAGACGGCTCGCTCGTCTGGAGGGACTCTCTGGCCCCGCAGGCAAGGTCGCTCCGCGAAAAACTAAATGATGTCGATGCGGACGCATTCTCGGCCGCACTGAACGGCGAAATACAGCACCGCATCGCCGCGTTCGCGGACGGCGTGAACCGGTTTGCCGGCACCCGGCGGTCCGACCCCATGCCGGCTCTGCCGGAGACCTGGTCCGAGGGCACAACGCGGCTTCTGCATGCTGCGGCGAACGGCACGCCGGTGATCCTGATCCCGTCGCTGGTCAACCGGGCGCATATTCTCGATCTGGAAACGGATCGCAGCCTCGTGCGTTATCTGGCCGGGGCAGGTCATGACACCTATCTCGTCGACTGGGATGCGCCGGGTGACGTGGAGACATCTTTTACGATTGATCATTATATCGACCGCCTGGAACGGATCCGCGATCACGTGACCGCCGCAACGGGCAAGACGCCGGTGATCGCCGGATACTGCATGGGCGGGAACCTTGCGCTCGCGCTGGCGCACCGGGCGCCGGAGAAAATCCGTGCCATGGCGCTGCTGGCGACGCCCTGGGATTTTCATGCCATGCCGCCGTCGGCGACGGCGATGCTGGCGGCGATGATGCCGGGGCTCCGGCAACTCATCGCCGCGGTCGGCAACCTGCCGGTCGATGTCATCCAGACCATGTTTTCGAGCCGCGACCCCGGTGCCGTCATCCGCAAGTTCCGCCATTTTGCCGGGATGGATCCGAAAAGCCCGCAGGCGCGCGCCTTCGTGCTGCTCGAGGACTGGCTGAACGACGGCGTGCCGCTCGCAGGTGCAGTGGCGCTGGAATGCCTTGACGATTGGTACGTCCAAAACCGGCCCATGGCTGGGACATGGGAAAGTGGCGGGTCGCCGCTGAAACCGGCGGCGCTGGACGTCCCGGCATTGGTCGTGATCCCCGATCATGATACGATCGTACCGCCAGCTTCAGCTGCGCCCTTGGCAGACCTGTTGCCAAATGCCACGCTGCTTAAAGCAAATGCGGGGCACATCGGCATGGTGTCCGGCTCGCGGGCTGAAGCAGCATTGTATGCCCCGTTAAGTACTTGGATTGCTGCATTGCAATAAAAATGGTGCAGTGCAAAAAAATTGGTTGAACGTTGTACCGAAATAGCGTATGACCCCACCAATTCTAAGGTTAAGCGGCCTTAAGGCCGACAAGGTTTGCGGCTCCTAAGGCCGACATTTCTAGAAGCATGACAAAGGGAGAGACCCATGACTGAAGTTGTTATTACTGGTGCAGCCCGCACCCCGGTTGGTGCGTTCCTCGGCGGCCTGAGCTCGCTGCCGGCATCGAAACTCGGTGAAATTGCCATTTCCGAAGCGCTGAGCCGTGCCGGCGTCAGCCCGGAAGACGTGTCCGAAGTCGTTATGGGTCAGATCCTCGCCGCGGGTGGCGGACAGAATCCGGCCCGTCAGGCAGCCATGGGCGCCGGCATCCCGCAGGAAAAAACGGCGTATGGCATCAACCAGCTTTGCGGCTCGGGTCTCCGCACCGTCGCGCTCGGTTATCAGGCGATCAAGATGGGCGACAGCGACATCGTGGTCGCCGGCGGCCTGGAGAGCATGAGCCAGGCGCCGCACGTCATGCACCTTCGTAATGGCGTCAAGATGGGCCCGGGCGAGATGATCGACAGCATGATCAAGGACGGCCTGTGGGACGCGTTCAACGGTTATCACATGGGCAACACCGCCGAAAACGTTGCCCAAAAATGGCAGCTGACCCGCGACGAACAGGATGCGTTCGCACTCTCGTCGCAGGAAAAAGCCGAAGCCGCTCAGAAGGCCGGCAAGTTCAAGGACGAAATCGTTCCCGTCACTATCACCAGCCGCAAAGGTGAAACGGTCGTCGACACCGACGAACACCCGAAGCACGGCACGACGCTGGAAAGCCTCGCCAAGCTGCGCCCGGCCTTCGACAAAGAAGGCACGGTGACGGCCGGCAATGCATCGGGCATCAACGACGGCGCTGCGGCGCTGGTGCTGATGAGCGCCGACAATGCCGAAAAGCGCGGCGCACCGGTTCTTGCCCGCATCAAGTCGTGGGCGACGGCGGGTGTCGATCCGGCAATCATGGGCACCGGTCCGATCCCGGCCTCGCGCATGGCGCTTGAAAAGGCCGGCTGGACCACGGACGACCTCGACCTCATCGAAGCCAACGAAGCCTTCGCCGCACAGGCCTGCGCCGTGAACAAGGACATGGGCTGGGACGTCGAAAAGGTGAACGTCAACGGTGGTGCGATCGCACTTGGCCACCCGATCGGCGCTTCCGGTGCTCGGGTTCTGGTCACGCTGCTGCACGAAATGCAGAAGCGCGATTCCAAGAAGGGTCTGGCGACGCTGTGCATCGGCGGGGGCATGGGCATCGCCATGTGCGTCGAACGCGACTAAGCTGAATATCTGGGAAGGGTGACGGTGGTGCCGTCACCCTTGCCCGGGGGGTAAAACAGCTGCGGAATAAGCGGCAGTTATTGGAGGAATCATTATGTCCAGAGTAGCACTGGTTACGGGTGGCACGCGCGGTATCGGCCGCGCCATTTCCGAGGAACTCAAAAGCAAGGGTTATACCGTCGTTGCCAACTACGCCGGCAACGACGACGCAGCCAACGCCTTCAAGGACGAGACGGGCATTCCCGTCTACAAGTTCGATGTCGGCGATTTCGACGCGGTGTCCGCCGCGGTTGCGCAGATCAAGTCCGATGTCGGCGCGATTGAAATTCTCGTCAACAATGCCGGCATCACCCGTGATAAACCGCTGCACAAGATGGACAAGGCGGACTGGGACGCGGTGATCCACACCAACCTCTCGAGCCTGTTCAACCTCAGCCGCAACGTCATCGACGACATGCGCGGTGCGAACTTCGGCCGTATCATCTCGATCAGCTCGATCAACGGCCAGAAGGGGCAGTTCGGCCAGACCAACTATGCCGCGTCGAAAGCAGGCGATCTCGGTTTCACCAAGGCGCTGGCGCTGGAAACGGCATCGAAAGGTATCACCGTCAACGCCGTCGCGCCGGGCTACATCGGGACCGAAATGGTCCGCGCCGTGCCGGAAGAGGTGCTCAATACCAAGATCATTCCGCAGATCCCGGTCGGCCGCCTTGGCGAGGCCGAGGAAATTGCCCGCTGTGTCAGCTTCCTGGCCTCGGACGACGCGGGCTTCATCACCGGTTCGACACTTACCGCGAACGGTGGTCAGTACATGACCTGATCCGGCGATGTACGGAAACGGATACATCGGGGCGGCGCTTGCGGGTGCCGCCCTTGCTTTTCTCTTTGTATCGCTCGGGCAAGCTCAGGGTCTCCCGTGGCAATATCCCTACTTCCGCAACGTTGAAAGCGCGGACGGACAATTCTGGTCCTCAAAGTTCCCGAACTTGTTTGCCATCTTTGAAGCGCCCGATGGGGCGCCGGCGATCAACCTTTATTCCGGTGAATTGTATCGATTGTCTCTCGATAAAAACGGGCTTGGCATTGAGCAAACAGATCATATCAAGCAGAAACGGGCACCAGCAGGTGCGCTGCCGTTCGGGATCGTTGCCGAAGCGGTCGTGCCCGGTCTGTCAGCATGGCTTGATGCACCGACGGAACGCTATCACCATGGTGTGCTGGGAGATGCGATTGAAGCGGGGGCGATTACGGTCCGCTATGCGGACGGAAGCACGAAAAGCCTCGTCTTGCCCGATGATCGTGTGTTCGAAGACATCTCTCCCCGCTTTGTCGGCATGCCGGGTTCAGACCGGGAGAGCCTTCTTACAGTAACGTCATATCTGAATGCAGGTGCGGCTTTGACGCTTATCGACCCGGGCTCACCTGATGACCTTGCGCCGCGCGTAATCGCAGAAGCAGCGCCTATCGGAACACCGAACCGCTGGCTCAATCCCGTCGGCGCCGGTGACGTCGACGGTGACGGCCGCATCGAGCTGCTGGCCGTCATCACGCCGCATATCGGCGGGACGCTCCGTTCATACGAACTTGAGGACGGGCGGCTTATTCCGGATGCGGAACTTGCAGGGTTTAGCAACCACGCGATCGGTTCCCGAGAGCTCGTATTGAGTGCGGTTGTGGATCTAGATAGTCCTCCTGACGGGATCCCCGAAGTCGTCGTGCCAGACGCAAGCCGAGAGATTATGAATGTGATCCGCTTTACTGGTCGCACGCCTAAGATTGTCGCACGATTAGTGCTGCTCAAGGGAAAAGTTGCCCATCGTCTGGTCATTAGTGACCTGGACGGAGACGGCGTGCCCGAACTGACGTTCGGAACGGACAAGGACGCTATCGTCGTCTGGGCGCCCGGGATTGCGCGTTGATCAATCGGCGTCGGTGAGTAAAGTCCCTCATCCTTCGAGACGCGCACCGGGGAAATAGGGAGCGCTCCTCAGGATGAGGTTCTCGGAAGTTCCTCATGCTGAGGAGGGCCGGATGGCCCGTCTCGAAGCATGAAGGGGTGACGGGGATGACGGACGACAATACGAAAATCAAGGCGACCCTGATCGGATCGACGGCGGTCCTCATGTGGGGGCTGTTGGCGCTGTTCACGACGCTGACCGGCAAGATCCCAGCGTTCCAGCTGGCGGCGATGTCGTTCGGGATCGCGACCGCGTTCGTCGTCCTGAAATGGCTGGTACGCCGCGAAGACGTGCTCCGTCATTTGCGCCAACCGGTGGGCGCGTGGATGCTCGGCACCCTCGGCCTGTTCGGCTATCACTTTTTTTATTTCATGGCGCTCAAAAATGCACCGCCGGTCGAAGCCGGGCTGATCGCTTATATGTGGCCGCTGCTGATTGTCGTCGGTTCGGCATTGCTGCCGGGCGAGCGGCTGCGCTGGTGGCATGTCGCCGGTGCCGTCGCCGGATTGGTCGGGGCCGCGATCCTGATCACCGGGGGCAGGGGGCTATCCGGTTTCAAAAGCGAGTTTGCGGTGGGCTATGCGTTCGCGGTGCTGTGTTCACTGACGTGGTCCAGCTATTCCATCACCAACCGCCGCTTCGGCCACGTGCCGACGGATACGGTCGGCGGGTTCTGCGCGGCGACGGCAATCCTCGCCACGTTCTGCCACATGATCTTCGAGCAGACGATCTGGCCCGCTGATGCACTGGAATGGCTGGGGGTCATCGGCCTCGGCCTCGGGCCGGTCGGTGCCGCGTTTTTTACATGGGACTATGGCACCAAGCATGGTGACATCCAGGTGCTGGGCGCTCTGGCATACGCTGCGCCGCTGATCTCGACGATCATGCTGATCGCCTTCGGCAAGGGCGAGGCGACGTGGTTTGTCGCGATTGGTTGCGTGCTGATCGTGGGTGGCGCAGTGTTGGCGTCGAAGGAACTCCTGAAACGGAGACGAAGAGCATGACAGACGAGATCACCCTGGTTCAGTTTCCCCGTAAACTCGGCGTGCCGAACCCGTCACCGTTCTGCGTCAAACTTGAGCTGTGGTTGAAACTCGCCGGGATTCCCTACACGGTCGAAGTGCAGACCATGCCCGGCAAAGCGCCGAAGAAAAAGATTCCCTACATCATCGAGAACGGCCGTGAGATCGGTGACAGCACCCTGATCATCGAGCATCTTTCGAAAACCCGTGGGATCGACCTTGATGCCGGACTGAGCCCGCGCGAACGCGCGCTCGATCAGGCGGTCTGGGCGATGTGCGACGAGCGCCTTTACTGGTACTGCGTCCATGACCGCTGGTTGGGTGCGGGTTGGCCGGTGATCAGGGACACGTTCTTTGGCGGCATTCCGTCGCTGGTGCGCCCGATCATCACGTCCATTATCCAGCGATCCGTCCGTAAGCAGCTCTGGAACCAGGGCGCGGGGCGCCATACACCGGACGAAATCCTCGCCATGGCGAAACGCGATATCGCGGCGCTCGCCGATATCGTCGGTGACGGCCCTTATGTGCATGGTGAGCGGATCCGGAGCATCGACACCGTGGTCTATGCCTTTGCCGTCAACATGACGGAGGTCAAACTGGATACGCCGTTCACCGAAGCGGCACGGGCGCACGCGAACCTCGTCGCGTACGCCCGCCGCATCACGGAAAAGTACTTTCCTGAGCTGGGTTAGGCTTGCACCGGCACTGTTTGCTCGAACGACAGCCGATCCGAAATCTTGTCGAACCAGTCGGCCAGTGCCGGGCGGTCATTCCGCCAGCCCATGTCCGGGAACCGCAGATCGATCCATCCGAGGCCGGCACCAATAGCGATCTCGGCGATGGTAATTGGCCCGTCCGTCGTCGCCATGCTATCGGCGGCAGCATCCGCAACATCCATGCAGCGGTTAACGACCGTCTGCTGACGTTCCGCCCACCAGTCCCATTTCAGCTCTGCGGGACGGCGCACGGTTTCGATCAGCAGAAGCACGCCGGCATCCAGCATGCCGTCGCCGGCGGCGGCAAGTGTCAACGCCTTGATACGCGCATCCGGATCGGCCGGAATGATCTTCTGGCCGTCGTGTTGGCTGTCCAGGTATTCGCAGATCACCGGGCTGTCATAGACGGCGTCCCCGGCGTCGGTGATCAGGCAGGGTACTTTGCCGATAGGGTTGGCCTGGCCCAGGTCGGTCTCGGCCGACCACGGGTCGGTGGAGACCCGCTCGATCCGCTCAGCGAGGCCTGTTTCGATGGCGGTGATGGAGACCTTGCGCACATACGGCGAGGTCGGCGAGTAACGAAGCTTCATGGGGGGCCCCTCCCTAGGCATTGAATTCATCTCTAACGGCAATATGGGGATTCCACACGCAATGTCACGGTCTGCGTTTGTGTTGTGTCCCGGGGGGATGACCGCCGCGTGGAAAGGTTCTAATCTCGGGCGCATGTGGTCGGATGTCGTCGATCTGAGGGAATTTTACGCCCGCCGCCTGGGACGCACGGCGCAGCGCATGGTGCGCCGCCGCCTGCGCCAGCTGTGGCCGGACGCGACGGGGTTGCGTGTGCTCGGCCTCGGTTTCGCGACGCCGTATCTCAACATGTTTCGGGGCGAGGCGGAACGGGTGATCGCCGCGATGCCGGCCGGGCAGGGTGTGATGCACTGGCCTGTGCGCGAACGCGGCCTGACCATGCTCGCCGACGAGACCGATTTGCCGCTGCCGGATTTCAGCATGGACCGTGTCCTGATCGTGCATGCGCTGGAATGTACCGAGCAGGTGCGCCCGCTGCTGCGCGAAGCCTGGCGGGTGCTGGCCGATTCCGGCCGTCTTGTGGTCGTGGTACCGAACCGGCGCGGGTTGTGGGCGCGGTTCGAATCGACCCCGCTCGGCAATGGCAGGCCCTATTCCCGCAGCCAACTGTCACGATTGCTGCGTGACAACATGTTCATGCCGGTCGAGAGCACGCGCGCGCTTTTCGTGCCGCCGGTCGATCTCGGCCTATTGCAGGGGTCCGCGGCGGCGTGGGAAAAGGTCGGAATGAAACTGTTCCCCGCGGCCGCCGGCGTGATCATGATCGAGGCCGTCAAACAAATGTACGCCCAGCCGATCGCCGTCGAGCCGAAACGCAAGCGTGCGCTGGACGCCCTTCCGGAACGCCCGCACGGCCTTAACAGGTTCCCGCGCCAGGATGGTCCGCTCGCGGCCCGGCAGCGGTCGGATCGAAGATCGTGAACGAGACCATGACAGGGGATGTCGTCGCGTGCCGGGTCAAGGCCGTCGACATGGCGTCGCCGGACGTCAGGATCGTCCGCCTCGAAGCAGAGCACGGTCCGCTGTTCGACTGGCGTGCCGGTCAGTATGCAAGCTTCCGGATCTGCGAAATGGAGCCCCGGGACTATTCCATCGCCAACGCGCCGGGCGGGGGTGAACTTGAACTCCATATTCGCCGATCCGGCGCCGGCGGCGTCAGCGATTTCATCTGCAACGACCTCAAGGCCGGGGATCCGGTGGACGTACAAGGTGCGTTCGGTGGCGCCTATTTCCGTACCAGGCATGAAGGCCCGTTGCTGGCGATTGCCGGCGGCACGGGCCTGGCGCCGATGAAGGCGATCGTCGAAGCGGCACTGGCAAGTGGCCTCAAACAGGACGTGCATCTCTATTTCGGGGTCAAGGACGAGAGCGAGATTTATCTCGAGCGGCATTTTATCGAGCTCACGCACCGTCACCCGAATTTCCGGTTCGTCACCGTGATCTCGGATCCGAAGGAAAACTCGGGCCGGCGGTCGGGATTCGTGTCGGATGCGGTGGCGGCTGACTTCCAGCTTCTCTACGGCTTCCAGTGTTATATCGCCGGTCCGCCGGCAATGGTCGAGGCGAGCGTGCATATGCTGGGGCTCAAATCGGTGCCCAGGCACGATATCTTTGCCGATGCCTTCTATACCGAAGCGCAGATGCAGGCGAAGGGGGAACCGCGCCCGGACTGGGGATGATACGGCAATTGGATTGATGCGGGCGCGCAATGGGCGTAAAACCCGCCTTCATGACGTATCAGGTCAAAGAAATATTCTACACCCTGCAGGGCGAGGGGCGGCAGACCGGCCGGCCCGCGGTCTTTTTGCGCTTTGCGGGCTGTAACCTGTGGACCGGCCGGGAACAGGACCGGGAAGATGCCGTCTGTACCTTTTGCGATACCGATTTTGTCGGCACGGACGGAGACGGCGGCGGCCAATTCAAGGATGCCGAAACGCTGGCGGAGGTCGTGCGTAAGACCTGGCTCGGCAAGGGGACGGGGCGCCCCTTTGTCGTGATCACGGGTGGCGAGCCCCTGCTGCAGGTCGACACGGCGCTGATCGATGCGCTGCACGAAGCGGGTTTCGAGATTGCGGTGGAGACCAACGGCACCATCGCTGCGCCGGACGGGATCGACTGGATTTGCGTCAGCCCCAAGGCGGACGCGGAACTGAAACAGGTTTCCGGGCATGAACTGAAGCTTGTCTTCCCGCAGGAAAAGGCGATGCCGGAACGGTTCGAAGACCTGGCGTTCGATTACTTCATGCTGCAGCCGATGGACGGCCCCGACGCCAAGGCGCACATCCGCGCCTGCGTCGATTACTGCCGCGACCACCCCAAGTGGCGGCTCAGCCTGCAAACCCACAAGATGCTCGGTATTCCATGAGCCGGGTGCGGATCGGAAGTTAGATGGAAATTTTCAAGGAATTCACATTCGAGGCGGCGCACGACCTGCCGAATACGCCGGACGGCCACAAGTGCCGCCGTCTGCACGGGCACAGCTTTCGGGTGCGCCTCGCCGTCGAAGGGCCGGTCGACGAACACACCGGCTGGGTGATGGACTTCGCCGACATCAAGGCCGCGTTCCACCCGATCTGGGAACGGCTCGACCACCACTATCTGAATGACATCCCGGGGCTGGATAACCCGACCTCCGAGGTCATCGCCAAGTGGATATGGGCGGAACTGAAGCCGGTGCTGCCCGAGCTTTCCGAAGTGAAGCTCTGGGAAACCTGCACCGCGGGGTGCACATACCGGGGCGACTAACCCCGGCCGCGATAGGGCTGCACGCCCTGGTCCGGCAGCCAAAGCCCCTTGGGCGGTTCGCCCGACTGATAGAACACATCGATGGGAATGCCGCCGCGCGGATACCAGTAACCGCCGATGCGGATCCAGTGCGGCTCGGCCGCGGTGATGATCTTCTGCGCGATGTCGACCGTGCACTTTTCGTGAAACCCCGGGTGATTCCGGAAACTGCCCAGGAAAAGTTTCAGCGACTTGCTCTCGACGATGGACCGTTCGGGGACGTAGTCGATCACCAGGTGCGCAAAATCGGGCTGCCCGGTGACCGGGCAGAGCGACGTGAACTCGGGTGCCGTGAAGCGGATCAGGTAACGCGTGCCGGGATGCGGATTGGGCACGCATTCGAGTTCGGCCGCGTCCGGGCTTTCCGGCAGCTCGCTCGCCTGGCCGAGCTGGTTCAGCGTTTCGTATGTAGTCTCGCTCATGTGCGCATATTAGGCGACGGCTTCCGCACGGGCAAAGCCGGAATGCCGGTATCTGATCAGGATGTCACTTCGACCGTCAGTTCCTCGTAGGTGGCGTCGAGCCGGCCCATGCAGCGCACACGCTGTTGCTTGCCGTCGAACGCTTCGTGGGTTGCCGGTATGAACGTCACTTCGAGCGTCACCACGTCGAGCAGCTTTGCGCCCACGTCCTCGAACCGGTCGGCCCAGAAATGCGCCTTCGGTTTGAACGCATTCAGCAGGTACCAGCCCGCGGCACTCGGCCCCTTAGGCGTGTTCCGCGTCAGGTCTCTGACGATGTCGCGGAAGGTCTTGGCACAGGCATCCGCGGTGCGGCTCTGCTTGGGCACCGGCACGGAAACGAAAAGGGTGATGCGGTTGGCGCGCCAGTCATAAAACGAGCCCGTCACCGGTGCGCCCACGTACTTGGGTATGGTGCGGCTCGCCGTCATGGCGATGTCCTTGTCGAGCTGGGCGATGCCCCAGTCGAACAGCGTCACGGGTTCTTCCATCAGACGTCGGAGCACGTCTTTTTGCTGGGCAGCCGCCTGGCCGGCCACAAGCAGCACACAGAAAAGGGTCAGAATTCGCAGCATCGGCGCCTCCTCTTATTCGTTCGTATTATAACAAGAGTCGCAATTTGTGCGTATTTTAGCACAGACGCCGCATTTGCCCTAACCAAGTTTTATGACAATTGCGTCCGGGGGCGGACTTAAAGCGCGTCGATGTCGCCGCCCGCGTACTGAACGATAAAGGCGCTCTGGAAGTCGTTGAAGGTACCCGCCTCGATGGCGGTGCGCATGCCGGCCATCAGTTCCTGGTAATAATGCAGGTTGTGCCGGGTCAGCAGCATCATGCCGAGGATCTCTTTCGACATGACCAGATGGTGCACATAGGCGCGGGAGTAGTTGGCGCAGGCATAGCACGCGCAGTCGGGGTCGATCGGGCGGGTATCTTCCTTGTGGCGTGCATTGCGCATATTGACGGTACCGCGCCGGGTGAATGCCTGGTCGGTGCGCCCCGACCGGGTCGGCAGCACACAATCGAACATGTCGACGCCGCGTGCGACGGCGGCGACCAGATCGTCCGGCTTGCCGACGCCCATCAGGTAGCGGGGCCTGTCCGTCGGCAGCATGGGTGCCGTAAAGTCGAGCACGCGGAGCATCTCTTCCTGCCCCTCGCCGACGGCTAGGCCGCCGATGGCGTAGCCGTCAAAGCCGATCTCCGTCAGGGCCTTTGCGCTCTCGTCGCGCAGGTCTTCGTGGACACTACCCTGCACGATGCCGAACAGGCCGTACCCGGCGCGTTCTTCGAACGCGTCCTTGGATCGCTTTGCCCAGCGCATCGAAAGGCGCATGCTTTCCGCCGCCGTGTCCTTGTCGCATGGAAAAGGCGTGCATTCGTCGAATGCCATGGTGATGTCGGCGTCCAGATCGTTCTGGATCTTCATCGAGCTTTCCGGCGTCAGGTCGTGATAGCTGCCGTCGATGTGCGAGCGGAAGCGCACGCCGTCCTCGCCGAGCTTCCGGAGCCCCGCCAGCGACATGACCTGAAAGCCGCCACTGTCGGTCAGGATCGGGCCCGACCACTTCATGAACGCGTGCAGGCCGCCCAAGCGCGCGATGCGCTCCGAGCCGGGCCTGAGCATCAGGTGATAGGTGTTGCCCAGAATGCATTCGGCGCCGGTTTCGGCGACCCACTCCGGTGTCATCGCCTTGACCGTCGCCGCCGTGCCGACCGGCATGAAGGCCGGTGTCTCGAACGTGCCGTGCGCCGTCGCCACGCGGCCGCGCCGGGCCGCGCCGTCGGTTTTTAGCAATTCGAAGCCGGTGCCGCTCATGCGTTCGCCTCCGCCCGTTCGATGAAGCACGCATCACCATAGGAGTAGAAACGGTATCCGTTGTCTATGGCGTGGGCATAGGCGGCTTGCATGCGGTCCAGTCCGGCCAGCGCCGAGACCAGCATGAACAGCGTCGAGCACGGCAGGTGGAAATTGGTCATCAACGCATCGATCCCCTTGAAGCGGTAGCCCGGCGTAATGAACAGGTCCGTGTTGCCGTCATAGGCGTGAAAACGCCCGTTTTCGTCGACGGCACTTTCCAGGGTGCGGAGCGACGTGGTGCCGCAGGCTATGATGCGTCCGCCCGCGGCACGTGCCGCGTTGAGTTTCTCGGCGATCTCCGCGCTCAGGATCGCGCGTTCGGTATGCATGACGTGGTCGTCCGTGTTCTCGACCCGGACCGGCAGGAACGTCCCCGCGCCGACGTGAAGGGTCACGCGGTGATCGGTGACGCCGCGTTCTCGGACGGCGGCCAGCAGATCGTCGGTGAAATGCAGCGCCGCTGTGGGTGCCGCAACCGCACCGTCTTTTTCGGCGAACATGGTCTGGTAATCGGACCGGTCGGTGTCGTCGCCCGCGTCGCTGCGCTTGATATAGGGCGGCAGCGGCATGATGCCGTGTTTCTCAAGCATGGCGATCAGCTCGCGTCCGGCAACATTGAAGCGCAGCCAGCGTTCACCCATGTCACCCGCCTCGATACAGTCCGCGGCGAAGCCGGGGGCGAAAACGATGTAGTCACGGGGATTGAGCTTCTTGGCCGGTTTCGCGAACACGCGCCAGGTATAGGCGTCGACCGGCTGGTGCAGCGTGACCTCGACCTTGGCGCCGCCGTCGGGCTTGCCGCGATTGGTGGCGTCGCCGCGCTTGCCGGTGAGGCGTGCCGGAATGACGCGGGTGTCGTTGAACACCATGACGTCGCCCGGGTTCAGAAGTCCCGGCAGGTCGCGGACGCCGAGATCGCTGAGACCGCCCGCGGCCGGCACGTGCAGCATCCGGGCGGCATCCCTCGGGCGCGCCGGGCATTGCGCAATGCAGGATTGCGGCAGGTGAAAATCAAAAAGCGAAACGTCCATGAGCGGGGGTTTTATAGACTTGCGGCGGGTGGGACAATCGTGGAACGTTGATGCTATAAACAGAGAACGCCGCACCTGGACGGCGCCCACAACAGACGAGGACCACGATGATCCGTCTTATTCTCGCCATTCTTATTCCATGGCTGAACTTTTTCACGATCGGCAAGCCCATTCAGGGCGTGATCTGCCTGATCCTGCAACTGACCCTGATCGGCTGGATTCCGGCTGCGATCTGGTCGGTCTATGCGCTCAGCCAGTACAACACCGACAAAAAGATCGACGCCGCCACCAAGGGCTGAGCACGGCTCAGCCCAGCTTGACCTCGGTGTCCGTCTTCGATGCCTTGACGATGGCCTCGAGGATGGCGATGCCGTGAATGGCGTCTTCCAGCGGTACCGGGAATTCGGCGCCTGAGGCGACCGTGTCGGCGAACGCCTCCAGTTCGGCCCGTTCCATGTCGAAGCCCGGGAATTCCTCGGCCGAGTTGTCGCCTTCGAGCAGCCTGACCTCGATGCGTTCCTGATCGCGCACCTCGGCCCAGCCCTTGGTGCCGAACACCTGGATGCGCCACAAAAGGTGCGTTGCGAACATCGTGGTCAGCACGCCCGTCACGCCGGACGTGAAGTGCACCGTGGCGAAGGTGGTATCGTCGACCGCGCCGTCGGTGCCGTGCTTTTCGCTGACGGCGCGCAGGCTGGCGACCGGGCCGCAGACCGACATCATCGCATCCATCATGTGCACGCCCATGGCCGTCATACCGCCGGCCGGACTTTCCGTTTCCGAGGCACGCCAGTGATCGCCGCTGTAACGCAGTGCGCCGTTGCCCGAGATGTTGCCCTCGATATGCAGGATCTTGCCAAGCGCACCGGATGTCGCCAGTTCCTTCATCTTGATCATGGCGGGCAAAAACCGGCGGTTGAACCCGACACAGAGCGGCAGGCCTGCCGCCTTGCAGGCATCCGCCGCACGGCGTGCATCGGCCTCGTTCAACGTGAGCGGCTTGTCGCAGAATACCGGCTTGCCGGCTTCGGCCGCGGCAACGATCTGATCGACGTGCTGCGTGTGCGGCGTTGCCAGAACGATGGCATCGACATCGGGGTGCGTCAGCAATTCGCTGTAGTCGTCGAGCAGCTCGATCCCTTTTTCGGCACAGTAATCAACGGCGCGTTCCTTGCGGCCGGTCACGGCGGCAACGCAGGTGACCTTATCCGACTTGCCCTGGATCGAGTCGATCAGCACACGTCCCCATCGGCCAAGCCCGGCCACACCAACACGAAGCATTCCTTGTTCTCCCTAAGTCATCTTGTTTGACGCGGCATCGTCCCCAACTGAAAATCAGGATCAGTGCATCGCGCCGTTCCGGCGTGACGGTAGCAGTTTTTCCGGAGACGGCAACGCAATGGGTGAAGAAACGGCGATCCCCGATGGGCCGAAAGGCCTGACCGCGCGCAAAGCGGCGCTGAAGGGGATTGCCTGGATGGCGCTGGCGGGATTGCTGATTTCGCTGATGCATATTCTTGTCCGCGACGTGTCGAAGACCGTGCACCCGATCGAGATCGCATTCTTTCGCAACGTTGTCGGTTTCATCATGCTGGTACCGTTCCTTTTGCGTCAGGACCGGTCGCAGTGGAAATCCAAGCAGCCCAAGCTGCAGCTGATCCGCTCCATCATCGGCGCCTGCGCGCTGATGAGCTGGTTCACATGCCTCAGCATGCTGCCGGTCGCCGACGCGACGGCGATCAGCTTCGTAACGGTGCTGTTCATCACCATCGGCGCGTCGCTTGTGCTGGGCGAAAAGGTCGGTATACGCCGCTGGACGGCGATCATCGTCGGATTCATCGGCACGCTGATTATCGTCCGGCCGGGCTCGGGCATCTTCGGGCCCGGTGTCTTCGTGGCGCTGGCGTCGACGGTATTCTGGGCGTCGGCTCTGTTGTGCGTGAAGGTGCTGGCGCGGACCGACAGCAGCGTCACGATGGTGTTTTACGCCAATGTCTATTTCACCCTGTTCTCGTTTATACCGGCGCTCATTTTCTGGAGCTGGCCGACGATCGAAGAGCTGGGCTGGCTGATCGTGATCGGCGTCATGGCGACGCTCGGGCACCTGTGCATGGCGACGGCGCTCAGGACCACCGATGCGACCATCGTCGCGCCGGTCGACTATACCCGGCTGCTCTGGGCGGCGGGGGTCGGTTACCTGGTGTTCGGCGAGTTCCCGGACATCTGGACGTGGGTGGGCGGGACCGTGATCTTTTTGAGCACGGTCTACATCACGTACCGTGAATCCCGGCGTAAGCCGCCCGGCGATTTAACCCGGGAACCCCGGACGCCGACGACGACCGTTGAATCCTAGGGTGCGGTCTTGTCCTGCAGGCTGGACTTCTTGTGCATCGCCTGTTCGCGTCTGACGATGTAGAACGACGACGCGAAGATCACGAATGCGCCCACCCACGTCCAGATATCGGTAAGTTCGCCGAACGCCAGCCAGCCGATCAGCACGGCGAACGGCAGGCGCGAGAAATCCACCGCCGCGACATTGGACACGTCGGTGACCGAAAACGCCTTGGTCAGGAACAGGTGGCCGAGCACGGCGACCGGTCCTGTTGCCAGCAGAAAGAGCCACACCTCGAACGTCGGCCACGTCCACACGAACAGCGCCGGGACCAGCGCGATCGGGATCATGATCGAGTGCGAGATAAAGACCACGGTCCATGGATCGTCGCCCTTGGTCAGTGTCTTGATGATCAATGCGGACGTTCCCATGAACACGGCCGAGGCGAGCGCGAACCAGCTGCCCGCGCTCATTTCCACGAAGCCGGGCCGGATGATGATCAGCGCGCCGGCAAAACCGATGAGCGTTGCCGTCCAGCGCCGCAGCCGCACGACCTCGCCCAGGAACAGCGCCGCGCCGACCGTGGTGAACAGCGGTGCCGCGAAGCTGAGTGCCGTCACTTCGCCGATCGGGATCAGTGCCAAGGCGTAAAACCATGTCGACATCGCGCACATGCTGAACACCGCACGAACGAGATAGAGTTTGATCTGCGACGTGCCGATCGAACCGATGCCCCGGTGCAGCAGCCATGGCAGCATGCACATCCAGGCGAAGACGAGACGGCAGAACACGATCTGCAGCGGGTCGACATCGAACTGGGAAATATGACGGCCGAGGGCGGATAGCCCGGCCAGAAACGCACAAGACGCGATCATCCAGAGCGCGCCTTCGAGCGGACGGTTCACAGCCTGCGGTTTCGGCCGAGCGGCCTTTGCTTCGGGCAGTGAGTCGGCCACCGTCAATCAAGGTCCAGTGGGAAGATCGGCCGGCGCAGCCGGGTAAACGGCAGCTTGGATATATCCTTGGAGGAAAGGGCGCCGGCGTCACAGATGAGGATCTCCCGGGCAATGGGCGCATAGGCGGCGCGGAAATGCTGCATCGATTTGACGGCGACGATGTCGCGTTCGCGGGGGTCGATCCCGGCGTGGGTGAAGGCTTCGATTTCGGTGAGTTGCACGCGGTTCGATGCAACGACGATTTCCATGCCGCCGACTTTGAACACGGCGGTCGGTCCCAGGTTGTGCGTCACGCCCTTCCAGCGTGGGCCCTGCGCGACATACGTACCGTCGGTGACTTTGGTCACGGTCCCGGTCAGATCTAGCGGTGCGCCGAAGGTCGCATCGACCTTACCACCGAGATTGACGGTCACGGTGGCGCCTTCGCCCGCGGCAACCAGTTCGGCGGCGGCATCCTGGTCGCAGATGGTGCCGAAGCACGCATTGTCGAAATCGGCTTTGAGCAGGCCGGCCAGCAATAATGTGGAATCGCCGTACGCGCCGGATCCCGGATTGTCGGAGAAATCGGCGACAACGATCGGCCCCTTGCCGCGGCCTTCTGCGAGCAACCGATTGATCTCCGCGACCGTTTCATCGGTGCTCAGGTAGGTATTGGAATCGAAGTGCCGGGTTTCCCAGGCGTAGTCCATGAATTCATCGGCGATGGCGCGGAATTTCGGATCCGTGCCATTGCCGGTGACGCTGACGGTCGGACCCGCTTGATAAAGGTTCGCCGGCGTGAACCCGGCCTGAACGCTGATCAGCAGCACGTCCGAGTCGCTTTCCTCGATATCGGCGGCACGTTTCAGCAGTGTCGTCATCGGGTTGTCGGTTGTCGTGCGGCCGTCGTCGAGACCTTCGATGGTGTCGCGCCGCACGGTAACGCAGGCGGGTTTGACGTCGCCCTTCATGGTGCGATCGAGCACGGCGGCGGCGCGCTGCGACGTTTCGATCTGGTCGATGTGCGGATAGGTACGGTAGGCGCAGATGATGTCGGCATGCTCGGTCATCAGATCGGTGACGTTGGCGTGCAGGTCGAGTGTGATCGCGACAGGTGCGTCCGGGCCGATGATGGCACGCAACTGTTTAAGCAACTCGCCTTCCGCGTCGTCGTATTCGACCGTTGCCATGGCACCGTGCATGTTGAGCAACACGCCGTCGAACGGTCCTTTGGACATCGCCGCATCGAGGATCGCGCCGGCGCAGGCATCCCAGGCGTCTTGTGCGACGGGACCGGATGGTGTTGCCCAGGCAACGACCGTGCGAACCAGTTCCCAGCCGTATTCCTCTGCCGCCAGTTCCACGCCCGCAGGCTCGATGCTGGCGCCCTTGATCTTCGCCGGCACGTCGTCGCCGAATGCAAGCAGGTACTTTTCAAAGTTGGCATACGCCGTCGGCAGCCGCGAGAACGCATTGCTTTCATGCCCGAACAATCCGGTCAATACGCGAAAGGCCATGTCAGTACTCCTGTTCGGAAGAAACCAGTGCGCCCGAGATGGCCTCGGCGGTTTCGATTGCAAGCGGGCCGAGCTTGGCGGCGGCTTCCGATTGTTTCCATGCCGGTGAATAGGCCGGGATCTGTACCGCCCCGACAGGGCGGTCGCGGAAGTCGACGATCGGTGCGGCGACGGAAATCTCGCGCGGCAATTGCTGGGCGTAGGTGATCGCAAAGCCGCGCCGCCGCGCCTGCTGCACCAGCTTCATGATCTTGTCCGGGTCGATGATCGTCGTCTCGATCCGCTTCACCAGATTGGACCTGTCGATGATGTCGAGGGCTTCCTCATCCGTCATTCGCGACATCACGGCGATGCCCGATGCGGAACAGAACGCCGGAATGCGCCGGCCCGGCACGGTCGCGGCATAGGACGCTTTCTCGTGCGGGATACGGACGGTGTAGATCATGTCGGTGTCGTCGCGCTCGGCCAGGTTGACGGTGGTCTGATAGACGCCGCCCGCTTCGATCAGCCGCGGCATGGCGACGGCGCCAAGCGTGCTGTGGCGAAGGTAGGTGTAGGCGAATTCCATCAGCTTCCTGGCCGGCCGGTAGCGCCGGGTCGCCGGGTCCTTCTCCAGGAACCCGAGCTGATGCAGCGTATTTGAAAAGCGCTGCGCGGCACTTTTATCAAGTCCGGTCCGAAGCGCGATCTCGGTCACGCCGAGCGCCGGGCATTCCTCGCCGAACGCGGCTAGGACGCGGAACCCTTTTTCGAGGGAGCCAACAAACAGCGCACTGGCGCCTGCGTGATCGGTCTGTTCCTGAGGTTGTTTCGGTTTTCCAACCGGCATGCTTGACGCCCCGTGTGTCTGTTCATAGCATATCAATATATACTACGAAGTATTGAATAGTAATACAAGGCAACTAGGGGCGGATATCCTTCCAGGGGGAGGGAAATCAAAAAATCGTCGGTGTTTTGCGGTTGGCCATGGACTCGGCTGCCGATTCATCGAACAATTGGTTTAATCGGGGCGCAATGAAAGTGCCCCCGCCGATGGCATGCGCAATGCCAGTTTATCAGGGAGGCGAGAGCAAAATGTTCCGCAAAATACTAACGAGCACAGCTCTGGCAGCAGCGGTAACGCTGTCTGTCGCGCCTGCTGCTTATGCAGGCAAAGCCAACGATACGTTGGTGTGGTCGACGACCCGTGAAGTCGCGGTCGCCGATCCTTACTACAACAACACGCGTGAACTGGTCATCATCGGTAACACCGTCTGGGACGGGTTGCTGTTCCGTGATCTGAAGAGCGGCGAATTCGTTCCGCTGCTGGCGACGTCCTACAAGTGGGCCGACAACACGACCATCGATTTCGAACTGCGTGACGACGTCGTCTTCCACGACGGCTCCAAGTTCGGTCCGGAAGATGTGGTCTACACCGTCAACTTCGTTTCCAATGCGGACAACGGTGTCCTGACCCAGGCCAACGTGAAGTTCCTTGAGTCCGCCGAGCAGACGGGTCCGAACAGCGTTCGTATTAAGCTGAAAGAGCCGTTCCCGGCTGCGCTCGCGTATTTCGCGCAGGCGATCTTCATGATGCCGGAAGGCCACTACGACAGCGCGCCGGACGGTGCCGACGGCAAGAAAGACTATGGCGCCGTCAAGCCGGTCGGTACGGGTCCGTACATGATCCAAAACGTTGTTGCCGGCGACCGCATCGAGATGGTCCGCAACGAAAAGTACTTCAAGGGCGGTCCGAAGGGCCAGGCCGGTATCGGCAATCTGACGTTCCGTACGATCAAGGAAATGAATACCCAGATCGCGGAACTGCTGACCGGTGGTCTCGATTGGATCTGGGATGTGCCGAAGGATCAGGCCGAAAAACTCGGCGGCATGGATAACGTCACCGTGACCAACGCCAAGACGATGCGCGTCAGCTACATCGCCTTCGACGTTGACGGCGACAGCGGCGACAAGGCCTTCACCAACAAGAAGGTCCGCGAAGCCGTGGCCCACGCCATCAACCGCAAGTCGATCGTCGAAAACCTCGTCGGTCCGGCGTCGGTTGTGATCGATTCCGCGTGCCATCCGGATCAGTTCGGCTGCACCCAGGACGTCAAGAAGTGGGACTACGATCCCGAGAAAGCCAAGGCGCTTCTCAAGGAAGCGGGTTTCGGTGACGGCATCACCACGGATATCTATGCGTATCGTCAGCGCGAGTTCACGGAAGCCGTGATCGGCGATCTGGCGAACGTCGGTATCAAGGCGAACCTCAAGTTCATGCAGTACCGCGCCCTGCGTGATCTGGTGTGGAAAGGCACGACGCCGCTCCACCACATGACCTGGGGTTCCAACTCGATCCCGGACGTCTCCGCCATTACCAGCCACTTCTTCGGTGGCGGCCGTGACGACCCCGCGAAGGATCCGAAGGTGATCGAGGCCCTCAAGGTCGCCGACACCTCGGTCGATCCGGAAGTCCGTAAAGCCAAGTATAAAGAGGCCTTGGGGATCATCTCCTCGGAACTCTACTGGCTGCCGATGTTCACGTACGCCAAGTACTATGCGTACACGAGCGACGTGGACTTCACGCCGACCCCGGATGAAATTCCGCGGTTCTATACGGCGAAGTGGAAGTAAGCGCGATGTAACGCGGCCGGTCCGGGGGGTGACCCGGGCCGGCCGTTACATCTGCAACCGGGATTGCCAGGGATGCTTATTTATGCCCTGAAACGGTTAAGCATCGCCCTCTTGGTGGCGATCACCGTTTCACTGCTCACATTTTCGATGATCTATCTGTCCGGCGATCCGGCGATCGCACTCGCGGGCGAAAGCGCCACGCAGCAGGACATCGAGAACATCCGGAAGGTCTACGGCTACGACCGTCCGATCATTGTTCAATATGCCGCGTGGCTCGGGAACGCCCTTCAGGGCAACCTGGGGCACTCGCATTATCTTAAGACGGAAGTTTCCAACGTCATTTTCGATCGCCTGCCGGTGACGATGACGCTCGGCGCCTGTGCGCTCAGTTTCGCCCTGGCGCTGTCGATCCCTCTGGGTGTGCTGGCGGCGATGCGGCCAAATACGCTGGTCGACCGTTTCGCGCTGACGCTGGCCGTGATCGGTCAGGCGCTGCCCAGTTTCTGGTTTGCGCTGATCATGATCTTCCTGTTCGGCGTCAGCCTCCGGTGGCTGCCCATCACCGGCAGTGCGTCATGGCTCAATTTCGTCATGCCGTCGATTGCCCTCGGATATTATGTGACGCCGGCGGTGATGCGTTTGACCCGTGCCGGCATGATCGAAGTGCTGTCGAGCGACTATATCCGTACGGCACGCGCCAAGGGGCTCCGGCCCGGTGTCGTGCTGTTCAAGCACGCGCTCCGGAACGCCATCATTCCGGTGGTTTCGCTGGCCGCCGTGCAGTTCGGCTTCATGCTTGGCGGATCCATCGTCATCGAGACGATTTTCGCCATCAACGGCCTCGGCCAGCTGGCGTGGGAATCGATTCTGCGCGCCGACCTGCCGATGATGCAGGCCATCGTGCTGGTGCTGTCGTGTTTCTACATCGTGCTGACGTTCGTCGCCGACTTGCTGAACGCCTTCCTCGATCCGCGGATCAGGGTGAGCTGACATGGATGATGCTGTGAACAAAACCGAACAGGATCAGGTCGTCATCGCCGACCGGACCATCGATGAACCGTCACCGGCGGAGCGTGCGAAAAAGCGCATGCTGGGCCACAAGGGCTTCATGTTCGGCGCAATCGTGCTTGGCGTCATCCTGGCGATCGCCTTCCTGGCGCCGCTGATCTCGCCGCACGATCCGCTGGATCAGCAATTGGCGCGCAAGCTCATTCCACCGATCTGGCACGATCATCCGAAGGTGACGTGGGCGCATCCGCTCGGCACCGATCAGTTCGGCCGTGATTACCTGTCGCGCCTGATTCACGGTTCACAGATCTCGCTGCTGATTGGTTTCGCGGCGATGCTGATCTCGGGCGTGATCGGCACCGCCATCGGTGTTGCCGCCGGCTATTTCGGCGGCCGCGTCGATATGGTCGTCAACTTCATCATCACAACCCGACTGTCGCTGCCGGTGGTGCTTGTGGCGCTTGCCGTCGTGTCATTGATCGGCAACTCGCTGTGGATCGTCATTGCCGTCCTGGGTCTTTTGATCTGGGACCGGTTTGCGGTGGTCATGCGAAGTACCACGCAACAGGTCCGGAATCTCGATTATGTGGCCGCCGCACAGGCCATCGGCTGTTCGACGCCGCGCATCATCTTCACCGAGATCATGCCGAACATCGTCAACAACCTGATCGTCGTCGCCACCGTCGAAATGGCGCACGCGATTATCTTGGAAGCCGCACTGTCGTTCCTTGGTCTCGGCGTGCAGCCGCCGGCGCCGAGCTGGGGCCTGATGATTGCCGAGGGCAAGAACCACATGCTGTTCGATCCGTGGCTCGTCGGTATTCCGGGGACGGCGCTGTTCATCCTGATCCTGTCGATCAATCTGCTGGGTGACGGCATCCGCGATATCACCGCGCCGGAAAACCGGAACTAGGGCAGGGGAAAGACAATGGGTGAACGTATTCTCGAAGTCGAAAACCTGACCGTCGATATTCCGGTGGGCGGCGGCATGCTGCACGCGGTGCAGGGCATCTCGTTCCACGTCGACAAGGGCGAGACGCTGTGCATCGTCGGCGAGTCGGGCTGCGGCAAATCGCTGACGTCGCTGGCTGTGATGGACCTGCTGCCGAAAAAGGCGATCCGCGGCGCCGACAAGCTGTCGCTCAGCGGCGAGGATATGCGGGGCTTAAGCGAGCGCCGCATGTCCGATATTCGCGGCAACACCATGGGCATGATCTTCCAGGAGCCGATGACCAGCCTCAATCCGGCGTACACCATCGGCAACCAGATGGAAGAAGCCCTGAAGCGTCACCGCAAGGTTTCGACCCAGGAGGCGCGCGACCGAGCCATTTACCTGCTTGAAAAGGTCGGCATCACGGCGGCGGCATCACGGCTCAACCAGTATCCTCACCAGCTGTCGGGCGGGCTGCGCCAGCGCGTCATGATTGCCATGACGCTGATGTGCGGGCCGAACCTGATCATTGCCGACGAACCGACGACGGCCCTCGACGTCACCATCCAGGCGCAGATCCTGCTGTTGCTTGCCGAACTGCAGCGCGAGTTCGAGATGGGCCTGATCCTGATCACCCACGACCTTGGCGTCGTGGCGCGGATCGCCGACCGTGTCGCGGTCATGTACGCCGGCCAGATCGTCGAACAGGGGACGGCGGATGAGGTTTTCAACCGGCCGACGCATCCCTATACGCAGGGCCTGCTGGACTGCATCCCGATCCCGGGCAAGACCGACCGCGGCAAGCCGCTGGGCTCGATCCCGGGGATTGTGCCGTCGCTCGTCGGGCCGTTCCATGCCTGTCATTTCGCGGAACGCTGCACGTATGCCATGCCGGACTGCACCAAGGGCGACATCGATATGCGGCCGGCGCTCGAAGGCGGGCATGAATACCGTTGCCTGCTCGACCCCGAGACCTGCCAGAAAAACGCCGAACGAAAGGGTGTGGCATGACCGAAACCGTCATCAGCGCAAAGGACGTCACGCGCACGTTCATGATTTCCGCCGGTGCGTTTCGCGGCAAGAAACCGCTGCATGCGGTCAACGGTGTATCGCTCGACGTGGAACGCGGCGAGGTGCTGGCGCTGGTGGGCGAGTCGGGCTGCGGCAAGACCACGTTCGCCAAGATGCTGCTGGGCCTTTTGCCACCGACCGAAGGCACGATTGAATTCGGCGGGACACCGGTCGCCGGTGTCGAGCGGCTTAAGCTCGCAAAGATGGTGCAGCCGATCTTTCAGGATCCGTACTCGTCGCTGAACCCGCGTAAATCCATCGGTTCGATCATCACGCTGCCGCTCAAGGTGCAGGGCGATCCGAACCCGGAAACCTGGCGTAGGCGCGCCGAGGAAATGATGGAACTGGTCGGGCTGCCGTCGCGCCTGTTCGAAAACTTTCCGAACCAGCTTTCTGGCGGCCAGCGCCAGCGCGTCGCCATCGCGCGCGCGCTGATCAATCGTCCCGAAGTGGTGATCTGTGACGAGCCGACGTCTGCGCTCGACGTTTCGGTGCAGTCGCAAATCCTCAACCTGCTGCAGGACCTGCGCAAGGAACTGAACCTCACCTATATCGTGATCAGCCACAACCTGGCCGTCGTCGAGCATATCGCGACCCGGGTCGCGGTCATGTACCTGGGCCGGATCGTCGAACAGAAAGATACCGAAAGCCTGTTCGCCTCGCCGGAGCATCCGTATACCAAGGCGCTGCTGGAATCAGTGCTGACGCCGGATCCATCGCTCGACGTGCCGGATACGCACCTGGGTGCGGCGTACCCGAACCCGGTCGACCCGCCCAGCGGCTGCACGTTCCACCCGCGTTGTGCGCGTATCATGGATCATTGTTCGGCCATCGCGCCGAAAACGATCCAGAGCGGATCGGGCTTCGTGCAATGTCATCTATATGACGAGAATGAGGGGCGCGGGAGGGCCGCGTCATGACAACCCGCACCGACGCTATCGCACATGCGCTGGCGTGGTTCGACGATGACGACGGCTACTTCAAAACTCTCTCCGACCGCGTCGCGGTGCCGACGGAAAGCCAGGAACCGTCTCAGCTTCCGGAACTCTACCGCTATCTGAATGACTATATCCGCCCCGACTTCGAGGCCATGGGCTATGAGGTCGTGGTCTACGATAACCCGTTCGAGGGCGGTGGTCCCGTCCTGCTGGCGACGCGCATCGAGGACGCGCACTTGCCGACGATCCTCGGCTACGGTCACGGTGACACGGTGCGGGGTCAGGCGGACCGATGGACCAAGGGTGAGGGGCCGTGGACACTGGCCCGCGACGGCGACCGTGTTTACGGCCGCGGCACCGCGGACAACAAGGCACAGCACACGACGCACATGGGCGCGATCAGGGCGATCCTGGAGACGCGCGGCAAGCTCGGTTTCAATTCCAAGTTCATGGTCGAGACCGGTGAGGAAAACGGCTCCAAGGGTCTCAAGGAGCTGGTCGCCGCCAACAAGGATGCCTTCATGGCGGACGCCTATTTCGCCTCCGACGGCCCGCGCGTCAGCGTCGGCAAACCGAATCTGACGCTGGGCAACCGGGGCTGCGTTAATTTCGACCTGGTGGTGAATTGCCGCGACGGCGGGCATCATTCGGGGAACTGGGGCGGGCTTCTGTCCAATCCGGGCGTCATTCTGGCGCATGCGATTGCCACCATCGTCGATCAGCAGGGTCGCATTCTGGTTGACGCGTTGAAACCGCCGCCCATTTCCAATTCGGTGAGGGAAGCGCTGAACGGCATCAGCCGTGACGGCGGCGCCGATGCGCCGGTGATCGACGAAAACTGGGGCGAGCCCGGTCTGACCAGTGCGGAAAAGGTCTATGCCTGGAACAGCTTCGAGGTATTGGCGTTCACCACCGGCAATCCGTCCAACCCGGTCAACGCGATTCCGCCGCGGGCGCGCGCCAACTGCCAACTCCGCTTTGTGGTCGGCACGGATTACCAGAACCTGCGCGCCAACCTGCGCAAGCACCTGGATGCGCACGGCTTCGACATGGTCGAGATCGCGGATCCACCACCGGGCAACGACGCGATCTTTCTGGCGGCGCGCACGCCGCCCGACCATCCATGGGCGGAATGGATGAAAGGCGCGGTAAAACGCACCACGGGATCGATCCCGGACGTCATGCCGAATTCCGGCGGCTCGATCTGCAACGATGTTTTTCAGGACGTGCTGCAAATCCCATTTGTGTGGATGCCGCTCAGTTATACCGGCTGCTCGCAGCATGCACCGGATGAACACATTCTCTGGTCATTGACGCGCGAGGGCATGGAACTGGTCACCGGCGTGTACTGGGACCTAGGTGAAGAAGGGACGGCTTACAGGCCATGAACAAAGACGACGCACTCAACAGTATCGACAGTTACTTCGAAACCGGCGGCTTCATGGACGACCTTGCGCGCCGCGTCGCTTTCCGAACCGAAAGCCCAGAGCCCGACAAGCGGCCCGAACTGTATCGTTATCTCCGCGAGGAAATGACGCCGTACCTGGAAGATTTCGGCTTCTCCTGCGAGATTTACGAAAATCCGATCGAAGGCAAGATGCCGTTCCTTGTGGCGAAGCGTCACGAGGGCGACGGCCTGCCGACCGTCATGACCTACGGTCACGGCGACGTGGTCCGGGGCTACGACGATCAATGGCGCGAAGGTCTGAACCCGTGGGAGATTGTGGTCGAAGGTGACCGCTGGTACGGCCGCGGCACCGCCGACAACAAGGCACAACACACCATCAATCTTGCCGCCATGAAGCACGTTCTGGAAACGCGCGGCAATCTGGGCTTCAACGTCATCGCGCTTATCGAAACCGGCGAGGAAAGCGGCTCGCCCGGTCTCAAGGCGTTCTGCGAGCAATACAAGGATCTGTTCAAGGACACCGATGTCTTCATTGCGTCGGACGGACCGCGTCTCGCGCCTGAAAAGCCGACGGTGTTTATGGGGTCCCGCGGCGTGTTCAATTTCACGATGACGCTCGAGTGCCGCGACGGCGGGCATCACTCCGGCAACTGGGGCGGGCTCTTGGCCAACCCGGGCGTCATCATGGCACATGCGCTGGCCACGATCACCGATCAGAAAGGCAAGATTCTGATCGAGGAATGGCGTCCCGAACCTATGTCCAATTCGGTCCGCAGGGCGATTTCCAAGCTCAAGGTCGGTGGCGGCGACGATGCGCCCGAGATCGATCCGGACTGGGGCGAGCCGGGTCTGACACCGGAAGAAAAAGTCTTCGGTTCCAACACGTTCGAGATCAGGGCGTTTGAGTGCGGCAATCCGCGCAACCCGGTGAACGCCATTCCGCCGCGCGCCGTGGCGTATGGGCATATCCGTTACGTGGTCGGCACAGATCCGCACAATTTTATTCCGGCGCTCCGAAAGCATCTGGATGCGCACGGGTTCCAAGATATCCAGGTCGAACCCGAACGTGACTATATGTACGCGACGCGTCTTGATCCCGATCATCCGTGGGCACAGTGGGCGATCGCGTCGATCGAGAAGACGTCGGGCGAGGAAGTTGCGGTGTTGCCGAACCTGGGCGGCACGCTGCCCAATGACTGTTTCGCCGAGGTGCTTGGCCTGCCCACGATCTGGGTGCCGCATTCCTATGCCGGATGCTCGCAGCATGCCCCTAACGAGCATGTGTTGGCGCCGGTCTGTCATAGCGCGCTCCGCATCATGACCGGGCTGTGGTGGGACCTCGGTGACGGCAAGACGCCGAAAGCGGCGTAAAGGAGCTCATATGTCCGAACTTTGCGATCAACCCGCCGTCGATTTACGCCGCCATATCGGCCGCAAGGACATTTCCCCGGTTGAACTGACCGAAAGTTGCATCCGCCGCATCGAAGCCGTGAACCCTGCCGTCAACACGATGGTCTCGACGTGCTTCGATCGCGCCATGGACGAAGCGAAGATCGCCGAGCAGGCGGTGATCGACGGTGACTACCTGGGCGTGCTGCACGGCCTGCCCATCGGCATCAAGGATTTGGAAGCGACCGAAGGGCTGCGGACGACCTACGGCTCGAAACTCTATGAAGACAACGTGCCCGAAGCAGATCAGCTGTCGGTTGCGAACGTCCGCGATGAAGGCGGGATTGTCGTCGGCAAGACCAACACGCCGGAATTCGGCGCCGGGGCCAACACGCGAAATCTCGTGTTCGGCGCGACGGGCAATCCGTTCGATCCGGAAAAGACATGCGCCGGTTCTTCCGGCGGGTCCGCTGTCGCGCTGGCGACCGGTATGGTGCCGATCGCCAGCGGTTCGGATTATGGCGGCAGTCTGCGCACGCCGGCGGCATTCTGCGGTGTCGTCGGGTTCCGGCCGACACCGGGTGTTGTTCCCGCCGAAGCCAAACCCGCCGGTCTGCTGCCGTTCTCGGTGCTGGGGCCGATGGCAAGGAACGTCGCCGACGCGGCATTGCTGCTGTCGGCGCAGGCGTCCGCCGATGCGCGCGATCCGTTCTCCGGCGACCTCGACCCGGCGCTGTTCGATCCGATGCAGGAAGCGGACCTTGGATCCATGCGCGTGGCGATCACGCCGGATCTCGGCTGTGCGCCGGTGTCGAAGGCCAATCGCGCGCTTTTTAAGTCACGCACGGACACTTTCCGTCACGTCTTTGCCGAGGCCCAGGACCGCGATCCGGATTTCACGGACGTGCATGAATGCTTTGAAGTGCTGCGCGGCGTTGTCTTCGTCGGTGCCCATGGGGAACGCGTAAAGAACCACCGCGGCGCGATCAGCCCGAATGTGGTCGATAACGTCGACCGTGGCCTTCGGTACAATCTCGAAGACGTCGCCAAGGCGCATCTGGCGCAGACGAAAATTGCCCGGAGCTGGATTGCGTTGCTGGACGAGGTGGACTGCGTGATTTGCCCGGCGGCGAGCGTGACGCCGTTTCCGCATGCGGAATGGTACGTCTCGGAGATCGACGGCGAACAGATGCCGACCTACATGCGTTGGCTGGCGCTGTCCTACGCACCGACCATGGCGATGGCCTGCGGGTGCGTGCTGCCGTGCGGCGTCGACGGCCACGGTATGCCGTTCGGTATTCAGGTGCTGGGCGCGCCGGGGCGGGACCGGCAGGTGCTGGAGATCGCCGCCGCGCTCGAAAGCGTGCTCGCGTCCAATGTGGAGACTGCACGCCCGCTGCCGGACCTGGGCGCGCTCGCGAAATAGACAAGACGAAGGAAGTTGCCGCGATGAAGCTGTTTACGGCGTGCCTCGGCACGGAAACCCACACGACCGCGCCCCTGCCGACCGATCTGGCGGCATTCGAAAGCTCGCATCTGGTCCGGGGCGGCGATCACGGCGATGTGCCGCACATGTTCGGTGCGCCGCTGGTGATCTGGCGCGAACACGCGAAAAAGCGCGGCTGGGATGTGGTGGAAAGCCTGTCGGCGTTCGCGACACCGTCCGGCATAACGGTGCGCAAGGTCTACGAAGACCTGCGCGATGAAATTCTCGCCGATTTGAAGGCGGCGATGCCGGTCGACGGCGTCCTGTTGAGCCTGCACGGCGCGATGGTTGCCGAGGGCTACGACGACTGCGAGGACGACCTCGTGCATCGTATCCGCGAGATCGTCGGCCCCGATATTCCGATGGGCGCAGAACTCGATCTGCATTGCCATATCACGCGCCGCTTCACGAACGAGGTCAACGCCATCGTCATCTACAAGGAATACCCGCACACGGACAGCCGCGAGCGTGCCGAGGATCTATGGAAGATCATGGAAGCGACGTTCGACGGCACCTGCAAGCCGGCGATCTCCAGTTTCGATTGCCGAATGATCGGGTGCTATCACACCACGCGCGAGCCGATGCGTTCGTTCGTCGATCGCATGAGCGCGCTCGAGGGCAAGGACGGCGTGCTGTCGGTGTCGCTGGGACACGGCTTCCCGTGGGGCGACGTGCCGGCGGAAGGGACGCGCGTTATCGTCGTGACGGACGACAACAAGACATTTGGCGATGAACTTGCCGAGAAACTCGGCCGCGAACTCTGGCAGATGCGAGACGAGATCACGCCGCGCTACGTCGATATTGAAACGGCGATTACGGACGCGCTTGCGGAGAAGGAAGGCCCGGTCGTCATTGCCGACATGGCGGACAATCCGGGTGGCGGCGGGCCCGGCGACAGCACCTTCATCATCCGCCGCATGCTGGAACGCGGCATCGGCATGGCGTGCGTCGGCGGTATCTGGGATCCGGTCGCCACCGGCATCTGCGTCGGTGCCGGCATCGGCGCCAAGTTCCAATTGCGGCTCGGCGGCAAGACCGGGAAGGTTTCGGGCGATCCACTGGATCTCAAGGTCGAGGTCAAGAACGTTATACGGGATGCTTACGTAAAGAGCCTGGGGGGCTCACAGCGGTATCTGGGCGACGCCGTTTGGCTGCACGCGGAAGGGATCGATTTCGTCGTTCATTCGGCGCGGACGCAGAACAATCATCCGCACTTCTTCGAGGCGCTCGGGATCGATCCGACCAAGCTGCGTATCGTCGTCGTGAAGTCCATGCAGCATTTCCATGCCGAGTATTCGAAGATCGCCAAGAAAATAATCTACTGTGCGGCGCCCGGCACCCTGGAATGGGATATGACGAAGGTGTCGCACGATAAGATCGCGAGACCCGTCTGGCCGATCGACGACGATCCGTGGGCGACGAACAGCGAACGGCCGTGGTGAAAAGGCTTACGTCGGCAATCTTATCCAGACCCGAAGCCCGCCCATCGGTGATTCATCCAGTCTGATTTCGCCGCCGTGTCCCTGGATGGCGTCGCGGGCGATTGAAAGACCCAAACCGACACCGCCGGTGCCGGGGTTTCGCGAAGACTCCAGCCGATAAAACGGGCGGAAGACCTCCGCGCGCTGTTCCTCGGGAATGCCGGGGCCGTCATCGTCGATGACAATCTCGACTCCGTCGCCTCGAATGCCGGCGCGGATCGATATGTGTTCGGCATAGCGCATGGCGTTTTCGATCAGGTTGGTAATACAGCGCCGGAAGCCGTTCGGCCGCAGAGTCACGTCAATACGCCCTTCCGTGTGCAGATCGATACGGGCGTTCTTTCGGCGTGCCTGCTCGGCGACGTCCTGTAACAAGGCCGACAGGTCGGTAGGTTCGGGTGTTTCGCCACCTTCGCCGCGTGCGAACGCCAGATACCCCTCAAGCATCCGCTCCATTTCCGCGATATCGTCCTTGAGCGCGGCGGCGTCTTCGCCGGACCCGCTCATCTCGAGTTGCAGCTTCATACGTGTCAGCGGTGTCCGGAGATCGTGCGAGACACCGGACAGCATGTCGGTGCGCTGTGCGATCTGGCGGCGGATACGGTCGCGCATGGCAAGGAAGGCGCTTGCCGCCTGACGTACTTCGGTGGCGCCTTCCAGCTTGAACGTGTCGATTGTTCGCCCTTTGCCGAAATCGTCGGCGGCGACGGCGAGGCGTCGGATCGGCTTTACCTGGTTGCGCATGAAGATCATGGCGACAGCAAACAGGATAAGGGACGTTCCGACCATCCATATGACGAACACGTAGGTGGTGGAACTGAAGAGGCGTTTCCGCGTCGTCTCGATTCTGAGCACGCCGTCGGCAAGCTGCACCTTGATGATCACGTCATCGTCGAGGCTGGTGGTATCGATCAGGAAAGGCTTGTTGACGAACGACTGCAGGGAGGCGGCCAGCATTTCTTCCAGTAGCCCGTCCGGCCGTGGTGCCCGGTTGGGCAGGATCTCACCCTCTTCGTACGAGGCTCGAAACTCCATGTGCTGCGCTGCCAGCTTGAATATCCAGGGATGGTTTTCGGGGCCGGGGTAGCGCCGCATCAACGAGACAATCATCGACGTGTCGCCGGCAACCGATTTGGCGAGACGCAACGTGACCTTGTCCCAGTGACTTTCGAAAAAAATGATCGCGGAAATGATCTGCAACAGGACCAGCGGCATCACAATGATCAGCAGCGACCGACCGAGCAGGGACTTCGGCAGATACCGTTTGATCGACTGGCTCAGCGATTGATGTGCCGTTTCCGTCATCGATTGTCCGGCCAAAGTACATATCCCTTGCCGCGTACGGTCTTGAGGAACCTGGGCTCGCGCGGGTCTTTCTCGATCTTTCGCCTGAGCCGCGTGACCTGTACGTCGATGGCGCGGCCCTCGCCGCCGGCTTCGGTGGCTTCGATAAGACGCTCACGGGACATGACCTGTCCGCATGTGCCGCCGAGGGCACGCAGTAACGCTACTTCGACCTCGGTGAGATGTACGCGCCGGCCGCGTCGGCGCATTTCACCGCGGTCCAGCGAAAACACGGCATCGCCGAAGAAAAGCTCCTGCGGCTGCGCCGGTTCGGGCCGGGCGCGTTTCAGGATCGAGTGTATACGCAGGACCAGCTCGCGCGGTTCGAACGGCTTGGTCAGATAGTCGTCGCCACCTTTTTCGAGGCCGCGAATGCGGTCTTCCGATTCGCTCATCGCCGTCAGCATCAGGATCGGGATGTCGTTGGCGACGCGGACTTTCTCGGCGAACTCGAGCCCGCTTTCGCCCGGCATCATCAGGTCGAGCACAATCAGATCGAATGCGATACTTGTCATACGGCGGCGCGCTTCCGCCGCGTCTGCGGCGGCGGTCACGATGAAACCGTTATCGCCGAGATACTTGGCCAGCAGGCTGCGCAGCCGGTCGTCATCGTCGACGACCAGAACGTGCGGCATCTCGTCTGACACAGTCTCGTTCATGGAAGCATTCTAGCGCGCGTGGCCGTGGGGGTCATGCGCGAACCGACACGCGCCAAGTCAGCCGTTATCGATGTCGCGCCGTGTGACACGGCCACGGTCACCCTCGTTGATCAGGCCGCGCAGCACGGTCCGGAACCCGGCAACCGCATCGGCGCCGGCCTGCCGGTAGGCCTCCGCGATGTGACGGCTCTGGCGCTGGGTCAGTCCGTTTTCCAGCGCGCTTCCTTTATCCGTCAGATAAAGTCGGCGCCGACGCCGGTCGTCGGCGTCCGTCTCCTGAATGACAAAGTCTTCTTCGACAAGCTGACTGAGGACGCGCGACAGGCTCTGTTTTGTGATCTTCAGGATCGCCAGGAGTTCGCCCACCGTGATCCCCGGATTGGCGCCGACAAAATAAATAATGCGGTGATGCGCCCGGCCGAACCCGTACGTCTCCAGGACCGCATCGGCCTCGCCGGTGAAGTCGCGGTAAGCGAAAAACAGGAGCTCTATCGCCTCGCGTAAATCTTCATCCCGAAGGAAAAGAGGATTGGCGCGGGGCCGGCCGCGTGACGGTTGATCGGACATACCGGACTTTCCCGAAGCGCTGGCAGTAAGTCAATATAAATTGGTCAGTGTTATTGACATATATGCGGGAAACTGATACGTGACGCAATATCCAAGTTGTCGAGACTCAAGATACGAAAGAAAATTACAATGTCTGGTCCAAATTTTGCCGATCGTGACGGAAAGATCTGGTACAACGGCGCCCTCGTGGAATGGCGCGACGCCAAGGTTCATGTGTTGACGCACGGCCTGCACTACGCGTCTTCGGTATTCGAAGGTGAGCGCATGTACAGCGGGACCATCTTCAAGCTGCGTGAGCATACGGAACGGCTGTTCTACTCCGCGCACGAACTCGGTTTCGAGATCCCCTATAGCGCCGACGAGATCGACGCCGCATGCAATCAGGTCTGCGAAGTCAACGGCATCACGGATGGTTACATCCGTCCGGTTGCCTGGCGCGGCAGCGAGATGATGGGCGTCTCGGCACAGTCCAACAAGATCAACCTGGCCATCGCGGCATGGGAATGGCCGTCGTACTTCTCGCCGGAAGCGCGCATGAATGGGATCAGACTGCAGATTTCCAAGTGGAAGCGGCCGAGCCCGGAAACCGAACCGGTGCACGCGAAGGCAGCAGGCCTCTATATGATCTGCACGTTGTCCAAGCACACGGCGGAGGCCGCCGGCTACCAGGACTCCCTGATGCTGGATTGGCGGGGACAGGTCGCCGAAGCGACCGGTGCCAACATCTTCTTTGTCATGCCCGACGGCAAGCTGCATACACCGAAGCCGGACTGCTTCCTCGACGGGATTACGCGCCGGACCGTGATCGAACTCGCCAAGAAGCGTGGTATCGATGTCGTCGAACGCGCGATCATGCCGGAAGAAATGGCTGATGCGTCCGAATGCTTCCTGACGGGAACCGCGGCCGAAGTCACGCCGGTCAGCGAGATCGGTGAATACACCTTCACGCCGGGCGAGATCTGCCGCCAGATGATGGAAGATTACGATCGTATCGTCGGCAAGACCAAGGCCGACGCGGCCGCCTGAGCGGCACGTCGACAACCAGATATCTATGCCGCCGCGCCGGGCGACCGGGCGGCGGTATTTTTTCGCCGATACCTATTTACAAACAATTGAGCAACTATTTAATTGTTTGTCATGAAGAACGTCATTCCCGCTCCCTTGCCCGATGCTATGCCTGACTTGGATTCCAGGCGCGAGATTGCGGATCTGTTTCGAATCCTGGGCGACCCGACACGTCTCGGTATTGTATATGCGTGCCTTGATGCGCCGATGGCAGCCGGGGATATTGCCGACAAACTGGAAATATCCCCCTCGCTTGCCAGCCACCACCTGCGATTGCTGCGCGCGGCGCGGCTGGTCCGGGCCGACCGCCGCGGAAAGCACGTCTATTACAGCGCTGCCGACGAACACGTCAGTTGCGTGCTTTCCGACATGGCGGAGCATGCCGCCGAGCCGGTCGACGAGGATCACCTATGAGCGCCTTCTGTTGCGAAAATGATCCCGATCCCGGCGGTCAGGTCACGAAAACCCAGCGTCGCGCGCTCTGGGTCGCGCTCGTCATCAATGCCGTCATGTTCGGCGTCGAACTGACCGGTGGTCTGATCGGCAAGTCGGTTGGCCTGCAGGCCGATGCCGTTGATTTCTTCGGGGACGCCGCGAATTACGGGCTGTCGCTTTCCGTGCTCGGCATGGGGCTGGCCGTACGCTCCCGGGTCGCGCTTGTGAAGGGTGTGACGATGCTGGCCTTCGGTCTCTGGGTGGCGGGGATGCTCATCTATCATTCCGTCAACCATTCCCTACCGTCGGCACCGTTGATGGGCGGGATCGGCTTGGTCGCACTGGCCGCCAACATTGTCTGCGCGGCGATCCTGTTTCGTTTCCGTGGCCATGACGCGAACATGAAATCGGTGTGGATCTGCTCGCGGAACGACGCGCTTTCCAACATTGCTGTCATTATCGCCGCCAGCGGCGTCTGGGCGTCGGGCACCGGTATCCCTGATCTGATCGTCGGTGGCCTAATCGGCGCGCTTGCCGTCTGGGGTGGCGTTACCGTGATCCGTGCCGCGCTCGCGGAGCATCGTGACGCGCGCCGGACACACCACCACGACTTCAGGCCCGCCGCCGAAATCGGGGACGATTGAGCAACTTTTCAATTGATCCATGACAATGCGGTAATACTTCTGCATGCATAATGTCGCCCGGCGATGAACAGCAGGAGACCGCCCATGTCCGATCCGAGCCACAATCCCGTCCCCGGTATCGATGCCTACGCGCCAGCGGAAATCGCGCTTCGCGTCGAAAACGCAGGCGTGGCTAAAGCCGCGCTACCGGCACTCAGCACCTTCGTTCTGGCGCTCCTTGCGGGCGCCTTTATTGCATTCGGTGGCATGCTGTTCACGCTGGCGGTGACGGACAGCGGCCTGGGACTCGGTCCCGCGCGCCTGCTGGGTGGGGTCGCGTTTTCGCTGGGCCTGATCCTTGTCGTTGTCGCCGGGGCCGAGCTCTTTACCGGAAACAACCTGATCGTCATGGCTTGGGCGGATGCCAAGGTTTCGACGGCGGCGTTGTTGCGTAACTGGAGCATCGTCTTCATCGGCAACGTGATCGGCGGTTTCGCGATGGCCGTCCTGATGGCGCTCTCCGGCACGCTTGACCTCGGTGGGGGCGCGGTGGCGAAAACGGCGATCGCCATTGCCGAAGCCAAGGTCAACCTGCCGCCGCCACAGGCGTTCGTGCGCGGGTTGCTTTGCAACGCACTGGTATGTCTTGCGGTTTGGCTCTGTTTCGCCGCGCATTCAGTCAGCTCGAAGATCCTGGCCATCGTGTTTCCCATCGCCGCGTTCGTCGCGCTCGGGTTTGAGCACTCCATCGCCAACGCTTACCTGATCCCGGTTGGATATCTGGCCGGCGCCAACGTCGGGGTGGATGGTTTCCTCGCCAACATGATCCCCGTCACGGCCGGGAACATCGTCGGCGGCAGCGTGTTCGTGGCGCTGGTGTACTGGCTGGTCTACCTGCGGAAAAAGTAGCCTGCCGGACCCGAAACCCGGGATTTCGTTTGAATTAAGCGCAATAAGTGCGTATATATTCACGATTCCGGGCATAAACACAGATTTTTCAACAAACGTGCCCGATGTGTTTGAAGGGCGCAGTGACTCACGTGGATATTCTGATCAACATTTTCGGCGGCGTCGCGTTGATGCTTTGGGGCATCCGCATGGTCCGCACCGGTGTCATGCGGTCGTTCGGTGCCGAACTCCGGCGCGCGCTTTCCATGACCGCAGGTAAGCCGGTCCGTGGCTTTGCCGTCGGGTTCGGGGTGACCGCGATCCTGCAAAGTTCGACCGCGACCGCGCTGATCCTGTCGTCGTTCGCCGGACGCGGGCTGATCGGCGGCGCGGCCGCGCTCGCCATTATCCTCGGCGCCGACGTCGGTACGACGATGGTCGTCCAACTGTTGTCGTTCGACCTGCACTGGCTGTCGCCGTTGCTGATCGGTTTCGGCGTCATTGTCTTCCTGTCGTCCGAATCCAGCCGCCGCCGTGCGCTGTCCCGCGCCGCCATCGGCCTCGGCCTGATCCTGTTGGCATTGCAGCTGATCGGTCAGGCTTCCGTGCCGCTCAGGACGAATGAAAGCCTGTCGCTGATCCTGCAGCCGCTTACCGACGAAGTGCTGCTGGCCGTGCTGCTGACGGCGGTTCTCACGTGGCTGGCACATTCCAGCGTTGCCGTGGTGCTGTTCGTGATGTCGCTGGCCGCGCTTCAGGTTCTCAGCATGCAGCTGGCGCTTGCGATGGTGCTGGGCGCGAACCTGGGCGGCGCCTTCATCCCCGTCGTCGCAACCGTGGGCGAGAAACCGGTTGGGCGCCGTGTCGCCGTCGGCAACCTGATCATGCGCGGTGCCGGCGCACTGGCGTGTGTTGCGCTGCTGCCGTATGTGCAGCCCTATCTCGCAAGCCTTAGCGATCACCCGGCGCGAATGATCGCCAACTTCCATACCGCCTTCAACATCGGACTTGCACTCGTCTTCCTGCCGCTCGTCGCCGTCGTTCACCGGATGACGGAACGCCTGATTCCCGATCCGCAGGGTGCCGAGGAAGACGGCGGCCCGCGCTACCTCGATCCGACGTCGATGGATACACCTTCGGTGGCCCTTGCCTGCGCGTCGCGCGAAGCACTTAACATGGGCGACGAGGTCCGCAGCATGCTGGCACGCAGCGTGGACGCGCTGCAGACGAACGATACGGCGCTGGTGCGCGATATCGAACGTGCCGACGATACCGTCGACAAGCTGCACGAGGCGATCAAGCTTTACTTGACGCGGATTTCCAAGGAAGAGCTCGACAAGGACGAGAGCGAACGCAACATCGAGGTGTTGAGCTTTACCACCAACCTCGAACACATCGGCGACATCATCGACAAGAACCTGATGGACCTCGCCGCCAAGAAGATCAAGAAGCGCGCCAGCTTCTCGGAACAGGGTCTGGACGAACTCAAGGCATTCCATGCCCGTATTCTGGAGAATTTCGATCTCGCCATGAACGTGTTCATGTCGGGCGACGTCGATATGGCGCGCATGCTGATTCGCCAGAAGGTGACAGTGCGCGACCTGGAACGGGACTATTCCGAAAGCCACTACGCGCGCATTGCCGCGGGCCGGGCAGATTCCATCGAGACCAGCGCGCTCCACCTGGACGTTCTCCGCGACCTCAAGCGCATCAACGGCCACCTGACGTCGGTCGCCTATCCGATTCTAGACCGTGCCGGCGAACTGACGGAAAGCCGTCTCAAGGAAGAGGCCGAGGAAGCCCGAGAGCGTCGCCGCCGGGTCCATCCGTGCGCGCCGAACGAGGCGCCGTCGTCCTAGTTCAAAGCCGTTTCAGGGTTTCCTCATCGCGCTCGCTACCGAAAAAGGTATCGAGTGCCTCGCCCAGCACCGGTGGCCCATCGGCGGCCTCGAACAGCGTCATGCTTGATCTGAACTTCATGGCGTCGATGCCGCCGAAGATCGCTTCCGCGCTCATATCATTGTGCCCGAGCACAAGACGTGTCGTGTCTTCGAGCCGGCTGCCCAGGACAGCATGCTTTAAATATGCCCGCGCGGCGCGGATATGCGGAATAGCGTAAATCTGCGACGTCACGCTGAGCCCTAGCCCCGCGATCTGCGGGAACACGAACCACATCCAGTGGGAGCGTTTTTGTCCAGCAGTGAGCTCGGCGACGACCCGGGGCCAGACTTTGCGCTGCGCAAGAACGAACTTTTCAAGCTGATACGGATTGGCCATCGGGTTTAAAGGCCTTAGAACGAGTCCTTGCGGCGGCGTACTTCGGCGAAGACATCGACGATGTCCGCGCCCTGCATGCCGAGCGTTGCCTGGATGTCCGCACTCGACGGTCTCAGGAACGGATTGGTCTTGCGTTCCTGCGCTAGCGTCGACGGCACGGTTGGAATGCCCTTGGCGCGTTTGTCGTCGACGTCTTTCATCAACTGGATCAAGTCGTCGTTGTTGGGCTCCACCGTCAGCGCGAAGCGGCCGTTGGTCTGCGTGTACTCGTGCGCGCAGTAGACCCTGGTCTCGCCCGGAAGGCCGTCGAATTTGGCGAGCGAGTTGACCATCTGCGCGGGTGTGCCCTCGAACAGGCGGCCGCAGCCCATGACGAACAGCGTGTCGCCGCAAAAGAGCGCGTCCGAGTCGGCGAACCAGTAGGCAATATGGCCCCGTGTGTGGCCGGGGACGTCGAACACCCTGGCTTCGGCACTACCCATCTTGTAGGTGTCGCCGTCGCCGACCTCGATGTCGATGCCGGGAATGCGGTCCCTGTCGGCGCGCGGGCCGACAATGGTGCAGCCAGTCGCCTCTTTGAGTTCCATGTTGCCGCCCGTGTGATCGGCATGATGGTGCGTGTTCAGGATATGCGTCAGCGTCCAGCCTGTTTCGGCAAGCGTATCCAATACGGGCCCCGCAACGGCGGGATCGACAACGGCGGTCGCGTCCGTTTCCGGGCAATGCGCCAGATACACGTAATTGTCGTTCAAGACCGGGATCTGCCTGATCTCTAGCTTGCTCATGAAACCGTCCCCTCAAAGTACGAACCCCGCCGTTTCGGGCGGGGTCCAGGAAAGTCTATTCGACCCCGGTGGGCCGGATTACAGGTTCTGCTCGATCCACTGCTGCAGCTGGCTCTTCGGCAGCGCACCGACCTTGGTGTCGGCGACTTCGCCGTCCTTGAACAGCATCAGCGTCGGGATACCGCGCACGCCATAATTACTGGGCGTTTCCGGGTTGTCGTCGATATTCAGCTTGGCGATGGTGACCTTGTCGCCCATTTCCGCCGAAATCTCTTCCAGCGCAGGGGCAATCTGCTTGCACGGTCCGCACCATTCGGCCCAGAAATCCACGACCACGGGACCGGATGCGCCAAGAACATCCTGTTGGAACGAGCTGTCGGTTACTTGCTTGGGCATAGGCCGTTTCCCTTCAAAAAAGCAAAATCAAGTAGCAGTGAACTGCATCACCAAATTGTTTGTATTCTAGGAATCTAGGTACCTGCCATAACCCCGTCAAGGTGCGTGGGGGGCCAATAATTCGTCCGGCAATTCCATACACTTGGTACCATCTGTCCACAGCAGAAATGCCCGCACTTCGCGGCCGGGGAAGATTTGCCGCAGTGCAGCGCGGTATGTCGCCATCTGCTTGAGATAGAGCGGCGCTACGTCTTCGGCGCGTTTCGGCGGCGGTCGATTCGTCTTGAAGTCGACGATCAGCACGTTGTCCGGCGTGATGACAAGGCGGTCGATCTGCCCGGATATCACGCGCGGGCCGTCGGCCGTTTCGATCGTGCCGGTGACGGGCACCTCGGCGCGCGAGCCGGGCGCGAACAACGGCGCAAACTCCGGGTGCTCCAGGACGGCCATGACTTCGTCGGTGAGCGCTGCCTGCGCGGCCGCGTCGAACCCGTGTGCAGGCCGGGCGATATAGCGGTGTGCGGCATCTCGCCGTCCGTCGGGCGGCAGTTCGGGCAAGGTCTGCATCAAGGCATGCACCACATTGCCGCGCTTGAAGCGCTGGCCGTCGTCGGTATCCAGCGGCGAGCGGGCAGGCGGTTCCTCGTCGTCCGGCCGAGACGGGCTCAGCGGTTTCGGCGGCAGCGGTTCGCCGGCGGGCAGCGTCAGCGCCCAGTCGGGCAAAGGCGTGTCCGTGTCGCCTGCACGCTCCTCAACCCCGCCGCCGTCAGGCTCGGCGGTCTGCGGTTTCTCGTACCTGATCTGGGAACGGCCGTCGGGTTCCGTCGCTTCTTGGCCAAGGTCCCGCATGGCGTGCTCGACCATGTCGTACCAGGAGCTTTCCCTAGTCTGCTTCTTATTGGTAAAGCCGGTGACGTAAAGCCGGTCCTTGGCCCGGGTCAACGCGACATACAGCAAGCGGCGGTATTCCTGCAGCGCCTCATCGCGCTTGCGTTGCTTGATCGCCTGCAAAGCCTCGGTCTCGTTTCCGGCATATCCTGGCCAGACGGGCAAGTCGTCATCGTCAAGCCAGCGAATCTTGTCGTCGGTCTGCGGTGCCGGGACCGAGCATGCATCTGCAAGGAATACGATCTCGGCCTGCAGGCCTTTGGCACCGTGAACCGTCATCACGCGGACCTCGTTCCGGCCCTGCTCCAGGTCGCGTTTGACCTCGGTGTTGCCGATCTCGAGCCAGTGCAGGAATCCCTCCATGGACGGGACGTGATCGCTTTCGAAATCGAGTGCGGCGGCGAGGAAATCGTCGATCGGATCAGCGGCGTCTGGTCCGAGCCGGGCCAGCAGTGCCTTGCGCCCGCCGTCGGCGTGCAGCATGCCCGAGAAGAACTCGAACGGCGGCACGAAGTCGGCGCGCGCGCGCCAAGCGGCAATCCGATCCCAAGCTGCCCTGAATGCCGGGTCATCGCCCTGCCGGTTGCGCAAAGCATCCAGCAGCGAACCGTCGCGGTCGTAGGCGAGGGCGAAAAGCTGATCCTCATTCAGGCCGATCAGCGGTCCCTTGAGGACGGTCGCCGTGTTCAGATCGTCGTCCGGCAACAGCGTCAGACGGCCGAGTGCAATCAGATCCTGAATGACGAGCTGATCCGGCAGCACCATGCGGTCGCGGCCGGATACCGGGATCCCCCGCTCCTTGAGCGCGGCCACAAGTAATTCCGCCATGCGGCGGCGGCGCTGCACCAGGATCAGAATGTCGCCGGGCCTGACGGGGCGCCCCTGCGCGGGCAGGGTTTCACCCGATGCGATCCAGTCCCGGACCTGATCTGCGATACGGACGGCGACCCGCGCCAGCGGGCTGTCGGCGCTGACATGATCGATCGGCACGTACCAGGGATCGTCTTCGCCGTCGTCCTCGGTGGGTTCCTCCTTCGGCCACAGGACGACCGAGCCGGCTTGTCCCTGGCGTGCCGAATAGTGGTCGACCTTATGGCCGTCGAAGCTGAGGCCACGCGCGGCATCTTCGTCTTCGAACACCTTGTCGACGAGATCCAGCACCGCGGGCGCGGAGCGGAAACTTTCCGCCATATCGACCGGCTTCCAAGTCTGGCCGATGGTGGTGACTTGGTCGCCGAAGCGGTTGCGCATGGTGCCGAACATGACCGGGTCCGCGCCCTGGAAGCTGTAGATCGACTGCTTCTCATCACCAACGGCGAAGACCGTGCGTGGCCGTTCAGCCGTTTCCTCGTAGCGGCTCTGGCCGGAGAAGAAGTCGGATGCAATTTCCTCGATCACCTGCCACTGATCGGGGCTGGTGTCCTGCGCTTCGTCGACCAGCACGTGTTCGATGCCGCCGTCGAGCTTAAAATGCACCCAGCTGACGCCGGACTTGCTGCTCAGCAAACGCGACGCGTGCTGAATCAGGTCATCGTAGTCGAGCCGGCCATGGCGCTGCTTGATTCCTTCGTAGGCGTCGATCAGTGCCGCGCCGACACGGATCAGCGCACCCGTCGCGGCGGCAACGTTGATGGCCTTCAGCAGGTCGCGCGTTGCGATGCAGCGGTTCCCAAGTTCATGGGCCAGCGGCAGCGCGTCTGCATCGAAACTCAAAGCGCCCTTGGACATAAGGGTGCTGTCGGCCTTCAGATCGCCATCCTGTTTGAGAAAGATCGAGGCATAGAGCTTGCGCCAACAATCTGCTCGTTTCTCCAGCGGCATATTCAGCCATTGCCGGGCGTTGCGCGCAAAACCGTTATTCGTCGCCGCACCCTCGTCCCACGCGGTGCAGAGTCGTTCCAGCATGGCATGGGTCCCGGCGTCGATGTCGCTGGCGTCAAGGATAACCTGATCGGCGGTCGTCCCGGGCTCGACACCGAGGGCACGGTAAACCGCCGCCGCCAGGCCGTCCGCGCCGCCATGTGCGGCCAACGCATTCCGGAACCGTGTCCGGGTACCGTCCAGTTCTTTCATCAGGCCGGCGAACTGTTCCTCGTTCACCAATGCGGCGACATCAGTCAGCGCCCGGGCAAGGTCCGTGCCGCGGGCGGTTGCCTCGACCAGCAGGGTGTCGCGCGCCTGCAGCTGCATCTCGCGCTGGTCACGGTCGTCCATGACGCGGAAGTCGGGACTGATATCCGCTTCCAGCGGAAAGCGGCCCAAAAGCGATTCACAGAACGCGTGAATGGTGCGAATGCGGAGCCCTTCCGGCGCTTCCAGTGTCATTGCAAACAGGCGCCGCGCCCGCGCCAACAACTCGTCGTCGACGGGGTTCTCGCCCAGCGCGCGGAGTTCCATGGTCAGCACATCGTCCGGCATGGCCGACCAGCGGCCGAGCAGTTCGGCGAGCCGGTTCGCCATTTCCGCGGCAGCTGCCTTGGTGAAGGTCAGGCAGAGAATGCGTTCCGGCTCGACGCCGGCCAGCAGCAATCGCGAAATGCGGTCGACCAGTACGCCGGTCTTACCCGTACCGGCATTGGCCGACACCCAAACGGAGGCTTCCGGCGCCGCTGCCGTGATCTGCTGGCCGGTCCGGTTGCGGATGCGATAGGACACTTCGTTTGTCATGCGTCCTCCTCGCCGCCGCCACGCCATTCGGCGACGCGCGCCAAATGATCATAATCGCTGAAGCGGTTTTCGAACTGTGGACGCGGGTTCGACAGATAGGGCTTATCCGGATCGGCATACTGCGAAACGAGCCGGTTAACCCCGTCCATCGTCTTATCGATCAGTTCCGGGATGTCGACCTTGACCGGCCTCAGCTCGCCCGGTGCGCGCCCGCCGGAAAGCTTGATGTAAAGCAGTTCCTTGGCGTCCTCGGCGGGCACCCCTTTGAACGCACCGTTCCGGGCCATTACCGCTTCCAGCGGCAATTGCGGGCTGAAGCCGCTGTCGACCTGTTTCGTTGTCGGCGTATAGCCGGTTTTGTAGTCGATGATGGAAAGACCGACGTCCGGTCGGAAATCGATCCTGTCCGGCTTGGCGGTGATGGTAAAACCGCCCTCGATCGCATCCAGGGTCAGCTTGCCCTTTTCCTCGGCGAAGTTGACCTGCCAGCCGGCGGCAAGGCGGTCACGCTGCCAGTCCAGGAACCACCGCGCGATGCGCTCGAATCGTGGCCACCAGAACGCACGCACGCCGGGCCGCGCCAGGTGGCCCGCGAAAACCTGCTCCCCAATTTCGAGAAGGCGCCGTTCTGCATCGTCCGGGACAGTGTCGGGATAGGCGCGCACGAAATTTTCAAGGGCCTCGTGTATCAGACTGCCGCGTTCCGCCGCGCCCGGATCGGCATCCAGCGGGTCGAGGGCTTCCAGACCCAGCACATGGCGCGCATAGATGGCATAAGGATCGCGGATCAGGGTTTCGATCTGGGTGACCGACAGGCCCGACGGCCGTGCGCTTAGCGGCGGTGTGGGCTTCGGCGGCTGAACGGTGACTCGCGCCGCCTCGTCCAGTTTCTCGATCCATGCCAGCCACGGGGTCCCGGCATCAGGGCCGAAGCGGTTCGGCGCACCGGCCCGGGCGAGAAGATTGTCGATCCTGAGGAGCCAGCGCGACGGCACGGTCGGCGCGCCGCCGACACGTTCGGCGCGGGTCAGGATGACCTCGGGGGCGGCGAAAGCCTGCTGAAAATCATGTGCGGTGAGGCCGATGCGCCGTTCCGGCATCTCGAGACCGATGTCGGCCATCATCGGCCGGCTCATCCATGGATTGCTCTCGGGTTCAGGGGGCCACGTGCCCTCGTTCAGGCCACCGAGGATGACGGTATCGGTATGCTGAAGACGTGCTTCCAGGAGCCCCCAGATATGCAGGCGCGGGTGCGTGCCGTACCGCGGCCGGACGACGCGGCCCGCCATCAAGCCGTCGAACATCATCGCATATGCTCGGCCCGGCTGTTTGCCGAGGACGCCGATCGCCTCTGCCAGTTCGGCAACGAATCGTGCCGCAGCATCGCCGTCGTCACCCGCCCAGAGACGCTGGTCGCCGGACAAATCACGGTCGGACGCCAATGTTTCCGCCGCCTGCACATGCAGCTTCAGCACGTCGCCGTAATCGGCTGCATCGGCCCTGATGGCCGTCAGCAGCGGGGCGAGCGCGGCCTCGACAATGTCGATGAGCGGACGCAGGTGGGCAAATTTGGGATTGTCGCCGAGGGCGTCGCGCAGCCCACGTATCCCCGGCGCCGGGCGTGGCCCTCTTAATGCCCTGATCTCGAACCCGCGCACCAGGCTTCGGAAATCGGCAGTATCCAGCCCGCCCGATGCCATGGGGTGCTTGAGCAGTGCCAGTAGCGGCACCGGCGCCAGCCCCTCGGCACAGGCGTCGGCGACGAGCCGCAGAAATGCCCCGGGTGGCGTTTGCGCCAGGGGTTGGCCGGCGGAATCGTCGACGTCCAGTCCCCACCGATTGAGCTGCGCGGCGACGCGGCGTGCGAGGCTGCGGTCCGGCGTGACGAGGGCGCAGGTCTTCTCCGGCGTCTCCAGCGTCCGGCGCATCGCCAGCGCGACAACGGCAGCCTCCTCGCTCGGGCCCGGACAGTCGATGCGGCTGACGTGGGCGAGGGCATCTTCGATGTCGTCCATCGATGGCGGTTCGGTCAGCGCCGCCTTGGCCGGGGTAAGGGCGGCCGAAATCAGGCGGCTGCGGGCGTGGGACGTGCCGGACGTGAAATCGGTGACGGCCGCGCGTTCGATATCGAGGCGCGATAACAACTGCCTGAGTCCGAACTGCGGATGCGTCGGCCCCAAGTGTGCCCAGGCATCGTTCGGCATGTCCTTGTCGAGACCCGGCAGAATGACCATGCCTTTGGGCAGCGCTGCGATCACGGCAAGAAGGTCCGCCGTTGCCGGGATGGAGCCGGTCGACCCCGCCGCAATCACGGGTGTGTCCGGCGGCGACTCCTGCCACAGACGTGCCTGCGCATGCAGCAACGCGTTACGGCGCGCTGCCGGATCGATGCAACCTTCGCCCGCCAGGATATCCGGCCATGCCGTCATCAGAATTTCGAGGAACCTGAGCACACGGTTCCAGTGTTCGGCGTAGTCCTGCTTCTCGTCGACGAGGCCCCGAATATCATCGGCGTTGCAATTTTCGGTGGCGAGGCGGTCGATCAGCTTGGCGAGTTCAAGCGCCAATGCCGTTGCCTGTTCCGGGTGCATGCGGTGATCGGGCAATGCCATGACGGCGGTCGACAGCAAAAGCTGCCGTCTGAGCGACGGAATTGCAGGCAGCAGCGCGAGGGCTTCGCTCGCGCCCGGCGGCAAACCGGCTTCGGCAATGGACAATTCCTCTTCGTCCATGTCGCCCAATGGTGTCATGGTCGGCAGCAATTGCGCGCTGCCGCCGCTTAGCCGGAGAAAGGCCTCGGCGAGCGCGCGGCAGGCCCGGCGCGTCGGCAGCAGAATGCGCATTTCGGCGAGCGCCATCGGATCGCCGTCCGCCTGGGTGAGCAGCCGGGCCGCCAGCGCGTCCACGAAAGCGACATCGCTTGAGATCGTCGCTACGCGTGGCGCCGGAAAGTCGAACATGAACTTATCTTTTCTTTTCGCCTGCGAAGGGTTCGTGCAGGAAGGCGTCGGCTTCTTCCAAACCGTCGGGCGTGCCGATATGAAACCATTCGCCGTCGTGGATGACTCCGTATAGACGCTCGGCCTCGATCAACCTGTCGAACAGGACGTTCAGCGACCACGCGCCGTCAGGGCTGTCGGCAAAGATTCGAGGATGCAGAATCTGTATCCCTGCATAGAGCCACGGCGCCACTTCCGATTCCGGGCGACGCACAAGTCGGCCGTCCGGGTCGGCAAAGAAATCACCGCGTCCCGTATAACCATGGCTTTCGACCGTGCCCTGCAGCAGCAACAGGGCATCCATGATGTCATCCGTCCATTCGCGGGCGAGGCGCATGAGGGTATCCTCGTAACCGTCGAGCCAGAACGCATCGGAGTTCACAACATAAAACGGACCCGTGCCAGATTCGGTCAGTGCTGCGAGCGCATTCTTTACGCCGCCACCGGTTTCCAGGATTTCCTTTTCTTCCGTGAACGCAATCTCGAGACGGGTCTCAGACGCCAGGTAGTCACGGATCTGGTCGCCCAGGTAATGCAGGTTGACGACGGCGCGCGAGACGCCCGCCGATGCCAAGCGGTCCATGACGTGTCCGATCAGCGGTTTGCCGTCGAGTGCAAGCATCGGCTTGGGCGTGTTGTCCGTCAGCGGCTGCATGCGCTTGCCGTAACCGGCGGCCAGCACCATCGCCGTTTTCGGAATTTCAACGGTCATGAATTGCCTCCGTCTTTGCCGGCCGGGCGTCCGGCTGGACGCGTAGTCGGGCGGGGACGTGGTCCCTGAACCAATCGGCGACGGGCTGGAGCGCCGAGTGCCCCAGGTCGTGTTCGAGTAGCCGCCAGACGCGCGGAATATGATGCAGGTACTGTGCCTTGCCGTCACGGTGGCTAAGTCGTGTGAAGATACCGATGACCTTGGCGTGCCGACCCGCGCCGAGGATGGCGATATCGCGCCTGAGCTCGGTTTCATGCACGTCCCCGCAGGCGGCAATGTATTTGGCGATCAGGCGATTGGCACGTTCGTGCGTGACATCTCGCCTCGCGTCCTCGATCAGCGACATCAGGTCATAGGCCCGGGCACCGATCAGCGCGTCCTGGAAGTCGAGCAGGCCGCAGCGTGCGGTGTCGGTGCGGCCCGGCAGCCACATCAGGTTGTCGACATGGTAGTCCCGAAGGACCAGGGTTTCGCGTTTTTCGGCGACCCTCGAAAATGCCTGGCGCCATGCGGCCTTGTAAGCCACGCGCACATCATCGGAGACTGGGGCGCCGATCGCCGGCATGTACCAGTCGACGAACAGCATCGCTTCCGCGACCAGCCGATCCATGTCATAGGGCGGGATTTCCGCGGGAATGGTTTTGGCAGACGACAATTCATGCAGATGCACGAGCGTTTCGACCGCGATGTCGTAAAGCATGTCCTGATCGCCGCCGGCCTCGAACACGCGGGTGTAGGTGTCGTCGCCCAGGTCTTCCAGAAGCAGGAAGCCCCTGCGTTCGTCATCCGCCAGAACACGCGGTGCGCTGAAACCAAGCTGTGCGAGATAACGCGCGATGGCGATGAACGGGCGAACGTCTTCTTCGGGCGGCGGTGCGTCCATGAGAACACACTGCTGATCGTGTGCCTGAACCCGGTAGTAATGCCTGAAAGACGCATCGGCCGCGAGCAGGTCGACCTTTGCCCCCGCCCAGCCGGCATTGGCCAGGAAATTCATCCGCGATTCCGTACGCTTGTCATCCATGCTGGCCGGCTCCGGCGAAGGTTTGCTGCAGGCGTTCTTTCCAGCGGTGCTCCCCCTGCAGGATGATACGGCGGCCGCCGCCGTCGGTTTCGGCAATCGAAATCCTGAGATGCCGGGCAGGCAGAAGGCTGCCAAGACGATCCGGCCATTCGATCAGGCTGACGGCATCGGCAAAGGCGTCCTCGATTCCGAGTTCGAACGCGTCCTCCGGCTGCTCGATCCGATAGAGGTCAAAGTGCCAGATTTCCAGCTCGCCCCGGTCATATGTCTGCACCAGGGTAAAGGTCGGGCTTGGTACATCTTCGTCCGGCCCGGGCAGTGCATTGATCAATGCCCGGGCAAGGGCCGTCTTCCCGGCACCGAGTGTGCCGTCGAGTGCGACGACGTCGCCGGGTGCAAGGAGCGGTGCGAGCCGGGCCGCGAACGCAGCGGTTCCGCTTTCATCGGCAACCCTGATATCCGCAATGATGTCCGGCGCTTTATGCATGTCTGCGTTTTTATATGGCGCTGCAACACGGAACAAGACTTGAACCGCCAGCCCGTGGCACCCATCCTAGAACTTCGAAAATTCGGCGGCGCACAAGGGGTCCCATGAAGTGACGGTATCGGTTGAATCAGAGCGGTTTTCGACCGACGTGGCGATCGTCGGCGCCGGGCCCGTGGGCCTGTTTGCCGTGTTCGAATGTGGCATGCTCGGGATGTCTTGCCGCGTGGTCGATGCGCTCGAAGATATCGGCGGGCAATGTTCGGCGCTTTATCCGGAAAAACCGATTTACGATATCCCTGGCCTTCCGGAAACCGCGGCAGGAAATCTGATCGCATCGCTGGAAAAACAGATACAGCCGTTTGCCCCGCATATCCACCTGAACCAGCAGGTGACGGGTCTGACCGGCAAGGCCGGTAATTTCACGCTTACCACCTCGGCCGGGACGGAGATCGCCGCCAAGGTGGTGATCATTGCCGCGGGCGTCGGTGCATTCGGGCCCAAGCGTCCGCCGCTTGCCGGGATCCGGGACTACGAAGCGCAGGGCCCGGGGCTTGGTGTCAAATACATGGTGCGGACGGTAAAGGATTTTGCCGGCAAGCGCGTGGTCATCGCCGGGGGTGGCGACAGCGCCGTCGACTGGGCGGTGCAGCTTTCGGGCGTGGCGGACAAGGTGTACGTGGTGCACCGGCGTGATCGGTTCCGCGCCATGGACGAGACAGTGAAACGGATGCACCTGCTGGCCGATGACGGCACGATCGAGCTGGTGACGCCCTATCAGTTGCATCGGCTCGACGGTGCGGGCGGCAAACTGGAAGCTGTCATTGTGGCTGATTTGGACGGCGCGGAACGGCGTATCGAGGCCGACGTGCTGTTGCCGTTTTTCGGTCTGGCGCAAAGTCTGGGCCCGATCCTGAATTGGGGGTTGGGCGCCGGTGCCGGGGGCATCCCGGCGAACCCGACCACTGCTGAAACCTCGGTTCCCGGCGTTTACGCCATCGGCGATGTTTCCGATTACCCCGGCAAGCTGAAACTGATCCTGACGGGCTTTTCGGAAGCGGCATTCGCTGCGCATCACGCCTATGCGACCGTGTTCCCGGATAAGGCGCTACACTTTGAATACTCTACAACCAAGGGTATTCCTTCCGGCAAATAAAGGCCGCCTGACAGGTTGATATCAGGTTCCGTCGCGAATATCTGAATCGTATCGATAAACCGGCTAAATTGAGCAGTTTATGAGAGACTGGCGCCCATGTGCGATTCTGATCCTGCTTGCCACTCTTCTTCTACCTCAGATTGTACACGCACAGGGTGATCCTTCTCGTGGCGCACAACTCTCCGGGCAGTGCGAAGAATGTCACGGGGACGCTGGTGAGAACCGGATCGAGGGCTTCCCCAACCTCGCCAACCAGAACTACAATTACCTCGTCAAACAGCTTCGCGAGATACGCACCTCGGCCAGGGAGCGCTACGGTGAAGCAACACGCCAGCAGAGCGCGGAAGCGAAGGCGCTGCTTCGGGCAAAACGTTCCAATGAAATCATGGACCCGTTCGTGGTCGAACTGAGTGACGAGGACATCCATGACCTGTCCGCGTACTACGCCGATCAGGCCTGCAACGCGGTCATGGTGGGGGCACCGTTACCGGCACCGAAGATCGAGGCGCGCTGCCAGGTCTGCCACGGTAAGTTCGGGATCACCAAGAACTCGAACATCCCGAACATCGCCGGACAGGATGCGCTCTATCTCGAGCAGCAACTGTTGAATTTTAAAACGGCGACCGAGATGGCGGGTGGTGCCGGCAACCGACGCGCCGGTATCATGGAAAGCCAGGTCCGCATGCTCTCGGACCAGGACATCAAGGACATTTCCCTTTACTACGCCCGCCTTCCTTGCCGATAACCACCCCTCAAGACGAGGAGGGGAATCATGACTATCGATCTGGCGCGCGCCCGGGCTGAAACGCCCGGTACCGGTAACGTTTTACACTTTAATAACGCGGGTGCCGGCCTCATGCCGACGCCTGTCATGGATGCGGTGGTCGGCCACCTGCAGCTTGAACAGGATTTCGGCGGATACGAGGCGGCGGCGCGGGCCGGGGCGCAGATCGCCCGGACCTATGACGCCATTGCGGAATTGCTGGGCGCGTCGTCGGAAGAAATCGCGCTGGTGGAGAACGCGTCGGTGGGCTGGCTGCAGGCGTTTCACGCCATGCTCGGCAACATGACGGCGGGCGATAAGATTATCACCGTCGAGGCCGAGTACGCATCCAACTACATTTCCTACCTGCAGGCGGCAAAACGCCACGGTATTGAAATTTCCGTCGTGCCAAGCGACGCCGACGGCGCGGTTGATGTCGATGCGCTTCGGAACATGATGGACGACCGGGTGAAGATGATCGCGGTGACCCATGTCCCGACCAATGGGGGGCTCGTCAACCCCGCCGCTGAAATCGGCAAGGTGGCCAGGGACGCAGGCGTTTATTACCTGCTCGATGCCTGTCAGTCGGCGGGCCAGATCCCGCTCGATGTCGAGGAGATCGGCTGCGACGCCTTGTCGGTGACGGGGCGGAAATATCTGCGGGGGCCGCGCGGCACCGGATTTCTTTATGTCCGCAAGAGCCGCATACGGGAATTGGAGCCGGTTATGCTTGATCTGCACGCCGCCAGCTGGGACGGCCAAGACAGCTACGAGATCGTGCCGACGGCCAAGCGGTTCGAGAACTGGGAATTCTATACGGCCGGGATCATCGGGCTCGGCGTGGCGGTTGATTACGCGCTTCAGTGGGGAATGGAAAATATCCACGCCCGCGTGGTGTCGCTGGCAGACCGGCTTCGGGCGTCGCTCGCATCGCTTTCCGGCGTGACCGTCACTGATATCGGGGCCGAGAAATGCGGCATCACGACGTTTATCAAGGACGGCGTCGCGCCTGCGGATATTAAGTCGGCGCTAGCGGAAAAACGGATCAATGTTTCGGTTTCGCAAGTCGGTTCAACCCGGCTCGACATGGAAAAGCGCGGCCTGGAGCAGGTCGTGCGCGCGTCGGTGCACTACTACAACGACGAAACCGAAATCGAAAAGCTGTGTGAAGCGGTCGATGCGCTCTAGCGCGGGCCGCGAACCTCGGCGTCGGTGAAGTACGACAGAATCCGCGCAAAGTACGGGCCGTCGTAATTCGGATCGCATGCATCCACACCATCCATTTCGCCGGCGATCAGCCCCTGCTGGCCTTCGTCGCTGGCAAGCAGCCGCGCCATCGCATCGCCGCCGGTCGAACTGGAAATGCCGTGGCGGATCATCTCCATGCGAATAGGGGTTTCAAGTGCGGGGCCATACGCGATCTTGTTCATCTTGGCGATTTCGCGCGCGACGCCGACCAGATAGGCGATATAGAACCTAAGGCCGCCGGGATCGTTGCGCCCCGGCGCCTGATCGCCAAGGTCACGCTGAAGGATGCGAACCGTCTCGTTGAGCTTGTCCAGCGCATCGTCAAGCGCGAAAGCCCCCGGCGGGGGCTTGGAGACGGCACGCTTCTTGACCTTGGTGCGCGCCTTGCCCGCATTGAGCATGGCACGTACCAGCATCGCGATCATGGCCGCCAGAATGGCGACGATGCATACGGTTTGAAGGTCCAAGTCCTCAGTCTCCGTTCGCACAGCTCAAACGGCAGCCCTCGATGGGTGCGAAGGCGCTACTCGGCTGCGTGTTCGTCTACGATAGCACGATCCGTATTATCGGGTGCAACCCCCTCTGTTTCACCGTCGCCGGCCGGTATGCGGCAGATGACCCTGGTGCCGCGGGATTTGTTCGACATGATCTCCACCATGCCGCCGTGGAGCTCGATGAAACGCTTCACGATGGTCAGGCCCAGGCCCGGTCCGGCACTCTGATGGTCGTCGCTTTTCAGGCGCTGGAAGGGCTGGAGCACCCGGTCCCGCTCTTCCTTCGGAATGCCCGGGCCGCTGTCGGAAACCGCAATCTCGATGGTGTCGCCGTCTCGGGCGGCCGAAAGCGTGATATGGCCCAGTTTTGGCGTAAACGTGATGGCATTGGTGAGCAGGTTGAAGACGACCTGTTTCAGGCGCTTGGCATCGGCAGAAATCCAGCCGATATCCGGCGGACAATCGAAATCGATCTTGATGTTCTTGCGCCGTGCCTGCTCCTTAACGACGTTGAATGCGTCGACCAGAATGGCGTGCGGGTCGACGGTGTCCTTGTTCAGTTCCATGCGGCCCGCCTCGATGGTGGCGAGGTCGAGGATATCGTTCACCACGTCCATCATCTTTTCCGACGTGTCGACGATGCCGTTCGCATATTCGTGCTGGCGTTTGTTCATTTCGCCGAACATTTCCTGGCGCAGGATGTCGGCGAAGCCGTGGATGGTGTTCAGCGGCGTGCGCACCTCCATCGCCACATTGGCGATAAACTCGGTCTTCATGCGGTCGGCTTCGGCAAGTGTGCGAGCGCGCTGGCGCAGCGCTTCCTCGACCCGGAAACTGTCCGTGATGTCGCCGTAACTGACCAGCGATGCGCCGTCGGGCAGCGGAATATTGGCGAACGCGAGAATCCGCCCGTTGATGAGATCGACACGGCCGCTGCCGAGCGTGCGGTCGAGGATTTCGCTGGCAATCCGTTCCTTCCGCTTCGACCACGGCTCATCGTTCGCGGCCATCTTCATGCCGATCGACTGAATGATATCCGGCAGGCGGGTGCCGGGCGCGAGTTCACTCTCGTCCAGATCCCAAAGCGTCGCGAGCTGCGGATTGGTGAGCTGAAGGCGCCCGTCGGCACCGAAGACCGCGATGCCTTCGCGCATGTTTTCGAGCGTCGTGCGCTGGACCCTGTCGGCGGATTTGAGCGAACGCTGCATGTCGAGCCGGTCGGAGACGTCTTCGCAGGCGATGACCATGCCACCGTCGTCGAGCGGTGCGAACCGGCGCTTCATGGTGCGGCCGTCCGGCAGATGAAGTTCGTCCTCGGTCACGGTTTGCAATGTTTCGAACCGGCCGAGTTCCTGGCCGCGGAACTCGGCGAAATTCGCCACTTCCGGCAGGCGCCGAAGCTCGCGGAGCCGCATCAGCAGATCGCTCATCGAAGGGCGCGTAATCAGCCAGTCCGGGTCGAGCCGCCAGAGCGCAGCATAGGCGGCGTTGGCGGCGACCAGATTGGTCTCGCCGTCAAATACCGCGACGCCCGCTTCCAGCGGGCGCAGCAAATCGTGCGTTGATGGCGAAGCCGGTGAAATGATTTCGGTCGACGCGGTCGGTTCTTCCGCGTCGACCGCGAACCCGATGGTGCCGCTCCGTTCGCCCATGCCGGGGGCCAGCGGCGTTTCGGTAATGCGGACCCGCCGTGCGGCGTCGTTTTCCGTGATCTCGCCGGTGCCGGTGACGGCCTTGCCTTCGCTGCGCGCGCGGCGGCCGACATCGTCGCCCAGCCCTTGAACACGCTCGGCGGCGCGGTTGCGGAAGGCGAGTTCAAGGTTGGCGTCACGCAGCCAGAGCGGGATGGGGAGCGCGTCGAGCAGTGCGGTCAGGTGCCGGTCCTCGAGCCCCGTGGCGTTTCGGTCCGCCGCGGCCGGGCCTTCTGCTGCCGCCTGCAGACGGCGCACCCAGACGATGTCGGCGACCGCGTCACCGCCGGCCCCCGTGGCCCGCGAGCCCAATGCCTGGAAGGTCTTGTCGCCGCGTTTCAGCGTCACGTCGAAAGGCGTGCCGTTGGCGCGCAGCAGGCTGACACCCTGTTCGAGCTTCTGCAGTTCATCTTCCGCCAAGCATGCGCGGATATCGTCGTAGCGGGCCAGTGTGCCGTTCTCCAGCTCCAGCATCTCGGCAAGCCGGCGCGAGCAGCTGATGCCGCCAGTGGCATGGTCCCAAAGAAAGATGCCGTCAGGCGACGCGGCAAGAATGCCGCGGGCTCGGTTGGCCATGGCCTCCGTGCGTCGTCGCTCCGTCGATGCGTCGCGGGCGCGCGCGCGGAAAACCAGCGCGAACGGCATGACGATCAGCGCACCGACGATGCCTCCGAGCAGCAGCGGCAGGGTATTGGAAACGGTTTCAAACACGGGTGGAAGTCTACGCGCGTTGCGGGCCGGGGCCAAGAAAAGCATGCGTCCGGAAGGCGGCTCAGCCTGCGGAAAGTCCCTCGATATTGTCCGCGACCCGCATCAGGCGATCCAGTGTCGACTGCCAGCGCGAAATCTGCGTGAAGGTCTCTATCACCGGGAGATGCCACTGGTCCTGCTGTACCGCGCGGGCGGCCGGAATGAAGGGATAGGCGGGTAACAGCGCCTTGAGCGCATCGGCCTGCTCGGGTACCACGCCGGCATGGCTGCCGTACCCGATCAGCGGTTTTCTGGCGCCGGAACTGTCGATCATCACCCAGCGCTCGGCGGCGTCGATATAGTGCGCAAGGTTGTCGAGCGAGGCGCGAAACGTCTTCTCCAGCAGCTCGTCGGATACATCCTCGCCGCCCTTGAGCACGCGGGCGCGGACCCGCTCTCGGCAGAGCTGGATTTTCGGCAGCGCCAGATAGATCAGGTTGATGCCCCAGCCCCGGCGCCGCAATCGAATGGCGGCGGACAGCGGTTTCCGGCTCATCAGCCGGGTTTCGACGACGAAGCTGCGCCCGCCGGTTTCCGCGATCTCAAGGCGCTTGGGGGAGAGGACAGGTGAGGGGGCAGCCCTCACGACATGTTAGTAACGATACGTTTCCGGCTTGTGCGGACCGTCGACCGGCACGCCGATGTAATCGGCCTGCTTCTGGCTAAGCGTGGTCAGCGACACGCCGAGTTTCTCGAGGTGCAGCGCCGCGACTTTTTCGTCGAGGTGCTTCGGCAGCACGTACACGTCGTTCTTGTAGTGGCCGTCCTTGTTGTTGGCGTAAAGCTCGATCTGCGCCAGCACCTGGTTGGTGAAGCTCGCCGACATCACGAAGCTCGGGTGGCCTGTGGCGCAACCGAGGTTCACCAGACGGCCCTGCGCCAGCAGGATGATGCGGTTGCCGCTCGGCATTTCGATCTCGTCGACCTGCGGCTTGATCTCTTCCCACTTCATGTTCTTGAGACCGGCGACCTGAATTTCGCTGTCGAAGTGGCCGATGTTGCAGACGATGGCACGGTCCTTCATTTCGCGCATGTGGTCGACGGTGATGACGTCGACGTTGCCGGTCGCCGTGCAGAAGATATCGGCGCGCTTGGCGGCGTCTTCCATGGTGACGACTTCGAAGCCTTCCATGGCGGCCTGCAGGGCGCAGATCGGGTCGGCCTCGGTGACCATGACGCGGCAACCGGCCTGACGCAGGCTTTCCGCCGAGCCCTTGCCGACGTCGCCGAAACCGGCGACGCATGCGACCTTGCCGGCCATCATGACGTCGGTCGCGCGGCGAATCGCGTCGACGAGGCTTTCGCGGCAGCCGTACTTGTTGTCGAACTTGGACTTGGTGACCGAGTCGTTGACGTTGATGGCCGGGAACATCAGCGTGCCCTTCTTGGCCATCTCATAAAGACGGTGAACGCCGGTGGTCGTTTCCTCGGTAACGCCCATGATGTCCTTGGAATGATCGGAATACCACGTCGGGTCTTCCTTCAGTTTCGCCTTGATCGCGGCGAACAGGACTTCGGCTTCTTCGCTGTCCGGATTGTCGAGGACGGAAAGGTCTTTTTCCGCTTCCTTGCCGAGGTGCATCAGCAGCGTCGCATCGCCACCGTCGTCGAGGATCATGTTCGGGCCGGTGTTGCCGTCCCAGTTGAAGATCTCGTGCGTGTACTGCCAGTAATCTTCCAGCGTTTCGCCCTTGATGGCGAAGACGGGTGTGCCTTTTTCGGCGATCGCGGCGGCGGCGTGATCCTGCGTCGAATAGATGTTGCACGATGCCCAGCGGACTTCGGCGCCGAGCGCCTGCAGGGTCTCGATCAGAACGCCGGTCTGGATCGTCATGTGCAGCGAGCCGGCAATTTTCGCACCCTTCAGGGGCTGCGACTTGCCGTATTCCTCGCGGGTCGCCATCAGGCCGGGCATTTCGCTCTCGGCGATATCAAGTTCCTTGCGGCCCCACTTGGCGAGGCTCATGTCGGCGACCTTGTAGTCGGTCATTGCGTTCATCTCGTTCCGCTCCATCGCTGGCGTCTGTCATTGAAAATTCGTCACTTAAAGACATAAAGATTTCTTTATATCTTCGTGTTGAGGCGGTTTTTAACAGGCCGAGGCACGGCGGGCAAGGGGAAAGTGTGATATCAGGTATGCCCAAGAGTTGGACATGGGGTGAGAGGAGGCTGTGATGGAACCAATGCCGTGGGAACTGGTATTCGCCGGAGTCGTTGCTGTGTCTACAGCGGTTAACGTAGTCCTATTTTTAAAGTTCTACCGTCAGTCAATAGACCTGCAAAAAAGGATGAACTGGTACACAGGATCGATTGAATCTTATGCGCGGACAGAACTGAGATTGCACGCCGAACAAGCCGGAAAAGAGATCGTCTGGTGGGATCCATCCTACTCTGGCGACGGCAAGAAAGTCTGGCCGCAGGAGTTCCGGCACAACGCGGACGCACGTGTGGACAAGGTTTTCATTGGTTTGCCACCGCATCTCCGCAAGAACCCGGAGATCTGAACGCCGCATTCCGAATTCTGGATTAGCGGCCAGCTTCGTTGAAATCGTCGATCATCATGGCGATGCGGCCGCTGTCCGACTGCTCCATGATCTGCAGCGCACGTTGCGAGGCGGCGAGCGCATCCATGTCGCGGATGCGCTTCTTGACCAGCGGAATGTTGCCCGCCGTCATCGACAGGTCGTTGAGGCCGAGCCCGACCAGCAGTGCGGTGAACCGGGGATCGCCCGCAATTTCACCGCAGATCGACACCGGAATGCGCGCCCTGAGCGCCGCCTGCGTCGAAAACTGGATCAGCCGCAGCACCGCCGGGTGCAACGAATTGAACAGGTGCGCCACGTGCTCGTTGGCACGGTCGACGGCGAGCGTGTACATGGTCAGGTCGTTCGAGCCGATGGCGAAAAAGTCGCTGGCACGCGCCAGTGAATCGGCGGCAAGCGCCGCGCCCGGCACCTCGATCATGACGCCGACCGGCGGCAGCGGATCGGGGATCTTCACACCTTCTTTCTTCAGCTTCTCGGCTTCTTCGGCCAGCATAGCCTTGGCGCGCCGCACTTCGCCGGGTGTCGTGACCATCGGCAGCAGGATCCGTACGTTGCGCTTCGGCGCGACGCGCAGAATGGCGCGGAACTGCGTCCTTAGCGTCTCCGGGTTGGCGAGCGAAAGGCGGATGCCGCGAAGCCCGAGCGCGGACGCCGCGGCCTCGTCGATGTTCGACAGCAGCGCCGGCGCCGGTTTCTCGCCGCCGATATCCAGCGTGCGGATGGTGACCGGCAGTTTGCCCATGGGGCCGACGATCTGTTCCAGGATCGCCGTCTGCTCGTCCTCGCCCGGGATGTCGTCGCGGTTCATGAACATGAACTCGGAGCGCAGCAGCCCTACCCCCTGTGCGCCCGAATGGCCGACGGCCTCCATCTCGACGGGCAGTTCGACGTTGGCCATCAATTGCACCTCGGTGCCGTCACGCGAGATCGCGGGCTGGTTGCGGAGACGTTCAAGGGCGCGTGCGCTGCGGCGTTTTTCGGCCTGACGCTTCTCGTACTTGCGGATCGTATCGGGCGCCGGGTTGACGATGACGTTCCCGGCATAACCGTCGACGATGACGGTGTCGCCCTGGTTGATGCCTTCCGTCAGGTCGGCGGCACCCAGTACCGCGGGCAGACCGAGCGCGCGCGCCATGATCGCCGTGTGGCCTTCGGTGCCGCCAAGGGCCGCGGCAACGGCGGCGACGTTTTCCGGATCGATCTGTGCCATGTCGGCGGGCGAAAGCTGTTCGGCGACGACGATGCCGCCCCGGGGCGGTTTCGGCGGCGCTTTGCCCGGTGCACGGACAAGAATGCCGATCAGGCGCTTGGCGACCTCGCGGATATCGTCCAGCCGGGCCGCGATATAGGCGTCTTCCATCGCCTCGAAACGTTTCGCGAGGGTGGTGAACTCGCGCTCGACCGCGGCCTCGGCGTTGATGCGGTCTTTCTCGATACTTTCGCGGGCACCGCGTACGAGACGGGAGTCATCCAGCATCGCGAGGTAGGCGTCGAACAGGTAAACGAGTTCCTCGCCGGCGGCGCCGGGCATATCGCGGGCGCGCTCCTGCAGGCTCCGGATCTGGCGGCGCGCGACCTTCACGGCGCCGTCGAGGCGTTTCAGTTCGGCGGCGACCTTGTTCTTGGCAACCGGATAGGTCTGCACCTCGATCCTGTCGCCGAAGCGGACGAACGCCTTGCCGACGGCGATGCCCTGCGCGGCACCGAGCCCCTTGAAAACCCTTTCCTTGGGTTTTCGTGCGGCTCCCGTTTTTGCGGGCTTAGTTTTCATCGGTCCGGTCTTCTTCGAATTTATCCTCGATCAGCGCCTGAATGGCATTTAGTGCTGCCTCGGCATCGCCGCCGGTGGCCCTGACAGTGATGTCCGTGCCGGTGCTGGCTGCCAGCATCATCAGGCCCATGATGGAACGCCCGGCGACGCTGAGCCCGTTGCGTTCGACCTGAATGTCGCAATCGAATGCGTTTGCCGTCGTCGCGAACTTGTTGGCGGCCCTGGCGTGGAGGCCGCGTTTGTTCAGGATCGTGAACGTTCTTTCAAGCGCACCGTCGGCCATAAGGAACTCAAGCGCTGCCTTGTGACAGCAATTGCGAAGCGATGTTGATGTACTTGCGCCCCGCGTCCTGTGCTTCCTTCGCGGCTTCCTCGAGCGTACCTTCCTCGCGGATCGAACCCAGCTTGATCAGCATCGGCAGGTTAACGCCGGCGATGACCTCGATGTTGCCCTGATCCATGATCGAGATCGCCAGGTTCGACGGGGTGCCGCCGAACATGTCGGTCAGCACGATAACCCCGTCGCCGTCGTCGACGTCACCGGCCTTGGTTACGATTTCGGAGCGCCGCTGCTCCATGTCGTCGTCCGGGCCGATGCACACGGTGGCCACATTCTCCTGCGGGCCGACGACGTGTTCCAGCGCGGATACCAGTTCGACGGCCAAACGGCCGTGGGTGACGAGCACCAGTCCGATCATTGTCGGTTATCCTTCTACCCTGTCAGTTTTATTATTTTTCGTTCTTGGCGGGATTGTGAGCAGATTCTCAGGCTTTGTCCAAGTCCCTGTGTCGAATTTGTGCACGCCAGCCGTTTTCCTTGAGCCATGCATGGAAGCGTTCGGCAATGAAAACCGAGCGATGACGTCCGCCGGTGCACCCGAATGCGATGGTCAAATAGCTTTTGCCCTCGGCCCTGTAGCGGGGCAGAAGGGGGCCAACCATGCCCGTCAGATGTTCGATAAAGCCGCTGAACGCGTCGTCCTTGGAGATAAACGTCTGTACGTCCGCGTCGCGGCCGGTCAGTGGGCGCAATGTCTTGTCGTAATGAGGATTGCGGAAAAACCGGACATCAAAGACAAGGTCCGCATCACGCGGCAGGCCGCGTTTGAACGAAAACGAGGTGACGAAAATCGCCAGTCCCGGATCGTCCTCGATTCCGAAGGAATGCTCCAGATGCGCCTTAAGATCGCCGAGCGCGAAATCGGTGGTGTCGATGACATAATCCGCACGTGCGCGAAGCGGCTCCATGACACGGCGTTCGCGGCGAATGCCGTCGATCACCGGGCGGTCGGCGGCGAGCGGATGACGACGCCGGGTTTCCTCGTAACGCCGGCCGAGGACCTCGTCGTCGCAGTCGATGAACAGCAGTGACACATCTGTGTTCGACGTCGCTTCAATCTGATCGAGCAATGCCAGCAGCCGTCCGGCATCGAAATCCCGGGTGCGGATGTCGACCCCGATGGCGAGCGGCTGATTGTCGCCGCTTGATGCGTCATTTCCGTCCAGTCCGGGAATCAGGCGGCCGATCAACGACAACGGCATGTTGTCGACGGCTTCGAAGCCGATATCCTCAAGCAACTTGAGAGCCGAGCTTTTCCCCGCCCCGGAGACACCCGAGACCAGCAACACCCGGTTTCGATTTGTTGCGTTGTCCGTCATGTCTCCAGCATATCCTCATCTTTCACCGTAAGCGCAAGGCGGATCTTCGCCAGCGCAGATGCTTCGAACGGATCGAGGGCGATGCGCCGTACTGCCGCGCCCATGAAATCGCCCACAAGGCTCTCCGGCAGGCGCGGCACCTGATCAGGCTTCACCAGATCGACGACCAGGGAAAGCGACACTTTTGCTTCATGGTCGCGGCGAACGATACCGACGCCGCGCACTTCCAGCAGCCCGGCGAGGACGTTGGGTGGGGACAGGAAAACGTCAGCCTCCGAGACGGCGATATCGACCCGGTCGTCGGCGACCAGCACCGCGCCGTCGTCGATCAAGCGAAGCGCCAGGTCCGATTTGCCGGCACCCGACGGACCCAGCAGCAGGATCCCTCGGCCACCGATGGCGACCGCGCTGGCGTGTAGTTGTTCCGCGTCTGGGTTCATGTCCTGTCGCCCCTGAGAAGTCACCCGGCAGGATGCGGATCAAGGGTGGCGGCGGTCAAGCTTTGGCCGCGGGCAGTCTTACGATGAACCGTGCGCCGATGACCTTGCCCTGGCCGTCACGGCGGTTCATCGCCTCAATCTGGCCTTCGTGCACGTCGATAATCTGTTTCGAGATCGATAGCCCAAGGCCAGAGTGCGTGCCGAACTTCTCGCCTTCGGGCCGCGCCGAATAGAAGCGGTTGAAGATTTCGGCTTCCTTGCCGTCGGGAATGCCCGGCCCGTCGTCGTCGACGGTCACGACAAGCCAGCCGTCGTGACGGGCGAGCGAAATCCGGATACTGCCGCCCGGCGGCGAAAAAGTATTGGCATTCGAAATCAGGTTGCGGAAGACCTGCACCAGGCGGTCCTCGATCCCGTGAACCTCGAGGCCGCCGTTAGAGACAATTTCGAGCTGGACGTTCGCGTCTTCGTCACGGTCGGCGGCATTGCGCATGTCGACGATGGCGCCCAGCACCCCGGCGAGATCGACGGTACCGAATTCCGTCCGGCTCAATTCGGCATCGAGACGAGACGCGTTCGAGATATCGCTGATCAGCCGGTCGAGGCGCGCGACGTCATCCTGGATAATCGCCATCAGTTTTTCCCGCTGTGCCGGATCCTGCACACGTCCGGCTGTTTCGACGGCAGAGCGTAGCGAGGTCAGCGGGTTCTTGATTTCGTGCGCGACGTCGGCGGCGAAGCGTTCGATCGCGTCCATGCGCAGCCAGAGCGCTTCGGTCATTTCCTTCAGGCTGAGCGCGAGATCGCCGATTTCGTCCTTGCGCTCGGTCAGCAGCGGAATGCTCTCCTTGCGTCCCTTGTCGTGGCGGATGCGTTCCGCGGCGATGGCGAGGCGGCGGATCGGCCGTGCGATGGTGCCCGCGAGGTAGAAGGACAGTGCGATGGTGACGCTGAGCGCCACGGCGACGACCTTAAGGATATCCAGGCGCACGTCATGCAGCGCCGTTTTGATGTTTTCGCCGTCGCGCGACAGCATGATCGCGCCCAGCACCTGCTTGTAGCGCTGCACCGGCACCGCCGCGGACAGCAGCAGGTCGTCGCTGCCGAAACGGCGGGCGGCGACGGCGCTTTCCCCGATCAGGGCGGCCTGTGTTTCCGGGAAGTCGCTTGCCGACTGCAGCGGGCTTTCCTGATACCTGGGAAGCGGTCCTTCGCCAGAGATGGCGCGGGCAAGGTCGTCGTACTTGCCGAGCAGCGCATCCAGCATGTCGAAATCGTCTTCCGGTGGCCGCAGCACTTCGATCTGCACGGCGCCGCCAGCGCCGCCGAGGCGTCTCGAGTCGACGATCAACGTTCCGTCGGCGCGAAACAGCCGGGCCCGGGTGTCGGTAATGTCGACCAGTCTTCGGGTAATCTGGTAGGCGATATCGGAGACGAGATACTGGCCGCTCGGCGCTTCCGAGACGACGGCGCCTTCGCCGAGTGCGGCAGCGAACATCTCGGCCTGCACCTCAAGGGACTGCAACTCGTTGTCGATCAGCGAACGGCGGTACTCGCCGAGGTAAAGCAGGCCGGCAACAAGCGTGCCGATGGCAACCAGATTGACGGTGAGGATGCGGCGGGTGAGTGGCGAAATGAGGGGTTTCGACGCGCTATCGCGCGCCGCCCGAGGCTCAATCTCGTGACCCCCCTTGGCCATATACCCCCCAGCGTTGACGGTTAAAGAAACCCGATCCCGCGTTATGCCTTATAGCGGTACCCGACGCCATAGAGCGTTTCGATTTCGGAAAACGCCGGGTCGATTTCCCGGAACTTGCGGCGCAGCCGCTTGACGTGGCTGTCGATGGTGCGGTCTTCGACATAGATATTCTCGCCATAAGCCGCGTCGATCAACTGGTCGCGGTTCTTGACGTGACCGGGCCGGCGCGCCAGCGATTCGACCAGCAGAAACTCCGTCACGGTCAGGGTGACTTCCTTGCCCTTCCACATGCAGAGATGGCGGTCCGGATCCAGCATCAGTTCGCCCCGGCGCAGGACGTTCTCGCCGTCCTTGCCTTCCTCGACCGGCTCGGCGTCGCGGCGCCTCAGAATGGCGCGGATACGCTCGATCAGGAGGCGCTGCGAAAACGGCTTCTTGATATAGTCGTCGGCGCCCATGCGGAGGCCCAGAAGCTCGTCGACCTCGTCATCCTTGGAGGTAAGAAAGATCACCGGCAGTGAGTCTTTCTTGCGGATTTCGCCCAACAGTTCCATGCCGTCCATACGCGGCATCTTGATGTCGAGGACGGCAAGGTCGACCGGATGTGCGCCGATGCCTTCGAGCGCGGCGGCACCGTCCGGATATGTGGCGACGTCGTAACCTTCGGCTTCGAGCGCCATTGAAACGGAGGTCAGAATGTTTTGATCGTCGTCGACCAGCGCGATTTTCTGATGCATGGGCTTGTTTCCACTCATGGTTTAAATTGATCCCTCGCTTCTGGTACGGCGCCAATATGGCCAAATTATATGCCAAATGCGGCGAAATAAGGCAGCTTCAGATCACTATCTGATGCAAATCCCGAGCGCATCGGCTATCTAAGTCTAGCGCAAAACAACGAAAACTTCGAATGCACAAGCATTCAGGGAGTAGACCATGATCAGAACAACCGTCGCCGGCAGTCTGCCGAAACCCGCCTGGCTCGCCGAGCCGGAGAAACTCTGGGCGCCTTGGCGCATTCCGGATGACCTGCTGTTCGAAGGTCAGTCCGACGCGGCGCTCGCCTGGATCAAGTGCCAGGAGGATGCGGGCATCGATATCGTTTCCGACGGCGAGCAGTTCCGGAAGCACTTCGTGCACGGGTTCCTGGAAAAGATCGAGGGCATCGACTGGAACAAGATGACCACCATGGGCATCCGCAATGACCGCTACGACGCGCAGGTGCCGACGGTCGTCGCCGAGGTCAAGCGCACCGGTTCGGTGCACGGCGCGGGCGCCAAGTTCTGCAAGGAACACACCAACGGCCAGTACAAGTTCACGCTGCCGGGGCCGATGACGATCTGCGATACCATCGCCAACGGCTATTACGATACGCGTCCCGACATGGCGCGCGCGTTCGCCAGGCTGCTGAACGAGGAAGCCAAGGAACTCGAAGCGCTCGGTGTCGACACGATCCAGTTCGACGAGCCGGCGTTCAACGCGTTCACCAAGGAAGCCGCCGAGTGGGGCGTTTCGATCCTCGAGGAAGCGGCCGACGGGCTTAAATGCACAACGGCGGTGCACATCTGTTACGGCTACGGCATCCAGGAAAACCTGGACTGGAAGGAAACTCTCGGCGACGAGTGGCGCCAGTACGAGGACTTCTTCCCGGCGCTCAACGCCAGCAAGATCCAGCAGGTGTCGCTGGAATGCGCCGACAGCCACGTCCCGCACGAGGTGATGGCGATCCTGAAGGACAAGGAAATCTTGGTCGGTGCAATCAACGTCGCGACCGAGGAGATCGAGACGCCGGAAAAGGTCTGCGCGACGCTTACGGCAGCCAGCGAATTCGTCGACCCGGAACGCATCATTGCCTGCACCAACTGCGGCATGGCGCCGCTGCCGCGCCACGTCGCGGAGGGCAAATTGCAGGCACTGGGCGCGGGCGCGGAGCTGTTCCGCAAATCGCTTTAGGTGCTCGTCCGCGCGCGGCAAGGTTCCGCAAAGTCCTGAGGAGGAACGCATGACGGAACGCAGAAACGCCGATCTGTCGCGGCTGCTGGTACGACGGCGGGGCGTCGGCATGCTGGCGACATCGATGGCGGACGGTGGCGCACCCTATGCGTCACTGGTGACCTATGCCTGCGATCATCGGGGGCAGCCGCTTTTCCTGTTCTCGACGCTTTCCGACCACACCAAGAACATTGCTGCGGATGCACGTGCCTCGCTCCTGGTCGAGAATGCGGCACGCAACCGCAATCCTCAGACCGGACCGCGCCTGACATTGATGGGCACCGTGAAGCGCGACAAGTCACCGGAAACCCGGGCGCGGTTTCTGGCGCGCCACCCGGATGCGGCACTGTACGCGGACTTCGGCGACTTCGCGTTCTACCGGATGACGGTCGAGCGTGGACATTATGTCGGCGGTTTCGCGCGCGCCGTGTGGTTCGATGCGAAACACATCCTGACACCCAAGAAGATCGCCGACGAGATGGCGGCGATCGAGGACGGCGTGGTGCAGCACATGAATGCCGACCATGCCGAGGCAGTGCGCGCGTATGCCGATTCGCTGCTCGGCCGAAGGCCCGGAAACTGGCGCATGACCGGGTGCGATTCCGATGGCGCGGATCTAATGGCGGATGGGCGTTATGCGCGCCTCGAATATGACAAACCTGTAACAGATTCAAAGACCTGCCGTGACACTCTTGTGGCGCTGGCCAAGCAGGCCAGGTCCTGAGCTGATATATAAGCCCGGAAATCCGCCAGTTTGTCTTGATTCGGTTGCGAGTCATTGTCTAAGTTCGCGGCCTTCGGAGCGTGAGTCAGGCGGCAACGACCAAGACCGCCGAACAAGGAGCGAGGAAACGGTGCAGAACATCGGTCATCGAATCAGCCGAAATGGGCTGGAACAGCAGGGTCTGGGCAAGGTTTCGACCGCCCATTGGAATTTCTCGGCGCCGCGTTTGAGCGAAGAAGCCATTCGCCGCGGTGAGGTACAACTTGGTCAGGGGGGCTCGTTGCTGGCGCTGACCGGCAGCCACAGCGGCCGTTCGCCGAACGACCGGTTTGTCGTCGAAGAAGAGACGACGGCTGGCGAAATCTGGTGGGGCGACGTCAACCGTCCGATCTCGGAAGAAAATTTCGAGAAGCTGCTGGCCAAGATGCTCAAGCATTACGAAGGCCGCGACGCATTCGTTCAGGACTGCTACGCCGGCGCCGACCCGGAATACCGCCTGCCGGTTCGGATCGTCACCGAGAACGCATGGCATAACCTGTTTGCCCGCAACATGTTCATTCAGCCGAATGACAGCGAGCTCGAGGATTTCGCGCCGCAGTTCACCGTCATTCAGGCACCGAGCGTGACCGCCAACCCGGAAACGGACGGCACCACGTCGGAAACCTTTATCGTGCTCAACCTCAAGCGCCGCATGGTTATCGTCGGCGGTTCCGGTTACGCGGGCGAAATCAAGAAGTCGATCTTCTCGGTCATGAACTTCCTGATGCCGCCGCGCGACGTGCTGCCGATGCACTGCTCGGCCAACATGGGACCGGACGGCGACACCGCGATCTTCTTTGGCCTTTCCGGTACCGGCAAGACGACGCTTTCGGCGGACAGCACCCGTACGCTGATCGGTGATGACGAGCATGGCTGGAGCCCCAACGGCATCTTCAACTTCGAAGGCGGCTGTTACGCCAAGTCGATCAACCTGACGGCCGAAACCGAGCCGGAAATTTTCGCGACTGCGTCGCGCTTCGGCACCATTGTCGAGAACGTGATGATGGACCCGGCAACCCGTCTCTATGACTTCTTCGACACGTCGCTGACCGAAAACGGCCGCCTGTCCTATGACGTTTCGGAAATTCCGAACGCGTCGCCGGACGGCCGTGGCGGCCTGCCGCAGAACATCGTCATGCTGACGTGCGATGCGTTCGGCGTTCTGCCGCCGATCAGTCAGCTCACGCCGGAACAGGCGATGTACCACTTCCTCTCCGGTTATACCGCCAAGGTTGCCGGTACCGAGCGTGGTCTCAAGGAGCCGGCGGCGACGTTCTCGACGTGCTTCGGCGCGCCGTTCATGCCGCGTCACCCGACCGTCTACGCACAGCTTCTGCGTGACAAGATGGCGGCGCAGAACGCCAAGTGCTGGCTGGTCAACACCGGCTGGTCCGGCGGCGGTTACGGCGTCGGCGAGCGCATGCAGATCGCATACACCCGCACCATGCTCAACGCAGCCCTCGACGGCCGCCTGGAGCAAGGCTCGTTCCGCCAGGATCCGAACTTCGGCGTGCTGGTACCGGAAGCGTGCCCGGGTATCCCTGACGAAGTTCTGAATCCGAAGAGCACGTGGTCGGACGGTGCCGGCTACGACGCCCAGGCCGCAGATCTGCGCAAGCGCTTCGAAGTGAACTTCACCCAGTTCGAAGATCACGTCGACACGGAGGTCAAGGCCGCCGCGATCCGCGCCGCTGCCTGATCTTCACGCACATCCGTTTCCGAAAGGCCGGTTCCGTTCGCGGAGCCGGCCTTTTCCTCTGCGCGTCAGCAGTAAGACGCGCCGCGCCCGGGTGGAAAGAAGGTGCGGTGCTCCGGGAACGTAATCGAGACAGTGGTGCCGTGACCGACTTCGCTGGATATGGCCATCTCGCCGTCGAGCAGTTCGACCAGTAGCTTCGTGATTGCAAGGCCGAGCCCCACGCCGCCGTGCGTATGCTGGTGGCTGTTCCGGACCTGGCCGAACTTCTCCAGTATGCGGGGGATATCCTCCTCGGCGATGCCGATGCCGGAGTCCCTGACGGAAAGTGTCAGCCTGCCGTCGTCATGGCGCGCCGCCGAGACGCGGATGACGCTGTCCCGCGGCGAAAACTTCAGGGCATTGTCGATCAGGTTGATCAGAATTTGCCGGATGCGGAACTCGTCCGTTTCCAGATGGGGAACGACATCGGGAAGTTCGATTTCCAACTGGATGCCTGCATCGGCGGCGCGATTGCGCAGCATCGTCTCGCAGGCATCGAAAATTTCCTGCAGATCGACCCGCTCCCAGTTCAACTCGAGTTTGCCCGCTTCGACCCGCGAGATATCGAGAATGTCGGTGACGAGATCGAGTAGGTGGTGTCCCGACAAGCTGATATCGCGTGCATATTCCTGATACTTGCTGCCGATGGGGCCGAAGGAGGCCGCATAGATCATGTCGGCAAAGCCAATGATGGCGTTGAGCGGGGTGCGTAATTCATGGCTCATGTTGGACAGAAAATCGCTCTTCGCTGCATTTGCCCGTTCGGCGGTCTGAAGAGCCGAATCCCGCGCCTCTTCGGCGCGTACCTGCGCCTGGATCAGGTCATCCTGCCGTGCAACTGTTTCGGCAAGCTCTGTGTTCACTTTCTCAAGGGCATATTCCCGTTCAGCAAGCGTCGCAAAACTCTCCCGAAGTTCCGTGTTGCTTCGTGCGAGTTCTTCCCGGGTGCGTTCGAGCGACGTGTAACTGTCACCGACGCGATCGACGGCATATCGGAGAGTATCCACCACCAGTCGGCGTTTGCCGTCGGTCGACACATCGGGCGAGTAGTGGTCGAGAAGGCCTTCGAGATCGGCGGCTAAGCCGCGAAGGTCTCTGGTCAGGATTCGAGCCAGGAACACGCCGATGAGTAGCATGGCAATGACGACGGCGATGAACAGTCCGGCAAAGACACCGACTTGGGCCAGCATGGCGGTTTGCTGCGTGGCGAGGTTCTTGTCGAGCCGCTCGTCGATCAGCCGGCTGAGTTCGAGCAATGAAGAGTTTAGGATATTGAACTGTGTCGTTGCATCGCTCATCACCCGTCTCGTCAATGCGGCATCGACAGTAGCCATCAAGAGCGCGTTGGTCGCATTAATGCGATAGGATTCGAGCAGACCGAGCAAGTTAGTTGCGAGGGCGTGCTCATCCGGAACGAGTTCTGCGGTGATCAGGTCGGCTTCGATCTTGTCGCGTATGTCGTGAATGTCGAACAGCAGTTTCTTCGACTCGTCGTAAAGTTCGCCTTCCTTTGTCTCGGCGTCCACGGACGCCAGCAGGTCGTGAATGTACGCATGTGTGACCGCGAGTTGATTGGCTATGTCGCTCAATGTCTTCCCGGTTTGATGCTCTTGCTCGCTAATGTTCTCCAACTTCTCCAACCCGTCACTTGTCCGGCCGATCAGGACGACGGCGAGTGCGACAATCAGCACGGCGCCGATGATCGGTGCCAGCATGAATTTCCATCGAAGGGATCTAAGGGTCAGCCAATGGTGCATTTCGAGGTGAGCGGCTCCGGGATGTTGTCGTCTATTTGCTGTCCATTATGTTTTTCCATTCGACCGGCGGAATCCGGCCAAGGTGGCGATATCCATTGCTGCCAAGGGGTTCGAAGACGTGTGTGACGCCTTCCGGTTTCGGCCAAACGCTGGTTACGTCGCGCAAGTTCGCAGTATGGCCCACGAGGACGGTGTTCGTCCCCGGTCGCGGCTTTGACGAAAGCTGCTTTTTCAGGAATGCGGACAGCGCCGCCGTATCGGTTTTGTCGGTATAGAACGTCGCGCGCATCTCATCGAGAATTTGATATTCGCCGAACCCGATTTTGGCCGTATCGACACAGCGGCAATAGGGGCTGGTATACACACTGCCGATCGGAATGCCGAGCGCGCGGATCGCATCCCGCATCTCCGCGATTTCGCGTTTTCCCTGGTCCGAGAGGTTGCGTTGCAGACGGCAGTTGGAGAAATCGCTGAGGTCCTTGTCCGACTGGGAATGATCGGTTGCGGCATGGCGGACATAAAGGATCAGTCCGCCTTTCTGCAGCATGGCAACCAGTTGCGCGGGTGTCAGGGCGCCGGTTTGCTGGGCGCCGGCGACCGGGACGACGCACAGGCCGATGACCAATGCGTAGAGAACCAGCTTAAGTTTCAAACAGAAACCTGATATTTCGAACCTGGACGCGGACCGGACATGCACGACAAGCCCTCCACCGGTATCGGTTCTCAGCCTGGGGCCAAGACCGATCGAACCGGCGGGATACCAAGTTGTCGCAATACAAAATCTTGTATCGAGCGCAGGTTCGTTATTTCCTCCAACGCGGTTTTCCGCGTCTTCTTCTGGAAATGCTATCAAAGCACTGGCGCGTAGGGAAATAAGTACTTCCCGCTAGTAATGCTGTGAACGCACGGCCACTGAACTTGTGCCGCAGGTTGCATGCGATGGGCCCATATGGGATCGTTTTTGTAATCGGGACCACAATCCCTATATCCAAGGAATTCCAATACTTAGGGGAGGCTTCACTCGTGACAAAAATCAACATTCAATTCACGCTTTTCTCGGCGTTCTATTCGCCGCTCATTTCGACCATGTCGGGCGGATTTCTGGAAGCCGAGGGTCTGGAACCCGACTGGTCCATCTCGCCACCGGGCAAGTCGGCGATCGAGGCGTTGCAGGATGGCAGCGCGCATGTCGTGCAGACGGCACCCAGCCAGTCGTTCAATTGGCTGAAGAAGGGCGAGACGCCGCCGATGATGCATTTCGCACAGATCAACGAAATGGACGGGTTTTTCATCACGGGCCGCGAAGCCGACGAGAACTTCACCTGGGATAAGCTGGAAGGTGCCGAAGTGGTGATGTTCAAGGCCGGACAGCCGAACGCCATGTTCCGCTATGCTTGTCACAAGGCGGGAATCGATTACGACAAGATTATTCCGGTTACGCCTGGCGGAGCGGCGGATATCGACAAGGCGTTTCGCGACGGCCAGGGACAATACGTCCAGCAACAGGGGCCGTTCCCGCAACAGCTTGAAGCGGACGGCGTCGGACATGTCGTGGCGCAGGTCGGCCCGCAGATCGGCCCGAATGCCTTTTCCAGCCTGGCGGCGACACCGGAGTGGCTGGAAACGGATATGGCAAAGGCGTTCACACGCGCTTACCGGAAAACACGCCAGTATATGAACGAAACCCCGGCGGCTGAGATCGCAAAGGCGGAAAAGCCGTTCTTCCCGGACATTGACGAGGCCGTGCTGGCCGATTGCATCGGCACCTATCAGAAGCTCGGCTGCTGGACGCCGCATATCGAGATCACCAAGGAGGCGTTCGACGTGGCGCAGGACGTTTTCTTGCATTCCGGCGGAATCACCGAACGCTATCCCTACGAAGCGGCCATCGCGCAGCCACCGGCAAGCGACTGACGGCCTGCACGGAGACCGTCTGACGCCCCAGTTTCGCCGGGTTGAGATAAGGGAAACTCCTTTCTTGGCCCGCGCGGACGGGGCGGCTATCATCGGCACAATTGCAGGGGGCCTTGCGGGAAGGAATCGAATGCTCTGTCATGTTTTGGCCGAGGAGGGAGCGCGAACTTGGCTGGCATTTCGCCGGCCCGTCGCGTCCATCGATGGACTTCGTTTTACCAGCCACTACGTGGTCTGTTCCAACGACCAGGCGATCCTGATCGATCCCGGTGGGGCTGCCGATTTCGGACCGTTGCTCGCCGTGGTTTCCGACAACATCGCGCTTGATAACATCGCCGGCATTATCGTCACGCAGCGTAGTTCGCATGCCGCGGGGGCGATCGGCATGTGGGCCGAGGCACTGGGCCATAGCCTGCCGATATACGCGTCCGAGATGATCGCCGCCGATCTGCTTCATACGGATGCCGCGCTGAATATTCAGTCGATTTCCGAAAACGGTGGCGAGGTCCTGATGGCGGACGGATCGGGATTGCACCTGATGCCGGCGCCGTACCTGCCGACGGCGGCGTCCATGTCGCTGTACGATCCGGCGGCGCGGGTTCTTTACACTAGCGACATCGGCACGGCCGAAGGATCCTGGGCAGACGACGCAACGCCGTTCTGCGAGCAGTTCTCGCTGATTAGCCATGCGATGAACGCGTATCATCAGACCTGGATGCCGTCGGCGGCCGCCCGCGACGACTGGTTGCAGCGGATCGACGATCTTGAGATCGAGGTTCTTGCGCCGCGCGCGGGACCCTGTTTCAAAGGCAAGGATATCGACCATTTCAAACGCTGGCTCGGCACCATTGATCTTGGTGTCCTCGTCGACAGCCAGACCCCGGCATATTTGTCCGAAACGACCTATGCGCCTGAACACGGCCGCGAGGATCCGGATATCGTTATGGATCCGCCCCCCATGGAGGGCGACGAAGATGCCTCGTTCATGGATGCGGAAGAACAGGCCGCGTTCGAAGAAGAGTACGAATACGAGGAGGATGACGAGGAGGTCTCGCGCCTCGTCGATGCGCTGGGTGTCGAGGGGCCGGACAGCGAGCCGCTCGCGCAGGCATACGAAGAGGCCGCCGACCAGGAGGATATCGACGAAGACGAGGAGTTCGACATCGTTTACGTCGACGAGGACGGCAACGAAATCGATCCAAGCGAGATCGACGACGATGACATTGTCGACGAGGAAGAAGTGCTCGAAGGCAATGACGAGCAGCGTCTCGATTTTCCGCCCGGTCAGATGTTCCGGCTGATTACACGAAGCGATTTCGACGGCCTTGTCTGCGCGGTGCTGCTGGAAGAACTGGACCTGATCAACGACATTCTGTTCGTGCATCCGAACCAGATGCAGGAAGGTGAGATCGAGGTGTCGGAAACCGATATTTCGACGAACCTGCCTTATACGCCGGGCATCTTTGCCGCCTTCGACCACCATCTGTCGGAGGTGACGCGCCTCGGCAAACACTACGAAAACCATATTATCGATCCGTTGGCGCCTTCGGCGGCGCGTGTCGTCTACAACTACTTCGGCGGCAAGAAGCGCTTTCCCGACATTTCCGAGGACATGATGGACGAGGTCGACAAGGCCGATGCCGCGCAGTTCACGGAAGACGAAGTGCTGAACGCCCAGGGCTGGCCGCTTCTCAGCTTCATCATGGACTCACGGACCGGCCTCGGCCGCTACCGTGGCTTCCGCGTGCCGAACTACGAGTTGATGATGTCGCTGATCGATTATTGCCGCCGCTATGATATCGATCAGGTCCTGGAACATCCCGACGTCAAGGAGCGTGTTGAGCTTTACCGCGAACACGAAGAGCTGGCGAAGGAACAGATCAAGCGCTGCACAACGGTGCACGGTAACCTTGCCGTCCTCGATTACCGCAACGAAGAGCAAATCTACGTCGTCAACCGGTTCATGGTCTATGCGCTGTTCCCCGAATGCAATATCTCGATGCACATCCTGTGGGGACGTGGTGAGCAGAACACCGTCTTTGCGGTCGGCAAGTCGATCTTCAACAGGACGTCGAACACGAACATCGGCGACCTGATGCTGACCTACGGCGGCGGCGGTCACAAGAATGCCGGCACGTGCCAGTCGGACAATATGCTTGCCGACGTGGTGCGCGACGCGCTGATCCAGCGGATTACTTCGGACGGATAGCGCTTAGGCGGTTCAGGCCGCCATGTCTTCGCCGCGGATGGCGCGCTCTATCAGTTCCAGTGTTTCTTCACGGCCATAAAGTGCGATGAACGAGCCCATGCGCGGTCCCTGGCTCTGACCCAGCAGGATTTCATAGAGCGCCCTGAACCAGTCCTTGAGATCGGGGAACGCATCGCGTTTGCCGATTTCGTAGACCTCGGTCTGGATCGCCTCCGCGTCTGCGTCGGCCGGCATCGCCCTGAGACGTTCCGCGAGATCGGCCAGCGCGTCGCGTTCGGCGTCGGTCGCCTTGCGGTACGCCTTGTTGGGGCGCACGAAATCCCGGTAATAGTTGATGGCGTATTCGACCAGCCGGTCCAGCATCGGTGCCGTTTCCGGATTGGCGTCCGGGCGGTAGCGCGAAATGAAGTGCCAGAGCACGGCCTTGTCCTCGCTGTGGCACACGCTGGCGAGGTTCAGCAGGATACCGAACGACAGGTGCGCGCGCTCCGCCGGCGGGGTGCCCATGTGGATGAACCACGCCGGGTTGTCGATCTGCTTGGCGGGTTCCTGGTCCTCGAACGCATCCAGCATGCGGGCGTATTCGTCGACCTGGCGCGGGATGACATCGAAATAGAGCCGCTTCGCGGCCTTCGGCTTCTGGAACATGAAGTACGCGAGGCTTTCCGGCGGCGCGTAGCGCAGCCATTCTTCGACCGTGAGGCCATTGCCGCGCGACTTGGAAATCTTTTCGCCGTTTTCGTCCAGGAAAAGCTCGTAAGAGAATCCAGCCGGCGGGTTGCCCTTGAGGATGCGGCAGATTTTCCCCGACAGGTTGACGCTGTCGATCAGGTCCTTGCCCGACATTTCATAATCGACGTCGAGCGCTGTCCAGCGCATGGCCCAGTCGGCCTTCCACTGCAGCTTGCAATGGCCGCCGGTGACCGGCGTTTCGACCTTCGAGCCGTCTTCGTTCTGGTAAACGATAGTGCCCGCGTCGACGTTGGTCTCGATGACCGGGACCTGCAGGACGACACCCGTCGTCGGGCAGACCGGCAGGAACGGGGAATAGGTCTTGCGGCGTTCTTCGCCGAGGGTCGGCAGGATCACGTTGATGACCGCGTCGTAGCGTTCGAGGATTTTCATCAGGGTTTCGTCGAATGCCCCGGCCTTGTACCGCTCGGTCGAGCTGACGAACTCGTACTCGAAGCCGAAGTCGTCGAGAAACGCCTGCAGCCGCGCATTGTTGTGCGCGCCGAAGCTGTCGTGCGTGCCGAACGGATCGGGGATCGCCGTCAGCGGCTTGCCCAGATGCGGCTCGATGATTTCCTTGTTGGGGATGTTGTCCGGGACCTTGCGGAGACCGTCCATGTCGTCGGAAAACGCGAACAGGCGCGTCGGGATGTCGGAAAGTTGGTGAAAGGCATGGCGCACCCACGACGTCCGCGCGACTTCGCCGAATGTGCCGATATGCGGCAACCCTGACGGTCCGTAGCCGGTTTCGAACAGCACGTAGCCCTTTTCCGGCGTCTTGCCGCCCAGGCGTTTCAGGATCGCGCGGGCCTCGGCAAACGGCCAGGCATTGGACTTCTCGGCAAACTCGCGCATATCGCTCATGAACTTGTTCCTCTGGGCACTTCAAGCGTCGGGAAACTACGTTCTGGGCGGGATTTAATCAAGCTGCCAGCGGGTTCAGCCCCGGACCTTAACATCCGTGTTGATGACGTTGATCGGGCAGCCCTGCTCGAAGGCGATGATCTGGTCGAAAATATCCGTGAACTGGATCTGGTATTCGTCTTCCGTGACGTAACCGATATGCGGGGTGCAGATGACGTTCTCCATATTGAGTAGCGGATGCGACGTATCGGTGACGGGTTCCTGTTCATAGACGTCGACGGCGGCACCGCCGGGACGGCCGGCCTCGAGCGCCTTCACCAGCGCGCCGTCCTCGATCAGCGGCGCGCGGCTTGTGTTGACGAGGATGGCGCTCGGTTTCATCTGCGCCAGGTCGTGCGCCGTGATGGTGCCACGGGTCGACGGATAAAGCCGTACGTGCAGGCTGACGACGTCGGATGTGGCAAAGAACTCGTCCCGGCTTGCGGGGACGCGCACGTCGGCTTCGCGCGCCCGTTCAAGCGAATTTTCCGAACCCCACGCCTGCACATTCATGCGGAACGCCTTGGCGATATCGGCGACGGCGGAACCAATGCGGCCGTAGCCGTAGATGCCGAGTGTTCGCCCACCCACTGACTTGCCGACGCCCATCATCCAATTGCCGGCACGCAGCGATGCCATCTGCTGCGGGATCATGCGCATCGCCGAAAGGATCAGGCCCCAGGTCAGTTCCACGGTGGCATAGGAGGGCGTGCCTTCGTGCTGCCCTGAACACAGCATGATGCCGAGCCGGGTGCAGTCCTCGACGTCGATGTGGGGATAGACGCTCCGCTGCGAGATCAGCCGCAGCTTCGGCAGGCGTTCCAGCAGATCCTTCCTGATCTTGGTGCGTTCGCGGATCAGGACCAGGACCTCCGTATCCGCCAGGCGTTCGGCCAGCGCATCCGTATCCTGCACGTGGTCGTTCCAGATCTTGACGTCGTGGTGTGCGACTTTTTCGAAGCACGGCAGGTGGCGGATCGTGTCGAACCAGTCGTCGAGGATGGTGATTTTCATAATTTGGCCTCCAAACGGATGCGGTAGTGAACGGTGTTCGGTGGCGGAAATCAAGATATCTGCACCGTGCATGGCCGAGTCCCGGAATTAACAGGTCTCAGCTTCTTGATCTTGGCCGCAACCGGGCGCGTAATACCCGGCCAAGGTTGAAAACAAAGGGGAAGAGCATGAGCATCGAACGAATCGACAACGGTGAAATCCTGTCACAGGCGGTGATCCATAACGGCATTGCCTATGTCTGCGGCCAGACCGCGACTGACAGAAGCGCCGACATCAAGGGGCAGACCGCCGAGGTGCTGGCCAAGATCGACGATCGGCTGTCGCGGTGCGGCACCGACAAATCGAAGATGCTGATGGTGACGATCTATCTTGCCGACATGACGCAGAAAGCGGAGATGAACGAGGTCTGGAAAGACTGGCTCGGCAACCTCGCCCGCCCGGCGCGCGCCTGCGTCGGGACGCCGCTGGCGACGTCCGACACGCTGATCGAAATCGTCGTCAACGCCGCGGTCTAACGCCCAGTTGGACGCGCCCCCCGACACATCCGACAAGGTTCAGAGCGCTCTCAAGGGGATCGGGTTCATGCTGGCCGCGACGTTGCTGGCGGCAATCATGAACTCGGCGGCCCGGCACGTATCGCAGACCGTGCATCCGTTCGAGCTGGTGTTCTTCCGCAACCTGTTCGCGTTCGCATTCGTGATCCCGATGCTGTGGCGGGTGGGATTCGTCGCGCTTCGCACGCAACGGCCGTGGATGCACGCCGGACGTGCCGGGCTCAATGTCGTCAACATGATGGTCTGGTTCACGGCGGTCAGCCTGGCACCACTGGCGGAAGTTGTCGCCCTCGGGTTTACGGCGCCGATTTTCGCCACGATCCTGGGCGTGTTGATCATGAAGGAACTGGTCGGTATTCGCCGCTGGTCGGCGATCGTCGCTGGTTTCGCCGGTGCGCTGATCATCCTTCAACCCGGTTTCGATACGGTGCAGGTGGGCCATGGCCTCGTGCTGCTGGCGTCGATCATGTGGGCGGGGGTGCTGCTGATCATCAAGTCGCTCAGCCGGACGGAAAGCTCGATCACCATCGTTGCCTACATGTCGATCCTGATGACCCCGATGTCGCTGATCCCCGCGCTTTTCGTCTGGGCGTGGCCGACGTGGACGGAACTGTCATGGCTGTTCCTGATCGGATTTTGCGGCGCTGCCGCGCAGTACCTGCTGGCGCAAGCGTTCCACGAAGCCGACATCAGCGTCGTCATGCCGTTCGATTTCGGCAAGCTGGTTTGGGTTGCGCTGATCGCGTTCATCGCTTTCGGCGAAGTGCCGACGTGGACGACGTGGTTCGGTGGCGCCATCATTTTCGCGAGCGGAATCTATATCGCCCGGCGCGAAGCCATGAAGCGGCGCGAACGCGACGGCTAATCAGTTTACGGGCTCGATCCTGAACACCTGGCCCGGGTTTTCGTCGACGAGGATATAAAGATACCCGTCCGGACCGTCGACGACGGCGCGGATGCGTTTGTTGAGCCCTTCGAGGATGCGTTCCTCGCCAATGACCTTCTCGCCGTCGAGGGTCAGCCGGGCCAGGAGTTGGTATTTCAGCGCACCGACAAAGGCATTGCCTTTCCATTTCGGGAACTTGTCGCCGGTATAGAACGCCATGCCGCTGGGGGCGATGGACGGGTCCCAGTAGTGTACCGGCTGTTCCATCCCTTCCTTGTGGGTGCCGACCCCGATCGAAGCGCCCGAATAATGAACGCCATAGGAAATGACGGGCCAGCCGTAATTGCGGCCGGGCAGGGGAACGTTGACCTCGTCGCCGCCGCGCGCGCCGTGCTCGTTGATCCAGAGCTTGCCGGTCTCCGGATGACGTGCCGCGCCCTGCGGATTGCGGTGCCCGACCGACCAGGTTTCCGGCCGGTAGCCGTCGCGCCCGACGAACGGGTTGTCGGCCGGGATCGAGCCGTCGCGGTTGATGCGGATGACCTGACCCCGGTTGATGGTGAAATCCTGTGTCCGGTCGCGTTCACCGCGCTCGCCGACGGTAATGTAAAGATGCCCTTCCGGCGAGAACACGAGCCTGGAGCCGAAATGCCGCCCGCCGCCCGTTTTCGGGTATTGGCGGAAGATGACCTCGACGTCTCTCAGAACGTTGATCGCGCGGTCGAGTTTGCCGCGTGCGACGGCCGTCCCGGCCCCGCCGTCGCCGGGCTCGGCATAGGAGAAATAGATCAGGTTGTTTTGTTCGAAATCCGGATCGATGGCGATGTCGAGCATGCCCCCCTGGCCGGAGGTATAGGCGCGCGGCACGTTGGCGAGCGGGCGGCCGACCTTGCCGTCCTTGCCGACGACACGGATGGCGCCGGTGTTGCGTTCGGTGACCAGCATTTCACCGTCGGGCAGGAACGCCATGCCCCACGGATGGTCGAGACCGTCGGCGACGACCGTGAGCTTCAGCTCGTAATGCTCGGTCTTGAAGGTCTGGGCGCTTGCGGCGGTGGCGCTGAGCGCTATGGCGAATACAACCAGAAAGGTCCTAAGCATGGCTATTCCTCCTTCCCTTGAAATGGGAAGGAGCGTGCCGCAAACAAGTATCCGTCGCCCTGAACTTGGTTCAGGGCCCATCGTGTCCTCAACGAAGGTGTGGGTAGCTTATGGATCCTGAACCAAGTTCAGGATGACGGCATGGATCACGCGTCAGTACATCCGCCCGCCGTTGGGCACGTCGAGATCCGGCTTTAGCAGTACGACTTCGTTATCTTCGTCCGGGATGCCGAGGACGAGGACTTCCGACATGAACTTTCCGATCTGGCGCGGCGGGAAGTTGACGACGCCGAGCACCTGGCGGCCCGGGAGCGTTTCCGGATCGTAGTGCTTGGTAATCTGCGCAGATGATTTCCGCTCGCCGATCTCGGGGCCGAAGTCGACCCACAGCTTGATCGCCGGCTTGCGGGCTTCCGGATAAGGCTCGGCACGCACAATGGTGCCGACGCGAATGTCGACTTTCATGAAGTCGTCGAAAGAAAGGTCCATGGTATTTGCCCCCAACTCGTACCCACTGAAATCGATTTCGGGGGAAGATGCCCGACCATGGCTGAAAAAGAAAGGGCCGCCCGGTTGCCCGGTGCGGCCCAATCCCATCACTTCAGGAAAGTGAGATTACTTCTTCTTCGCGGCCTTCAGGACGGTCGACTTGACTTCGTCCAGGGCTTCGATGACGCGGGTGTTCAGCGCGTCGCTGGCTTCGGTGTTCGACTTGGTCACCAGGTCGGCCAGTTCGCGGGTGTTGTCGACGGACTTGACGAACGCACCTTTGAGGAGGTCGGCCTGTACCGCGGCAACGGCCTGCGGGTTGTCGATCTTGGCGAAGGACTCGATGAGCTTCGAGGTTTCTTCCATCGCCTGCTGAAGCATTTCAGCCTGACGCTTGGCAAGAGCCTGGGCACCTTCCGCGGCAACCTGGTTGGCGGCGGTGATGGCGTCGAGGTTCTTCTTCTGCAGTTCGAGAACGGCTTCGAAGTCAAACTTCGGCATTTCGTAACCCTTGGTCACTTTGGCGAATTCGTCAGCCATCTTCTTCGGGTCGAAGTCGGCCATGATCTTGCTGTAGTCGGCGAAGAAGGGGTTCTTCTCGGCCATTTTCATAAATTCGGCGTACATATCAGTCTCCATCTCCGGATGGGCGCCTCTGCGCCCGGCAAAACTTTTCCGGTGTCAGCGCCGCATGACCTTCATGCTGCGTTGCACCATGACGACAATATGGTTCAGTGCTCGACCGAAGTCAACAGATTTTTGTGCATTGCACAAAAAAATTTGTTGCAGTTGCGAATGATTATAAACGGCAGATTTATTGGGCTTCTGGCGCGGCGTTGCCGGAAGGTCTCGGGCCCGAGGCCAGTTTTTCTGCACGTGCGAGACCCTTGTCCAGGGCCGCCATGGTTCGTGCCAGGCCGGGGTCGTCATCCGTAATCCATACGCGCGTTGCGTTCATCTGGATCACCGCAAGTGCCTTGGCGCGGAGACGTCCCTTGCAGCCCTCCGCGGAAACGCCGGCGGCCTGCAGGCTGAGTGCCATGGATTTCAGGAACCGGGCGCCGAGGCATGCCGTGCCGAACGGGTCCCGCGCCGCGTCCCGGGACATGGAGCGGATGGCAGCCTGATGCCCGTCGAGGGCGTCGAAACGCCGCATCAGGACGTCGAACAGCATATCTTTCGTGGTGCCGTCGAGGGGGTCGTCCTCCAGGCTTTTGAATACGCCCGTGTCGATCCTGTCGATCAGGGCGCGCTGGATATGGGTGCGGCTGGGCAGCGTCAGCAGCGCCTCGCCCACCGGGACCTTTGCATGCGCGGCGATCATCGGCAGCGAAAGGGTGTGCCACGGCATCTCGGCGGCCATTTCGAGCGCGGCATCGACGAGTTTATCCGGCGTTGATCGGGTATCCGTCTTGCGTTTTGACGATTTCTTCTTCGCGGCGGCCATGAATGCTCTCCTTCGCCCGAAAGCGGGAACAGGGCTCCCGCCGCCGGGCCTCCATCATAAAGAGATGGGGAGCATCAGCCTAACCCGCAAGTTCACGCGATCGCCGGGTGGCTTCGGCAATTGCCTTCGTCATCAACGGCTGCAGCGCGTCGTCGGCCATCAGAACCTTGAGCGCCTCCGCCGTGGTGCCGCCCGGGCTGGTGACGTTCTGACGCAGCGTCGCCGCCTCTTCCGGCGCCTGATAGAGAAGCTCGCCGGCACCGGCGACCGTGGCCCGTGCGAGCTGCATGGCGAGGTCCGTCGGCAGGCCGTTGTCGATCCCGGCCTGGGCCATCACTTCGACCAGCAGGAAGACGTAAGCGGGACCCCCGCCGGAAAGTGCCGTGACGCAGTCGATCTGGCCTTCATCGTCGACCCAGGCGACCTCGCCGACCGATTGCAACAGTTCATCCGCCCACTTGCGCTGCCCCTCCGACACGAGGTGGTTCGGATATCCGACGGTGATGCCGCGGCCGACAGCGGCGGGCGTATTCGGCATGGCGCGGACGATGGCCGCGTCGGGGCCGAGCTTTTCCTCGAAATACGCGATGGTCTTGCCGGCGGCGATGGAGACGAAGACACAGTTGGGACCCGCGAACTTTGCGTAATCGCCGATGGCGTCGTCCATCATCTGCGGTTTGACCGCAAGGACGACGGTCTCCGGCGCTGCGTCGGCAGGGATGCCACTTGCGTCAGCGACGGCGTCCACGCCCAGCGTGTCTTTGAGGAGTTTCCGGGTTTCTTCGAACGGTTCGACGACAAGAACGTCACTGGGCGTCAGGCTGCCTTTCAGCCAGCCCGCCATCATGGCACTGCCCATCTTGCCGCCGCCGACAAGCAGCAGCTTAACAGTCATTGTATCTTACGCTTCTCCCGCGGTCTCGATCATCGCCGCCGCAATGGCGTCCGATGCGGATTTGCCGCCCCAGATCACGTACTGGAACGCCGGGTAGAATTTTTCGCATTCGATCAGGGCCGTTTCAACCAGATCTTCCATCTGTTCCAGCGTCGGCTCCATCTGACCGCGCATCGGCATGGCGTGACGGTACATCGGCAGGCCTTCGTCGGCCCACATGCCGAAGTGCCCCATCCAGAGACGCTCGTTGACCTCGGCCAGAAGTTCGAAGACCGGCTGGCGCCGGTCCGTGGGAACACGCATGTCGAAAGCACAGGTAAAATGCATCGCCCCCATGTCGTCATTCCAGGCGAAATACATGCTGAAATCGCACCAAGTGCCCGGCACCTGAACGGCCATTTCCTGGTCGTTGCGGCGGTCGAAGGTCCAGTCGTTGTATTCGACGATCTTTTCGACGATATCGAGGGGGTTTGCGAGGGTGGTTTCGCGAGAGACTTCTGTGGTTCGCATGGAGCGCTCCTCCTATGCCCGGCCGGCGTTGGTATCGGACCGAAGGGAGAAGCTACTATACCTAGCGGTGATCGCTAGATATCGCTTACGCCATCCGATCACCTACAATATTTACCCTGCACCATGTCGGAATCGCGCGCAAGCGGAATTCAAGAAATAATCGCAAACTGTTGTGGATAATCGTCGGTACGACACACTCTTTAGTGTCCAACCCTCGTCAAACGGCAGGAATCCGCGCGCTTCAGACGCAGCACATCGTGTCGCCCGAAGCATGCGTTTCATAAATATAGGGGTAGGTGGTTTACTTCTTCGGGCTGGCCGCCGGTTTCTTGGCAGCTTTTGCACGCGATCCGGCCTTGGGTTTCGCAGCGGGTTTCGCCGCCGATTTTGTCCGGGCGGGCTTCGCCGGTTTGGCGAGTGCGCTCTCGAGCTCGGCAATGCGCGCTTCGAGTTTTTCGTTCTCGGTGCGCGCTTTTTGCGCCATCGCCTTGACGGCATCGAACTCTTCGCGCGTCACCAGATCGGCGTTGCTCAAGTAGCGTTCGAGGCGCTGGCGGATCATCGCGTCGATTTCGTCCTTCATGCCGGTCAGCGTCGACACCGCGCCATTGGCGACACGGGCAAGATCGTCGAAAAGCTTGTTTTGCGTCTGCATCGAAGGCTCCTTTTCCTTTTTGGAATATGGCCTTTCACGACGCGCTTCGCAAGCCGCGGACGCTTGCCGGCCCGGTGTTCCGGGGCCTATAAGGGGGCACGCAGTTGTTAAGGAACCGAGCATGTACGTGATTACCGGCGGCGCCGGATTTATCGGATCGAACGTGGCCGCGCAGCTGGAAGCACGCGGCGCGGGCCCGCTGGTGATCGTCGACCGGCTTCGTGACGGGGACAAGTGGCGCAACATCGCCAAGCGCACGCTGCACGACATTGTGCACCCGGACAACATCCACGCCTTTCTTGCTGCCGAGGGGCATGGGGTCAAAGGCATCGTTCACATGGGGGCGATTTCGGCGACGACCGAGACCGATGCCGATCTGATCGTCGAGACCAACTTCCGGCTTTCGCGCGATCTCTGGACGTGGTGTGCAGACAATGGCGTGCCGTTCGTCTATGCGTCGTCTGCGGCGACCTACGGCGACGGGACGCAAGGGTTCGAAGACGACATGTCGGCCGATGGCCTGAACAAGCTCCGCCCCCTCAACCCCTATGGTTGGTCGAAGCTCCTGTTCGACAAGTGGGTCGCCGCCGAGCTTGCCGCCAACCGCGCCCGGCCGACGCAATGGGCCGGCCTGCGGTTTTTCAACGTCTACGGGCCGAACGAGTATCACAAGAACCGGATGATGAGCGTGGTCGCGCAGATCCAGCCGCTGGCGGCTGCGGGCGAAGCATGCCGGCTTTTCCAGTCGCACCACCCGGATTACGAGGACGGCGGACAATTGCGCGATTTCGTTTCCGTCGATGACTGTGCCGACGTGATCTGCTGGCTCTTGGACAATCCGTCGGTTTCGGGCCTGTTCAATCTCGGCACCGGTAAGGCGCGCAGCTTCGCCGACCTCGCCCGCGCCGTCTACACGGCGATGGGCGAGGACTTCAAGGTCGACTATGTGCCGACACCAGAAGATATTCGCGACAAGTACCAGTACTTCACCGAAGCCTCGATGGCACGGTTGCGCGACGCCGGATACGACGGCCAGTTCACGCCGCTGGAAGACGGCGTCGGACGATACGTGCGCGATTTTCTCGCCACCGACGATCCGTATCGCTGACGCGGAAGGGCGAGCCATGTTCTTCGCCATACCGTTCCCGAATATCGACCCGGTCATTTTCGAGGTCGGTGTCTTTGCCGTGCGCTGGTATTCGCTCGCTTACATTGTCGGCCTGGTCCTGGGGTGGCGGTTGATGAAGCGCCTCTGCCAGCTTGACCCGCCAGTTTGCGAAAAAGATGCCGTCGACGATTTTCTGGTGTGGGCCACGTTCGGCGTGATCCTCGGCGGTCGCATCGGCATGGTGCTGTTCTATCAGTTTGATTACTACATGGCGAACCCGGCCAAGATCATTGCCGTGTGGGAAGGCGGCATGTCGTTCCACGGCGGTTTCCTCGGCGTCGTCGTCGCCGGGATTATCTTCACGCGTCGCCACAAGATCGACCCGCTGCGCTTCGGCGATCTGCTGGGCTGCGTCGCGCCGATCGGCCTGTTCTTCGGGCGCATCGCCAACTTCATCAACGGCGAGCTGTGGGGGCGCGCCGCGGATGTGCCGTGGGCCATGGTGTTCCCGACCGGCGGTCCGATCGAACGGCATCCGAGCCAGTTGTACGAAGCCGCGTTCGAGGGCTTGGTGTTGTTCACGGTCATGATGATGCTGGTGCGGCTCGAATCCATCCGTCGCCGGCCGGGCCTGTTGATGGGGACGTTCGTCGCCGGGTACGGCATCGCCCGCAGCATCGCCGAGTTCTTCCGCGAGCCTGACGCGTATATCGGGTTCCTCGCGTTCGGCACGACCTGGGGGCAGTGGTTGTCGCTGCCGATGATCGCCGTCGGCGTCTACTTCATTGTCCGGGCGCGGCGCCGGGAACCGGTTTGAGATGTCGCCGCTGGCCGCGAGGCTGAAAGCGCGTGTCGAGGCCGAAGGCCCGATGAGTGTCGCTGACTGGATGCAGGCCTGCCTCGCCGATCCGGATCACGGATATTACATGAACCGCGATCCACTGGGCCGTTCCGGCGACTTCATCACATCGCCCGAAATCTCGCAGATGTTCGGTGAACTGCTGGGCCTCTGGGCTGCCGTCGCGTGGCAGCAAATGGGGCAGCCCGAGCAGGTGAATCTTGTCGAACTCGGGCCCGGTCGCGGCACGCTGATGGCGGATGCGCTTCGTGCCGCACGCGGGGTACCGGATTTTCTGGCCGCCGCCGATGTCCACATGGTCGAGACAAGTCCGGTCCTGCGTGGCGCCCAACAGTCCGCGCTCAAAGACGCGCCGGTTGCCTGTTCATGGCATTCGTCTCTGGACGAGGTCCCATCCGCCCCGGCGATCATGCTCGGCAACGAATTCCTCGATGCACTGCCGATCCGGCAGTTCGTCCGCGTGGATGGTGCGTGGTGTGAGCGCGAGGTCGGTCTTGATGATGGCGCTTTCGTGTTTTGCGCCGGCGCGCCTGTTGCCGATGCACCGGTACCGGCGGCGTTCGAATCGGCGCCCGACGGCAGCATCTTCGAAGTTGCACCCCCCGTTCGTGCCGTCACCGAGGCCATTGGCGCACGCCTTGCGGCAGAGGGCGGTGCGGCGCTCCTGATCGATTACGGTCACGACGAGCCGGGTCTGGGCGAAACGCTGCAGGCGGTTAAGGGACATACCTACGCCGATCCGCTCGGCGATCCGGGCGAATGCGATCTGACGGCGCATGTCGATTTTGCGTTGGTTGCAGCGACGGCGCGCACGGCAGGCGCGCGGGTCTGGGGGCCGATCGGTCAGGGCGATCTGCTGGAACGGCTCGGTATCGCCGCGCGAGCCGCGCAGTTGCTGGCGGGTGCCGACAAGCGTCAGGCGGCGCTTATCGGCAGTGCACGCCAGCGCCTGACACGGGACGATGCCATGGGGCGCCTTTTCAGGGCCCTTGCACTGACCCATCCCGGCTATCCGGCGCCGCCGGGTTTCGAAACGATAAGCTGGGCTTAATTCTTGCCGCAGGTCCGAATGCCGAACGGCAGATAGACCGGACACCAGCGAATCAGCCCCGTCGCCAGCGGAGCCACGCCAACCCATCCCCAAACGGCGTATTCGTGCCCGGAGAAAAGCGCAAAGGCGATCAGCGCGAGGCCGACGATAACACGAAGTATGCGGTCAATGCCGCCAACGTTACTGGTCATTGGAAACTCCATACACATTCATTGATACGAATATGTATAAATACAAATCGCCCCACGGACCCTGATTCAGATCAATTTCCGTGGGGTGTTGATTTACTGTGCGAACTCGATCCGGTCGAACATCTCGTCGAGCGCTTCCTGTGCACAGGCTTCGTCGATATCGCCGCCCGGTGCGCCGCTGACACCGACGGCGCCGATGCGCATACCGCCGGCGCTGATCGGCAGACCGCCGTCCATCATTTTGACGTCTTCAAGCAGGTTCAGCGTTGCCGCGAGTTCGGGACGGTTCGCCCGCAAATCGGATGTCGAGGTGCCGGCCATCATTGCGCCGCGTGCTTTGCCGCCGGCAATGACGATCGTCGCCGCGGCGGCGAACTGGTGACGCAGCATGGCGATATCGTTGCCCCCACGATCGACGACCACAGCCGCGACGGAGTAACCCTTGGCGTCGCATGCGGCGACGGTCTTATCGGCAATATCGCGGGCAAGCGCTGTGCCGATGGCCTTCACGTTGAGCACATCCTGCGCGCGCGCATCGGGAATGGCGGTCGCGCTCAGCGCGGCAGTCAGCGTCAGCGCGGAAATTACGAATTTTGCGTTCTGGAACATGGTATCTCTCCCTTCGTTACTGCCCGGCACGTCTGCGGGCAGGATATATCGTTTTTTTCAAGTGTTCTTGGAATAACATATTCTATTTGTGGAATATGTAAATAGAGTTGCCGATCCAGGCCTTTCAAGGCCGTGAGGTTTCATCAATAATCGGCACATGATTACCGCAGAGAATCTCAGCGATGCCGAAGGTGTCCGGCACTTGTTTTTTTCCCGCAACGGCGGCGTCAGCGGCGGCATATATTCCTCCTTGAATTGTGGTCCGGGATCGTCGGACGACCAAGCGTCCGTTCTCGATAACCGTGCCCGAGCCATGGCGGCACTGGACCAGGAGCCGGAAAATCTGGTGACGGTTTATCAGTATCATTCACCCGTTGTTGTCGAAGTCCACGAGGCATGGGCCCTCGGCGAGGCGCCTAAGGCGGACGCGATGGTCACGACGGAGCCGGGAATCGTCCTCGGTATTCTGACGGCGGATTGTGCGCCGGTGCTGTTCGCCGACGCCGATGCCGGTGTGATCGGCGCTGCCCACGCGGGGTGGAAAGGCGCCCTTGGCGGTGTCATCGACGCTACTGTAGAAGCGATGGTGGACGCGGGCGCGCAGCTGGACCGGATCGCGGCCGCCGTCGGTCCGTGTATCCAGCAACCGTCCTACGAAGTGGGCGCCGACTTCCGTTCGTCCTTCCTTGAAGCGGGTTCCGGCAACGATCGGTTTTTTGCGCGCGGCGCAATCGAAGGGAAGTTCCAGTTCGATCTGAGCGGCTATGTGCGTCATCGGTTGACAGAATGCAGCGTGGGTTCGATAGAAATCCTGCCGATCGACACCTACACCGAAGAGGATCGTTTTTTCAGCTACCGCCGCGCCACGCATCGGGGCGAGCCGGATTACGGTCGCGAACTCTCGGCTATCGTTCTGGAAGGATAATCTGAATGGCACTTCATTTCAGCGAAGCGGAACTCGCGGTCCGCCGTGACCGCACATGCGAGGCGATGGCCGACGCGGGTCTGGACGGCATGCTGATCTTCCGTCAGGAAAGCATGTACTACCTGACCGGTTACGACACCTTCGGGTACGTGTTCTTCCAGTGCCTGTATCTTGGCAGTGACGGCCGGATGATGCTGTTGACCCGCGCGCCCGATCTGCGGCAGGCGCAGAACACCTCCGTGATCGAGGATATCCGGATCTGGGTCGACAAACCGGATGCCGGCCCGGCGGAGGAACTTCGCGGTATCCTGGAAGAATTCGGCTGCAAGGGCCGGCGCCTCGGTGTCGAATACGAGGCCTACGGCCTGACGGCCAGAAACGGTAAGCGGCTGGATGCGGCGCTTGACGGTTTCTGTGTCCTTGAGGACGCATCGGAACTGATTAGCCGGTTGCGTGTCGTCAAAAGCCCGGCCGAGATCGAGTATGTGCGGCAAGCGGCGGCGCTCGCGGACGATGCGCTGGATGCGGCGATTGCGACGGCGGCGCCGGGCGTGTCCGAGTCCGATATCCTGGCAGCCATGCAGGGCGCCGTGTTCAAGGGCGGCGGCGACTATCCGGGGAATCCCTTCATTATCGGGTCCGCCGAGGATGCGTTGCTGTGCCGGACCAAGTCGGGGCGGCGTACGCTCGATACGAACGATCAGCTGAACCTGGAATGGGCGGGGACGTACCTGCACTATCACGCCGCCATGTTCCGGACCATGGTGTTCGGTGACATGCCGGACCGCCAGAAACAGATGTACGACGTCGCCTACGAGGCGTTGATGGCCGTCGAGGATGCACTGCGCCCGGGCAATATCGTCGGTGATGCGTTTCAGGCCTATGCCGACGTGATCGACCGCGCAGGCATGAAGGAACATCGCCTGAACGCCTGCGGATACAGTCTTGGCACGACGTTTCAGCCGAACTGGATGGACTGGCCGATGCTGTATGCCGATAATCCGGTCGAGATCGAGCCGGGCATGGTGTATTTCTGCCATATGATTATCTTCGACAGCGATGCGCAATTGGCGATGTGCCTGGGCGAAACCGTGTTGACCACCTCCGGCGCAGCGGAAAGATTGTCCCGTTCGCCATTGGACCTGATTCATAAGGCCTGAGACGGCGATGCCTCACATGATGATCTTCATATGTGTGCTTTTACTGGGCATGCTGGCGACGTGTGTCATCGGGTTCGGGCCGAATTGAGAGGCCCGGCATGAAACGCGCCGCCATAAGCCTTTTTCTGGCGCTTTTCATTGTTTCCGCGTGCGGTCCGCTGCCGAGGCCTTTTGGGCGCGACGACGGTGACAGCGGTACCAAGTTGGCCAGGCAAATTTTCTTCGAGGGCGTGGAAGTGCAGCCGATGACCGGTACGACCAAGCCGATGAGCGAGCTCATCGCGGATGCCGTCATCGGCCGGCTCCAGAATACCTATGAGATTCCCGCATCGTATCAAGGGATGGACAGAAGCGAGTTCGTGCTGCTGGGGCACGTTGTCGACAACCAGGCGGACCCCGGGGTCTCGGAGCCGATCAGCGTGGAGTGGCAACTGCTTCGGCGTGACGGCGAGGTCCTGGAGCGGTTTGTCGACGCCGTCGATGCGAGTCGCCTCGAATGGGACTACGGTTCGGCGCCCATGCTGGAGAAGATCGGCGAGCGTATCAGCACGCGTGTGGCGAAGGCGGTGTTGGGCGAGCGTTTCGGCACGACGGGGCAGGATCGCCTGCTGGGCCGCGCCGGGGTCTATATCGGTCAGGTTACCGGCGCGCCCGGCGACGGGAATGTATCGTTGCGACGTGCGATGGCGGTGGCCCTGGGCGGTGGCGGCGTGAGGCTGACGAACAACCCGGTCGAGGCAATATTCACGCTCAGCGGGACCGTCGAGATGGGGTCCCCCGAGAACAATGCCCAGTCGATAAGGATCGTCTGGGACGTCAAGGATGTCGACGGGCAGGTTGTCGGGACCGCCCGCCAGTCGAACGTGGTTGCAGCCGGAAGTCTTGACGGTAGCTGGGGCCGAACGGCGGCATTTGTCGCCGCTGCCGCGACCGAGGGCATCATCAAGGTCGTACGCCAGAATGATCCCAACAAGCTACGTGCGCCCAATCTCGGCGCGCCGCGCCCGCCGCGTGATATTCCGCAGACGGCCCCGCCGCGGACGCCGATCCTCAAGCAGCAGCCGGGGCGCGCACCGCCCCCGCCGACGTAACGCTTCTCCCTGACGGACCGCGCCGACTGTTTTTACTGAAAAGGGGCGCCGGGACTGGTAGATTCTAAAGGTGGCGACATGGCTCTCGAGACATGAGAATTCATGGCGGCTTGGCGTGCGCGTCCGGTCGATGACGTTTGCTGCCTACGCCTTGCTGAGCCTGACTTTGCTGCTGACGGGATGTGCCCAGAGTAGCGGTGGCGAACCGCCGCCGGGCGCAAGCCTCAGCGGCGAATCGGCAGGTGCTCCGGGCGACATGACGGGTATAATTTTCGTCGTGCCCCTCGAAGGCGCCCCGGTGCGTACCGCCCTCGTTCTCGCCGATGCGATCGCCGCGGAAATCCGCGACACGAACCGACCGGCCATTCTTTCCCATGATCCCAACCAGGCGGGGGCTTCGGTTGTCGGCAAGATCGCGACGGCCGATACGCGTGGCAACGTGATCTGGCTGGGTATCGACTGGGCTATTCGCGCACCTTACGGCACTCACGTCGCGACTTATCGTCAGCATGTCGTCGTCGACGCGGCAATGTGGCAGCGCGCGGCGCCGGAAGCCATCAACCTGATCATCGCAGACGCCGCGCCAAAGGTGGCTGAGATGGTCGCGGCGGAAGTCGGGCCGCCAATGATGGCAGCAATGCATCATCCCGAGATATCGCCTCAAGAAACCGCGGCACCGGACCCGGCGGTGACGGGGACGACAATGGATGTCCGACGCCAGCAGATGCAGACGACGGACGCGGCTCCCTCTGCGGCTCCGGACGCCGCGCCGGTGCCTGCACAACCACAGCCGCAGCCGCAACCGCTGGCGCGGATCGCCGACGCGACCAACGGCCAGGTGGTGCATGCTGCCGGTGCGCCTGAAGCGCCCCGCGAGACGGCGCCGCCACCCGCGCCGGAACCTGCAACGGAGGCGACATCGGCGGCCGATGCGCCGCCGGACGGCCTGCCCTCGCTGCTGACCCCGGTGCCGCCGCAGCAGGCCGACGGCGGAGACGCCGCGCATGTTTCCTCCGGGCCGCCGCAGGCCCTGACACCGGGGACGCGGGTGGTGTCGCCCCCGCCCGGCGGCGTTGCCGGCAATACGGCCGAGACGGAGCCGGAGGAGAGCTTCCTCGATGCCCTCAACCCCAATCTGGACAGCAAAACGCGTCTCGACGGCGACGCGCGGCCGAACAGTGACGGCATCGCCTTCGCAAAGGTGCGCTGGGGGCAGCCGTCATTCCTAATCAAACCGGTCACGGGCGCCCCCGGTAATGGAAATGAGGCACTGACGGCGGCACTGAAATCGGCACTTCGCGACAAGGATTTAACGATTTCCGAAGATCCGAGGCAGGCCGGGTTCATTATTCAGGGTAACGTCGACACGGGCGACCCGGTCAACGGCCGGCAGTACGTGCGGATCATTTGGCGTGTGAATACCGTGACCGGCGAGGAGGTCGGCAAGGCCGTGCAGGAGAATACCGTCGTCGCCGGCAGCCTCGACGGTGAATGGGGGCGGGTCGCCGAAGCGGTGTCTTACGCCGCCGTCCGGGGCATCAGCGACTTGTTCAGCGATGCCGATGCTCACCTGACGAGCCGTGAACCACTGCCCGATTTCCCCGATGTTCAGCTGCCCAGTGTCCCGGGCCGCGCGCCACCGCCGCCGGCATCCTACTGATCCCATTATTGATACCGGGCGGGGAACGTCACAATCCGGTCATCAAAGCGTTTACAGGCCATGATCTGGTTGGTATGTTCCGCGCGCTTTTTCCGGGGCTCGGGTTAGTTTTATGAAAATCATTGCTTGCAACAGCAATCGACCGCTCGCTGAGGCGATTTCCGCGTATGTGAACCTGCCGCTGACCAAGGCCAGCGTACGGCGCTTCTCAGACATGGAAGTATTTGTCGAGATCGAAGAGAACATGCGCGGCGAGGATGTCTTCGTCGTCCAGTCGACGTCTTATCCGGCGAACGACAACCTCATGGAACTGCTGGTGACGCTGGATGCGCTGAGACGCGCGTCGGCGCGCCGGGTGACTGCGGTGATCCCGTACTTCGGCTATGCCCGGCAGGATCGCAAATCCGGCCCCAGAACCCCGATTTCCGCCAAGCTGGTCGCCAACCTGATTACCGAAGCCGGTGCCGACCGGGTGCTGACCATGGACCTGCACGCGGGGCAGATTCAGGGCTTTTTCGATATCCCGACCGACAACCTGTTCGCCGAGCCGGTGCTGGGCGAGTACATCGAGACCGAGATGAACGGCAACACCGACGATCTCGTCATCGTGTCGCCCGACGTCGGCGGCGTGGTCCGTGCCCGCAGCCTCGCCAAGCGGCTCAATGCCGACCTGGCGATCATCGACAAGCGCCGCGAACGGGCCGGTGTCTCGGAAGTCATGAACATCATCGGTGAGGCCGAAGGCCGTCACTGTATTCTGGTCGACGATATCGTCGACAGCGCCGGTACGCTCTGCAATGCCGCCGTGGCGATCATGGAAAAGGGCGCCAAGTCCGTTTCCGCCATCGTCACCCACGGTGTACTTTCGGGTGGCGCGGTCGCGCGCGTGACGTCGTCGCCGCTGGAAAAGCTGATCATTACCGACAGCATTCAGGCAACTGAAGCGGTTCGTGTTGCCCAGAACATTCATCAACTGACGGTCGCGCCCCTGATCGGCGAGGCCATGCAGCGGATCAGTTCGGAGAGCTCCGTTTCGTCGCTATTCGACTGATCCAGTAGAGATTCCGGCCCTTTGGTTGGGCCGGTAACGTGGACGGACACCCCTGGAGGCCGTCCGCAACTTTGAGCAAGGAGTAAGACAATGGCTCAAGCCCACCAACTGAATGCGGAGCTCCGCGAACGTGCCGGCAAGGGGGCCGCTCGTGCTGTGCGCCGCGAGGGACGTGTCCCTGCTGTTATTTACGGTAACAAACAAGAACCCGTGCTGATTTCCCTCGACCCTGTCGACCTGATGAAGGAATACCAGAAAGCCGGTTTCTTTTCCCACGTGTATGAAATCGCCGTCGGTGGCGAGACCTACAAGGTTCTCGCACGCGATCTGCAGACGCACCCGATCAAGGATCATCCGATCCACGTCGATTTCATGCGCTTCAGCGCCAAGACGCGTCTCGCGGTCAACGTTTACGTTGAATTCGTGAACGAAGAAGAGTGCCCGGGCCTCAAGGAAGGCGGCGTGCTCAACGTGGTTCGTCACGAGGTCGAACTGCGCTGCTCGCCGGACAGCATTCCGGAAAGCCTGATCGCCGACCTTACCGGCTACGAAATCGGCGACTCGCTGCACATCAGTGCCATTACCCTGCCGGAAGGCGTCGAACTGACGATCACCGACCGTGACTTTACGGTTGCGACGATCGCCGCACCGACGGTCTTCACCGAAGTCGAAGACGAAGAGGATGAAGAAGGCGAAGCGGCAGAAGGTGAAGCCGCAGCCGAAGATGGCGACGAAGAAGGTGGCGACGACGGCGACGAAGAGAAATCCGAGGAATAATTCCGGGTCGTTTCTCCCGGACGGAGGATTCTCATGTTTCTCGTTGTCGGTCTCGGCAATCCCGGACGGGCTTACGCCGATAACCGTCACAACATCGGTTTCATGGCGGTGGACGAAATCGTCCGCCGCCATGGTTTTTCGCCCTGGCGCAGCAAGTTCCAGGGCGAAATTGCCGATGGGGTCATTGACGGTCAAAAAGTGCTGGCCCTCAAGCCGATGACCTTTATGAACGAATCAGGCCGCGCCGTTCGTGAAGCGGCCACGTTTTACAAAATCACGCCCGAAGACATCATCATATTCCACGATGAAATCGATCTCGCGCCCGGCAAGCTGCGGGTTAAGCGCGGCGGCGGTCACGCCGGGCACAACGGACTCCGGTCTGTTCACGCCGGGATCGGTGCGGACTATGCGCGCGTGCGCATGGGTGTCGGCCACCCGGGCGACAAGAACCTCGTGAAAACCTACGTGCTCAAGGATTTCGCGAAAGCAGATCAAGAGTGGCTGCAGCCGATGATCGACGGCTGCGCCGAGTTTCTGGGCGACTTACTTAAAGGCGACGATCCAAGCTATATGAGCAAGGTCGCGCACCGCATCAGTCCGAACCGGCCCAACGCGCCCAAACCGGAATCCGAGGGCCCGGATGCCGCGGACAATGAAGAGAAGGCATAAAATAGATGGGTTTCAACTGCGGTATCGTCGGCCTGCCGAATGTCGGTAAGTCCACGCTTTTCAATGCTCTGACACAGACTGCGCAGGCGGAAGCCGCGAATTTCCCGTTTTGCACGATTGAACCGAACACGGGCCGGGTGTCGGTGCCCGATCCGCGACTTGATGCCATCGCGGCGATCACCAAGCCGGAAAAGACCGTGCCGACGAGCCTGGAATTCGTCGATATCGCGGGTCTTGTCCGGGGCGCGTCCAAGGGCGAAGGCCTCGGTAACCAGTTCCTCGCCAACATCCGCGAGGTCGATGCCATCTGTCATGTTCTCAGGTGTTTCGAGGACGAGAACGTGACCCATGTCGAGGGCAAGATCGATCCCATTGCCGACGCGGAAACGGTGGAAACCGAGTTGATGCTGGCCGACATGGAAAGCCTGGAAAAGCGCGAGACGCCGCTGACCAAGCGCATTCGCGGCGGCGACAAGGAAGCGGCCAAGGAACTGGCACTCTGTGAGCGTGCGCTGGCATTGCTGCGCGACGGTAAGCCGGCCCGCATGCTGGAAATCGCTGACGACGAAAAGAAGGCGTTCCGGATGCTGCAGCTGCTGACGGCCAAGCCGGTGCTCTATATCTGCAACGTCGAGGAAGAGAAGGCCGCCGAGGGCAACAGCCAGTCGGCCCGGGTGTTCGAGAAGGCTGCGGCCGAAGGGGCAGAAGCCGTCGTCATTTCCGCGAAGATCGAGGAAGAGATCGCGCAACTTGGTTCGCCCGAGGAGAAAAAGGAATTTCTGGAGACTTTGGGCCTCGAGGAAACCGGTCTCGCGCGCGTGATCCGGGCTGGCTACAAGCTGCTCGAGCTTATCACGTTCTTTACGCAGGGACCTAAAGAGGTCCGTGCCTGGACCGTACGTGCAGGTGCCAAGGCGCCGGAAGCGGCAGGCGCAATTCATACCGACTTCCAGCGCGGGTTCATCCGCGCCGAGACCATCGCCTACGATGATTTCATTTCGCTCGGCGGGGAGCAGGCATGCAAGGACGCCGGCAAGATGCGCCAGGAAGGCAAGGAATACGTGACCAAGGACGGCGATCTGATGCTGTTCAAGTTCAACGTCTGATATTTCTGTTTCCCTGCGCGCCAAACAAAGGAGATTTCCGATGTATTGGCTGTTCATGTTCGCTGCGATCTCGTTCGAAGTCGTCGGAACACTCTCTCTTAAACTATCGGACGGGTTTTCCAGGCCACTCTTCGTCGGTGTGACCATCATCGGCTACCTTGCCAGTTTCGGGTGTCTCGGTTTGGCGTTGAAAGGGATCCCGGTATCGACGGCGTATGCGATCTGGGCCGGTGTCGGCACGGCGGTGATTGCCATCATCGGGATGCTGTTCATGTCCGAGCCGGCAAACGGCGTGAAGTACGCATCCGTTGCATTGATCGTACTGGGGGTGGTCGGCCTGCATCTCGCCGACCGGATCGCTTAGTTTTAGGTGTCCGGTGGGGTGCTCCTGCGGGTCACGATATAGAGCGCGGCCGGCAGCATAACGGCGCCGATTGCCGTCGGAAGGCGCCAGTCCTCGGCGATCCAGATCGCCACGTAAACGAAACTCAGCGTCATAATGATGACGGCGAGGACCTTGCCGCGGATCGGGATCACTTGATGCAGGTGCCAGTTTCGTACCGGCGGCCCGAACGTCGGGTGCGTCCACAGCCAGACTTGAAACTTCTTCGAACTGCGCGAGAACGCCCAAAGGGCCGCAATCAGGAACACCGTCGTCGGCAGCACCGGCACGAAGATACCGACGATGCCGATTCCGATCAGAAGCCAGCCCAGCCCGATCAGCGCCCAGCGCATCCATGCTGCGCTCATCACCGCGGTCGTCGGCATATCGGGGGGCTCGGGCGCTTGGTCTTTGATCGGCTCCATGCGATGGAGCATACTCGGGGCAAAGCGCAAACGCGAGAACGACAAGGTCCGGCAAGATTCACATGATTCCCGCTCATCTCCCCTTCGGCGCCACCATCGGCGAGGACGGCGTCTGGCGTCAGGTATTGACCCGCGTACCGGGTACCGAACCGCGCCCCGCCCTGTTTCTGGACCGCGATGGCGTCATCGTCGAAGAGGTGCACTACCTGCACCGTGCCAAAGACATGAAAGTGGTGCCGGGTGCGGCTGACGTGGTGCGAAACGCAAATCGGCGAGGCGTCCCGGTCATCGTGGTTACCAATCAGGCCGGAATCGGACGCGGCAAGTACGGCTGGAAAGAATTCATCGAGGTTCAAGACGCGATGCTGGACGAGTTGGCGGCGGGCGGTGCGTTCGTCAATGCCGTCTATGCCTGCCCGCATTACGGCAGCGGCCTGGAACCTTATAACGCTGATAACCATCCGGCGCGCAAACCCAACCCGGGCATGCTTCTGGCGGCCGGGGAACTGATGCCAATCGACTTCGGTGGTTCATGGATCGTCGGCGATCGCGCCGGCGACATCGAGGCGGCCCGGCGTGCGGGGTGCGCGGGCGGCGTGCACGTCGCCACCGGGCACGGCAAGGATGCCGGCGAGCGTGATGCCGCGATGTCTCAACGCGCCCCCGGATTCGATGTCGTAGCTGCGGCAGCAATCGAAGATGCAGGCGGTTTAATCCCGCTGCTGAAAGACTGAAAGGACTGGATGAAATGGCCGCGACCGCCGATATCGTGATCGAGAATGCCATCGTCGTTGACGGAACCGGTGCGCCGGGCGTAGCGGGCGGCGTTGCTGTTGAAGGCGATCGGATATCCGCCGTCGGCGATGTCTCGGGGATCGAGGCGGATCATCGGATCGACGCCGGTGGACACGTCGTCGCGCCGGGTTTCATCGACTGTCATACGCACGATGACCGGGTGCTGCTCGACGATCCGTCGATGACCTGTAAAGTCACTCAAGGTGTGACGACGGTCGTTGCCGGTAACTGCGGGGTCAGTCTGGCGCCGTTTCTGCCTTCGGACGATTGGGATATGCCGGTGCCGATGGCATTGCTGGGCAACAAGCAGCAGTACCGCTTTCCAACGCTTGCAGACTATACCAAGGCCTTTGGCCAGGGGCCGGCGGCCGTGAATGCGGCAATGCTGTGCGGTCACAATACGCTCCGTGCCGAGGCGATGCAGGGCGACGTCAAGCGTCCGGCAACCGACGAAGAGATCGCACGGATGCGTGCCAAGGTACGGGAAACAATGCAGGCGGGCGCCATCGGTGTGAGCTCAGGTCTGATGTATCCGGCGGGGTTCGATGCGCCGACATCCGAAGTTGCGGCGCTGGCGGAAGAGGCCGGACAGTTCGGCGGCCTCTATGCGACGCATCTGCGCGACGAAGCCGAAAAGCTTGTGGACTCGATCGAGGAGGCCGCCGAAATTGGCCGCGCCGGTGGCGTTGCTGTTGTGCTTTCACATCATAAGGTCACGGGCCGCGACAACTGGGGTGGAACCAAACTTTCGCTGAAGCGGATCGAACAGCTTGCCGAAGGGCAGACGATTCATTTCGACGTTTATCCGTACGTGGCGAGCGCCACGGCCCTGATGGTCGACCGAATCTCGGTTGCTGAAAAAGTTCTGATCGTGGCGTCCGACAAGCATCCCCGGACCGCCGGCTGGTACTTGCACGACATCGCCGAAGAATGGGGGATGTCTGAGGCGGAAGCAGCCGAGGAACTGTTGCCTGCGCAGGCAATCTATTTTGCCATGTCAGAGGAAGACGTCAGGCGGGTGCTTACACATCCGCGCGCGATGGTAGGGTCCGACGGCATTCCCGGCACGGACGCCCCGCATCCGCGTCTCTGGGGGACGTTCCCGCGCGTGCTGGGCTATTACGCACGCCAGGAAAAGCTGTTTCCGCTGGAAACGGCTGTGCACAAGATGACGGGACATACGGCGGGCGTGTTCGGTTTCACGGACCGCGGTGTCCTCCGGAAGGGCGCTTTTGCCGACATTACCGTTTTCGATCCGGCTCGCGTGCTCGACCGCGCTACGTTCCAACAACCGACGACACCTTCCGACGGGATCGAACATGTCATCGTCGGCGGCGAAGTGGTCCTGGAAGGCGGAATGCAGACGCCCGCCAGACCCGGCAGGATCGTGAGCCGCAGCGCAAAAAAATAAAACCGACCGGAAAAGCGGCTTTCAAGATTTCAACGAATTGGTAAGCTTGCCGTGTTAATAATAAGAATGATCGTTTGTGCTCGGAATTTAAATGGCTGCATCGGACACCAAGAACAACTTGGCGAGAGATGAAATTGATGCGCTCCGCATGGAGCTTGCATCCTTACGTGCGCGATTGGAACGTGCCGAAGCTGCGACCGTTATATCCGAAGCAATGGAAAACAGTTCCGAAGCCATCGTGATTTATGACGAGGACGGTCTTCTTGTCGCGTGCAATCGGAATTTCCGCGAACTCTATGGCTACACCGAAGAAGAGGCCAGCAAGGGAGTGCACTTCGCTGAGCTGGGCCGCATCGATGTCGAGCGCGGCAATGTCGTGATCGGCGACGAGTTCGGCGATGGCGACGATTACCTGAACAGAAAGGCGGAATACCGGAAAACGCTGAAGGGATCGTTCGTCGTCCAACTCAAGGATGGCCGCTGGATCAAAACCGTTGACCGGCGAATGCAGCGGGGTGGTTTCGTCAGTGTTCAGGTCGACATTACCGACGTCAAAAAAAACGAACAGGATCTGCGCGACGCCAAGGAAGCGGCCGAAAAAGCGGCCCAGTTCAAATCGGAGTTTCTGGCCAACATCAGCCACGACTTGCGGACACCACTGAACGCGATCATCGGGTTCTCAGAGCTGATACAGTCGGAGTTCAGAGGGCCGCTCGGGCACGAGGACTACAGGGAATACGTTGCCGATATCAAGGACAGTGGCCACTTGCTGCTGTCGATCGTCAACGATCTGCTGGACACGGCGAAACTCGAAAGCGGCCGTTTGCATCTGGTATGCGAGGATTTCGACGCCATCGGTTGTTCGGAAGAAGTGGTGAAACGTATCCGTCCGATTACCTCGAAGAAGCACCTGAACCTTTCCATCAGCAAGGATGCCAATTTCCCCGAAGTCATTCCGGCCGACCGGCGCGCCACGATCCAGGTACTGAACAATCTGATTGCCAATGCGGCAAAGCACAGCGAAGACGGTGCGGACATCGGCATTCACTGGCATGTGCCCGAGCCGGACAGCGTCGCCGTGACGGTATCGGACACCGGAACCGGGATTGCGCCGGAGCTGATCGAGAAGATCGGTGATCCGTTCCTGCAGGAAGGCTCCTACGCGGTGCATCCGGGTGAAAGAGGCGCCGGGCTGGGGCTCTATATTTGTACCAAGTTGATCGCCGCCATGGGCGGCCGCATGGATGTCGAAAGCGAGCTCGGCGAGGGTACGCGCGTGACTATGGTGCTGCCGACGAACTGTTCCGGGCCGGGATATGCGGGCAGCGACGCTGCCGGTTAACGCGCCTTCAGGGTTTCCACGAACGCAAGAATATCGGTGACGGCCGCCGGCTTCAGGATAACCGGCGTCGCATATGGCTCGAGGTCGGTCGGCGGCGGATATCCCTCGACCTGAACGAAGGCTGGGTGCGGCCGGCGCAGAAAGAACGTCTGAAAGCGGTCGCGCCAGTCGTCCAGATACTTGATGGCATTGAAAGACGGTGTCGACCCGATGCCGCCGAACTTGTTGTAGTCGCCGATCACGTGACACCGCGAACAGTGTTCCTCAGCGATTTTCTGGCCGACTTTCGCATCGTCGGCCGCGGCCGGCGGCGCCATGGCCGCCAGCAGCAGCAGGGCTGGAATTGTCCTTCGGTCGATCATTCAAGCGTTTCCATCAGGCGGATCATCAGACGGCACCGCTCCACGAGGCTCGAATAGTAAATAAACTCGTCGTTCGAATGGGCACCGTGGCCGTCCGCGCCGAGCCCGTCAAGCGTCGGGATGCCGAGTGCGCCGGTGAAGTTGCCGTCCGATCCGCCGCCGGTCTTCAGGTCGTGCAACTCGAAGCCGATTTCCGCGGCGCAGGCCTTGGCATGCTCGAACAGTTTCTCAATGCCTTCGAACTTTTCATAAGGCGGGCGGTCGACGCCGCCCTCGACGGTGATCCGGCAGTCCTTGTCTTCCGGCTCCAGTCCTTCGACGTACGCCATGACCTCGTTGGCGGCGTCCATGTCGGGAATGCGGATGTCGACGCTGATCGTGCAATCCTCCGGCACCACGTTGGTCAGCGTGCCGCCGTTGATGATCCCGACCGAACACGTCTGGCCCTTTTCGTAGTCGGTCAGCGCCTCGAGCTTGAGGATGATATGCGCCATCTCGCGGATCGCGGAGCGCCCGTCCATGTGCCGTGCCCCGGCGTGCGCGGGCACGCCCTTTACCGAGATTTCGTACTGCAGACGGCCGTTGCGGGCGGTGACGATCTTGCCGCCTTCGCGCGCCGGTTCGGTGACCAGCACGTATTTATTCTTCTTCCCCTCGTCGGCGATCATCGCCTTCGACGTCGGTGAGCCGATTTCCTCTTCGGGGATGAACATGAAGGTGACCGGCAGCGGCGTCTGCTTGCCCTCTCGGATCAGGTGACGCATGGCGTGAAGCGCGATATAGGCGCCCGCCTTCATGTCATAGATGCCGGGGCCGAAAACCTTGTCGTCTTCGCGGCGGATCGGGTTCTTGGTTTCCTTGATGCCGACGGGGTGTACGGTGTCCAGATGCGAAAGCACGAGAATGCCGGGGCCGTCGCCGCCCCAGGGTGTGCGGCATTTCAGGATATCGCCGAAACCGTCGACGCCCGGTGTGCGGTCGATGCCGAGGCCCATCGTCTCTGCTTCGTTTTCGACCTGATCGACCATCTTGTTGACCGCTTCGCCGTCGTGGCTCGGGCTTTCGATTTCGACCCAGCCCAGCACGCCGGCCAGAATTTCCTCGGCATCCAGTGCAGGCAGGTTCGATTTGGCGTTATCCATCTTTTCCCCCAAGGGTTCGCTTGTTATTAGAATGTGCGTCCTTGAGGACGCCGGGAACTACGGCGCCCGAACGGGCGCGGACACCTAGGATAAATCACGCACCCGGAGGGTCAAATCATCATGTCGGTCATCGATAGCCTGAAGCTCCGTCTCGCCACGGCAAGCGACGTTGCCGCCATCGTCAGCCTGCTCTCCGACGATCCGCTTGGCGCCAAACGCGAGAAACCGGGCGACCCGGCTTACGACAAGGCGTTCGAGGCGATCGACAGGGACCCCAACAACGAGCTCTGGGTGATCGAGGGGCCGGACGGCCGCGTCCGCGGTATCCTGCAATTGACGTTCATCCCGGGGCTGTCGCACACGGCGGGCTGGCGCGCGCAGATCGAGGGTGTGCGTGTTGCCGATGAGTTGACCGGAAAGGGCGTCGGCACGTGGTTCTTCAAGCAGATGATTGAACGCGCGCGGGAAAAGGGCGTGCGTCTGGTGCAACTGACGTCCGACAAGACGCGCGCGGACGCAATCCGTTTCTACGAGGCGCTCGGTTTCACCGCGACCCACGAGGGGTTCAAGCTGAAGTTCGATTAGGCGGGTAGTTTCAGATGATAGGACTTGGGCCGCGTCAAGCTCTGGTAACCCAGGCTTGAAAGCGCAGCGCCGCGGCCCGTCTCCTTGCAGCCGGTCCAGCACAGTCCCGGATCGAGGTAGTCTGCCCGGTTCATGAACACGGTGCCGGTTTCGATCCGGCGTCCGATGCTGGCGGCGCGGTCCGGGTCCGCCGTCCACAGCGACGCGGTCAGGCCGAAAACGCTGTCGTTCATCAGGTCGATGGCCTGATCGTCGTTTTCTACCTTCATGATGCCGACCACGGGGCCGAAGCTCTCGTCCCGCATCACCCGCATGTCGTGGGTCACGTTTGTCAGGATCTGCGGCATCAGGTAGGCGCCGCCGTTGTCCTCAGGGAACAGGGCCGTGTCGATCAGCGGCGTCGCGCCAGCGTCGACGGCTTCATTGGTTTGCGCGCGGACTTCGTCGGCGAAGCGAACGTTGGCCATCGGGCCGAGGGTCGTCGCTTCATCCAGTGGATTGCCGAGCTTGTAGCCCGAGACAATCGCGACCGCCTTTTCGACGAAGTCGTCATAGAGCGACGCGGTGACGTAGATGCGTTCGATCCCGCAGCAGCACTGCCCAGAATTGAACATGGCACCGTCGATCAGGACGTCGGCAGCCGCCTGTACGTCGGCGTCCTCCATCACGTAGCCCGGATCCTTGCCGCCGAGTTCCAGGCCGACGCCGGTAAAGGTGCCGGCGGCGGCCCGTTCGATGGCGCGGCCACCGCCGACGGAACCGGTGAAGTTGACGAACCCGAAGGATTTCGCGGCGATCAGCGTGGACGTGGTGTCGTGATCCAGAAACACGTTCTGGAACACGTTGGCGGGGACACCCGCTTCGGCAAAGGCGCGGGCCATGCGCTCACCGACCAGCAATGTTTGCGTCGCATGCTTGAGCAGCACGGTGTTGCCCGCGATCAGCGCCGGCGCGACCGTATTGATGGCGGTCATGTAGGGATAATTCCAGGGTGCGATGACCATGACGACGCCAACGGGTTCGCGCTCGATGCGGCGCTGGAAGGTGGCGCTTTCCTCGATCACCATCGGTTTGAGGGCATCGGCGGCGATGTCCGCCATGTAGGACGCCCGTTCGTTGGTGCCGCCGAACTCACCACCGTATCGGACCGGGCGGCCCATCATGTGAGCGAGCTCCGGCACGACCTCGTCAGTCATTTCCCCAAGCCGGGCAACCCCGGCACGAACCAGTTCGACGCGTTTTTCCAGCGGCACATCGGACCAGTCCTTCTGCGCAGCCTTGGCACGGGCGACGGCCGCAAATGCGTCGTCGCGGCTGAGGATCGGACGCTCGGCAAACACGCTGCCGTCAATGGGGGAAATGCATTTCAGGGTCGCGGTCATGGGTGTCCCCTCGGAAAATGGAGAATATGCAGGTCTTCTTAGGACTTCGGCTGCGGAACGTAAATACCCCCGGCGCGATGCACCGGGGGTATTCGCAAGTATCAGGCCGGTGATCAGCCGTAGCGGTACGGACGGCCCGCCTTCAGCATGTCGGCGTTGTACTGCTTGAAGATGTCGACGACCTTCTTCTTGGTCTCGGACTCGGACGCGATTTCGTCCCAGAACTTGACCGCGGCCGTTTCGACCTGTTCCCACTCCTTGTCCGGAATGGAGGTCAGCTTCATCTTCGTGCCGTTGACGCGAAGCGACGCTTCGCCGCCCCAGTACCACCACTGGCGATAATAGTGCGAGCTGTCGAAGGTCATCCTCAGTAGCTCTTTCAGGTTGTCCGGCAGTTTGTTCCAGCTGTCCATGTTGGCGAAGAACGACCCCGCCCAGGCGCCGGAAATGTTGTTGGTCAGGAAGTAGTTGGTCACGTCCGCCCAGCCGACGGTGTAATCCTCGGTGATGCCCGACCATGCGATGCCGTCTAGTTCGCCGGTCTGCACCGCGACCTCGATGTCTTCCCACGGCAGCGTCACCGGCACGACGCCGAACTGCGCCAGGAAGCGGCCCGCCGTCGGGAACGTGAAGACGCGCTTGCCCTTCAGGTCTTCGAGGCTGTTGATCGGGTCCTTGGTGGCGAAGTGGCACGGGTCCCATGCACCGGCGGAAATGTGCTTCACGCCGACCTTGGAATATTCCGCATCCCAGATTTCGTTCAGGCCGTACTGGTTGAACAGCACCGGCACATCCAGCGAATAGCGGCTGGCGAACGGGAAGTACCCGCCGAACACGGTGACTTCGGTCGGCGACGCCATCGAGTCGTCATCCGACTGCACGGCGTCGATGGTGCCCGACTGCATGGCGCGGAAAAGTTCACCCGTCGGCACCAGCTGATCGGCGAAGAACAGTTCGATTTCCATCTGGCCGGCGGCAATCTTGTTGAAGCTGTCGATGGCCGGCTTGATCACGTGCTCGGCCAGCGCCGGACCGGCATAGGTCTGCATGCGCCATTTGATGACCGACTGTGAATGGACGGCAGGTGCCGCAATCGAAGCTGCACCGGCAACACCGGCAGCAGCACCGGCTTTCAGGAATTTACGTCTCGTTGTCATTGTCCTCTCCTATGGTTCTACCTTTTGTTGCGATCCTTCCCACAGGGATACTACCCGTACTTCGCTCCTTATCGGAGTCCTCGTTTATTTTGCATAGATATACTCCGGCAACCAAAGAGCGATTTCCGGGAAAATGATAATCAGCGTCAGCGCCAGTACCATCACCAGCACGAACGGCAGGATCGAGCCGTAGATGTCCTTGATTCCGATTTCGGGTGGTGCCATTGCGCGCATTAAAAACAGGTTGTAGCCGAACGGCGGCGTCATATAGGCGATCTGGGTCGTGATCGTATAAAGCACGCCGTACCAGATCAGGTCGAAGCCGAGGGCTGCCACCAGCGGCACGTAAAGCGGCGCAACAATGACCAGCATCGCGGTGTCGTCGAGGAACGTGCCCATCACCAGGAACGACAGCTGCATCAGGATCAGGATCGTCAGCGGGCTCAGGTGCATCTGCTCGGTAAACAGGTTCTCGATCGCCTTCACCGCGCCCAGGCCGTCGAACACCGCGCCGAAGCCGAGTGCGGCGAGAATGATCCACATGAACATGCAGGAAATGGCCAGCGTTTGCCGCACCGATGTCTCGAACACCACCTTGTTCATGCGGCGCTTCAGGACGGCAGCCATAAAGGCCGTCAGCGCACCGATGGCCGAGCTTTCGACGAGGCTGGTCCAGCCGTTGACGAACGGCACCATCATGGCGGCGAAGATCGCGACGGGAAGCAGTCCGGCACGTAGCAATCTCAATTTCTCCGCCAACGGCACGTTGCGTTCTTCCTTCGGCAGGGCGGGGCCGAGATCCGGGTTCACCTTGCAGCGGATATAAATGTAGATGATGAACATGCCTGCCATCATCAGGCCGGGCACGACGCCTGCGAGCCAGAGCTGGCCCACCGGCTGGCGTGCGATCATCGCGTATAGAACCAGAACGACGGACGGCGGCACAAGGATGCCCAGTGATGATCCGGCCTGGATGACGCCGGTCACCATGCGCTTGTCGTAATTGCGCCTCAGCAGTTCCGGCAACGCGATGGTGGCGCCGATGGCCATGCCGGCAACGGAGAGCCCGTTCATCGCCGAAATCAGCACCATCAGGCCGATGGTGCCGATGGCAAGCCCGCCGTTCACCGGGCCCATCCAGACATGAAACATCTTGTAGAGATCGTCGGCGATCTTCGATTCCGACAGGATATAGCCCATGAAAATGAACATCGGCAGCGTCAGCAGCGGATACCATTTCATTAGCTTCATGGCGGATGCGAACGGGATCGTGGAGCCACCCGTGCCCCAAAGCACCAGCGCAGCGATGGCGGCGACGCCGCCGATGGCGGCGAACACGCGCTGGCCCGTCATGAGCATCAGCATCATGGACGAGAACATCAGGATTGCGATCAGTTCGTAGGACACGGTCTAGAGTTCCTCGCCCCTGATCTTGGCGATGTCCTTGCAGAGTTCCGCAATGGACTGCAGCAGCATCAGCAGGAAACCGATGCACATCAGCGTCTTGATCGGCCACAGCACCGGCCGCCAGGCGGTCGGGTTGCGTTCACCGTACTGGAACGCATACGACGTCGAATCGATCGCGCCATAGAGCATGACGCCCAGATAGAACAGCAGCATCATGACGGTAATGGAATCGAACCACGCTTTCTTTTTGACCGACCAGTTGGCGTAGAGCAGGTCCATGCGGACATTCGCATTCAGCTGGATCGAATAGGGCCCGCCCAGAATGTAATAGGCGACCATGGCGAACTGCGCCATTTCGAGCGTCCACAGCGACGGCAGGAAGAATGTCTTGGAAATCGACGACCAGAGCAGGATCGCGGCCATCACGAAGATGCCATACATGGCGATGCGGCCGATTCGGTAGTTCACCGCCTCCACGTACTTGACGTATAGCTTGATGGCCTTCGGCATCCGCCCCCCTGCGTGCCTGGTTTATGCTGCATCTGCGCGGTGGCAGGTTAGCCTAGTTGACGTTTGCGTCAAGTGGAGCGGTCTAAACCGCCAGCGCCATGCCGTCGCGGCCCGGGTCGGCGCCGCCGTCGATCTTGCCGTCTTCCGAAATCCGGATCGCATGCACGCCGGCAAAGTGGAAGCCGAGCGGGTAGCGGCGGAAGGTATAGCCGTCTTCCTCCAGTTCCGCCTGCACATAGCGCGGGATGCGGTTGACGATCTCGATGATGTCGCTGGTCGCCGAGAAGCGCGGCGCGGCGACGGCCTGTTGCGCATCCATGCCGAAATCGATGGCGTTCAGAATGCCCTGCAGCACGCCCATGGCGATATACGTCCCGCCGGGCGCACCGATCAGAAGGCGCGGTTTGCCGTCCTTGAACACGATGGAAGGCGCCATCGAGGTGAAGCGCGATTTGCCGGGGGCCAGCGAACCGGTCATGCCCGGGCGCGGGTCGAACACGCCCATGCAGCCGTTATAGACGAAGCCGAGACCTTCGGTGGTCACGCCCGACGGCATGCCCAGCGAATGCGTCATGGTAACGCAGTTGCCCTGCGCGTCGATGGTGCAAAGGTGCGTCGTTTCCTTTTGATCCTCGCCTTTTTGGAAGCGCGGCACGTGCGTTTTTTCGCCGGACTTGATCTTCTTGGCCATCGCCTTGGCGTAGTCCTTGGACAGCAGATGATCGAGCGGAATATCGACGAAGCGTGGGTCGCCGACGTGCTTGTCCTTGTCGACGGTTGCGATCTTCATCGCTTCGACGACGGTGCGGATGTATTCGGGGCTGTTGTGCTTCATGCCCGCGAGATCGAAATTCTCGAGGATGTTGAGCATCTGCAACACCATGACGCCGCCGCCCGGCGGCGGGCTGGACGCAACCTGATAGCCCCGGTAATCGGTCCAAAGCAGTTCCGTGTCCTCGGGTCCCGCTTTCTTTAGGTCTTCCATGGTAATCAGGCCGCCGTTGGCTTCCATGTCGGCGGCGATCTTAGATGCGATCTCGCCTTCATAGAAATCGTCGGCGCCCGCCTTGGCGATACGTTTGTACGTCGCCGCCATGTCCGGATTCTTGATGATGCCGCCCATGGGCTTCATGGAGCCATCGTCGTTGAGATAGATCTTCGCCGTAGCGGGCGAACCGCGCAGGTATTCAATGTGCTCGACCCGGCCGCCGGGTTCGACCTGTTCCCAAAAGCGCCGCACGTGCGGGCGGATCATCCAGCCGCCCTCGGCATACTCGATGGCGGGCTGGATTACCTCGTCCAGTGACTTGGTGCCCCATTTCTTGAGCGCGGTGTCATAGGCCCGCAGGCTTTCCGGCGTGGCGATGGACTGGTAGCCGACCTCGTTGACGCGGCCTTCGAGGATGAACCCGAAGCCGTCCTCGCACTCGTGCAGCAGCTTATCCAGCCACATGTCTTCTTTCACGCCGAGGGGCGCGCGGGCATGGAAATCCAGGCACTGATGCGTTTCGAAATCGGGCAGGTAGACGTGCATCGAGCCGAACCCGGCGATCCCGCACATGAACGGATCTACGGCGGTCTGCACCAGTGCCGTCGCGATCGCTGCATCGACGGCATTGCCACCCGCTTTCAGCACCAGCGCGCCGGCCTCCACCGCTTCCGGTTGCGGCGCGCACACCATACCCTTGGCCATTTCAGGCTCTCCTTCTCGTCAGGTCGTCTTCAGGTCGTTATTCGGCGTAACTCGGATCGATGCGGTCGAGCATCCGTTTGAGCGCATCCCACTGCAGGACGGCATTCTTGCCGCTGGAATAGTTCTGCTCGAACTGCTGCGCCGTCTTCTCGCAGGTTTCCTCGTCGACGATGCGAAGCTCGCCGCCACCGGATTGCGCCATTAACTGCAACTGGCAGGCGTCGTTCAGGCGCTTGTGCAGAATGAACGCATTGGCGACGCTGTCGCCCACGGTCAGAAGCCCGTGGTTCCACAGCATCATCGCCTTGAGATCGCCGAGGTCGGCGGCCAGGCGGTCGCGCTCGTCCAGATCGTCGGCGATGCCTTCGTAGTCGTGATAGGCGAGACGGTTATAGAAGCAGAGCGACTTCTGGTTCAGCATCAGAAGACCTTCCTTCTGCGCCGAAACGGCCATGCCTTCGAACGTATGGGTGTGCATGACGCAGACCGCATCCTCGCGGTTCATGTGAATGGCGGAGTGTATCGTGAAGCCCGCCTTGATGTAGCCGAACGGGCTTTCCATGATCTTGTTGCCGTCACAGTCGATCTTGATCAGCGACGAGGCGGTGATTTCCTCGAACTTGAGGCCGAGCGGATTGATCAGGAAATGATGGTCGGTGTTCGGAATGCGCGCCGAGTTGTGGGTGAACAGGATGTCGTCCCAGCCGTAGTGGGCGACAAGCCGGTAACAGGCCGCGAGATCGACCCGCATCTGCCATTCTTCCTCGGATACCCGGTCGCGCACGGACGGCAACTCGAGCGTATGCACATTGCTCATTTCGATTTCTCCCATTAGGACTCTTGCATTAAGGTTCCATCATCGCGGGCTTTTCCGCAAGCCCCACCCCACAAGACCGTCTGGTACCAGGGAGAAAATAAGTGTCTGACAGCAATTCGGAGGCGGGCTGGAAAGTCGCGCCCAGAGATTACGTGCGCGGCCTCGGCAAAGCCTATGAAGGCGAGCGTTTGAGCTCGGTCTACGTGCCGATGCGTGACGGGATTCGCCTGGCTGTCGACGTTCATCTGCCCGGCACGGAGGATGAAGACACCACATATCCGACGATCTGCATCTTCACGCCCTACTACCGGCGGTTCGCGCTGCGTGACGGCCACCGCGACGGGATCGACCCGTGCCCGACGATCGCGTTTTACCGCGACAATTTCGTGAAGCGGGGTTACGCGCTTGTCTGTGTCGACGTGCGTGGTTCCGGGGCAAGCTTCGGTGCGCGGGACGGTTTTCGTTCACCTGCGGAGCGCCTCGATCACCACGACACGGTGGACTGGGTCGCGCAGCAGCCCTGGTGCGACGGCAATATCGGCGCGACCGGGATTTCGTATCCGGGCGCCGCATCGGATTTCCTGGCCTCGACCAATCACCCGAACGTCAAGGCGGTGGCGCCGCTGTTCGCGGTCTGGGACACGTGGTCGAACCACCTTTATCCGGGCGGCGTGCTGCTGACGTGCGTGACACGGAACTACGGCCAACTGGCCGACGCGCTCGACTTCGACGACCGCGATCTGATCCCGGACTATGCGTATTTCAAGGATGACGATCTGGCCGGGCCAGCACCGGTCGACGAGGACGCCGACGGGTCGCTCCTGAAAGCGGCGCTCAAGGATCACGTCGCCAACTTCAACATGCAGGACTTCGCGCAGCAGTTCCGCTTCCGCGACGACGCGTTGACCGATAATCCCGATTACCAGAGCAGGGTGATCTGCCCCTACAACTATGCCAGCCGCGAGGCCGACAAGCAGACGGCGTACTATTCCGTTTCCGGCTGGATGGACGGCGGCGGGTATTCCGTCGGCACGATCCAACGTTATCTGTGGCTCAAGGAAAAGCATCACCGTTTGATGCTCGGTCCCTGGGATCACGGCGCGCGCGGCCACGTCAGCCCGTGGCGCGGCGATAAGCCGGCCGCACAGCAGCCCTTCGTCGCCGCCGAAGTGCTCCGGTTCTTCGATACGCATCTGAAAGGTCTGGAGACAGGGATCGAAGACGAAGCCCCGGTGCATTACTTCACCATGGCTGCCGAAAAATGGCAGTCGGCGGAAAGCTGGCCGCCCGCCGAGCCGGATACGGTTCTGTATTTCGATGCCGACGGCGCGCTCAGTGCGAACAAGCCCGCGGTCGAGGAAGGCGTCGACGATTACCAGGCGGACTATGATTGCCGCACCGGTGTGCATACCCGTTACGACCGGCTCTACATCGCCAATGTGGAAACCTATTACGACGACTGGCACGGCCGTGACGAGAAGATGCTGAACTTCACGTCGGATGCGTTCGGCGAGGACACCGAGATGACCGGCCATCCTGTCGTCGATCTTCACTTCACGTGCTCCGAGAAGGACGGAACCTTTTTCGTCTATATCTCCGACATCACGCCGGAGGGGAAATCGGTTTATGTGACGGAAGGCGTGTTCCGCGCCCTGCACCGCAAGGAAGGGCCGTTGCCGAAGGACATCCCGCCGACAGGACCGACGCATTCGTTCAACCGTGCAGATGCCATGCATCTGGTGCCGGGCGAGGCAGCGAGTGTGTCCTTCGAACTGCTGCCGACGTCCTATCTGTTCGGAGCCGGCCACCGGTTGAGGGTGTCCATAGCCTCCGCCGACAGTGATCATTTCACGCGCATTCCGGACGGACGGCCACCAAAGTTCGTGTTTTTCCGCACAGCGGAACAGCCGTCGGCAATAAGGTTGCCGATTGTCCGCCGTTAGGTCATTGAAAATCAAAAACGCCCTTCCGATATCCTAGTGAGTGAAGGGGTTTGCATGGCTAACGAGCTGATACCCGATATCGATCCCGCGTTGCAGCCGACGCCGGAAGACCTGAGCTTCGATCTTAAAGAAGCCCTCAGGGCCGTTTATCTGATCAGGACGCGTGTGCCCGAAGACGGCTTCACAGCGCAGTCACTCGGCAGCGAGCGTGCCGGTCATGCTGTCCTGATCGACGAGCGCGGTATTCTGCTGACCATTGGCTACCTTGTGGTCGAGGCGGAAAGCGTCTGGCTTGTCGATGCCGATGGCGCCGCCGTCGAAGGGCATGTTCTCGGCGCTGATACGGAAACCGGTTTCGGCTTGGTGCAGATGCTGGGCCGTCCCTCGATCAAGCCGCTGGCCATCGGTACGGCCGAAGACCTTGAAGTGGGCGACCGCGCAATCGTTGCGGGCTACGGTGGCTGCGGGCAGTCGGTTGACGTCGAGGTTGTCGGCCGCCGGGAGTTCGCGGGCTACTGGGAGTACCTGCTGGATAACGCCATCTTCACCTCGCCGCCGCATCCGTTCTGGGGCGGCGCTGCATTGATCGGCAACGACGGCACGCTGAAAGGAATCGGCTCGCTGTTCGTTCAGGAGGGCGCACACGACGGCGACGACGACGAAGGTCGTGAAGGGAACATGATTGTCCCGATCGACCTACTGCACGACATCAAGGACGACCTGTTGCTGCATGGCCAGCGCATGACGCCGCCGCGTCCATGGCTTGGAATGTTTTCCGCAGAATCCGCCGGCAAGGTCGTGGTGGCCGGGCTGTGGTCCGGCGGGCCTGCGGATCAGGCCGGCCTGGAGGCAGGCGATCTGGTCCTTGAAATCGGCGATAAGCCGGTGACCAGTATGGCGTCGATGTACAAGACCATCTGGGCGCTGGGCAGTGCCGGCGTGACCGTCCCGCTGACGATCTTTCGCGACAAGCGCATCATCGAGATCGAAATCGAAAGCGCCAGCCGCATCGACTTCTATAAAAAACCCGGCCTGCATTGAGCGATGCCACAGGCGGCTGAAACGACGCTTGCGGCCGCCGGCGCCGACATCGTGATGTACGAGGACGTGTTCGACGATCCGGATCGATTGTATCGATGCGTCGACACCGAAGCGGACTGGCGCCAGGAAGACATCACGCTGTTTGGCCGCACGCACAAGATGCCCCGGCTCGTCTGCTGGATGGGCGAAAGGCCCTATACGTACTCGGGCCTGACACATCCGGCGGCGCCGTTTTCACCCGCCGTGGCTACGATCAGGAAAGCCGCGGAAAGGATCGCGGGGAGCCGGTTCAACGGCGTCCTGCTGAACCTTTATCGCGACGGCCGCGATTCCATGGGATGGCATGCGGACGACGAGGCATCGCTCGGCGCCGCGCCCGTCATCGCGTCGGTCAGTCTGGGCGCGGTACGCCGGATGCGGTTCAAGCCGAAGCCGCATTTCAAGGCTGAAACATTCGGGGTCGACCTGCCGCCCGGGAGCCTGCTGCTGATGAAAGGGGCGACCCAGACCAACTGGCTGCACGCCATCCCGAAGACGGCGAAGCCCGTTGGCCCGCGGATCAATCTGACTTTCAGGATGATCGTTTAAGCGGCAGACGTGTCGCCGTTCAGGCGGGCTCCGCTTCGGCAGTGAAATCCTCTGCCATCATCTGTGCGTATTCCTTCAGAAGCGGCACATGCTTCACGGCCTGTTCGACGCTCATCCGTGCCGCCGGGGCGTGGATGGCAAGGCCTGCGATCACATGATCCGCATCCGAATGGATCGGGACGGCAACGGATATAATTCCGTCGTGGTATTCCTCGTTATTAATGGAATAGCCGCGTTGGCGTGTTGCCGTGCAATCTTCCTCGATGGCCTCCGCGCGGGTCAGCGTTCTCGCCGTATAGGACTTCAGGTCGATGCGCTCCAGAATGCGTTTGCGCGTCCGGGGTGGAAGGTAGGCCAAAAACAACTTGCCCAGCCCCGTGCAATGAACCGGCACGCGGCTGCCGGGGTGTAGCTCGGCACGGAGCGGAAAATTGCTCTCGACCCGGTCCAGGTACAGCACGCTGTCGCCGTCGAGGATGCCGACGTTGCAGGTCTCGGCGACCTGATCGACCAGCCGGGCCAGCGCAGCATTTCGGGGTGCATAACGAATGCACCAGCCGAAGACCTCTTTGGAGATGTCGAACATTTTTGGACCGATTGCATAGCGGTCGCGCAGCGGTTCGCGATACAGGAATCCGTGTTCTTCGAGCTGGCGCGCCGTGCGATGCACCGTCTGTTTCGGCCGACCGAGAGCTTCGGCGAGTTCAGGCAGCGATAGCGGCCTGCGCGCGGCAAGTATGACTTCGATGACCGCGAACGCCTTGATGACGACCGGTTCTGACGTTTCGTTCATGTTTTAACCCCCCAAACCCCGCAAATTTCCTATCACTTTGTACGCGGTGTTGAAAGTATTTGGACCAACTATCAGACGCCCAGCAAGCGGGTCGCGATTGCCGGGTCGCCGTCCAGTCCTGAGAAGTTGCCGCGATACGCGACGCGTCCGGTTTCCAAAATCACGAGATTCTCTGCAACACGGCGCGCTAGATTGCGGTTTTGCTCCGAAATCAGGATGGCGATTCCGTCGCTGCGCAGCGCGGCAAGGGCGTCGCCCAAGCGGTTCACGACAACCGGTGCCAGTCCCTCCGACGGTTCGTCCAGAAGCAGAAGTTCCGGGTTTCCCATCAGCGCACGGCCGATGGCAAGCATCTGACGCTCACCGCCGGAAAGGGTGCCTGCCTGGGCGGCGCTACGGCGGGCAATCTCGGGGAACAGCCCGAAGACGCGCTCGACGGTCCAGTCGATCCGCCCGCTGCGACCCGGTTTCTCGCCGGCGACGAGATTCTCCGTCACGCTCAGGCTTTCAAAGATACGCCGCTCCTCGGGCACATAACCGATCCCCGCATGAGCGATCCGGTCCGAAGACTGGCCTGTGATGGCAGCGCCCTTGAACTCGATGCCGCCCGACCAGGGCGCGAGCAGTCCCATCAGTGTCTTCAGGGTCGTGGTCTTGCCGGCCCCGTTGCGGCCGAGTAGCGCGAGGCTTTCAGACGCGCCGAGGGAAAAAGTTATATCCTCAATGGCAAGCGCGCCGGCATACCCGCCCGTCAGGCTCTTAACGTCAAGCATCGCCGCTCTCCGTCTCGCCCAGGTAGATCTGCTGAACGCGGCGATCCGCGCGCACTGCCTCCGGCGTACCGTCGGCAATCAGTTGCCCCTGATCCATGGCGAGGATCCTGGTTGCGAACCCGAACACCGTATCCATGTCGTGTTCGGTGAAAAGCACGGTGATGCCGCGCGCCCGGACCAGGCCGGTGACCAGTTCCATGATCCTTAGTCTTTCGTTCGATGCCATGCCCGCCGTCGGTTCGTCGAGCAACAGCAATGACGGATTCGAGGCCAGGACCATCGCCAATTCGACCCGTTTGACATCACCGTAGGCCAGTGCCGTGACGGGCGTATCGGCCAGGGCGCCGATGCCGACATCGTCGAGCAGGTTAGATGCGTTCTCGGGTGCCGCGTCAGCCGCCATGAGCGCAGTCTCGGCATTCTCCAACGCGGTCATGGAGCGGAACGTCGCCGCGATCTGAAAAGTGCGGCCGATGCCTGCACGGGCGCGGCGATGCGGTGGCCAGCCGGTGATATCCGTTGGTCCCAGACGCATCTGCCCGCCATCGGCGGCGAGCGCGCCGCCGAGCAAATTGAAACACGTGGTTTTGCCGGCGCCGTTCGGGCCGATCAGCGCGGCAATGTCACCTTTAGCGAGTTCGAAGGACACGCTGTCGACGGCCTTCAGGCCACCGAAGCTCTTGCTGATCCCATCGGCGGCAAGGACCGTGCTCATGCCGTTTCCTTCCGCCTGCCGGTAAGCCACGCCGAAATCGTGCCGGCGATGCCGCCCGGCGCAAACAATGCGATGCCGACAACGGCCGCGCCCAGCAATGCGCGCCAGTACGAAAGCCGGCTAAGAGAATCTTCCAACAGCGCAAACACGCTTGCGCCCAGTATCGGCCCGGCAGGTGCATGCAGGCCGCCCAGCAACACCATGACCAGGGCGTCCACGGAATTCGGAATCGCCAGTACATCCGGAAAAACGCTGCCCTTGGAAAAGGCGAACAGGCCGCCCGCCAGTCCGGCGGCGGTGCCAGAGATGACGATTGCCGCCCAGCGGCGCCGGTCGATGTCGATGCCGAGCGCCTGCGCGCGCGCGGGTGCGTCCCGACCGGCACGCAACAGGTGCCCGAAGCGGCCCCCCGCGGCCATCATCAATGCGGCAATACCGGTACTCGCGAGTGCCAGGGTCAGGTAGTAATAGGCCGTCGTGCCGCTGGCCCATTGGGCGGGCCATATGCCGAGAATGCCGTCGTCGCCGCCGGTGACGTCCTGCCACTGGACGCCTGCGGACCATAGGATCTGGGCTGCCGCCAGCGTCAGCATGGCAAGGTAGACACCGCTGAGGCGGATCGCGAACCAGCCGACGATCGCGGCGCCCACGGCGGCGGCGGCGGGAGCCAGGATCAGCGCGATTTCCATGCCCGCGCCGGTGTCGCGAACGAAGATCGCCGCGGCATAGGCACCGAGTCCGAAGAACGCGGCGTGCCCGAACGAGATCAGGCCACCGGTGCCCATCATGAAATGAAGGCCGGCGGCGAACAGCGCGAAAATCATGATGTCGCCGGTCAGCACGACGACGAAGCTGTCGGCGACCAGCGGCAGGACCACCAGGACGGCGACGAGCGCAATGGCGGCAATGCGTCCATACCCGGCAAGGGTCTGCGGTGGCTGGATCTCGACCGCGTGGGGTTGTGTCGTTGCCGGTTTGCCGAGCAATCCGTAGGGACGGATGATCAGCACGACCGCCATGGCGGCGAAGGCGGCGACCAGCGTGATCTCGGGCAGGATCAGGATGCCGAACGCGTTCAACTGGGCGATCAGCAATGCGGCAAGGAATGCGCCGACGACGCTGCCCATGCCGCCGATCACGACGACGACGAAGGCCTCGGCGATGATGTTGAGGTCCATCAGCAGGCTTGCCGGCTGGCGCGGCATTTCCAGTGCGCCGCCGAGCCCCGCGAGTGCCGCGCCGATGAAGAAGGTGACCTGAAACAGCCGCGCCGGGCGCACGCCGAGAGCCTGCAGCATCTCCCGGTCCTCGGTCGCGGCGCGGACGAGGATGCCGAAACGGGTGCGGGTGAACATCCACCAGATGCCGCCCAGCACCATCAGGCCGACGGCGATCAGGAACAGGTCATATTCCGGTACCGGTTGGCCGAGGATACGCACGACTCCGGTCAGCCCGGGTGCGCGCGGTCCCAGCAGGTCCGTCGGTCCCCAGATCCAGAGCGCGGCATCCTGAATGATCAGGACGAGACCGAAGGTGGCGACGAGCTGGAACAGTTCCGGCGCGGCGTAGAGCCGGCTGAGGACCGTCCGCTCCATGGCCCAGCCGATGGCGCCGACCGACAGTGCGGCGAGCGGCACGGCGAGCCAGAACCCCAGTTTCTGCGAGATCGAATAGGCGATGAACGCGCCCAGCATGAAAAGCGAGCCGTGCGCGAAGTTCACGATCCGCGTGACACCGAAGATGATCGACAGGCCCGCCGCGACGAGAAACAGCGACGATGCACTGGCAAGACCGGTCAGGAACTGCGCGACGTAGAAACCCATGGCCCGGCTATCCTAGGTGAGCGAATGCGCGCGAGGCCAGAACTTAACCGCTCATACCACGACGGCATCGGCTTCCACCTCGACCAGCCAGCCGGGGTCGATGAATGCCGAAACCTGAACGAACGTGCAGGCCGGGCGGATGTCACCGAAGACCTCGCCATGGGCGCGTGCTGCGTCTTTCCAGTTGCCGATATCCGTCAGCATGACGCGGGTGCGGATAACATCGTCCAGCGATGCACCGGCATCGGATAACGCGTTTCGAATGATATCGAGGCACCGCTTGGTCTGCAGGTAGGTATCGCCGACACCTTCGGTGCCGCCGGCTACGGCAATGGGCGCGGTACCGGATACCGCAATCGCGTTGCCGATGCGGACAGCCCGGCTGAAGCCGATTTCCGGCTCTAGGTAAGAGCCGGAGGAAACGAGTTTCCGCGACATGGTTGACCTAGTTCGCCGGCCGCATCGCGCGGGCTTCCTCCGCGCTCGGCAGAACGTCGGCGCCGTCGACGTACTTCCAGCCGGTCATCACACCCTTGCCGTCAGCCACATCGGTGCGCCCGACCCAGGAACCCATGGTGGCCTGATGATCGGCGGCGCGGTAGACGATCTTGCCCTGCGGGGTGGAAACTTCGAGACCCTTCATGGCGGCCACCATCTTGTCGGTGTCCGTGCTGCCGGATTTCTCAAGGAGCGCGGCGATGCTCAGCAGGGTGTTATAGCCGACCAGCGAGCCCATCTTCAGGGTTTCGCCCCAGCGTTTTTCGTAGGCCGCCTTGAACGCGTTATGTTCCGGCGTATCGATCGCATACCAGGGATAGCCGGTGACGATCCAGCCCTTCGGCGCCTCGTCCTTAAGCGGTTCCAGGTATTCCGGCTCGCCCGTCAGCAGGCTGACGACGGTGCGGCCGTCGAAAAGACCCCGGACACTGCCTTCGCGGACCAGGGCACCGAGATCGGGGCCGAAAGTGACGTTGTAGATGCCTTCCGGTTTGGCGGCTTCAAGTGCGCGGACGGTGACGCCGGCATCAATCTTGAACAACGCCGGCCACTGTTCATCGACGAACTCGACGGACGGTTTCAGCTTCGTCAGGACCTGCTTGAATGCGGCGACGGCATCCTTGCCGTAGGCATAGTTCGGCGCAACCGTTGCCCATTTCACGGCATCGGTTTTTGCCGCCTCGGCGGCCAGCATGGCGGCCTGCATATAGGTCGAGGGGCGAAGGCGGAATGTATAGTCATTGCCCTTCGACCAGACAATCGCGTCGGAAAGCGGTTCGGACGCCACGAACAATACCTTGTTCTGCTTCGCGTAATCGGAAACGGCGAGGCCGATGTGCGAGAAGAACGTCCCTGCCAGCAACGCGACGTTCTCGCGCTTCACCAGTTCCTCGGCGATCTTGACGGCGTTGCCGGGCTTGCCCGCGTCGTCGCGGCTGATGACTTCGAGCTGCCGGCCGTCGACGCCGCCCTTGGCATTGATTTCCTCAAGCGCCATTTCCCAGCCCTTCTTGTAAGGCTCGGTAAATGCCGGCAGCCGGGTATAGCTGTTGATCTCGCCGATGCGGATCGGCTCCGCATTGGCTTGCGAAATGGATACGACAATTGCCGCCGCGAGGGCGGTCAGGCGGGCTAGCTTCATCGGATGTCTCTCTTCCGTCTATACTGGAACGGCAGCTGCACTCCCGATCACAACCGCCTCTGGCGACATATGTAGCGATTATTTTACGTTGATGAAAGGCAGTTCCCGCAAGTTTAGCGAATAACTGTTGTGAATTTCCCGCCTTGCGCTTCAGGGCATGATTCACACAATACGCCTGACGTTTGGGAGGAGACAAAAATGTCATCTATGAAAGCTACGGTCGTTGGCCTCGGCGCAATGGGCATGGGGATCGCGACCTCGGCGTTGAAAGCGGGGCTGGATGTCACGGGGTGCGACGTCTCGTCGGATGCCCTGAATGCGTTCATGGCGGCGGGCGGTAAAACCGTAACGTCGCCCAGCGAAGCCGCGGCGGATGCAGACCTGCTTGCCGTCGTCGTGGTCAACATGGACCAGACCGAGGCTGTGCTGTTCGGCGAAGGCGGTGCCGCCGAAGCGTTGCCGAAAGGGGCCGTGGTGCTTGGTTGTGCAACGGTGCCGCCGGCGTTTGCCCGCGATGTCGCGGCGCGGTTGGCCGGGATGGGGCTTCTGTATCTGGATGCGCCGATCTCGGGTGGTGCTGCAAAGGCGGCGGCCGGACAGATCACGGTGATGGGTTCGGGCAGCGCGGAGGCATTCGCGCGTGCACGTCCGTTTCTGGATGCGGTCGCGGAGAAGGTGTTCGAACTGGGTGACGAAGCGGGGCCGGGCTCGACCATGAAGATGGTCAACCAGTTGCTCGCGGGTGTGCACATCGCGACCGCGATGGAAGCGCTCGCGCTGGGCATCCGATCGGGGCTGGACGCGGATAAGGTTTACGAGGTGATCACGGCGTCGGCGGGAAATTCCTGGATGTTCGAGAACCGGGTGCCGCATGTCCTCGACAACGATTATACTCCGAAAAGCGCCGTCGAGATTTTCGTCAAGGATCTCGGTATTGTGCTGGAAACCGGCAAGCGCGAGGGATTTCCGCTACCGGTGTCCGCCGCTGCCCATCAACAGTTTTTGGCCGCCAAGGCAATGGGGCTGGGCCGCGAGGATGATGCCGCCGTGATCAAGGTGTTCGCGGCGCTCGCCGGGATCGAGCTTCCCGGCGGCAGCAAGTAGGGACACGTCATGCCGTCTTTTGCCGCCAACCTTTCGATGATGTTTAACGAGGTGCCGTTCCTTGAACGGTTTGGCGCCGCGTCGGAAGCGGGGTTCGATGCCGTCGAGTTCCTTTTTCCCTACGATTTCCCGGCGCCCGAGGTGGCGGCGAAGCTCAAGGAACATGACCTCGTACAGGCTCTTTTCAACGCGCCGCCGGGCGACTGGGCGGCGGGCGAGCGGGGCATCTCCGCGCTGCCGGACCGGATCCCGGAATTCCGGGAGAGCATCGAAAAGGCGCTCGAGTACGCCAGGGCACTGAATTGCAGTACCCTGCACATCATGGCGGGCATGATGCCTGACCCGGCCGCGTACGACGAAATGCGGGCGTGCTACGTCGAAAATATCCGCTTCGCCGCCGATGCCTGTCAGGCCGAAGGCGTCACGGTCGCGCTGGAACCGCTGAATTCACGAGACGTGCCCGGATACCTGATGCCGACCAGCGCCGCCGTGGCGAAAGTCGTCGAAGACGTCGGCCGGCCCAATGTCGGCATTCAGTTCGACTTTTATCACGTGCAGATCATGGAAGGGGACCTGGCCAAGCGTTTTGAGGCGCTTCTTGACGATGTCGTGCACGTGCAGATTTCCGGCGTGCCGGAACGGCACGAACCCAATATCGGCGAGATCAACTACACCTACCTGTTCAATCTGATAGACCGCCTCGGCTATAGCGGTTACGTGGGTTGCGAATACAACCCGCTGGGGGCGACGCTCGACGGGCTGCGCTGGCTTTTCGACTGAATTTCGGCCCGTCCTTGTCCCTGTGGGCGAAACTCTGTTGCAGCGCAGGGGCGCCAAAACCACTGGAAATAACGTGGTATACCTGTATAACCCACCCATATTTTTGCATTGCGGCATTGTCCCGGCGGGGGATGGGCACTATGTCGCACCGGAACGCATTACAGATTGGACGAGGGACTTATGACGGAACGTGTGCAGTCCAGCGGCTTGCAGATCGACAAGACGCTTTTTGACTTTGTGAATGACGACGTATTGCCGGGCATCGGTATCGCATCGGACGATTTTTGGGCGTCCATGGCGAAGATTATTGCCGAGCTGACTCCAAAAAACCGTGCGCTGCTTGAAAAGCGCGCCGAGCTTCAGGCGAAAATCAACGCGTGGCACAAAGAGAACAAGGGCAAGCCCTCGGACCTCTCCGCGTACAAGGCCTTTCTTGCCGACATCGGCTATCTGATCGAAGAAGGCGACGATTTCTCGGTTTCCACGTCGAATGTGGATCCGGAGATTTCAACCATCGCCGGCCCGCAGCTGGTCGTGCCGCTGACCAATGCACGTTATTCGTTGAACGCGGCCAATGCCCGCTGGGGCAGCCTCTATGACGCGCTTTACGGCACGGACGCCATTTCGTTCGACGACGGCTGCGAAGTGACCAGGGAATTCAACCCGAAGCGCGGCGCCAAGGTCATCGCCTGGGCGCGCGACTTTCTCGATAAGAACGCACCTCTCGCCAAGGGATCTCATGCCGACAGCGCGGGCTACAGGGTCGACGACGGTTCGCTTGTTGTTACCATGAAGGACGGTTCGGAAACCGGTCTCGACGTGCCGGAAGACCTGGCAGGGTACACCGGCGATGCGGCCGACCCGAACACGGTTCTGTTCGTCAACAACGGCCTGCATTTCGAAATCGTGATCGACCGTAACCATCCGATCGGCAAGGACGATGCGGCGGGTGTCGCCGACCTGATCATGGAATCGGCCATCACCACCATCATGGACTGCGAAGATTCGGTCGCCGCTGTCGACGGCGAGGAGAAGGCGCTCGTTTACCGCAACTGGCTGGGCCTGATGAAAGGCGACCTGACGGCGTCATTCGAAAAGGGCGGCAAGACCGTCGACCGGGCACTGAACCCGGACCGGGTCTACACCACGCCGGGTGGCGGCGACGTCACGCTCTCCGCGCGCTCGCTCCTGCTGGTCCGCAACGTCGGCCATTTGATGACGACACCGGCGGTGCTCGACGCCGACGGTAACGAGGTCTTCGAAGGCCTGCTCGACGCCATGATCACGTCGGCGATCGCGAAGTACGACCTCGACGGGCTCGGCACGTTCCGCAACTCGCATGCGGGCTCGATGTATATCGTGAAGCCGAAAATGCACGGCCCCGAAGAAGTGGCCTTTGCCGCCGAGACCTGCGCGATGGTCGAAGACGCGCTCGGCATCGAGCGTAACGCCCTCAAGCTCGGCATCATGGACGAGGAACGCCGGACCACGGTCAACCTCAAGGAATGCATCCGCGCCGCCAAGGACCGGATCGTGTTCATCAACACCGGCTTCCTCGACCGCACCGGCGATGAAATCCACACGTCGATGGAAGCGGGGCCGATGATCCGCAAGGGCGACATGAAGCAGGCCGCCTGGATCCTCGCCTATGAAGACTGGAACGTGGATGTCGGCCTGATGTGCGGCCTCAAGGGCAAGGCGCAGATCGGCAAGGGCATGTGGGCCATGCCGGATCTGATGGCCGCCATGCTCGAACAGAAGATCGCGCACCCGAAAGCGGGCGCCAACACCGCGTGGGTGCCGTCGCCGACGGCAGCGACCCTGCACGCGACGCACTACCACCAGGTCGTTGTTTCCGAAGTACAAGAACAGCTTAAGTCGCGCGAACGCGCCAAGCTCGACGATATTCTGTCGTTCCCGGTGGCGGATCGCCCGAACTGGTCGCCCGAAGACGTGCAGGCTGAACTCGACAACAATGCGCAGGGTATCCTGGGCTATGTCGTGCGCTGGGTCGATCAGGGCGTCGGCTGTTCCAAGGTGCCGGACATCAACAATGTCGGCCTGATGGAAGACCGGGCGACGCTGCGTATTTCCTCGCAGCACATCGCCAACTGGCTTTACCACGGCGTCTGCACCGACGATCAGGTGATGGATACCATGAAGCGCATGGCGGTGGTCGTTGACGGGCAGAACGCGGGAGACCCGAACTACACGCCGATGGCGCCGGGTTATGACGGCATCGCCTTCAAGGCAGCCTGCGACCTCGTCTTCAAGGGGCGCGAACAGCCGAGCGGTTATACCGAGCCGGTCCTGCACGGCCGCCGCCTTGAGCTGAAGGCGGGCTGAACACCGCTTCAAGCCGAAACAGAACAAGCCGGGCTCGCGCCCGGCTTGTTCGTTTCTGCCGTCAACCCATGCCTGCTGACGACAGACCTGACGTCGGGCCACGGCGTCGGCCCGCCGCCAATTCCAGGTGCGCCGCGAGGGGGGCGCGGCGCGTCTTGGTACGTTGATAGCGGTTTATTTGGCATAATTGAAATCGATTGATTTTATAAATATAATAAGATCGACCGATGTAGGGATTTGCCATGAACCTTCGCGATTTACAGTACGTCGTTGCCGTTGCCGAAGAAGGCCATTTTGGCCATGCGTCGGAACGTTGCCACGTGTCTCAACCCGCGCTTAGCGGACAGATCAAGAAACTCGAAGACCGCCTCGGCGTGCAACTGTTCGAGCGCACCAACCGCCGCGTCGCGGTGACGCCGATCGGCGCCGAAGTGGTTGAAAAGGCGCGACGGCTATTGCTGATCGCCGACGAGATTACCGATGCGGCGGCTGCGTACGCTGATCCGCTGGCGGGTAGCTTGCGGTTCGGTACCATTCCGACGATCGGGCCTTATCTGTTGCCGTCGATCCTGCGGCCGCTCAAGGAAGCGCTGCCGAAGACGCAGTTGACGCTCAGCGAGGATTTTACCCACGAACTGGAGCGCAAGCTGTGTAGCGGTGACATCGATGTCGCCATTACCGCGACCGTACCGAAGGAATCCGGCCTCGATGAAATTCCGCTCTATGACGAGCCTTTCCTGGTGGCATTCCCGGAAGGTCATCCGCTGGATACGAAAAGCAACGTAGACGTGACGACGCTCGATTCCAGCGAACTGCTGCTGCTCAAGGACGGGCACTGCTTGTCTGATCAGGTGGCCAGGCTTTGCGGCCTGACGCGAAGCAATGGCGTCAGAGGCGTGGATACGCAGTCGTCCAGTCTGGAAACCATTGTCGGTCTGGTCGCGGCCGGGGCGGGAATCACGTTTCTGCCGTCCTCAATGATCGGGGCCAACGGCGCACCCAGGCCCGGCATCACCGTTCGTCAAGCCACCAACGAGGCCGCGCATCGCCGTGTTCGGATGATCTTCCGCGAAACGTTCCCGAAGCGCGCGCTTCTTGCCGCCATGTCGTCGGTGATCATGGAGCACCTGCCGTCGGGTGTGACGGCGCTTTAGCCTTTCAAGGCCGGCGTGATGGCAAGGCCCGCGCCTTCGATCCCGGCAATCGCCGCAAGTTCGTCGTTGCCGGAATTGTCACCACTGATGCCGACCGCGCCGATAATGGCCCCCGATCCGTCTCGCACCAGAACACCGCCGGGTACCGGCACCATGCGCCCGCCAGACGCCGCCGCGACGGCGCCCAGGAAGGTCGGGTTCTTTTCCTTCAGCGCGCGGCCGTCGAGACCGAAGCCAAGCGCACCATAAGCTTTGCCCATGGCGATTTCGGGTCTGAGAATGCCGCTGCCGTCGGCGCGCTTGAACGCGACCAAATGGCCGCCCGCATCGAGTACGGCGACCGTCAGCGGATCGAAATCGTTTTCTGCACCGTAAGCATGCGCACCGTCGACGATTTTACTCGCCTGTTCGAGTGTCAGCGTCATGTGTCGAATTCCTCCCTAAGTACGGAGTGCATCGGCCAGGAATGCCGTCGCCTGCGCGATGCCACCTTTCGACACATTGTCAATCAGACCGAGCGAATCAAGGGCGACCTCGAGCGAACCGAGCGTGCCCAGCATCATCGGTGCATTGACGTGGCCCATGTGGGCGATCCGGAACGCCTTGCCGGACAGATCGCCGATACCGAGGCCGAGCGTCACGCCGAGCCTGTCGAAGCAGAAGGCGCGGATCGGCTCCGGCCTCAGGTCATCGTGCAGGCGGAGCGTCGTCACCGAACAGGACCGTTCCGAGGGTTCGGCGATGTTGAAATCGAAGCTGCCGCCCTGGCGCCATACCTCGACCGCGGCGTGCGTCGCCCCGGCAAGGAGTTTGTGGCGCTCAAAAATGTTCTCCAGCCCTTCCTCAAGGATCATGTCCATCGCTTTTCTGAGGCCGAACAGCAGGTGCACCGGCGGTGTGCCGCTGTACTTGCGGTAATGTTCTTCCAGGTCGCGGTTGGACCAATCCCAGTAGGACGTTCTGAGGTCCGCCGTCTGATGCCGTTCTTTTGCCTTCGCGTTGGCGGCGACGAAGCTGAGGCCCGGCGGCGTCATCAGGCCCTTCTGCGATCCGCCGACGGCAACGTCGACGCCCCATTCGTCCATGTTGAACGGCATGCAGGCGAGCGACGCGATGGTGTCCACCATCAGAAGGGCATCGTGCCCGGCAGCATCCATCGCGGCGCGGATGGCCGGGATATCGTTGACGCAACCGCTCGCGGTGTCGATCTGCACGACAAGCAGGGCCTTGATCCTGCCTTCGGTGTCGGCGCGCAGCGCGTCTTCCACTTTCTGGGGATCGACAGCGCGGCGCCAGTCGCCCTGCAGGCGTTCGACATTGACGCCCATGTTGCGTGCGAATTCCCCCCAGCCGACGGCGAAGCGACCGCTTTCGAGAACGAGAATGGTGTCGCCGCGGCTGAGCACGTTGGCGACAGAGCCTTCCCATGCGCCGTGTCCGTTGGCGACGTAGATATAGGTGTCACCCTGGGTGCGGAAAATCGTCTTCAGGTCCTTGAGAGAGCTGATCGTGATATCGAGAAGTTCGCCGCCGCCCTCGCCGCCATAAATGTCGATGGCGGGCCGGTGCATGGCGCGAAGAACTTCGTCCGGCACCGTCGTCGGGCCCGGAATGCTGAGGAATTGTCTGCCGCTTCTTAGTGTCATCGTGCTGCCCTATGAGGAGGAGGCTGGGCGAAAAACGACGATGATCCTTCCCGACCGATGGGAACTTGTCCAGAACGGAAATTGTTACCGATTCAATCGGTAACGTTGCGTTTGCGTCCGGCCGGGCGAACGTTAAATTAGATGGCCAAAGTGGGGAGGGATCATCAATGGAATTCGATTTCGTTATTGTCGGCGCCGGGTCCGCCGGTTGTGTGCTGGCGAACAGACTAAGCGCCGATCCGGGTTTCACGGCATGTTTGCTCGAGGCCGGCGGCGAAGACAGAAATCCTCTGATCCACATTCCGGCCGGATACGTGAAAACCATGGTCGATCCGTCGATCAACTGGATGTTCGATACCAAACCCGATGAAAAGACCGGCAATCGTCCAATCCCCGTGCCCCGTGGCAAGGTGCTCGGCGGTTCCAGCGCGATCAACGGCATGCTCTATGTGCGCGGCCAGGCAGCGGATTACGACACCTGGGCGCAGATGGGCTGCCGCGGCTGGTCGTATTCGGATGTGCTGCCGTTCTTCAAGCGTGCCGAAAACCGCGAACAGGGTGCCGACGAGTTTCACGGCGTCGGCGGACCGCTCAACGTCACCATGCCGACGGTGACCTATGATACCCTCGACAAGGTGATCGAGTCCGCCGGTGAACTCGGCTATCCGATGCATGTCGATTACAACGGTGCCGACCAGGAAGGTTTTGCGTATTACCAGGTGACGCAGCGCCATGGGCGGCGGTTCAGTGCAAAGAACGCCTATCTCGACCCGGTGCGCAGCCGCAAGAACCTGCATGTGGAAACCCGCGCCTTTGTGCAGAAAGTGCTGATCGAGGACGGCCGTGCCGTCGGTGTGGTCTTTAAACAGAACGGCCGCGAGCGGACGATCCGGGCGCGGAAGGAAATTGTCCTCGCGGCGGGTGCGGTGCAGTCGCCGCAGTTGCTGGAGCTCTCCGGCATCGGGCAAGGCGACCTGCTGCAGAAGCTTGGGCTGCAGGTGGTGCATAACCTGAAGGGCGTCGGCGAGAACCTGCAGGATCACTACATTTCACGCCTTTCGTGGCGGCTCAACGGGTTGACCAGCCTCAACCAGCTGGCGCGCGGCCCGGGCCTGGTGTTCGAAGCCCTGAAGTTTTTCACCCAGCGCAAAGGTGCGCTGACCATGCCCGCCGGCATCATCGCGGGGTTCGTGAAAAGCCGCGCGGAACTGCAGGATCCGGACATCCAGTTCCATATCGCGCATGCGACGTTCGCCAATCCGCACAAGCGCGTTTTCGACAAGTTCCCGGGAATCACCATCGGGCCGTGCCAGTTGCGTCCGGAAAGCCGGGGCTATCTGCACGCAACGACGCCGGATATGGCCGACAAGCCGGACATTCAGCCGAATTTCCTGGCCACGCGGACCGACTGCGACGTCCATGTCGCCGGGCTCAGGATCGGGCGGCAGTTGATGGCGACAAGCGTGCTGGGGCCGCACGCGGCCGAAGAGCTTTCGCCGGGTGTCGACACGGCCGACGACGAGGCATTGCTGGAACACGCGCGGACGACGGGCGCGACCCTCTATCATCCGGTCGGCACGTGCAAGATGGGCACGGATGAGATGGCGGTGGTCGATCCGGCGCTGAAAGTGATCGGGCTTGAGGGACTGCGCGTCGCCGATGCGTCGGTCATGCCGAACCTGATCAGCGGGAACACCAACGCGCCGACCATGATGATCGCCGAAAAGGCGTCCGACATGATCCTCGCCGACGCGCGTTAGGTTTTCCTGAGGTCTTCCGGCGTGTCGACGTCCAGCAGTGTGCCGGGATCGTCGACCGGTACGGCAACGACGCGTTCCGGGTGATCCTTAAGGATCGACCGCGCGCCGGTATCGCCCGAAAGGGCACAAAGCCGGGTGAAGTATTTGGCCGCGAAAAGCACGGGGTGGCCACGCTTGCCGTCATGGACCGGGACGACGATGTCGCGGCCGCGTTTGGTATCAAGTGCAACAAGTAATGCGGTCAGCGTTTCCGGTTTCAAACGCGGCATGTCGCCGAGGACGACGAACATCGCTTCCGCGTCGGGTTTGACGGCATTGGCGCCGGTTGCGAGGGACGTTCCCATGCCAGCCCATGGTGTCGCATTCCGGGCGCAGCGCACGGGCAGCCCGTTCAGCGCGCGTTCGACATCGTCGGCATCGTGGCCGGTCACGACGATGACATCGCCCATTCCCGCGGCAACAACCTGTTCGGCCGTTCTGCGGATCATCGCTTCGCCGCCGATAGACTCCAGCAGTTTGTTGTCCGTGCCGAACCGTTCGGAACGGCCGGCGGCAAGGATGACCACGGCAACCTTTGCGGCATCCGGTCCGGTGCTCATACGGGGAATCTTTCGCGGTAGGTCATCAGCACCTCGGCCACAAGTGAGATGGCGATCTCGGGCGGATTGCGCGAGCCCATGGAAATGCCGAGCGGTCCCTTGATCCGCTCCACAGCCTCCTTGGCAATGCCGTCTTCGAGAAACCGGCTGACCCGCTCAGCGTGCGTATTCCGGCTGCCGAGCGCGCCGATGTAAAACGCATCGGATGCCATCGCGGCTTTCAGAACCGGGCCTTCGAGCTCGTGTTCGTGGAACAGGGTGGCGACGGCGGTCCAGGCATCGATCCGGCCATCGGGCAGGGATTTCGACGTGGTTGCGCCGGCGGCTTCACATTGCCGCGCGATTTCGTCTTCGGTGGTGATGGCATGAACGGCGATGTCGGAGGCGATCGCGATCTCGGCGGTGGCGGCCAGCACCGGCCCCTTGCCGGCCACGACTAGACGCAGCGGCGGGCGGTAGAGCCGATCGAACGTGTTTCCATCCAGCGTGAGCTGCAAACGGTCGTCGCTTTCAGCAGCCTCGCCAATGCGGCTTTCGCCTGTCGTCATGTCCGTGACGAGCGTAACCGGGCGCCGTTCGTCCATGGCGCCGACGATGTTCCTGGCCACAGCATCGGCGAACCCGACATCGATATAGACGTCGATCGCGCTACCGCACGGCAGCGCGATGTCGAAATAAGGTGAATTGACGCCGTAGCGGATGGAGCGGTTCTTGCCCGCGTCCATCGCCGCTTTCGTTTCCTCGACGAGGGCGCCTTCGACACAGCCGCCGGAAAGGAAGCCGGTGAAGTCACCGGCGTCCGATACCGCCATCTGGCTGCCCGCAGGCCTCGGCCCTGTTGGTTCGACGTTGTAAAGCGTCAGCAAGGCTGCGCGCTTTCCCTCGGACCGCCACTTGATGAGGTCCGGGAGCACATATTCAGAGAATCGACCGTTCATTAATGTCCCAATATGGGTTTAGCCTTCGGCTTTCGCATCCTGTATGGCGCGCCACACCCGTTCGGGCGTCAGCGGCATATCGATGTGATGCACGCCGAACTCCTTGAGCGCATCGCACACCGCGTTGACGATCGCCGGCGGGGCCCCAACGCAACCCGCTTCACCGGCGCCTTTGACGCCCAGCAGGTTCTTTTGCGTCGGTGCATCCTCGTAATAGTCGATAACCATTCGTGGCATATCGTCGGCGCGGGGCAGTGCATAGTCCATTAATGAGCCTGTGACAAGCTGGCCGCTCTCGTCATAAACGATGTTTTCCATCAGTGCCTGACCCAGGCCCTGGGCAATGCCGCCCATGACCTGGCCGTCGGCGAGCATCTTGTTGACGATGGTGCCGAAATCGTCGACCACCCAGTACCCGTCGACCTTGATGGTGCCGGTATCAGGATCGACCTCGACCTCGCAGGCGTGACCGCCGTTGGGGATCGAGATGATGCCGCGCTCGAACACCGTCGAGATGTTCATGCAGCCGGGCTCCAGATCATCCGGCAGGCTGTCCGGGTCGTTCTGGCTGTCGATGGCGTCGCTGATCGTCATGGTGTGGTTCGTGCCCGGCACGTGGAAACGGCCTTCCTCGAACTCGACCTGGTCGGCGCCGACGTCGAAGCGGTGCGCCGCGATCTTCTTGCCGACCTCAATGATTTCGCGCGACGTCTGCGTGACCGCGCTGCCGCCGACCTCGAGGCCGCGCGACCCGCCGTGGCCGCCGCCGATATCGGTGGCGTCGGTGTCGGACTGGTGGAACTCGATGTCGTCCATGTCGATGCCGAGATGCCCGGCCAGCAGTTGCGCGAACACCGTTTCGTGGCCCATGCCCGTCGACGCAGTGCCGACGGAAAGCTCGACCTTGCCATCGTCACGGAACACGACCTTGGCCTCCTCTTTCGGGCCGCCGCCGGTGCATTCCAGGTACATGCAGACGCCGAAGCCGCGCTTCAGGCCCTTCGCTTCGCTCGCTTCCTTGCGCTTGGCAAAGCCCGCGCGGTCGGAGATTTCGATCGTCTTCTCGAACACCGCCGGGAAATTGCCGCAGTCGATGTCGAGTCCCATCGGCGACTTCATTGGCAGGTCGCTCTCGGGGATCAGGTTCTTGCGGCGAAGCTCAATCGGATCCATGCCCAGTTTGGCCGCGGCATAATCGATGATGCGGTCCATCTGGTAAGACCCTTCCGGGCGACCGGCGCCGCGGTACGGGTCCAACGGGCAGGTGTTCGTGAACGGTGCGATCGCCGTGTAGTAGATCGCATCGAAGCGGAACGGGCCGCCCTGCGTCCGGCTCGAGCCGCCGGTCGGCGTGAACGGGCCGACCGTGCCGCAGAAGGCACCGAGGTTGCCGACGGTTTCCGTGCGGAGTCCGCGGAACGTGCCGTCGTTGTCGAGGGCCAGCTGCACCGTCGAGACCTGGTCGCGGCCGTGCGTATCAGAGAGGAAACTCTCGGCACGGTCGTTGATCCACTTCACCGGACGTTTGATCTCGCGCGCGGCGTGCAGGATCAGGATCGGCTCCTGATAAACGCCGTTCTTGCCGCCGAAACCGCCGCCCACGTCGGGTGCGATGTGGTGCAGGTTTTCCTTGCCGATCTTCAGCACCGCATCGGCGATGGTGTCACGGTTGGCGTGGATGTTCTGCGACGCGTTCCAGAGCGTGAACTTGCCGGTTTCCGCATCGTAATCGGCGACGGCACCGCGCGGTTCGATCGGCGTTGCGGTGACGCGGTTGTTGACCAGTTCCAGCGTGATGATCTGATCGGCGTCCTCGAACGCTTTTTTCTGCGCTTCCTCGTCGCCGAGTTCGAAGTCGAGGCAGATGTTGTTGGGAATGTCGTCCCAGATCTGCGGCGCGCCGTCCTTGATGGCCTCCGACTGGTGTGTGACCGAAGGCAGACTGTCGTAGTCGACTTCGATCAGCTCCAGGGCATCGCGGCAGGCATCAAGGCTCTCGGCCACGACCAGCGCGACCGGCTGTCCGACGTAACGGACCCGGTCAATGGCAATGGCGTGATGCGGCGGTTCCTTCAGGTCGGAACCGTCCTTGAACTTGCGGACCCCCGACTTGGTCGGAATGGTGCCGTACCCGGCGGCTTTCCAGTCTTCGCCGGTGACGACCAGCAGAACGCCGTCGAGCGCCAATGCCTCCGAGGCATCGATGGATTTGATGTCGGCGTGCGCCTCGGGCGAGCGCAGCACCATGGCGTACGCCTGGTTTTCAAGATTGACGTCGTCGATGTATTGACCTTTGCCGGTCAGAAACCGGAAATCTTCCACGCGGCGCTGGCTTTCGCCGATACCGTTTCGTGCAACGAATGTGCTCATGTTCTTTCCCCCGCTTAGCCGTTCGCTTCCGCAACCGCACGACGGGCGAGAACGCCGATCAGGTGCGCACGGTAGTCGCGGCTTGCGTGAATATCGTTGTTAAGATCGTCGGCCGGAACCATGCCGTCCTTGACGCTGTCCGGGCTGAAGTTGCCGGTCAGGGCCTGCTCCATCTCCGGTACGCGGAAGACGCAGGGTCCGGCGCCGGTCACGGCGACGCGGACGGTGTTGCCGAACTTGGCGGCCATGACCGCGACCAGGGCGTAACGGGTCGCCGGGTTCGGAAACTTGATGTAGCCCGCCGCTTCCGGGATCGGATAACGGATTTCGGTGATCAGTTCACCTTCGTCCAGCGCGGTCTCGAACATGCCGGTAAAAAAGTTGTCGGCTTCGATCTCGCGTTCCGTGGTGACCACCGTGGCGCCCAGGCCAAGTACGGCCGCCGGATAATCGGCCGCCGGGTCGTTGTTGGCGACCGAGCCGCCCATGGTGCCGCGGTTGCGCACGTGCGGGTCGCCGATACCACCGGCGAGCTTGGCAAGCGCCGGAATGGCCGACTGAATGTCGGCATTGGCGGCGACGTCCGCGTGCGTCGTCATGGCCTTGATGGTAATGCTGTCGCCCCCGGCCTCGATGCCGGAAAGACCATCGACACGGGCCAGCGAAATGAGATCCGACGGCATGGCGAGGCGCTGCTTGAGCACCGGGATCAGGGTCTGCCCGCCGGCGAGGTATTGTCCATCGTCGGAATCGCCGAGCGCGGTTTTGACCTCGTCGACAGATTTAGGAGTTTTTACACCGAAATCATACATGGCTCACCCCCGCATCGCTTTGGCGCCGGTCTTCACGGCGTCGATGATATTTTGGTATCCGGTGCAGCGGCAGATGTTGCCTTCGAGCCCGTGCTTGATGCCGTCCTCGTCGATGTCCGGGTTGTTCTCCACCAGGTTCACGGCGGTCATCACCATGCCGGGGGTGCAGAAGCCGCACTGCAGCCCGTGATGCTCGCGAAACGCTTCCTGCATCGGGTGCATGTTTTCGGCATCGCCAAGGCCTTCGATGGTGCCGATGTCGGCGCCGTCGGCTTCCCACGCGAACGTGGCACAGCTTTTGACGGTTTTGCCGTTGATCGTGACGACACAGGCCCCGCACTGGCTGGTGTCGCAGCCGACGTGCGTACCGGTCAACTTCATTTCTTCGCGGATGAAGGTACTCAGCAAGGTGCGCGCGCCGACCTCTTTTGTCACTTCAAGGCCGTTTACGCGAACGGTTATCGCGGGCATCGATTTCTCCCCTAGGAATGTCACAAAGGGCCCTGCAACAGGCCCCGGACATTCTCGTTCAAATGTTTATAACACCGCACGCAAATAGCCCGGCCGGGCCGGGTGGTATCGGATAGGTGCTCGTCCTATATAAAAATTGGGGATGACGCCGGGTGTTGCAAGTCTTTATACAAAACACAACATTTCCCCCCGCGGGACGCCGCCCGGCAAAAATATTGGAGAGTTTGAATGAAGTTGTCCGACGAGAAGCGCATCGACGCACCCAGGGAAGAGGTGTGGCGCGGGCTAAATGATCCTGAAATCCTTAAGCAGTCCATACCCGGTTGCGAGGATCTCGAGCAGGTTTCGGATACCGAATTCAATGCCGAGGTGCGCGCCAAGGTCGGTCCCGTCAAAGCCAAGTTCAAGGGCAGCGTCACGCTGAGCGACCTCAACCCGCCCGAAAGCTACCGCATCTCCGGCGAAGGCAAGGGTGGTGCGGCCGGGTTCGCCAAGGGCGGTGCCGTCGTGACCCTCACGGAGGACGGCGACGCCACGATCCTCAAATACGAAGTCGACGCCGACGTCGGCGGCAAGCTCGCGCAGATCGGCGGACGGCTGCTCGAAGGGACGTCGAAAAAGCTGGCGGGCGAGTTCTTCGACAACTTTGAAGCGGCACTGAAAGATTCCGGCGATGCGGGCGCCACTGCCGAAGATGCACCGGCCGAGGCCGGCGCCGCGCCGTCGGCCGAGCCGCCACGCGAAGTCGGTGCCGAGGGTAAAAGCTCGTCGAAGGTCTGGCTTGTCGTTGGCGTGGTTTTCGTGCTCGGCGCATTGGCATTGACCCTTTTACAGTAACGGAGACGGCGGTATGGCCGGAAAGACGCTTCTGATCGTCGGCCACGTCCCGTCCCCGAACACGCAGGCGCTGCGCGATGCGGTTGCGGCCGGCGCCTCTTCCGACGACATCGATGGCGTTAGCGTCGTCGCGAAAAGCCCGTTCGATACCGGTGTGGACGACGTTCTCGGTGCGGATGCGGTCATCCTCGGCACGACCGAAAACCTCGGCTACATGTCCGGGGCAATGAAGGATTTCTTCGACCGGACTTATTATGGCGTGCTCGAGGAAAAGCAGGGGCTTCCCTACGCGCTATACGTCCGTGCCGGTCTTGACGGGACCGGCACGATCCGTGGCGTGCAGTCGATTGTCTCGGGCTTGCGCTGGAAAGCGGTGCGTGAACCTCTATTGCTGCACGGTGAATGGAAAACGAGCTTCACCGGCGAAGCAAACGAACTCGGGCTCCTGGTCGCTGCCGGCCTGGAGGCAGGGGTTTTTTAGCGTTACCCGCTCACAAGTGGTCTCACGCAGAACTGACTGAGTTGCTCACTCCACGTCCAGGCGACGGGGCCGACCTCGGCGTAGACAATAAGTATATTGTCGCCGAGACGTTCGACCGCGACCTGAATCAGGTCGAGAAAATCGTTCAGCTCTTTTTTGGAGAGACACTGTGGGAGGGAAACGGGGCGTACCGAATCATCCATGTAAAGAAGTTTACCACGAAACGCGCTAAAACCGATAAAATTTACACTGCACTGCACAACAAAGACTTGTGACCAGATCACAAAAACCGGTGTGACCAGCGGTATGCCTGCAGCCGGGGTATTGAAATGCCCGAAATCAGCGGTCAGAGTGTGCTTTCTTTTCCGAAGATCCCAATTCAAGGAGACCCAAATGAGCCGCATCGTCTATGTGAATGGCGAGTATCTGCCCGAGGAAGATGCAAAGATTTCTGTCTTCGACCGCGGGTTTCTGTTCGCTGACGGGGTTTACGAGGTCTCTGCGGTGATCGGCGGTAAGCTGGTCGACAACGATGCACACCTGACGCGGCTGGCGCGTTCGATGAGCGAACTGAAGATGACGCCGCCTGCCAGTGGTGAGGAAATCACCGAAATCATGCAGGAAATGGTCAAGCGCAACGGCATTGACGAGGGGCTTGTCTATCTGCAGGTGACGCGCGGCGCGGCAGACCGCGATTTTGCAATGCCCACCGATGCCACCCCGTCGTTGGTCATGTTCACGCAGAAAAAGTCGCTCACGCAGAACCCGACCGCGGACAAGGGCATTTCCGTCATTACCGTGCCGGACATCCGCTGGCAGCGCCGCGACATCAAGACGGTTGCGCTTTTGCCCGCATCGATGGCGAAGCAGGCGGCGCTGGATGCGGGCGCCGGCGACGCGTGGTTCGTGGAAGACGGCTTCGTCAACGAGGGCAGCTCGAACAATGCCTTCATCGTGACGGAGGACGGCAAAATCATCACCCGGCACCTGGGCAACGAAATCCTGCACGGAATTACGCGCAAGGCCGTCATGGAACTGGCAAAGCGCGAGAACCTCGAGATCGAGGAGCGCCCGTTCACGCCGGACGAGGCCTACGATGCGCGCGAAGCGTTTTCGACTAGCGCGTCGGCGTTCGTCATGCCGGTGATCAAGATCGACGATCACACGCTGGGCAACGGCGTGCCGGGTCCGGTGACGGACAAGCTCCGCAAGCTTTACATCGAAATGGCAAAGGCGGGCTGATCATGCGTCTTCAGAACAAAACCGCGATCGTCGTCGGCGCCGGGCAGCAACCCGGCGAAACCATGGGCAACGGCCGCGCCGTCGCGCTGCGCTTTGCGCAGGAAGGAGCCCGTGTGCTCTGTGTCGATATTTCCAAGGAACGCGCGCAGGAGACCGCCAATCAGATCGGCAGCGAGGGCGGTCAGGCCGAAGCCTTCGAAGTCGACGTGACCGACGAAGACGCCTGCCGGGGCGTCGCCGAGGCCGCGCAAAAACGCTTCGGCCGGATCGATATCCTGCACAACAACGTCGGCCGCTCCGAAGGCGACCGCAATACCGTCGACATGGATTCCCGGATGTGGGACGAGCTGATGGCGCTCAACCTCAAATCCATGTTCCTGATGAGCAAGCATGTGCTGCCGTTCATGCAGGACCAGGGATCGGGCGCGATCATCAATGTCTCCTCGACATCGTCGCTGGCGGCCCGCCAGACCGTGACGTACAAGACGTCGAAAGGTGCCGTGAATACGTTTACGCAGCATCTCGCGTTCGAAAATGCGCGTTACGGAATCCGCGCCAACGCGATCCTGCCGGGGCTCATGGATACGCCGATGGCAATCGAGCGCCGTGCGCGCGAGCAGCAGGTGGACCGTGACGCCGTGCGCGAAAGCCGCAACAAGCTTGTGCCGCTGCAGAACCAGATGGGGACGGCATGGGACGTGGCGAACGCGGCCCTGTTCCTGGCCTCCGACGAAGCGCGCTATATCACCGGCGTGCTTTTACCGGTCGACGGTGGTCTGCTGATCAAGGTTGGCTGAGGGCGCGCCTCAGGCGTTCCCGCTCTCGGGTTGTGCGCGTTCCGCATCGCCGGCCGCGGCGGTCGAACGCTCGACCAGCATCTTCGCAAGATTGGCGGTGACGTCGGCGGGCGCGTTGATCATCCGGGCCCGGACGGCGACGGCCATGGCCAGGGCTTGCAACACGTCGCCGTTGGCCGTTTCGCCGCACACCTGAATGTCCTTGTCGATCGCTTCCAGAACCGCGCTCAGCAGTTGGTTGACGCGCATCGCGGACGCGGTTTCCTCGTGCAGCGGAAAGGTGATGTCGAGGGTGTCGCCGGTCGCGGTTTCGACGCGGTAGGGCAGCGGGCGCATGACGGTCTCCCGTTCCAGGGTCTGAACGTTTCAGCCCCCTAGGTGAGGGTTGGCAGAACGAGAATCAAGCGCCGCCCGGTTTGGTCGGCACTTCGGTGGAGCGGTGTTTGTGCTGCAGGGCGACGCCGATGCCCTTGAGGCGCGGCAACAGCCATAGCGTCAGCAGGGTGCCGATCGGCCCCCAGAGAACGATATGGACCCAGAGCGCGGGTTCGTACTTGAACTCAACCCAGACCGCGAGGGTGACGAGGATCAGCAGCGCCGGGACGACCGCGCCGTCGCCCGCGTCATGTTCGCTCAGCACGAGGCCGCAGACCGGGCATTCGTCGACGATCTCGAGCCGGCCCCTGAAAATACGCCCCTGGCCGCAGCGCGGGCAGCGCCCGGCGAAACCAAGACCGATGGTTTCCTTGATCGTGCGCTCGGGATAGTCGGTGCCGTTTTCGTTCATGCTGAGCCTCGAATACTGGACGTCGAACACATTATATAATTATTGAATATGTTCTAAAGATCGCGAGATGCAAGTCCCCGGTCTTGCCTGAGGCCAAGCCTAGAATTAAAACCCGCTCATGGCACCCCCGCTCCTGACACTTTCCGATATTTCGCTGACCTTCGGCGGCACACCGCTGCTGGACGGCGCGGAAATGTCCGTTGCCGCGGGCGCGCGTATCTGTCTCGTCGGGCGCAATGGGTCGGGCAAGTCGACGTTTCTCAAGATCGCGGCGGGCGAGGTCGAGCCGGACGGCGGCGAGGTGTTTCGCCAGCCTGATGCCACGGTCCGCTATTTGCCGCAGGAGCCTGATCTTTCGGGTTTCGCCAGCATTCGGGATTACGTGGAAGGTGGTCTCGCGCCGGGCGACGATAGTTACGTTGCCCAGGTGTTGCTGAACGATCTCGGTCTCAACGGGGACGAGGACCCGGCGAAACTTTCGGGTGGCGAGCGCCGCCGCGCCGCGCTGGCGCGCGCACTGGCACCGGCGCCGGACATCCTGTTGCTGGACGAGCCGACCAACCACCTCGATCTTCCCGCCATCGAGTGGCTGGAGGGCGAACTGAAATCGCGCCGCAGTGCGCTGGTGCTGATCTCGCACGACCGGCGGTTTCTCGAGAACCTTTCCGACGCCGTCATCTGGCTGGACCGCGGGCGCACGATGCGTCTCGATAAGGGGTTCGCCGCGTTCGACGAGTGGCGTGACGAGATCCTCGAGCGCGAGGAAACCGAACGCCACAAGCTGGACCGCAAGATCGTTGCCGAGACCAGCTGGCTCCACAAGGGCGTCACCGCGCGCCGGAAACGCAACATGGGGCGTCTGCGTGCGCTCTACGACCTGCGCAAGACCAGGCAGGAGCTTCGTAAGACCGCGGGGCAGGTGAAGATCACGGCAAGCGACGCCGAGACGTCGGGCAAGCGCGTGATCGAGGCGACGGAAATCAGCAAGAGCTACGGCGAGCGCAAGATCGTCGACGACTTTTCGGTGCGCATCCTGCGCGGCGACCGGGTCGGGTTGATCGGTCCCAACGGGGCAGGAAAGACGACGCTCTTGAACATGCTGACCGGTGCGCTCGAACCGGACACCGGTACGGTCACGCTGGGCACGACGCTGGAGATCGCGACGCTCGATCAGAACCGGGAGCAGCTTGCACCGAACACACGGACCCGCGATGCATTGACGGGGGGCAGCGGCGACAGCGTCACCGTCGGCGGTCAGCAGCGCCACGTCATCGGCTACATGAAGGATTTTCTGTTCGACCCGGCACAGGCGTCGACGCCCGTTTCGGCATTGTCGGGCGGCGAACGGGGCCGGTTGATGCTGGCGCGCGCCATGACGCGGCCGTCCAACCTGCTGGTGCTGGATGAGCCCACCAACGACCTGGATCTCGAAACCCTTGATCTGTTGCAGGAGATGATCGCCGATTATGCGGGCACCGTGCTGATCGTCAGCCACGACCGGGACTTCCTCGACCGGGTCGTGACGTCGGTAATCAACTACGAGGGTGACGGCCGGTGGCAGGAATACGCCGGCGGCTACAGTGACATGGTGTACCAGCGCGGCACCGGCATGGAAACCCGTGCCCGGCAGGCGGCGCCCGAGAAACCGAAGAAAAGCGACAGACAGGAAAAACCCAGGAACAATGCCAAGCAGCGCATGACCTTCAAGGACAAGCACGCGCTCGAAACATTGCCCGGCCGGATCGCTGAACTGGAGACCGAAAACGCGCGCCTTCAGGCAAAGCTCGCCGATCCGTCATTTTTCCAGCGCGACGCTGCCGGGTTCGACGCGGACAGCCGAAAACTCGCCGATGTCAGCCGGGAACTAGCCGATGCCGAGGAAGAATGGCTGCGCCTCGAGATGCTGCGCGAGGAAATCGAGAGCGCCTGAACCCGTTAGCGGGTTGCGATTTCTGTTTCCGCGTTCTCGCTGACCTGAACGTTTCTGAGCTCCGGCAGCGTATAGAAGATGTGCCGGCCGATCTTGGTCAGCCGTTCCTTGGCGTCGGCCCAATGCGGCTTCACGTAGTCGGCGTGGTACCAGAGAGCACCGTCGGTCGGATCTTCGATGACCCCGGCGCTAACCAGTCTGGCAAGCGTTGTCGCCCGCCGCCACGCAGTCGTTTCCAGCGGCTCATCCTTTTTACCGTCGCACCACCAGGAAAACTGGCAGCGGTGACGCCGGATCTCCCCGCCCTGGCGAACTACGTCGCAGACGTTTGACGGGAACCGAGGACTCTGAACCCGGTTCAGCGTCACGGCCGCGACGGCGATCTGGCCGGGAATCGACTCGGAGCGGGCTTCCCAGTAAACATTGAGCGCGAGGCAACGCAACTGCTGAAGGCGCGCGTCGTTGTTCGCGTGGAACGTGTAATTTGCTGCAGGTGCGAAGAGTGTTTGCGCCTGCACGATATGAGAATCGGCTTCGGCGGTGTCCTGGGAAAGGGCGGACATGAGAAAAGCGCCGACAATCAGCCCAGAAGCTAATGTCAGAGCCATTTTTTGACGCGACATGTTGTCTGTCTCCTCTCTCCTGCTTCTTCCCCAGACAAGAAGCGAGACGTCATCTCCAGTCGTTAAGTCGAGGCCTATATAGGGTCTGAAATTAGTATATCAAGCCCTTTTATTGCATTGCACAAAAATGCCATATTTCAGCAACTTGCGGCTTAACCCGGGCCGTGGCATTACCAAATGTCCAGTCAGCCTGCGTTTTCGGGGGAATTCTGTTGAACAAGCCTGTCCGTAAAGCCGTGTTGCCCGTTGCCGGTCTCGGCACGCGGTTTTTGCCGGCAACCAAGTGTATGCCCAAAGAAATGCTGCCGGTCGTCGACAAGCCTCTCATCCAGTACGCCATCGAGGAAGCCGAGGCCGCCGGGATCGAGAAATTCATTCTGATTACCGGGCGCGGCAAGAACCTGATGGAAGACCACTTCGACCACGCGTTCGAACTGGAACAGATCCTCGAGCAGCGGGGTAAGGATCGGGAACTCGATCTCGTGCGGCATTTCCCGGAACCGAGCAAGATACAATACACCCGCCAACAACAGGCGATGGGCCTCGGTCATGCGGTATGGTGTGCCAAGGATTTCGTGCACGATGAACCGTTCGCGGTGCTGCTGCCCGACGATATGGTGCTGGCAGAACGTGGCTGCCTCACGCAGATGATGGACGCGTACAACCATGTCGGCGGCAATATCGTCGCCGTGACCGAAGTGCCGCGCGACCAGACGAACCGGTATGGCATCCTGGATATCGAGGACGATGACGGCAGGCTGGCACGGGCGCGTGGGCTGGTCGAGAAACCGGCGCCCGAAGACGCGCCGTCCACGTTGTCGATCATCGGCCGTTATATTCTGCAACCCGAAGTGTTCGACCATCTCGACAAGCAGATCGCGGGCGCGGGCGGTGAGATTCAATTGACCGACGCGATCGCCGCCACCCTCGACAGTGTGCCGTTTCACGGTTTGCGCTATGAGGGAACCCGGTATGACTGCGGGTCCAAGCCCGGCTTCATTGCGGCCAACGTGGCCTACGCGCTGCAGCGTGACGATATGGAAGCGGACGTGCGAGCGGCGCTCGCGGAAATCCTCAAGTAGGCCGCTTTCGGGCTTCCGTTCAAAAAGATTTGCTCCCGGCGTGGATTCCGAGATGCGCAGGGCCGGCCCTCTCGACAATCGGGCCGTGCCCGCTATCCTTGTGCGCGTTTAACGGGGGAATGTTTTTGGGAGAGAGACATGTCCGAACAACCGCTCGGCAGCCCGGACGATGCTGCGGGGGCGCCGGCAGGTGGCCTTGAAAGCACGCCGGTTCGCGCAACGATACCGGCAGACGAGGTCGGCACCGTCACGCTGACGCCGACCGGCGATTTCGAGGCCGGCAGCTACCAGACGTTCACGCTGGTTTATACCGCAGGCAAGTTCGGCATCGACGACTCCGGCTCCATGCGGATTTGCTTCCGTTTCGCCAGCGATCAGACCCGGCCCCAGTTCGACGATCCGAAGCGTCCCAACTTCACCACCGTGACCGCGTCCAACAATGCGGTGCTGCAATATCACTACGATCCGAAAGGCAACGTCCGGCCATGGGACCGGACTCTGTATATCAAGGTCGTCAAAGGCTTCCTCCGCGAGGGCGACACGATCACCGTCGTCTTCGGCGACACGTCACAGGGCTCGCCCGGCATGCGGCTGCAGACGTTCTGCGAGGAAAGCTTCGAATTCCATACGCTTGTCGATCCGATTGCGACCTATTGCTATCAGCCGGTGCCCGTTCAGCCGATCATCCGGATCGTGCCGGGCCCGCCCGAAACCTATGTCTGTGTTGCGCCGACGCTGATCGCGACCGGCGAAAAGTTCTCGCTCAAAATGAAGGGAGAGGACAAATGGGGAAATCCCTCCGACCAGTGCGATGCGTCGTTCACGCTCAGGGTTGCGGGGGATGCGGCCGTCGACGGTCTGCCCGGTAGCGTGCCTTTCGCCAAAGATGAATTCGCGAACATCGTCGACGGGATCTCTTTGACGTCGGCCGGGGAGGCCGTGATCGAGCTGATCGATGCCGACGGCAATGTCGCCGCGTGCAGCAACCCGATCCGTGCCATGGATGCGCCGGTCCTGAAGCACTACTGGGGCGACCTGCATGGCCAGTCGGAAGAAACCATCGGGACTGGCAGTGCGGATGCCTATTTCGCCTATGCCCGCGACCGGGCATTCGTCGACGCGACCGGCCACCAGGGCAACGATTTCCAGATCACGACGCCGTTTTGGCACGAGCTCGACCGCCTTTGCGACAAGTACGATGTGCCGGGCTCGTTCATTGCCGTCCCGGGTTACGAATGGTCGGGTAACACGGGCCTCGGCGGCGATCGGAATATCTACTTCCCGGAAAGCGGCCGCACGCTCAGGCGCTCGTCGCATGCGCTGGTGCAAGACCACAGCGACATCGCAACCGATGCCAACAGCGCACAGGAACTGTTCGATGCCCTGGCGGAAAACAAGGAATGGGATGTGGTCGGTTACGCACACTGTGGCGGGCGCTATGCGGACGTCAAAATGGCGCACGACGGCCGGTTCGAGAAATCGATGGAAATCCACAGTTCCTGGGGCACATTCGAATGGCTGGTGCAGGACGCGTTCGAAATGGGCTACCGCGTCGGTATCGTTTCCAATTCCGACGGCCACAAGGGGCGGCCCGGTGCGAGTTACCCCGGCGCGTCACTGTTCGGTGCCGTCGGCGGTCTGACGTGTTTTCTGACACCGGAACTGACGCGCACTGCGATTTTGGACTGCATGCGCAAGCGCCGTCACTACGGCACGACCGGCGGGCACGGCGGGCGCATGTACATCGATGTGAAGGCCTCGTTCTCGGCCCCCGCGACACTTTATCACGACGACCCGCAACTGGGGCCCGCCGAAGGGCAGGCCGCGGAAACGGCCCTCATGGGCGACATCGTGCATCTGCCGTCGGGTGAAGCGACGATCGAGGTCGACATCACAGGTGCCGCACCCATAGAACGCGTCGACATCTTCAACGGTCTTGATCACGTCGAAACGATTCGGCCATACACGCCCGAAGACCTCGGCAACCGAATTCGGGTCATCTGGGAGGGTGCCGAATACCGGGGCCGCTTCCGCCAGGTCATTTGGGACGGGGAAGCGCATTTGTCGGATAACAAGATCGTCGATGCCAAGCCGATCAATTTCTTCAACCGCGACAAGACGCTGGACCGGACATCGGATACGTCGCTGGCGTGGCGCGCGCTGACGACCGGCAATATCGGCGGCTTCGATCTTTGGGTCGACGATGCCTACGGCGGCACGCTTAAGATCGAGACACCGCTGGTGAAATGCGGTGTGCCGCTGGAAGAGATCGACATCAATGACGAGGTCTTCGACAAATCGGACATTCTGCCCCGGTATCTGAAGATTTTCCGACTGCCGGCGGAGAACCCGCACCGGCACCTGGCATTCACCAGGAAAGTTAAGCTCAAACCGGAAGGCGACAACCCGATCTTCATCCGCGTCACCCAGGAAGACGGTACCCTGGCCTGGACCAGCCCGATCTACATCTATCGCTGAATTGCGGTGGAAAAACCGGTGCGTGCAGAGTAGGTTCCTGCCAACACCGGGTTCGGCCCGGTCCGGACACACATAAAAGGGTACGTTCGACGCTATGAAAGCTTCGCAAATCGGCATTCAGGTCCTTCGTGAAATGCCCGCCGACGCCGACGATCTGGCGGCGGCCTGGTTGATCCGCGGCGGTTATATTCATCGCCACGCTGCCGGCATATTCACCTTCGCGCCGCTCATCTACCGGGTCGAAAAGAAGGTCACCGATATCATCAACGAGGAGATCACGCGCTACGGCGGGATTCAGGTCCGTTTCCCGTTGTTGCAGAGCGCCGAGATATGGCAGCAATCCGGGCGCTGGGCGGTCTACGAGCACGCCAACCTGATGTTCCAGTCGGAAGACCGTAAAGGCCGTCTGTTCGGCCTCAGCCCGACCGCCGAAGAGGTCGCCTGCGATCTCGGCAAACACCTGATCCGCAGCCCGAACCAACTGCCGCTGAACGTGTTCCAGAACCACATGAAGTTCCGCGACGAGCTGCGGCCGCGTTCCGGCCTGCTGCGGTCCCGCGAATTCATCATGATGGATGCGTACTCGTTCGACATCGACGAGGAAGGCCTCGATCTCGCGTACCGCAAGATGCGTCAGGCCTATCACGCGATCTATAAGAAAATGGGATTCGACTACATCGTCGTGCAGGCGGACTCGGGTGCCATCGGCGGCTCCGCGTCGGAAGAGTTCATGGCTGTTTCCGAGGCCGGCGAGGACACGCTGCTTTATACCGATAATTACGCCGCGAATATCGAACGCGCGGTGTCGGAAGCGCCCGCGCCGGTGAAAGCCGAGGACGGCGAGATGGAGATCATCGATACGCCGGACAGCGAAACCATCAAGAAGGTTGCCGATTTCGTCGGCGTGCATCCGTCAGCGGTGCTCAAGACCCTCGTCTTCGATCTGGTCTACGAAGACAAAGTCGAGCAGGTCGTCGTTCTCATCCGCGGTGACTGCGATGTGAACGCGGTCAAACTGGGCAATCATTTCGGTGCCATCGCGGCGCAGCCCTCCGATGCGGAAACGGTGGAGAAAATCGCCGGCTGTCCGCCGGGCTATGTCGGCCCGATCAACATGAAGCCGGGTGCGAAGGTGATCGCGGACAAGACCCTCGAGGGTCTGACCAGCCTCGTTTCCGGGTGCTGCGAACCGGACCGCCACGCGATCCACGTGCAGCCGGGCCGTGATTTCGAGATGCCGGAGATTGTTGATGTCCGCATGGCGAACCCAGGTGAAACCGCGCCGGATGGCCAGCCGCTGCAACAGTGCAAGGGGATCGAGATCGGCCATGTCTTTAAGCTCGGCACCAAGTACTCCGAGCCACTGGGCGCCGGCGTGACGGATGCCAACCAGCAGTTCCAGCATTTCCACATGGGCTGCTACGGGATCGGCACGACGCGCATCCTGCAGACCATCGTCGATCAGAACTGCGACGCGGAAACGGGAATCAAGTGGCCGGTCGTTCTGGCACCGTTCCACGCGCATCTGATCCCGGTGAAAGCCGACAACGAAGAGATGATGCGTGCTGCCGAGGACATGGGCGCCAAGCTCGAGGCACTAGGCTGCGAATGCATCGTCGACGACCGCAAGGGCTCGGTCGGTTCGAAGTTGAAGGACTCCGACATTCTTGGCATGCCGCTCCGCGTCGTGTTCGGGCGCGATCTTGCCGACGGCAAGGTGGAAATCTTCAATCGCCTGACCGACGTAAAGGATGTGGTTCCGATCGACGAGGCCATTGAGCGCCTGTCTGGGTTTGTCAAAGCGGAACTGGAAGCCGCCGACGCGCGGCGCGACGCGGTGGTCGCCGAGGGCGTCTAGGCCCCGGTTTCCGCTTTAGCTTCTGCCAGCAACCGATAGGAATTGCGCCTGTCTTCCTGGTCGTGCGTCCAGGTGAGCACGACGACCTCATCGATGCCGTGTTGATCCGCCAGCCCGCTTAGCTGTCCGTAAACGCGCTCGCCCGTGCCGAAGATGGCGCTCTGGCGCAGATCGGCGATGCGCGCCTTCTCGGCATCGGAATATTGGAAATCCTTAATGGCCTCGGGTGCCTCGACAGGACGGAGGTCGCCGAGTTCCCGCCGGACCTTCCAATGCGCGCGGGACGTGAACAGGCGTTCGGCATCTTCTTCCGTCTCCGCTGCCAGCGCCCAGACACAGACATTGGCGATGGGTTCGGGAAAGCGTTCGCTCGGCTTGTAGTTGTCCCGGTAAACCTGGAATGCGCGTTCGACACCGCGCCCGTCGGTGATGAAGTGTGCGAAGCAATAGGGAATGCCGAAGTGTGCCGCGACCTGTGCACCGTAATCGGATGTGCCGAGCATCCAGATCTCGGGCGATGTCTCGCCCATCGGCTTCGCGACCAGCCCGTTGAACGGGTGCCCCGTCAGCAACGGTTCGCCCGATACCCACGCCATCAGGTCGCGAACGTTGGCGGGGAAATGCTCGGCGTCCTCGTTCGCATTGGGATTGAGCGCATAAGCCGTCTTGCCGTCGGAGCCCGGCGCGCGGCCGAGACCGAGATCGATACGTCCCGGTGCCAGCGCTTCCAGCACACGGAACTGCTCCGCGACCTTCAAAGGCGCATAGTGCGGCAGCATCACGCCGGCGCTGCCGATGCGAATGGTGCTTGTTACCTGGGCAATCGCCGCCATCAGGATTTCCGGCGCGGTGCCGAGGATCGTCGGATGGTTGTGATGCTCCGACACCCAGAACCGTTTGTAGCCGAGTCCCTCGCAGTGCCGTGCCAGTTCGACGGTGTCACGGATCGCCTGCGGCTCGGGTGCACCGGCAGACGCCGTCGACTGGTCGAGAACGGATAGTTCGACCATCAGGCTTCGGCGTCCACGGCCTCGAACACTTCCTTGGCCTTGCGCATGCTGTCGAGCGCGGCCGGGATGCCGCAATAGATCGCGGTCTGAAGAATGGCTTCGACAATTTCCTCGCGCGTCAGGCCATTGTTCAGTGCGCCACGGACATGCACCTGCAGTTCGTGCGGCCGGTTCAGCGCCGTCAACATGCCGATGTTCATGAAGCTGCGTGTCTTGCGGTCAAGGCCAGGCCGCGTCCAGCACGCCCCCCAGCCGTATTCGTTCACCAGATCCTGTAGCGGTTTCGTGAGATCGTCACTGTTCGCAATCGCGCGGTCCACATACGCGTCGCCGAGGACTTCGCGGCGGACCTTCATCCCTGCGTCGTATTGTTCCTTGTTCATTTGTCTCTCCCTAAGTGCGTTGGTTGTTGCCGGAGAGCATACCCGACGCAATGGTGTCGGCAAGGGAGGGTGAGGACGAACAGTCTTTCCTTCTGTTCCTCAAGTCTTGGACGGGCGCGCGGTGGTGCCGCGGATCATGATATCCGTCGGCAGTTTGTTGCGGGGGTCGGGCGACTCGCCACCGATACATGCCAGGATATAGTCCGCGGCATGTTCGCCCATGCGGCGGCTGGGCACGTGGACGGTCGTCAGGCCCGGCGACATATGTGCGGACAGGGGCAGGTCATCGAAGCCGACGATGGAAATATTCTGCGGTACTTTCAGCCCCATATGCTGGGCCTCGAGGACCGCGCCCACGGCAAGGACATCGTTGCCGCAAAAAAGCGCCGTCGGGCGAATGTCATTGGGGAGCGCCATCAGCGTACGGAAGGCGTCGCGTCCTTCGCTCACCTCGTAGGGTTTCTCGATCAGGCATTTCCTGTGCAGATTTAGCTGCTGCGATTTCAGGGCTGCCTTGACCCCCGCAATGCGTTCCCGTGCCCGGTCATTGCCGGACGTGATCCCGGCAATCACGCCGATCCGTGTGTGACCGAGTGCGAGCAGATGCGCCGTAATTCGATGAGCCGCATCCGCGTTGTCGAACCCGACGCACGGATGCGGTGCATCGGCGGTGTAGGTCCAGGTGGTGACGTACGGGCAACCCTGGCGCTCCAGCATGATGAGTGTCGCCGGGTCGTGATCGCGGCCGACCAGGATCATACCGTCGACGCCGCGTTCGATGAGAGCCTTCACCTGTTCGTATTCATGCTGCAGGTCATAGTTGGTCACGGCGAGCAGAAGGGTGTAGCCGGCCTCGGTGAGGCGGTTTTCAACGGCGTTGACGCCGCTCGCGAAGATCGCGCTTTCCAATGTCGGGATAACGGCGCCGACGGTGTGAGAGCGCGCCGATGCCAGCGCACGCGCAGCGCCGTGCCGGACGTAACCCAGCTTCCTGATCTGGACCTCGACCTTTTCCCGCAGGGCGGGGCGGACGTCGGCCGGGCTGTTGAGGACACGTGACACCGTTGCCGTCGACACACCCGCCGCCGTGGCGATGTCCTGAAGATTCGGCAAATGGTTTTGTTTATCGGGCATGGGCGCGAACGCTTTTTGAAGCGGGATTGACTCCAAATCAAGCAAATGCGAAGCTTATTCTTGTAAGCGCTTACATCCTGAATTCAAGATATATTTTGCGCAGCGAACAAAACCATGCAATAATGGGATATATAGTCTCATTATTGAGATTTTAATACAAAGAAGCGGTCAACGCTCTTCGAAATCCCCGGGAACGGGGTTATTTGGGAGGCATAATGTTAGGGCGGGGGCTCAAAAACATTGCAAGCGGTTACACCGGCGTCATGCCGGCGTGGCCAGTTGTGCCCACCGTCCGGCGTTCGTTTTTCCATTCCGATCCCCTGTTACAAGACGACCCGCGCAGGCCCGGGCTGATTTTCTCTGCGCACTAGGCGGAACCAAAAACGACAGCAATTGGAGGAGACGTTCCATGTTTCGTGTAAGTAAAACCATCAAGGGGCTTTGCGCTGCCGCGCTCGCGGTTGCCTTTGTCTCGGCGCCCGGCATTGCCGACGCAAAGACCAAGATCCGCGTCCAGTCGGTGATCCCGGCTAAGGCCGACGAAGTCTTCATGTTGAACGATTTCGCAAACGACGTGAAAGCGTTGACGAACGGTTCACTTGAAATCGAAGTGTTGCCCGCTGGGGCCGTCGTGGGTGTTAAGGAAACCCTCGACGCGGTTGATAGCGGTTTGATCGAAGGCGGGTTCGCCTGGACTCACTACTGGTCCGGTAAGCACCCGGCGGCCATGCTGTTCGGCTCGCCGGTTGCGGGTGCCGGTGTCGGCATCGACAACATCGCCTTCGTTTCCTGGTTCCAGTATGGCGGCGGTAAAGAGCTGTACGACCAACTCTGGAAGGAAATGGGCGTCAACGTGAAGGGCTTCATGCTGCAGCCGGTCGGTCCGGAAGCGCTGGGCTGGTTCAAGGAGCCGATCACGTCGATGGACGACTTCCGCAAGTACCGGTTCCGTACACCGCCGGGCATCCCGGGCCAAACCTACAAAGACATCGGTGTTGCCTCGGTTGCCATGGGCGGCGGCGACATTCTGCCGGCGCTTGAGAAAGGCACGATCGACGCTGCCGAGTGGTGCTGCCCGAAACCGGACAGCGTGTTCGGCTTCCAGAAAGTGCTCAAGCACTACTATCTGCAAGGCCTGCACCAGGTCGTCGTTAACGCCGACATGTACATTAATGGCGACGTTTACAACAAACTCTCCGCGCTCGAAAAGAAAGCCCTCGAAGTTGCAGCCAACGCATCGCTCTCGAAGGCTATGTCTTATCGGATCTATGAGAACGGCAAGGCCCTCAAGGACCTGACCGAAAATCACGGCGTGCAGCTTCATGATACCCCGGCCGACTATTTCCCGGCGTACATGAACGCGGCGAGAGCAGCTCTTGAAAAGAACGCTGCTGAAAACGCGTTCTTCAAGAAGGTCTGGGATTCTCAGAAAGCGTTTGCCGAAGTTGCGGTTCCATTCTGGGCCGGTGCCCAAGCGTCGAATGCGAGCCTGGGTAAGGCGTTTGCCGACAGCCTGAAGAAGTAAGACCAAATTGGGAGGCGGGGCCGTTAAGGTCCCGCCTTTCTCTTAAAACATTTCATAGTGATAACGCCGATTTTATCGGGTGGGGGTATCATGGCCGACGAAGTCGAGATGGATAAACTTGATACGACGGACGAATTGATCGCCGAAGCGCGCACGGAAGCGCCGGGCGAGACGCCCGAAGACATGACGCCTTGGCAGCGCCCGATCACAGCCTTCATTGATGTTCTCAATTTGTGGGTAGGCCGCATCATCTGCGTGCTGATGATCCCATTGGTTTTGGCCATTGTTTACGAAGTTTTTTCGCGCAACATGTTCGCGCTCCTGACAGAGATGGACATGAACGACGTGGCCATTTCGTGGGGATTTGGTCCGACTTTATGGGTTTACGATATCTCTCGAATGCTGGGTGGCGTCATATTTATGGCGGCGTCCGGTTACGCATTGATGCGTGGTGTTCATATTCGTGCCGACTTCTTGTATCGAAATTGGTCCCCCAAGACGCAGGCGACCGTCGATGCAACGCTGTATATGGCACTCTATATCCCCGCCATGTTGTTCTTTACCTGGGTCTCGGCCGAGTACTGGTACAAGGCATTTGCCATCGGTGAACAAGCGAGTGACTCGACGTGGGCGCCAATTCTATGGCCTGCCCGTCTGGCGATGCCGGTGGGCGGTTTTCTGCTTCTCTTGCAAGGCTTCCCGGAACTGTTTCGCGCGTTCCACCAAATGGGTAAGGAGCGCGAACGCCTCTTCCTGCGCATACTCCCCTTTTATGGCGTTGCCTTGCTTGTGTTGGTCGGTGCGGTGTTCTTCCCCGATGTTGTGCCAATTACAGACTGGTGGAACGAAACGTTTAGCCACGAGGGACAGTTCAACGTTTCAAAACCGGTAATCGGCCTCATCATGCTCGCGGTGATGCTGTTCTCGATCTTCGTCGGTTTTCCGATTTCCTTCACCCTCATTTTCCTCGGTTTCGCCTTCGGGACTTGGGGCGCCAACTTCAAACTCGCCACATTCCTTATGGCCCTGCAAACCAATTCCGTGATGCTGAGCGACCAGTTGGTTGCGGTTCCGCTCTTCATCTTAATGGGGATTGTGATGGAGAAAGCCGGATTGATGGAGCGTCTGTTCCAGGCCGTGCAAATGATGATGAGCCGGACAAGGGGCGCGCTATTTATCGCCATCCTGTTTGTGTCGACCATCTTCGCGGCCGCAACAGGCATTGTCGGCGCATCGGTCACGATCCTTGGGATTATGGCGGCACGAACGATGAACCGCTCCGGCTACGACGTGAAACTCGCTGCAGGCACGATCACGGCCGGCGGAACGCTTGGCATTCTCATCCCGCCTTCGATCATGCTGATTGTCATGGGGCCGGTCCTCGAGGTGCCTGTGACGGATTTGTTCCGCGCGGCGATCATCCCCGGCATCATGCTCGCAGGGCTCTACATGCTGTATGCGCTCGGACGGTGTTTCATCAATCCAAAACTCGGTCCCATTCTGCCGCCCGACGAGCAGCCCGAAACGTCCAGCTTCTATTTGCTTGAAGTGGCGATGGTAATGGGCGCGCTGGTCTTTCTCATCTGGCTGATCACGCATGGGATTACAAACGGCTTCGGCTTTCCCATGGGTGCGTTGATTGTTCCGCTCGCCTGGATTGCCGTGATGCGGACCGTCTATAAGTGGCTCGGGAAAACACGCCCCGGTGGCTTCTATTTCTCGGACCTTTGGTACGAATTTTTCATGGGTCTCGTGCCGCCGACCGTGCTCATCGCATTCGCGCTGGGCTCAATCCTTGCCGGTTGGGCGACACCTGCCGAAGCTTCCGCCTGCGGTGCATTCGGTGCGGTGCTTCTATCCATGCTTTATCGCAAGTTTTCGATCGAGGGGCTTTATAGTGCTTTGATCAAAAGCCTGGAGATCACAGTTCTGATCATGTTCCTGGTGGCGGCGTCGAACTTCTTCGGGGCGGTGTTCTCGAACCTTGGCACGCCAACGATGCTGACAGAGCTTCTGCTGACGCTCGATATGTCGCCCATTCTTATTCTGATCTTGATCATGGCGTTGATCTTCCTGCTCGGATGGCCGCTGGAATGGGTGCCGATCGTCCTTATTATCGTTCCCATCCTGATACCGACGGTAACGTCGCTGGATCTTGGATTTGAGAACCAGAATGACTTGTTGATCTGGTTCGCGATACTTGTCGCCGTCAATTTGCAAACGGCATGGCTCAGTCCACCTGTTGCGCTATCCGCATACTTCCTGAAGGGCGTCGTCCCGGAGTGGGATCTGCGGGATATCTACTTGGGCATGATGCAGTTCATGGTGATCCAGTTGATTGGGCTCACTCTGATCTTCGTGTTCCCGCAAATTGCCTTGTGGCTTCCTAACTACATCTACGGAAATTAGGGGGCGTGAGTGACGTATACCGTTCGATTAGATGAGTTTCTCGTCTGTGGGCACTTACAAGAGGACCAAGAAAAATGACCCGCGAGTACCTTAAGAAAGCCACGTTGACATCCCGCTCGGATTCAAGCGAAACGGCGGAAATTGTCTCCAATATCCTTGCCGAGATTGAAGCGGGCGGTGAAGAGAAAGCGCTCGAGTATGCGGCGAAGTTCGATAAATACGAGGGCAATATCTTACTGTCGGCAGAAGAGATTGAAGCCGCGGGTGCAAAGCTTCCGCAAAAGCTTAAAGACGATATTCTCTTTGCCTACGACAACGTCCGGCGGTTCGCAGAAGCCCAAAAGAACACGGTTGCGGATTTCGAGTATGAGATAAATGAGGGGCTGATTGCCGGACAAAAAGCGATACCGGTATCAGCCGCCGGCTGTTACGTGCCGGCGGGGCGGTACCGCCATATCGCCAGCGCCATCATGACGGTGACGACGGCTGCTGTCGCCGGATGTAAACATATTTCGGTTTGTTCTGCCCCTCAGCCCGAAACGGGCGTCGATCCGGGGGTCGCTTATGCGGCGCATGTTTGCGGCGCAGATACGATTATGGCCATCGGTGGGGTGCAAGCTGTGGCGTCCATGGCGTTCGGCTTATTCGGACAGCCGAAGGCGAACATCATTGTCGGCCCGGGCAATCAGTTTGTCGCTGAGGCGAAGCGCATGCTGTATGGCCGTGTTGGCATCGACATGATCGCCGGTCCGACGGACAGTTTGATATTGGCCGACAAAGATGCGGATGCCCATATCGTTGCCACCGATCTCGTTAGCCAGGCGGAGCACGGTTACAACTCACCTGTTTGGCTGGTTACCGACGATCGGCCGTTGGCTGAAGATGTCATGGCCCGTGTCCCGGACCTCATCGCCGACCTGCCGGAACTCAACCGCGGGAACGCAGAAGCGGCATGGCGTGACTATGCCGAGGTGATCGTCTGTTCGGACCGCGAAGAAATGGCCAAGACATCAGACGAATATGCACCGGAGCACCTGACCGTTCAGGCGGATGATCTGGATTGGTGGCTCAAGCGGTTGCAATGCTATGGATCGCTGTTCCTCGGCGAAGAAACCACCGTCTCTTATGGGGACAAGGCTTCTGGCACGAACCATGTGCTGCCAACCTCGGGGGCAGCTTCATATACAGGCGGCCTGAGCGTCCACAAGTATATGAAAATCGTGACCTGGCAACGGGCCACTCGCGAAGGCGCCAAAAAGGTTGCCGAGGCGACCGCGCGGATTTCGCGACTGGAAGGGATGGAAGGCCATGCACGGGCCGCGGATGTCAGGCTTGCCAAGTACTTCCCAGGTGAAAACTTCGACCTGACAGCCGAAGGATAGCTTGGCGTATTGCATGGAAAATCAAAGGGGCTAACCATGTACCAAAAGATACTTGTACCAATGGCATTGAACCATGGAATCTCGCCGCAGACTCTAGAGATCGCCCGGGCGCTCATGGCGCCGGGCGGATCGATCGTCGCCTTGCATGTATTCGAGGTCCCGAAGGGGTCTGTCTCCGCTTATATCGGTGAAGAAGTCATCCAGAAGGGTCTCGACAAGGCGGCAGAAGTTCTGCGAGAGAAGACATCTCATCTTGACGGTGTTTCGACGGATATTATTCGCGGCGAAGCCCATCGCAAGATTGTCGATTACGCCGTCGAACATGATTTTGATTGTATCGTCATTGGCTCTCATAAACCGGATCTCAGTGACTATCTAATCGGCTCGACCGCCGCACGCGTTGTAAGACACGCACCTTGCGCGGTTCATGTCCATCGCGACTCTTGACCGCGTGGTAAGAGTAATTGCACTTAGCTGAAGCGTTGCTGGCCGAAATAGTCTTACGTCATCCTTGAATGGATGGGATTGGAAAAACGACCTATGCCGTCGCAATTTGATCTTACTGGTTCCGTCGCGGTCGTTACGGGGGCCTCTTCCGGGATCGGGCGCCGTATGGCGGGTGCGCTTGCGCTAGCCGGGGCCGCCGTTGTCCTTGTCGCGCGCAATGCCGACCGGCTGGCGGAGGCGAAATCGGAAATCGAGGCCGCGGGAGGCAAGGCCGAGGCAGTGCCCGCCGACCTGATGGACAAGACCGGGATCGGTGACCTGTATGCACAGGCGTCGGCGCCTTTCGGCGCGCCGACCGTCCTTGTCAACGCGGCGGGTGTGAACCTGCGCGAACCCTGGCAGGATGTGACACAGGAAAGCTGGGACCGAACGATCTATCTAAACCTCGGTGTGCCGTTCTTTCTCGCCCAGGCCTGTGTGCCGGGCATGATCGACAAAGGTTACGGCCGCATCATCAATATCGCGTCGCTGCAGAGCTACCGGGCATTTGCGAACTGCATTCCCTATGGCGCGTCCAAGGGGGGCGTCGTGCAGTTGACCCGCGCCATGGCGGAGGCCTGGTCGAAAGACGGGGTGAATGCCAACGCAATTGCACCGGGGTTCTTCCCGACCGAGCTGACGGCGGCCGTGTTCGGTAACCCGGAGCTTCGGGATCATAACGCGCGCATGACGGCGATCGGCCGGAACGGCGAGTTGGAAGACCTGGACGGGGCGACCGTGTTTCTCGCATCGCCCGCGTCCGCATACATCACCGGCCAGACGCTGCCGGTCGATGGCGGCTTCACGGCGAAGTAGGAGAGATCGATGCGCGCACTCGTCTATACCGGTCCGCAGCAGATCGAACTCAGGGACGAACCCGATCCCGTCGCGTCTTCCGAGGACGTGCTGATCGAGGTCGGGGCCGTCGGCATCTGCGGATCGGACATGCACGCCTATCTGGGTCACGATGAACGCCGGCCCGCGCCGTTGATCCTGGGGCACGAGGCCGCCGGCGTGGTTCGTGGCGGGGCGCACGACGGCAAACGTGTCGTCGTCAACCCGCTGGTGACCTGCGGGACCTGCCGTGATTGCACGTCCGGCCGTGAAAACCTGTGTGCGAAACGCGAGATCATTTCCATGCCGCCGCGCCAGGGCGCGTTTGCGGAGAAGATCGTTATTCCCGCACGCAACATCGTCGAGGTCCCGGACGCTCTGGATATGACGCACGCCGCACTGGCCGAGCCGCTGGCGACATCGTGGCACGGCGTCGCATTGGCCAAACGCCATTCGGCGCTACCGCTCGATCAGGCACGGGCACTGGTCATGGGGTCGGGGGCGGTCGGTCTCGGTGCAGCACTGGCGCTTCGGGCCCTCGGATGCAGTGACGTGACGGTCGCGGAGACGAACGAACTGCGCCGCAGTACGGCGCTGTCCCAGGGCTTTGGAACGGTCGTCGACCCGACGGTCGAAGGCGCGCTGGACGGTGGCTTCGCCGACGTCGTGATCGATGCCGTTGGCAACAAACATACCCGCGCTGCGGCAGTGCACTCGGCCCGCCCGGGTTCGGTGATCGTGCACATCGGTCTTGGCGACGGCGTCGACGGCTTCGATGCGCGGCGCGTCACACTTCAGGAAATCACCTTTGTCGGTGCCTATACCTACACCATGAACGACTTCAAGGAGACGCTGGCCGCCATGGCGTCCGGCGCACTGGGCGATCTCGAATGGATCGAGGCACGTGCGCTTGAAGACGGCATTCAGGCGTTCGACGATCTGCTGCAGGGGCGCACCGCGGCCGCCAAGATCATCCTTAATCCGGCGGGCGTCTAGTCTGGATCGAATGCCTTGAAGGCGTCGTCGAAGCCGCCGTGCCAGCGCGACAGCGGCGGGCGGTTCTCGGTGATGTCGCCCGCGCTCCATAGAATCCGGGTGCGGTCCATCTCGCGGGTAACCTCGCCGTCCGGACAGACAATGTAAAAATCACCGTTCTCGATCCGGGGCAGCATCTCGTCGACGACCTGATCGGGCAGCCAGGCGCCCGGCTTGTGTTCGCGCTTGCCGCCGGTGGTCCAGCCGGGAATGACGAGGTGTGCCGTCACGGCCGGGTTGTCGCCCGTCCGAAGGTGATGCTGCAGGCTCTCGGTAAAGGATTTGATGGCGGCCTTGGTCAGGTTGTAGACCGAGTTGCCGGGCGGATTGGTGATTCCCTGCTTGGATCCCATGTTGATGACGACGCCCGGCTTGCCGCTGGCGATCATGTCCGGCACGAAGGCACGGACACCGTGGATGACGCCCCACAGGTTGACGTCGACGGCGCGGTGCCAGTCTTCAAGGTCATCCCAGAACCCGGCGCCGACACGCGTCACCGCATTGTTCATCAGCACGTCCACCGGACCGAAGCGCCCCTTGACGGCGTCTCTCAACTTGCGCATCTGGCTCATGTCGGCGACGTCTGCGTTCGCGGCCATGACGTTGTCCGGGTCGGGTGCCGCGCCCTGCACATAACTCAGCGCGTCGTCCAGATCGTCCGATGTCAGGTCGACCATGCAGACACGCATGCCCAGGCTCGCGAACCGGTGCGCCGCCGCGCGGCCGATGCCGAGCGCCGCGCCGGTGACGACGGCGACATTGCCTTCCTTGAATACGCTTTCCACGATTTCTTCTCCTCCCGCTGTTGCCGCCAGCATGCCATGGGCAAGGCGATGGTCAAAGCGGGTTACGGCGCATTAAACTCTTGAAAGCGGCCGGTTCCGGCAGCACCTGAAAAAAACACCAGCTTGGGGAGGAAAAGATAATGGAAGTACGCATGGACGGCCGCAACGCCGTGATCACCGGCGGTAGCGCCGGTCTCGGTAAGGCCATGGCCAAGGAATTCGTGGCATCCGGCGCCAACGTCGCGATCGTCGCGCGCCGCCAGGACGTGCTCGATCAAGCGAAAGCCGAAATCGAGCAGGCAGGCGAGGGGAAAGTCATCGCCATCTCGGCCGACATCCGGACAGCGGACGAATGCCTGCGCGTGTTTGGCGAGGCCGAACTGGCGTTCGGGCAGGTCGATATCCTGGTCAACAACGCGGGCACGTCCAGGCGGGGCCCGTTTCTCGATATCACCGACGAGGAATGGCAGGACGATTTCGACCTCAAGGTTTTCTCGGCCATTCGCCTGTCGCGCATGGTGATCCCGGGTATGCGTGCGCGCAAATGGGGCCGCATCATCAACGTGCTGAACTCGGGTGCCAAGACGCCGCCCGCCGAAGGTGCGCCGACCGCCGTCACCCGTGCCGCCGGCATGGCGATCATGAAAGTGCTGGCGAACGAGAACGCCGAGCACAACGTGCTGGTCAACTCGCTGCACGTCGGCAAGATCCGCAGCGAGCAATGGGAACGCCGTCACGAAAAGGACGAACGCGGCCTTTCACTCGAAGACTGGTACGCATCCGAAGGCAAAAGCCAGCCGATGGGACGCCTCGGCACGCCGGAGGAATTCGCGGCCATCGCCTGCCTGCTGTGCTCCGACCGGGGATCGTATATTTCCGGTGCGGCGATCAACGTCGACGGGGCGCTTTCGAAAGCGGTCTAGGTGTCCTGCGTGATCAGGCCCTCTTCGAGGGCCTTGATCTGCAGCGCGAGGAATTTCGAGAAAATGCGGCACTGCGCCAGCGAGCCGGCGGTGAACCAGAGCCCCGGCTGCGGCGTGCGGCACCACATGTTCCGCAGTTCGCCGCCGTCGCTGAAACCCCAGACCGGGCCGTTCCTGTCGGCGATCTCGTCACCCATGAACTGACGCACCGTTTCCTGCTGCATTTTGTAGCCGGTCGCCATGACGATCAGGTCAGCCGGCACGATGGTGCCGTCCTTCATCTTCGCGCCGTCCGCGCAGAACGTTTCGATGTCGTCGTACTGGATGATGCCGATCTCGCCGTCGGCGATCAGACCCGAACATCCGACGTCGAAGTAATACCCGCCGCCGCGTTGCAGATAGCTCATCTGGAAACCGCAGTCGTCGACCCCGTCATTGAGCTTGAAGCCGCGCGCCTCGAGCCTGTCGAGCAGGGGTTTGTCGATCTCTTTCGACATCTTGGTCATCATTTTGTAGCCGACCTTCATCACCGGAAACGGGAACGAGGTCGCCAACAGGTCGCAATCGTCGATCGACGGGCCCTCGGCATAGAGCAGGTAGACACGCTGCGCCTCGGCAAGGCTGACGATATGCGTCGACGAGCGTTGCACCATCGACGTGTCGACGCCGCACGCATGCAGGTCCTGCGCTACGTCGTGCGCGCTGTTGCCGGTGCCGATGACGAGTGCCTTCTTGCCTTCCCAGTTATGGCCGGTTTCGTACCAGCCGGAATGCATGACCTCGCCCTTGAAGTCCTTGAGGCCCGGCAGGTCCGGCATGATCGGAATGCCGCTGGCGCCCGTGGCCATGATCACGTGACGCGGGCGCACGATGCGCTCCGTGCCATCGTTTTTCCTGAGCGTGACGGCCCACTCGCCCTTGTCGGCATCGTAGCTCGCCGTCGTCATTTCCGTGCCGGCCCAGTAGTTGAGCTCCAGCGCCTCGACATAATGCTCGAACCAGTTGGCCAGCATGTCCTTCGGGATATAGACGGGCCAGGTCGGCGGGAACGGCATGTAGGGCATGTGGTTGACGTAGACTTCGTTGTGCAGCGTCAACGAATGGTAGCGCGTGCGCCAGTTGTCGCCGATGCGCGGATACTTGTCGACGATGAGCGTATCGACGCCGAGGTGTGTTAGCCGGGCGGCAACGCCGAGCCCCGCCTGGCCGCCGCCGACGACAAGCACAGCCGGGTCGTGATCTTCATAGGCGCGCTGGCGGTTCCTGAAGTCGAGCCAGTTTTCACCGCCCCACTCGCGTTTGAAGGAATCGACCCCGGCGCGCTGCGCACTGGTCATCTCGGGATAGTCGTCGAGCGCCTGCAGTGTGGTCGAAAACGTCCAGGCGCGCCATGTGCCGTCATCGTCCTCGCGAAGCCGCACCACGCCGCTGCCGCTGCCGACGCCGGTCTTGAAATCAAAGATGACCTCGACCGCGTCCGTGCCGGCGCGGGTGACGGCGCGCGGCGCCGCATGCTCTGCCGATAGATGGAAATTCGATGGTTTGGTCGCAGCCAGCGTGCGATCGAGTTTGGCCGCGATCTCCGCCTTGCCGCTGACCGTTTCCAGCCGCCAGCCGAAGGCAAGAATATCGCGCCAGTGGCAATCTTCCAGAAAAAGAGAGGTGGCCGCCTTTGAATCCCGGTCGGTGAGTGCTTTATCGAATTTGGCTAGCCATGAAGTGGCAATATCCGCCAGCGGCAGATCGTTATCAGAGTCTTTTGGCATTTGTTTTCGTCTCGTTGCTTCCCTCACCGAATGGTAGTGCGTTAACGCCCGGCTTCCAAGGGGGTGGCTTCATTCGGCCGACATATTCTCTTGATTGCGGCGGCGAAGGCATTACGTCTAAAAAAGATCAGAAAAACGCTGCCTTCGGCGCGAATTCAGGGGGAAACATGGAATACAAACTGCTTGGCGCGACCGGCCTCAAGGTCTCGGAACTCTGTTACGGCACGATGTCGTTCGGCGGCGATGCCGACGAGGCGGAATCCAAAAAAATGTATGCCGCGTGCCGCGACAAGGGCATCAATTTCTTCGACTGTGCGAACGCGTATTCGCGGGGTAAAGCCGAAACGATCCTCGGCAAGCTCATGGGGTCCGAACGCGACGAACTGATCATCACGTCGAAATGCTTCAACCCGATGAGCGACGACATCAACTCGCGGGGCGGCAACCGCCGCAATATCCTGAGTGCCGTCGAAGCGAGCCTCAAGCGCCTGAACACCGACCGCATGGAAGTGCTGTTCATGCACCGCTGGGACAATGACGTGCCGTTGGAAGAAACGCTCCGCGCCCTCGAAAAGCTCGTCGCCGACGGCAAGGTGCTCTATCTGGGTGCGAGCAATTACGCCGCATGGCAGGTCATGAAGGGTCTCGGTATTTCGGCGCGTATGGGCTGGCCCCGGTTCGACGTCATCCAGCCGATGTATTCGATGGTCAAGCGTCAGGCCGAGTCCGAGATCTTCCCGATGGCGCTGGCCGAGAACCTCGGCGTCATCACCTACAGCCCCGTCGGCGGCGGTTTGCTCAGCGGCAAGTACGGCCCCGACAAGCGGCCGGACCAGGGCCGCCTGATGTCGAACAAGGAATACACCGCCAGGTACGGCGAGGACTGGGTCTTCGAAACGGCAGAGAAATTCACGGAACTTGCCAATGCCAAGGGGGTGCACCCCGTCAGCCTCGCGGTCGCATGGGCGGCAGCGCATCCGGCGGTGACCTGCCCGATCATCGGGGCGCGCAGCTTGGAACAGCTCCAGCCGTCGCTCGATTCCGTTTCCATCGACATGACGCCCGAACTGCATGCCGAGGTCGCGTCGCTTGGCCGCACGCCGCCGCCGGCGACGGATCGTCTTGAAGAGCAGGGCCGCTGACGGCGGGAGAAACATGATGAAGTACGTCAAGCTCGGGTCGAGCGGCCTCAAGGTCTCGCCGGTCTGCCTGGGGGCCATGACCTTCGGCAATCAGACCAGCGCCGACGTCGCGGCCAAGATGGTCAGTCATGCCCGCGACAAGGGGATTAACTTTATCGACACGGCCGAGTCTTATGTCATGGGCAAGTCCGAAGAAATCGTCGGCAAGCTGATCAAAAAGGACCGGTCCGATTGGGTCGTCGCCACCAAGCTGGGTTCGAAAGCGGTCGGCGACGGGCCGAACCAGAAGGGGCTCTCCCGCGCGTGGATGATCGACGGTCTGAATGGCAGCCTGAAGCGGCTCGGCACGGATTATGTCGACATTTATTACCTGCACCGGGCCGACCCGACGACGCCGCTTGCCGAAACCATCGAGACGATGGGCGAGCTGATCCGGTCAGGCAAAGTCCGATACTGGGGCTTTAGTAACTTCCGCGCCTGGAAAATCGCCGAAATGGTGCATTTGGCAAAGGAACTGGGCGTGCCGAAACCCGTCATCGCACAGCCGTTTTACAGCGCCGTCTATCGGGTGCCGGAGTTCGAATACCTTCCGGCGTGCCACGAATACGGAATCGGCGTCGTGCCGTACAGCCCGCTGGCACGTGGCGTGCTGACCGGCAAATACGGTATGGATATCGGCTCGGCGAAGGACACCAAGCGCGGCGCCGGCGAGGTCGATACGTACGCCGACGTCTATACCCGCGATTGCCTGCGCATCGCCGCCAAGATCAAGGCCAGGGCCGAAAAGCGCGGCATGACGGCAGGCGACATGTCGATCAACTGGCTGCTCAACAACAGTATCGTCAGTTCGATCGTTGCGGGACCGCGCACACTCGCGCATTGGAAAGCCTACGTCGGCGCGTTGGATCACGCGTTCACGGCTGCCGACGAGGCGTTTTTCGAGAAGCTGGTGCCGACGTGCTATCCGCTCGATATCGGCTACACCGAACAGAAAGACCCGCCGCGCGGCCGCTTTCCGGTCGTCGCCTGATCGTCAGATCAGGCGCTTCCTGAGCTGTGACGAGATGATGTCGATGATCGAAACCGAGATCACGACGACGATGATCACCGCGGATGCCCGGTCGTATTGGAATGATCGGAACGACTCGTAGAAGATAAAGCCGATCCCGCCGGCACCGACGATGCCGAGCACGGTTGCCGAGCGGACCAGCGTCTCGAACCGGTATAGGGAAAAACTCGTCCAGAGCGGTAGCACCTGCGGGATAACACCGAAGATGATCTGCTGCAGGCGTGACGCACCAGTTGCCGCGATCCCTTCGACGGGGCGGGGATCGATGGCTTCGACCGCTTCCGAGAACAACTTGGCGATAATACCAAGATTATGGACGAAAAGTGCCATGACGCCGGCGAACGGGCCCAGGCCCACCGCGGCCACGAACAGGATTGCGAAAACCAGCTCGTTGATGGCCCGGCATGCGTCCATCAGGCGGCGCATCGGCTGCACGATCCAGGTCGGCGCGATGTTGTTCGAACAAAGCAGGCCAGCCGGAATGCCAAAGATGATCGAGAGCACCGTGCCCCAAAGGGCGATCTGGATGGTTTCGATCATTTTCAGAATGATGTCTTCCAGATCCACGAAGTTCGGGTGCAGAAAGTCCTCGATGAACTCCGCCATGTTGCCGGCATCCGTATAGAGCAGCGTCCAGTTGTTCACCTCGGCCGGGTAATAAGAAATACCCAATAGTACGACGAGGATCAGGGCGGTCGCCGCGGCGCCGATATGTCGCGTCCAATGCGGCTTCAACTGTTCAGCAACGGCCGGGGAAATATTTTGCGGCAACGCGAGTTCGCTCATGGCTGTTCAATCTCTGAATAAAAAATGGAAAAAGGAAACGGGGTGATAGGACATCTATCACCCCGCCCATAATCGTCTGGCTTAGTAGCCGGCATTGCCGACAACGGCGGCCATATCCTTGAGCATTTTCAGCTCTTTCTCGGCTTCGGCGATCGCGGCCGTATCGCCGCTCTGCTCCGCTTTCAGCTTCTTCTTGAACGCTTCGATCTGACGAACGTCCAGCAGCTGGGCGTTGGAGCTTGCCAGGAACGGACCCCAGCCGTCGGAGAGATTGGCCAGCGTTTCACGCTCTTTCTTGACCTTCTCCATCGGACCGAAACGGCCGTACTGCATGATGAAGTAGTAGATTTTCTGCTTCACTTCGGCGTCCAGGTTTTTGCGCCAGACCATCGGGTCGGACGGAATCAGCGGCGAGCGCCAGATTTCCTTGATGTTCTTGAACGCGTCCATGTTGTTCTTCTGGAGACGGGCGTAGATCGATTCCGTGTTGTTCGTGGCGACATCGACCTTGCCGTTGGCAACGGCGAGGGCGTTGCCTTCATGGTTGGAACGGGTCACGCGCTTGAAGCAGTCTTCCGGCGTCTTGTTGTTCAGCGCCCAGACGTAATAGCCGGGGATCGCGAAACCGGACGTGGAGTTCGGGTCACCGTTGCCGAAGGTCTTGGTCTTGTCGCACTTCAAAACGTCGTCGAGCGAGTTGATGCCCGAGTCCTTGTGCGTGATGAGCAGCGAGTGATAACCCTCGGAACCATCGTCCTTGATGGTCTGGGCAAAGACCTCACCGCCGGCGCGATCAACGGCGACGATGGCGGACTTGTTGCCGAACCATGCGAGGTCGACCTTGTTGAAACGCATGCCTTCGATGACACCGGCATAGTCCGACGCAAAGAACGGCTTCACCTCAACACCGAGGCTTTTCGCCATGTCGTCGAGGAACGGCGTGAAGGATTTTTCGAGCGCCGAGGCGGACTCGGTCGAGATAATGCCGAAGTTGATCTGCTTCGGCATCTCGGCATGGGCAGCCCCCATACCGATCAACGATACCGCAACGGCGGCAGCAATTTTTTTGAACATTTGATCGCTCCTGTAACTAAGGTTTCTTACGCGTCCAGGACGGACGCGGCAGCAAGTTGCGGGCTGGGATCTCGCCCATTCCCGTAAACGGGGCGCTTCACGGCCGTACGGCCGGGTTTTTTACCGGCGCTCCGAATTTCGTGGTCGTCGCCTGCGGCAAGGTCGATGCCGTACAGGTTTTCGAGGTCTTCTTTAGTGATCTGGTCGACGTCGCCGTCGTGGATAATCTTGCCGTCCTTGAGCGCAATGATGCGGTCGCAGTGCTTGAAGGCGTGATCGATCTGATGCAGCGAGACGATGACCGTCACCTTGTCCTGCTGGTTGATGGACCTGAGGATGGTCATGACGCGTTCCGCCGATGCCGGGTCGAGTGAGGCAATGGGTTCGTCGGCGAGAATGAGCTTGGCTTCCTGCGTCAGGGCCCGGGCGATGGCGGCGCGTTGCTGCTGACCGCCGGAAAGCGTCGATGCGCGTTGATACGCCTTGTCGACGATGCCGACACGTTCCAGCGCCTGCAGCGCTTTGACACGGTCCCGTTCCGGAAACATGCCGATTGTACCGCGGAGCCAGCTGATGCGGCCGAGACGCCCGACAAGCACGTTTAACAGCAGTGTCAAACGGCCGACGAGGTTGAATTGCTGGAAGATGATGCCGACGTCGTGGCGGAGGTCACGGATGGCGCCCGTGCGCTGACCGTTGATCTGGCAGTCGTTGCCGAAAAGCTGAATCTTGCCCTGGCCTTTGTCGATGGTTTCGAACCCGGCGATGAGGCGGATCAGTGTCGACTTTCCGGAACCCGAGGCGCCGATCAGGCCGACCATCTCGCCTTGTTTTACGTTCAGGTCGATCCCGTCGAGGACCGGCTGACCGGCTTTGAAAGACTTGTTGATACCTTCAATCGCAACAGCTGGCGCCTGCATGGCAGCTCCTTCCCCCGGCTTGTCTGGGGGGACGTTGCCGATGCCCGGTTACATTAATATGTCGATAAGATGAACCTTTGTTTCGGTGCGGGTGCGTTATCCACAATTGGCTGGAAAAGCATATGATCTGCCTGCATTTTCGCAGGGCAAAACCATACAGGTTTCATGCTGATGCGGGCTTTGAGACGAATTGACCGGTAACAAATGACGCAACGCAGTCCGAATCGTTTCGCGGTCTACTGGACACCGCGGCCGGAGTCGCCGCTGGCGACATTCGGGAATGCCTGGCTTGGCCGGTGCCCGTCCGGAGGCGCCGTTGCCCACCGCCCGGAACTTGATGGATATGGTGCCGATGAGATTTCAGCGCTGGTGGCCGATCCGTTGCGATACGGGTTCCACGGAACCCTCAAGCCGCCGTTCCGGCTGGCGGACGGCAAGGACGAGGCGCGCCTGCTGGCCGGTGTCGAAGCGCTCGCATCGCGGCTGCGTCCCGTCAACCTCGCCGGGCTCGCGGTTCGGGAGATCGGACGTTTCATCGCTATCGTCCCGGATACAGCACCCGGGGCACTGTCTGATCTCGCCGCTGCCTGCGTTTCCGAGCTCGACACTTTTCGCGCACCCGCGACCGAAGAAGAATTGACGCGGCGGCGTCGGGCGGGCCTGAGCACCAGACAGGAAGAATTGCTGGTGCGCTGGGGATATCCCTACGTGATGGACGAGTTTCGTTTTCACCTGACCCTGACGGGGAAGGTGCCGGACGACAGGCGCGCCGGGTTGCTTCGGCAACTGCAGGTCAATGCCGCCGATGCGCTTGGTCCGGCGCGCATCGAAGACCTGTGCGTGTTCGTTGAGCCGGCACCCGGCGCGGCATTCCAACTCGCCTGGCGATTTCCTCTATCAGGCGCCTAGCCGGGCGTCAGATCGACGACCAGACCTGCTTTTCGAACTCGATCTCTTTTTCGAAGCTGGACAGCTCACTCAGCGCGAAATCACGTATCGAAACGATCCCATAACTGCCGTCGTCCAGATCCGTGACCACGACGTGGCGGATCGAAAGTTCGATCATCAGCGCGACGGCCTCGAAGCCCAACTGCTCGGCGTTAAGCGACACAACCGATGACGTCATGACGTCCCTGATCAGGGTGTCCGCCGGATTGCGGCCTTCGGCGACAACGCGGCGCAACAGGTCCCGTTCCGTGAAGATACCCGACAGCTTTCCGTCATCGATGATCAGCACGGCGGCGACGTTTCGCTCCAGCATCAGCTTGGCGACGGTGTCGACATAGCTCGTGCCTTCGACATGCAGCAGTTTCTGATCTGCGACGATTTCCTTGAGTTTCCGGTAATGCATGGTGTCCTCCCGATTGTCGTGCCGTCTCGATGTTCGACGGCGTGACCGTTTCTGTCCGGAGTTGTTGCTAGAAGTATAGCGCATTCGGAACGGGGCGGGGAGATGTTAGATGCGGGAATTCAACCCGTGGCAAGCTGGCGGTCGAGGCGCGCAAGCGTTGCGATGGCGGCAATGAAAAAGGCGCTGCCGGTAACGAGGTCGCCGGAATTGTCGATCTCCACGACATCTTCGCCGATGGGCTGCAGCAGGCGTGCCCGGGCAAGGCGGCTTTTTACATCGTTGCCTTTTTCCCGGCCACGATCCCTGAGCCGGGTGGCGAGAACCTCGGGTGATGCGGTGACTGAGAGGATCGAAACATTTCGGAAACGGCTTCGCGCGTCGTCCAGCACCGTGCGCGATACGTTCGCCACCACATGATGCCCTTGTGCGAGGTCGGACGATATTGTCGACGCTATGCCGTAACCCAGACCGTGGGCGAACCAGTGCAAGGCGAAGGCGCCTTCGCTAACCTGCGTGCGGAAGGCCTCCGGCGTGACGGGAATGTGCGCTTCGCCGCCGGCATCGGCGGGACGCGTAATCGTGCGTTTTGGAAAGATCACGTCGCACCGGCCGCTGAAATGGCGGCGTGCCGCTTCGATCAGGGTGTCCTTGCCGGCACCCGACGGGCCGACCACGAGGAACAGTCTTCCGTGCGTCTTGGCAGCCGGCATCTGTCGTTACGCGACGCGCCTGCCGGCACGCCAGACGCCGCGCACCACAGGGTGGTGCGGCGAGAGGTGTACACGGACGATATCGCCCAGCCGGCCGACGGTAATCTCGCCCCGGTCATCGAGCCCGGCGCTGTCGGCGGGATTTTTGGTGACGGCGCGGATGGCGGACGCGATGTCGATGCGTTCGATCGTGTCGCTGAGCAGGATCGCGGCATGCAGCAGGCTGCTCGGCACGTAGTCGCTGGAAACGATATCGAGGTAGCCGTGTTCCGCCAGGTCGCGGGCCGAGACGTTGCCCGAGTGCGAGCCGCCGCGCACGACGTTCGGCGCGCCCATCATGACCTTGATGCCGTTCTCGTGCGAGACGCGGGCCGCGTCGACGGTCGTCGGAAACTCGGCAATGGTCACGCCGTCGTCGACGGCTTTGCTGACGTGTTCCGGCGTGGCGTCGTCGTGACTGGCCAGGCTGATGCCGCGCTGCCGGCAGGCATCGACGATATAGCGCCGGTGCTTGTCGCTGAAACGGATCTGGTCGTCGCGGCGCTCGCGCATGAAGGTCTCCATCTCGGCATCGTTCAGTTTGAACTTGCCCTGGTAATAGACCTTGTAGTGTTCGACATCGGCGAACTGCCGCTGGCCCGGCGTGTGATCCATGATGGAAGCCAGTTTCAGCATCTCGTGATCGGCCAGCGTATCGAAGATTTCCGGCAGGTGTTCGTAGGATACCTCGCATCTCAGATGCAGCAGATGATCGGCGCGTAGCAACCCGGCGGCGCGCGCTTCGGCAAGGCTTTCCACCATCTCGGCAAGGCGCTTGATGCGCACCGAGGTGTCCATCAACGCACCGATGGCGATGGCGTCGAGCACCGTGGTAATGCCCGACGCGGCGAGCTGATTGTCGTGCGCGATGACGGCCGCAACCGCCGGCCAGTGGGCGCCGGGGCGGGGCTGCATATGATTTTCGAGACCGTCGGTATGAAGTTCGACGAGGCCCGGGATCAGCAGATCGCCGGCGAAGTCCTCGGCGCCCGCGGGCACGCCGTTGCCCTCGGAGACGTCGGTGATGAGACCGTTTTTGACCTGCACCGCGCCGTCGATGACCCGGTCGGCCAGCACCACCCGTGCGTTTGCATAAACCTGTTCCATTATGCAGCTTTTACGGCAAAGGCACTCATATCGAGTGCTCTGTTAACGATTTTTGCCCGGGTTTGGGCATCGTGGAAGATTCCGATGATCGCCGTACCCTGATCGCGCGCGGACCGGATCATGTCGACGACGGTTTCGCGGTTCTCGGCATCGAGGGACGCGGTCGGCTCGTCGAGCAGCATCAGCGGATAGCGTGCCGCGAACCCGCGCGCCAGGTTGACGCGCTGCTGCTCACCGCCCGAAAACGTCACCGGCGACAGCGGCCACAGGCTTTCCGGAATGCGCAACTGTTTCAAAAGCACCTCGGCGCGGGCGCGCGCCTCGCCCGCAGGTATCCCCTGCGCGAGCGCCGGCTCCATGACGACGTCGAGCGTGGCGACGCGCGGAATGACACGAAGGAACTGCGAGACGTACCCCATGGTGTGGCGGCGGATGTCGAGGATGCGATGCGGATGCGCACGCGCGATGTCGATGACCGCGTCGCCGTGGCGCAGATTGATCTCGCCCAGCGGGCAACGGAAGTTGCCGTAGATCATTCGCATCAGCGTGCTCTTGCCGATGCCGGATGGCCCGGCGAGCGCGAGGCAGTCGCCGGGGGCGAGCGTGAAGGCGACGTCCTGGAACACATCGAGCCGGGCGCCGCCCTGGGCATGCAGGGTGAAATTCTTGCCGACACCGTTTACCTCGAGGATGACATCATTTTCCATGATCAGGCCCTCAGGATCGACGAGACGAGAAGCTGGCTGTATGGGTGCTGCGGATCGTCGAGCACCTGATCGGTGAGGCCGGTCTCGACGACGCGGCCCTGCTTCATGACCATGAGGCGGTGCGACAGATGCCGGGCAACGGCGAGATCGTGGGTAACGACGATGGCGGCGAGGCCGAGATCGGAAACCAGCCCGCGCAGCAGGTCCAGCAGCCGCGCCTGCACCGACACATCGAGCCCGCCCGTCGGCTCGTCCATGAACGCGAGGCGCGGCCGCGTCACCAGGTTGCGGGCGATCTGAAGACGCTGCTGCATGCCGCCCGAAAACGTAACCGGCAGATCGTCGATGCGTTCGTCCGCGATCTCGACCTTGTCCAGCCACTCCCCCGCGGTGGCGCGGATGTTGCCGTAATGCCGTTCGCCGGTGGCCATCAGCCGCTCGCCGACGTTGCCGCCGGCCGAGACATGCATGCGCAGGCCGTCGCGCGGATTCTGGTGCACGAACGCCCAGTCGGTGCGCATCAGCATGCGCCGTTCGGCATCGAGCATGGTATGCACGTTGCGTGTCTCGCCGTGGCGCAGCGTGTAGGCGACGGTGCCGCTGTCGGGCGTGTCGGCGGCGAACAGGCAGCGCAGCAGCGTGCTCTTGCCCGAACCCGACTCGCCGACGATGCCGAGCACCTCGCCCGGATAGAGATCGAGGCTGACATCGGCGCAGCCGACGATGCGGCCGAAGGTGCGGGTCACGCGGTCGGCACGGAGCAGCGGTTGGGCGTTCGAGAAATCCGTCATTCCGCGGCCTCCGGGCTTTGCGCGCCGACGTGACCGCCGTCGCGGCGTTCGCGGCAGTAATCGGAATCGGAACAGACGAACATGCGTCCGCCGCGGTCGTCGGTGATGACCTCGTCAAGGAACGTGTCGTCCGCGCCGCAGAGCGCACAGTCCTGTTCCCACGTCTGTACCTCGAACGGGTGATCGTCGAAGTCGAGGCTCTGCACCTTGGTGTAGGGCGGAATTGCATAGATGCGTTTTTCCCGGCCGGCACCGAACAGCTGCAATGCAGGGCAGTTGTCCATCTTCGGGTTGTCGAACTTGGGCGTCGGTGACGGATCGGAGACATAGCGGTCGTTGACGCGCACCGGGTAGGCATAGGTCGTCGCGATGTGGCCGTGGCGCGCGATATCTTCGTAAAGCTTCACGTGCATGAGGCCGTAATCCTCCAGCGCGTGCATGCGCCGGGTCTCGGTCTCGCGCGGCTCGAGAAACCTGAGCGGCTCCGGGATCGGCACCTGGTAGACGATGATCTGGCTGGCCTTAAGCGGGGTTTCCGGGATGCGGTGGCGGGTCTGGATGACGCTGGCTTCGGTCGTGCGGTCCGTCGTCGCGACGCCGGCCGTCTTGGCGAAGAACTTGCGGATGCTGACGGCGTTGGTGGTGTCGTCGGAACCCTGGTCGATGACCTTGAGGGTATCGTCCCTGGTGATCACCGAGGCCGTCACCTGCACCCCGCCGGTGCCCCAGCCGTACGGCATCGGCATTTCGCGGGATGCGAACGGCACCTGGTAACCCGGCACGGCGATCGCCTTGAGGATCGCGCGGCGGATCATGCGTTTCGTCTGTTCGTCGAGATAGGCGAAGTTGTAGCCGGTGTCCGTGCTCATTCCGCGGCCTCCGGTTTCGGGTCCGGTTGGCGGGCCTCGATCTCGGCGCGCATTTTGCGGACCAGTTCCAGTTCGGACTGAAAGTCGACATAGTGCGGCAGCTTCAGGTGTTCGACGAAGCCCGTTGCCTCGATGTTGTCGGCGTGGCTGAGCACGAATTCCTCGTCCTGCGCCGGGGCATCCCGGGCTTCACCGAACTCGTCGGCGCGGAGCGACCGGTCGACCAGCGCCATCGACATCGCCTTGCGTTCGACATGGCCGAAGCCAAGGCCGTAACCGCGGGTAAATTTCGGTTTATGTTCAGCCGAGCCCTTGAACTGGTTGATCATCTCGCACTCGGTGACGGTGATGTCGCCCAGCTCGATTGCGAAACCGAGCTCTTCCGGTTCGAACTCGACCGTCACCTCGCCGACACGGATCTCGCCGGCAAACGGGTGCGTGCGGCCGTAGCCCCGTTGCGTCGAATATCCGAGTGCGAGCAGGAAACCTTCGTCACCGCGCACCAGGCTCTGCAGGCGTTCATCCCGGTCGGCGGGGAATTCGCGTGGCGTGCGGGTGATGTCGCCGACCTCGCGGGTGTCTTCATTCGTGGGGGGCGTGGCCTCCTCGATCAGGCCGTCGCGGGCAAGCTGTTCCAGCACGCGCGGCATGTCGACGGGCAGCTCCACGACGTTCGACGCGTCGGTTGGTTCTTCGGCTGCGGGCTGTTCGTCCTCGAGCGCGAAATCCAGCAGCCGGTGCGTGTAATCGAACGTCGGGCCGAGGACCTGTCCGCCCGGCAGGTCCTTGAAGGTTGCCGAGATGCGGCGCCGTGCGCGCAATGCCCGCATGTTCAACGGTTCAGAATAACCGAAGCGCGGCAGAGTCGTCCGGTAGGCACGGATCAGGAAGATCGCCTCGATCAGGTCGCCCGCCGCCTGCTTGATGGCAAGTGCCGCCAGTTTGCGGTCGTGCAGCGCGCCTTCGGTCATGACCCGGTCGACGGCGCGGCCGAGCTGGGCATCGATCTGATCCGTGCCGAGTTCCGGCACGCGGCGGTCGCCGCGCCGGTCCTCGGCCAAAAGCCGGTGTGCACTGTCGATGGCCTTTTCGCCACCCTTGACGGCAACGTACATCAGTTCACCTCGATCAACGTGCTGCGGGGGATGGCACAGACGTGACCCGGCGCGGTCAGGATCACGTCGATGCCGAGTGGAAACCCCGCGTTGTTCATTTGCATTTCTTCCCAGAAACCGAGCGGCACACCATGCGGCGCAAAGCGGGTGGTCCCCTCGATGCCGGGACCGGCAAGCTGCACGGGCGTGCCGCCCGTGAACCCGGCGCATTCGACGATCACGGTCGTTGACCGGTCGGGATAGTCCTCGGTGCCGGTGTTGAAGCGCGTCGCCATCAATGGTTCGAAGCCCTGCGCCACCACGGCAAAAACGGCTGCGGCCGGGTCGTCCGTCAGCGGTGCCGCGCTGTGGAACCGGATATAGGACTGAACGTCCGTGCTTGCGATATCGTCGGCAAGCCAGACCGGCGTCGCATAATCCGAAACGGTCAGCAGCACGGCCGCAGCGGCATCGCTGAGTTGTGCCGGGTGCTCGGCGGGGCAGGTAATCGAAAACGGCGTGCCCGGATTCGCCATGGCATCCAGCAGCGCGCGGAAGGCCCGGCCACCTGCGTCGACGGGGTCGTCGAACCCTTTAAGGAGCATGTCAGGCATTAGCGTATCAACGGCGCTCATTCGTCTTCGCCCCGGACCATGGTGAAGAATTCGACCCGTGTCGGGGCGGATTTTTGCTGCCGCGCGTGTGCGCGCTCGCCGATCTGCTGTTCCAGCTCGGCAACGATCGGCAGCGTGGTGTCGTCGGGTTGTGCCTGGAAGTGCGCATCGAGTCGTGCCGCCAGTTCGGCGTGCGTCTTGTCGCGCCCGGCGACGTAACCATGACCGACATGGCCGGACCGGCCGCGGACGCTGCAGCGCGTGACGGTCATCTCGCCGGCGTTGAACAGTTGCCCGGTCCCGCCGGCCCGGCCGCGCACCATGACAAGGCCGTTTTCGGCCGGGCGCAGCACGTCGAACGCGGTGCCGTCGATGCCGAGCACGTCGGCCAGGATGTGGAGTTGATCGGGATCGGTGCGCGCGCATGCGCTGATCCATCGTTGACGGAGGGAACGGGCGGGCGTTGCCGCCGCATCGCCGGTGGTGATCGGCATAAGGCTACCTGTTGAGAACGCGTTAAAACGAGCTCGAATGTAGGCAGCCGCCCCGGCCCTGCGGATGAACTTTTATGAACACGTTGATGACGGTTCTGTGACGGGAGAGGGTGACGTTGAGGTCTGCTTGTGACCCAAAGCGGACGTAAAGCTAAGTCATTTCTTATAGGGCGTTCGTTGAGGTCGAAGCACAATCTCAGTGGGGCATGTGCGTTCCGACATACGCAAGACGAACAGAACGGTCTCAGCAATGTCTTCTGGCGCAATCATCTTCGTTCGATCCTTGTTGTCAGCATTTACAAGGGGCGTATCGACAAACCCCGGTCGAATCGTACAAACCTTCGTACCGAACTCTCTAACATCATCGAACAGACAATCAGCATAGCCATCCAATGCACGACTCACGACTAATTGCATCGCCTGCGTAGCATGCGCGACGGCGATTGAACCGATTTTTATAACGGCGCCACCGGGCGTCTTGTTTATCTCCGGGAGAGCATACCGAGCGAGCGTATAGTGAGCACGAAGGTTGGTATCCAGCATTGCGTTCCAGTTAGTTAGATCGACTTCGTGAGCTTTGCCCGACTTGGAAATGCCTGCAGCGTTAAAAAGTATATTTAGCCCACCGAGGTTCTTGATGGCCCTTTCAACGGCATGTGGGATGTCATCTGGCTTCGATATGTCGCAAGTTACGGTAATTGCGGAACCACCAAGCTCCTCACACTCTTCGGCCAAAGCCGATAGCTTGTCCTCGTTTCTGCCGAATAGCGCGGTTTCAATACCAACGCGGGCAAAAGCACGGGCTACAGTCTGACCCATGCCCCCAGTTGCTCCACTAATGATGGCTCTCTGTCCGGTCAGTTCACGCATGTCTGAAGTCTCCAAGGTGACTAGGCCTAGACAGAGTAATGGCATTGGACGAAAACCAGAAGAAAATCTCGGCAGCTACTGGCTAATTGCGGACGTTTCAGACCTCGACAACAGCTTCAAACGTCACCCTGAACTTGATTCAGGGTCCATATGATCAGACACCGAGCGTGTCGCCTATGGGTCCTGAACCAAGCCCCGGACTGGATCCGGGGCAAGTTCAGGACGACGGTGTCTATATTGCGTCGGCATGGGCGTTCTCTGCCTTCGCGGGCGCAGACTTCCGGCTCAATTCGGGTCGGGCGATCTACCTATAAGGGGTGGCCCACACTATGCGTGCCGCCCGTTGCATGTCATATATATGCGCGGCTTGCCTTCGGGAGAGCTGCAATAATTGGGAAGGAAGCATGTTGGTAGACAACGAAAACGAGCGACAATCATTCGCGACGAGACTGATGGAAGATCTGATCATCCCGACGTTCGTGCTGAACGCGTCGGGCGAGGTGATGATCTGGAACAAGGCGCTGGAACGGCTGACGGGGTTATCGGCCGAAGACATGATCGGCACCAAGGACCATTGGCGCGGTTTTTATGAACAGCCCCGGGCGTGCCTGGCCGACATGTTCCTGGACGCCAACAAGGACGACCTCGATGCGCTTTACGCGACCCATTCCGAACCCGAGGTCCACAACGGGCTCAGGGCCGAGAACTGGTGCGTCATGCCGCGCGCCTCGATGCGCCTGTACCTGGCTATCAACGCAGGCCCGATCTATGACGAACAGGGCAATCTGATCGCTGTGGTCGAAACCCTGCGCGACATGACGGAACAGAAGAAGGCCGAGGACTCGCTCAGACTTCTCGCCAACATGGACAAGCTGACCGGCCTCGCCAACCGGCGGGTCTTCGACGAGGCGCTGAGCGAATGCCTTGAGCACGCAACCGCGGCGCGGGAACCGCTCGCGCTGATCCTGGGCGACATCGACCACTTCAAGCTCTACAACGATCATTACGGCCATCAGGGCGGCGACGAGTGCCTGAGCATGGTGGCAAGGTCCATCGGTCAGGCGGCCGGGCGGTCGATGGATGTCACCGCGCGTTACGGCGGCGAGGAATTCGCCGTGATCCTGCCGGGGATCGATGCCGAGGGCGCGGCACGGGTCGCGAACCGCATTCAGCAAAGCGTGTACGATCAGAATATTCCGCACGAGGCCAGCACCACGGCGGACCGCGTCACCATGAGCCTGGGCGTCGCCGCCCTTGTGCCCGATGCCACGGTGACGGAGAAGGACATGATCAACTGGGCGGACGAGGCGCTTTACAACGCGAAAGGAAACGGCCGCAACCAGGTGGTCGTTCAGGACGAAATTCGCCGCGGCGTGCCTGTTCAGGGCGGAAAGCGCGCTCCTTTGACCGCGAAGATGTTCCAGGCATAAGTGCCCGAGCCTGAACGTCTGCGGCCCCTGGGTGCCTGAAAAACGGGAAGGCGCAGGCCTTACGGCTGGCCGTAGAAATTCTGGATCAGCTTGATGTTGGATTCCTCGTGCATGCCCAGCGCCAGGATCTGCGTGACCCTGCCGCCGTCACCGAACGGCAGGCGGATGAAGTTGTAGGAAACCGCATCATTGTCGTCGTCGGTCTGTGCCGTCGTCCGGTAATGGATGGGGGTGCCGGATCGGGCGATCTCCATGTACTCGTCCCAGATCTTTTCCGCCATCGAGGCGGGTTTGACGGTTTTGATGGATTTGCCGGTATAATCCGCATGTTGTAACGACGCCCGCGCCGTACCCCAGAACCGGTAGACGAAGTCCACCGGGTCTTCGTGCACGTCGACGACGGCGCACCAGGGAATAGTGTCGGCTGGCAGCCGAAGCCAGTCGAAGTCCGACCATTTGGGGCAATCGCGCTCGCCCTTGATCTCGAGCCAGTATTCGAACGCGACCTTCAGGCCGGGCGCCAGTTCTTCAACGTTGGGAATCCCCGTCGTCTTCTCGAAATCCATCCCATAAGAATAGTCTGATATTCTGCCGCCGTTCAACGCCGACGGGTGCCGGGGAGGATGTCCGGTGGGGTGAGTTACGGTCAGTAGATATCGAGCACGCAGGACGGGCCGAACTGGCGCCGGAGCTCGGCGAGGCCGGCGTCGACTTCGCGCCGGATGCGTGCCGCTTCGACGGGATCGATGCCCTGTTCGGTGGAGGCCTGGAAATGCCGCATGGCGAGCTTGTTCCAGTGCGCGTCGAGGACGGTCATCTCGAGTGCGCCCAGTTTGCAGGCGGTCACGCGCTTGTGCCGCTCGAAGTTCGGATCGACGGCAGCCGATGCCTGTTCCCCGAGCAGGAGAAGAGAAACCGCAATAAGTGCATATTTCAGTTTCATGAGCAAAGTATTGCAGAATCATTTCAAATTTCAAAGTCTCAGAAATTTAATGAGTAAAAACAATATATTAATGCCCATGAAAAAATTAAGGATATGCAAAAAGTGCGCATTTTTTCGATTCGCCGGATACCCCGGCATGCTGCTAGGGGTATGTCCTGATTCTTTCACGCGGAGTTAACGGCTATCCGTTACGCGATACAGGGCGGCCGCTCAGGCTCACGTCCGCCCCGTTTCCGAATGACTTTCCTTTTCGAAAACGCTACAGGTAACGCATGATCGATCTCGATGACAAGGACTCGGCACTGGTCAAGAAGTCGTTCGTGAAAATCCTGCCGCGCCGGAACGAGTTCTCGGTATCGCTGTACGACCGCCTGTTCGAAGTGGCGCCGGATGCGCGGCCAATGTTCTCGCGCGACATGACGCGTCAGCGCGAAAAGCTTGTCGCCACGCTGACTCTCGTCGTCAACAGCGCGAACAAACTCTCGGAATTGCACGACGATGTACGCGAACTGGGCCGCCGGCATGTGCACTATGGGACCGAGCTTGCACACTACGATGTCCTCCGGGATGTGCTGGTGGATACGCTCGCCGACTATCTGGGCGACGATTTCGATACTGAAACCCGGGCCGCCTGGGGCAAGCTCTATGACGCCGTTGCCGATGTCATGACCGGCGCCGACGGTAAGTCGCCATCCCGCCCGCATTAAGAAGAAAGCTGTTTCATGCCGCGCATCTCCCTCATTCATGCGACCCCCGTCGCGGTCGACCCGGTCGTCGCCGCATTTCGCGCCAACTGGCCCGAGGCCGAGGTCTATAACCTCCTGGAAGATTCTCTGGCACCCGACCTCGACAGTGCCGGCGAACTCGACGATGCGATGACGGCGCGGTTCCTGCGCCTTGGCCGTTATGCCGCCGACTGCGGCGCCGACGGCATTCTTTTCACGTGCTCGGCCTTCGGTGCCAGCATCGAGGCGGTCGCCCAGGCGTTGAAGCCGATGCCGGTCCTGAAGCCGAACGAAGCGATGTTCGCCGACGCCCTTGGTGCGGGGGCAAAGGTCGGCATGATCGCGACGTTCCAGCCGAGCGTGCCGTCGATGGAGCGCGAGTTTCGCGACATGGCCGCGGCTGCTGGATCCGAAGCATCGTTGACCGCCGTCTGCGTGCCGGAAGCCATGCAGGCTTTGCTGTCGGGCGACGCCGGGACCCATAACCGGCTGATTGCCGATGCGGTCGAACGCCTTGGTGATCAGGACGTGATTTTGCTGGCGCAGTTCTCGATGGCGCAGGCGCGCGACGCGGTCGCCGCGAAGACAAGCGCCCCGATCCTGACCAGCCCGGAAAGTGCCGTCCGCGCCTTGCAGGCGGCGCTCGGCTGAACGCTTCCTGTTTCTAAATCCGTATCCCGGTCGCCGTCTGCCGGCTTTTTTCTGCCACCACGCCGATAATCCGAACAATACGTGCCTCAACGGTTGCCGCGATGGCTGCCGGCCGCGACACTGCTGACGGGAATATCCTTGATCCGGAAGATTGGGGAGGAAACATGAGCAGCAAGGTGAAGTTCGGAATCCGCCTGACCGTTCAGGGCGAGATGGGGGCGACATCGTCCGGGTTCGACTATGCCCTCGAAATGGCGCGGATCGCCGAGGACCTGGGTTTCGATTCCGTCTGGATCCCGGACCATGTCGAGAACGCGCACCTGGACCGATCGAAACCGATCCTCGAATACTGGACGGCCATGACCGCCATCGGTGCGCTGACCAAGCGCGTGCGGCTCGGCGGGCATTCGATCAACAACACGTTCCGGCATCCGGGGCTGACGGCGAAAATCGTCTGCACGCTGGACGAAATCACCGGGGGGCGTGTCATTCTTGCGCCGGGTTCCGGCTGGTTCGCCGCCGAAGCGAAGGCCTACGGATTTCATGAATGGTATGACGACGGTCTCAAGCGGATCGCGCGGCTGGACGAATGCCTCGAAATTTACCGCGGCCTGATCGAAACCGACAGCGAGGAAGGGTACAGTTTCCAGGGTGAATACTACACGCTCGAGAATGCGTTCTGTAATCCGAAGCCGCCGCAGAAACCCTATCCGCCGATCTGGATCGCGGGCGATTCGCCGCCGACCCAGGAACTGATGATGAAACACGGCGACGTGTGGTTCATGTATTCGAAGGCCCCCGCCGTGGTGAAGGAACTGGTCGACGGCATGAAGATGAAGCTGACCGATCGTTCGTGGGAAACGGCGATCTCGACCGTTGGCCTGTCGGGGACGACCGAGGCGGAAACCATGAAATGGGCGACGATGTACGCCGAGGAACGCAAGCACCGTTTCCCGGTGCCGCCGACGGTGGACGACATTCTTGACTCCAACCTGTTGGGTGACGAGGCGCGTGTCTGCGACCGGATCGACGAATGGATCGACGCCGGGGTGACGAACATCGTCATTCAGCCGATGCCGCCGATGGAGGGCATGCGCTTCTTCGGCGAGAAGATTCTGCACCGTTACAGCTAGTCGCCGGCGGCAATCATGCCGGCGATCGTCTCCGCCGTGCCCGCCGACAGCGTCCAGCCGAGATGGCCGTGACCTGTGTTGTAGTAGACGTTCGCCATTCGCCCGCGTCCGACTTTCGGCACCATGCGTGGCGTCATGGGCCTAAGGCCCGCCCATTCCGTGATCTCGCCCCGGCCCATGCGCGGAAAGTGACGCGCTACCCAGCGATGGAGAATGGCGATACGCGCCGGGTCGATGGCGGTATCCGCGCCCCGGAACTCGGCCAGGCCGGCGATACGCAACCGGTTGCCGAGGCGGCTGGTGACGATCTTGGCATCCTCGTCGAGAAGCGCGGTGACGGGCGCGTCGGGCTCGTGTGTCGCCGGATCGATCTCGATGGTGAGGGAGTAGCCCTTGACCGGATAGACATTGACGTCGTCGCCGAGCGCCCGGGCGAGGCGGTGCGACCCGACGCCGGCACAGATGACGATGTTGTCGTAGGTGTCGGCCGTGCCGTCGCCCATCGTTACCGTTGCCCGGCGCCCGTCCGAAGACACGCCCCGCACATCCCTGCCGAAGCGGATCTTTACACCGAGCCGGGTGCACACATTGAGCAGGCCGCGTGTGAACTTGTGAATGTCGCCGGAGAAGTCCCCGGGGGTAAACAGGCCGGCGTGATAGTTGCCGTCGAGTGCCGGTTCGATCTTCGCGATCTCCGCCGGCGTGACGGGATACCGTTCGAGCCCGGCGCCGGTCAGAAGGGTGTTGGCCCGCAGCGCCGCGTCGAACTGCGCGCGGGTCCCGTATATATGAAGGAGCCCGGAATCGCGGCGGTCGAAATCGATGCCTTCGCGGGCCGCGACGTCGCGGAGACACTGCCTGGAGTGCAGTGCCATCTTCGCCAGTTCGATGGTGTTGGCCCTGTGGCGCAGACCCTCGCGGGCGAACGCGCAGAACCAGCGCAGTTTGTGAAGGTCCGGGCGAAGCCCGATGCGAAGCGGCGCGTCTTCGCTCAAAAGCCTGCTGGCGGCGGTCCAGACCGAATGCCAGGTGTTCCAGACTTCGGCGTTGGACGCGGAAATCTGTCCGCCGTTGGCGAACGACGTCTCCATCGCCGCACTGTCGTGGCGGTCGAACAGGCTCACATCATGGCCCAGACGGGCGAGGTTGTAAGCCGTCAGAACGCCGGTCACCCCGGCGCCGATGATTGCGGTATCAGGCATGGTGCGTCGATCGCCACATGGCGGCAGTTCGGTTGGTCAGAATCCCCGGTTCGAGAGGGCGGCAGTCTGAGGGGGCGCGGGCGTGATGACAATGCCTAGTTTGCCCGACGTGCGAATGGTCATATCGAAACCGTTGATGTGCACATATTGTTTATCAGTTAGAGTGATGTTGCTGGACGCGGTATCGATCTGGAACATTCGCGGCCAACGACAGAGGGAAGGAAACAGATCATGAGGGAGATTTCGGTGCTCGCGCGGGAAACCACGATGCTGGTGTTCGACCAGTACGGCACGGTCGTCGATATGCAGAAGGGCCTGACCGAAGCGGCGGCACCGTTTCTGAAGGAAAAGGGCTGGGACGGCGAGGCGCATCGTTTCGTGACATGGTGGCGTCGCACCCATTTCGAAAACTCGATGATCGACGCGCTGTGCGACCGCGGCCACACGCCGTATCGCCAGATCGGTCACCGCGCGGTGTCGTTCGTCATGGATCGTTGCGGGATCGAGTATTCCCAGGACGAGGTGCGCTGGCTGGTGAGCCAGATCGAAACGCTGAAACCGTTTCCCGATGTCGTCGAGGCGCTGGGTGAGCTCCGGCGCGCCGGTTTCAAGCTGGCGATTCTTTCGAACGGCGATCGCGACATGCTGGAGGCGGCGAAGCCGCACATTGGCTTCGACATGGATTTCACGATCTCGGTGCAGGAGTCCGGCTACTTCAAGCCGGCATGGCAGACCTACGCCTCGGTCGAGGACATCACCGGCGAAGAGCGTTCCAGTTGCCTGTTCGTCGCCAACCATGCGTTCGACTGCATCGGTGCCAAGGCGTTCGGCATGCGTACCGCGTTCATCGACCGGCGCAAGCGGCCGTTCGGCGAGACGCCGCATCAGCCCGATCTGATCGTCGAGGACTTCAAGAGCCTGGCCGCCGCGATGACGGCGGGCTGAACGGTCCGGGCATCGCTATGAACCTGCGCACGATCGACCTCAATCTGCTGGTTTACTTCGACGTGCTGATGCAGACGCGCCACGTGTCCCGCGCCGCGCAGCAGCTTGGTGTCGGCCAGCCGGCAATGAGCGCGGCGCTCGGGCGGTTGCGGGAGCTGTTCGACGATCCGCTGCTTGTCAGGCAGGGGCATGAGATGACGCCGACGGCCCGCGCCCTTGCACTGGAGCCGGAGGTAAGGCGGGCGCTTGGTGAGATCGAGAACGTCATCGAGCCGCCCGGTGCGTTCGTGCCGGGCGAGAGTATAAGACGGTTCCGGCTTCGGATGTCCGACCTCCTGTCGTTCATCGCACTGAGCGAGTTCGCGGCATCGCTGGCGGACGAGGCGCCGGGGGTCGGCTTGAGCGTCGATCACCTGTCGCCGGAGAAAACGGCCGACGGCCTTGCGGCCGACCGCATCGACGCGGCGGTCAGCACTGGCCTCGACGTGCCGAAGTCCGTGCATATTTCGCCGCTGCACGACGACAAGGTCGTTTGCCTGGCGCGCAAGGAGCTTGGTGTCCGCGCGGGCATGGCGGATGCCGGGACCTTTGCACGGTTGCCGCAAATCCGGGTGTCGCAAAGTCCGCTCGATGACCGGTTCGTCGATCATCATCTGCATGCGCTCGGTCTTGAGCGCAATGTGATGATCGAGGTGCCGCACTGGCTGGCGTTGCCCGAGATTCTGTGCGCGACGTCATATGTCGCGACCGTGCCGGCGAGCTTCGCCGCCCGGATCGCCGGGCAATACCCGCTGCAGGCGCATCCGGTCGCCTTTTTCGACAGCGCCTTCACTTGGTCGATGTACTGGCACCACCGCTACAACACCGATCCCGCGCACGTGTGGTTTCGCGATAAACTAGCCGTCTGTATCAAACAACAATTCATGCGTGTCTGAGCCTGCGCCGGCGGGCGTCATAGGCATTGTCAGCGGATTTTGCCGGGTCCTGTCAGGCGCGCGTCAGCAGGGCATGGCAGTGTTTCGTTATCGACTGAAAACGCCCGGAAACTCGCCGGATATGTGGAAGTTACCTATTTTATTGTGCGCGGATTTACGTGACATTCCGAGTGATGAAGCCGGTGCTCTCAAGCGTTGCCCTTATTTCTGCCGAGGTAATCGAAATGCACTGTTTTCATGGGTTTTCCCATCGTGACGAAGGCCGTTCGCCCATCCAGCCGGGCGCAACGGCAGAGTGTGGATACTAGATGGCCGATACGCTGCAGATACTGACGAATCTGATCCGGTTTATCGGGCCGGCACAGGATACGAGCAAGGCGTTGCCCAGCACGTTCGACCCGTATCTTGTCGGTCTGTCCGTTGCTATCGCCATTTTTGCCTCCTACGCCGCCTTCGCTCTTGCCCTGCAACTCCGCGCCGCCCGGAAAAAGTGGGAACGCTATACGCTGCTCGCGACGGGCGCGATTGCGCTCGGCGGCGGCACCTGGACGATGCATTTCCTCGGCATGCTGGCCTGGCACGTGTCGATACCGGTCGGGTACGACATCGCCGTGACCGCACTTTCCGCCGTGCCGGCCATCGCCGCCGGTGCGGTCTCGCTGTTCGTGATCGGCTCGCACGGATACGGCCGGCTCACCGACAGCTTTATCGGCGGTGCCCTGATGGGCACGGGCATCGGGCTGATGCATTACACCGGGATGGCGGCGCTGCGGATGGAGGCGTTTCTGTTCTACGATCCGGTGACCTTCGGCCTTTCCGTTCTGATCGCCATCGTGTTTTCGACGGGCTCGCTCTATCTCGCCAGCATGGCGCTGGACCGCAGCGGCGGCCGCGGCATTCATATCGGGATCGTCGGTGCGGCGGTCCTGATGGGCGTTGCGATCTCGATCATGCATTACACCGGCATGGCCGCGTCGTACTGTTTTTCCGCGCCGCTCGGCAAGGTCGCCGGCGCCGATGTCGGCCAGCTTGCGTTTGTCGTCGGCTTCGTGGCGATGTTCCTGCTGACGCTGACCATCGTCTCCAGCCAGATCGTGCAGCGGCTGCGCGTGATTCCGGTTCTGGAGCGCGAAATCGCCAAGCGCCGCGAGGTCGAGGCCGAGCTCCGGGTTCATCGCGAGGCGCTCTCCGAAAGCTACGACGAACTGGAAGAGCGGGTGCAGCGGCGCACCAAGGAATTGTCGCAGGAAATCGCGGAACGCAAACGAATCGAGACCGAGCTCGTCCTTGCAATGCGCGACGCCGAGAAAGCGAACCGCATGAAGTCGGCATTCCTGTCGCACATGAGCCACGAATTCCGGACGCCGCTGAACGGGATCATCGGTTATCTGGAACTTTTGTCGACCGATATCGGCAAGTCCTTCAGCCAGGACAAGGTGCAGTCGATCGTCACCGAAATCCATAACGCCAGCACGCACCTCGCGACGCTGATCGACGATGTCCTTGATCTGTCACGGATCGAGGCGGGTATGGAAGACGTCCACAAGGACGTGGTCGAGGTCGGGGTCGCCGTCGAAAAGTGCCTCGACGTGGTGCGCATCGTCGCCGGCAAGAAGAATATCGCTATTCAAGTGAGGGAGCTGGAAGCGCACGTCTTCGCCAGCTGTGACAACAAGCATTTCAATCAGATCCTGATCAACATCCTGTCGAACGCGATCAACTACACCGATCCCGGTGGCGACGTGATTGTCGAGATCGATACCGACGACGAGGATTATGCGGTCGTGACCGTGCGTGATACGGGGGTCGGCATTCACCCGAACGAGATCGAACGTGTATTCGGCGAGTTCGAGCGGTCCGAGAACGCAATGCTGAGTTCCAGCAGCGGCACCGGTCTCGGCCTGCCGCTGACCAAGCGCCTGATCGAGATGAACGACGGCAAGATCGAGCTTGCAAGCGAGGTCGGCGTGGGTACCACGGTCACGATCCGCTGCCGCCTTAACCACGACAGCTCTCATCACGACGAAGCCCCGCTCCAGCGCGCTAGCGGCTGACCGCACCGATGGCCGGCCGATTTTCAATCCCTTTGATCCAGATTGTGTTGACGTTAGCCGAGGCGGCCGAACTCGTACAGCGCGATGGTCGTCGCCACGGCGGCGTTCAGCGATTCAAGACCCTTGCGGCCACCCGGAATGCGCACGAGCTCGGAACAGTGCTCTCGTGTCTTGGGACGCAGGCCTTCGCCCTCGGCACCGACGATGAAACAGGTCTTCTGGGACATATCCAGCTCCGCCAGCGTGCGTTCGCCCCGTTCGTCGAGGCCGACAACGTGAAATCCGATGTCGATCAGCTGGTTGATCGCCTGGGCGACATTCGTGACGCAGTAAAGATCAACCAGTTCCGCACCGCCGACCGCGAAGCGTGCGACCTCCGGCGTCGGCGTCGCCGAGCGGTTGCGCATGTACATGACTGCATCGGCCCGGAAAAACGCGGCACTCCTGAGGATCGTCGCGAAGTTCTGCGGGTTGGACACCTGGTCGAGCATCACAACGCACTTCGCCTTCTCAAGCCGGTCGAAGTCGTGCGGGGAATAGACGGTGCGCGCTTTGACGAACGCCATCACGCCCTGGTGCTTGTCCTGTTCCTCGAACTTGCCGGCTTTCGTGAATTCCGGCCACGACGTCATGAAGGCATCGACGTTATGCCGATGCGCGAGTTCGATGATGTCATCGTGGTACTCTTCCTTGCCGGCCAGGACCAGGCGTTCGATATCCTTGGGCCGCGTCAGCAGGACAGCCTTCACCGCATGCTTGCCGTAAAGCCGCTCGGGACCGTCCTGGTCGTCCCGTTCCCGTCCCCGTTCGCGCCGCTGACGTTTCTTTGCCAATGCCGAAGCCCTGTCGATCAATAGGTTCCCGTCTGAGTGATAGGCGCCTGAACCCGAGAATCAAGCAGGATTTGAGAGACAAAGCGGCGTGCGGCCGCGGTTGTGATGTTCAGCCGCTGACGAGCGTGCGGCGGACGGCGTCCTTCCAGCCGGCATACATGTCGTCATGCTGTTGCTTGTCGCCGCCGGGTGAAAACCGGCGTTCCAGCGCCCAGGTTTTCGAAAAGGCATCCGGGTCCGGGTAAAACCCGGTCTGCATGCCGGCCAGATAGGCGGCGCCGAGTGCCGTCGTTTCCAGCACCTTGGGCCGGTCGACCGGGGCGCCGAGCGTGTCGGCCAGCCGCTGCATGGTCCAGTCCGACGCGACCATGCCGCCGTCGACCCGCAGCACCGTCTTGCGCGATGCACCCATATCGCCGTGCATGGCTTCAAGCAGGTCGCGCGTCTGGTAACAGACCGATTCAAGTGCCGCGCGCGCCAGTTCACTGCGCCCCGTGCCGCGTGACAGGCCGAAGATCGCACCGCGGCATTCGGCATCCCAATAGGGCGCGCCGAGGCCGACGAAAGCGGGCACCAGATAGACGCGCTGTGCCTCGTCGGCTTCCGCGGCGAGTACGCCGGAATGTGCGGCATCGTCGATAATACGAATGCCGTCCCGGAGCCACTGCACGGCGGCGCCGGCGACGAAGATTGACCCTTCCAGTGCATATGTCGGCTTGCCCTCGAGCTGGTAGGCGACGGTCGTCAGCAGGCGATTGGCGGACGAGACGGCCTCGTGGCCCGTGTTGAGAAGCGCGAAGCAACCGGTGCCGTATGTCGATTTCATCATGCCGGGTTCGAAGCAGGCCTGGCCCACGGTGGCTGCCTGCTGGTCGCCGGCGATGCCGGCAATCCGGATCGCGCCGCCAAAGATCTCCGGATCGGTTTCGCCAAAGTCGGCGGCGCAATCCATGACCGCGGGCAGGCCCGCCGTCGGCACGCGCAGCAGATCTGCGAGCGAGCCGCGCCACCGGCTTTCGCGAATGTCGTAAAGCAGGGTGCGGCTGGCGTTGGTGGCGTCGGTGGCGTGGACCCTGCCGCCCGTCAGGCGCCAGAGAAGGAAGCTGTCGACCGTGCCGTAGGCCAGATCACCGCGTGTGGCGGCTTCCCGGGCACCGTCGACGTTGTCGAGGATCCACGCGAACTTGGTGCCGGAGAAATAAGGGTCGAGCAAAAGGCCGGTTTTGGCGGTGACATCCTTTTCATGCCCCGCTTTCTTGAGCGCGGCGCAGGTATCGGCCGTGCGCCTGTCCTGCCAGACGATCGCGCGGTGGATCGCCTTGCCGGTCTTCCGGTCCCAGATAATCGCCGTTTCGCGCTGGTTGGTGATGCCAATGGCGGCAATGTCGGCGGCGGAAGCACCGACGTTGGTCATCGCGGTGCGGCACGTGGCAAGCGTTGTTTCCCAGATATCCTCGGGTTCGTGCTCGACCCAGCCCGACCGGGGGAAGTGTTGCGTGAACTCCTGCTGCCCGACCGACACGACCTGGTGATTGCGGTCGAACAGTATGGCACGCGACGATGTCGTGCCCTGATCGATGGCCATCACGTAGCCCGCAGAAGTGTCAGCCATGAGCCGTTGTTCCCCCCGTGTCTCCGTTTGCCGCGGCGAGGCGTTCGGCCATGAACGCATCGAGCCGCGATACCTCGTCGGCGTTCAGGCGCAGTCCCAGCTTGGTGCGGCGCCAGAGCACGTCGTCACTACAACGTGCCCACTCCTGGCTGACAAGGTATTCGACCTCGGACTGGTACAGGCCGCCGCCGAAGTGTGTCCCCAGATCCGCCACCGCCTTCGCGCCGCCAAGGACGGCTTCGCTGTCGGAACCGTATGTCCGCGCCAGCCTGAGCGCGACGTCGGCCGGCAGCCCCGCGCACAATTTGACCAGCTTGCCCGCAACGGCGGCATGCCCTTCCACGTCCATGTCGCCGCCAGGCAGCGTCGCGCCACGTGTCCAGGCCGACCCCATGGCGGGAAAACGCGGGGCGAACTTATTGACCGCTTCTTCGGCGAGGCGCCGGTAGGTCGTGATCTTGCCGCCGAAGACATTCAGCATCGGGCAGTCGCCGCCGTGGAAATCCAGCACGTAGTCGCGTGTCGCTTTCTGTGCCGACTTGCCGGCGTCGTTCGGGTCGTCGTCGAACAACGGGCGGATGCCGGCGTACGTCCAGACGATATCGTCGCGGCGTACGGGAGTTTCGAAATACGCACTCACGGCGTCGCATAGGTATTCGATTTCGTCGTCCGAGATCGTCGATGCTTCCGGATCGCCCTGGACGTCGATGTCCGTCGTGCCGATCAGGGTGAAATCGTCCTCGTAGGGGATCGCGAACACGATCCGGCCGTCCGCGTTCTGGAAGATATAGGAGCGGCCGTGATCGAAGTGCTTCTTGACGACGATGTGGCTGCCGCGCACGAGGCGCACCTTTGCCGGTTGGTTCAGTTTGACGCGCTTGGAGAGGACCTCGGCGACCCAGGGGCCGGCCGCGTTCACGACGGCGCGTGCGCTGACCGTTTCCGCCGAGCCGTTGGCGTCTCTCAGTGTCAGGGACCAGTGATCGTCGGCGCGTTCGCCGTTCTCGAGCGACGTGTGGACCCGGATGTCGGTGCCACGCGATGCCGCGTCGCGGGCGTTCAGCACGACGAGTCGGGCATCGTCGACCCAGCAGTCGGAATATTCGAACCCCTTGCGAAAGGTCTTGCGGAGCGGCGCGCCGGCGGTGTCCCGGGTCAGGTCGACGCTGCGGCACCCGGCGAGCAGTTTGCGCCCGCCGAGATGGTCGTAAAGGAACAACCCGAGCCGGATCAGCCACGCCGGGCGCAATCCTTCGTGATGCGGCAGGACGAAGCGCATCGGCCAGATGATGTGCGGTGCCATGCCCATCAGCACCTCGCGCTCCAGGAGCGATTCCCGGACCAGCCTGAACTCGTAGTGCTCCAGATACCGCAGACCGCCGTGGATCAGCTTGGTCGATGCCGACGATGTGCCGCTGGCAAGATCGTTCTTTTCGACAAGAAGGACTTTCAGCCCGCGTCCGGCGGCATCGCGTGCGATACCGCAGCCGTTAATGCCGCCGCCGATGACAGCTAGGTCGTACAACGATGCCCTCCCTGGTGCCGCTTTTCAGTGCGGGTTAAATCACGAACTGGCTCGACGATAAACGAAAAAAAACGAAACAACAAAGAGGAATTTTGCTGTGCGAAATTCTCCAGCGGCCGAGGCCGGGGCTGTGCCGGGGTGCCGGCGGGCGGAAATTGCCCTCAGGAGTCGGCCAGAATGACGCTGACGTCGTTATCCTTGCAGATGGACGTGAGGTTCTTCGGCAGGGGCTCGTCGGTGACAAAGGTGTCCACCTGCGAAAGGTGGGCGATGCGGACCGGCGCAGATCGCTGAAGTTTCATCGCATCGGCGGCGAGGATCGTGTGCCGGCTGTTCTCGATGATGGCGCGGGCGACTTTGACCTCCTGGTAGTCATAGTCGAGGAGCGAGCCGTCGGAATCGATCGCCGACGCGCCGATGACCGAGAAATCGACCTTGAACTGGCGGATGAAGTCAGCGGCCGCTTCGCCGATCACACCGGCGTCAGCGTGCCGGTAATTACCTGGAACGACGATGACGTCGATGTCGGAGTGTCCTGATAATATATTGATAACATTGATATTATTAGTAATCACCATGATCTCGCGCTTGTCGCGGAGCGCCATTGCGACCTGCTCGGTGGTGGTGCCGATATTGATCAGGATGGAGGCGTTGTTCGGTATCATCGAGGCGACCGTGGCGCCGATCCGGCGCTTGGCGTCGGCGGCAAGCTGGCGCCGTGCGGCGTGGCCCAGATTGGTCAGTCCGGAAGCCAGGACAGCGCCGCCGTGAACCCGCTGCAGGTGACCGAACTCGCATAGTTCGTTGAGATCCTTGCGGATCGTCTGCGGCGTCACGTCGAACTTCTCGGCCAATGCCTCGACCGTGACCCGGCCGGCTTCGCGCGCCTCGGCGATGATATCGAGAAGCCGCGGATGCAGTGTCGGCACGCCTGACGTGGCGGCTTTGTTGTTCGGATTTTCCATGATTACTGGATACTGCAAGACCTGATGGGCGGCAAGGCCCGGATTTTCGATTGACCTTCGTTTTTTTTCGAAACATATTAAAAGGGAAACAAACCAAGTTCATTGGGAGGCGACAATGAGGAAGCAACTTCTGGCCGCTGTGGCGCTTGGCGCGCTCACGGCCATTTCATCGCACGCGAGGGCCGACATGGCCGCCGCCGAGCGGTGGGTAAACGAGGAATTCCAGCCATCGACGCTGTCGAAGGCGGACCAGATGACGGAAATGCAGTGGTTCATCAAAGCCGCTGAGCCGTTCAAGGGGATGGAGATCAACGTTCTCTCCGAAACTATCCCGACACACTCATACGAATCCAAGACGCTGACGAAGGCGTTCGAAGAAATTACCGGGATCAAGGTCAATCACCAGCTGCTCGGCGAGGGCGAAGTCGTCCAGGCCGTGCAGACGCAGATGCAGACCAACCGGAACCTTTATGACGCGTACATCAACGACTCCGATCTGATCGGGACGCACTCGCGGCTTCAGCTCGCGGTGAACCTGTCGGACTGGATGGCGGGCGAAGGCAAGGGCGTGACCCTGCCGACGCTGGATGTCGACGACTTCATCGGCAAATCGTTCACGACCGGTCCCGACGGCAAGCTCTATCAGCTGCCGGACCAGCAGTTCGCGAACCTCTACTGGTTCCGCTACGACTGGTTCCAGCGCAAGGACCTGCAGGACAAGTTCAAGGACATGTACGGCTACGACCTCGGCGTGCCGGTGAACTGGTCGGCTTATGAAGACATCGCCGAATTCTTCTCGGTTCACGTGAAGGAAATCGACGGTGTCCGCGTTTACGGTCACATGGATTACGGCAAGCGCGCACCGGACCTCGGCTGGCGTATGACCGACGCGTGGCTGTCGATGGCGGGTGCAGGCTCCAAGGGACTGCCGAACGGCCGCCCGATCGACGAGTGGGGCATTCGCATGGAAGAAGGCTCGTGCAACCCCGCCGGCTCGTCGGTGACGCGCGGTGGTGGTGCCAATGGCCCGGCCGCGGTCTACGCGATCCGCAAGTGGGACGAATGGCTGCGCAAGTATGCGCCTCCGGGTGCGGCCGACTACGACTTCTATCAGTCGCTGCCGGCCCTGAGCCAGGGCAACGTCGCCCAGCAGATCTTCTGGTACACGGCGTTCACCGCGTCGATGGTTGCGCCGAAGAGCGATGGCAACAACACCGTCGATGACAGCGGTAAGCCGCTCTGGCGGATGGCGCCGTCGCCGCACGGCCCCTATTGGGAAAAAGGCCAGAAGCTGGGTTACCAGGACGCCGGGTCGTGGACGCTGTTCAAGTCGACGCCGGTGGACCGCCGCAAGGCCGCCTGGCTCTATGCCCAGTTCACGGTGTCCAAGTCCGTGTCGCTCAAGAAGAGCCACGTCGGTCTTACCATCATCCGTGACAGCGACATCAATCACCAGTCGTTCACGGACCGGGCGCCGAATCTCGGCGGTCTGGTCGAGTTCTACCGCTCGCCGGACCGGGTCAACTGGACCCCGACCGGCGTCAATGTGCCCGACTATCCGAAGCTGGCGCAGCTCTGGTGGCAGAACATCGGTGACGTGAACTCCGGTGCATTTACGCCGCAGGAAGCCATGGACCGTCTGGCCGAACAGATGGACCAGGTCATGGCCCGTATGCAGCGCGCCGACGAGGCCAACAACACTTACGGTGGCTGCGGTCCGCGGCTGAACGAGGAAAAGGACGCGTCTGCCTGGATCGGCAAGGGTGGCGCCAAGGCGAAGGTCGACGAAAAGCCCAAGGGCGAGACCATCGCTTACGACGAACTGGTTAAACGCTGGCAGAAGTAACTGCTGAAATTTCTCCCAGTTGGTCGCGCCGGGGCGTGCGGACTTCAGTTCGCCCCGGCCGGCCATTTTCGTCCGTAACCCTGCGATTCATGCGACAGCGCAGCGAATCCCCGTTAGAGTCTCGTAATCATGACACTGGAACTGAAATCCATCGGCAAGTCCGTCGGCGCGGAGGTTCATATCCACCCGACCGACCTGACGCTTGAGGCCGGCAGTTTCAATATTCTCCTCGGCACGACGCTTGCCGGGAAAACGACCCTGATGCAGTTGATGGCCGGTATCGAGCGGCCGACGTCTGGCGAAGTGTGGTTCGGCGGACAGAACGTGACCGGCGTCGCCGTGCAGAAACGCAACGTGTCGATGGTCTATCAGCAGTTCATCAACTATCCCAACTATTCCGTATTCGAGAACATTGCCTCGCCGCTTCGTGTCGCCCGTTTGCCCGCGGCGGAGATTAAGAAGCGTGTCGGCGACATGGCCGAGCTTCTCAAGCTGTCGGCGATGCTCGACCGGCGGCCAAGCGAACTGTCGGGCGGACAGCAGCAACGCACGGCGCTGGCGCGCGCGCTGGTCAAGGACTCCGACCTCGTTCTGCTCGACGAACCGCTGGCCAACCTGGATTTCAAGCTGCGCGAGGAGTTGCGCGACGAACTGCCGCGGCTTTTCTCCGACCGCAACTGTATCGTCGTCTACGCGACGACCGAACCGACGGAGGCGCTGCTGTTCGGCGGCAATACGGCGACGCTGATGGAAGGCCGGGTGACACAATTCGGCCCGACCGGTGATCTCTACCGGCAACCAAACGATCTGGTCAGTGCGCGTGTCTTCTCCGACCCGCCGATGAACGTCGCCCCGGTGCGCAAGACCGGCAGCGAGATCGTTTTCGGCGGTGACGTACGGTGGCCGGCGGGGGAGCGTTTCCAGTCCCTGGCCGACGGCGAGTACCTGTTCGGCGTGCGCCCGCATCACGTCACGCCAATGCGGAAAAGCGATGCCGCCGTTCCGGTCGAGGGCCGGGTGCTCGTGACCGAGCTGAGCGGCTCGGAAAGCGTCGTTCATTTCGAAATCAACGACATCCCGTGGGTGTCGCAGTCCCACGGCATTCACGCCTTCGACGTCGGCGCGTCGGCGACGCTCTACCTCGATATCACGGAAGCCTTCTATTTCGACGGCGAGGGCCGGCGCATCACGACCGCCGCCCCGCAGGGGCACTAGGACCGGTCATGGCGAAGATTACACTCGATGATCTCAGGCACAGTTATATGCCGAACCCGACCGCCGAAGACGACTGGGCGCTCAAGCAGCTCGACGTCGACTGGGAGGACGGCGGCGCGTATGCGCTGCTCGGGCCGTCCGGGTGCGGCAAGACGACGCTGCTCAACATCATTTCGGGCCTGCTCCGGCCCAGCCACGGCCGCGTGCTGTTCGACGGCAAGGACGTCACGGACCTGCCGCCGGATCAGCGGCATATTGCGCAGGTTTTCCAGTTCCCGGTCGTCTACGACACCATGACCGTTTACGACAATCTTGCCTTTCCGCTCCGCAACCGGGGCGTTGCCGAGGCGGACGTCGACAAGCGCGTCCGCGAAATCGCGGAACTGACCGACCTGACCGAAACCCTCAATGTCCGGGCCGCCGGTCTGACGGCGGACGGCAAGCAGAAGATATCGCTCGGCCGCGGCCTGGTGCGCACCGACGTCAACGTGGTGATGTTTGACGAGCCGCTGACCGTCATTGATCCGCATCTGAAATGGCAACTTCGTTCCAAGCTCAAGGAACTGCACCAGCGTGTTGGCGTGACAATGATCTATGTGACCCACGACCAGATCGAGGCACTGACATTTGCCGATCAGGTGGTCGTCATGAACTTGGGCGAGGTGGTGCAGATCGGCACCCCGGTCGATCTGTTCGAACGCCCGCAGCATACCTTTGTCGGGCATTTCATCGGCTCGCCCGGCATGAACGTGATGCCGTGCGAGGTCTCAGGCGGCAATGCCTACGTCAACGGGGTCAGGGTGGAGGCGGCAAACGCACATGCCTGTGCGGCCGATGCGAAGGGACTTGAGATCGGCGTGCGCCCGGAATTCGTGTCGTTCGCCGACGACGGCCTGCCCGTGCGCGTGACAAAGGTCAGCGATGCCGGGCGCTTCCAGATCGTTGACGCCAGCCACGATGGCGGATCGATCAAGCTCTTGGTCGCGGAGGGCGATGAGATCCCCGCCGATACCGCAAAGCTGAAATTCGATTCCGCACATACACAGGTCTACGACGGCGGCTGGATCGTCGGCGCGAAAGGGGGCGCGGCATGAACAAGACCGTCAACCAGAAAGCCTGGCTGTTCGTCGTGCCGGTCGTCCTGCTGGTCGCGTTCAACGCGATCATCCCGCTGATGACGGTGGTCAACTACTCGGTGCAGGAAACGTTCGGCGACAACACGTTCTTCTGGGCCGGCGTGCTGTGGTTCGAACAGGTGCTCAATTCGGAACGCTTTCACGACTCGCTGATGCGCCAGATCATCTTCACGGCGACCATCCTCGCCATCGAGGTCCCGCTCGGCGTGGCGATCGCGCTGACCATGCCGCGCAAGGGCGTCTGGGTGCCGGTGTGCCTGGTGCTGATGGCGCTGCCGCTCTTGATCCCGTGGAACGTCGTCGGCGCGATGTGGAACATCTTCGCGCTGCCCGAAATCGGGCTGCTGGGCCGCATGCTGAACGGGATCGGGTTCGATTACAACTTCACCCGACAGCCCGAGGACGCGTGGTTCACGCTAATCCTGATGGATGTCTGGCACTGGACGTCGCTCGTCGTGCTGCTGAGCTACGCCGGTCTCGTCTCGATCCCGGACGCGTACTATCAGGCCGCCAAGATCGACGGCGCCGGCGGCTGGGCGATCTTCCGCCACATTCAGCTGCCGAAGATGAAGCGCGTGCTGACCATCGCCATCCTGCTCCGGTTCATGGACAGTTTCATGATCTATACCGAGGCCGTGGTGCTGACCGGCGGCGGCCCGGGCAATTCGACCACGCTGCTGTCCATCGACCTGGTCAAGATCGCACTCGGCCAGTTCGACCTCGGCCCGGCGGCGGCGATGTCGCTGATCTACTTCCTGATCATTCTGCTGGTCAGCTGGGTCTTCTACACCTTGATGATGAGAAACGAGCAACAGTGATGAAACGTGTAAGCTGGATCGTCCCGACCTTGTACATCATCCTGCTGATGCTGCCGATCTACTGGCTGCTCAACATGTCGTTCAAGACCACGAACGAAATCCTCGGCGCGTTCACGCTCTGGCCCCGGGATTTCACGTTCGAGAACTACGTGACGATCTTCACCGACCCGACGTGGTACATGGGCTACGTCAATTCGCTGCTTTACGTGTCGTTCAACACCGTGCTGTCGGTGGCGGTGGCCTTGCCGGCGGCCTATGCGTTCTCGCGCTACCGTTTCATCGGTGACAAGCATCTGTTCTTCTGGCTGCTGACCAACCGCATGGCACCGCCCGCCGTGTTCGCGCTGCCGTTCTTCCAGCTCTATTCGGCGGTCGGGCTGTTCGATACCCATATCGCGGTCGCGCTGGCACATACGCTGTTCAACATTCCGCTCGCGGTCTGGATCCTGGAAGGCTTCATGTCCGGCGTGCCGAAGGAGCTGGACGAAACCGCCTACGTCGACGGGCATTCGTTCTGGGGCTTCTTCCTCAAGATATTCATTCCGACGATTGCCGCCGGGATCGGCGTCGCCATGTTCTTCTGCTTCATGTTCTCGTGGGTCGAGCTTTTGCTGGCGAAGACGCTGACCGCCGTCGATGCCAAACCGATCTCGGCGACGATGACGCGCACCGCCAGTACATCGGGCTACGAGCTCGGCCTGCTGGCGGCGGCCGGCACGCTGACGATCATCCCGGGCGCGTTCGTGATCTATTTCGTCCGCAACTACATCGCCAAGGGCTTTGCCCTCGGCCGGGTCTAGGAGAAGCGCAATGGGTCTTTCATGGATGGCATGGACGTGGCCGACGGCGGCCTTCTTCGCGTTCGTATTCGGCAGCATCGCCGCCATGGCCGTCTGGGAGATACGGTCGCCGGGCGGCGGGCCGCGTCACGGCATTCTCGGCCTTGATACGACCCGGGGCGACCGTCTGTTCATCACGCTGCTCGGCAGCGCCTACATCTTTCTCGCCTGGCTCGCGTTCATGGGCACGCCCCTGTGGGGGCCGCTCGTGATCTCGCTTGTCTATGCTTTCGCGGTGTTCCGCTGGGTCTGAGGACGTCGCCCCGGCCTAGCCACTGTTGCGAAGGCCGGCCGAGATGCCGTTGATGGTCAGTTGCAGACCGCGCAGGACCTTGGGGTCGTCTGAGCCGCCGCGATGTTCGCGCAGCAGGTTGACCTGCAGGTGGTTGAGCGGATCGATATACGGGAACCGGTTCTCGATCGACCGCGACAACATCGGGTTGTCGGCCAGCAGGGTATCGGTGCCGGTAATTTCCAGCAGTGCGTCGATCGTTGCCGTGCGCTCCGCCCGGATGCGCTGGAAAATGCTGTCCCGCAGGTCCGGGTCGGAAACAAGGTCGGCATACCTGGACGCGATGGCCATGTTCGTCTTCGCCAGCACCATGTCCATGTTGGAGAGCAACGTGCGGAAGAACGGCCATTCCCCGTTCATGCGGCGCAGCAGGTCCATGCGCGCGTCCCTGTCATCCGCCAGCCAGGCATTCACCGCGGCACCAAAGCCGTACCACCCCGGCAGCATCACCCGGCATTGCGACCAGCTGAACACCCACGGGATGGCGCGCAGGTCGGTGATGGCACCGCCGGATTTCCGCGATGCCGGCCGTGACCCGATATTCAGTGTGGAAATCTCGTCGATGACCGTGGATGCGCGAAAATACGCGTTGAAGCCTTCCGTTTCGAAGACGAGAGAGCGGTAGGCTTCGAACGCGAGTGCCGAAAGACTTTCGATGGCATCCATGAATTCGTCGGGGATCTTGTCTTCCTCGGCATGGAGCAGCGAGGCCTCGAGCGTGGCGGCCACGTGAATTTCCAGATTGCGGCGCGCCAGTTGCGGGTTGGTGTACTTGCTGGAGATGATCTCGCCCTGTTCGGTCAGGCGGATCTGGCCGCCGACCGCGCCCGCGGGCTGCGCCAGGATGGCGTCGAAGCTCGGGCCGCCACCCCGGCCGACCGAACCGCCGCGGCCGTGGAACAGCCGCAGCTTCACGTTGTGGCGCCGGCAAAGCGCGATCAGGCCGACCTCGGCCTTGTACAGTTCCCATCCGGATGTGACGTAGCCGCCGTCCTTGTTGCTGTCGGAATAACCCAGCATCACTTCCTGAAGGTTCCCCCGGCTCTCCACGAGGCGGCGGTACTCGGGCGTGCTGAACAGGGCATCCATGATGCCGACGCATCGGCGCAGATCGTCAATGGTTTCGAAAAGCGGGACGAGATTGACCGCGGTACGGCCGTCTTCGTCCACCAGACCGGCCTGTTTCAATAGCACAGCCAGCCCAAGAATGTCCGATGCATCCCGGGTATTCGAGACGATGGCGGTGCGGATGGCATCAGCGCCGTAGGTATCAAGGGAGTCCCGCGCCGTCTGCAGGATCGAGAGCTCCTGTGCCGTTTGCTCGCCGTAATGATGCCGCGGCAGGATCAACGGGCGCCGCGAGCGCAACTCTTCCGCCAGCAGCGTGCGTTTCCCGGCCTCATCCAGGGCATCGTAGCGGACGTCGGGTTCGGCCACGGAAAACAGCTCGGAAAGTGTCGCCGCATGGACGTCCGACCCCTGCCTGAGGTCAAGCCGCGCCAAATGAAAGCCGAAGCAGTCGATGGCCCGGCGCAATTGCCGGAGGCGGCCGTTGGCGAGCGCGCCGGCGCCGTTTTCCACTAACGAGCGGTGGATCACCATCAGGTCGTCCGCGAACGCACCGGCATTGCCATAAGGTGCAGCATCGCCCAGCGGCGGCACGGCGGGAGTTATATCGTTGAGGTGGGCCTGCGTCGCGGCCAGGCGGGCATATATCAATGACAAGGCGCGGCGATAGGGTTCCGCCTTCCGGTGCGGGGAGGTGTCGGGGGATCGTTCCGCCATGTCGAACAGGTCGGCGGATACGTCGACGATCAGGGACGACAGTGGCAGTTCGTTGCCGAGCTTGCGCACTTCCTCCAGGTAATATTCCAGCGCCTTGCTGCTTTGTTTGCGGAGCGTTTCACGCAGCACCGTCGCGGTCACGAACGGGTTGCCGTCACGGTCGCCGCCGATCCAGCTGCCGATCATCAAAAACGATGCGATACCCTGGCTGGCCGCTGCGCCCGCCGTACCGGCGAGGCGGTCTTCCAGAGATGTATAGAGCCGCGGCAATTCACGGAAAAACGAATGATCGAAGTAACTGAGGCCGTTGGTAACCTCGTCGAGCACGTCCAGCCGTGTCTGGCGAAGAAGATTGGTCTGCCACAGGACCTGCACGGCGCGGCTGATCCGGTCGTCGATCGTTCGGCGCTCATCCGGCGTCAGATCCGTATGTTCGCGCTGCGCCAAAAGCTCGGCGATCGCGATTTCACGGTGCATCATGCTGCGCCGGCGGACCTCGGTCGGGTGCGCGGTAAGGACCGGGCTGATTTGTGCTTCGTTCAGGAACGCCAGGATATCGTCCGCGGAGAACCCGGCCTTGAAGACTCGTTCCAGGGCATCGGCAATCGAGCCACGCAAAGGCGCCGTCGCGTTGCTCGCCTGTTGCCGTGCGAGCCGGATGTGATCCTGATCCTCGGCGATGTTGGCAAGATGGGAAAAATAACTGAAAGCCCTGATCACCTGCACGGCCTGCGCGGCGGGGAGGGCGCCCAGAATATCCTCGAGCGCCGCTTTCGCGGTCAGGTCGTCGTCCCGGTAGAACTGTACGGACAAGCGCCGGATCGTCTCGATCAGGTCGAACGTCGGCTGTCCCTGCTGGTCACGGACGGTGTCACCGAGTAGCCGGCCGAGCCATCGGATGTCCTCAATTAACGGCTCGTCCTTGTCGCTCATACCGATATCCCCGTTTGTTCTGCCTTGAAAATCAGGCGCCAGCGGACCCCTGTACACCGCTGCTTGCGGGGGCAGTGTAAGGTCTGCGCCCGAAATCCGGCAACGGTCTCTTTGCAATGTTGACGGTTTTATTGACCGGGGGCTTTCCAGATCGCTTCGATGCAAACAAAATGGGGCATCGCCGGCGGGGGGACATGGCCGCGATGATTGGGAGCGGGGCGGTTGAGCAACGACAGCATGCTGGATACCTATTTTGTCGGCACGACCTGCCAGCGCGAGGTCGGCGGTCTTGCTCGCCTGCGGGACGGGGTCGCCAAACCGGCCTGCGATGTTTATCCGCGCGTAAACAGGGTCATGGAATTCGCCGAGCCCCTGGTGTCGCTGCTTCGCCAGAGTGAGCACGTCATTATGTATACGTGCGTACCGGTGCTGGGCACGTACGGGTGCAGCCGCGAGGTGTCGGTTGGCCTCGAACTGATTGCCGAGCGGGAATACGACATACGTCCCTTTGCGGCCGAAGTGTTCAAGCAGGCACATATAAACGAGCAAATGGATGCCTTCGTCGCGCGCGAGCTGGGGCCGGGCGAATGGACCGACAATACGCGTCCCGGCATGAAGGTGCTTTTCGAGGAGCCGCGTCGCATCAGCTCGCTCAGCAGTTTCATCGACTACATCATGTCGTTCAAATCGACGCTGGGCGAGAGCTGGCCGATCGACGGCTACACGACCATTGCCGCGCCGGACCGGACCGTCGGCTGGGTCGCCGGGCTGCGTTATACGTTCCTGCCGGAAATCTCCATCCGCTGGGATATGGCGCTGCGCGAGCTGCTGCTGGGCGACGACCATGCCACGGAAATCGCATTGCTGGACCAGGCGACGATGATTGGGCTGTTGTGCCGGGAACTGGAAAAACTGTCGTTCGTCGAGTCGGCCAAGTCGAACTGGTACGACGTGATCGTCGGCGGTGAGGAGGACTTCGGCGACATCATCGAACGCCTGAGCGAAGAGGATATTCCGCTGCTCGAGCAGGGCAGCATGTCGCACAAGCCGTTTTCCGAGTGTCTTGGTATCACCAACGATAAAGTCATCAAGGACCGGGTCCGCGCAATGCGCGAAAAAGAAGAGGCCGAGCGCACGCACGACGGCGCCATGCGGGGTGTCAGCCGGGTGCGCAGCCGGCCACGTACCGAATGGTCGCTGCCCGGTCCGATTATTTCAATGTAACGGAAGGGACGCGCCGCACTGCCGGGCGCGTTATCCCTTGTAGCGGAGCACGATGCTGGTGATGTCGTCGGCCTGCGGCGCGTTGCCGGCGAATTTCTTGACGACGGCGACCACGTCGTCGATCACTTGAGGCGTCGGCTTTGCTTCGGCACCCGCGAGGGCTTCCTGCAGGCGCCGTTCCTGGAATTCTTCCTCGTTCTCGTTGAACGCTTCGGTGATGCCGTCGGTGAACATGAACACCGTCGCGCCGGGCTTGAGCACGATTTCGTTTTCGTCGTAATCGAGGCCTTCCATCACGCCGAGGGCAACGCCGTCGGTTGTCGCCAGCGCCGTGACGTTGCCTTCGTCGTCAATGAGGTAAGGCGGGTTGTGACCGCCGTTGGCGTATCGGAACACGCCGCTTTGAAGATCGAGAACGCCGTAAAAGGTCGTCACGAACATGCCTTGGTCGTTTTCAGCACTCAGCAGATCGTTGGTCACACGCAGACAACTACCGGGGCCCGGTTCGCTGGTTGCGATACCGCGCAGCAGCGTACGCGAAACCGCCATGAACAGGGCTGCCGGCACGCCCTTGCCGGACACGTCGGCGATGACGATACCGATCCGGTTCTCGTCGAGGGCGAAGAAATCGTAGAAGTCGCCGCCGACTTCCTTGGCCGGGATCATGCAGGCTGCGATTTCGTGGTCATCTTCGGACGGGAACACGGTCGGCAGGATGGATTGCTGCATGCGGGTTGCGACATCGAGCTCCTGGCGGATCGAAACGAGCTGGTCGTGAGAGCTGAAGCTCTCGGATACCTTTTCGAACCACGGCCGCCACGTGTCGGGGATATCGACCGGAACCCTGTGCCCGGAGCGTTCGCTTTCGAGTTCGATGTAGTCGACCAGCTGCTGGGCCGGCTTGATGAATTCACGCCGGGTCGAGCGGGTGGCGATGATGAGCATGACCGTGAGGCCGATCAGGAACGCACTCAGCGAAATCGTCGTGTCACGGAGCAGGTCTTTCATCATCTGCCAGCGCGACCCGATGTAGACGACCTGCCACGGCGCCTCGCTGACGCGCGCGACGGCCACGAAATGATCGCCGATCTCGGTCAGCTGCGGGCGGGTTTCGTGCAGGATCTTCTCGTAGTCGCCCCGCATCGAAGCCGGAAATACCGAGGCGATATCGACGATCTTCTTGTCGGACGAATTGACCTTGGTCGGATGGGCCAGAACCTGATTGCGGTTGTTGACGACAAACAACGTCCCGTGCGCGCCCTCGAAATCGGCGATGACACGGTTCAGCACGTCGAGCGTCAGGTCGATGGCCACGGTGCCGCGGAATTCATCGCCCTGATACACGGGCGCCGCGCAGGTCACCATCAGGCCCTTTCCCGCTTCGTCGATATAGGCTTCGGTCCAGAACCGGTCGCGCCAGGGATTCGCTTCCGGCAGGCCCTCGTAATAGAAGCTGTGTGTATAAAGCTCCTCGGTGAACTTGAACGCGTCGGATGGAACCCAGGGCGCGATGTTGATGAATTTTTCCCGGGATGTGTAATAGACCCAGGCGGCGTTCGGAATGTTCGCCTGTGCGATCTCGAACAGCTTGTTGAGATCGAGCGCCATTTCCAGTTCATGAATGCGCTTCGGCGTAAAACCCAGGTCGACACCGGTCAGATTGCCGATGCCCTTTTTCAGGAACGGTGCGGGAATGTCGTCGAGCGTATAGTAACCGTCCTTGACGCTGTCCTTCAGCGCCTGCATCAGGCGCGACATGTCCGGTGGTTCGGGATTGTCGTTATAAAAGGTATGCGCCTGAATCTGCATACCGTCGACGATCCCGGCGCTCGCTTCCAAGAGGAAGTTCAGGCTCGACGCGCGTTCTTCCAGCCGCTGGCTGATGAGGCTCTTCTCGGCATCCAGACGCTGCACGACCTGCAGGTAAAACATCGCCCCGGAGACGACGAGCACCACCAGGAAGGTGAGGCGCATTATCTTGTTATAGCGATGAAAAAACGTCATAGCGTTGTATCTTGCATATCCTTGCGCAAAAGCACAGCGTGCTCGCGTCCGACGTGTATCTAGGTTTCGAGACTTTTCAGGAAACCCTGCAGGGCGCGAAGGCATTCGCGGGGCTGCGGCGCATCGGGTTTTTCCAATGCCTGTCCCGCCAATTCCTTGTTCAGCTTGTTGGCGCGGGTAATGACCGCCTTGGTGGCGGCGCCGCCGGTATCGGCGCCGGTCAGATTGCCGACATGCCGGCAGAAGGTGTGAATGTTCTTGATCTTGCGCAGGTACAGGTCCAGTTCCGAGAACGTCAGCGTTTCCTCGTCGGCGTCCGAGATCAGATCGTCAAAGATCTTGAGCATCAGCACGCCCATGTTGCGGATAAACCTGGATGTCGTGTCCGTGCCGATCTTTTCCTTGAGGTCCTCCATGTCTTCAATCTTGTCGGATTGCTCCTGCGCCTCGATGACGCGCCGGATCACGACGATGAGATCATCTATAGCGGAAATGACGATCGCCAGGTCGAAACGGTTCATGTCGTCCGGATCGGCGATATACCGCTCGATGGAACTACTTGCCGTATTGATGGTCAGGCGCGCAGTGACCCGCATGTTCGACTGGATCGTGCTGGCGGCACCGTATAGGCGCAGATCGACCAGCACGGTGTGCATCACTTCCATGCGCAGGAGGTCGATTGCGAGCGCGCGAACGTCGGGCGGATCGTCGGAATGGAGGACCTTGTTCAGTTCGCGCTGGTGGAATGCAATGGATCGTCCGATGCGGTCGTCCAGTTCCTTTTCCCACCAGTCGCGGCGCGAGGCGCCGGTGAGCAGGCGCGCGTTTTCCGTGATCAGCATATAGAGGCGGCTGACGGCGCGGGCGCATCCACCGATTTTTTCCTCAAGCAGACCAACTTCGTTGATCGTGACCTCCGGCGCGGGCGCCGTCTCCACGATCGCCCGCATCATGCGGCGCATCAGTTCGCCGTCGAATTGCTTCGCCAGCTTGGCGGCCTGTGCCTTGAGCTTGTGGCTATCCGACGTCGTCGCGGTGCCCAATTGGCGTCGAAGGTGCAGGCAATGCTGCACTTTGTTGAAAAGTTGATTGTAGTCTCCGACCTTGAAGATGCTGTGATCGGTCTGCGGGCCGTCGTTCGGCAGAACGCGCGACAGACTATTCTCCAGATCCCATAAGGAATCGGTCAGTTCTTCGTCAATCGAGGCGCGCGAATTCGCCATATCGGTGTTTGCCGTTGTCGGTTATTGCCCCCAACCGTATCGTCACGCACGGCAGCGCTTTCTATCATGGCAGAAAATCGCGCCTTGTGCTTGGATAACGACCGAAATTGATTAACATGGAACTGCCTGAGATTACATACGGTTTATGCATCTGAGTGTGTTCACATATAGCTGTCAGGGGGAGTGCCGTGAACGTAGAAAGTGAAACCATCGATGGAGCCCTGATTCTGGTTCCATCCGGACGGGTCGACAGCAATTCCGCAGGTGACCTGGAAAGCGCCGTCAGGGACGCGCTTGAGGCTTCCGACAAGATCGTTCTCGATTTGGCGAAAGTGCCCTACATCAGTTCCGCGGGCCTCCGTGTCGTTCTGCTGTGTGCCAAGGAACTCAAAGCGAAAAACGGCGGATTTGCCCTCTGCGGCTTGAGCGAGAACGTGATGGACGTGTTCCAGTTGTCCGGGTTCTCGAACATCTTGGAAATCGCCGACGACAGAGCGGCGGCGATCTCTGCGATAAGCTGATGGCGCACCCGCTCCGAACCGGTGGCGGTTAGGCGGTTTACCCCAGTGATTATCGAACTCACCAACGCGCGCTCGTCGATTGACCGTCTGATGGAAGGCTTGGACGGCTTTATCGATGAGAACAAGTTGGCCGACAAGGCGGGACATCAGCTTCGCCTTTGCCTGGATGAGCTTCTGACCAATGTGATTTCCTACGGTTTCGATGACGGTGCCGAAGGACGGATTTCCGTCGAGTTGGAGACGGATGACAAGGATGTCCGTGTCGTCATGCGTGACGACGGCAAGCCGTTCAATCCGTTCGAGGAAACGGCGGCGCCGGATCTGGATGCGGATGTCGGCGACCGCGATATCGGCGGTCTCGGTGTATTTTTCGTCACATCGACGGCGCGCGAATACAGTTATGAACGCGAGAATGATCAGAACATCGTTCGTCTTGCGCTGAACAACGAATAGGGAGAATGACTGGCCGGGCCGTCCGTCTATCTGCGGATGAACGCGCTTTCGACAAGGTCATTTGAGTGATGCCCACATCATCCGACGTCGCGCCGCATCAGGGTGTGCCCGACATGCCGAGCGCATATTTGAACGGTTTTGCCGAGGCCGCGCGCGCCGACCGTGAACTTGCCGAACGCTACGTGACGGCAACCCGCATCGGTGATCCTGCAGCAGACGCGGTCATGGCCGAACTCGCCGAGTTTGACGAGGCGAGGGTGCAGGGCTGGATCCGTGCCGGGATCGAAGCCGATCCGTCTGCGCTCGCCGATGCCCCGCCGGCGACCCGGGCATTTTTCGCTGACATTGAAGCCGCGCCGGCATGGTTCGACGAAGCCGCGGTCCTGCCGGGCTGCCGGGCGTTTCACCGCAATTCCGAGATGTTTATCGGTGCCTTTGTCGCGGCCGTTCTGGTCGAAGGGTTTTCGACCCTCATCAGCCAGTCTTTCTCCATTACCGGACGCGTGACAGATCAGGGGGTGCGGCGCCTCAAGCAGAACAACCGGCACCTCGTCGAGATTTTTCTGCCGGGGGGACTCGACCGCCACGGTGATGGCTGGAAGCTGTCCGTGCGCATTCGCCTGCTTCACGCGCGGATACGCCAACTGCTGACGCATTCAGCGGAATGGGACGCGGCGGCATGGGGCACGCCGTTAAGTGCCGCGCACATGGCATTTGCGACGGCCGCGTTTTCCGGTCTGCTGCTGAAGCGCGCGGCGATGCTCGGCGTATCGCTGTCGGACGAGGAACGGGATTCGTTCATGCTGATCTGGCGCTACGCAGGTCATCTAATGGGTGTCCCCGAAAATCTGCTGATACAATCGCAGGCCGATGCCCTCCGCCTGGTCGAAATCGGCCTCCTGTGCGAACCGGCCCCGACACTCGAATCCGTCATTCTATCCAACGGTCTGATCAATTCGGCACCGGTCGTGGCCGGTATCGGCAGCCGCAAGGAACGCCTCAGCCTGACCGGGAAGATCTATCGCATATCCCGGGCCTTGATCGGTGACGAACTCGCAGACCAGCTCAATTACCCGCCGATGAACACCACCGGAACGCTCGCGGCGATCAGATTGAAAAACGGACTCGAAAAACTGCTGCACCGCATCTCGCCGTCGCTCGGGGGAAAGCGACGTGCCAGCCAGTTCCAGACCATGCTGTCCGTCTCGCTTTATGCCGACGAGGGCATTCGCTACCGGTTGCCGGGCGAGCTGCATGCCGAGAGAGACGCGGAACTATGACCGATACCACCGTGCCCGCGCTACCCATTGTGCCCGTCCTGATTCTGAGCACGGGCCGGTGCGGGTCCACCATGGTGTCCGACTTGCTCAACCGGCATCCGCGAGTGCTGAGCCTGTCGGAATTCTTCGTTCCCCTCGGACCGGAGGGCTTTGCCTGGCAGCGTCCGGACGGTGAACGCATGTGGCGGACGCTTTCGACGCAAAGCGCAGGGCTGCATGCCATGCTCAAGGATGGCCACGTGGTCGACGAAGGGCTTTATGACTTCGACGCACCGGGTGCGCGCTACGTGCCGGGTAACGTGCCGCCCATCGTCGCCGTCACGCTCGCGCACCTGACCGACGACCCGGAGGCCCTGTACGACGACCTAGAGCCGCTGGTGCGGGCGCGGCCGCACATGCCGTTGGGCGATCATTATCGGGCGCTGTTCGGGGATCTCGCACAAAAGTTCGGCCGCCGTGTTTGGGTCGAACGTTCCGGCGGGACGCTGATGTATGCACGCAAATTAATGCGTCTGTTTCCGGAAGCGCGCGTTATCCACGTTTATCGTGACGGCCGCGATACGGCGATGTCGATGAGCAACCACTACAACTTCCGCGTCCTCGTGGGTGCGATGATGCAGTGCCGGCGCCTCGGTATCGATGTGCGGCGAAACTTCCGCGCCGAAAAGGGCAGTCCGCTCGACGTGCTGGTGCAGCAGCTGGCTTTCCGTTTCCTCAATGTCGACAAAACGGCGGCGTTGCCGCAACTCGAAGATTTTGCGCGGTTTTGGAGCGATCTGATCATGATCGGGACGGAAGCCTTCGAAGGGCTTCCGTCTGACAGGCTCCTGAACGTCCGGTTCGAAGACGTGCAGCAGGCGCCGCGGGAACACTTACGTGCACTGATCCGTTTCATCGACCCGTCGCTGGAGGACGAGGCGTGGCTCGACGAGGTCGCGGCCATACCGAGGCCGGCCCGCTCGAAGTTTCAGACGCTCCCCGGGGATGTGCAGGCTACCCTGACAAAGGCTTGCGCGCCGGGGCTGGAACGTCTGGGATACGCATTATGAGCCGCCCCGAAACCTGCCCCGTTGATCCTGCGGACCGCGATGAGCTGTTGGCGATCTGCAAACGCACGTTCCAGAAACCACGTCCCGACGGCACGCTTGCGCGGCAGTTTCATAGCAAGACGCACGCGTGTCTGCGTGCGACGCTCACCATCGATCCACCGGACGACCCCGCGGTTTGTCACGGCTTGTTCGCGAAGCCCGGTCGTTATCCGGCGCTGGTCCGGTTTTCCAATTCGTTCTTCCAGGACGACGCGGGCCCCGATGCGCGCGGCATGGCGATCAAGCTGAGCGGTGTCGCGGGGGACGTCTGCGAAGGCGCGCCGCCGGGTCAGCAGGACTTCGTGCTGATGAACGAGGCCATCGGCCCGGCCCGCGACGCCAAAGAAGCCATGCATCTGTTCCGCGCGCTGGACGGGATTCGAAAGTTGACGGCGGCGGCGGTCTTGGCGCCCCGTTACCTGTTTCCGAGCATCCTGCCGTGGCAGGCGCGTTGGCGATATTTCGCATTTCTGTGTGGATCAGGGTTTAAGCACCTGCGCGGACATGATCTGGCGCAGATGACATATAATAGTGTCACGCCCTACCGGCTCGGTGACGGGGCGACGAAGTTTCTGGTACGGCCCGACGCCGCGGCACTTGCCCGGCGTCCGCTCAAAGGCCGTGATTTCTGTGCCCGGCTTCAGGCGGCGCTGGATACGGGGCCAATCCGTTTCGAGTTCTGCCTGCAGCCGCGCGCGAACGAGAACGATCCGATTGAAGATGCCCGGATCGCATGGCAAAGCCCGGTGCATGTTGTCGGCCGGCTGGAAATCCCGCCGCAGGATGCACGGACGAGCATCGCCCTCGGGGATCAGTTGGCCTTTAGCCCATGGAACTGCGTCGCCGCGCACGAGCCGTTGGGCTCAGTCAACGCGCTTCGGCGAGATGCCTATGCGGCATCGGCGGCAAACCGGGGCGCGGATGCCGTGCCGCCCGCATATGCATGGGGTGGCGATCCCGATTGATGGCCTGGACGATTGTCAGGCCTGCACCGGTTATTTCGTTTCGAAGATCCAGACCCCGTCCCAGTCGGGCGGCGGCGGGGTATCGGTCAGATGCGCAATCCGGGAAAGGTACACCATGCTTGGCGTATCGTCCGATCCGTCGCCGAGGCAGGCCTCGAACGCGGCCTTGGCTGCGGGCCAGTCCTGCTTACGGTAAGCCGCCAGTCCGATGCCGAACCGTTCGGCGTGTCCGGACGGCAGCAACGGTGTCTCGCCCGACAAGCCGACCAGTTCATAGACGCGCGTGGGCTCTGCCTTGCCTTTCACCCGAATCAGATCGAGTTCACGCGTCTGGATGGCGCTTCCGGCCGCTTCCCGTGTCCGCTCCGAGATCATCACGTGGGTGCCGTAGGCCTTGTTCGCCCCCTCCAGGCGCGATCCCAAATTCACCGGATCGCCCATTACCGTGAAACTCCTGGACGCCCGGGAACCGACAGTGCCGACAATCATTTCTCCCGTCGAGATACCGATCCGGAGATCGATCTCAATATCCCCGGTGTCGCCACCCAGGTCCGCGGCAACCTCGGCGCGGAAGGTCTGCAGGTGTTCCAGGGCTTCAAGGGCGGCTTTGCAGGCAAGCTTGGCGTGTTCGTCGGCATCGGTGAATGGCGGTCCCCAGTATGCCATCACCGCATCACCCATGAATTTGTCGACGACACCCTTGTTCGACGAGATGGCATCCGTCATATGCCCGAAAAAGCCGTTAATGGTGTGCACCAACTGATCCGGTGGCAGCTTTTCCGAGATTGACGTGAAACCTTTCAGATCGATGAACATAACGGTCATTTCGCGCCGCTCGCCGCCGGGCTCCGAAAACTCGGGCCGGTCCAGCAAGTTCGTCACGATGCGCGGGTCCATGTATTTTCCGAAGGTCTCCTTGATCCGTTCCTTCAGCCGAAGCCCGCCGACCATGTCATTGAAGTTCGCCGTCAGGTGACCGACTTCGTCCTGTGTCGTGACCGGGACCTCCGTATCCAGTTCGCCGGCTTCGACGCGTTCCGCGCCGGCGACCAGCCGCCTGACGGAGCGGACCATGGCGCGCGCGATCAGCATCGCGAGACCCAGCCCGATGACCGCGGCCAGCACCGTTAGGACGCTGTTGGTAATCAACAGGCGGCGTTCATCCCGGTCGGCGCGCAACACGGCGGCGTCCGTGAGTGCGGCAACGTGCCGGCGCAGATTGTCGATCTCGGCGAATATTGCGTCCTGGCGGGTATCCAATTCGGGCAGCAAGCCGTCATAGGCCGCCTTGTCACCCGAGCGCCTTGCATCGAGAAGGCTGAGCGCGTGCGTCGAAAAGTTGTTGTACTGCGTTTCGATTGCAGCCATGTCGTCGGCCAGCGTCGCGATGGCTTTCTCGGCATGCGGCGAAATGCTTTTGTCGGTCTCCTCGATCGCCAGGATCCCGCGGGCATTGTCGAATTCGCGGTCGGCGGCGGCACCGAGCGCATCAATGCGCTGCTTTCCGCGCGCCGTCGCCTCGGAATCAGATGCGCTTTCATCTTCCAGAACAAAAAGCCGCTGCAGAAGCACACCTTGTTCGAGCACGTGGACGTTGATCCGCGCTACGGTCTCGTTGACGGGCATGTGGCGCGTGGCAACGGTCGCCAGGTCGGCGCTGATCCGTGCCGTCAGATGTATGGAGTATCCGGCGACCGCGAGCATCAGAACGAGCACGACGGCAGCGACGGAGGAAATCTTGTGACTAATGTTCAGTCGCATGGCGTTCCCTCGAAGGGGCGTTTGATGCCGAGTACCCCACCCGCATTCCGCGCGGATTATGCACGGATCGCGCGTGGGCTGCCAGTGTCGATCGGGATCGCCGCAGGCGCGCTGTCGGCGCCGGGGGATTCGATGCCTTTCTGACCGTCAGGGGGAATCCGCGAGCGCCTGGGCTTCCGGTTTCAGCCGGGCATACAATTCACCGGGTGCGCTGATCCGCACCGTGCGGCCCCGAACCTTCACGCCGAGATCGCGCAGCTTCGCAAAATTCCGCGACAGGCTCTCCGGCGTCATGCCGAGCTGTTCCGCGATGAGTACTTTCTCGAACGGTAATGCGATGACCGTTTCATTGCGGGGGTTGTTCGCCAGCCTGAGCAGAAAATGAATGAGTCTTTGTTCGCCGTTCAGGGTTTTGAGGATTTCCAGGTCTTCGTTCGCTTCGTCCAGATGCCGCGATACGGTCGCCATCAGGCCGATCTGCAGTTTCGGGATCTCGGATATGAGCCTGTTCAAGTCCCGACGCTCCAGCAGGAACACCCGGCATTTTTCGGCGCAGACAGCACTGTCGGTGAAGCAGTCGCCGAGCGCAGCGTGGGCTTCCCCCAAAGTTTCGCCGGCCGGAAGCGTGGCAAGCAGCGCATATTCGCCGTTCGGCGACTGGCGTCTGATTTTGACCCATCCGGAAAGAATGCCGTACATGTGCGCCGCCCGCTCGCCCGGCCGGTAAAGGTCCGCCCCGGGCGCCAGCGTCCGGATGTCCATCAGCGGCGTAATCTTTTTCAGTTCGCCAGGCGTCAGTTTCTCGAACAGCGTCATGTGCCCGATCATGTCGAGTTCAGCCTGTGACAAACTTCCATTGGTCATTTCCGGGCACCACGCTTTCGTTACGCAACTGGTTCTTGTGGAACCTCCATTCTTGCCGTTAACCCGCGGACTGTATTGCGCCGGCCGGTCAGTGCTGCTTCAGGAATTCGATGACCGCTTTTCTGTCTTCTTCCTTGCGCAGCTTCAGCACCATTGAGGTGCGCTTGCCGTTCTTCGCCTTAACGAAGTCCTTGGGATCTTCCAGGTAGCCCATCAGTGCGGCCTCGTCCCAGACCCAGTCGGCGCCTTCGAGCCCCTTGTACTTACCGAAGCCTTCCGCCGTGCCGGCCTGGCGACCGACGACGCCCGCCAGTGACGGACCGACCTTGTGCTTGCCGGCCTCTAGTGCATGGCAGGCTTTGCATTTGTTGAATACCTTTTCGCCGTCGGCAGCGGTGGCAGGCGTGACGACGGCCGTGCAGACGGCGCCAACGATGGCCGCGGTAGCGAATGCCGTAACGTGACGTTTCATTCCGATTACCCCTTTGTCCAAAACGTTCGGTGGTGTGCCCGGGCATCGAAATCCCCCGACACGCCAGCGCCAACTAGATCAATCGCCGCGTGCGACGTCCTTAACCGATGTTAAGGAGCGGCGGCACGAGTAGTGCTCTCATGCACCGATCCGAAGACTGTTCAGGGTCGATGCAGGAAAGGGGAGACGTATCGCCATGGTCGATCAAGACAACTCACCGCAACAGGGTGCGCCCGCTGACGGCGACGATGAACGCGTCCCGCCGATGCAGGCCATCTTGGATAACCCGTTCTTACTGCTGTTCATCGGCGTCGCCGTGCCGGCTGTTTTCTATACAATCTGGGGGATCATGGAAATCGCCGCGATCCCCATAGCGAAATAGGGGGTCGACATGGCCGTTACACCGCCGCAAGACCGGCTTTGGTGGAAGGAGCCGCTGGCGCGGATGGAAATCACATGGATTTCCATCGCGTTCGTCTGGGGTCTGGTGATGTTCTTCACCATGGTCTACTGGCACATCGACGGGAAGCAGAACCTGTCCAACGAGGCATACCGGATCAGTCCGGACGCGTTCGCCGAGAAGGTGGAAGTGTTTGCCGATGAATACACCGTGCGTGAAGAAGGCGAGACGGGAATCCCGGTCGTGCGCCCGCCCGCCGGTGGCGATGCCTACATGCTCGGGCGTCTATGGGACTGGTGGCCGATTCTGGAACTGAAGAAGGGCGAGAGCTATCGCCTGCACCTGAGTTCGCTCGACTGGATGCACGGTTTCTCGCTGCAGCCGGCGAACATCAACATCCAGGTTCACCCGAATTACGAAATGGTGCTGACGATCACGCCGGATAAGGCGGGGGTCTACAGCGTCGTATGTAACGAATTTTGCGGCATCGGCCATCACCAGATGGTCGGACGCATTTATGTGACCGAGTAGGGGGCGGAGATGGCAACGACATTTGCACACCGGGTATGCCCGGATACGGGATTGAAGGTTTGCAGGAATGCGGAGGCCCTGATCAAGGCGAACGCGGTCGTGGCGATCGTGTTCCTCGCCATCGGTGGTCTGTTCGGTTTGCTGGTGGCCCTGACACGCTGGCCGGCGGTCCACATCCTGCCGGCGGACCTGTTCTATCTGGCACTGACGGCGCATGGCGCCGACATCCTGATTTTCTGGATCATCTTCTTCGAAATCGCGATTCTCTACTTTGCATCGGCGGTTCTATTGAACTGCAGGCTGGCGACGCCACGTTTCGCCTGGCTCGCCTTTGCTTTGATGCTGGTCGGCGCCTTGATGGGCAACGTAGCCGTCCTGCAGGGTGAATCGAGCGTGATGTTCACGTCCTATGTGCCGATGCAGGCTGCGCCGCACTTCTATCTCGGCCTCATCCTGTTCGCCGTCGGGGCGTTGATCGCGGTCTTCGTCTTTTTCGGGACGCTCGTCGTCGCGCACCAGGAAAAGACCTACGAAGGTTCCATCCCCTTGGTCACGTTCGGCGCGGTGGCGGCAGCGATTATTGCCGTCTACACCATCGCGTCGGGCGCGATCATTCTCATCCCGACGTTCCTGTGGTCGGTCGGCTTGATCGGGGAAATCGATACGCTGACCTACCGGGTTGTCTGGTGGGGGCTCGGCCACTCGTCGCAGCAGATCAACGTCGCGGCGCACGTCGCGGTCTGGTATGCGATTGCCGCGCTGACCGTCGGCTCCAAGCCGCTCAGCGAAAAAGTCAGCCGGATGGCGTTCCTTCTCTATATCGCCTTCCTGCCGATCGCGTCGGCGCACCACCTGCTGACGGACCCGGGCCTCAGTTCCGAATTCAAGATTTTCAACACGTCCTATGCGATCTATCTCGCCGTGCTGGCGAGCATGATCCATGGCATGAGCGTGCCGGGCGCCATCGAAGCCGCACAACGCCGGAACGGCTTTACGCAGGGCGTGTTCGGCTGGCTCCGGAATGCACCATGGGGGAATCCCGCGTTCTCCGGGATGTTCTTGTCGGTGGTCATGTTCGGCTTCGTCGGCGGGATCTCGGGCGTCGTTCTCGGCACCGAGCAGTTGAACCTGCTGATGCACAACACGCTCTACGTCACCGGGCACTTCCACGGTACGGTCGCGGCGGGGACGACGCTGGCGTTCATGGCGATCACGTATCTCGTCATTCCGTTGATCTTCCGGCGCGAGTTAATCCTCAAAAGATGGTGCAAGTGGCAGCCCTACCTGTTCGGGATCGGCACGTTCGGTATCTCGATGCTGATGATGGGCGCAGGGACGCTGGGTGTTTCCAGGCGTCACTGGGATATGACGTTCTCGGATGCCACGCTCAGCTTCGACTATCCGCCGGCAGCGTTCCTGATGATGGGGCTGAACGGTATCTTTGCCGTGCTGGCGACCATCGGCGGCATCATGTTCGTCGTCATCGTCGTCGGGTCGGTTCTGGCTGGCAAGTCGCGTGACGCGGAAGCCGCCAAAACGTCGCCGATCATCTTCCAGGGTGGCGGCGCGACCATTGCCGGTCACGGGGGCGAAGCAACGCTGAAGCTGCCGGGGACGGTGACACTTGTGACCGTGTTCTTCATCAGCTTCGTGCTCTACTACTTCGTGAACTGGAAGTTCCTGTCCGAAGTGTGGCCGCTCAGCTGATGCCGTAACGGAGTGAGGTACGCCATGAAGGCGACGCTTAAGGAACTCTACGGTCTGTTCAAGATCCGCATCGGTCTCGCCATCGCGCTCAGCGCGATGGCAGGCCTTGCGGTCACGCCGGGGGTGAGCCTCCCGGCCTGGCAGATCGCCGTGCTCGGGCTCACCGCTCTGGGCGCAAGTGCTGCGGCCGGTGCGTTCAATCAGCTGGTCGAGGTCGATCTCGATGCGCGGATGGCAAGGACCCGCCGCCGTCCGTTCGTCACCGGCAGGTACAAGACGGGTGCCGGCTGGCATCTGGGGATCCTGTTGCTGCTGGCGGGGTCCGTGACCGTTGCGGGACTGGTGCTCAATCCGCTGGTCGGCCTTTACCTGTTCCTTGGCGCGGTTACATACGGCGTTGTCTATACCGTCTGGCTGAAGCCGCGGACGCCGTGGAACATCGTCATCGGCGGGCTTTCCGGCACCTTTGCCGTCCTCGCGGGATCGGCGGCGATTGCGCCGGTGCCCGGGCCGCTGCCGGTAATCATGGCGATGGTGCTGTTTCTCTGGACGCCGCCGCACTTCTGGTCCCTCGCCGCGGCGCTCGAAAAGGACTATGCGAGCGCGCACGTCCCCATGCTGCCGGTCGTGCTCGGCATCGAGCGAGGGGCGCGCGTCATCTTCGCGCACACGGTGGTGCTGGTTGCCATCTCGTTGCTGCCGGGTCTGTTCGGGTACGGGCCGGTCTACATGGTTCCGGCGGCGCTCGGCGGCGGGTATTTTCTTTATCGCGCATGGCATTTTGTCAAAACGCCACAGCCCGGGATGGCTATGCGCGCTTTCTTCGCCTCGTTGGCGCAACTGATCCTGGTTCTTGCCGGCGCGATGCTGGAGGGGGGAGCCCTTGTCCAGTGGTAGACGAGCGCTGGCCGCCCTGCTCACGTTGGCGATCGTTTGTATGATGGCGGCGCCCGCGTCGGCGGCGTTGGCCTTCGACCGTGCCGAGGCGTTGCAGGTATCGCAGGCGTCGATCGGCAATACGCTCAGCGAGTACGTCCTGACCGATACCCGCAACCAACAGGTGACGCTCGGTTCCTACCTGAACAAGCCGCTGGTGATCAGTCTTATTTATACGGGATGCAACGATATCTGCCCGATGGTGTCGGAGACGCTGGCGGATGCCGTCGAGGTCGCCCGCGACGCCTTCGGCAAGGACAGCTTCGGCGTCCTCACCATCGGTTTCGATGCGCGCAACGACAGCCCGGCGCGCATGCGCTCATACGCTGCGTCGCATGGGATCAACGTTTCAGGCTGGACGTTCCTGAGCGCTGACGCCGCGACCGTCGACCGGTTGTCCCGCGATCTCGGGTTTACCTTCCGCCCGTCGCCGCAGGGCTTCGATCATCTGTCGCAGACGTCCGTAATCGACACCGACGGCCGGGTTTACCGACATATATACGGTGCTGATTTCGAAGCGCCGCTGCTCGTGGAGCCGATCAAGCAACTGATCTACGGTGGCCGCATCGAGATGACCAGCATCGACGGTCTGATCAACCGCGTGAAACTGTTCTGCACGCTCTATGACCCGGCGAGCGGCAAGTACCGTTTCGATTACTCCATCTTCATTACCATCGTGATGGGGTCTCTTACCTTGTCCGGAATCGGCTTTGTCATCGTGCGCTCGCTGATCGCGCACTGGCGTGGCTCCCGGCATGCCTGAGCCGCCCCCGGCCGGAGCACTTTGATGACAGCAATTCAATCCGTTCTGCGTATTCCGTTCATGTGGCTGGAAGGCTGGTTCGACTGGGCTTTCGGGCCGCGCTGGAATCCGATGTATTACCTGGGCGGGCTGGGATTCTTCTACTTCTGGATCGTCGCCGTATCCGGTCTTTACGTATACGCGTTCTTCGATACCGGCCTTACCGAAGCCTATGATTCGGTCGAAAGCCTGACGCACGGGCAATGGTACCTGGGCGGTGTCATGCGTTCGCTGCACCGCTACGCGTCGGACGCGCTGGTCGTCATGATGGTCCTGCACATGGTGCGCGAGTTCGCTTTCGACCATTACCGCGGGGCGCGCTTTTTCTCGTGGATTACCGGCGTGCCGATGCTGTGGCTGGTGATCGCGGCGGGAATCACGGGGTACTGGCTGGTGTGGGACGAACTTGCACAGTACGTCGCCATTGTCTCGTCGGAGTGGCTCGACTGGCTGCCGATCTTCGGCGAGCCGATCGCGCGCAATTTCATGCACCAGGGGAGCCTCGACGACCGGTTCTTCACGCTGTTGATCTTCCTGCACATTGCCGTGCCGCTGATCCTGCTGCTGGTCATGTGGATTCATTTGCAGCGCATCAGCTATGCAAAGTGGAAACCCGCACGCGGTCTTTCCATCGGTACGATGCTGATGATGCTCGCGCTGTCGTTCGCTTACCCGGCGGTGAGCCACGGCCCGGCAAATCTCGACCGCGTGCCGCAGCAGCTCGACCTCGACTGGTACTACCTGTTCGCCTACCCGCTGGTCGACAACTGGGGGGCGGGTACCGTGTGGGCGCTTGTCTTCGCCGGAACGCTGGCCTTGATGCTCGTGCCCTGGCTGCCGCCGCGCAAGGCGCGTCCCGTGGCGGTTGTCGACCTTGATAACTGCAACGGTTGCGGCCGGTGCGCCAGCGATTGTCCGTTCGGTGCCATTACGATGGTCCCGCGCACCGACGGCCAGCCGTTCGAGGGGCAGGCCAAGGTCGACCCCGACGTGTGCGTCAGTTGCGGCATATGCGTCGGTGCCTGTCCGACGGCGATGCCGTTTCGCCTGTTCAGCGACCTGGTGCCGGGCATCGATCTCCCGGAACTGACGGCGCTGCAGCTGAGGGACCGGATCCACGACGTGACCAAAAACCTCGAAGGCAACGCGCGGATCCTGATCGTCGGCTGCAAGCATGGCATCCAGAGCGGCAAGCTCACCGGCAGCGGGCGTGCCGCCGTCGATCTGCCGTGTGCCGGCATGCTGCCGCCGCCGTATATTGATTATGTTCTCTCCAAAGGGCTGGCCGACGGCGTTGCGGTGGTCGGTTGTCGCGCCGGCGAATGCCAGTATCGACTTGGTCAGGAATGGAGCGAAGACCGCTTCGAACGCAGGCGCGACCCCCATCTGCGAAACCGTGTCCCGCGTGAGCGTTTGCTCAGGGTGTGGCGGGCGCCGGTCGAGTGGCGGCGTGCGCTTGCCGATATCGAGGCATTTCAGGCCAATCTGAAAACGCTCGATGCGCCGCGGACTTCAGCGCCGCCGAAACGGCGAAAGGAGCGGCAATCATGATGAAAGTGCTCCGCTTCGCCGCGCAAGCTGTCGTATATGCCGGGTTTGCCGTGCTCGTCGGATACTTCTCCGCGTCACCGCCGTATCAACTGATTGCGCCGGGCGAAGCACAGATCAAGCTGAGTCTTGCGTACGGTGGCAAACCGGCCGGCGGATGCCGTGACCGGACGGCGGAGGAGCTGGCGGCGCTGCCGCCGAACATGCGCAAGGCACAGATATGTTCCCGCGAACGCCTGCCGCTGACGGTCGAATTCGAGCTGGATGGCGACATTGTCTACCGGGATGTCCTGCCGCCGTCGGGCGTGCGGAACGACGGGCCGTCCCGGATGTACGAGAAGTTCATCGTCAACGCCGGTGACTACGAAATTGCCCTCAGGATGCGGTCGACGGACCGAGATGCCGGGTGGGATTTCGAAACGCGGCGGCATGTAAGCGTCGGACCCGGGGACAATCTCGCCATCGACTTCGATCCGGTTGCCGGCGGTTTCGTCTTTCCCCGGCTTGGAAAAGGAGGCTGAGCCATGGCCTTGATCGAGTGGCGTGACGAATTCCGGATCGGTATCGACGCCGTGGATCACGAGCACCGTGAACTGATCGCGCTCATCAATCGTGCGCACGACAGTATCTCGGCGGATGCGTCACGCGAGGTGGTCGAGCGGTTTCTGGGCGAGATCTTCGCCAAGATCGCGGCCCACTTCGCACTCGAGGAAAGCGTCATGCGCCGCTGCCGCTACGACCGGTATCTGGAACACAAGCAGGATCACGAGGCGCTGCTCGACGATATTCTCGAGATCATTACCGAGTTCGACGCGGGCGGCTACGACCGCATGTCGGAAGAGCTGTCGCACCGCCTGCGGGACTGGTTCGTTGCACATTTCAAGTCAAAGGATGCGAGATTGCACGAGCTGCTCGGTGTGTTCTGAGCGGTACCCGTGAGTCGACGTGAATGCGGAAAACGGCTAAACTTCGAGGGATTATGGGGCGCGCGGCGATGCGTCGCGCGAGGGAAGCATGACAGATATCAGCGATGAGCACCTGAACATCGTTCGGGCGCAATCCCTGTTCTCGGGACTTGAGCGTCCGATATTGGAACGGTTGCTGGAAAGCGCGGCCGTCAGAACGTATCCGAAAGGCCGTTTGCTGTTTCAGCGTGGTGACCCCGCCGAGAGGTTTTTCATCATCGTCGGCGGCTGGGTGAAGATTTACAGGGATACATCGGCCGGCGAGCATGCGGTGCTTGGTGTCTTCAGCAGCGGCGACATGTTTGCCGAGGCGGCGGCTTTCCTTGGTGGCGGTTATCCGGCCAACGCGGAGATCATCGAAGACGCGACGATGATCATGTTCGAATCAAAGAGATTTGCGACGGTGGTCTCGGAAGAACCGAGTGTGGCGTTGAACATGCTCGCATCGATGTCGCGACATCTTCACCGGCTGGTCTATGAGGTCGAGACGTTGAAGACCCGTTCCGCGAGCCAGCGGCTTGTGGAGTTTCTGCTGCGACGCTGTCGTGGCGTCGAGGGCAAGGCGGTTGTCGACCTCCCTTACGACAAGAATCTGATTGCCGCGCGCTTGGGTGTGCAGCCGGAAAGTCTGTCCCGGCTGTTCAACAAGCTTCGCGATCATGGTGTCGAGTCCGACGCGCACAAAGTCTTTATCGCGGACGTGGACAAGCTTCGCGAGTACAGTCCCTACGAGGACGACGCGTTCGAACGTACCGTCGCCTGATCGGGTACCTCAATCGCCGTGTGACATGCGTGGCCCTGTCAGGATCGGAAAATAAACCACGATGAAGATTGCAAATGCGCTCGCCCAGGCGACGCCGGCGAACAGCATGCCCTGGCTGTAGTAGGAAGGCAGCCAAAGCGGCACGACGATCCGCGTCAGCGTGCCGGCGGTAACCAGCGTATACGCGATGACGGTCCAGCGACCGACGACGAGCGGCCGCCCCGTATGACCGAGGGCGGCACGGCTCATGATGGCGAGCACCATGGTGCCGATGGCACCTGCCGTGAGCGCGTGCATCGCGGTCGCCGATGACAGCGTGCCGTCGAGGATGGCATACGCCTTCAATGCGAGACCGACGACCAGCCAGGCGAATCCCACGTGCAGAACAGCGACGATCGGCATGCCGAGCGTTTGAATACCGCGCCAGCCGGCCAGCCGCACGCCATTGACCAGTGCCGCCGCGGCAGCCAGCCAGCCGGTGATTTCCGCATCCGGACGGGTCAGTTCGGCAAGCGCGACGGCAGCGACCAGCAGGACCCCGGCCGCGTTCAGGGGCGGCCAGTTAACAGGCAGCTTCAGTGCGCCTTGCTGGCGTAACGCGTTTGTCGTGAACGCCGGCACCACGCGCCCGCCGATAATGGAAATCAGGACGGCAAACATGTTGACTGCGAAATGATGCGCCAGGTCGATCCCGTCATCGAACTGCCCCAGCAGTTCAAGATGATAAAGCGCCTGTGCGGCGATGAAACACAGGATGATCGGCACGAAGATCAGGTTGCGGCGCGACCAGCCCTTGAACAGGCCGCCGAGGACAAGGACACCGAGGAGCGGAAGAAAGGCGAGGTCCAGCATTGCGACCGTCAGCGGCGGCAGATCCGCGGAGAACCCGTTGCCGATCCGGCCTGCCAGCCAAGCCATGACGAGCACCATCAGTGTGATGCCATGGACCGGCTTTGTGTCGGTCCAGTTGGGCACGGCTGTCAGCAGGAAACCGGCGAGCGCCGCCATGCCGAAACCGAACAGCATTTCGTGGGCGTGCCAGATATGCGGTGGTAGTGCGATCGTCATGTCGGTGACATCGCCGTTGGCGAAGTGGATGCCGATCCAGAACATATATAGGGCCATCACGGCGACGGCATGGAGAGGGCCGAGCAGGAAAAAGGGTCTGAAACCGTGCGAGAAAAACGTCTTGATGCCGGCGCTCATGACCTGTTCTTACCGGCGCACTTTGCGGCGCCGGGCACCCGGGCGAGGATTGCTGCATGTGTTGCCGGCGGCAAAACGAAGAGCGCGGTCGACAGTGCGTCGGCATCGGTGGCCCTGGGTGCGGCGATAGTGAGGGCAGCGCGTGCGGCGGCCGGGCGGCCGGATGCCGGATCGAACAGGTGGTGAAATAACCGGTCCATGCCGAAGCGGGTGGCGGTTGGTGCGGACGTTGCGAGTGCCCCGTCCCGGAGCATCGTTCTTGCCCCGTCCGGGAGGCTGATTTCCCACGCCCGCCCGGCGGGGTGTGAGCCGAGGGCCCGCGTCTCGCCAAGCTGTATAAGGACATTTCGCCACCCGTACTGCTTCAGCAGATCGGCGACCCGATCCGTGATGTAGCCCTGTGCGATGCCGTTGAAGGTCAGTTCGGTGCCGGGGTCGAGCCGGATCGACGTGTCGGTGACCTTGATATGACGGGTGCCGATGCGTGCCATCGCGGCCGCGATGGCGGCGCGCGGCGGTCCTTCGGCGCCGGCTGGGTTCTCCGTAAAGTGAGTAGCGTAAAGGTGCCAGAGTGGCTGGACCGATACATCGAACGCACCGCCGGTGATGTCGGCGTACCAGAGCGCACGTCGCGTCAGCGCCGTCAGTTCAACCGGCGCACCGGCGAGGATGCCAGTCTTGTTGAGCGTCCGGAGCGCCGAACCCGGCCGGTAAAGGCTGAAAATGTTTTCGAGGCGATCAATTTCGTCGCGGACACGGGTCAACATTTCCCGGGTCTCACGGCTTTGACCATCGCGGAACACGATCCGGGCATCGGCGCCGAGGGCAGTGCCCTGCCATTCGAGGACAGGTGTTTCCGTTGCCAGACCCGTTGCCGGAAACGCGCAGCAGCCGGCAATGATGGAAATGGCGCGCCGGCGGGATATCGTCGGTTGGCTATTCACGATGCACCCCCTTCATGTCCACGGCCTGTCCGCTGGCCAACGCCAGCCGCCGTTCCCTTTTCTTGCGGGTGGCGACAAGGGGCGGGCAGATGTGGTCGTCCATGTAATAGGTCTGGCACTCCAGGCAATAGATGCATTCGTTGGGATTGATCTCGCCGGTCGGATGGATGGCCTGGACCGTGCAGCGTTCGCTGCAGATCTGGCACTCGCGGCCGCACTGATGGCGCCGTCTCAGCCAGTTGAACATTCTGAGCCTGGCCGGGATCGCCAGCGCGGCGCCGAGCGGGCAGAGATAACGGCAGAAAAAGCGCTCGATAAACAGCCCGGCGGTGAGCAGGACGGCCGCGTAGAGCACGAACGGCCAGTGTCTGACGAACGCCAGCGAGATCGCGGTCTTGAACGGTTCCACCTCGGCCAGCAACATCGCTTCGCGCACCGTGTGCAGCGAGACCGCGAACAGGCCGAGGAAGATGACATACTTGATCGCCCAGAGCCGTTCGTGCACCGCGAAGGGGACCTGTACCTGGGGAACGCCCAGGCGGCGCGCTGCGGTATTGAGGAGTTCCTGCATGGCGCCGAACGGGCAAAGCCAGCCGCAATAGACGCCGCGGCCCCAGAACAGCAGCGTGATGGCGACAAATCCCCATAGCAGGAAGATCACCGGGTCGACGAGAAAGTGCTCCCACTTGAAGTCCTGGAGAAGGGCATGGCCGAACGTCACGACCTGAAGGACCGAAAGCTGCCCGCCGGCATACCAGCCCAGCCAGACGAGGACGACGGCAAGGAACGCCAACCGGCCGGTATCACGAAACTGCCGGTACCTCACGAGTCTGTCCTGGAACACCAGCACCACGGTCAGCAAGGTGAGCAATGTGACGACACCGGCGATGTCCAACTGCCGGCTACGCCAAATGTCCTGCCAAAGCGGCGGCGCCTCCGGTCCGATGGCGGGTGCCGACTGCGCCGGGCGAACGACATATGACGGCGGCAGGTCATACCCGAGGGAAATGACATGGCGATGACCGGCGTCTTCGCCGGTGGCGCCGTGCACGAACAGGTCGAGCCGCCACGGCGATGTCGGATCAAATCCCGTTTCGGCATCCAGCACGAAGACCGCGATCTCGCGAAGTTCAGGGGCGTCCTCGGCTTTGACCCGTTCCAGGTTGCTGTACGTTTCGGCGCGAAGCGGGATGGTGCGCGACCCCTGTGCGATCTGGATGCGGTCGAAGACGCCGGACTTGCGGTAGCTTCGGCCTTTGAAGGAGTAATATCCGTTGGCGGCAATCAGGATGGCGTGATCGCCGGTGGCGAGCGAGGATATCAGCGCATCGTGCTCGCGCTTGCCGATGAGATTGCCGCCGATCCGGGGCGGTGTCAGGACCGTGGTGAAGAGCTCGATAAAGGGTGCACCGGGGTCTCTCCCGTATCCGAGTTCCGCCGGCACTTCGGCGAACGTCGTCTGTCTGGCCGCAATCTCGTTGCCTTGAAGCAGCGCCGGCCAGCTCATGACGGCATAGGGACGCATGGCAAGCCGCGGCTGGTCGGCGGACGCCGTCCGCGCCCGAAGAACGGTCCGGGCGCCGCGGATGACGGCATCGCGGATGACGGCACTGGAGATCGTCGCCCCGGAAATGGCGTCCGCCCGCCCGGCATGACGGCGGATGCGCTCGGCGGATGACGCCAGCACGTTCGTGCCCGCGAACGCGTCGACAAAAGCCCGCAGGTCTTCGTTCGTGATTCCAATGACCAGGATCGGTTCATTGTGTTCGTACAGGTATGCGCCCTGGATGATGCCATTGGTGCTGACGCCGACGATGACGTCTATCGGTTCGCCGCCGTATCCGGTGGACTTGATGACGTCGGCCGTGGACAGCACGTAGCCCGTCAGCTTGCCGTCCCTTGTCACGGCGGCCGCGCTCGGCGTTCCCTGAAATGGCCCGATCGTTTGGGCATCCGGATAAACGGCACGCAGGATGTCCGGCGCCAGCACCTCGCCGAAACTTGGCCCGGCAAGACCGACGGCGAAGGCCCAGATCGCAAGCGCGAAAAATCCCCTCATTTTCATGGCGTTTATTATCCGCGCTGCGGCGTGCTGGACCTTGATCTAGGTTAAGAAGGGACCGTGCGAATAATACCCACAACTTAACAAAGGTTAAGGCGAGGGGGTGTTCGCCCTCCTAGGGTTTAGTGGCATACGCCATCTGAATCTGCAGGAGCAGGAACCATGAAACGGACTATCTTTTCCGTCGCCGTGGCAGCCACCTTATCAATGGGGCTGGCGGCCGCGATGGCGGCGGAACCTAAAAAGCACGGTACGACCCCGGGGGACCGTTACGAACCTAGTTTAAACGTCCTGGGCAACCAACCCGTTGAACAGCCGGGGGTCAAACCCGGCGAAACACCGCTCGGCGGGGCCGAATTCCAGAAGGCCAAGCAGATATACTTCGAACGTTGTGCGGGTTGCCACGGCGTGCTGCGCAACGGCGCCACGGGTCCGGCTCTGACCACCAAGGTCACCAAGGATCGTGGTTTCGAAGCGCTGCGCGATTTCATCACGTACGGTTCGCCCGGCGGCATGCCCAACTGGGGTACCTCCGGCGACCTGTCAGCCGATGATATTACGTTGATGGCGCGCTATCTGCTGGAAGAGCCGCCGCAACCGCCGGAATTCGGCATGCCCGAAATGAAGGCGACGTGGAAAATTCATGTGCCGGTCGACAAACGTCCGACCAAGCAGGAAAACAATCTGGAACTGGACAACCTGTTCTCTGTCACGTTGCGTGACAGCGGCGAGGTGGCGCTCATTGACGGGGCGTCGAAGAAGATCGTCCGGATCATCAATACCGGGTACGCGGTGCACATTTCGCGCATCTCCGCATCAGGTCGCTACGTCTTCACGATCGGCCGCGATGCCAAGATCAATCTCATCGATCTCTGGATGAAGGAACCGACAACGGTTGCCGAGATCAAGATCGGTGCGGAAGCGCGTTCGGTCGAGACGTCCAAGATGAAGGGCTTCGAAGACAAGTACGCAATCGCAGGTGCATACTGGCCGCCGCAGTACGTCATCATGGACGGCGAAACGCTTGAGCCGAAGAAGATCGTCTCGACGCGTGGCATGATCTACGACACGCAGGAGTTCCACCCGGAACCGCGCGTGGCATCGATCGTCGCGTCTCACTATCACCCGGAATTCGTGGTCAACATCAAGGAGACCGGGCACATCCTCATGGTCAACTATGAGGACATCAAGAACCTGAAGGTCACCGCGATCGAAGCGGAGCGTTTCCTCCACGACGGCGGGTTCGACTCGACAGGGCGTTACTTCCTGGTTGCCGCCAACGCCCGCAACAAGGTTGCGGTGGTGGATACCAAGGAGAACAAGCTCGTGGCCCTCGTCGAGACGGGCAGCAAACCGCACCCGGGTCGCGGTGCCAACTTCGTGCACCCGAAATTCGGCCCGGTCTGGGCGACAAGCCACCTTGGCGATGAAACCATCGCGCTGATCGGGACCGACCCGAAAGGTCACCCCGACCAGGCATGGAAGGTCGTGCAGGTTCTCGAAGGCCAGGGCGGCGGATCGCTCTTCATCAAGACGCATCCGAAGTCCAACCACATCTATGTCGATACGCCACTGAACCCGGAAGCGGAACTCGCATCCTCTGTGGCGGTGTTCAAGGTCGACGAGTTGGGTAAGAAGGAACCCGAGTACACGGTGCTGCCGATCGGTGAATGGTCGGGTGTCACCGAAGGTGTGCGCCGGGTCGTTCAGGGCGAATACAACAAGGCCGGCGACGAAGTCTGGTTCTCGGTCTGGAACGCCCGGGATCAGGAATCGGCAATCGTCGTTGTCGATGACAAGACCCTGAAAAAGAAAGCTGTCATTCGTGACAAACGTCTGGTGACGCCGACAGGCAAGTTCAACGTCTACAACACGCGGAACGACGTCTACTAGGCACACCCGGGATGTGGATGCCGGCGGGCTCAATAGCTCTCTCCGCCCGCCGGCACCACCTCTCACTCGGAACAGGAATATAAAAATGCCGCGCGGTGATAGTGACCAATCCAGTTTCAAAGGGGTTTGTCTTGTCGGGGCGGGTCCCGGCGACCCGGAATTGTTAACGCGGCGTGCGTACCGGCTCATCACGGAAGCCGATGTCATTGTTTATGACCGTCTGGTCTCTCAGGAAATTCTCGATCTCATCCCCGCCACGACCGAATGCATAGATGTCGGCAAGCGGGCGAACTGCCATCCGGTCCCGCAGGGCGGGATCAACACATTGCTGGCCTATCTGGCACGCGACTACCCGCTCGTCGTTCGCCTCAAGGGCGGGGACCCCTTCATGTTCGGCCGCGGCAGCGAGGAAGCGGCCTATCTTCTCGAGCGTGGAATCCCGTGCCGGGTCGTGCCGGGGATCACGGCAGCGACAGGGTGCGCGGCGGCGGCCGGCGTGCCGCTGACCCACCGTGGTTTGGCGACGGGCGTGCGCTATGTAACCGGCCACTGCCGCGAGAACGCGGAGCTCGATCTCGATTGGCGCGGACTGGCCGACCCGGACACAACGTTGGTCATATACATGGGTGCGCAGAACATGATGCAGATCGCGGTCCGGCTGATGGCCGAAGGAATGCCGGCATCGACACCGGCGATTGCGATCAGCCACGGGACGACGCCACGCCAGCAGGTCGCGGCGGGCACATTGGCCGATATTGCAACAGTCGTTTCCGACAGGGCGTTGCCGTCACCGGTGATGTTCGTGGTCGGACGCGTCGCGTCGCTCGCTGAAACCCTTGGGGGAGTATGTGATGATGCACTCAGTAATGAGCCGCGCATCGAACTGGCGGCTTCTTAACAATGCCGCGGCGGTTCTGCTTAGCGTGGCCGTCTTGATCCCGGCGATGGCTTCGGCCGGCGAAACCCTCTCCGATTCCCGTCGCACCGATCTCAACCATCTGCTGCGTCAGGACTGCGGGTCGTGCCATGGGATGACCCTCAAGGGCGGTCTCGGGCCTTCCCTGTTGCCGGAGCAACTCGCGGCCTGGGATGTCGAAAGTCTCGCCGCGATGATCCTGAGCGGCAATCCGGAGAAAGCGATGCCCGGCTGGTCCGGGCTGTTAAGCGATGCCGAGGCTAGGTACCTGGCGCAGCGTTTGTTGGAGGGAGATGTTCAATGACGGCGCATCTTGGAAAGATGGTGAGGGTGTGGTCCCTGTTGGTCCTGCTTACGGCCGCCGTGATCAGTCACGCGGGTGCATCGCAGGTGCTGCGCGGCACCGGGGATCTCGGTCTGATTATCGAACGTGCCAGCGGCAGCGTCGTCATCATCGAAACGACGGGCCAGACGAAGCTCGGCCGCGTTGAAGGCCTCGGCGACCTCAGTCATGCGTCGGCGGTGTTCTCGCGCGACGGTCGCTTCGCATACATCTTCGGCCGCGACGGTGGCCTGACGAAGGTCGATCTTCTGCGTGCCGAGATCGCCGCCAGGGTGATCCAGTCCGGCAACAGCATCGGCGGTGCCATTTCGCAGGACGGCAGACTGATCGCGGTGTCGAACTACAAACCGGGCGGTGTGCGTGTCTTCGATGCGGAGAACCTGAAAATGGTCGCCGACATTCCCGCGACGATGAAAGACGGGACGCTATCCAAGGTTGTCGGCCTGGTTGACGCACCGGGGCAGAAGTTTGTCTTCAGCCTGTGGGATGCGGGCGAGATCTGGCTGCTCGACTTTCAGGCCGGACCCGAACCGGCGCTGAGCAAATACCGGAACGTGGGTCGCAATCCTTATGATGCGCTGATCACGTCCGACGGCCGGTACTATGTCGCCGGGTTGTTCGGCGAGGACGGTCTGGCCAAACTCGACCTCTGGAACATGGACGCGGGTGTTTCCCGTATCCTCGACGGGTACGGCCGCGGCGAAGAGAAGTTGCCGGTCTACAAGATGCCGCACCTGGAAGGTTGGGCGCGCGCGGGGGACTACCTTTTCCTGCCCGCGGTCGGGCGTCATGAACTCCTCGTCGTCGACGCATCGACGTGGCGGGAAGTGCAGCGTATTCCGGTCCACGGCCAGCCGGTTTTCGCGGTCGCGCGGCCGGACGGGCGCCAGATTTGGGTCAACTTCGCGCATCCGCGCAACGATACGGTGCAGGTCATCGACGTGCCCAGCATGACGATCGTCAAGACGTATACGCCGGGCAAGGCCGTGCTGCACATGGAGTTCACGCCGCGCGGCGAACAGGTCTGGATATCCGTACGCGACGACGACCGTGTCGACGTCTACGACACACGAACAATGGAGGTCACGCAGTCACTTCGTGCCGAAAAACCGAGTGGTATTTTTCTGACCGCGCGCGCCGGCAGAACGGGGTTGTGACATGGACCTGACCGAAATCGAACGCCGCATCGTCAACAGGTACCAAAGGGGATTCCCCTACGAGCCGAGACCGTTCAAGGCAATGGCGGACGCGCTGGGCCTTACCGAGGAACTGGTGCTGAATACGCTCGCCGACCTTCGTGAACGGCGTATCCTGTCCCGGGTCGGCGCGGTGATTGCGCCCAACACCGTCGGCGCCAGTACGCTCGCGGCGATGTCCGTGCCCCAGGCGATGCTGGACCAGGTTGCCGCGCAGGTTAGCGCGCACCCCGAGGTAAATCATAACTACGAACGCGAACATCACCTCAATCTCTGGTTCGTGCTGGCGGCAGATGACCGTGACGCGGTGCTGGAGGTAATCAGGAAGATCGAAGCCGAAACCGGGCTGGAGGTGGTGGAACTGCCGCTCGAGGAATCGTATCACATCGATCTGGGGTTCCGGGTATGACGGAACTCGACGATACGGACCGGGCGCTTGTCGCCGCACTCGCGGCGGGGCTTCCCCTGGTGCAGGAGCCGTACGCCGAAATCGGCAGCCGCGTGGGCATCTCTGAAACGGACGTCATGGCGCGGCTTCGCAGGCTCGATGACACGGGCGTAATCAAACGCTTCGGTCTTGTCGTGCAGCACAGGGAACTCGGCTTCAATGCCAATGCGATGGTGGTCTGGGACGTGCCTGACGATCTGGTCGGTGAACTCGGGCGGCACCTGTCGGTTTACGACTTCGTGACCTTGTGCTACCGGCGGCCGCGCCGGTTGCCGCAATGGCCGTTCAATCTTTTCTGCATGGTACATGGCAAGGACCGGAACGCCGTCCGTGCCCAGATCGCGATCCTGAATGAAGAAACCGACGCTGGGCGCTATCCGAACGCCGTGTTGTTCAGCCGTAAACGTTTCAAGCAATGCGGTGCCCGTTACGGCGCTGCCAAGGAAACGGCCGACATCATTCCGCTCGACCGTAACGACCGCCAGATCATCAACAACCTGCAGGGCGGGTTCCCGGTCTGCGACGCGCCGTTCGCCGAGGCCGGGCGCGAACTGGGTCTGAACGAAGATGAAATGATCCGCCACATCCGGGGTATGTGCGACAGCGGCGTGTTGTCGCGCTTCGGTCCGTTGTTCAACGCCGAGAGACTGGGTGGCGAGGTCGTCCTCGCGGCAATCGCGGTTCCGGCGGATCGTTTCGACGATGTCGCCGAGGCCGTGAACGCGCATCCCGAGGTCGCGCACAATTATGCCCGCGATCATCGCCTCAACATGTGGTTCGTCGTTTCCGCCGAGAGACCCGGCAGGATCGACGAGGTCATCGCCGAGATCGAGGCAGAGACGGGTCTTCACGTCTATCCCATGCCGAAGGAGGAGGAATACTTCATCGGTCTGAAGGTCACGGTATGAACAAGGTCAATTGGGTGCCACGCATGGACGAGACGGATCGTCAAATCATTCAGGCAACGCAGGAGGGGCTACCCCTCGTGCCCCAGCCCTATCATGCGATTGCCGAGGCCCTCGGTCTGCAGCCTGCCGATGTCATGGCGCGCATGCAGCGAATGCTGGATGACGGGGTTATCAGGCGGATGGGGGCGGTGCCCAACCACTACCGGCTTGGCATCAAGGCGAATGGCATGTCCGTCTGGGATGTGGCCGACGAGCATGTGCGTGATGCCGGCATGGAGCTGGGCGCACTCGAATACGTGACGCACTGTTATCGCCGCCCCCGTCATCTGCCCGATTGGCCTTACAACCTGTTTGCCATGGTGCATGGACGCAGACGCGACGAGGTGGAAGCGCAGGTGGCCGAGATGGCACGCATCCTGGGGCCACGCGCGCGGCGTCACGAAATCCTGTTCAGCACCCGCATTCTCAAGAAGACCGGGCTCCGGCTCGGCGCGTAGGAGGCATCGATGTTCCGGATCACGCAGTATATGAAAGAGGTCCTTGAACCGACGCCCGTCGGACCGAAGCGCAATCCGCCGGGGCCGGTGGTCATCTGGAACCTGATCCGGCGCTGCAACCTGCGCTGCAAACACTGTTACTCCATCTCGTCCGATCACGATTTTCCGGGGGAACTGACGACGGATGAGGTGTTCCAGGTGATGGACGATCTATGGGACTACGGTGTGCGCGTTCTCATTCTTTCCGGCGGGGAGCCGCTGCTCAGGCCCGACATCTTCGAGATTTCAAGGCGCGCCAAGGAAATGGGTTTCTATGTCGGCCTGTCGAGCAACGGCACGCTCATCGACAAAGACACGATCGGCCCGGTCGCCGATATCGGCTACGACTATGTCGGTATCAGCCTCGACGGCATCGGCGAAACACACGACACGTTCCGTGGCCAGGATGGCGCGTTCGACAAGTCGCTGGACGCGGCGCGCCTCTGCCGCAAACACGATCTGAAGGTCGGTTTACGCTTCACCATGACGCTCGACAACGCGCATCAACTGCCGCATCTGCTGCAATTGATCGATGACGAGGACATCGACAAGTTCTACCTGTCACACCTCAATTACGCCGGGCGCGGCAACAAGAACCGCGGCGACGACGCACGTTGGGAAGTCACCCAGTGTGCGATGGACATCATGTTCGAGACGTGCCTGAAACAGATCCGCGCCGGACGGGAGAAGGAATTCGTGACCGGCAACAATGATGCCGATGGTGTCTACATGCTGCACTGGGTGCAGCGGCGGTTCCCGCATCATGCCAGTCACATCGAGGCCAAGCTCCGCCAGTGGGGCGGCAATTCATCCGGTGTCAATGTCGCCAACATCGATAACCTCGGTGAAGTGCATCCGGATACGATGTGGTGGAATTATTCGCTCGGCAACGTGAAGAAACGCCCGTTCTCGGAAATCTGGGATGATGTCAGCGACCCCATCATGGCGGGTCTCAAGGCGTCGCCAAGGAAGATCGGCGGGCGTTGTGCCGACTGCCGGTACTTCGCGATCTGCGGCGGCAACACGCGGGTGCGGGCGATGCAGCTGACCGGCGATCCGTGGGCCGAAGATCCGGGATGTTACCTGGACGATGCGTCCATCGGAGTCGATTCCGGTGACGAGCGGGTCAAAAATCGGCCCTATGGAAAAGGAGATTACGCCAATGCGGTTCGTTAGTGCCCTGATTCTGTGTGCAATGCTGGCACCGATGTCGGCGACCGCCGGCGAGCCCCGTTCGGATGCGCAGACCCTGGCGCTCTATCAGCAGCATTGCGCGGCATGCCATGGTGGCAACCGGCTGGGTGGGATCGGTCCCGCATTACTGCCGGAGAATATGGGGCGCCTGAAGAAGGCGATGGCCGTCAAGACGGTCGCCCAGGGGCGCGCGGCGACGCAGATGCCGGCATTCGGCGATCAACTCGGGGACGACGACATCCAGGCAATCGTCGACTTTATCTATAAACCGTTGCCGGAAATTCCGACGTGGGATCTGGCCGATATCGCGGCCAGCCGCATCGTTCACAATCCATTGCCAACACTAGGTGATAAACCGGTGCACGATGCCGACCCGATGAACCTGTTCACCGTGGTCGAGACGGGCGATCACCATGTGACGATCCTCGATGGCGATACGTTCGAGCCGCTGTGGCGCTTTGCATCCCGTTTCGCATTGCACGGCGGCGCCAAATACTCGCCCGACGGCCGGTATGTCTATCTGGCGTCGCGCGACGGCTGGGTCTCGAAGTACGACCTGCTTACGTTCAAGCCCGTCGCGGAGATCAGGGTCGGCATCAACACGCGCAATATCGCGGTGTCGGCCGACGGCCGGTATGTCATGGCTGGGAACTTCCTGCCGCATTCGCTGGTCATCCTGGATGCGCGGGAACTGGCGCCGGTGAAAGTAATCGACGTCGTCGGGGTCAAGGGCGGCTCGTCGCGGGTCAGTGCCGTCTATACGGCGCGGCCGCGCGAGAGCTTCATCGTCGCGCTCAAGGACATTCCCGAGGTCTGGGAGATTTCGTACGCCGACGACCCCCGTCCGGTGCCGATCGGCCTGATCCACAACCATCAGCCGGGCATGCAGGAAGGCGCGTTCGATCGCGGACCCTTCCCGGTCCGCCATATCGTGCTGGACGATTACGTCGACGATTTCCTGTTCGACCAGGATTACCGCAACCTGATGGGGGCGGCACGGAACGCCAAGAACGGGCAGGTCGTCAATCTGAATGTCGGGCGCAAGATCGCGGACCTGGCGCTGACGGGGCTGCCGCATCTGGGCTCCGGCATCACGTTTGAATTCGAAGGCCGCCAGGTCTTCGCAACGCCGCACCTGAAGGACGGCGCGATCAGTGTTATCGACATGGAAACCTGGCAGACCGTGAAGCGGATCGAGACATTGGGTCCCGGCTTCTTCATGCGCTCGCACGAAAACACGCCCTATGCCTGGGTCGACGTATTCTTCGGTCCCAATCGCGACGCCATTCACGTCATCGATAAGCGCACCCTCGAGATCGTCGAGACGCTGCGTCCCGCGCCCGGCAAAACGGCGGCGCACATTGAATTCACCAAGGACGGGAAATACGCGTTGGCCAGCATCTGGGATATGGACGGTGCGCTCGTGGTCTACGACGCGGCGACACTCAAGGAAGTAAAACGCATTCCGATGGTGAAGCCGTCAGGCAAGTACAACGTTCACAACAAGATCACTTTGTCGTCCGGTACCAGTCATTGAGCGGGTGTTAGACGGCAAGCGCGGGGGCGGTTCGCCGTGCCCGCCACATGGCGCGGGCGCTGTCGATGGCGTCCCTTCTCGACAACGAACGGTCGAGCATGCGAAGCGCGATTGCCGCGGTGCTGACGATCGATGCCTCGGCCGCCGGGTGGGAAATTTCCCCCCGCCATAGCTGAACGACACGCGCTGCCGACAGGTCCTCTTCCCGCCACAGAAAAGGATCGCCCGAAAGCAGGGCCGGCCAGTCCTCGACACCATGCGCCCCGTCCACAAGTGTTGCGGCCTGGACGCTTTTATGGGGATTGCGCTGTGCTTCGCCACCCACACCCTTGAAGACGGCGGCATTTTCCTGTCCAAGCAGGCCCAGCGTCTCCTGATGAAGCGGGCGGTAGGGCGCGTGAACGACGCCGACCATCACACTGGCGGCACCCAATGGATTGAGGTCGCGCACGAACGTGTTGGCGACGGAACGGACGCCGAGAAGCGGCTTGTAGTGAAACAGCCGTTCCACTTCGGATGTCATATTCTCCAAGCCGATGTAGACAAGGTTTTCGGAGATCAGGCGCGTGCCCGCCTGATCGAGCGACGCCGCCGGCGTGATGCCGAGCGCCTGCAGAACGGGCCGGGTCGGGGCGCAGGCATCGTGTTCGCCATCGATGCCGTGCATCAGGACCTTGTAACCCTGCTCTGCGAGTAAAAGAGCCGACAGGATGAACCACGGCTGCTGGCGATGATGATCGGCGTAGCTTGGCCAATCGATGTCGGGCACGGCTGTGGTGGACAGGGCCGAACGTTCACCCAGCCGGGCACGGACGGCGTCGACGAATCCTGCGAGTTCGGGGGCCGTCTCGCCGCGCTGTCGCAGCACCAGCAGAAAACCGCCAAGCTGAACCGGGTCGACGTCGTCATCCAGGACATGACGCATGGCCGCGGCGGCCTCGTCGCGCGTCAACGGGCGGGACAACGTCGGCCCACGGCCGATTATTCGTGTGAATTCGGCAAAACCGGTCATGGCGGCACTCCTTGCAGTCCTCGTCGAACGTGCCGGATGCCGGGTCCGGCTGCCTTGACATCGGTTAAGTGCTGGCGCCGTGCCGCATTGGGCCGTTAGTGGAAGTGGAAATCCTCGGCGATGATTCGTTCCGGCGGGATTCCCGCTTCGGCGAACTGCCGGGCCATGTCGCGGATAAACTCCGGACGGCCGCAGAGCATGACCGAGATCCCTTCGAGGGGGCGGGTGGCTTCCAGCAGGGCTTCTGCCGACGGCCGGCCGCGCTCGACGGTCTCCCAGAGTTCGTAATCGACATAAGAATCCGCGACGGGCACGGCCTCGCGGATTTCGGCGTCGTACGGGGCATGCGCGGCATCCTTGGCAATGTAGTAGAGCCAGATCCGGCGGAAATCGTCGTTGATGGCCTCGAACCGGAGCATGCCGAGAAATGGCGTGATGCCGATGCCGGACCCGACGCAGATGACGCGACGGAGATCGGGATATCGATGCGGCGTGAAGCCGCCGAACGGGCCGAACACTTCGATCGGGTCGCCTTTTTCCAGGTTCAGCAAGTCACGGGTGAAGTCGCCGACCATGCGCACCGAGACCCGGAGGTCTCGCTCCGCCGGGGAAGACGAAATCGAAAAGGGATGCAGCTCGCGTGGATCGCGGTCCGGACGGTTGATGAATACGAACGTGCCCGGCTCGTAAATCATGCGCCGGGATTTCGGGCGCATGACGAGGTCCAGGGTATGCTCCGATGTCTGCTCGACGCTCTGCACCGAATAATGAAAACGCGGCGCAATCCAACGGTAGAGCACGACCCTGTATAGCCAGGCCCCGCTGCCGATCAGCACCAAAAGCCACATCCAGAAACGCAGCGGCTCGTAAGCGTTGATCGTCGGTCCCGCCGTCAACGCGTGCGCGGAGGTAAGGATGAAGATCGGGCCGAACACGCCGTGCAGCGAAAGCCAGCGTTCGTAGCGCAGCCGCTTTACGTAGGCGAGCCCCGTCCAGGCGATCACCAGCCACAGGATGAGCGCATTGAACCCCTGGTTGCCGTGGGACGAATAAAACGGGACGAGCAGGTCGGCCGCCGTCCCCCCGGCGTCGAGTTCCGACGGCAGGTAAAGCACGACATGCACCAGGACCAGGCCGATCGTTAGCGGGCCGAGCTGACGGTGCAGCCGCACGGCCCGGTCGAGGCCGCCGAAAAACGGCTCGATCTTGCGGGAACGGGTGTTGGCGAGAAGCAGCAACGCCAAAAGCGCGATCGTCCACGCGGAAATCAGCAGGCTCGGCCCGTGCCACGACAGGAACGGGGTGGGTTGCGGCATGGCGGCGCGGCCGAGGCACCACAGCACCGTGGTGATGGTGATCGCCGTGAGCACGAGCCACCAGCCCGGCGCGACGGCGCGCAGATGCCGCCGCATGCGGCCGATCGCGCCCGGAGTTTCTGGTGCATCGGACGTTTCAATAGAACCGTCGCTCAACGGATTGATCTCCCCCTTCCGATCGGCGCCATTAGGCCGGATCAGGGAGAGGTCTGCAAGTTGGGGCAATAAATGGCGGAGAGGGTGGGATTCGAACCCACGGTACCCGTAAAGGCACAACGGTTTTCGAGACCGCCCCGTTCGACCACTCCGGCACCTCTCCGCACGCGTGGACGTGGCCTGAGGCCACGCCGGGGAGCGCGGAATGTAGCCAATCGGCCCGGCCCGGGCAAGCCATCAATGCGGAAAAACGGGGCCTTTGCGCAGGCGGCGGAAATCCGCTAAAAAATGCGCGGAAAAACCTTGTTTTCCGCCATTGACAACGCGCCCGGCACGGGTATATTGCCGCCCTTCCGAGCGAGGCCGTGGGCAGGGTGCCCTCTGGCCCCTTCGATATGAGATTTTAGAGGCGATCATGTTCGCAGTAGTGAAAAGCGGTGGCAAACAGTACAAAGTTGCCAAGGACGACAAGCTGGTCGTCGAAAAACTGGCCGGCGAAGTCGGTGACGTGATCGAGATCGGCGATGTGCTGATGCTCGGTGAAGAAGGCAAGGCGCCGACCGTGGGTGCGCCCACGATCGAGAAGGCCGCCGTGTTCGCGGAGATTCTTGACCAGTCCAAGGGCGACAAGGTCATCGTCTTCAAGAAGCAGCGCCGTCAGAACCATCGCCGCAAGAAAGGTCATCGCCAGGAGCAGACGTTCCTGAAGATCGTCGAGGTCAGCCCGACCGGCGCCAAGCCGAAGACGGCCGCCAAGAAGGCCCCTGAGAAGAAGGCCGAAGACAAGGCCCCTGCGAAGGAAGCCAAGACCGAAGCAAAGGACACCAAGGCGGAAGCCAAAGCGCCGGCCAAGAAGGCTGCTGCGAAGAAGGCCCCCGCCAAGAAAGCGGCTGCCAAGAAGGCCCCGGCCAAGAAGGCCGCTGCCAAGAAGACCGCAGCCAAGAAGAAAACCGAGGAGTAAGACCCTATGGCACACAAAAAAGCAGGCGGTAGCTCCCGCAACGGTCGCGACTCAGCCGGTCGCCGTCTTGGCGTCAAGAAATTCGGCGGTCAGAGCGTGATCCCCGGCAACATCATCATTCGCCAGCGCGGCACGAAAGTGCACCCGGGCGACGGCGTCGGCATCGGCCGCGATCACACGATCTTCGCGACCGCCGAAGGCAACGTCGAGTTCAAGAAAACGACCGGCGGCAAAACCGTCGTTTCGGTGCTGCCGCCGGCGAGCTAAGCCTCGCTTGCCAGCGTTGAAGGTTTAAGCGAGGGAATGGACCTGCCATTCCCTCGTTTTTTTATGGGCGAACATACGGACAGGACAGATGAAGTTCCTCGACGAAGCCAAGATATTTCTCAAGAGCGGTGACGGCGGCAACGGCTCCGTCAGTTTCCGGCGCGAGAAGTATGTCGAGTTCGGCGGCCCCGACGGCGGTGACGGCGGGCGCGGCGGCGATGTCGTGTTCGAATGCGCGCCCGATCTGAACACCCTGATCGATTTCCGCTACAAGCAGCACTTCAAGGCCGAGCGCGGGACCGACGGCATGGGCAAGAACCGGTCCGGTCCGTCCGGCAAGGCGCTGGTCGTCAAGGTGCCGCCAGGCACGCAGATCTTCGACGAAGACCGGGAAACATTGCTTGCCGACATCACCGCGCCGGGCGACCGGATCGTGTTCCTCAAGGGTGGCAACGGCGGTTTCGGCAATACACACTTCAAGTCTTCGACCAACCAGGCGCCGCGCCATGCGAACCCGGGGCTCGAGGGCGAGGAGCGTTGGGTCTGGCTCAGGCTCAAGCTGATCGCCGATGCGGGCCTCGTCGGCCTGCCCAATGCCGGTAAATCGACATTCCTGGCGGCGTGCACGCGCGCACACCCCAAGATCGCGGATTACCCGTTCACGACCCTGCACCCCAACCTGGGCGTGGTCGCGGTCGAGGACCGGACCTTCGTGCTGGCCGATATTCCGGGCCTGATCGAAGGCGCCAGCGAAGGGGCTGGGCTCGGTACCCGGTTCCTGGGGCACGTCGAGCGCTGCCGTGTGCTCCTGCATCTGGTGGACGGCACGCAGGAGGACGTCGCGGGCGCGTACGAAACGATCCGCCACGAGTTGGAAGAATACGGCGGCGGCCTGGCCGACAAGACCGAAATCCTGGCACTCAACAAGATCGATGCGCTGGACGAGGAAACGATGGAAGAGCGCCGTGCCGAGCTGGCCGAAGCGGCGGGCAAGGACGTGCACCTGATTTCCGGCGTTGCCGGGATGGGTGTGCGCGAGGTGACGTTCGCGCTCGAAAAAATCATCCTCGAGGAACGCGCCCGCGAGGCCGCGGAAGAAAGCGTCGAGGTCGACGAGGGCTACCAGCCATGAGCGCGCTGGATACCGCCAACCGCATCGTTATCAAGATCGGCTCGCAGCTGCTGGTGGATCCCGAAACCGGGCACGTGCACCGGCGCTGGCTGGAAACGCTTGGCCAGGACATCGCCGCGCTCCGGGCCGAGGGCAAGGAAGTCACCATCGTGTCGTCCGGCGCCATCGCCATCGGCCGTCGTCACTTGGGGCTGCCCGCCGGCAAGCTGATGCTGCCCGAGAACCAGGCCGCCGCCGCGACCGGCATGGTGCGGCTCACACACGCGTACCAGGAAGTGCTCGGTCAACATGACCTGACGGTGGCGCAGGTGCTGCTCACGCTGGACGATTCCGAAAACCGGCGCCGCTACATCAACGCGCGCAACACGCTGACGGAGCTGTTGAAGCTGGGCGCGGTGCCGCTGATCAACGAAAACGATACGGTGGCGACCGACGAAATCCGCTTCGGCGACAACGACAGGCTCGCGGCGCGCGTCGCGGCGATGATTTCGGCGGATCTGCTGATCATGCTGTCCGACATCGACGGGCTTTATACCGCGAACCCGCAGGTCGATCCCGCCGCCGAGTTCGTGCCCGAGGTACGTGGCCAGATTACCCCCGAGATCGAGGCGATGGCCGGCGTGCAACTGTCGGGCGATACCAAGGGCGGAATGGTGACCAAGATCGCCGCGGCCAAGATCGCGACCGGCGCCGGCACCACGGCGATGATTACGTTGGGGAAGGCAACCAACAATCCGCTGGCGCGCATTCGGAACGGCGCCCGGTGCACGGTGTTCATCCCGGATGCCAACCCGCGCACGGCGCGCAAGGAATGGATTGCGGGCTCGCTGAAACCCGCCGGCAGGTTGCATGTCGACGCCGGCGCGCTGAACGCGCTCAGGTCCGGCAAGAGCCTGCTGCCCGCCGGTGTAAACCGGGTGGAAGGCGCGTTCGAACGTGGTGACGCCGTCGCCATCATCGATCCCGACGGGCGCGAGATCGCGCGCGGCCTCGTTGCCTATCACCAGGACGAGGCGTCGCGCATCGCCGGACACAAGACCGGTGAAATAGAAGAGATTTTGGGCTATCGTGGCCGCGACGAGATGATCCACCGCGATGATCTCGTTTTGATATGAGGGCAGCATGATGGACGGACAGGCGAACATCGCATCGATGATGCGGGAACTGGGCGAGAACGCGAAAGAGGCGGCGACCGCGCTCGCCGTCGCGCCGACCGACGTCAAGAACCGTGCGCTCAAGGAAATGGCCGCGAGCCTGCGCCGCCGCGCCAACCATATTCTTTCCGAGAATGCCAAGGACATCGAAGCGGGCGAGGCGAAGGGCCTTTCCGGCGCCATGCTCGACCGCCTGTTGCTCAATGAAGACCGCATCGAAGGGGTTGCCAAGGGGCTTGAGGCCATCGCCGAGTTGAACGATCCCGTCGGCGCCGTCGACAGCGCATGGGACCGGCCGAACGGTCTGCATATCGAACGCGTCCGCGTGCCCTTGGGCGTGATCGGCGTGATCTATGAAAGCCGTCCCAACGTGACGGCGGATGCGGGCGGGCTGTGTCTCAAGGCGGGCAACGCCGCGATTCTGCGCGGCGGCTCGGAAAGCTATCATTCCAGTCGCGCCATCCTGGAAAGCCTGACCGAAGGGTTGAAAGCGGCCAGCCTGCCCGAGACCGCGATTCAGCTGGTGCCGACGATGGACCGTGCCGCGGTCGGCGAGATGCTGCGCATGACCGATTACATCGACGTCATCGTGCCGCGCGGCGGCAAGTCGCTGATCCAGCGCGTGACCGACGAAAGCAAGGTGCCGCTGTTCAAGCACCTGGAAGGCATCTGCCATACCTACGTGCACGCTGCCGCCGACCCGGCCATGGCCAAGGACATCGTGGTCAACGCGAAGATGCGCCGGACCGGTATCTGCGGGGCGACGGAAAACCTGCTGATCGACCGCGACGCCGCACCCGCGATGTTGCAGTCCATCGTCGACGGGCTTGTCGAGAAGGGTTGCGAAGTCCGGGGCGACGCGGAAAGCCGCAAGCTGGATCCCCGCATTGGTGAAGCCTCCGACGAGGACTGGGAAACCGAATACCTCGACAGCATCATCGCCGTGAAACAGGTCTCCGGTGTTGACGACGCGGTCAGGTTCATCCGCGCCCACGGCTCCGATCACACCGACGCCATTGTCACGGGCGATGCGGACGTTGCCGAGACCTTCATGAACACGGTCGACAGCGCGATCGTCATGTGGAACGCGTCGACGCAGTTCGCCGACGGCGGCGAGTTCGGCATGGGCGCCGAGATCGGCATTTCGACGGGCAAGCTGCACGCCCGCGGCCCGGTCGGCGTCGAACAACTTACTTCCATGAAATACAAGGTGCGCGGCACCGGGCAGACGAGACCCTGACGTCCGCGGCACCGATCCCTATATATTAAGAGAGACGCATCAGCGAGGAGGACACCATGACCGCAACCTGGACCGTATATCTTTCCGGTGAAATTCATTCCGACTGGCGCGAGCGCATCGCCGACGGCGTGAAGGCCGCCGGGCTGCCGGTGGAACTGGTCTCGCCGGTGACGGTGCACGAGGACTCGGACGATTGCGGCGTCGCCGTGTTCGGCGCCGAGAGCGACAAGTTCTGGCACGACCGCAAGGGCGCGCAGCTGAATGCGATCCGCACGCAGAACCTGCTCAAGGCCTCGGACATCGCTATCATCCGCTTCGGCGAGAAATACAAGCAGTGGAACGCCGCGTTCGACGCGGGCTATGCCGCCGCGCTCGGCATTCCCTACATCACGCTGCACCCGGCCGAGCACGATCACGCGCTTAAGGAAGTCGACGGTGCCGCCAACGGCGTGGCGCGTGAGCCGGAACAGGTCGTGGCCGCGCTCGCCTATATCATCCGGGGCGAGATGCCGGCGCAGCGTGCCAATGCAGCGGAATAGTCGATCCGCGTGACGAACGTTTACGCGCAGACCCCCCTCACCTGTCCTCTCCCCCGGTTCGGGGGAGAGGGACCCTGTTTCGGCATGCGAGATCGCACCCCTCTCCCCCATGGGTGGGGGAGAGGTTGGGTGAGGGGGCTAAACTGGCATGAGTAGTCTTCGCCGCGTCGGACTGCTCGGGGGCTCGTTCAATCCGGCCCACGAGGGGCACCTATATATAAGTGAAGCCGCGCTGAAGATGCTGGGCCTCGACGAGGTGTGGTGGCTGGTATCGCCGCAGAACCCGCTGAAACCGGCGGAGGGCATGGCGGATTATGAACGCCGCCTGGCAGCGGCCGAGAAAATTGCTGCCGGCAACCGGCGCGTTCACGTATCGGATGCAGAATCCCGTCTCGGTACCCGTTATACGGCGGATACGCTGGCGCGGCTCTCTGATATGCAGGGCGAATACAGGTTCGTCTGGCTGATGGGGGCCGACAACCTGTTGCAAATTCATCGCTGGCGGGACTGGTCACGAATTTTTCGCATTGTCCCCGTTGCAGTATTTGGTCGTCCGGGATACTCTCTAAGGGCTACATCTAGTGTAGCAGCCCGACGTTTCGCTCGGGACCGGTGGCCCCAAGCAGCGGCGAAGCGTCTGGCGGATGCGGATTTGCCGGCTTGGGTGTTTCTTAAAATCCGTGAACACCCATTGTCAGCAACCCGGATCCGGGCCGAAGGCGGTTTTTGATGCCTGACGCCGAACATGGGCGCGTTTCTAATAGGGCAGAAACGCATTTGTATAACTTGGTGGAAAGGAACGTACCAATACCAAGCAAACGCAAGCTTCGCCCGTCTGGGGATGCTCTCCGGACGCTGGTGGAAACCTCTCTCGATGATGACAAGGCGCTGGACGTTGTTGTCATCGACCTCGCCGGCAAGACCCAGATCGCTGACTACATGGTCATTGCCTCCGGTCAATCTAGCCGACAAGTCGGCGCCATGGCCGAACACCTCAGCCAGAAAATCAAGGAAGCGGGTATCAAGGACGTCGCTGTCGAAGGCGCCGGTCAGGGTGACTGGGTGCTGATCGATGCGGGTGACGTGCTGATTCACCTGTTCCGGCCCGAGGTGCGCGACTTCTATGGTCTCGAGAAACTCTGGTCGGTCCCCGATGTGGTCGCTGGCTCCGCGGTGAGCGCCCAGCACCCGATGTCGGGCACGATCGCCTGAGAGACGTTTCCGCCGGGCCCGCATAAGGCGCGGTCCGGCCGGGCATACGGGCGAAAAACGAGCGGTTCGGTCATTACCGCCGCTTAAACAAGGATTGTCGACGTGCGGTTGACACTGATCGCGGTCGGGCGCGCCAAGCGCGGCCCGGAGCAGGAACTTTTCAACTCTTATCAGAAACGGCTCAATCCCGGTCTCGACCTGATCGAGGTCGAGGAAAAACGGCCTTTGTCCGGGGCCGAACTGAAGGCGCGTGAAGCAGAACTGATTGCGGCGAAGATCCCCGACGGTGCCTTCCTGGTCGCGCTGGACGAGCGCGGCAAACCCCTCAGTAGCCGGAAATTCGCGGAAAAACTGGGCGATCTTCGCGACGGCGGACGCGATATCGCGTTTATTATCGGCGGTGCGGACGGTCTCGATGAAAGCCTGCGCGCACGCGCCGACATGATCCTCGGGTTCGGGCCGCAGACATGGCCGCACATGCTGGTTCGCGCCATGCTGGCCGAGCAGGTCTATCGCGGCCAGTCGATCCTTGCCGGGCACCCCTACCACCGTGACTGACGGCCATCTTCGGCTTTAACCGCCGGGGACCGGGTGCTAGTTTGCGCGGCAACAAAAATCGAGTTTTTCAGGAGATGAAGACGTGAGTGCACTGACCCTTGAGAAGGCCCGCGAAATCGTGGCCGCCGCCCGCGCAAAAGGTCGCGAGATGGAACTGAACCCGCTGACCGTGGCCGTGCTGGATGCGGCCGGCAATTTGAAGGCGCTGGAACGCGAAGACGGCGCGTCGAACATGCGTCCGGACATCGCGGTCGGTAAGGCGAACGGCGCGCTGGCCATGGGTTTGGGCTCGCGCGCACTGTTTGAACGCGCCAAGGCTGAGCCATTCTTTATTCAAGCGATGAACGAACTGGCGGGCGGTTCGCTGGTGCCGGTGCCAGGCGGCGTGCTGATCAAGGACGGCGGCGGTTCGATCATCGGCGCCGTGGGCATCACCGGAGACAACTCCAACAACGACGAAGCCGCCGCGACGGCGGGGATCGAAGCCGCAGGCTTTGTTGCCGACGGCGGTTGAATATCACCGTCCGATATATATGTAGAGACGGCTTTCAGCTATACTGCGACGAGACACAGGATTCCTTTGAGTATGAGTGCGAAACCCACTGTAAACCCTCCGAAACCCGTGATGCTCTGCATCCTCGACGGTTGGGGCGAACGCGCGGCGGCACCGGACAATGCGGTGTCCTGCGCCGACACGCCGACGTGGGACCGGATTTACCGTGAATATCCGCGCTCGCGCCTGAATGCGTCCGCCATGGAAGTCGGTCTGCCGGAAGGCCAGATGGGCAATTCAGAGGTCGGCCACATGAACCTCGGCGCCGGCCGCGTGGTGATGCAGGAACTGCCCAAGATCGATAAGGCAGTTGCCGAAAACACGCTCAAGAACGAAGCCGCGTTGGTCGCTTTCGTCGATAAGATGAAATCCACCGGCGGCGCCTGCCATCTTCTGGGCCTTCTGTCGCCGGGCGGCGTGCACTCTCATCAGGATCACATGGTTGCGCTGGCCAAGGCCCTGACGGATGCAGGTGTGCCGGTACGCGTTCACGGCTTTCTTGACGGGCGCGATACGCCACCAAGCAAGGCGAAGGACTACATCGCCAAGTTCGAGAACGACATCGCCGGTCTGAACGATTGCCGCATCGCGACGATCAGCGGGCGCTATTACGCGCTCGACCGCGATAACCGCTGGGAACGCGTCAGCCAGGCCTATGCCTGCATGACCGACGCCGAGGGAACCCGGTTCGAGACCCCGGCCGCCGTCGTCGACGCCGCCTATGCGGACGGCAAGACGGACGAGTTCGTGCTGCCGTCGCCGGTCGGCGACTATGCCGGCATGCAGTCGGGCGACGGTGTCCTGATGGCCAATTTCCGCGCCGACCGGGCGCGCGAAATCCTGGCGGCGCTGCTCGACCCGGTGTTCGACGGCTTCGAGCGCCCGCGGCAAATCGACTTTGCTGCCGGGCTGGGGATGGTCGAATATTCGACCAAGCACAACGCCTACATGTCGGCCATTTTCCCGCCGACGCAGCTCACGCACATTCTGGGTGAGGTCGTCTCGGACGCCGGTAAGCGCCAGCTCCGTATCGCCGAGACCGAAAAATATGCGCACGTCACGTTCTTCCTGAACGGCGGACGCGAAGAGGTTTTCCCCGGCGAGGAGCGCATTCTCGTGCCGTCGCCGAAGGTCGCGACCTACGATCTGCAGCCGGAAATGTCCGCTCCCGAAGTGACCGACAAGCTGGTCGACGCGATCACCGGCGGAACGTTCGATCTGATCATCGTCAATTACGCGAACGGCGACATGGTCGGGCACACGGGCGATCTGAATGCCGCGATCAAGGCGGCGGAAGCCGTGGACGCATCGCTGGCCCGGCTCGAAAACGCGATCCTCGATACGGGCGGCGTGATGCTGGTGACGGCGGATCACGGCAATCTGGAACAGATGACCGATCCGGAAACGGGCGGTGAGCATACGCAACACACTCTTAACGTGGTGCCGTTTATCATGGTGGGCGCGCCGGCATACGTCGACGGGTTGCATGAGGGCCGGCTTTCGGACGTGGCGCCAACGCTGCTCCGGCTGATGGAACTGCCGCAGCCCGCGGAAATGTCAGGCCGGTGCCTGATTGAGGAGAAATCTGCTGAAAGCGCAGCGGCCGAATAGGCGCAACGCATTTTCCGTCATCCTCCCGGCCCTGGTGCTGGGCCTCGTCTCCGTTTGTCCGGCGGCGGCCTATGCGCAGGACAAGGCATCGAGCGCGACGGAAGATCTGAAGCAGATCGAACAACGCATCGATCAGGAAAAGTCCGCGGCCGAGAAGGCCCGTGCCCGCGCCGAGATCATGGCGCGCGATATTTCCAATCTGCAGAACGAACTGATCACGACGGCGCGCGCCGTACAGCGCCACGAAACACAGGTTCAGGCACTCCGCACCCGCCTCCAGGCGCTGGAACGGCTTTTGTCGCGCAAGACCGCCGATCTGCGCGAAGGGCGCGCCAAGTTCGGGCGTGTGCTGGCCGCCATGCAACGGATCGCGCAGTTTCCGCCGGAAGCGTTGATCGCCCAGCCGGTAAAACCGGCGGATACCGTTCGCACGGCAATACTGCTTCGAACGACGGTCAGCGAGATCGACCGGCAGGCGACGGAACTCCGTGAGGAGCTGGATTTTCTGGTCAAGGCAAGGGCCGAGATCGCATCTCGTGAAAAGACGCTCGAGGAAACGACAGAGCTACTCGACCGGGAACGGCGCCGGCTCGGCGCGTTGATGTCGCGCAAGAAGGTGTTGAAGCGCCGCGCTGACAAACAGGCCCAGGATGCGGAGCGGCGAATCGCCGAACTCGCCGGCAAGGCGAAAACGCTTCGCGAGCTGTTGCGGGGAATCGCACGAGAACGTGATCGTCAGAAAAAGGAAGCGTCAAAGGTCGCGAAGGCCGATCCGGGCCATGCCGATGTGCCGCCGCTCAGGCCGATCAGCAAGGCGCGCGGTTCGCTCGGTTTGCCGGTTTCTGGCCGGATTTCAGGCCGTTACGGGGAAAAGACGGACGGTGGGCTGTCGCGCAAGGGGATGACGATCACGACGCCGCCGGGGGCGCAGGTCACCGCAACCTATGACGGAACCGTGGTCTATGCCGGCAAGTTCCGTGGCTATGGGCTTCTCTTGATCATCGAACACGGCGAGGGATATCATACGTTGCTTGCCGGGATGAACCGGATCGATGTCGAACAGGGACAGAGAGTTTTGGCCGGAGAACCTGTCGGTATCATGGAGCCAAGCGAAAGCGGCCAACCCGTTTTATACGTAGAATTGCGTCGTGACGGCCAGCCGATCAATCCGCAGCCGTGGCTGGCGGCACGCAAGAATGAGGTGAATGGATAATGAATCGGATGATTTCAACACTGGGCGCCGCAACGCTTGCCCTCGGCATGATCGCATGGTCAGTGCCGGCTTTCGCCGTCGATGCAAAAAAGAACGACGAAGAAACGTATCGCCTGCTGTCACTGTTCGGCGACGTGTTCGAACGGGTTCGGGCCGAGTATGTCGAGCCGCCCAGCGAAGAGGAGATGATCGAAGCCGCGATCACCGGCATGCTGGCGGCGCTCGATCCGCACTCCAGCTACATGAACGCGAAGACCTACAAGGAAATGAAGGTCAACACGAGCGGCGAGTTCGGCGGTCTTGGTATCCGCGTATCGATGGAAGCCGGCTTCGTGAAGGTGATCTCGCCGATCGACGATACGCCGGCATTCCGGGCCGGGATCGAAGCCGGCGACCTTATTACGCACCTGGACGGTGAATCCGTGCAGGGCCTCACGCTTGCCCAGGCCGTCGACAGGATGCGGGGCAAGGTCGGCAGCGATATTCGCCTCACGGTCGTTCGCGAGGGCCGTGAACCGTTCGATGTCACAATCACCCGTGCGATCGTGAAGATCGCCTCTGTACGTTCGCGCGCCGAAGGCAAGATCGGGTATGTCCGAATCACGTCGTTCACCGAGCAGACGGATCAGGGCCTCGATCGCGCGATGAAGAAACTGAAGGACGAGATCGGCGACGATATTCAGGGATACGTTCTCGATCTGCGGAACAATCCGGGTGGTTTGCTGGACCAGGCGATTGCCGTGTCTGATGCATTTCTGGACAGGGGCGAAATCGTTTCGACCCGGTCGCGCAAACCTGAGGATACCCAACGGTTCAATGCGCGCGAAGGTGATCTGGCCGGCGGCCTGCCCGTTGTCGTGCTGATCAACGGCGGCTCTGCATCGGCGTCCGAGATTGTGGCCGGTGCGCTTCAGGATCACCGGCGGGCGGTGCTGATGGGCACCAAGTCGTTCGGCAAGGGATCGGTGCAAACGATCATGCCGCTTGCGTCGGGCAGCAGCGCCATGCGTCTGACCACGGCCAGGTACTACACGCCTTCCGGCCGTTCCATTCAGGCGAAGGGTGTCGATCCGGACATCGAGGTGAAGCAGGCCAAGCTGGAAGAAATCAAAAGCAATGGCCCGAGCCGCAGTGAAGCCGACCTGCGCGGTGCGCTGGATACCGAAGGCAAGGAAACGCCGGATCCGGAGAAAACACCTGAAGGCGCAGAAGAGGGTGCTGAGCAGCCGGCATCTGCGCAGGACTACCAGTTGGCGCGAGCGCTCGACCTGATCCGCGGTCTTGCGATCATGTCGAAAAGTGCTGCCGCAAAATGACGCATGGTCGCCGCATGAGGGCCGAATGACCTGGGCGCGGCCAGCGTATAACGCTGGCCGTTGCCGGTTTTGGAGGACGTTGTGAAGTTTCCGAAGATCTTCGGCAAAAAGAAAGACGACGACGAAGACGATTTCGACGAGGACGATTTCGACATTGCGGAAATCGAAGAGCATGACTTCGACGATGAACTCGAAGAAGCCATGGGGTCGTCGCGTGCGCGCGAAGAAGCAGCTCTCATCGAAGAAGATGAAATCGACGATGCCGGCGAGCATGACGATTCAGCCGGCGAAACCATGGATGCCGGTGGCGATTCCGGCATTCTGGATGATGACGATGGCGACGAAGAAGAAATGGTCGGCGGCGATGTCGAACTGGAGAACCCGTTCGATGATGTCGACGACGACGATTTTGATGACGACGAATATGACGATGAAGAAGAGGCATCCGACAAGAAGAAGGCCATCATATTCGCGGCCGTCGGCTTCGGCGTCCTTCTGATCAGTATCCTTGGCGGTGCCGGGTGGTGGTTCTTCTCTGATTCCGGTTCCGCGCCGCCGGAAGCGGCAATCCAGGAAAAAAGTTCACCCAATAGCGTGGCCATGGCGATGCCGGCCGCGCCGGGCAGCCTCAATGCCGGCGGTACCGGAGGCGGCGGCCTGAATAGTGCCGCGGATGTGCAGCCCGCACCCGAGACGTCGTCCGCGCCTCCGGCGGAGGGTAGCGGCGACGCGGCCGGAAATCCGGAAGGCGGAACGGAATCCGGCACGGCGTTTACGCCGAATGCGGCCGAACCGGCTTCCGCTTCGAGCCTGAATTCCCTGAACACACTGAATTCGCTTGGCGGCTCGGAATCCGCCGGTGGCGGACTTGTGATTCCGGCGGTTGCCAGTGCGGCAATGGCCAAGATCGCCGATCAACCGACGGCGGCGGATCAAAGCCAGGCGCTTTCCGGGGCGCCGGTGCGGGGGATGCTTGAAGAGAAGGACGGTATCGGCGAGTTGCCGAAGATTGCCAGCAACGGCAGTACACCCTGGCAGGTTTATGCACGGCCGTCGGATCCGGGGATCAGTGCACCAAAGATCGCGCTGATCATCGAGGGGATCGGCCTCAGCCGGCAGGCATCGCTGGGCGCGATCAATAAATTGCCGCCGGAGATCGGCATGGCGATCAGTCCTTACGGGCGGGATCTGAACGACTGGGTCTTCCGCTCCCGGCTGGCGGGGCACGAAGTCTATATGCTGCTGCCGATGGAAAGTGACGATTTCCCGCTAGAGGATGCGGGCCCGCTCGCGCTCGATACCCGCATTCAACTGGTGGAGAACGAAAAACGTCTCGATATGGTCATGGCAAGCGCCGGCGGCTATGTCGGGTTGATGACGTTTATGGGCTCGCGCTTCATGAAGGCGGAAACGCAAATGCGCCAGTTGTTCAAAGTCTTTAACGAACGGGGCGTCATGTTCGTGGTTGGGGGCAGGCGTTCGCGCAACGATGCGGTGCCGATCGCGAAGGAGCTGAAGCTGGTCCACCAGGAAAGCGAGATGTACATCGACGAAACGCCGCGCATTCAGCAAATCAGGACCAATCTCGATAACCTGGAAAGCCTGGCACGTGATCGCGGTTCCATTCTTGCAGTGGCACGCCCGTATCCGGTGACCATCAAAAGTATCCTCGATTGGTATGAAACGATCGAAGACAAGGGCATCGCACTTGTCCCGGCGTCTGCAATTGCAGTCGTGCCGAGCGACGAATAGAGGTTCCGGACTATCATGAATGCTTACGACGACCTGCCCGAGGGCTATCGCCCATGCGCCGGGGCGGCTGTGTTCAATTCGGCGGGCGAGGTTTTCGTTGGCTGCCGGGTCGGGTTCGATCCCGAGGGCGAGCATGCATGGCAGATGCCGCAGGGCGGGCTCGATAAGGGCGAAGACCCGGAAACCGCAGCCAGGCGCGAGCTCGTCGAAGAGACCGGCATCCGCTCCGTCACCCTTTTGGGCGCGACGGATGGATGGCTGGTTTACGACTTTCCGCCCGAAATTCTGGGGAAGCGGTTCAAGAAGTACAAAGGCCAGGCGCAGAAATGGTATGCGTACGGGTTCACCGGGAACGACGGTGAGATCGATTTATCCCACCACGGCGAGCCCGAGTTCCAGCAATGGGACTGGGTCCCCCTAAATCGTGTTCAGACGCTTATTGTCCCCTTTAAACGCAATGTCTACGCGGCTATTGTAAGCGCGTTCCAGCCCGTCGCAGAGCGCTGGAGCGGGACGAGGGGATTATCTAAATGATCATGTACCTGCAGGTTGTCGGCGGTTTCGTCATTCTTGTTGTCGCCGCCGAAATCATGGTGCGCGGTGCCGTCATCCTGGCAGAAAAGATGGGTATTTCGCCGCTGGTGATCGGCATGACGGTCGTCGCGTTCGGCACCTCGGCGCCCGAATTGATGGTTAGCTTGCAGGCAGCCCTGAGCGGTTCCACCGGACTTGCCATCGGTAATATCGTCGGCTCGAACATCGCCAATGTGTGGTTGATCCTGGGTGCATCCTGTCTGGTCACGCCGATCCTGGCGAAACCTGACGCGTTGAAACGTGACGTGATCTTGCTGATGGGTGGGTCTCTGCTGTTCACGGTGTTCTGTATCCGGGGTGAACTCGACGTCATCGCGGGCGTTGCCCTGTTGATCGTATTCGGCACGTTTCTCGGGTTCTCTTATTTCCGCGAAAAGGCCGATCCGGAGCTGCAGAAAGAGCATCTCGAAGAACTGGAAGAACTGGAAAAGGGCATTCCCAAGAACGTTCCGCTGGCGATTGCCGCCACGGTGCTGGGGATCGTCGGCCTTGCCTTCGGTGCCGACTTGCTGGTTCAGGGCGGTTCGGAAATTGCACGGTCGTTCGGCGTGTCCGAAGAAGTCATCGGCCTGACGCTGTTCGCGTTCGGGACGTCGCTGCCGGAACTTGCCGCTTCCGTCGTTGCGGCGTATCGCGGGCATCCGGATGTCGCGATCGGGAACGTCGTCGGCTCGAACATCTTCAACATGATGCTGGTTGGCGGCATCGTCGCCATCGTGAAGCCCATTCCTGTGCCGGATCAGGTTCTTAATTTCGATATCTGGGTCATGCTGGTTGCGACTCTCATGCTGCTACCGGTGCTGCTGGGCTGGATGAAGCTGGACCGCAAATATGCGTTCCTGTTCTTCGTTGTTTATCTTGGCTATGTCGGTGCGCAGGCCTACGGCGTCGAGCGGCTGCTGGCCTCCATCTGAGAAGGCTCTCTGATGCGTAAAGTCCTGGTGACGGGCGGCGCGAAACGTATCGGCAAGACCATTGTCGAGCGTCTTGCCGCAGACGGCTGGGATGTCGCTGTTCACTACAATGGATCTGCCGAGGCGGCTGAAACGCTATGCGAGACGGTGCGCGCGCAGGGGCGTGCGGCCGTGGCCCTCGGCGCCGATCTGACGGATGAAGATGCCGTCGCGGGGCTGGCGGATGCCGCTGCCGACGCGCTGGGCGGTCTGACGGCAGTCGTCAACAATGCGTCGGTTTTCAGGCGCGACGATATCGATACGCCGGGCCGCGAGATCTGGGACCTGCATATGGCGGTTCACGTTCGTGCACCCTATCTGTTGGCGCAGGGGCTGAAGCGTCGGCTTAGGGACGACTCAGAAGGTGCGGTCGTCAATATCGTCGATCAGCGCGTTCTCAACCCAAGTGCCCACTTCCTCAGTTATACGTTGAGCAAGATGGCGCTCTGGGATCAAACGCAAGTGCTTGCGCGGGCGATGGCACCGCGCATCCGCGTGAATGCCGTCGGCCCCGGGCCGGTCCTGCCGAGTAGCCGCCAGAGCGAAGAAGATTTCGCCCTGCAGGCGCGTCAGACGCCGTTGGGCCATGCGGTCGAGGCGTCCGAGATCGCGGCCGCCGTCGCGTTTCTGCTTGACGCTCCGTCCGTCAGCGGGCAGATGATCGCTGTCGATGCCGGTCAGCACATGAACTGGGCATTCGAAACGCCGGAAACGGCACCGAAAGAGTGAAAGCGGGAATGTCATGAGCGTTGATCCGAGAGAGGTTCTGGAACCGCTGAAAATCGCTGATGCAAGGCAGCGGATCCGCCATGTCTTTGTCCGGGACCTTGTGCTGCTGGCGCTGATCGGTGTGCACGACCATGAACAGGATCAGCCGCAGCGGGTGCGGGTCAATCTGGATCTGGCTGTGCGCGAGGGTGAAGGCGGCCTCGACGACGATCTGGCAAATGTCGTCTGCTACGAACAGCTCGTGGCCGGCGTGCAGAACATCTTTGACGAGGGTCATGTCGGCCTGGTGGAAACTATTGCCGAACGTATCGCCGGCATGTGCCTGGTGGACGTTCGCGTCCGTTCCGCCCGCGTACGCGTTGAAAAGCTTGATATTTTTGACAATGCGCAAAGCGTCGGCGTCGAAATCGAACGGTTCAATAGCGAAGTATAAATAGTTAATATTTGAACGAATACTCGGTTCAACGATGCCGATCGCGTGTTCCGCGACCTACTGTTTTGCACATTTCTACCTTTGTTACGCGAAGATGGCGCGCATATTAAAAGCGTACTCGGCCAGCAACGGCTTTATCGAATATTTGTTTAATATCAATGGATTAATGGCATGCTTATTTTTTAAGCACTTTAATTAACCCCCACTGATTCATAACGATTTTTCGCGAAAGCAGCTTTTTTCAACATGGTTATCCACAGGAATCGTGGATAGGTTCATGGTTAATCCGATCAGCTATGTCGACGGCACGTCGGTCGGTTGACGCATTGTCCCAATCTGCTGAAATAACAGACATGCAAGACGAAATTCCGGAAACGGACCCCGAGACCGAACCAGAAACTGGCCATACGGTCGATAGCACGGACAAGGGCGCCGACGCGATCCGCTCAAGGCTGCCGAATCTACCGACATCACCGGGCGTCTACCGCATGCTGAACGAGGCCGGGGATGTGCTTTATGTCGGCAAGGCGAAGAACATCCGCAAGCGGGTTACCAGTTATGCCAACCCGAACCGCCAGACGATTCGCATCCGGCGCATGATCGCGCAGACCGTCGATCTCGAGATCGTCAAGACGGAGACGGAGGCGGAAGCGCTTCTGCTCGAATCCGATCTCATCAAGCGCTATGCACCGCGTTACAACATCCTGCTCCGCGACGATAAGTCGTTCCCCATGATTCTGGTGACCGGCGATCATGATTATCCGCAGATCGTCAAATACCGGGGCGCGCGCAATCGCAAGGGGGAGTATTTCGGCCCGTTCGCATCGGTATGGGCGGTGAACGATACGCTGGGTTTACTGCAGCGCGCCTTTCTGCTCAGGACATGTTCCGACAACGTTTTTGCCAACCGTTCCCGGCCCTGCCTGCTCTATCAGATCAAACGCTGCGCCGGGCCGTGCGTGGGCCGGATATCGAAGGAGGATTACAACGGCCTCGTCGACGAAGCGCGCGAGTTCTTGACCGGAGACAGTCAACGCATCCAGCGAAAACTTGCCGAGAATATGCAGGCCGCGTCCGATGCCCTCGAATTTGAGCTGGCTGCGCAGTACCGGGACCGTATCCAGGCGCTGACCCGCGTGCAGTCGCGGCACGAAGCCTTTAGCGCCGGGCTGGACGATGCCGACGTGATCGCCGTGCATCAGGATGGCGGCCAGACATGTGTCGAGGTGTTCTTCTACCGTGGCGCCAGAAGTTACGGAAATCGGGCGTACTTCCCGACGCATGCTAAAGAGGACACCCCCGAGGAAGTGCTGGAGGCATTCATTGGGCAGTTCTATGCCCGTACGCAGCCGGCCAAGTTGATTCTGACATCCCACAAGATTCCGAACCGCGACCTGGTGCAGGAAGCGCTTAAGGTGCGGGCTGACCGAAAGATCGAAATCCGCGTGCCGACGCGTGGTGAAAAGAAGCGCGTCGTAGACAATGCGCTCGTCAATGCCCGTGATGCACTGGCCCGTCGCATGTCGGAAAGTGCGTCGCAACGCAAGCTGCTGGAAGGGCTGTCGGATGCGCTCGGCCTCGACGGCGCGCCGGAGCGGATCGAGGTGTACGATAACTCGCACGTTTCCGGCACCAATGCGATCGGCGCCATGATCGTTGTCGGCGGCGAGGGCTTCATGAAGAACGCGTACCGCAAGTTCAACATCAGGCGTGCCGGTGCAGGCGGCGCTGCGGCGGGCGACGATTACGACATGATGAAAGAAGTGCTGGAGCGGCGGTTCTCACGCGCCCTCAAGGAAGACCCGGACCGGACAAAGGGGCAGTGGCCCGACCTGGTCCTCGTCGACGGCGGCAAGGGGCAGCTCTCTGCGGCAGGGGACGTGTTCCAGCAACTGGGGATCGAGGATGTGCCCCTGGCTGCCATCGCCAAGGGACCGGAGCGCAATGCGGGGCGTGAAAAAATCTTCCTGCCGGACAGGCCGGAAGCGATCCAACTCGGCCACAAGGACCCGGTTCTGTATTTTCTGCAGCGTATCCGGGATGAAGCGCACCGCTTTGCCATCGGTACGCACCGCGCGAAGCGCGGTAAGCAGATCCAGAGGTCGATCCTGGACGAGGTGCCCGGTATTGGCGCAAAAAGGAAAAAGGCGCTCTTGCATCACTTCGGCGCCGCACAGTCCGTCGCGACCGCCGGCGTCAAGGATCTTGAGGCCGTCGAGGGGGTCAGCCGCGCCATGGCCAAGAAAATCTATGACTGGTTCCATCCGGAGGACTGAGCCGATGCTCTACATGGTGATCGAGACGTTCATTGCCGATGCCGACGTTGTCTATGCCCGGTTCAACGAAAAGGGGCGGATGCTGCCGGATGGCCTGGCGTACGTGAACAGCTGGGTCAGCGAGGACCGGACCGTTTGCTATCAGATCATGGAGACCCCGGATCGGGCCCTGCTCGATGAATGGATTACACGCTGGAACGACATTGTGTCGTTCGAGGTTGTTCCCGTTCATCAGAGTGCCGATGCGCAGAAGCTAATTTTGGGTATGGAGCAGGTTTCAACACCGCCCGGAACCTGATAAAAAAGACCCGGAACGGGGACGCGACGTCCACGCCATGCACCCGGGGCGACGGCCATGCTGACAAAGATTCCGAATATTCTGACGATTGGCCGGATCGGCGCGATTCCGCTACTGGTCATATCGCTGATATTCCTGGATGCGCCGCTCGCCAACTGGATCGCATTTTCCTTCTATACGCTAGCCTGCGTAACGGATTTCTTCGACGGTTATCTGGCCCGCGCGCTGTCGCAGCAATCCGCATTCGGCCGGTTCCTGGATCCGATCGCGGACAAGCTGCTCGTTGCGTCGGTTTTGCTGGTCCTTGTGGGGGTTGATCGCATCAACGGCGTCACGGTGTTGCCGGCAGCGGTGATCCTGTGCCGGGAAATCCTGGTGTCGGGGTTGCGTGAATTTCTCGCCGAGGTTCGTGTTTCCATGCCGGTCACCGCACTTGCCAAGTGGAAAACCACGATTCAGATGCTCGCGCTCGGATTTCTGCTTGTCGGGCCGGCGGGTCCGGATTTCGGTCCCCTGTCGACGACTGACGTCGGCGTTTATGGACTTTGGGGCGCGGCGCTGCTGACCCTGATTACCGGTGCCGATTACCTGATCGTCGGCCTGCGCCAGATTGCCGAGGTCGACAGCAAGGCGGCGGCCAAGGCCGAGAAGGGAAAATCCGGCACGGACGCCGGCGGCGGGAAAATGCGCACCACCGGTTGATCCGAGCCTCTCTGGCGACGATATTTCATTATAATCGGCAACAACGGGCCAAAATGGTCATCTGGGGACATCCGGGCATGAAGATTTTCGGTTTTGCAGGTTGGAGCGGCAGCGGGAAAACGACGCTGGTCAAGCGGGTCATTCCCGAGCTGATCGAACGTGGCCTCAAGATTTCGACCATTAAGCATACGCACCACAATTTCGATATCGACCGGCCCGGCAAGGATTCGTTCGAACACCGTGCCGCCGGCGCGCATGAAGTGGTGATCACCGGCGCGCAGCGCTGGGCATTGCTGCATGAAAACCGGGGCGAACAGGAACCCAGCATCGAGGAAATGCTTGAGCATATGTCGCCGGTCGATCTTGTGCTGATCGAGGGGTTCAAGAGCTACCCGCACCCGAAGATGGAGGTGTACCGGCCCGAAGTCGGCAAGCCGTTACTTTGTGCCGACGACCCGTCGATCGTTGCCGTTGCGACGCCGGGCGAACTGGATGTGAACGTTCCCCGTATCGATCTGGACAATGTGCCCGCGGTTGTCGACTTTGTCGTCGATTTCTGCGAACTGCCGGCGGAGCGGCGCCATGGCGCAGCTTAAGGACGACTGTTTCGCTTTCGGCGATACATTGATCCCCTATGACGAGGCGATGTCGGATCTCGCGGCGCGGCTCGCGACCGTTGTAGACACCGAAACCGTTCCATTGCCGAAAGCCGCCGGGCGCGTTCTGGCCGAGGATGTGGTGTCCGACCGAAACGTGCCCCCGCACGATAACAGCGCGGTCGACGGGTACGCCGTATTCTTTAGCGATCTGGCGTCGCCCGGAGAGACACGCCTGCCGGTGACGGGCCGGGTTGCCGCCGGTCATCCGCTGGGCCGCGGCGCCAAAGCGGGCGAGGCGGTTCAGATCTTTACCGGTGCGCCGATGCCGGACGGCATGGACACGGTCTTTATGGAAGAAGATTGCGTTCGCGACGGGGACGCCGTCATTCTGCCCGAGGGGCTGAAGCAGGGCTCGAACAGGCGATTTGCCGGCGAAGACGTGAAGACGGGTGACGTGATCGTCCACGCGGGGACCCGCCTTCGTCCCCAGGATGTGGGGCTGGCAGCGTCCGTCGGCCGCGATACGCTCAAGGTCTTCAAGCCGCTGCGCGTCGCCGTATTCTCGACAGGTGACGAGGTCCGCGATCCCAGCGACGACGCCCCGCCCGGCTGTATCTATGATGCCAACCGTTTTGCCGTTATGGCAATGCTGGAGCGCCTCGGGATCGAGATTACGGACCTCGGAATTCTGCCGGATGACGAAGCGGCAATTGCGGCGGCGCTCGACGCGGCGGCGGACGGTCATCATCTGCTGATGACGTCAGGCGGAGTGTCTGCGGGTGAAGAAGATCATGTGAAAGCTGCCGTTGAAAAGCTCGGCAGCATTCATTTCTGGCGCCTGGCCATCAAGCCGGGTCGGCCGATCGCCCTTGGTCAGGCGGGAGAGGCAGCGTTCATCGGCCTTCCCGGCAATCCGGTGGCGGCAATGGTCACGTTCCTGATGATCGCACAGCCGATGCTCCGGCAGATGGCCGGTGAAACCGGATATCAAGCCGCCCGGCTCAAGGTCGCGACCGATTTCCCGTACAAGAAAAAGAGCGGGCGGCGCGAATGGGTGCGTGTTGCGCTCGGCAGCGACGGTAACGGTACGCCGGTCCTGAGTAAGCATCATTCCAGCGGTGCTGGTATACTGACGTCCATGGCGGCGGCGGACGGGCTTGCGGAAATCGCCGAGGACGTCGAGAAACTGGAAGCCGGCGCGATGGTGACATACATTCCGTTCTCCGGATTATTGTCGGGGTAAGATTTTGAAACTGCTTTATTTTGCATGGGTGCGCGAACGGGTCGGCGGGGCATCTGAAGATATCCCCCGACCGGACGGCGTGGCGACGGTAGGCGATCTCGTCGCCTGGCTCGCCGCGCGTGGCGACGGGTATGCGGAGGCGTTCGAGGAGTCCTCGATGGTTCGTGCCGCGGTCAACCAGGAGCATGTCGATTTGTCGCATCCCGTTGCGGATGGTGACGAGGTTGCCTTCTTTCCGCCGGTAACCGGAGGCTAGGATGATCCGCGTCCAGGAAGAAGATTTCGATCTGGGTGCCGAACTGAAGGCCATGAGCGCCGGCAAAACGAGTATCGGCGGGCTTTGTTCGTTCGTCGGTCTCGTCCGCGATATGGCGGGGGACGCCGAGATCGGCGCGATGACCCTGGAACACTATCCGGGTATGACGGAAAAGGCGCTGGAGGAGATCGAAACCGAGGCGCATGCGCGCTGGCCGCTCGATGCGACGCTGATTATCCATCGATACGGCCGCCTGGAGCCCGGCGACCAGATCGTCCTCGTCGCGGCAGCATCCGCACATCGCGAGGCGGCATTCGAAGCCTGTCATTACCTGATCGATTTCCTAAAGACCCGTGCGCCGTTTTGGAAGCTGGAAGATACCGCTGATGGCGCAAAATGGGTCGACGCGCGGGCCAGCGACGATGCGGCGACGGCACGTTGGGCCGTCAAGAGCGGCGAGGAGTAGGCCCCGTGGCCAAAAACGGTAAGCGAAACGGTGGGGGGCCGGATGACGCGCAGCCGGTCAAGGCATACGAAAACCTTGAATTCCTCCACAGCCCCGACGCCCGCGCCGTGCGTATTCTGTCGGAGTATCTGGAACCGGAAGCGCGCTTCGCCGAGTACAATATCGCCGACACCATTGTCTTCTTCGGCTCTGCCCGGATCAAAAGCCGTGAAGATGCGGAAAAGCATCTTGATGCCACGAAACGACACGGCGGCGACATGGCGGAAGCAGAGCATGTTCTGGAGATGTCGCGGTATTACGAGGCGGCCCGGACACTTGCCGGCCGCTTGACGACCTGGTCGAAGACGCTAGAGGGATCGCGCCGACGGTTTGTTGTCTGTACCGGCGGCGGGCCGGGAATCATGGAAGCCGCCAATCGCGGCGCATCTGAAGCGGCGGGCATCAATATCGGGCTGAACATTTCTTTGCCGCACGAGCAGCATGAGAACCCTTATGTGACGCGCGAACTCGGCTTCGAATTTCACTACTTTTTCATGCGCAAATTCTGGTTCATGTACCTGGCCAAGGCGATGCTGGTGTTTCCGGGCGGCTTCGGCACCATGGACGAGTTTTTCGAGACGCTGACCTTGATGCAAACCGGAAAGCTCAAGAAACGTGTGCCCACGGTGCTATTCGGCAAGTCCTTCTGGGAAGACGCGATGCATCTGGAAACACTGGTCGATGCGGGTACGGTTTCGGCGGAAGACCTCGACCTGTTCCTGATGACTGACGAAATCGACGAGGCCTTTGATTATGTGACCGCCGAATTGACCCAGCATGCGCTCGGCATACCCGGTGGCATACTGTGACGGCCGCTATTGCCGAATTGAATCAAGATGCTTACGCTGCGCAGTTGAAGATACCCAGAAGGGGAGCCGCGATTGCCTGAGAATATTTATTCACGCTTGTATCAGGCGGGAGATGTCATTTTCCGCAGAGGCGAGCCGGGGGAACACGCCTATTTCATAGAAAGAGGTGCCGTCGACGTCATCATCGAGAAAGAAGGTGACGACGTGGTGATTGCCAAACTCGGGCCGGGCGAAATCATCGGCGAAATGTCGATGATAGATGATGCGCCGCGATCCGCCGATGTCATTGCGACCGCGGAAACAGAACTGATCGTCATACAGCGTTCCCGGGTCATTAAGCCGCTGACGTCCGCGGATCCGATGATGAACCTCATCCTGCGGGTGGTGTTGACGCGTTTCAGGAACGCGCAGAACAGGTATTCCGGACTGAACGTCGAAGGCGACAAGAACAATTCCTCGCTCGAGGAAATTCGCGCCATGGCGTTTCAGCGTATCCACGATGAGCGGGATCTGCTGAGCGCACTGGAAGCGCAGGAATTTCGCATGCACTACCAGCCGATCATTTCGCTCGAAAGCGGGAAGATCGCCGGTTTCGAGGCCCTGATGCGCTGGGAGAAGGCCGACGGCTCTTTCGTCTCGCCGGGACACTTTATTCCGCTGGCCGAGCACACGGGGCTGATCGTGGAACTTGGCCGCTTCGCGCTCGAAACCAGCCTTGGCGACCAGGCCCGTTTTGCCGAGGCGTTCGCCAAAATGAACCCGGGCGATACGTTGCCGTTCATGAGTACGAACGTGTCGGGACTGCAACTTTCCGACCTCGACGAAATCGATCTGATCGGCGGCATCATTCACAAGAGCGGCGTGCCGTTGGATCAGGTGAAGCTGGAAATCACCGAGACTCTGATGGTCGAGAATCCCGATCACGCGGCCGAGGCGCTCCGGAAACTCAAGGCCCTCGGCATTTCGCTCGCGATCGACGATTTCGGCACGGGGTACTCCAGCCTCAGTTACCTGCACATGTTCCCGCTGGATACGCTCAAGATCGACCGTGCATTCGTGAACAGCATGGACGACACCGAGAACAGCCGCCGTATCGTTCTCAGCATTGTCGGCCTCGCGCTTGCCCTCGAGATGAACATTGTTGCAGAGGGTATCGAGACCGACGCGCAGCAGGCGAAGCTCCAGGAATTGGGCTGCCATTACGGTCAGGGGTATTACTTCGCCAAGCCGCAATCGGCGAAAGATGCCCTGGAACTCATCAATTCCGGCAAGACCTGGCAAATTTAGGCCCTTTCAACGTCTTTCTTCGAATGCCAAAATCTCTCCAATCAACGGAGGATTTTCATGAAGTACACACTCGGCGAGCACCGGGTTACGACCCATGGTGACGACTACTGGATTGCGCCGAACGCATCGGTGATCGGCAAAGTCACTTTGGAAAAGGATGCAAGTGTCTGGTTTGGCGCGGTGCTGCGGGGCGATAACGATCCGATCATCGTCGGCGAGGGCACGAATATTCAGGAAAACAGCGTCCTGCATACCGACCCGGGGTACACGTTGAAGCTCGGTAAGGGCGTGACCGTCGGCCATATGGCCATGCTCCACGGCTGCGAGGTCGGTGATAATTCCCTGATCGGCATCGGTGCCGTGGTCCTGAACGGGGCCAAGATCGGCAAGAACTGCATCATCGGTGCGAAGGCGCTGATTACCGAAGGAACGGAGATCCCCGACAACTCGCTCGTCGTCGGGGCGCCCGGTCGTGTGATCCGCGAGTTGAAAGAAGAGCAGATCGCGGACCTGACGCGGATCGCCGTGCATTACGTCGAACGTTGGAGGCGCTTCAAGGCGGAGATGGTCGAGGACGGCGCCTGACATGCTTCCGGTCGATCATTTTTTTAGAGCCGCACAGCGGTTTCCAGAGCGGATTGCCGTCAAGGACGGCGATATGGAAATCACCTACGCCGATCTCGCGCGCCGCACCAACGCGCTGGCGGCCGCGCTGCAGGACATCGATCCGGCGCCGCAGACGCGGGTCGGCATCTGCGGTTACAACACGTTCGAGCATTTGCTTGCGTGGCTGGCGACGTTCGCCGCCGGCAAGACCTGGGTGCCGCTCAACCCACGGAACGGTAAACCCGAGCTGGACCGCATCTGCGAGGTGACCGGCCCGGGGGTCGTCGTCGTTGATGCCGACTGTCAGGACAAGGTCGACAGTGGCACCGCAACGCGGATCACCGGCAAGCCCGGTGACGGGGCGGAAGGGATCGACGTTGCATCGCTGGTCGACACGTTCGATGGCCGCATGCCGGTCCGTCATGACGTCAACCTGGACGACCTGCAGGCGATCAAGTTTACCGGCGGATCGAGCGGACAACCCAAGGGTTGCATGCAGACGTACCGGGTCTGGAACACGTGTATCGCCTCGATGCTGCACGAGTTTGGCTTCGACGGCGAGGATCGCAACCTGTTGGCCGCGCCCATGACGCACGGTACCAACACTCTGATCATGCCGACGTTTGCCGTCGGCGGCATGCAGGTCTTCATGGGTCAGGCGAAGCCGGCGTCGATCATCGAGGCGCTGGAACGCGACCGCATCACCAGTGTGTTCGTGCCGCCGACCGTGATTTACATGATGATGGACGAGCCGGGCGTCGAAGAGCGTGATTTCTCGGCCCTCAGGCACCTGATCGTCGGCGGCGCCGCGATCCGCAAGGACGAAGTGCCGCGCGCCATGAAAGTGTTCAACAACGCCCTCGAAACCTGCTTCGGCCAGACCGAGGCGCCGCAGATCGCGATCTGCATGCGTGCTGAAGACTGGGCCGATCCTGAAAATTGGGCATCGACCGGCCGTGCGACACTGCTGACCCGCGTCGAAGTGATGGATACGGACGGCAATATTCTGGCACCGGGCGAAACCGGCGAGATCGTGCTCAAGGGCGACCTGGTCATGAGGGGTTACCTCGACATGCCGGACAAGACCGCCGAGACGATCATCGATGGGTGGCTGCATACGGGCGATGTCGGCATCATCGACAAACGTGGTTTTGTCTATATCAAGGACCGCATCCGTGACGTCGTCATTACCGGCGGCTTCAACGTTTATCCGAGCGACGTCGAAGCCGTTCTCGGTCAGCACCCCATGGTATCTGAATGCGTTGTCTTCGGCGTGCCGGACCGGAAATGGGGCGAAGCGCTGACGGCAGCCGTCGAAGTTCGCGACGGCGCCGATGTGAGCGGCGACGAAATCGCAGCGTTCGTGAAGGAACGATTGGATTCGGTCAAGACGCCGAAGGTCGTTCACATCGTTGACGAACTGCCGCGGTCGCCGGTCGGCAAGGTGTTACGCCGCGAAGCCAAGGTCATGTTTACACCCAAGGACGGAGAGGACGCCGCATGAGCGCGCACGAAGGCCCGACGACAAAACTCGCGACACATACGAACGAGGAACTCTATTACCGTGACGACGGCCTCGTCGGCGGCCTGATGGGCAATGTCACGTTCACCGAGATGATGTTCATGCACATCATGGGGAGGAAGGCGACGCCGGGCGAGATCGTGATCCTTGATGCAGTGCTGGTGACGCTGATGGAACATGGCCTGACGCCGAGCGCCATCGCGACCCGCCTGACCTATCACTCCGCGCCGGAGGCCCTGCAGGCGGCAGTGGCGGCGGGGCTGCTGAATGTCGGCTCGCAGTTCGTCGGCACCATGGAAAATGCCGCCAAGCTGCTGATGCAGTTGTTGGAGGACGAAGACGGCTTCGACGCGGCGGCGCGCCGCGAGATCAAGGCGCTCCGTGCTGCGAAACGGCCGTTGCCGGGCTTCGGCCATCACCTGCACAAACCGGATGATCCGAGGACGGCACGCCTGTTCGAAATCGCGTTGTCGCAGGAGGGGATCGACGGTGTCTACATCGACGCCATGAAGCGGTTGTCGGCGATCATCGACGAAGAACTCGGCCGGCACCTTACGATCAATGCCACGGGCGCCGTCGCTGCCGTCCTGCTTGAAATCGGCGTGGAGCCGGACATCATGCGAGGCTTTTCGGTAATCAGCCGTGCCGCCGGCCTTGTTGCACATATCCGCGAAGAACAGACGGAACCAACCGCGCGTCACATTTGGGATGTCGTCGAAGATACGATACCCTACGTCGGCGATGCACCCGTCGACGAACACTGAGGAAACATAAAATGTTCTGGAAGACTGACGAGCCTCACGGGCTGCCCCGTGATCCTTTCAAAAGCTGCGTGATTCCACGGCCGATCGGCTGGATATCGACGATCGGCGCCGACGGTGTCGCCAACCTGGCGCCGTATTCCTTTTTCAACGGTGTATCCGGCGATCCCCCCATGGTCATGTTCGCCAGCGGCGCACGTTCGCCGGATGCGCCGAAGGACAGCATTCACAATACGGAACAAACCGGCGAGTTCGTCTGCTCCATGGTTTCGTACGAGCTGAAGGATACCATGAACGACACCAGCGTAGCCTACGATGCGGGTGTCGACGAAGCCGCGCATCTGGGGATCGAGATGGAACCGTCCGCGCTTGTCAAACCGATGCGCGTAAAGGCGGCGCCGATCCATCTTGAGTGCACGTATTTCGGCACGATGGACCTGCCAGCCGACCGTAACGGTGCAGGCAATGCCATTTGCGTCGGCCGCGTCGTCGGCGTGCATATTCGCGATGAATTCCTCAAGGACGGATTTGTCGACGTCGAAAAGATTCGCCCGGTCGCACGTCTCGGCTACATGGATTACACATCCGTGCAGGAAGTGTTCACGATCATGCGCCCTGAGGTTAAATCGGCGGCGGAGTAACGACCGTTCAGTGAAGTTGAATCTATGGCCCGATTGCCCTGCAAGATGGCGTGGGCTATTTTTTCGGACCACTTAGGGAGGGAAATTCATAATGCCTGAGACCGTAAAGCTCACAGCGTCGGACGGTCATACGTTCGATGCCTACCGCGCCGAGCCGGAAGGTAAGCCGCTGGGTGGTGTCGTCGTCATCCAGGAAATCTTCGGTGTCAACGTGCACATCCGCGATCTCGTCGAGCGCTGGGCTGCGGTTGGTTACACGGCAATCGCACCGGCGCTCTATGACCGCTGGGAGCCGGGCTTTGACGTCGGCTATGAGCCTGACGATATCGAAAAGGGCCGCGCGCATAAGACCACGGCGAACGAACATCTGGACAGCGTAATGGCGGATGTCGACGCGGCGCGCGCGGCGATTGCAGATGTCGGACGCATCGGGGCCGTCGGATTTTGCTGGGGTGGTTTCGTGACCTACGCGGCGGCGTGCCGGCTCGATATCCAGGCCGCGAGCGGCTACTACGGCGGTGGCATTCACGAGATTGCAGGCGAGAAACCGAAGTGCCCGACGATCCTCCATTTCGGTGACAGCGATGCCTCGATCCCGATGAGTGACGTGGAAAGCGTCAAGAGCGCACAGCCGGACGTGGAAATTTTCGTTTACGAGGCCGGTCACGGCTTTCATTGCGACAGGCGCGGCAGCTATGACCCGCGCGCCGCGGCCATCGCCGGGATGCGCACGATGCGGCTGTTCGAGGATGTTCTCAGACGCGGAGAAGGTGCATGAGTGACCAAGCGAAGCCGCCGTTCATCGGCGTCATCGGCGGTAGCGGCCTGTACGAGATCGACGGGCTAGAAGATTCCCGCTGGGAAGCTGTTTCCAGTCCGTTTGGCGAGCCGTCGGACGAAATCCTGCGCGGCACGCTCGGTGGTACCGAGATGGCGTTCCTGCCCCGTCATGGGCGCGGTCACCGAATCCCGCCATCGGAATTGAACTTCCGCGCCAACATCGATGCGCTGAAGCGGATCGGGTGCACGGAAATCCTGTCGCTGTCGGCCTGTGGTTCGCTGAAGGAAGACTATCCGCCGGGTACTTTTGTCGTGGTCGATCAATTCATCGACCGGACGTTTGCGCGGACCAAAACGTTTTTCGGCGAAGGCCTTGTCGCGCACGTCGGTTTCGGTCATCCCGTCTGTTCGCGTCTCGGCGATGCGCTGGCGGAGAGCCTGGCCGCGCTCGATATTCCGCACGCGCGCGGCGGTACCTATCTGACAATGGAAGGCCCGCAGTTCTCGACGATCGCGGAATCCAACCTCTACCGGTCGTGGGGCTGCGACGTGATCGGTATGACCAACATGCCGGAGGCCAAGCTCGCCCGCGAAGCCGAGATGTGCTACGCGACCGTCGCCATGGTCACGGACTTCGACTGCTGGCATCCGGACCACGACCATGTCACGGTCGAGGCCATTATCGCCGTCCTCATGGGCAACGCCGATCACGGCCGCTCGCTGGTCAAGGAAGTGGTGCCACGTCTATCCGGACGGACGGAACTCTGCAGCCAGGGCTGCCACACCGCCCTCGACAACGCGGTCATCACGCAGCCCGAGGCGCGCGATCCCGGCCTCGTCGCGATGCTGGACGCGGTTGCCGGCCGCGTCCTCTGAGGAAATGCAATGAAAGTAAACGGTGTACCCTATCGCACGATCTGGTTGGCGGAAGACGGTTGGGGCGTGGAAATCATCGACCAGACCCGGCTGCCGTTCGAATTCATCACGGTCCGGCTTGAAAACGTCGACGATGCGGCGGTAGCCATCAAGGATATGCTGGTGCGCGGTGCGCCCCTGATCGGGGCAACGGCGGCGTACGGCATGGCGCTGGCGATGCAGGCGGATGCGTCCGACGGCAACCTGAAGGCGGCTCACGACAAACTGCTGGCAACGCGGCCGACGGCTGTCAATCTGCGCTGGGCGCTCGACGAGATGGTTCGCCTGTTGGAGCCGCTGTCGGAGAACGAACGTTCGAAGGCGGCGTATCAGCGAGCTGCGGAGATTTGCGACGAAGACGTCGAGATTTGTTCCGCCATCGGCGACAACGGTCACGCGCTGATCCGGGACATCCACAAGAAGAAGGGCGAAGGTGAAGCGGTCAACATCCTGACGCATTGTAACGCGGGATGGCTGGCGACCGTTGACTGGGGTACGGCGCTGGCGCCGATCTACAAGGCATTCGATGCCGGTATCCCGGTGCATGTCTGGGTCGATGAAACGCGCCCGCGCAATCAGGGCGCCAGTCTGACGGCGTGGGAACTGGGCCGGCATGGTGTGCCGCTGACGGTCATCGCCGACAACGCGGGTGGTCACCTGATGCAGGAAGGCCGCGTCGATATGTGCATTGTTGGGACTGACCGCACTACGGCAGCGGGAGATGTCTGCAACAAGATCGGCACCTACCTCAAGGCACTGGCGGCCGACGACAACGGTGTGCCGTTCTACGTTGCACTGCCGTCGCCGACGGTGGACTGGACCATCGATGACGGCCGCGAGATCCCGATCGAGGAACGCTCGGCCGACGAAGTCACCAAGATACAGGGCAAGACCGATAGCGGTGACGTGGTCATGGTGGAGATCGTCCCCGACGGCGCCAAGGGCGGGAACCCGGCGTTCGACGTGACGCCGGCGCGGCTCGTGACGGGCCTCATTACCGAGCGCGGTGTGTGCGCAGCCTCGAAAGAGGGGCTCAAGGGGCTGTTTCCCGAGAAAGCCTAGTACGTGGCGTATTTTTAATCCGGTCCTACTGCGCTACAATGCCGCAATACCGTTCTGTGGGAGGAACGCCATGAAACTGACCGATGCGCAACTCGCCGAATTTCACGACAAGGGGTACCTGTTCCTGCCGGGGCTGTTCTCGAAGGAAGAGGCGCAGGTCCTGAAGGATGCCGCCAGAGACATCTATGCCTCCCACCGCGAGGAAGTATGGCGCGAGAAATCGGGCGTGCCGCGCATCGCCTTTGCGGCACACGAATATGATGAAGCGCACAAGCGGCTTGGTGCGCACCCCCGTCTGGTCGAGCCGATCATGCAGATCCTCGAGGAAGAGGTCTACATGCACCAATACAAGATCAACGCCAAGGCGGCGTTCGATGGTGACATCTGGCAATGGCATCAGGATTACGGCACCTGGGCCAGGGACGACGGCATGCCTGAGCCACGGGCCATGAACATTTCGGTGTTCCTCGACGAGGTCACGGCAGCGAACGGCCCGCTGCTGTTCATTCCGGGCAGCCACAAGGCGGGCGTTGTCGAGGCCGGGCATGACCTTGAAACGACAAGCTATCCGCTCTGGACGCTGGACCGGGAGACCGTCCGCAAGCTGGCGGACGAGGGCGGCGTGGTCGCGCCCACCGGCGAACCGGGCTCGGTGCTGCTGTTCCACGGCAACCTCGTGCACGCGAGCCCGCCCAACATCAGCCCATGGGACCGGGTCATCGTCTATTTGAGCCTGTGCGCGGTTTCCAATCACATCACAAAATTCACGCGCAAACCGTGGATTGCACATCGCGACTTTACGTCGATCAAACCGCTGGCGGACGACTGCCTGCAGGAACTGGTCGAGCGGGCCAAGGCAAAGACAGCAGCGGAATAACACCATGAAAATTCTGATTACCGGCGGCACCGGGTTCCTGGGCCGCCTTCTGGCCGAACGCGCGCTTGCACGCGGTGACGAGGTCACGCTTTTCGATATTGCCGTGCCGCCCGACGGCTTGGGGGCGCTTGAAGGCCGGGTGGAAATCGCCCTCGGCGACATCGGCGATGCCACCGCGGTTGTCGACCTGGTCAAGGGCTGCGATGCTGTCATTCATCTCGCATCCATGGTCAGCGCCGGTTCGGAAGCGGATTTCGACGCCGCGATGCGGGTCAATATCGAGGGCGGCCGGACTGTACTCGACGCCGCGCGTGCCAACGGTCCGGCAACCAAGGTTCTGTTTACCTCAAGCCTCGCGGTGTTCGGCGGTTCCGCCATGCCCGAGCACGTCGACGGCATGACCCGGCCCGTCCCGCAGAACACCTACGGGATGACCAAGGCGGTGATGGAACTGCTGGTCAACGATATGAGCCGGAAGGGTTTCGTCGATGGCCGTGTTGCCCGCCTGCCGACGGTAATCGTGCGGCCGGGAAAACCCAACACGGCGGCGTCCAGCTTCGCCAGCGGCGTGATCCGCGAACCGCTGACCGGTGTCGAAAGCCTGTATCCGGTGCCGCTCGACATGACGCTCTGCGTTGGCGGCTACCGCACGGTGGCGGATGGCCTGATGGTGCTGCTGGATGCGCCGGCAGACGCGTTCGGGGACGACCGGGTGGTGAACCTGCCGAACATCACCGTCAATGTGCAGGAAATGATCGACGCGACGAAGGCCGTCGCGGCGCGCCGCGGGATCGAACTGGGGCCGTTTACGTCTGCGCCCGACGCCAACGTGCAGAAGATCGTCGGTGCTTGGCCGGTGTCGATGGATGCGGGCCGCGCGCTCGCGCTCGGCTGCCCCGGTGATACGGGACTGGAACCGATCGTCGAGAGTTTCGTCGCGGATTATCTGAGCTAAGTCAGCCTTCCGCCACATCCCGCGCCATGCGGGCTGCCAAGCCGATATAGCCCTCCGGGTCGAGCAGTGCGTCGATCTCGTCCTCGGAGAGCACATCCGTCACGGCGTCGATCTGCATCAGTGCATCCTTCATGGTCGTATCTTCCTTGAAAGCCGTCGTGCAGGCGGCATGCAGGATATCGTGCGCCGTCTGACGCCCGAGCTTCTCGCCCAACTGCATCATGACTGCTTCGGAAAGCGTCAGGCCCTTGGTGATATCCAGGTTGCGGCGCATGTTGCCGGCGCGGACGTCGAGCCCTTCACACAGCACCACGGTCTTGGCGAGCGCGGCGTCGGTCTGGCAGACGGTGCGGGCGATGAATTCACGCTCAGTGTTTAGCGCGATCTTGTCGCGTTCGTTTTCGTTGACCAATGTTTCAAACGCCATCGAGACACTGGAGCGTACGGTACGTGCGAGGCCGGCGATGCTTTCGCAGATGGCGGGATTGCGTTTGTGCGGCATGGTCGACGAGCCGACCTTGCCGGCGGGATAGGGTTCCTCGACCTCCTGTAGCTCGGTCTTGGTCATCAGGAACAGCTCGTGGGCGATTTTGCCGCAGGTGCCGGCGATCATGGCGAGCACGGACACCATCTCGACAATCCGGTCACGCGCGGTGTGCCAAGTGATGGCGGGTTCTTCCAGTTCCAGGTTACGCATCAGTTTTTCGCGGACGGCGAAGCCCTGATCGCCGAGGGCAGCAAGCGTGCCGACGGCGCCGCCGAATTGACCGGCCAGCAGGCGCGGGCGCATCTCGTCCATGCGGGTCTGATGACGGCGGATTTCGTCGAGCCAGATCGCGGCCTTGTAGCCGAACGTCACCGGCTGCGCGTGCTGGCCGTGGGTGCGGCCTGGCATGGCCGTTGCAGCGTGGGTCACGGCCTGATCGGCGAGTGCGGCGGTTAGCGCTTCCAGCCGGCCGTCGATGATGTCCATGGCGTCCCTGATCTGCAGGATCATGCCGGTGTCGGTGATATCCTGTGTGGTCGCGCCCCAGTGCACGTATTCCCCAAGGCCGTCCGGGCACTTGGCGGCGATCATGCGGACCAGCGGCACGATCGGATGCGCGGTCCGGTCCATCTCGCGCTTCATTTCGGCCAGGTCGTAGTCAGCGGCATCGCCCGCGTCGCGGATGGCGCGGGCGGCGTCTGCCGGGATGATCCCGAGTTCCGCCTCCGCGTCGGCCAGCGCGACCTCGACATCGAGCCACGCCTGCACGGTGCGCTGATCGGAAAAGACGTCGCGCATGTCCGCGGTCGAGTATTGATCTCTGAAAAGCTCGCTATCGATGACATAAGCGGCCATGAACATTCTCCCTAAGTATTATTTTTTGATGCGGAATTGGACGGCATCGGTGGCCACCCGTCAACGCCGAGCGTGCGCATGGCCTCAGAAATCCAGAAACCTCAAGGCATAAAATTAAGTAGTGTAATAACTATATAGGTATGTCACTATTAATATATGAAGCATGATCGTCAGCCACTGAGCGTCAACGCGACGGACGCCAACCAGCGGTTCTCCCGCCTGCTGGCGGAAAGCGAGCAGGGCCGGGATGTCGTCATCACGAAACGCGGTCGGCCAGTGGCGCGGCTCGTATCGATCGGGTCGGATGCATCGACTGCGGCGCCACTCGGCGTCCCGGCGGGGTCCGACGTGCCGGATTACGACAAGCGCATGGCGCTGATCGAAACGTGTCGGCGCATGAATGCGACGGGCCTCAACCAGGGCACCAGTGGCAACGCATCGATCAGGGTCGACGACGGTCTGCTGATCACGCCATCCGGCCTCGATTACGACAAGACGTCGCCCGTCGATATCGTGAAAATCGATTGGGAGGGAAAGGTCCTGCGCGGTCATCGCCCGCCGTCGAGCGAGTGGCACTTCCATTGCCGGGTCATGGCGGCCAAGCCCAAGGCAGGGGCGCTGCTGCATACCCATTCGATCCATGCCACGACCCTTGCCTGCCTGAGCCGGGGCATTCCGCCATTCCACTACATGGTCGCCGTTGCCGGCGGGCGGGATATCCGCTGTGCACCGTATGCCACGTTCGGTACCGAAAAACTTGCGGATGCGGTGCTTGCGGCGCTGGAGGGCAGGCTGGCGTGCCTGATGGAAAATCACGGCATGATCGTGCTGGGCCGGGACATCGAGGACGCCTTCAAGCGCGCCATCGAAATCGAGACGCTGGCGAACCAGTACCTGAAGGCGCTGGCCGTCGGCATGCCCAAGCTTTTGACGGTCGGCGAAATGGACGTGGTTCTTGAAAAGTTCAAGAACTACAGCGCCTGGGCGGATCCGAAGAAATAGCTACCTGTTGGAAGGATAATCATGAAGATACCGACCCTTCCCTTCACGCCGACCGACTGGGACGCCGTCGAAGCGGTGACGTATCCGGGTGAAACCGGGGAAGCGGTCTGGCGGACGCTGAATATCGGGGATGTGCGCGTGCGGGTTGTCGAATACTCGCCGGGATATCTCGCCGATCATTGGTGCGACCGGGGGCACATCCTTTATGTGCTGGAGGGAGAATTGATCAGCGAACTGAAGGATGGCCGTTCGTTTACCCTGAAGGCAGGAATGAGCTATCAGGTGTCGGACTTTGGGGATGCGCCGCATCGCTCCCGCACGGAAGCGGGCGCCAAGCTTTTCGTCGTCGACTGATTCCTCGCTACCGAAGCATTACAAAATCCATATTGCGGAAGAATCAAAATAGGCATATATGTTCGCGCGAAACGCGATAGCCCCCGCGTTTTGGCCGGGTGCCGAAGGTTCGGCATCGCCATCCAGGTTCCAATGAAATGTTTAAGAATGTAGTCGCCTTCGCGCCGATGGTGCTGAGTGCTGCCGTGCTGTTTTCTTCCAATGCCGTTTCTGCGCAGGACACCAACGTGCCGCAGAACAAGACCGAATGTATGCAGGCCGTTACCGATACCAAGGAAGCCCGCGCGTCCAACCCGGAAATCGGACCGAAAGCCGCAAAAGTATATGACGAAGTCGTCGAACTCGCGGAAAAGCGCTGCGAGCAGGGTGAGTTCGTCTATGCCGGCGAACTGCTGAACCTTGCCCGTGGCATGGTTGCGTCCGAATAGTAGCCCTCCGAGGCAACAAAAAAGCCCCGGTCGCAAGACCGGGGCTTTTCGTTTGGGCTGGCCGGCGAACTGTTAGTGAACGTCGGACCAGATTTTCCGTTTCAGCGCGTAGAGCATGGCCGTCAGGACGATCAGGAACAAGATCACCTTGATGCCGGTCTGTTTACGCGTTTCGAGTTCGGGCTCCGCGGCCCATGCCAGGAACATGGTCACGTCGGACGACAGCTGTTCGGTCGTGGCCGCCGTGCCATCTTCATACTCGACGGCGCCTTCATAGAGCGGCGGTGCCATCGAGATAGCGTGACCCGGGAAGTACTCGTTGTAATACTTGCCATCCGGCAGCGAGAAGCCGGCAGGGGCCTCTTCCTTGTAGCCAGTCAGCAGTGCGTGGAGGTAATCCGCACCCAGGGCGAACCCGCCCGGGTGGAACAGCGAGACGCGAAGCGCGGAATCGCCACCGGCGCCACGCGCCTTGGTGATCAGCGACAGGTCCGGCGGTACCGCACCACCGTTGGCGGCGGCGGCAGCCTTACTGTTCGGGAACGGGGCCGGCCAGCGGTCGGCCGGGGTCGCCGGACGCGAGAACATGTCGCCGTCCTCGTTCGGGCCGTCCTGGACTTCATACGACGACGCGATCGCCTTGATCTCGTCTTCGTTGTAGCCCAGGTCACCCAAATTGCGGAACGCGATCAGGTCGAGCGAGTGACAGTTGGCGCAGACGTTCCGGTACACCTGGAAACCACGCTGCAGGGCGGCGCGGTCGTACGTGCCGAAGATGCCGTTGAACGACCAGTCCTGCGACGGCGGCTTGACACCGGCGCCGGCGGCCTGGGCGTTCCCGGCACCCGCGAGGATGCCGAGGCCGAGTGCAATGGCGGTAAGGGTTTTCGTCATTTTCATAAGTCTTACTCCGCCGCCTGAGTTGCACCGGTAACGGAAGCGGCAATGCTGTCCGGAAGCGGTTTCGGCCGCTCCAGAACGCCGACAACCGGCACGATGATGATGATGTGGAAGAAGTACCAGAACGTCGACCACTGGCCGATTGTCACCAGCACACCTTCCGGCGGCAGACCGCCGACCCATCCGAGGATGACGCAGTCGATGGCGAACACCCAGAAGAAGAAGCGGTAAAGCGGACGGTACTTCGACGAACGGACCCGCGAACGGTCGAGCCACGGCAGCAGAAGCAACACTAGGATCGACGCGAACATCGCAATGACGCCGGCGAGCTTGGCCGACATCAGCGTGCCGCCCAGCGAGATCACCTGGTAGACCCAGTAATCAGACGTGAACGCACGCAGGATCGCGTAGAACGGCAGGAAGTACCATTCCGGCACGATGTGCGGCGGCGTCACCAGCGGGTCGGCCATGATGTAGTTGTCCGGGTGACCGAAGTAGTTCGGCGCGAAGAAGATGAAGAACGCGAAGAAGATCATCATGAGCCCGAGACCGTACAGATCCTTGATCGTGTAGTACGGATGGAACGGGATCGTGTCCTGTTTCTCGTCCTTGATTTCAACGCCCGTCGGGTTGTTGGAGTGATGCATGTGCAGCGCCCAGAGGTGCAGGAACACCAGGCCGACGATCACGAACGGCAGCAGGTAGTGCAGCGAGAAGAACCGGTTCAGCGTCGGGTTATCGACGACGAAACCGCCCCACAGCAGCTGCACGATGTAGTCCCCGACCAGCGGAATGGCCGAGAACAGGTTGGTGATCACGGTCGCGCCCCAGAAGCTCATCTGGCCCCACGGCAGCACGTAACCCATGAATGCGGTCGCCATCATCGCCAGCAGGATGAAAATCCCGATCATCCAGAGGATTTCGCGCGGCGCCTTGTAAGAGCCGTAGTAAAGGCCGCGGAAAATGTGGATGTAGACGACGATGAAGAAGATGCTGGCACCGTTCATGTGGATGTAACGGATCAGCCAGCCGGAATTGACGTCGCGCATGATGCGCTCGACCGACGTGAACGCATATTCGGTGTGCGGCGTGTAGCTCATTGCCAGCGTGATGCCGGAAACGATCATGATCACGAGCACGATCCCCGCGAGCGAACCAAAGTTCCAGAAGTAGTTCAGGTTCTTCGGTGTCGGGTATTGGTTCATCTGCGCGTCCATGAACGAGAAGATCGGCAGGCGATGCTCGATCCAGTTCACGATACGGCTGTTGGATTGGAAGTTAGAGGTTCCACCACTCATTGTTCTTTCCCCCCTCAGCCGATCAGCACGGTGTTGTCGTCGGTGAATTCGTACGACGGGACCGGCAGGTTAGTGGGTGCCGGACCTTTGCGGATACGGCCGGACGTGTCGTAGTGCGAACCATGGCACGGGCAGAACCAGCCGCCGAATTCGCCCTTGGAATCGCCCTGTTTCTGACCAAGCGGAATGCAGCCCAGGTGCGTGCAGACACCCACCATGACCAGCCATTCCGGCTTGACGACGCGGTCGGCGTCGGTTTGCGGATCGGGGAGCTGATCGAGCGACACGCTCTCTGCTTCCGAGATTTCTTCCGGCGTGCGGTGGCGAATGAAGACCGGCTTGCCGCGCCAGATCACGGTGATGCTCTGACCAACGGCAATCTGCGAGATGTCGACTTCGGTCGATGCCAGCGCCAGCGTGTCTGCCGCCGGGTTCATCTGATCGATGAACGGCCAAACCGCGATTGCGGTGCCGACGGCGCCAACCGCTGCCGTGCTCCAAATAAGGAAATCGCGGCGCGTCTGTTCGTCGATTTCGGCGCCGCCACTCGTGGGTTGGCCCGCATGGTTTGCGGTTTCGCTCATGGAAATTCCCCTCGATATGACCAATTACCCGTCGCCGTCGAAACGGCATGAATACTTCAATATCCCCGGCCGAAATCGCTCACCCTCGGACCCGGCCTTCGTTATCGTAAATGCCAGCCGATGCCGGTTTCAAGCATGCGGGCAGGCAACGATAATTAACGTTTCCGGGAGACCCCGGAAACGCTCACTCGTTATACTTGATGACCCAAACGTTGCAAGGGTTTAGATAGACGGAAAATGGCGCAAAATGGCGAATGACAGGCATTTTCAACAGGAAGTCGAACCGTGACCGATCCGACCGTTTCACTGGCACTTTACCAGCCCGATATCCCGCAAAACGCGGGGAACCTTTTTCGTACCGCGGCGTGTTTCGGTGTCCCCGTGCACGTAATCGAGCCCTGCGGATTCGTGCTTTCCGATACAAAAATGCGGCGTGCGGGCATGGATTACATGACGCATGTTCAATTATTCCGGCATCAGAGCTGGGAGGCATACCGGCGTGACCGCGGACCCAGTCGCCTAGTCCTGTTGACAACGCGGGGCGACAGCCTGTTGCCTGCCTTTGAATTCGAAAAGGGTGACACATTGCTACTTGGGCGTGAAAGCGCCGGTGTGCCCGACGATGTGCACAATGCTTGCGATGCCCGGGTGGCCCTGCCGATGCAGGCGGGGCTTCGGTCAATGAATGTTGCCGTCTGCGGCGGCATTGTCCTTTACGAAGCCCTGCGTCAGTTGCACGGGTTCGGCTGAAGCAATAAAAAGGCGCCTTAACCGAAGCCGGGGAATCGCGAATGAATGATATTGCTGCAGACGCGCCGTTTGGCGAGGCACACAAGCAGCGCGCCCAGGCGTGGTTCGCCGAGGTCCGCGACAGCCTGTGTGCACGGCTCGAGGAACTGGAACAAACGGCCGAGGCACACGACCTGAACGCGGCGTTCGAGCCGCAGGCTTTCGAGCGCACGTCGTGGGAGCGCGACGGTGGCGGCGGCGGCACGATGGCAGTGCTGCGCGAAGGGCGCGTGTTCGAAAAGGCGGGCGTCAATATCTCGACCGTGCACGGCGAGTTCTCGGAGGAGTTCCGGGCGCGCATTCCGGGTGCCCAGGAGGATCCGCGTTTCTGGGCGGCGGGCGTATCGGTCGTCATTCACCCGCGCTCGCCGCTGGTACCGATCTCGCACATGAACACGCGGATGATCGTCACGACCCAGGGCTGGTTCGGTGGTGGCGGTGACCTGACGCCGGTGTTTCCGGACGCCGCCGAAACCGAACGGTTCCACCAGGCATTCCGGGATGCCTGCGCGCCCTACGGCGACGATTACTACGGCCGGTTTTCCAAGTGGTGCGACGAGTATTTCTATCTGCCGCACCGGTCCGAGACGCGGGGCGTCGGCGGCATTTTCTACGACAACCACGCGACCGGGGACTGGGAACGGGATTTTGCGTTCACGCAGGACGTCGGCAAGGCGTTCGTTTCCGTCTATCCCGATATCGCGCGCGACAAGATGAACCTGACGTGGACGCCGGACCAGAAACAGGCACAGCGCGTCAAACGCGGCCGTTATGTCGAGTTCAACCTGCTTTATGACCGGGGCACGATCTTCGGGCTCAAGACCGGTGGCAATGTCGACGCCATTTTGATGAGCCTGCCGCCCGACGTGGCGTGGCCTTAATCCGTGCCGTCAATCAGGTAGCGTAATCCCACGAACGCCGGGAAGGGATGGGTGATCAACTTCACCGGCACGTTCGACAGATAATCGCCGAACCGGCCCTTGTCGACGAACCGTCCTGCGAAGCCTGATGATTTCAGTTCGCCTTCCAGCCGCGGCAGGATGCCGCCCGCAAGATAGACGCCGCCCGTCGCCCCGCAGGTAAGCGCCACGTCGGATGCTGCCGTGCCCAGAAAGGCGAAGAATTGATCGAACGCCCGGATGGCGGTTTCGTCGCCCGCCTGCATACGGGACGTCACCTCGGCCGCATCGACGGTCTCGCCGCCGGTCGCCTGATAAAGCGCCTCAAGCCCCGGGCCGGACAGCACCCGTTCCCACGACACATGGCCGAACCGTTTCGCCAGGATCTGTACGATCTCCGCCTCCTGATCGGTACGCGGGGCCAGCGTGGCGTGGCCACCTTCGGTGGCCAGCGCAATCCGCTTGCCATCCGACGGGATCAGCACCGATACGCCGAGCCCGGTGCCGGCACCCATGACGGCGACGGGGCCAGCCGCATCCGGGGCACCGTCACGAATGACGGCCGTATCATCGGTTTTCAAATCCGGAATACCGAGGGCGACGGCCTCGAAGTCATTGACGATCGCAACGTCTGAAAAGCCAAGTTCCGTCGCCAGCTCATCCGCATCAAGCCGCCAGATGTGGTTGGTCATGTCGACCTTGCCGCCCCGGACCGGTCCGGCAACGGAAAAGGCAGCGTGGGCGGGCAGCGTGCCGAGGCCCGTCTGTTCTACGTAGACCCGGATCGCCTTGGCCGGTGTTTCGAAGTCCTTGCAGGCGAGCGTCAACGGGGTCTCGAAGCCACCATTTTCGTTGAGGTGTGCAAAGCGGGCATTGGTGCCGCCGACATCTGCAATGAGGCCTGACGCCGCCGACATGGCTAGGTCAATCGCCCTGATGCGCGGCGGCCAGCGCCGTGAGATAAGTGTCGCGCCAGTTGTCGAGGTCATTGCTGCGAATGACCTTCATCATCTCCTCGCGCCGGTTGCGGCGTTCGTCCAGCGGCATCTCGAGCCCGCGCGCCATGGCTTCGGCGACTTCGTCGATATCGTACGGATTCACGATCAGGGCGCTTTTCAGTTCCCGCGCCGCGCCGGCAAAGCGCGACAGCACCAGTACCCCGGGATCGGACGGATTCTGCGCCGCGACGAATTCCTTGGCGACGAGGTTCATGCCGTCCCTGAGTGGCGTCACCAGGCCGACACGGCTGGCACGGAAGAACAGGGTCAGCTTGTCGCGCCCGTAGCTTTTGTTGATGTAGTTGATCGGCACCCAGTCGATGTCGGCGAAACGGCCGTTGATGTGCCCGGCACTGGTCTCCAGTTCGTGCCTGATCTCTTTATACTCCGCGACCTCGCCGCGCGACGGCGGCGTGATCTGGAACATGGAAACCTGATTGCGAAAGCCGGGATAGCGTTCAAGCATGCGTTCGAACGCCTGAAAGCGTTCGGGGATACCCTTGGAATAATCGAGCCGGTCGACGCCGATCATCCATGCTTTCTCGCCGTGCTGTTCGCGCAGCTTACGGCCCCAGGCCAAATCCTTGGGATCCATCGGGCCTTCGAAAACACTTGGGTTGATGCCGATCGGAAAGACGCCGACGCGGAATTTGCGCCCGAACACCTCGACCTTGCCGGACTTGGTCACCTTGCCGCCGGCCTCGTGCTCGATGTAATCGGTGAAGGCGCGCATGTCGTTTTCGGTTTGGAATCCAATCAGATCGTAGGCGGAAAGCGCCGTCATCAACGCGCGATGCGCCGGCATGTAGGTGAGCACTTCCATCGCCGGGAACGGTGTGTGCAGGAAGATGCCCATGGTCTGCTTGGACCCGCGGCGGCGCAGGCATTCGCCCAGCGGGATCAGATGATAGTCGTGTACCCAGATACGGTCATTGTCGCGGAGCCGCCACGCCAGCTTTTCGGCAAAGAGCTCGTTGACCGCCTGATAGCGGGAAAAGAACGTCCGCTTGAACGATGTCAGATCCAGCCGGTAGTGAAACAGCGGCCAGAGAGTGCGGTTGGCAAAGCCGTTATAGTACTCGTTATAGTCTTTGCGGCTCAGGTCCATGATCACGTAAGTGACAGGGCCGACCTCCGTTTCTTTCGGTTCGCCGGGGGTGCCGGTTGCGGTCTTGCCACTCCAGCCGAACCAGAGGCCGCCCTCGTTCTGCAGAGCTTCTTCGAGCGCGACCGCAAGGCCGCCAGCCTGGACCCGGCCGTCCTTGACGTCCGGTACACGGTTGGAAACAACGACAAGGCGCGACGGTGTCTTGCTCGTGCCGCGTTTACCTTTCTTCGTCGCTGATTTGGATTTTGGCACGGGTCTAGAACGCTTCCTTCCAGGTCTTGCTGAGTTCCATCGCGGAATTGATCAGGCCGACCAGCGAATAGGTCTGTGGGAAGTTGCCCCAGAGTTCACCTGTTTCGACGTCGATGTGTTCCGACATCAGGCCCGCCGGGTTGAGCTTCTCCAGCATGGTTTCGAAGACCTTGCGGGCATCGTCGCGGCGGCCGAGTTTCACCAGCGCGTCGATGTACCAGAAGGTACAGACGACGAAGGCCTTTTCCGGTTCGCCGAAGTCGTCGGCCTTCACGTAGCGGAAAACATAGTCGCCGCGCTTCAAGTCCTGTTCGATGGCGGCGACAGTGCCCGCGAAACGTGGATCGTCGGCATCGACAAAGCCAAGTTCCAGCATCAAAAGCAGACTGGCGTCGACGGCATCGCCACCCCAGGTGTCGGCGAAGCTGTTGCGGTCCTCGTTGAATGATTCCCTTAGAGTTTCGTCCCTGACCCGGTCGGCCTCCATCCGCCAGTACTGTGCGCGGGCCTCGAGGCCCAGATGATCGGCGATCCGCGCAAGACGGTCGACCCCCGCCCAACAGAGAACACTGGAGTATGTATGGATATGCGCGTTGCCGCGCAGTTCCCAAAGACCGGCGTCCGGCTGGTTATAAAGCGCAAGACACTGCTCGCCCAACGGCTCCAGGAACTTGAACAGCGTTTCGTCGCCCTGGCGTTTCAGACGCTTGTCGAAAAAGACCTGCGTGACGGACAGGATGACGCTGCCGTAGACGTCGTTCTGGATATGCTCGTAGGCCTGGTTGCCGCGGCGAACCGGGCCGTTGCCTCGGTAGCCGTCCAGCGTCTCGACGATCTCCTCGGTCAGTTCGCTGTCGAACGAGAGGCCGTAAACCGGTTGCAGGTGACCGTTGCTGGCGCCGGCAATGATGTTGTTGATGTAACCCAGATAGCCTTCCATCGTCCGCGTTGCGCCGAGACGGTTAAGTGCGCTGACGACGAAGTAGCCATCTCTCAACCAGCAGTACCGGTAATCCCAGTTCCGTTCATTGCCGGGGGCTTCGGGGATCGAGGTCGTCATGGCGGCGACGATGGCGCCGGTTTCCTCGAAGTTGCAGAGCTTTAGCGTGATGGCGGCCCGGATCACGTAATCCTGCCACTCGAACGGCAGCGACAGGTAACGGCACCATTCGCGCCAGTAATCCGTGGTCTTCTCGCAAAAATCGCGCGCCACACCGGCGACGCTGTCGCCCAGCGTTTCATCGGGTCCGAATATTAGATTGGCCGGCGTGTCGAGCAGGAAATCCGTCTCCTTGAGGATGTGCGAGACGGGAATGTCCGTCGTGCAGCGCATTGGCGTGCCTGACGTCAGATAGCGTATGTGATTGGAACCGCGCGTCGTTTCCACGCCGTTGGCACCCCAGTCGCGGGCCGGGCGCAGCCGGACACGAATACGCGGCCGTCCGGCAACCGGTCTGATCGTGCGCACGAACATCGTCGGCCGGAAAGCGCGGCCCAGATGTTTGAAGCGCGGTGCGAAATCGGTGATCTCGACCGCATTGCCCTTGCCGTCATGCAACGTCGTAACGACGACGGCGGTATTCGGCAAATAGGTCTGTTCGCTGTGCGTATGCCCGTCGAGCATGATGTCGAAAAATCCGGGCTGTTCGCCGGAGTGGGCGCGCAGCAGATCGCAGAATGCCGGGTCGCTCTCGAAATCGGGAAGGCAGGCCCAGCGGTATCGTGCATTTCGGTCGAGAAGGGCGGCAACGGATCCGTTGCCGATCATGATCAGATTCAGATCGCTCATGCTTGCATTGTTTCCCGGTCGTCGGAGGGGCTCAAGGTCGGGTCCGCGGTCGAGATGACGTGATCGAGCCATCGGCGGACAGCGGCGACGTTGTCCAGGCGCGCCTGCGCCTGCGTCGGTCGGCGGTCGCCGACGATAACGGAAATGCCGGATAACTCGTTCACGGCGGCGAAGCCGTCTTCATCGGTCACGTCGTCGCCGATGAATACCGGAGTGCGGCCCGCGAAGGGCGGCCTTTCCATCAACTGACGGATGGCATGCCCCTTGTTGATGCCGGCCGGGCGGAGTTCACGCACCATATCGCCTTCGAGCATTTCGAATTCGGGCCCGAGGCGCGCCAGTGCTGCTGCGACGGCCTCGGTTACCTGACCGGAAAGTGCCGGTGCACGGCGGAAATGGATGGCGACACATGGTCCCTTGTCCTCGATCAGGACGCCGGGAACCGCTTCGAACATCTGGTGGAGCTTGTCGCGTTCGTGCGAGATGGCGGCGGCATCCGCGTCGTGGCGGCGATGTTCGCCGTCTGAATGCCGCACCTCGAAGCCGTGGAGTCCGGCGCTTGGCAAATGCAGTGGCTGAAACAGCCGATCGAGGTCGGCAAGTGCCCGCCCGCTGATGAGCGCAATGGCGCCGCCCAGAACTGTGCGCGCCGCAAAAAGTGACTGAACGAGGGATTTCGGGACGTCCACCTGATCGGGTGTGTCGGAAAATTCCAGCAGCGTGCCGTCCACATCCAAAAACAGCGCCATCATGCCGGGGGCGGCGATGGGCTTGGTTTCGGAAAGGGGGTTCGGCGCGTTCATGGACTCAGCCTAGCAAATCTTCGCAGGTGCACAACCACCCCGCGGCTTCATCCTTGCCTGTGTGCCGTGGGTGCGCTGAAGTGGGGCGGTGCAACAGGCAAGGAGTTAAAGATGGGTCTCGAAGGAATTGGTATCGGCGGTTTGCTCGTTCTGATCGCTGACGTTTATGCAATTATCAAGACACTCGGCAGCACTCAGGCGACCACGGGTTCCAAGGTTTTCTGGATCATTCTGATCCTGCTCCTGCCGCTGCTCGGCGTCATCATTTGGTTCTTCGCCGGCCCCAAAGATTAAAAGAACGAACAGGGAAGAATAAGCAGTTCATGCCACAGCAAGGATATTCAGCGATTTTCATGCGGGGCGGCACGTCGAAGGGCGTGTTCTTCCGCCACGATTCACTTCCCGACGACATCGAGGCGCGCGACAGGATTTTTCTGCATGCGCTCGGCAGCCCCGACGCCTACGGCCGGCAGTTGAACGGCATGGGGGGCGGTGTGTCGTCGGTCTCCAAGGCGGTTATCGTCGGGCCGTCGTCGGTCGAGGGGGCGGATGTCGATTACACCTTCGCGCAGGTCGTGATCGACAAACCTGAAGTCGACTATTCGGCGACGTGCGGCAATCTATCGTCCGCCGTCGGCCCGTTCGCGGTCGACAGCGGTTTGTTGACCCCGGAAGCGGGACAGCAAACGGTACGGGTCTTCAACACCAACACGAAGAAGATCTATCACGCCACGTTCGAAGTGGCGGAAGGCGTTTTTCAGCCCGCAGGCGGTTTCGAAATTCCGGGCGTCAGCGGTACGGGTTCGCGTATCCGGCTCGATTATCTGGACCCGGGTGGCGCAACGTCCGGAAAGCTACTGCCGAGCGGTAACGCGATGGACGTGCTCGACGTGCCAGGCGTGGGCAAGGTCGAGGCAAGCCTCGTCGACGCATCGAATGCCGTTGTCTTCGTTGCCGCCGAACGCTTCGGCAAGACAGCAACGGAAAGCGTTTCCGATCTGGAAGCCGATAAGAAATTCATGGCAGACCTGGATGCGGTCCGGCGTACCGCCGCCGTTGCCATGGGGCTCGCCGCGACGCCGGAGACCGCCTCGCTCGGCAACCCGAAGATCGGCATCGTCGCGCTTGCGGCCAACAGCACGACGCTTGCCGGCACAAGTATCGCGGCAGGCGATTGCGATCTTTCTGCGCGCATCGTTTCCATGGGGCAGGTGCATCGGGTGCTGCCGCTGACAGGTGCGATGTGCCTGGGCGTCGCATGCCGCATTCCGGGTAGTGTGCCCAGCGCATTGGTCCGTGAACAGGCCGGTGACCTGCGGCTCGCCAATCCCTCGGGCGTATTGCCGGTGGACGCTAACGTCGTTACCGGGGCAAACGGTGTTGCAGCCGAGAGTTGTACCGTTTACCGCACGGCACGACCTTTGATGGCAGGTCAGGTGCTGGTACCCGCATAGTGACGTGCATCACATCTAAACCTTTCACATAAAAGCAATAATCGGCGGTCCTGGGGCAAGCCATTGGGGGCTGTGATGAAAAGATCTACTGGGAAAGCCGGCGAGCGCCGGCAACACGAACGCCTTGATCGGCCGCAGCTGTATCTGCGGATCGGCGGGCATACGTTCCAGACCACGGAATGGAGCTACGGTGGCCTCGTAATCGAGGATCTCGGCGGGATTTTACCGACCGGCGCGCTGCTTCGCATTGACGGGTTGTCGGACGAAGAATCCTACCGACATGCGCAACCGCCATATCAGGTCGATATCCGTGCGCGGGTGGTCCGGGTAATGCCGGAGACCAGACAGGCGGCGCTGACGTGCTTGAAGCTGGACGACGCTGCCTACCGTATCCTGAGCGGGATCGAAAACGGGAACGAACTGGCGATCGCCAACTAGATCAGGGCAATCCGAGCCGGATTACGCCTTTGACCGTTTTCGGATCCACGGGTTTGCCCTTGCGGTAGATCGCGATATGACCGTCACGCGCCAGCTTCTGCGCGGCGCGGCGAACCGGTTTCATCAGACTGCGCCAATCATCTCCCCGTTCGGCCCGCGCCGCCTCGGACGGGCATATTGTTTTCCCCGGTCCGCAATCTTTCACCAGCCTTAAAATATGTGCCGCTAGACGGTCATCCAGATCGCCTTCCGGGCGGTCCTGATCCTCAGCCATCGAACCACTTTCGCCATGCATCCCAGCCAACGATCTGCTCGGCAATGATATCGTAGCCGCCGCTCCGAGGGTGCACGCCATCGCCCGGGATGTAATGTTTCGGCCACTCGGGGTTTGACGCCAACGGCGTGAAAAGATCGAGATATGGCACGCCGAGTTCATCAGCGACGTCTTCGAACATTTCGGACAACTGCAAATTCCGGCTCGACGACATGAAACGGTAACGTCCGGGCGCGGACGAGAAGGGCATGTCGTCGTCATTGACCGGCGGCGGTCCGATCCAGAGTGTCGGCAGCCAGTCCTTGGCGTCGGAAATCATACGCCTTGCCGATGCCACCGCGTCCTCCGGCGCGTTCCTGAGAATACCGTCCTGCATCGCCATGTCGTTGCAGCCGAAAGAAAAGACGAGTGCGCACGGGTTTTCCGTGGGCAGTCGCGCCTCTGCCTCGGCACGCCAGCGCGCTTCAATCATCAGGGTGGTGTCGCCGCGGATACCGGTATTGTAAAGGGTGACGTCGTGACCGGCTTTGCGTTCGTTCTTGATGATGCGGCCGGGCCAGCCCAGAAATTCGTCGTCCCCGGTGCCGAGCACCAAGCTGTCTCCGATGAAACAAACGCGCAGTTCTGTCATTTATCCTCGTTCCCTTTGTCGGCAATAATGTCGTCGAGTTGTTTCAGGCAGGCTTCGCGGTCGGCGTTGAATCCGCCGTCGGTCCACCAGTCTTCCACTTTTCTGAGCAGGGTTCCAACTTCCGGTCCCGTGGGAATGCCTCTTGCCTTCACATCGTCACCGCCGATCGGAAGTTCAGGCGGTGTCCATGCAAAGGCCATCTCCAGTGTTTCACGCCTGAGCACGGTCTCGTCGTGAGGCAGCTTGGCCTGATCCGCAAGCCGTGCTGCCCATGCCAGGATAAGCGCATCGGCAACGGCTTCATTACCCAGTTTCTGAATGCGTGACTGGACGTTGCCGATCGCTTCGGGAACGACGAAAAGCGGCGCGAATTTCTTCATGGCGATCAGGCGGTTCGCTTCCTTTCTGGAGAGCTTCAGGCGCCCGGCAACCCCGATGCCGTCACAGTTCGGGCTGAGGACTGCGCCTAGCCGCCTCAGAGGGTGCGGCCTGAGGCCGTCGATGATTACGCCGCGCGACGCCAGCCATGCGGCAGCCCTGAGTGTGCCGATCTCGGTTGCTTCAGGCAGGATAGCCTCAAGCACGTGCGCATCACGCATCATGATGAAAGCGTCTTCGGGTTCGTTCGCGGCAAGGGTGCGCAGAAGTTCGTGCCGGATGCGCTCCGCCGAAATCGTGGAGAGATGCTCGGCGTACTTCCGGCAGGCATTGAACGCCGCGTCGTCGTATGGGGGGCGGCCGAAATGCGCGAAGAACCGGAAGTACCGAAGGATGCGCAAATAGTCTTCCTGAACGCGATCTTCGGCACGTCCGATGAATCTTATGCGGCCATGAGCCAGGTCGGAGATTCCGTCATGATAGTCATAGACATCGCCGCTTTGGGTGGCAGACAACGCATTGATAGTGAAGTCGCGCCTGGACGAATCCACGATCCAGTCATCGGTGTAGGCGATCACAGCCCGTCGCCCGTCGGTTTCGACATCTTGCCGAAGCGTCGTGATCTCGTAACTCTTTCCGTCCGTGACCGCGGTTACCGTGCCGTGCTCGACACCGGTCGGGACAGCCTTGATCCCGGCGGCGGTCAGACGTCTGGTCACGACATCAGGGGACTCCGGTGTGCCGATGTCGATGTCGTTAATGGGTCGTTTCGCGATGGCGTCACGCACGCACCCGCCGACGTACCGAACGTCGGCGCCGCCTGACTTCAATGCCCTCATGACGGCGACGGTACGTTCGTCCTCGAGCCACGGTTCCGGGTTGAGTTTGCCGGTCGGATCCCGCGATGCATGGAGCGAGATCACTGCGCGGGGGCTTTCTCGTAGCGGGGCGGCTGAATCTTGCCGTCCTCAAGACGGGGCGGAATATAGCGTCCGGAGTCTGGCGCATCGCCGCCCGTGATTGCCAGCGTCACAAGCGAGGCAGCCAGTAGCACGAAACCCGCGACGATGGACCAGAATATCGGTCCTTTCTGCAGGCTCGGTTCTTCGCCACCATTCTTGCGCGCCTGTGCGCGGGCGTACTTGTTCCAGGCCAGATACATCAGGAACGGTAGAACCAGGGGGAGGACGTACGTAAACAGAATGCGTGCCATTAATCAGTCCCTGCCTTCGACAAGCACGTCGTATAGGTTCCGAATCATCCCCGCCGTTGCTCCCCAGATATAATAGTCACCATAGGGCATGGCATAGAATTCCCGCTTCAGTCCTTTGTAAACGCGTGAGTCGCGCCGGTGGTTGCCCGCGTCCAGCAGAAACGCCAGCGGGACCTCGAAGACCTCGGCAACCTCGAACTCGTCGGGTGCAATCGTGTATTCCGGATGAACGAAGCCGACGACGGGCGTGACGGAAAAACCGGTGCGTGTAATGTATTGATCCAGCCGGCCGACGATGCGGACGTGACTCCGGTCCAGACCCACTTCCTCTTCCGCTTCGCGCAGCGCGGCGTCCTCGGGTGAACCGTCATCGGGTTCGATGTGGCCACCCGGAAAGCTGATCTGACCCGGGTGGTGGTCGAGGTGGTCGGTGCGCTGCGTCAGCATCATGGTTAGCCCGTCAATTCGTTCGACCAACGGGACGAGCACGGCTGCCTCGCGCAGTTCCGTGCCGGGTGTCATGCCGGGATTAAGGTCGTGATCGCCCCGCGACGACATGCGGATGCCGTAGTTCTCGAACGAACGGTCAAGACGCTCAATGATAACGTCGCGGTTCATGTTTCCTCCGACGCCGGTCCCAGCACAAATCTCTCGCCGGCGCTCTCAACCACAAGCATATCGTGTCCTTCGACGTGTGCCACTACTGCATTTTCGACCAGTTCATAAAAGACGGCACGGTTGATCCGGGCCTCCACGCCGTCTTCGGCGAGACGGATGTAGGGCCGGGGCTCGCCTGTTTCGGCGTCGATATCCAGCCGAATCGGGTGTTCCGGCCCTGCTGTCACCCACTTGTCCACATTTGTTCGGAATGCCAGGCACCTCACGCCTTTGTCATTTGTCTCGGCCATTTCCACGGCCAAGAATGGGGCGTCGTCAACTGTGATCCGTGCCATTTCGGCCGGCGTGATAAGCCAGTAGTCTCCGGCTTCGTCGCGGCGTACCACGGTCGAGAACAGTTTGACCAATTTTTGGCGGTTTATGGGCGTTCCGTGGTAAAACCAAGTGCCGTCTGCGTCGATCCGCATATCGATTTCGCCGCAGACAATCTGGCCCGGACGGGGAACCATCCCCTTGGGTGGCGGACACGGCGAGCCCGAAGCTTTCTTAAAAGTAATATTTTCGACCTTTTCCGGCGTATCGATCATCCGTTACGCTTCCCGGTGAACCTTTAAAGGAGGCTTCGACGTGCCAACGACGAATACCCCACAAGATAAAGATAGCCTGAATATCGCCGAACGCCAGAGCGCGGTTGCAGAGGTCGAGGCGCTTGCGGAACGCATTACGGCGGCGAGAGCAGCCGTGGGCCAGGCGATCTTCGGCCAGGAATCGGTTGTGGAAGAGAGTCTGGTCACGCTTCTCGCCGGTGGGCACATCCTGTTGATCGGTGTGCCGGGCCTCGGCAAGACGCGCCTGGTGGAAACGCTGGGTACCGTCTTCGGTCTTGATGACAAGCGGGTGCAGTTCACACCCGACCTGATGCCCGCCGATATTCTGGGTTCCGAAGTGCTGGAGGAATCCGAGGCTGGACGCCGTTCATTCCGCTTTATTCAGGGGCCGGTCTTTACGCAACTATTGATGGCCGATGAAATCAACCGCGCCAGCCCGCGCACGCAGTCCGCGTTGCTTCAGGCGATGCAGGAAAAGCGGGTATCGGTCGCCGGCCACTACCACGACCTGCCGCGTCCATTCCATGTGCTGGCAACGCAGAACCCGCTGGAGCAGGAAGGGACCTACCCCCTGCCCGAGGCGCAGCTCGACCGTTTCTTCATGCAGGTGAACGTGGAATATCCGGACCTGGACGCCGAGCGGGACATTCTGATCAAGACCACCGGCAACGAAGACGTAAAACCGGGCCAGGTCATGGATCCGGAAAGCCTGATGGCGGCGCAGCGGCTGGTGCGCTCGATCCCGGTCGGCGAGTCCGTTTCCGAGGCGATCCTGACCCTTGTTCGCGCTGGCCGGCCCGAGACGTCGGACCTGGCGTTGGTGCAGGCAAACGTGTCCTGGGGGCCGGGTCCTCGTGCGTCGCAGGCGTTGATGCTCGGCGTCCGTGCGCGTGCCGTAATCGATGGCCGGATGTCGCCCAGCATCGATGACGTTCTGGCGCTCGCGAACCCTATCCTGCGGCACAGAATGTCACTGACGTTTGCTGCACGCGCCGAAGGGATCACGCTGGACGAAATTATCGGTGCTCTTTGTGAGAAAATCGCCTGAGGTAACTTAAACATGGCCGAGCGCGTCAAGCGTTCACATCACGATGCAGAAGCACTGGCGGCGGGGCTGCCGCCGCTGATGGTTGCCGCAGAACGTGTTGCGACAACCGTTTCGCAAGGCGTGCACGGCCGCCGTCGTGTCGGTCAGGGCGAGACGTTCTGGCAATTTCGCCGCTATCAGGCGGGGGACAGCGTCCAACACATCGACTGGCGGCAGTCCGCCAAGAACGACCCCGTGTTTATCCGTGAAACGGAATGGGAAGCGGCGCAAAGCGTTTGGCTATGGCGAGACGGTTCACCGTCGATGTCGTTTTCCTCAAGCGAGGAGGTCGTCACCAAGCAGGAACGCGCGGAACTCCTGTTGATGGCGCTGGCGTCGCTGCTGGTACGTGGCGGCGAGCATGTGGCGCTGCTCGGCACCGGCGTGCCGCCCGCGGCGGGGCGGCATGTATTGAGCCGTCTCTGGGCCGAGATCGAAGGCGGATATGCAGCATCCGGCGGCTTGCCGCCTTTCGTCATGCTGCCGCGGCACGGCCGGCTTGTGATGCTTGGTGATTTCCTTTCACCGCTGGAGCAGGTGCGCCTCGCCGTGAATGCCTATGCGCATCATGGTATCAAGGGGCACCTTGTTCAGCTCGTCGACCCGGCCGAGGAGATTTTTCCCTATGACGGGCGCATCCAGTTCGAGGGGCCGGAAGGCGAGGGCAACGCCGTTATCGGCAATGTCGAATCGATCGCCGGTACGTATCAGAACGTGTTCAAAACACATCTCGAAGGCGTGCAGTCGATTGCGCGCGCCGCCGGGTGGGGATACACGCGCCATCGCACCGATCAGGCGCCGGAAATCGCGTTGATGGCGCTATATGTCGCGCTCAGCGACCAGGGGAGCCGTTGATGTTTTCACTGGGGCCCTTTGCATTCGCACAGCCATGGGCGCTTGCCGCGTTGCTGGCGTTGCCGGCGATCTGGTGGTTGCTGCGGCTGACCCCGCCGCTGCCGAAGCGTATCGTTTTTCCGCCGATCCGGCTCCTGTTCGGGATCGTGACGGAACGTGAAACGTCGGCACGGACGCCCTGGTGGTTGCTTTTGCTGAGATTGCTGCTGGCCGGCCTGATCATCTTTGCGGCTTCGCGGCCGCTCTGGAACGCGGAAGCCGAAGTCGGCGGCGCCGGTCCCGTGCTGCTGGTTGTCGACAACGGCTGGGCCGCGGCGGATCGCTGGGAGGTCCGCCGCGATGTCGCGGTGTCGATCACCGATCGCGCCGTGCGTGCCGGCCGCCAGGTCATCATGTTGACGACGGCGCCCCCGGCTGACGGCAGTGCGATTGCGGTCTCGGCGCTGGCGCCGGGCGATGCACGCGAGAATGTTTCGAAACTTATTCCCGAACCGTGGCCGACGGACCGCGGGCAGGCCGCGCAAGCCGTTGCCGACTGGGCGGAAGGTTTTAACGGGACGGCGGATGTCCGCTGGTTGTCCGATGGTCTTGAAGGGCCGGGTGCGGACGTCTTGTCGGAGCGTCTGTCGCGGCTCGGGCCGGTGACCGTCTATGGCGCCGGAGATGTCCCGGTGACGGTGCTCAGGCCGCCAAGCACGACGCCCGAAGGTCTGACCATGCAACTGGAACGGTCTCTGCCGCAGATCGAGGCGCAGACGGTCGAAGTCAGGGGGGTGGACCGGGACGGCAGCGTACAGGCGGTGGCGCAGGTGACGATCCCGGCCGGCGAAATCAATGCCGAAGCGGTTCTCGAAGGCCCCACGGAGATCATCAACCGGATCGAACGTGTGCAGATCGGAAGTGGTGAACACGTGGGAACCGTTGTGTTGCTCGATCAGCGCTGGCGCCGTCGGCCCGTCGGGATCGCCGATGTTGACGGGGCGGCCACGGTGCAACCGCTGCTGAGTAACACCTACTACGTCGAGCGCGCGCTGGAAGGCACGACGACACTTCAACGCGGTACGATCGAGGCGCTGTTTGCGCAGCCGATGTCGGTGTTGATCGTGCCGGACGGTCTGGAGTTCACGGAGACACAGGTCGCCGTGATTGAGGAATGGATCGCCAAGGGCGGTGTACTCGTCAGGTTTGCGGGGCCGGCACTGGCACGGCGAACCGGCGAAATAGTTCCCGGTGCCGAACCTGAACCGCTGCTGCCTGTCGTGCTTCGGGGCGGCGACCGGATTATCGGCGGCGCAATGTCGTGGCGCCAACCGATGGGGTTGATGCCGTTCCCAGAGACTTCGCCGTTTGCGGGCCTCAGCATTCCGCGCGACGTTCGGGTCAGCCGTCAGGTTCTGGCGCAGCCGGCGCCGGATCTGGCCCAGAAGACATGGGCGCGGCTGAGCGACGGAACACCGCTGGTCACCGCAGAGCAACGCGAACAGGGGTGGGTTGTCCTTTTCCATACGTCGCCCAACACGTCGTGGTCGACGCTGCCGATCAGTGGCGTGTTCGTCGAGATGATGCGCAGGCTGACCGCGCTCGGCCGTGGCGTGAAGAACGCGGGCGACACGCAGCCATTGCCGCCTTACCGGGTGATGGACGCGTTCGGCCAGTTGTCCGAACCGCTGGCCAATGTGCAGCCGATCAACGCCGCAGCGGTGGATACGGAGATGGTGTCCGAGCAAAATCCGCCGGGCATCTACGGAACCGAGGAATTGCGTCGCGCCTTCAACCTGACGACGTCGTTACCGCCGCTTCGCAGGTTGCCGGTGGCAACGCACTGGACGCAGGCAGCGTATGAGAAACCGGCGGAACGCGACCTTACTGGCTGGTTGTTCCTTGCCGCGCTGGTCCTGTTCCTGGTCGACATGGCGGCAGGACTGTGGGTCCGGGCCGGTGGCCGTTCAATCAGGCCGATGGCGAGCACGGCTGCCGTCGTGCTGGTGGTCGCGGGACTGGCATCGCCGGTGCATGCCGACGAGAAATTTGCGCTGGAAAACAGCCTCGAAACGCGGCTTGCCTATCTGGAGACCGGTAATCCTCGCATCGATGAAACGAGCCAGCGAGGCCTTGTCGGGCTGACCTTTATGCTGGCACGCCGAACCGCGGCCGAACTCGGTCCGCCACAGGGGATCGAACCCGGTATCGACGACCTGACGTTCTTTCCAATGATCTACTGGCCGGTAACGCCGGACTTTGAACTCGACAACGTATCCGCGCTTGCCGTGAAGGAATATCTCAAGAACGGCGGGACGGTACTGTTCGATACGCAGGACCGCGGTGGCGGCGCACAGGCGCAGGCCCTGAGAGAATTGGCCGTTCGGCTCGACCTGCCGCCGCTGGTGCCGGTCGAGGAAGGCCATGTCCTGACGCGCTCGTTTTATCTGATGAACGATTTTCCCGGCCGCTATGCCGGCGCGGGTATTTGGGTCGAACGCGCCGGTGAACGCGTCAACGACGGTGTGTCGCCGATTGTCGCCGGATCCAACGACTGGGCGTCGGCGTGGGCAATGGATGATGCGCAGCGGCCGATGTACCCGGTGGTGCCGGGTGGTGAGCGCCAGCGGGAAATGGCATTCCGTTTCGGGATCAACCTGGTGATGTACGTGCTGACCGGCAACTACAAGGCCGACCAGGTGCACCTGCCGGCGATCATGAAGAGGCTTGGCCAATGAATGCGCAGATTCTCTGGACGCCGGCACTTCCGGCGACGGTGATTGCGGCCCTGGCGATGCTCGGGTTCATGCTGCTTTTGGTGCAGATGTTGCGCGCCGGTCGGCGGGGCGTCATCTCGCGCGCCTGTCTGCTGATGGCGCTGGTTTTGGCGCTATTGGAGCCGCGCGTCAGCGTTGAGGAGCGGACACCGGAAAACGATATCGCGGTTGTTCTGGTCGACGAAACGACAAGCCAGCGGATCGGTGAACGGCGTACGCGCAGCCAGGACGCGGCACGGGAAATTTCCAACGGTCTGGAAGCGATGCCGGGCATGGAGGTTCGTACCGTTACCGTGCGAGACGGTGACGGCCGCGGAAGTGGCGACGGCTCGCGGATGGTGGATTCCCTGATCGATGCCATGGGCGACCTGCCGCGGTCCCGTTTTGCGGGCGCCGTTATGGTGACGGATGGGCAGATTCATGACGCCGACCTGGCGGCAGGTGGCGGCGTCGCGGGTCCCGTGCATGTGTTGATCAGTGGCGAGCGGGACGAAAAGGACCGCAGGCTCGTGATCGCGGACGCGCCCGGCTACGGCATTGTCGGCAACGAGGTCACCGTTCGCTTTCGTGTCGAGGACCGGGTGACCGGCGACGGCAGTTTCGGGTCCGATCTGGTCGACGTGACCGTGCATGTGGACGGCGCGCAACGAGAAACACTGAAGCTGCAGGCTAACGCGGATCACGAGATCAAGCTGACGCTTGAACATGCCGGGCCGACGTTCATCGAAATCGAAGCCAAGGCGGCGGAGGGCGAACTGTCAGCCGTCAACAACCGTGCCGTCGTTTCCGTCAATGGCGTGCGCGACAGATTGCGTGTGCTCCTTGTGTCGGGCCAGCCGCACGCCGGCGAACGGACGTGGCGCAACTTGCTGAAGTCCGATCCGTCAGTCGATCTGGTGCACTTCACGATCCTGCGCCCGCCTGAGAAGAACGATTTTACGCCGCTCAATGAAATTTCGCTGATCGCGTTTCCGGTGCGCGAACTGTTCGAGGAAAAGATCGACGAGTTCGACCTGATCGTGTTCGACCGTTACATCGTGCGCGACGTGCTGCCGCCGACGTACTTCCGGAACATCGCACGCTATGTGCGTGGCGGCGGTGCCGTGCTGCTTTCCGTCGGACCGGAATTCGGCGGGCTGAGATCGCTGGCGCGGACGCCACTGGCGGACATCCTGCCGGGCGAGCCGACGGGCCGCATTTTCGAGGAGCGATTTAAGCCGCGCATTTCCGAGATCGGGCACCGTCACCCGGTGACCAGCGCGCTGCCGGGTGCCGTGGTGCCTGGCAGGGACGATCTGGAGCCCGGCTGGGGCCCGTGGTTCCGCCATATCGGTATTTCCAGCAGTGTCGCGCCGAACCTGATGGACGGCGTTGGCGGCAACCCGCTGTTGCTGATGGAGCGTGTCGACGAAGGTCGTGTCGCGCTGATCGCCAGCGATCACCTCTGGCTTTGGGCGCGCGGCTTCGAAAGTGGCGGACCGCAGGCGGAACTGATGCGCCGTATCGCACACTGGCTGATGAAGGAACCGGAACTGGATGAAGAAGGGCTTTTCGCCACGGTCGAAAACGGTGAGCTAAGGGTCGAGCGCCGCAGCCTCGACACGGCGCCGACGGAAGTGACCGTCGAAAGCCCGAGCGGCGAGAAGATGACCGTCATGCTGAAGCCCGAGGCGTCGGGCAAGTCGACGGCGCGTGTGCCGGTCGAGGAAGTGGGACTGTACCGGGTCGGTGATGGCGAGCATGTAGCACTGGCGCCGGCCGGCGCATTGAATCCGCTGGAGCTGGCCGATCTGCGCGCCACGGATGGCCCCGCGGAAGTAATCACGGATGCGGCGAACGGCGGTATCCGCTGGCTGATCGACGGCCTTCCCAGTCTGCGTGGCGTGCAACCCGACCGGCAGACGCACGGGTCCGGGTGGCTGGGTTTCGTCCGTAACGAGGCGTTCACGGTGACCGGCGTGACGACGGTGCCGCTGGCACCGTGGTGGTTGGTGATCCTGCTGGGTATCGGTTTCGCCAGCCTCGCCTGGTGGCGCGAAGGACGTTAAATGCCTGAAGGTTTCTCGCATGTGAAGTCACCCGTTGTTTTAACGGCGCTGGCTATGGCGCCGATTACTATTGCGTCCGGCATCGCATTCTTCGCGTTTGGGATATCTGCGTATGAAAGCTTGGGTGTCGGCTCGGCGACTGAGTTCACAATTGGATTGATCGGCTACATCTGGCTGCCTTGGCGGCAGCAGGATCAACGATCTCGCACTTTATGATCACTATGGTTGTCATCCCCGCGAAGGCGGGGATCCAGGTTGAACGATGGACTGGGTTCCCGCTTTCGCGGGATGACGAGGAACACGTCACTGATCCCAATACGGGTTCTCGCCGAAGCGGTCGGCGAGGAAATCGACGAAGGCACGCACGCGCGGTGACAGATGACGCCGGTGCGGATAGACGGCGTAGACGGAAATCGGATCGTCTTCGTAATCTGTGAGCGCGACCTCGAGCTCGCCCGACTGAATTTCCCCGCAGCAGAAGAACGTCGGTGCGAGATCGACACCGATGCCGCGCTTGGCAGCGTTGAGCAGCACCTCGCCGTTATTGGCGCGTAGCCTGCCCGAAACGGTGACGCTAAATCGGCCTTCCGGTCCCTTGAATGTCCAGGTGTCCGGTTCCGGCAGGTAATCGTAGATCAGGGCGTCGTGATCCTTGAGGTCCGACGGGTGGCTGGGCCGCCCGTGCTTGTCCCAGTACTCGGGGCTTGCCATGACAACCCTGCGGCAGGGTGCCAGGCGCCGGGCAATGAGGCTGGAGTCCGGCAGCCGCGCGATCCGGATTGCCATGTCGAAGCCTTCCTCGACGACATCGATCTGGCGGTCATTGAGTGTCATGTCGATTACGACTTCAGGATATTCATGCATGAACTCGGCGACCGCGGGTCCGAGATGCAGGATGCCGAACGACATCGGCGCGTTGATCCGGAGCACGCCGCGCGGAACGGCGCCCAGGCTGTCGAGCGCGTCGACGGCTTCCCGCGCCTCGTCAAGGATGCGGCGGCAATGCTCATAAAAGGCACGCCCCTCGTCGGTCAGGGACAGCCGCCGCGTCGTTCGGTTGAGAAGCCGGACACCTAATCGATCCTCGAGTTTCTGGATCTGCACGCTGACGGCGCCCTTGGACAGGCGCAGCTGGCGCGCCGCGCCGGTGAAGCTCTCGGCATCGACAACGGCGGCGAAAACGCTCATGCCTTCCAGCGGATCGGGGGCGGCCATGTGATCTCCATTTGTTTATGATATTAAACAATCAGTTTATTTTTAGCCTAATTGTCTTATTAAATCTACACGCATATCTTCGCCTCAACGCCCGGCCACAGAGGTGCGGGCCAACGGATGAAAGAGGATAAGATAATGAAAACGTTGCTTGTTATGGATGCCAGCCCGCGCAAGGACGCGGTTTCCCGCCAACTCACCAACCGGTTCATTGACCGGGTGAGCGCCAAGTTCCCGGATGTGCGGATCATTCACCGTGACTTGGGTGCAAGCCCGCTCGAGCACATCGACGATGAACTGATCGATGCGCTTCGCCGTGAACCGGAAACGCTGAGCGAACGCCAGCAGGCGGCACGCCAGGCTTCCGACCAGATGATCGCCGAAATGGATGACGCCGATGCGATCGTCGTCGGCTCGCCGTTGCACAACTTCACGATTACCGGCGCGCTCCGGACATGGATCGACCATGTTGCCCGGCCGGGCAAGACGTTTGGCTACGATCCGGAAACCGGACCGAAGGGACTTCTCAGTGACAAGCCGGTCTATGTGCTGTCGGCACGCGGCGGCAAGTACGGTGACGGCTCGCCGGAAGATCCGCACCCGGCCGATTTCCAGTCCGGCTACTTGCGCCACATCTTCGGCTTCATGGGGCTGAAAGACGTTCGCATCATCGCCGCCAACGGCATGGACATGGGCCCGGAGCCGCGCGCCGAAGGACTCGCCGAAGCGCACGCCAAGATCGACGAGGCCGTGAACGCGCTCGAAGCCGAAGCAGCAGCCGCATAACTCGAATGAGAGGAGCAAACCGATGATCAACGTCACCCATTTCGACGACCTCGGGACCTTTGCCAACGACTGGCTGGATGCGCACTACCACTTCAGCTTCGCCGGTTATCACGACCCGGCGAAGATGGGGCTTGGTCCGCTGCGGGTCTGGAATGATGACACGATCCGTGCCGGAACCGGGTTCGACCCGCACCCGCACCGCGATATGGAAATCGTGACCTATGTCCGCACTGGTGCGATATCGCATCAGGACAGTCTCGGCAACAAGGGCCGGACCGCTGCCGGCGACGTGCAGGTGATGCACGCCGGCACCGGGATCGTGCACGCAGAAATGAACCTTGAAGAAGAGGATACGACACTGTTCCAGATCTGGATCATGCCGGACAAGGCCGGGCACGTGCCCGGCTGGGATGCGAGGCAGTTTCCGAAAGATCCGGTGACGGATGCCTTGCCGGCGCTTGCATCGGGCCGTGACGAGCATCCGGACGCGATGCGCATTCACCAGAACGCCTCAGTGCACGGTGGCCGCATCAACGCCGGCGACAGCGTTCGCCACGATCTCGGTCACGGACGTGCCGCTTACCTGGTGGTGAGCGAGGGCGCGGTCGAGGTTAACGGCACCTTCGTCGACACGCGCGCGGGTGCCACGATCCGGGACGAGGACAGTCTTATGATCAAGGCGCTCGAGGACGCGGAGATCGTTCTGGTCGATGTCGCGCTAAGCTAAGAGGGCATTCCCCTCCGTCATCTGGCGGAGGGGTGCCGTTATTTCGCGGCGATGGCCTCTATCTCGACGGTCCAGCTCGGATCGGCAAGACCCGAAACGATCAGCAGCGTCGAGGCGCAGATATGCCCGTCCAGCATGCGGTCGCGCACCTGCCGGTAAAGCCCCACGTCCTCCGGTTTGGTCAGGAACACCGTCACCTTGACGATATTGTCCTTGGACATGTCGGCATCGTCCAGGACGGCAAAGATCCGCTCCCAGCAGACTTCCATCTGCATCGCGCTGTCGCCGGCGAGCCGCCCATCCGCATGCGTGCCGATCTGACCGGATATATGCATCCATGTCTTGGCGTCGGTCACTTTGACCCCATGTGAATAATCCGACGACGGCGGTGCGATGCTGGCGGGGCTGTGGCGGCTGATCATGATGAAATCTCCCGTAAGTCTTTTGTGGACAGGCGCGTCCACAGGTTGATCATAGTGTCAGAACCGCCCGGCGCTGTCATGACCGGGGGAAGGGGAGACTGCGATGCCTGAAATCAGCCTGGCCTGTTGGGACTACGACCGCGCGCTGCCTGTTCTGGATGGCCGGCTTGCCGTCGACGGGTTCGACATCCGCGCCGAGACCGAGCCGCCCGGCACTTTGTTCCCGCTGGCAGTGGGCGATGCGCCCTACGACGTCACCGAATTTTCCTTTGCGAGTTATGTCATTCAGACGGCGCGCGGTGCCTGTAAATACATCGGCATTCCCGTCTACCTGTCGCGTGCATTTCGCCATGGCGCGATCTATGTCCGTGCGGACTCCGGAATCGAAACCGCGAAAGATCTGGAAGGCCGCGTCGTGGGCGTGCCGGAATACGCGATGACGCTGGCGGTTTGGGTGCGCGGCATCCTTGCCGAAGACTTCGGTGTCGATGTCGCGAAGCTCAGGTACCGTACCGGCGGCCTGAACGAGCCAGGTCGTGTCGAGCGGCTGAAGCTCGATCTGCCCCCCGAAATCGATCTGCAACCGTTGGGTCCGGAGACGTCCCTAAATGCCGCGATGCTGGCCGGTGATCTGGAGGCGATCATCGCACCGGCGCCGCCGCGTGCCTTTGCCGACGGTAACCCCGCGGTCCGGCGCCTGATCGATCCGGCGGGACCGGCAGAGCGCGATTACTTCAAACGGACCGGTATCTTTCCGATCATGCACATCCTGGCGGTCCGGAAGGACGTGGCCGCGACAAATCCGAACCTCCCAAAGGCGCTGTTCGACGCGTTCGAGGCCGGACGTCGTCAGGCGATGGCGCGGGTCAAGGCGGTGGCGGAAGGCTCCGCCAACCGGGATATGTCGCCATGGTATGCGGAAGCCTATGAACAGGCCGTCGCGGCAATGGGACCTGACTTTTGGACCTACGGCGTTCAGGGCAACGAAGCGGCGCTGGATGCCTTTTGCCGCTATATTCATGCACAGCACCTGGCGGACCGCCAGCTGACGATTGAAGAGCTGTTTCATGCGAATACGCTCTGAAAACCGGTGATCAGGCATGCCGGGCGGCAATTCCTGCCGTCGGGATCACAATGCCGCCCGATGCCCGGAAAATTTTGCTGATATTTTTATTCTAACCCATTGGAATATATAGATTCATAAGTTGGCACGCCCGTTGCTTATTAATTGGTGAGATCACCGGCCAGAAGCGCCGGCTCGATGCGAAAAGCACGGCCAAAAATGGCCGGCAGACAAAAAGGAACGGGATAATGGACGCACTGCGAATTGGCGCCTCCGGCATGATGGCGCAGCAAAGAAACGTCGAGGTTGTCGCGAACAACCTGGCGAATATGAACACCACTGGCTATCAACGCCGGCGGACCGAATTTCACGATCTGATCTACAAAAACAGCGCACGTCCCGACGAATTTGGGTCTCGCGCAGGCGAACAGGTGCCGGGCGGGGTTCAGTCCGGTAAGGGTGTCGATTTGGCCTCGGTCTACCGGGTGACGGAACAAGGCAGCCTTCGCCAGACAAACAACGTTTTCGATCTGGCCATTCAGGGCCGCGGTTACTTCCAGGTCCAGTTGCCAAACGGCGACACGGCATACACCCGCGACGGCACGTTTCAGATCGACGCCACGGGCTCTCTCGTAACGCAGGACGGATTTCCCGTCCTGCCCGGTATTTCCGTGCCGGTCGATGCCATCGACGTGACGGTCAACGCGGCTGGCGAGGTGCTGGTCACACAGGATGGCAATGCCATCCCCAGCAATGTCGGCGCGTTGCAGGTCGCGGTATTTCCGAATGAAGGCGGGCTTCGTGCTGAGGGAAATAACCTCTTTACCGAGACGCCTGCATCGGGTGCAGCCGCAATTGTCACGCCCGGCACGACGGGATCCGGTGCCGTGTTACAAGGCTTTATCGAGACGTCGAATGTAAATCCGGTTGAAGAAATCGCCGAAATGATCCGTGCGCAGCGGGCGTACGATATGAACTCAAAAATTATTCAGACGGCCGATCAGATGATGGCGCCGTCAGGCCGAAGCTAACGGCCCAGGTTTCTCCACGTCCCACACTTGGCCGGCGGACTTCCGCCGGCCTTTTCTTTTTTCAATGGGCTTGGAGCCATCGGGTCACCAGGGCCTCCTCAAACATGTCGGTGCGCTTGCGCCAGTCACTGGAGGCACGGCGCGCGACCTCGCCATATCGGTCCGGGTCGGCTTCCAGTCCCGCGCGCAAAACAGGGTTGTGGACGAATAGCGCAAAAATCAGCCGGCGGCCGGAATGGCTGTCCAGGTATCCGGCAAGACCTTTGATGTAGCGCATCGTACCGCTTTTGGCCCAGACCCTGAGCGCACTCGCCGGAGCGCGAAATCGGCCGCGGAGGGTGTCCCGGGTGCCGCCCGGCGTGAGCAGGCTGTCAAAGCGCCAGCCGTCGAGCCGGTGCTTCAATGCATAACTCAGGATAGTTGTCATTTGACGTGGCGTGGTTCGTGACTCCGTGCTGAGGCCGGAATGATTTGCGAGTGCGGTGGCAAAAGTCTTCAGGTCCGGCGCTTCCCGTTCCAGCCATATGCTGAGCGTATCGGCCGACTGGCGCAGCGTTTCGGCACCGCTGCCCAGCGCGCGGGATGCCGCGAGGCCGGTTACTTCCGCGACCATGTTGTTGGAGTATTCGAGCCCGGCGCGTGCGATTTCGATCAGGGGCTGGCTTCTGATCTGCGCCAGCGAGATCGCGCCGGCCGGTGGCGTGCCTCCCTCCGGTTTCGGAAGTTCAATGCCCTCCGCCGTGGCGAACCGGTGCAGGATCAGGGCGGTATACCGGCCCGGTGCACGGATGGGCAATTCGGCGATGTTCGCCGCTTCAGAGCCTGGCTCGGGCACGAGGTCCGTGGCTTCTGGTGGTGTCGTGAATGGGGCAGGGGCCTTCGTTTGCAATACCCGGTTGAATTCCAGATTAAGGCCGCCGACGCCTTGATTATAAGGTGCCGTTTCCGGTTGAAGGGTTTCGACCTCGGCGAATATCGGGAGCGCGCTCGCATAGAGGAACCGCCCATTTACTCGTTCGATGCCGATGTCCTTCATGCGAACGGCAAGTGCGCGCAGATCGCCCGCGGTTAAAAGCGGATCACCGTCGCCGGTAAGAATCAGGTCGCCGTCCAGGGTCCCGCGTTTAAGGGTGCCGCGTGCAAGCAACTGCGTGGTGAACCGGTACGTCGGTCCAAGGATGCCGAGTGCCGCGATCATCGTCGGCAGTTTCGCCGTCGATGCGGGAGGGAATGCCTGGTCCGGATTGCGGGATTCCAGAACGTCCCCGGTTTCGGCGTCGACGACCAGATATCCCCAATCCGTGCCGGTAATCCCGACAGCGTCAGCGGCCGTATCGTCGTCCATCTCCGTTAGCGAAAACAGGTGAGGGACGGAGCGCCCATCCTCGGGCGGCGCCATGCCGGTGCACGCGCTTATGAGGAGCAGGACAAAGATAAAGGATGCAACGGACGGAAATTTCATGAGGTCAATATAGACCGGCCCGAGCCCACGGGCTACGTTGGGAGAAACATGAACGATGAAAACTTCACACCTGCGATAACCAGCAAACTCGCTCTCGCTACCATTACCGGCGTCACCGCCGTACAGGTGATTGCCACCATGGCGATGCTGATCCCGGCGGCAATTGCACCGGAGCTGGCGCGCACGCTGGGCCTTCCTGTCGCGATGATCGGTTTTCAGATATCGCTCGCATACGTCGGCGCGACAGTGATGTCTCTCGCGGCCGGGCTGGTGCAGCGCCGGTTGGGCGCGGTTCGCGCGAACCAGACCGCAGCCTTTATCATTATGACGTCGCTCTCGATTATCGCCATTCCTCATGTGGCGGCGCTGGGGATTGGCACGTTCGGTCTGGGGATCGCTTACGGACTGACGAATCCGGCGGCGGCGCATCTGATGATGAAAGTCGCGACCGGCGCGAACCGGAACCTCATTTTCTCGATCAAGCAGACGGGGCAGCCGTTGGGTGGCGTGGTCGCAGGCTTGGTCGCGCCGCCGATCGCCGTCGCGTTCGGATGGCAGTGGTCGCTTCTAGCGGGTGCCGGACTTGCCTGCGTGGTGATGCTGGCAATCCAGCCATTACGGCCGCTCATGGACGGGGACCGGGATCCCGCTACCAAATTCAGGGGCGCGGTCTTTAAGGATGTCGGCTTGCTGCTTCGTATGCGCAACCTCAGACTCCTGGCGCTTTGCGGTCTGTGTCTTGCCGCCGTGCAGCTTGCCCTGATGGGATTTGCCGTCGCCATGCTTGCCGAGGAGATCGAACTGGATCTGGTGACGGCGGGTGTCGGTCTTGCCGTCATTCAGGTCGCCGGTGTCATCGGACGCATCGGCTGGGGCGCTGTTGCCGACCGGGTCGGGGATGCCCGGCGTACGCTGATCGTGTCGCAGCTCATTTCTGTGGCGGCCGGTCTGGCAACGGCGATCCTTGCGCCTGGTATGCCGCTAGCGCTGATTTTCGGCATTTTGTTCATGTTCGGCATGTCAGCGGTCGGATGGAATGGTGTCTTTATGGCCGAGGTGGCGCGCATGGCGCCGGAGGGCCGCACCGGCAGTGCGACAGGCGGTGTATTGGTCCCGGTTTTCATCGGCGTCATGATCGGACCGGTGCTGTTTACCGGGATTCATGAACTGCTTGGTGTCTATACGCTGTCGTTCGCGGTGCTCTCGGGCCTCACGGTTGCCGGAATCATTCCGATGCTGGTGATTGGGCGCACTGCGGGAAAGTCCCCTAAGCCTATACAAAATTAAGGAATTGCCGTTTAGTATCGGTTCAGGAGACTGATATGCCTTATGCCTACCGCGACGAGAACGGCAATATTCTCGCCGTTTACGAACAGCCTGTCGAAGGTTGCGACGAAGTCGCGGCCGACGATCCGGCGCTAAGAGAATTCATTCAGAAGAACCTGCCGACAGCGGCGGCCGTGACGGACGACTGGGTTCAGTCGGACTTGGCGCTGGCCCGTGTTCTGGAAGATTTGATCGAGGTGCTGATCGACAAGAAGGTGATCATGTTCTCGGACTTCCCGGCCGGTGCGCAGAAAAAGCTGCTGGAACGGCGCGGGCTGCGTAAGGAGTTCTCTTACGTTGAAGACCTGTTTGTCGGCGGCGAGGATTTCGAAGATACCGACGGCAACAACTCCGGCGGCCTACTGTAAGTTTCCGCTCAGGCCTTTTCCATCATCTGCAATGCATCCGGGTCCTTGATGCGCCCCGGGCCCGTCCGCTGATAGAGCTGGGCGATCATGCGGCTGCCCGTTTTCTCGAACATGAATGGCAAGATCGCGTGAACGGTGCAGACGAAGGCGGCGGCCAACAGGGTTGCCGCGAAACCGGCGGCCATGCCCAGGTGCTCCAGATACGTCTCGCCGACGGACTGCGGATGACGGGTGAACAGGTCGATCATGAGAAACCCCCTATAACCTTGGTAACAACTTGGTTAGGAGGATACGGCATCAATACGGGATTTGGTTTGCTATTTATACGCCAAAAATATACTAAATTAGAAAATTATTCTAATATATAATGGAATACGAGAATGGACTCGTTCGATAAAAAAATCCTGACCCTGCTGCAGGAGAACGCGGCAATGCCTGTCGCGGACATCGCCGATGCGGTTGGGCTGTCGACGACGCCATGTTGGCGCCGCATCCGGAACATGGAAGATGCCGGCATTATCCGGCGCCGGGTCGCGGTTCTCGATCCTGCCAAGATCAATGCAGGCGTGACGGTGTTCGTTGGTGTGAAGGCGGGCAGGCATGCGGCCGACTGGCTCGACACCTTCGCCCGTGCCGTGCAGGAGATCGAGGAAGTCACCGAGGTCTACCGGCTATCAGGCGAGATCGATTACCTGCTGAAGATCATGGTTCCCGATATCGCCGCTTACGACGACGTGTATAAAAGGCTGATCAAGAAAGCCGATTTTGCGGACGTCAGTTCGTTCTTCGCGATGGAGGAGATCAAGTCGACGACAGCGCTGCCTTTGCGCTACGCAGGTTGAGTATCGAACGCAGGGCCCTTGATTTCGATGCGGTTGCCTTCCGGGTCATCGAAATAGATCGACGGGCCTTCGCCCTCAGCGCCGCTGCGAGACTTCACCGGCCCGGCATCGACGCCGGCGTCCTTTAAAAAGGCCAAGATGACGTCGTCGTCCCACGGATCAACCCGAAGGCACACGTGGTCCATGTTGAGGCCGTCCTTGCCCGGTGCGGCGCCGCCCATGCGGCCGAGCTCGCTGTCGACCGGCACAAGATCGATCATCGAGGTTCCGGCTCGCAGTTGGTAAAGGCCGATGTCCTCGACCTTGCGTTCGACCGGGCAACCCAGCACGTTCTGATAGAAATCCAGCATCGGTCCAATGTCGCGCACCCGGATTACGACGTGATCGATACCTGATACTTGAAACGGGTTGTCTGCCATATCCTCAACACCCCATGACGTCGGCAATGCCCTCGACATCGTCGACGATGATATCCCAGTCGCTTGTCGCCTCGAAGTCCTTCACCTGATCGGGTCCGTACTCGGTCGGCCGATTGATATAGGCGGTACGCATGCCTTCGGCACGGGCAGCTTCCAGGTCGTCATTGTGGGCGGCGCCCATCATCACTTCGCCGGGCGCCATGCCGAGCAGCGCGATGGCGTTCTGATAGACGCGCGGGTCACGCTTGTAGGCCTTGTGCATGTCGCTGGAGAAAACGAAATCCCACGGAATGCCGGCGCGTTTCGCCATGCTCGCCAGCAGCGTCAGCGAGCCGTTGGAGAGAGGTGCGATCAGGAACTTCTTCTTGAGGCGCAGGAGCCCCGGAATGCTGTCCGGCCACGGATTGATCCGGTGCCACGCGCGGTTCAGGCGATCGCGCTCTGCTTCGTCCAGCATATCGAGGCCGAACTGCGGCAGAATTTCGTCCAGGCGTTCGCGGTGAATCGTATCGATCGGCGTCCATTCCCGCTCGCCGGAAATCACGGGCGCCATGCCGGGGCGGTATCCGGCACGCCAGGCCCGTGCAAACGCATCCCCGTCGAAATCGTTCAAGCCTTTGCTTTTGGCCACGATTTGAGCTTCGCGGGCAATCGACGACCGCCAGTCCGAAATGGTACCGAACGTGTCGAATACGATGGCCTTGACGTTGTGGACTGACATGGCGTTGACTCCTCCCATGGACGATATTCACCGGTTAGCGCCGACCGAACAAGGCAGGGTAAGGCCCTTGCCGGTGCGCGGTGTTTTCGTCCGTTATTTTTCCCTGATCATTGTTCTTTCAATGTTGGTGCTGTCGGGCCGCTCTGCAATAGCACAGGAGGGACTTGTCGACCTTGAGCTTGTCATCGCGGTCGATATTTCCGGATCGGTCGATGATGACGAGGCGTACCTGCAGCGTCAGGGTTATATCAAGGCGTTCCGTGACCCCAAGGTGGTCGAGGCGATCACGCGCGGTCCGCTCGGTGCCATTGCAGTCACCTATTTCGAGTACGCAGGGTCGCATCACCAGATGACCCTGGTCGACTGGACCTTCATCAATAGTCAGCAGACGGCCAACGAGTTCGCAGATGCGCTCGCGTTCGAGCCGATCCTCGTCAATGTCTGGACGTCGATCAGTGGGGCCATTCTGGCCGGGGTGGATAACTTTTCTCGCAGTCCGTTCAAGGGTAAGCGGCGCGTCGTGGACATATCGGGCGACGGCGCCAACAACGACGGACCGCCGGTCAACCTGATGCGCGACCGGGCGCTGAAGACAGGGATCACCATTAATGGTCTGCCGATCGTCAACGACAAGCCGAGCCGTTACGGGCGGCGGCAGATCCCGAACCTGGATTACTATTATATCGACTGTGTCATCGGCGGGCCGGGCGCGTTCATCATCGTCGCCAACGGGTTCGAGGACTATGCCCGTGCCGTACGCCGCAAGTTGATCCTCGAGATCGCCGGCGCAGAGCCCGCAAACCAGCCCCGGCGACCACAGACCGGAATCGTCCCGGCCTACGGCCATGACCGCCCGCCGTGTAACGTCGGCGAGAACCTGCGCCAGGACTGGGACGACTTCTAGGTTATTCCGCCGCTTCCTTGTAGGCGTCAATCGTCGGGCAGGTACACACAAGGTTTCTGTCGCCCTGCGCGTTATCGATGCGCCCGACCGCGGGCCAGTACTTGTCCTTGCGAAGCCCGGCAACCGGATAAGCGGCGACCTCGCGCGGGTAGGCATGGTCCCACGCGTCCGCCATGACGACGTCTGCGGTATGGGGGGCGTGGACGAGCGGGTTGTCGTCAGCGGGCCAGTCGCCGGCCTCGACCTTGTGCGCTTCATCGGCGATGGCGATCATCGCCTCGCAGAAGCGATCGAGTTCCTCGCGGGGTTCGGACTCTGTCGGTTCCATCATCAGCGTATGCATCACCGGCCACGACATCGTCGGGCTGTGAAAACCGTAGTCCATCAGCCGCTTGGCGATATCGTCGACGGTCAGGTGCGCGGCGTTCTGGATCGGCCGCGTGTCGATAATGCACTCGTGCGCGACAAGACCACCCGGACCGGTGTAGAGGATCTTGAAATGATCCTTTAGCCGGGCTGCGACGTAATTTGCATTGAGGATCGCGACCTGCGTCGCCTTCTTGAGGCCCTGGCCGCCCATCATGGCAATGTAGGCCCAGGAAATTGGCAGGATCGATGCGGACCCCCATGGCGCTGCGGAAATCGCGCCGATGCCGTTTTCCGGACCGCTTTCGGGCACGACCGGGCTTCCCGGCAGGAACGGTGCCAGATGTTCGCCGACAGCGATCGGACCGACGCCGGGGCCGCCGCCGCCATGCGGGATGCAGAACGTCTTGTGCAGGTTCATGTGCATGACGTCAGGCCCGAACTTTCCGGGCCGGCAAATGCCGACCATGGCCTGAAGGTTGGCGCCGTCCATGTATACCTGGCCGCCGTTGTCGTGAACGATGCGGCAGATGTCCTTGATCTTCGTTTCAAACACGCCGTGCGTCGACGGATACGTGACCATCAGGGCCGCGAGGTTCTCAGCGTTCTCCTCGGCTTTCTTCTGAAGATCGTCGACATCGACATTGCCGTGATCATCACAGTCGACGACCACCACCTTCATGTTTGCCATGACGGCGCTTGCCGGGTTGGTGCCGTGCGCGCTCGACGGAATGAGGCAGATGTTCCGGTGATCGTCACCGTGTTCATGGTGGTAGGCGCGGATCGTGAGCAGGCCGGCGTATTCGCCTTGCGAACCGGCGTTCGGTTGCAACGACACGGCGGCAAAGCCGGTGATCTGACAAAGCTTGGCTTCGAGGTCGCGGATCATCTCGATATAACCCGTGACCTGATCCAGCGGCTGGAACGGATGAATCTTGCCAAAACCCGCCCACGTGATCGGGATCATCTCGCTGGCGGCATTCAGTTTCATGGTGCATGACCCAAGCGGGATCATGGCCCGGTTGAGCGCCAGGTCCTTTTCCTCGAGTTGACGAAGATAGCGCATCATCGCCGTTTCCGAATGATGCGTGTTGAATACCGGGTGGGTAAGAATATCGCTGGTGCGCAGAAGGTTTTTCGCGATGCCGTCATCGACATCGGCGTCCAGTTTTTCGATATCCAGTCCATGATCGGGATTGCCGCTGACGATCCCGAGCAGCGCCAGGATATCGTCCCGGGTCGTCGCTTCGTTGACGGAAATGCCGACACGATCGTCGCCCATGCGTCGAAGATTGAAACCGGCTTCGACGGCACGCTCATGGACGGCGTCTGCCTTGCTGCCAACGTTCAGTGTCAGGGTGTCGAACCAGTTGTCGTTTGCAATCTCGACGCCGAGTTCCTTCAGGCCGGCGGCGAGGATCGAGGTCAGGCGATGCACGCGTCCGGCAATCCGTTTCAGGCCGTCGGGGCCGTGGTAGACGCAGTACATGCTGGCGACGTTGGCGAGCAGGACCTGTGCCGTGCAGATGTTCGAGGTCGCTTTCTCACGGCGGATATGCTGCTCGCGGGTCTGCAGCGCCATGCGAAGCGCCTGGCGTCCCTGCGCATCGACGGAAACGCCGATGATCCGGCCTGGCACGGAGCGGCGGTATTCCTCGCGCGTTGCCATGAAGGCGGCATGAGGGCCGCCAAAACCCATTGGCACTCCGAAGCGCTGTGCGGAACCGACAACAATATCTGCACCCCATTCGCCGGGGGCCTTGAGCATGACGAGTGCCAGCGGATCGCAGCATGCGGTCAGCAACGCCCCGGCGTCATGAACCTTGTCGGCAAGGTCCGCGTAATCGTGCACGGCGCCGTCGGCTGTTGGATACTGCAAAATGACACCGAACACCGAGGCAGGATCGAGATCCTCGAACGGGTCGCCGGTCTGGACAGTGAAGCCGAGCGGCTTGGCACGCGTTTCGATGACGGCAATGGTCTGCGGCAGGCAGCTCTCGGCGACGAAGATGGTGTCGCTTTTACTCTTGCCGGCGCGCTTCATGAGGGTCATCGCCTCGGCTGCGGCCGTGCCTTCGTCCAGTAGCGATGCGTTGGCGAGCGGCATGCCGGTAAGGTCGATCATGGCCTGCTGGAAGTTCAGCAGCGCTTCGAGGCGGCCCTGTGAGATTTCTGCCTGATAGGGTGTATAAGCCGTGTACCAGCCCGGGTTCTCGATCAGGTTCCTGAGAATGACGCTCGGCGTAAGCGTGTCGTGGTAGCCGAGGCCAATCATGGATTTCATAATCCGATTCTTGCCGGCCATCCGTGCAAGCTCGGCAAGCGCGTTCGCTTCGGTCATTGCCGGTTCGTCGAACGCTTCGTCGGTGCGGATTTCGCCCGGCACCGCCTTGTCGACCAGCTCGTCCAGACTTTTCAGTCCGACGGCTTTGAGCATTTCCTCGACATCGGCATCGGACGGTCCGATATGCCGGTCGACGAACTCACCCCCATTCTCGAGATCCGTAAGGCTGGCTCGGTTCATTCATCAAGCTCCTTCAGGAATTCCTTGTAATCGGCCTCGTCCATGAACTCATCAAGCTCGGTCATGTCCGACAGTTTGATCTTGAACAGCCAGCCATCACCTTCGGCATGCTCGTTGACCGTTGTCGGTGCATCGGCAAGGTCTTCATTCACCTCGACGATCTCGCCGGAACAGGGCGAATAAACCTCGCTTGCCGCCTTAACGGACTCGACGACACACGCTTCATCTCCCTGTTCGAGCGTGGCGCCGACCTCCGGCACCTCCACGTATACGAGCTCGCCCAGCTGTTCCTGCGCGTGGTTGGTAATGCCGACGGTGCCGATCTCACCGTCAACGTCGATCCATTCGTGGTCCTTGGTGTATTTGATGGCCATGATCTCTCTCCTCGTGTTGGCTGGTCCCTGTTTCGGGGATTATCCCTTGTAATAGCGGTGTGGCTGAAACGGCATTTTGACGACGCTTGCCGGTACCATGTTCTTGCGAACGGCAAGTTCGAGCTGGGTGCCGGGTGCGGCGTGCTCCGCGCCGACATATCCCATTGCAATCGGTCCGCCGGCACTGGGTCCGAATCCGCCGGATGTGATCGTGCCGACGGCATCCCCGCCCGCTGCATGAATGACGGTGCCATCGCGGGCAGGGGCGCGGCCTTCCGGCTGGATGCCGACCCGCTTGCGCTGCGGACCGTCGGCAAGCTCGCCGAGAATCCTTGCCGCGCCGGGGAAGTCACCGGCTTCGCGCCTGCGTTTCGAAATCGTCCAGGCGAGGCCTGCCTCGATGGGCGAGGTTTCCTCGTCAAGATCGTTACCGTAGAGGCAAAGTCCGGCTTCGAGCCTGAGCGTGTCGCGCGCACCAAGGCCGACCGGCATGACATCTGAATGATCGCAGAGCGCCTGCGCGATGGCTTCGATATTCCCGACCGGGATTGAGATCTCGTAACCGTCTTCGCCCGTGTATCCCGAGCGGGTCACGTGACAGGCAATGCCGCCGATATCGGTTTCAACGGCGCTCATGAACGGCATCGCGGCGAGTGCCGGTGCCATGCCCGAGAGCACACCGGAGGCAGACGGCCCCTGCAACGCGATCAAGGCCCTGTTTTCGACAATTTCAAGCTCGGCCAGACCGGATGCTGCCTCGGCGATCATCGGCAGATCGATATGTTTTCTGGAAGCATTGACGACAATGAAAAGCCTGTCACCCCAGTTCGTCACAATCAGGTCGTCGACGATACCGCCGTCATCGTTCGTGATCATGGTGTAACGGCCGGTGCCCGGTTTCAGGGCCTGAATGTCACCCGGAACCAGTTTCTCGATGGCTTTGGCCGCATCAGCGCCGTGAAGCCACGCCTGTCCCATGTGCGAAACGTCGAACAGTCCCGCCTTGTCGCGTGTGTGCTTGTGTTCCTCGATAATGCCGGCCGGGTACTGCACCGGCATTTCATAACCCGCGAACGGCACCATTTTCGCACCCAGATGACGGTGAAATGCCGCCAAGGGTACGGTCTTCAAAGGTTGTCCGGTATCCTGTCCCACATGGGTCCCCTTATTGCAGATGGCCGCTTTTAGCAGACCAAAGGCGTCATGCCGATTGGTCGCTCAAAGCGCCCCCTCTGTCTCGGAACCTGAAAGTGTCACCTGCCAAATACAACAAGCCGGTTTACATCTTCGGTGGGCGTGGGCGTTGCCACATCCGCTTTCCAGAGCCTCAACCCGCTGCGGTCCTTTTGCCTGAGAGATTCCGGGGCGGTTGCTCCTTCGGCGCCGGCATATATCGCCGGTCTCTCCCACAGCGGTGTGACGAGGAACTCGTCTCGGTGGCGATCATTGCAGAAGCGATTAAAGGGGTCAACCGGCGCCGGCCAGCTATTGCAGGCGGTCGCGAATGGCTTTTCGGTTGAATTCGACCTGTTCCTTCGTGAGCTCGAATCCGCTGTAGATTCGATAATAATTGCTCCGGATATCAGGTGTTATCGGCAGGTCGATCGATGTCGGCGGGGCGAGGGCGAGTACTTGCGTCTTGTTGCCCTCGAACGAGATATCGATGCGGAGTGGTTCCCGGTAGAGAATCTTTTTGTCCGGGTCCGTCACCACCACGAAATAGGGCAGCGTAGAGGTGTTCGTATCGTTGGCGGGCCCCATTTCAGCTGCAAACACCGGCGAAACCTCGACAATCAGTTTTCCCGAATTGGTGTCGTTGTCGATATCGGAGGTGCATCCAAGCCGCATCTCGCCGATCTGGGCGCGCACCAGAACATCCGTCAAATCCCGTCCCGGCCCGTCGCGGAACTGGGTTAACGTCGCGGCCTCTTCAAGAATGAAATAATTAGGACACTTCAAGACAATCGGTTCATCGGTGAACGGCAGGCGAGCGCCGCATGCCGAAAGCGATGCGGCGGCCAGTAGAAGTGCGAAGAACGTGATCACCCGCCCGCAAAGCATAAAGCCACCTCGATGTGTCCGGTGTTCGCGCATCCGGCGTTTCACCCCGTTTCGTCGTCTGGTATGGCGGAATGTAAAGGACGCCGGGCAAGGCGACAAGCAGAGGACTCGTTCGCGGTCAGGGAATATCTGCCGACCGCCCGCGACCTGGGTCGACGAGGCTAATGAGGGTTGCGGCGAGTTTCGCAAGGGTACGCGAGCGGCTCCACGCATTGTCGATATTACGTGCGATCGCGATTCCGCGCTCAAAGGCGCGCCAACCGGCTTCGTTCTCGTCGGAGATGGCGTGGCCCTCGGCAATATCGGCAAACATCCAGACCCGGCTGAGGTCACCGGTGACTTCGTCGGTTGCTTTCTGGGCGAGTTCTTCGGTCTGCTCCCATCCGTCGTCCCCGACGACACGCTGCCGGGCCGCGATGAGCCACAAGGTATGGGCGTTGAGCCGCCGGTCCTCGATCATCCCGGCAGCATCGATGGCGCGTTTGGCTGCTGTCTTGAAGGAATTCATGCTGGCGGCGTCCTGCGCTGCCGTGCCGCCGTGTACTTGCGTCAGGGCGAGCGCGATGCGGCTCACGGCGAACGACCGTGCATAGGGACGGTCGATATGTTCAATGGCGGCAAATGCCAGTTCCAGCGTCGTGTCCGCGTCGCTGATCCGGCCGGCCTGAGCCTGTGCCAGGGCGATTCGCCCCAGCAAAACGGCGCGGTAGCGAACGTTTTCGATCCCGGACGCCGTGGCGAGAGCCGCCGCAGCGTCCCCGGCACGTGCCTGCGCTTCGGCGGCTGACATCAGCACGGGAATCCGGTCGGACGGACTGGTCACCGATTCCAGCATTTCCAGCGCACGCGCGGTTTCTTCCATTTCGGCGAGCGCCGAAGCGACATGCCTGATGCCGGCGCTCTTCGAGCTGTCGCGTGGCAGATTGCGCGCCGCGTTCTCGGCAATCTTGAGTTCCGTTTCTGCATCGTCGCGTGCGCCGGCCCCCGCATAAAGGACGGCTGCGCGGGTGCGAATAGCAATCTGTTTCAATACATCGCCGATGTTCGACAAATCGGACAGCAGCCGTGCCAGGGAATTACGCGCATCGTCGAAGTCGCCACGCCGGACCTGGATGGCTGCAATGGCGGCAAATGCGTCGGCCTGTTTTTCGAAATCCGGAATGATGGCTGCCGCAGCCATGGCGTCTTCGGGGCGACCAGCTGCCGCCTGCGCTTCGGCAATATCCCGAAGAGCGACCATCACAAGCCGCGGATCCTTGATTCGTGCCGCCGTTTCCATCGCCTTGTCGCCGAGGCCGGCCCGGGCCTCGGCAATCAGAATTTCTCCGAGCGCCCAATCCCGTAGCTCCGCCTTGGCAATGGCCTTGGCGCTCTCCAGGGCTTCGGCAAGGAGGCAGCGTGTCGTCGGCGCATCAAAGCACGTGGCGCTGTCTCGGGTTGGGTCGGCAGCCTCATCGACGCGGGCATCCTTCATCAGATCACGGGTCGCCGGGTGGCTCATCAGCTTGGAGCGCGCGTCCTTGATACTTTCCGATCGCGCATCCTCGAGCTGACGCATGAGCTTGCGGACGCCGACGTCGTATTCGAGCTTGCCGACCAGATCGAGCGTAATGCGTCCGGTGGTGTCGAGGCCCTTGGCGCGCTGGTAAATGCGGATCGCGGCCTCAGTCGAACGATCGAGAACGCCGTCGTCGGGGCCCAGGTACAGACCGAGTTTGGATAATGCCTTTTGGGCCCGGCGGACAAGTGGGCTTTCCTGAATTCGGGCCGCTGCCGTGGGTTGTTCATCCAGCGGCGGTAGCGCCGCGCGCGCGGTGACGGGGACGGCAGCAGCAATGGCGGCCGACACGACCAGAGGCAACCCGTAAGTGACGAACCCGGTTTTGAGCATAAGCTTAGATCGTACTCGGCTGAATTTCGGACCAAGCCCATTATAGATGATTTTTGGGCAAATCGGCGCGCCTGTGCGATGCGCGCTTGGCGTTCCGGGCGTGAGCCCTTAAAACGCCGGAATGGCGGTTTACACGGAAATCGACGACGATGCACTGATTGACTTCATTGCCGGTTACGACATCGGCGAAGTGCTGTCGTGCAAGGGCATCGCCGAAGGCATCGAAAATTCAAACTTCATCGTCACGACGACCACGGGGCCCTACATCCTGACGCTCTATGAAAAACGGGTGCGGATCGAGGATCTGCCGTTTTTTCTGGGCCTGATGGATCATGCGGCTGCGCACGGGATTCCGTGCCCCGTTCCATTGCGGACGACAGCCGGGGAAACACTGCGCGAGCTTGCCGACCGTCCCGCAGCCGTCGTGAGTTTTCTCGCTGGCATGTGGCCGCGACGGCCGACGGCGGAGCATTGCCGTGAAGTGGGCGAGGCGCTGGCGCGTTTTCACCTGGCGGCCGACGGGTTTCAGATGCGGCGCGAGAATGCGCTTGGCCCGACGGCGTGGCGGGAATTGATCGAGGCTTCCGGTGACGGGGCAGACGAGGTTAAACCGGGTCTTGCCGCAAGCCTCTCAGGGACTCTCGACAGTCTTTTGGCCGATTGGCCCGACGAATTGCCGACCGGTGTCATTCATGCCGACCTGTTTCCGGACAATGTATTTTTCAGGTCCGAGCATCTGTCCGGGCTGATCGACTTCTATTTCGCATGCAACGATATTTTGGCTTATGACATTGCCGTCTGCCTGAACGCGTGGTGTTTCGAACCAGACCTCAGTTTCAATGTCACCAAGGCACGGCGCCTGCTGCGCGGCTACCAAGGCGTGCGGCCGTTGGCGCGTGCGGAAATCGAGGCCATGCCGTTGTTGGCGCAGGGGGCAGCGATGCGTTTTCTGGTGACGCGGCTCTATGACTGGCTGCATACGCCCGAGGATGCGTTCGTGACGCCCAAGGACCCGGTCGAATACATTAAGAGGCTTGAGTTTCATCAAGGCGTGAGAGGGCCGGAATCCTATGGCATCGACTGACATGGCGGCGGATGCCATCGAAATTTTCACTGATGGCGCATGTTCCGGCAATCCGGGCCCCGGCGGCTGGGGGGCGATTCTGCGCTGGAAAGGGCACGAAAAGGAGCTCTACGGCGGCGAGGCGCCGACCACCAACAATCGCATGGAGCTGATGGCCGCGATCCGGGCGCTTGAGAGCCTGAAGCGACCGTCCCATGTGGTGCTGACGACGGACAGCACGTACGTGAAGGACGGGATTACGTCCTGGATCCACGGCTGGAAGCGTAACGGCTGGAAAACCGCTGCGAAGAAACCGGTGAAGAATGAAGATCTCTGGCGCCGGCTGGATGAGGCGCTGGCGGCGCACGATGTCGATTGGCGCTGGGTCAAAGGGCACGCCGGCCATCCGGAAAATGAGCGCGCCGATGAACTGGCGCGCCAAGGCGTGGCCGAAGCCGCGGAATCCGCATAAAAAAAGGACACGATTGTTTGGGGCAATCGTGTCCTTTGAGGGCCCCGTCAATGCGCTTCGCGAGGGAGGTCGCGTTGCTGACGGGAGATTTCAGGGTTGAAATCAGGCGTGGCCGAGGCTCCAGCGCATCCGCTGTGCGGCATCTTGCGCATTGTTGGAACCGGACTGAAATTCGCGGCCTTTGACTTCGCCGGCGACCGGGTTGCCCCAGCGGTCACGCGTGGCGGTTTGGCCAGGGAACCAGTTGATACCGTTTTGCTTGCTGTTGAACATGTGCTTATCCTCATGTCTGGCCCGAGCAGTTCGGGCTGAAACTTTCTGTAAGCATATGTACGCCTGACCTTTTCAGAGCACAAAGGATAGTTTTTCATTCTATGCATGAGTATTTATTCATGTATAATTCATGCATGAACGACCCGGGAACATGAAATGCCGCACCTGCCACCCATCGCCGCGTTGCGTGCCCTCGCCGCCGCCGCCCGCCACCTGAGCTTTACGAAGGCGGCCCAGGAGCTGAACGTCACGCAGAGCGCGGTCAGCCATCAGATTCGCCATATCGAGGAATTGTGGGACATCCAGCTTTTCGAACGCAGGCCGCGGCAGCTGCTTCTCACGCCGGCGGGCGAGGAACTGTCGGGCATCGTCAATGACTTCATTGAAGATCTCAGCAAGGCGCTCGAGGACCTGAAGGCGGAAGAGGGACACACGGCTCTCCGGGTCGAGATGCTGCCGTCGCTGGCCGTGAAGTGGCTTGTGCCGCGCCTGCAGGAATTTCGCATCGAACACCCCGAGGTGGACGTGTGGCTATCCACGCGCCAGGACATCAGGCCCTCGCTCAGCAGCAACCTGGATGCGGTCATCACGCTTGGTGACGGACAGTATCCGGGGTTTGCGTCTTACGAACTGATGCGGGATTACGTGATTCCGGTGGCCCGGCCACGGTTGCTGGAGGAATACGGCATGCCCGAAACGCCGGCGGACTTGTGCCGGCTGCCGTTGCTGCTTCGCCATTCCGGTGTGCTGTCACCCGGTTGGGAGTACTGGTTCGATTTTACCGGTGTGCCGCCGGAAGTTTATCATCCGGCCTTGCGCGAAGGGACGCGGTTTCCCGACACGAACATGGCGATCCAGGCGGCGTTCGAGGGGCAGGGCGTCGCACTCGCCCGGAGTGCGCATGTGTGGGAGGATCTGCAGACAGGGCGGCTGGTGCGTCTTTTCGACGTCCACTGCCCGTCCGACGTTTCGGTCTATTTCGTGTGCCGTCAGGAACAGGTGGACCGGCCTGCGCTGGTCGCGTTTCGGGACTGGTTGTTGAAGGAAGCCCGGGAGTCCCAGATGGCGTTCGATGCGGCGGAGACGGATCCGCCCAAAAAAGCGGCTGGCAAGTAACCGGGGCGCCGCCCGAAGGCGGCGCCCGCGGTGGATATCAGATCTCGCTCAGCATCGTTTCGGCACTGGTCTTTTCAAACGTGCCTTCGTCGATGTGCATGTTGGTTACGGTGCCGTCATCGACGACCATAGAGAAACGCTGGCAACGTATGCCCAGCCCACGATCAGTCAGGTCGAGCTCGAGACCGGTCGCCTTGGCGAAATTGGCGGAGCCGTCGGCCAGCATCGTCACGGCATCGCCGACGCCCTGATCCTTGCCCCAGGCGCCCATGACGAACGGGTCGTTGACGGACACACAGGCGATGGCGTCGATGCCCTTGGCCTTCAGTGCATCTGCGTTGGCGACGAAGCCAGGCAGGTGCTTGGCGGAGCAGGTCGGGGTAAAGGCACCAGGCACGCCGAAAATGGCGACTTTCTTGCCGGCAAAAAATTCATCGGTCGCGACGGCGCCCGGGCCGTCTTCGGTCATGACGTTGAGCGTAACGCTCGGAATTTTGTCTCCCACCTTGATGGTCATACGTTCTCTCCCGGAGATAGAGGTTCAAAAAAATGCATTTGGCCGTTCGCTGCGGCGTCCTCATGAGATAGGCACAAACCCGACCGTTGCAAAGGCTTTTTCGTGGATCGTGCCTACTTGAACTGCTCCGCCAGGCGGGCCGGGGCGGCGGCGCGGAACCCGTCCATGACGCTCTCGTCGCTCAGTAGTTCCGGTAATGCGACGCCGTCTGGGGCACCCGCGCCGTAAACGGCATTGAACGGAATACCGTAGCGGCCGAACGACGCCAGATAAGCGGCGATGTCGGCATCCGGACGAGTCCAGTCGGCCTGCATGACGATGACGTCGGGGCTGTTCAGGAGTTCCAGGATCCGTCCCTGCTCGAGGACGAGTCGTTTGTTTACCTGACACGTGATGCACCAGTCAGCCGTGACGTCGACGAAGACAACGAGGTCCTTCTCGATAAGCTGGGGGATCGCGGCTGGGTCGAATTTCTGCCAACCGATCTTAGTGAGGCCGGGCGTTTCGGGGTCCAATGGTCCGTTGATGTCGCCGATCTCGGCGGTCGTGATGGCGGCGATCGTCGCTAGCACAAGCACGACAGGCGTGGCCTTCTTGATCTCGGGCACTAGCCGCAGCACGGGGCCGAGCCAAACCGCGGCGCCCACCAGCAACGCACCGGTCAGGCCGGCCGCGAAGGTGCCCGCGGCACCGGCAAGCACGCTCAGAAGCCAGAGCGCGGTGGCTGCCAACGCAAGTCCGAGAACGAACTTCAGTCGCGCCATCCAGGGACCCGGCTTCGGCATGATCGTGACGAGGCGGGGAACGGCGGCGATCAGCAGATAGGGCGCGGCGAGGCCGAGGCCCAAAACGGCAAAAACGGCAACAATATCGCTCGGTCCCTGTGAAAGTGCGAAACCGACGGCAGTGCCGAGAAATGGCGCCGAACAAGGTGTCGCCAGCAGGGTCGCGAAGGCGCCTTGCAGGAAATGGCCGACAATACCGTCGTGTTTGCCCGCCGCATGTCCCGCATCAGCGATACGGCCCGGCAGCCGGAACTCGAAAAAGCCCCACATGTTGCAGGCGAACAGCGTTACCAGGAACGCCATCGCAATCAGGAACCATGGCTGCTGGAATTGTATGCCCCAGCCGATTCCGGCGCCTGCGGATTTTAGGGCGATGAGGGCGCTCGCCAATACGAGGAAGGCGAAGATAATGCCGCTGGCGGAGGCCAGGAAGCTGAGGCGAACTATTGCCGGGGCACTTCCGCCATGCTTGACGACGCTCAGGAACTTGAGCGACAGCACAGGCAGAACGCAGGGCATCAGATTGAGAATGAGTCCGCCCAAAAACGCGAACAGGAGGATCGTGCCAAAGCTTTGCGTGGCGCTGTCTTCCGGTTGTGCGGAGGCCAGATCCTTCTCGAATGGGCGCGGTGCGCCAAGAGACACGCTGGTTTCGGCCGCGCGTCCTCCGTCCAACAACGTCAGCACGAAGTTGCTGCCGGTCAGTTTTTCGGCAGCTTCCTGTGGGGTGCCGGTAAAGCCGGAGACCGGGACGCGCAGCACGGCTTCCCTGGCGGCGTTATCGATCTTCACGGCAGGCGCGCCGTAGCCCAGGCCGATCGGGCCTTCGACATAGAGGTCCGGATTCTTGAATGGAATCTCTGACGCGGCACGTGCGGCGATATATAGCCCTTTCTCGGACGCCTCCGTCCACGAGGCGGCGATTTTAAGGCGCGCGGCCTCACTGCTTCGGGGAACCTGTGATTCGAATTTTCCGATGTCGTGGGCAAAAGCCGTTGGGGCGCCGTCACCTGTGGGCAGCGTCATGGCAAGTTCCGCATCGTACGGAATGCAGATTTCGGCGCACGTCAGATATCGGACCGACAGGGCGATCTTGGCGTCCTGGCCTGGGTCCGACGCCCGGATGTCGAACGGCAGGACGATCTCTTTTTTGTAGCCCAGCGTTTCCAGCCCCAGAACCGAAAAGCGTTCGGGGACCGGCCATCGTAGCGGGCCAACGTCCGCGTTCGTCGAGTTGGAAAAGTCAGGTTGCGGCGGAAAACCTGCATCGCCCGGCGAGCGCCAGTAAACTTTCCAGCCGGGCTTCAAGCGGAACTGGATCCCGGCGCGCACTTTGCCGTCCTCGCCGAGACCATCGCGCGCCGCAATCAGGCGAACGGACGACTGTTCTTCTTCGGCCCAGGCCGAGCGCGCGATTTCCGCCTGTGAGGCCGCTGACGTGCTGACGAAAGCGAGGCACAGAAGAAACAGTTGAAGGCAGCGTGTTAACGTCATTTCTCTAATCCAGGCTCGATACCCCTATCTTTCGCCACATCGGCGCCTGCAACACAAGCAAGAACGGCCAGATCACGGGATGTTGACGCTACGTGAAATCGTGTAGCGGATGGATTTTTGCCAGTGGCGCCGTATGTGTCATAATGAAGCCGCAAATGCCGGTATTAAATTCTTCGTTGCGGCGTAAAAACCGCCTCTAACCCTGAACTGACGGAGATTCGCGTGAGAGGCTTCTTGCAGGACGGTTTCAAGGACGACAACTACCTTACGGGCAGGTTTCTCGTGGCCATGCCCGGTATGCAGGACGACCGTTTCCAGCAAACCTTGATTTACATGTGCGCCCACGGCCCCGAGGGGGCGATGGGGCTTGTCGTTAACAAACCGCTCGACAGCATCAGCTTTCCTGATCTTCTGAGTCAGCTCGACATTACAATGCCGCCGGCGGGCGAGGGGATCGAGGTTCTGTTCGGCGGCCCTGTCGAGACCGGCCGCGGCTTCGTATTACATTCGCCGGACTACATGCATGATGCGACCATGGTTGTCGACGACGAGGTTGCGCTGACCGCAACCGTCGATGTCTTGCGCGCGATCGCCGAAGGGGGCGGGCCCCGGCAGCGGCTTCTGGCGCTTGGTTACGCCGGCTGGGACAGCGGCCAACTCGACGCCGAGATCAAGGCCAACGGCTGGCTGAGCGTCGACGCCGATCCGCAACTCCTCTTCGATACCGAAATCGCGACCAAGTGGGAGCGCGCGATGGCCAAGCTCGGGATCGACCCGCTCATGCTGTCCGACAAGGCCGGTCATGCCTAAGGGACGGCGCCCTGGGGGAAAGGGCAAAGGCAGCGCACCGCGACCCAAATCCGGAAATGATCCCGATGCCTTCATGCGTGAGTTGATCGAGCGCATGGACGCGTGCGACACGGCGGAGAGGCTGAATGACGAGGTGATGATGCCGTTCGCGCTGGCGCTCGAAAAAGTCTGTGGTGCGCGCGGTTATGTCATGAATATCTATGGCGAGACGTCCAATATTGTTTTCACGGGCAGTACGGACGATGCGGAGGCGATCTACCAAATTGTCGAAGCCTATATGGACGACCAGGCCGACGAAGACTGACGGCCTTTCGATGCAATTCAGATGATCCATCCTGACCGCGTGCTGACGACCTGGTTATTCGTGACATCCATCGATCCGGTGCAGATCAAGGCTGCGGCCGATGCAAAGCCTGACTGCGTCATCGTCGATATGGAGGATTTCACACCGCCGCACCTGCGCGAGCAGGGCCGCCAGACGCTGGGCGAAACCCTTTCACTGATCAAAAAAGCAGGCGCCGTGCCGTGTGTCCGCATTAACCCGACCGGCACGCCAGATCATGCCGACGACCTGGCGGCAGCCCTAGGTGCCGGCGCCGAGATTATCTCGCTGCCCAAGACAGCATCGGCGACCGAGTTATATGACTTGATCGGCGCCATCGGCCGTCAGGGCGGGGCCGGCGACAGTCCGCCGCTCGTTTTGCCATGCATCGAGACGGCGGAGGGACTTGTGAACACGTACGCGATCCTCAAGGACATGTCGCACCTGATCGGTTGCCTTGTTGCATCCGAGGACATGACGACCAGTCTCGGTGCGCCACGCGATCCCGCCGGGACGGCGATACGCTATGCTCGAGAGCGCTTTCTTCTCGAGTGCCGCGCCGCCGGTATCGAGCCGGTGGATTGCCCTTATACGTGGGCCGACCGTGAAGGCCTCGTTGCCGAGACAGCGTATGCCAGGGCGCTCGGGTATCATGCTAAATCGGCGGCGCGGGCGGACCAGATTGCCGTCATTCGTGATATCCTGGAACCGGACGCAGCCGAGGTCGACCATGCCGAACGGGTCGTTGCTGCCTTCGAAGCCGCGGAGCGGGACGGGATAGACAGGGTTGAAGTCGATGGCCAGCTCGTCGAGCGGCCGTCGTACCTAAACGCCAAGGCATTGCTGGCGCGTAGCGACCAAGGCTAATCGCCGCTCCGGAACTACTTCCGCGACGCAAGTCCTCCCTAAATATAGAAAAGTGCCCGCGGTTGAAAAATCGCGGCCTCGTGCTGGTCTATTTATTATCCCATGTAAACATTAATTAAAATAAGCAGTCATAATTGGATATTTGTGATAATAACTATAAATACATGACGAGTATTTGATTTCATATAACGCCTTGAATTATTATAGATACGTATTTATTTATTGTTGAATCGAAAAACAGTATTTTTATCACATATCGAAATTCCCAAAAGGAGTTAGCGTATCAATGTCCGACACGGACCCAAATGCCGACAAAGATCCGAACAAAGGCTACGTGGCCATCTTCGGCTGGAGCCTGAACGCCATCGATGCCATCGACCGGTTCGACCGCCGCTATATCGTGGTCGCGCCGTCATGGGCGCGGGGCTATGCCGAAGAAAACAATGTCCCGTTCATGTCATGGGACTTCGAACGGCTGAACGAACGTTCCTTCGAACTCGGCGAGAAGCTCAAGGAGATGGGGGTCGACGTCGCGATCCCGCTGTTCGAGGAAACGGTCGAGTGGGCCGGTGCCGTGAATGCCGTTCTCCTGGAAAATCCGCGCCTGATGAACCAGGCGATGCTGTTCCGCAACAAGGCGATGATGAAACGCCGGGCACAACTGGGCGGCATTCGCGTTGGTATCTTCGAGGAAGCGCAGGACAAGACCGATGTCGTCAATTTCCTGCGCCGCGTCAACGAGGCGCTCCTGAAGCTCGATGGCGATCCCAACGACCCAATCCACGTCAAGGCCTTCGACAAGGCGGGTTGTCTCGGTCACCGCGTTGTTCGCACGGCCGAAGACGTCGACAATATTCCGGACGATGAATTCCCGTCCCTGATGGAAAGCCACCTGGATGGATGGGAGTTCGCGGTCGAAGCCTTCATCAAGGACCGCAAGATCCAGTTCCTCAACATTTCCGAATACGTGCACCTGGGCTACTCGGTGTTCGTTCCGGCAACGCCGGAGCTCGAGAAATGGCGTGATCGGGTGACCGAGGAAATCGAGAAACTGATCGAGACTTTCAATATCGACTTCGGGTTCATCCACCCGGAGTACTTCGTCACCAGCGACGGCAAGATGTACTTCGGCGAAGTGGCGTACCGTCCGCCCGGCTTCAACGCGTTTGAACTCATCGAACGAGCTTACGGATTTAACTGCTATCAGGGTCTCGTCCTAATGTTTGATCCGAAGACCACGCAGGAAGAAATCGACGATTTCTTCCCGGAAGAGGTCGTCGACGCCACCGGTCACGCCGGATGTTTCGGCGTCTACCCGCGCCGGCGTGTCGTCAGCGACCTGATGATTCCGGAAGAGACGGAGAAAGACCCGTTCTTTGAGTTTCATGAGCTCATGCCACCGCAAGAGAACAAGGTCACCAAGCGGACCGCGTTTGGCACCCACTGGGGACTAGTGTACTTCTTTGGCGACGATCCCTACCGGATGCGTGATTTGCTGCTGAAACAGGAAGACCTGGACTTCTACATCTGACGTCCCGGGATGCCTTTTCGTCAGAAGGGGGCGATATGACAGATACGGTGGGCGCCGGGCAGGCGCCGACGACCGGCGGGTCCGCGTTCTCCGCGAAGCTTGATGCCGCGACGGCCCGGCTCGCCGAAGCGCGGCCCTATGCGAAAGGGCGACATCGCGCCGCGGTTCTGGAATTGGCGCGACGCATGCTGCTTGACGAGTCTACGCTGGTCGAGGTCGCCTCGCGAATTGAGGACCTTGAGAATGCCGGGATTTTCATGGGCACCGACTGGGCGCAGCCGGATATCCTGCAAGCGGCACTCGCGGGCCGGACGCTGAAATATGCAGACACCCAGACCGCGATGCTGGAAGTTCTCAATCATCTGCGGATGCTGGCGATTGCGAAGCGTCGGTATTTCCACACCGGGATCGCCTCCGAGCACGCCCACAATTTCCTTTCGCAGGTCGTTGGCCTCAATCTCGATCTCGTGTTTGCAAATCCCGATGAAAGCGCACGCGCCCGTCCGAGCGACATGGATCAGGTCTGTCGTAATCTTTACCGGTATGTCGTCCAAAACATCGGGCACGAGGAAATACTCGACACCTTGATTGCCGAAATTTGGCGATTGCTCTCACAGCGCCCGGTCGTCGTGGACGATATCAAGGCGATGATTGCCCAGATATCGGTCTGGCTTGTCGACAACGCAATGGAAAACGCTGGCGGATGGGGTGCCGATCGCCTGGTGAGCGCCGTCTTCGGGCCGACCAAATTGAGCCGCGAAGATCCAGGGCTGGCGGCTTACGAAGCACGAATTGAGAACTTGGATATGGGCGGGCTTGCACAGGAAGCAAGCGCGTTCGCACGCGCGATGCATGATACGGGACTCGTTTCTGCCTACCATGCGACTTTTCTCAGGCATATATCCGAGGCCGCGCCGGAGTTGCTGCCGGATGCACTTGGTCTTTCACGGACTGGGACGGATGCGCTCGGGTGTTATTCGGACCTGGTCCGTGCCCTGATCCAGTACGCCGTACATCCCGAAACGACACAGGCAATCTATGGCCTGTCGCTGATGCTGGAACGCGGCATCCTGTACATGCCGCCTGTCGCCCCCGCCCTCTGGCGTCAGCTGGCGTTGCCTCTCTCGGCGTCCAACAGTGAGACGATCGCGACGGGTTTCGGCACCACGCGATCTCCCGGCGTTTATCTGACCGCCGGGGTTCTCGTGCTGCTCGGCCTTCCGTTCGGTATCGGCCAGGGAAACAATCCGACCTGCCAGGCGGCCCGTGCACTCTCTATGTGGTCGTTCACGGATCCCGACTATCTGCTGCAGATTATCAGTTGGGCAGCACGTGACGACGAAGTCGTCATCACGTTTGAGGGCGAGCCCATTTCTTCAAGGCCCGAAGGCCTGGTGCCCGCGAGACTCCTCTCCGACGTTGATCCGGTGTCCGCGGTCGTCGTGCCGCATCTGGACCGGATCTATGCGCAGATGGGCGCGCTGTGCGCGGGGCGCGACGAAGATATGCACAAATGGGTCAACCGGGAACTGCACGGCTGGTGGGTCGGTCGCGGCATGGAGATCGCGGTCGACGTCGCGACCGGTAATCTGAAGGATTTTGACGGCTTTATTCGCCGGTTTTATGCGGCTTACCATCCGGATCACAACGGCGGACAACCGGTTATTCACCCACAGCCTGCCGGCATCGCCATGACGGATGGTGCCGCCAGATATGTCGGTTGGCATGCGATCAGTATATGCCGCGTTGCCGTCGATCAGGCTGGGGAGATGCGGGTGTACTTTTACAATCCGAACAATGACAGTGGCCAGGACTGGGGCGCCGGTGTGGTGGTTGCGACCGAAGGCAATGGCGAACGCTTTGGCGAGAGTTCATTGCCGATCGCGGATTTTGTGTCACGCCTCTACCTGTTTCATTTCGATCCACTGGAGCAGGGACACCCGGACGGCGTTCCCGCAGACGAGATCGCGCGTGTACGCGATATGGCGACGGAAAGCTGGGCAATGGGACGGGTGGCTTAAGTCTTCGGATCGGCGTTTGGATCGACGATCTGTAGTTCGATCACTGCGCCGTCGACGATCAGCTTGCCGGCGTTTTCGAAATTCACCGTGATTTTGTCGCCGACAACGGTCTGAACCCGACCGAGGCCCAGTTCCGGCGCTTTTGGGTGTCGAACGAACGATCCCTGTGTAATCAGAAAATTGGCGGGATGCAGCGCCATCAATTCAATTGAAGCGTTGCGCCAGGCGGTCGGGGGCTTCCAGTCCCTGCACCGGGCCAATAGCGGCGACGCTGGGCGTTCCCTGGAATATGCGCCGTGCGACGTTGCGCACCGCTTCATCGTCCACGGCTTCGATTTTGCCGACGATTTCGTCGGGGTCGAGCGGACGTCCGAACAGCATCAGATGTCTGGCCATCTGCTCGGTCCGGGCTGACGTGCTCTCGCGCGCCATGAGGATGCTCGCCTTGAGCTGGGCGCGTGCGCGCTCGGTTTCTTCGTGATTGAGGTCGTCTATGACTTTCCGCGCTTCGTCGGCCAGCAGCGGAATAAGGTCGCCGAGGTGTTCCTCGCCGGTGCCCGCGTAGATGCCGAAGATGCCGCAGTCTTCGTAGCAGGACAGGAACGAGTAGATGGAGTAGGCGAGACCGCGTTCTTCGCGTACTTCCTGAAACAGCCGCGAGGACATGCCGCCGCCGAACAGCGTCGACAAGACCGAAGCCGCGTAGAAATCGTCGTCCCTGTATCCGATACCTTGAAGTCCGAGCACAATGTGCACCTGCTCGAGGTCCCGTTCGAGACGGACATCGCCACCGGTATATTTGGCAATTTCGCGGCCGTTACCGTTCTTCGTGGGCAGGGTGTCGAAGGTGTTCGCGATCAGGTCCACGAGATGGTCATGGTCTATGTTGCCGGCGGCACAGAACAGGCTGTGCGGGGCGGTATAGCTTTGTTGGCGGTATCCGTCGACGTCGTTCCGGTCCAGCGAGCGGATGATTTCTTCGGTGCCCAGCACCGGTCTGCCGATGGCCTGGTCCGGGTATGCCGATTCCTGGAAAAGATCGAACACGATATCGTCCGGCGTATCGTGTGCCTGATGGATTTCCTGGCAGATAACCGATTTTTCCCGTTCAAGCTCGGTCGGATCCATGGTCGCGTGCATGACGATGTCGGAAACCAGGTCGACGGCGAGGTCGATGTCGTCCTTAAGTACCTTGGCGTAATAGGCGGTGTTTTCGCGGGACGTGTATGCGTTCAGATGTCCGCCGACGGCTTCGATCTCTTCGGCGATCTGTCGGGCGGAGCGCCGTTCCGTCCCTTTAAAGACCATGTGTTCCAGCAGATGGGAAATGCCGTTGACCTCTGGGGCTTCGTCGCGAGCGCCTATGCCGACCCACGTGCCGAGCGTCACGGTTTCGACATTCTGCATGCTGTCGGTGGCGACGCGCATGCCGTTGCCGAGCGTGGTGACGCGGACGGTCATGAGGCGGCCGCCTCGGCGTTCAGTGCATCGTCGACCATGCCTTCGATCGCGGACAGGCTGTTATCGATCACGGATGAGCGTTCCTCGCGTTCGTAAAGATCGGCCATGTGCGTGGGCAGTGCCGGGCGAATGCCGGTCGCCGCTTCGACCGCATCCGGGAACTTGGCCGGGTGCGCGGTCGCCAGAACGACCATCGGCGTGCCGTCGTTGTTGCTCTTGGCCTTGGCGGCGGCGAGCGCGACCGCCGTGTGTGGATCGATCAGCATGCCGATCTCGGCATGCAGGTCCCGCATTGTTTCCGTGGTCTGCTTGTCGTCATAGCGGGCAGCGTCGAATTTCTCGCGCACCGCATCCAGCATACTTTGGTCGACGCGGAAGCTGCCTTCCTTTCGGAACGTGGTCAGTGTGCTTTCGACGCGCGCACCATCGCGGCCCATCATGTCGAATAGCAGGCGCTCGAAATTGGACGACACTTGAATATCCATACTCGGGCTGAGCGTCGGCACAACGGCGTCCATGCGCATCTCGCCGCTGTCGAAGAAGCGTGCGAGAATGTCGTTGGCATTTGCGGCGACGACGAATTTCTTTACCGGAACACCCATCTTCATTGCCGCGTATCCCGCGAAGACGTTGCCGAAGTTTCCGGTTGGGACTGTAAACGAAATTTCGTGCTCCGGCGCGCCCAGGTGAAGGGCAGCATGGAAGTAATATACGATCTGCACCATGACGCGCGCCCAGTTGATCGAATTCACCGCCGACAGGTGATGCCGGTCACGGAAGGGCTCGTCGTTGAACATGGCCTTCACGAGGTCCTGGCAGTCGTCGAAGGTGCCCCTGACGGCGAGATTGTGGACGTTGTCGGCCAGCACTGTGGTCATTTGCCGGCGCTGCACCTCGGAAACACGGCCGTCCGGGTGAAGCATGAAAATATCCAGCGTGTCCTTGTCCCGGCAGGCTTCAATCGCCGCCGAACCGGTATCGCCGGACGTCGCGCCGACAATTGTAATATGTTCGCCGCGTGCCCTCAGCACGTGATCGAACAGTCCACCGAGCATCTGCATGGCGACGTCTTTGAACGCCAGCGTCGGCCCGTGGAACAGCTCCATCAAGTGGATGTCGTCGCCAATGCTGACCAGCGGTGCAACTTCACCACCTTCGAACGTCGAATAGGCCTTTGCGATAATTGCCTTGAGGGCATCGTCGTCAATGGTGCCGCCGACGAACGGTTTGATGACTTCGAACGCCAGTTCATTGTAGCTGAGCGATTTCATGGCCTCGAGTTGGGCGGCATCGAAGCGCGGCCACTCCGCAGGCACGTATAGCCCGCCGTCACGGGCGAGGCCGCACAACAATACATCATCGAACGCTAGTTCAGGCGCACGCCCGCGGGTCGAAATGTAACGCAAAGGAATCCTCCCTTTTGAGGCCGACAGTCACGGCCCCCGTCGTTTGGCTAAACCTATCCATCGTTCCCGGGGGAAACAAGGACGAGGGTGCGTGCCAAGGATGTTGAAGTGGAAATTCGCCTCGGGCATGATTTAAGTCGAAAAAGACAACGGAGGCACGGCTCGTGAGGGTGATCTTTATCAAACTGCTGTTCGCTATCCTGCTGATCGGTGCCCCCATGTCGCAGGCAGCAGGCAAGGTAGTCATCGGCACCGGCGGTGAAACCGGCGTCTATTACGCAACCGGTCAGGTGCTCTGCAAACTTCTGGAGGCCAAGGGTGTCGATTGCGTTGCGCCGTCGAGCGGCGGATCGGTTGCCAACCTGAAGGTCATGAAGATGGGCGAGGTGACCTTTGCCATGGCGCAGTCGGATTGGCAGTTCCATGCCTATCACGGCTCCACCGAGTGGACGGGCGAGCAAATGGACAAGCTGCGCGCCGTCTTTTCCGTCTATGCGGAGCCGGTCCAGGTCGTGGTCAACCGGGATGCGAAGATCCGCAACTGGTATGCGCTTAAGGGCCATAGCATCAACATCGGCAACGTCGGCGCCGGTCACCGCCAGACCATGGAGGAGATGCTGGACGCGCAACACTGGAAGCTGGAGACGTTCAGCGCCGTTCACGAACTGCCGTCGTCGGAACAGGTCGACGCGTTCTGTGCCGGCAAGTTCGAAGCTTTCGTCTACGCGGTGGGAATTCCCAACGCCGCGATGAAACGTGCTGTCTCGGAGTGCAACGGCAATCTGATCGAGCCGCACAATACCATCATCCGTAAACTGGCGACGGCGGCGAGGCCCTATTATTCAAAGGTGAAAATCCCTGCCAAAACCTATTGGGACGGCCAAAAGAAGGTCGATACGTTCGGTGTGATGGCGACGCTCGTCACCATGTCGGATACAGATGCGACGCTGGTCGATGCGCTTGTGAAGGCTGTATTCGAGGATTTCGATACCTTTAGGGGGCTACATCCGGCCTATGCCAACAGCACGCCCGAGATGATGGTGAAGGACGGTCTGAGCGCGCCACTCCATCCAGCCGCAGAGGCCTATTACAAATCCAGGGGCTGGCTTAAGTGACCGGCACTCAATCCGGCAGGTAACGTGCCTTGAGGTGCGACTTGAACGGCGCAGCTTCCAGCGGGCGGCCGGTGGCGCGTGTCAGCAGTTCGGCGCCGGACAATAGACGGCCGTTTCCGTGGATGTTGTCACGGAGCCAGGTCAACAAAACGGAGAAGTCTCCTCTGGTGATGGACGCCGGAATGTCCGGATGTGCGGCGCACGCCGCCTGATAAAGCTGTGCCGCCGTCATGGCGCCAAGTGTGTAGGTCGGGAAATACCCGAGATCCCCATCGTACCAATGAAGGTCCTGCAGGCAGCCTTGGGCGTCGTCCGGAACGTCGATGCCGATGAGTTCCTTGAATGCGGCATTCCATGCCTCGGGCAGGTCATTGGTCGCGAGCTTTCCGGCGATGATGTCTTTTTCCAGCCGATAGCGCAGAATCACGTGGAGCGGATAGGTGACCTCGTCCGCGTCGACGCGGATATAACTGCGTTCCACCTTGTGATAGAGCTTCAGGATGTTGTCGGGTTCCCATGCTGGCCCGCTGCCGCCGAAAGTTTCCCGGATAATGGGCAGCGCGAACGAGATGAACTGCGGCGAGCGGCAGACCTGCATCTCCATCAAAAGCGACTGGCTTTCGTGGATCGACATGCCAAGCGCACTGCCGACAGGCTGAAGGCGCCATTCCTGCGGCAGACCTTGTTCGTAAAGGGCGTGGCCGGTTTCGTGCAGAACGCCCATCAATGCGGACGTGAAGTCGTTCTCGTCATAGCGCGTCGTGATGCGGACGTCGTCGGGCACACCGCCGCAGAACGGATGGTGGCTGACGTCGAGGCGGCCACGTTCGAAGTCGAAGCCGAGCACGCCCATGAACCTGATGCCGAGCGCGCGCTGCGTTTCTTCCGGGAACGGGCCTTCCGGCATGATCGCCGGGCCGCGTGACGCCTGATATTCGAGGACGTCTTCAAGGAAGCCCGGCAGGTATGCGGCCAGGTCGTCGAGGACGGGGTCGATGTTGGCGGCGCGGCCGCCCGGTTCATAGGAATCGAGCAGCGCGTCATACGGGTCGAGACCGAAGACCTCGCCAATGCGGGTGGCTTCCTCGCGGACCAACTCGGTCAGTTCTTCAAGCGGCTTGGCAACGATGGAAAAATCGCTTTCGGCGCGGGCGCGGCGCCAGGCCTGTTCGCATGTGCTGACGGCGCGCGACTGTTTCGTCACAAAAGCCTCGTCGAGGGCCGACGAACGGCGGTGGAGCCGCTCGATCTCACGCAGGTTGGCTGCCTGCCAGGCATCCAGATTGGTGATGTTCTGCTTGGCGGCCGCAATCAGGTCCGACGTTTCAGCGCCGACCAGCAGCCCGTGCGAAATGGCCTTTAGCTCGGCGAGCTGTTCGGAGCGCGCCTCGGCGCCGCCGGTGGGCATCACGGCGGCGTAATCCCAGTGCAGGACGGCTTCCGCTTCGCCAAGCAGGGCAATGCGGCGGAAACGGGCTTCCAGATTGTGATATGCGTCAGAAAGCGGCGCGTCGGGCATCTTATGTGTCCGGTTAGAGCACCGGTATAAACAGCAACCGGTCCGCGATCATCGCGAGGAAGATCAGGAACAGGTAAAGAATCGAGAACAGGAACAACGGTTTTGCCGGTTCCGTGCCTTCGTGTTTCCACAGCCGCCAGCAACGAACCCAGAAGATACCGCCGAGGACGACGGCACTTGCCAGGTAAAGCAAGCCGGACACGCCGAGGAAACTCGGCGCCAGCGTCGCGGCGATCATCAGTACCGTGTAGATCAGCATCTGGCGCTTGGTTTCGCGCTCGCCGGCAACGACCGGCATCATCGGCACACCCGCAGCGGCATAGTCGCCGCGTCGGAACAACGCCAGCGCCCAGGAATGCGGCGGCGTCCAGAGGAAAATGATCATAAAGAGCGCGATCGCGCCCGGATCCACGCTCCCGGTGACAGCGGCCCAGCCGACAAGCGGTGGAAAGGCGCCGGCAGCGCCGCCAATAACAATGTTTTGGGGCGTCCGGCGTTTCAGCCAGGCGGTGTAGATGAAAACGTAATAGAAGATCGTCAGCGCCAGCAGCCCGCCGGCAACGGTGCCAACATGCACCGTCATCATGACGATGGAGCCGATGGCCAGAACGGTGCCGTAAACCAGTGCCAGTTTCGGGTCCATGCGGCCGGCCGGAATCGGGCGGTCCATCGTGCGGCGCATGATGCGGTCGATATCGCGGTCGTACCACATGTTGATGGCGCCAGAAGCCCCCGCGCCGATGGCGATACAGAGGACCGCGATCAGGCCGGTCTGCGCGTCGGCGCCGCCCGGTGCCATGAGAATCCCGACAAGCGCCGTGAAGACGACGAGCGACATGATCTTCGGTTTCAGAAGAACGGCAAAATCGTTGACGCGGAACCGCGGTTCCTGCGGTTCCGGTATGGCCGTTTCCAAATTGTTCAGCGTGACGTCGCTGCGACCGCTATCGCTCATTACCTATCAGCCGTTTTGGCTGCCCCGGTGGGTCTCTGTCTGTCTGCAGGTGACGGGTTATAGAAGATTGTCCCGCAGGTTTCCAGACATTCCAACAATACAATGTGGCACGTTTTAATGTGTGAAACTATCCGGTACGCGCCAGCGTGCGCTTTCCGGCGATCCAGATGAACATGATCCCGCCGATGACCGCGATGACCCCGCCAATGCCGATGCCGACGTGTCCGATCCAGTTGCCGATCACGTCCATGCCCGGTGCGGTGTCCGAGACCTTGCGCGGCGCGCCGTAACCCCCGGCGATGAACAGGCCCAGACTGTGCAGGAGCTGGCCCAGACCGTACAGCCAGAATGAGGCGCGTATGGCTCTCCATCGGGCGAGCCCACGTTCCAACAGCGGCAGCACAAACAGGATCACGAGCCCCATGGCAGCAACGTTCACGCCACCGATGACGCCATGGTAATGCGCCGGCGTGCGCGTGTCGGTGCCGTCGACGAAAATACCGAGAATGCCACCCGCGTAAAAAACAACGAGTGACAGCAGGAGCGCCAGACGCGCCGTTTTCGCGGTATCCGCATCCGGATTCGGTGTGCGCAGGACCGTCCAGCCGATGATCAGACCGAGAAAAATCGGCACGGGTGCCAGCGCATACTGGTAATGGGTGAAAAGAATTCGTTCCTCGCCGGAAAACGGGTCTTCGACGAACATCAGGATAACGGCGCCCACCGCGAGCAAGGCATTGATGCCAAGGGCCACCATGACTGTTCGCGGAGCGATGGCCGGACGACCGAGCGCTCGGCCGCCGAGCAGGGCCCAGCCGGCGATCATGACCGTTGTGTTGAAGAATTGAAGAATATGTCCGCCGGCCCAGAAAAGGTCCTCGTTTTCCGCCGCCGTCGTCGGCATCACACCGAGCCGGTTCCAGGCGATGGCAAAAGCGGCAACCGCGGCGAGCGAGATGATTCCTGAGGCAAGGCCTGCGGCACCGGCCGGCTCAAGCGGCCCGCTGCGGTCAATGCAATTGGCAAGGGACCTGACGGTTGCGAGAACGATTGAAAATGCCACCAGCAACAGCCCGATGTAGTAGATCGGGTCGATGATCGCCGGGACGTAGTTGTTAAGCGACGGCTGGCCCCGGTCCATTAGCGCCGGCACCGCCAGCATGATAAAGGCGATGACCATGGCCGCCAGCGCGGAAGCGCCAAGACCGGGGAGCTTCGGCGCCCCGTCCGACATCCGGTATGCGCCGATCATCATGAGAATGATGCCGATTGCGAGATACCAGACCACGAATGAAAAAACGACGTGGATAATCAGGCTTTTCTCGTAAAAAGCGACCGGCCAGGGAAACAGGGTGTCGGCGCCGGGAATCCGGGAAATCGCCAGCAGCAGGGCATAGACCCCGGCTAGGGCGAGTGCTCCCAGCCCAATGAGCGTCCAGCGGCGCAATTCACGCTGGGCGGAGGCGGATGCCAGTGCAGGGCGGAAGCCCTCGATCGGATCCCAGCGTTGTTCCTGAGCTGGATTTAGCAACGATCAGCCCCCTTGGTAGGGATACATGTGAACGGCCATTATATAGACGACAACGCCGGAGATGCCGACGTACATCCAGAGTGGCCATGTAATACGGGCAATCTTCTTGTGCTGGTCGAACCGTTCGCGCCATGCCCTGAAAACGGTAATGGGGACGATCGGCACGATGGCGATAGCACCCAGTACGTGCACGATCAGGATTGTAAAGTAGATGTAGCGAATCGCGCCTTCGCCGCCGAACTGGGCGAATCCCGAGTTCAGCTTGTAGATCACGTATGACACAAGAAACAGCGCGGAGGCGGCAAGCGCGCAAATCATCATCGCGCGGTGTTTGCGCCAGTCCCCGGACTTGATGAAGTAGTATCCGAGACCGAGGAAGATCACCGAAATGCCGTTGAACAGGGCATTCGTATGGACGAGCTGGCTGTAATCCATCACGTATGAACTCTCGGTTGTCAGTAACTCAGCGGATTTTCCGACAGGCGCAGGAAGATACTGGCGTACATGGCAAGCGCACCGGCCGCCAGCACGACGGCCAGCAGGAGGTTGCGGCGCTTGGTGCCACGTGAATTTTCGGTGTCGTTTTCCGTTTTGTGTTGATCGCTCATTTTGCCGCTCTCGATGATCTTTGCGGTGAATGCAAGGCGGGGTAGTCATATCTCCCGCTCGGCGTTGCCGACGATTTAGGCGTTCGGCGCCTGAAATGCACGGACTTTGTTGTTTACGTACCGGCGCGCGGTATGGATTTTTCCGATGCACCTCTTGTCTTTGCCGTTTATCGCCCCCAAAATCAACGATAGAAATGTGTAAAAATATCGACGGGAAATGCGATTGCCGACTTGCCCCGTCGCATTCACGGCTTTAAAAAACACGCTCAGACGCGCCGTGTCCGGCATGGGGCGTGAAGGAACACTAATTCAAGGCGGCTCGATCGTGGGCGGCCGGTAATCAGGTGAGACGAATGCGAAACAAGCTCAAGATTTTCGTGCCCGCGCTGATCGGCGCATTGATGTCCGTCGGTCCCGCTTTGGCAGGACCCGCCGGTGATGTGCGCTCGGCACCCTGGCAACTCTGGCTGCAGGAACCGGGCTCCCCGACGGCAGACCGTATCGTTGCCTTCAACGCACAGCTCATGGTGATCGAAACGTTGATCGTCATCTTCGTGCTCGGGCTGATGGCGTATATCGCAATCCGCTTCAATGCCAAGCGGAACCCGGTGCCGTCCAAGACGACGCACAACACGTTGCTCGAAGTGGTTTGGACGGTCGTGCCGATCCTGATCCTGGTCGGGATTGCGGTGCCGTCGCTGAAGCATCTCTACTTTGCCGACCGGACCCAGGACGCCGAGATGACGCTGAAGGTCACCGGCAACCAGTGGTACTGGAGCTACGCCTACCCGGACCACGGCGATTTCGCGTTCGACAGCATCATCATTCCGGATGACGAGTTGAAGGAAGGCCAGCCGCGGCTGCTGTCCGTCGACAACAAGGTCGTTCTGCCGGTCGAAACGAACATCCGCCTGCTGTTTACGTCGAACGACGTGATCCACAACTGGGCGCTGCCGTCTCTGTCGGTGAAAATCGACACGATGCCGGGCCGGACCAACGAAACCTGGACCCGTATTCACGAGAAATATGTCGGCAAGACGATCTACGGCATGTGCTCGGAACTTTGCGGCGTGAACCACGGCTTTATGCCGATTGCGGTTCTGGCAGTATCCAAGGAAGATTTCGACAAGTGGGTCAAAGAGGCCCAGGCGAAATACGCTTCGGATGACATCAAAACGGACGACAAGGTGCGCCTGGCTGCTGCCGGCGAGACCCGTTGATCATCCGGACAGATTTTTGAGGAGAGGGACGTATAATGGCGAACGCAGCTGACGCCCATCACGACGAACACGGTCACGACGACCACTACCCCGGCTTTTTCTCGCGGTGGTTCTGCTCGACGAACCACAAAGACATCGGGACGGTTTATCTTTATCTGTCGATGTTCGCGGCCATCGTTGGCGGCGGCATGTCTTGGTACATTCGTCTTGAGTTGGCGGAACCGGGTATCCAATACATCGACGATTTCCAGTTCTACAATGTGCTGCTGACCGCGCACGGCTTCCTGATGGTGTTCTTCGTCGTTATGCCGGCGATGATCGGCGGTTTCGGCAACTGGTTCGTGCCGCTGATGATCGGTGCACCGGACATGGCGTTCCCGCGTATGAACAATATCAGCTTGTGGCTGACATTTGCCGGCCTCGGCATGCTTCTGATTTCCGCTTTTGTCGGTGCAGGTCCTGGGACCGGGTGGACGGTTTATCCGCCGCTTTCCAGCGGGATCTACCACCCGAGCGCGGCGGTCGACTTCGGGATTCTGTCGCTGCACCTCGCGGGTGCTGCCTCGATCCTGGGGGCGATCAACTTCATCGTTACGATCTTCAACATGCGCGCACCGGGCATGACGCTGCACAAGATGCCGCTGTTCGTCTGGTCGATTCTGGTCACCGCGTTCCTGTTGTTGCTGGCGCTTCCGGTGCTGGCGGGCGCGCTGACGATGCTGCTGACTGACCGTAACTTCGGCACCACGTTCTTCGATCCCGCCGGCGGCGGTGATCCGATCCTGTGGCAGCACCTGTTCTGGTTCTTCGGTCACCCGGAAGTTTACATCATCATCCTGCCGGCCTTCGGCATCATCTCGCAGATCGTGTCGACGTTCTCCAAGAAGCCGGTGTTCGGCTATCTCGGCATGGCGTACGCGATGGCGGCGATCGGTGTCGTCGGCTTCGTCGTGTGGGCGCACCACATGTATACGGTGGGTCTGGATGTCGATACCCGCGCGTACTTCACGGCGGCGACGATGGTCATTGCCGTGCCGACGGGTGTGAAGATCTTCTCGTGGCTTGCCACGATGTGGGGTGGCTCGATCGAGTTCAAGACGCCGATGCTTTATGCGTTCGGCTTCATCTTCCTGTTCGTGGTCGGCGGTGTCACCGGCGTCACGCTCGCGAACTCGTCGGCGGACCTGGTTTTCCATGACACGTACTTCGTGGTCGCGCACTTCCACTACGTGATGGCGATCGCCGCGATCTTCGCGATGTTCGGCGCCTGGTTCTACTGGATCGGCAAAATGTCGGGCAAGCAGTACAGCGAAACGATGGGTAAGATCCAGTTCTGGGTCTTCTTTGTCGGCGTCAACCTGCTGTTCTTCCCGCAGCATTTCTCCGGTCTTGCCGGGATGCCACGGCGTATTCCGGATTATCCGGATGCCTATGCGGGCTGGAACTACCTGAGCTCCGTCGGTGCGCTGATCACGGCGGTCGGCACGGTGCTGTTCTTCTGGATCCTGTACCGCACCTATGCGGCGGGTTCGAAAGCCGAACAGAATCCGTGGGGCGAAGGCGCGACGACGCTGGAATGGCACGTGCCGAGCCCGGCGCCGTTCCACACCTTCGAAGACCAGCCGGACATGTCCGGTAAGGCGCCGGCCGAGTAAGCCGGTCCACTGGGGCGATATTCGATGGCGAACGTCAGAAACAAGAACGTGCGGACGGCGATGGTGCTTTTCACCGTCGTCGCCGGCATGGTCGGTCTGTCGTTCGCATCGGTGCCGCTCTACCGGATCTTCTGTCAGGTGACCGGGCTGGGCGGGACGCCCGGCGTTGCGGCCGAGGCGCCGGCGACGGCGACGGATACAGAGTTTGTCGTCCGCTTCGACGCCAATACCAATCCGCAGTTGCCGTGGCGATTCAAGCCGGTTCAACGCGAGGTGCGCCTCAAGTTGGGCGAGGAAAAGCTGGCTTTTTATCAGGCGACCAACCTCAGCGATAAACCGGTTACGGGGTCGGCGACGTTTAATGTGACGCCGCTCAAGGCCGGGCAGTTTTTCGTCAAGATCGACTGTTTCTGTTTTACCGAACAGACGCTGATGCCTGGCGAAACCGTCGACATGCCGGTCACGTTCTATGTCGATCCGGAGATTTATGAAGAAGTGAATACCCGCGACGTTAACACGATCACGCTTTCCTATACCTTCTATCCGAAAGAAGAAGGCGATAAGGTATCCGCGGTTCGTCAGTTGGCGAAGCCGGGGGAGAAGGGCTGATAAGGGCGGTCAGGGGCCGTTCCTGTCATGAGTAATTAAAACCCGAGGGGAAAAATACCGATGAGTGGTGCGAAAAGTCATCCCTATCACATTGTAAATCCGAGCCCGTGGCCATTTACCGCCAGTGTGCTCGCGTTCGCGATGGCGATCTTTGCGATCATGTACATGCATGGGTCTTCGGCATTGCCGATGCTGGCGCTCTTCGTCGCGCTGGTCGTCGTTTCCGGTCTCTGGTGGCGTGACGTCGTCGCCGAAGGCCGCAGCGGGCACGACCATACCGAGGAAGTTCGTCACGGCCTGCGGATGGGCATGCTGCTGTTCATCGTTTCCGAGGTGATGTTCTTCTTCGCCTTCTTCTGGGCCTATTTCAACGCGTCGATTCCGGCCCTGAGCTTCGTCGCTTCGCCGACGTGGCCGCCGGAAGGCATCGTTCCGCTGGAAACGTGGACCCTGCCGTTCCTGAACACGCTGATCCTGCTGACGTCGGGTGTGACGGTGACCTATGCGCACCATGCGATCCGCCTCGGCGATAACAAGCGCGGCGCCACCGGCATCCTGCTGACGGTGCTGCTGGGCATCCTGTTCACGGCCTGCCAAGCGTACGAGTACGGTCACGCGGCGTTCGGTTTCAAGGATGGCATCTATTCCTCGACGTTCTATCTGGCGACCGGTTTCCACGGCTTCCACGTGATCGTCGGCACGATCTTCCTGGCGGTGTGCTACTTCCGCACCATCAAGGGCCACTTCTCGCCGGAAGGTCACATCGGCTTCGAAGCCGCCGCATGGTACTGGCACTTCGTTGATGTCGTGTGGCTGTTCCTGTTCACCGCCGTTTACTGGTGGGGGTCGGCAGGTTACGTGCCGCCCGCCAGCTAAGGCGCCAAGTTATCGGTATGGAAGAGGCCGGGGTTCGCCCCGGCCTTTTTCGTTGCTTCAAAACAAGCCGAGCCAGTTCCACCAGATATAATTCAGCGGCACCAGTATCAGAAGCGACAGCAAGGCGAGAATGACGGTGAACTTTGCGCCGTCCTTGATCGACACGCCCGCGAGTTGCATGCCGACGATCACCGGCGGGGCCTGATACGGCAGAACAACGGTCGAATAGGCGATGACCTGCGTCATGAGAACGGTATGCAGCGGCATGCCGCTGAGGCGCGCCATGTCGTCCGCGAGCGGTCCCACGATGGCCGGTACACTTGCCGCGGTAGAGGCCATGTTCAGTACCGTGCCGAGCCCGACCATTGAAAAGAAGGCGGGCATGGGGCCGTCATCCCAGAACGGGATGTGGTCGAGTAGCCAGCCGCCGATCCAGTCACCGGCCCCCGTATTGACGAGGACGGAACCGAGACTGAGGACCCCCGCGACATAAATGGCCGACGGGAAGTTGACCTTGGTCTTTAGATCGTCGCCGTCCACGAGCCCGACACCCGGCAGCAAGCAGACAACGGCTGCAGCCAAAGCAATCCACGCCGGGGAAATATGGTGCACGAAGTCCGTGACCCAGAAACCGAGCGTCAGTGCGAGGATGATCGCTAGGCGGCGCCCGTTCCGGCTCAAGCGTTCCGTTTCCGCATCTGCTGCCGGTTCCCCACTATCCGCTGAATTGGCCGGGAAGGCCCAGGCGACGACGGCAACGATCATGACCGCCTTCAGCAGGCCGTTGACCGGCAAATGGGTCAACATGTAGGTGCCGTACGTGAATGTTACGTCGAAAAGATTTTCTGCGACGCCAGACAGCACCATATTCGGCACGTTCGCCGGCAGGATCGCGCTCGACGGCATCCAGGTACCGCACGCGGTGGCGAGGACCAGCCCCGTTCGCTCGTTTGTACCCGCTGTGAAGCCCTTGCTGTCTGCAAGTGCCAGAACGATTGGAATGAGAAGCACGATCCGCCCAAGCGTCGACGGCATGACGAAGGCGAGCGCAATGCCGACCGCGACGACGCCCGTCAGCAGCGCCAGATAACCGCCGGAAAGCCGGGCGGTGATGGCCGTCGCAAGGGCTTTGCCGAGACCGGTCTTGTTGACCGCGACGCCGATGATCAGGCCGCCGAATACCAGCCAGAACGCGGTCGAGTGAAATCCTGCGAAAACGGTTGGTGCCGGGGCTATGCCGAAGACCATGGCAATGGTGAAAAATGCCAGTGCCGTCAGAAATTCGGGCACGGCGCCCGTGGCGTACAAACCGACGGCGAAAAGGCCGAGTGCTGCCCCCTTGATCGCCAGCGGCGGAACGCCGTCCGGTGCTGGGGCCATGAACAGGGCGATCGCGGCGATGGTCGTCGCTATGGCGATCAATCTGGAGGGATGGCGGGCAAAGCCCATAACAAGGTCGGACATGTAATTCGTTATAGACCTGCAGGGACACGCGACAACACTTAAATCGTCACCATTCCTGGTCTATGATGCCTGATAACGAAGGGGAGGACGACATGGCTGACGACGGCAACGATGCAAAACCGTTATTCGACGCCGAGAAAAATGCCGAGATCTACGCGGATTTCGCAGAGCGTTCACAGAAGATCGTCAACGCCTTCCTCGACCGGCAGACATCAGGCGAAAATTATACCGTAGCCGACCCCGTGGAGATCGGCCGCATGTTCATGGACGCATCATTGAAGATGATGTCCAACCCGCAGAAATTTGCCGAACAACAGGCGAAGCTGATGCAGGGCTACGCCGAAATCTGGCAGGCGACGGCCAAACGCATGGCGGGCGAAGATGACGTCGATCCCGTGATCGAGCCGGCCAAGGACGACCGCCGTTTCAAGGACAACGCGTGGAGCGAAGAGACGGTCTTCGATTTCATCAAGCAGTCTTATCTTCTGACGTCCGACTGGCTGCAGTCGCAGGTCAGCGATGTCGACGATGTGGACGACAAAACCCGCGAGAAACTGAAATTCTACACGCGCCAGTTCGTCGATGCGCTGTCGCCGACCAATTTCGTCGCCACCAATCCGAAAGTGCTGAAGATGGCGTCGGAGACCAAGGGCGAGAACCTCGTCAAGGGGCTGGACCAGCTTCTGAAGGATCTCGAGCGTGGGCAGGGTGAACTGCGTATCTCCATGACGGATACGGACGCGTTCGAACTCGGGAAAAACGTTGCCGTGACGCCGGGGAAGGTGGTTTTCCAGAACGATCTGATCCAGTTGCTGCAGTATGAGCCGACCACCGAGAAAGTCGCCAAGCGGCCGCTGCTGATCGTGCCGCCTTGGATCAACAAGTTCTATATTCTGGATTTGCAGCCCAAAAACTCGTTCATAAAGTGGGCCACGGACCAGGGGCACACGGTGTTTGTCATTTCCTGGATCAACCCGGACGAACGCTATGCCGACAAACGGTTCGAGGACTACATGCTCGAAGGCCCGCTGGCGGCGATGGATGCGATTGCCGATGCAACCGGCGAAAAGGACGTCAATATCATCGGCTACTGTATCGGCGGAACGTTGACCGCATCCACGCTGGCATACATGGCATCCAAGGGCGACAACCGGGTCAAATCAGCTACATTCTTTACGACGATGGTCGATTTTGCAGAGCCAGGCGAGCTGGGCGTGTTCATCGACGAGGAACAGCTGAAGCGCCTTGATGAGCATATGTCGAAGACCGGCTATCTCGATGGCCAGTACATGTCGCAGGTTTTCAACATGATGCGCGACAACGACCTTATCTGGTCATTCGTGGTCAACAATTACCTTTTGGGGCGGGAGCCGATGGCATTCGACCTGCTGTACTGGAACTCAGACAATACGCGCATGCCGAAGATGATGCATTCGCTCTATCTGCGAAAAATGTATCTGGAGAATAAACTGGTCGAACCTGGCGGCATTACATTGGATGGCGTGCCCATAGACCTTTCGAAAATCAAAACGCCGGTGTACTGGCTGTCGACCAAGGACGATCATATCGCGCCCTGGAAATCGACGTATGCCGCAACGCAGATCTACAAGGGGCCGAAGCGGTTTGTCCTGTCGGCGAGCGGCCATATCGCAGGCGTCATCAACCCGCCCGCGGCCAACAAGTACTGCTTCTGGACCAGCACCAAATACCCCGCCGACCCGGACGCTTTCTTCGATGGCGCCAAGCAGCACGACGGCTCGTGGTGGCCCGACTGGCAGAAGTGGATCAAGAAATATGCCGGTGGCGAGGTTGCCGCGCGCAAGCCGGGTGACGGTAAGCTCAAGGTAATCGAAGATGCGCCTGGGTCGTACGTGAAGGTCCGTATCTAGCCGTCGGCGTTATCTGCCAAAGATCGCTTCCATCTGCGTTTTCAATACCCGAAACTGCTTCCCCGGGACGGAAGGGTCCTGGCGAAGGCCCGCCATGATCATCGCTCCCTCGCCGACGGTTACGAACATATCCACGAGATCGTCGACATCGACATCCTTTCTCGGCGGTGATGCGGCGATGGCGGCCTCGTAATAAGGGCGAAGCATCCGGGTCGCGTCGTCAATGCTGCCCGTTGCGATCGAGATGGCATTGTCAGGGAATTCGCTCCGTTGCATGGCGACGGAAGCATAGAGACAGCCGTTCACGACTTCCGGATGATCGTCGAGGGCGTCTGCATATAACCCGATGATGTTGAGTAGACGCTGCACCGAATCATCGCTCAGGCGCTCTGCCTGTCCGCAAATGCTTGCGAACAATTCGGCCTCGGCCTTGATGAAGCGTGCGATGACCGCTTCGGCAAGTGCTGCCTTGTTCGGGAAATGATGGAAGAACGCACCCTTGGTGATATCGGCGGCGCTGATGATGCGGTCGATCGATGCGCCGGCGAGGCCATGTCTGAGGACAAGGTTCTGTGCGGCATCAAGGATGTTCTGGCGGGTCGCTTCACCTGATCGGGGCATGCAATTACATACCATTCAGTTTGTAATCTATGCAAGTGTGATGTGTGTCACACTTAATTCATTATTATAATTACAATTTTTACGATTTACATAACAGACTAGTTGGTATAGTAACGCGCCTTCCGGGCGGCTGGCGATGCCGAATTTCCGCCCGGCAGTCAGTAATGTGATGGAGGGTAACAATGACTGAATATACGGACTGGATGATAAGCGGGCCCAAAATCGGTGCATGCAGCTGCGATTACGGTTGCCCGTGTGAATTCAACGGTAAACCGACCAACGGCGACTGCGAAGGTATGGAAGCCATGCGGATTGACGAAGGTTACTTCGGCGATGTGCGCCTCGACGGCATCGTGTTCGCGGTGCGCTTCCGCTGGCCGGGTGCCGTACATGAAGGCGGTGGAACGGTACAGGCGTTTGTCGACGCGGGGGCGAGCGAAGAACAGATCGAGGCGCTATTCAAGATTCTCGGCGGCGAGGAGCAGGAACCGACCACGGTGTTCAACATTTACGGTGCCACCATCGAAAACGAACTCGACCCGATCTTCACGGACATCGATTTCGAATGCGATATCGAGAACGCGACCGGCGCCTTTACCGTGCCGAAAGTCATGGATCTGGCCCTGGAGCCGATCAAGAACCCGGTGACGGGCTTGGATCACCGCGCACAGATTCACCTGAAGACGTCTTTCGAGTTCAAGGTCGGCGAAATGGCCAGCGCGACGTTCAAGTCGGCGGGCGATGCCATGCCGATGGACCGGGAAAAAGTGTATGGCGTGCTATGCCATATGACCTACGGCCCGCAGGGTATCGTCAGGGATCATCTACTCGACAGTGCGGCTTAGGGTAACCGGTCATGCAGAGCGATTTTCTCTCCGCGATGCTGCGCAAGGACCGCCTTTTGGCGGTCCTTGCCCTTGCGGCTGTATGCGTCGCCGCCTGGGCATATACCGCGTTCGGCGTCGGCATGAAGATGTCGGCGATAGATATGACGGGCATGCCGCTCGATATGCCGATGCCGCTAACGGAGTGGAATTTCCGCGAAAGCCTGCTCATGTTCTTCATGTGGTGGGTGATGATGGTTGCGATGATGCTGCCGTCTGCCGCGCCAATGCTTTTGCTGTATCAGCGCGTGGTCGCGCGGCGGACGCCGGCGCAGGCAGCAAGTGGTATGGCGGTGTTCACGCTCGGGTATCTCTTGATCTGGGGGGCGTTCAGTCTTGCTGCCACGGCGTTGCATGTTCTCGGCGAACTTACCGGATGGGTCAATGGCATGATGGCATCGGCGTCTAACGAGTTGAACGCCGTGCTTCTGATCTCGGCGGGTATCTGGCAGTTGACACCCATGAAGGACCGATGCCTCGAGGCCTGCCGTGCGCCGGTCCAGTTTCTGAGCCGTATATGGCGGCCGGGCGCGTGGGGTGCGTTAAAGATGGGTGTGCTGCACGGCGCATTCTGTGTCGGTTGCTGCTGGGCAATGATGTTGCTGCTGTTCGTTGGCGGCGTCATGAATCTTTATTGGATCGGCGGGCTTGCGCTCTTCGTAATGGCAGAAAAAACCGTGCCCAACTGGCGCTTTGCCGGACGTCTGGCCGGGGGTATTCTGATTGTTTCCGGCGGGGTGTTGTTCCTCGGCGGCTGAGTGCCAACGGATTTGCCCGCCGCCCCCTTTCCGGGCATAGTTTCGCCCATGGCGGAGGGCAATGTGAATGGTATTGAGCTGACGGGCGGCGCACAAATGGGTGTCGCGCCGGAGGCGGTGCACAGCCACCTCGAACTGTTGGCCGAAATGGGCCGGGATTTCGCGACCAGCCAGGATCTGGAACAAACGCTTTCACGCGCCGTCGAACGGATCACCGACTACGTCGACGCCGAAGCCGGCGCGTTGTTCATGCTTTCCCCGTCCGGCGAACTGCTGCGTTGTGACGCCTGCATCGGTCCGGTTGAAATCACCGGTCTCGAGATTGCTGCCGATCAGGGTATCGTCGGGTTCTGTGTGCAGAAAGATGCCGGGCGTATCGTCCGAGATGTCAGCAAGGACCCGGATTTCAACGCCGCCGTCGATGATGAAACCGGCTTCCGGACGCGTTCGATCCTGTGCGCGCCGATGAGCGTCAAAGGTGAACGTATCGGCGCCATCGAGTTAATCAACAAGCGTGGCGGGGACGGGTTGTTTGACGACGATGACCTGCACCTTCTGCAGTCGTTGTCGGTCTCCGCGGGGCTGGCCGTGCTCAACGCGCGCATGGCGGCGGAACTGGTGGAACAGGAACGGGTCAAACGGGAATTGGAGCTGGCCGCCGAAATTCAGCGATCCTTGCTGCCCGAGGAAAAGGAAACCGATTTCCCGGTCAAGGGCGTGAACCTCCCCGCGCGGGTGGTCTCCGGCGACTTTTACGATTTTTACCCGCTCGACGACGGACGTGTCGCATTCACGCTGGGCGACGTGTCGGGCAAGGGCATGAACGCGGCGCTGATGATGGCGAAGACAGCGAGCCTGTTGCGCTGTCTCGGCAAGGCGATCAAGGAACCTGGACGGCTTCTGACACTGGTCAATGCGGAGGTTGCGGAAACCGCGACCCGAGGCATGTTCGTTACGCTGGTGCATGGCGTGTACGACCCGGAAAGCGGACATGTACGGCTGGCCAATGCCGGCCATGAACCCCCGTTGTTTGTAACGCGTGACGGCGCGTTTCAGTCAATCGAAGCTGAGGCGCCGCCACTAGGCATCTCGCCGGCACTTCTGGACGAGGATGGTTTCCCGGAAACGGAATTGCATCTTGATGGCGGCAGGCTGTTCGTGTTTACGGACGGTGTGACGGAAGGCTATGTGGATGAGGGCATCGAGCTCGGCGTCGACGGCCTGAAGGATATGATCCGCAGGGCGGCCGGCGGCGATGTACAGGCCTTGCTCAACGAAGTCAGGCAAAAAATTGGCGGTGCGGGCCGTGCGCTGCGTGACGATGTAACGTTGCTTGCCATCGACGATGCCGGTCAGAGCCATTCAGCCGACGTATCGGCCAGAGTGGCCGAGCCCGGTGCGACGGATATGCCGGGCGAAAAAATATTTCAGCTTCGTGTAACCGCGAAGGCGAACCGGTTACGGCTGATCCGTAACGCTGTACGGGAAACGGCGGAATTCTGCGGTTTTTCGGAAGCGGATACCGGCGATATTGTGCTGGCTGTGGACGAAGCCTGCCAGAACGTGATCCGTCATGCGTACGGGCACGAAGGCGAGGGTGATATTGCCATTGAGTTCCGGCATCGTCCGGATGCCATGATTTTGCTGGTCCGCGACTTTGCCGATCCGGTGGATATTTCGAAGATCAAGCCACGTGATCTCGACGATTTGCGCCCCGGAGGACTGGGAACGCATCTTATCGGGGAAGTCATGGATGAAGTTGATTTCTTGCCGCCGCCGATAGATGGCGGCAATCTATTGAGGTTAGTGAAGAAAATCGGGGACTAGAGCCAAATGGAGCACCAATTATCGGAATCCGGCGGTGCGATCGTCATCGCGTTCTCAGGTGACATCGATCTTCAAACGTCGCCGGAAGCCCGCAAGGCATTGCTGGGTCTCGTGGGCAAGGGACAGCCGATCCTGGTCGATTTATCCGGTGTCGGTTATATCGACTCGTCAGGCGTGGCGTCGCTCGTGGAATGCCTGCAAAGCGTCAAGAAATCGGGACAGAAACTCGCACTCGTCTCAGTCAGCGATGGCGCGCTCCGGGTCCTGCAATTGGCACGTCTCGATAAGGTCTTCGTGATTTGCGGCACGGTCGAAGAGGGCGTTCAGTCAGTCACCTGACCAGGATATCAACACGCCAAATCTACGGGGGGTTAATACTTGGCGGATCAAAAGGTTTCCGCAGTCCAGAAAGTTGAAGGGGTCGGCAAGTCTGCCGTCGGCTTCGTCGAGGCCGTGGGCAACGGCGGCATTCTCGTCGCTGAAAGCGTATACTGGCTTCTGTTCGGTGTGCGCGAGCGCCAACCCGTCCGCCTGAGCGCCGTCATTCAGCAAATGATGGAGATCGGCATCAACGCCATCCCCATCATTTTGATGCTCACGGGAACCATCGGCGTGATGCTGGCCATTCAGGGTATCCATACGCTGCGGATATTCGGCGCGGAAAGCCGGGTGACGATCGGTATCGCGTTCTCCGTCGTTCGTGAATTCGCGCCGTTGATCACCGGCATTCTTGTCGCGGGGCGGTCCGGTTCGGCATTGGCGGCGCGGATCGGCACGATGAAAATCAATCAGGAAATCGATGCGCTGAAGGTGATGGGAATCAACCCGACACGGTTCCTTGTCGTGCCGGCTCTGCTGGCCATGCTGGTCATGGTGCCGGCCTTGACGCTGCTCGGCAATTTCATGGGATTGTTTGCTGCCGGACTCTATGTGAATGCGGATCTTGGTATTTCACTGGCCGCTTATGCGCATGACACCATCGATATCCTTTCGCTCGATGATCTGGGGCATGGTCTCGGCAAAAGCTGCATCTTCGCCATCCTGATCGCCGTTATCGGCGTCGTAAACGGCGCCGGTGTTCAGGGCGGTGCAGAAGGCGTCGGCAAGGCAACCACACGTTCTGTGGTGCAGGCGATTTCGGCGATTATCGTGACCGATATGCTATTCGCGTTCGTGGCGACGAGGTAGGGCAAGGCATGCGCAATCCGCAAACCGTGATCGAAGAGCGCAAGGCCCGGTATCGCCCGGAGACTGGCCCTGACGCCGTGATTGAGGTCGAGGATCTGGTGACCCACTACGGCGAACGCATGATTCTCAAGGGCGTCAGCATGGGCGTACTCGAGAACGAGATCATGGTCATCATGGGCGGATCGGGCTCGGGTAAGTCGACTCTGCTTCGCCATCTGATGGCGCTTGAGGATAAAACGTCGGGGACGATGCGTATCCTTGGTAAGGACATCGATCAGATCAGCCGTCAGGAATTTCTCGATGTCCGAAAGAAGTTGGGCGTCGCATTCCAGTCGGGCGCACTGTTCAGCTCCATGACGGTGGGCGAGAACATCATGCTGCCGCTCTACGAGCACACCGATCTCGATGCGCTCACCATGGAAATTATGGCGCGGATGAAGCTGGAAGTGGTCGAGCTGTCCGGCTTCGAAAATCTGATGCCTTCGGAATTGTCGGGTGGCATGATCAAACGTGCTGCTTTTGCACGGGCAATCGTGATGGACCCGAAGGTGCTGTTCTGTGACGAGCCGTCGGCGGGTCTCGATCCTGTGGTGGCGTCGGCGCTCGACGACCTCATTCTCGATATGCGTGATGCCATGGGCATGAGCATCGTCGTGGTGACGCATGAACTGGATAGCGCATTTAAGATCGCGGACCGCATCACGATTCTGGATCGGGGTGAAATCCTGATGATCGGCACGGTCGAGGAAGTTCTGAACTCCGATTCGGATCGGGTGCGGGCCCTTTTGAACCGTATTCCCGAAGAAGACAATTTGGACCCGGACGAATACCTGGCGCGCCTTGTTGGCGACAACAGCCCTGGCACGGCGCATTTGTAAGGACGGACACGTGAGAACTAGCAAGATCAACTACTTCATTGTCGGGATGTTCGTGATCGTCATGATCGTCGGATTGGTGGTTTCGGTCGCCTTGCTCACGGGGCGAACCGGTGCGACGGACGGTTATCATGCCTATTACTCGAACGTGACCGGCGTGAAATTCGGAACCCAAGTCGTCTATGAAGGCTATCCCATCGGCCAAGTCATCGAGGTAACGCCCGAGGAACAGAATGGACGCATGCGGTTCCGCGTCGACTTCGACGTCATAGAAGGCTGGCGTATTCCGGACGACAGCATTGTTGCGATTGCCGCCCCGGGGCTGTTGGCGGCGGTGACGCTGGCGGTCGAGGCCGGACAAAGCACGGCGGCGCTGGAACCCGGCGCCGAGGTGCCGGCGCAGGAGCGCTCCGACATGTTTGCGGCCGTTGCCGATGTCGCTGGCGATTTTGGGGATCTTTCGAATAATTATCTGAAACCGCTGCTGCGTAATGTCGACAGTACCGTCACGCAGATCAGCGAGTTCCTCGCGGTCGGCGGCGAAGGCCGGCTGATTGCAGCAGACGCCCGCGACACCATGGCGATGGCACGTACGATCATGGCCGACCTGCAGGGACGTATTCCCACGATCGCCGGGCGCCTGGAATCAATCCTGACGGACGTCAACGTCACCAGCCGCCGCCTGAACGAGATTCTGACGCCGGAGAACCAGCAGAAGATCCTTGGCATGATCGATAACCTGAATGCCGCTACGCAGAAGTTCGATACCGTCCTTATTACGATGAACTCGATCCTCAAGGATATCGACGATCTGGTGCTCGATTCGGAAGGCGATCTGGCCGTGACGATGAAGGAAAGCCGCTACATCGTGGAATCGATCGCGCGTAACATCGACGCTATCAACCAGAATATGGATGGCGCCGCGCGCAACCTTTACGAATTCAGCCGCCAGATCCGGCAGAACCCGGGTTTGCTGCTCGGCGGCACGTCACCTGAAGACAAGGGAGCGTCCCAATGATGACGCGAATTAAAAAGTCTGCCCGCAAATCGGTTCCGTTCGCGGGAGGATTGCTCGCTCTAACCCTGCTGTTAACGGCGTGCGCTTCGCAACCACCGGTGCCGAGCGATAAGTACTACCGGCTGCAAGCGGTTTTTGCGGCTGAAGCTCTGACTTCGGCGAAGTTCGTCGGCAATTTCGAGGTTGAACGGTTTACGGCCGACGGTCTGACAGCGGGTCGTCCCATCGTGTATGTCGAATCCGATGATCCCAACCAGCTTCAGGAATACCACTATCACTTCTGGACGCAGCCTCCCACGGTGATGCTGCGCGATGAACTGGTGACGTATTTGCGTGCGTCGAAGATCGCCGGCAGCGTGGTCACGCCGGAAATGCGGCTGGAACCCCAATATGTTATGACCGGGCGGATCCGGAAGCTAGAACAGGTGCTTGGTTCGCCGAACAGGACGCGTCTCGAGCTTGAAATCGCGCTCCGCCAAACCGACGGTGGTCAGCTCTTGTTCCTGAAGTCCTATACGCATGAAACCACGCAGAATTCGCCGGGTGTCGCGGCGGCGGTCGACGCGCTCAACGAGGCGCTGAACATCGTATATTCCGACTTGCTGGCCGATCTCCGCGCGCTATGAGCGCAAAGCGCCGGCGCAAGGCGTCTGGCCGGAGCAAGCCGGGACCGAAACGGCCAGCAGAGACAGTCGTGATCTCCAGGATCGCCCAGCAGGGGGACGGTGAAGCTGCGCTTGCTGACGGCACGCGTGTGTTCGTGCCCCTGACGCTGCCCGGTGACGAGGTGCGCGTTCAGCCCGGCGCGAAACGGGGCGACGGTCTCGCCGGGACCGTTCTGGAGTGGATCCACCGGAAAGATCGCCGCGAACCCGTATGTGATGTTTACGGTGCCTGTGGTGGGTGCCAGTTGCAGCACCTGTTGACGGAAGATTATGTGACCTGGAAAACGGGTGCCGTCACCACGGCGCTGTCGCGGCACGGTCTCTCCGTTGATCTCGCGCCCATGCAGCAGGTGCCGTTAAACGCCCGCCGCCGTGCAACGTTGGCGTTTGTGATGACGGCGGCAGGGCCAATGCTCGGTTTCAAGGAAGCGTATTCCGACCGGATTGTCGGTATGGACAGCTGTCCGCTGCTGGCGCCGCCGCTTGCAGCCCTGTGGGTGCCACTGCGTGAATTCTGCGGGAGGATTTTCCAATCGCCGTTCCGCGCCGATCTCCGCGTGACCACGACCGGTGCGGGATCTGTCGATATCGTTATCGAGGCAGATGCGGAACTCGATCTTGCCCGGCGAGAGGCGATCGCCGCATTTGCGGAAGCGCGGGATGTTGCCCGGGTAAGCTGGCAACGGCCGGGTGAGCCGCCGGAACCGGTCGTGCAGCGCAAGCCGGTATTGCTCAACATCGGGAAGGCGGAAATTGAACTGCCAATGGGCGGGTTCGTGCAGCCGTCAACGGAGGGAGAAACGATCCTGCAGGCGTTGGTATCGCAGGGTGTTGGCGACGCGCGCCGGGTTGCTGACCTCTACTGCGGGATTGGTACATTTGCGTTCGTTCTGTCAAGTGATCGAAGGCACGTGCTTGCCGTCGACGACAACGCGGCCCAGATCGCCGCGCTCGACCGCGCCGCCGGCCGCGCTGGTCTGGGCGGTTATATTGACACGGCAGTCAGGGACCTACGTGCGTCGCCACTGGAACCCAAGGCCTTTGCCGACATGGACGCGGTGATTTTCGATCCGCCGCGTGCTGGCGCCAAGGCGCAGGCGGAAATGCTAGCGGACAGCACCGTGCCGCGGATCGTCGCCGTCTCGTGCAATCCGGCGACACTGGCACGCGATCTGCGCATACTGACCGACGGTGGATACCGGATCGAATGCCTCACGCCTGTCGACCAGTTTCCCATGAGCTACCATGTCGAAGCAGTGGCAGTTCTCTCCCGTCCGGGATGACCTCGGCCTACTTCGATGTTAGCCTTCCGGGATGAGTTCAACCGGTAGTACTGACACAACGATCTGGATCGGCAGGTGCGCGGTTGCCGACGGCGACGTGCGGCTCGAAACGCCGGGTGGTATGGAAAAGCCGCTGATCCAGGATGCACGGCTCCGCGCCGGCGACAAGGTCGCGACGGGAGAGGCCGCGACCGCGGCATTGAGCTTTTCCGATGGCACTCGCCTTGTTCTAAGTGCACATAGCGTGCTGTCGATCGATCAGTACTTTTATGAGGATGACCAGGAAGACGACTCGGCCGTCTTCACCTTTGAAGCGGGCACATGCGTGATAGAGGCGGGTGATCTTTCGATCAACGCCGACGCCTTCATTGTTTTCGCGGGCGCCGCGACACTGGGGCTCCGCTGTGCACGGGCAGCATTGCGCGTCGATCCGCTCGGCTATGATCTAGTGACATTGATGCCCGCCGCCTCGGGACCGCTCGGCGAGATCCTGGTGCATAACAAGATCGGAATGCAGATGCTGGACAGCCCGTGGCAGTCGCTGCGGCTGGGCGCGGAGGATACCGACATCCCGGCGCCGCTGACGCTGCCTTCGAACGTGGTCGGCGAGACGTACGGTGGACCTGGCGTGTGGTCGTTGCTGCAGTCACCGCTGGAGGGTGGAGACGATCTTGTCGAACAGTTCCAGCCGTTTCGCGCTTTGCAGGACAGATTTCTGGAGCGCCAGTTTGTCCGCAGCAACGTGTTTCCGGGTGGTGGCGCGGCGAAAACCGGGGATGGCGACGCGATGCTGGAAGACGCCTTCGAGGGGACGCGATTTCGGCTTGAAAATCCGGAACCCGAGACGTCGACTTAGGTTTCAGCCCATTTCGAGTGCGCGCTTGTAGACGTCGAGCAGTTCTTCCATTTCAGAGCGGTCGGAAGCGTCCATTTTGCGGAGCCGGATAATCTGCCGCAGGACCTTGATGTCGAATCCTGTTCCCTTTGCTTCGGAGTAAATTTCCCGAATATCGCCGGCCAAGGCCGCCTTTTCTTCTTCAAGACGCTCGATACGATCCACGAAAGATTTCAACCGCTCGCTCGCGACGCCACCGACATCGGCCATAACAGAAGTCTCCACTACAAAATTGACATTCTCGGCGGCAAGTTAACGGCGCAATTTCAGCTCGGCAAGGCGTTCAGGCTGGGGATAACGGGGATTATTCGGCGGGCACCGTTTCCGGCCGTTGCGACGGTATCAGGATAAAGGTGGTGACCAGGACAATGGCCGCTGCGGCCGCCATGACCATGAATAGCGAATTGAAATTGCCGGTCGCCTCGTGCAGGCGCCCGGTCATCTGCACGGCGACGGCGCCGACGCCCAGTACGAGCACGGATTTTACCGCATAGACGCGTGACCGATACTCGGTGGAGATGAAATGCGCCACAATCCAGTCATTGACCGGGATAATACCGAACGTCACCAGCATCAGCGGCAGGGTGATGGCAAGGGACGACCATCCGGCTGCGGTAATCGCCAAGGAGCAGGCTACGAGCTGAACAGCGACCAGGAAGATATAGATCCGTTTTGTCTGGTAACGGTCTAGCAATTCTCCAACGACCAACTGCGCAAAGGCGGCGCACCCGAATACGAGCGCCGTCACGAGGCCGATTTCGGACGTTTCCGGTAGCATGGCCGACAGGCGCTCATCCATGATCTTCGGCAAGGAAATGGTGGTCGCCTGAAAGATCAAGCCGCCGACCAAGGGGGCGATAATCAGGAACAGGAATACGCGCCGCTGGATCGACACAGGCACCTTGGGTGGCGCCTTTTTCTGTTTGCCGCCACTATCAGCTTCCACGCCGTTGAGTAGATGCAGACCGTAAAGCACGCCGATGCCGACAGAGAAAACACCCGGCAGAATAAATGCCATGCGCCAACCATAGAATTCAGCAATGGCTCCGGTGGTGAGTGCAGCGAGTGCGACGCCCATATTGCCCCAGACGCCGTTAATGGCGAGCGCGCGGCCGACACGTTTCGCGTCCTCGACAACAAGTGCCAGCCCGATCGGGTGGTAGATTGCGCCGAAGATCCCGACCAGAGCGAGGCCGATTTCGATCTGCAGGGGATCAGAGGCAAAGCCCGTCAGGATCGATGCGCCACCGATCCCGATAAAGAACACGAACATCATGCCGGTGCGTGACCACTTGTCGCCGAGCCAGCCTGCCGGCAACGAGGCGCCGCCGAAAAAGAAGAAACTCCACGTCGTCAGCAGCAGCAAACGCCCGTAGGAGTCGGCGAACTCGCTCTCCATCGTCAGCACCGCTGTAGTGAAGATCAGCATAAAAAAGTGGTCGAGCAGGTGCCCGATATTGAGAAACAGGAAGTTACGTTTGGCCGTAGACATGACAACAGACTACCAGAGACAGCGGCGGCTGTATCACGACGTCATGACAACAAATGTCGCTAAACGGACAAGCCTTGAGGGTTGCCGGCAAAGACTCCCGTTCATGAAGAACGGTATGGCGCTAACGGATCAGCCGATCGCTTTTTCAGCCGCACGAGCGTTTGCATACGCGCGTTCTGCGTATCGTAGCATCCGGTAGTCCAAGGTATTGTCGGTATCGACCGCGAGCGCAAACAGGCGTTCCGCCCAATGCATCTGCTCGCGTGCGTAACCGTTCCAAACGATCTTAACCACGTTACGTCTCCCTTTCTGGAACTGCGTGGACCGTATCAAACGATTGTTACACTATATATATGTTTGGATAGATTTTTAGTGTGATCGGGATCACCTTTGGACCTAGTTTGGTTAAATCTCCGAAAAATCGCGGGTTTCTGCGGCTAATGCGTCGACAACGGAAATCAGCGCCGCCTCCTTTTCGAGGCCATTTTCAATCTGTTCATCGTAATGGCGGACCTGCCGGTGGGCACTCGTGCCCCGTTTGGCGATCTTCCGGAGGTCGAGAATTTCCTTCGTGCACCCCATTGCTTCGGCGTCTTCGTTAACCAAGTCGATCAACTCTTCGACGAGATCGGCGTAGGGCACGATTTCACCGCGACCGAAGTCGACGAGACCTTCATCCAGGCCGTAACGCTGCGCGCGCCAACGGTTTTCGGAAATCAGCATCACGGCATATTGCCGCCACCGCTGGTTTTTTGTTTTGAGCCGCCAAAGCATGCGGATGATGCAGCAGTACAGCGCGGCGACCGCCGCCGCGTCGTGGATGTACGTGCAGACGTCGCAAATCCGCATCTCGAGTGTCGGAAACCGCGCGCTTGGCCGGATATCCCACCACAGTTTGGTCGCATCCTCGATGATACCGGCGTTTACGAGCGCGGAGACGTGGCGTTCGTATTCAGCGTAACTGTCAAAGGCGTTCGGCAGGCCGGTACGAGGCATCTCGTCCCAGACGCTTAACCGGTACGATTTGAGGCCGGTATTCTCGCCCTGCCAGAACGGAGACGACGTCGTCAGCGCCAGCAGATGCGGAAGGAAGTAGCGCACCTGGTTCATCAAATCGAGCCGCAACTCGTCGTCCTCGATCCCCACATGCACATGCATGCCGCATATCAGCAGACGGCGCACGACGGCCTGCAGATCGTTGGCAATGGTCGTGTAGCGCTCCATATCCGTGAAGCCCTGTTCCGACCAATGCGAAAAGGGGTGCGTCGACGCCGCGATCACCTTCAAGTCGAACTCCGCAGCGATATCGACGATCGTCTCGCGCAGTTCGGCAAGCATACCCGTTGCCTCGGGAATGGAGCGCGCGACGGCGGTGTTCACCTCGATCTGGGATTTCAGGAATTCGTGGGCAACCTGGTTACCGAGCTTGGCGACGCACTTTTCGAACATTTCCTTCGGCGGGTCGGCGGCCAGTTCGCGGGTTTCGGCATCGATAAGCAGATACTCCTCCTCGATGCCGACGGTCAGCGAGGGTGCGCCACCAACCATCTCAGAACCGTTCGACCCTGTGCAGCCCGGGGATATCGAATATCGGCAGGACGGACTCGGACAGGATATCGACCCATCTGAGAACGCCGCTCTTGTCCTTGACCTGATCCTGGTTGATTTCGATCGCGCAATTGGCGATGCCGGCAGCGGCGCCGTGCATGTCGATGGTGTAGGCCAGATCGTGCCCGGAATAGGGTTCGTTATCGCCTACGTTCAGCTCGAAACGGTCCAGATGCTCCATCAGTGGAACGGCGATACGTGGATCGCGGTTCCACAGCACACCGACGTCCCAGGGACGAGGTTTGCCGCCAAATCGGGGACTGAAACTGTGAATGGATAGAATTGCCGGTGCCGGTCCACGGTCCCAAAGCCGGGCCAACGCACGGTTAACCGCATCATGATAGGGCTCGAACACCTCGCGGACGCGCTGGCGCCGCGCCTCCGGTGTCAGTTCTTGGTTGGCGGGAATTTTGAACCCGTCGTTTTCCGGCATGATGCTGTCGGGATGGCCGGGCGGCCTGTTGACGTCGATCACAAGCCGGGAATATCCGGCAAGAACAGCCTGCGCATCCAGCCGTTCGGCCAAGCCGCGGGTGACCGCGGCAGCACCGATGTCGTAGGAAATATGCCGCTCGAAAGCGTCATCGGGCAAGCCGAGACGGCCGAGTTGTGCCGGAACGGCGTTACTTGCGTGGTCGCAGACCAGCAGCATATGTGCGCCGCCCTCGCGATTAATGACCTCGAAAGGGGGCGGGTCTTCGGGGCCCAGAAGTTCGGGGCCATCGTTCGGTAGCGTTGACATGGGTAAACTATAACGTGCCCCGCCCGCCCGGGCGATACGGAAAAGCCGTCCTTGCATTCGTGCCTGATGCAGCTTAATTCCGGGCACAGAGAGGAGATATCCGCATGAGCACGCCGCAACACGTCGAAAGCCCATGTATCAGCATCTGCGAGCTCGACGGAGAGACCGGGCTTTGCCGCGGCTGCTGGCGCACGCGAGACGAAATCGCGATGTGGGCACGCGCGGATGCGGAGACACGTCTCGCGATCCTCGAAAAATTGCGCGAGCGACGCGCACAGGCCGGCGGGGGCCGGCGGCGCGAAACGCGACGGCGCCGGAACCAGACCTAGAGGAGATTCTGTATGTCCGACCTTCTGTCCCGGCTGCTGGCCGAGCGGGATTGGCTGCTCTGTGATGGCGCCATGGGCACCAGCCTGTTTCAGCGGGGACTGGAGACAGGCGAAGCGCCTGATCTCTGGAATGTCACCAATGCTGACAAGGTGGCGGATGTGCATCAGGGGTTTGTCGACGCGGGATCGGATATCTTCCTGACAAATTCGTTCGGCGCGAACGCATTGCGTCTGAAGCTGCATGGCGATCAGGATCGCGTGCGTGAGATCAACGTCGCCGCCGCGCAGGTCGCGCGGAAGGTTGCAGATGCGGCAGGGCGCCCGGTCGTTGTCGCTGGCTCCATGGGTCCGACAGGGGAACTGATGGAGCCCATGGGCGCGTTGACGCCGGACGATGCGGAAAAGGTCTTCGCCGAACAGGCTTTGGCCCTGAAAGAAGGTGGCGTCGACGTTCTCTGGATCGAAACCATGTCGTCGAAGGAAGAATATGCGGCTGCTGCGGCGGGTGCGGCGCAGACCGGTTTGCCGGTCGTCGCGACGATGAGCTTCGATACCAACGGTCGCACCATGATGGGTGTCACGCCGGAAGAAGCGGCGTCCTTCGCCTCGGCGCTTGAGCCCGGGCTCGTGGCTTACGGGTGTAATTGCGGCGTCGGTCCGGCGACCCTGATCGACACGGTGCTCGGCATGAAAAAGACCGCTGCACCGACCGACGTCATTACGGCCAAGGGGAACTGCGGTATCCCCGAGTATCGCGATGGGCAGATTGCCTACACCGGTTCGCCGGAGATCATGCAGGAATACGCCCGGATGGCACGGGACGCCGGGGCCCGGATTATCGGCGGTTGCTGCGGCACGACGGATATTCACGTTCGTGCCATGGCAGAAGCGCTCAAGGATTACGTCGCCGGCGAGGCGCCGGATCGTGAACGGATTGAACGCGCGTTAGGGCCTGTCGATCAGCCGCTCCCCAAAAAAGATGACGCCGACGACCGTGGTCGCCGCCGCCGTCGCCGCGCCTAGGCGGAACGATATTACCAGCTTCCGGTGTTTTCCATGGATGCCCATGGCTCCATGGGTTCCAGCGGTTCACCTTCCTGTAGCAGTTCGATGGAAATGCCGTCGGGCGAGCGGACGAAGGCCATGCGGCCGTCGCGCGGCGGGCGGTTGATGGTGACGCCGCCAGCCTGCAGACGTTCGCAAAGCTCGTAAATGTTGTCGACGCGGAACGCCAGGTGGCCGAAGTTCCGGCCGCCACCGTATTCCTCGGGTTCGTAATTGTACGTCAGTTCTATTTCGGCATCGGGTGTCTTCTCTGCGGCGACGAAGACCAGCATATATCCGTGTTCCGGGCGGTCGCTCCGCCGGGTTTCCTTGAGGCCCAGCAGGTCACAGTAAAACTTGAGCGATTCATCGACGTCCGAAATACGGACCATGGTGTGAAGGTATCTCATGGCGTGGTCTCCCCGTTTGTTCCGCTCATAGGAATTTAGGGAGTGGCAACGTCGGATTCCAGCCCCGATTCAGCGGCACGTGCCGCTTCGATGCCCAACATCGCCGCCTTGCGTGCCGGATCCCAGCGATAGCCGGTAATCATTCCGTTGTCGCGAATGACCCGGTGGCACGGAATGACATATCCGATCAGGTTACCCGCGACTGCGCCAGCTACGGCGCGTGCGGCACCGGGGCGACCGATACGCGCGGCGAGATCGCCGTACGACATCACGCCGCCCTCGGGGATCCGCAGCAGCGCTTCCCAGACTTTGACGCGGAACGGCGAGCCGCGCATCAACATCCGAAGTTCACCTTCTGCACCATTGTTTCTGAAAGCCTTTGCGGCGAAAACGGCGGTGCCTGCGTCGTCCTGTACCCAGTTCGCGCATTCCCAGCCTGATTTCTGCTCTTCGAGGGCGAATTCGCGATTGGTGGTAATGAACGAGATACCCGTCAGGCCCCGCTCACTGGCAACGATCAGGCATTCACCGAACGGCGAGGGGTGATAGCCGTAACGGAACGTCATGCCCTCACCACGGCTTTTGAATTCACCGGGCGTTACAGCATCGATGGTAACGAACAGATCGTGCAGCCGGCCCGGCCCTGACAGCCCGGCGTCGAACGCGGTATCGAGAACGCTGGCGGACGAACGCAGGCGCGATTTTGCATCCTCCAGCGTCAGTGCCTTCAGAAACTTCTTTGGGCTGACCCCGGCCCAATCGCTGAACATGCGCTGCAGGTGATACGGGCTCATACCGACATGGTTCGCGATGTCGTCGAGTTCCGGCTGTTCGTGACGATGTTGGGCTATGTAAGTGATTGCCTTGGCGATCTGGCCATAGAGCCTGGTCTGAGTTTCCGCTTTCTGGCTCGTCGCCTGATGGGGCATCTGGTCGGTGGTCCATAGGTTTGTCATCTTGAGGGTCCTGTTCGTTGGGCGGTTCGCCCGTGCTGGTCCCCAGATTATGCTTTCGTCGTGTGCCGCCCACCCGAAAATTGGGAACTTGGCAGCGCGGAGATATCGCTAGTCATCGGGGTCGAAGTCCGTCACCACCCGTTCCGGGGGGAAGATCACATCGACGGTGGTGCCGCTGCCAAATGAACTGTCGATTCGTAGCTGCGCCTGATGAAGCTCTGCCAGGCGACGGCAGAGCGGCAGACCCAGTCCCGCACCTTCGTGCTCACGGGTCATTGAATTGGCAACCTGCCCGAAAGGTTCCAGTGCGATACGAATGTTTTCCTGTGCCATGCCCGTGCCGGTATCCGTGACCCGCAGTAATAGAGATCCGTCTTCGTCCAGATACCAGCCGATGCTGATTTCGCCGCCATTTTGCGTGAACTTGATCGCGTTCGTCAGCAAGTTAAGAATGATCTGTTTTATGCGGGTTTCGTCCGCGAACAAGCGGACTTTGGGCGGGCGTTCATGGTTCGTGATTTTCGTGCCGGCGCGTCGCGCGCGCTCGTTGATCATGCGGAGGCATTCCTGGTTCAGTTCTCGCAGGCACAGTGCTTCTTCATCCAGTTTCAGTTCCCCGACCTCGATCTTCGAAATATCCAGAATGTCGGAAATCAGGCGCAGCAAATGCCGTCCGGACCGGTTGATGTCGCCCAGGTATTCCTCGACGCTGTCCAGACCAAGGGTGTCGAAGTCGGTTGAAATAAGAAGCTCCGAAAACCCGATGATCGAATTCAGCGGGGTCCGCAGTTCATGCGACATGTTGGCGAGAAAATCCGTCTTCGCCCGGCTGGCCAGTTCAGCTTCCTCTTTTGCGTCGATGAGGGCGATCTGGGCCATTTTCAATTCCGTAATGTCGCTGCTGACCATCACGGTGTGTCCGCTTTGCAGGATAACGACTTCGACCAGCCGCCATTGGTCATCGGTCCGTTCAACCTCCATGACGCCCGGGGCGAGACGTCGATGCTGTATCCACGTGTTCAGCCAAGCGTCCTCGCGCCCCTGGATGTTGGCGATCATGCCGTTGTCAAGGAGTGCCCGTCCCCAATCGTCATATCCGAACCCGGGCATGCTTAAACCGGTGATGAACGAATTACTCGTGCGGATTGTCCGGTTGGTGAGGACGAGGTTGTCATCCGGATCGAAGATGGCAATGCCGGCGCCGCTCCGATCGAGTGCTTGTATGAGTAGATCGCTGTAGGATTCCGCCTGATCACGTTCGGTTATGTCGGTATATGTCGATACGAAGCCATCGCCGCTGGGAAGCGGCTTGCCGACGATCTCGATCACGGTGCCGTCAGGGCGGGTTCGCTGAAAGGCGTGTGCGACGAATTTGGTTGCAAGCTCTATACGCTCGCGCACCTGTTGTTCCGTATTTCCGGGGCCATACTCGCCCCGCTCGGCATTGAAGCGGATGAAATCACTGAACGGTCTGGGTGGCGTTGCGAATTCGGGAGGAAAATCCAGCAAATCGATGAATTGCGTGTTGCAAAGGACGAGTTGAAGTTCGCCGTTGACGAGTTTCGTTACGCTCAGTCCCTGACTCATCGAATCAAGGCTTTGCTGGACAAAGTCCATGCCGAGGATAACAGATCCAGCACCGGTATTTTGGTTAGTATCCACGCCCGGAAATTGCCCTTTTCGCTCCCAGTATCGGGCACATTAACGTAAAAGTAGCCGGGAATCGACGAATTCCGCGTTGTCGTCGACGTGGACAGCAAGGTCTGGCATGGGATAATGAAAATGGTGCTGCCGGAGAGATTCGAACTCTCGACCTCCCCCTTACCAAGGGGGTGCTCTACCCCTGAGCCACGGCAGCCCCTGAGGTGCGGCGGAACATGCCACAGGGTTTCCTGCGAGGCAAGGCCGGAGAGGACGTATGACAGCGAAATCTGATGGGCGTGGGACGGTCGGAAATCCGGGTGCTGGCTCGGCAAAGAAAGATGATCGCAAGGCGCGCTCGGCGCGTGCGTTGCGCGAAAACCTCAAGAAAAGGAAACAACAGGTCAAGGCGCGCGAAACGGCTAAGAATTAACGGCGCCGCGCCATATTCACGCCATATCCGGCTGCCATACCCGACAATGGCAGGACGCCGGCTTGCATCGGGACGGCCCGTCGCCTAAAAGCCGAACGAACGCTTGCCTTAGACTCTGAGGGGAATATGGACCGAATTCGCATTTCCGGCGGCCGACCGTTGAATGGTGAAATTGATATCGTCGGCGCGAAGAATGCTGCTTTGCCGCTGATGGCGGCATCGCTTCTGACGCCGGAATCACTTACCCTTAAGAACCTGCCGAGTGTCGCTGACATCCATGCGATGGCGAACCTTCTTTCGGAACTGGGTGTCCAGACGGAACATGACGCTGAAAGCCGCACCGTCGTCATGCACGGCGGGAATGTCACGGAGACAACAGCACCGTACGATATCGTGAGAAAAATGCGGGCATCCGTCCTTGTGCTCGGTCCGTTGCTGGCGAGGTTTGGTAAGGCGCGTGTGAGCCTGCCGGGCGGATGTGCCATTGGGACACGTCCCGTCGATCTGCATCTGAAGGCGTTGGAGCAGATGGGCGCGGAAATCGAGCTCGCCGGCGGTTATATCGACGCCAAGGTGAATGGTCGGTTGAAAGGCACCCACATTCTGTTTCCGTCCGTCACGGTTGGCGGCACCGAAAATATCCTGATGGCCGCCACGCTTGCCGATGGCGAGACGGTGATCGCCAATGCGGCGCGGGAACCCGAAGTCACCGACCTTGCGCGTTGTCTCCAGGCGATGGGCGCCGAGATTTCCGGGATTGGCAGCGATACGCTTCACGTTGTCGGCAAGCCGCAACTGCATGCAGCGGTGCACGGCATCGTTCCGGACCGGATAGAGACAGGGACATATGCTGTCGCAGCGGCAATTACCGGTGGCGACGTTTTGCTACGTGGCGCCCAGATGGGCAGCAACGAGGCCGTGTTCGGGCATATGATGCGCGCCGGCGTCGATGTCACCGAGACCGCTGAGGGAATTCGCATTGCGCGGCAAAACGGCCGAATTCACGGCGTCGATGTCATGACGGAGCCCTATCCGGGGTTCCCGACTGATATGCAGGCACAGTTCATGGCGCTACTGACGCTTGCTGAAGGAGCGTCGATGATAACCGAATCGATCTTCGAAAACCGGTTCATGCACGTGCCGGAACTCATGCGGATGGGCGCGGATATCAACGTCCACGGCGCCTCGGCAATCGTCCGCGGTGTGCCTAAGCTTTCCGGCGCGCCGGTGATGGCGACCGACCTCCGTGCATCGGTATCACTGGTGCTCGCGGGGCTTGCCGCCGAAGGCGTGACGGACGTGAACCGAGTTTATCACCTGGACCGTGGCTACGAGAAAATCGAGCAGAAGCTCGCCGCGTGTGGCGCCGAAATAGAGCGCGTTCCGGAATAAATCGCAAAAACGGACGATCCGGGCATCCCAGGTGCTGCAGACCTGGGCCTATCGTGGTTTTCGGGCTTGCCGCCGACCGCGACAGTATTACCGATCCACACTGGCATTCCCGGGGAAAAACCTCTAAGTAAGGCTCGCTTTCGTCCGATGGCGGGCGGTATCGGCGAGAAAAGGCTAAGATCGTGAAGGCAAACGAGAAAATCGTACTGGCGCTACCCAAGGGGCGGATCCTTAAAGAGGTGATGCCGCTGGTACGGGCTGCCGGGATCGAGCCGGAGCCGGCATTCGACGACAAAGACGCGCGCCAGCTTCGGTTTTCGACAAACCGGCCCGAAATCGACATCATCCGGGTTCGTTCGTTCGATGTGGCGACGTTTGTCGCCTTCGGTGCGGCTCATCTTGGTGTTGCCGGGAACGACGTGTTGATGGAATTCGATTATCCGGAGATCTACGCGCCGCTGGACCTCGACGTCGGGCATTGCCGTTTGGCGGTGGCGGAGCCGGTCGATCTCGCGGGCGAGGACGACCCCCGAACTTGGTCGTCGGTACGTGTCGCGACCAAGTATCCGACATTGACCCGCCAGCACTTCGCGGCGCGGGGTGTGCAGGCGGAATGCATTAAGCTGAACGGGGCGATGGAATTGGCGCCGTCGCTTGGGCTTTGTCGCCGTATCGTCGATCTTGTGTCGACAGGCGCCACTCTTAAGGCGAACGGTCTGGTTGAGGTGGAGACGATCTGCGAGATTACGTCCCGCCTTTGCGTCAACCGTGCGGCCTGGAAAACCCGTGCTGATGAGATTAGCGATTGGGTCGAACGATTCCGGGAGGCAACCGATGCCCTTGCGGCTTGATCAAAGCGACGAGGATTTCGAGCCGCGGTTCCGGGCGTTTCTTTCCGAAAAGCGCGAGACGGAGGCTGATGTCGTCGACGCCGTGAAGTCGATACTGGCGGACGTTCGTGAACGGGGCGATCAGGCGCTGGTCGATTACACGACGAAATTCGACCGCTATCCGCTGACCTTGGAAACGATGCGGGTCTCGGCGGAAGAGATTGAGGATTGTAAAGAGCAGGTCGACGCCGAGACTCTTGCGGCCCTGACAACCGCTTATGAACGGATCAAGGCGTTTCACGAACGGCAGATACCGGAAGATCTGGAATTCACGGACGAGCAGGGTGTCGGTCTGGGCTATCGCTGGACGTCAGTCGGTGCAGCAGGACTTTATGTGCCTGGGGGCACGGCGGCATATCCGTCGTCGGTGCTGATGAACGCGGTGCCGGCCAAGGTCGCAGGGGTGCCACGCCTTGTCATGGTCGTGCCGACGCCGGACGGCGTGATCAATCCGCTCGTCATGGCGGCCGCAGATATGGCGGGAGTCGACGAGATTTATCGTATCGGCGGTGCGCAGGCCGTGGGTGCGTTGGCTTATGGGACAGAGACCATTCAGCCCGTCGATAAGGTCGTCGGACCGGGCAATGCCTATGTGGCTGCTGCCAAACGCGAAGTATTCGGCACCGTCGGCATCGACATGATCGCGGGGCCCTCGGAAATTCTCGTGTTGGCCGATGCCGAGAACGATCCGTCGTGGATCGCTGCGGACCTCTTGAGTCAGGCGGAGCACGACACCGCCGCACAGGCCATCATGATTACCGATGACGCGGCATTTGCCGACGCCGTCATCGAAGCCGTCGATGCGCATCTGAAGACTCTGCCGCGAACAGAGATCGCACGGCAGAGCTGGAAAGATTTTGGTGCCGTTATCCTGACCAGCGATCTGAAGTCTGCGCTTCCGCTGGTCGACCGTATCGCCCCGGAACACCTGGAAATCGCGGCCAAGGGCGCCGATGCACTGGCCGGCGGTATCCGCAATGCGGGGGCGATGTTCCTCGGGCGTTATGCGCCCGAAGCGATCGGCGATTATGTCGCGGGGCCGAACCATGTGCTGCCGACGGCCCGCTCGGCGCGCTTTTCGAGTGGTCTAGGTGTTCTCGATTTCATGAAGCGGACGTCGATGATCCGGTGCGATGCCGACGGTCTGCGCCGTATCGGTCCGGCGGCGAAAACGCTGGCGGATGCCGAAGGGCTGGGCGCGCACGCGCTTTCCGTCTCGATCCGGCTCAATCTGCCATCGCAATAGGCGGGCAGCATGAGCGAGACTCAATGCATCGCCAATATCTACCTGGATGAACGCTCGGTCGTGCGGTTGAGCCCGCAGGTCGATCACGAGCGGAAGGTCGCTATTTTCGATCTGCTGGAAGAGAACAGCTTCGATCCCGTGGGCCTGCCGCAGGGACCGTATAACCTGATCCTGTCGATCGAGGACAATCGGCTGGTTTTTGATGTCCGCACAATCGCCGACAAGAAACTCGACAAGTTCTCGCTGCCGGTCGGCGCCTTCCGACGCATCGTCAAAGACTACTTCATGATCTGCGACAGCTATTTCGAGGCAATCAAGCGGTCGTCCCCGTCGCAGATCGAAGCGATCGACATGGGGCGGCGGGGGCTTCACAACGAGGGCGCCTCGATCCTTCAGGATAGGCTCGCCGACAAGGTGGCAATCGACGAAACCACCGCCCGCCGGCTTTTCACGCTGGTCTGCGTACTGCATATCCGGGCATGAGGCGCTGATGAGCGATCTGCCTTCTGCCGTCCTTTTTGCCTGTACGATGAACTCGGTCCGCTCGCCGATGGCGGAAGCTATCATGAAGTTTCTTCACGGCCACCAGGTGTATGTGGACTCCGCCGGCGTACGCTCAAAGGATATCGATGGTTATGCGGTCGCCGTCATGGACGAAATCGGCATCGATCTCTCGCGGCATCACGCCAAGACGTTCGACGATCTCGAGGACGATTACTTCGACATTGTGATCACACTTTCACCGGAAGCGCAGCACAGCGCCATCGAATTGACCCGGGTGATGGCGTGTGAGGTCGAATTCTGGAACACGATGGACCCGTCGCTGATTGAAAGTGAGGACCGGGAAGTTGTTCTCGATGCTTACCGCCAGGTCCGCGATCAGCTGATGCAGCGGATAAAGGATCGTTTTCCGGTGCAAACGCCCCTGGATACCTGACGGAAGCCTAAATACGCGGATTTATTGAAAACTTGACCAAACGTACCGATATGGGCATGGTCTGCTCGATTTTGACATCAGGCATGGAAAAGTATGGCTAAAGAAGACCTTCTCGAGTTTACGGGCACCGTTATGGAACTGCTTCCGAACGCGATGTTCCGGGTGAAGCTCGATAACGATCACGAAATTCTCGCCCACACGGCGGGTAAAATGCGCAAGCACCGTATTCGTGTGCTCGCCGGCGACCGCGTCAACGTTGAGATGACGCCTTACGACCTCACCAAGGGTCGGATCACTTTCCGTTTCAAGTAATCAGGGCGTCCCAGATGACGCACCCTTTGTGAGCCGGAGCTGCCAATGACCGCCCGGCTCATTCTTGCGTCCGCATCGCCGCGCCGGCTCGACCTGCTGGCACAGGTCGGCATCGCGCCCGACGTGGTGGAACCCGCCGATATCGACGAAACGCCGTTGCCCCGGGAACGGCCGCGGAAACTGGCCGAGCGGTTGGCCCGTGCGAAAGGCCAAGCGATCGCCGTCAAATATCCTGACGATTATGTGCTGGCGGCCGATACCGTCGTTGCCCTGGGGCACCGTGTGCTGGAAAAGCCCGCCGACGCCGCCGAGGCGCGCAGGTTCCTCGCGCAGCTGTCGGGCAGGCGTCACCGGGTGATCGGCGGTTTCGCCGTCTTTGCGCCGGACGGGAACCCGATTGTGCGAAGTGTCGTCACGCAGGTGCGCTTCCGCCGTTTGAGCGATGCCGACATCGACGGATATATCGCGACCGGCGAGTGGCAGGGCAAGGCTGGCGGTTACGCCATCCAGGGCGCAGCCGCGGCATTCATTCCGTGGATCAACGGCTCCTATGCCAACGTGGTCGGCCTGCCCCTCAGCGAGGTCGCGGGCGCATTGCGTGGTCTCGGTTATGAAAGCGCGGCTCCTTGAGCGGCGTTAGCCGCATCGTCGTCGAAACCCGGCCCGGCGAAACCCGGGTCGCCGTGCTTGATAAGGCGGGTGCGCCACTTCTTTTCAGGGTCGAACGCGAAACGTCGCGCAGTCTCGTGGGCGGGATCCATCTCGGGCGCGTACAGGCTGTCCGAAAGGATATCGGCGCGGCTTTCGTCGATATCGGTACTGGATCGGATGCGTTCCTGAATATCAAAGGCTCTCGAACCGATGCGCTCGGTACGGGGATCGAAGAGGGGACTGCGATCCTCGTGCAGGTCACCCGCGATGCCCTCCCCGGAAAGGGGCCGGCGATCGGGACCGGGATCGATCTTGTCGGTGCGGCGCTGGTGCTGACACCGGGGAAACCGGGTCTGGGCCTGTCGAGCAGGATTACCGACGATGACAAGCGAAATCGCCTCAAGGCGCTGTTCGCCGACGACGGCTTCGATGACGTCGGACTGGTTGTCCGTACCGATGCGCAGGATATATCCGATAAGGACGTTCAGGCCGAATATGAGCGTCTGCAGGCACGCTGGGTGTACCTCCGCGGCCAAGTGTCGTCATCCAGCGCGCCGGCGACCGTCGTGCCCGCGCCCGGTCTGGCGGAGCGGCTGGTCAGCCAGTACGCGGGGCCGTCATTACGTGAGGTTCTGGTGGATGACGCGGATACGCGCCCGAGCCTGAATGCGTATGTCGCCACCGTAATGGGCAACGGCGTGCCGGCCCCCGTGATGGTAACGGGCAACAGCGGTGCTTTCGCCGCCGCCGGTCTGGAGGATGCATTCGAGAGCGCGCTTTCGCCGCTGGTGCCGCTCGCAGGTGGTGGCAGTCTGATCATCACCGAGACACCGGCGATGACGACGGTCGACGTCAACGCGGGCCGCGCTGCCGCCGGCAATCCTGAAAGGCTCGCGTTGGAAACCAACCTCGAAGCGGCAGACGCCATTGCCCAGGCCCTCTTGCTGCGCGGCATCGGCGGTCTGATCGCCGTCGATTTCATGAAAATGCGGGACGCGAAGAATGCCGAGAGGATCCTCGGCGCACTGCGGACGGCATTCCAGGGTGATCCGGGCCATCCGCGCGCCGGCACATTGAGCCCGTTCGGGATCGTCGATATCGTGCGTCAGCGTCACGGCCCGTCACTTGCCGAGACGATGCTGGTGCAGTCCGCGCGGCGTTCCGTGGACAGCGCAGCGCTGGAAGCGTTGAACCGGATCAGCCGGCGGGGCGGGACGGGGGCGGTCCTGAAAACGTCCGCACAGGTCAGGGCTCAAATCGAAGGGCCGCTCGCAGGAATCCGCAAAAACCTTGAACACCGGCTCGGATTTGTTATTCGTCTAGCGGAAGTGCCGGAAGCCGCGCCGGACCATGTCGAGGTCGAGGAAGTCTGATGAACGCCGATCCGGAAAGCCAGAAGAAGGCCAAGGTGGTGCCGCTGAAGGGGTCGAAGTGCCCGATGTGCGGCAAACGGGCGACGCTGGAAATGCGGCCTTTTTGCTCGAAACGCTGCGCCGATCTCGATCTTGGACGGTGGCTGAACGGTGATTACCGGATGCCCACGAACGAGGCGCCGGGCGATGCGGAAGCCGGCCTGGACGGCGACGAAGAGTATTGAAAATTTTGCGACAATTCCCCTTGCGGAGCGCTGGACAGGCCCCGGCATATCTTCTATAAGCGCCTGTCTTCGCGTTCGCGCGACACGGTGCCCAGGTAGCTCAGTTGGTAGAGCATCGCACTGAAAATGCGGGTGTCGGTGGTTCGAATCCGCCCCTGGGCACCATTTTTCCCAAGCCATATTGATTTTGTTGAGCCTTTCCGGCCTTGGTGTCTAACCCAAGTGAGTTAGACGTATTTCTCCTCGATACCTTTTGAATGCACCCGCGTCGAACCCGTCCGCGGCGGCGCGCTTGGGCACGCCAGAAGCATGTCTCATCCACGGGAATAGGTTCACCACGAGCAAGCTGTCTTTCAATGCTCCGGTATGAGCTTCGTCGTCTTATCGGACTGTCAAAATCATACGAGCTTATAAAACCTCGTTAATTTTATTTATTGCAAATGATAATAATTCGCAATAAGGTGCGCTGATTCCAGGCCACCCAGCCCTTATCGCCAGGCAGCCAAAAATTTGATGCCTAGACGAAGAGGAGTTGGGGAATGACGACAAAGTCGTTTGCATGGGCGTTTGCGGGCATGCTCGCCGCCGGAACCGCCGCCGCGCAGGATACGGACGTTTTGCGCGCCGATGGTCCAGAGGTTTTGCTCACCGATGGTTCACCGGTGATTTTGCTGGACAGGTTGGTCGTGACGGCTGGCGAACCGAAAGTCGCCGCGGATACGCCGCAGGCCGTTTCCGTCGTTGATCAGGAAGATTTCGACAGCCAGCAACCATCGACAATCGGTGATGTCCTGAATGATCTTCCCGGTGTTAAGGCGATTGGCTCCGGCCAACCGCTCGGTGAAAGCTTCAACATTCGTGGTTGGGGGAATTTCGCGTCTTCGGACGAATACCGGATGATCGTCAACGTCGACGGCGCCGCAAAATATTACGAGCAGTATCGAATGGGGTCGCTGTTCACCGATCCCGATCTTTACAAGCGCGCAGAGGTTTTGCGTGGTCCCGCGTCTTCGACGCTGCACGGCAGTGGTGCGTTGGCCGGGGTCATCAACCTTGAAACGAAAGATCCAGCCGACTTCTTGAGGCCCGGAGAAACCTTCACCTTTCGCGAGAAACTGGAAGGCCACCAGAACCAGGACGGTTTCCTGACGTCATCGATCGCGGCGGCGGAACCCATCGAGAATCTCCAGCTTCTGGGCGCGTTTACCTATCGCCGCTCAAGCGCCTACAAGGACGGTGCCGGGAACGAACCTCCCGGGGGAGGTTTCGAGACGCCGTCTGCCCTGGTGAAAGGCAACTATGCTTTCGGCGCCGGCAAAGCCCAAAAACTCCGCGCTTCATATCAGTATTGGGTGTCGGATGAAAAAGGACAGCAATTCGACCAGACCGGCGGGAGCACCGGTTTCGGGTATGTGGATCGTAAAGTCGTCGATAAGACGGCTATCATCGGGTATTCCTATGCGCCCACGAACAACCGGCTCGTCGATGCTGACATATCGATCTCCTATACCGACTCGGCGAACGAACAACGGAACGCGACGAACCCCAGTGGCAGCGGTTCCGACATTTACGACGATGTGAACTACAGCTACGAGACCTGGCAGTTAAATGTCGAAAATACGGCCGAATTGTCGGGCGAAAACTTCGAGAACTTCCTGATCTTCGGTGTCGACGCGAATTACCACACGCGGACCGGTGAGAACCTGGAGGACAGCGACGGCAAGGTAACCATCCAGCCGGGCGGTGTGGCGAGAAGCGTTGGCTTCTATATCCAGAACGAATGGATCTACGATGAGAGGCTGACGCTGATTCCCGGTATTCGCGTGGACTACCAGCTTGCGCGCCCGGACGACTACGTCACTGCCACGCGGGACAAAAGCACCAACACCGCGATTTCACCGAAGCTCGCGGCCCACTACAAGTTGAACCAAAACTACAGCGTTTTCGGTTCGGTCGCCTATACGGAGCGTCTGCCGGTCATCGACGAACTTTACGACAACAGTGATGCCAACGCGGATCTGAAGCCGGAAGAGGCGATGAACTACGAACTCGGTTTCGCGATGTCCTTCGACGATGTCCTCGAGGATAAAGACAAGGCCGTGGCAAAGGTCACGACGTTCCTGACGGATGCGCGCAAGTTGATCGACGATGACTACGGCATCAATGACAACATTGACCGCGCAAAGATCATGGGGGTCGAGGTCGAAGGTGCTTATGACGCCGGCTGGCTCTTTGGCCGTCTGGCTTATTCGTTCATTCGCGGCGAAGACGTGAATACCAATGAGTCGCTGAACTCCATCCCGGCGGACGAGTTGGTATTGACCGTCGGTGGCCGATTGCAGCAGCACAATCTTGAATACGGCTGGCGCGGGGTTTTCGCGCGCCATCAGTACAAGACGTCCAACTTTGGCGACCCGACAGCCGGCTATGTCGTGCATGACCTGTTCGCATCCTGGAAGCCCGACGACGGGTGGTTTCAGGACGGAGAGGTTCGGTTCGGGATCGAGAACGTGACCGACAAGGTTTACCGAGAGCACCTGTACAACAACAACAGCGCGGGCCGCACCTTCAAACTGACAGTGGCGAAACAGTTCTGATGCCAAGACGGCTTGGCGGGAGAGAAAAGATGTACCCTTTAAGAAGATTATCCGTGTTTATGGTTTGTCTGGTCGTCGGCGCGGCGGCCGCTCACGCCGACACCCGGCCCTTGCGCGTTGTCTCGGCAGGCGGCGATCTCACAGAGATCGTCTATGCCCTCGGTGCCGGCGACAGGCTGGTCGGGGTCGACAGCACATCGCGTCATCCCGGCGAAACGCAGAAGAAGGCACAGATCGGTTATGTCCGCCGGGTTTCGGCCGAAGGGGTTCTGTCGCTGAAACCTGACCTTGTCCTTGGTGCCAACGACCTGGGGCCGCCTCCGGCGGTCGAGCAATTGCGGGCCACGGGTGTCAGGGTTGCCATCGCGCCGGAAGGGGACTCGCCGGATGGCGTTCTCGACAAGATCCTTTTCGTCGGGCGGCATCTTGGTCTTGACGACGAAGCGCGGCGTCTGGCCGGGGAGATCAGGGAAGAGATGACGCGTGCGATCGAAACCGCCGCCAAGTCGAGCCGGGGCCGAAAGGTCATCTTTGTGCTGTCTGTTGGTGACTCCGGCGTTCTTGTCGGCGGCGAAAATACGGCCGCGGACGCGATCATCAGGCTGGCCGGCGGTGAAAATGCGGCAAGGGGGTTTGAGGGGTATAAACCCATGTCCCGTGAATCGATCCTGCAGGCCCAGCCCGAGGTGGTACTGATGATGAAGAACCGCCAAGGGGGACACCGCAGTACGGACCGGATTCTCGATCGTCCCGAGTTCAGCATGACACCGGCAGTTGCCAGCGGCAGTCTTGTAACCATGGACGGACTACTGCTGCTCGGGTTCGGGCCTCGTACACCGAAAGCCGTTGCCGAGTTAAGCTCGGCGATCAACCGCTAAGGCCGGACGGGAGAGAACAATGCCCCTTGTACGCGCGATGACCGGCGGTTTCACACCCCCCTGGCCGTCAAAAACACCGGGTATCTTCGTTCTGTTGTTGGGCGTGCTCATCGTCGTCGCTTTGGCGGAGCTGGCGATCGGCCCGGTCAACCTGAGCCTGCAAGAGATCATCGCCGGCATATCGTTGAGTGCGGATAGTCAGGGAAGCATCATCGTTTCCTATATCCGTGCGCCTCGTCTCGCGCTGGGGCTGGTGGTCGGGACGGCGCTGGCGCTATCCGGTTGCGCGTTGCAGGGGGTGTTGAGAAATCCGCTCGCGGATCCCGGCCTGATAGGTGTTTCAACGGGCGCGTCCGTCGGTGCACTGTCCGCCATCGTGTTCAAGGACGTGATGCTGGGCATGCTGCCGCCGGAAAGTCATGTCTATGTCCTGCCTATCGCCGCGTTCGCCGGCGCTGGCGTGGTGACCGGGTTCGTATTCAGTGTGTCTCGCCGTGGCGGCGCGACGTCGATCGCGACGCTGATCCTCGCCGGGGTCGCGGTGAATGCCATCGCCCTGGCGATGATCGGATCGCTTATTTATATCAGCGACGATCAGCAACTCAGGGACATGACATTCTGGATGATGGGGTCGCTCGGGGCTGCGAACTGGACACTCGTGACGGTTTCGTTCGCCATAGTTGCTGTGGCGGCATTCTTCCTGTTCAGGATGGGGCGTGAACTCGACCTGTTTCAGTTGGGTGAACGCGCGGCATATCACTCCGGTCTCGATACGGAGCGGACCAAACGGAAGGTTGCTGTGTTATGCGCGCTCGCCGTCGGCGGTGTTACAGCCGCGGCAGGCCCCATTGGTTTCATCGGTTTGATGGCGCCGCACATGGCGCGTCTCATCGTCGGCCCCCGGCATGCCCTGGTTCTGCCTGCCGCGGCGCTCATGGGAACCATCCTGTTGCTCATGGCCGACCTTGGCGTGCGCAATGCGGTCCCGCCGGCGGAGCCGCCGATAGGACTCGCAACCAGTATGATCGGCGGGCCGTTTTTCCTATGGCTGCTGCTGACACGCATGAAACGGGACGGTCTCAATGCTTGAAGTCCGTGACCTGACGGTACGGTTCCCGAGCGGCTTTGTCGCCGTCCACGGCGCCAATGTGAAGGTTCGCCCCGGTGAGATCCTGGCGCTGTGCGGACCGAACGGCGCCGGGAAGTCGACCGTGCTGTCGGTCCTCGCGGGGGACCGGGCGCCGAGTTTGGGCGTGGCCGAACTCGATGGCAGGCCGCTCGGGGCATTCGATGCAAGGGGGCTGGCGCGGCGCCGGGTGGTGCTGGAGCAATCGCCAAGCCTGTCGGCCCCGTACACGGTCGAGCGCTTGGCCGGGTTGTCGATTGGCGTCGAGGTGCCGCCAGGGCTCATGCACGATATCGTGCACCGCAGCCTGGAAGATGTCGGGCTGGCGAATATCAAGGACAAGCGAGCGGACCTGCTGTCGGGTGGAGAACGCCATCGTGCTCATCTCGCGCGAATTCTGGCGCAACTCGCCGCCGCCGGCGAAGTGGAAGGAAAGTATCTTCTTCTTGATGAACCAACGGCGAGCCTGGACATCGAGCATCAAATATCCGTCCTGAAAATTGCCCGCCGTGCCGCCGACAACGGCGTCGGGGTTTTGATCGTTCTGCATGATCTGAATCTAGCCGCGGCTTTCGCGCATCAGGTCGGCCTGATGAATCGGGGGCGTATGGTGTCGACGGGACGGCCGCCGGATGTTTTCTCGAAAGAATGCCTCAGCGAGGTCTACAGAACTCCCATCGAGGTCGAAAGCGACGGTCGCGGACGCATTCGAATTGCACCGCTTTATTAACCGTATGCAGTCCGCGAGGGCGTATTACATGACAAGCGAAAAGGAGACTACCGTATGTTTATCGCCATGAACCGCTTCAAGGTCCTGAAGGGGAGCGAGGCCGAATTCGAACAGGTGTGGCGGAACCGCGACTCGCACCTGGGAGAGGTGCCGGGCTTCGTCGAGTTTCGTCTGCTGAAGGGGCCAGCGCAGGACGACACCACGCTTTACGCTTCACACACGATCTGGAAAGACAGAGACGCCTTTGAGAACTGGACCAAGTCCGAGCACTTCCGCAAGGCACACGCCAAGGCAGGAAGCAACGGAAAGCTTTATGCCGGCCATCCCGAGTTCGAAGGATTCAGTTCGGTTCTCGAAGAATGACCAAGGACTATGCGGTGCGGTCATGGAACACGAAGGATTTCCATGTCCATGACCCGCACTGTATCTTTCTGGGATGCAAAATGTCGCCGGAAGAGACTGCCGGTTAGCCGTTGACCGGCAGGCTCTCGACGAAATCACGCCAGGCTTCCGGTTCCGTCCCGTCGGCATTGCGCTTGCCGAATATCCAGAGTATCGGCTCGCCGTCTTCATCGTAAGCTTCAATCGACCGGCTGGTACCGAGGTCATAACGTTTTCTGACGATCCACGCGGATTGGATGCCTTTGATCAGCAGGTGGAGGTTGAAGTCCGGGTCGAGAACGTTGAACCAGTCGCCGGTCTGCTTGAGGTTCCCAGGCACGCCCGTGTGAATCTGAGTGGCCCCCGGATTGACCACGAAGATCATCAGTGTCAGCCCATTTGCGTTTGCGCCTTTCAGGGTGAGCTGGATCGCGTCCGGGCCGAGTTTTTCCGCGAATTCCGCGCCTGCCAGGCGAAAGCATTGCGGGCGGCTGACGCCATAAGTGCGCAGCATGGCTGGAAACTGGTGGGTATTCTTCATGCCCCGCCACGCCTGACGGAGTCCTTCAACATCAATCGAGGCGTCGGACGCTTCTTCCGGTCTGGATTCACGAGGCATCACTTTCTGACCGGCGCTTTGATCTTCCGCGCGGCGCTCGGCGACGAGCCGTGTCCAGGCTTTCTCACTGGTTTCCTCGGTCTTGTAGATCTTGTGCACGGCTGTGCCATCGATATCGAAGATTTGCAGGCTTTCGCGCGTGCCTTGTTCGGTCACATCGGTCAAGACGAAGCCGAAGTGCCAGTGCCGGAAGTCGTAGCGCAGATCCAGTTCGGGCCCAATGGCGGCGCCGGTATGTTCCCGGACCCTGACGTCGACGTAGCTGCCCTTGCGTTCATGCACCGCGCAGTCGTTGCGCGTTAGGCACATGACGCGGCCAAGGGTCGAGAGTGCACCGACCAGTTCATGCCAGTTTCCGTCCAGACGCACGGCATCCCGTCCACATCGGGAAGCGAGCAACTCGCCCTCGCTGATACCGAGTTGGCGGGCCGCGTCACGTGCGAACAAGCGGGGATTCTTGGTCTTGAGCTCGAGGTAGCTTTGCAGCAGAACGTTATTTCCGTCGGTTTCGATAGCCAGATGATCCATTTCATTTCTCCTTGATCAGGCGATAGGGAACCACGCTCCAACGATGCTTCGCGGAGTCGGTTCGGTTTGGATTTTCCTGGCTGGCTCGACCGGGTGGCGGGCGGCTGGCTGGGCATTTTCGGCGTTCAAGAACGCCGGCGGCGAGGACGGGCTATTTGGTAAGGATCAGGCGATTGTTACTTGTGAGCTGAAGCCGGTACGTTTCTCCCTCGTGGGTGATCTTGACCAGCTTGCGGCCCTTGAACAAGCGTCCGCTTGTTATCGTATCCCTATTCAAATGATTGCAGCACGTCCGTTTACCGTCGGAGATACTATTGTCATTCACGTTGTCTATCCACTTCCAATTGCACGGTTCACCGATCTTTTTGCCTGATATGACGGTTCCCAAATCTTGATCCGGCGAAATATTCGGCGGCCAAAAGAAAACGCGGTGGCACACGCCTATTCATCACATTCCGTCCGCTGGCCTTTTGTCGAGGGCAGACAAACGGGAAAAGCCGCGCATCAGGCTTATCTGATATGATAATAATAATCATTCTCATATATGGCAATGCATTCGGTTTCGGTCGAGCTCACTGTTTGCTACGGCGGGAGGAAGCCGTATCCAATTCCTTGTGTTCCCACGGTCATTGGCCGTGGTGGCACCGTCTTTAGTGCAATTGGAAACGCACCGGGACCGACAATGTCAGCCGGGACTGATCGAAATCGTCAGGGAACGCCGGCAGCGGTGCCGCCCGGCGGATCATGCGCATGACCTCTTCGTCCAGCGCCGCGACCCCTGTGCCGCGCAGGATGCGCGCCGCAAGGACCTCGCCATCGCTGCTCATGGTAAAATTGAGCACGGCCATCCCTTCGCGGCGCCGTCGGCGCGCCGATACAGGGTACTCCTTATGTCGCTCAAGCCATGCCTGCAATCGCGCAAAGTACCCCTTGGCCGAACCGGGCATCCCCCCGGCACTCGCCGTGCTGCCGCTGCCGGTATTCGCGAATTTTTCCGTGCCCGAGTTGCCACCTGAACCGGCGGCGGATCGGGGTTCATTCGAAGGCTCGGCGGCCGTCTCTTCCCGGGGTTGGGTGGCCGTGCGGGCGGCGACCTCTTGTTCGGGACGGGGTTCGACGGTTCGTTCCGTCGATACCTCCGGCGATGGTTCCGGCCGCGCTGGCTCTACCTCTCTCGGAGGTTGCGGCTTCCGCGGCACCTGAGCGGTTTCGGCCCTCGGCTCGACCTCAGTCACCGGCACCGTGCCGTCCACTGATGGATCGATCGCTGCAACTTCCAGGGGGGGCACCGGTTCTGCGGCTTCGATCGGATCGACAGGATCGGTTTCAGCCGGTTCAAACGTTTGCGTTTCCAGCACCTCGACCGCACGGGCCACCGGGGGCGGGACGTCAACCGCACCCGGCGCACCGCCGGCCATGCCAAAAGACACTTCCATGCCGCCTTTGCCGAGGTCGGCGGCCCCGCTTTTGGACGGTTCCCACAGCAGTAAGATGAGCGCACCGTGTGCGGCGAAGGCAACTAATGACGCGGCCAGCCAATGTCTGCGCTTGATGTTCATTCTCTTGCCGCCGCTCTCATGGGCCGCGTCGCGCCGAGGTCAGCAGTTTGACCTTCTCGGCACCAGCGGCCTTGATCCTGTCCAGAATCGCAATGACATGCTGTACATCGGCATCGCCATCGGCTTTGACATGCACCGTTTTGTGCGCGCCTTCTGCAAGGGCGTCTGCAAGCATCCTCGGCAAATCGTCGATCGCCGTATCTTCACCACGTAGCAACACTCGGCCGTCCGCTGTGATCAGAAGCCGCAACCGGCGCGCGTCCGGTTCCGTCTCGCTTTCCGATACTGGCGGATCGATCGTCACCGGGTCGGTTTTCGAAAGCTGTCCGGCGACCATGAAGAATATCAGCAGAAGAAACACCACATTGATCAACGGCATGATCCGCTGATCTTCGTCGGGGCGGCGGCGGAGCGGTTTTCCAAATGCCATCACGTACCTCCCGCCGCAGTCACGAACGAAACATCACGTCCCCCGGCAGCGCCAATCCGCTCGATCAGATCGACGGCCCGTTGCAACGGCACACCTTGGCCCGGTTTGACCAGGATGCGCTGCGCCGGGTCTTCCGCAAAGCGCGCCGATAGGTTTTGGATCAGGCGGTCTTCCGCGATCTCTACGCCGGAAAGCCGCAAGCCATCTTGCCTTAGTTCTACCAGCATTGCACCGGTTACGCCGTCGCCGCCCGGCCGGGCGATACCAAGTTCGAGCACGCGCCAGTTCATGAACGACGATGCCAGCATGAAGAACACCAGCAGGATGAAGACCACGTCAATCAGCGGCGTCAGCGATATGGCGGAACGGCGGCGCATGGTTTTGTGTCGTGCCTCAGTCGGCGCCGAGCCGATCGGCGGCTGGCGCTCCGTTGTCCCGGACATGCGCCGGCAACCGCGAAAGATCTTCGGTCAACACGATCTGAACTGCATCCGCCATGGCGATTTCAGTGCGCTCCGCAATTCGCTCAAGCCAGTTAAAGACGGCAACCGTCGGGATCGCCACGGCCAGCCCGACAGCCGTCGTCAGCAGCGCCTCCCAGATGCCGCCCGACAGCACCGACGGATTGACCTGGTTGCCTGCCGCCTCCATTTGCTGGAACGCGGTAATCATCCCCAACACCGTGCCGAACAGTCCCAACAACGGTGCCAGGCTGGCGATGACTTCAAGAGGCCGGAGATGCGTCCGCATTTCTTCGACCTGCCGTTGGCCGAAACGCTCAGCCTCGGCACGGATATCGGCGTCGTCGAGATCACCCCTGATATGCCCGCGCAACGCGGTGGCCAGAGTCTGCGCCACGGGGTTCCTGTCACCTTGTACACAGGCCAGTGCTTCCAGCGGCTTGCCGAGCCGCTTGAGCCGGGTCGCACGTGACACATTGTTCAGGCGCGTCGCACGTAACGACCAGAACTGCCAAAGCTTGAGCGCAGCAATCGCCGTCGCAACCATCGACATGAAGATCAGAATGGCGACCACAGGTCCGCCCAGCACCAATAGGTCCCAGGCTTTGGCGAACGCCCCTGTTACGGGGATCATCGGGATTTCCTGCATCGTTGTCTCCATCGGTCTATTTGATGAACGGAATGTCGCTCGGCGACGAGGTCCGGGTTATCGCCAGGCATGCCGCCCGGTCATGTCCGGCGCAGGCACGTATGTCATTCAGCAGGACCCGCCCAATTGCAGCGCACCCGAGCTTCGCAACATCGAACAGCTTGACGCGTGTTTTGCCTGCGGTCAGCGGGCCGCCCTCAACGACGAGCCGATCGGCAATCACGCCATTCGTGTCGAAGAAAACGAGATCGGGTTTAAAACTTTCGATGGCCTCTGGAGTTTTGTTGCTGAACACCATGTAGATGCGGCAACCCTGGCCTGCCGTCTCCACCTTGTTCAGTTCCATGCCGATCGTGCCGTCGGCGTGGGCCAGTTTGAGCGGCAATAGGACGCTCAGTGCCGCCGCCGTCAGAAAGAAACATGCATATATCCGCCGCATGCGCTTAACGCCCCGTCTCGCCGTCCACGTCCGGCAGAAAATCGTCGCGCGCCAACTTGGCAAGCAGATCGTCGGGAAGAGTGTTGATCCACTCGTATTCAAGTTCTTCGCGCCATGCGAACTTCACCAGGTGTTTGTCCAGAATACTCTGGATCACCGGGATGGCCCGGTCCTCGCGGGCCAGGCAATAGAACGTCAGGGTCGTCTCGTCGGCGTTCATGAGGCAACGCCCTGGTGGAAACGCGACGCGGCCCTCATGCGGTGAATACTCCACGGTGACCTTGTGCGCGAAGTGCTTGCAGAGCTGCTGCAGGTACTTCTGCGCGTGATCGGTTTTGATATTTGTCGAAAACGCCGTCATGCCTCCCCCGTATATCTCAACTACAGACGTTGTCCGTGACCAGAAAAGGACGCCCTTCGGAACAGGTCTCTATGCGTCCCAGGATCCCGTATGCTTCGGCCAGTGTTTCATGGGTAATCGCTTCCGAAGGTGTGCCATGCGCCAGTACACGGTCGCCTCTAAGGACCATCAGTTGATTGCAATGCCGCATCGCAAGGTTGATGTCGTGCAGTGCCATCAGACAGATACCACCACGGGCGGATACAATCTCGCTGATGACACCGATCACGTTGAGCTGCCAGCGCAGGTCCAGCGCGCTGGTCGGTTCGTCCAGCAAAAGCACCTTGGGTTCACGCACCAATACCTGCGCCAGGCCGACCATCTGACGCTGTCCGCCGGACAGTTTGCCGAGTGCCTGAAACGCCAGGTGGCGGATGCCGAGCTGATCGAACACATGCTCGGCAGCCTTTTCCACGTGGTCCCGCGGGATGTCTGGCCGGACCGCGCGGCAGGCGCTGATGACCGCTTCGTACGCGATCAGTGTCGTGCCCTGCGGCAGGGCCTGCGGCAGATATCCGATCTTGCCGGCGCGCCTGAGTTGCGGCATTTCGTCGACTCTCTCTCCGTCCAGGTGGACGCTCCCGCGGAACGTCTGCAACCCCGCCAGCGCGCGCAGCATCGTCGACTTGCCAACACCGTTCGGGCCGAGAATCCCGAGTACGGTACCGTCCTCGATCAATGGCATGGTGATCCCGCTCAGGACCTCGTGGGCCCCGTACCCCACCGAAAAGGCATCTATGGAGAGAGATGTCATCAGCCGCGTCGCTTTTGCGTTACGATGAGCACAAGAAACAACGGAATGCCGATCAGCGCGGTCACAATTCCGTCCGGGATAAGAATGCCCGGCACAATGCTTTTGGCGACCAGCGACGCACCGGAAAGAATGAACGCCCCCGCCAGCGCAGCGCCCGGCAGGTAGAAACGATGATCTTCACCGAATGCGAGCCGCGAGATATGCGGCCCGACGAGGCCGACGAAACTGATGATGCCGGTGAACGATATGGCGATAGCCGTCAGCAGACTGACGCGCAGCAGAACGAATGTGCGTAACCGGTCGACGGTGACGCCGAAACTGCGAGCCTGGTCTTCGCCGCCGCGAAGCGCGGTCATCTGCCACATATGCCGGAACGACATCGGCAGGCACAGGAAAAATACGGCGCTGACGATTGCAACCTTTTCCCATGTTGCACGCGAGACCGATCCCATGGTCCAGAACACAATCTGCTGCAGGCTGTCGGTATTGGCGACGAACTGGATCAGCGAGATCGCCGCTTCCAGTGCGAACAGGGTGGCGATCCCGAACAGGATGACCGTGTCGACTGTGGCGCCGAACATTCTCGACAGGGACTGGATCACAAAGATCGACGCCATGGCGCCGATAAACGCAAAAATCGGGACTAAATAATTTTCGGCCATGCCGGTCGCACTGAGATCAAGCACGATGGCGATAGATGCGCCGACCGTTGCCGCGTGCATCACACCCAGTGTCGACGGACTGGCCAGCGGGTTGTTCAGGACGGTCTGCATCTCTGCGCCGGCGAGGCCAAGGCAGGCGCCAACCACGACCGCCAGTACGGCGAATGGCAGACGAACATCCCAAAGAATGACGCGAAGCGATTGTGGCAGGCTGTCAGGTGCGACAAGGCCCGTAAGGACGTCGCCCACACCCATGCCGGATGGGCCGGTCGCGATGTTGAGCACGAGGCTGACAACGACTGCCATCGCCAGCAGCGCCAGCCAGAATAGGCGGCGCATGAAGATCGCGCGGTACTGGTCCGCAAGTCTCGGTGCGGCCGGGCGCGTATTCCCCGGGATCACAGCTTCGTTCATTCCGCATCCATTCCTGTCCAGTAGACACCATCAAGCGGGACGGGCTGGAAACGTGCATAGTATTCGGCAAGTGTGGCCTCAGGGTCGATGTCCGCAAACAGGTTCGGATGAAACCACTTGGCCATTGCCTGGACGGCGGCGACATGCATCGGCGTATTGTAGAAGTGATGCCAAACCGCGTAGGCGCGCCCCGACGTGACAGCACGTAATTCGGAAACGATGGGGCGTTGCACCGCACGGCGCAGCGACGTGGCCGCCGCCCCGGCAGGCGCCCCGGCGCCGAGGATCACGCGTCCGCTGTCGGCGTCCCCCGGCGGGTAGTTGCCGATGGCCGTCGCGATATAGACATCGGGTTGTTCGGAAATCAGATACTCGGCATTGACGACGCCGTGCGTGCCCGGAATTTTTTCAGCGACGATGTTGTCGCCGCCTGCCCAGTCGATGAAACGCCCCATCATATGCCGGCCGGTCGTTTCGCAGCACTGATCGCGCAGTCCGACACGAATTTCCATAAAGACGCGCGGCTTGGCGGGTTCGCTCTTGAGCCGTTCAGCGACGACGTTCATGTTCGCCTCGTAGAACTCGAGGAACGCTTGGGCTTCGTTCTCGCGACCGAGAATTTTGCCGAGTAGGCGCATGCTCCTGGGTGTATTCACCAGCGGATCGCGGCGGAAGTCGACGACGACCACGGGAATACCGGCGGCATCCAGACGGGCCAGGATTTCTTTGTCGCGCGCGCCCGGCCCGTGACCGCTGCCGAGTCCGAAGATCGCGACATCGGGTTGAACGCCGATTGCCTGCTCGGAACTGAACGATGCGGCACCGGCGGCGCCGATTTCGGCGACGTCGGCGATTTCGGGAAACCGCGTTTTGTACTTGGCATATGTTGCCGGGTCGAAGCGCCGGAAATCGGCCATCATCGCCGCGACAAGCGCAACGGGGTTGGTTTGTTCAAGGATCGCCAGTGTCGGCAGAAACCGTCCCTCGCCGAGAATAACCTTGCGGGCCGGTACGCGGAGCTGCACCTCACGCCCGGCAACATCAGTCACGGTGACCATCCCATCGGCCTTGGTGACCGGCGCGGAACACAGCGCCAAAAGAAACGCTGCAACCAGCCCGAACCGTTTCATTCGTTCACCCCTAACAACTGGAATTCCGTCATCACCGGCGCAGGGCAGGGCAATACCCAGCCACAATGCGCAACTTTATGAGAATAATAATTAATATCATCATGCCCATGCAGCGGGCCAGAAAACGCGTATTTGCGAAATCCGCAAAATCGTTTGCTGGGTCTGCACGATGACAGCTATCGCGGCATACCTTGGGAATGACTGATCGTGAACCAGATGGCGTCATAAACGGCGTCGGGGATCACGGATCCATGACCTTCACCACGGACAATCTCGAATTCGAGATCAATTCGGTCCTTGCCATGACGAGTAATCAGCGCAGTGAGGTCACGGGCGTTGTCGACCATACGGTTTGTGGCCAACCACTGACGCCGTTTTGCCAGCGCTTCGTCAGTTCCCTGTTCCCACTCACCGAGGGACTGCTCGTCGCCGCCAACTGTGATGCGCAATGCTGCATTCGGCCGGCCCGGGGGTGCGTCACGCTGCAGGAACGCTTCGGCGTCGCGATAAACGGCCTTGCGGTTGAACCAAATCGACGGACTCGCGGCGATATATGCGGCATAGTTGTCAGTCCGATTGAAAAGCGAGTGCAGCACCATCATGCCGCCGAATGAATGCCCGAACAGCGCCGCACGCTGGGGGTTTACCGGGTAGTGCTGCTGAACGAAGGGCCGAATATCGTTTTCGACGGTATCGAGAAACATCGTGCCGCCGCCCATTGTTGGCCAAGGTGCGCCATTCGGGCGTGGCGGCATTTCGTAGTGATCGGCCGGCGGGGTCAGGTCGAAATTACGCTTAGCCAGTGTGTACTCGCCCCTCGGATACCCGATCCCGACGACGACGGCAGGCTGCCGGCCGGTACGCCGTGCACGGAACACGAGCTCGCGTGCGCTGTCGCTGAAGAGCCCGAAGTTCTTGTCGCCATCGAAAGCATAGACGACCGGAAATCCACTTTCCGGCGGTGCGCCGGGCGGGGACCACACAAGGATCCGTAGCATCGTGCCATTGACGGAAGATTTCAGCACGTGTTCGCGCGCGCCTTCGATCTCAACAGGTGCTCCGGTATCCTCTGCGCGCGCGCTCGGCGGCAGTAGTGATGTCAGGGCGGCAAGTGCTAGGAGTAAGAGCGCGCGGGTCATTTTTTACTCTCGTCGGGGGATGCCTGAGGCATGCCATGAAATGGCATGCCCCGGAGGAGCATTAGGAAGCTCATCCGGGGCTACGCCGCGTCGTCCATGCCCCCAAATCGGGACGACTCAGAACTCATACTTGGCCGACACCAAAAAGCTTCTGCCAGGATCGCGAGTCGCCGATACATTGCTGTTGGTGCTGTACGAACCGGTATTTGCGCGGCCCGCATAATCCCGGTCGAGAAGGTTCAGGACATCGGCGCGGAGCTTCAGGCCGGGCAGTTGTTCCGGCTCCCATTCCGCGTAAATGTTGGAAACGAAGTAGCCATTGAGCGCGAACCCTCGCGACTCTTCGGTATCGTCGTTCTCGAGAACCCACTCGTTGGTGGTGCCAATGCGCACACCCATCTCCGGGATCCGATGAGAGACCTCGAGCGTCATCATGTCGCCCATCAGTGCGCCGTGATAATACTCGGATGCACCGCTCGTCGGTATGTCCGAGTCCATGCGCAACGTTGCGCGGCTGAATGTCGCCCGCGCAAATCCCTGCGCGTAGTCGTAACGCGCCGAGATATTAAAGCCTTCCGTCGTCAGGTCATACGACGTCGAGCGCGTCGACGTATCAAGATCATGTGCGTTCTTAATCCGCGTGCGGAACACGTGACCGTCAAACGTGAAATCGCCAGCTATTACGTTCGCGCCTATTTTTCCGTTGTACGAACGTGATGTATCGACGCCTGTGTAATCGTAGTTGGTTTGCTGGATGCCGACTTCGGTCATGGGAATGCCGCCAAATACGGTTCCGAAGCCACCGTATGCCATCACGTTGCCCGTGACGTCATATTCTCCGTTCACGTTGCCGCTCAGCCCGGTGTTGTTGAGCTTTGTCCCGTCGTTGCCTTGCAGCCGGTTGTGATCGATGCGGCCGCCGACCGAGGTTCGAAGGTCATCCGTCCAGGATGTGCGTGCCTGGGTGAAAAAGCCGTAGTTGGTCAGGGTCTCCGTGCGGTCCGTGTGGCTCGTGCTGGTCACCCCCCCAGAACCTTCATCCCGGAAGAAGTCACCTCCGGCGGTGATGGCCCCGAGATCCGTTGTGAATGTATTCGATACCTTGCCGTTGATGGACTCAACGCGTGCGATGATGTTTCGGTTGTTGGCGTGCTGTTCGGTATCGAGGTGCGTCATGGTTCGGCTGATGCTCAGCTTGGGGTCCCACATCTTGCTAGGTGTTTCGTCACCGAACGAAAAGGTCGTGGATTGGCGGCTGTAATCGTGCCACGCCGTTCCAAAAGCCGATGGTAGGGAAAAGTTCGTCCGCCCATCGCGCAGCGCAATGTCGTCGAAGCGCGTCGCCGCGATCTTGAAACGGTAACCATTAGGTGCCGTGTAGGCGAACTTGCCGATAAAGTTCGTATTGTCCGTTCGGCTGCCTTGAACGGTATTTCCACCACCGTCCGTATAATCCTGACCCTGTGCCTTGGTTCCGTAGGCAAGGACATCGAAGCCCTGGTGGCTCGTCGCAAGCGCCAGTTCTTCACTGAACGTGTTGCCGTTGTCATTAAAGCTCAGCTTGCCGAATCCGCCGAAAAGGCGTCCCTGTTTGACGAGATCCCGGCCGTCCTTGGTTTCCAGCGATATTGACCCGCCAAGCGCCGCCGGGCCAGCGTCTGCGGGGGCTACGCCAGACTCGACCTTGACCGCCTTGAACAGGCCGGGGTCGATGATCGTTGTGCCTTGGTGGTGGTACGTCTTGTTGGCCTGACGTGCGCCGTCGATGTCGACGGCGAGGTTCGTGTCCTCGATGCCGTTGACATATATCTTTTGCGAGACGGTCAGCGGCGAGCCGACGGTGACGCCGGGTTCCTGGCGGAACACATCTTTCAGCGTTTGCGGATTGATGCGCTCGAAATCCTCAGACTCAAGCTGCACGCCACCTGTGATCACGTCGGCCTTGGCATCAACGGCGATCGGTTCGAGCCGGATCGTGCCGTCCTGCGCGTTGTCATCTTGCGGTTGCGCAATCTCGGCATTCGCGAGGCGGGTATCGGCGACGCCATCTTGTGCCAAGGCCACGCCGGACGTCAGGGTGAGCGCCGTACCGGTCATCATTGCCAAGTACCATCCGGTCGACCGGTTAGGCGTTTTGTATTCCCGGACGGTTGATTCATCATTGCGATTGCGTCCCGGCACAAAAAAATCCCGCTGCCCATGCGGGTTCCGTACTTCACTCATCTCATCCCCTCGCTCTATAAAGTCTTGCTTAATTGAGAATGATTATTAATATCGTTTCTGCTAATGGACCTCCAGTGAAGCGGCAACTGCGAAATCACAAAAGTCGTGTGGAGTAGATAAGGACGTAGAGATCGGACACGCATGAACAGTCAGTTCAGGAAAGGTGACGCCGCCCGGCGGCGGCAAAAACCCTCCGCCGTGCCTGACGCCTTGGTAACGGGGCGCATGCTGTCGCAGATGATTCGTCCATCGGGACGGGCGTACACTATCGCCACACCGAGTCTCGACGAAAACGACGTGGTCATCCACGGCAACCTGAACAATTACAACTGCCATAGCGGGTTGCGGGTACACGCGACCGACACCCTGGAAGCGCATGACCTCAACACCGAAACGCTGATCAACCCCGAGCTGACCGTTGCGGTTTTCCTGGAGGGTGTGGTCGAGATGGAACTGGATGGTGAGCGTATCCGCCTGGGCGATCCATCAGAGCCTATCGGCCATGCATGGACGGTGACACGGCGGGTTCCCAGCCGGCGTATGTCTCGAAAAGGGACCCGCATCCGCAAGGTGCTGGTATCGGCACCGCATACCTGGATCAACGCCTATATCGACGACCTGCCCGGTGACGGTGCGGTGATCGCGGCATTTATGAATACGCACCGCAACAATGCTCGCTGGACGCCTTCGAAGAGAACGTTGGCCCTCTGCGAACAGATATTGAACCCATCCCCGGCGCCACATGTCATCCAGCGCATGAACATCGAAAGCAAGGCCATCGAAATTTTTTCGGACGCGCTGTCGGTACTTGCGGGCCTGAGTGAATCGAACGTGTCTGACGGTCCGTCAGTGCGTGCGATTAATCGCGCCCAAGAAATCCGGGCATACGTGCTGGATCACATCGACGATAATCTGTCACTCACGATGATCGCGCGGGAGCTTGGATGCAGCGTCGAGTCGATGCAACGTGCGTTCAAAACGGCCTACGGTGCCACCATTGTTGATTTTATTCGTGAGTATCGCCTTCATCAGGCGCGGCATGCTCTGGTTTCGGAAGGGATCAGCATCAGTGAAGCAGCATATCGTGCCGGATACTCGAACCCGGCAAACTTCTCGACGGCATTCAAGAAGCTGTTCGGTCTGACCCCGAGCGACGCCAAAAGTTGAACCGAAGTATTGGGCGAACACGCTCGCCTTGAACCGTAAGGTCCGTATCGGCGTCGTTAGGCGTGTCGGCACTCGATCCCGTGTTCCAGCACCATTTCGGTCAGACTCTCCCACAGGTCGACGGCATATGTGCGCATGACGAGGAGTTCAAATTGATCGTCCCCGGTGCGGGTGATATTGACGGTGATGTGCCCGCAAAGCGTCGTCACGGATTGTCCCAGTTCGAACACGTCGTGGTGCAGATCCACGGCGACACCCTTGGCGAGGGCGGCCCGTACGTCGGGGCCTTCGATTTGAATTCGAATGCGTCCGGCGCTCTGGTCGATCACGTCGGCTTTCCCGGTCAGGGCAGCGTCGATCTGAGTTAATTCACTGGACGAAAGCGGTTTGTCCGAGATGGCAAGCCACTGCGCAGGCGCATTGGGGCGGATGACAAAGTTGCCGAATTCAGCGAGGGCCGGTGCGATGCTGTCCGGCGCCGCACCAAGGATTTGCAGGATCGTACCTTCCGCCAACGCCGTAAGGGCAAGCGGCGATGCATTTTCCGCTGCACCGAACCTGCCGACGGGCACGTGGGCGAGCGCGTGAACGGGCGAAAGCGTCAACTCAGGCATGAAGTCTCTCCCCGGCCGGATCGACAAACGCGGGATCGGCGATGATGGCTTTTATGTCCTGCTCCTTCAGCGCATCCCACACAACGACCTGTTCGCCAATCCTTTCAGGCCCGCGCTTGATCAATGCCAGTCCGATGTGGTGGCCGAGCACCGGCGAGAAGCAGGTAGACGTCACATGCCCCTGATCGGCGGCCATTGACGGCGCGGCGCCCGGATTGAGAATATGTGCACCCGTGGAAAAATCGTCCGACGGATCGACGGGTTTGAGACCGACAAGCTTGAGACGATCGGCGCCGGAGAGGCCTTCGCGATTCAGCATCCTACGGCCAATGAAGTCGGGCTTTTTCACCGAGACCATGCGGCCCATGCCGATGTCTTCGGGGACGACGGTGCCGTTTATCTCGGCATGGGTCACGTGACCTTTCTCAATGCGCATGACTCCCATGGCCTCGGTTCCGTATGGCGTGACTCCCATCGGTTCGCCGATCGCCATCAGGGCGTTGGCGACGGCTTCGCCATAGGAGGCGGGCACAGCAAGCTCGTACGCCAACTCACCGGAATACGAAATCCGGAACAGCCGCGCCGAGAGTTGACCGCCCATCAGGTTGATGGTTCCCGCGGCGAGAAATGGGAAAGCGTCGTTGGAAATGTCGTCATCGACGATCTGTTTCAAGAGATCCCGCGATCGTGGTCCGGCAATCGCAATTTGCGCCCACTGGTCGCTGACGGATGTAAACCGGACGTCGAGATCAGGCCATAAAACCTGCGCGCAGAACTCCATATGCGATAGGACGCCAGCCGCAAGAGCGGTAGTCGTTGTCATGAAATAACGGTTCTCGGCGAGGCGGCTGAGCGTGCCGTCGTCATAAATGAAACCATCCTCGCGTAGCATCAGGCCATAACGAGCCTTGCCAACGGGTAGCTTGGCCACGCCGTTACAGTAGATGCGGTTGAGAAATTCAGCGGCATCCCGGCCGACGATCTCGATCTTGCCCAGTGTTGACACATCACAGATACCGACATTGCGCCGCACCGCCAGCACTTCACGGTCGACGCTCTGTCGCCAGCGGGTTTCACCGGATCTGGGGAACCATGCCGAACGATACCAGTGACCGACCTCGACAAACTCCGCGCCGTGTTTTTCCGCCCACATATGCAGCGGAGAACGGCGTACGGGCTGAAAATGCCGGCCCCGGTGCGCGCCTGCCAAAGCGCCGAACGACACTGGTGTGTAAAATGGCCTGTATGTGGTGGTGCCGATATCGCCAGGTGTGGTGCCGCGTACCTCGGCCAGAATGCCGATGGCATTTACATTCGACAGCTTTCCCTGATCCGTCGCCATGCCGGTCGTCGTGTAGCGCTTCGTATGTTCTACGTGACCGTACCCTTCTCTGACCGCGAGGCCGAGGTCATCGGTATGAACGTCATTCTGGAAATCGACGAACGCCTTTCCGGTGCTGCCCGCGACGTGCCAGAGGGGCGTGACGCTGAATGCGGGTTCGTCCTCCGCCGGGCCGGCATCGAACGGCTTCGCAGCAATCCCGATTTTAGACAGACATTCCACCGCGATGGACGCGCCGTGCTGCACGCAGTTGCCGAGCGACGCGATGCCGGCGGCGGCCCCGGCCGTCCGCATGCCATCCGACGGCGCGGGCGGCAGGAATGCCACATGATCGTCCGACCATCTCGGTTTTGCCCCCCGCTGGCAGGCAAGACTGACAATCGGGTTCCAGCCGCCGGACATCAAAAGTGCGTCGACCGGAATTGTCTCCTGTTCGCCGCCCCGTTGAACGGTTATGCCGGTCAGACCACGCCAACCGCGCGTGCCGACCACCCTAGCATTCGCCATCACTCGGGCTTGGCCGTCGTAGTCCGGGGTCTCCGCCCTTGGATCGATGATCGCGGCAACATCGATGCCATTGGCTTCCATGTCACGTGCCGCGCAATAGGCGCTGGAATTGTTTGTGAAGACGGCGACCCTGCTGCCGGCAGCCACGCCGTAGCGGTTTACGTAGGTACGCGCCGCATCGGCCATCATCACGCCCGGGCGGTCGTTTCCACCGAAAACGAGCGGACGTTCCTCCGCGCCCGATGCCAGCACGCATTGTTTCGCCACGATGCGCCAAAGCCGTTCGACCGGCTTGTCGGCGGCGGGCACGGAAACGTGCTTTTGGACACGTTCGACGGCACCGAACACGCGGTCATCGTACCAGCCGAAGACGGTCGTCCGGGAAAGGACGGTCACGTTGGCCATGCTCGCCAGTTCGGCACTGATCTTTGCGGCGAATGTCGGGGCGGGAGCGCCGCCGATTTCGCGACGGTCGGACAATAACGAACCGCCGGGCCCGGACTGCTCATCGGCGATGATGACACGGGCGCCGGCCTGTGCCGCGGTCATGGCCGCCGCAAGCCCGGCCGGACCCGCGCCGACAACCAGCAGATCGCAATGTGCCCAGCATTTTTCGTAGTGGTCGGGGTCCGGTTCGTAACTCGCCCGGCCAAGGCCCGCGGCCCGGCGAATCATTGGCTCGTAAAACTTTTCCCAGAGCGCAGCCGGCCACATAAAGGTTTTGTAGTAGAACCCGGCACCCAGAAATGGCGAGAGAAGGGCGTTCACCTCGCCAACATCGAAGCCGAGAGATGGCCACCGGTTCTGGCTGCGGGCGACGAGGCCGTCATACAACTCGACAGTCGTTGCCCGGCAGTTGGGCTCCGTACGGCCGTCCTCGCCGACCGTGACCAGTGCATTCGGCTCAGACGAGCCTGCGGTCATAATGCCGCGCGGCCGGTGATACTTGAAGCTCCTGCCCACCAGGCCAACGCCGTTCGCCATCAGGGCAGAGGCGAGCGTATCGCCGGCAAATCCCTGGTAGGGTTTGCCATCGAACATGAATGCGATCGGAAGGTTCCTGTCGATCAGGCCGCCGCTTTTGAGCCGCTGGGATGTCATTCGGATGACCTCGCCGCGGTTGCGTCCAGGACGCGATAGACCGTGTGGACCCCACTATCTCGTTCGACCACCAGCCAGCGGCGGCAACCTGATGTGTGTTGCCAGTATTCCTCGATCCGGCCGATCGGGTTGTCGCGCTGGTAGACGTATTCGAACCATGCATCTTCTGCGGCGTCAGGCGCCGGACGTTCGGCTTCGGCGCTGCCCTTGATGCTGAATTCTTCTTTTGGGCGGGCGCCGCAATGGGGGCATTGGATCAGGCTGGCCATATGCGTTTCCTAATGCAGGTTCGGCTGCGCACCGGCGCCGCGTTCGTCGACGAGGTAACCGCGCCGGAACCGGTCGAGACGCAACCTGGTTGCAACTGGGTGAGGCGCATCCTTGGCGATCAGGTGCGCATAGCACCAGCCGGACGCGGGTGTCGCCTTGAAGCCACCGTAACACCAGCCCGCGTTGACATAGAGATTGTCGAGCGGCGTCTTATCGATGATCGGCGTACCGTCCATGCTCATGTCCATGATGCCGCCCCAACTGCGCAGCACCTTGATGCGCGAAAGGGCCGGGATCATGGCGACGCCTGCCTCCATGACGTGCTCGACAGTCGCAAGGTTGCCGCGTCGGGCATAGGAGTTGTAACCGTCGATGTCACCGCCGAACACGAGCCCGCCCTTATCGGACTGCGAGATGTAAAAATGCCCTGCGCCATAGGTTACGACCGTGTCGATGAAGGGCTTAAGGCCCTCGCTGACGAAGGCCTGCAGGACGTGGCTCTCAATCGGCAGCTTCAGACCGGCCATTTCGGCGACATGACTGGAATGCCCGGCGGCACAAAGCGCCAGCTTGCCGCATTCGATGAAACCTTTTGAGGTCTCGACGCCGACGATGCGGTTACCGTCGCGCCGGACCCCGGTCATCGCGCAATTCTGGATGATGTCGACACCGTAGCTGTCGGCACCGCGTGCAAAGCCCCAGGCAACGGCATCGTGGCGTACGGTGCCGCCGCGACGCTGTATCAGACCGCCCTTAATTGGAAATCGGGCGTTCCGGTAATCAAGAAACGGCAGCATATCCCGCACCGCTTGCGCATCGAGATACTCGGCATCGACACCGTGCATCCGCATTGCATTGCCGCGCCGCCGGGCCGCGTCACGTTGGCCGTCGGTATGCACGAGGTTAACAACCCCACGCTGGGAGACCATGGCATTAAAGTTGAAGTCCTGCTCCAGCCCTTCCCATAGCTTGAGGGATAGCTCGTAGAACGGGGTGTTTCCCTCGAGCAGATAATTCGAACGGATGATCGTGGTATTGCGCCCGACGTTGCCGGATCCGATGTAGCTTTTCTCGAGCACGCAGATGTTTCGGACGCCGAACTCGTGTGCGAGATAGTAGGCCGTTGCGAGGCCATGACCACCGCCACCGGCGATGACGACATCGTACTTAGGTTTCGGTTCCGGTTCGCGCCAGACCGGTTTCCAGCCGGTGTTGCCGCCGAGAGCGTTCTTGAAAATCTGAAAAGCGGAATAGCGCATGGAAGCTCCGATCTCGACGACTGCCCGTATCGTTGCACAGCTCCAACCGTTAGGCTTGCCGTAAAAGGACTTTTAAATGATAAAATAGGCTATGCTTTAACAGGCGGGGAGGATCTGTGCAGAACGTCGGCTTCATTCTATTGCCCGGTTTCGCCCTGATGTCCTATGCGTCAGCCGTGGAGCCCCTGCGCGCAGTGAACCTGCTCGCGGGTCAGGATCATTATCGGATCTGTCATTTCTCACCCGCTGGCGGTATGGCCGAAGCATCTTCCGGCGCGCAGGTGCCGACGCGGCCGATCCGTGACGCCGGCGATGATTTGCATATTGCCATGGTCTGTGCCGGTGGGGATCCGTCACAGTGGCGTTATCCGGCCCTGCTGGATCGTATCCGTTATCTCGCGCGTGCCGGTGTCAGGATCGGCGGGATTTCCGGTGGCCCGTACGTCCTGGCAGCGGCAGGGCTACTCGCCAACAAGCGGTTCACCGTGCACTGGGAACATGCGCCGGCGCTGATGGAGGCGTTTCCCGACCTGGTCCCCGAGAAGTCCCGGTATGTGATAGACGGCAACCGCATCACCTGCGGCGGGGGTGTCGCGCCGGTTGACCTAATGCATGCGCTGATCGCCGAACAGATGGGCGATGAATTCGCCCGGCGCATCAGTGACTGGTATCTGCATACGCACGTGGGGGCCGCCACGGAAGGGCAACGGGCATCACTTGCCGAGGCATACGGCACCAACAATCGGGTGCTGCTAGCGGTACTGGACAAGATGGAAAATACACCGGAGACGCCCCTCGACCGGGCATCAATGGCGCGTTTCGCGGGTGTCAGCGAGCGTCACCTGAACCGGTTGTTCCAGACGCAACTGGGCACGACGTATCTAAAGACGTACCTGCGCATCCGCGTCGAGTACGCAGGTCGGCTGCTCCGGCAAAGTTCGCTGTCGGTTGCCGAGGTGGCGATGGCGACGGGGTTCTCAAGCGCCAGCCACTTTTCCAGAACGTATCAGGCAATGACCGGATATCCACCAAGTGGTGAACGCCGCCAGCTTGGCAAATCCTGAGATCAACAACCGGATACGGAACAATTAGCGTCCGAATTGGCGCTTCGGGAACCGTGTGCTTTAGGTCTAGGATGTCGGCACAGGGGGCAAATGCGCGAGATAGCGAATGAGTGATGGATCGTCGATACGGGTCGGCGTAGCACAGGTGTCGAGCAGTCCAGGGGATTTGCCGGCCAATCTGGAGAAACATCTTGAATGGATCGCCAGGGGGCGGGAGGCAAAGCTCGACCTGTTGGTGTTTCCGGAAGTCTCGCTGGTCGGCCATCACGGGGCGCAGCAATTGCTGGATGCCGCCATGCATCGTGACGACCCGCGGCTTCAGGCGCTGGCAGACGCCGCAGGCGATATGCGGACCGTCGTCGGCTTTATCGAAGAAGGGCCTGCGGCGCAGTTCTATAATTCTGCCGCCATGTTCATGGGAGGCAAACTCGAACACCTCCATCGCAAAATCAATGTTCCGACCTACGGGCTTTTGGAAGAAGGCAAGCATTACGCCAAGGGCCGGTTCGTGGAGACGGTGTCGATTGATGAGAACTGGCGTGCCGGTGTCATGATCTGTGCGGATGCTTGGAATCCCGCGCTGGTGCATCTGGCTTTTCTGCACGGTTCAACAATGTTGATCACGCCGATCAGTTCGGCGTTGGAAGCCGTCGGCGCCGAGTTCGACAATCCAGGCGGATGGGGCCGGACCGTGCGCTTTTATGCCATGATCTATGGTGCGCCGATCGTCATGGCCAACCGGTGCGGCGTTGAGGAAGACCTGCATTTTTGGGGTGGTTCCCGGATCGTTGATGCATTTGGTAAGGAAATTGCGGTTGCCGGCGAGGACGAGGCGCTTATCGTCGGGGAACTTCCGTTCGAGAACGTTCGGAAGGCGCGGGCTTTGCTGCCGACCGTGCGTGACAGTGATCTTTCGCTTGTCATGCGGGAAACAACGCGTCTCGCGGAGAAACTGGGCGTGCCGGATTTCATCCGTTAAGGAGGAACATCATGCGTAGAGGCCGAGGCCGACGTCAGGACCGTCAAACAGCCGAGATCATAGAATTCCAGAACCCGGCGCCGGGAGGCCTTGAGGGGGGCAGCTATCGCCCCCTCACGCGCGCCGATATTGAGCGGATCGTTGGTGCCGCCTATGACGTGCTGGCGCGGACCGGTGTGGAAGTCATGCCGAGCCCCTGCCGCGACCTGTTCGAGAGGGCAGGCTGCCGCATCGACAGCAGTATCAACCGGGTGTTCATTCCGGCCAATGTGATCGACGAAGCGAGAACACACCTGCGCCACGAGGTGCTTCTGGCCGGCCGCGACCCGGCGCACGACCTCGAACTCAGCGGGCGGCGCGTTTACCTTGGCACCGGCGGTCAGGCGGTCAAGATCATGGATCTCGATGATACGGTTCGCGAAACCGTCCTTGCCGATAATTTCCATATCGGGCGCCTCGTCGACACCTTGCATCACGTGCACTTCTACATGCGTCCGGTGGTATGCCGCGATCTGGAAACGCCCGACATCGACATCAACCAGCTTTATGCGTGCCTGGCGGCAACCAAAAAGCATGTCATGAGCAATGCCTACTTGCCGGAACGCGTGGCAGACATCCGTGAGGTCGGCAATATGGTCGCTGGCGGTGCCGACACCTTTGATGCGCGCCCGCCGGTGTCGCTTACGGCATGCTGGACCGTGTCTCCGTTGCGATACGCGATGGAGACCGTCGAGATCCTGGACGAGATTATCGAGCACGGTATTCCCGTCGTGACCTCGTCGGCACCGCAGGCAGGAGCGACCTCGCCGGCGTCTCTCGCCGGGACGCTGGTGCAAATTACGGCAGAGCAACTTTCCGGGCTCACCTATGTAAACCTGAAAAAACCGGGTTATCCGCTGATCATGGGGTGTGTCCCGGCGCAGGCGGATCTGCGGACCGGGGCGTTCACGGGCGGCTCGGCCGAGTTTGCGTTGCTGAACGCGGCATGTGCCCAGATTGCGCAATACCTGAAGATGCCGGTCTATAATTCATCGGGGATCGCGGACGCGAAGATCGGTGACGCGCAGGCCGGGTTCGAAAAAGGAATGACCACGGCCGCCGCGGCGCTTGCAGGTTCGAACTACGTGCATCATTCCGCAGGATTCCTGGAAAGTTTGCTGGCTGTTGCTTATGAACAGTACGTGATCGACAACGACATCAACGGCGCCATCATGCGGCTGGCGCGCGGTATCGAAGTTTCTGACGCCACGCTCGCCGTCGACGTCATTCATGATGTCTGCACCGGCCCCAACCATTTCCTCGGGCATCCCGATACGCTGGCGCGGATGAAGGAAGAATACCTCTATCCCGAGGTGTTTGACCGCGCATCACGTGACGATTGGGAAGCGGCAGGTGAGAAGGACATCCGTGAAATCGCCAAGCTGCATGCGCGGCAGGTCTTGGAAAACCATTGGCCGGTCGCAATAGACCCGTCCGTGGACAAGGAGCTGCGTGCACGGTTCGATATTCTGCTGCCGGAAACAGCGATGCGCCCGGGAGGCTGGCCGGGGCCCTGATCTCGATCTGAAGTATTCATGACGTGCCGTCCGCGACCTTGCGTCGCGCGGGTATTTGGTTGACATTGCGCGGCGGAATTTTCACATCAAGACCGGAAGGCTGTTCTATGTCCGAGTATCCCGACGTAAAACTTTTCATTGCTGGCGAATGGCGCGATGGCCAGGAAGGTAAGACGCTGCCCATCATCGATCCCGCGACTGAGGAAGAAATCGGTCGTCTGGCGCACGCGACGAAACCTGATCTGGATGCGGCATTGGAATCCGCCGAGCGTGGGTTCAAGGTGTGGCGGCAGACGCCGGCATTTGATCGTTACAAGATTATGCGTAAAGCGGCAGATCTGTTGCGCGAACGCAAGGATGCTATTGCCTGGCTGATGACCCGCGAACAGGGGAAGCCGCTGGCGCAATCCGGTCTTGAAGTGCTGGCCGCCGCCGACACGGTGGACTGGATTGCCGAGGAAGGCCGCCGAACTTACGGATGGACAATCCCGGCTCGTGCACCAGGCGTGACCAACATGACACTTAAGATGCCGGTTGGCCCCGTTGCTGCATTCACGCCATGGAACTTCCCGATTAACCAGATTGTCCGCAAGCTCGGCTCGGCACTTGCAACCGGTTGTTCTATTATCGTCAAAGCGCCGGAAGAAACCCCGGCCTCGCCGGCCGAGCTGATCCGAGCTTTCACGGATGCTGGCGTGCCGACGGATGTAATGAGTCTCGTTTACGGGGTGCCGGCGGAAATCTCGGAGTATCTGATCCCGCACCCGACCATCCGCAAGATCTCGTTCACCGGTTCGACGCCGGTCGGCAAGCATCTTGCCGCGCTTGCCGGACAGCACATGAAACGTGCGACCATGGAACTGGGCGGTCATGCGCCGGTGATGGTGTTTAACGACGCCGATATCGACACCGCTGTCACGCAGATGGCGGCATTCAAGTCGCGCAATGCGGGGCAGGTCTGCATTTCACCGACACGATTCCTGGTGCAGGACAAAGTTGCCGACAAGTTTCTGGATGGCTTCATCGGCGCGATGCAGAAACTCAAGGTCGGCAACGGTCTCGAAGCCGGCACGGATATGGGACCGCTGGCCAACGAACGCCGCATTCCCGCGATCGAAGACATGATCAACGACGCGACATCCAAAGGCGGAAATCTCGCAACAGGCGGTGAGCGGATCGGCAACAAGGGGTATTTTTTCCAGCCGACCGTCCTGACCGATGTGCCGACGGACGCCAAAATCATGAATGATGAACCGTTCGGCCCGGTCGCTATCGTTAATCGCTTCAAGGAATACGACGAAGCCGTTGGCGAGGCGAATCGCTTGCCGTTCGGTCTGGCGTCCTTTGCGTATACGGGATCCGGCACCACGGCCGACCGGCTCAGCCGGGATGTGGAAAGCGGTATGCTGACCATCAACCATCTTGGGCTCGCGGTGCCCGAAGTGCCGTTCGGCGGCATCAAAGACTCCGGTTACGGTACGGAGGGTGGCGCGGACGTCCTTGAGGCATATCTGGAAACGCGCTTTGTAAGCACGCAGCAATAACCCTCCGATGCCGGCTCAGTGGGAAGCAGGGCTGGTAGCTACATACGTCTAATTGTCAGCAACCCCATCCGAATGTCGCGCATACAGGGTGGGGTTGTTTGACTTGGTTCGAAATTGGATACGGGCCCGAGAGCTCGATCAGCGCTAGTGACCTGCTTCCGCCCGGTCAACGCGCCATTCGATGCTTCAATAAATTCAGTAAATCGTATATGCTTTCCGGCGTGCTTAAGGGGGCAGCGGCGCAGACGTTCGCGCCACGGCGTATATGAAAAATTTGCAGCAGATTGATTTCGGCGCGATGGAGCTGGAGGCCAAGGCGGAAGCTAGGCTGGCCGCCTTGACGATGCTTGCCGGCGCGGCCGGGACCCAGATTGAGTTTCTGCAGACAGCACTTCGCGCACTTACGATCGGAATGGATTGCTCGCTCGGCGCGGTCGGCGAAGTCGGAAGCGACGGCAAGACTGTCGGGATGGTCTGTTTCATCAAGGATGGCGAGTTCATAAAGCCCTATACCTGTAATCTTGAAGGTACGCCGTGTGCGCGTGTGTATGAATCGGTAGGGCACGACACACACGTGTTCTGTAAGAGCGACCTGGCGGATACGTTCCCCGAGGACAACATGCTTCGCGAGCTCGGCGTCGAGAGCTACCGGGCCGAGGCGTTCACGGATTCGGATGGGCGGCGTATCGGCCATGTTTTCGTCGCTGACACCAAGCCGATGGAGTCGGACGATACCGATACCGCCTTTTTCCGCCTCGTTTCGCAACGTATCGGCGCGGAAATCAATCGTTGGCATGCAGATCAGGCGCAGAAGGAAGAGCGGCTTCTGTTGCAGACGATTCTGGATAACCTGCCGATCCCGGTGACACTGAGCGATAAAGTCGGTCGGTATATTATGGCTAATCAGAAATTCGAGGAATGGTACGGCACGCCAGTGTCCCAAGTCCTCGGAAAGACAGCGCGGGAAGCTTTGCCGCTGACTGAAGCCCAATTGGGTGTACGCGAGGAAATGGAGGAGGACGTTCTATCCACTGGGGAAGTGCGGCGGCGTGAAGAAACAAAAATGCTCGCAGATGGTCAGGGACATTATGTCATCGTGACCAAGTTCCCGGTCCGGGATAGCGCGGGGAACGTCATTGGGTTCGGCTCGACGACGACAGATATTACCGACCGGCGTGAGAACGAAACCGCGTTGCAGCACGCCAAAGAGCGGGCTGAGATGGCGTCGCGTGCCAAGAGCGAGTTTCTTGCCAACATGAGCCATGAACTGCGCACGCCTCTAAACTCCATTATCGGATTGTCGGAAGTAATGTTGGAGGGGATTTTCGGCACCCTGAACCCGAAATATGCCGAATACGTGAATGACATCAATGTGTCCGGCGAACATCTGCTCGACGTGATAACCGACATTCTTGATATCTCCAAAATCGAGGCAGGGGAGACGGAACTCGAAGAGACCGCGTTGGATATCACGGAAACGGTCCACTCTGCGCTGCGGCTTGCATACAACCGGACACGCGAGAAGCGTGATTGGACGTCTATCGATATTCCGATGGACTTCCCGAGGCTGAAAGCCGACAGGCGTCTGGTGAAACAGATTCTCGTCAATCTACTGACGAACGCCATCAAGTTCACACCTGACGAAGGGGATGTCGGTGTCTCCGCCGAGGTTCTTGAGAACGGTGGGATCGAAATCGTGGTATTTGATACCGGTGTCGGGATTGCCGAGGACGATATTCCTCGCGCACTTGAGCCCTTCGGCCAGGTCCGGAACCGCCCCGAGTTAACGCACAGCGGTACCGGACTCGGGTTGCCACTGTCGAAAAAGTTCACTGAGCTTCATGGTGGAACGCTTCACATCGAGAGTGTCACCGATGAAGGCACGAGGGTATTCGTGACGTTCCCGCCGGAGCGCACTATTCGCGAGTGAGCGTGCACCCCCACTATGGCAACGCCGGCCACGAAGGCCGGTTGTCCGCTACCATTTCTTTCAAACTCTGCGGCGCTATGACCTCGACCTTGTCGCCCCACATGTACAGGTGCCACGCCATTTCAAGGTCTGACGCGGCCCAGAACCGGACGATAAGGGAGCCGTCCTCCTGTGGTTCCAGTTGCTGCGTAGGATGGAATTCGAACTCGGCGGCTGTCGACGCGGCCTCAGGTACGAATTTCCAGATCACCTCGTAAGGATCCTGCTGATAGACGCCGAACGAACGCGCCGCGAAATCTGCAAGGCGGAATTCCGGTTTCCGAATGAAATAGTCGTCCAGAAGCTTCACGCCTTCGATATTGGAAAGGCTGAACAGCGCCACATCGTTGGCTTTCGGGTGTTCGTGGTAGGCGACCAGATAATTGCGATGGCCGAACAGAAAACCGTATGGGTGTACCAGTCTGGTGTTGAGTTTGCCGTTTCTTCTGTTGCGGTAATCGATTTCGGCCTTGAGGCAGGCTTTCACCGCATCGCGGAGTTCGACCATGACCGTTCCGGGGACACGCGGCCGGGGGCCGGGACGCATCGCGAAGCCTTCAGCCTCGAGAAGTGCATCGATATCCGGTTCGGTCCGACGTGCAACATCGGGTGGTATGAGCGCCTTCAGCTTGCCGCGCATGTTCTCGAGCCGGGCCGCGCGGTCCGGCTGACCGTTGGCACGGACGAGGGCGATGGTGGATTCAAGATCCGCGAGTTCGTCCGCAGAAAATGAAACCATGCGGTCGAGCACGCCGGACGGGATGCGCCAGCGTTTCGACTTGTCGTCGGTGTCAACTTCGACGGCCTGGGGGAAATTCCTGAGAATGGCATCGCGCATGCGCATCGCCGTCCGGCGGCCAACGGCAAAGCGTTCCTGAATGTCCTGCAGGGACAAACCGCGCCGCGCCGCCTGCATTTCCAGGGCGAGTTGCAAAAGATTATCCGCTTTTTCGTATCTCAAACTCATGGGTGCTGTTCTAAATTATATGCATGACAGATTTGGTCACCCATTATTGCATGACTTCGTGAGCGAATGAATTAAGGTGACGGCAATTCAATATCGCGCGCGAAGGAGAGGACGCTATGCGGCTGCAACTGATGACCTGGCAAGAGGTCGAGACCTATCTGAAACGTTCTACCGGGGTCATCATGCCGATCGGTTCGGCCGAGCAGCATGGTCCGACGGGATTTATCGGAACGGATGCGCTGTGCCCGGAAATCGTCGCGGAAAAGCTGGCCGAAGAGGTGGATGCTGTCATCGCCCCCACCATTAGCGTCGGCATGGCGCAGCATCATTTGGGGTTCCCGGGGTCGATTACGCTCCGGCCGACAACGCTGATCTCCGTCATCGGCGATATGGTCACGTCGCTGGCCCGGCACGGTTTCGACAGGTTCTATTTCGTCAATGGGCATGGCGGCAATATTGCGACGGTGAAGGCCGCATTCGACGAGATATACGCCGAAAGCAGTCTTGGTACGGCGCGGCATAACCGGGCGGGGTTGCGATGCGTGCTTCGGAACTGGTTCCAGTGTCCGTCCGTAAATGAGATCGAGGCCAAAGAGTTCGGCGAGGCCAACGGCAGCCACGCGACGGCCGGCGAGGTATCGCTGACCTATTTCGGCTATCCGGAGGACGGCGCGCGTATTTCCAGCGCCTCAAAGCTGTCGCCCGAGGTGGCGCCCGAAGGCAGTTTTTACGACTGTGAAGATTACCGCCGGCGCTTTCCGGACGGGCGAATCGGGTCCGACCCGACGCTGGCAACGGCCGAGATTGGAGAACGTCTCCGGGCGGCTGCGGTCAAGGATCTGGCGGCCGATTACAGGAAATTCCTAGAGGCGGAGTAGCGTTTCGGCCAGCGCCTCGGGTGCCGTTACGAACGGTGAATGCCCGGTATCGATTTCGACGATCGGATCGCATCCGGCTCGCTTCGCCATCCAGCGCTCGTGGCCGACCGAGATCGCCCGGTCATTGCTGCACACGATGGCGGCTTTCTTCACGCGTCCGAAGTTTGCGTCGCTCAGATGGATGGGTTCGTGAAAGGCCTGCATCGCCTGAAGCTGAATGCGGTCTGCGGCCCACGCTACCTGGCGCGGGGTTGCATCGTTATAGAATGCTTCTTCAAGTACACCCGACTTCAGTGTGATCGCCGCCGTGCCGCCGACGTCGATGATGCCGGCTCGGACGTGTGAGTCTGGATCGCTCTTGAAAACGTCGCCAACGCATTCGCCGTCCGCAGGGATGTAGGCGGCGAGGAATATGACTTTTTCCAGCTTGTCCGGCCGCTGCTCCGCGACTCCGGCGGCGACAGCGCCGCCCATGGAGTGGCCGACCAGTACCGGTGGCGTCTCCAGCGTTTCGACCAGTTCGGCTACAGAATTGATATAGCTCGACATTTTCTGCTGACCGATCCAGCCGTCGTTGAATGCATGTCCCGGAAGGTCGGGGGCGACGGCGGTGTGACCAAGTTCTTCGAGTTGTTCGATGAGCGGTTCCCAGCACCAACTCGCGTGATACGCACCATGGACAAGCACAAACATGTCTGCACCATAGATGATCAAACCCGGAATGTCTTCGGGAACACGGAGGAGGAGACGCCGCCCATGCATGCTCACTGGTATTTCGACGTTATTTCGCCATATAGCTATTTGCAGTTTCTGCGCCTGAACAAGGTTGCTGACCGGTGCGACCTTTCGCTCAAGCCGGTACTGTTTGCCGGTTTGTTGAATGCCAACGGCCAGAAGGGTCCTGCGGAAATCCCGTCCAAACGTCTGTTTACCTATCGCATGGTCACGTGGATGGCCGCCAAACGCGGCGTGCCTTTTACCTTTCCCGACGCGCATCCGTTCAACCCGATTCGCGCGCTTCGGCTCTGCGTCGCACTCGGTTCGACGCCGGATGTAGTTGGCAAGGTGTTCCACGCCGTCTGGGGAGCGGGCCAATTGCCGGATACCGACACCGGCTGGGCGGCCATTCAGAGAGCATGCGGTATCGATAACGGTGACGAACTAATCTCGGACCCGGCGGTCAAGAAGCAGCTGATCGAAAACGGTGAGCAGGCGCTGGCCGAGAACGTGTTCGGCGTGCCCAGTTTTGTTGCCGGCGGCGAGGTGTTCTGGGGTGACGACTCGCTGGATTTCTTCTCGGACTGGATCGACGATCCGGGTGTACTCGCGACGCTAGAGATGAAGCAGCTCGACGACCTGCCGTCGAACGCGACACGTATTTAGCCGCAGGTCACGCCAGTGCCGCCAAGGCCGCAGTAACCGCGCGGGTTCTTGTGCAGGTACTGCTGGTGATAGTCCTCGGCATAGAAGAACTCGGGCGCGTCGATGATCTCCGTCGTTATGGCCGGGTATTTGTACTTTTTCAGCGCCGATTGATACGCCTTCTTGGTCTCTTCGGCGATGGCGCGCTGGTCGTCGGTGTAGACGTAAATCCCGGACCGGTACTGCGTGCCGACGTCGTTCCCCTGGCGCATGCCCTGCGTCGGGTCGTGGGATTCCCAGAATGTCTGGCAGAGCTTGCGGAAGGCGACTTTCGATGGGTCGTAAACGACGAATACCACCTCGTTGTGCCCGGTGCGTCCCGTGCAAACTTCCTCGTAAGTGGGGTTAGGCGTAAGGCCGGCGGCGTATCCGACGGCGGTGACGTAAACGCCCGGCAATTTCCAGAAGATCCGTTCCGCGCCCCAGAAACAGCCAAGGCCGAACATGGCCGTCTCAAGTCCCTCCGGGAACGGGGGCTTCAGTGGATGACCGTTGACCGCATGATGGGTTGCCGTCGGAATCGGCTCGGCGCGGCCGGGCAGGGCTTCCGTTTGCTTGGGGATAGAAGTGGGCTTCTGGAACATTCCGAACATGATGATCGCTCCTCCGTTGGCTTCACAGCATATGGTGTTTCGCCCGGAAAGCGCCAGTCATCGATCTTCACGAGTTAGTGTGCATCCAAATGCACGCCCGTGCGGCGTACCACTTGGCGCAGCGCGAAACTGGACTGGATGCGGGCCACGCCCGGCAGCCGGGAGAGGTATTCCTTATGAATGCGTTCGTAATCGGCGGCGTCGCGCGCCTGCAGGCGCAGGACGTAATCGGCGTCGCCCGCCATCAGGTAACATTCCATGACGTCGGGACAGTCGGCGACGGCGATTTCGAACGCGCTCAGGTAATCTTCACTTTGCCGGTCCAGCGTGATGGCGACGATGATGTGTGTCGACCGGCCGAGTGCCGCCGCGTCGATCATGGCGGCGTAGCCAGTGATGATCCCGCGGTCTTCGAGAATTTGCACCCGGCGAAGGCACGCGGACGGTGAAAGACCGACCTTCTCAGCGAGCTGCACGTTGGAAATTCGACCGTCTTCCTGCAGGACGGAGACGATGGAATGATCTATGGAATCAAGCATAAATCGCATATTATTCGAAAAAAGCGTCAAAAAGAATAATTAATATCAAAATTTAACGATAATCGCCGCATCTTCACAAGGACTCACGGCGCCGTCCGGCAGTATAATCCCGCCGAATTCACAAACATTGCCCGGGCCTGAAACCCGGGTGCGGGATGGAGGATACGGGGTTGCTCATCGGGGTTCCCAAGGAAATCAAGAATAACGAGTTTCGCGTCGGCCTGACGCCAGGCAGCGTACGCGAGGTCGTCGAACACGGGCATAAGGTAATCGTCGAGAAAGACTGTGGTGCCGGAATCGGTGGCGGTGATGACGACTATGCGGCGCAGGGCGCCGAAATCGTCGATACTGCTGAAGAGATTTTCTCCCGCGCAGACATGATCGTGAAGGTCAAGGAGCCGCAGCCGGTCGAGCGGAAAATGCTTCGCGAAGGACAGATCCTATTCACGTATCTGCACCTCGCGCCCGATCCCGAGCAGACCAAGGACCTCGTTGAAAGCGGCGCCGTATGCATCGCCTACGAAACCGTTACGGATGCGCGAGGCCGCCTTCCCCTGCTGGCGCCGATGTCACAGGTGGCCGGGCGGATGTCGATCCAGGCCGGCGCCCACTGTCTTGAGCGTGCGCAGGGCGGAGAGGGTATCCTGATCGGCGGCGTGCCGGGCGTTCAGGCGGCCCGCGTGGTCGTCATCGGCGGCGGCGTGGTTGGCGAGAATGCCATCCAGATGGCCATCGGCATGGGGGCCGACGTGACGGTCCTCGACCGTAATCTTGATGTTCTGAACCATTTGGCTGAGCGTTTCGGTCCCGTGCTGAACACCATTTACTCGACCAAAGCCGCGCTGGAGCAGCACGTTCTTGCTGCTGACCTCGTCATCGGCGCCGTGCTGGTCAAAGGGGCCTCTGCACCCAAACTGGTAACGCGTGAGATGGTATCGGGCATGAAGCCGGGGTCGGTGCTGGTCGACGTCGCCATTGATCAGGGCGGCTGTTTCGAGACCTCGAAGCCGACGACCCATGCTGAGCCGACATTCGTCATCGACGACGTGGTGCACTACTGCGTCGCCAACATGCCGGGCGCCGTGCCGCGGACGTCGACGCAAGCGCTGAACAACGCGACGCTGCCTTACGCGCTCATGTTGGCGGACCGCGGGTACAAGGACGCGCTCCTCTCAAGCGAGAATTTTTTGAACGGTCTCAACGTGATTTCCGGAAAGGTAACCGAGGAGGCCGTCGCTAACGATCTGGGATACCAATACATTTCCCCAAAGGATGCACTGGCCAGCTAGCGGTCGCGGACATATAGTACGAATCTTCCCTAAGTAAACTCGGGCGTGGTGTTCGCACCACGCCTTTTTTTTAGCCGCCCTCGATCGGCGGGAAGACCACAACCTGGTCGCCGTCGTTCAACTGTTTCTCTGACCGGTTCTCCGGCGCAACGGGGTCGCCGTTGACGAGCGTCATGAAACCCAGGCCGGGGTCCATGCCGATCATCCGCATGGCATCCGCCAGCGAGCCGTCATCCTGCAGCGGTATTTCGCCGATACCGTCCCGGCCCAGCCCTTTGAACTCGGTGGCATCGATGGAAACGAGCTGAAAACCGATCTGTATCACGTCACGATAATCCGAGCCTGGAGAGGGTTTGCGTGGTTGGCTCGCCGTCCGGCGTCCAGCCGCGCAGCTCGTAATACTCGGGCAGCATCTTGGAAAGTTCGGCAACCTTGCCCTTGCCCGCGCCCGACGGTGCCGGCTCTTCCATGACGCGTTTGGGCAGCGTGTCGTCGGCTTTCGTAAAACCGGCCCGCAGGTTGAATAGGCGCTCCATATTCCAGATCCGCTCGCCGGTGTCGAAGAAGCGGTCGACCGACCATTCGCCCGGCAGCGCACCCGCAAGCTGGGCAACAAGATCGTCCACTTCCCAGGCGTTGCCGGCAAACAGGCAGACGCCCGTCGAATCCCACGCCGCGTTGCGGTCCTGCGACTTCTTGACGATGCCGGCCTTGCCTTCGGTGCGGACGTGCGCGAAGTCGTCTTGAAAGGGGCTGGCCCGCAAGTGGCAGGCGCCCCGGTTGGAGGTCGCATAGGCAAGTCCCATGCCCTGCATGGCACGGGGATCGTATCCCGGAAACTCCTGACCTTTCACCGTCATCGAGAGGTCGGGATGACCGTACTTCTCGCACAGCCGCTTGGCGCCAAGACCGATATCCTTGCCGAACCCGGTCGCGGTGCCGGTAACTTCGGCAGCCCAGCACAGCGCTTCGGCAGAGCCGAACTCGAGCGACATGCCGCCCGTCATATCCTTGGTGACGGCACCGATGTCATAAAGCTCCATCGCCGCCGCAACGCTGGCGCCGAACGAAATCGGGTCCATGCCGTGCTCGTTGCAGAGCGCACTTGCATACGTCGCCGCATCGATATCATCGACGCCACACATGGGGCCGACGGCGTAGATGCTCTCGTATTCCAGTCCACCGAGGGATGTCTGGTACCTGGGCTTGTCCTTGACCGAGAAATGGTTTGGAGCGATCGACGCAACGCGGCCGCAACCGATGGAGCATGCAAAGCACGCCTTGTTGGTCTGCACGTTGGCATGGCCGTCCGACCGGCGTGGTGTATGGGCTGCCTTGACGTTGATGTGCGAGGAGCCTTCGAACTGAACCGCGCGGCAATTGAGCGTCGGCAACGAACCGTATGAGTTCGTGACGTCCAGCATGGCGTGCGTGCCGATGGTCGAGAGCCGCTTGCGTGGTTCGCTCGGATCGAGCTTGCCGCGCGCGTTGGTATTCGCCTCCATGAACTTCTCGGGATTCGCGACCTTTGTGCCGACGGTCCCATAGGCGGCAATGGCCTTGAGGTTTTTCGACCCCATCACGGCACCAACACCGGAACGCCCGGCGGCACGGTCGCGGTCGTTCATCACGCAGGCGAATCGGCACAGGTTTTCACCCGCGATACCGATGGATGCGATTTTCAGGTTCGGATTCTGGTGCTTGGCGTGGATCTTGTCTTCGGTGTCCCAGACGGTTTCACCCCAGATGAAGTCCTTCGCCGGCAGGATCCGCACGTCGTCGTCTTCGATGACAATGTAGACCGGCTCCGGCGCCTTACCCTCAAGGATGAGCAGGTCCCACCCTGCTAGTTTCAGGTAGGCGCCGAACTGGCCTCCCGAATTCGAGCATGCGACGGCACCCGTCAGCGCCCCCTTGGTGATGACCGAGTAACGCCCGCCCGTAGACGCGCCCGTTGCCGTCAGCGGTCCGGTCGCGAAGATCAGTTTGTTTTCGGCAGCCAGTGAATCGACGGCGGGGTCGACTTCCTCGAACAGGTACTTGGTGCCGAGCCCCCGCTGTCCCATGTACTTCTCCGCCCATTCCATGTTGAGCGGCTCTGGTGTTGCCGTGCCGGCGGAAAGATCGACCCTGAGAATTTTGCCTTGCCAACCCATGGGGCTTGCTCCCGGTTTGATGCGATTGAAAACAACATGGCGCGAAAACGCCGTTATTCAAACGCTACGACAATTGCAGGACGTTGAAAAGTGAGCCGCGAGGCTGAGGCGCGGAGCCGCTCAGTTCTGCTTCGGCGGGGCGTTGACTTCGACCGGCGCGCGGGCGACGCGGCGGCGTTGCAGCAGCATTAGATCCATGGTGGAAATATGCTTGAACACTGGGCGCGAACCTTTCCGGTAAAGGCGTACCATGCCGTGATCCATATCGGCGAAGGAGCGGCGTAGATCGTCGTAGTTGCGAACCTCCAGAACGATGGCGTCGCGCTGGTCGGCGCTGAGGGCCTGCCAGCGGAACGTGGTATTCGGCAGCTTCGGGGCTTCCAGCATATGCATCCAGCCGATCTCACGTTCTTGCGGTGGGCCGAAGCGCTGCTGCATGAATTTCACCACTTTGGCGAAATCTGCGGCCTTGAAGACCGAATATACGCGGCTGACTTTGCCGTTCTCATAGCGGACAACTCCTTCGCCCGGCAGCAGAAACGCAGTGTCGGCGGCAAAACTGGCTGAGATAGCCGTCGGCCAGTCCAGGTTCTGAAGGCAGAACACGCTGCCGTGCAGCGCCCGTTCGATGCAGGTGTTTCCGCCATGGGTGGCGGCATCGTATGGTGTGCCGATAACATTGTCCTTACCGATATAGAGATCAATTTGCGTGAGCGGTCCGTCTTCGAGGCGGGTCAGCGTCTGATCCGGCGCCTGTGCGTCCGGTGACGTGTAGCCGAGATCAAGGTTCTCTTCTGGGACGATCCGGTCCGATACCTTGTTGGCGATCGTTTCTTCGGCTTCGACTGGTTCGTCTATGCCGAACAAGCTTTCCAAAACACGATCGACAATTGAATCGTCCACCGGGTCAGGCGTCACGGCTTTGTGGTTGTCGCCGAGGACGGCGTGGTTCCGGTTCTCAGGGCGATACGGTGGCCGGGTGCGAATAACGGTCTGCTCATCGGCTTTTTTGACCGCTGCAGTCTGTACCGGCTCAGGTTCGGGAGCGGGTTTGGGTGTCGCAAGGAGCGGCGTGCCGTTACTGGAAAAGAGGCTATCGTTCGGGTTGAATAGGTCATTCTCCGGATGCGGCACCCACGGACCAATCTCAATATCTTGGATAATGGTTTCCGGGGCGATAATGGCAACGTCAGCTGTCTTTTCCGATTGAGCGTCAAATGTGCGCTCTTCCGGTTCTGCCGCCACGGCAGCAATGCTTACGGGCGCGGGGCTGGCCACGGCGTCGGACTCTGCAGGATTCTTAGCTTCCGCGTCGGCGACAACGTCGGGCGCGGCCTCGTCTTCGGGGTTAGTGAACAGGCGGGCTAAATCGTGAAACAGCCAACTGATTGGATTGTGGGGCGTTTCAGCCTTTGCCGTATCCTGTGTCGTTTCCGATGGGACTTCCGTTTCTGCGGCAATGTTCGGCAACGGCGCTGTTACCTGAACCGCGTCGTCGGACGTTTCCGAAGCGGGTTCGGGCGCGACCTCATTGTTCGCGACGGCGTTCGGCGGCGGCGACTGCTCGATCTCCAGGTCAGGTTTGAAAAAACGGGCTAGATCGCTGAACAGCCACGAGAGGGGATTGCGGAACGACGGCGTCTCGGCAACGGGCTGTTCCTCGGCCGGCGGTAATGGGGTTGCTTCTTCTTTCGGTGCTGCCGGCTCATTGCCGACCGTTTCCGGCTCTGCCGATCCGTTGGAAACAGGCTCTTCGGGTTTCATGTCCGAGGATTGCGTGACTTTCGATGCCGCACTGTTCAGCAATTTACCGATATCGTTGAGCAGCCACTCTATCGGATTGCGGAAGGTCTCGGCATCTTCTGGCGCGGCGGCGCGTGTGTGTCCGCTGCTCGCAAATGCGAGCACGACAACCAGAAAAATTGCGGTGTGATGCCGCATCTTTTTCTTTATTCCCCGGCCCATGACGACACCAACGTTTGAAACGCCGTTTTCGTGCCGTCGTGAATTTCGTTGTCGCTGTTACTTCTCCCGGCGCAAATGTTGCACGCCACCTTTGAAGCGGCAACCAGCCACCACGAAAAATTATTCTGCTGCATTGTTGTCCCGTCCCACACGCTTCCAACGTTTCACGCAGCTGTCAGTCGATATCTTGGAATCGTTAGCCGATTTGCCCGCGAATCCACCGACACCTACTATATTTCGTCTGAGCTACGTTAACCATATACTTTTTATAGAAATGTTAACGGCGGCGACGTGATTACGCTTTTTCGGCGTTTTGGGCATCCAGGACGGCAACGGCACTCATGTTGTAAATGCCACGGGACGTGACAGCGGGTGACAGGATGTGCGCGGGTTGTGCAGCACCGACGAGGATCGGCCCGACGGAAAGCCCGTCACCGAGCATTTTGAGCAGGTTGAAAGCCGTATTCGCAGCGTCGATATTGGGAAAAACGAGCATGTTCGCGGCGCCGTCGAGCCTCGACCGCGGGAAAATCCGCTTTCTGAGCTCGGCGTCGAGCGCACTGTCGCCTTTCATTTCGCCATCGACCTCGAACCCAAGATCTTTTTCCAGCAACAATGACATGGCTTCCCGCATCTTCTGCGCCGATACGCTGTTTGAACTGCCGAAATTGGAGTGCGACAGGAGCGCGACCTTCGGCGTGATGCCAAAGCGACGGACCGTTTCTGCACCAAGTTCCGTCATCTCGACGATCTCTTCCGGCGTCGGGTCGGGCGTAACGTGCGTGTCGCAGAGGAAATACGTTCCTTTGCTCAGGATCAATGCGCTCATGGCGCTGACATCCTTGGCGCCGGCCTTGCGGCCGACAATGTCGAGGACGTATTTCAGGTGCCATTCGTACTGGCCATATGTCCCGCAGATCATGGCGTCTGTTTCACCGCGTTTCAGCGCCATCGCGGCGATTGCAGTCGTGTTCGTGCGAATAATCGTCTTCGCTTCGTCTATTGTAACGCCCTTGCGGTCGACGAGTGCATGATACTGGCTCCAGTATTCTTCATAACGCGGATCGTCTTGCGGGTTGGTGATTCCGAAATGGACGTCGGGCTGAATGCGAAGGCCCAGGCGTTCGATTCGCTTCATGATGACATCGGGTCGACCGACTAGATGGGGCCGAGCCAGCCGGTCATCGATGAGTGCCTGTACGGCCCGAAGGACACGTTCGTCCTCGCCCTCGGCGAAGATGATGCGCTTGGGATCATTGCGTGCACTTTCAAGGATCGGCTTCATCAACAGGCCGGAGCGGAAAACGAAGCCCGCAAGCTTCTCGCCGTATGCATCGAAGTCCTCGATCGGGCGGGCCGCGACGCCGGTATCCATCGCTGCCTTGGCGACGGCGGGCGCGATCTCGCAGATCAGGCGCGGATCGAAGGGTTTCGGAATGAGGTATTCGGGGCCGAACACCAGTTCTTCGCCGGAATAGGCGTCGGCAACGCGTTCCGAACTTTCCGCCATCGCCAGGTCTGCAATGGCTTTAACGGCGGCCTGTTTCATTTCCTCGTTTACGTCGGTCGCACCACAGTCGAGTGCACCCCTGAAGATGAACGGGAAGCAGAGCACGTTGTTGACCTGATTGGGGTAATCCGAGCGGCCGGTTGCCATGATGACATTCGGGTTGGCTTGCTTTGCCGTATCCGGATCGATTTCCGGGTTCGGGTTTGCCAGCGCCAGAATAAACGGGTGGTCATCCATCTTCTTGACCATCTCCGGTTTCAGAATGCCGGCCGCCGACAGTCCGAGGAAAACGTCCGTCCTCGCAATCACGTCGTCGAGCGAGCGTAGGTCGGACTTCTGCGCATAACTCGCCTTGCGGTCGTTCATTTCTTCCTTTCGGCCCTCGTATACGAGGCCGATGTGGTCGACGAGCCAGATGTTCTCGCGTTTGACGCCCATGGATACCAGAAGGTCGAGACATGCAATGCCGGCAGCGCCGCCGCCGGTGGACACCAGTTTGATATCCTCGAACTTCTTGTTCTGAAGCCTGAGCCCGTTAAGGATCGCCGCCGCGCATACGATCGCCGTGCCATGCTGGTCGTCGTGAAACACGGGAATGTTCATCCGCTTGCGGAGTTCCTGCTCAACGATGAAGCATTCCGGGGCGCGGATATCCTCGAGGTTGATGGCGCCGAACGTCGGTTCGAGGGGCGCGATCACTTCGACCAGTTTCATCGGGTCGAGTTCGTTCACTTCGATATCGAAACAGTCGATATTGGCGAATTTCTTGAAAAGGACGGCCTTGCCTTCCATCACCGGCTTGGAGGCCTCTGCGCCGATGGGGCCGAGGCCGAGCACGGCGGTGCCGTTGGATATCACTGCGACGAGGTTGGCGCGGTTGGTCAGTTCATAAGACTGCATCGGGTCGTCAACGATGGCGTTGCACGCCGCGGCGACGCCGGGCGAGTAGGCGAGCGCCAGGTCACGCTGTGTCGCCAGAGGTTTGGTCGGCTGAATTTGCAGTTTGCCGGCCGGCGCCTGACGGTGATATTCAAGTGCCCGCTGATCGAGGGTCTTATCGGACATTGCTTGTCCTCCCGTGTTCTTAAATCCCTGACGCTCATAGGTTGATCCGTTGCACGCGTTGTAGCAACCTGATTTAGCGGAAAATTTCGCATTCTCTGTATGGAGACCCGAATATCATGAGTATCAATGTCTCCGGGGTGCCGTTCGTGATCGGCCATCGCGGCGCAGCCGGGCTCGCGCCGGAGAATACGTTGATCAGCTTGCGCCGGGCGCGCCTTGAAGGTGCTAAATGGGTCGAATTCGACGTCAAGCTGAGCAGTGATGGCACGGCGGTCCTGTTTCATGACGACACGCTGGAGCGAACGACGACCGGGCGCGGCAGGGTCAAGGATTGCCATATTGACACCATCCGTAAATTGGAAGCCGGAGCGTGGTTCGGCGCGTCGTTTGCCGGTACGCGCGTGCCGACGTTTGCCGAGTCGATCCAGACGCTCGCCGATGAAGGGCTTGGTGCCAATGTCGAGATCAAGCCATGTCCCGGCGAGGCGCGGCGGACCGCAGAGGTCGTTTGCAGGATGATCGCCGAAACCTGGTCTGACTCAGTGCCGGGGCCGGTCATTTCCAGTTTCGACAGGGATGCGATGGCCGTGGCCCGCGACATGCTACCGGACGCGGCGCGGGCGATGCTGTTTTCCGGACTACCTGACGACTGGAAACGCGTCGTTGACGAGCTGAAGTGCACGTCCGTGCACGCATCGAATCGCCACGTGACCAAAGCGGTAGTGGCCCAGGTGAACGAGGCCGGCCTGCCGCTTCGTATCTATACGGTGAACGATCCGGCAAGGGCGGAAACGCTTCGTGAATGGGGCGTATCCGCGGTTTTCACGGACCGGCCCGACCTGATCAAAGACTGATCTCCGGCATCGGGCATTGTCACGTCATGGCGTTTACGCGACGATGCGGACGGGAGCGGATCGCGATCTTCTACGAGATCCGGTGTATTCGGACAGCGGACTGATTTCTTGAACGGCATTTTCTTTGCCATCGTTGCAATTGCGTTTGCCGTGGCGGCTTATCGTCAGGTGACGTTCGTTTCGCCCGTGGGCGCAGACGCCGAGACGCCCATGGAAGCCCTTGGCAAATCCATGATCGGCACTGCTGGCGATGCGGTGACGCTGGCGATCGGCCTCGTTGGTGTAATGTCACTGTTCCTGGGTCTGATGAAGGTTGCCGAGCGGGCAGGGCTCTTGCTGGTCGTTGCCCGGACGTTGCAGCCACTGATGACAAGACTGTTTCCGAACGTACCTGCCGATCATCCCGCCATGGGCGCGATGATCATGAACCTTTCCGCGAACGTGCTCGGACTCGGTAATGCAGCGACGCCATTCGGTATCCGGGCCATGGAGCATCTGGACACACTAAACGGCGAGAAGGGTAAGGCGACGGATGCAATGATCCTGTTCCTCGCCATCAATACATCGAGCATCACGCTCTTGCCGACGGGCGTTATTGCGTTGCGGGCTGCGGCAGGGTCCGCGGACCCGGCTGGGATCGTGCCGACAACGCTTTTTGCGACGCTCGTATCGACGACGGTTGCGATCCTGAGTGCCAAGTTTTGTTCCCGCATGTTCGCGGCAAGTGCGCCGCCTGCCGTCACTGGCGAGGCCGCGGCTGCGACAACCGATGGCGGGGACGACCTTCCGGCGCCGCCGGGGGAAGGTTATCCGGTCTGGGTGTCGGCGATGGTTCTCTCTGTCGTTCTGGCGTTGGTCCCGTTGACCGTGTTTTACGGTCGCACCTTTGCGCCGTGGATCGTTCCCGGGTTGATGGTCGGGTTTCTCGCGCTTGGCGTCTGGAAGAAAGTTCCGGTTTACGAGTGTTTCGTCGAAGGTGCGAAGGACGGCTTCAACGTGGCGTTGCGCATCATTCCGTATCTGGTCGCGATCCTCGTTGCCGTGTCCATGTTCAGAAATTCAGGCGCGCTCGAGCTCGTGATTACACCTCTTGGTGCGGTGACGGAGCTTGTCGGTCTGCCGCCGGATGCGTTGCCGATGGCACTCTTGAGGCCGCTTTCGGGGTCCGGCGCGTACGGTATTCTGGCCTCCATCATCAATGATCCCGCTGTCGGACCCGATAGCTACACGGGGTACCTCGTATCCACGTTCCAGGGATCGACGGAAACGACGTTCTACGTCATTGCGGTCTATTTCGGTGCGGTGCAGATCCGCCGTCTTCGCTATGCACTGATCCCCGCGCTCAGTGCGGACGTGGCAGGCATTGCGGCCGCCGTCTTTATCGTCGCGATGCTCTACGGATGAGAAAGAACCCGCTCGCCCATCCGGCGGACCCGACTCCCAATACTGGCGGCGCCCGTGACACGGACTCGCCGGGCAAGGCAATTCTGTGCGCGCTCGCAGGCGGCGCCGTGCTGACGCTAAACGACGGGCTTGTGAAGTCGCTCGCCGCCGAGTTCCCGACCGGCCAGGTACTCGCGATCCGCGGGATGTTCATCTATTTCATGATCATCCTGTTTGCGATCCGCATGGGTGGCATCCACACGGCCTGGCAGATCAGAAGCTGGAAAGGACAGACGCTGCGTGGTTTCTGTGTGGTCGGCAGTTCGTTTTGTTTCGTCACGGGGCTTTCCTATCTGCCGCTGGCCGATGCTATTGCCATCGCATTCGCAGGCCCCCTGTTCGTCACCATGCTGGCACCGTTGATGCTGGGCGAAACGGTCGGCTGGCGGCGTTGGGCCGCGGTGTTGGTCGGTTTTGTCGGCGTATTGGTCATTGTGCGGCCGGGGACGACAGCCTTTCAGTGGTTCGCCGTATTCCCGCTGATGGCGTCTTTCCTAGGGGGCATGCGGGATCTGATCACGCGCAAGGTGGCGGCGCACGAGACGACGGTCGCAGTCCTGTTCGTGACGACCACGGCTGTGATGACAGCCGGCTTCTCGACGTGGTTCTTTACCGACTGGGTGGCCGTAGAATGGCGGCATATGAAGTATTTCGTCGGCAGCGGTCTGCTGGTCGGAACGGCTCATTACCTTCTGATTGAAGCGTTCCGTCTGGGCGAGGCGGCACTCGTTTCTCCGTTCAAGTACGGAAACGTATTGTGGGCGGTGTTGTTCGGCTATCTGCTCTTCGGCGACCTGCCGGATGCCGCGACGCTGCTGGGCGCCGTCGTTGTCAGCCTGAGCGGCCTCTATATCCTGCATCGGGAACGCATCCGTGCACGTGATGCACGCAAGAGCAGATCATGATCGGCAAATAACGGAAGTTTGCGGTCCTCAAAAACCGTCGGCGATGTCGCTCAGACCTTCCTCATCGAGAATTTCGATCTTGCGGTCCTTGTCGCCGCCGATCAGGCCGTCCTTGCGAAGGCGCGAAAATGTCCGGCTCACGGTTTCCGTGGTGAGGCCGAGAAAGTCGCCGATATCGTCCCGGCTCATCGGTACGTCGATGGGGTTCGGCGCCATTCCGCGCTCGGTCGCACGGCGCGACAACATCATCAGAAACGTAGCAACGCGTTCCTGGGCCGTTTTGCGGCCCAGCAGCAGCAACTGTCCCTGCACCTCGGCGAGGGCTTCCGACGCCATGTCGTGCAACCGCCTGTCGAGGTTCGGAATGCTATCGGACATTTTGTCGAGTTCGCGTCGGTTCATGCGGCATAGCGTGGCCGGCGTGATCGCTTCGACGCTGCTCGGATAGGCATCCGACTTGGCGAGCCCGACGAAGTCGCCGGGGAAGACGAAGCCGATAATCTGCCTGCGTCCGTCCGGCATGAGTTTGAAACTCTTGAGACAGCCGGACGTGACTGAAAAAACGAACTGTTCTACCTCGCCTTCGTCCACAAGATGATCGCCGGCATCCAGCTGGATATCTTTCATGGCGCCGCCGAAACTGGCGAGTTCCGGGAGTGTCAGGGCACCGCAAACGGCATGCTCGCGAACCTGACAGGCGGCACACGGATTTTCGCCAGCGTCACCCTTTGGAACGGAGGGTTTGAGTGCGGGGGTTTTTTGAGGGTTGCCCGCCATGCGTGTATGCTCTCCACAACGAATTTGAGCTATTCTAGTGAATTCGCAGGGGAGATTCCAGTGCGGGAGTGGCGATCCGGGTTAATGGGACAAGAGCAACGGCAGGTCAGCCTGTGAAAGGACGCTCCGAGTGACGCCGCCAAACATATACTCGGTTGCGGCGCCAGCGCCGTAAGCACCCATAACCAACAGGGCGTGCCCATTTTCCCGTGCCGCATCGAGCAGGGCCGCGGCAATTTCGCTTTTCGGTGCCGTGATCGTGCGTGGTATCGCGTTCAAGGAATGAAGGGAGAGATACTGGCAGATGTCTTCCGGGTTCACCTGCGTTGCCGGGTCGTCGGCGACGTGCACGATTTCAATCGCGGACGCAATCCTCATAAGGGGCAAGGCGTTGCGAATGCTTTGAGCTGCTTCTCGTGAACCATCCCATGCTACAGTCACGTGACCGCCGATGACCGGTCGCGGATAGGGACAGGCGATCAGCACCGGTCGGGCAGTATCGAGAAGAGCCGCTTCAAGTACGGCGCTTTCGACACCGCCGCTGTCTGCCCCGGGAATGGCAATAATGACGAGATCGAAGAGCCGGCCGCGCGCGGCAATCTCGCGGTTTTCATGGCCGGTGATGCAGATTTTGGCCACGGCGAAGTGATGGGATTTTGTGATTTCCGAGGGCGAAATAACCGGTATCCCGGCCTTCGATACGGTTTCTTCTATTAAACTCTCGAACGCTAAGTGGCGTGCTTCATTTGCGCGCGTCATGGAATCGATCAGCTTGCTGACGGCTTGTGTGGGCATGTCGTCAGCGGCCGGGAGGATTTCGTGGGTGACTTGTGGTGTCACATGCAACAGTGCCGTCGCCGCGTCTAGCCGGCGCCCCATTTCCAATGCCGTCGTCAACACGGTGCGGCTCTCATCGCCCCCGTCGACGACGGCCAGTATCGACCTGATATCCATATTCGGCCTCCCATTGCGGCAAGCCTGTTCGGACTGCCGCGACCTTCCACGGATATTCGGATGCGTCCAATCGACGCGGCATTGATTTAGGTCAAACGGTGAGGATTAAAATTGAAACCGCAGCCCGGCACGGAACTCGTGCGCAATCAGGTCGTCGTACTTGGTCGCTGTCGTTGATGTCCCGTTGGTGAACGAGCCGTCCTGTTCGAACTGACCGAGGTTGATAAAGCGGTAGCCGAGGTCAACCGTAGCAAAGTCTGATAACCGCGTCGCGACACCGGCCATGGCGGCATAGGCGAGGTTATATGTCCTCGTACCGCGCTCGTTCGTTCCTGCCGTGCTTTTCAGGGTATCGGTATCCAGCATGGATATACCGATGCCGGCCCCGACGTACGGCGTCAGCCGTTTGCTGCCAAGCCATTCGTGCGCTTCCGTGACGTCATAATACAGATTGACCATGGCGCTGAGACTTTCGGTCTCGCCGTTCAGCGTGTTCCCGATGCCATCCGCGCCGTCGACTGACATCGGCGAACGGTAGGTCATCGTGCCGTCGATACGAATTTGATTTTCCAGATATGTACCAACGCCGATACCCGCGATGACGGCGTTTTCAATGTCCGTCGCACCATGTGCCCCGTTTGCCCCTGTGCCGTCGGGGTCGCCGGTCAGCGCGTATCCACCGTCAATCCGCACGTATGGCCGAAGTAATCCATCCTTCCTTGCCGGGGCCGCAGTTTTGACGGTCTCGGACCCTTGTGGCGTGTTTGCTGCGGGTTCTGTTTCCTTTGCAGCGGCTGTCGGCGCGTCCGACCTTGTTTCCGAAGCGGCAGGTTCGCTCTCGGTGGCTGCCGGCGCAGAGGAGGGCGTGTTTTCTTTGGCTTCCTTGGGCAGGTCCCGCTTCAACGGGTCACGTGACTTGGCGCTGGGTTGCGCGGGGACCATGTTGGTGCCGCTCTCGTGGAGCTGCTTGTCCGTCGCCACGTCACTGGTGTCTGCGCCGGCGACTTCAATGTGATAGGTGAAGGAAAAGTCGTCGCGAATGCGCTCCGCCGCTTGCGATGGATCGTTCCAGAAAAGGCACGCCGTTCCCAATGCGAGCGCCGCCGAAAGCCCAGTGTCTTTCATGATTACCCCGTTGTCCCAGTCCTGGGGGTCCGTTTAAACGGACAGCCCACGGCTAAAGAATCGGCGCAAGGCGTAAAAACGTGGTTAACGACACGCTTTTTCGGATGCATTTTCTCAAATGGAATCAATTAGATTCCGGGTATCGGCAGGTAAAACGAGGTTAATTTGCAGATTTGTCGGCGCTGAACATCTCGGGCATCGCCTGCTTGAACGCGTCGCGGGCCTTCACAGCCTTCGGATAGCCCTGTTCCGCCGCCCGGTTAATCCAGTCGAACGCCGTTTTCAGATCTTGTGCGACGCCTTTCCCTTCATAATAAAGGAAACCGAGATTGTACTGCGCTTGCGTGTGCCCACTGGATGCGGCGCGTTCGAACCATTTCGCGGCGTTGGCGAAGTCCTGTCCGCCGGTTTGGCCGGTGTAGTTCATAATCCCCAGATTGTACTGCGCGCCGACGTGCCCGGCTTCACCCGCCTTCAGGAAAAATTGTGCCGCCTTGCCAAAGTTCTGCTCGACACCGTCACCGTTGTAATACTTCAGGCCCTGCTGGTAGTCGGATTCGCCCGGCCGTGCTTCCTCCGCGCTGGGCGGAGGTGGCGGTGCGTCAGCCGGCGGGGCCTCGGCGCCCGGTGGCAGCGCGGCTTGCTCCATGGCCGGTTTGTCCAACGGTTGCTGTTCTACACCAGCAATCGGCTGCGGGGCGGGTGCGCCTTCCTGCATGCTTTCTCCGAACCCGAGAGCGGACGGTGGCGGTGGCGGCGGTGGTGAATCGGTTTCACCTCTGCTTGCCGGTGCCGTCGGCATCGGTTCCGCCGTACCAGGCGGTTGCAGGTCTGCCGGTTCGGCCGACTGTTGGCTCATCGGTGCCGCGGATTGTTCCATTGTCGAGGTGTCCGAGGCATTTTCCGGCATTGCCGGTTCAGGTGCTGCCGGCATGGCTGGCTCAGGTTGTTGCGCGGGTATGGACGCGGGGGCCGGTTCGATTTCCTTTGGCGGGGGCGGCACACGCATCACGACGCGCGGCGTCCGGTTTGTGGGTGAAAAGTTCAGCACTTCGTGGATCGTCGTTCTGATCCAGTAAACAAAACTGTCGGATTTCGCGCCGACCGTATCGTAGACACCATGCTTGATGCCAAGCAGCGTCCCGGCCGCGCCGCCCGCGGAGCTTTCGATTGTCTCGTCATCGATCACCAGAATGGCAACGAACGTCAGGGCGGCAAGCCCCAGGATACTGAGGATCAAGTACTTGGCGATTTTCTCGATCACGTTGTTTCCATTCAAAAAAGTGCGAATCGCTAAGCAAGCGTAGCCGCCTTTTTCTGGAGATTCCATAGCCTCGGTCGTATTGCGCTACAGGCGTCCTTGTATCTCCTCGGGCGATGCGGTAGGCACCTCCGATGATTACGGCTAAAATAGACGTTTCGATATAGGAGATTACCATGTCCGGTCAGATTCGCGCGTCACATATTCTGGTGTCCACCGATACGCGCAGCAAAGACGACGCAAAAGCGGAAATCCAAGTCTTGCGGGACAAGATCTCCGATGGCGCCGATTTCGCAGAGGTCGCGCGTGCATCCTCTGATTGTCCGTCCGGCCAAGGCGGTGGAGACCTTGGGTCGTTTGGGCGCGGTATGATGGTGCCGGAGTTCGAGGAAGCTGCGTTTGCCCTGGATATCGACGGTCTGAGCGATCTCGTCGAAACCGACTTCGGCTATCACATTATTCTGCGAACCGAATAAACCCCTAAAGGATGACCGGGGCGTCTGGTTCGTATTCCCCGTTCCGGTCTTCGATTTCCAGCACCCAGATATCGGGATCGTCCCTGATACGGCGCTCGATATAACTCTCGACGTCGGCGTCGGGCAGCGGGACCTCGCCGCTCCATTGCAGCCACGCGGGTTTACCTTGTGCATCTCGTGATTGCGAGAGAAGAACAGAATGCCCGTCGAGGCGGTCGAGCTTGATCAGGATGCTGCCGGCATCGGCATCGCCGCGGCGGCGCACGACCGCAGGCAATGTCATTAACCCACACATTCTGATCTGTGCCGATATCCAAACCGAAGCCTTAACCCGTGGTTCTTCCACGATTTTTCCCACAATCATTACGTGTGTGAATTCGTCACTGCAACGTGTGACTCGCGTCCTCTATATTACTATAATCGCCACCGACTGACGGCTCAATCGGCACCGAGCCTGGCGGCCAACGGGAGTTGAGGCGCATTGGCATTGGAAGACGACAAGCAACCGAGACGGCTTCGTAGTGAAGCGGAAGATATTCTGCGCTTTCGCGACTACGCCGACGCCGACGCGGACTGGTTCTGGGAACTCGACCCGAATTACCGGTTCGCGATCGTCTCCATGCGCCGTGAAGGACGGTCCTCGGTTGGCGAGTTCGATCTGCTGGGCAAGACACCATGGGAATTCGCCGATGCGGATCCGGACCGGGATCACGAATGGGCTGCGTTCCTGGACAAGCTGCAGCGGCGCGAACCATTTCGGAATTTTCGCATTTCACTTCGGCATGATGGCGGCAGCCACGTTTATTGGAGGCTGAGCGGCAAACCTGTCATTAGTGACGAGGGTCGGTTCTTCGGGTACCGCGGGATCGCGACAGATGAAACCGTTGATGCCATCCGCCGCCAGCATCTCGAAGCATTATCGGCTGACTATCAAGTCGCCCTGGAAACGAGCGTTGAAGGGATCGCATATTTCGATGAGCGCAACCGATTGACGTTTACGAACCCGGCGTTTCGCAGTCTCGTGCCGGTCCCGGTTTCGCTTTTCCAGGTTGGTACCAATTTCAGCGATTTGATCGCTAGCATTGCGCCCCAGATATCCGAAGACAGGCGTCGGGCATCGCAACTTCGCCGCACACCCGGCCGCGGCCTGATAGACTGGCAGTTTTCTGACGGGCAATGCCTGAGCGGTGAAATGCGCGCGTTGCCGTCGGGCCGCCACATCATGGTGGTTCGCGAAGTTGTCGCGGCCGAAACGTATGCGGATAGGGCCGCGACCCGAGGCGGTCTTTATTACGATGAGCTTAAGACGTCTGTGCAGCCGTTCTTCGCGCAAGTCGACGGAACAATCGTTTTTGCCAACCCGGCGGCAGCATCTTTGTTCGGATGCGATGTCGCGGATATGACCGGCCGTGAAGTGTGGGACTTCATTGACGACGCTGATCGCCAGCGCCTGATACAGTATGACGACGACCGCCGAAACGGCCGGCAAGTACCGGATTCGTATATCGCGCGAGTGCAAACCGGAGACCGGGGCACGGCAGATGTCGAATTCTACGTGCATGTCGGCGATTGGGAAGGCAAGCGCGCTGTCCAGGTGTTCCTGCAGGACCGGACAGCGGAGCGGAATGCCGAAAAGGCGCTGAGCGAAAGCGAACAGAAATACCGCAACCTCGTCGACGGCTCCATTCAGGGACTGTTCGTGCATCGCGACTGGGCGATTGTCTATGCGAACGATACGGCTGCGCATATGTTCGGCTACGAAGTTGACGATTTTATCGGCCGCAGCGTGATTGACCTCGTGTCACCGGATGAGCGGGCTGTCATTTCCGATATCCGCCGTCGCCGCCTTGCCGGCGATGAGGATGTCCCGGATCGTTACGAGTTCACTGGTGTCCGAAACGATGGGTCGGAAGTCTGCGTGGAGATCTTTTCGCGCATTGTGGAATGGGAAGGTAGCGAAGCCATCCAATCGACCCTGATGGACATCACGCGTCGCAAGGAAACGGAGCGTAATCTGCTACGCGCCAAGGAAGCGGCAGAGAACGCCGACCGGACGAAGACCGAATTCCTCGGCAACATGTCACATGAACTGCGCACGCCGTTGAATGCGATTATCGGGTTTTCGCAGTTAATACGCGATCAGATCATGGGAGAGTTGAACCCCCATTATATCGACTATGCAGGCTCTATCCATTCGTCGGGAATGCATTTGCTCGATGTCGTGAACGATCTGCTGGATATCGCGTCGATTGAGAGCGGCAACATGCTGCTGAACGAAGATGATGTCGACCTTAAGGACATCATTCGCTCCTGCGAGCGGATGCTCCGGACACGCGCGCAAAAGGCCGAGCTGCTGATCTCCGTCGATGTGCCGAACGAGGTCTTCAAGGTGCGCGGCGATGCGCGCAGGCTTAAGCAGATTCTGATCAATCTGATCAATAACTCGATCAAGTTTACCCGGCCGGGAGGGCACATCGTCGTTAAGGTATTCGAAAACGCGGACGGAGAGCCTGAGCTATCGGTCAAGGATTCGGGGATTGGGATTTCGCCGGAAGATCAGAAGGTTATTTTCGATGCCTTTACGCGAGTCGATTCATCGTTTGTCACTGAACGCGAAGGAACAGGCTTGGGTTTGCCATTGGTCAAGGCGCTTTGCGATCTTCACGGTGGACGGGTGGAACTCGAAAGTGCTCTGGGCGCAGGAACGAAAATTTCAGTGATTTTGCCGAAAGAGCGCCTGATTCATCCCGTAATCGAATAAATTCTCTCTCTAATCACCTGATTCAGCGCAATTTTTGTAAAATTTCCAGACGTTGTGACCGGTGTCACTGCGCGCGGGCGTGGATCGGCTATGGTTAATACAGATATTCACATTTCTCCTTCACCGGGTCGACGGACCCGGTGATTTTTTTGCGCGATCCGTTTCAGGAGATGACGCGGCCGTTCTTGATAAGTGTCCTGCTGGTGGGGCGATTGATGACGGCCTCGGCGATATTCTCCGCATCGACGAGGACAATGTCGGCGCGTTGCCCCAAAAGAGGGCCATGCGCGTCCAAACCCATGACGGACGCACCGCCAAGGCTACAGAACTCCATCACGAACGCGAGTTCGTCGTCCCGCCTGAAGTTGGATCGGTAGGCGAGCAACATCGCGCGTTCCAGCATGTCTGCGTTGCCGAACGGCGTCCACACGTCGCGTACGCCGTCCGATCCCGATGCCGCGCGGATACCCCGGCGCTGCATGTCGTTCAATGGTGGAAATGGTTTGTAGCCGGGTGCGGTGGTGATGACGGCCACGTCCAGTTCGGCAATACGGTCGAGCAGGGTGCTCCGCCGTTGCTCGCTTACCATGCCGATGCAGAATGCATGGCTTAGCGTAACCCGCCCCTGCATCGAATACGCATGGACGGCATCGAGAATGAGGTCGAGCGTGTCCGCACCCGCGTCATCTTCTTCGTGGTGGTGGATATCGATCCCGGCGCCCGTGCGCTCAGCGATGTCGAATATGGTGCGAATGTGCGCGTCCGCATCGCCATCGATGACCTCTGGGTCAATGCCGCCGATCAACTCGACACCCATCTTTATCGCGGCCTCCATCAGATCCGCTGTGCCGGGACGGCTGACCAGGCCGGTCTGGGGAAACGCGACCAGCTGAATGTCGATGCTGTCGTTGTGTGCGGCCTTGACGTTGAGCAGATGTTCGACATTGCCGAGTCCCAGATCCGGATCGACATCGACATGACTGCGGATCGCCGCCGTGCCGTTCTTGATTGCCTGTGCGATCAGCCGTGACGCCTGGACTTCCGTGTCGGCGCCGAGTTCGACCCTTGCATTGCGTTCATTTGCGATTTTCTCGCTGAGGCTCTTCCCTGCCGAGTGCGGACGCCAGGGCAAACCCCATAGCGTTTTATCGAGGTGCATGTGCGCATCGATGAATGCGGGCAGCGCGAGCGCGCCTCCACCGTCCAGCGCCGCCGCGCCCGGGACCGGGGTATCGACGACGTATCCGTCCTTAATGTGCAGAGTCCCGACCGTTCCGCCCATCGGACGCACGTTGTCGATTTGAAGGTCAGTCATGATATTCGTTGCTCCCTTGGTCCCAGATTAGCGGGGCGGTGGTTTGCGTGCCAGTGCGCAGCGGGATACACCTCTGGATAATGTTTTTTGAGGCGGATAGGATCGGACCACACAACCGAAGGCTTTCACGTGACCACCATTCTCGAACGATTTACCGACCAAACTAGGCGCATTTTCGCGCGCCATCGAGGCCGCCAGTTTCTTGAGGGGGCAATGGCGGCGTCGGCGCTTGTTGCGCTTGCCGATGGGGACGCTTCGCTCGAGGAAGGTGCCGAGGTCGGCCGGCTGATGCGTGTTCTGGATATCCTGCGTGATCATAACCCGGAAGAAGGGGTCGAGAGTTACCTGCGCTATGTGGACCGGATCCGCAAATCGCCGTCCGAACTCGATGCCGTGCGCGACAAGGTGCGGGCAGCGGCGGGAAATGACCGCGAAGCGTCTGCCCTGTTGATCGTGATCTGCCATGCAGTCAGCGAAGCGGATGGTATCGTTCGTGAAAGCGAGGTCGCGGAAATCGCGCGCCTTGCGGCGCTGCTGGATATAACTACCAAGGATGCGGTCGCCCTGATCGCGCCACAACAAACCAAAGTATAAATACCTTAGGGAGAAACATGACAATGACCGAATACAACGGCCCTTTATCGCGATTCACGGTACTGGATCTGACCCGGGTCCGTTCCGGGCCGACGGCGGTTCGCCAGTTCGCCGACTGGGGCGCGAACGTAATTAAGATCGAGGCGCCGGAAGCCGTAGACACAGGCAAGGGAATGGGCGGCGCCCGGGGTGGCCCGGATTTCCAGAGCATTCACCGCAACAAGCGGTCGCTGACGCTCAATCTAAAGGAACCGGAAGCACGCGATATTTTCTTCAAGATGGTTGAGACCGCAGACGTCGTCGTCGAGAACTTTCGTCCCGACGTCAAAGACCGGTTGGGGATCGCGTACGAGGACCTCAGGAAAATCAACAAGGGAATCGTGTTGCTGTCGATTTCCGGTTTCGGCCAGGACGGGCCTTATGCGAAGCGTCCGGGTTTTGATCAAATTGCACAAGGGATGGGCGGACTGATGTCGATCACGGGCCTGCCGGGTCAGGGTCCGGTCCGTGCAGGTATCCCCGTCGCCGATCTGACCGCCGGTATGTATGGCGCGATGGGCGTGATGGTTGCCTTGCTGGAACGCGAGGCTTCGGGTGAAGGCCAATGGGTGCAGACGTCCCTGCTGCAGGCGATGGTCGCAATGCTGGATTTCCAGGCGGCGCGTTATTTGGTCAAAGGCGAAGTCGCGCCGCAGGCTGGCAACAACCATCCGACATCGATCCCGACGGGGGTGTTCAAGACGTCAGACGGATACATCAATATCGCCGCTGCCGGCGATCAGATGTGGGACCGTATCTGCGATCTGTTTGGTGACGACGAGATCTCAAACAATCCGGATTTCCAGTCGGGTGAACTTCGATCCAAGAACCGGGATGCCGTCAATGCGGCACTGGAAAAACATACGGTGACGTATACGTCAGAAGGTCTGATCGATGCGCTCAACCAGGCCGGTGTGCCGTGTGGTCCGATCAACTCGATCGATCAGGTGTTTGCCGACCCGCAGGTCAACCATATGAACCTGCGTCATCCTGTCGACAGCAAGCACCACGGTAAAATGGATTTGTTGCCGCAGGCCATCAAATTGAACAGGTTCGAACCCCGGTACGGCATGGCGACGCCGGAGCGTGGCGAACATACCGATGATATCCTCAGGGAGTACGGCTACTCGGACGAGCAGATCGCGGCATTCCGCGAGAAGGTCGTGATCTGATCCGATGGGCGAGCACGAATTCGATCTGAGCCGGCGTGAAACCTTCAGCGATTTCACGCCGGTTACCATCCGCTTTTCCGACCAGGACAGCATGGGCCACGTGAACAATGTTTCGTTCGGCGCTTATATCGAGGCGGCCAGGACGATGTTGATCCAGGGGCTTCTTGACCAGTTCGATCATCCGGGCCTTGATTTCATTCTCGCCCGGGTCGTCATCGATTACAGGCAAGAACTGCATTATCCGGGGACCGTCGATGTTGGCGCACGGCTCATCCGGTTGGGATCGAAGTCCCTGACGTCAGGGTACGGTGTGTTCAGCGGCGATGAATGCGTTGCAACCTCGGAAAGTGTCAATGTGTTCTATGACATGAACACCCGCAGTTCGGTTGTGCCCCCGGACGACGTTCAGGACGCGGTGCGTAGAAAGATCGCCGGTTAGCGGACCTCAGCGCCGGAACTTCCGGTCCGGGCTTTCCAAGCCAATGCAATGGAATCGGCGAGGGTCCTTTGTTCTGCCGATCAATGCGGGTATTCTCTATCGCGACGCACGGAAAGCGGTAGGCGGATGACGGCGACGATCGAAAACCTCAATCTGGAGGAAGGTAAAAGCGAGGTGCTTCGCGCCGTGCTTGCCGGCATCATGGAATCCAGTGCGTCGGACGGTGGCCCTCGTTACTCGGAGCGAGTCTGCCGGGCACTGGCAAGAATCATCGTGTGCCGTAGCTATGCCAAGCCGATGTTGGAACTATCGCATCTGCTGGCCATCGCGTCGGCACGGGATGGTCGATACGAGGAAGTTTTTTGGGGGGTGGACCGTGCCAGCACCGGCGAGTTCCGCCGGGCGTTCAAGTTGTTCCAAGGCATTCGGCCCGATGTGCGGGTATCATCGAACGGTGTGCGGCGCGGGCACGGGGCGGACGTGTTCGAAATCTCGTATCGCCGGATGCCATTGCTGGCGGCGTTGCTCGAGTTCATGATTATGACCGTCGGCTATCCCGCGGTTGAGACAATGACAGCGGGTTTGCGGCAAGGTGAGCTAGCCGACGAGAACGTTCTGGAAGCCGCACGCGCCATGCAGCGCAGTCTCTACGGGTATCTCAAGGATCATCTACCGCCGGTGCAACGCCAGCGTCGGGAACATCATTTTCTGGGTTACGCGGATGCACATGCCGGGAACAGATCTGGTGCGGATGTGATTAATGACGACGTTGTCATGGCGTATTGGCGATCATACGCGGCCAGCGAGGATGTCGACGCGAAAACGTTTCGGAGCGTCTACGACACGGCACGTCGCCTCGTTGTCGCGCTGGATGCGGCGGCAGACCGGTTTGCAGGCGCTTACGCGCGTTCCATCGGAACGGACCTGGAAGCGGGAGAGGTCGACCCGGCGGACGTCGACGCTGTTGTCGCGGCGATCGACGCGGACACGGGGCCGCTGGACCAGGTTCTTGAAACGTGTGGCGATACGGTAAAATTCATCAATGTCGGCGAAGCGGATGTCTTGAATGAATTGCCGTTGGGAGACAGTACCGCAAGGCGATTGCCGGTCTCGGTGCTGCGGAATGCGGTTTTCGGGGCAGTGCAGCTGCGGATCAGCACGGCGTTGCGTCGCGGTGTTGCGCCCGTGATCGAGATCCCTGATCCGGCGAAAGGATACTATACAGAGAAGCTGACCGCGTATGCGGCCATAGTGGCCGGTACGGAACGGTTGGCGATGGCGGCGCTCTGGTCGTTGTTCGAGGCCGGTCGCGCGGAAGCGGTTGATCTCGCGCTGGCACTCGCGCCGGATCTCGATTGGGGGCAGTTAGCGCGAAGTGCCGCGGAGGACGCAGATAACGTGGTGTCGCTAGACCGCGCCGGGGCGCTTAGACAATTTTTTGCCGTCGTGCCAGATGCGCGCGGTGACGAGCTTGCGGCACTGCTGGCCGACGCACGCCGAACGTGGCGAGGTGTCAATCGCGCGGGGTTTCGGGATGGTGACGGCGAACAGGCAGTTGATGTTATTGCAGAGGCAACGCCATGGGTTCTCCGACTTATTTCATCCGTGCGTCGGACGCTCGATCGGGATCTCGGGCAGATCGACTGGTCGGGGCACGAGCATGCGGACGCCACCAGCTTTGCCGAAATGTTCGGAAACCTGTATGACCAAGGCAGAAAGCGATGATCGATGGCAGCCAATGACCCGGTCCGGAATCTGGCACTCGCCGCGCTCGATGCGGATGAGATGCTGCGTGATCTGCTCGTGCCTGGGGCGGATGTGCGCCTCTCGTTCTCGGAGTTGTACCGATACGTGAATGATCCGGCGTTTGAGTTGTCACCCGCGGCCCAGGATAAACTCTCGGCCGACCCGGCGGCGGCAGCGGACCTTGAACGCCTGATAGCAGCCCGGCCTTTTGCCTACATGCCCCGTCAAGCGGCTGCGTCGACATCGGGCGCCGTGCGCCGGGAAGTCGAGAGGGCCGTGCTGACCCTGACCCCGTCACGGGCGACGCCGGCACAAGTCTATCTCGGTGTTGAGATCGTCGATCTGGAAAATGCAGATGTGCCGACGCACCTCTTTGTCCGTTCGCCCTCGGGGGCATGGCTGCGGCAGGCATTGCCTGCATTCAGCGGCAACCGTGCACAAGTCCTGCTGGAGGCGAACAGTGCGATTGCGAACGCGCTCAGCACCCCGGAGTCCGAGGTTTATCTTCGTTGAGCCAGGTTGCCGTTCACATACTGACCACCGAGGGCCCGGTCGCTATTCAGCGTATAACCGAGGAAGATCCGGGTGTCAGTTCCGTGATCTGTCTCGATGGGCTTGCACAGGTGTTGCCTGCGAGCCCGGCGTACGACGCTTTCGTGCGCAGGCCAATCGGCGTGATCGAACGAACTACCGGTCACGGTGCCTACCGAATGGACGTTTCCGCCCGGATAGACGAAGGGCGCTCGTGGCAGCTGGCAGCCTATATCGCGCATATCGCACAGCAACAGGAAACAAGCGAAGAGGTCACCGTTTTTGCGACGGGTGAGGTCGACAGCGAATTGAAAGTCCGCCCGGTCGAACGCGTGTCACTGAAACTGGAGGCACTCGCGCGTCAATTGGATGCCTTGGGGTTCAATACCGAGAAAGCAATCATTCTCGTTCCGGAGAATGAGCGTGACGCGCCGTCACAAATCGGTGGTGTGCCCGTAAGAAGGGTGTCGACAGCTTCCGAAGCCTTGGCGCTGGCAGGTTTGGCGGCGCCCACATCCATGAAAGTCCCTTCCGGCAATATCCCGGAACGTGAATCAGGGCGGCGCGTACCGTCGTGGGCGATCCTGGCGGGTGTGGTTCTCGTCGCTGCGGCGTTTTTCTGGATTGGCGGTGACTTCGCGCGCTGGTCTTCTCTGGCGGAACAGGGGCGCATTCTTGACCTCGAGCAAGATATGGCCGCGGTTGAGGATACGTTTCTTGGGGGCTGGCGTGCGGCAACGTACCGGAAGTGGCGAAACGTCACCAAGCCAAGGATCGGTCGACTGGATATCGACGGCTCGACCCTCCTTGCCGAAGATGCGGCCGCATGCGCCGACAAGACAGCCCTCGAAAAGCGGCGGATGACCCAGGTCTATACGGGAACGGCCGTTGTGTGCTCGGTTGAGATCCGTGCGGTTTCGGATGTTAGAGGTCGGGTCGTGATCGGCAGGCTTGCATACTGGCCGAATGGTCTCGGCAATGAAGATCGGGCCACCCGGGTGATGCGCGGCAGCCATGAGAATTCGGGACGGACCTGGACTCTTGAGTTTGCGCAGTTGCCGGAGGCAGGTGCAGCGTTGCGACTGGTCATCATATCCGGTGCGGTTGATATAAACGGTTCGCAGCCCTGGTATCAGGATCTGCTGTCGGCGCACATCAACAGCGCCGCATTTGCTGCGGCGCGCGATCGTTTGCAGCGGCTCGGTTTCGACACGCACGCACTTGATTGGCGGCGCAAGTGATCCGGGATGATACGTACCGCGTAAAGCGGGTATGACCTCACCAAACACCAAAGTTGCACGTTGGTCCGATTTGCCGAAGCGAGCCTGGATCACGGGCGCCGGTAAAGGCATTGGCCGCGCGGTTGCGGAACGGCTGGCGATGACCGGTTGGACCGTGTATGCGTCTGCCCGCACGACAAGCGATCTTGACGATCTGTCGCGCGCGGCCGCCGGTGCGGCGGGTGACATCGTTCCCATCCCTCTCGATATCACGGACCCCGAAGCATGCGTCCAAGCCGTGGCACGTATCGCCGACGACGATCAGCCGCTTGGCCTCGCCATTCTGAATGCCGGTACGCATACGCCGACACCGGTGGAGGGCTTTAACGCGGCCGTCGCAGGCAAGCTGATCGAGACGAATTTGACCGGTACGGTGAACTGTCTGGATCCGCTGATGAAGTTGATGATCAATCAGCACAATGGGCATATCGCCGTCGTTGCATCGTTGGCCGGGTATCGGGGGTTGCCGCGCGCAGCCGCGTATTCGGCATCAAAGGCGGGGTTGATCGCGATGTGCGAGGCGTTTCAGCCGGAACTCGCACGCAAGGGTATCCGGATATCCGTCGTCAATCCGGGGTTCGTGAAGACGCCGCTGACGGATCTTAACGATTTCGAGATGCCCTTCCTGATTCCCGTCGATGAAGCGGTCGACGCCATGATTACCGGATTGCAGAAGGGCCGTTTCGAAATTTCTTTTCCAACTCGTTTCGCTATTTTGATGCGGCTGATGAGATTGCTGCCTTATGGGCTCTACTTCAGGCTAACCGGTAAAATTCTCGATCGTTAACGGTTACGCCTTGCGCAGCACGAACTGTCCGACGTCAATGGCGCCGCTGCTGAAGCCTGCCCGGCAATATGCGAGATAATATTCCCAAAGCCGCCGGAATCGTTCGTCGAACCCGGCGGCGCTGATATTGGGCCATGTTTCGGTGAAACGTTGCTGCCATTCGGCCAGGGTGCGCGCGTAACACTGGCCAAAGAAGAAAGAATCGCGAAGCTCAAGACCGGCACGAATTGCATTTTCACGGAATGCTTCGACGGACGGCAACATCCCCCCCGGAAAAACATATCGTTGGATGAAGTCCGTTTTATGCCGATAGGTATCGAACCGTTTGTCGTCGATGGTAATGACCTGAAGTGCTGCCCGGCCCTGGTCCGCCAATAGCTGGCGCACCTTGCCGAAGAACTGTGGCCAGTTGCTCTCGCCGACGGCCTCGAACATCTCGATAGATGCGATGCCGTCGTAATGCCCGGTCACGTCGCGATAGTCCTCAAGCCGGATGTCGATGCGATCGGTTAGTCCTTTCCGGGCGACAAGCTCACGCGCGAAATCGTGCTGTTCGTCCGACAGGGTAATGCCGGTAACCCGGCAACCATGTCGTTCGGCAAGGTAGGTGGAAAATCCGCCCCACCCGCAGCCGATTTCCAGTACGTGCTGCCCCGGATGGGCGTCGATCATCTCTGCCATGCGCGCGTATTTGCGGAGTTGTGCCCGTTCGAGCGGATCGTTCGGCTGTTCGTATATCGCTGACGAATAGGTCATCGTCGGGTCGAGCCATTCCCGGTAGAACCCATTGCCCAAATCGTAATGCGCCTGAATATTGCGCCGTGAACCATTGCGCGTGTTCGCGCGCAGCAAATGATAAATGCGGTCGGCCAGTCGCCGCAGCGATGTGCCCTCAACCTTGAACTCGATGGCCTCGTCGTTGCGTGCGATCAGTTCCAGCAGCGCCGCTAAATCCGATGTCGCCCAGTCGCCGTGGATGTACCCCTCCGCAAAGCCGATATCCCCGCTGGTGACAATACGCCGGACCGCGCGCCACGAGTGCATCTGTATATCCGCCGTTGGTCCAAAACCCGGGCCAGCAAGAGTCCGGCATTCGCCGGAAGGCAGCGTGATCGCCAGCGTGCCGGTGCGAATGCCAGAAAGAACCTTGAACAGCCATTTGCCGGCCAACGCCGCGAACGGGCCTTGCGCGTGATTTGGGATTGTCGCGGAAGTGGAAAAACGAGTGGTCATGTCAGTCCCCCTGTCCCTCAAGTCCAGGCCTTATAACGCTGACCTCGCCGCGTTTTTGCGGTTCGTGGGAAAAGTATGGCACACCTTTACGCCACAGACGAAACGCCTCGTAGTGAATGCCGGCAATCACCTTCAGCGTCATCAACGGGTGCCGGACAATCGCCGCGCACAGGCGCCCGGAGGTAAGGCGCTCGCGCCTGCCGGCAAAACTTGCGTTCAACAGGGGGCCATCGGAATCGCTCTGGTGGATGGAAACGGCAATGCCGTCAGACGGCGGCACGACCGAGAAATCATAGCGGCAATCCATTGGCGTGAACGGCGAAACGTACATTGCCTTGTCGCAAGACTGGCGGATCGGTAACGGACCTGGTGCGGCCGGCACTACGTATGTGTGTCGCTCACCGAAGGTGTTATTTACCTGGTACATGATGATGCGGGTGGCGCCGTCTTCATCATCGCAGAAGTAAACCGTCAAGGGATTGAACACATACCCCAGGATACGGGGGTAGGCGAGCACGCGCACGCGCAGCAATGCCGGGTCATATCCCGCCTCGCGAAGGCGAGCATCCACCCAGCTGCGAAGTCTCCCCTGGCCATTCCCATGATCGCGCTCGTGAAACGACAGAACGCCCCACCGGTTGATTCGAAGGACGGACTGTGTGGCCTCCACTTCATCCAGCCGATCTAGATCAAGCAGAAGGGAAAATACCCGATAGTTAAGAAGATGGCGCTTTGGACGTAGCCTGCGGTGGACAACATGTCCGGTATAGATGGCACCAGGTGCGGTGGTCATGCAGCGGCCTCCTGCGCGGCGGGGCGCACGTGAATTCGCCCGGACTCATCTTCCACTGTCCACGGTCTGCGGACCCCACCTGCGTCCTCTGCCGCCCAGAGGCCGGCTTGAAGCCCGTCCTCATGGAACCCGGCACCGAAATAACTCCCGCAATACCACGTGTTGCGGTGACCTTGAAGCCGCCAAAGCTGTTGCTGCGCGTCATCGGTATACGCGTCGAAGAGCGGGTGTTCGTACTGGAATGAGCGCAGAATACGCTCCTGCGAAGGCGGGTTTACGGGGTTCAGCGTCACGAACAGGTCTTCGGCATCGCCCAGGTTCTGCAGATTGTTCATCCAGTATGTCACGCAGACCGAATGATTGCCGCTGCCGGCAACCGGGCGGGCAAGGTAGTTCCAGCTCGACCACGCACGCCTGCGCGCCGGCATCAACGCATCATCCGTGTGCAGAATGGCGAGATTATTCTGATACTTGAACGGCGAGAGAAGTTCGCGCTCAAGATCGTCGGCATCGGCCAACAAGGCCAGCGACTGATCGGCATGGGCGGCCAGCACAACGCCGTCGAAGCGATCCTCATGACCCTTATCATCGATCACGGCGACGCCGTTGGTGTGACGTTTGACGGCGCGAACCCCGACGTTGCGAACGGGTATGCCAGCCGAGATTTTTTTCACGTAGGCGCGGCTGCCACCGGTAACGGTGCGCCATGTCGGACGACCGACGTACTTGAACAACCCGTGATTGACGAAAAAGCGCACGAAAGCGGCGGCGGGATAATCGCGCATCCCTTCGACCGTGCCGGACCAGATGGCGGCGGCCATGGGGAGAAGATGATCTCGCTGGAACCCCGTCGAATACCCGCCGCGGTCGAGGAGTGCGCCAAGTGTCATCTTGTCGAGGGCGCCAGTCGCCAGCATGGCCGGTGTGGTGGAGTAAAAGCGGTGCAGATCCATCAGCATCCGCCAGAACCGCGGTTTGATCAGGTTCCCCGGTTGGCTGAAAACCCCGGCGAGTGTGCCACCGGAATATTCGAAACCGCCGTTGTCGGCGGAAACTGCGAACGACATGTCGGACGCATGGGTGCTGACATCGAGGCAATCAAGCAATGCCGTCAGGTTTGGGTAGGTCCAATCGTTAAAGACGATAAAGCCGGTGTCCACGTCAACCGGCCCCGATTTGCCATCGACGGTCACCGTGTTGGCATGTCCGCCCAGCCGGTCGTCACGTTCATAGAGTTGGACGTCATGGTGTTGTGCCAGCAGCCAGGCGGCTGACAATCCGGATACACCGGATCCAATCACGGCGAAGCGTTTCGCGGTCCCATAATTCATTAGATGGAGTCCTTCGGGCGCATCGTTATCAGGTCGTTCACCATTTTTACGCGCTCTTCGGTTGGACGGATCACACATGGCCAACGCAAATGATCCGTTGCCCGAAAAGTGTCGTAAGACTAAGTATGAGTCATGACGTTGCAGCCGCGACCGCTTGGTCTGTTCAGATTCTACCGCTTCCAGCGGTGTCTTCCGCACGCGTCGGCCGCTCTATCAAAAAGGGCGGTTGGCAGGTGACGGGCGGCTCAATCACGCCCGAAACGGCGGAAGGTGCGAGCGCGTTGATGCAACGCGTCGCCGAGGACGCCGATCGCCAGGCATTCGAGCTCCTGTTTCGGCATTTCGCGCCGCGCGTCAAGGCTTACATGTTGAAGCTTGGAACCGCCGAGAGCCTTGCCGACGAACTAGCGCAGGAAACGCTGCTGACCGTATGGCGCAAGGCACCCCAGTTCGATCGCTCGAAAGCGTCACCGTCGACATGGATTTTTACGATCGCACGTAATCTAAGGATCGACGCCTTTCGTAAGATCTCGAGACCGGAGCTGGATCCCAACGATCCGGCGCTGGTACCGGATCCGGAAGAACCGCAAGACGATCGCGTCAATCGGTTGCAACGAGCCGACGTGATACGCGAAGCGATGCGAACCCTGAACGATGACCAGGCGGCCGTCGTCCGGCTTTCGTTCTTCGAGGACATGTCGCACAGCGCGATCGCGGAGCAGCTCGACCTGCCGCTGGGTACGGTGAAATCGAGATTAAGACTGGCATTTGCGAGAATTCGCGAAGCCGTTGGAGATGAATTGGAATGACTGTTCGCCATCACCTTACGGATGAAACACTACTTTCTTATGCCGCGGGCGATCTTGATGACGCCACGTCGCTTGTTGTCGCCTCGCACCTTGCGCTTTGCCCGGTCTGCCGTGCGGACGTTGACATGGCGGAAGATATTGGCGGCGTGATGCTTGACGATGTGGTACCGGTTTCGATGTCCGACGATGCGCTTGCGCACGTTCTGGCGCGTGCAGAGACAAGTTCACGGGACCCGGAACAACCTGTGGAGATGGCTGCCTCGAAACCTGCCGGTGGCTATGTATTCCCCGAGCCGTTGCGTAGCAGAATTGGCGGCGACCTCGCATCCGTCAAATGGCGGCGTATCGGTCCAGGGGTGCAGCAGTACGTGCTGCCTTGCCGGGACGACGCGTCGCAGGCGCGGCTTCTGCGAATTGCAGGGGGGCAGGGTGTGCTGCAGCATGGCCACACCGGCGAAGAATTCACGCTCGTCCTCGCGGGTGGGTTCTCCGACGGGGATCAGGCGTTTGCCCGCGGCGATGTTGAATGGGCCGATCAGGACATCGTGCATCGCCCGATTGCCGACGATGGCGATGGATGTGTGTGTCTTGCCGTGACGTCGGGACCGCTTCAGTTTTTCGATTTCGTCGGGAAAATCGTTCAACGGTTCGTTCGTATCTGACCTACCCCGGACGGCAGCCGGCGGCCAGGGGATTGCTGCATTTTTTACGAGCATGTGTGCGCATGTTTTAGTACAATTTCTACTATGCATCGGATATACGCCACAGGGTCGAAATCAGGGCCATGGCATTGAAAATAAAAGATAAAATGTGGTGCGCGACTTCTGCGCTGCTGGTCCTGACACTAGCAGCGTGTACGAATGCGGAAATCCGGGCAACCCGTATAGGCAGCGTCAATGCGAATCCATTGCAACAGCAGCTTTATTTGCAGTACGGCGAACTTGCATTCAGGAAACAGACAGAAGGCAATTCGGCTTCGGCTAGACATTTTGAGTTGAAGGCGGCGCGTGCGGCGGCTGGCCGAGATGTAGTCTCCGACCGGCCTGACAATCCGGATGCGTTGGCCGATTTCGTTCGTCTGCATTTTGCGATCTCGGACGGCACGGCAGTTCCAGCCATCCGCGCGCGGGCGCAGGTGATGTTCGATTGTTGGCTCGAGGAACAGGAACAGAATTTGGATCGGGACGATATCCAAGCCTGCAGACAGGAGTTTGAACGTGCCCTGGCTTTACTTACCGGCACACTGGCGATGAAGGCGAATCCGAGTTGACGCTTAAGCTGCTCATTGTCGACGATAACCCGGCGGACCGTGCGATTGTCCGCCGCATGCTCGGCTCCACGGATCTGGATGCGGATTTGCACGAGGTCGCGCTTCTGGCGGAACTTCTGAAGATGCCACTCGAGGAATTCGACTGTGCCCTCATCGACGTTCGCCTGCCGGACGGGGATGGGATCGATACTCTCGGCGATATCTGCAAGGGTGCGTCCTATCCGCCATGCCCTGTGATCGTGATGTCAGGTCTGGGCGACGAACACACCGCAGCGCGTGCATTCAAAGCAGGCGCCAACGATTATCTGATCAAAGATTCCCTGACACCGAATACGCTGCGGCGAACGCTGGTCAACGCGATCGACAAATGGCACGCAGAAGACGCGATGCGCAACGACTGGGAAAGCCAGCAGGATGCGCTGAGGAATGCCGAACGTGCCAACAGGGCCAAGACCCAGTTTATCTCTACCCTCTCGCACCAGTTGCGTGTGCCACTGACGGCGATCATGGGGTTCGCCGAAATGATCGAGATAGCCGAGCTCGGCGATGATGAAACCGCCTGGAAAAAATACCGGGACTATGCGGGCGACATCCGGCGCAGTGCGCGTGACGTTCTTGAACTTGCGGCCAGTGTCATTGAGCTGACCCGAACCGAAGCGGACGGTGACACGGTGTTCGCGACTAACTTCGATCCGCGAAAGACGCTTCGTGATGTTGTCGACGCCTTCAGCGAAGAGGCGGGCGAGGCGCAGATTGGTCTGGAGATCGACGACCAGAAGGCGCCGCATTCCATATTTACCGACGATCGAGCGGTTCAGGCCATCATGACGAACCTGTTGTCAAATGCGATCAAGTACACGCCCGCCGGGCATCATGTCTTGGTCAGGCTTTGCGACGTCGATGACGAGAACTGCATGTTCTCGGTCGCCGATGAAGGCGCAGGCCAGAACCGGAAAGATGCCCACGGCGTCGTGCATCCCCTTGACCCGCCCGCGTCGGACTTTGCATCGGGCGATGATTATCCGCTTGGCGTGGGGCTTCCCTTGGTAACTTCGTTGGTGCGTGTCCTGGGGGGTGAACTCAGTGTCGATAAGGGCCCCGGTGTAGGCACGATTGCGAGCGTGGTCCTACCGAAACAGGCGCCAAGTCACGATACGCAGCCTGACAGCTAGTTATTCCCGAACCGACTGAGAGAATAGGGCGTTACGTCTATATTCGGCGTGTCGCCGACCGCCAGCATTGCGGCAAGGCGTCCGGTCATCGGTGCTGCGGTCAAACCCGTATGGCCGTGGCCGAATGCCGCGATAACGCCTGGCATTCCCGGCACTTCGCCGATGGCCGGCAACGTATCGGGAAATGACGGCCGTTGACCCATCCATACCTCGCGCGCCTCTGTGTTCAGGTTTGGTAACAACCGCTTGGCCGGGCCGGCCAGCACATGTGCACGGCGGTAATCGGGCGGGTGATCCAGCCCCGCAAATTCCGCTGTTCCTGCGCAGCGCACACCCTGTGCCATGCTGGAGACGACGAACTTGGCGTCCGTCACCATGATAGAGTTGTTGAGCGTGACGCCCGGGTCCGTGAAAACTATGTGATATCCGCGTTCGGCTTCCAACGGTACCTTCAGGCCGTGTGACTTTAGCAGCGTCGCCGACCAGGGACCGGCGGCAAGCACGACCTTGTCGGCGATCTTCGTTCCGTCGTCCGTCACGATCTCGACGCCGCCATCGACCGGTTTGAGGGCATGGGCACGGGACTGAAGCAATGTGCCGCCCTGGTTCTGGAATTTTTCGACCAAGACCTTGCCGATGGCGCCCGGGTCATAAGCCCGCCCTTGATCCTTGATCAACACGGCAGCTTTGTAGTCGTGCGAGATGTCCGGCTCGACATCGGCAAGCGTTTTGCCGTCGATCTGCTCAAGCGGAACGCCGCGCTCCAGCCGAAGGCGCCATTCCAGGTTGTCGAGATTGAGTTTCGCCGGATCGCGATAGACGAACACGTACATCGAATCCCGCACAAGATCCTCGTGCCCGGTACCGGCAAGATGCTGGCGAAAAATATCGACCGTCGGGCGGTGTAATTGCAGGAGTGCATCGGCGATTGCCGGAATGCGGTCGGCCCGGCCTGCCGCGAAAAACTTCAGCATCCATGGTAGGAATTTCGGCAGGTATGACCAGCGGAGCGAAATCGGCCCCTCCGGATCGAGCAGCCATTTCGGCACGTTCTTCCAAAGGCCGGGCATGGATTGTGGGACGCAGGACCAAGTGGAAATGACGCCCGCATTGCCGTATGAGGCCTGCTCGGCGGGCGGATTGGGGTCGATCAGGGTGACTTTTTGGCCGCGCTCTTGAAGCGACAGCGCCGTGCAGATGCCGACAATCCCGGCACCGACAACGGTATATCCCAGCCGCACCTCAGACATCTGCATCTGTCCTTCAGGTCGTTGCGTCGCTGGTCTGTCTTTCCTGCATCGAACGCCAGCCAAGGAACTGCTGCGCGGCAACCGGCAGGAAGAACGCAAGTGCCCAGAGATCGCTCTCCAGTCCCGGTGCGATCAGGAACAGACCGGCAAGGGCTGAAAGCGTTCGAAACGGCGCCGACATCGGCGCGAGACAATAGGCCGAAACGCACATCGCCATCAGGACGACGCCGATTCCGCATGTCAGTGTCGTCGTCAGGAATGCGCTCCAGGTGAAGTAGTCCGGCAACACGATCAGCATGGCCGGCGAATAGACGAACACCATAGGGACAATCAATTTGCCGATCCCGAGCGTAAAGGCCGATATGCCGGTCCGGAAAGGATTGGCGTTCGCGATGCCGGCGGCGGCATAGGCCGATGCGCAGACGGGCGGCGTGATTTCAGAGATAACGCCGTAGTACAGCACGAACAGGTGCGATGCCAGCGGCGGCACGCCGAGGTTGCCAAGCGCGGGCTGCGCGACGGTGGCCAGCATGATGTAGAGCGCTGTGGTCGGCAGACCGGCGCCCATCAGGATGCAGGTGATCGCGATCAGCACGAGGGATACGAATAGCGTGATGCCCTGCACCTGGAAGTCCGAGAACGGGATTAAGCCGAGGATCGGATGCAGGCCTTCGGCGATCGTCTGCGCGGAGTTGGTCACCATGAAACCGAGGCGGAAACCCAGGCCGGTGGAATTGACGACGCCGACGACGATGCCGATGGCCGCGCAGACGGCGCCGACGGCAAGTGCATACTTAACCCCCAGCGCGCATCCTTCGAGGACGTCGCGGATCGTGATTCGATGCATCGGATTCAGGAAGCCGATGGCCAACGCCGACGTGATACCCCAGAACGCTGCCATGTTCGGCGAAAATCCGCTGAACAGTACATAGATCAGAACGACCAGCGGTACGGCAGTGGGCCAGCCCTTCTTGAGGACAGCCAGCACTTTCGGAATTTCTTCCGACGGCATGCCCTTGAGGCCCAGTCGTTTGGCCTGGAAATGCACGATGCAGAGCACGCCGATATAATGCATCGCGGCCGGTGCGATGGCGGCAATGACGATCGTCGTGTAGGGGACTTCGAGGAACTCCGCCATGACAAATGCGGCCGCGCCCATGATCGGCGGCGTGATCTGGCCGCCTGCGGATGCTGCGGCTTCGACGCCGCCAGCGAGGTGCCCGGGGTATCCCATCCGTTTCATGTTCGGGATCGTCAGCGATCCGGTCGATACCGTGTTGGCGATTGATGATCCCGAAATCGTGCCGAAGAAGGCCGACGACACCACGCTGACCTTGGCCAGGCCGCCGGTGTAGCGGCCGGCGATCACGGTCGCGATGTCGACGAAAAACTGGCCGAGACCCATGCGCTGCGCCAGAACCCCGAACAGTACGAAGTGAAAAACGACGGTGGAAACGATCCAGAGCGTCACCCCGTAAATGCCTTCGGCCGGGAAGTACATGTTGTTGATATATTGCGCCCAGCTGATCCCCGGGTGTTTCAGAACTTGGATCGGGATGTACTGGCCGAATACGGCATAACCCGTAAAGATCAGGATGATGATCGGCACGATGATGCCGAGCGAGCGGCGTACCGCTTCGAGAAGGACAATGATCAGAAGGGTGCCGAAGACGATATCGATGTTCATCGGGTTGCCCTGGCGCAGGACTTGATCGGGCATCTTCAGGTGATAACCGAAAAGATTGATGTCGATGGCGTACCACGTCACGCCGATATAGAGCGAACAGGCAATGCCGACGGCAATGAATATCCAGTCCCAGAGCGGCACATTGGAATAGCGCCACCATGTGTTGGGGCGCGCGTCGCCGCCGAGATCGCCTTTCAGTGCCGGGAACCCGATGTAGACCAGCAGAATGATACCCGACATATGGATGCCCATGTGCCAGTAATCGATGGGCGTGCCGAAGCCGGCGGTCCAGTAGTGATAAGCCGCGAAGACAATGGAGAAAAAGAATGAAAACTTCAGGAGAACCGGGCCGAGCGCTCGCGTGTTGAGGCCTGAATCGTACTTACGCTCCAGTTCTTCCGCTTTCTTGATATCGAATTCGGCCATATCGTCCCCGCCAGATGAAAATGCCTAAAGGGACGGGCTCGTGGCCCGTCTCAAAGTCTTGAAACGAAACAGGCGGGACGTGCTGTTCACGCGTCCCGCCCATTCGAGAAAGATGATTACTTAATCATCCCGACTTCTTTGTAGTACTTCTCGGCACCCGGGTGGATCGGGATCAGGACACCCTTGAGTGCGGTCTCGAGCGTGATGACCTTGCCTTTGGCATGGCCCTTGTCGAGCAGCTTGCGGGTATTCTTGTTCCACAGGGCCTTCGTGATGTCGTAGATCAGATCATCCGGCTGATCCTTGCCGGTGATGAGCTGGCCGTTCACGGCGACCGTCGGCACATCGTAGGTGATGTTTTCGTACGTGCCTGCCGGGATCAGCGACTCGACGTAGTACGGAATGATCTTGTTGATCGCCTTCTGGTCGTCGGCAGAGAACTTGTAAAGTTCGAAGCCCTTGGTCGAGCCGAGCTGGATCAGGGCCGCGAACGGCGTGCCGCCGGCATAGAAGAACGCATCGAGCTGACCGTCCGCCAGACGCTGCGTGCTTTGGCCAAGGCCAAGTTCATGTTCTTCGGCTTTGATTCCGTTGTCCTTGAGGATCATACGGACCGAAACCTGCGTACCGGAACCGGCAGCGGCAACGCCCACTTTCTTGCCGTTCAGATCCTTGAGACCGGACAGCGTGGCGCCCTTCGGCGTCACCAGGTGCATGTCTTCCGGGTACAGGTTGGCAATGATGCGAATGTTCTTTTTCGGGTTCCCCTCGAATTTGCCTTCGCCGTTGTAGCCCTGCGTCACGCTCTGAGCGCCAGCAAGACCGGCATCGAGCTGACCGGCGTCGATGGCGTTGACGTTGGCGACGGACGCATTGGTCGAAACCGCGATGGCGACCAGGCCCGGCACCCCGCAGCTGCCGCCCTTGTCGCACGGGCGCGAGCCCGGCGGATTGGAGATCGCGTTCGCGATCAGTCCGCCGATCGGATAGTAGGTGCCGCCGGCACCGCCGGTGCCGATCCGCCAGAATTTCATTTCCTGTGCTTCGGCAGCGCTGCCGAGTGCCACAGTTGCGACCGCAAGCGCGGCCGTAAGCGTTTTAAGGTTTTTCATGTGCGTCATTCTCCCTGTGAATTGATCCGCATGATTTTTGACACCGCGCTCCCGTCATGCATGACAGGTGCGGTCGATACGACGCATGGATAGAAATTATTGAAATAAAGAGATTTCTTGCCCCCTGCGCCTCGTTTCGACACCCGCAGGCCCGTCGCAGACCGGCTCGCGCAATGTCTAGCTTTCGACTCTCAGAGCGTCGGGCTATGTTGTCAAATTCATTTTAGACGACAGGCTATTCGCATATGTTATACCTTGGTTTTGCAATGACGGTGCCGTCAGCGGCAGGGAAACAACGGCAATGGCGTTAAATCTGAAACAAATCGAGGCATTTCGTGCCGTCATGCTGACCGGCACCATGGTTCGTGCGGCGGAAGCCCTATACATTTCGCAACCAGCGGTAAGCCGCTTGATCGCGGATCTCGAACGGGATCTCGGCTACCTGCTCTTCAACAGAACGCACGGACGGTTGCAGCCGACCGAGGAGGGAAACGCCCTTTATGCCGAGGTGCAAAGGTCCTTTGTCGGTTTGTCACAGGTCGAAACGGCCGCCCGCGCGCTGGCACGGGATTCTTCGGGGACTTTACGAATCGCCGCCATGCCGTCGCTGACCGGTGAGCCGTTGACGCGCGCGATCGCCGCCTATGCGAAGGAGAATCCGGAAGTGTCGTTCGAGATCGAGGTCCGGCCCCGCCGTCATGTCATTGAGAGCATTGCCGCTCAGCAGTTCGATATCGGCGTGACGACGTTGCCCGTCGATATGCCGAGCATCGATGTCCGTCAACTCAGTGAGGGGAACTCGCTTTGTGTGCTCCCGCGCGATCACCCGCTCGCAGGGAAGAAAATCATTCATGCCCGCGATCTTGAGGGAGAGACTTTCGTGTCGTTTTCAACGGATACCCTGTTCCGCATCAGGGTCGACCGAATATTCGACGATCTTGGCGTGACGCGGCGCCTGCAGTACGAGACCCGAACGGCCGAGGTGGCCTGTAACCTTGTTGCCGAAGGGGCGGGTATCGCAATCGTCGGAACCTGGGATGTCCCCGCCTCGAAGCGTCCTGAACTCGTTATGCGGAAATTTGAACCGGCGCTGCCGCTCCGGATCGGCGCCCTGGTGCCGGCACACAGGCCATCGTCACGTCGCGTGGAACTTTTCATCGATGCACTGGCGGCATCGTATTCCGCTGATTCCGGGATCGAGACGCGGCGCGCCTCTTAAAGCGGGTTCAAATCGTGCCTATAATATTTTCGTATAGGCATTGCCAATTTTCTGATTTGACTTATGCGCTCTTCGAACGGTTTTCTGTAGCCGCAACGGGGAGGATCGCAAAAGATGCCGGCAACAACGGCACCCGGAAATTTCGATGTCGCCGTGATCGGCGGGGGCATGATCGGCCCGGCCGTATCGCTGGGGCTGCTCGAACGTGGTTTGAAGGTCTGCATTCTGGACGAAGGCGATGACGTGCTGCGCGTGGCGCGTGGGAACTTCGGCCTCGTCTGGTTTCAAGGCAAGGGTTTCGGCATGCCGCGCTATGTCGAATGGTCACGTATGTCGGCGACTCTTTATCCAGCGTTCGCGGCTGAGCTGAAATCGTACACCGGTGTCGATGTCGGGCATGCCCAGCCCGGCGGCCTTGAGCTGCTGCTGGGCGAGGAAGAGTTGGCACACCGGCGTCATTTTATCGGCCAGATCTACCAACAGGGCGGCGGCAAGGAGTACGAGGTCGAGTTTCTCGACCGGAAACAAGTAGAAGATATGCTGCCGGGTGTCGGACTCGGCGACGACGTCGTTGGCGCGTCATACAGTCCGGTCGACGGGCATGTGAATCCGCTGTTTTTGCTGCGCGCGATGCATACGCGTTTTCAGCAGGCGGGCGGGACGTACTTGCCGCACCACAGAGTGTCTGCTGTGAAAAAGAACGGTGCCGCGTACGATCTGATCACGGAGGCCGGCACGGTCAGTGCGCCGAAGGTCGTGATCGCCGCCGGTCATGGGCTGAAGCAACTCGGCCCGCCGCTCGGCCTCGATATTCCGATCCGGCCGCAGCGGGGGCACATTCTTGTCACCGAACGAACGAAGCCGATCCTGCCGATGCCGATGAGTGCCTTCCGCCAGACCGTGGAGGGCTCGATCATGCTGGGCGTTTCGGCCGAGGAAGCGGGCTACAATGACCAGGTTGATACAGGTACCGTTGCCAAGATCGCGGAACGCGCGGCGCGGACCATTCCGGCACTCAGGGAGCTGAATGTTGTGCGGACATGGGCAGCGTTGCGGGTGCTGACCCCGGACAAGTGCCCGGTTTATGCAGAATCGAAATCGCACCCGGGGGTTTATGCGATCGCATCGCATAGCGGTGTGACGCTGGCCGCCGTCAATGCAAAGGTGGCGTCCGGCTGGATTGCGGGGGACCCGGCGCCCGAACAATTCGAGGCCTTCGGCGTGGAGAGGTTTGATGCTCAAAAGACGGCATAACGACGGCAAGGTGGTGACGATCACCGTTGACGGCGAGACAGTCGAGGCCCGCGCCGGCGAAAGCGTCGCTGCAGCCGTTCTGGCGCATACCGAAGGCGCGACACGCACGACGCCCGTGAGCGGCGCACCGCGCGCGCCTTATTGCATGATGGGTGTCTGCTTCGAATGCCTGATGGAGATCGACGGCCAGCCAAACCGCCAGGGATGCATGGTGCGTGTCACGGACGGCATGAGCGTCCGGCGTCAGCAGGGTGCGCGCGACATGGAGACTTCATCGTGAGTGCCGCCGAGTTCGATATGGTTATCGTCGGTGCCGGTCCGGCCGGGATAGCGGCGGCGCATGAGGCGGTGAATGTCGGTCTGACGGTTTGCGTCGTCGACGAGCAGGATGCGCCTGGCGGGCAGATTTACCGTGACGTCGAGCGGGTGGCGATGGAGCGCGCCCACGATCTCGACGTGCTGGGCGCCGACTACAAATACGGCTTCGGCCTTGTCGACGGGCTGCACGCTTCGAAGGTAAAGCATTTTGCCGGACACACCGTCTGGCAGATCGAACGGGATGGCACGGTCTGGTGCTCGGACGGCAACAAGGCGAAATGCATCAAGGGCCGGCGGGTTATGCTTGCAACCGGTGCCATGGAACGGCCGGTGCCGGTGCCGGGCTGGACACTGCCGGGGGTCATGACCGCAGGCGCCGCACAGATCCTGATGAAAAGTGCAGGCATGGTGCCGTCAGGGCCCATCGCGATATGCGGCAGCGGACCGTTGCTTTTGCTGATCGCGGATCAACTCGTCCGCGCCGGTGCGAACATTGCCGTGCTCGCCGAAACGACGACGTTTGCCGATTACGTGCGCGCGGCGCCGCATCTCTTGCGCGCGCTGAAGGCCTTCGATTACCTGCAGAAAGGGATGGCGATGCGCCGCCGCATCAAGGCGGCGGGGGTGAAAATCGTCTCGGGTATTTCGGCGCTGGAAGTTGTTGGAAGCGAAAAGGCCGAGGGTGTTTCCTTCAAGGCCGGCGCCAAGACACACCGTATCGACGCGTCCACTGTCCTGTTGCATCAGGGCGTGGTGCCGAACACGCAGGCGACCCGGCAGCTACGGCTTGAGCATCTCTGGCACGCACAGCAGCACTATTGGTATCCGAAAACCGGGCGCCATGGGTCGACCGAGGCGGCGGCGATCTACATCGCCGGTGATGGTGCAGGGATCAATGGAGCGCGTGCGGCTGAGGCGGCGGGGCGCCTGACGGCGCTCGAGGTTGCCTGCTCACTCGATGCCATCAGCCGCGAAAATTTCGATCTGAAGGCGGCGCCTTGGCAATCGGAACTGGATCATCATCAGGCCGTCCGGCCGCTTTTGGATGCCATGTTTCGGCCGCCGGCGGAGATCCTCAATCCGCCGAACGATTCCACCATCGTCTGCCGATGCGAGGAAGTCACGGCGGGAGACATTCGCGAGGCAGCACGCCTGGGTGCGCCCGGGCCGAACCAGTTGAAGGCGTTCCTGCGCGCAGGCATGGGGCCGTGCCAGGGGCGTATGTGCGGGCTAACGGTAACGGAAGTGCTCGCCGCGGCACACGGGACGTCGCCTGCCCAGATCGGGGCTTATCGCATCCGGCCACCGCTGAAACCGCTCAGCCTCGCGGAACTCGCGGACATGGAAGCCGGCGACAGCGACGTTACTTTAGGGTCCCCGTCATCCGGTCCTTGAACTTGTACCAGTTCATCATGATCGGCAGGAACCATGGCGTGCCGTTGTAGAACGGGATCGCGCGGAACGGGACCTTGTCAAAGGCGGATGCCCCTTCTTCCTGCCCCATGACGACCATCGCTGCCTTTTGTCCCATCCAGCGGGCCCAGACGACACCCGATCCGCAGAACCCGGTCGCGTAGACGACGCCGTCGTGAATCGTCAGTTTCGGCAATTCGTCCATCGGGAAAGCCACGAAGCCGAACCAGTGATGCGACAGTTCCGTATCCGAAAGTTCGGGGAAGATCTCCAGCAGGCCACCTCGAAGCCGCTCGCGCGCCTTCGCTGCGTCGTCATCGTAACGCCGGCCGCCCAGCAAAATGCGTGTGCCATCCGGTGACGGCCGGTAATAGTGACCGAGCTGCCGCGTTTCGCCGTGCATCTGCTTTTTCGGCATTAGGGTATTCATCAGGTTCGGGCTCAGGGGTGCCGTCGCAATCATTTCCGAGATTACGGGCACGAGCCGGCGGCGCAGCCAAGGCAAGCCCTTATCCGTATAGCCGTTGGTGCAGACAATGACGTGGTTAGCCTTGATGGCCCCTTTCGGCGTCGTGACTTCGAACATGCCGCCGACGCGCTGTATATTGGTGACGCCGGTGCCGCCGAAAACCTTGGCGCCAGCGGCCTCGGCAACGCGGCGAAGTTCGCGGTGCAGTTTACCGGGGTGAATGCCGCCCATGTCGGAGCGTACGGCGCCCCCGTGGTACAGGTCGGAGCCGATCTCGTCATGCTGGTCCGCGCGTTCGATGATTTTCACCTCGATACCGAGATGGCGGTGCATCATGTCTGCTTCGCGCTTCATGCTTTCGAGGATTTCCGGACGCATGGCGCCGGTGAAGCGGCCGGTCAGTTGAAAGTCGCAGTCGAGTTTTTCGTTCTCGATGAAATCGAACAGGTCCTGGCGTGCCGTCATGCCCTCGGCATAAAACGCCTTGGCCTGTTCCATGCCGAATTTATTGACGAGCTTTGAGAACGAATGGCGGATGTTTCCGCTGGTCAGGCCGCCGTTGCGGCTCGACGCGCCGTCGCCCGGGCGGTCACGTTCCAGCACGATGACGTCGCGCCCAGCCCGGCAAAGCGGGATCGCCGCACCCATGCCGGCGTAGCCGCCACCGACGATGACCACATCGGCGGTTCCCGGTGGCGGGCCGTTTTCCGCAGGTTGCGGTTCGGCTTCTTCCCACCAATAGGGACGGTCCTTGACGGTACTCATTGTTCAAATCTCGCTGAAAAAATTGAAGTCTGGATTTTTTAGTTAGGCACGCACAGTCGTGCTTGCCAATCCCGCCCGTGATCTGGACACAAAAAAAGCGTGCCGTTGGCACGCTTTTTCGGTTGGCGATCCGCCGCCGGGTGACCGGCGGCGGTGCCTGAAGACTTAGTCTTCGACCGTCAGGTTTTCGGCCGACGATTTGCCGTTGCGGCCGGCTTCGAGGTCGAAGGTGACCTTCTGGCCTTCACGCAGCGTCGTCAGACCCGCACGCTCAACGGCGGAGATGTGAACGAAGGCGTCCTTGCCGCCATCCGACGGTTCGATGAAGCCATAACCTTTGGTCGGGTTAAACCATTTGACAGTACCAGTAGCCATGTCGATTTCCTCTAACAGTTGTCATGGACAGGTCCCTGCACCGTGCGGGGCTGTCCTGTAACGCTCACATTGTCAGGGGATCTCGTAGCTTACCGGCGAACCGGGATCTCATAGACTCTAAACAAATGTAATACGCGTCGGGAATATGCGGCCAAAACGGGTTTCAAGTCAATCGAATCGCGAAATCGTGATATTTTTCGCGTGGCCTATTTTCCGGCCAATAATGCCATCAGCTCGTTGAAATCCGTAACGGTTTCCAATGCCATCAGGGTGTCGAAGGCTGGCGCGACGGCGTTTTCGGGGATTGCGCGGGCGGCACAATCCTCGAATTTGGCGAACAGTTCGGCCCGGTTCATCGCATTGTCGCCGCTGCGTCCGACCATATTGTCCATGCGTTTGAAGAGCTTTCGGCCATCGGTAAGTGACACCGCGACTTCGGCATCCCAGGTGCCGCCTTCGGGTGCGCCCGGCTCGCCGAACGGCACGACCGTGATCTTCTCAAGCAGGCGCACGACCTCAGGCTGCAGGAAAGCGTCGTTCTCAAAATCTTTTAGACGGACGGCGCCGTCCAGCAATGCGCGGGCAACGGCATACTGCTGCGAGAACTTGGCCTGCAGGACGCCCTGCGGGAACGCCGTGTTGGTGTGCCGGAACCGGCGTTGATGTACGTGAATGGTGATGTTTTCGACATTGTCGGCGGTAACGCCATCATCCGCGCGAAGGGCCAGCATCGCGGCGATGGCATGATGCGTTGAACCGCAGCACGGGAACTGCTTTACGCCGATGCTGGGCAGTTCGATCGTCAGCGGCGCCGTCCAGGCCGAAAGCAGGGGCGTTGCGTCGAAGGTGCCCTCGCCGTTGAAGACATTGAAGAAGCCCTGATGGTGTTCCATCGCCTGCGGGTTGGCCTCGAATCCGCGCTCGGCGATCAGCGCCGCCATCAAGCCGGACCGGCCCGAGTGGCCGACGTGAAGTGGTTTCGTCATGGTGCCGAAGTTGGCCTTGATTCCGGCGGCGAGCGACGCCGCGATGGCCAGCGCGCGCGTGGTCTTCGTGGCGTCGAGGTTGAGTGCACGGGCAGCCGCGGCGACGGTGCCGAAGATGCCAAGCGTTGCCGTCGGGTGCCAGCCCTTGTCGTAGTGATGCGGGTGCAGCGCCATGGCGAAGCGGTGTTCGACTTCGAAGCCGACGACATAGGCGTCGATCAGCTGGCGGCCGGTCAGACCTTTTTCCTCGGCAAGGGCGAATAGCACGGGGACCAACGGTACCGATTGATGGCCCCCGAGGACGTCGGAAAAATCGTCGAAGTCCAGCGCGTGAGATGCAATGCCGTTCACCAGCGTCGCATCGAGCGCGCTCGTGCGTTGCCCAGTGCCGAGGATCAAACAGGACCCGGGCGCATCTGCTACGCCCGGGGTCGAGAGCAGGATCTGCGTACAGGGTTCAGGGAGTCCTGCTAGAGTAACGCCGATGGTATCCGTAATCCCTGCTTTTGCGACATCGATGGCTTTAGGGGTAATCGTTTCCGGATCAAACGTGGTAATGCGCTCGGCGAGTGCGGCAAGGACATTGGTCGCTTCGGTGGTGTTCAGTCCGTCCATGTCCGTACCCTCCTTGTTCGGTCAGGCGACGGCCTTGGCGCGCCCGGCGTACCGGGCGGCACTTTCACCCGCCAGCTTGCCGAATACGGCGCCGGCCATCAAGCCGCTGCCTCCCGGGTAGTTTTCGTAAAACAGCCCGCCGACCAGTTCGCCCGCGGCGTAAAGTCCAGGAATGCTGCGGTCGCTCATGTCCTGGACCTCGCCATCGTCGTTGATGCGAAGGCCACCGAACGTGAACGTCACACCAGTCGTCGTGACGAACGCTTCGAACGGCGGCTCGCTGATCGGCAGCGCCCAGTTGGTCTTGTTGACGGCAAGACCTTTGGTCGTCACGCCGTCGAGAACAGAGGGGTTGAAATCGCCCGGCTGGCATGCGGCGTTGAACTCGTCCACCGTCTTCGTGAGGGCTTCCGGGTCGATTTCAAGATGAGCCGCCAGTTCAGCCATGCTGTCGGCGGTATACTTCGTGACCTGTTTTATTCTGTATTCGTCACGAAGCAGGGGGATCGTCTTCTGATCGAAAATCTGGATGGCGGTGCGGAACGGCTGCTTCATGATCTCGCGGCCGAACTTGACATAAGTGTGGTTGCGCAGGTCCTCGCCCTCATCGACGAACCGCTCGCCCTTGAGGTTGACCATGATGCCCCACGGGTAGGAATGCTTCTGGAAGTTATCCAGCACTTCGTAGTCGCCATACGGCGGTGCGGAGATATCCCAGCCGACCGAATGGCAGCCGGACCAGTTGCCGAATGGCCGTGCGCCGATGTCGATCGCCATGCGGATGCCGTCGCCCATATTGTGGCGCGTGCCGCGCACGCGGGCGAGGTCCCAGCCTGCTCCCAGATACTGCGCGCGCATGGCCGGGTTGGATTCGAAGCCGCCGCAGGCGAGAACGACCGAGTCGGTTTGGATGTCCTCATAGCCGTTCGGGCCGCGGACCCGGAGGCCTGTGATTGAACGTTTGTCGTCCTGGTACAGTTCGGTAGCGCCGGTCGAATACCTGATCTCGCAACCCATCTTGAGGGCATGGGCGAGCTCCATCTCGACGAGTCCGGCGCCGCCGCCGACGGCTTCGATATTCACACCGCCGTAAAAATGATGTTTGCCATCGACCAAAAAAGACTGGCGCCCGAACATGGGGATGAAACGCACCCCGTGCTCGCGCAGCCAGACCATAGTCGGGCGCGAACCGTCGATGAGGGTCCACGCCATTTCTTCGTCCGCCTGATGATGGGTGACCTTCATCAGGGCGTCATAGAACACGTTCCTGTCGTGTACCGGGAGCACGATCTGCTCGCGCTCCGCATCCGATAAGTCCGTGAGTACGTCCGTAGCAGCGTCATCAATCCCTGTATGGCAAAAGCGAAACCCGCCGGCGGTGAAGTATGAATTCCCGCCTTTTTCTTCTTCGCTCGCTTTTTCCAGGATGAGGACGCTTGCGCCGTTTTCCCGGGCTGCCATGGCCGCGCAGAGCGCGGCGTTGCCAGCGCCGACGACAACGACGTCGTACTTCTTATTACTCATCGGATGTTTCCCTAAGTAACTCGGGCGTTTTTCGCGTTCTTATCGGCACAGTCTGCGTTGGCTTGATTGTAAAGTAAAATTCAAATATCTTTAGATTTAATAAGGAAAACTAAATAATGAACATTCCCTACGGCATTCGTGATATCGAAGTCTTTATCCGCGTCATCGACAGCGGGAGCTTCAAGGAGGCGGCCGCCTTTCTGAACGTTACCCAGTCGGCGCTGACCCAGCGGTTGCAGAAACTGGAAGACGCCGTCGGCGCGAAATTGATTGACCGCACGACGCGATCCATTGCACTCACCGCGGTCGGTCGGGCATTCCTGCCCGCGGCGCGGCGGATGCTGAATCAGTTTGAGCAGGCTTATAACGACATCCGCGACGTAATTGATGTTGCGGGTGGGCGGGTGACGATCTCGAGCCTGATTTCCGTCGCGACATATGTGCTGCCGGATGTGATCGGGCGTTTTGCCGAAGATCACCCGAACGTCGGAATCCGCGTTATCGATGTTTCCGAGCAGGAGATCATGTCGTACGTCCGCCGGGGCGAGGCGGAATTCGCCATCGACATGCGGACCGATGATATCGAGGAGGGGCTGGTCACGACGCCATTGATGGAGGACGGCTTCGTGCTGGCGTGCCGGGACGACCATCCGCACGCCGATGGCGGCACCGTTGATGCCGGCGAGTTGAGTGGCATGCCGCTGATGATCCTCGGTGCGCGCAGCGGTACCAGCCGCGTGCTGCAGGCGCACCTGACGAACCGGGCGACGTCGGCCAAGTGGCTTTATGAAGTGCAGCATCTTTCAACAATGGTCGGGTTCCTGGAGGCCGGCATGGGCGTCGGCATCATTCCGCGCATGGTGATGCGAGGCGTCGCGTCGCGCCGGCTGGTCTCGCGACCGCTGCACGGTCCAAGTCTCTCGCGGACACTGGAACTGGTGGAACGGCGCGGCGCAACCCTGTCTCCGGCTGCCGAGCAACTCAAGCAGATGATCCTCGCCGAATTTACGGAACTGGCAAAAGCAGCCTAGAGATACCGTGACCCCGCCGGGATGCAGGATCGCGGCACCGTTACCTCGATTTCACCCAGCAGCATGAACGACAGCGTCTTGCCGTGCAGATCCTGATTGAGGGAACTGTTCACACCGCCCTCGAGCGCGTTGTCTATGACGAAATTCATCGCCGGCAGGTTCGGCAGTTCGTAACGGGTGACGTCCGTTGCGCCCTTGTGACGGAAAAGATCCAGCACGCGGGCTTCGGTCACCTGTTCCAGCAAATGCGGAAAAGCTTCCGCGACGTAGGGGATCAGCGAGATGTTGGAACGATTGCCCTTGTCGCCGGTGCGGCCATGTGCGACGGCATGCAGGGGGAGGGTGATCAAGTCGCTCATGGCGCCACCTCCTCGGCTCGGGCCTGAGCCTCGACCGGGCCGCGGGGTACCAGCACGGATGCCGTGTTCACCTGTCCTGTGACGTTGCAGCGATAGCCTCCGCCGCCCGCGGGGCCGGAACAGAACAGGCTCAGGACCTCGTCGTTCACATACTGTGCGGTTGCCTTATCCGCCGTTCGGATCGCGGCGCGCAGACGGTACTCGCCGTCCATCGGCATGTTCTTCGCGCGTTCGCGCTCTGACGCGTCGTTGTCGTAGGTTGCGCCCGTGCCGGTGATCTCGATCCGCACCGGTTCGGTCACGCCGTGGCTCTTGACCCGCGAGCGCACCACGTCGGCGGCCAGCCGGGCACGGGCAAGGGCATTGGGCCCCGCATAGATCATCTCGGACTCGCCGAGCCACCCGCCGTCGGCCGATACCGTAACCTTGAGCGTCTCCGGCGGTGACGATCCCTTGGCACCGACGACGCGGATGCGGTCCTTGCCGTCTTCGGTCAGCGTCACCCCGGTGACGTCGAGCTGCACGTCCGGTGTCAGGTAGGCCGACGGGTCATGGACTTCATAGAGCATCTGTTCGATGACGGTCGCACGTGTGACCATGCCGCCGGTGTCGTCGGCCTTGGTGATGGTCAGCGTGCCGTCCGCCTCGATCTCGCCGATGGGAAAACCCAATTGATCGAGGCCGGGCACGTCTTTGAAGCCCGGGTCGCAGAAATAGCCGCCCGTCACCTGGCCGCCGCACTCCAGCAGGTGCCCCGCAAGCGTGCCCTGCGCCAGCAGGTCCCAGTCTTCCGGTCCCCAGCCGTATTCGTGAATGAGCGGGCCAAGTACCAATGCCGCGTCGGTGGTGCGGCCGACGAGCACCACGTCGACGCCGAGTTTCAGCGCTTCCGCGACGGGACGTGCCCCCAGGTACGCATTGGCGGCGACGATTTCCTTGCCGTCGATGCTGACACCTTCGACTGTCGGCAGGTTTGCAATTTCGTCCGCGGCCATGAAGGCGAGCAGGTCATCGCCGAGGACGACCGCGACGCGCAGTCCCTTGACACCCAGTTCCTTTGCCAGTTCATGCGTGCGCTTGGCGCCACCCAGCGGATTGGCATTCCCCAGGTTGGCGACGATAGTGACATTGTTTTCTTTCGCGCTTTTGAGGACGTTTCTTAGATACGGCTCCAGATACGGGGAATACCCCATTTCCGGTTTGCGCATCTTGATCCGCTGCGCGATCGCCAGTGTGCGTTCGCCCATGACCTCGAAGATCAGGTAGCGGGGACCGTTTTTCTTTTTCAAGGTCTCGACGACAGGAATGCCCGCGTCCAGGCGGTCGCCGGCGAAACCTGCGCCACTGCCGATGTAAACTGTCATGCGATGTGCCTCGTTGCCGTAGCGATCATTTCGTCCCGCGTGTAGCCAAGGCCTTCGCCTGCGTCGAGGATACTGTTCCACGCGCCGGCGGGAATATCGAAGCCGTTCGCGGTCCGGTCCGCGCGGGCACGGCGCTCCGGATCGCCCGGGATCATGACGGGTTGATCGGCGTCGCGCGGCCGGGCATTCCGCACAAAATTGATGTACTCCGAGACGGCACCTGCGAAGCCATGGCCGTCATCCAGCAGTTCCGGTTTGAGGAAGACGGAGAACATGCCGTTGTGAGTTTTCTTGCCGGGACCCGTGGTGCCGGAGCCGGTCAGGGCACCTGCCAGTAACTCGCAGGCCAGCGCGAGCCCCGAGCCTTTATGCTCGCCGAACGTGGTTAGTGCCCCCGGGCCTTCGCGGGGATCGGCAACCTTGCCAGCGACCGGTTCGCCGTAAAGCGCGACCGGGTCCGTGGTGGGTTGGCCGTTGCCATCGATCAACGCGCCCTCGGGCACCGGTTTGCCGCCTCTGAGCGCGACCATCACCTTGCCCTCGGCAACCATTGATGTCGCGAAGTCGAGAATGAAGTCATCGCCGTCCGGGTTGACGACGCCGATGGTGACCGGTGCGGTCGAGACGCGACGGTCCGCTGCGCCAAAGGGTGCGACCAGCATGCTGTGCGCGACGTTGACGAAGCTGACCGAAACGAGTCCGGCATCGCAGGCCCGCTCGGCCCAGAAACCGATGCGGCCCAGATGGCCTGCGTTCCTGAGTGCGAGGATCGAAACGCCGTTCGCCTTTGCCTTGGCGATGCCGATGTCGACGGCTTCGGCGCCGACGACCTGCCCGAACCCCCGGTTGCCGTCGATCAGCGCGAAGTTGTCGGCATCCGCGACGACGGTCGCGGATTGCCCGAATGCGAGGTTGCCGGTCTTTTCCCACATCAGATAGCGCGGAATACGGACGACGCCGTGGCTGTCGTGACCGTTCAGGTTCGAATTCACGAGGTTGGCGCTGATGGCATGGGCCTCGCCGGCAGAAGCACCGGCACGTTCGAAAATGTCGGCACCAAGTCGGGTCATGCCGTCAGCTGAGACGCGGGTGGGTTGGTCTGAAGTCATGGATGTCGCCGGAATTGTTGTGGTTGTTGTTCGCTCATCTTTCCGGCGGGCCACACAACAATCAAGAAGGTTCTGGGAAAATGGTCTCGACGACATGGGTCGAAGAGCCTTTAATTCTTCGAGGCGAAGTGAGGACCAATGGGCAAGGCACTAAGCGACCGGCAGATCCGGCAGTTCCGGGAAGACGGATTTCTCAGCCCCGTCACGTTTATGGACGTGGACGAGGCGCGCGCGTTCCTGGAGCGGCTCGAAACGTTCGAAAAGGAGCGTCCGGACCTGGTCGGGAAGCTGGATTTCAAGGCCAACCTTCTGCTGGATTGGATCGACAAGCTGGCTCGGCGTGAACACGTTCTCGACATCATCGAAGATCTGGTCGGTCCCGATATTCTGAACTGGAATGCAACGTTCCGTTTCAAGAAACCGGACGGCCGCGCCCATGCCGCATGGCATCAGGACAGCATGTACATCAAGCTGAAGCCGTTTCTGGTGATCGCCTGGCTGGCACTGTCGGCGGCATCATCCAAGCACGGCTGCCTCACGGTCATTCCGGGCTCGCACAAATGGAAATTGCTGGATCATGCCGAAAGCAATGACGGCGACAGTATCCTGTCGCGAGCACAGTATATTACCGAAGAATTCGATGCCTCCGGTGCCGTCGAGGCGGAACTCAAACCCGGCGAGGCATGCCTTTTCGATCACCGCATCATCCATGCATCGGGACCGAATACGTCGGACGAGCGCCGGGTCGGCCTGTTGATCGATTACCTGCCGACAAGTGCACAGAAGGAAGGTCCCCGTGACAGCGCCATGCTGGTGCGCGGACACGACGGTTTCGGGCATTTCGATCTGGAGACGCCACCCACCGGCGAGGCGACGCCTGAGAACCTCGAACAGCAGCGCCGTGCGCTGGAGATGATCACCGCCACCATGTACGAGGGATCGACCTTTACGCCGAAGGGGCTCACCGGGTCATAAAACGCGCGTGCGCGGTTGTTTATATTCTGATTTATGAATATGTAATGGATGCGACACCGCCCGCTCAGACGCGCCGGCAACCGGGCGCAGGGGTGATGAGACGAATTGGAGAACGGATATGAAGAAACTGATTTCCGCAGTGACGCTGGCGGTATTTGCCTTTGCCGCTATTTTCGCCGCCGATGACGCGTCGGCGGACGACATGAAAATGAACGGCATCATGGTCGAACAGCCGTGGGCACGCGCAACCGCGGGACCGGCCAAGGCGGGGGCGGCGTATATGACGCTTGTCAATCATGGCGACGAAACCGACCGTCTTGTCGGTGCCAAGTCCGACCTCGCCAAGCGCACCGAGATCCATACCCACCTGATGGAGAACGGCGTCATGAAGATGCGCCAGGTCGAGGGCGTCGAAGTTGAGCCGGGTACGCCGACCGTATTTCAGCCGGGTGGCCTGCATGTCATGTTCATGGGCCTGAAGGCACCGTTCAAGGAAGGTCAGGAACTGCCGCTGACACTCGTGTTCGAGAAAGCGGGAGAGATTTCGGTAACGTTCAAGGTGCAGGGCGTCGGCGCGAGCAAGCCGATGCAGGGCCACGGCCAGCACAAGAATCAAGGAAGCTGACGCCGATCATTCGAGCCGCTGGCCGATCTCCAATGCGAGCCGGTCGAACCGGCTCCGGTCTTCCAGCGGCTTGAAGGCGTTCAGCTCCGTTTCGCCGTCCGCTGTCACGGCGCAAATCAGCCAGATGAATTCCGTCTCGTAAGTCATCGAAAGATCTGTCGCGCTCGGTTCGGCCGGATGGTCAGGGTGTGAATGATAGTGCCCGATGATTTCCGTGCCGTCGGCGCGCTCTTCGAGTGCGCGCATGAGATCGAACCGCAGCTTGGGATCGATCTCGAAACCAGTTTTCGGATCTCGGTCGGTAATGTTGTGGCTTTCGTGGACGCCGGTCACCTTGACGGTATCGCCTTTGCGAATGCCGCTCAGCAGCCCGCAGGCTTCATCGGGGTAACCGGCTGCCGCATGTTCGCGGATCCGCTTGTCGAGATCGCCCGGTAGGCGAACGATCATCTGGGGTCGATGCGGCCCAGAATGCGGCCGTCCTGGGTGTCGATGACGACGAGTACGTCGCACGCCGACGTGGGCCCGAGAATCAGAAAGGCACGGCGGCCGTCCGGCCGGACATCTTCGATGCGGCAGCCTTCCGGCAGCGCAAGATTGAGTTTGCCGAACATGGCGGGTGCGGCGCTTGCCGCCGCGGGTGCATCCGTGCGCGTGCCGAACAGTTTCCACCCCGGGTCCACGGACTTTTTGTAAAGCCCGAAGCCGATCAGCCCGACCGCGAGAACGATCAGGATGCCCATACCGATAACAATGAACTTCAGCGCCTGCATGAATGCCTTACCTTCGGCCTTTTCCTGGTCTTCATCGTCGCCGGCGCCCCGGTTGTCAAGGGATTGGGCTTTCGTCCGGCGATAGGGCATAAAGGTGCTCATGAGCGACGCACGCGAAATAACCGTCACCGTCGACGCCGCCGGTGCCGGCGCCCGGCTCGACAAATGGCTGGCGGACAATGCAGAGAACTTGTCTCGAACCCGGATTCAGGCCTTGATCGAGGATGGCCGGGTTTCGGCGCCTGATGGGATCGCCGACAATATTTCGCGCAAGGTCCGTGAGGGCGAAACATACGTTCTGACCGTGCCGCCGCCGACGCCTGCAAAACCGGAGGCGGAAGAAATTTCGCTCGACGTTCTGTACGAGGATGCAGATCTGATTGTGATCCATAAGCCCGCAGGTCTTGTCGTGCACCCTGCGCCGGGACATGCGTCGAGCACCCTCGTCAACGCACTGCTGCATCATTGTCGGGGATCGCTGTCCGGGATCGGCGGCGTCACGCGGCCCGGCATCGTGCACCGGCTGGATAAGGACACGTCGGGCGTGATGGTTTGCGCGAAGAGCGACATCGCGCATCGTGGCCTGGTCGAGCAGTTCCAGGTGCACAGTATCGACCGTGCATACTTCGCAGTCGTCTGGGGTGTGCCCAGCCCGCGTCAGGGCCGGCTGGAGGGAAACATCGGGCGCGATCCCAAGAACCGCAAACGCATGGCCACCGTAACGTCGGGGGGTAAACACGCGGTCACGGATTACAGGGTTATCCGCCCAATTGGTGCCGTTGCGGCATTAATGGATTGCCATTTATTCACAGGACGAACGCATCAAATCCGTGTTCAAATGTCGGGTATTGGGCATCCGCTGGTGGGCGATCCACTCTACCACACGCGCGGTAGCCTTCGAAAAGACCGGGAGATTGTGATCCGAGGGCAAGCTGGCGCGTACAAACATCAAGCCCTTCATGCATACAAACTTGGGTTCAAGCATCCGGTTACACGGGAAGAGATGCGTTTTGAGATAGAACTATCGAATGAAATCAAAGAACTAATTGATAGTTTAGAACAAATATAAAAATACTATACCTGATTAATAAACTCAGGTAAGTTATCGGAAACATCGACACGGATCACTCAGCGTGGGGCCTCGCCTCGACGGGGCCGGATGCCGGTGAAACCAAGGGAAGACAGGGAACATGGGCACAATTGCCAAAGATTTTAATCCGACCCCAGAGGAGAACCTGTCGCGTTATCTGCAGGTGATCCGTCAGTACCCGATGCTGACGCAGGAGGAAGAGGTCGCGTTGGCCGAACGCTGGCGCAATCACGAGGACCACGATGCCGCGCATCAGCTGGTGAACAGTCACCTTCGCCTCGTTGCGAAAATCGCAATGGGGTATCGCGGTTACGGCTTGCCGGTCGGCGAGCTGATCTCTGAAGGTAACGTCGGCATGATGCAGGCCGTCAAACGCTTCGATCCGGACAAAGGCTTCCGCCTGGCGACCTATGCAATGTGGTGGATCCGCGCCTCGATGCAGGAATATATCCTTCATTCCTGGTCGTTGGTGAAGATGGGCACGACGGCGGCACAGAAAAAACTGTTCTTCAACCTCCGTCGGATCAAAAGCGAATTGCAGGCGATTCACGACGGTGACTTGACCCCGGAACAGACCGAGTTGATTGCGACACGGCTGAAAGTTTCGGAGCAGGAAGTGACCAACATGAACCGTCGTCTGGCCGGGCCGGACCATTCGCTCAATGCGCCACTCCGTGAAGACAGCGATGGCGAATGGATCGACTGGCTCGAGGATGACGGAACCGATCAGGAAACCATCGTCGCAGAGCGTCAGGAATCACGTCAGCGCCAGAAGATGCTGGCCGGCGCCATGATGTGCCTCACCGATCGTGAACGCCATATCCTGACGGAACGCCGCCTTAAGGATGATCCCATGACATTGCAGGATTTGAGCGACGTCTACGGCATCAGCCGAGAACGTGTCCGCCAGATCGAGGTCCGGGCATTCGAGAAAGTTCGGAAATCAGTGCGTAACGCGGCGATCAAGGAACACATGGTCAACTGACCTTTCTCTCTATTCGTTGAAATCACCCTCGGCCGGTGGTTCGCCGCGGCGGAGCTTGCGAAACCGCTGTCTCGCGTTGCCGCTCAGTTGCTTTTCAATCTCGGCGCCCAACACCGGAGGAACCTTCGGCGTGCGCTCGCGAAGGATGTCGAAGAAGTCCCTCACATCGCTGAACGCCTGTTTGCCGCCTTCGCTGAAGGACTGCGCGATAATCACCTCTAGCCCCGGCAGCAGTCCGCCTTTCGACATAGCGTCAGCAAGTCGACGATTAGCATGAAACGTCTCTGATCCCACGTCCGGCAGGACGGCGCGGCGGAGAGGAGACGTGTTGTCGTCCTCGCCGGGTTGATTCGAAAGCCGTGCCAAGGCCCGTTTCATGCCGCTGTCGATGACCGAGCGTGCGCCTCGTGGCGACTGCGTGTCGATGATGGCGCGATGCGACAATGGCAGGCGCCCCTTTGCCAACGCGCGACGCACTGCCCGCTCCGTGGCGTCGCCGGGCGAGATGAGGTGATCCGAACCGCCACCGGCGTCGGCGACCGTCAGTGTCCGCCGAACGTGGCGGATGGCTTCGAATATGATGGCGCGGGTCCGGTGCGGACATGCATCGTCATCGAGCAGTCCGGCACTGGCAAGGGTGCGCGTAATAATGTGCAGGTCGACCGGGGCATTCCGGGCATTGGGCCCGACACTGCCTTTAAAGACCGATCTTGGCAGCCGCTCGTCCCGTTTGCGCACGGCAAAGGCGTCGAAGTTTCCCATGTAAAGTTCTCCTTCCCAGTCGGAGTCTTTATGAAACGCGTGCCAAACGTGGACACTTTTAAGGCGTATATATGTGGATAAATCTATCCTATGTTTATGACCCTGAAAAGTTGTAATTCTCTACCTTTACGATTATTTTTATTATATATCAAAACCGTTCCGGCGGATGTAGGTGCTGAAGTCGGCGCGTTCCCGGTTCGCCGTCTGACGCGCCTTGTCGTCTGACCAGCCGTAGTTTTGCTTGCTGCCGAACCGATCCGGCTCACGCTGTTTGCTATAGGGGTTTGTTTGCGCGCGGCGCGTATCGTAGCTGTCGATCTCTGTCGCAAGCCGGCTGTCGTCGTATTTATTTCGGTGAACGGTCAGGCTTATCGGCAGCCGGACGCTGATCGCCGGATCGTCTGCCGGATGCCCTACGCACAGGCCCGCAAACGGAAAAACACCTTCGGGCAGTCCCGCCAGCTCGGCGATTTCATCAGTCACTTCACGGACGGCGCTGATCGGGCAGCAGCCTAGGCCTTCCGCCTCGGCAGCGACGATGAAATTCATCATAACGATGGCGGCGTCGGCCGCGGCGTTCATGAACGCATCGAGCGGTTCGTGAGCAAAGTCCGTCCCGCGCATCTCGCACACGCGGCGGACACGACGGCCGTCACCGCAGAACAGAAGAAACACCGGCGCCTGTTTGATCCAGGGCATGGACGGGATGAGATCGGTGACCTTTTCACGCAGGTCCGCATCGTCGAACTGAATGATCGAGACCTGCTGCAGATCCGATTTGGCAGGTGCGGAGAGGGCGCAGGCATAAAGGATGTCCAGGACTTCCTGCGGCACAGGCGTGTCCTTGTACCGTCGGCGTGACCGGTGCCTGAGTTGCTGCGCGTGCGTGCCTTCCGCCGGGCGGTCCTTGCCGGTGTCGGTTTTCTGAGCGAAACGATTGCCGATCAGGTCACTGATGGTTTCAGTCATCTTGGATCTCCTGTCGAATGGGTTCCAGTTTGGACGGACGTGCATTGATTGCAGCCGCAGCCGTCATCACGATGATGACGATCGGAAAGGCGATGCCAGGGATGTCGGGAAACGCCGCGACGACGGCGCTGGCGGCGGCGCCGGCCGACATCTGCAGGGCGCCCAGCAAGGCCGTCGCGGTCCCAGCGGACGATTTGAACGGGCTCAGTGATCCGGCAACGCCGAGTGGCAGGATGACGCCGAGCGCAAATCCGAAGATCACCATGAACACCATGATCGTGGCGACCGATGCGTGGCCCGTCAGGCTTACTGTCAGCATCGCGAAGCCGGACGCGCACATGGTGAGTGCACTGGTCACGATGACTGTGGAAGGTTTTTGAATGCGGGCGCTCAACGCGGACACGGACGCTGCGCCTGCCATGTAGGCCGACGAATGCAGGAAGGCGAGGAAGCCGAAGCTCGACGGACTAAGCCCCAATTGCCGGATCATCAGTTCCGGCCCGCCGGCATGAAACGCATAGAGCGATCCCAGTGTCAGCGCGTTTGTCAGTGCGAAGCGCCTGAAAGTGCGGTCCCGGAAAATGGAAACGTAGTTCATTGCCACGGCGCCGGGTGCGATCGTGGTGTCGCTGGGCGTTCCCGTTTCCGGCATTGCGACCAGGCAGAGCACGAACATGACACCGCCCATCACCATGGTGATGGCCATGTTGGCTTGCCAGCCGACGTAGTCCTGGACAAATCCGCCGATGATGGGGGCGATGCCGGGCACAATCCCCATGGTCAGTGTCAGCAGGCCGAAGATCCGCACCAGCGCAGCACCCTGAAAGGCGTCGCGGGCGATGGCCCGCGCGATCACGAAACCGGCTGCTGCGCCCAGCCCTTGTAACAGCCGCGCCGCCAGCAGCCAGTCGATCGATGCCGTCAGTGCGGCACCGCCGCCCAGCACGGCATACAGCAAAAGACCGGGAATCAGGATGCGCCGTCTGCCGTACCGGTCCGAAAGCGGCCCAACCAGCAGCTGACCGCTGGCAAAACCGATCAGGAATACGGAAAGGACGAGCCGCTCGCTGCCCGCCGCCACGTCCAGCTCTTCACCGATCGCCGGCAGGGACGGCAGGACGATGTTCAGCGCCAGTTGCCCCAGTGTGCCCAAAGCCATCAGCAGCCCCACCGCGAGGCGGTTGAGCGGCCGCGGGGCAGGGGGATTCCCCGGGTGGGCGGTGGCATCCCGCAATGGTGCAGGGGTGTCGGACAAGTGAACGCTCCTGGAGGTGGCAGAACGCCCTATGATGTCCTTGCGGGCGCGTTTGGCAAGGGGGCAATCCCCGTCTCAGGCCAGCTTTTCAGCGGGTTTCAGCGTGGTTGACGCTGGGCGGTCAAGCCCGTACATTCCCGCCGTCTTTTCCGGTCGCCCATCGCATCGATTTCGCGGCTGCCGGGCCCGTGTGGAGGGGTGGCCGAGTGGCTGAAGGCGCTGGTTTGCTAAACCAGTATACGGGAAACTGTATCGAGGGTTCGAATCCCTTCCCCTCCGCCATTTTTCTAGCGGCAACTGTCTCACTGTGAGATGGTTGCCGCAGAAAATCCCAGCTTCTGCGCCGCTTTCGAGATGAAGCTGTTGACCTCGCCTAAAGCCAGTTTCTTCAAAATCTCTCTCTATCGGCCAATTCTCTCTCAAGCTGTTGACCTTGAGTAAATGGTACGGCGTTTTATGGTGTTATTAGAAAATAGAAAATGCGTCTCACGAATTGACGAAATTCTTGAAAGTTTTGGTGAGAAAACGGAACTCTAACCAAAGTCAAAGGGTCAACGTCAAAGCCCTCATTTCAAAAACGTCGAAGTGGGTGGCTGATCGTTTACGCAACCGTCAAGACAAGACTGTCGCCAAGGCCATCGCTGACATCGAAACTGATATCGATGCAAGCCGTGCGGAGCTTGATCAGAAGGTTGCCGATGCCGCGAGTAGCGCGTCCGCGGCCAGTGCCTCGCAAACCGCATCAGAGTCGGCTCGCTCCGCTGCTGAACTGGCTCAGGCAGGGGCTGAAGTCGCCGAAGTTGGCGCGCAATCCGCCGAGACCAGTGCCCTTGGCGCACAGACAGCCGCCGAGGTGGCCCGGGACGCGGCAAGCACGAGCGCGAACTCTGCGGCGGCCAGCGAATTAGCGGCTGGTGTTTCCGAGACAAATGCTGCTGCGAGCGCCACGGCGGTCGGGGTTTCTGAAGCCAATGCCTCGGTAAGTGCCGGCGTTGCGAATACGAAAGCTGATGAGGCTTCCGCCAGTGCTGTCGCTGCGGCAGGGTCGGCAACGGCTGCTGCTGCCAGTGCTGCAGAGGCGAGTGGCGCAGCGGCATCTCTGAACTTGCCGACTGCCATCGGAGAGGGCGGCAGGTATCTCCGTCAAAAGCAGGACGAGACGGGGTTGGAGTATGCCGAAGTCGATCTCGCCAGCCGGGTCGCCAAAGCAGGCGACAGCATGAGCGGGGATTTGTCTCTGCCCAACCTGGTGGCGTCCGGATCTGTTCGCTCCGGCTCCACCGGGGACGATGCCCGTAATACCGGCTTCAAAATTGCCGATGGAACCGACATCGGCGAGCTCAATCGCAGTAGCCAATACTATGATGATCGGGTCAACAACTGTGCGGGCTACATCCCCAATGGAAACTGCTTCGGGGATGCCCAGTGGACGCCGCCAAACGGAGATTGGTGGACCTGGGGACTTGGTTTCTCTCCCGGCAATCCTGGCTATGATTTTGCCGGTGGCCAGACAATCGGCTACCAGGCGGTTTCCGTCGGCTTTGTATATGGCTCATACAATCTGGCCGCCGACGAGATCGGTGGTGCGGAGTATCGGCGCAACTACAACAACTGCAACTGCGGCAGCTTCAACTGCTACTCCAACTGTAACTGCAACTGCAATTGCGCCTGCGATTGCGACTGCAATTGTGGCGATGCGTGAGGTCTCACCATGATCCAATCTTTTACGCGACATTTTTTCGCGCTGTCCACGCCTGTTCTGGTTCAGGTGATGCGATCCGATCGCAAGGTTACGGTTCGGACCTTCCGAGAAGCGGTCGGTGCGATGGCAAAGGAGAGTGGCAACCGTGTGCTTCGTGGCTCTGGCGTGACAGCTAGGCTGGCAGCACAAGCCAAAACTGCGGAGCAGGACTGGCGCGGTCGTTTGATCGCCGGTCATCTGCTGGACGTGCGCTTCGAGGGTCGAGCGTTCGAGTTCCTGGGAGCGACCTTTTTGGATCTTGATGGGGCACTTGGACGCACGGAATGGACTGATTTCGGGAATTGGGTGTTTCCGTTGGACCGGGACGGGACGCCAAGAATTCCCTTTATGCGTGTATGTTTCTGGATGGGCGCGGAGGTAACGGAGCGTGCCAAGACCCGATGCGATACTTAGGGGATTCCCGGAAAACGTTCCGCCGAAGAAAATGCCGCCGGGCGAGGTAAAATCGCCGAACGATTCCATCAATTCTTTCCGGCCGGCCACGATACCGATCGGCAGCCCACCGGCAACGGCTTTGCCGTACGTCGTGATATCCGCTTCGATGCCGAAGCGCTCCTGCGCGCCGCCGTATGCAAGCCGGAACCCCGTCAGAACTTCGTCGAAGATGAGGATGATGCCGAGTTCGTCGCATAGTTTACGCAGTTCGGTTAGGAAGCCCTCGACCTCGCCGTCGGGGCGCGAGCCCTGTACGGGTTCGACCATCACTGCGGCGAGCGTGTCCGCATTATCGCGGATCCTCTGCAGAGCAGCCGGGTGTTTATAGGGAAGTAAAGTCACGTCGTTGAGGACACCGTGCGGAATCCCGTGACCGAGCGTCGTCGGCACGGGGGCGCCCGGCGCCGAACCGGGTGTTTCCCACACGAGGACACTGTCGTGGGCGCCATGGTAGCTGATATCGAACAACGCGATGTTCGTCTTTCCGGTCAGCGCGCGAGCCGCCCGGATGGCGTACATCGTCGCTTCGGTGCCGGTATTGCAAAACACCACCCGCTCATTCGATTCCGACGCGGACTGGATAAGGCGCGCGTACGCCAGTTGTGCTTCGCCGCGCAGGCTGAAATGCCAGCCACGTCCGAGTTGGTCCCGTATTGCCGCCTCGACGGCAGCGGGCCTGTGGCCGAGTAAGTGTACACCGAACCCCATGCAGGTATCGAGATAGGAATTGCCGTCTATATCCTCGAAGTAGGCGCCCTCGTTTCGGGTGATGAAAATCGGTGGTGGGCAGACACCCGACGCTGCCATGGCTCCGTTGATGACCTCGGTGCGGTCCAGCGCCATTTCCTGGGATAGAAGGGTTTTCGATGCCAGTGCGGCCTGGGCTTGTTCCAGTTCGGTGGTTTCCGAAATTCTCGCTGCATTCAGTGCCATTGTTTTTTACCCCCTTCCTCGGTGGTTGTGTCGCCGTTGTTCACGTCGTCGGCGTCGCCCAAATTCTGCAGCCCACGCGAACCAAGTTCCTCATCGACAGCCTTGTTTGCCTCCTCCAATGAGGCGCCAACGCGGGCGAAGCCACTGCGGTTCGCCTCCCGGATCAGATACGTGATGGCGTGCCTGAAGCTTTCTGCGAGGCGTAAGGTGCTATGACGGGGCATGCGTTCGTCTTTCCGATCAGGCTGCTACGGATTGATCCCAGAGTGCCATTTGCCGAATGATTGGCGCTTGGGTGCGGTATTTCTCTCGCAGGGACTGGAGCAGGCCGCCATCGATGTCATACCGTGCGACGAGGGCCCTTGTTTCTCCGAGAGATTGAACTGAACTGCGCCATACCGGCGCGCGGCCTCTTGCCCGTGCATGTAGCCGGGCCACGGCAGGCGTTTCGACGGAGATGATTTCCCTGACGTTGTAAGAAACAGCGAACTCCGTGATCCCGACGAGCAGCGAGGCCGTGGCTTCATCGATGCCGCTGACGCTCACGTGCCGTTCCGGTGGATTCACGACAAACCGGCTGCATTCCCAGATGCTCTCGGCTTGGGGCGGCTCAACGTCGCCGAAAAGTGCCCTGAACACCGTTGACGCCATGTACGGGCGGGTCGTCGGCAGAAGCCGCCATGCGCCGATGACGTTTTGTGTTTCGTCCGAAACAATGAGGTACGCGGTATCGGGTCGGTCGAACTGGTCCCGTTCTTCCCCGTTGTTGCATTCAACGGACCACCCGAGCTGTTCCTTGAAGATGCGATGACGGAGACGGAACATCTCTCTGAGGAGGTGGCCGTAGTGGCTGGCATTCTGCGAAGTGATTAGATCAATCATCATTGCCCCCTGCTGATACGCAGGTGCAATTCAAGCGATTTAGCTAAACGAGCGCAGTCCGCCCAAAGGCGGAGTGGGTACAACTGATAGACGCAGCAGGGGGGTTACTGCGCGGTAAGACGGTATCTTTCGCGGATCAGGGAAGAATAAGGCGGGTCAGGATAGCCTTCACCACGGCATGGTGCTTTGAATAACTACCGAGTTTTCTGGCCGCGCTGGCAAGATGCTGCTTGGCCGTCCGTTCGGAGATCGAGAGGATGTTGCCGATTTCCCAGGCGGTGTTGCCGCGGCTCGTGAGAACGAGGCACTCTCGCTCGCGTTTGGTCAGATTTGGCTCAGGAACCGTTTCAGGCTGCGGTTCGAAGCTGCTGTACTTTTCATGAAAGTAAAGGCTGAACACATGAAATTCATGCCTGTGACGTTTCCAGGCTTCCTGGAATTCCCTGCTATTGGATGAGAATACCGACAACGTGGCAAGGCCGAAGCCGGCTTCATGAATCGGGACCTCTGCGCCGTCCGTTATTCCGAAATCCCGTGCCTCGTTCATGACCAGTCGCTCCGGTGCGTTTACCGGGCGGTCCAGAAGAGCCTCTTGCCATGTGAACGGTGTTACCGACTGAAGCAGCCGTTCTGCGACCGGATCGATGTCGACATAGTGATTGTCTTCATAGCGCTTGAGCCATTCGTCAGGCCATTGGCCGAAGTAATCGATGCTGCCGTCCGAGGGCTGGTATTTGTGATACGAATAGCCGCCAAAACCGAAGTTGCGGACGGCTTGGTCCATCAACGACTGGAGCTCCGCGGGCGTAGCCGCAGCCTCGATTGCCGTCAGAAGATCTATCAGCGCCGGCGTCAAACCATCCCCCCGTTCGCTTCTAAGAAGCATGATGATCCATCGGATGGTCTCCGTACGATTCTACGGAGCTGTTGCTTCCCGATAGTAAGCACCCGCATCGGCGCGGGATCAAGTGTATCGAAGCGACTATTGACGAACGTGGAGTGTTGAGGCCGGGTGGCTGGGGGCGCCGGAAACGAATGCCTGGCCCCTTGGCCGGTGTTCCGCGAATTTCTTTTTCCCGAATTCAGGCCGTTCCCTGCGCCGGCGCCGGGGCGCGATGCCGTATCAGGGCGTGTTCGAAACTCAGGCGGAAGAAGGTCGTGTTTTCGGCAGTCACTTCGATGGTCAGATTGCCGTTCATGGCACGCATGATGGCGAGGCTGATCGGGAGGCCCAGCCCGGCCCCGTGATTGCGCCCGGTCCGGATGCCGCGGGCGAACTTGTCGAAGATCGAGGTCGAGACTTCGGGCGGTACGCCGCCACCATTGTCGATGATGTCAATCTGGACGAAGCCGTCGACAAGCGCTGTTCGTACAAGTATCTCCGGCTTGTCGGCGAGGTTGTACTTAACCGCATTGGACAGCACGTTGATCATCACCTGGCGCAGGCGGTCGTTGTTCGCCCTGATCCAGAGTTCGTCGGTTGCGAGTTCCGTTCGTACCGTCACACCGGCGCTGCGCGTCATGCCGGCAATCGTCTCCAGTGCCTTCTTGACGGCAGCGTTGGCGTCGAGCTGGGTAAGGTCGAGTTTCGATACACCGGCTTCGAGGCGATTGATGTCCAGAATCTCATCGAGCAACCGCGTCAGCCGCAGGCTTTCATCATGGATAATGTGAACGAAACGCGCGCGGTCATCGTCGGTGATCGTATGCTCTTCCATCAGGATTTCCGAGAAGGAGCGGATCGACGTCATCGGCGTGCGCAGTTCGTGGCTGACCTGGCTCAAAAATTCATCCTTCTGGGCATCCAGTGTCCTCAGGCGGTCGTTGACGACGCGAAGCTGCTGTGCCGTCCGCTCGAGTTCCGCGGACTTTTCCTCAAGCTGGCGGGATGTCTCAAGGACCTGCTGCGTTTCGTCGGCGATATCGATCAGTTCGGTAATACTCACGGTCTGACCGCCGGCAATCCGCGTCACCATGGCATGCGCTGATGCGGCACCGATGGACCCCGCGAGTTCGCGCTCTAGCCGTGCCACGACGGCGTCGGTCGGATGTGGAAGCCCGGTCTTGATGCCCTGGCTGGCCGCCATTTCGTCGAAGAGCTTCTTGGCCGGCACGCCACCCAGGATGCGTTGCGCGAGCACGAACAGGTCTTCGGTGTCGGCAACCTCCGCCGAAATATTCGATGCCGATCCGCCGGACGACTTATAAACGTCGACGAACAGCGCGCCCTGTAGGCGTTCGAGGCCATCCGGCGTCGTCAATGCGGAGAATACGACGAAGCAGAGCGCGTTCATGCCGACGCTCCAGACCACGGCGTGAACGAGCGGGTCGAAGTGATCGAGACCGAAAAGGGCCTCAGGCCGCAGAAGTGAAATCCCGAACGGCCCCTGGTTAATGACGCCGGCGCTGAGAATGAAATGCCCATCGAAGCTCGGCAGGAACAGGGTGTAGGCCCAGAGTGCGAACCCGACCACCAGGCCGGCAATGGCGCCGGCCCGGGTGGCGCTGCGCCAGAAAATGCCGCCGATCAGGCTGGGCAGGAACTGGGCGACGCCGACAAAGGCGATCAGGCCGATTGCCGCGAGCGCGTCGGAACCGCCGCTCAGGTAGAAATACAGGAAGCCGAGGCCGAGGATTGCCGCGATGCTGAACCGTCTTGAGGTCAGCAGCAGGTTTCTGACGTCGCCGCTGACGGCTTTTGCCGGCAACAGCCGCAGGGCGACCGGCATGACGATGTGGTTCGAAACCATGGTCGAGGCCGCAATGGCGGCGACGATGACCATCGATGTTGCCGATGAAAATCCGCCGAGGAATGCGAGCATCGCAAGTTCGTTGCGGTTTTCCGCGAGCGGCAGGGTCAGCACGTAAAGATCCGGGTTTGATCCCGACGGCATGACGCTTTGGCCGACAAGCGCGATCGGTACGATGAACACCGTCATGCCCAGCATATAAAGCGGAAACAGCCACGACGCGGTGGCGACGTGACGTTCTTCGATGTTTTCGACCACTGTTACCTGGAACTGGCGCGGAAGGCAGATGATCGCCGTTGCGGACAGGAACGTGAGCGCAATCCAGCGCGGACCGAATATATCGCCGGCGCCCTGGATCGTCTCGGCGGAAATGCCGGCGAACACGTCGTCGAGACCGTCCGCAACAATGAACGTGGCGAAGACGCCGACGGCGATCAGCGCCAGTAACTTGACGATGGCTTCAAGCGCAATCGCGGCGACGACGCCATGGTGGCGTTCGTTAGCATCCAGGTTGCGGGTGCCGAACAGGATGGTGAAGAGCGCCATACCGGCAGCAATCCAGAATGCGGTGGTGGTGCCGTCGTTGTTGCCGACGATGACCTGGTAGCTGTTCGTCACCGACTGCAGCTGCAACGCGATATAGGGCGTGATGGCGATGACGGCGATGGTCGTGACCAGAACGGCGAGACTCGGACTTTTTCCGTAACGGGACGAGATAAGGTCGGCGATCGATGTGATGCGGTGCGCGCGGCCGATCCGGACGAGCTTCCGGAGCAGCCACCACCAACCGATGAAAACCAGCGTCGGGCCGAGATAGATTGTGATGAACTCCAGTCCGTTCCGCGCTGCCGAGCCGACCGCGCCGTAAAATGTCCACGACGTGCAGTAGATGGAAATGGACAGCGTGTAGATGACCGAGGACTGCAGCCAGCGGATCGGCTTGCGCCGTGTGCGCCAATCCACCACGAAGGCCACGGCGAACAGCAGGGCGACATACCCCAAGCAAACGAACAGCAGTATATTTGCGGAAAGCATCAGCCCGTGGTGTCGTCGCTGGTGGCGGAGGCGATCGGCTTTTCGCTGTCGCGCAGCGGACGTGCCAGCAATGCGGCGCCAATCACAAGGAGGCCCCAGGCGGCGAACAGATAAACGAGGGCGAAGGGAAGGCCAAATACTGTGGTGTCGATCTGCGCAATGCGGACCATCGGCGGCATCAGCAGCACAATGCCCAACACGAGCAAGGCAACGGATCGGTCGCGGGTCTTACGACGGGCCAGTTGCAGATCGGCGTTGTCGATCATGCCCGCGATCCCCTTTATTGAAGGCGCTTTTCGGCAAGCTCGCCGATGGCATTTATGATCTCGGAATTGGCGAAAGGTTTGGTGATGAAGAGGTCCGCGCCGCAACGAAGTGCTGTTTCGCGGTCTTCGCGTTGCCCTTTGGCCGTGAGCATCAGAACCGGAAGGCGTTCAGTCGCGGGGGAGGCGCGCAGCCGCCGCAGGATTTCGTATCCATCCATGTCGGGCAGCATGACGTCGAGCACCAGAACATCCGGAGGCGTGCTGAGCGCGGCCTTCAATACCTTTGGCCCCTCGGTCTCGACAGACACGTCGTAACCGGCGCGTTCAAGCAGAAACGTCAGAGACGTAAGGATATTTTCCTCGTCCTCGGCAAGCAGAACACGTGCTGACATGATCAGCATAACCTCCCGTTGATTGAGTCCGTCTTGTTGCAGACTTTTGACGATTAGACGGCAAAACAGCGGCCGCTTCAATATCTGTATAGGACCGGCAATGGTCCTAGTTGTCGGTCAGCGGATCCGTCACCCTATGCTGACAGGTGTCGCGCGGGCAGAGACGACAGCTCGGCCCCACTTCCTCCAGCCGGGTATCGTCATCCGGTGCATATACGGTCTTGAAAGAGTCCTCTTCGCTCATCGCCAGCATGTCGGTCACGAAGTGACGTGGAGCGCCGAACCCGACTTTCCCCTGGCTCACGGCCTTGGCGACAAATACGAACCGCGCGCCGGACGGAAATATTGCGCGCTGGCGGAACAGAACGTCCGAAGACTGCTGCGCCCGGAACAGCACCCAGAGCGGGCAGGCGACTGCATACCGCGGTACGGGTAGGCGTTCGAGCCGCAACATACGGATAATGGTGCCGGCCGCGTTGGCACGGAAATAACCGAAGGTCGGCGTGTCGTCGCTTTCGGGCAGTGCAGTCAGCCGCTGGCACACGATATCCGTGTCGCAGGCAAATTCGGCGCTAAGAGTCTCGATGTCATAGCGCGCGTTTGCGGCGGCTTCGCGAAACGCGGTCATCGGCAGCGTGGCGGCGGCGACGGCATATTCCGTCAGCAAGTCTCGGGCGCGGTTCTGACCGGCGTGGGTGCTGATCTTCGCCTGGTCGCCAACAATCCGGTCGATGGTTTCGCCCAAGCGGGTCGTCACCAGCTCACGTGCACGCATGCGCTCTTGCCGCAAGTTCATCCCGGCAAACTCAGGGGCGAGGATTTCGCTCAGCGTCTCGATCTCGGAGAAATGATTGCCGTGATGCTCGAACAGCGCCTCGACTTCATCAACGGGTGTGAATACCTTTTCGTCCTCTGCTGCCTTGTCGAGGTAAACGGCGAGCGCCTCTGCGACGTCCGAGAGCGTCCGGCTCTCTTCATATATGATGCGGTCAAATTCCCGGCGCCGGTCGTCCGGGATGTCTTCGTATTCATAGATGATCTCGCTGATGGAGCGGACGGCGGCGATCCGGGTCAGGATGCGATGAATGTTCTCACTCAGGAACGGGTCGTTCGACAGTCGGTCGGACAGCATGTACGCACGTTCGGTCGCCTCGCGTTCGGACCGCGCGAGGCTGGCGACGCCGCGGGCCCATCCGGGGAAACGGCCGATCAATTCGTTGATCCGTTCCTCCTCCACTTGGACACCGGCAAGGGCCGGCAGGTGCGCAATTTCACCGAGCGTGATCGAAAGGCGCCGTTCCGACACGTCATCAAGCTCGCTGAGCGATATGTCTAACGCAGTTGCGATCTTGCCTAAAAGGGGGCCCGCGATGCGTCGTTTATTCCACTCGATCAGGTTCAGGTAAGACGGCGAAATGCCAACCTTTTGAGCTAGTTCCGCCTGTGTCGTGCCGATCTCTCGACGCCGCTGGCGGATGCGCGTTCCGAGAATTGAGCTTTCCATTTTTGGCCCCGAGTTGCTGCGCTGCACAACGAAATCTGTGAATATTTAACAAATTAACAATTTGTATTGTCAGAAATTTGACAAAATAATTGTTGAAAGTCAAATAGATACTAGACTCTTTACATTTTTCATTCATCCTAGCATGCAGGATGAGTTCATCCTCAAGTCTCGGGGCGCCGTGGTCACGTCTGGCGGCCCCCAGAGACGACCAATGAATCGTTTTTGGGAGATCCAATATGAGTAAGTTTAAAATGAACCGTCGGACTCTGCTTAAAGGGACGGCGGCTGTTGGTGTTGGCCTCGCCACGCCGACGATCTTTACCAGCAAGGCATGGTCCGCGGGTTACATGAACGAACCCAAGGGCGGCACCGTTACGTTCGGCTTCAACGTGCCGCAGACCGGCGCGTATGCCGACGAAGGCGCGGACGAACTGCGCGCTTACGAACTGGCTGTCGAACACATCAACGGCGGCGGCGACGGCGGTATGCTGAACACGTTCTCGTCGAAGGCGCTCCAGGGTAATGGCGTCAACGGCAAGAAGGTCGAATTCGTCACGGGCGATACGCAGACCAAATCCGACGCCGCGCGTGCCAGCGCCAAGCGTATGATTGAAAAAGACGGCGCGATCATGATCACCGGCGGCTCGTCGTCGGGTGTTGCGATCGCCGTCCAGGGCCTCTGCCAGGACGCGGGCGTCATCTTCATGGCCGGTCTGACCCACTCCAACGACACCACGGGTAAAGACAAACGCGCCAACGGCTTCCGTCACTTCTTCAACACGGAAATGTCCGGTGCGGCCCTTGGTCCGGTGCTCAAGAACAACTTCGGCACGGATCGTACGGCCTACCACCTGACCGCCGACTACACGTGGGGCTGGTCGCAGGAAGGCTCGATCAAGAAGTACACCGAACAGCTCGGCTGGAAGACGGCCGCTGCCGTCCGCACGCCGCTCGGCGCCGGTGACTTCTCGCAGTACATCACGCCGGTTCTGAACTCCGGTGCCGACGTGCTGGTGCTGAACCACTACGGTCGTGACATGGTCAACTCGCTGACCCAGGCCGTTCAGTTCGGTCTTCGCGACAAGCAGGTCAACGGTAAGGACTTCGCCATCGTCGTTCCGCTTTACTCGCGTCTCATGGCGCAGGGTGCCGGCGAAAACGTCAAAGGCATCTTCGGGTCCACCAACTGGCACTGGTCGCTGCAGGACGAAGGCTCCAAGGCGTTCGTCAAGTCGTTCGGTCAGAAGTACGGCTTCCCGCCGTCGCAGGCCGCGCACACCTGCTACTCTCAGGCCATTCTCTATGCGGATGCCTGCCAGCGTGCCGGTACGTTCATGCCGTCCGGTGTCGGCGCCGCGCTCGAAGATTTCGAGTTCGACGGCCTCGGCAACGGCCCGACCCTGTATCGTGGCGCTGACCACCAGTGCTTCAAGGACGTCCTGGTTGTGAAGGGTAAAGAAAACCCGTCCTCCAAGTTCGACGTGCTCGAGGTGGTGGAAGTTACCCCGCGTGCTCAGGTTGAGTACCCGGCAAGCATGCTGGGTGGTGAATTGGGTCCGTACAACAACGGCTAATTTGCACCTGATTGGGAACACGGTCGCCCCGGCTTTTGCCGGGGCGACCATCCTTCGCGAGGGTTTGGTGAATGGACGCGATCTTACTTCAGATTCTAAACGGCCTGGATAAGGGCGGCGCATATGCGCTGATCGCCCTGGGCCTGACGATTATTTTCGGCACGCTCGGCGTTGTGAACTTTGCACACGGTGCGTTGTTCATGCTGGGAGCATTTTGTGCCGTATCTATTAAAGCCGTACTCGGACTTCAGAAAGTGACGCTTTCGGAAACCGAGACAACGGCATGGGGGACGCCGCTGGAGATTACGCAGCCGTACGTCGAAGTTTGGTTCGGCGATCTCGGTGCGACGATCCTCGATTATTCGGTTCCCGTGTCCATTCTGATCGCGATTCCGGTGATGCTGCTGATCGGCATTATCATGGAACGCGGTCTTATTCGTTACTTCTATAAGCGCCCGCACGCTGAGCAGATCCTTGTGACTTTCGGGCTCGCCATCGTGCTGCAGGAGATCATCAAGAGCATCTTCGGCGCCAACCCGATCCCGCAGCCGGCGCCCGACAGCATGAAGGGCATGATCGACTTCGGTGTCGCCATCGGTTTCGACGCCGGCAACGTGGTCTATCCGGTCTGGCGGCTGGTTTACTTCTTGTTCTCTCTGTTCGTGATCGGGCTCGTATTCGCCTTCATTCAGTTCACGACCTTCGGGATGGTGGTTCGGGCCGGTATGGCGGACAGGGAAACCGTCGGCCTGCTGGGTATCGACATTGACCGTCGCTTTACCATCGTGTTCGGGATCGCCGCGATCGTCGCCGGTCTGGCAGGTGTGATGTACACGCCGATCCTCAGCCCCGACTATCACATGGGCATGGACTTTCTGGTGTTGAGCTTCGTTGTCGTCGTTGTCGGCGGCATGGGCTCACTCGGCGGTGCCGTGCTCGCGGGCTTTATGCTCGGGATTTTGCAGAGCTTCGCGTCGATGAACGAGGTCAAGGACATCCTTCCCGGCATCGACCAGATCATTATTTACCTGATTGCCGTGGCGGTGCTCCTGCTCCGGCCGCGTGGCCTCATGGGCCGCAAGGGCGTGATGGAGGGCTGACATGAGATTTCTTGGAATGAATCGAAGCGACTGGCTTCTCTTTATCGGCTTTGCCGTCGTCACATTGGCAGGTCCGATCATTTTCTCGCCGATTGGCGCCGGTTATCCGGACCTTCTTCAGAAGTTCGCGATCTATGGCATCTTTGCGCTCGGCTTTAACATTCTGTTCGGGCTGACCGGTTATCTGTCATTCGGTCACGCCGCGTTCCTCGGTGTGGGGTCTTATACCGCGGTCTGGACATTCAAGCTGCTGACCATGAACCCGATCCCGGCCATCATTTTTGCGACCATAGTGGGCGGGCTGTTCTCCGCGGTGATCGGTTTCATCTCGCTCCGGCGGACGGGGATTTACTTCTCGATCCTGACGCTGGCGTTCGCGCAGATGTGTTACAACCTGGCCTACTCGGTGTTGACGCCGATCACCAACGGCGAGACAGGTCTACAGCTGACACAGGGTGACCCGCGGGTGCTGGACGTCGCATTCGGCCGCGATTATGGCGCCGTGCTACCGTCGTCGGATCTGTTCGGCATCGACATGACGGGCTACCCGGGCTTCTACTTCTGCGGCGTGATGTTGATCATCTGCTTCTTTATTACGCTCAGGATTTTCCGCTCGCCGTTCGGCATGATGCTGCGCGCGGTGAAGTCGAACCAGAACCGGATGAACTACACCGGTCTGAACACGCGTCCTTACGCGCTGACGGCGTTCATCATCTCCGGGATGTTCGCGGGACTGGCCGGCGGCCTTCTGGCCGTTACCGATCCGCTGGCAGGTGCCGAGCGCATGCAGTGGACGGCGTCCGGCGAAGTTGTGCTCATGACCATTCTTGGCGGTGCCGGTACGTTGCTCGGACCGGTTATCGGCGCGGGCGTCATCAAGTACTTCGAAAACATTTTCTCGGCCTTTAACGAGACCATACTGATGCAGGCATACTCCGCACTCCCTGAGGGGTTGCAGCACTTTATGGTCACCCTGTCTTCGCTGTTCGTTGGCGAAGGGTGGCATCTGACCCTGGGTGCATTGTTCATGCTGATTGTCATCTTCCTGCCAGGCGGATTGATGGAGGGGCTTCGGCGTCTCCGCAATCTCTTTACAAAGTCGTCTGGCGGGCAGGGGCCGGGTAACAGCGCAGAAACCGCGCACAGCGCGACGCCGGCGTGAGGACAGGAATATGAGCATTCTTACAATCGTTGACCTGAACAAGAGCTTCGGCGGCCTGCGCGCGCTTAGTAACGTGAACCTGAATATCGATCAGGGAAGCGTGCACGCCATCATCGGTCCCAATGGTGCCGGGAAGTCGACGCTGCTGAACTGTTTTGTCGGTCGGTTGGAGCCGGATACCGGTTCCGTGACGTTCGACGGCACGTCTCTTCTCGGTATCCAGCCGCACGAGATCAACCAGCTCGGTGTGAGCCGCGTGTTCCAGACGCCGGAGATTTTCGGCGATCTTAGTTTGCTGGACAATGTAATGATCCCCGGCTTCGCGCGGCGCGACGGCGCGTTCAAGATTAACGCCTGGAACCCGGTCAGACGCAGAGGGCCGATCGCCGAGAAGGCAATGGAGATGCTCAAGGACGTTGGCCTGGACGACAAATCGAAACAAATCGCCGGGCAGCTCTCGCGCGGTGACAAGCGACGTCTCGAACTCGCCATGTGCCTCGTTCAGGATCCGAAACTGCTGTTGTTGGATGAGCCGACCGCTGGTATGGCGCGCGCCGATACCAACAAGACCATCGATCTCATGAAAACCATCGCCGGCCGTGGCGTCACGATGGTGGTCATCGAACACGACATGCATGTCGTGTTCTCCCTCGCTGAAAAAATATCCGTGCTTGCTCAAGGCACTGTCATCGCCGAGGATCTGCCAGAAAAAATTAAAGGCGATCCCCGGGTACAGGAAGCCTATCTTGGGGGAGCCCACCTATGAGCGTATTGCCAATGATGAAAGATAACGACCAAATCGACGAAAACGCAGCGCCGGCAACGGCGGCGGACAAGCAGCAGGCGTATTTTTCTTGCGCCGACATCCATGCGTACTACGGAGAAAGCTACATCGTTCAGGGGGTTAGCTTCGATGTACGAGAGGGGGACATCGTAGCACTGCTGGGCCGTAACGGAGCGGGTAAGACCTCGACGTTGCGGGCGATCGCGCGCGTCGACGAGCCACATATCACGAAGGGGGAGATATGGCTCGACCAGCAGCCCCTGCATTCGATGAAAGCGCATGAAGCGGCTCGTAACGGCATCGGGCTGGTGCCCGAGGACCGCCGTATCATTCAGGGGCTGACAGTCGAGGAGAATCTGAAGCTTGCACAGATCGCGCCGCCGGTCGGCTGGTCGCTGGAACGCATCTATGAGCTGTTCCCGCGGCTGGGCGAGCGTCGTAGTCAGGAGGGGACGACGCTGTCCGGTGGTGAACAGCAGATGCTGGCCATCAGCCGGGCACTGGCGCGCGACGTCAAATTGCTGTTGTTGGACGAACCGTACGAAGGTCTCGCGCCTGTGATCGTTCAGGAGATCGAAAAGACGCTGGAACAGATCAAGGAACTCGGAATGACCACGATCATCGTCGAGCAGAACGCCATCGCGGCCCTGCACCTCGCAGACCGCGCAATTATCCTCGACATGGGGCAGGTGGTGTTCGACGGGACAGCGCAGGATGTGCTGGATGATCCGGAACTGCGCCAACAGTATCTGGCGATCTGATCTCAACCGGATTTAAGGTGTTGTTTTCCCAGGTGTTGCGGCATCCGCAACAAACTCAAAACCCGGCCACGTGCCGGGTTCTTTGTTTGCGCCGGAACACGCCTAGCCGGTGAAGCCCATCGTATCGAGCAACTGCGAGAATGAGCGCTCGTGCATGGCTCTTTGTTCGGACGAAATGTCGCCGCAGCCGGCGTCGAGCGCCTTGGCAAATGCCTTGCGCCCGGCATTCATCTGCTCGTTCGTAAGACCGATATCCTTATGTTTCTCGCCGAGCATGGCGAGGAAATCATTCAGCGAACGCTGCCGGTCCTGCAGATCCGAAATTGACTGAAGTGCGTTTACGAACATCAGAAACTGCTGGTCGTCGTTCTTGAAAAGTGTCCTTGTTTCCGGCGCCTCGCGAAACAGCGCTTCGTAAAATACCGTCGCCACCACGTCGAAGTCGATGTCGTCTTCAATCATGTAGGGCCTCCCGGCGGAACGGTAATTCCTATGATCGTTCAGAAGCAAGAATCGGGGTCGGGGATACTTTCTGCCGCGTACAGGGCCCGTATCCGGTCGATTTTGTCATCAAGGTGAACACCGATTCCCAATATTTGACCGATGCGGCCCTGTTTTCCGAACGGTAGCCGCAAAAACCCGTAACTCTCCGTCGGGTTCATGTTCATACCTGTGGTCGAAACGAAGATCGGCGCGCCGCGCTCTTTTACCGCGACATACTCTTCCAGAATCTTATTGGACAGGAATGCCGGTTTGACCTCGAAAACCGAGCTGCCCGTGTAATCGTGGCCATAGAGTTTGATGCGCTTCTCTCCGCACATGCGGTATACAAAATCCAGCGGATACGGAATGACGTCGACAACCGTGCACCAGGGGACGAGTTCCGGTGGTACGAGCGCCCAGTCCCATTCGTTCCATTCCGGGTGAGGCCGCTTTCCGCACAGCGATTGCCAGCCCTCGTAGACGGGGACGAGATTGTCGGGCAAGCTTTGTGACTGTGGTTCGCTGATCGAATAGGCGTATTTGATGCCGGTTGCGTTCTTTTCCATGTTCCCCCTGAGGGCGCTTTTTCTGGCGGCCTGTTGACGTTATAGACGCCCTCCGTCGGTAGGGGTATTTCGGTTATCCGAAGTGCGAAATCGGTCAGGGGTTGAACCCGATTATCAATTCGCGGCTGCGTGCGGTTGGTCAGTCGGGCTCGTGACTGGCGGGGGCATCCGGAAACCAGAGATGGACGGTGGTGCCGGCGTCGACGACACTTTCCAGTCGTAGTGTGCCCCCATTCAATTCCATGAGTTGTTTGCAGAGCGACAGGCCGAGCCCCGTGCCTTCATGCGTCTCGCTGCTGTTTCTGCGGGACTGGCCGAACGGTTCCAGCACCAGTTGCTGGTCCTGCTCGGGAATGCCGATACCTTTATCAATGATGCGAATATTGACGCCGCCCTCGTCGCCGGGGGACGCGGCAATGACGATCGGAGAATCGTCCGGCGCGTATTTGTGCGCGTTGGAAAGCAGATTAATCATGATCTGGCGGAAGCTGCGCGGGTCGACGTACAGCTCGTCCAGGCCGTCCGCAATGTTCATTAAGACGCGTGAACTTCCCCGCTCTGACGTTTGATCGACAATGCGGGCCGTTTCCGTGACCGCCTGCCGGAGATTGATGTACACAGGTGCAACCCGGAATTCCCCGGCCTCGATCTTCGACAGGTCGAGAATGTCGTTGATCAGCTGAAGCAGGTGCGTTCCGGACAGGTTTATATCGCCGGCGTATTCGGTGTACTTGCGTTCTGTGATCTTGCCGAAAACCTCATTCTTGATGAGTTCCGAAAAGCCGATAATCGCGTTGAGAGGCGTACGCAATTCATGGCTGATCGACGCAAGAAATTCGGACTTGGCCTGATTGGCTTTGATCAATTTTTTTGTGAGGGATTCAAGCTCGGCGTTCTGGCGCTGCGATTGGACCAGGCTGCGCCAAAGCAGAACGGCGAAGACTCCGCCGGTCAGCACGAGCCCGAGCATGGAGATGATGAGAAACCGTGTCGAGTAGACGATATTGGCACGGCGCGTCTCACGGTATACGCGCATCAACTCGAGAATCCGGCCATTCAGGAGGTCGATATCGAACCGAATATCGTTTAACCGCGCGCGCATGTTCTTGAGTTCCTTCGCGCCACCGGTCTTGCTGGCGTCGAAAGTCGGCGCCACGGCTTCTATTTCTTCGGTAATACGGCGAAGTTGTAGCCGGTCTCGATCCGTAAGGATGGTGGTGTACGGCGGCCGATTGGGCAGGCTATGCAGGCGCTGATAAACAATATCGTACTGCAGCACCGCGGCATCCGTAGCGGCATCCGCATCGCTCATTTCGAGGACCTTCAATTCGGACAAAAGTAGATCGAAATGCAGCCTGAGTTGCACGGCCGCAATGCCGCTGCTGTCGTAGTTTCCCTGGCTGAGTTGACGCAATGCCGACAATGCAGCAATGCCGGACACGATGCTGAGTGCCAGGAAAACGGCCATCAACAGGCTGAAAATGACGGGAAGCCGTCGTCGTATCTTGTTCTGAGCCACGTTCGAGAATCAGGAGCCGGGGTGCATCGTGCCTACTGAACCAGAAGCTTATCAAGCTGCCAGATGCTGCGGCCACTGATTTCTTCGGTTTTCAGTTCCGGGAACTCGTCGATCGGATAAATGATCCAGATTGGACCTTTGTTGCGGACATCCATGGCCTTGCCGTTCCACTTCATCGCCAATAACACAGGGTACTTCGCAGCGTCAGATGTCGGAATTTCCACGGTATAGCCGTCGAGCGCATGGGCGATAAGCGTGTCGCCGCTCGCGCCGACCCGGTTCAGCAGGTCGCGGAGCAGGATGCCTTCGTAGGTTTGAGTGCCTTCCTCGAACGGATTGCTCGTCTTCAGCGTCCGCATGCCGACCTCTTCCAGCATGGTGCGGTCCAGGAGCGCTTCTCCCACGGCATTGGTTTCGCTGATCTTGCCCGAGACGGTGAGCAGGACTTGCCCGGAAGGTTTGCGGAGTTCGGCGCTCGCCAATCCGGGGAGCAGTATAAGAACGGCGCAAAGAAGTGCCGCTGCGGCCCGCGTTGCGGTGCCCAGAAGATCCTGTTTCATCCTCGCACTCCTTCGTCTTGCGTATACGTTTGCCAAACCCGGTGACGGTATGCGCAAACCGCGTGTGCGTAAACCGTGCGTCGGACATACACTCCGCTACCGGGCGCCAAGCTTGATTCAACGCCCATTGTTGGCGCACCATCCCCATAGTGGCAATCAGGAGAGTGCCGATGGATGGCGGCGAAAGTAAGGCATATAAAAAGCGTGCCCGGAACAAGGGAGAACCCGTAAATGCGCGTGGAAAGCCCGTGCCGGAGGATCCCGTCAAGCTGAAGGGTAAGGCTTATGACAAGGAATTGCGCCGTTTGCAGGTCGAACTGATCAAGCTGCAGGAATGGGTCAAGGAAGAGGGGCTCAAGGTTGCCATCCTGTTTGAAGGCCGCGACGGTGCCGGCAAGGGGGGCGCCATTAAACGGATCACCGAGCATACGAACCCGCGCGTCGTACGCATCGAGGCACTTGGAAAACCGACCGAGCGCGAGCGCAGTGAATGGTATTTTCAGCGCTACGTGGCGTGTCTGCCGGCGGCGGGTGAGATCGTCCTGTTCGATCGTTCCTGGTACAACCGCGCCGGCGTCGAACGGGTCATGGGCTTCTGTTCGGACGATGAGTACTGGGAGTTCCTGCGTGAAGCGCCGCAGTTCGAAAGCATGCTTCTGAGATCCGGAATACGGCTTATCAAGTATTGGTTTTCGGTTTCCGAGGAAGAACAGGAACGGCGATTCCAGGCGCGTCGCAAGGACCCGACGAAACACTGGAAACTCAGCCCCATGGACCTGAAGGCGCGCACGCTTTGGAATGAGTATTCGGCCGCAAAGGATATCATGTTCGAGCATACTGACACGAATGAGAGCCCCTGGTGGGTCGTGCCGTCCGACCACAAGAAAAGCGCGCGATTGAATTGTATCGACCATTTGCTGTCGCGCTTTGATTATCGAGATGTGGTGCCGAAGCCCAGGCCGCTGGGCCGGCGGCCGAAATCCGTGGAGTTGTCGCGTCCACCGATGGATAGCCAGCGGATCATTCCTCTCAAATACGTCCCTAACGACTAGGATGCCGCGTTGAGGGTCCCGAGAATGCCTTCAAGCTGGCTGCTGAGGAGGGGCTTGGTCAGTGTGTAGTCTGCCCCAATCCGTTCAGCCATTTTGAGGTAGTTGATTTTGCTGTTCGCATCGGCGCCGGAAATAGCGAGGATGCAGACGTCGTTCCTTGCCCGCCGGATCTTGCGGATCGTCTCGATCCCGTCCTGGTTCGGCATGAAGATGTCGGTCACGACAAGGTCGAATTTCCGGTCTTCCATTTTCGACGATGCGACCGCGCCGTCTTCCGCTTCGGTGACATCGCACGAGAGGTCTTCGAACATCTCGCGGAGGGTGCCGCGCATAAGCGCGTCATCGTCAATCAAGAGCACATTTGGCATTTGCATTCGTTTCGTTCGCTGACTTGTTAATGCCGGTGCGGCAATTTCCGCCGCGGTTCAGTGTTAGAACGTCGTCGCTTAAATAGGTGGGTTCATGACCCGACCTAATTTCCACAGTTGTAGCGGGAATCACCAAAAGCGCGCTGTGACCCGGGTCACAACGCGTGATTCTGAACGATAGTTTTATGGTAAATGCCCGGAATCGCAGGAATATTGTTGTATTCGACCGCGATTCCGGTGGTTTGTGCCGTGCCGGCCGGTTCGCCGGGATTACACCTCGCCGGTGTACTCGCCCCGCGCCGGATAATTCTTCTCGATCGCGAAGTCGAGCGCCGCGACCAATTCGGAGAAATGCGGCCGGACGAACGGCATTGTCTGAACCGAGCCGTAATAGAGTGTGCCGTCCGGCTGAACCATGAACAGGCCCGGCTCGGAGAACAAAGCCGGCTCCTCAATGCCGATCGACGTCTTACCGCGACTGGTAGAGATATAAAGTCCCCATTCCCTGGCCTTGGACAGCGACAGATCGTAACCGAACCTGAGCGCCTCGGCGCCGATTTTCGCCTGCATGGCTCGGGTGCGGTCTTCACCATCCGAACTGATGGCGATCGTCTTCACGCCACGCTCGGCCAATTCCGGGGTGCGTTTCTCGAGTTCGGTGAGATAGTTCGCGCAGATCGGGCAGTGCAGGCCCCGGTAGAAACAGATCACGGTGCCCCGTTCAGAACCATCGTTGAAAAGATCGAATTTCCCGTGGTCGAGCGTGGGCAGTGTCAGGGCGGGGACTTTCTGGCGGGGGATCAGCATCGATGTCTCCAACTGTGATGGTTTAATTGGCTATTTGTTCTTCATCATATCAGGTGGTATGATCGAGAAATTACCAAATATCTGATTGAAACACCTGTCTATGCGATTTGACCGACTTTCCGCATTGATTCAACGGTTTACGCTCCGGGTCACGCTTTGCGAACCGGGAAAAGGCAACATGCGCGTGCTGGGTGCGGAAACCGACGGCGTGCCGACACGGGTCGTGTTTTCACCGACGGGGCGTGCCGTCGTGCAGCCGGTCGGCGAGAAAGTGCTGGTCGAGGCCGACGTCGACTGGGGCGGCGCGGCCAACCCGCTTTTGGCGGCACTGCCGTCGACGCTGGCACTTCCCGTCGAAGATGCCGACACGGCACTGCTGCTGCAGGTGTTTTTGGCGGAAGCGCAAGCAGCGCGATGCGGTGCCGGCTCGGCGTTGAGCCGGCTGGCCGAAGTGCTTGTGATCCGTGTCCTGCGCGCGCAAATCGAACGGGGCACGACAGAGCCGGGGCTGATCGCAGGCCTGGCAAATCCGAAGATCAGCCGCGCCATTGTCGCCATGCACGACGACCCGGGCCGTGCCTGGCGGAACGAGGATCTGGCCGCCGTCGCGGGCATGTCGCTCAGCCGGTTCTGCGACGTCTTCCGCAGTCTCGTCGACAGAACACCGCAATCTTATCTCAGGCACTGGCGCATGACGTTGGCCCGTCAGGATCTCGACCGGGGCGGGCGTGTTCAGGCGGTTGCCAGACGCTACGGTTACACGAGCCCGGAAGCCCTGACCCGTGCGTTCCAGCGCCAGTACGGGATCAGCCCGTCGGCGCTGAAGCGGGAATCACGCGTTCACTGAGCGTGGAATCAGGTCTTTTTCCGCTCCGACATGATGTTCAGAAAGATCGCCCCGAAAATAATGGCGGCGCCGGCAAGGACCCACGGATCCAGCGGTTCGCCATAGAACACCAGTCCCAGCATCGCCACCAGCGGCAGGCGCAGGAAATCCATCGGGACCACGACCATGGCGTCGGCGTGAGCGAAGGCGCGCGCCATGCAGTAGTGCGCGCTTAGTGCCGTCGCGCCGACGATGATCAGCCATGGCACCATCGCCATGCTGGGTGTCGTCCAATCCAGAAGCGACGGGACCGCGCCCATCGGCAGCTGGATGACGGTCATGTAGAAAATGACGGCGAGCGGCGTGTCCGTGCGTGTGATTTTCTTGGTCAGGGTATGCGACAGCGCATATCCGATTGCAGCGATCAGGGCCCAGGCGGCGCCGATCTCGAACGGCACCATGCCGGGGCGAAGAATGATCAGGATGCCGGCGAAGCCGATGGCGATGACGAGGCCGCGCATTGTCGTCAGCCGTTCGCCCAGCAGGAAGGGTGCAATCACTGCTGTCCAGATCGGAATCGTGAATTCGATGGCAAAGACCTGTGCCAGGGGGATGACGGAAATGGCAAAAAACCAGCCGAACTGGCCGACATAATGCGCGACGTTGCGGACGATATGCATCCTCCAGACGCGGGTGTGTATCTGATGCCACCCGGCCCGGCTGAGCACGGCGGCTACGATCATCAGGCCGATGAGGCTCCGGAAAAACAGGATCTGGAACGTATTGAGCTCGGCCGATAGTTCACGCCCGGCAATCGCCATCGACAGGAACGACAACAACGCTCCCGTCATCCACAGTCCGGCAATAACAATCCCGCTCATGGTCCTCTCCGGGGCGCGACGCACCCCGTAAGGCGTTTAACCGAACGGGGTGCGGCCGAAATCAGAAGCTGAGAGAAATATCCCGGTGCACGGACATGCACCCGGCGATGTCCTTGGCGAGTTCACGCTCAAGACGATCCTGCAGCCGGACGCCGATGGTATCGGCAATCGCCGCGTCGTACTTCTGCAGCTGCGGCAACAACTCTTCCTTGGCCTTGGTGCGCCAGGCGACTTCCTCGTCGAAGGCAGGGAAGGCGGCTTCAAGTTCAGCGAGAGCGGCCTCGGGCTCGGGGCTGTCACCGCGAAGCTTGCGGCGTGCCTTCGAAACCGGCGACTTGACCGAGCCACCATACGGCACGTTGCCGATTTCCTTCTCGACGGCTTCAATCAACTCCATCGCTTTTTCGGGCGGGTTGGAGGTGATCACGTCACGAAGGTCGGCGATCTTGTCGCGAAGCGGAACCAACTGGTCGACGCCGTTGATGATTTCGGTGAGCTTCGGCAACTGCTCATACGCCGTGTCGACGTTTCGCTGGTACATGCGCTCTGCGGTACGTGCCGCTTTCTCAAGCTCCTGGTACTTTTTACGCGCGGCATCCCAGCCCTGTGGCGTTTGACCCTCCAGTTCCGTTTTCTCGGCCACCAGTTGGTCCATCTCCGCCTTTAGATCCTCGATGTCGTCAGGATCGGGATCCTTCACGAAGCGCAGTTCGTCCAGCTCGTCCTGGATCTTTTTGATGTCACGGATGTGTGCCTCGAGCTCGATGCGGATTGCACGTGCCTCGGCATGAAGCGGCTGGTATTCCGGGATGTAGTTCTGAAGCGCCTGTTCGGTCGCGCGGACTTCGGCGACCTTGTCGAAGGTCGCGGCGGCAGCATCAAACGAACTTACCAACGGACCCTTGTGGGTGTCCGGCAGCATCGACATGTCCATGTTGCGGGCTTCGTTGATGATCGCCATCAACTCGTCCTTGCGGGTGTCGTAAATCGGGAACAATTGCTCCTGCAGGCATGCCTGGAGGCGCGGGTTCGCCGGCGGCGGTGCCGTATCTGCCGTCAGGTAGATGCGCGTCGGCAGATAGTTCACCAGCGGCGGATAGAAGCCGACGATGACGAGACCCAGCAACTGCAACAGAATAAACGGGATCACGCCCTTGTACATTGAGATCGTGCGCACCGACCTGGGAGCCACGCCGCGCAGGTAAAAGAGCGCGAAACCGAAGGGCGGTGTGAGGAACGACGTCTGCATGTTGACGCCGATCATTACGCCGAGCCACACGGCAGTGACGTTGGCCGTCGGGTCGGCAAGCAGAATCGGGGCAATGATTGGCACCACGACAACGGCGATTTCGATGAAGTCGAGGAAGAACCCGAGGATGAAGATCACTGCCATGACGACGACGAACTTGGTGACGAAGCCGCCGGGCAGGCCCGACAGGAAGTCCTTCACGATTTCTTCGCCGCCGAAGGCACGGAACGACGCCGTCAGCATGGCCGCGCCCAGCAGAATGATGAACACCAGCGACGTGGTTTTGGCCGTCTCGATCATGACACCGGTCAGGGTGTTGTCGATCTTGTTGACCCGGAACGCGCTCCAGAGCAGCGCCACGGTCATGCCGACCGCGCCGATGGTGGCAATGATGATGGCCTGAACGTCGGCACCCGTCTGGATGTTTTTGACGTTGATGTCGTGCGTGTTCACGGCGAACACGAGGATGACGAACGAGGCAATGGCAAGCAGTGCCGGGTAGTACTGATCCTTGCGGCCTTCGCACAGCCGGTAACCGGCCATCAGCAGCGCGCCGGCGGCGCCGATGGCGCCGGCCTGGTTGACGGTCGCGATCCCCATGATGATCGAGCCCAGCACGGCGAAGATCAGGGCCAGCGGCGGAACCAGGACGAGGGCGACCTTGATCCAGAAGGCCCGGTCGTACTTGCCGAGGTGCGGTGCCGGCGGCGCCATCTTCGGGCGGATCAGCGCCAGCACGAGGATGTAAACGATGTACAGGCCGACAAGCACGAGTCCCGGAAGAAACGCGCCAAGGAACATGTCACCAGCGGACGTCGACGTAATGCCGAACTCGCTCGGCAGTGCGAACTGGCCGGTGCCGGCCTTGTAGTCCGCGGTCCGAAGTGCCAGTGCCTGATCGGTCGCGTTCGACAATTGGTCGGCGAGAATGATCAACACGATCGACGGCGGAATGATCTGACCCAGCGTGCCGGACGCGGAAATCGTCCCGGTCGCGAGTGCGTGCGAGTAGTTGGCACGCAGCATGACCGGCAGCGAGATCAGGCCCATGGCGACGACGGTCGCACCGACGATACCGGTGGTGGCGGCAAGAAGCGCGCCGACGAAAACGACCGAGATGCCGATGCCGCCCGGCACCGGACCGAAAAGCTGCCCCATGGTGACCAGCAGGTCTTCCGCGATCTTCGAACGTTCGAGCATGATGCCCATAAAGATGAACAGCGGAATGGCGATCAGGGTGTCGCGTTCAGGTTCCCAGTATATGCCGCGGAAGTTGGTGACCCCCGCCGTCAGCCACTGGATCGGGTCGCCGTGCGCAAAATAGGCGGCGGTGTTGCCTTCGAAGATGTAACCGGTCAGCGCAGCCAGTGCGATGGTGACGATCGCCGACCCCGGCAGTGAGAAGGCGACCGGAAAACCGGAGCCCAGTGCCGCCATCATAATGACGATCAGTACGAGAAGAAAAATGAGTTCCATGCCTGTAATCCTGCCTGTGTTAGAACGTCGCGTGCTCTTCCAGGTCCTGTTCGTGACCCGGTTCGTGCAGCAAGGTTGCGACGTTGCTGAGCAGATAACTCATGAACTGCACCAGCATGGAAAGCGCGAAGATCAGCAGGAACGATGCGAGCAGGTACTTGATGTACAGCCCGTAGCCGCTCTGCGTGACTTCGAAGGTTAAAAGCGGGCCGTTGATGGCGTTGGCCTTGCCCCACATGCCCATGGTCAGGACGACCCAGCACAGCGGCAGGCCGAGAAAGACGCAGCCAATGGTATTGGCGAGTGCCTTCCCGGAGCGTTTGAAGCCCGTATAAAGAATATCGACGCGAACATGCCCTTCGTGGATCAGGGTGTACGCGCTGGCGAACAGGAACAGTGCGCCATACCAGAAACGCACAAGGTCGGCCATGAATGCCTGTTCGTATGAATAGACGAAACGCGCGATCACGATTACCAGCTCAGCGGCGACGATCAGGACGGCGAGCCAGTGAAAACCGAGACCACGGTTGAACTTTGCGATGATCAGCGATGCGACCATCAGCGGGTAATGGACGAACTGACCGCGGTAACTCGAGCGGCCAAGGTCTTCGCCGAGTTGCTCGCCGAGCACCTGGCCGATGAACCCCTCGACCCGCAGGAACGAGATGAAGCTGTCGACGATACCGATCAGCAGGACGGACCAGAACGCGGCCCGGACAACATAGGCGGAAACCTCCGCCAGCATTTCCGAGTCAGCGTGCAGCGTTCTGTCGCCGCTTCTTAGAACCAGGAATGCGATAATGACAAGGGAGCCGGCGTAACTCAGGAACTGAACCCAGGCGAGGGGGGCGATGCCGCCTTCCGGCGCATCGTTGCCGAACAGACCCGCGGCGCCGAAGATGCCGAGCGTGCCCGGCCAGTCGAACCAGAAGTTCAGTACGTTGTTGATGATAAAGACAAACGCCCAAACCGACATGGTGAGCGCGAAAATCCGCGTCAGAGCAACCACTAGGCCGTGCGATTCGGCGGTTACGTGGCTGTCACCACCGCCGGAGGCGGTTTCTTGCGTCCCGTGTGACATATGTCCCTCAGAAGCCCGTCGTTATCGCCCCGGATTATTTGTTGTAGTTGGGGCGGCCATCCTCCCAACGAACTCGGTGTGCGGAGCGATTTTGCCCCGCACACCGTTAGCTCGTACGTTGTACGCGGCGTATTAGACGCCGAGCACCCGGTTCCGTTGTGCCAGGTAGGCTTGGTCCGAAATACCGGTCCAGCCGCCCAGGTCCTTACGGGCTGCGACGAAGCTGGCGTCGATACGCTTCGCCAGATCGGAGTGCGCCCGAACGCCCGCGAACACGTCTTCGGCAGCTTCGTAGAAGCTGTCGTAGATTTCGTCCGAGAACTGACGGAGCTGCACGCCCTGCTCTTTGATGAGCTTGGTCAGTGCTTCACCCGACTTCATGTTGAACTCGGCCATCATCATGTCGTTCTCGAGACCGGCAGCCGATTCGATGATCACCTGATCGCTCTTCGACAGGCCGTCCCAGAACTTCTTGTTCATGCCGAGGGCGAGCATCGAGCCCGGCTCGTGCATGCCAGGATAGTAGTAGTACTTGGCGGCTTCATAGAACTTCATGAAGCTGTCGTTCCACGGCCCCACCCACTCGGTGGCGTCGATGGCACCGGAGACGAGGTTTTCGTAGATCTGACCGCCCGGGATCGAAACCGGCGATGCGCCGAGTTTCGCCATGACGTCGCCGCCAAGGCCCGGAATACGCATTTTCAGACCCTTGAGGTCGTCAGCGGTGTTGATTTCCTTGCGGAACCAGCCACCCATCTGGCAGCCGGTGGAACCGGCCATGACACACTTCAGGCCGAAGTCGGCGGCCAGTTCGTCCCACAGCGCCTGACCACCGCCAAAGCGGATCCAGGCGTTCATTTCGGTGTAGGTAAAGCCGAACGGAACGGACGTGAAGTACGCCCAGCCCGGGTGCTTGCCTTTCCAGTAGTAGTCGGCCGCGTGATAGGCCTGGGCGTTGCCCGAGGCGACTTCGTCGAACGAGTCGAACGCGCCGACGCGTTCACCGGCGGCGAAGTACTCGACACTGATCCGGCCATCGGTGGCGTCGTTGATGCGCTGCGCAACGCGCTGTGCGCCGGTACCCAGACCGGGGAAGTCGCGCGGCCACGTCGAAACGACGACCATCTTTTTGAGGCCCTGCGAAATCGCCGGCGTCGAGAAGCTTGCGGTCGCTGCTGCGACGCCCGCACCCGTGACGGCGGATTTCTTAAGAAAATCACGTCTTTTCATTTGGAATCTCCCTGTACTCATTTTGAAAGACTGTAGCTTGCAATCGATGACTCTAGCTTTTTGCGGCTACAGTCATTTCCGATGCCATAGGATGCTATCATTCTCGTTGAGATCAAGGAAAATTCTGCGATTTCGTCACAAGTTTCATTCCCGCAACGCATAAAAAAGGCTCGGGATATCGACGATATTTAGGCGAAATGTCTCATTGATGGTACGGATGCTCTCGGAATCAGAGCAATTTTGATATCATTGTTGGCCGATGAACCTTGTGCGTAACTCGTTCCAATATTCGCCATGAAACCGGTTAAACCGGTCGCCCGGGCCCGTTTTGCTCGCGCTCGATGCGGGCCGGTCCGTCTTTTTCACGGTTTCCAACACGGAATCGCATGTCTCGAAGATCGCCGACGACAGCAGTGACGGCATAATCGCGATCTTGTAACCCATGTCCCGCGCATCGCCGAGGGACACGTCGGGAGTCAGGCCGCCGGATACGATGTTGAGCAAGCAGGGGCCGTTTACACGTTTCGGCACCGATGCCATTTCTTCCAGATCCCGGACGGCTTCGACGAAAGCGACGTCGGCGCCGTTTTCGAGCGCCGCGTTCGCGCGTTCGACCGCGTCGTCGAAATTGGTAACCGCCCGAGCGTCGGTGCGGGCGATGATCGTGAAGTCCGGATCGTGTCTGGCTGCGGCAGCGGCGCGAATTTTCGCGACGTACTCGTCGACGGAGACGATCTCCTTGCCTTCCAGGTGGCCGCAGCGTTTCGGCATGACCTGATCTTCGATATGGATCGCGGCGACGCCGGCGCGTTCGAACTCGTTCACGGTCCGGGTCACATTCAGCTCGTTGCCGTAACCGGTATCGGCATCGGAAATCACCGGCACGTCGACCGTACGCGAAATGACGGCGGCATTCGCCGTCATCTCGGACTGGGTCAGCAGGCCGAAGTCCGGATAGCCCAGCGACATCGAGGTCCCGGCACCGGTCATGTAGACGGCAGGAAAACCGTGTTGTTCGACGATGCGTGCCGTAATGCCGTCATAAACGCCGGGGGCACGAATGATGTCGTTCTGCGAAAGGAGACGCCGAAATTCCTTGGTCTTGGTCATTTGTACTCCGGATCAGGCAATCTGACGTTCATCCCAGGGATCGGCAATCGTCATGCCGTGGGCCTGGGCCTGACGGCGTTCGAACGCGCGGCAGGTTTCGTCGTGGTGATGGCCGCGAATACCGCCGCGCACCGTACCGGGCGCTGTCGCACGGAAGAAATGGCCCCAGCTGTCGGGGAGTTGCACCGAATCCGGCGGCGCCATCCACAGGCGGCTCAGCAGGCGCTTCTTCTCCGGCTCGTCGTAGTCGATGTAATCGGTGCGCGAGTGCAGCATGGTGTGGTTGTTCAGGATCTGGAGATCGCCCGGCTGGAGGTACATGGTGTACATGTGCTCCGGCCGGCGAAGCACGGCGTCGAGTTTTTCCATGGCTTCGATCTGAAGGCCGGTCAGTTTCGGCACCTCATCCAGGTTCTGCGCCGAGTTGACCCGGTTGCGGTTCCACTTGCCGAACAGGCGGCCGTCGGCGAAGTCGACAAGCGGCTGCAGATAGAATGTCGCCTCGTCCGGCGCTTCCTCCTGCTGACGGCTGAAACCGTATGAGGTGTGGTGCGCCACCTCGGCCAGTTCCGGTGTTTCATCCAGCATCGTCAGAAAGGCGGTGACGCTCGATGAAATCATGCTCTGGCCGCCGGACTTCGCCTTGTTATAACAGGCCAGCGTGACGAAATCGCAGCCGTCCGTGTGGAAGTCGAGCTTGGCGTTCGACGAATAACCGCGGCCGTTGGCGGCGCGGTAATTCGTCCCGGCGTCACGCACCGGAGAGATGTACTGCGACATCTTTCCCTGTGGGCGGGCGACGCCGCTGTGCAGACCGATGGCCCAGTTCATCAGTTCGAACTGCTGTTCACTGATGCCTTCACGCGGCAGGCCGTGCACCAGGGCAATGCCGCGGCCGTGATAGGCCTCGCGGATCGCCGCAGCAATCGTGTGCCATGCCGGGCCGAGGTCGAAGTCTTCCCTGCGGTAATCGAGCAGCGGGCGTTCCGGGTCGAACGCCTTTTTGACGGCGGCAGCCATTTCGGCACGCGCCTTGTCGTCGATGTTGAACTCCCAACTGCGGTCATTCTGCAGGTCGCCAGCCCGCCAGGCGGCGTGGGTTTCGAAGTCTTTTATAGTCATTGCGTTTCCTCCGGCACTCGGACCGTGCAGTCACTCTATGAGAAGACTTATTGAATTAAAAATATTATTATTTTATCAATTGATAGATGAATATGATCAATCTATCGCCGGGCGACCTTGATGCCTTTCTGACCGTCGCGGAGACGAACAGTTTTAGGCAGGCTGCTCAACATCTCGGGATTTCCCAGCCCAGCGTATCAGCCCGCATTCAACACCTGGAAGCCGTCCTCGGCGTCAAGCTGTTCGACCGCACCACGCGTCGCGTCGTCATCACCGATGCGGGGCAGCGGCTGCGGGTCCGGGTCGAACGCATGGTGGTCGACATGCGGAACCTGGTGCGCGAGTTTCGCGACGAGGCGCACCTCGGGCGCGGGCGTGTCGTCGTCGGCGCCTCGCCCTCGGTGGCGGCTGCATTCCTGCCGGCCGTCATCGCAGAGTTCCAGCGCCACCGCCCGGGGATCGAGGTGGTCCTGGTGGACGACTTTTTTGGGCAAGTGCTGGACCGCGTCACGCGGGGCGAGGTCGATCTGGCGGTAACCCCCGTCGTCACGCGGGACGAAACGCTCATTTACGAAGAGTTGCTGCGCGACGTCTATCGACTGGCCGTGCCGGCGGATCATCCGCTGGCGGCACAGGACAGTGTCGCGGTTGCGGATATTCCCAACGCCAACCTGATGTCGATGCCGCCCGAGTCGGCGGCGTGGGCACTGGTCCGCCGCGCCTTCGCGCAGGCCGGTGCCGAGTATGCGCCGGCCTTCCAGACGCGGGATGCCGTGACGTTGATCTCGCTGGTGAAGCAGGGCGTCGGCGTCGGCCTGATGACCGAGATGCTGTCACCGGTCCTCGACATGACCGGTGTTAAACTGTTGCCCGTGCACGATGCAGACCTGACCCGGAGTATCGGTATCGTCCGTGCGCGCGACCGGACGCCGACACCGGCGGCGGAGGCGATCTGTTCATTGCTCGTCGAGACTGCCCGGCGGCATCCGTTGGGTGCAAATATTCAAAATTAGGAATCCAGCGCTCGCACCGCATACCAACTGGTGCTAGTCTTCGCGCAGGGTCAAAATCAGGAATATCAGGCGCGATGATTATCAAAAATCGTGGGCCCTGGGCGTACCGTGCGTATCCATCGGAGACGCCTGCGGGTGACTTCGGGCCACTTGCCCCGTTTGTCGATCTGTGGCGCAAGAAGTGGCCTGCCTATGACCGCTTTCCGCGCTGGGCGGATTTCGATCTCCGTGATCTGCAGGATTGGTGGGGACAGGTTTCGCTCGCGGAAATGCACCGCAGTCCGACCAATCTGCGCTGGGTGCTGTGGGGCACCAAGATCGCGGAATGGTGGGGTGCCGATTATACCGGCAAGTACATCACTGATATCCCGGAGGTCAAAGACGTCTGGACCAAGCACGAACGCGCGTACATGGACCGGTTGCTGGACGACCGGTTGATTGGATATGTCAGCGGCACGCTGGCACCGCAGGATCGGAGCTTTTTCTATATCAACGGCGTCGATTTGCCGCTTGAACAGGACGGCACGATCACGCACTTCGTCAGCGTCTACCGGTTGTGCGAGCAGGAGAACATGTTCACCCCGCCACGCGCGCCGCTGTTCCTGGTTTAAACGCAAACGTCCACGATGCCGCGATGCGACTAGGTGTCAGCAGGCGGCGATGTCAGCTTTTCAAGTAGTCCCGTCAGGGTTTTGCGTTCCGACGGCGTCAGCTTGCATCCGACGGCCTGCTCGATCGCCGGCCCGTACACCGCCCACATTCGCCGCCGCAATTGTCTGCCCGTCGCCGTGATGACGATTTCCTGGCTGCGACCGTCTTCCGCACTCAATTGCCGCGAAATATAGCCCGCTGCTTCGATCTTGCTCAGCAGGCGGGAAATTCCGTACTGCGGCAACAAAAGCTTCTGTTGCAGGTCGATGGCACGGATCCCGGATTTCCCGGCACGTTCGACTTCCAGCAGGACATCATACCAGGCGAGTGGCGGAAAGCCGGCATCCTTCAAGGCCGCTTCGACATGTGACAGCGCCCTGTCTTGCGCGCGCATCAGCTTGGTCCATGCGGCTTCGGTGGTTTCGTCCGGCATCGTCATTGTAAAAAAATACATGCAATTGCATTGACATTCAAGATGCGTGCAGCCTATTTAAATGCAAATGCATGTAATTGGAGGACTCTTGAAATGTCGGAACTTCACTTAATCAGCCACCACCTCTGCCCCTATGTGCAGCGCGCCGTTATCGTGCTCGATGAAAAGAATATCGCGCACCGCCGCACGTACATCGATCTTGCGGACAAGCCGGCGTGGTTCGCCGCGCTGTCGCCGCTCGGCCGCGTCCCGGTTTTGCAGGCCGAGGACGCGGTCGTATTCGAAAGTCAGGTGATCGCCGAGTATCTGGACGAAATCACACCCGGATCGCTGCATCCGCTGGATCCCTTGAGCAAAGCGCGGCACCGCTCATGGATCGAGTTCGGTTCCGAGACGCTGAACGCCATCGGTGCACTTTACAATGCGAAGACCGCGGAGAGCTTCGAGGAAAAGCGTCTGGCGTTGCGCGATAAATTCAGCCGTATGGAACGGGAGATCGAAGGTCCGTACTTTGCCGGAGACGTGTTTCACATGATCGACGGGGTTTGGGGAACGATCTTTCGGTATCTGGATGTCTTCGATCAAATCGGCGATTTCGGCCTGACGAAGGATTTGCCGAAAACGAGCGCGTGGCGGGCAAGGGTTGCGGGCCGGCCGTCCGTCGCGCATGCAGCGCCTGCAGGGTATCCGGGCCGTTTGCTTCAATTCCTTGCGGCGCGCGATGCGTATATTGCGTCGATGGTGCGACGAGCCGCGTAGCGACGTACACGGGCATGTTTGTGCTTGATGGTGCCGCCGTCGTTTCGGGGGTGCCGGTCCCCTAGCCGGGTTCCTTCTGAAAGGTTCGGGACCGTTTGAACGCCGGGCGGTAAGGCTCGACGCCATCGTTCGGCTGCGCGACCGTATACGAAATCACGCCTTCCGTGACACGTGCCAGATCGGCAAACGAGATGCCGAACACACAGTGCGGATGGCCGGCGGCGGCATAGATCCTGTCGAACCGTTTCAGTGAGCCATCGATGACCAGTGGCAGCGGATGCGAGAGTCCTACCGGCGCCACCCCGCCGATCGTGAAGCCCGTAATGCCTTTGACCTCGGATGCCTGCGGGCGGCGAACCTTGCCGGTCAATTTGAGCGCCGTCGCTAGTTTGTTCTCGTCGAGGCTGTGATCGCCAGCGACCAGGGCCATGACGAACCGGTTGCCGACGGCATAGCAGAGGGATTTGACGATGGCGCCAAGTTCGCACCCGACGGCCGTGGCCGCGTCCTGGGCGGTACGCGCCGTTTCGGAAAGTTCCATGACCGTATCTTCGAGCCCCGCGTCGGTTAATGCGTCGCGGACCCGTTTGACGGCAGGACGCTCGAGGTTGCTCATGGCGGCCTTCCTTACCCGGTCAGTTCAGAAACGGAACCGCCATGCCGCGTTCGACCGCCGGACGCGCGCCGACCGTTTCGAACCAGCGTTTGACGTTCGGGAACTCGTCCAGATCGACCTGATGTCGCTCGTAACGCGAGATCCACGGATAGCAGGCGATATCGGCAATCGAGTATGCATCGCCGGCAAGGTATTCGTTATCGGCGAGTTGCTTGTCCATGACGCCGTAAAGACGTTTCGTCTCGTCGTGATAGCGTTTCTGACCGTAAGGCACGACTTCCTTCGGGTTGAACAGGAAGTGGTGCGCCTGGCCGACCATCGGGCCAAGGCCACCCATCTGCCACATCAGCCACTGCATGACCTTGGCACGTTTCACCGGGTCTGTCGGCAGCAACTCGGACCCCGTCTTCTCGGCAAGATAGACCAGGATCGCGCCGCTTTCGAACAGGCTCAGCGGCTCGCCCCCCGGGCCGTCCTCATCGACGATAGCGGGAATTCGGTTGTTCGGTGCAATTGCCAGGAAGTCCGGATTGAACTGTTCGCCCTTGCCGATGTTGATTTCATGGGTTTGATACTCAAGGCCAAGTTCCTCGAGCATCAGAGAGACCTTTCGGCCGTTTGGCGTTCCCCAAGTGTAAAGTTGTATCATTTTATTGCTTCCACTCTCTGTTTCCCGGAAAGGTTAACGAAGCATAGGTGATTCACTAAAGCGTGCAAGTCCCGTCCGGTTAGCGCACAATCTGTCTCGGTATCATTTGATGGCTTGACGTCTCCCGGGTGTACATCATCGAGTTCGATCTGGCAGTTTAAGCGGCATGAGCGAATACAACCTTGAGCAACTGAACGTTCTTGTCGTCGACGACAACCGGCACATGCGCTTTCTTGTCCGCATGATTCTTAAGTCGCTCGGCCTGAAGAATGTCCTGGAAGCGGAAGAGGGTGCCTCGGCGTTCAAGGCACTGGAAAAGTTCGACGCAGATATCGTGATATGCGACTGGGCGATGCAGCCAATGGACGGCATCGAGTTCACCAAGAAAATCCGGACGGACGACGACAGTCCCAACGCCTATGTGCCGATCATCATGTTGACCGGCAACACCGAGGTCAATCATGTGGTAACCGCGCGGGATGCAGGTGTGAACGAGTTTCTGGCGAAACCTGTCTCGGCGAAAAAGATCTATCAGCGGATCAAGGAAATCCTGGATAACCCGCGTCAGTATGTGCGCACCCCGAGCTATTTCGGTCCGGACCGCCGGCGCCGCCAGGATCCTGCCTACGACGGCCCGGAACGCCGCAAGATCGGGGCCGGTAAAAAGGCCACGGATCAGCCGCAGCGCGAGACCACCTAAAACCGATCGTTTGCGGTGAATGGCGGCTTAGGCTTTCCAGGCGCCGCGCGTGTCGACCACGTCCTTGCCGGCGATGTCTTGTGGGGGCACCTCGATGAAGACCTTGTGATCGGTCAGCAGCACGATTGCGTCTGCGCGCGAAAGCGCTTCCGCGAGCGCGGACAGCGTCACACCGTCCAGTTCGGAGAGGCCGTCCGGCAAGGCGCTGATGTGAGGCTCGACGACGAGGATCGGGTTTTCAACGCGCTTTCGCAGTTCCTCGACCACATGGACGGACGGGCTTTCCCGCAAGTCATCGATATCTGCCTTGTAGCTGAGACCCAGACAGGCAATAGCGCCGCCGGCTGCGACACTGGGGAGCGACGCGACCTGTTCGGCGATCGCTGCCGGCCGTTCGTCGTTGACGCGGCGCGCCGTCTGGATAAGCGGTGTACGGTCCGGTGCCGACGCTGCAATGAACCAAGGGTCGACGGCGATACAGTGGCCGCCGACGCCCGGGCCCGGGTTCAGGATATTGACGCGCGGGTGGAAGTTGGCAAATCGGACCACGTCGCGGACATCGATGCCGAGAGGATCGGCCACGTTGGCGAGTTCATTGGCAAAGGCGATGTTGACGTCGCGGAACGCATTCTCGGACAACTTGACCAACTCGGCGGTCGACGCCGTGGTGAGGTGCATATCGCCCTCGACGGCGACGGCATAAAGCGCCTTCGTGCACGCGGCACAATCATCCCCGAGGCCGCCGATGACACGGTCATTGCGCACGAGTTCGAGCAAAACGCGCCCCGGCAGGACGCGTTCCGGGCTGTGCGCGATGCAGACATCGTGTGCGTCACCGGGCACATCCGGGTTGGGAAAGGCGAGGTCGGGACGAGCCGCCTTTAGCCATTCGCCGACCCGCCGCGTGGCACCGACCGGCACGGTCGATTCAACCACCACAAGGTCACCCTTTTTAAGCACCGGCGCGATCGCTTCGGTCGCCGCCTGGAGGTAGCTCAGATCGGGCTGGCGGTCGTCGGTGAACGGTGTCGGTACAGCCATGATAAAGGCATCTGCTTCGACCGGATCGGTGCGCGCGGAAAGCTGACCCGTCGATACGGCGCCGTAGACGACCATATCGAGGTCCGGTTCGATGATGTGCGGTTTACCGTCGTTGATACTGTCGACGGTCTTCTGGTTCACGTCGACGCCGGTGACGCGGATACCGCGGCTGGCCAAGACAGCCGCGGTGGGCAGGCCGACATAACCGAGGCCGATCACGCAGACATGTTCAACCGGCATACTTCAGGACCTCCGTCGCGATGCGTTTGGCAGCTTTGCCGTCACCATAGGGATTATGCGCGCGGCTCATCGTCTCATGGGCGGCGGCATTGTCCAGCAGTTCCGAGGTTTCTGTGACGATACGCATCTTGTCGGTGCCGACAAGCTTGACGGTGCCGGCCTCGACCGCTTCGGGGCGTTCGGTCACGTCACGCATGACAAGGACCGGTTTTCCGAGCGATGGCGCCTCTTCCTGGATGCCGCCGGAATCGGTGATGACAATGTGTGCGTTCGTCATGAGGTGGACAAACGAAGGATAGTCGACTGGCTCAAGCAGATGTACGTTGGGAATGCCGCCCAGAATTTCGTTCACCGGCTTCTGCACGTTCGGGTTCAGGTGGACGGGATAGACGATTTCGATGTCCGGGCGCTCAGCCAGTTCGGCCAGCGCCTCGCAGATGTTCCGGAAACCGTCACCGAAGTTTTCCCGCCGGTGGCCGGTGACAAGGACCATACGATTTCCACTGGTGGGGTAGGGCAACGCATCGATGACGCTGCGGCGAAGTGTGTCATCGCCCGCCAGGCGTTCCTGAGTCATGAACAGTGCGTCGACGACCGTGTTGCCGGTTACGAAAATCCCGGACGCATCGCGACCCTCGGCCAGCAGGTTTTTCTTCGCGCCCTCCGTCGGTGCAAAGAAAAGCGTGGCGATGCCGTCGGTGAGACGGCGGTTCACTTCCTCGGGGAACGGAGCGTAGATATCGCCGGTGCGCAGTCCGGCCTCGACATGACCGACGGGGATCCGCTTGTAGAATGCGGCGAGCGCGGCGGCGAATGTCGTCGTCGTGTCGCCATGGACCAGCACCATATCCGGTTTCATGTCATCGAGAATGCCGCTGACCCCTTCGATGACGGCCGCAGTAAGTCCTTCGAGGGACTGGTTCGGCCGCATCAGGTTCAGGTCCGCGTCGGGCGCGATATCGAACAGGCTCAGTACCTGATCCAGCATGCCGCGGTGTTGTGCGGTCACGCAGACACGCGAGTCGGCGCCGGCGGCACTCAAGGCATGGAGCACCGGTGCCATCTTGATCGCTTCCGGCCGGGTTCCGAAAATGGAAAGTACCTGCACGCTCTACGCTTTCGCTTCAAAGATGAATTCAGCGCATCTGGATATCGTCTGGTCCGCCGCAAGGCAAGTTTGGCTTTGACACGTTGTGCGCTTTTCCTAAGCTCACCACATGGTGGGTCTTCGTTATCTTCGAATGGAAGCGGCATGTCATCGCTAAAATCCCGGTTTGCTGCGGTCCTCGTTGCCGCATCCGTATGTGGCCTCGCGAATGCGGGCGCGCGCGCCGAAATGGTGCCGCATCAGGCGATATACAATATGTCCCTGGCCTCCAGCAGTCCGGCTTCGCGCTTCAACGGTGTTAGCGGCGCCGCCGTGACGCATATCGAGAAAACCTGCGAAGGCTGGCTGGTGAACGAACAGATCGTGATGACGATGCTGACCGTTGCCGGCGGCGCGATCGAGCGTGAAATGAACTTCAAGGCACGCGAGAGCCTGGACGGCGACGTCTATTTTTTCGAGAGCAACAGCGTCACGAACGGCGAGCACCGGGAATACTCGGGCAGCGCCCGGCGCAAGAAGAATGGCGATGCCGAAGCAGAGTTCGTTACGCCGCGGCCGTTCGAGATGCCGTTGCCGAAGGGAACCCGTTTCTACGTTTCGACGACGAACTGGCTGTTGGATATGCTGGAGTCCGGTGCGCGGGCCGGGGAGACCTATGCTTTTGACGGCACCGACGACGAAGGACCGCAGAAAGTCACGGCATTCATCCTGCCGGACAAGATCGGCGGCGACGGACTTTCCGGTGACGAAACCCTGCTCGCCGCCAAGGCGTGGCAAATTAGGATGGCGTTCTTCAAAATTGAGGGTCAGGCATCACAGCCGGAATTCGAGCTGTCGTTGCGCATGTTGGAAAACGGGATCATCACGCATTTCGAGTTGATTTTTGACGACCTTGTCGTCGACCAGATCCTTCAGGACGTGCTCCCGGCTAAGAACGAACGGTGCAGTTAACCACGTTGGCACATCACGGTTGTGCCAACTCATTGGAATCGTTAGTTTCTGTCTTATAGCTAGCGCCGAGGGAGCCGTCGTCCATGTGTTTCTTTGCAGCCAGATTCCGGCCTGCGCAGGTTTTCGGCATCGTTGCACTGTACGTTATTGCGTTTGGCGCGACGTGCGTGAATGCCGATGAGCGCGGTTTTCTGGGCATGCAGGTGCAGGGCAATTCACCGAAAATTGCCGCCGCCATGGGCATCGACACGGCGATCGGCGTGCTTGTGCGCGATATCAGCGTGGACGGTCCTGCGGCCACCGCCGGGATTGCCCGCGGCGATATCATCCTGTCGCTTCATGGCGTCACCCTCGATACCTTCGAGCGTCTGGTTCAGGTCGCGGGTGAGTTACGTGCCGGCGACGAGATCGACGTCCTCGTTCTCCGCCTCGGCAAGAAAATCAAACTCAAGATGGCTGTTTCCGGCTGGCCGGATGGCTGGCAGATCGAGAAGTCTGCCTTCGCGGCGCAGCCCGACCTGGGTCTGACATTCGCGGCGCTGACGCCGAAGTTGCGTAAACACCTGGGCATCCGTTGGGGCTCGGTCGGCATTGTGGTGTCGGTCTTCAACGACATGTTCGCGGGCGTAACACCGCTCCGTCGTGGTGACGTCGTCTTGCAGGTCAACCAGCAGCGCGTCTGGCAGCCGCAGCAGTTCCTGGACGCCTATGCCAAGGCCAAGGAACAGGGACGGCCGTCGCTGCTTCTCCTTGTCGAGCGGAATGACGGGTTCAAGTATATCCTGCAGCCGATCGTGAGCGAACCGATCGGCGGGCCGGCACCGCCGGCCTTCAAGCTGCCGGGGCAGCAGGGCGGTTGACGAAACCGCGCGGTTAGCTGCCGCGCGCTTCCTTGATCAGGTTTTCAAGCGTTTCCCGGTCGAGCGCACCCGGCACCAGGGTGTTGTTGACGATGAACGCCGGCGTGCCGCGGATGCCCAAGGCTTCGGCAAGCGCCATGTTATGGCGTAACTCCGTGTCGATACGCGGGTCGTCCATGTGCTTCTTCACGGCGTCCTTGTCGAGATCGACCGAGGCCGCGATGTCCAGAACCCGCGCTTCGGAAAAAGCGCCTTTTGCGGTCATCAGCGCATTGTGGAAGTCGATATACTTGTCCTTCTGGTTATAGAAGACACCAAGCGCGGCGCGTGCCGCGATGACCGATTCCGGTCCAAGAATCGGGAATTCCTTGTAGACGAACCGTACATTGCCATCGTCGGCGACGGTGTCGACGACGATGTCGTGAACGCGTTTGCAGTAACCGCACCGATAATCGAAAAACTCGACCACGGTGACGTTACCGGCGGCATTGCCGCCGACCGGGGACAGCTTGCCGTTCTCGATCTGCTCGCGCATGTCGACCAGTCGCTGCTGCTGTGCCTGTTCTTCGGCTGCGGCCTGCGCCTCCTGGTGCGCACGTACCGCATCGAGGATCACCTGCGGGTTCTTCACGATGTAGTCGTGGATCAGTTTCTCGATTTCCGATTTCTGGGCGTCGGAAAGGGACGCGGCGTCATCGGCGCGAGCACCCGGAGCTGAGACAGCGAAGGCGCTGATAATGGCGGCACACAGAATTGCGGATGCGAGGCGTCGGATCATGTCGGTTCCTATCAAAGCGAATATGAAGGCAAAGCTCTCAGGATGATGCGTGAGCGGCGGGCGCGGGGCAAGTCATTGCACGCCCGGTCCGCATGGTATCACGTGGTTGTGACGTTCCAGCGCGTCAGCGCATGAGCCGGATCGCGGCGATATTCATGGTGGCCGGATTTCGCGTTTTATGAACGGCGATACCGATGAAGCGGATATCCATGTTTGCCTGGGTGTCCGCAGGCCAGACCTGACGGTGAATTAAGGATAGGTCGACCGCGTCGACCCACCAGCGGTTTGCCTGTTCGCCGCCGCCCCGGGCGATGTAGCGGGCGCTTTCGGGGTGCTCACCATCGGCGCGCGGGCCGATGACGGTGCCCCGCCCGAGCGCCGTTTCGTTCCATGTCATCTCGATAATGCGCGTCACTTCGCCGGCATCGCTGCCGCCGATCTTCCACCAGGCGCTTGACGGCTTTCCGACGCGGTCGGCCAGACCGACGATGATCCGTACCGGGTGGGTGCCGGTATTGGGGGGCTGCGTATGCCAGGCCCAGCTCAGGAACGGTGTCGCCAGCAGGGAGGCGTTGGTCCGGCGGATCAACGCGTAAGGCCGGCCGTCGGCCTTGATGGAAATGGCCTTGAACTTGCCGATCTGGTGAACGGATAGCGCGTCGGCCGGCATCGACCCGGATGTTTCCCACCCGGCGGGCAGTTCCCCGGTACTTACGGCCTCAATAAACGTCTGATCGGGGCCGAGAACGCTCATCGTCCCGCCAAGAGGCACGGCATCCCGGACGGGGCTGCACGCGGACACCGTCGCCAAGGCCAGGGCCATTGAAATCGCGGTTATGGGCCGGCGCAGCGTAAGCGACATCATTCCTTCCGGTTTTTCAGCGCCAGCAACATATCCTCCGCCTGCAGCCACTCGGGCGAGCCGCGGGGAAACATTTCGGCGGCACGCCCGGCATGGAAACGGACCTCGCTGTCTTTGCCAAGCAGCAAGGCTTCTTCCGCCAAGGCCAGGGAACTGCGGCCGATGTCGCCCAGTTTGCCGTAGGCGATGCCGAGCAGGCGCCAGGCGGAGGCGGATCTGCCGTCGCGTGACAGTCCGAACTTCAGGTGTTCGACCGCTTCTTCGATGTATTCCTTGTTGTTGCTTTCCGTCAGAATCCGGGAAAGCTCGGTGCGCAGAAGCGGCTCCTCGGGTTTCAGTTCCACGGCACGGCGAAACGGCGCCACGGCTTCCTGTATATTGCCGCTCTCGTACAGCACTTGCGCCTTGAGTTCGAGGAAGTACGGGTCGTCCGGAACGTCACGCAGCAATCCATCCAGTTCGGCAATCGCTTTTTGCGGTTCCGGTATCCGGGAGTAGGCGAACGCGCGCGCATACCGCGCCGGTATCGAGGTGTCGTCGAGCGGGTACTTGCGGAGTGTTATGGACGGCGGTTCGAAGTACCCGACGAGTTTCGCGCGAACGCGGTCGAAGGCCAGCGTTATGGCGGGGTCGACCGGCTTGTCGGCATAGGGGGACGACTGCATGTGCGCGCGGATGGCCTGGATACGGTCTTCCGAAAGCGGGTGGGTCCGTACGTACGGATCCTGGCTTGCGCCGGTCAGGAGTTCCTGGCCTTCGAGGACTTCCATGAATTCCAGGAGCCCGCGGGAGGACTGCTTGGTCTGATCCAGCAGGGTGAGCGCGGCCTGGTCGGCTGACGCTTCCTGGCCGCGGCTGAACGACAGGAATCCCCGGACTGCGGTGCTTTGTCCGCCCGAGATCACCGCGCCGGCGACATCGCCGCGCCCGGTGGCAAGCCCGGCAGCGGCACCGATAACAGTGGCAATCAATGCCTTGGCGCTTACGGCCCTCTGCTCCTTGCCGAGGCGGCTGAGATGCCCGCCGGCGATGTGGCCCGTTTCGTGCGCGATCACGCCGATCACCTGCGACGCGCTGCCCGCTCGCATCAGCAGGCCGGTATTGATAAAAAGCCGCTGGCCGTCCGCGACAAAGGCGTTGAGGGCACTGTCGTCGACCAGATGGATGCGAACAGACGACGGTGCCAGACCGGCAGCCTGGAAGAGTGGCGTCGCCATCGTGCGAATGGTATCTTCGATTTCCGCATCCCTGATGAACGAAAGACCCTGGGCCCGCGCGGGCGTGGAAACCGACGCAGAAAGTAAGACGACGATGAAGATTCGAATTAAGAAGCCAGTTTTTCGCACGCGCTTCATCCCTGGAAACATCAGTGAAAGTAGTCATGGCGGCTCAAGGCGTCAAATGACTGTTGTGTCGCTGTTTTTGCTGGCATCGGTCAGTGTGCTGGCGTCCTGCAGCGCCTTCGAGCAGGAGCAAGTGACGCCGAAAGGCACGATAGGCTACGTGTCTGGCGCGCTCGGTGTCGTTTCCGTCGAAGAACCGCAGGCTGCGCTGATCGGCCGTGATGTGCTGTCGTCGGGCGGAACCGCCGGCGATGCCGCGACTGCGATCGGGCTTGCGCTGAGTGTGACCATGCCGTCTTCCGCCGGGCTGGGCGGCGGCGGTATCTGTGTTGCCCGCGATGCAGGGGGAGAGAGGCCCGTCGTTGTCGATTTCCTGCCGCATGCGCCCCGGACTGCGTCTCACAACACCGAGCGGCCAAGCGCCGTGCCGGCGACGCCGCGCGGCCTGTTCCTTCTGCATTCGCGGTTCGGTGAGTTGAGATGGTCACAGGTGGTTTCGCGCGCCGAGAATCTGGCGCGCTTCGGTTACAATATTCCGCGCGCGTTCGCGACGGAACTGTCCAAGGTTGCGGACGTACTGGTTCGTGATCCGCAGATGGCCGAGGTATTTAAACGAAAGGACGGCAGAGTCGTCGGCGAAGGAGACTTTCTGAAACAGCCGGACCTTGCCGCCGTCCTGGGGCGTCTCCGTGCCAAGGGCGCAGGCGATTTTTATATCGGCAAGGATGCACAAAATTTTGTCGACGCGGTCGTGGCCGCCGGCGGATCGCTCAGTTACGAGGATATCCGAAATTACCAGCCGCAAATCCGTGCGCCGCTGACGTTCAAGTGGCAGCACAACACGGACTGGCATTTTGCCGGGCCGCCCGCCGCCGGCGGCGCCGTCGCCGCTGAAATGATGGCGATCCTGCTGACCGATGAATTTTTCGAAGATGAAGAGGGTGCCCAGCGCGAACACTTGATTGTCGAAGCGGCAAAGCGCGCGTTCGTGGAGCGAATGAAAAATCTGCAGGCCGACGGCAGCTACAGTCAGGATCCGCAGTCCCGCCTGGGCGAGGATTACGTGGAAAATCTCCAGGACAGGATCGGCGACGCGGCCACGCCGCTTTCGTCGCTTATCCCCACGCCCGCCGATTGGCCGGAAACGCCTGCTGCCGTCAGTTTCTCGGTCATGGATACCCGTGGTGGTGCTGTGGCGTGTACGATGACGATGAATAATCTTTTCGGCACCGGGCGCATGGCCCAAGGGTACGGTATCGTGCTTGCGGCCGCACCGGACACGCGGGGAAGGACGTTTACGCCGCTTGGTCCTGCGCTTCTTACCAGCGAGCTGAACAACCGGGTCTTCGGCGCGGCTGCCGCGTCCGGCGGCGTCACGGCGCCGACATCGCTGGCCAACGTGATGGCCCGCGTGGCATCCGGACCGCAGTCGTTAAGCGAAGCCATGCGCGCGCCCAGGACGCACTATCAGGGTGTGCCGGACAAGGTGTTCGTTGAAGCGGACATGCCCGAAGATGTCGTGGAGAATCTCAGGAAGCGCGGTCACGATGTGGTTTTGACAAAGTCTATTGGCCGGGTCACTGCTGTGCTCTGTCCGGATGGTGTTCCTAACAAGGACGGAATCCAGTGTTCAACTACCGCGGACCCGCGCGGTTCGGGAATCGCGCTCGGAGGTAATTAATTTATGGTTTTGAAAGTCGCCAAACGGGGCGATGTCGCGCCGTTCATCGTCATGGACGTGCTGAAGGCTGCCCACGACCTTGAAGTCGAAGGCGCGAGTATCATGCATATGGAGATCGGTCAGCCCGGCACAGGGGCGCCGCAGGGGGTGATCGAGGCGGCAAAGAAGGCGCTGGATACGAAGCAGTTGGGGTACACGGAATCGTTCGGCATTCCCGAACTCAGGAGTGCGATCCGGGATCACTACGTCAAAGCCTACGGTGTCTATGTGCCGCTGGAGCGCATCGCCGTCACCACGGGGTCCAGTGGTGCGTTCATCCTCAGTTTCATCGCCGCGTTCGAAGCAGGCGACAAGGTCGCCATGGCGTCGCCGGGATATCCCGCATACCGTAACATCCTGACGGCGCTCGATATCGAGGTGGTTGAAATCCCTGTGGGGCCGGATACCAACTTCCAGCCGTCGCCTGAGCTTCTGGCGGCGTGCGGCGAGCAATTGGATGGCCTGATTGTCGCCAGTCCGTCCAATCCGGCGGGGACCATGATCGACCCGGCCGGGCTGGAGGCGCTTTACGGCTATTGCGCAGAGCAAGGTATTCGCCTGATTTCCGACGAGATCTATCACGGTATTACCTACGTGGACCCGGCAGAGACCATGCTTCGGTTCGGTGACGATGCGGTGATCATCAACAGTTTCTCGAAGTATTTTTCGATGACCGGCTGGCGTCTGGGTTGGATGGTGCTGCCGCTGGACCTGGTCGGTGCCTGCGAGCGGCTGGCGCCGAACCTGTTCATTTCGGCCCCGTCGGTGTCGCAGCACGCAGCTGTCGCCGTGTTCGATTGCGAAGACGAACTGCAGGAGAACCTGCGCAAGTACAAGGAGAACCGGGAACTGCTGCTGCGCGAATTGCCCAAGGCGGGGTTCGATAAACTCGCCTCGGTCGACGGCGGCTTTTACATCTATGCCGACGTTTCCGAGATCACCAACGACAGTGCGGCATTCTGCGAAGCGATGCTGAAGGAAGCCGGTGTCGCGTCGACACCCGGTGTCGATTTCGACCCGAAAAACGGACACCGGTTCGTCAGATTCTCTTTTGCCCGCGATCCGGCTGATATGGCGGAAGCAGCGCGCCGGCTGATCAAGTGGCGCACGTCCTGAGCCGTGCAAAATAAACAAGGGCGGCCCTAGAGCCGCCCAAGTTTCCTCCCAGACATGGCCGCGGCCAGGGGCCGCGGAGCATTCCTTTGCCGCGAATTATGTATCGCGGCGCCACCAGCCGCGTTTGGCCGGCTTCTCATCTTCGGAAATCTGAGTCACGTCGATGATTGTCGTCTTCGCCGTTGGCTGAGGTGTCGGATCCTCTTCCGCTTCGGCGGCGATTTCGATCACCGGTTCCGGCGTATTGTCGTCATTGTCCGTATCGCCGCCACTGCCGTTCGACGGCTTGCGATCAGCCTTTTCGTCGGCTGGCTTCTCGCTTTCGGCTTGCTCCGGTGCGCTTTCGGCGGCGGCAGGTTCAGGCTGTTCGGTGTCAGCGGCGGGCTCGGCCTTGTCCGCGTCATCCTTTTTGTCAGCCTTGTCCGTTTTCGCGTCCGCCTTCTTGGTTCGGCGTGCCCGGGAACGGCGCTTCGGTTTTTCGTCCTTGGCGTCTTCTTTCTTGTCGTCACCGCTCCCGGCTTCGACTTCGTCTGGCGTTTCGGCGGCAGCGTCGGCCGGCTGGACTTCGTCCGCCTTGTCGCCGCTATCGTCAGCGGCGTCGTCTTCGGCCCCGGCCTCGTCGCCATCGTTCGCGGCATCGGCTTCCTGACCTTCCGCAGCGTTATCTTCGTCCTTGCGGTTGCGGCGGCGGCCCGCACGGCGCCCACGGCGACGGCGGCGCGAACGTTTCGGCTGCTCTTCGTTGTCGTCGTCAGAGTCTGACGCCTGCTGCGCATCGGCAGCTTCGTCGTCGTCATTGTCGTCGTTGTCGTCCTGGTCCTCGGCGGACTGGGCTGCCTGATCCGTCTGATCCTCGTCCTTCCGGCCGCGGCGGCCACGACGGCGGCGGCGGCGCTTGCGGCCACCTTCCTCGTTATCGCTGTCGTCGTCACCGGCATTGTCGGATGCCTGCGCTTCGACGGTCTTACCGTCGGTGCGCACGCGTTCCATCCGGTAGTCCGGCGGAATCAGGCTGTCGTCGCTTTCAAGGAAGACCTTGAGTTCGTAGTCTTCCTCGATCCTGGCAAGCATGTCGCGTTTGTGGTTGAGGATGTAGAGCGCGACGCTCGTCGGCATCCACACGGTGATCTCGGTCGAGCGCTTGCGCATCGCCTCTTCTTCGATGATGCGCAGCATCTGCAGGGCCGTGGTGTCGGTCGAGCGACGGATACCAGTGCCGCCGCAGTGCGGGCAGGGCTCGGTCTGGATCTCCTGCAAGCTCGGCCGCAGCCGTTGGCGCGACATTTCCAGCAGCCCGAACGGCGAAATGCGGCCGATCTGGATGCGTGCGCGGTCGGATCGCATGGCGTCCTTGAGGGCACGTTCCACCTTGTTCTGATTGCGGTGGTTTTCCATGTCGATGAAGTCGATCACGATCAGGCCGGCGAGGTCGCGCAGCCTGAGCTGGCGTGCCACTTCCTCGGCCGCTTCGAGGTTCGTCTTGTAAGCCGTTTCCTCGATATTGCGTTCGCGCGTCGAACGGCCCGAGTTGACGTCGATGGCTACCAGCGCCTCGGTCGAGTTGATGACAATGTAGCCACCGGATTTAAGCTGCACCTCGGGTTGGTGCATGCTGTCGATCTGGCTTTCGACGCCGAAACGTTGCAACAGGGGAATGGCCGAATCCTTGTACGGCTGCACGCGCTTGGCATGCGACGGCATCATGAGCTTCATGAAGTCCTTGGCCGTGCGGTAACCTTCTTCGCCGTTGACGATCACTTCGTCGATATCCTTTGAATAGATATCCCGGATCGATCGCTTGATCAGGTTTCCTTCCTCGTGAATCAGACATGGCGCGATACTCTCCAGCGTTTTCTGGCGTATCTGCTCCCACAATCGGATCAGGTATTCATAGTCGCGCTTGATCTCGGCCTTGGTACGCTTGTCGCCGGCCGTCCTGACGATTACGGCCATGCCGTCCGGAATGCCGAGGTCGGAAAGGATCGACTTCAGACGCTTGCGGTCCTGGCCCGAGGCGATCTTGCGGGAAATGCCGCCGCCGCGCGCCGTGTTCGGCATCAGCACGCAGTACCGGCCGGCGAGTGACAGGTAAGTGGTCAGCGCCGCGCCTTTGTTGCCGCGCTCTTCCTTGACCACCTGGATCAGCAGGATTTGACGGCGCTTGATGACTTCCTGGATCTTGTAACGGCGCCGGTCGACGACGGGGCGGCGGATTTTCTCCGCCTCGTCGATTTCGTCCTCGCCGCCACCGACTTCCTCGACGGATGCGTCAACTTCTTCGTTCTCGAGCGCTTCCTGCGCCGCACGCTGGGCGTCTTCCTCCTCAGCGATGAGAGCTTCGCGGTCGGCGACTGGAATCTGATAGTAGTCGGGATGAATTTCGCTAAAAGCAAGAAAACCGTGCCGGTTGCCGCCGTATTCGACGAATGCCGCCTGCAATGACGGCTCAACACGGGTTACTTTTGCGAGATAGATATTCCCTTTTAGTTGTCTGCGGGTTTCGACTTCGACATCAAAGTCTTCGACCCGGTTTCCTGACAGCACAACCACCCTGGTTTCTTCCGGGTGGGAGGCGTCGATTAGCATGCGTTTGGTAGCCATTGAAACTGAAACTCCGGGGCACGCACGGACTTGCCGCTTCGCCATTGGGCTGAACGGTCAATGAAGATGCGTACCAATAGGTGTGATGAAAACCGGCGGCGCCTCGGGGAACGGCAACGACCGCACGCCGGGCGCTTGGAAGCGTCCGGGTGTATTTCGTGTCGATCTTGCGGGCGGCTTGCACCGGCATGTGAAAAAAACCTCAAATTCGTTTGTCGCCGACCGTATGCCGACAGACAAAAATCCTGGCCCCGTGGTGCATTGCACGTATTGCATTGCGCTGGGCTGCAGAACGAAAACGGGATCGCCGTATGCGATCTTCGTTAACATAACCGTAGGATTTCAAATTCACAATGTCATAATAATGCCGCCGGGTATTCCGAGAATGCTTGAGAGCGGGCACCGGGGGCGTTTATAACGTCCATATATGGTAATATTTTAGGACAGGCGGACGCAAAATATGGGCAACGGCGTAATTCGCCCGTTTCTGTACGCGGTACTGCTGACGATGGTCGGATGGTCGGGCGCCTTGGCAGCAGATGCCGAGGTCACCGATATCCGCGTCGGCAAACACGGTCTGTCTACGCGGATCGTGATCGATCTCGACCGCCCCGTCGACGCCAAGGTTTTCACGCTTGCCGGACCGGCGCGCCTGGTGATCGATTTGCCCGAGGTCGGCTGGCGCTTGCCGCAGCGCCCGCTGCCGTCGAACGTCGGGCTGCTGTCCAAACTCCGCTACGGTCTGTTCCAGCCCGGAAACTCGCGTGTGGTCGTCGACTTGAACGAACCGTCGCGGGTGCACGAAGCGATGTCGCTCCCGGGCGCCGGCGGCCAGCCCGATAGGCTGGTGATCGATCTGGCGCGCGCCACCGGCAAGGCGTTCCTGGAGAGCGTGGCGCGCCCGCCGATGTCGATTCAGGGATCGGAATCACAAATCGCGACGGCCAAGTTCGTCAACACGCCGCAACCGAGAAATGACGCGCCGGTACCGCAACGGCCACAGGCAGCGGCGAACGCCGAAGCCGCCGGGATCAAGGTGCCCGAAAAGCCGTTGCCGCCCGAGGTGGCGAACGCCATCAGCCAGGCCAAGGTCAAGGCAGCCGCCGCCGAGACCCGGCTGGCGTCTCTGCGCGTGCCGATGAAACCACCGGTGCCGGGACAGATCAGAAAGCGCATCATCGTCATCGATCCCGGGCACGGCGGCGTCGATCCCGGCGCCATCGGCGTGTCCGGGATTTACGAGAAACACATTACGCTTGCCGCGGCGCGCGACCTGAAGCGTCACCTGGAAGCGACCGGCCGCTTCGACGTCAAACTGACCCGCGACCGTGACATCTTCATCCGGCTCCGTGGCCGCATCGAACGGGCACGGGAAATGAAGGCCGATTTATTCATCTCGCTGCACGCGGACACGATCCGGAACAAGGGCGTCAGGGGGCTGTCGCTCTATACGCTTTCCGAACGGGCATCGGACAAGGAAGCGGCGCAGCTGGCGGAACGTGAAAACAAGGCCGACCTAATCGCCGGCATCGATCTGACGCACGAAAGCGCCGAGGTCACGAATATTCTGATCGACCTTGCCCAGCGCGAAACCATGAACCAGTCAGCCAAGCTGGCCGGATTCCTGGTCGACGAATTGGACAGCCGGGTCAAGATTCTGCGCAATCCGCACCGCTTTGCCGGCTTCGCGGTTCTGAAAGCTCCGGATATACCGTCGGTGCTGATCGAACTTGGTTTCCTGTCCAACAAGGATGACGAACGGGCGCTGCGTTCCAAGTCGCACCGCCGCAAGCTGGCGCAATCGATTGCGGGCGCCGTAGACCGTTACTTCGCAAAAGTGGAAAGTGCCAGCCGGCCCTAAGCGGGCTGTGATCCGGCCTGTGACGGACATCGTATCCACATTGCCACGGATCGGTCACAATCTTGGGATATCCGGCCATTCTGACTCTCATAATCCTTGTGCCTATGCTAAACAAAAACGGCACAGTTAGTGGACACGGCGCGACCGTATGAAATTTCTTCTCCATTTCACCCTGATCACTCTGTCGCTGCTTGTTCTCGCTTCGGCGGCGGTGGGTGGTGGTGCGCTTTACGTGCTGCACACGTTTGGCCGCGATCTTCCCGACTACAGGCAACTGGCGACGTATGATCCGCAGGTGATGACCCGCGTGCACGCCGGCGACGGGCGTCTGCTCGCCGAGTTCGCGATCGAGAAGCGGGCGTTCGTCCCGATCGAGGCGATGCCGAGGCGCATCATCGACGCCTTCCTGTCCGCCGAGGACAAGTCCTTCTATTCGCATTCCGGCATCGACTACACCGGCGTCGCACGTGCCGTGGTGACGAACCTGCAGAACGTGGCAACGGGGCGCCGGCTGGTCGGCGCGTCGACCATCACGCAACAGGTCGCGAAGAACTTCCTGCTGACGAACGAAGTGTCGTTCGACCGCAAGATCAAGGAAGCGATCCTGGCGATCCGGATCGAGCGCGCGTTCACAAAGAATAAGATCCTGGAACTGTACCTGAACGAGATTTACCTGGGTTACGGGTCCTATGGGGTTGCCGCGGCAGCGCTGAACTACTTTAACAAGTCGTTGAACGAGCTTTCCATCGCCGAGGCAGCCTACCTTGCAGCCCTGCCCAAGGCACCCAACAACTATAACCCGGTCTCGAAGCATCAGGCCGCCAAGGCCCGGCGCAACTGGGTGGTCGGCCGCATGCTGGACGACGGCCGTGTCACGCCCGATGAAGCCCGCGAGGCGCAGGAGGCGCCGCTGCTGGTCGCCCGGCGCGAGGAAACGGAATTCGTTCAGGCCGATTACTTTACCGAGGAAGTGCGTCGTGAACTCGTCGACCGCTTTGGGGAAGACCAGCTTTATCAGGGCGGGCTTTCGGTGCGGACCACGCTCGATCCCAAACTGCAGGCGGTCGCCCGCGATGTGCTCAGGCGCGGGCTCGAGGCCTATGACCGCCGCCACGGTTACCGTGGTCCGGTGACGACGGCGCCGGCGGGTCAGCGGCTGGATACGCCGCTCGACTGGCGGACGTATCTCGGGTCCATCACGCGCCCGAAAGGCATGGGCGAAAAGCAGCTCGCCATCGTGATCGGTGTCGACGACGCGCAGGCATACGCGCAGATCGGCGTCGAGGACGGCAAGGCCGGGATCATTCCGCTTGATGAGCTCAAATGGGCGCGTGAGGCGCTCGAGCATCCGAAGCGGGGCCCCGCGATCAAGAAACCCTCCGACGTGCTGACGGCAGGCGATGTGGTGATGGTCGAGCCCGTGCAGCCGGATCCGAAGAATAAGGACAAGGCATCCGCCGCCAACATTTATTCCCTGCAGCAGATCCCGGACGTAAACGGCGGCATCATCGCGATAGATCCGCACACCGGCCGTGTGCTGGCGATGGTCGGCGGTTATTCGTTTGACCGCAGCCAGTTCAACCGGGCGACACAGGCCGCGCGGCAACCGGGTTCCGCTTTTAAACCGTTCGTTTATCTGGCCGGACTGGACATGGGGTTCACGCCGGCGACGCGTATCCTCGATGCGCCGTTTGTGATCGACCAGGGGCCGGGTCTGCCGAAATGGCGGCCCGCCAACTACGGTAAGAAGTTCTACGGCGCGTCGACCATGCGACTCGGCATCGAAAAATCGCGGAACCTGATGACCGTGCGCCTGGCGCAGACCATCGGCATGGAACGGGTTGCCGAATATGCCGAACGCTTCGGGATCGTCGACGACCTGCCGGAAACGCTGGCGATGGCGCTCGGTGCCGCGGAAACGACGTTGATCCGCCTGACCACGGCCTACGCGATGCTCGTCAACGGCGGCAAGAAAATCACGCCGACGCTGATCGACCGGGTCCAGGATCGCCTCGGCCGGTCGGTTTTCCGCCATGATAAACGTGAATGCCCCGATTGCCGCGCCGATGCATGGCATGGGCAGCGGGTACCGGAAGTACCGGACACCCGGCCGCAGATTACCGATCCGACCAGCGCCTATCAGGTGGTGAGCATGCTCAAGGGCGTCGTCGAACGCGGCACCGGGCGGCGTATTTCCGAGGTCGGCAAGCCGCTCGCCGGCAAGACCGGCACCACCAACGAAGAACGCGATACCTGGTTCATGGGATTTGCGCCCGATCTCGCGGTCGGTGTGTTCGTGGGTTACGACGAGCCGATTCCGCTGGGCCGTCACGAGACGGGCTCATCGGTGGCGGCGCCGGTCTTCCGCGATTTCATGAAGGCGGCGCTGGCCGACCAGCCGGCAACGCCGTTCCGCACCCCGCCCGGCATTCGCCTGGTTCGCGTCAATGCGCGCACGGGCCTGCCGATCGGTCCGGGCGACAGCAATGTCATCCTTGAGGCGTTCAAGGAAGGCACCGTGCCGGACAGCACGACGAGCGTCATCGAAGGGCAGGGCTGGAGCGAGCCGGGTTCGCCCGAGAACTTCACCAGTGCGCCGCTCTCAGGCACCGGCGGGCTTTACTGACCGGTTGAATTATTCCGTGCGCTCTTCCAGCTCTTGTTATTCCGCGCGCTCTTCCAGCGCGACAAAAAGCGCCAGTCCCAGCATAGACGACCCGGTGATCCATTTCTGGACCCTCATGGCGCCGGGGTGTCTTGCGACCCAGTTGCCGGCGGCACCAAACACCCAGGCAACACCGAGAATCCAGACCAGGCCGCCGGAGGCGAACACGGCACCGTAGAACAGCATCTGCAACGTGATGTCGCCGTGCGCCGCGTCCGTGAACTGCGGCAGGAAGGCGAGGAAGAAAAGCGCGATCTTCGGGTTCAGGATGTTGCAGATAAACCCCTGGCGGTAAAGCCGCCAGTCGTCGCGCCGGGTCGTGGCCGGTGCCAGCGAGATGTCGTCGCTTTTAGAGATGAGGGCGCGGACGCCGAGGTAGACCAGATAAGCGATCCCCGCCCATTTGATCACGACGAACGCCGCCGGAAAGACCTTGAGCACGGCCGCCAGGCCGAAGGCGGCGGCGAACATGTGCACCAGGATGCCGGTAGAGATACCGAGTCCCGAGATCGCACCGGCACGCCGGCCCTGACCCATGGCGCGCGTGGCGACATAGATCATGTCCGGTCCCGGCGCGATGTAGAGGGCGACCGAGGCGGCGATGAAAACACCGAGCGTGGCGGGATCGATTTCCATGCCGGGACTGTAAGCCCGGCGGCGGTCTCGCGAAACACGATTCTTGCTTGCCCCTCATCCTGTCCTTCTCCCGAGGGAGAAGGAACTCTCGTGGTTTCGCCCCTCTCCCTAGGGAGAGGGTGGCGCGTGTCCCGGACGTATTCCGGGGCGGGCGCCGGGTGAGGGGATCGGAAACGACCGGGCTTGAGACATGATCGCAGGGACGCTAAATAGACTGCGAGATCATCAGAAAGGATGCCCGATGCGCGCAGAACTTCAGTCCATGGCCGACGAGATCAAGCAGTCCTCGGAACTGCTGAGGAGGCATCTTTGACTACGATCAGGCCAAACTCCGTCTCGAAGAACTGAACGCGCTCGCCGAAAGTCCCGACCTCTGGGACGATCCCGAAAAGGCGCAGGCGCTGATGCGCGAACGCACCAAGGTCGAGGCCGGTATCAAGGAAGTCGACGGCCTGTTCGGCGACCTGCAGGACACTGTCGACCTGATCGAACTGGCCGAAGCCGAAGACGATGCCGACGTCATGGCCGACGCCGAGGAGGCGATGAAGGATCTTCTCGGCCGCGCCCAGAAAGCGCAGCTCAAGACGCTACTGTCCGGCGAAGCGGACGAGAACGACTGCTATCTGCAGGTCCAGGCCGGTGCCGGCGGCACCGAGGCGCAGGACTGGGCGGAGATGCTGCTCCGCATGTACACCCGCTGGGCCGACCAGCACGGCTATCAGGTGGAGTGGCTGGAAGAAAGCCCGGGTGAAGAAGCGGGCATCAAGTCGGCCACGCTCAAGATTTCCGGCGACAACGCTTACGGCTGGCTGAAAACGGAAAGCGGCGTACACCGGCTGGTGCGTATCTCGCCATACGATTCGTCGGCACGCCGCCATACCAGCTTTTCATCCGCCTGGATATCGCCGGTGATCGACGACAACATCGAGGTCGAGGTCGACGAGAAAGACCTGCGTATCGATACCTACCGGGCGTCGGGCGCCGGCGGTCAGCACGTCAACAAGACGGAAAGCGCGATCCGAATCACGCACCAGCCGTCAGGAATCGTCGTGCAGTGCCAGAACGACCGCTCGCAGCACAAGAACCGCGCCGAAGCCATGGGCATGCTGCGTGCCCGGCTCTATGAACTGGAACTGAAAAAGCGAGAGGATGCGGCGCAGGCCGAAGCCGATTCGAAAACCGATATCGGCTGGGGCCACCAGATCCGGTCCTACGTCCTGCAGCCCTACCAGATGGTCAAGGATCTGCGCACCGACGTCGAGACGTCCAACACCGGCGCGGTGCTGGACGGCGACATTGACATGTTCCTGGAAGCCGCACTCGCTGCCAAGATCAAGGACAGTTCCGAAACCGCGGCCTAGGCATCAAGCGATGCGGCCGGGCGCGCCGCCATCCCAGAGCGCTTCCAGAATATCCATAGACTTGTGATTGTCCGGTACGCCGGCAGCGATGGCGACATCGCACGTCGAATTGTTCGTGCGGAGGGCGATAATTTCCTGATAAGCGTCCGAATTGTACCAGGCGAGCGCAGTGCGTTCGTCGGGAAACTCGATCATCACGATGTCCCCGGGCCAGGCGCCCTCTATCACATTCTTGTTGCCGCCGTGAACGAGAAATCGTCCGTCAAACGGTTCTAACGTGGCATCGATCCGCTCGATGTATTCGACGATCTCGGCGCAAATGTTCACGTTCTGCAGTTGTGCGATGGCGTATGCCGTCATGGTATTATCCTCAGTTGTTCTACTGCATTTGTAGGCGTTGCTAGTCTTGGCGCATTGATACTTGCTGGTCGATTACCTCGGAGGTAATTGCGCCTTTTATTTTTCTGTGAGTACCCTGTGGCATGAATGGAAACGAACCGCATGTCGGTGAACTGCTGCGGTACTGGCGAGGGCGTCGCCGTTTGACGCAACTTGAACTCGCATCGGATGCAGATATCTCGCAACGCCATCTTAGTTTTGTCGAATCCGGCCGAGCGTCACCCAGCCGCGACCTGTTATTGAATTTGGCGCAGGTTTTGGACGTGCCGCTCCGCGATCGCAACGTAATGCTCGTCACTGGCGGTTTCGCGCCAGTTTATCCGGAGCGTCCCCTTGACTCGCCCGATGTCATAGCCGCCCGACAGGCTGTGGACCTGATACTGACGGGCCATGAGCCGTATCCGGCGCTTGCTGTTGACCGGCACTGGATCATGGTTGCAGCAAACGCTGCCGTCGCTCCGCTACTTGCTGGAGTAGATCCTGCGCGTCTCGAACCGCCGGTGAATGTGCTGGAGCTGAGCCTGCACCCTCAGGGATTGGCATCAAAGATCGTGAACTTTCGGCAGTGGCGGTCACATGTGGTTGAACGGTTGCGCCAGCAGATTGATGTGTCCGGAGACCCAGTGCTTGTTGCTCTGCTGGACAGATTGCTGACGTATCCAGTCCCTGCGACGGCGCGTCCGGAAGCCGTCAATAGTGGCGCCGGTCTGGGAGGAGTCGCTGTGCCACTGATCCTGCAAGCCGGTTCGGAAAAGCTCTCTTTCATCAGCACGACGACTGTTTTCGGCACGGCGGTCGACGTGACCGTTTCCGAAATCGCGATTGAGTCATTCTTTCCTGCGGACGCACGGACGACCGAGGCAATGCGTCGAATCATGGACAGTTCCGAAACCGCGGCCTAGCTTCTGCGCCAACTAGTGGATATGCAGCCCGCCGTTGACGTCGAGCACGGCGCCGGTGACGAACGATGACATGTCGCTCGCGAGAAACAGGCACGCGTTGGCGATGTCGTCCGATGTCCCGAGGCGGCCGAGCGGCACTTTGGTCGCGAGATCGGCCTTGATCTCGGGCGTCATGCGGCCGCCGGTGAAATTGTTGTCGACGGGACCGGCCGCGATCGCGTTAGCGCGGATGCCGAGCGGGGCCAGTTCTCGGCCGAGTGCCTTGGCGAGCCCCATGATCCCGGCCTTGGCGGCGGCATAGTGCGAGCGCCCGAAGACCCCGCCGCCGTTTTGCCCGGCGATTGAGGCGATGCAGACGATGGCGCCGCCGTTGGCACGCATCGCGGGCAGGCATGCCTGGGACATGAGGAAGTTGCCCTTGAGGTTGACGCCGAGCACGCTGTCGAATTCATCCTCCGTGATGTCGGCGAAGGGCGTACCCATGACGATGCCGGCATTGTTGATCAGGACGTCGATACGACCGAGGTCGGCGATGACGGCCGCGATCGTGTCCCTGACGGCGGGAGCACTGGCGACGTCACAGACGTAGCTGCGGTGCGGCGGCCCCATTTCCGCCACCGCTTCCTCCAGGCCCGCCGCGTCGATGTCCGTGAGGGCGCAGACCGCGCCTTCAGCTGCGAACAGCCTTGCCGTGGCACGCCCGATTCCACCCGGAGAACCCGCGCCGGTGATGACCGCCGTCTTGCCGGAAAGGAGGCCCGTCATTGTACGATCAGCTCCTTGAACAAGATGGTGTGCACCTTGGCCGGGCGGATGATGTTCTGGATGATCTGAACCAGTTCGAACCTCAAACGCTCCGACCCTTCCTTGCCGACCACGTGCTGGCGTTCCTGGCCGCGCAGGTGCGTCAGGATCGCATCCATGACCTGCATTTCGGCTTCCTGCAGGCGCGGCACGTCTTCGGGCATCAGCTGAACATGGACGACGGCACGCAGGAACGGTGCGCGGCACTCGCCGGTTTTCATGTCGGTGCGAATTTCCGGCAGCGGGTGAAACACCGGTTTGCCGATTTCCAGTTCGGCGTGGCTTATGGGTTTCTGCCACCCCATGAGGGCGTGCACCCAGCCCATGTACCAGGCAAGGCCGCCGCCACCGCCGAAGAAGATCAGGATGCCGAGAATCAGGCCGATCAGGATTTTACCGCCTGCCTTCTTTTTCTTCTTTTTGCCCTTGGCCTTTTTTGGTTCGTCGCCGTTGTCGTCGGCCATGGTCTGGCCCTCCCGCTCTGCCGGAATTTAGATACTGAACTTAAGAGGTTAGCCGCTTGTGCCGGTCGGGGGAAGGCTGCCGGCGGGGCGTAACGTCATCTGCTTGGTTCAACCGATGGTGACCCTGTCTCGGCCGTTCTGCTTCGACTTGTAGAGGTTGGCGTCCGCCGCGCTGACCAGATCGCCAATTTCCTGATCCTTGTCGAGTTTCACGTGCGCACCGCCGATGCTGATCGTGACATGGTCGCAGACGCTGGACGATTTGTGCGGGATCTTCAGGAAATTGACCGCTTCCCGCAATGTCGCGCCAATCGCTTCGGCGCCGTCCAGGCTGGTCGACGGCAGCACACAGACGAATTCTTCGCCGCCGTAGCGCGCGACTTGGTCGCCCGGGCGGTGAACCGAAGACGACAGCGCCTTGGCTACGAGTGCGAGGCAGGCATCGCCCGCCTGGTGGCCATAGGTATCGTTGTACTGCTTGAAGTGATCGATATCGATCAACAGCAGCGAGAGATCGCTGCCGGTGCGGATGCCGCGTTGCCACTCGGAGCGGAGGTGCTGGTCAAAGCTGCGGCGGTTCGGAATGCCGGTCAGGCCGTCGATGAAAGCGATCGTTTCCAGGTAGTCGCGGTAGCGCTTGAGTTGCAGGTGATTCTTGACCCGTGCCGCGACGATCGGCTGTACGATCGGTTTGGTAACGTAATCAACCGCGCCGATCTCGAATCCCTTGGCCTCGTCAGCCTGATCGGTCATCGCGGTGGCGAAGATCACGGGTATGTTTTCCGTCTCCGGGTTTTCCTTGAGGCGGCGGCAAGTCTCGTAACCATCGATGCCGGGCATCATGATATCGAGAATGACGATATCGGGTTTTTCCGTGAGGGCGAGCTGAATGGCCTCCTCGCCGCTCGTGGCGAACATGATGTCGCCGAGTTCCTCCAGCGCGCCGCTCATGACCTCGATATTCAGGGGTTCATCATCGACGATGAGAATTTTCGATGTACTTTCCGGTATGTTCACGCCGCGCCACCTTCATGATCATCTAATTCCCTACCAAGCTTATGGAGGATTTGGCGGGCTTTTTCAAAATTCAGCTCGTTCGCGGCCTTCCGCAGTTCGCCAAGCGTGCCGTCGGCGGCGCCGGCGAGCGCGCTTTCCAGGTCATCGATCCGCTGCCGGGCGGAAATGCGTTTCGACGCGAGCGCGGCATCAAGTTCCGTTATGAGGGCGCTCACGTCGCTTTCCGAACTTGATTCTTTTGCAGCGCTTTTCGGTTTTTCGCGCGGGGGCTCGGCCGTCATCTTGTCCAATGCCGCCTTGACGCGGGCGTGGGCAGCGATCACAGCCGTTGCATCGGGCAGATCGCCGTCGGCTTTATTCAATGCCTCTTCGTACGAACGGCATTCCGTCTGCAGGTCGTCGGCGCCGATGGTGCCGCCCAGACCGCCGACCGTGTGTACGAGCCGCGCTGCCGTTTCAATATCGCCGGCGTCCAGCGCCGTGCCCAGTTCGCCGGCAAAGTTCTGGTACTTCGCGTTGAAGTCGCTGAGCAATTTGGCAAAGAACGCATCATCCAGACCAAGCCGCCGCTTCGCTTCTGCAAAATTGAACCCGGCTTCATCGGCGGCCAATTGCGAGGTGGCTTCGACCTCCGGTGGCGGCGGGGGCGGGGACGCGGTTTGTGTTTCTGGGGGCGGCGTGACCTCCTCGCCGCTTTGGACGCGCCACTTGGCAAGCGTGTCGAACAGCCTGTTTGCTTCGATCGGTTTTGAAACGTGGTCGTTCATACCTGCCTCGAGGCACGCGTCGCGTTCCTCGGCCATGGCATGCGCGGTCATGGCGATGATCGGGATATCTTCCATACCGGGAAGGGCGCGAATTGTACGGGTTGCATCGTAGCCGTTCATTTCCGGCATTTGCAGATCCATCAGAATGGCCTCGATCCCGTCGGGACTGTCCTTCATCCGGTCGACTGCGATCTTGCCGTTGTCGGCGACGTCGACGCGCACGCCGACTTCATCCAGAATGCCGATGGCAACCTGCTGGTTGATGGCGTTGTCCTCCACCAAAAGCACGCGCATCCCGTTGATGGTGTCGTGCGTTTTGCCGCCACCGGAAACAGGATTGGCGATCGCGCGTTCGCTGGCGTTGCTTGATCCGACGAAGTGTTCGGCGATGGCGTCGATCATCAGCGACGTATTGATCGGCTTGACGAGGAAGCCTGCCAGTCCCAGCCGGTCCGCCTGGCTCATGGCATCCGACCGTCCGTGCGCCGATATCAGTAAGATCGCGGGTGCATAGTCCTTGGGGCGGGCTTTCTGAATCCGCTTGATCGTGTCGATACCGTCCATTTCCGGCATGCGCCAGTCGACGATGACGATGTCGTACCCTTTGCCGCTACGGACCGAACTCTCGTAGGCCTCGGCACCTGCGATCGCAGAGGATTCGCACCGGACGTCGCCGAAGTTCAGGCTGCGTAGGGTATCCCCCAGGATTTCGAGTGATGTCTCATTGTCGTCGATGATCAAGACCTGAATCCTGCTTGGGTCGATCTGCGGCGGCAGCCCCTGATCCTCGTCGACAGCCTGGATACGGAACGGTATTTCGACGGTGAAAACACTGCCATCGCCGGGCGTGCTTTCGACGGAAATCTCACCACCCATCATTTCCGTGAATTCCTTGGAAATGGTCAGGCCGAGACCGGTGCCGCCGTACTGCCGGGTCGTTGAAACGTCGGCCTGGGTAAAGGGGCGGAAAAGCTTCTCCTGCTGGTCCGCCGTCATGCCGATGCCGGTGTCGCTCACGGACACGCGGAAACGGCCTTCGTCACCGTCGCGGCCGACCAGTTCGACACGGACCACAACCTCGCCGGCATTGGTGAATTTGACGGCGTTGCTCGCCAGGTTCGTGATGATCTGGCTGAGCCGGAGCGGATCGCCGATCAGCGCACGGGGCAGCTCCGGCTCGGTCCAGAACAGGACCTCGATGTCCTTGTCGGTTGCGGTTTCGCCGATGACGGTGGCGATGTTCTGCAACACGTCATCGATACGGAACGGCACGTTTTCGAGTTCGATACGGCCCGCTTCGAGTTTCGAGAAATCGAGAATGTCGTTGATGATGCCGAGCAGGGCTTGTGCCGACGAGGAAATCTTCTGGAGATAGTCGCTCGCGCGCGGCGACAGGTCCGTCTTCAGTGCGAGGCGGCTGAGCCCGATGATGGCGTTCATGGGTGTCCTGATCTCGTGGCTCATGTTGGCAAGGAACGACGATTTGGCCTCGTTCGCCGCCTCGGCGGCTTCCTGTGCCTTCTTAAGTGCCGTGATGTCGACGCGGATGCCGATCGAGCCGCCGTCGGGCGTTCTGCGGTCGATGACTTTCAGCCACCGTCCGGATGTCATCTGACGTTCAAACGTGCGGTCGGCGCTGCGGTGCTCGGCGGACCGGCGCCGGACCCAGTCTTCGATATCCTCGCCCTCGAGATCGTATTCGCCGCGTTTCGCCCCCTCACGGATGATGTGGTCGAACGAATTGCCCGGCTCGAAAAGATCGGCGGATTTCGGATAATACTCCCGATACTTGTCGTTGCACATCAGGAGCTTGTCTTCGGAATCGAATATCACGAACGCTTCGTCCATGACTTCCAGTGCATCGATGAGCTGGTTGCGCGCGTCCTTTGCCTCGCGCTCCGCACGTTCGCGCCGGGTGACGTCCGCGTAGGTGGTGACGAAGCCGCCGCCCGGCACCGGGGTGCCACGAATTTCCAGCACCGTTCCGTCGGGCCGCGTCCGGGTAAACGCGTGGGGCTCGAATTTTCGTGCCAGTTCCAGCCGTTCGTTGACCTGTTGCTCGACGTCACCCGGGCCGTATTCGCCGCGTTCCGCATTGATGCGGAACGCCGTTGCCAACGGTTCGCCGCGCGGCATCAATTCCTTGGGGAAATCTAGCAACTCGTAGAAGCGATCGTTCATCACCACCAGATTAAGGTCCTGGTCGACCATCGAGATCCCGTCGGTCACCGTTTCAAGAGTCGTTTCCAGCAATTCGCGCTGAGTCTGCATCTGCATCCGAAGGATGTTGATGCGATAGATGTAGCGCACGATCACCCAGGCGCCGATCATGATGACCGGCAGGATGAGCAGGCCGCCGAACAGGAATTTAAGCGTCTCTTCGATGGCGGCGTTCGTGCTCGCGAGCGCGGCTTCGCTCTGCCTGACGGCAATTTCCTTCAGCTGCGTCAGGGCGGCGGAAGCCTCCGTGTCGTCAATGCGGACGATGTCGTCGACCTGATCGCCGGACAATCCACTTTCGAATGCCAGTGCCGCATCACCCAGCCGGTCGCGGTAGTTGATGACCACGTCGCGGACGACATCCAGCGCCTTTTCTTCTTCGGGGGTCGGCGAAAGGATCAGCAGTTGCTGGATGGCATCCAGTGAAAGTGCGGCGCTGACTTCCGCTCTCTGGCGATAACCTTCGTTCCGGCGCAGCACGTAGTTCTTGAAGTGATGGATCAGGCCCGAATAGCCCATGTGATGATGGAGGTCGGCCAGCGCGTTCGATTTGCGCGTTTCCTGGGCCTGCTGTTCCTGCCAGGCATCATTGATGCCGCGCACTCGGTCGTATGTGGCATAAAGAAATGCCGAGAACGCAATCACCAGCAACAGCGAAAGGCCAATAACCAGCCTGGAGTCCGTCGGCAATTTCGAGACTTTTTTATTCAATTTCAACGTGTTCCTAGTGCGCTTGCGACATGATCGTAACGTATTTAACCGCCGGCGAGAACTGCTTGTCGTCGAATTCCAGCGGGTAGCGTCGATTGCGGGGCGGCTGCCGCGCCGCCCCGCGCCAGTTGATCATTATCAGAAACGGCCGTTACGGGGTATCGGGGCAAGCCGTAACCGGGCTGTGTAACGGACGTACCAAGGAGCTTGAATCAGGAACTAAAATTCTGCGGCAGCAACGGGTTACAAGGATTTAACGGCGTCGAGAACCTCGTCGGCATGTCCCTTGACCTTCACCTTCGGCCAGACATGCCGGATAACGCCTTTGCCGTCGATGACGAAGGTCGCGCGCTGGATACCCATGTATTTCCGGCCGTACATGTTTTTTTCCACCCAAACGCCGAAATCTTCGCAAAGCGTGCCGTTTTCGTCGGAAATCAGTTGAAACGGCAGGCTTTGTTTTTCAACGAAGTTGTCATGACGTTTGACGCTGTCCTTTGAAACGCCGACGACCACCGCGCCTGCTTTTTCGAAATCCTTGATCCGGTCGCGAAAATCCTGTGCTTCGGTGGTGCAGCCGGGGGTCATGTCCTTGGGATAGAAATACACGACTGCGGTTTTGCCCTTGAGGTCCTTGAGAGCAAGGTTGCCGCCACCGTTGACGGGCAGATTGAAGTCGGGGGCCTTGTCGCCGGTATCGAGCATCGGGTCACTCCTGTAAAAAGTTGTCGTCTTTTGGTACGCCGCATCGCCGCCGCCGGTTCATATGTCCGGTGCTTCGCCTTCCGCATTCGATTTGGGGTCGCCGACCACGCGGATGAAGATGCTTCGGACGATTTCCTCGGTATTTCGCAGGTTTTCCGAGAGCGCCTCGAATGAATCGTGTTGGGTGATCTCGGTCAGGTCCTCGCGGAGAGGTTCGGAGAATGCCTCGACCTTGGCGTCGGTCATATCTCCCTCGATGGTCAATGCGAGGAAAGTCTGCAGATCGCGGTAAAGCCGTTTTGCCTGGCTGAGTGCTTCAGCGTCGGCTCGTTCGATCAGGCCGAGCCCGGCGGCGGTCTCGAAGACCGCGGCTGCATCCGCCGAGATGATTTCCGGGTGCGCTGCGGCGTGTGCCAGTACCAGATACTGGGAAATGAAATCGACATCGACCTGACCGCCTGCTGCCTGTTTGATCGCCCAGATGCACGTCGTGCCGTGCTGTTTTTCAATGCGGCCACGCATGTTGGCGACTTCACCGGCAACCTGCGCATCGTCGCGCGTGCGGGCGAGGGCGCCGTCGATCGTCTGCCGCACGGCCTCGCCAAGACCGCCGGTCTCGAAGACGACGCGTGCCCGTACCAACGCCATGAATTCCCATGTCCATGCGGTTTCGTCGTAATAGCGCGTGAAGCCGTCGAGCGCCGCTGCAATAGGCCCCTTGTTGCCGCTTGGGCGGAGCCGCATGTCAACTTCGTACAGCGTGCCCTCGGCGGTCATCGACATGACGGCATTGATGATACGCTGGCCGAGGCGGCTGAAATACTGGGTCACCGCCAACGGCCGTCCGCCGTCGGATTGCTGTGCGTCCTCGTCGGCGGCATAAACGAAAATCAGGTCGAGATCGCTCGACGGAGTGAGTTCCCGTGACCCGAGCTTGCCGAGTGCGAGAATGCAGAACCGGCCGCCCGCGATGCGGCCATGGGTTTTCTCGAACTCCCTGATGACTTCGGGGACGAGCGTTTGCAGCACCGCATCCGCGACGTCCGAGAACTGGCGTGCCGCCAGGCTGGCATCGATCACGCCACGCAGCATCTGAACCCCGACCTGGAAGCGCCGGTCATTGTTCCAGCGCCGCGTCGCATCGAGGATGTCTTCGAAGAACACGGTGTCGGTCAACGCTTCGGCGCAATCGGCGCGAAGCGTGCCGACGTCGGGCAGCGGGTCGTAAAAGTCGGCACTGAGCACGCTGTCGAGCAGGTTCGGCCGGCGGCTCAGATGTGTGGCCAGCCTGGGGGCCTCGCCCATGATCTCGGCCAGCAGGTGCAGAAGCTCCGGGTACGCCTGGAACATGCTGAAAAGCTGCACGCCGGCCGGCAATCCGGATACGAACGCGTCAAAACGAATGAACGTGGCGTCCGGATCCGGTTGCTTGGCAATGGCGCCGAGTAGGGCCGGCGTCAGTTCCGTGAGCAGTTCGCGCGCACGCGTGGAGCGGGTCGCGCGAATGCGGCCGTGGTGCCAGGCGCGGATCGATTTGTCGATGAGTGCCGGATCCTCGAAACCGAATCGGGATAGCGTCTGCAGGGTTTCCGCGTCGCTGTCGGCACCGGTGAAGGCGAGGTTGCCTGCCTCGCCGTTATCGGCGGCGAGCGACGGCGCGTCATCGAACAGCGCGCCGTAGTGATCCTGCACGGTTTCAAGGTGGTGCAGCAGATCGGCGCGGAATGCGGACGCGTCGTCGTAACCGCAGAACGCTGCCAGATGTGCAATGCCGTCGTCGGAATCGGGCAAGGTCTGGGTCTGTTCGTCGCGCTGCATTTGCAGGCGGTGTTCGACGCGGCGCAGAAATTCATACGCGGCGTCGAGTTCATCGGCCGTGCCGGTGTCGACGAGTCCCAGGCCGACAAGGTGACGGATCGCTTCGACAGTGCGGTTGGCGCGCGCCGTCGGTTCGCGCCCGCCCCAGATCAGTTGCTGCGTCTGTGCGAAAAACTCGATTTCGCGGATGCCGCCGCGCCCGGTCTTGATGTCGTGGCCGTTGATCGCGACCTCGCCGCCGCCCTTGTGCGCATGGATCTGCCGCTTGATTGAGTGGATGTCCTGGATGGCAGCGAAGTCGAGGCTTTTGCGCCACACGAACGGCCTGAGGTGATGCAGAAAAGTGTTGCCGGCCTCGATATCACCGGCGATCGGCCGCGCCTTGATCATCGCAGCGCGTTCCCAGTTCTGCCCCAGGCTTTCGTAATAGGTTTCCGCCGCCAGCACCGACAAGGCGAGCGGTGTGGATCCGGGGTCGGGGCGAAGGCGGAGATCGACGCGGAACACGTAACCGTCCGCCGTCCGTTCGTCGAGGATCTTGGCGAGCGTCCTGGTCATGCGGATGACATGCTGCTGCAGGCCGTCGCGGTCGTCCGTGTCGACGACATCGGTATCATAGAGGCAGATCAGGTCGATATCCGACGAGTAGTTCAGTTCACGCGCGCCGAGCTTACCCATGCCGATAACGATGAATCCGGAATCCTTTTGCGGCGTGTCGGGGTTCTTGAGACGAAATGCACCGCGTTCGGCGGCGCGTCGGATGACGAAGCCGGCGGCCGCATCGGCCGCCGCGTCGGCGAAATCGGAGAGCGCCTCGGTTACCTGATAAAGCGACCACTGACCGGCGATATCGGCCAGTGCCGCCGTCAGCGCAAGACGCCGCTTGGCGATCCTGAGGGCGCGCATCAGTTCCGCCTCGTCCGTCAAATCGGCGGTCGGCCCGCGCGTGTCGGCCAGGATTTCGCGGCTCAGGGCGTCCGGCCCTTCGATTGCCATGCGTCCGAGCCATAGCGGTTCGCGCAGAAGGATCTGTGTCAGATACGGACTGCACCCGAAGACGCCGTCCAGATACCGCCGGCCGGTCGCATCGTCGGCGATCTCCTGCGCCGCCCGGCCAACCTCATCCGCGGCTTCCGGCTCGGCTTTCAGGCGCTCCAGGAAGTCCTCAATGCCCCGTTTTGCCGCGTCCGCGTCGGCGGGCAAGGGGAGGTGGGCGGCATCAATGACGAATGGCGCGGTCATGCTTAATTGCAATACGGCATCCGGGGGCCGGACGCAAAGTGCGAACGTTCATGAAAAACGGCACAGCGTTGAACTTGTTCGCAGGTTTACTCGCTATTAAGCGGCGTTTATGCATACTTGTTACACCGATTCGCCCGGGTTTTCCGGGCGGTTAGCGTGTCTGACAGGTTTGAACGAGATTTGATTTTCAAGCGTACATTTGTCGGATTGATCCAGCTGATCGGCGGCCTCAGCGCAGGGCTCGCGATCATTACCCTTTTGATTGCTTGGCAGTTACACAAGGGGCCGGTTTCGCTGTCGTTTCTGACACCCTACGTTGAGCAGGCGCTGAACTCCGGTCACCGCAGTTTCCGGCTTGCCATCGACGATACGACGCTGACCTGGGCCGGGTGGGAACGGAACATCGAGCTGCGCGTCAAGAACGTCCGGGCCATCGATGACGGCGGCACGGCACAGGCGCGCATTCCCGAGCTTTCCATGTCGCTCAGTGGCCGTGCCCTTGTCCGCGGCAAGCTGGCGCCGAAGTTCATCGAACTGCTTGGTCCTGAAATCCGTGTGCGCCGGGAAAAGACCGGCGCGCTGGGCATTGCCGTCGCGGCCGGTGGCGATTCTTCGGGTGACCGTTTCGCAACCGGCCTGCTGGGCTGGCTGATCAAGCGGCCGGAACCGAATTCGCCGATGAGCTATCTGGAGACGGTCCGTATCTCGGGTGCGACCATGACCTTCGATGATCGTCTGACCGGCCGGGAATGGCAGGCGCCGGTCGGGTATCTGAAGCTGGCGCGCGCGCCGCACGGGCTGCTCGCCGAGGGCTCCTTGCAAATCGATACCGAGCACCGCGTCGCCGACATATCCCTGCACGGTTCGTTCCACAGCGAAGGCCGCCGCCTCGACCTTACTGCAGCGTTTGCGGATATCTCGCCGGCATCCTTTGCAGCGCTGGATCCGAATTTCACGGCGCTTCAGGTCGTCGACATGCCGCTAAGCGGGCAACTGATCGTCGGCACGTCGCTTGATGAAGGACTGAATACCATCGGCTTCAAGGTTGCCGGTGCGAACGGGACGCTGCACCTGCCGGGGCCGTTTGCGCAGCAGCTTCAGGTCGAGCGTGTCGCGTTCGAGGGAATATATAACGGCCGCACCGGAGCGCTCACGCTGGACAGTGGCGAGGCGACGCTTGCCGAGGGGTCCGCGCTGCATGTGCCGGCGCCGATCGAACATGCATTCCCGCTCGTCAGCATGGCGGGTGCCGGCAAGTTCGACCTCGCGTCGGCCACTGCCGATATCGAGCATCTGAGCCTGAACCTCGGTGGCCCGGTGTTCGATCTCAAGGGCCGGATCCAGGGGGTCGGCGAGACGCGAACGGTCATTACCGCGGAAACCACGCTTGCCGACGTTGCCGTCGATCAGCTCAAGACGTATTGGCCCGCCAGTCTCGGCCGCGATCCATACAACTGGGTTACCAGTCATCTCGCCGGTGGGCGGATGGTGCAGGCCGACGCCAAGTTGGCGGTCACGGTCGATGAGAACGGCGGGTTCAAGATCGATGAGCTTGGCGGCACCATGAGTGCCGAGGACGTCACGGTGACATATCTTGAAGGCATGCCCCCGGTGCACGGCGTCAACGCGGACATGAAGTTCGATGCCGACACGTTCGATGTCATGGCAAAGTCAGGGCAAAGCGGCGAAATTCAGCTGCTCGACGCGGACATACACATCAACGGTCTGCAGGCGGTCGACCAGTACATAGATATCAAGATGCGGGCCGAGGCCCCGCTCCCCGATGCTCTGAACCTGATCGAACGCGACCCGTTCAACTTCGCCAGTGCCATGAAAATCGATCCGACGAGCACACTCGGTGACAGCACGGTCGACCTGCATCTGAATTTCCTTCTCGCCAAGGACCTGGCTGTCGAGGACGTGGATGTCAAAGCGGTCGCCGATCTGACCGGGGTCGCGATGAAGAATGTCGTGCTTAGCCGCGACATCCGGGAAGGCACGCTGAAACTCACCGTCGATAAGGCCAAGATGGAAGTCGACGGCAACGTAATGATGGGCACTGTCCCGGTGGCACTGGTCTGGAACGAGAACTTCGGTGCCGCCGCACCGTTCCGCTCGCAGTACCTGCTGGCTGCGAGAATCGATGATCTGTCCAATGTCCGCGACCTTGGTGTCGACCCGGGCCCGGCCGGTGACTTCGTGTCCGGCGGCGTCGATGCCACGGTGCGGTATACCAAGTTTGACGGTCGCAGCGGCCGTGTCGACGTGAATGCCAACCTCGAACGCGCGGACCTGCGCATTCCGGTGATGGAATGGCGTAAGGCGGCGGGTGACCCCGGCTGGGTCGACGTCACGATCCTGCTTGAAAACGGGCTGGTGAAAAGCGTGCCGAGTTTCGATGTGGTCGCCGGCGATCTGACGGTTAAGGGCGATGTCAAATACGCCCCCGCCGGCCTGGGCCTGGAACGGGTCAACCTCAAGCAGGTCCTGTTCGGCCGCACCGATGTTTCGGGTGCCGTCATCTCTCGGCCTGACGGCGGCTGGGAAATCGGCCTGCAGGGGCCGGAGCTCGAATTCTCGCCTTTGTGGGAGCGCTTGATCGGTGATCGGCCGGGGCAGGATGAACTGGAGGTTCCCGATCTGACCATTGCCGTCGAGCTCGACAAGATGTGGGTCGAGAAACAGAAATTCCTGTCCGACGTTTCCGGCACGTTCGTGCACAAGCGCGGCATCTGGCGAACCGCACTTCTCGACAGCAAGCTCAACGGCGGCCCGGTGCTGAATGTCAACATGGCACCGGACCCGGAAGGAAACCGAGTCCTGGTCGTCAAGGCCGACAATGCCGGCGATACCCTGCGTTTCTTCGATCTGTTCGAAAACATGCATGGCGGCAAGCTGGAAATGCGCGGGCGTTATGACGACGCCGCACCGCTTCGCCCGCTGCGCGGGAAGCTCCGGGTGATCAATTACCGGGTACGTAATGCGCCGTTGATGACACGCGTTCTCTCGATCATGGCGCTGACGGGCATCGTCGACGCGTTGACCGGCGAGGGGCTGAACTTCTCGGAACTGGACGTGCCGTTCACCTATACCGACGGGGAAGTGCAGGTGGCGGACGCAAAGGCCACAGGCACGTCGATCGGCTTCACCGCAAGCGGGACCGTTTATACACATGCCGATGTGCTGAACCTGGAGGGGACCGTGGTGCCTGCCTATGCGCTCAATTCGGTGCTTGGCAAGATTCCGCTGCTGGGTAACATCCTCGCCGGCACCGAAGACGGCGGCGGCGTGTTCGCGGCGAACTTCTCCGTGACGGGCCCGGTCGAGGATCCGAATACCACCGTCAATCCGCTGTCGGCGCTGACGCCGGGTATCCTCAGGAACCTGTTCGGTGCATTCACGCCGGAGCAGCCGAAATCGCCGCTCATCGAGCCGGCCCCGGTGACCGTTCAGTAGAACTACGTCGCCAAAGCGCGTTTCGGGGAAGCGTCCTCGACAGCAATTCTCGGGAAGAAGAGGCAAACGCGTGTCCCCTCGCCAGGTTTGCTTGTCATGGTCAAATTGCCCCCATGCAGGCGCATGATTTCCTGGCTGAATGAGAGACCCAGGCCGGTGCCGGCATATTGGCGGCTTAATGAATTGCCGTGTGCCTGAGCAAACGGTTTGAAAGCTTTTTCCACCTGGGCCTCGTCCATCCCGATCCCCGTGTCGGTCACGATGATGCGGTATCCGTCGTCATCCATTTCATCTTCGATCGTAATGCCTCCGGTATCCGTGAACTTGATGGCGTTGCCGACGACATTCACGAATGCCTGTTGAACCCGGAGCTCATCTATATGGAGGCATGGCGCGAGATGGGCGGCATTCCTGAGATAAAGGCCCTTATCGATGGCCTGGATCTCCAGGACAGTCAGGGCTTCCTGGATCAGTACTTCGATGCTCAGCCGTTCCGTGTTCAGCTCGAAACGGCCCGCTTCGATCTTGGCAAGATCGAGAATCGTGTTCACGGTATCCAGAAGCAAGTCGCCGCTGGTCGCAATATTGTTCGCGTACTCACAGTATGACTCGGACAATTCGCCCTTGATCTGATGCTGCATTGCCTGCGCATAGCCGATGATGGAGTTCAGTGGCGTTCGCAGTTCATGGGACATGTGGGACAGGAACTCGGTCTTTGCCCGGCTTGCCTGCTCCGCCAGCGTCTTGCTCTCGAGGAGTTGTTCAGTTCGCGCCTTGATGCGCTGCTCCAACGTTTCGTTGAGTTTGACCAGATCTTTTTCGGCGGCCTGACGGCGTGCGATATTGCACTCGATGCTGTCCGCCATTTCGTTGAAAGCCGTCGCGATCACGCCGAATTCGTCTTTTCGATAGGTCATTATTTTCTTGGTTTCGGGACCCGGCTTTTTCCCAAAGGACTCGATGCTTTTCGAGAGAGTCCTCAACGGTCGGCCAATCAAGTTCTCGAAGATAATGAAAATCGCGGTGCCGCTCAGGGCCAATAGTATGACAAACAGGATCAGGGGATACTTGAAGACCTGGTAAAGCTTGTCGACGACAACACCGTAATCGATACCAACATGAATATTGCCCACGATATTTTCGTCGTGAGAGACTGGTAACGTCGTTTCTATGAAACCATGGGCGCCCACAAGGCTGCGAAACCAGAGAGCCGGGCGTTGGCCAAACAGAACGTCCTCGCCAACAGCGAACGAGAAATTACGATATTCAGGCGCATCGCTTCTAAAAAGAACGCGGTCGTGGTTGTCGGTAACATAGGCGAAAGCAAAATTCTCGTTCCGCCCGATCAGGGCATTGCATTGTTCATCGAAGTCGAGGATTTGCGAAATTGGAATCCCCAGATTGAGCAGGCTCTCAAGCTGCTGACGCAGCAGCAGCGCCCCCTCAAGGGTTTGATGCGTAGCGCTGTCTTCCACGCTGGTTTTCACGTAGTAGCCGAATGAGACAGCGAGTGCCGAGTACGTCAGAACGACGACGGCCGCGCCCATGCCCATCATCTGCAGTCTAAGTGTCATTGTCTTGAGCGCCGCTTGTTCTAGCGGTCTTTCTCCCACTCATAAGCGTTCAGTACTTCGCTGGATAGAAGGATAGATGAACGGACCTTTAGGCCGAGTTCCGTCGCACGTTTAAGATTCAGTACAGGTTTACCCAGCACGGACGGTGCAATGTCGATTTCGGATGGCTTGCGTTCGCCTGAGAGGATTAACCGCGCCTTCTTGCCGGCGGCCAGCCCCTGCTCGTAACCGGAGACCGTGACAGTGGCCAGCGTGCCAGCCAGGACCCGCGACTTCCAGAAGCTGAAATCCGGCAGTCTGCTGTTTGCCGCCGTCCATCTAAGGACGTCGACGTAGGGAACGTTCTCACCTTTGTCGTCGGACAAGTTGAAGATACCGAGAAGCCCGATCGCGTCGACCTCGTTCTGATACGCCAGGATTTTCTTCTTGTACTCGGCGAACGTCTCGATCGTTTCCCATGCGACGACCTCGAAATCGGGAATTTGCGAGAGCTGGGATTTCATCCGTGCGACGACGCCCTGCCAGGTCTGGTCGGTATCCAGGATGACTGCGACCTTTCCAATGCCAGGCCTGATTTCCCGCAGAAACTGTATGGTTTGCACGAAGTGTTCCTGTTCGAGGACGCCAGTGACGTTCGAGCTGCCAACGAAGCCGTATTCGCTCGGGGCCGCGTTGACGCCGGAAAACACGACCGGGATGTCGCCGTTCACCAGATGACTTGCGAAAAATTTCTGCGCGTTGTCGTCGTTGGTGTAGACTAGGTCCGGTTTCCAGGTTTCGACCAATTCAAGCGCTTCGGCGCTGACTTGCCGGAGCCATTCCGTCGAACTCCGCCGCTTGGTGTCCATCTGAAACACTTTGATGTCGACATTCAGTTCGCCGAGACCGTCTTTGAACCCGGCCAGTTGCTCATCGGTCCAAATCCACGGCGCGTGATAGCTCATCACGTGAAGAATTTTGAGAGGCTTCGGCTGCGACGCACTGGCCAGGGCGGGGATAAATCCCAGCAAAAACGCCGAAACAATCAGCAAGACGATTTTAAGGAATGCAAAGTTCCAGCTTGTAGACATGTTTTTTGGGTCCGATCTCGTTCTGATCCCGGGAGGCAAACGATTTCGCCTGTGGAAACGACATATCCGAAAATACGAATGTGTTGTTTCCACAGCTTTTCCGTGACGTTTCGGAATGTTTCGAGTTTTTAATCAGCCGGGATCAATGCGTGCGAAATGGACGTGGAATTACGGCCAACGCACGCCTGGGGCTTCTCGGAGATGTGTTGAGTGAGGTGCCGCTTAGACCGGCTTGATCAGCGCGTGACGCTTCTTGCCGGCCGAAAGCTTGATCACGCCGTCGGCGTTGATCGCATCCGCACCGATGCTGGCGCGTTCGTCGGTGACCGCGGCATCGTTGATTTTCGCACCGCCGCCCTTGATGAGCCGCCGCGCGTCGCCGTTGGATGACGCAAGCCCTGCCTGCGTGAACAGCGTGAGCACACCGATTCCGGCGTCCAAATCCGCGCGCGGCACATCGACGCTGGGCAGGCTTTCGCCCATGCCGCCCTGCTCGAACGTGGTTTCGGCCGTGCGGCGGGCTTCGGCGGCGGCGTCGGCACCACGGCAGAGTTTGGTCGCCTCGTCGGCGAGGGTTTTCTTGGCGTCGTTGATCTCGGCCCCTTCGAGGGCTTCGAGGCGCGCAATCTCGTCCGCCGGCAGTTCGGTGAACAGCTTCAGGAAGCGGCCCACGTCCGCATCCTCGGTGTTGCGCCAGTACTGCCAGTAATCGTAGTGGCTGAGCGCATCGTCGTTGAGCCACACCGCGCCGTCGGCGGTCTTGCCCATCTTGGCGCCGGACGCCGTCGTCAGCAGCGGCGTGGTCAGGCCGTAAAGCTGTGTCTCGGCGACCCGGCGGCCCAGTTCGACGCCGTTGACGATGTTGCCCCACTGGTCCGAGCCGCCCATCTGCAACGTGCAGTTCAGGCGCTTGGAAAGCTCCACGAAATCGTAGGCCTGCAGGATCATGTAGTTGAATTCGAGGAACGTCAGCGGCTGTTCGCGCTCAAGCCGCAGCTTGACGCTGTCGAACGTCATCATCCGGTTGACCGTGAAGTGCGGCCCGATATCGCGCAGCAGCTCGATGTATTTCAGCTCGTCCAGCCAGTCGGCGTTGTTGACCATGACCGCGTCGGTCGCGCCGTCGCCGAAGGTCAGGAATTTCTGGAACACGGTCTTGATGCCGTTCATGTTGGCGTTGATGTCGTCGTCCGTCAGCAGCTTGCGGCTTTCGTCCTTGCCCGACGGATCGCCGATGCGCGTCGTGCCGCCACCCATGAGGACGATCGGCTTGTGACCGGTCTGCTGGAACAATCTGAGCAGCATGATCGAGACCAGCGAGCCCACGTGCAGGCTGGGCGCGGTGCAGTCGAAGCCGATATAGGCGGTGACCGGACCCTCGGCGCATTTCTGATCCAGCGCGTCGAGGTCCGTGCACTGGTGCATGAAGCCGCGCTGGGTGAGCTGGTTGACGAAATCCGATTTATACTGGGCCATGAACGAACTTGCTGTTTTTGTTGAGAGCGCGGATGATTAGCACATGCAGACCATGCCAGACAACGACCTAAAGGGCGGCAATCCGCCACAGGCGGGCCACGTGCTGACCGCCATCGGCCTGATGAGCGGCACCTCCATGGACGGGATCGACGTCGCCGTCATCGACACCGACGGCGAAACGGTCAAACGCCGGGGCGCGTTCGCGTCCTACCCCTACGAGGCATCCCTCCGGAAGAAGGTGCAGGCCATTGCCGGTCACAAGCTGGAACGGGGCGATGCGCTGAGCGCCGTCGTCCGCGACATCACCGATGCCCACGCCGAGGCGGTGGAGGACTTCCTGGGCCGCGCGGGGCTCAGCCCGCACGACGTCGATGTCGTCGGCTTTCACGGCCAGACGGTGTTTCACGACCCGGCAAACGGCGTGACGGTGCAGCTGGGCGATGGGGCCAGGTTGGCCGAACGCCTGCGGATTACCGTGGTCAACGATTTCCGCTCCGCCGACGTGGCCGCCGGGGGCGAGGGGGCGCCGTTCGCACCCTTGTATCACGCCGCCCTTGCCAGGCCGCTGGAGCCGCCGGTGTGTGTCTTGAACCTGGGGGGTGTCGGCAACCTGACGTGGATCAGCCCCGACGGCGGCATCATTGCCTTCGATACCGGGCCGGCGAACGCGCTGCTGGATGACTGGGTTCTGGCGAACACCGGGCAGGCGATGGACGCCGACGGCGCCATTTCCCGCGCCGGGACGGTGAACGATGACGTTCTGGCGGAGCTGCTTGAGAACGACTATTTCGACCAGCCCTATCCAAAATCCCTCGACCGCGACCACTTTGACCCGTCGCCGGTGATGGGCCTGTCGCTCGAGGACGGCGCGGCGACTCTGGTCGCCTTTTCGGCGGAAGCCGTGGGCCGTGCGCAGGCGATGCTGCCGGCACTCCCCGAACGCTGGCTGGTGACGGGGGGCGGCCGCCACAACCCGGTGATGATGGCGGCGCTCCGGAGTGCGCTGGATCGCCCGGTCGAGCCGGTCGAGGCCGCGGGCTGGTCAGGCGACGCGATGGAAGCGCAGGCCTTCGCCTATCTCGCCGTCCGTTCGCTCTACGGCCTGCCGCTCAGCCTGCCGTCGACCACCGGCGTCACCGAACCGATGCCCGGCGGCGTGCTGCATCGGCCTTAAAATAGCCGTCATCGCGGGCTATCCCTAACCTCGCTGACGTTCGGGGGAGCCCGCGAGTATTTCCCATAACGTCATCCCCGCGCGGGCGGGGATCCAACTGAACAGCGCTAGATTTTTGGATTCCCGCCTGCGCAGGAATGACGAGTTTATTTGAAGCAACAGCTGTACAAAGGTGGCCGATTGACTCTCCCGCGCGGTGCGGGTTCGATCACGCCCCATGACGACGACACCCCTCGACATATTCGCGACCGACGCGCGACGGCTGGTTCTCGATCTGCAGGGACTGGCGGAAAGCCCGCGCCGGCGGCTGGACCGGGACGGCCTGCTGGACCTGATCCGCAGGCTCGGCTTCGTGCAGGTCGATTCCATCCAGTGGGTCGAGCGCGCCCATCATATGATCCTGGCGAGCCGCTGGGACGGCTACCGGCAGAAGGATCTGCACCGCCTGATCGAGACGGACCGGATGCTGTTTGAAAACTGGACCCATGATGCGTCCATCCTGCCGGTCGAGTTCTTTCCGGTGTGGCAGCACCGTTTCGAACGCGAGCGGGAGCGCCTCGCTAAACGCTGGGCCGGGCGGCAGGGCAAAAATCACCACGACGACCTGGCGCACGTGCTGGCCCACGCGGCGGAAAACGGCGCCGTCACCGCGCGGGAGATGTCGGAGAGCCGCGACCCGGCCGATGCGGGCAAGGGAGCCTGGTGGGACTGGAAGCCGTCGAAAGTCGCGCTTGAATACCACTGGCGCACGGGTGGGCTCTGTATCTGCCACCGGCGTGGCTTTCAGAAAGCGTATGCGCTGACCGAACACGTCATCCCCGAAGCCTATCGCACGGGCGAACCGGGGCCGGAGGGCTACATCGACTGGTCCTGCCGCGAGGCATTAGGGCGCCTCGGGTTCGGGACGGCGGGTGAGATCGCGGGCTACTGGGGCAATATCACGGCCGCCGAGGCGAAGGGCTGGTGCGACGCGCGCCTGGGCGGCGAGATTATCGAGGTCCGGGTGCATGGCGCCGGCGACAGCGCGCCGCGCAAGCTCTATGCGTTCGCCGACATCGAGACGCGCCTCGCAGACGCGACGCCGCCTGCCGATCGTCTGCGCATCCTCAACCCGTTCGATCCCGTGATCCGTGACCGCAAGCGCCTCAAGCACCTGTTCGATTTCGACTACCGGATCGAGATCTTCGTCCCGGCGCCCGAGCGCACCTACGGCTACTACATTTTTCCGCTGCTGGAAGGGGCCCGCATGATCGGGCGTATGGAAATGAAGGCGGCGCGCGCCGAGGATGCGCTTCAGGTCAGTGCGCTCTGGCCCGAACCCGGCGTCCAGTTCGGCAAGGGGCGCATGGGAAGGCTGGGAGGCGCGCTCGAGCGGGTGCGCAGGCTGGTCGGGCTATCTGATGTCCGCTTCGCTGAAGGGTGGTTGCGCTCGCCCAGGAAATAAGCTGAGTGTGTTTTGATAAGGAATGACGGATCTGGCGTCTAAGTGGAAAGAGACGAATGTGGCGCATTTTTGATGTTGACCTTCCCGTAGCTGGTATCTCCATATACCTCGGCATGAAACGTGTCCTTGTCACCTTCCTGACGCTTCTTCTCGTTGCTGGTCCCGCGATGGCGCATCACGCCTCCAATGCGAGTGGGCACAAGGGGCACGCAGAGATGTCATCTGCAATACATGGGGCTGGTGAATACGATGAAGTCGCAGAGGACGGCGTTTCAGACTGTGAGGAGCACGACCGAAATGTCTGCTGCTCATTTGTCGTGGTTCATTGCGAGACGAACAGCGCGCGGAACGAAGTGGTATACGCACTGATTTCGCTTTCCACCGAACCCGCCTTTTTCGTTCGCGACGACGATACCCTGCTCCGTCTCATGCCGGAGCGGGAAACCCCACCCCCTCGAATCTGAGTACCAATCACGAAAATTCAATGGTTGCGCGGCGGCTTCCGCCGGACGCGCGCCTATCTACTTGCTCAGAATCGAAGGACTATACCTATGAACGTCAAGATTTTCATCCAGGCGACTTGTTCCATTGCGTTTAGCGCCATCATTGGCGCCACTTCTTCCACTGCCATGGCTGACGCGGGACACAGTACCGCCAAACTGATTGGTCAGCCCGGTAAGGTCGCCGACGCGACGCGGACCGTCGAAGTCACCATGTACGACAACTATTACGAACCCGAAAACCTCACCATCAAGGAAGGCGAAACGGTCCGTTTCGTGGTTAGGAACGCGGGAGGTTTTGTGCACGAATTCAATATTGCATCCCCCGACATGCACAAGGCGCACGGCCCGGAAATGATGATGATGCTGGAACATGGCGTGCTCGAGCCTGACCGTATCAACTGGGACGCTGCCAAGAAAATGCAGGCATCGATGGGGCACGGCATGCACAACGACCCCAACAGCGTGCTGCTGGAACCTGGGAAGACCGGCGAGATCATCTGGACGTTTACCGGCCGTGCGACCCTCGAATTCGCGTGCAATGTCCCCGGGCACTACGAGGCGGGGATGGTCGGTCAGGTGAAACTGACGGACTGACCGGACGCAGCTGACGTTTGATCCGCTGCGGACGCTTCCGTGGCAGGGCTCAACGACCTCATAAGAAGGAAAAAAGAAGATGATTAACCGCTCTCTGCTGCGTGCAGGTGTGATAAGCGGCGCGCTCGCCCTCTGGGCAGGCAACGCCCCGGCATCGGCCGGCGAGTATTCGCTGACCGTCGACCGGGTCACAATCGATACCGGCGACTTTACCCGGAAGGGTATCGGGTATAACGGCGCTTCGCCGGGGCCCGTGCTCAGGTTCAAGGAAGGGGAGGACGTCGTCATCAACGTCACCAACAACCTTTCCGAACAGACCTCGATCCACTGGCACGGCCTGATCCTGCCGTATGAACAGGATGGTGTGCCGGGGATCAGCTACCCCGGCATTGCGCCTGGCGAAACGTTTACGTACCGCTTCCCGATCGTGCAAAGCGGCACCTACTGGTTCCACAGCCACTCGCCGTTTCAGGAACCGGACGGGGCGTACGGCGCCATCGTGATCGAGCCGAAAAAGCGCGAGCCGTTCCGGTTTGACCGGGAATACGTGGTGCAGTTGACCGACGCGCATCCGCATCCGGGCAAGCGCATCATGCGCAACCTCAAGATGATGCCGGATTACTACAACCGGAACCCGGTCAAACACGTGATCAGCGTCAATCCGGGCACCACCGTTTACATGGAAACCGAGGTCGATGCGCCGGGGCAATGGGCGTTCCATTGTCACCTTGCCTACCACGCCGACAGCGGCATGTTCCGCAAGGTCGTGGTCGAGGGTGGTCCCTCCGCCGAGGCCGCGTCTCCGGCCAGGGGGAGCTGAGGAATGAAGATCAGTACAGTCATTTTCAGCGCCTTAACGGCCGGCATTCTGGTCATGTCCTCTGCTCACGCCGAGGAACTGATCTGGGGCGTCAAGATCGAGCAAATGGAGGTCCGCGTTGGCGACAACGGGACCGATGTCGTGGCCTGGGACGGCGATGCTGTCATTGGCACCGACGAACTCAAGTTCGTCCTCAGGAACGAAGGCGAGTTCGAAACCGATGGCGATGTCCTGGAAACCATGGAGACGCAGGTGCGCATCCAGGTGCCGGTCTCGGATTTCTTCGACGTCGCCGCCGGTATCCGTTTCGATACGCCCGAAGGGCCGGATCGGACACATGCCGTCGTCGGCCTCAAGGGGCTGGCGCCGCAGTGGTTCGAGATCGACGCGGATCTCTACCTGTCTCGGCATCCGTCTTTCCGCTTCGAAGCGGAATACGAGGCGCTGATCACAAACCATCTGATCCTGACGCCGAGCGTCGAGATTGACCTGCCGTTCAACGACGACCGGGAGATTGATATCGGTGCCTGGGGTCCGAAGACGGAAATCGGCGCTAGGTTGAGTTACGATCTGTTCGACCGGGCCGTCGCGCCGTACGTGGGCGTGCATTACGAACGCTACTTCGGTGAAACGAAGGACATCAAAGTCGCAGAGGGCAAGGAAGGTGATGCCCTTTGGTTCGTGACAGGTCTCAAGCTTCAATTTTGAACGAGATGGCCCGGAGTTGGCTGATTAGGTTCAGTCAGCGCCGGGCCGTTTCGTTTTTCACGAAAGACTTGGAAAAATTTATTCCGCCGGCTGCAGATTGGCGTCGAGGTACTTCTCGACGTGCTTTTCCATCGTTTCCAGGTGGTCGCGGAAGAAGTGATCGCAGCCCTTCACCACGTTGTAGTCGATGGTGATGTTCTTCTGCTTGCCGAGCTTGTCGGCGAGCTTGGCCACGGATTCTTCCGGGATGATGTCGTCGCTGTCGCCGTGCACCATGAGGCCGGACGCCGGGCAGGGGGCGAGGAACGAGAAATCATGGATCGAGGCCGGCGGCGCGATGGCGATGAAGCCGTTGATTTCGGGCCGGCGCATCATCAGCTGCATGGCAATCCAGGCGCCGAAAGAGAAGCCGGCGATCCAGCAACCGGTTGCGTTCGGGTTGTGACCCTGCATCCAGTCGAGTGCGGCGGCCGCATCCGAAAGTTCACCCAGGCCGCTGTCGAACGAGCCCTGCGAGCGGCCGACACCCCGGAAATTGAAGCGCAACGTGGAAAAGCCGCGACGCGAAAAGCTGTGATACAGCGAGTACACCACCTTGTTGTTCATGGTGCCGCCGTGTTGCGGATGCGGATGCAGAATCAGCGCAACCGGCGCGTCATCGCGCTTCGCGTGCTGATAGCGGCCTTCGAGGCGGCCTTCCGGTCCGTTAAAAATCACATCGGGCATAGGTGGAACCTCATTGAGAACATATTCAAAAGATCGAGTAACTAAATCGGATAATCTCGATGGCGGCGGGCTTTTCCTTCAAGGAACAACAGATTTATGCCCGGATAAACTTGACCGCTTTACTCGGGTTTCTTATATAACCCTTAAGAAAGTGCGCTTTTCCGTCGTGACATAGTCGTCACCGGGGCGTGGCGCAATCCCGGGGCGAAGAGAACATAAAGTACATGCCATGCTTTTCAAGAGATTAAAGGCCGATCTGGATGCCTTTCTGGAGCGCGATCCTGCCGCGCGCTCGCGTGTCGAGGTCGTGATTCTGTACCAGGGTTTCCATGCCGTGGTGTTTTACCGGTTCTCGCATTGGCTGTGGCAGTCGGGCCTGCGTTTTCTAGGCCGCTTCGTGTCGCAGGTCGGACGCCTGTTTACCGGCATCGAAATTCACCCGGGCGCGACCATCGGCTGCTGCTTCGTGATCGACCACGGCTCCGGCGTCGTCATCGGTGAAACCGCCGAAATCGGCGACAATGTCACGCTTTACCACGACGTTACGCTGGGCGGCGTCGCGCCGAGCGTCGACAGCCACGAACAGGTCGGCGTCAAGCGCCACCCGACGCTGGGCAACAATGTCATCGTCGGTTCGGGCGCGCAGATTCTGGGTCCGATCACGGTCGGCGACTGCGCGCGCGTCGGCGCCAATGCGGTCGTGACATCCGACGTGCCGGCCAATGTTACCGCGGTCGGCATTCCGGCCAAGATCGTGATGCCGAAGGACAAGTCGAAGTCGAGCGAGTTCCGCGCCTATGCGACGACGCCGGAAGGCGTGCCGGATCCGGTACAGCAGGTGCTGGACCAGATGCGCCAAAGCCTTTCCGAACTGAAAGGGCGTGTCGACGAGCTCGAGCAGGAGCGCGACGAGCTGCGCGAGAAGCTCGCGGACAAGGATAACGGCAAGGACGACGGCAAGAGCGGCCGTAAAACCTCGGTGGCCTAAGGCCAAAGGAGAGAAAACGTGAAACTCAGTACCAAAGGACGCTACGCGGTCATGGCGATGGTCGATCTCGCGACCCAGACCGACGGCAAGCCGATAGCGCTGGCCGATGTCGCGGAGCGTCAGGAAATTTCCCTTTCGTATCTGGAGCAGCTGTTCGGGCGCCTGCGTCGCGGACAACTCGTCAAGAGTGTACGCGGGCCGGGCGGCGGTTACCTGCTGGCACGCGACGCATCCGAAATCCGCGTTGCGGACGTCATCATGGCGGTGGACGAGCCGATCAAGGCAACCCGCTGTACGCCGGGCAGCCCGTCGGGCTGTCAGGGCCGCCAGCAACGCTGTCTGACGCACGATCTGTGGGAAGAACTCGGCAATCAGATTTATCTGTTCCTGAGTTCGGTCTCGCTTGAGGACGTGGCGACCCGCCGCGTGCTCGGCTCCAGCGGTATCCTGTACGCGCAAAGCCGCGATCAACAGGTCGCCGCAGGCGAGTAACGGGACCAAGGGACCCTCACCGATGACGGCCTGCTACCTCGATCATAACGCGACGACGCCGCTGGGCATGCCTGCCCGCGAAGCGATGGCGCGTGCCATTGAGGTGACGGGCAATCCATCGTCGGTCCACGCCTTCGGCCGCGACGCGCGCAAGATTGTCGAAGACGCGCGTGCCAGCGTCGCCGAGCTTGCCGGCATCGCGCCTGCCAACGTGATCTTCACGTCGGGCGGTTCTGAGGCGAACAACACGATCCTCCGCGGTGTCGCCGCGGACACCATCATCACCAGTGCCGTCGAGCATGCCTCCTTACTGGACGCGGTGCCGGATGCGCTTCGTATTCCGGTGGACGCCGATGGCGTCGTCCGGCTGGATGCATTGGCTTTGGCACTCGAGGGCGCCGAGGGACGCACGCTGGTCTCCGTGATGGCGGCCAACAATGAAACCGGTGTCGTGCAGCCGATCGCCGAGGTTTCGGCGCTCTGCAAGGACGCGGGCGCGCTGCTGCACGTGGATGCGATCCAGTGGGCGGCTAAACGGCCGCTGTTCGAAATTACCGCCTATGCGGATGCCGTGAGCCTGAGCGCGCACAAGTTCCAGGGCCCGGCGGGCACGGGCGCGATCCTGATCAAAGACGGTGTCGCGTTCGAACCGCTCGTTCGTGGTGGCGGGCAGGAACGCCGGCGCCGTGCGGGCACGGAAAACGTCGTCGGCATCGCCGGTTTCGGGGCGGCTGCCGCCGCCGCGTTGCAGGCGCTTCCCGAATACGCCCGGATCGGTGCATTGCGCGACCGGATCGAAACGGAGCTTTCCGATGGCGCCAGGTTTTATGGGCAGGACGCCGACCGCCTCGCCAACACGACATGTATCGCCATGCCCGGTGTTTCGGCGGAAACGCAGGTGATGGCGTTTGATCTCGCCGGCGTCGCCGTCAGCGCCGGATCCGCGTGTTCGTCGGGCAAGGTCGAACCGAGCCATGTGCTGCTCGCCATGGGACTTTCAAAAGACGAGGCCGCGCAGGCGATCCGCGTCTCGCTGGGACCGGATACCACGGAAGAGGACGTCGACCGGTTCATTGCCGCGTGGCGCGATCTTTACCGGCGCACCAGCCGCGCAGGGGAGGCCGCATGACCGCTCAGGCCCGCCCGATCTATCTGGATTACCAGGCGACGACGCCGGTCGACGCACGCGTGATGGAAACCATGACGCCGTTCTTCACCGAAGCCTTCGGCAATCCGCATTCGACGTCGCATGCCTATGGCTGGGAAGCCCGCGATGCGGTCGAGGCCGCGCGTCAGCAGGTCGCGGCCATGATTAACGCCGATCCGCGCGAGGTCGTCTTTACCTCGGGGGCGACGGAAAGCAATAACATGGCGATCAAGGGCGTGGCGCGCTTCTTCGAAGGCCGCAAAGGCCACATGATCGCGCCGGTGACCGAGCACAAGTGCGTACTGGAATCCATGAAATACGCCCAGAAGCTGGGCTACGAAATCACATGGCTGCCGGTCGCGGCCGATGGCCTGATCGATCCGGCGGCTGTGAAGGATGCAATCCGCGAGGATACCGCGCTCGTTTCCGTCATGCAGGTCAACAACGAGATCGGGACCATCCAGCCGGTCGCCGAAATCGGTGCCATCTGCCGGGAAGCGGGCGTCTATTTCCATACCGACGCCGCACAGGCATCGGGCAAGGCGAAGATCGACGTTGTTGAAATGAACGCCGATCTCCTCAGCCTGAGCGCGCACAAGATGTACGGCCCCATGGGGATCGGTGCGCTTTATGTGCGCCGCAAGCCGCGTGTGCGCCTTGAACCCCTGATGGATGGCGGCGGCCAGGAACGGACAATGCGGTCCGGTACGCTGCCCGCACCGCTGGTCGTCGGCTTTGGCAAGGCCGCCGAAATCGTGACCGCGGAGCGTGACACGGAAGAGACACGTGTCCGCGATTTGCGCGACCGTCTGCTCAAGGGGTTGCAACAGCGCGTCCCCGATCTCTATGTGAACGGCAGCATGGAACACCGTGTCGCCGGCAACCTGAACGTTGGCTTCAAGGGCATCGATTCCGAAGCATTGATGGATGCGCTGAAAGAGCGTGTTGCGATCTCCAGTGGTTCTGCCTGTACGTCGGCGGCGGTCGAGCCGAGCTACGTGCTGCGCGCGCTCGGCCTTTCGGACGAGGATGCGCATGCATCGGTCCGTCTCTGCGTCGGCCGCATGACCACAGCGGATGAAATCGAAGTTGCCATTGACGCCATCTCGGACGCCGTTAGAACGCTCCGCGCAGATGGGGCGCAGGTGTCCGTGGCATGAGAACAAGAAGGCTCTAAAGGAACCGATATGTCAGCAACAGCCGAAACAGTCGAACAGGTCCACTCAATCTCGGGGGAGAAGTACAAGTACGGCTTCGTCACCGATATTGCCGCCGACAAGGCGCCCAAGGGACTGAGCGAGGACATTGTCCGCTTCATCTCGGCCAAGAAGGGTGAGCCGGAATGGCTGCTCGACTGGCGCCTGAAAGCGTACCGCCGCTGGCTGGAGATGCCGGAACCGCAGTGGTCGAAGGTGCAGTTCCCGCCGATCGACTACCAGCAGTACCACTATTATTCGGCGCCCAAGAGCGACGACGATCGTCCCAAGAGCCTGGACGAGGTCGACCCGGAACTGCTCGCGACGTATGAAAAGCTCGGCATTCCGATCAAGGAACAGGAAGTGCTCGCGGGCGTGGCCGTCGATTACGTGTTCGACAGCGTGTCCGTGGCGACGACCTTCAAGAAGAAGCTCGAGGAAGTCGGCGTCATCTTCTGCCCGATTTCCGAGGCGCTGGAACGCTGCCCGGACCTGGTGCGCAAGTATCTCGGTACTGTTGTGCCGGTCGCCGACAACAAGCACGCATGCCTCAATTCGGCGGTCTTCACCGACGGCTCGTTCGTCTACATCCCGCCGGGGGTCCGTTGCCCGATGGAACTGTCGACCTACTTCCGCATCAACGAAATGAACACGGGCCAGTTCGAGCGCACGCTGATCGTCGCCGACAAGGGCTCCTACGTCAGCTATCTCGAAGGCTGCACGGCGCCGATGCGCGACGAGAACCAGCTTCACGCCGCCGTTGTCGAACTGGTGGCCCTGGATGATGCCGAGATCAAGTACTCGACGGTGCAGAACTGGTACCCGGGCGACGAAGACGGCAAGGGCGGTATCTACAATTTCGTCACCAAGCGTGGTGCGTGCCGGGGCAAGAACTCCAAGATTTCCTGGACCCAGGTCGAAACCGGGTCGGCGATCACGTGGAAGTACCCGAGCTGCATCCTGCAGGGCGACAATTCGGTCGGCGAGTTCTATTCCATCGCCATCACCAACAACGCGCAACAGGCCGACACCGGCACTAAGATGATCCATCTTGGCAAGAACACGACGTCCAGGATCATCTCCAAGGGGATTTCGGCGGGCAAGTCGGATCAGACCTATCGCGGGCTGGTGAAGATCTCGCCGAAGGCCGAGGGCGCCAGGAACTATACCCAGTGCGACTCGCTGCTGATCGGCGACAAGTGCGGGGCGCACACGGTGCCCTACATCGAGAGCAAGAATAAGAACGCCATCGTCGAGCACGAGGCGACCACGTCGACCATTTCGGAAGTCCAGCTCTTCTACCTGCGTCAGCGCGGCATTCCCGAGGAAGCGGCCGTGGCGCTGGTGGTCAACGGTTTCTGCCGCGAAGTGATGCAGCAGTTACCGATGGAATTCGCCGTCGAGGCACAGAAACTCGTCGGTATCTCACTTGAAGGAAGCGTTGGCTGAGCCAACGGTAAGAGGAAGATAAAAGAATGTTGGAAATCAAGGACCTGCACGCCGCCGTCGACGGCAAGGAAATCCTCAAGGGTGTGAACCTGACCGTGAACCCCGGCGAGGTGCACGCCATCATGGGCCCGAACGGGTCGGGCAAGTCGACGCTCAGCTACGTGCTGGCGGGCCGCGACGGTTACGAAGTCACGGGCGGCCGCATCATCTATGAGGGTGAGGATCTGACGGACCTGGACCCCGAAGAACGCGCCGCCAAGGGCATCTTCCTCGCGTTCCAGTACCCGGTGGAAATTCCGGGCGTGCCGAACTCAACGTTCCTGAACGAGGCGGTCAATGCCGTTCGCCGTTACCGGGGCGAGGACGAACTCGACAAAATCCAGTTCGTGAAGATGTTGCGCGCCAAGACCAAGGAACTGAACATGTCGGACGAGATGCTGAAGCGTGCCGTCAACGTCGGCTTCTCGGGCGGTGAAAAGAAACGTAACGAAGTGCTGCAGATGGCGGTGCTGGAGCCGAAGCTCGCGATCCTCGACGAGACGGACAGTGGTCTCGATATCGACGCGCTCAAGATCGTCTCCGAAGGCGTCAACGCGCTGCGTTCGCCGGAACGTTCCACGCTGGTCATCACGCACTATCAGCGCCTGCTGGATTACATCGTGCCGGACAAGGTGCACGTGCTGGCCCAGGGCCGCATCCAGAAGACCGGTGGCAAGGAACTGGCACTGGAACTCGAAGAAAAAGGCTATGCCGATTTCGTCGGTGAGGAGGCCGCCTGATGACGGCTGTTTCGTTCCTCGACGGCGGACTGGACGGTGGACGCACGCTGCCGGGCGAAGGCCTCGCCTGGCTCAAGGCGCGTCGCGATGCCGGTGCCGAACGCTTCGATGCGCTGGGCCTGCCGACGCCCAAGCTGGAAAGCTGGAAGTACACGCGGCTGCGCCCGCTGGACGACACACACTACACGCCCATCGGCGATGATGCCGATGCGACCGAGATCGCCAACCTGCCGAGCGTCGGCGATGTGGCGGCGCGGGTCGTCTTCGTCAACGGCAAGCTGCGCACCGACCTGAGCGATCTTGCGAGCCTGCCCGCTGGCGTGCGTTTCGGGCCATTGGAGGACATCCTCGCGGACGATCCGGCCTGGGCGGAAGCGCATCTGGGTGCCGTGGCCGATGATACGGACCAGGCCATGCTGGCGCTCAACGATGCGATGATGGATAGCGGCTTCGTCCTTCACGTCGCCAAGGGCGTGGCGCTGACCAAACCGCTCGAGGTCGTCTATGTCGGCGGGCTGACCGATCAGGCGGTGGCGTACTTCCCGCGCAACCTGATCGTCATCGAGCCGAACGCGCAGGCGACGCTGGTGAAGCATCACGTCGGTCGTGGCGTCGGTGCCTACTTCGCCAACGCGGCGACGGAAATCGATGTCGCCGACGGTGCCATCTTCAAGCACTACAAGGTGCAGGCCGAAAACATGCAGGCGACGCACGTTGCGACGGAACACACGCGCATCGGCCGTGATGCGACCTATGAATGCTTCAATCTCGCGATCGGTGGTCTGTTGTCCCGGACCGAAGCACGGATCACGCTGGCGGGTGAGGGCGCGCATTGCGGCTATCACGGTGCCTACATGATGCGCGGCAAGGAACACTGCGACAACACGTCCTTCATCGACATGGCCGTGCCGCACACGACCTGCAAGCAGGTCTTCAAGGGCGTGCTGGACGATGAGGCGCGCGCCGTGTTTCAGGGCAAAATTCTTGTCGCACGTGATGCGCAGAAGGCGGACGGCCGCATGCTCAACAAGACGCTGCTGCTGTCCGACAATGCCGAGATCGACACCAAACCGGAACTGGAAATCTATGCCGACGATGTGCAGTGCGCGCACGGCGCGACCACCGGCCAGCTCGACCAGACAGCACTGTTCTATCTTCGGTCGCGCGGTATTCCGGAGCCGCAGGCGCGGAACATGCTGGTGCAGTCGTTCCTGGGCGATGCGCTGCAGGAAATCAGCGACGAGACGGTGCGCGAGGTTCTGATGGACCGGGTCGTGCACTGGCTGCCGGCGCACTGCTATCTCGCCGGCGAGTGGAAGGAAAGCGCCTGATGAACGAACTGGCCGCCAAAGCGGGAGACAACTCTTCGCCCGTAGGCCCGGGCGACAATAGCATGCAGGCCTACGACGTTGACCGCATCCGCGAGGATTTCCCGATCCTCAAGGAAAAGGTCTACGACAAGCCGCTGGTGTATCTGGATAACGGTGCCAGCGCGCAGAAGCCGCGCCAGGTGATCGAGGCGATGAACGATTGCATGGAGCACTATTACGCCAACGTGCATCGCGGCAATCACCGCATGAGCCAGCTGTCGACGGACGCCTACGAACAGGCGCGCCACAAGATCGCCGGGTTCCTGAATGCGCCCGATCACCACGAGGTGGTGTTCACCAAGGGCGGCACGGAAGCCATCAACCTGGTCGCCGCCAGCTATGGCCGCAAGTACCTGTCGGAGGGCGACGAGGTCATCGTCACGGTGATGGAGCATCACGCCAACATCGTGCCGTGGCAGCTTTTGCGGGCCGAGAAGGGCATCGTCCTCAAGGTCGTCGACTGTGACGACGACGGCAACTTCCGCATGGACCAGTTCGAGGAACTGCTGTCGCCGAAGACCAAGATCGTTGCCTGCGCGCATATTTCGAACGTGCTGGGCACCGTGCTGCCGGTCGAAGAGATCATCAAGAAAGCGCATGCCGTCGGCGCCAAGGTGCTGCTCGACGGCTGCCAGGCGGTGCCGCACACCAAGATCGACGTGCAGACGCTCGGTGCCGATTTCTATGTGTTCTCCAGCCACAAACTCTATGGGCCGACGGGCTCGGGCGTTTTGTGGGCGCCAAAGGAGCTGTTGAACTCGATGCCGCCTTACCAGGGTGGCGGCGACATGATTGACCGGGTGACGTTCGAGGAAACGACATTCCAGGATACGCCGCACCGCTTCGAAGCGGGCACCCCCGCCATTGTCGAGGCGATCGGTTTCGGTGCCGCCGTGGATTATGTCGAGAAAATCGGTCTCGACAACATTCACGCCCACGAAATGGGCCTGCTGCATTACTGCACCGAGCGGCTTTCCAAGATCGAGGGGCTGAAGATCGTCGGCAACGCGGACGAAAAGGCCTCCATCGTCTCGTTCGTCATGGACGATGCGCACATTTCCGATATCGGTACGCTCATCGACCGTGCCGGTGTCGCGGTCCGGGTCGGCCATCACTGCGCACAGCCGCTGATGGACCGCTTCGGCATCCCGGGGACGGCGCGCGCCTCGTTCGGGCTCTACAACACCAAGCAGGAAATCGATGCGCTGTACGATTCCCTGATGCTTGTGAAACAGATGTTTTCCTGATGTTCGGACTGTTCAAAAAGAAAGAGACGGCAAAGGACGAAATGGTGAGCGAAGACAGCACGGCCAAAAGCGTCGCCAAGAGCGAAGACGAGATAAAGGCTGCCGAAGACAAGGTGCGCGACACGCTTAACGTCCGCGATGAACAGGAACGCGCGGCGAGCGGCGACACCCGCGGCCAGCACGTTCAGATGGACGAATTCGTGCCGCCGCCCGGCATGACCGGCGGGACGCCTTCGGGCATCCCCGGGTTCGACTATTCGCCCGTCGACCCGAACGAGGAATTCAAGGCGACCGGCGGTGAACCGCTCGAGGACGGCGTGCCGATGGCGACCGAGGAGGCCATCGTCGCCGCGCTGCAGACCGTCTATGACCCGGAAATCCCGGTGAATATCTATGATCTCGGTCTGATTTACGGCCTTGAGATCGGCGAGAAGGGCGAGATCAAGATCGACATGACCCTGACCGCGCCGGGCTGCCCCGTTGCCGGCGAAATGCCGGGCATGGTGGTGCGTGCCGTGGAACCGGTTGAAGGTACGGGCGAGATCGAGGTCTCGCTGGTGTGGGAACCGCAATGGACGCCGGAACGGATGTCCGAGGATGCGAAGCTGGCGCTGGGGTTCTGACACCGTGCGGCGGCGCGGCATATGTTAAGCACGGGTTGATCCGGAAAGCGAACCGGATTACCTAATGAGGAAGATGACGGAGTAAATCGATGACCGAACAGACGAAACCGACGCTGATTACGCTGACCGATGCCGCCGCGGACCACGTGCGCGCGCTGATGAGCAAGAGCGAGCAGCCGGTCGCCGGTCTCCGTGTGAGCGTCTCGACCAAGGGCTGCTCGGGTCTTTCCTACGTCTTCGAATACGCCGACGAGAAGCGCCCGTTCGAGGAAGAAGTCGATCACGACGGCGCACGCATCTTCATCGATCCGATGGCGACCATGTTCCTGGTCGGCGCCGAAATGGATTACGAGGAAGGCGCGCTGCGTTCGGGCTTCACCTTCAACAATCCCAACGAAAAGAGCCGCTGCGGCTGCGGCGAAAGCTTCTCGGTCTAAGCTTCAATGGCAACGTACAAGATGACCTTCGTCCATCCGGACGGACGCGAACAGGTTTGCGACGCGCCGGAGGGACTGTCGGTCCTGGAAGTTGCGCACCGCAACATGATCGATATTGAAGGCGCCTGCGAAGGCTCCATGGCGTGTTCCACGTGTCACGTCATCGTCGACCCGGCATGGTTCGAGAAGCTCGAGCCCGCAGTCGAGGAAGAGGAAGACATGCTCGACCTCACCTTCGGCCTGAAGAAGACATCGCGTCTCGGCTGCCAGATCCGAATGACGGCGGACCTCGACGGCCTCGTCGTCACCCTGCCTGCGGAACACCGCAACCTGATGTGATCAGCCCCCCCTCACCTAACCTCTCCCCCTGAGAGGGGGAGAGGGACTAATGGGGTGCGATTTTGCGTCAGGGTCCCTCTCCACCACGGATGTGGGGGAGAGGACAGGTGAGGGGGCTATCCGCCGCGCACGCTCTCGTAATAAATCGCCAGGCCGACCACCAGCAGCATGGAGAGCGCCATCGCGACGTTGATGGCGCGTTGGCCTTTCGGACCCAGCGGCAGCTTCTTGAGGCTCGCGCCGATGCCGTTCCAGAGGAAATGGATCGGGAACGAGATCGAAGCGAAGATCAGGAACTTCATCAGAAGTTCGATGCCGGCGTTTTCCGGATAGAAGTTGAAGCCGCCGACGACCGTGGTGAACACCGCATAGGCTTTCGGGTTGATCAGCGAGAGCGTGGCGCCATTGAGGAAGCCGAGCGGCTTGTCGGTTTCGATGATGGCGACGCCGCTGCCCAAGGTGGCGATGCGCCAAGCCAGATAGAGCAGGTAGCAGAGCGACGCCCCCAGCAGGATCACCCGCACGAACGGGACCGAGAAGACGAGCGCGGCAAAACCGCTCGCCACCATGCCCATCACCACAAGCGAGCCGATGACGACGCCCAGCAGATAGGGGATACCGGCCCGAAATCCGTAGGCCGCACCGACACCGGCAACGGTCAGCACGCCCGGGCCCGGTGTGATGATCAGGAAAAAGACGGCGGTGATGAACGTCAGCACCGGGTCAGGCCATTTTCACGAGCTGTTTGCCGACGTTCTTGCCTTCCAGCATGCCGATAAAGGCGGCGGGGGCGTTCTCGATCCCCTCCGCGATGGTTTCCCGGAAGGCCAGCTTGCCGGATGCAATCAGGCCCTCGATCTCGGCGCGGGCATCGGGCCAGACGTCCTTGTGTGCGCTGAGCACGAAACCTTCCATCTTCAGCGATTTGTCGAAGAAAAGATGCAGGTTCTTCACGCCGTAATGCTCGCCCGCCTCGTTATAGGCCGAGAGTACGCCGCACACCGGGATGCGGCCGAAGCGGTTCATGTTGGCAAGCGCCGCTTCAAGCACTTCGCCGCCGACGTTGTCGAAATAGACGTCGACGCCGTCGGGTGCGGCCGCCCTGATCTGAGCCGCCAGGTCCGGCGCCTTGTAATCGACGCAGGCATCGAAGCCGAACGTGTCCTCGACCAGTTCGCATTTTTCGGATCCGCCGGCGATGCCGACGGCGCGGCAGCCCCAGGCCTTGGCCAGCTGACCGACCGTGCTGCCGACCGAGCCCGCGGCGGCAGAAACGAGCACCGTCTCGCCCGGTTTCGGATCGCCGGTGATCTTGAGGCCGACCCACGCCGTCGTCCCGGTCGACCCGCAGGCGCCGAGATAGGCACTCAGCGGTACGCCGTCTTTCGGCTCGATCACGAAATCCAGGTTGGAGCCGTCGGAGACCACGTGCGTCCGCCAGCCGAGCCGGCCGATGACGTGCGTGCCAATCGGATAATCGGGGTTGTTCGTCTCGATTACCTCGCCCAGCACGCGGCCGACCATCAGGTCGCCGGGTTTGAGCACGTTCGGGGAATAGGTCCAGCCACCGCCCATCAGCATGCGTTGATAGGGATCGAGCGATAGATACAGGTTCTTCAAAAGAAATTCGCCGTCGCCGGGTTGCGGCATCGGTGCCTCGGCGATCTCGAAGTTGTCCGCCGTCGGCATGCCGTCGGGCGTGCTTTTGAATAGAACCTGCGTGTTGGACAATTTCCCCTCCCGGTGTCGTAATCTCTGTCCCAGTTGCTTATCTTGGGACTGAAGGGTTCACAAGCAACCCGCTAATACTTTGGGGAGAGACAACATGGACGCGGAACTGCGCCAAAAACTCGAAAACGTCGCCGTCGCGACGCTCACCACCGTCATGCTGAAAAAAGGCATCCGCACCACTTGGATCAAGGGCTCGATGCCGTACTGCTTTGCCGACAAGCGTGTCGTCGGCCCGGCGTTCACCATGCGCTACGCACCGGCGCGCGAGGATCTTGCGACCCCGGCGGCGTGGACCTCGCCGACGTCGACCCGCGCCGCGATCGAGGACATGCCCGAAGGCTGCTTCGTCGTTATCGACGCCCGCGGCGAGGATGCGGCGGGCGTGATGGGCGATATCCTGACCGCACGCATGAAAAAACGCGGCGTCGTCGCCATGGTCACCGACGGCGTGATGCGGGATGCCGCGGGCGTCAAGGCGGTCGGCCTGCCGATCTGGTGCAACGGCACCGCGGCACCGGCGGCGGTGCACAAGATGGCCTTCGTCGGCTGGCAGGAACCTATCGGATGCGGCGAAACAACGGTCTTCCCCGACGACATCATCGTCGCCGACGAAGACGGTGCGGTGGTGGTGCCGCAAGCCATCGTCGAAGAGGTCGCCGAAGCCGCCGTCGCGCAGGAACACCTGGAAGCCTGGATCGTCTCGCAGGTCGAGGAGGGCTATCCGCTGCCGGGGCTCTATCCGCCCAACGAGGAAACCCTGGCGCGCTACGAAGACTTCAAGAAGAACGGGGGCTGATCATGGACGAAGCAAGGAAACAGCCGATCCCGGCACCTTATACCGGCCCGAACGTGACCGATGGCATCGACGAGATTTTCGTTCAGGATGCGTTCGCCGACGACGACGAGCGCCTGTGGGTGCCGCTGGCGCCCGACCGCTGGTCGCGGCCGCTGTGCCTCAATGTCTCTCAGGGCTACTGGGTGCATCTGACCAAGGTCCGGGGCGGCGGCTTCCTGTCCCGGCACCGCCATCCGGCCCCTGTGCACGGCTTTGTCATCAAGGGTCAGTGGCGTTACCTGGAAAAGGACTGGGTGGCGACGCCCGGGTCCTACCTGTTCGAGCCGCCGGGCGAGATCCACACGCTGGTCGTTGATGAAGACTGCGACGAGATGATCACGCTGTTCCACAACACCGGCGCCATCATCTATTGCGACGAAAACGGCAAGGTCACGGGCTCGACCGATGTGTTCGACCGCATCGAGGCCTGCCGCAGGCATTTCATCGAGGTGGGCTTGGGCGCCGATTACGTCGAGAACTTCATCCGCTGAGTTATTTGTAACCGCGCGCCGTGTTGTAGGCGTCGCGCTGTTCGGGCGTCAGGATCTTTACCATCTCGAAGTGGTAGCCGAGGTGATGCGCGCGCAGCCGCCCCCACGCCTCGGCGGCGGCTAGAGTGCGTTCTTTGAGCGTGTTCTTGTCGGCATGGCCGTGCTGGAACATACGATCCAGCTTCGTTTCCGCGTCGATAACGTTCTGCCCGAGTTTGATGGCGCCGGCTTTCATCTCGTCGAATAGCGCCTGCGTCTTCGTGCGTTGGCTGTCGTTCAGTGCAAGCCGGTCGGCAAGTTCCAACACATGCGCGGGCCCCGGGTAACCGTTGAGCTCGGCGGGCAACGCGAGCCCCATGCCCTTGCCGTTCATGAGTTCGTCCATATCATCAGAGCCCAGGGCCTTTATTGCGCGGTCCTCCATCCCGGCATACGGGCTTTGGCCTTTGTGCGCATGGGGCCCCGACGCTGCGGCGCCCGTCGCTGCGAGAAGCCACAAGGCGCTGACGATAAGACCGAGGTGACGAAGTTTCATGGGGTAGGCTCCTGTTTCATTCGATGCGTTATATTGCCGCGAACGGTTATTCATGAATATGATATCTATCATGTCGGATCGATTTTTGACCACCCTCGCCGAACTCCCCGGCCGCACGCGACGCTTCGCACGTGGAGAGACGCTTTTTTTGACCGGGGATGCGGTGACGTCCGTATTCCTCGTTGCGGCGGGCAGTGTCGAACTGGTCCGCCGGGACGCTGACGGTCACAGCATCGTCTTGCATCGCGCCGCTGCAGGCAGTGTGCTTGCGGAAGCATCACTCTTTGCCGGTGCGTATCATTGCGACGCGGTCGCCACATCGTCAGGCGCGGCACACGTCGTTCCCCGTCCCCGCGTGCTGGCGGCGCTCGAGGCCGATGCGGGGCTGGCTCTGGCCATCGCCGAAAGCCTGGCGCACGACGTGCAGGCCGCACGCGCCCGTTCCGAGGTGCTGGTGCGCCGGACGGTGTCGGCGCGGCTCGATGGTTGGCTTGCACTTAACGGGCAGATGCCGGAAAAAGGAGCGTGGCACGGCATCGCCGCCGAGATCGGCGTCTCACCCGAAGCGCTGTATCGCGAGTTGGCGTGCCGCCGTAAACAGAGAGGATTGCCCTGACATGGCTTTGTTCGGCCGAACCCCGATCCCGCTTTATGCTGCGGCATTGTTGCTCGGGACGCTGCTGGTCTATCAGATCTATGCCCCGAAGGGGGAACGTACGGACATTGAGCTCTATCCCGACGATGTGCAGATGGTCGCCGACGGAAAGGCGCTTTATGCCCAGCATTGTGCGAGCTGTCATGGTGCCGGGCTGGAGGGTCAGAGCAACTGGCGCGAACGAAAATCCAACGGACGTCTGCCGGCGCCGCCGCACGACGAGACCGGACACACGTGGCATCACGACGACCTGTCGCTGTTCAAGCTGACCAAACACGGCCTGCAGTTCGTTGCCGGCGACGACTACGAAAGCGACATGCCCGCGTACAAGGACGTGCTGTCGGACCGGGACATTGTCGCCATTCTTTCGTTCATCAAGTCGACGTGGCCGGCGAAAGTCCGCGAAACCCACGACGAGATCAACCGCCGCGCCAGGCTGAAGTAATCACGTGCACCCCCTCACCTAGCCTCTCCCCCTTTAAGGGAGAGAGGGATCATAGCGGGACGTGTGTTGATACGAGAGTCCCTCTCCACCACGAATGTGGGGGAGAGGACAGGTGAGGGGGCAATCAGATAAACGACGCTTCCCTGACCGTCGCCATGCGCATGCCGTCGGGTGTTTCGACCTCGACGCGGGTGCCGTCCTTCCAGTGCGTCATGCGGATCATGCCGATGGCGACGTTGGTTTCGAAATCAGGCGACCAGACGGCGGACGAGATGCGGCCGACCCGCTCGCCGTCGGCATAGACCGGCCAGATATCGGTGCAGGGCGGCACCGCGTCGCCGTCGATGGAAAAACTACGGATCTGGCGGATCGGGCCTTCCTGTGCGACGCGCAGCAGGGCATCGCGGCCGACGCAGCCGATGGCGGTGAAGGTGTCGCAGAACCTGCCGAGGCCGCATTCGTGGGGCGTATTTTCCCGCGTCATGTCGTTGCCGTAGGACAGCAGCCGCGCCTCGATGCGTTCGATCAGGTTCGGGCACCCGGCGCGTACCTCGAGGTCTTCGCCCGCCGCCATCAGCCGGTCCCAGATCAGTTCGCCGTATTCCGTGCCGTCGACATAGATCTCGAAGCCGCCCTGCTTGGAGTAACCGGACCGGGCAATGGCCATTTCCCGGCCCTCGATGTTGAACATGCCGAAACGGAAGAAGCGGATGTCGCGGACCTGGTCGCCGAACACGCGTGCCATGAGTTCGTCGGCCTTCGGTCCCTGGATGGCGAGCGGCGAGACGTCCGGTTCGTTAACGTCGACGTCGAGACGGAAGCCGTAAGCGATGCCCCGCGCCCAGAACATCAGATCGCTGTCGGCGATGGAGATATAGTACTTCTCGTCGGAGAACTTGACCGCCACCGGGTCGTTCATCATGCCGCCCGTCTCGTCGACGATGGGCACGTAATAGCACTGGCCGGGCGTCATGCCGCGCAGATCCCTGGGCGTCAGCATCTGCATCAGACGCGTGGCGTCGGGGCCACGGATCTCGACCTGGCGCTCGCAGGCGACGTCCCAGACCTGAACGTGCCGTTTCAGGTGATGGTAGTCGTCTTCGATGCTTTCGAAGACCGTCGGCAGCAGCATGTGGTTGTAGACGGTGTAGCCCTTTACCCCGGCATCGGTAACGCGGCCGGTAAACGGGGTCGATCGGATGCGGCGTGAGACAGAGAGGATAGGTGCAGTCATCGAAGTCCCCCTCGACAGGACGTTACAGTGATTGACTGTGCGCCAGTTTTTGCCGGACGCAAAACTGAAATTTGCGGCTGCGCGAATTGCTGCCGATCTGCATTGAAGTGCCTCCGGTTCCGTCGTAAAGCATTCGGTAACTTGGGAGAGGAAATACCTGAATGAGCACCATCAAGATCGCCCAGCGCATGTCGCGCATCGAACAATCGGCAAGCTCCATCGCGTCGCAAAAGGCGCGCGAGATGAAAGCCGCGGGACGCGACGTTATCGCTCTCAGCGCGGGCGAGCCGGATTTTCCGACGCCGGTGCATGTGGTCGAGGCCGCGTTCGAAGCGGCGAAGCGGGGCGAGACCCGCTATACCAACGCCGCCGGGACGCCGGCGCTCAAACAGGCGGTCGTCGACAAGTTCAAGCGCGAGAACGGGCTCGAGTACGCACTGGACGAGGTCATGGTCGGTTCCGGCGGCAAGCAGTTGCTGTTCGACGCGCTGGTTTCCACCGTCGAGGACGGTGACGAGGTCATCGTGCCTGCGCCTTATTGGGTGTCTTACATCGATCACGTGAAATTCGCCGGCGGCACGCCGGTCATCGTGCTGGCCGAGCCCGAGAATGACTTCAAGCTGACGCCCGCGCAGCTGGACGGCGCGATCACGCCGAAAACGCGCTGGCTGATTTTGAACTCGCCGTCGAACCCGTCCGGTGCGGTCTATACCCGTGACGATCTGCGGGGCCTTGCTGACGTGTTGCTGAAGCACCCGCAGGTGGCCGTATTCGCCGACGATATCTACGAGCACATCATCTTTGACGATCTCGAATTCGCGACCATCGCCCAGGTCGAGCCCAAGCTGAAGGACCGGACGGTCACGATGAACGGTGCGTCGAAGGTCTATTCGATGACCGGGTGGCGGATCGGGTACTGCGGTGGTCCGGCGCCGCTGCTCAAGGAAATGACCAAGCTGCAACAGCAGATCACCGGATCGAACTCATCCGTGAGCCAGGCCGCCGCGCTTGCGGCGCTGAGCGGGCCACAGGATTTTGTGCCGAAAAACTGCAAGAGCTTTCAGGACCGGCGCGATCTGGTGGTTTCCATGCTCAACCAGGCAAAGGGCGTGAAATGTCCCGTGCCGAAAGGCGCATTTTACGTGTTTCCGGACTGTTCGGAACTGATCGGCAAGAAGACGCCGGACGGCAAGGTGATCGAAAACGATACCGACCTCGTCATGTATTTCCTGGAGAGCCACGGCGTCGCCTGCGTGCAGGGGGCGGCCTATGGCATGTCGCCGTTCTTCCGCGTTTCCTATGCGGCATCGGAAGATGAGTTGCGCGACGCCTGCGAGCGTATTCAGCGCGCCTGCGCCGAGCTTACCTGAACTCGCCGTTCTGAACGTAGTACGCGAGGGCTTCCTTGAACTTCGTGCGTTGTTCGGCATTGGCGAAGACGACACGGATGTCCTTGGTGTAGAAATCCTCGGATATATCCTCAATCGACATGTAGTGGTCGTCCGGCATGTTGTCGTGCAGCCATTCCTCGATCGGGCCGACAGCGCGTTCGGTCCTGAACTTCAGCCCGCAGCCGAGGCCCCGGCGTTCCGAACTGCGCCGCTCCGGCCCCTTATAGCTGGCGTCGCTTTCATCCTTGCGCCGCTCGTCTTCGCGCGGCGTCTGATCTTCCTTGGGTTTACCCCCGAGGTTGAATAGTTTCATCTTCAGTTTCCGCCCAGTTATACCGGTCGATCCATTATTGCGGATCGTTATGTTCAATGATTATACCGGTATTTTTGAACTTGTCCGTGATGAAAAGCACGCCTGTTCGGATAATACTTATCGGTGGAAATCAGGCTGTTTTCAGGGGGCGTCCGGCGCGGTGAGCGCCACTGACGGTCGTGCGGCAAGGTCTGCCATCCAACTTGCAAGGTCCGGGCGCTGGCCCTTCCAGTCAATGTCCGGCAGGCGGAAACTGAGGTATCCGAGCGCGGCCACGAGCGTGATGTCGCCATAGTCGAAGCCGCCCGATACCTGGGCCGCCTTGACGGTGCGTTCGATGACGCGGGTCTGGCGTTCAACCAACTCGTCCCACTTCGCGCCTTCGGGGCGGCGGTTCTCGATGACCGCGGCATAACTGGAATCGATGATGCCCTGGTTCAATCCGGCTCGGCGCAATGCGTCGACCCGGTCGTTGCCGGCGAGGTCGGTTCCGTCACCGATCTCGTTGAAGAACTGCATGATGACGAGGCTTTCGACCATCGGGCGGCCGTCGTCCATGATCAGCGTCGGCAGACGCCCGATGGGGTTCTGATCGTGCAGTTCCGCAGGGTCGCTCCACGGATCGATGGGGGTCAGTTCCAGCCTGTCCACCAGGTTCTTTTCGTGTGCCGCGATCAGGGCGCGGCGGACGTAGGGGGACGGTTTGTTGATGTATATCTTCATGCTTCGTTTTCCTTGGATGTGAGCTGTCGTTCCGGGGTGAGGAAATCAATGACGAACGCAAGCGCAACCGCGGCGGCGCCCGCCTGAAACAGCAGGTCGTAGCGTCCTGTCAGTTCGAACGCGTATGAAAAGGCATAGGCCGCACCCGCCTGTCCGACCGAAAAGGCGACGGTGGCGTAACTCCAGGCCGTGCGTTGCAGGACGGTATCGGAACCGCTCAGTTCATGGGCGCGGCCGGCAACCAGCGGCACGATCCCGGGTACAACGGCACCGACGACGAAACTGGATATCCCGAGCGCCAACGGCGCCGCCGAGATGAAAGCCAGCGCGACGCCGGCGGTTTGCAGCATCAGGCCAAGCCGGATTGTGCGGCGGAAGCCCATTCTGTCCGCGAGTTTGCCGGCGGCGATTGGGCCGATTGCGGCGCCGGCACCGAACACGAACCAGTAAAACCCGCCCACCGTGATGCCCTGGCCGAGACCGCGCGCGACGTAGTCGACAAGAAACACCATGTGCGCGACCAATCCTGCGGCAACAAGACCGTAAACGGCATATAGGCTCGTGAAGGGGAGACGGAAAGCCGACGCCGGTTTCGGCTGCGCGGTGTCCGACCGGGGTTCCGCCGGCGGCCAGAACCGCCACGATGCGAGGCTGAGGGCCAGTGAAAGCACACCGATCGAGGTCCATGTTTCGACCAGGCCGACACCGATCAGCGCCGGAACCAGCGTGCCGGACAGTGCGATGCCGAGGCCGACGCCGGTAAAGATCACGCCGCCGGCGACGCCGCGCTTGCCGGCCGGAACATGGGGCAGCACGGTCGATGCGCCGAGCACCATCAGGGCGCCGCCGGTATATCCAGCGGCGAAGCGCCAGACGAAATACCAAAGAAAAGATACCGGTTCAGCGCAGGCGATGAACGAAACCGCACACAGCAGCATCATGATGCGGATGACCTGATGGGCGGGCAGCCGCGCTGCCATCGACTTGCCGCCAAGCGCGCCCGCCAGATAACCCGCGAGATTGGCAGCCCCCAGGTAGACCGCGTCGGTTTCGGTGAACCACGATGCTTCGATCAGGGCGGGCAGTAGCGGGGTATAGGCGAACCGCCCGAGGCCGATACCGATCAGGCTCGCGCAGAGACCGGCCAGCGCATAGGGAATCCAGGGCCGGGGCGGCGCCGATGACGTTTCCTTGTTCATGGCCGCACCCTAGCCACTTCCGAAAATCAGCGGAAATGGTTTGTTTTGATATCTTCGATCTGAAATTCAGATATCTATTCGGCGGCGACAGCGGTCGGTGTCTGGCGGACCATATGCAGGAAAGCCTGCGCAGCACTGGACTGGCGGGTATCGCACCGGCGAATGTACAGCGTTTCGACGGCTGCTTCGTCATGCGGCAGGGTGTGTAAGGCGACAGTGCCCGAATCCCACGTGCGGCCAATCAGGTTTTTCGGCAGCATGGTAATCCCGAGCCCGGCGGCAACGGCACCGATAATGACTTCAAGTGTGCCGAATTCGAGAATGCGCGGCGTGACGATGCCGCGCCGTGTCAGCATTTCTTCCATGCGCTGCCGGTAGGAACACCCGCGGCGCAGCACAATCATGCGGATGTCCGGTTTGTCGAGAATGTGTTCGAATTCGGTCAGACCCGGTGCCGACAGCACCACCAGTTCTTCCTGGAAGACCGCGTCGGACTCGAGGTCGGGATGGTCGACCGGACCGCAACAGAACGCCCCTTCGACTTCCCGGTTCAGGACCATTTCGACGAGTTCCTGGGTTGTGCCGGTGCGTAATGTGAAATCGACGGCCGGATAGGTGGCGACGAAATCGGTGAAATGCTGGTTGAGGCGCAGCGCCGCCGTGGTTTCCAGCGCGCCCAGTGTGAGGGGTCCTGCCGGGGTGCCGTCATCGGTAACGGCCCGGCGGGCGGCTTCCAGTGTGTTGCGGATGTCGTGGGCGAACGGCAACAGGCGCCGGCCGGCGGCAGTCAGGCTGACGCCACGGCTGTGCCGGTCGAACAGGGCTTCGCCGAGATCGTCTTCAAGGCGCCGGATTCGCTGCGTCACATTGGATTGAACGGTGTTCAATTCCTCCGCCGCCCGATTCATGCCACCAAGGCGGGCAACGGCTTCAAATAATTTAAGATCAGAAGCATCCATAACGATCACTTTATAAGATATATATCGCCATTAAAACCCATTACTGGGAAAAAACCGCTCGTTGAATGGGTTGGTGTAACTCTTCGTTACATTTTGGTTCTGTCAATACGGGGGCGGTCATGCCAGCCTAAATCCACCTTTCGTCGTTGCTCGTAAAAGTTAGAATAAATCAGGTTTGCAATAAAAAATTGTTTGGGTTCTCTAAAACACCGCAGTCTCAGAAGATGCTGGTCGCCGCGTTCGAGGTGATCCTGATCGGGCGCAAGGTCGACCGGGAGACGATCCTGAAAAGGGTCGACGGTAAAATGACGGCGCTTGCCAAGAGTGTCGCGGACGGCGCCAATCCGTATCTGGTCGCGGCCAATGCAACGCGTGACTATATCCTCGCCACCTTGAAGGCCTGCGGCCAGGAAGAGCGGGTCGGCTTGATAGAGCGCATCGCCGACCGGGAGTTCGCAAAACCGCCGCACATTTTCGAACTGATATCGCATGTAAATTACTGCCTGATCGTGCTCGAGGACGATTCCAAACCGCTGGTGCCGCGTGGGTCGGCGGAGTCTTTCCTGGCGGAAATCGCCGCATGGTTTGCGAACAGCGGCAAGCTGCAACGACGCGTTATCGACTATTTCCAGGAAAGCACACAGATGCATCGTTATAACCTGCAGCAGACCCGCCTGTGGAACGAGCGTAAGAACAAGGGTCGCTAGCCCAGTTAGGGCTGGCTACCGACCGCGCCGCGCCGATATGCTTGCGGCATGTTCGAACTGCACCCGACGCTCGAGAAAGACTCCATTCCGGTTACCGAAACCGATGGACTGCTGATTCGGCTGATCAACGATGCGCGGTTTCCGTGGCTCCTGATCGTGCCGAAGGTGGACGGTGCGACGGAGCTGCATGACCTGACCGATCATGAGTACGCGGCGGTGATGGCGATGGCGCGGTCGCTCGGCAAGGTTCTCAAGCACGCATTCGACGCCGACAAGATCAACACCGCGGCCATCGGCAACATGGTGCCGCAGCTCCACATTCACGTTGTTGCCCGGACACGGGGTGACGATGCCTGGCCGGGGCCGGTCTGGGGCGCCGGCACTATGGTGCCGATGAGCGATGACGAGGCCGCGCGTCGTATCGGTCTCGTGCGTTCGGCGCTGGGCTAAGTAGAACTACTGAATTTACTTGTAGTATTCGGCAGGCGTATATATACGGCGTCACATATCCGGAACAAACCAAACGCCGCGAAAGCCATGAATTCGGATGAGCCGCACAAAGCGCATCTGTTGCCGTTGATCCGCCACCTTTCGACGCGGGTCACGCCGGCGTTGTTGCGCCTGCCGGTCAGCGCAAACATCGTCACCACCGCATCCCTGCTGACGGGGCTCAGCGCGTGCTGGTATTTTGCGCAGGGTACGTGGATCGACAGCCTGATCGGCGCCGGGTTGTTCGTGATCTGCTATATCCTCGACAATTGCGACGGCGACGTGGCACGCGCGAGAAACCAGTGTTCGAGCTTCGGCCGCGAATATGACACCTTTGTCGACTGGCTTGTGCATTCCGCGTTCTTCGCCTGTCTCGGCTGGGGCGTCACGGCGCAGACCGGTGAGGCATACTGGTTCTGGCTCGGGATGTTCGGTGCGTTGGGCGGCACCATCAACTACATGATTGCGGTTGTCATGACGCTTCGCGGCACTGGCGCCGCCGGGGATATCGATCCCGGTATGGCGGACACGCCGGAAAGCGTGCTCGACTGGGCCGTTTTCGCGCTTCGTGAACTATCGCGCGCCGATTTCTGTGTCATCGTTGTCGGCCTGGCAGTGTTTGACGTGACGTGGATCCTGCTGCCGACGGCGGCGGTTGGCGCACATGCATACTGGGTTGCCGCTTTTTACAAGCGCGCCCGCAGGTTCCATATCTGAGGCAAATTCAGCCGCCGTCAATGACGGCTTCGACGTCGATCTCCATCAGCATTTCCGGTCTGGCCAGGCCGTTCACGATCAGGCCCGTCTGGCACGGGCGAACACCCTTGAGCCACCGTGCGAGAACGGAGAAAACGGGAACGCGGAATTCGCGGTCGGTCAGATAGACCGTCGTTTTGACGATGTCACCGAGGGACGCACCGGCTTCGCGGAGCAGGATGTCCGTGCAGCGCATGGCATTTTCGGCCTGTGCGGCGGGGTCACCTTCGCCGACGAAAGTACCGTCGAAATCGAGGCCGGTCTGCCCCCGGACCCAGATCCGGTTGCCGGCACGTACCGCCATGGCGAGTTCGTACTCGAACGCGTTGCCTTCGTACTCCATGGAATGTTCATAGGGACGGATACGCTGGTGGGGCATCTTGGGACCTCCGGGTAAGTGCGGTCTATTTCTTGGCGAACCGCGCAGTTTGTCACCGCGTGGCGAAACGCTCAATTTGTCACCGCGCGGCAAAACGCTCAATTTGTCACCGCGCGGCAAAACGCGCGAGAAAAGTTTCGACGCTGGTCTGCACGATCTTTTCCATTTCCTTGTCAGTGACGTTGCCGCCGTTGAGCACATACGGCCAGAACGCGCGGCTTTTGATCAGGCCGATGAACTGAGCGCCGGCGTCGACCGGGTCGTTGGTGGAGATCGTGCCGGCCTTCTTTGCGGCAGCCATGAAATCGTTGAAGACCGAGATCGATTCGGACTTCGCGTTCATTTCTGCGGCAAGGCCGGGATCGCGGATCGTTTCGCTCATCGCCATGCGGACAAGCCGCATAAAGCGCTCGGAGCACATCAGTTTGCCTTCTGCGCGGGCGAGCGCAACAAGTTGCGCCTTGAGCGGCTGCCCAGGATCGTAGACGACATTGAGGGCTTCGGTGATTTCTCCGAAGATCAACTCGACGATGGCCTTGAAAAGCGCCTCCTTGCTATCGAAATGGTTATAGACGGTGCGTTTCGAGACGTTGGCCCGCTCGGATATGCGGTCCATGCTCGCGCCCTGGAAGCCGCGCTCCTGGAATTCCTGGACCGCCGCCTCGACGATCTGTTCCCGTTTTTGTTCGATGGGCGCCATGGCGCAGGGTGTCCGTCTGAGAATCGTTTAGCTGGACCTAATGTAAACTTTCCGGTTTACAAAAGCCAGCACTAAAGTAAACTGCACAGTGTAGTTTACTTTTATGTGACACTTTTTCCCCCGAAGGAGACTTGGACATGACTATCCAGGTAACGATTAACGGCGAGGCCCGGACCATCGACGCCAGCCCCGAAATGCCGTTGCTGTGGGCGTTGCGCGACGAGTTGGCCCTTACCGGTACCAAGTTCGGCTGCGGCGTCGGCCTATGTGGCGCGTGTACCGTGCATGTGGACGGCGCCGCCGTCCGCTCCTGCCAGACGCTTGTTGGCGATGTCGACGGCGCGTCCATCACGACCATCGAAGCCATCGCGACGCGCGAGGCGGACGCCCTTCGTCAGGCATGGGCCGAACTGGACGTGCCGCAGTGCGGATACTGCCAGTCCGGTCAGATCATGCAGGCCGCCGATCTGCTGGCGGCGACGCCGAAGCCCAGCGATGCGGACATCGACGCGGCGATGGACGGCAACGTCTGCCGCTGTGCCACGTATCAACGTATTCGCGCCGGCGTCCACCGTGCCGCTGAAATTCTGGAGGCCTGAACCATGAAAATGCTGAAACACTTCATGCAATACGCCACCACGGCCGAAGAAACCGGGCTCAGTCGCCGTTCGTTTCTGAAGGCTACGGGTGGTGCCACCGCCGGTCTGGTTGTCGGTTATTACATGCCGACCTCCCACGCCCGCGCGGCAACCGGCGACGATGCGTTCAACGCATTCGTGCAGATCGCCACCGACGGCACGGTCACGGTCCTGAACAAACACCAGGATATGGGGCAGGGCAATATGACCGGCCTCGTCACGCTGGTCGCCGAGGAACTGGATGCGAACTGGGACCAGATGAAGGGTGCGTTTGCGCCGTCTGATCCCAAGAAGTACGCCAACCTGAACTGGGGCACGGTGCAGGGCACCGGCGGATCGTCGGCGATCCCGAACAGCTTTGTGCAGTATCGTGAAGCGGGCGCTGCGGCGCGCGCGATGCTGGTTGCCGCTGCGGCCAGATCATGGGGCGTGCCGGCCACCGAGATCAGTGTTGCGGACGGTGTGATCTCGCACCCAAGCGGCAAGAAAGGCAGCTTCGGCGAGTTTGCGGCGGCGGCGTCTGCGGAAACACCGCCCGAAAAACCGGTGCTGAAGTCCCCCGATGCATTCAAGTTTATCGGCAAGAAAAAGGCGCATGGCCGCGTCGACACGGCGGCCAAAAGCACGGGCCAGGCAACGTACACGCAGGATGTGCAGCGTCCGGGCATGCTGATTGCCGTGGTCGCGCGGCCGCCGAAATTCGGCGCCACGGTGGCCTCTGTCGACGACAAAGCCGCACGTGCCATCAAGGGTGTGGCCGATGTCGTGCAGATTCCGCAGGGCGTTGCCGTGCTGGCCGATAACACCTGGACGGCGATGCAGGGCCGCGACGCGCTCTCCATCACCTGGGACGAAAGCAAGGCCGAGCTTGGTTCGACGGAAAAGCTCGTCGCGCATTACCGTGAACTGGCCGAGCAGCCGGGACCGGTTGCGGTCGAAGGCGATGCCGACGGTGCACTTGCTGGTGCCGCGACCGTGGTCGAGGCGACCTACGAGTTCCCGTACCTCGCGCATGCGCCGATGGAGCCCATGAACGCGGTCGCCGAGCTGAAGCCCGGCCAGTCGCTCGAGGTCTGGACCGGCAGTCAGATCCAGACACTGGACCATGGCACCGCTGCCAAGATCGCCGAACTGCCGATGGAGAATGTGCAAATCCACACGCTCTACGCGGGCGGTTCGTTCGGGCGCCGCGCCAACCCGACATCCGACTTCGTCAACGAGGCGGTGCATGTCGCCAAGGCGATCAACGGCCGGGCGCCGGTGAAACTGGTGTGGACCCGTGAAGACGATATCCGGGGCGGCTATTACCGGCCGGTTTATGTCCACAAAGTGCGCGCCGGTCTCAATGCGGATGGCGAGATCGTCGGCTGGCATCACCGCATCGTCGGGCAGTCCATCGTCAAGGGAACACCGTTCCAGGGCATGATCCAGAACGGCATCGATCCGACCTCGACCGAGGGGGCGACGCATCTTCCATACGCCGTCGGTGCACATCGCGTCGAACTGCACACCACCGATTTCGGGGTGCCGGTTCTGTGGTGGCGTTCCGTCGGCTCGACGCACACGGCGTACGCGGTCGAAACCATGATGGACCGGCTCGCCAAGGCCTCCGGGCAGGATCCGGTGGCATTTCGGCTGCGTCATATCAAGGACAGCCCGCGTGATGCCGGTGTACTCAAGCTCGCCGCCGAGAAAGCGGGCTGGGGCAAGGCCGATCTGCCCAAGGGCGTGCACCGAGGTGTTGCCGTCCACAAGTCGTTCGGCACCTACGTCGCGCAGATCGCCGACGTGCGTGTCCGCGACGACGGCACGATCAAGGTGGAACGTGTCGTCTGCGCCGTCGATCTGGGTGTTGCGGTCGATCCCGACCAGATTGCCGCGCAGATGGAAGGCGGGATCGGCTACGGTCTCGGCGCGATTCTCAGGAACCGCATCGATATCGAGGACGGCGCCGTCGTGCAGTCGCAGTTCTTCGACTACGAGCCGCTCCGGATGTCCGACATGCCGTCGGTCGAAACGCACATCGTGCCGTCGGCAGACGCACCGACCGGTTCGGGCGAACCGGGCACGCCGCCGATCGGTCCCGCCGTGGCCAATGCGCTGCTGTGGGGTGCGGACAAGAAAGTCGATGACCTGCCGTTCAGCAGGCACGGCCTGACCTGAATCTGAACCAAGGCTTCTCCATCCCCCCTGAGAAGCCCTGAAGGGCGTGGCGGAATTTCTGCCGCGCCCTTTTTGGTTGATCCATGTCAATGCCCGATAGGGCTTTCCCGCTAGACTTTGCGTCAAGGATGCAGGACGTACACTGCGTTTGACGTAAGGAGCGGATTTTGACGGCGCAAAGCTTACAAGACATCGAAGGCGGCAAGACACTCGCGGTTCGCTATGGCGGTGCGGTGCCGCGATACACGAGCTATCCGACGGCGCCGCATTTTTCGGGCCTGGTCAATGGCGACGTCTATGCCGAATGGTTGGGAACGATCGGCAGCGGCGACAAGGTGTCGCTCTATCTGCACATCCCGTTCTGTCACGAGCTTTGCTGGTATTGCGGTTGCTTTACCAAGATCGTGCGACGCTACAAGCCCGTGGCCGGGTATGTGGAATCGCTGCTTCGCGAAATCGACATGGTGGTCGAACGCCTTGCCGGCAAGCCGGAAGCCACGTGCATTCATTTCGGTGGCGGCAGTCCGACGATCCTCGACCCGCGCGACTGGCAGCGGGTCATGAATCGGTTGCGCGCGTCTTTCGATATCGCGGCCGATGCCGAAATCGCCGTCGAAATCGATCCGCGCACCATGGATGAAAGCTATATCCGCGCGCTTGCCGATGCCGGGGTCAACCGGGCCAGCATCGGAATCCAGGAATTTGACGAGGATATTCAACGCCGCATTAACCGGGTGCAGCCGTTCCAGGTGACTGCGCAGGTGGTCGGCTGGCTGCGCTCGAACGGTATTGAAAGCCTCAATCTTGACCTGATGTACGGCCTGCCGAAACAGACGGTGCGGCACGTCGAGGACATGACGGCGCGGGCGCTGGCCTTCAAGGCCAACCGTATCGCGCTATTCGGATACGCTCACGTGCCGTGGATGAAAACCCACCAGAGGCTTATTCGCGACGATGAATTACCGGGGCTCGAGGAACGCTGGCATCAGGCGAGCCGCGCCGCCGAGATTCTCGTCGAGAATGGATATGTTCGTGTCGGGTTCGATCACTTCGCGTTGCCCGGCGATCCGATTGTGGGCGAGGCCGGTGGCGTCGGGCGCAACTTCCAGGGTTATACGGCCGACACGGCGGAAACCCTGATCGGTTTCGGCGCCTCGGCGATCAGTTCGATGCGCCAGGGGTACGCGCAGAACGTGGCGTCGTTGCCCAGTTATGCGCACAGTATCGAGGCTGGCCTGTTGCCGGTCAGGCGCGGTGTCGCGTTAAGCGATGACGACCGCCTGCGCCGCTTCGTCATCAACCGGATCATGTGCGACATGCAAGCGGATATCGGCCGGGCCTGCGAAGCGCACGGCCTGGATGCCGGCGCACTGGATACCGAAATCGATACGCTGCGGCCGATGGTGCGCGACGGATTGCTCGACATCACCGGGCGTACGGTGACGGTCACCGAAGTCGGGCGGCCACTGGTGCGTAACGTCGCCGCCGCGTTCGATGCCTATCTGAGCACGGGCGAGGGACGTCATTCCGCGGCAGTTTAAAAATTTTCGTGTATAATATTACGATTACAACCTGTTGACTCGGAATATCAGTTTCTTATTAAATTAGAACGATTCCATACTGAAGTGTAACAGGAGGATATAGGCGCGGCCCTGCCGCGTTTGGGGGCCGAAGCTTTAGCGGGGAAATGCTGTTCGCACGGCTGCTTGAGCATGTTGTGAATACGGGCCGATTGACGGTCATCGACGCCGGCGGGAAAGAACACGTCTTCGCCGGAACCACCGGGTCTTCCTTGACGATACGCCTCCACGACAAATCGCTGCATTGGAAGCTCTTCATCAATCCAGAACTCTATCTCGGCGAAGCGTACATGAACGGGACGCTGACGGTCGAGGACGGCGACATCTACGACTTCCTGCAATTTGCCATGGCCAATATCGAGGAAGCGGGCAGTCATCCGGTCATGGATTGGATGGCGCGTGCCGACAGCCTTTTCCGCCGCTTCCAGCAGCACAATCCGGTATCGCGCGCGCGCAAGAACGTGGCGCACCATTACGATTTGTCGGGTGATCTCTACGACCTGTTCCTCGACCGCGACCGCCAGTATTCGTGCGCCTATTTCACGAGCCCCGACGTCGATCTCGATACCGCGCAACTCGACAAGAAGCGTCATATCGCGGCGAAGCTTTTGCTCAAACCGGATATGGAGGTGCTCGACATCGGCTGCGGCTGGGGTGGGCTTGCGCTTTATCTTGCCGAGGCGACCGGCGTCAGGGTGACCGGTCTGACGCTTTCCGAAGAGCAGCTTGCCGTCGCCCGGGAACGCGCGCGGCGGCGCGGCATGGAAGACCGGGTGAGCTTCCATCTTCGCGATTACCGCCAGCAGACGGGGGTCTTCGACCGCATCGTCTCGGTCGGTATGTTCGAGCACGTCGGCGTCACGCATTTTCAGCAGTACTTCAGCGCCGTTCGCGACCTCATGAAAGACGACGGCGTCGCGCTGATTCATACCATCGGGCGCACCGGTGTGCCGCGCGCAACAAATCAGTGGATTCGCAAGTACATCTTCCCCGGCGGTTATATCCCGGCACTTTCCGAAATGATGGAGAGCATCGAGCGGACGGGGCTTGTTTCATCCGACATCGAGGTGCTGCGGCTTCATTATGCCGACACGCTGAAGCACTGGCGGGCGCGGTTCCAGAGCAACCGCGACAAGGCGGCGGATCTCTATGACGAACGCTTCTGCCGCATGTGGGAATTCTATCTGGCGGCCAGCGAAGTTTCGTTCCGGCACATGGACAATGTTGTCTATCAGGTGCAACTGGCCAATCGGCGCGATACCGTGCCGCTGACACGCGACTATATCACCGACTGGGAAGAGCGCCTGCGCCGGGAGGACAAGGACGTCAGCGGTGACGGCGCCGCGGCCTAGCTCCCAAAATATGGTACCGAATTATTTTGGGCCATCGGGATGCGCGATGTATTGCTTTTAAAAAGGCCGCAATCCCTTGTTTCAAATCACTTCATTCAATTTTGATTGTACTGGGCTTTAGTAAAAAATGGCCCGATCGGTGCCGTGTTATATTCTGGCGGCGCAGTCGTTGATTGACTTCTGCCGGAATACGCCTATATCAGGCTCGTACGAGAAACATTCGTTTGGTGTTACCTGGACCGACCGGTGCGCCGTTTAGCTTAGTTATCCCCTGACAATGTGATCGTTTTTGACTGCGCGGCACTTTTGCGGCGCGGAAATGCAACGCCTATGTAAGGAATATAACTATGGCTAAAGGTACAGTTAAGTGGTTCAACCCGACCAAGGGTTTTGGTTTCATCGAGCCGGAAGATGGCGGCAAGGACGCCTTCGTCCACATCTCCGCCGTTGAGCGTGCGGGACTCAGCACGTTGAACGAAGGACAGAAGATTTCTTTCGAAATCCAGCCCGGACGTGATGGCAAGTCCTCCGCCGAGAACCTCTCGGTTATCAACTGATCGGTTCGGGTGCCGCTCCCGGCTCGGTCGGGAGCGGACTCCCCTGCCAACTGAATGCCGGCCTCCGACGCGATGCCGCGTCACCGGCATACTGCCGTAACGGTACGCGGCGGCCGGTAACAGGCCCGCATCCGCAAGGTCGGCAGCATTCACCCGACGATACTTGAAGAACATCGATGATGTTGGTGGGCGGATTTTGGCGCCCTCCGCAAGAACGGTGTTATCCCTGAGGGAAGGAAGCGATGGCAAGGAAGCCCAACTACAGTTTCGAGCGTAAGGAACGCGAGCGACAGAAAGCCGAGAAAAAGGCGAAGCGCGCTGCCGAAAAGGCCGATGCGCGCGAGAAGAAAACAGAACAAACGGCGTTGCAACCCGGGACAGATGATCAGTCGATGTCCTGAGCCTTCGTCTTAATGGAAATGAAATGTACAACGAGAAAAATTTTTTGATCAGGTACGGCCTGAGCCCATTCGTGAGCCATGCCAGGAAAGATGGTAGGAGCGTGTTCACCATATGCGCGTCGGAGAGCGGGAAGATGATACGCCATGCGACATCTCTCATCATCGACAGATACGGGCATGCCGCCGCGATCCAGGTTGCCTGACGTAGATAACGCGGAATTGGAGAGGCGCCATGGCACGCAGAAAACCTAAATCGAAGGCCGGTACGTACTCGGTATTCAATGTCACGTACGAGGACGGAACGGTCACGTCCAATCGGCGCGTGCCGAACGATCAGCTCGATCAGTCCTTCGGCGACGCCTTATTGGACCTTGCGCGTACAGCCATACAGGCGCAGGACAATGAGATTGCGCAGCGCTCCAACCGCAAGCGCGCGAATATCAAAAGTATCACCGAGGCGTGACGGCGCGTCGTCCGCTTATTTGACGACGCAGCTGTCCCCACGCCTCACGAACGGTTTGTCGCACTCCCAGTTGTCCCCATCGTATCCAAGGTGTGCATTGTCCGGCACGGACAGCCGAATGCATTTATTTTCAACAGCCTTGTATCCCCGTTCGCAGACCCAGCCATCTCCAAAGCTGGAATCGCTGAGAAACGCGTTCGCCGGTACGATGATCTTCTGACACCTGTTTCCCTTGGCGACATAACCGCGTGTACACGTCCACCCGGTGCCGCCGTAACCCTGCTTGGTCAGGAACGCGTTTTCCGGCACGGTAATCAACTCGCATGCGTCTCTCGTCTTCCGGTAACCTCGGCGGCACTCCCAGCGGTCGCCACGCGCATTTAAGTATGCATTGTCCGGTACGACGATCGGAATGCACTTGCCGTCTCTTTCGAGGAATCCCCTCAGGCACGCCCATTCCTTGCCGTAGTCCGATGTCGTTGCATAGGCATGTTCGGGAATGCCGCTCCCCTGAGCTATGACACCTGTTATGGGCGCAATCGTTAATGCGGCAATGACCGCGCACACCAAAGCTGTGCCGGAAGGCACGCGGCTGAAAAAGTTCGAAACCATAGGATCATCCTTTGGCGCGCTCGCGCCTTATTGCCGGAAACGCGCGGTGCATCGCGGCACGCCTCAACGGTGACTTCAGGAACAGTCGGGCAGGAAGTACAGCACCTTGGCAGTATCGTAGTCTCTGTGGCCCTGGACGTACAGCGCGTCGCAAGATTTCTCCGAGAGACTTGTCGCAGTGTTCATTTCTCGTCGAGCTTGGTGGTGCCGGTCCAGTGTCCGTCGGGCGGCACTTCCGCGAAGGTCTTACACTTCTCGCGCAGTTGCTGGACGACCTTGTCATCGGGCCGGTACTCGGCCAGGTCGTTCAGAATCCGCAGCGCATCGGCGAAGTCCCGGTGAACGTAGAAATCGAACGCCTGTTCGTATTTCGAGGCCGCCTGGATAGTTCTGTCGCCGACATAGAACGCCGCGTTCTCGCCGCGCTGGCCCATCAGTTCGTATATGGTGACCGGCACAGACGTGCCCTTGGCCTCGACGATGTCGACACGACGGAACAGGAACTCCGGCGACGCCTTACGGCGAACGGCGTCGCTGACAAGGACCTGCGTGCCGTAGAACTTGTTGAGACCTTCCATGCGCGCCGCCAGATTGACGCCGGATCCGAGGCACGTGTACTGCATCCGGTCGGGCGCGCCGATGTTGCCGACAAGGGCCTCGCAGGTGTGCAGGCCGAAACGGGTACGCAGCGGAGCCAGTCCGTTTTTCACAAACCGCTTGTTCAGGTCTTGCGAGATGTGCAGCGCCGTGAGTGTTCCGCGGCAGGCATTGTCGACGTGAAAGACATCCTCGGTCGGGGCGTTCCACATCGCCATGACCGCGTCGCCGATAAATTTGTCGATGGTTCCCATGTTGGACTGGATGCCGAACGATATAAGTTCGAAGTATTCCTCCAACTGCGACATGACCTGTTCCGGTGTCATGTTCTCGGTCACGGAGGTGAAGCCCTCGATATCCGTGAACAGCAGGGTGACCTCACTTCGCGTGCCACCGACCTTGGCCGCCTTGTCGGCACGGATCAGTTGCCGGACGACGTCGCGTGGGACGAACCTGAGGAACATGTCGAGCGCGATGCGCATTCGTTCCATCGACAATTGCAGCCGTTTGATCTCGGTGAACGGTGACTCGAAGGTATCCGGTTTCTGCAGCTCGAGTTGCGTGACCCTATCGGCCATCTCGCGAATGCGGACCACCGGGACGGTAATCCAGCCGGACATCATGGCCACCAGCCCGACAGCGACGACAAGAACCGAGCCTGCCACGATCAAGGATCCCCTGAGCGCGTCCTTGAGACCGCCCGTGAAGTCATCGACCGCGGCGACGCTGACGATTTTCCAGCTCGTCAGGCTTTTGCTGTCGATGTTTCGGACGAAGCCGATGTATTCCTTGCCGCCAACGGAAAACGAACGATGCGTCTGGTCTTCACCGTTGATGGCCGAGAGGGCGGCGCGTACGCGGTCGTCTGCCAGTTCGGAGACGGGGATTAATTCGACACCCAGTCCATAGTCGATTTTCTTGAGGATTTTCTGTGGGTCCGGATAGGCGAGCACGTCGTTGGCCTCATTGAGGATGGCGACTACGCCATTGTCGCCCGGTCGGAGCCGGTGTGTCACCTCAGCGAGATCCGAGAGCGAGAGGTCGACGCCGACAGTGGAACCGGGTGCATTTGCCAACGGTTCGGCCACGGTGACGCCGGGCTTTTTAAGACTCGCAAAGATATAGGCGTTCGATACGACGCCGCCGACGCGCTTCTGTGCGTTAATGAACCAGTCCCGGGTCCGGGGATCGTATGTCGACAATTCGGCCCGGGTGCCTTGGGGTCCGGGCAGGGCATTGTGATCGGCGTCGAAGTGCCACCATCGTTCCGGACGCCCGCGGCCACCCGCCGCGGGACCGATCGTCCGCCATGCCGCCGCGGCAGCTTCCGGCATACCTTCGACGGCGCGTCTTGTCCCGTTCGGATCGACCAGGTTCAGCGCCTGCACGAACGAACCGTCGGCGAGGCCGACGAAGACGCCGTAAATTTCAGGGCTGTTTTTCTGGCTGACGGTCAGGAGGCTGAGCAGGGCTTGCCGGTTCTGTGGTTCGAACGTCTCCGCCGGCAGGGACGCGATGGTGTCCGCAGCGAGAAATGCACGGCCAAGCAAGCGTTCGATCCCTTGTTCGGCGGCGTCGGCGGATTTGACGATGCCGGACTTTGCCGTCTCGATGATCACATCGCGGCTGCCAAGATAGTTCGGGATTGCGACAGCGGCGATCGTGGCCGCCGTGAATACGGCAAAGGCGGTCGTCACCGTGATACGGAGCGGCAACTTCATCGGCCCTCCAGTGGGAGCGTTCCCGGGTCTTGCATGCGTTTCATCTCATTCGTCCGGTTTAAATCCGCGGTGTGCGGCTTGTGGACGCACCGATAGAGTAATTTCCCAATAACAACTTATATTAGAAAAGCCTTGCTGCAAAATGACAAGAATTATCATTCTATAACAGAGTCTTACATGGAATTTGCGGTCGATGAGTACCCTGGCCAAAACGGCGGCGGACAAGGCTGGGTGTCCTAGTTGAATATTTATTCGGTCCACCGGTGGTCGCAAAATTTCGCGGCGCCCGTCAAAAATGGCGGATGATAAGCGCGTCGTTCGCAGAAAGCGGAGAATATCGAGGTGTCAGCGCAATTCATTTCGCATGAACTTCAAAAGTTCTGGGATTTTGGCCGCAGCCTGCGTAGTGGCGGGTCGCTGCCGAGGTTCGCGGATTTCGATCTTATGGAAATTCATGACCTCTCGCCCGGTGTAATCATTTTGGATCTGCACGAACCGGGGGGACGGTTTATGAACCGCTTTGTTGGGACGGGCGTCGTCGAACTGTTCGGCGAAACCACGGGCAAGTTTGTCGACGAAGTGGATCTGGGCGAATTCAAGGACCAATTGATCAGCGTCTACCGGCAGACGATCGCGACCAGGGTTCCCCATTGGTCGCTTGCACAGGTCGTCAGAACAGAGCGACTAGCCGGCGTCGTCGATTCTTTGAAAAAATTCTCCTATGAACGGCTAGCGTATCCGTTGTGCGATGAAAATGGTGACATCTCGCATCTGACGGCAATCGTGACCAGCTGCCCGTTGGAAGAGGCGAAACAGGGCTTCGCGTCGGAAGCGGTGCCGTGGCCGGACTGAAATGGGGGAACCGGTCAGTCTTGCGCCGGCGGCAGGCTGATCGTCACGCGCAGGCCGCCTTCGTCCATGTTTTCAAGCCGGATGTCGCCGCCGTGACGGCGAATGATGTCGCGTGCGATGGACATGCCGAGGCCGATGCCGCCGGTTTCCTGATTCCTTGACGTTTCAAGCCTGACGAACGGCTCGAAGATGCGGTCGAGCTGATCCGGCGGAATGCCGGGGCCGTCGTCCTCGATCATGATCCGCGGCGCGCCGTCGCGTGCCGTCAGCGTTACATGCGCGGTGTCGCCGTACGTTGCCGCATTGAGAACTAGATTGGTCAGCGCGCGGCGCATGGCGAGGGGGCGGCACGGATAGGTTACGGGCGTTGCCGCTTTCAGTTCGACCGCGTGTCCGAGGTCGCGCAGGTCGTCGGCGACGGCACCAAGAAGCGCGCCGAGATCGGCCGGACGTGTCGGCTCCGCAGCCGCTTCTTCGCGGGCAAAGGCCAGTGTCGCTTCGACCATATCCTGCATGTCGGCAAGGGTCTGGATCATCTTTTCGCGGGCTTCGGCGTCGTCGAGCATTTCCGCGCGGAGCCGGAGCGACGTAATCGGCGTGCGCAGATCGTGACTGATGGCTGCCAGCATCTTCGTGCGTTCGGTCACGAAACGCTGCAGCCGGTCTTGCATTTCATTGAAGGCGCGAATGGTGTCGCGGATGTCGGCCGGGCCTTCCTCGCGGAGCGGCTGAATGTTCTCGCCTCGGCCAAGGCGCCGCGCCGCGACGGACAGCTTTCGCATCGGGCGGGTGATACGGCTGAGCGCGATGACAACGATCAGGCTGATGACACTGGCCGTGATAAGAAAGCTGATCCAAGTGTCGTTGCCGAATAGGCGCCGGGCCGGGCGCGCATTGAGCGCCGCGTTCATCCACTGTCCGTCGCCAAGACGGATCGAAATCACGGTCGAGGTGTATCGCGCCTCGAACGGCAGACCGGCACCTTCGAGGACGCCCGTGCGGAGCCGCGGCCCGGCGCCGTGATGACGGTCGTCGTCGTCATCGCGGTCACGGTGATGGTGCTGGTACACCCGTACGTTACGGGACGGAATGCCGTCGACCTCTTCGGTGATCCGTTCCGCCAGGTCGCGCATGCGTTCGCGGTCGTCGTCATCGTCGTCTTCACGCTTTGCGCCGGGGGCTGCGGCCTCGACGGCGGCCTCGCTGCTGAGCCAGACCCTGAGGCGCCGGTTCGACAGGGCATCGGCGAGTTTGCCCCGGAAAGCAGGTTCGGTTCCCTGCATCAGGCCGGCGACGGGGGCGATACGTTCCGCCAGGAACCGGACTTCGGCGCCACGGTAGAAATCACGCGCCTCCGAACGGATGATCAAGGCCGAGATGATTTGGGCACTGAACAGCGCCAGCAACACCAGCATCACGGTTTGACCCATCAGCCCCTTCGGCCACAGGCGGGCGAGCAGCGCGCGTATCCGGGTCATGCCGACGACACGTCGGCGGCGAACTTATAGCCGCCGCCCCACACCGTCTGGATCAGGACGGGTTTCTTCGGGTCGGCCTCGATCTTTTTGCGAAGCCTGCTGACCTGGTTGTCGATGGCACGGTCAAAGGGCGCCGCTTCGCGTCCGGCGGCGAGATCGAGCAACTGATCGCGGCTCAACACCATGCCCGGGCGCTGCAGGAAGACGTTCAAGAGCCGGTACTCGGCGGTCGACAGTGCAACGGAAACACCATCGTCACCGGTTAGTTCGCGGCGCTTCACGTCGAGCGTCCAGCGGTCGAACTGGAGACGGTCACCGGCCGGCTGTGCCTCCGTCCGGGGCATGGCGTTGGTCCGTCGCAGCACGGCCTTGATCCGGGCCAGAAGTTCGCGCGGATTGAAGGGCTTTGTCACATAGTCGTCGGCACCGACCTCGAGGCCGACGATACGGTCGGTGTCTTCCGCCATCGCCGTCAGCAGGATCACCGGCAGGCTGGTATTGTCGCGCAGATAACGGCACAGCGACAGGCCGTCCTCGCCCGGCATCATCACGTCGAGCACGACAAGGTCCGGCGCGGTAGCCTTCATCTTCTCGCGCATTTCCGTGCCGCCGGATGCCGTGGTCGCGCGCATGCCGTTCTTGCTCAGGTAGCGGGCAAGCTGCGTGCGGATCTCTTCGTGATCGTCGACAACCAGAATATGCGGCGTTGTTTCCATGGCGTCATCTTATAGCGGACGGTCCATCGCCGTCTTTACAGGAATTTTGTAACCATTTGTCGCAACGCGGCTTTTCGCAACCGCTTGCGACAATTTGGGGGGTGGGCCGGCATAGTTCTGTGACAAACCGGGCTTAGGTTTGCCTCATCTGCAGTCCAAACATGAGGATCAAGACATGAAACACAAAACCAAGGTTATGGCCGTCGTCGGTGTGCTTGCCGTTCTGGGCGCCGGTGGCGTTGCCGCAGCGTCCGGTATGCACGAAGGCTATCACGAATGGCGCGGCGACCGTGACGGTCACAAGTACGGCGGGCGCGGTATGCGCATGCTGGAAACCTACGATGCCAACGGCGACGGCGCACTGACGCTGGATGAAATCACCACCGAGCGCGGTAAGAAGTTCAAGCAGTTCGACGCCGATGGCGACGGCACGCTGACCCTCGACGAATACCAGGGTCTGTGGATGGACGCGATGCGCGATCGTATGGTCGACCGTTTTCAGAAGCACGATGACGACGGCGACGGCAAGATCACCGAAGATGATTTCAACAAGCGGTTTGCCCGCATGATGACGTGGATGGACAGGAACGGCGACGGCAAGATCGACCGTGACGATCACAAGCGCCGTCATCGCGACGACGACTGATTGCTGTCGGAAAACCGGATTGCCGGCCGGACTCTATTTCTGGGGTCTGGCCGGCCCGCTTTCGGGAAGCACGATCCGCGTGACGTAACGCCTGGGACCTTCCTCGAGGTTTTCGAGACGGCCGCCGTGCGCCTGCACGATCGCGCGGATCAGGGGCAGGCCGTGGGTAAGTCCGTTGCGGTCCGGTGTACCAATCGGCGTCTGCGCTTCCGGCCGGACCGGCGGTAATGGCTTGGTCGGTGAAATGACGCTTAGCGTGACGCCCGTGCCGGGTTCGAACGACGTTTCCACGTCGATCGTCTGACCGCGGCCGGTGGATGCCACCGTCGCCTCGACCAGCCGTTTGACACATTGCGTGAGGCGTTCCTGATCGCCGACGATCCGGCCTTTCGACGAGCTCCACTTGCGGCGCAGAATGACGCCGCGGCGGTCCGCGGTCTGTGCCGCGCTCCGGCAGGAGGCATCGACGATTTCCTCGATATCGATCTGCATCAGCGGACCGAGCGGGATGTTGACCCCGTATTCCGCCAGCGTGGTATCGACGAGATTGTTCATGGCATCGAGCAGGTGCGATGCGGCATGCCGGATGTCGCGCGCATACTCCAGGTATCCGACCGGCTGGATCGCGCCCAGCGTTTCATCGGCAATCATCTCCGAAAACCCGACAATTGCCGTCAGCGGTGTTCTGAGCTGGTGGCTGAGCTGGTTCAGCAGCTCGATCAGCGGTTCCTGCCCGGGCTGGAAGTCCTCGCGCGGGCTGCTGCCGTCGAACGACGATTCGATGCCGCTATAGGGGGCTTCGTAGGGCTGGCCCAGGCGTTCGCCGCATTCGACGACGAATGTTTCCAGTTCGGCGGCAACGGCGTCGGAAATGTCGATGCGGCGGCGGCGGGCGTCTTCGCGGTCCTGCACCTTGCTGATCGCGCCACGGCGCTCCAGTTCGGCAAGTCCGGTGATGGCGGTCCCTTTGGAAAGCCCGGTCGCCAGATAGATATCGGTAACGTTCGGTGTCTCGCCCTGAAGATGGCTCTGCATCAGGAAATAGAGAATGTCCCAGGTCGAACGGTTAAACGCATCCGGGTTCTGGTCGACGCCGAGCAGAACGCTAAGCCGTTCGGTAATGTCACGGTGCCGATACAGTTCGTAGCGGAGCACGTGGTCCACGATCCGTTTGCGTTCGGCGGCATCGCTGCCGGATTCACTATTTTTCCGCTGCTCGGGCATCAGCGCACCTATCTTCAGTCGAAACTGAGTTGAGTTTAGTGCCGGACGTAACCGACGTATATAGGTGTAATCCACATTCCTAATTTTGGAAACCGGATTACTGCGTTTCGTCTCCGCGCAGGCCGAGATGCAACATAAGCCCGATAATCATACCTTTCAGGCGTGGCAGGAACCAGAACGCGAGCAGCAGGGTCGCCGGTAGCCACAATGAAAGATGCAGGGCAATGGAAGGCTGGAACTCCCGCTCGGTCAAAAGGATCAGCGGGACGATGATGTGGCCGACCACGACCATCGTCAGGTACGGCGGAAAATCATCGGCGCGGATATGGCCCAGTTGCTGGGTGCAGGCCGGGCAGTGCTCCTGCGTCTTGAGGAATGCGCCGAACAGCCGTGCCTGACCGCAACGCGGGCAGGTCTTGCGGAACCCGCGCCACAACAGGGTGGCGAGGCCGGGAACCGGAAAGCGGGGGTCGGCAGCTGTGTCCATGGCCGCCATAGTGCACAGCGGCACGGAAACGGCAAGCCAATCCGGCAGGCCGCGCTGGAAAGCCCCGGATACCGCGCCTATGATCGGCGAAACGGCAGGCGCGGCTGCGGAGAGCGATATGCAGGCATTTCATATTCCGGTTTTCGACGCGGTGGCGCTTGTTGTCTACCTCGCGGGCTGGTTCGGATATTCGCTTTACGCCGACAGGCTGGCGCTGGCGCGCCGTCCGGTCGCGGTCGTCATGAACGATTACCGGCTCAGGTGGATGGAGCGCATGCTGGAACGCGAAAACCGCATGCCCGACGTCAATATCACGGTCTCATTCGTGCGCGCGGGACAGATGTTTGCCTCGACGACGATCCTCCTGATGGCGGGGTCGCTGGCAATGCTGGGTCAGATCGACAGCGTGCGCGAGATCATCGCCGGTCTGCCGTTCGGCCGTCCGGCGGCGCGCGGCCTGATGGAAATCCAGCTCATCATCCTGACCGCGGTGTTCGTGTTCGCGTTCTTTAAGTTCCTGTGGGCGGTCCGGCTGTTCAACAACATGCTGGTGCTGCTGGGCGCGGCGCCGCAGCCCGGCGACTGCGACGACGACATCAAACGCCAGTACCCCCAGCACATGGCGCGGTTTCTGCAGCGCGCGCAGCATAACCTGAACCTGGGCACGCGCGCCTATGCGTTCGGCCTCGGGTTTCTGCCGTGGTTCCTGCATCCGGCGTTCCTGATCGCATCGACGGTTATCGTCATCGCCATGCTGCACCGGCGCGATTTCCGCTCGCTTTCACTGAAGGCGCTGGAAGACCTGCGCGAACACCACTGAGGCCTGATTTCAACGGGCTTCCGTGTTCCCCGGAATCGATCGGAGAGCGGTAGCCGGGACCGATTTCAGGATACGGGCAACAGGTGCCGGGTATGGATAGATCCCGGTTCAAGCCGCTTTGCGCCTTGCCCGGGAGACAAGCTCAGGGTCAAGAGTGTCCGCCCCCCTTGTGATCGCAGTGCGAAAGCGTATATTCCCGGCAAATGAGCACCGATTTCAGCACCCTTGTCGATCCCTCGAAGGCGCCCGCCGACACGCGCGTCGTCGTCGCCATGTCCGGCGGCGTCGACAGTTCGGTCACGGCCGCGCTGATGGCCGAGGCCGGCTTCGATGTGGTCGGCGTCACGCTGCAGCTCTACGACCATGGCGAAGCGGTGCAGAAGAAGGGCGCATGCTGTGCCGGTCAGGATATTTACGACGCCAAGCGCGTCGCCGACAGGCTGGGAATCCCGCACTACGTTCTGGACTACGAAAGCCGGTTCCGCGAGCAGGTGATGGAAGACTTCGCCGATACGTACCTGCGCGGCGAGACGCCCATCCCGTGCGTGCGCTGCAACCAGACGGTCAAATTCAAGGACCTGCTGACGACAGCCAGGGACCTGGGCGCCGAGGCGATGGTGACGGGTCACTATGTGCGCCGGCTTGAAGGCGCGGGCGGATCGGAACTGCACCGTGCCGCCGATAAGTCCAAAGACCAGAGTTATTTCCTGTTCGCGACCACCGGGCCGCAGCTCGATTTCCTGCGCTTCCCGCTCGGCGGCATGGACAAGTCGGAAACGCGCAAGCATGCCCAGCGCTTCGACCTGCCCGTCGCGGAAAAGCCGGAAAGCATGGACATCTGCTTCGTGCCGAACGGATCGTACGCGCGCGTCGTCGAACGGCTTCGCCCCGGCGCGATGGATCCGGGTCATATCGTCGACATGGGCGGTAACGTGCTGGGCGATCACGACGGCATCATCAACTTCACCGTCGGCCAGCGCCGGGGACTGGGCGTCGCCGCCGGTGAACCGCTTTACGTCGTAAAGATCGATCCTGATACCAAGAACGTCATCGTCGGCCCCAAGGAAGCACTGAACTGCCCGGAAATCGGCGTGTCGGAGCTGAACTGGCTGGACGCCACACCCATCAATGACGCGCCGCGCGCCGTGCAGGTCAAGGTGCGTTCGACCACCGATCCGGTCGTCGCCGGTATCTTCACCGACGGTGATCAGGTCCGCGTCCGCTTCGATCAGCCGCAGCCCGGCGTCGCGCCGGGGCAGGCGTGCGTCGTCTATGACGGTGACAGGGTGTTGGGCGGCGGCTGGATCGTCAGGTAGGCCCCAGGGTTACAACTGGTGGCGAAGCCCCAGCATCAGCGTGTGACTGCCGTAAGATGCGTCATACTGCGAGCCACCGAGGTCGAGCTCGACTTCGGAGGTTCCGAAATACCGGTATCCGAAATCGAGCGATGTCTGCAGGTTCATCGGATACATTGCTCCGAAACCAAGCTGCCAGGCGAATGCCAGACCGCTGTCGCTGCCGATCGCAGTCGATGAGATGTCCTCGGCGTTCACCACGCCGACGCCGACACCGCCAGTGACGTAAGGCAGAACTGGGTGGCCGATGTCGAATTCCATTTTCGCGTTCGGCATGATGGCAAAGACGGAGGCGTAACCCTCGCTGTCGTCGAATTCGGTGTAGTTGTAGCTGCCTGCCAGTTCCATGCTGAGCCCGCTATTAAACTTGTAACCGGCCGCGCCTTCCATCTGGAATGCGAACAGCGATGCTTCCGGTTCGAAGCTCGATGCCGCGTCGTCGAACGTCGTCGCGGAACCGATCGTCCAGCCGAAGTGTCCGCCGAGATAATATCCGCGGTTTGAAAATGCTGCCGGCGTGACCTTTTGGGCTTCGCGGTCGATCTTCTCCAGCGCGTCCGGCGGCACTTGGTATGTGTTCTGCTGGTTCGGCTGCTTCGGAAGCTGCCCCTGCGGCTGCGTCTGTCCCGGGGTCAGCGGTTGCGGTTGCTGCTGGATCGGCTGCTGCTGAACGGGCTGCTGTGGCGCCGCATGGGGCGCGCCTTGTGGCGCCGTCTGCGGTGTCTGGGCCTGCTGCTGCGGGTAATAGGGTTGCTGCTGATAGGTCTGCTGCGGCGCCTGGTATTGCGGCGCCTGGTATTGCGGCGCCTGGTATTGCGGCTGCTGGTACTGGGGCTGCTGATACTGGGGCTGCCGGTATTGCTGCGCCTGATAGGCCGGCGGCTGCGTTGCGGTGCCGTGCTGCGCGCGCTCGTATTCCTGTATCGCGCGCTGCATGTTGACGTTGCCACTCTCGGCCTGCAGCCATTCGTTGATCGACATCGGCCGCTGCTGCGCGAGCGCGTGACCTGCGATGCCGGCAACGAGACCGGCGGCGGCGATGCCGGCGGGTAAATTGAGGTAGGATTTACGGTCCGTGGTCATACCCGAAACTCCAATAAACGTTCTGTCCGTCGCGGCTGTTCTCGCCGTTCGTGGAAGCGGGGGCGGCCGTGCACGCACGCGGGCACGAATCACGCCTTTTGATCCACTGAAACCTTAGCCAATGGGAGTTAAGGAAAGTTAAAGGGCGACCATCGGTTGTGGTTCGTTAACATACGGCTGACGGACCGTATTCCGCGCCACGCCCGTTTCTGCTATGCTGCGAAATCTCAACCTTGCGGGGTATCTCATGATGTCAAAAATCATTGGTCGTAGGACGTCAGATGAACGGGCAACGCTTGCCGGACGCCGGATTTTGCAGGCAGCGACGTTGTGCGCAGGGGTTGTGCTGTCGTTGCTCGCGGCTGGGCCGGCTCAGGCCGAGTGCTGGATCGAGAACGGCAAGATCAAGTGCAACGGCGGTGACGGCGGCGGTGACGGCGGCGGTACGTTGATCGTCGTCGAAGGGGAGCTGTTCAAGCAGCCGGGCGCGTTGCGCGAGCGAATGGAGCGAGGCAAGACGCTGGAATCCGTATCTCCGATGACGTTGGAGGGGTACAGATCGAGCCTGGAAGACGTAAACAGACAGATCGAGGCGGACCGGCAGGCGATCGAAATGATGCGCCAGGAGAACCAGATCACGTTTCACGAATACCAGGGAAAGATGTCTAAATACCATTCGGCGATCGAGAATTACCGGGACGGTATTGCCCTGTATCGTGAAAAGATGCGCTGACGTCCGGCGACTACCGGCACCAGCATGAAAGGGGGGCGGCTGCCATGATCGAAAGCTCGGTCGAATTTCCGAACCTCGCGGATTATTTTGTCGCGACGACACGTCACTTCACGAATGCGGTGGTGCTCGGCCTGTTGCCGCCGGTCATATTTTCCATCCTCACCTGGATCGCCTTGATATTCGTCACGATCCGGACCTCGGATGACGAGGCGGCGGCAGATTCACCTCCCGGGAAAGCTGCGCAACGTGCACGTGCCATGACCGGCGAAGAAAAGTCGTTTGTCGTCGCGTTTGCCGCGCTCGGTACGCTGATCGGTGTATTCATGGGGGCTAGCCGGGTCGGCGTGGTTGGCGCCATTCTGCCGGCGGTTATCACCCTTGCATCCGGTTATCTCGCCTACCTTTTCACGCGGGACACGAACGTCATCAACCGGCATATCGTGCCGGCCTGCATCATCGCCCTCATTTTCTCCGCGTCGGGTGGGGCTTTTTACGGCTCTTCCATGCGTGCCCTCGCCGAAAAGAACGACCGGGCGTGGGAAAAGCACATGATCGAGTTCAAGGAAATTCAGGTGCCGCTTAACAAGTTGCAGCTACAGAAGGAATTGCAGCAACCGAAGTGACGTTGCCTTACGTGGCGCGCGGCCCGAACAGGATGACGAGCGCGCCGATCACGCACAGCATCACCCCGAAGCCGTCCCATCGGTCGGGTCTCGCCCCTTCGACGATCCACATCCAGGCCATGCTGGCGAGGATGTAAATGCCGCCGTAGGCCGCATAGGCACGGCCCGCGAACGCCGCGTCGATGCGGGTCAGCAGCCACGCGAACAGGATCAGCGACAGGACCCCCGGGATGATCCACAAGGCCTGTTTGCCGAGGCGCAGCCAGGCCCAGAAAGCGAAGCATCCGGCGATTTCAGCGATTGCCGCGGCAACGTAGTAGGGAAGGGCGCTCAGTTGCATGAGGGACGTTATGTCCCGGCCTTGCGGCCGACCCGGTCACGCGGGAAAACCAGCGTCACCGTCGTGCCTTCGCCGACCGTGCTCATGACCTCGAAGCGGCCGTTCATCAGCTCCGTCAGCGAACGCGCCAGCGGCAGGCCCAGACCGGCCCCCTCATGGGTACGCACCAGGACGTTCTCGACCTGCTGGAAGGGTTCGAGAATACGCGGGATGTCGTGTTCGGAAATACCGATGCCCTTGTCCGCGACCCGGATCGCCATGTTGCCGCGCGGGTCGATGCCGGCGCTGACGGTGACCACCCCGCCCGGGTTCGAGAACTTGACCGCATTGTCCGTGAGATTGATGAGGATCTGCCGGAACCGGTGTTCGTCGACATAGAGCGACGGCAGGTTCTTGTCGGTGTCGGAAATGATTTCCACGTCCCTTTTATCGGCGGCGGCCTGAATGAGCTCGATCACGTCGTTCAGGACATACGGCACGTCGACCTCGGTGCTCTCGATTTCCAGCACACCGGCCTCGATCCTGGACACGTCGAGCAGATCGCTGACCACGGATAACAGGCTCTGACCCGCCGTCATGATGTGCCGGGCGTAGCCATGCGTCTTTGCATTCGTCCCCGCGATCCCGATGTTGAGATCGATCATCTCGGCAAACCCTATGATGGCATTCAGCGGCGTGCGCAGTTCGTGACTGACGTTCGCGAGCAGGTGCGTCTTTGCCAGGTTGGCCTTCTCGGCACGGTCACGGGCGACGATCAGGTCGTGCGTGCGCCGCCGCACTTCGGCTTCCATGGCATCGCGCGATTCCGCAAGCTGCTCCATCGCCTTGTCCTGCGTGCTCGTATCCGTGTAGACGGCGACATGGCCGCCGTGCTCGAGCGGGAACCGCCGGACGTGGACGTGGACGCCGTCGGTCATCTGGAACCGTTCCTGCGAGTCGACCCCGGCGGAAACGATGCGCTCGAGTTCACGCTCGATGATGTCGTCGTCCCAGTGCTTGCCGAATGCGCCGTGCGCTGCCAGGTGTTTGAGCAGCTGACGCATGTGCGTGCCGGGCACCAGCCAGTCGCCGGGGCTGTACCAGAAATCCTGGCAGCGCCGGCTCCAGACGACGAGCCGCTGGTCGCTGTTCCAGACGGCAAATCCCTGGTCGATGGAGTCCATGGTCAACTGGATGATCATCGCCTTGCGCGACAACTCGGCGGTCTTCTCGCGCACCTGCTGGCGGAAGCGCAGGCTGAGAACGGTCAGATAAGCCAGCGCCGCGGCAAGCAGGACGGATGCCGCTGAACCGCCGATACGCGCCAGCCGTTCGATGCCCGAATGCGGTCCGCCCTGAAACGTCCTGGAAATATCCCAGTTGAGCGACCAGCGCGCCATGCCCTTGGAGAGCCGGACGACATGGGAAATCGCCTCGCCAGGCGCGGTCATCTCGCCCAGGATCGCGGTCTGCTGCGGCGTCGCGCCGGCTTCACTGTCGCGCTCGACCAGCCGCATGCCGAGCCCGGGCGCCATGTCGACCCCCACCGTCTCGGCGACGAAATTCTTCAGGTCGAACGTGGCGACGATCACGCCGGAAACGGCGCCCAGGTCCGCCGTGATGGCGACCGGGATCTTGCGCTGCCCGTTCTCGCCCACGAACGAGATACCAAGAACCGCGGTGCCCGGCAGACGTCTCGCCGTCTTGACCGTCTCAAGCAGGGCGGCATGCGTCGCAAGGTCGGCAAACGGCCGGATCAGTTCGTTGGGCGGCGCGGCGACCCGGACCGCGAAACTCTCGCCGGTGATCGGTGCGGCCTCGTCAGGGTTGCCGACGGACGTCAGCGTTTGGCCCGCAGATTGTTCGAAAGCTTCGCGCTCGGCGTGCGCGACGCGCTCGGCGAACGCGACGACATCGAAGCGGACTTCCGGATCCCAGTCGCGGGATTCCTCGACAAGAGTGCGGAACTCGGCGGGATTGATGCTGCCTGCGGCGCGAAAGCGTTCGGCGATGGCGCGAAGGGTACTTTCCGTCCGGTAGAGCTTGGCATGCAGCCGTTCGCTCATTTGATAGGTCTCGGTCTTTGCCTCGGCGAGCCACGCTGCGTATTCCGTTTCGCGGATACGGTCGGCAAACAGGAAGGATGCAACTATGCCGACAGCCGCGAGCGCGGCCATCCCGGCGATGACGGCGATCATCTGCGTCCGGTAGGGAACCTTCGAGAAATAGGATTCCTTGACTTGCATGCGCGCGGCAGCCGCCCCCTTGTCTGGTCCACTGGTAATGTTAGAGCATGATCCCTACATGCTCCATGGGTATTGGGCGCAGGGGCCAACCGGCACCTGTTTGCGGTTTGTTCCGCCTTGACCTTACCCCTGCTGTAATGTTCACGATGCGCGACATTGAACCGGAAGCGAGGTACCGCCGCCGGTTCTTGTACATTCCAAGCAACAGGAGACCGGCTTTTGAAGTATCGAAGTTTTGCCCGGCTTATCGTCGTGGCGATCGCCCTTGTGGCGGCGCCGTTAAGCGCGCTGATGGCGCACAGTGGTGCCACCGGCGTCGTCAAGGAACGCATGATGATGATGAAGGATATGGGTGACAGCGTGAAGGCGCTGGCGGCGATGATGCGCGGCGAAACGGCGTACGATGCGTCGAAGGTCAAGGCGCTGGCATCGGATATCGCGGCGCAATCGGGTGCACACATGACCGAGAAATTCCCCGAAGGCAGTATCGAGGGACCGTCCGAGGCGACGCCGCAGATCTGGCAGCGCTGGCAATCCTTCGATGCGCTGGCGCAGCAGCTCGAAGCGTACGCGGGTGCCTTGCAGCAAGCGGCCGACAATCCGCGCGGCGCGCCTGCGGGCGGCGCCAGCATGATGGGCGGAAATTCGATGATGGGTGGTGGCATGATGCAAGGCGGTGGCATGATGCAAGGCGGTGGCATGATGCAAGGCGGTGGCATGATGCAGGGCGGCGGGCCGGCGCCCGAGCACCTTGCTAGCATGCCGCCGGATGCCGCGTTCGCGCACATGACGCAAACGTGCTCGTCGTGTCACGAACAGTTCCGTAAGAAGAAGCAGTGAAAAGTTCCAAGCTACTCGTCCTGGCATCTGTCGTGATCGCCGGCTTGTCGGTGGCCGGCTTCGTGGCGCTGCCGCTCGATAAGCCGGTTCCACGGTCGCTTGGCAGTGTTGAGGGCGATATCCAGCGCGGCGCGTATGTGGCGCGCCTCTCCGCCTGCATCACGTGTCATACCGACACCCGGAACGGCGGACAGGTGCTCGCGGGCGGTGCACCGATCAAGACACCTTTCGGCACGTTCCATGCGCCCAACATCACGCCGGACAAGGAATTCGGGATCGGCAACTGGACGCTCGAAGACTTCGCGCGCGCACTGACGCACGGTGAAAGCCCAGGCGGGCGTCCTTATTATCCGGCCTTTCCGTATGCGTTTTTCGAACGGATGACCGACCGTGACATTGCCGACTTGTGGGCGGCCGTGAATTCCGTGCCGCCGGTCAATAAGCCGGCACCGCCCCATGACATCGCCTTTCCGTTGAGTACGGACGTTGCGCCTGCCGTATGGCAGCGGCTTTTCTTCGCGCCTCCGGATGAGGCGCGGGATGGCGGCGGCGCCAATCCGATGGATCGCGGTGCGTACCTTGCGGGCGGTCCCGCCCATTGCGGGGCATGTCACACGCCGCGCAACCTTTTGGGCGCCCGTGACACGGAAAGGCGTTTTGCCGGCGGTACCGCCTCAGACGGCGAAAAGGCGCCCGCAATAACGGCGGACGCCCTCAGGCAAGCCGGCTGGACGAAGAAGAATCTCATCTATGCGTTGCGCACCGGCCTGATGCCGGACGGTGATTCCTTCAGTGGATCGATGGCGCGGGTGGTTAACGGCGGCACCCGTTTCTGGACGGACGGCGATCTTGATGCCGTCGCAACGTATCTGTTTGCCGAAAAACAGGAGTGAACCGATGATCCCGACATCCAAAATCGTATCCGTTCTGGCGATGTCTCTTCTGCTGGTGCCGTTGCTGGCGCTCGGCCTCTCGGCGGCGCAGCGCGGCATTTATGAGAACCCGGTGGAACCGAAAATGACGCCTGCCCTCAATGTCGGCAAGATGAACTACGAAGCCTATTGCGCGTCGTGCCACGGCAAGACCGGCGGCGGCACCGACAAGGGTCCCACCTTCATCAGCAGGATCTATCACCCCGGTCACCACGGTGACGGCGCCTTCTTCATTGCCCCGAAACGCGGTGTACGCGCGCACCACTGGCCGTTCGGCGACATGCCGCCGGTCGAAGGGGTCAACGAGACGCAAATTCAATCGATCCTGGAGTACGTTCGCGCGGTGCAGCAGGCCAACGGGGTGTTCTGATTCGCCGAGCCGTTGCCGGATAAGGCCGCCCGTGCCCGCATCGCGTGTGTGCCGATTTGCCGATATCGAAAATTTGTAGCAGGCTGCCTCTCAGTATTGTCCGAGTCTTGAAGACCGGGGCGATCACCGTCACGTTGCGGACAGGTTCGTTGTCGACAACTGGACCACCGAAATGCGAGCGACGTTGTTTTTATTAATGCGCAGATTTCTGACGTCCATTTTATTGGCGATATCTCTGGCCGCTGCTACCGCAGTAGGCGCGCAGACGCGTGCGCCCGAGGTGCGGAGCGGCTCGCTGTTGCTCAGCGCGGAAGAAGCCGCATGGCTTGAGAACAATTCGGGTATCACCGTCGCCGTGGACAACGATTTTCCACCGATCAACTTTGCCCGCGCCAAGGGTGCGCCGGTCGGCATGGCGCTCGATATCCTCGATCTGATCGAAGCGCGCTCCGGCCTGACGTTCAGTATCCGGACCGGGTCATGGAACGAGCTGATCGACGACGCACTCGCGCACCGGGTCGACGCGATTATCAATGCCGACATGACCCCCGAACGTCAGAGAAAGCTCCTGTTCACCGGTACGTATCTCGCCATGCCGCAGGCGATCGTGGTGCCGGATACCGGTGCCCCGTTGCAGTCGATTGACGATTTGAAAGGCAAGCGTGTCGCATTGCTTCGCGGCACGTCACATGTTGACCATTTCCGGGAACGCTACCCGGAAATAGAAATTGTGCTCGCCGACACGATGCTCGGCCGCTTTGATAAAATGGTGACGGGCGAAGCCGATGCCATGGTCGCCGCGCTCCCGGTCGTCAATCATTTCATTCAGACCAATCTGCTGGGCGGGTTTGAAATCACCGGTCTATACGCATCGCAAGACCTCGACAATCTTCGAATTGCCGTGCGCAACTCGGCGCCGGCGCTGCGCAGTATTCTGAACAAGGCGATCGATACCATTACACCGGCCGACATACATCGGATCAGCGCGCGCTGGTTGCCGCAGTCCGTCGTCAACATGGCTGGCGCATCCGATGTCGGCGGCCCCGAACTGACCGCCGAGGAACGGCAATGGTTGCGCGACCACCCGGTGATCCGCGTCGCCGCCGACCCGGCCTGGCCGCCGATCGAGTTTCTCGACAGTCAGGGCAGCTATGAGGGGATTTCGGTCGATTATCTGAGTTATATCGGCAAGCGTCTTGGGGTGCGCTTCGAATATGATACGGCGTCAAGCTGGACCGAGGCCGTGGCCAAGCTGAAAAGCCGTGAACTGGACATGTTTTCCGCGGCCATGGAGACGCCGTCGCGCCGCGAGTTTGCGACGTTCACGTCGCCTTATATCGGGATCGCGCAGGTGATTTTCTCGAAAAGCGACGCGCCGTTCTGGCGCAGCCTGGACGACCTGACCGGCGAGCGGCTGGCCGTCGTCGACGGGTATGCCATCGCCGAAATTCTTGAAAGCGACTACCCCGGAATTGAACTGATCAAGGTTCGCGACATCTCCGCCGGACTGGACGCGGTGCGCCAGGGCGAGGTCGCCGGTTTCGTCGGCGGCATCATGAACGTGGGGTACAGGCTGCGCGAGGCAGGCGCGACGGATATCAAGGTTTCCGGCCCGACGCCTTATGAGTTGAAGATCGCGATGGCGGCCCGCAGTGACTGGCCGATCCTGCATGGCATTCTCGAGAAATCGCTCAAATCCATTCCTGCCCGGGAGCAGAACCGCATCCAGACGTCCTGGATTGCGCAGGAAATTGAACTGCCGCCGGATTATTCCGATTTGCTTCGCCTCGGTGCTCTCGTCATCGTCATGATTCTGCTGGCCTGGATTCTGCACATGTACATTCAGCGCAAGTCGCTGGTCGCGAGCCAGAAAGCGCTGCAGACAGCGCGTATCGAGGCTGAAGCCGCGAGCCGTGCCAAGTCCGAGTTCCTCGCCAGCATGAGCCACGAGCTTCGCACGCCCCTGAACGCCATTCTCGGGTTTGCGCAGATGCTGGAAATCGATGCGGAAAAACGGCTCAATCCATCGCAGAAGGAATATGTCGAGAGCATAATTTCGGGCGGCAATCACCTTCTGCATCTGGTCAATCAGGTGCTCGATCTATCCAAGATCGAAACCGATCACGTCGATCTGGATATCCGGCCCGTGGCCGTGGCCGACATCGTGGCGGAATCGATCAAGCTGACCCAAGGCCTCGCGACAACCAAAAACGTCCACGTGTTCAACAACGCGGGCAAGGCGCCATCCCAACAGGTAATGGCCGATCCTGACCGGTTGAAGCAGATTGTCGTCAACCTGTTGTCGAATGCGATCAAGTATAATCGCGAGGGCGGAGAGGTGGTCATTGACGTCGAGACGACCGATGACGGCCTCCTGAGACTGAGCGTGAGGGATACCGGTTACGGGATCGGCCACGACGAACAGGCTCAGATATTCCAGCTTTTCTATACCGGTAAGGCGAGCCCGCACCTCGCCACCGACGGTTTCGGAATCGGTCTCGGCGTTTCCAAAATGCTCGTCGACAAGATGAACGGGCGCATTGGTCTGGAAAGCGAGCCGGGCGCCGGCAGCCTGTTCTGGGTGGAATTCTCCTCGGCCGAGGACGCCGACATCCACCGTATCGCCAGCTGATCCCGTTGATACGCCCGGCAGCGCGATGATTTAGCCGCCGAGCGCCTTCTTCCGTTCCTCGAACTCGGCCTTGTCGATCTCACCCTTGGCGAAGCGTTCACCCAGGATTTCGAGCGCCCGGTCATGGGTGCCGGAGGGAGCCTTGTGGCCGCCGAAGCCGAAGATTCTTGCGATGACGATAACCGCGATGACGACAAAGACGACCATCAGCAGCATCATCACCGGCCCCATGAACATACCGCCCCACATCATGGGATGGTCGCCGTAGTAATATCCACCCTGGTTGTATTGCGCCAGCGCGGCGGTTGAGATCGTTGCGGCCAGCAACCCGGCCAGTGCGCCGGTCAGTATCTTTCTCATGTTCGAATTCCTTTCCTGCCGGAATCCACCGGCACGACATGCACATTGCATGTGCTTACCCCGGGAATATGCAGGGGACGGCGGCGGCCGGCATTGATTCAAATCAAACCGGCTGTTCGCCGACGTTGAGCTGATCGAGTTTCGCCGCCGCCTCGCGGGCTTCCTGCTGGCGCTGCCACATGTCGGCATAGGTGCCGTTCGCGGCGAGCAGGGCCGGGTGCGTGCCGCGTTCGACGATCTGGCCGTCGTGCAGGACAAGGATTTCATCGGCGTCGATCACGGTCGAGAGCCGGTGCGCAATGGTCAGCGTCGTGCGGTCGGCGGAGACGTCCTTGAAGCTGGCGAGGATTTCCTGCTCGGTCTTGCTGTCGAGCGCCGATGTCGCCTCGTCGAACACCAGGATGCGCGGGTTCTTGAGGATCGTGCGGGCGATGGCGACGCGCTGTTTCTCACCGCCCGACAATTTGAGCCCGCGTTCGCCGACCATGGATTGATAGCCGTCCGGCAGGGCCATGATGAAGTCGTGAATATGCGCCTGGCGGGCCGCCTGCTCGACCTCGCCCGGGGACGCCCCCGGCGCGCCGTAAGCGATGTTGTAATAGATCGTGTCGTTAAACAGGACCGTGTCCTGCGGCACGATGCCGATGGCGGCACGCAGCGATTTCTGCGTCACGTCGGCGATGTCGTCGCCGTCGATGGTCACGGTGCCGCCACCGGCGTCGTAAAAGCGGTAGAGAATGCGCGAGATCGTCGATTTGCCCGAGCCCGACGGGCCGACGATGGCGAGCTTCTTGCCCGCCGGCACGGTGAACGAGACGTCCTTCAGGATCGGCCGGCGCTCGTCGTAGGCGAAATTGACATGCTGGAACTCGACACGGCCCGGCCCATCGCGCAGCGGTTCGGCGCCGGGTTTGTCGGCGATCTCCGCCTTTTCGCGCAGCAGCTCGAACATTTCCTCCAGATCGGTGAGCGAGCGCTTGATCTCCCGGTAGACGAAACCGAGGAAGTTGAGCGGCATGAAAATCTGGATCAGGTACGAGTTGACCAGCACGAAGTCGCCGACCGTCATGTTACCGTCGCGCACGCCGTACCCCGCCATGATCATGGCGACTGTCACGCCCGCCGTGATGATCACACCCTGGCCGATGTTCAGGAGGGCCAGCGAGGTGCCGCTTTTGATTGCCGCATTTTCGTAACGCTTGAGCGCGCTGTCGAAGCGGTTGGCCTCGTGATCCTCGTTGCCGAAGTACTTCACGGTTTCGAAGTTGAGCAGGCTGTCGATGGCGCGCGTGTTGGCCTCGCTGTCGGTCTCGTTCATGGTGCGGCGGAACTTGAGCCGCCATTCCGTGACCAACAGGGTCCAGAGGATATAGACCACGAGCACACCGAATGTCAGCGCCGCATAGGCAACGCCGTACAGGTTCCAGAGGATGCCACAGACCAGCGCGACCTCGAGGATCGTCGGCAGCACGTTGAACAGCATGAAGCGCAGCAGGAACTGGATGCCGGCGGTGCCGCGTTCGACGGCGCGGGCGACGCCGCCGGTCTTGCGTTCCAGGTGAAAACGCAGCGACAGGTGGTGCAGGTGGCGGAACGTCTGCAACCCGGCCTGGCGGATGGCGCGCTGTGCGACCCGGGTGAAGACGGCGTCGCGCAACTCGCCGAACGCCTGCGCGGCGACCCGGCAGAGGCCGTAACCGATGATCAGCGCCACGGGCACGCTGATCAGCACATCGACGTTTCCCTTCGCTGTCAGGATGTCGACAGCTTGCTTGTAAAAAATGGGCACCGAGACGTTGGTCGCCTTGGCGGCGACGAGCAATGCCATGGCGACGACGACGCGTATGCGGAGGCCGGGTTCTCCGGCCGGCCACAGATACGGTAGCAGGGTCTTTATCGTCATCCATTCGCCGGCGGGGTTTTGGGCGCCCGGACCGGGCAGACGGTTGCGCATGGTGGACTCGCGTTGCAGTTGGTGCGTCACCTAATATAGTGTGCGCCCGCCGCTTCGCCACTAGTGCGTTGGTTTGGTGTGGGATTTCGGGACGTCAGGTATTATTCTGGCACCGGGTGAGAGAGTTGGGATTTCGATGTCGGGTTACGATTTCGATTCGATGAAGGTGCTGGTGGCCGACGATAGCCAGCCGATGCGCTCGCTCATCAAGAGCTTCCTGTTCGGCTTCGGGGTCAAGGAAATCCACGAAGCCGGCGATGCCAACGAAGGCTTCGAACTCGTGAGAACCGAGGAACCGGATATCGTCATCACCGACTGGCGCATGCCGCCGACCGACGGTTTGGACCTGGTTCGGAAAATCCGTATGGATATGGAAAGCCCGAACCCGTACCTTCCCATCATCATGCTGACCGGATTTACCGAACTGCACCGGGTCAAGCAGGCACGCGATTCTGGCGTGACGGCGTTTCTCGCCAAACCGATCTCGGCGGCCGCACTTTATCGGCGGCTGTGTACCGTGATCGACGACCAGCGGCCGTTTGTCCGTGTCGGCAAGTTCTTCGGTCCCGACCGCCGCTCCCGACGCCGCTCGGAACCCTATATGGGCGCTGAACGGCGCCGCGATTCCCAGTAGGCAACAGGACGTTTCTCCGCATGGCCGACCGCGCACAGAAATTCGAGCCGCCGAACAGGCTGTCGAGAAAAATCAGGAAGAAGGGCGGGCCGTCGCCGGAACAGGCCATCTTGCGGGCGCTCAACGCGGCGGAGGATCTGATCGACAGTTACCAGGGCTGGGCGGTCGACGACCTCACCGCACTGTGGAAGGCGTACGAGGAATCGCGCCACGGCACGAGCCCCCGCGACATCCTGAAGATGTTCGAGATCGCGCACGGTATTCGTGGCGAGGGCGGCAGCTTCGGTTTTCAGCTGATCTCGACCATCGGCGACTCACTCTGCAAGTTCCTCGAGGGCCGCAAGAAACTGAGCGCCGGTGAATCCGAAGTGGTGAAGGTGCACATCCTCGCCATGCGGGCCGTGTTCAAGCAGGACCTCAAGGGGCCGCAGCCGGCCATCGAACGTGAACTGCGCCAACTGCTGGCGCTGCTGCGTGAACGGATGGGTTGAGCGTCGCCGGTCGCGTTTCTAGTCGCGGCTGTCCATGACAATGGTGAAGGGACCGTCGTTGACGATGCGCACCTCCATCTCGGCGGCGAAGACGCCCACCTCGACATCGAGCCCCTGTGAACGCAGTTCGCTGCAGAAGATCTCGTAGAGTGCATTTGCCCGCTCGGGGGCCTCGGCATGGGAAAATCCGGGCCGGTTTCCCTTGCGCCATTGTGCCGCCAGCGTGAACTGGCTTATGGCGAGTATTTTTCCCTTAACTTCGTTAACATCGAGGTTGGTTTTGCCGTTCTCGTCGGAAAATATGCGCATTTTTGCAATTTTTTGCGCAAAGTAGCGGGCATCGTCGTCGCTGTCGCCGCGCGCCGCGCAGAACAGGATGCAGATGCCGTTCGAAATCTCGCCGACAACCGCGGAATCCACGCTGACGCTGGCTTCCGTCACGCGTTGCAGCACCGCCTTCATACGACGGCGACACCGAACAGGGTCTGATGGAAGTGCGCGAGAAGACCGGCGGCGATTAGACCGATGACGATCGCGGCGCCGTCCCGCCACAGCGGTTTTCGTTCCGTACTCGGCGTTGCGCCGCGCCGGTTCGCGGATTGCATGGCCAGGATGCTGTAGACGAGGAAACTGCCGAACAGCAGCAGCGATTCGACATCGCCGTTGTTGATCAGATGGACGGACGCCCAGATGACGACGCTCCACAACATCGGATGGGGAGTAATGCGCTTGATGTTCGAGCCGATCTCGGCGGCGACGGTCAGGCAGAGCGCAATCGGCACGGCAATGTAGGCGAGCGCTCGCGCGCCTTCCGGGGCGGCCCATAGGAAGGTGCGCTCAGTGATCGCAAACCCGTAGATGACCAGTCCGAGGCCAGTCAGCGCGCCGAGCGCGAACAGACCGCGGTAGCCTTTCGCCCCGAACTTGGCGATGGCGGCCTCGCGGCGCGACGGAAACCAGGGAAAGATATGAACGCCAAAGAAAATAACGAGCCCTGCGATCAGATAGGTCATGCTAATCCTTCGTCGCCGTCGTCGATCCGTCCGGCGACTTGTAATGTCAGAAGTTGGCTACATCACCAAAAAGCGTTTCAGGTGAAACAAGTCGGTTTCCGGTGTGTTGTAGCCGCTAATGGCGGTCGGGCAACAGACGATGCCCCTATCTTTCAGTGCCTCGATGACACCTTGCGAAAAGGTGTCGGGCAATCCTTCGGGGTAGGCATAGTGGACGGGATCGATGCCGGTATTGTCCTTAAGAAGCCGAAGGCTCGTGTCGAGTTCATTGGCGAGGGCGCTTTCGTCCAGGTAGGACAAGATTGCATGGCTGTGGGAATGACCGCCGATGATGAACAGCGGATCGTCGTGCAGTTCCCGGATTTGATCCCATGTGAGTTTCTTGTCCAAAGGATCGGGTGTCGTCCAGGTTTCCGACAGGCCGAGTTGCACCTGAATTTCGGTCGCGAAAGCATCCGGATCGGAAATCAAACCCGATTTCACCTTCGTCCGGATATCGGACAATAGCGCTCGCATCTCCTCGGCAGTCTCGGCCCTGACCGGTGTGTCCTGCCAGGGAAGGTCCGGTTCAACGGCTTTGTCGAACCTGCATTTCTCTTCAAAAGCCCACTCAATACGGTCGACCCATGACATTCGATTGTTGGAGATAAAACCGGTCGTGGCGTAGAGCGTGGCCGGAATGCCAAGTTCCCGGAGAATAGGTGCGGCAACGGTCAAATTGTTCTCGAAGCTGTCATCGAACGTTACCGCAAACGCATATTCCGGATAAGGCGTCTGGTTTTTATGATGCGCGATGACCTCGTCCATCGACAGCGCGCTGCCGCGTTCGCTCAGTGCGGTCATGATGGCCCGAAAATCCGCCGCCGCGAGATGCTTCCTGTTGTAGTTGCGGACCAGATAATCCGATTGCTCAACGACACCGTGGAACAGGAAAATCGTCAGGTTTTCCGGGTGCAGCCGGTCTGCCCAGGATGGCGGAGACGGGAAGTCGGCAGGCAGTCGGTCATTGTCCAAGTTGGCGGCCATCTACAATTTCTCCGTATAACGGCGAAACTTGTCAACGCAAAGGCTTTTCAGGCAAGCGGGCATGAACGAATAGTATCGTCCTTTTGTCTGCAGCGGTTGAAATTGTAGCTGTCCGCCGGAGCCGAGCCGGTCGAGCTGCTCGACCGAGATGTCGATGCATGTCTCGGTATTGGCAGCGCGAAGCTCATATAGCTCCATTCCACGTCGTAAGGGAACCGGCCGCATTGCGAGAACGGCTCCGGTATCCAGTTCGGGCTCGGCCAAATGGAGGCAACTCACCAACCCCTCGTAATCGTCGTGATAAATTGCCCACAAGTGCGTATCCAGGCCACGGTAGTGTTCCGGGTTTCCGCCGTGGAGGTTGAGGATGCACCCCGGCAAAAGATCCAGAACGGAAGGCGCCAGACGCCCCGTGCCGAAGACGATGGCGATGTCCGGAGATGCCTTATCAAGATGTTTCAGCGCGTCCGGGTCATTCAGCGATGCATACCGCGCGCAGGGGGCGAAGTCGCCGATATCGGGTTCTGCAGCCTGACCGAACCAGTGCTCGACTTCATAGATTTGCCGCTCGGTCTCGAAATCGTGTGCCGTATCGAACGGTGGCTGAACGGCTGCGGTTTCAAGCAGCACGGACGCGATTTCGTATCGTTTGGCCAGTGCGCGCACGAAGTGGGCATGATGCGGGGTCTGAGTCGTGAGTATGGCAATACGCATGACGATTGGCCCCCGTCGATCAGTCGCTGCCCCGGCATCCGGACCCGGTTACCGGAAATGAGCCGTGCCGTATTCTTGTCGAGGTGCGGTGCTCACTCCGGCGAAACGCCGTCTCGATGGCGCCGTGCCATGCGGGGAAAACTATTCCCACTCGATGGTGCCTGGCGGTTTCGATGTCACGTCGTAGACGACGCGGTTGATACCCCTGACCTCGTTGACGATCCGGTTGGACACACGGCCAAGGAATTCATGGTCGAACGGGTAGTAGTCCGCCGTCATGCCGTCGGTCGAGGTGACGGCCCTGAGCGCACAGACGAAGTCGTACGTCCGCGCATCGCCCATCACGCCGACCGTCTGTACCGGCAGTAGCACCGCAAAAGCCTGCCAGATCGTGTCGTAGAGCCCAGCATTGCGAATTTCTTCCAGGTAGATTTTGTCGGCGGCACGCAGGATGTCGAGCCGGTCCTTTGTAATGACGCCCGGCACCCGGATCGCCAGTCCGGGACCCGGGAACGGGTGGCGGCCGACGAAGCTGTCCGGCAGCCCGAGTTCACGGCCAAGTGCACGAACTTCGTCTTTGAAGAGCTCTCTGAGCGGCTCGACCAGTTTCATGTTCATGCGTTCCGGCAAACCGCCCACGTTGTGATGCGACTTGATGGTGACACTGGGGCCGCCTGTGAACGACACGGACTCGATTACGTCCGGATAAAGCGTGCCCTGTGCAAGGAAGTCGGCGCCGCCGACTTTCTTGGCCTCTTCCTCGAACACGTCGATGAACAGTTTGCCGATGGTCTTGCGTTTCACTTCCGGGTCGGAAACGCCCTCGAGCTCGCCCAGAAACAGGTCTTCGGCGTTCTTGTGGACAAGCGGAATATTGTAATGATCGCGGAACAGCGACACGACCTCGTCGGCTTCGTTCGCGCGCATCAGGCCATGGTCGACGAACACGCAGGTCAGTTGATCGCCAATGGCCTCGTGCAGCAGGACGGCCACGACGGAACTGTCGACGCCGCCGGATAGACCGCAGATCACCCGGCCGGTTCCGACCTGTTCGCGGACCTTTTCGATCGCCTCGTCCTTAAACGATGCCATCGTCCAGTCGCCGCCGGCACCGCAGATCGTATGCGTAAAGTTCCTGAGAAGTTTGTGTCCGTCCGGTGTGTGCATCACTTCCGGGTGGAACTGCACGCCGTAGAGCTTGCGTTCTTCGTCGGCGATGATCGCAAACGGGGAGCCGTCGGATACGCCGACCACCGTGAAACCGTCGGGAATGGCATCGATCCGGTCGCCGTGGCTCATCCAGACCTGGTGCTTCTCGCCCGGTTTCCAGATCCCTTCGAAGAGACAGCAGTCTTCCTTGATTTCAACGAATGCCCGGCCGAACTCGCGGTGTGTCGACGGCTGCACCTGCCCGCCCATTTGCTGGACCATGGTCTGTTCGCCGTAACAGATGCCGAAAACGGGCACGCCCATTTCGAACACGGCGTCGTGGGCACGCGGCGTCGTTGCCTCATGGACGCTGGCCGGTCCACCGGACAGGATAATGCCCCGGGGCGCGAATGCCTTGAGGCTTTCCTCGGTGATCGCATTGAACGGATGAATCTCGCAATAGACGCCGGATTCCCGGACCCGACGCGCGATCAACTGCGTCACCTGCGAGCCGAAATCGACAATAAGAATGCGGTCGTGGTGCTGGGTGATGTCAGACATGAGGTCTGATACTTGATTGTGCGCGACTTGAAAAGAGGGAAGCGGCCCGGGGGCGGGCGTGGCGGCGGTCAGCTGGCCGAATTTGGCGCATCGGCGGGGAAAAAGACGTGAAAAGCCGTGCCTGTGCCCGTTTTACTCTCGATCTCGATGCGTCCGCCGTGCAATTCGACCATTTCAAAACAAAGCTGTAGCCCGAGGCCCGTTCCGGTTTCGCCGGCCGTCCCTTTCTGAGAGGGTGTGGCACCGATTTCCCGCAGCTTTTCAAGAGTTGCCGCGTCGATGCCGACGCCCTGGTCCTCGACATGCAGCCAGGTGCCATTGGTATCGGGGGCCAGGCGAACGGTGATTCGCTTCCCCGGGAGAGAAAACTTGATGGCATTGCCAAGCAAGTTACGTGCAATGGTCTCGACCATGTGCGGATCGACGATTGCCGTCACGCCCGCCGGGGCTTCGAGGGAGATTTCCATCTTCTTCTGCGTCGCCATCGGCTTCATGATTTCTATCGTTTCGGTCAGCAACGCGGGCAAATCGGTCAATTCCGGCGCGAATCGGACGTCGCCCCGTTGCAGACGACTCCATGCCAGGAGGTTTTCGAGAAGCCGGTGCAGATTGGTCGCGGCATCGTTCAGGTCGCCTGTATATTCGGCGATCTTTTCGCGGCTCAGGTTGTCGGCGCGGTTTTTCAGAAAATCCGAGACGCCGATCAGTGAACTGAACGGACCGATCAGGTCGTGCGCGATGATCGAGAAAAACTTGTCCTTTTGCCGGTTTGAAATCACCAGTTCGTCGTGGTTTTTCTGCAATTCGCGTGTGCGTTCCTCGACGAGGTCGGACAGCTCGCTGGTATGCGCCTGCACGGCCGCGGACATCTCGTTGAAATTCATACGCAGGCGGTCGATCTGGTCCGGGTCGTCATCGACCGGCTCGTCGATGGTGACCGCGTTGTCCTCCTTGAATACGGTTACCGCATGGTCAAGGTGGTCAATGCGCCTCAGCACGATTCTGTCGAGTGCAATGGCGAGTGCCGTCAGGCTGACGATCACGGCAAGTGCGACAAGTACGGCAAGCGGGATGAAATAGACACCGAACACCAGCGTTCGCAGGTCGATGACCGAGATGCTGAACCAGTTGATTTCGGGCATAAACGATGCGCCGACCAGAACGCGCATACCGTCGATATGAACGGTCACGGTGCTCGCCTTGTCCGGTGCAGCTCTGGCGGCGGCAAGGGATTCACGAAGGCGCACCTGGTCCTCGGCCGTCTCCAGAATATTGAAGATCGTGCTTTTCAGGTTGTCGCGCTTGGTCAGTGCATCGTGTTCAATCAGCGCGACGTTGGGGTGCGCCTGAATTGCCCCCTCGGCATCCACGTAAATGGTGGTGACACCGTCAGGCTGGCTTTTCTGCAATTCGTCGATGAAGTTCGTCAGGTCGATCCCGGTGCCAACAATGCCGAGCACGGCATCCGTTTTCGGGTCGCGCACATTGCAGTTGAACCAGACCTTGGTTTCCCGCAGCGCGCGGTCGAAATCGATATTGAGGTAACACGCGCCCGGCAGTGCGGTCGTGCTGAAGTACCAGGCATCGTCGGGATTGTTCTCGTTGATCGTGTACTTGATCAACGCGTCATGATTGGGTTCGGACTTGTCATTGAAGTAGAAGTCCTTCGACGCATCAGGAACGAAGAAATAGTTCCTGTCCTGGAACAGGGTCCTGAAGCGCTCAAGCGACTGCAGCCCGGCATAGCGAAGATCGGCGTCGTCTGGGTCGTAAGACCACGCGATCAATGCCGGATCACGGGCCAGGGCTTCCGCCAGCGTGAACTCACGGGTGAGCGGCAGCGCGGCGCGGGCACGGTCGAGCATGACCTGATCGGTGGAAATCCGGCCGCCAAGCTGGTCGATCAGGTTGTGCGCCAACAGCCAGAAGACAAGGAGCAGGCCGGCGCCGATGGCAATGGCGATCGGCACGGCGAGTGCGATGAAGCGATATCGGAGATTTCGGGCGATATACGGCGGCAGATACCTGATCATAATTCCGCTTTCCGAGTGCCCTCCCGGTTACAAACATGCACTGTGTGCAGCCGCGGAGACTATGGTCTGAATACTTGATTGTGCGGGAATTGGAAAGGGAGAACCCGGATTACGGCGCTCAATCAACCTGCTCTGCCCGGACTCGCTTCAATCGTCGGAAAAAACACGTGAAATGTTGCACCCGCATCGGGCGCGCTCTCGATTTCCAGTTCGCCGCCGTGAAGCCCGATCATCTCCAGGCACAATTGCAGACCGAGGCCCGTCCCCGTTTCGCCGGCCGTACCCCGTCGTGACGTTTCGGCGCCGAGGTCACGCAACTGCCCGAGAATCTCGGCGTCCATACCGATGCCGTCGTCGATCACCCGAACCTTGGTGCCGTCGGGCGTCGATTCCAGCGTGAGCTTGATCGTGTCGCCGGGATTGGAGAACTTGATCGCATTGCCCAGGAGATTCCGGATGATCGTGTCGACCATGTGCGGATCGACAAGCGCAATGTGCCGGGCGGGCATGTCCAGCACGATGTCGATACCCTTTTGTGTCGCGATGGGTTTAAGGATTTCGGCCGTTTCTCTGAGCAGTGCGGGCAAATCCGTCTCCTCTGGCGCGTACCGGATGTCACCCCGCTGAAGCCGCCCCCACGCGAGCAGGTTTTCCAGCAGCCGGTGCAAGTTCGTCGCCGCCTCGTTCAGGTCCGCGCTGTAATCGGCGATCTTTTCGGCGCTCATCTTGTGCGCGCGGCTCTTCAGGAAATCCGATACGCCGATCAATGTGCTGAACGGACCGATCAGGTCATGGGCGATGATCGAAAAGAACTTGTCCTTTTGCTGATTGGTCGTCAGCAGTTCGTCGTGGCTTTGTTGCAGGGCCTGTGTGCGCTCGGTGACCTGCCGCTCAAGATCGGTTTTTGCCTGTTCGAGAATTTCGCGTTCTCGGCGTTCGGCCGTTTCCTTTTCGACAGAAAGAATTCGAATGCGTTCCGAGATGGCGAATGCGAAGATCATCGCTTCGGCGATGATGCCGATCCAGCCGATCCGTATCGTCAGGTCGTTGGACGGCACGATCCCCAGTATACGGGCGATCATAAGGCAGATGATCGCGAACCAGGCCGTCCAGGCGAGAGTAAAGATCCGGGCCTCGCGGTGTCCTTTGAGCAACATCGCCAAGCCGGTGAACGGCATCACCAGCAGGCTGGCGCCGGTCAACATTGCCGCGATCGTCGACGGCACACCCAGGCCGAATGCGTGAAAAACGGGCGCTGCCGTATACGCGACGATCAGCGCGATCAACACGCGGTCGAAACGGGGAAGGTGCAGGTCCGTGCGCAGGAAGCGGCGGCTGAACTGGACCGCAAACATCGCGACAAGTGCGGTGAAGAGCGGTGGCATCCATTCGCTTAATGAATCCGTGTGCGTCGGGTAATAGAGGCTCGCCAATCCCGAACCCCATATGAAGATACCGATCGCCGACCCGAGATAGGCGAGGTACCAAAAATAGACCGTGCGCTGCACCGAGAAAAAGATCACGGCGCTGTAAAGGAACAGCACGATGCTGCCGCCGAGAATGGCGCCGAGGAGACCAAGCACCATGTTCTGGCTTTCGGCGAACGCCCGTGGTGAAGACACTTCGAAGTACGTATCGACGCCGTCGCCGAGGCGGTTAAAGAAGCGCACGTAAACGCTGCTGGTGGTTCGCGCCGGCGTCGTCAGAAGCGCGGCGGACCCCTCGGACGGCAGGGCGCGGGCACTGCGTGGCCGCTTGTCACCGAGTTCGAGGTGCGCGACCGTGTCGCCCTCGATGACGTGGTAGATGTCGACCTCGTCGATCAGGGGCCAGGGAAAGTTGACGACCCAGTCCAGCGGCAGTGACGTCGGGTTCTCGGCGTCGAACTTCAGCCACCACACAGACCTGGATATGCCGAGCGACGATTTCTTGCGATTGCGTGGGTAAAACCGGTCATCCAATTTGCCGGATACGATGTCGCTCGGTGCAAGAGCGCCGTCCGGGTCTTCAAGAAGCCATACCCGGACCATGGGGGCACCAGCCGGCATGGTGGCATCGAGGTGCACGGTTTCCGGCAGGCCGTTGCCATCCGCCGCAGCGGGTCTGCCGGCGAGCAGACAAAGCGCGGATAGCAGGGAAAATGCCGCCAGACGGGCGTATCGACCGAGCATCAGGGAGAGATTCCATTGCCAACTGGGCGTTCAATGTCATGCGTGCTGCACCGACCGACCGGCAGTATAGTCAAAAGGTGACCGCGTTCTAGCGGCAACTTGTGACCGGATGTTCATGGTCTGTTAACCATTTCGGTCCGGAATCGGCGCAAAATGACGCTGCCGTAGAAAGAGTTCAAGATGATCGCCAATGAAATCAGGCCAATTGCTCTGAAATCCGCCGCGGTGCTTGCCGTTGTTTCGGGGCTGCTCGTCGCGGGCGGGCCGGCACTGGCCGACGATGCGGCGCCCAAGGTGCGGATCACCAAGAAAGACTGTCAACGCGTCGTGCGCCATCAGGCGAGCGCGGATGTCGCCTATCAACCGGGCGTCGACGTGCGCGGCAACCCCGTGGTGCCCGCGGATGCGTCGGGCGGTTTCACCATTCCGCTGCCGGACGTGTTCGAGTTCAATATTACCAAGGACCTGACGGCATACCTGGATGGGCCGGAGGAACAACTTGCCGCCGACAAGGCTGCCGCCATCGCCGCCGAACGCTCCGTCGCCGCAACCAACGCGGCGGTATCGTCCGCGGAGACGGCCGTCGCCGACGCCCAATCCATCTATGATGACGCCGTGACTGCCGCTACGGCCGCAGTTGCGGCATCGGAAGCCGCGCCGAACGATGCCGATCTTGCTGCCGCCGCGACGGCGGCACAGTCGGAGGCCGACGCCGCCGCAGCCGGCCTGGAAACAACGCAGACGGCTTACGAGGCGGCACAAACCGCGGCGACGTCGGATGACGTGACAGGAGCGCTTACGGCGGCGCAGGCGGCGCAGGCGGCCGCGGAAGCGACAGGAGCGGCGGCCGGGCTCGATGCGGACGCCGTCACGACGGCAACGGCGGATACGTCAGAGGCGGTCACGACGGCGGAACAGGCAGCGACGGATTCAGCCACCGCCGACGCGGCGGCACTGCAAGCGGCGGAAACGGTCGCCAAGAGCGCGGGGATGAGCCTCAACATCGGCACCGTGCGCTACAACATCAAAACCGGCGCCATGACATTCAACGGCAAACCGTTGACCGACGCCTCAAATGCCGAGTTGGCCGCGCAATGCGAAGCGATGCTGAACGCGAAATAAATTTAAACTAGAAACACTGCGTCCGCTGTTTACGGCACGTGGATTTGCAGCCGTTGTCCGAGCCGCAGCTTTTCAGGCAGTTCTTGTAGATGGTGCCGCAGTCCCGGTTCTGCTGGCCGCCGGTCCGTCCCTGGCCGAACCCGCATTGAAGCGCGCACGCCTGCTTCTTGTCGGCACCGTAGGTCTCGATGCAGGTTTTCAGACAAACCTCCGGAGATTGGGCGGCATTTGCGGCCGGTCCGGACAGCGCCGTGACGGTCAGAAACGCGGCGAACAATATGAAATACGGCAGCTTGTGCATCGATGGTCCCCCTGCAACGTTGATTTCCAAGGTTAGCATGGCCATGTCGCATTGAGAATTCCCGTGGGTGCTATAATCTAGGGAACATAAACAAGGCGGTTCACGCCAGAACGACTTAGGGAGCTACAATCGATGGACGGAAACGTGCACCCGCACGACGCATGGTCGCGGGCACTCTTCAAACAATTCAAGGACGCGGGCGTTAAGCTGTTCAGCTATATCCCCGATGCCGGCAACGCGCGGCTCGTGGAGCTGGCGGATGCCGACAACGAAACGCGGACGGTTCTGCTGACAACCGAGGAAGAGGGTGTGTCCCTTGCCGCGGGTGCCGATCTGGTCGGCGAGAAGGCAGTGCTGATGATGCAGTCGTCGGGCGTCGGCAACTGCCCCAATTTTCTTTCGTTCGTGAAGGGCGGAAACTTTCCGATCCTGATGTTCGTTTCCATGCGCGGCGATTACGGCGAGCAGAACCCGTGGCAGTTCCCGATGGGCGAAGCCGTGGAACCGATCCTCAAGGCGATGGGCGTGCTGGTGTTCAAGGTGGAACGCGCAGACGAACTGGAAGGGGCCGCGACCGCGGCGCTGGATACCGCGTTCAAGGCCGGGAAATCGGCGGCACTCGTGCTCAGCCAGAAATTCCTGGGCGCCAAGGGCTTCTGAGGGGGAGGAAATAAACATGACCGAAGTGACATTGAACCGTATCGGCGCACTGCCGCAGATCTTTCCGAACCCGGACGACTACCTGTTCGTCACCGGCCTTGCCGGTCCGGCACGCGATGCCGCTGCGCTGACCAACGACGGCGCCAACATGTTCACCATGGCGGGCTGCATGGGCGCGGCCATGACCATGGGCCTCGGCATGGCGCTGGGCGCGCCCGACCGCGACGTGGTTGTCATTGCCGGCGACGGCGAGATGATGATGAATATCGGCTCGCTGGCGACGATCGCCAGTCAGGCACCGAAGAACCTGACGGTCGTCTGTGTCGACAACGGCGGCCATGGTGAAACCGGCGGCCAGGACGGCCACACGTCGGTCCGCACCGACCTCGCCAAGGTCGCAGACGGGTTCGGCATTCAGAATATCCTGACGGTATCGACCGAGGCCGGCCTCAAGGACGCGGCCGCGTTCGTCAAATCCGGCGACGGGCCCCGGTTCCTCTGGCTCCGCGTCATGGCGGGCGAGCCGACCAAGTTCAAACGCAACATGAACCCGGCGGAATGCCGCGTCAGATTTAAAACGGCGTTCCAGGCGGCCTGATTGCGTTCGTCGTCCTGAACTTGGTTCAGGACCCATCGGGAAAAATAACGCGCGCCACGGGCGGCAGATTGAAATCCGCAGCCCGCCCCCGTGGCCATCCCGCGCGCTTGCCCTTGCGCTGCCCAAAGGTCGTGATTGATCTCCGTCAATGCCCTCTTTTTTCGAATGTGGGAAAAATTTCAATCAGAAATATCCCCAACTCGGAGAGGAGGGCATCATGCTTTTCGGCAATCCGTCACTGTTCACGCGCATCGCCATCGGCAAGGGCGTTGGTTTCATCCTCGGCATCATGGGCTTTTTCGCGCTGCCGTGGTTCTGGCCCGACGTGCCGATGGAACTCAGGATCGGCTTCCTGTTCTGGTACGCGACCGTCGGCGCGATGATCGCGGTGTTCGGCGTCGTCACCTGGCATCCGATCCTGCATCTGCCGATGCCATGGTGGTTCCGCGCCCCCCTAATCGGGGCGTGGATGAACCTGCTGATCGTGCTGATCGCGCACACCGACCTTAGCGCCATGATGGTAGCCGGCTTCGGCGCAGGCAGCTGGCTGGATTCGGCGTACTGGCTGGTGCTCGAAGGCGCCATCGTCGGGCTGTTGATCGGCTGGCTTTGCACGAAGTTCGGCGGCGAAGGTAAGGCAACGGTCGACGCGATGTCGAGGCCGACGAGTTCCCAGCAATAAACAACGATGGCGAGAATCGTCTAATCGTTCATTCCCTCAAGGCTTTTATTCAGTGCGACCACCATTTGTAGAAATTTCGGGCCGTATAGCTTAAAAATTGGTTGGTTCGGTGAGTGGGCTGGTCTTGCCGCAAAGTTGCGTACGCGTGAACGACATAAGGATAGCTGAATGTTTCAATTTGATCGAATGAGTTGTTTCGTTTTGCTGGCTATATTGACATTGACTGGTTGCGTTACCACGAAGCCGGACCGTGATCTCGGCTTGTACAAGACTAGGGCCATTCATTCTACGATACTGTTAGTACCCAAGGGAATTTGGGAGAAAGGTGCTTTTGCAAAGTCTTTAGAGGCGGAATACACGAATAATGGCGTTACCTTTTACAAGAAGGTATCTCCAGAGGAAAACTTTCAAGATTGGACGCAGTTGTTTGAAGTGAAGGGGTGGCAGACTGATAAGCGTTTAGGTTCTCTTGGAGACAGCGAAATCCAAATCGCGAAAGGTAGATGCCAAGAGGATCAATTCATGATCCAACCGGTTGAGAACATCCCTGGAAAAAGCCTGTTGATACTTGCTTGTGGCGAATTGCACTCCTCAGAATTGAAATTACCGAGAAGCGAGATTTCAATTATTCTGATGTACATTCATAAAGGCACTTTTATGAGAGTAATGTATCGGTGGCGTCAGCGAATCACGAATATCAAAGGCGGAGAGACCATTCCAGTAGATGAAGAACAAGTCAGATTGATGGTCCGACGATTTCAAGCTATTCCGACAAGTTGAGTCTTTAACAGCAGTTCGTGTTTCCCATTTATCATCGGTGCGAGGTGTTTTGAGATGTTGCTCCCGGTGATGAAGCCACAAAAAATTCGGGCGGCGAATGGAAATCCGCCGCCCGTTCTCTAATTATAGCCAGTAGGGCGGCTTAATCGTCGTCGCCGGCGGCCGCTACCTTTTTGGCCTTGTCGGCGTACTCTTCCTTGTAGAGCTCGGCGCCCTCCGCCTTGAACTTCTCGGACATCTCGTCCATGCCGTCCTTGGCGTAGTCGCGCACCAGGTTGGTGATCTCCATGGCGCAGAACTTCGGCCCGCACATGGAGCAGAAGTGCGCGGTCTTATGCGCTTCCTTGGGCATGGTCTGGTCGTGGAAGTCACGCGCGCGATCCGGGTCGAGGCCCAAGTTGAACTGGTCTTCCCAGCGGAACTCGAACCGGGCGCGGCTGAGCGCATCGTCGCGCGCGGCGGCGCCCGGGTGTCCCTTGGCGAGGTCGGCGGCGTGTGCCGCGATCTTGTAGGTGACGACCCCTTCCTTCACGTCGTTGCGGTCGGGCAGGCCGAGGTGTTCCTTCGGCGTCACGTAGCAGAGCATCGCGGTGCCGTACCAGCCGATCATGGCGGCACCGATGCCGGACGTGATGTGGTCGTAGCCCGGCGCGATGTCGGTCACCAGCGGGCCCAAGGTATAGAACGGCGCTTCGCCGCAGACCTCGAGCTGCTTTTCCATGTTGAGCTTGATCTTGTGCATCGGCACGTGGCCGGGGCCTTCGATCATCACCTGGCAGCCCTTGTCCCAGGCGACTTTGGTCAGTTCGCCCAGGGTTTCCAGCTCGGCGAACTGGGCGGCGTCGTTGGCGTCCGCGCCGGAGCCCGGGCGGAACCCGTCACCGAGCGAGAAGGCGACGTCGTAGCTGGCGCAGATGTCGCAGATGTCCTCGAAGTGCTCGTAGAGGAAGCTTTCTTTGTGGTGAGCGAGGCACCACTGCGAGATGATCGAGCCGCCACGGCTGACAATACCGGTCACGCGATCCGCCGTCAGGTGAATGTGGCGGAGTCGGATGCCGGCGTGGATGGTGAAGTAATCGACGCCCTGTTCGCACTGTTCGATCAGCGTGTCGCGATAGATCTCCCACGTCAGGTCCTCGGCGCGCTCGACTTTCTCCAGCGCCTGATAGATCGGCACGGTGCCGATCGGCACCGGCGAATTGCGGATGATCCATTCGCGGATATTGTGGATGTTGCGCCCGGTCGACAGGTCCATGACCGTGTCGGCACCCCAGCGGATCGCCCACACCATCTTGTCGACCTCGTCGGCGACCGACGACGTCACGGCGGAGTTGCCGATGTTGGCGTTGATCTTGACCAGGAAATTCCGGCCGATGGCCATCGGCTCGGTTTCCGGGTGGTTGACGTTGGCCGGAATGATGGCGCGGCCGCGCGCGACCTCGTCACGGACAAACTCGGGCGTCACGATGTCAGGGATTTCCGCACCCCAGCGTTCGGCCTCGGCCTTCAGCTTGGCAAGTTCCTCAGGCGCGACCTCGCGCAGCATGTTTTCGCGAATGGCGACGTATTCCATTTCCGGCGTGACGATGCCCTGACGCGCATAAGCGAGCTGCGAAACGGATTTGACGCCCGCCTTGGCGCGGCGCGGCTGGTTGGAAACCGGGAATTGCGGCACCAGCTTGTCGTCGCCGATATTGCCGTTGTCTTCCGGTTTGATGTCGCGGCCGGTGTAGGTCTCGGTGTCGCCGCGGCCATCGATCCAGCGTTCGCGGATGCGCGGCAGGCCGGCATCGATGTCGATTTCCGCCGCCGGATCGGTATAGATCCCGGACGTGTCATAGACGGTCAGCGGGTCTTCGTTCGCGCTTTCATGGACATGAATGCGGCGCATCGGCACCTTGACGCCATCAAGGCGTTCGCCGTCGACATAGAATTTCTCGGACGCGGGCAACGGCCCATGCGTCACGTCTGCGTTGGCAGGTTTGCGTATCTGGTTCATCCTGGGGTCCTCTCCAAAATCATTCAAAGAGACCCGGGACGGTTTCAGGAAGGAAGAACGGGATTAAACGTTCGGGTTCCGATCCCTACGCCGGTGTCACCCGGATCAGGTTCAACGGGTCACCACGGCCTCGAAACTAGGTTTCGACAAGGTGGAATCTCAGCCCCTTTACCGGGGCCCCCCGCGGAACGGTTAACGCCGGGATGTTCGGGCTTTTCCTCTTCCGGGTCAAGGGGGTGAATCCGGAAAAACCCCGGAAATCCAGCTATTTCAGGGCCTTCAGGGGCGAAAAATAATTTTCTGTCGTGTGTGATCCGGTCCGGTATCGACGGCGTAAAAGGTACAGATCGGCCGGTGACCTCGCCCCCCTGAGTCATCTCCCCTGATGGAAGCCGCCGATCTCCCTGACTTGAGCCGCCGAGGTCCGCCTCGGCGGCTCAACTATTTGTAATTCTGTCACAAAACCGACATTGCATTCCGCTAGGGTGCGGCCGAACGCTGACGGCATGAAGGACGCGGCGAATATTCGTGACTATCGGGGCCCGGCGTTGGGACAAGAACAACAAATGACGTTTGCATTGCCGCATGCTGCTTTTGCCGGGGCCGCCGGCGCCCTCAGCAAACACCGTTTCGATCTGCATGATATCGCCAGAAATGTATCACCCGTCACGTCGGACACCACCGGGGCGGCGGTCATCGATATCTTCAACCGGGATCCGTCATTGAGCGCCATGCCGGTGATTGACGACGGCGACGTGGTCGGCCTGCTGACGCGGCAGAGGGTTTTTCTGAACTTCTCAAAACAGTTCGGGCATGCGGTATTCGCCAAGCGTCCGGTTTCGCGCCTTATGATCCGCAATCCGCTGGTGGTGGACGCGAAAACCTCGCTTGATGAATTGCGTCATCGCGTGATCAACGAAGCCCCGACGGCACTCGACGACGGCTTTGTCATCACCAAGAACAGGCTCTATTTCGGTATCGGCACGTCGATGGGCATACTCCGCCTCGGCATGGCGCAAACCGAGTACAGAGCAGAGGAACTTGCCGAGGCGAAGCGCGCGGCGGAACAGGCGAACGAGGCGAAATCCCGGTTCCTCGCGAACATGAGCCATGAACTTCGTACGCCGTTGAATGCGATCATCGGTTTTTCGGAAATGATCGCCGCCGAATGTTTCGGGCCGCATGGGTCGCCTAGGTACCGCGAGTATGCCGAGGACATCAACGGCAGCGGCAAGCTGTTACTCGACATCATCAACGACATCCTCGATATGGCGAAGATCGAAGCGGGGCACTTCAAACTGAATATAGAATCCGTGGACATTCGTCCGCTCGTGCACGGCGCCGTACGGCTGGTCGGCGAACGCGCCGCGCATAAGGAAATATCCGTGGACGTCGATATGCGCGGTGACTGCCCGCCGGCGCGGGCGGACTCCAGGGCGGTGCGTCAGATTCTGCTCAATCTCCTGAGCAACGCCGTCAAGTTTTCAAGGCCGTGCTCGAAGGTGTCCGTTCGGGTCGATGTTCGTTCCCGCGTGCTCGACCTGTCCGTCGAGGACCGGGGGATCGGGATTTCAAGAAAGAACCTTGCGCGCGTCAGCGATCCGTTTTTTCAGGTCGAGAACGAACTGACGCGAACGGAGCAGGGGACCGGGCTCGGCCTTCCGATCGTGGTGTCCCTCGCCGAGCGGATGAATGCGCGGTTCAGGCTGGAAAGTGAAGAAGGGGTCGGGTCGCGGGCGACGCTGACGCTGCCACGATTTTTCTAGCCGGTTATTCCGCCGCAGCCGGCATGCCGCTCGCCGCGCCATGTTCGGGCGGCATCAATCCGTCACCGCCCAGGTCGGCATCGGTGATGACCTCGTCACCCCATTCCTGAAGAATGTCCCGCTGGGTCTTGCGGAGTTGCTGCAGCCGCCGCTCCGACATGACCTGGATGAACGACGCAATCACCGGCGGCAGCGACAGATACAGCATCCATCCCATGCAGGCGCCGCCATACATCACGGCCAGAACGAACACGTCGGTCAGGAGTGCCATGGCCTGACCCAGGTCGTGGTCGCCGAACCAGAGTTCCATCAGATACGGGAACACGCCGCAGAAGTTCAGCCCGCCGACGCAGAACGTTGCGGATCGTTCCTCGGTGCGGTCGATGATCATGGCGACCAGACCCGGCATCATGCCGAAGCCGACCAGCATGACCGTCGGCAGTGCGACGATCAGCAGCAGCATCAAAATCAGCAATCCCCATACGATCATGCGCATCGCCGGGCGTCCCTCACAGAATTTCCGAGAAGAACATGATCGTGACCGCGATCATGGTGGTGATGATGGATATGGTTGCCGCCGTCCTTTGCCCCGTTTTCTCGGCTTTTTCCTGCAGTTCGTTTCCGCTGCCCTCGATGTCCGAAATCTCGTCGGCGCAGGAGCGGTACTCCTCGACCGCATCGGCATAACCGTCCTGATCCTCGCGGCGTTTATCGGCATCGTCGATCAGGTCGAACATATCGGGCAGGCTGCCGCGCCGCACCAGTTTCGGAATTTCTTTTTCCAGATCGCGGCGTGTCGTTCGACTGTGATAGGCGTTGATCGCCGGACCCAGCAGGCCACCGATCCAGCTCGTCAGACCGAACACGGGTTCCGCTTTCAGCTTCCACTGCAGGAAGGCGAGCAGGCTCAGCATGCCGATGATGTTGGTGCTTTCCTTGGATGCAGCGAGGGCACGCAGGTGAGGGTGAATATCCTCGTTGAACCGTGCGGCGATAAACGCAGCGACGTGGCGGTCCATCGGCTTCGCCTGCGAGTCGGAATGGTTGGCGGCCCGGTCGAGTGCCGGTAACAGCTGGTCGATTTCGATAATCCCGTCTTCGATAATGAACGGGCTCTGGCACGACAGCCCGGGATTGAGTTCATAAAGGCAGCGCTCAAGCCCGTATCCGGGCTCGTTGTTGGCCAGCCACGCCTTTAGCTGGGCAAACATCTGCGTTACTTCCATGCTGTCCAGGAAGTTGGCGCGGTCGCCGGCCCAGAACTGGTAAACCTCGCGATTGATGATCTCGGTCAGCACCTGCACGTTGCCGTTCCGAATGACTTCCATGGCGAGCATCGGGCCGAAACCGTCAAGGTAGACCGAGACCCCTTTGTAGCGGATCGGCCCATAAGGATCCATTGCCGCGCAGCATCGCGCGATCAGGTATTCGTCCGTGCCCTGAAAGTCGTCCTTGTGAAAGTTTGCTGTGTCGACAAACCCTTTCAGAGTTTCCGACAGGGGACCTTCGCTGAGCGAACGTTTCATCCAGGCGTGGAAGGTTTCGTCCTTGAGAATACGCACGGCTTCGGGGATTTGCCGGTTGAAGGCGTGCGCCAGTGTCCGAACGTTGGTGTGGTCGCGGCCACCGAAACGGAACGGGGTGTCGCCTTTCTTTGCCGGTTTTTTCTGTTTCGGCGTCTGTTTCAGGCCGTTCAGCCAGTTCGTGGCTTCGTCCAGGCCCCAGCGGTCGTGAGGATCGTCGGACAGCAGACCACGCAGTGGTTCGAGCAGCGATAGCGGTATCCGTGCGTTGCCGCAGACCGCGGCATAACTGCCGAGATTGGTGCGCCGGAACAGCAGATCCTCGCCCTTCATCCGCTCGATCGGATTGGCGCCGAGCGCAAGCACCACGATCGAAGCGCCCAGCGCGTACATGTCGTCGACTATCGAGCCGGTGCCGCGTCCCGCCGGGTTGGCCAATGCGCGTTCCAGCGGTTCGTACATGAGCGGCTGGTCGAAGCCTTCCGGCGCCGTGACGCAGTCCCCGAGGATGATTTCCTGCATGTCCTCGTCGCTGAAGAAGATGTTGTCGGGGCGCACTGCCCGGTGCGCGAGGTTCAGCGAATGAATATGGCGCAGGCCGTCGATGATCGGCTGAATGACCTTGCGCGGAATATCGTACTCGGTGATCCGGGTGTGGTTCGCCTTGACTTGCTCAATGACCCGGCCGCCCATGGGTCGTTCGTAGATGATGACCATCGTGCGTTGGCCGATCGCCGGCCAGAACAACGATTCAAACTCGACGAGCTCCAGCAGCCCGGGACCGGGGTTTGCCTTGAACTGCCGAATGGCTTTGGTGCGCAGCGGTATGCCCGGCGTGCAGACAAGCGCGAACAGATTGCGCGAGAGATCGTGACGATCTTCCGCCATGTATGCTTTGGCATTGGGCGAGTCGAGCTCCGGCAACGGCTTGTCGCCGTTCACCAAAAAGCGCTCACGAAGAACGACCGAGCCGCCCCTCACGGGGGCCGGTAGATCGAATTCGTCCGCGTCTGTAGGCTCTTCTGCCATCGCACGCGTCCTAACAAGCGTTACGCCTGGGCGCAATGTCGCACGCCAGACACCTTGACCGAAAGAGTTTCTCTCCGGTTGACGGACCATTGAATCGCCTAATGCGCGTATTCGCAAGCTTTTCCTTAGATTTTCAGGCCCTATGGTTAATAATCGAGGCTCCGGAAACCACCAAGGCGACGATCAAAATGGACGCTTTAGCGACAGTGAAGAATGTGCGTCTGACGCCTGTGCAGGTGCCGCTGTCGCGGCCCATGCGGACAGCATCCGGGACACTTCCGGGCGCCGCGCTTTGCCTGATCGATGTCGAGACCGACGCCGGGGTTACGGGCACGTCCTACATATTCGTTTATACCCCGAAGATGCTGGCGGCCGTGGCACGGCTCAACGACGATGTCGGTGAAATGTTCGCTGGCGTGCCGCTCGACCCGGGCCGCACATTCGAGACGTTTCAATCGACGTTCCGGCTATTGGGCATTCAGGGTTTGCTCGGCATGTACTTCGCCGGTGTCGAACAGGCCATGTGGGACGCACTCGGCAAGACCGAGGGCAAGTCCGTATGCCGGCTGCTGGGCGGCGCCGAGGAACCGGTGCAGGCGTACGACAGTTTCGGCTTCATAGACCCGGCCGAGGACCTGGGGCTCGTCGAGGCGAGTGTCGGCGCGGGGTTCATGGGCATCAAGATCAAACTCGGGATTGGCGATTTCGATGCCGATCTGGCGAGCGCACGCGCGGTCAGAAACGTCATCGGCCCGGACGTCGCGCTGATGATCGACTACAACCAGTCGCTCGATCCGGCGACGGCGATCGAATACGCGAAGCGTCTTGCCGAGTTGGACATCTACTGGCTGGAGGAGCCCGTCCCGGCGGAAGACCTGGCCGGCCACGCCGCGGTCCGTGCTGAGAGCCCGATCTGTGTACAGACGGGCGAGAACTGGTGGTTTCCGTCCGGCGCCAGGCTCGCCATCGACGCGGGCGCCAGCGACTACGTGATGCCGGACATGATGAAGATCGGCGGCTTTACGGGCTGGCAAAAGACGGCGGCGATGGCGTCGGAAGCGGAACTGCCGGTGTCCAGCCACGCTTTCGTCGAGGTAAGCGCGCATGCGCTGGGCTCGACGCCGGGGGCGCACTGGCTGGAGTATCTCGATAAGGCACGGCCGATATTGAAAGAACCTTACGATGCGATCGACGGCTATGTCGCCGCGCGAGGCCCCGGCCTCGGTATCGAATGGGATCCGAAGAAGGTCGAGGCATTCGCGGTTTAGGCGCGCCTAGTCCTCAAACGGATCGTGCACAAGGATCGTATCGTCGCGTTCCGGGCTGGTGGACAGCAGTGCGACCGGCGCGTCGATCAGTTCCTCGATACGGCGGATGTACTTGATCGCGGTTGCCGGCAGGTCGGCCCACGAGCGCGCGCCCTGCGTGCTTTCGTCCCAGCCTTCGAGCGTTTCGTAGACCGGTTTCACGCGGCTCTGCCGGACGGTGGAAGCGGGCAGGTGATCGATGCGCTCGCCATCGATTTCGTAGCCGGTGCACACGTTCAGTTCCTTGAGGCCATCCAGGACGTCGAGCTTGGTAAGTGCAATCCCGGTGATACCGTTGACCTTGACCGCCTGGCGGACGAGCACGGCATCGAACCAGCCGCAGCGGCGCTTACGGCCGGTGACGACGCCGAATTCACGGCCACGCTCGCCCAGTCGCTGACCGATGTCGTCGGTGAGTTCGGTCGGGAACGGGCCGGAGCCGACACGTGTCGTGTAAGCCTTGGTGATGCCGAGAACGTAGTCGATGGCGCCCGGACCCTGACCGGAGCCAATGGCGGCCTGACCGGCAACCGTGTTGGAGGATGTCACGAACGGATAGGTGCCGTGGTCGATATCGAGCATGGTGCCTTGTGCGCCCTCGAACAGAATGCGGTTGCCCTTGCGGCGCATGCCGTCCAGGTCCTGCCAGACGGTGGTTGCGAACGGCAACAAAAGCGGCGCCATGTCGTTGAGTTCTTTCAGCAGCTCGGCGCCGTCGACCTCAGGCATGTTCATCCCGCGCAGCAGCGCATTGTGGTGGAACAGCAGCGCATCGACCTTGTCGGCGAGGACATCCGCATCGGCCAGATCGCCGACACGGATCGCGCGGCGTGCCGTCTTGTCTTCGTAGGCCGGGCCGATCCCGCGCCCCGTGGTGCCGATCTTGGCGCTGCCGGCAGCCTGTTCGCGGGCGAGATCCAGGTTCTTGTGCAGCGGCAAGATCAGGGCGGCGTTTTCGGCGATGCGCAGATTTTCGGGGCTGACCTCGACGCCGAGTTCCTTGATCTTTTCGATCTCGGCCATCAGGGCCCATGGGTCGACGACGACGCCATTGCCGATCACCGACAGCTTGCCCTTGCGGACGATCCCCGACGGCAGCAGGCTCAGCTTGTACGTGACGCCGTCGATGACGAGCGTATGTCCGGCATTGTGCCCGCCCTGGAAGCGTACGACTACGTCGGCCCGTTCCGACAGCCAGTCGACGATTTTGCCTTTTCCCTCGTCACCCCATTGCGAGCCGATCACGACGACATTGGCCATGCGAACTGTCTCCTTCGGAATTAAAGATCGCCGAGCGGCGCGGGAGTGCCGTCCAGCAGTATGTGTGTGCAGCCGAGACGCCGGGCTTCGTCCGCCGCGCCGTCACCGGTGATGTGTCCTTGGACCGTGCGGTAGCCGTCGTCGCGTAGTTTTGCGCCGGCATCCCGATCGGTGCCGTCGGGCAAATAAACTTTCGGTGTTTCGGCAGGTACCTCGAGCGCGCGGAGGATGCTGTCCAGAAATAGCGTAAATCCGGTCGCGGCCTCGCCGTCCGAGTTGTCGGCGCTGTCGTTGAGGCCGGCAACATAGCGGCCGCCCGAACCGATCTCGCCGCGCACACCTGGCGCGAAAAGCGTGAACGTGACGCCGGTGTGGTATTCGAAGCCGCGGTTCTCCACGGCATCCAGTGTCATGTCGAGCGATGGGTCGGCGCGCTCGATCAGATGCACGATTTCCAGCAGGGTGTCGCGTGCCGCCGCCGCGTCACCCGACAAGGGCAGGGCAGCGATCTTGGGGGCGACGGCTTCGCTGGGACCCGACGCCGCGAGCAGTTGCACAAACAGGCCCTTGGCGTCGTCACCGAGCGCATCGGACAGCTTCTTGACCTCGGCGGCGTCCTTTGCATCGAGTGCTGCGCGCAGGTCCGTCGCCGCGTCGCCATCGATATGCATCGCCGCCATGACGCTCGGGACAAGTGTCGGCTGGCAAAGGTCGACCTTGATGTCGGAAATGCCGAGCTGGCGCAGCGTTTCCGCCGCCATGAGCACCATTTCCGCATCGGCACGCGCATCATTGCTGCCGATCAACTCGGCCCCGGCCTGGCTGAACTGGCGTTCCGGGCGCAGCTGCGAGCCGCGGATACGCAGCACTTCGCCGCCGTAACAGAGCCGGAGCGGGCGTGGTTCATGAGCAAGCCGGGTCGTGGCGATCCGGGCTGCCTGCGGGGTGATGTCGGCGCGCAGCCCCATCATCCGCTGCGAAATCGGGTCCATCAGTCGAAACGTCTGCCCGGCCATGGCGGCCCCGGTGCCCGCCAGCAGATTGTCTTCGAACTCGACCAGCGGCGGCGCAATCCGGTCGAAACCGCGCTGAACGAAAGACGCGACAAGCCGTTCGCGGACATCGATCTCGAATGCCGCGTTGGGGGGCAGCCCATCCGTCAGACCGGCGGGCAGAAGCGCTTTTTCCGTCGGTTTCGCCATAAATTGAAATCCACAAGAAGTTCCCGGGCGATGCCAGCTCAGCATGCCATATTGCGCGCACGTTTCGTAACGGTTTTGCGCCCGAAGGGCAAGGATCAGGGAGGGGATAAAGGCCGCTAAACGGCGCTCATTCGTCCCGGACGGTTTTGCCGATACTTTCGATGATCGGTTTCACCATCGAGCGTTGAACGGTATGGCTTTCGCCGACGGCAAAATCTTCGGTAACACTCCAGCCTTGCCAGAGGCGTTTGCCGTTGGTCCGGTCCTCGATGGAGGCGTCGATACGGAACTGGCTGGGCGCGACCTGTGTGATTCCCTTGTCCCGCTTGGGATTCAGCAATCCGCCGCGCTGCGAGTCGAAGATATTTACCCGCACATCCGGCGCATCCTTGCCGGTATGATTGTCGCTCTCGCGGATTTCGATCAGGCGGTTGGGGCCGCCGCCGGACCAGCTGCCTTCCGTGTCGCGGGCTTCGAAGCTCAGGATCATCCGCGCGCCCTGGGTGACATTGTACCCGGCGAGCTCGAGTTCTTCCTCAAATAACGCTTTGAGTTTCTTGACTTTCTCTGAATCGTCGAAGGTTTCGACCGTAATGTCCCGCCCCGACGGCAATTCGGCATAGGATACGGCGTTGAGGTTCACGGTCTGTGCCTCGAGCGCCGAGAAGCATAAAAACGCACTCAGCACGGCAATCCCGGATGCCGGAAATGTGAATCTCATAAATCCATCCTTAGATGTCGAAAATCCCGTTAAAGGTCAGGGAATCACCTTCCCCTGCGAGAGTCAACAAACACCGCGCCCGCCCGGGAGTTGCGGGCTCAGATGATGGCGTGGCGGACCTTTGCCGAGACCCATTCGCTGACAATGACGGTGCCCAGGATGACCAGCAGGATCAGGGACACCTGCGTCCAGGCGACATTGTTGATCGATGCATTGAGCTGCAGGCCGATGCCGCCGGCGCCGACAAGCCCGAGAACGGTGGATTCCCGGATATTGATGTCCCAGCGGAAAACCGAGATGCCGGCGAATGCCGGGAGAATTTGCGGCACGATACCATAATGTAGGACCTGCGGCCCCGAAGCGCCGGTCGCCGTGACGGCTTCGACCTGTGTGGTATCGATTTCTTCGATCGCTTCATAGAGCAGCTTGGCGCAGAAACCGATGGACCTGAAACCGATTGCGAGCACGCCAGCGAGTACGCCAGGGCCGATGATCGTGACCAGCATCAACGCCCATAGAAGGGAGTTGATGGAGCGCGACGACACGATGATGAACAGGGCGATCGGGCGCACGAAGACGACGGATGGCGTCGTGTTCCGAGCTGCCAGAAACGCGATCGGAAAGGCGAGAACGACGGCCATCATCGTGCCCAGCGTGGCGATATTGATCGTATCCCAGATCGCCACCCACAATTGATCCATATAGTCCCATGCCGGGGGTACCATTCGGGATGCCATGTCGCCCGCCTGATGCGGCGCATCGTAGACGAATTCCCAGATGGTCTTGTCGGAAACCAGCGACCAGCAGTAGACGAATACCATCAGGCAACTCAGTTGCACGGCCCAGACCGTCAACTGCGTCCTGCGGTCGCGGCGCTTCCAGATTCTGTCCGATCCTGTTTGTGCGACGGGCATGCCTATTGCACCCATTTTCTGATGTAGCTGGAAGAGTATTCGACCGCCATGACGATACCGATGATGATCAAGAGGATCGCCGCAGCGGAATCGAATTCGTAGCGGTCGAAGGATGTCAGGAGTGTCGCGCCGATGCCGCCGCCGCCGACGATGCCGACGACCGCCGATTCACGGAAGTTGATGTCGAGGCGGTACATGCCGAGACCGATCATGCGCGGCATGACCTGCGGTTGGACCGCGTAGTTGAGCCATTGGAACCAACCGGCGCCGGTTGCCTTCACGGCTTCCGCCTGCGACGGGTCCATGTCCTCAATGTCTTCGGCAAGCAGTTTGCCGTAAAAACCCAGCGTACCAATGGATAGTGCGATGAACCCGGCGAACGGGCCGAAACCGAACAGTTTTACGGCGAACAGGGCGATGATGATCTCGGGGAACGTTCTGGAGATCGCCAGGACGGCACGCGATGCCAGGTAAACCGGCCGCGGCGACAGATTGCGCGCGGCTCCGAGTCCGACTGGAATGGAAATCGCAATGCCGGCCACTGTCGAGATGATCGTGATCCACAGGCTTTCCAGAATGCCGTCTAGGATATCGCCGGCGCGCGAAACGAAATCGGGCGGAAAGAACGCTGAAACGAAACGCTGGCCGCGCGGTATGCCGTCGGCGACACGGCTCCAGTTTACATCCATGGTGCCGAAGGCGAGCGCGATGTAAATCGCGGCGCCGACGACCAGCCCCCAGCGAAGCAGCGGGCTTTGAATGAACGGCGGCTTTTTCCAGGTGCGGTGGACGCTTGTGTTCATGTTCGTGCCCATATCGTTAATTCGAGGTCGCAGCCTGTTGTTGCGGCGGGGTGTCGTCGCCGAGTTCGTCCTCGTCGTCGACCTTCTCGATCGTCGCCTCCCAATCTTCTTCGCCGTAAATCTGGGTGAGGACATCGGGCGTGAGCCCATCCGGCGGGCCGTCATATACGATCTCGCCCAGTTGCAGGCCGACGATACGTTCGGCAAACATCTGTGCCAGCAGGACGTCGTGAATATTGATGATCGCTGAAAGCTTGCGTTCCTCGCACAGTTCGCGGATCAGCCGCATGATCTGGCGTGACGTTTTGGGATCGAGCGACGCCGTCGGCTCATCCACCAACAGCAACTCGGGATTTTGGATAAGTGCACGGCAGATGCCGACGCGCTGGCGCTGCCCGCCGGACAGTTCGTCCGCACGCTTGTCCACCATGTGGTCGAGGCCGACGCGTTCAAGCAAACGGAACGCTTCGTTGACATCAGCCTGAGGGAACTTCCGGAAATAGCTGCGCCAGAAGGGGACATACCCAAGACGGCCTGAGAGAACGTTCTCCATGACGGTCAGCCGTTCGACCAGTGCATATTCCTGGAAGATCATGCCCATGCGCCGCCGCGTCCGGCGTAACGACCCTTGGCCGAGCGTCGTCAGTTCCAGGTCGTTGAGATGGATTTTGCCGGATGTCGGTTCAACAAGTCTGTTCACGCATCGGATCAGCGTCGACTTACCGGCGCCCGATGGGCCGATCAACGCCATTACTTGGCCGTCCGGCACCTCAAGGTTGACGTTCTTAAGCGCCTTGTCGCCGGTTTTGTATTGCTTGACGAGATCGGTCAATCGCAGCATCGCGCGCGTGCCCCCTTATCAAAGGTTTGAGGTGCCGACGGTCTGCCGGCACCTCATGACCTGGTATCGGGACTGCTTACTTGCAGTCGTATTTGACCCCGTTCGCGGAATCGATTTTGCGGATGATGTCCCAATCCTTCTTGTGCGTGATCGGGATAAACTTGTCCTCTTTCTTGAACTCTTTCTTGAGTTCAGAACCTTCCCAAGGAAACGAGAAGAAGGCGTCCTTGATCTTGGCGACCAGCGCCGGATCGAGGTTGTGCGCATGGCCGTAACCCGTGGTCGGGAAGGTCTGTGACTTATAGATCGAGCGAATCTGATCTTTCTTCACGACATCGCGCTGGAACATACGGTTCATGACCGAGTTAGCGACGGCCGCCGCTTCGTAATCCTTGTTCGCGACACCAAGCACGGAGTTGTCATGCTTGCCGGAGAACGTGGTCTTGAAGTCCTGGTCCGCGATCAGGCCGAACTCGCCCTTGAGCAGCGCGGACGGCGCCTTGAAGCCCGAGTTGGACGTGGGTGACGTGAAAGCCAGGGTGTGACCCTTCAGGTCGGCCGGCGTCTTGATCGGGCTGTCGGCCGGCACGATCAGTTCCATTTCGTAACCGTATGAGCCGTCCGCAGCCGCCATCATGGCGAACGGTACGAATCCGGCGCACGCCACGGCGATCGGGTTCGACCCCGTGTTGAAACCGGCGACATGCAGTCGGCCGGAACGCATGGCTTCGATCTGCGCGGCATTCGACTGGACCGGGAAGAAGACGACCTTCTTGCCGGTTTTCTCTGACATGTGGTTGATGAAGCCGTCCCAGACCTTGGCATAGACCGCGGGATCCTCGACCGGCGTGTATGCGAAGATGATGGTGCCGGGGTCGGCGATCTTGCTCTTATCCGTGGGCAGGTCGGCCGTCAGATCACCGTCCCTGTCACAGTACTGTTTGTCGAGAAAGCTGCGTGGGCAATCTTCGGCGCTTGCTGCGCCACTGAATACTAGAAGAGCCGCAGCTAACGCTGCGCCAAGAAACTTTTGCATTGTAACCTCCCAATCTCCGATGCGTCCGTTATGTTACGTTTTTATGACAACGGACCTTCGGATCATGCCGTCATTTGCCGATTGAATCCAGTGGCGATTGCACGCAATGGGGTCGCGCCTGTATCAATGCTGACCGTTCAGTCGGCATGCCGGAAGTGACGGTTGGGGAGAGCCTTGATGAGAGCCATGGCCGACGCCGCGTGGGCATTCCGGCGCTACCATGAAATTCGTGAGCGTTTGCCGGCGGCATCGTTCCCCGGCGTATCGGAACGCGTTGCCGATCTGGGCGATATCACGGACCGCTTCGACGTATTCGTATTCGATTCGTTCGGCGTTCTGAACGTCGGTGAAACCCAGGTACCGGGTGCCGTCGCGCGCGTCGCTGCCTTGCGCGGCGCGGGCAAGAAAGTGTTCGTGCTGACAAATGCATCGAGCGTGCCACTGGGGCGGGCGACCGCGAAGTACGCGGCGCTTGGTTTCGATTTCGCGGCGCCGGAGATCGTCATGTCGCGGGCCTTGCTAGAAAATGCGCTCGCGGCCGAGCGGCCGGGCATGCGGTGGGCGGTGGCGGCGCCGGAAAGTGCGGCGCCGGACGAACTGCCGGGAGACGTCGTGCCGCTTGATGATGCCGCCTTAACCGAGGCCGACGGTTTTATCCTGCTCAGCAGCCATGGCTGGACCGACGCGCGCCAGGACGCGTTGTCGGCGGCACTCGTGGAGAGGCCGAGACCGGTCCTGATCGGCAATCCCGATCTGGTTGCGCCGCGCGAAGACGGCTTTACCTTGCAGCCGGGCGCGTATGCGCATGCGCTCACGGATGCGACCGGCGTCAGCCCCGTCTTTTTCGGGAAGCCCTACGCCAATGCCTTCGATGCGCTGCTGACCGAGATCGGTCCCGGGACCGAGCGACGCCGCATCCTGATGCTGGGCGATACGCTGCATACCGACATCCTCGGTGCCGCCGCTGCCGGCATGGCGTCCGCGCTGGTGACCGGGCATGGCGTCCTTCGCGGCATGGATATCGAAGCATGCATTGCTCAATCCGGCATCAGGCCCGACTATATTCTTGCTCAAATCTGAACCTCGTCAGCGTAACCCCCGTATGTAAAATCCCTCCATGACATTCGATCAGACATTCAAGGCAGGTGTTGCCGCCGGTCATCGGGAGACTGCAAATGCGGCGCTTGCCGTGTTGCGCGATGGCGGGAACGCGTTCGATGCGGCGATTGCGGGGTTCCTGGCGGCGTGCGTCGCCGAGCCGGTGCTGTCTTCGCTCGGCGGTGGCGGATTTCTGGTTGCGAAAACCGCTGCCGGCGACATCGACGTGTTCGACTTCTTTACGGAGACGCCGCTCAAGAGACCGGATCGCGATGCCGTCGAGTTCACGCCGATCCATGCCGATTTCGGGACCACGGTGCAGGAGTTTCACATCGGCATGGGGGCCGTGGCGACGCCGGGTGCAGTGGCGGGCATCTTCGACGTGCATGCGGCACTCGGCCGGATGCCCATGACCGAACTGGTACAGCCGGCGGCGACGCTTGCGCGGAACGGCATGATACTCAATCCGTTTCAGGCCTATCTGCTGAGTGTTGTCGGACCGATCTATGGAGCGAGTGCATCGTCGCGTGCGCTGTTCTGCCGCGACGGTGGCGACACCTTGCTGCAGGCGGGAGACCTCTATCATCCCGAGGCCTTTGCCGGATTTCTGGAAGCGTTGGCCCGCGAGGGTGCGGATTTATTTTACAAAGGCGAAGTCGCGGCGGAGATTGCCGCGATGGGCGGCGTCACGATCGGCAGGGACGACCTTGAACGTTACCGCGTCGAGCGGCGCACGCCGCTGAGAACACGGATCGCAGCGCATGACGTGTTCATGAATCCACCGCCCGCGATCGGCGGCGCACTGATCGGCTACATGCTGCGTACGCTCGGGTCGTCGGACCTGCAGCCGGCGGATGCGGGGCGCGCGCGTCACGTTCGTGCATTGGTCGCGGCCATGGATGCCTGCAACGATGCGCGCCGGAACAGCCGTATCGATGTGTCGCCGCTGGAGGGGGCCGCGATGCTGACCGGTGCGCATCCGCCGGCCTACCGGGGGACCACGCATATCAGTGTCGCCGATGCCGAAGGCAATCTGGCGGCACTGACCGTCTCCAATGGGGAAGGATGCGGCCACATCGTTCCGGACACCGGCGTGATGCTCAACAACATGCTTGGAGAAGACGATCTGAACGCGGCCGGGTTCTTCAACTGGCCGGAAGGCGTGCGGCTGTCGTCGATGATGACGCCCGGCATGCTCGCAGGCCCCGACGGCGAGTGGACGGCGTTCGGCTCGGGCGGCTCAAACCGGATCCGCACGGCGTTGACACAGGTCATCTTGAACGTGTGCCTGTTCGGGCTGCCGGTTGACGATGCCGTGACCGCGCCGCGTCTGCATCTCGACGGCGGCAAACTGTCGGTCGAGCCGGGTCTGCACGCGGATGCCGATATTTGGCCCGGCGAGATACAGGCGTGGCCGGAACGGAACATGTTCTTTGGCGGGGCGCACGTCATCAGGCGGGACGCCGGCGGGCGGATCACCGGCGCGGGCGATCCCAGGCGCGACGGCGTGTTTGCCGGATTCTAGATGTCGTCGGGATCGGTCAGATGGATCGGCTGCGTTGGCTGACGCCGTGTATCGTGGCCGATGAACGCCAACAGCAACTGTACGCCGACGATGATAGGCATTGCCGACAGGATGGCGGTCCCGGCGGTTGCGGGCACGCCCGTGGCGATGCTTCGCCACCAGTGGAAGGCGCCGTAAAACGCGCCTGCCGGCAGCAGCAGCGCCCCCAGGATCAGTTCAAGCGACGCGATGCCGACTTCGCGGACGAAATAGGTATCGATCAGACGGCGCCACGTATTCCGGAGATGGCCGAAGAAAAACGGGCCGAAAACACGGTGCACGACCAGGTGGCTGACCTCCTCGCCGTATCGCGCCCGCATCGGTACATCGCGCACGACCGCATTCAGGCCGGACAGACGGAAAAGCATGTCTGATTCAAAGAAGTAACCCTTGGCCATGTCGTCGATCGGCAATTGGCGGGCGACATCCGCATGGATTGCCGTGAACCCGTTGGTCGGGTCCATGATGTCCCAATATCCGCTCGACAACTTCGACATCAGTGTCAGACCCATGTTCCCCAACAAGCGAACAAATGGCATGCCGCGCGCGGCGTCGCGGCGGTGCAGACGGTTGCCTTTGGTATAATCCGCTTCGTGGCGGCGGATCGGGGCGATGAGGCTGTGTATCAGGGCCGGATCCATCTGGCCGTCACCGTCCAGCTTGACGATGATGTCGCAGCCGTCGGCAAGTGCGGCTCGGTATCCGCTGAGCGTCGCCCCGCCGACGCCCTGATTGGCCGGGTTTCGGCAGACTTTGATGCGCGGATCCTTCGCATTCTCTTCCACGAAGTCGCCGGTCCCGTCCGGACAGGCGTCATCAACCACGTAAATCGTGGTAACGTCGTCGCCGATTCCCGCCAGAACATCCAGAATGTGGTTCTTTTCGCGGTAGCAAGGCACGACGACGGCGACATTGAGTGCCTCGGTGTCCGGGCGCGTTTGGTCGGTTTCGGGCATGAATGGTTCCCCAGTGTTCGTCGCACAATAGATCACCCGGGAATCCTACGGCAAGCGCCTCTGGCAGGGGGATTTGGCACTTATCCGGGATATCGTCATTTCTCGGGTTCGCATTCCCGTAAAATTAGGTCTAGTATAAAACCGATTAAGCTGGCGAAAAGGCCAGAAGCGGGAGAGGATGTGCTTTTGAGGGGGCAAGATGTCAGATAGTGAGGCATCGTCACTTAGCGGGATTCGCATACTTGAGGGTGTAAACGGGGCCGCGTTGGCGGATCTCGAAAAGGCCTGCACGTGGCGCCGCTATGCCGACCATGAACAGATTATCGACCGTCAGAGCGACTCGACGGACGTATTCTTCGTCGTCGAAGGCCGGGTGCGGGTGGTGAACTACTCGTTGTCCGGCAAGGAAATTACCCTGGAAGACCTGTCGGAAGGCAGCCAGTTCGGCGAACTGTCCGCACTCGACGGCCAACCGCGTTCGGCCAGTGTCATGTCTCTGGATAGCTGCCTGATCGCGGCCTTGTCGCAGGACAGATTTCTGAACCTGCTTCGTGACAACTCGGAAATCGCGTTCCGGGTCATGCGCTCGCTCGCCGGTATCATCCGGAACTCCACGGACCGGATCATGGATCTGAGCACGCTCGCCGCCAACAACCGGGTTCAGGCTGATCTGCTGCGCCAGGCGCGTAGCGGCCTGATCGGCGAGAACCAGGCCGAGATCCGTCCCATTCCGGTGCACGGCGATATAGCCAGCCGGGTGTCAACGACGCGCGAGACCGTGGCCCGGGTGTTGAGCGATCTGGCGCGCCAAAACATCGTCGAGCGCAAGAAGAACGCGCTCCTGATCAAGGATCTGGCGCAGTTGCGTGAAATGGTCGAGGAAGTGCGGGGCGAGTAATATCGCCCGGCCACATCTCCTGCGCGAAATATTTTCCCTCCCGTGAGCATGGTCACAGACTGTTAACCATATATTTGCGACTCTCGGTCCATAACCTGAGTTTGTCTGGTTAAGGACCGGAGGAAGAAATGGTGACTTGGAAGGCTTTCAGCCTCGCCCTGACGCTTATGATCTTGACGGTAATCCTGGCATCCGAACTGAACGTCGGGTTTGCGCCTTTCTGATGGGCGCTGGTTTTGTGCACCCCCGGAATAGGTCGGCGACCGGACTTAGCATTAATTGACTTGCTACCAGGAATATACGATGCTCACCGAGACTTCCGGGGGTATTCCGGAGCGAAAACCTCGGTCGTTCAACAGAATAGCCTTCAGGGAACCAATTGATGGCGAGTAAAATTCTCATCGTTGAAGACAACGATCTAAATATGAAGTTGTTCAACGATTTACTTCAGGCGCATGGTTACGAAACCGTGCAAACCGTGGATGGACGCGACGCGCTGAAACTTGCACGCGAACATTCGCCTGATCTGATTTTAATGGATATCCAGCTACCGGAAATCTCCGGCCTCGAGGTCACCAAGATGCTCAAGGCCGACGACGATCTGAAGGGCATTCCCGTGATCGCCGTGACTGCGTTTGCCATGAAGGGCGACGAGGAGAAGATTCGTGAAGGTGGTTGCGAAGGATATATTGCGAAGCCGATTTCGGTGCCGCACTTCCTGGATACGGTGAAGAAGTTCCTGAACTGATCCCGTAATCGCCATCGCACAAACAAAAACGCGCCGCTTTTTAGCGGCGCGTGGCGTTTTAGAGGTCCTTTACGGCCTTCTTATTTGATCTTCGCTTCCTTGAACAAGACATGCTTGCGGATGACGGGATCGTATTTCCGCATCTGCATCTTCTCGGTCGAATTCCGCGGGTTCTTCTTGGTGATGTAGAAGAATCCGGTGTCCGCCGTGCTGACGAGACGAATTTGAATGGTCGCCGGTTTCGCCATGACTTTTGTGTCCTGTCCAAATCGAAGAACGCCGCGCGTTCGAAGAGGCGGCAAGATAGCGGCAAAGACGCCCAAGTCAAGAGGGTTCGGAAAAAATCCGTGAAACCGGCGGAAACGGCGGTTTCAGTTGGTTGCCTGGGCCGTCGCCGTGGTCATGCGAAGTGCCCGGGCGTGCATACGGTCGTTGAGAATCAGGCGTTTCGCGATCTCCAGATCGAGCGGGCCCGAGCGTTTTTCCGCAGGACATGCATCGCGAAGCGATTGCCGGTCGGTATCGTCAAGCAGCGCCCGGCGGCGCCATGACACGGTTTTCGCCGCCATTTCGCCCTCAAACGCGCGTTCAAGGATTCCGGCGACGTTTTCCATGTTGTGCTCGCCGCTGGTACATATCGTCGGCACAACCCCGAGGCCGTGCAGGTAATAGCCTGAAGGTGCCACGAACTTGGACCAGGTCAGGGTGATCTCGCCGTCGTTCGGCAGGCGAATGACCGTCTGCACGCTGCCTTTGCCGTATGAAGAGGTGCCGATAACGACGGCCCGGTCACGGTCCTGCAGGGCAGCGGCGACGATCTCCGCCGCTGAGGCCGATTTCCCGTCGATGACGACCACCAGCGGCCGTCCCTGTGCGATATCGCGCCCGCTGGCACGGTAATGGTGCAGACTGTCCGGATGGCGCCCGGACGTGCGGAGGATATCGCCTTGCGTCAGGACCATGTCGGCAACGTCGACGGATTGCCGCAGGAGACCGCCGGGATTGCCGCGGAGATCGATGATGACGCCGGCCAGGGGCGCCGCATCTGGCGCGAGAGCACGCTGCAGCGCCTTTTCGAGGGAATTGGCCGTATCCTGGTTAAAGCTGGATATTCTGAAAATCCCGATTCCGTTCTCGACACTCCAATGCACGGTTTCCGGCACGATATGGGAGCGGGCGACGGCGATGGTGAACGGTTGCACGGCTTCGGGACGCGAGAGAGTCAACGTCACCTGCGTGTGCACGGGGCCACGAATCAGGCGCGTCACGTCGGCGCTTTTCATCCCCGTGGTCTCGTGGCCTTCAACCTTGACGATTTGGTCGCCGGGCCGCATCCCGCTGTCCGCGGCCGGGGTCCCCTGCAGCACCTTGGTCACGACGACAATATCGTCTTCGATACGGAAACGAATGCCGATTCCGCCGAATCCATCCCGACGGGACCGGTTGATCGTGGCTTCCTTCATGCCGGCGTACCGCGAAAATATGTCCAGATTAGACAATGCCCCGTCGAAAATGGCTTCGTAAATTTTTTCGGCCGGCGCGGCGCTGATCTCGTTCGAATTTTCGCGAGCTTTTTCTGTCAGCGCGACCAGCGCGGCACCCCATGCGCGGACGTCACTCTCCGGCGGGATGCGCATGCGGCCGATTTCGTTGCCGTATTCGAACATCACGAGGCTGCCATTTTCCTCGGCAATACTGATTCCGGCGTCGATGGCACCGAGCCCGCGCAATCCCTCGATGCCGATACGGCGCAACGCGACGGGTTCGATATACTTGTCCTGAATGTTGTCCAGGCCGACGGTGATAACCTCGGCGGCCGCGGGTTGGGCGAACGAGACTTCCGGCGGCGCCTGCTCCGGTCCCTGGAGGACCGAACACGCGCCAAGGGCCAGGGCGGCGAACAGCCCCGTCAATTGTCGCAACGCTATGAATTGCCCAGTCATAATATGCATTTAAGACCATCTTTGGGGGCATGTATATGCCCTCCGTCACATTGGCCGCGGGGCCGATCAGCGTGAACGGCCGCCCTTGCGCTTGCCTTTGGCGCCCTTCTTGGCGCCGCCGTCCATGTCATTGCGTTTCTGGCGGCGAGACGCGCGGCTCTTTCCTTTGACCTTTTTCGGCTTGGATTTCCGCGTCGCCGGGCGCACCGGTTTCCTGCTTCCGGATTTGCCGGTGCTCTCTGCCGCCCCCATCACCTCGAACAGCATGCCGCCGGTTACCGGGGTGATCTCGCGAAGCACAACTTCGACGCGGTCGCCCAGACGGTAAACGATCCCGTTGCTCCGTCCCCTGAGCAGATGCCGTTCCTCGTCGTGGATGTAGTAATCCTGGGGCAGGGTCTTGATCGGGACCAGCCCATCGGCGCCTACCTCGTCGACGGTAATGAATATGCCGAACCGCGTTACCCCGGATATGCGGGCCATGAACGTGGCGCCGACCTTGTCCTTCATGAAATACGCGCCGTAACGATCCATGGCGTCCCGTTCGGCGGCCTGGGCACGGCGTTCGGTCACCGACAGGTGTTCGCCGATTTTGGCGAAGTCGCCCGGGTCCTCGCCGAGCGCGCCGTCGGCGGGCTTCATGCCGCGAATGAGGGCACGGTGCACCAAAAGATCGGCGTAGCGCCGGATCGGCGACGTGAAGTGGCAGTAGCGTTTCAGCGCGAGTCCGAAGTGGCCGATATTCTCGGGGTCGTACATGGCCTGCGCTTGGCTCCGCAGCACCACGTCGTTGATCATTTGCTGGTGCGCGGTGCCGTGTACTTTTTTCAAAATCTGGTTGAAGCGGTGCGGGGTCACCGTCTGGCCCCTGTCGAAGCGGATATGCACGCTGTCCAGGACCTCTGACAGCGATTCGATTTTCGACATCGACGGCTCATCGTGGACCCGGTACATGCACGGGCGCTTTTTTTCCTCCAGGAACTCCGCTGCCGCGACGTTCGCCAGCACCATGAATTCCTCGATCAGTTTGTGGCTGTCCAGCCGCTGGCGCGGTTCAATGCCGGTGATGTCGCCGTGGTCATCCAGCATCACACGTCGTTCGTCGCTTTCGATTTCGAGCGCGCCGCGCGCCTCGCGGGCACGCAAAAGAATATCGAACGCCGCGTAAAGCGGTTCGACGACCTGATCCATGAATGGTGCCGTCAGCTCGTCCGGATTACCGTCCCGCGCCATCTGAAGCTGTTCATAGGTGAGCCTGGCGTGTGATCGCATCATCGCGCGCGTGAAACGCTTTGCCAGCAGATTGCCCTCGGTGTCGATCTTCAGATGCGCAACGAGGCAGGGGCGGTCCTCGTTCGGTCGCAGCGAACACCAGCCGTTCGAGAGCTGCTCGGGCAGCATCGGGACGACCCGATCCGGGAAGTAGACGGAGTTGCCGCGTTCGAACGCGGCCTTATCGAGCGGGTCACCCGGGCGCACGTACCACGCCACGTCGGCAATGGCGACGATCAGCTTGAAGCCGCCCTTGTTCTTGGGGTCGTCGTCCGGTTCTGCAAACACCGCGTCGTCGAAATCGCGGGCATCCGCACCGTCGATGGTCACCAGCGGGATGCTGCGCAGGTCGTCGCGCGGACCGAGCGGCGCGGCTTTCGATTTTTCCGCCTGACGCATTGCGGCGTCGGAGAAAGCGACCGGTATATCGTGCTGATGGACGCAGATCAGGCTGATCGCCGATGCGCCTTCGGCATCCGAAATGCGCTCGATGACACGGGCGCGCTTCAGTCCCAGCTTGGGACGCGGCCCCCGGATACCCTGTGCGCGGACCAGTTCGCCGGGTTCGACGCCCTTGTCCTCGCCTTTGTCGATCACGAACTCGTAACGTTCGCGCTTGTCGACGGGGCGAATGCGGCGTTCGCCCTCTGCCTCGATGACGATACCGAGGATGTCCGAAGGTGCGGCACCGATGCGGCGGATGATTTTGGCGTCAAAGCCGTCTTCGGATTTTGTCAGGCGTGCCAGCAGGCGCTCGCCGGTCCCGGGTGCGGGGCCCGTTTTGCCGTCCTGGTTGACGTAAATCCTGGGCGGTGTTGCGGCGCTGTCCCACTGTACCGGACGGGCCAGTACTTCGCCGTCGAGGTCCGTGCCGGTCACTTCGATCACGGTGACGCTCGGCAATGTTTCCGGATCGCGCACCGACTTGCCGCGTCCGGGCGTCAGGCTGCCGTCGTCCTTCATTTCCTTGAGGACCTTTTTCAAGGTGCGCTTCTGGTCGGCGTCGAGTTTGAAAGCGCGGGCGATCTCGCGTTTGCCGACGCGACCGTCCTGATCGCGAACAAAGTCCGCGATCTGCTGTTTGGACGGAAAGGGGGCGTCATTCATCTCTGGAAGGTAAGCCCGCGCCCGTCAGGCCACAAGGGGCTCAGTCGTCGGCGTTGGTGTCGGCGTCCGCCGTTTCGGCTTTGGACTTCGATGCAGCCTTCTTTTTGGCTGCCGTTTTCTTCTTTGCCGCCGGTTTTTTCTTGGCTGCCGCTTTCTTCGTCGTCGTGCCCTTGCCGTTCGCCGATTTGGCGTCGATCAGCTCGATCGCGATGTCGAGGGTCACATCTTCCTTGGCCATGTCCTTCGGCAGGCGCGCCATGGTGCGGCCCATCTGCACGAACGGTCCCCAGCGGCCGTCCTTGACCATCAGCGGCTTCTTGCTTTTCGGGTGTTTGCCCAACTCGATCGGCGGATCCTTGCGCGGTTTGTCGCCGAGAAGATCGACGGCCCGGTTGAGGCCGATCGTCAGCACGTCGTCATCGTCCTTGAGCGACACGTACGTGCCGCCGACCTGAAGGAATGGCCCGAAGCGCCCGATGCCGGCGCGGATTTCCATGCCCGAGACCGGGTCGATGCCGACGAAACGTGGCAGGGACAGAAGGCCGATGGCCTTTTCCATGTCCATGTCGTCCGGATTGACGCCGGCGGGCAGCGAAGCGCGCTTCGGCTTGATCTTCTTCTTGCCGTCGAGTTCTTCCTCGCCGAGCTGGATGTATGTGCCATAGGGGCCCTGGCGCAGTGTCACCAGTTTGCCAGTTTCAGGATCGGTGCCGAGTTCCTTCGGCCCGTCGCCGAGCGAGTTCTCTGCCGGATCCGCGCCCAGCGGCGTCGTGAAGTTGCAGTCCGGATAGCGCGAACAGCCGAGGAAAGCGCCGTGCCGCCCGAGCTTGATGGAAAGCTCGCCTTCCTTGCACTTGGGGCAGCTTCTGGGATCCGAGCCGTCGGCGCGTTCCGGGAAGAAGTGGGGCTTCAATTCCTCGTTGAGCACGTTAAGGACATCGCGGACGCGAAGCTCCTGCGTCTCGTCGACCTTCTCCTTGAAGGCACGCCAGAAATCGATCAGCACTTGTTTCCAGTCGATGCGGCCGCCGGAAATGTCATCGAGTTTTTCTTCCAGCTCGGCGGTGAAGTCGTACTCCACGTAACGTTCGAAGAAGCTGGCGAGGAACGTCGTGACAAGACGGCCGCGGTCTTCGGGAATGAAGCGGCGCTTGTCGATCTGAACGTAGTTGCGGTCCTGCAGCACGGAGATGATCGAGGCATAGGTCGACGGGCGGCCAATGCCGAGTTCTTCCAGTTTCTTGACCAACGAAGCTTCGCTGTAGCGCGGCGGCGGCTGGGTGAAGTGCTGTTCGGGCAGGGTTTCGGTGCGCTCCTGCGCCTCGTTTTCCTCGAGCTTCGGCAGGATACGGCTGCTGTCGTCATCGTCCGAGCCGTCGTCGCGGCCTTCACGGTAGACCTTGATGAAACCGTCGAACGCGATGACAGAGCCGGTGGCACGGAAGGTAATCTTGCTGTCGCCCGAAGAGATGTCGACGCCGACCTGGTCGAGCACGGCGGCTTCCATCTGGCTGGCGACCGTCCGTTTCCAGATCAGGGTATAGAGCTTGAGTTGATCCGGGTTCAGGAACTTGGCGACGGAATCCGGCGTGCGGCGGACGTCCGTCGGGCGGATCGCCTCGTGCGCTTCCTGGGCGTTTTTCGCCTTCGACTTATATATACGCGGGCTGTCCGGCAGATATTTGGAGCCGTAGTTTTCCTGGATCATGTTGCGGCTAGCGGCGACGGCTTCGCGCGCCATCTGCACGCCGTCGGTTCGCATATACGTGATCAGGCCGACGTTTTCGCCGCCAATGCGCACGCCTTCGTACAGGCTCTGTGCCACCTGCATGGTTTTGCGGGCGCCGAAGTAGAGCTTGCGCGAGGCTTCCTGCTGCATGGTCGACGTGGTGAACGGCGGTGACGGGTAGCGGCGCGTCTGCTTGCGCTCGATCTGGCCCGTCGTGAAGGTCTCGTTTTCGATGGCGGCCGTCGCCTGGCTGGCCAGCGCTTCAGAGTTGATCGTGAACTTGTCGAGTTTCTCGCCGTTGATGCGCGTCAGCGCGGCCTTGAACTCGTCGCCGCGCGGCGTGCGGAACGTCGCGTCGACGGTCCAGTATTCCTCCGGCTTGAACATTTCGATTTCAAGCTCGCGCTCGCAGATCAGCCGGAGCGCCACCGATTGCACACGGCCCGCGGAACGCGATCCGGGCAACTTGCGCCACAGCACCGGCGAGAGGGTGAAACCGACGAGGTAATCGAGCGCGCGGCGCGCCATGTAGGCATCGACCAGCTCGTGATCGAGTTCGCGGGGATGCTCGAACGCCTCCTGAACGGCGTCCTTGGTGATTTCGTTGAAGACGACACGTTTGACCGCTTTACCGTCGAGCAGCTTACGATCATCGAGGACTTCTTTAATATGCCACGAGATGGCCTCGCCTTCGCGATCCGGGTCGGTCGCGAGGAACAGGGCGTCGGCTTTCTTGACGGCCTTGGCGATTTCGTCGACGTGCTTCTTGGAGCGTCCGTCGATCTCCCACTTCATGGCGAAATCGTCGTCCGGCTCGACCGACCCGTTCTTGGAGGGCAGGTCGCGGATATGACCGTAGCTCGCGAGAACGGTGTAATCGTCTCCGAGATACTTGTTGATCGTTTTTGCCTTTGCCGGCGATTCGACGACGACGACGCTAGACATAATCACCTATGACACTGCGAATTACACAAGCCCCAGTCCGATGCCGGAAGCTGGGGCCGGGGAGAATTGGCGATAAATGTCGCGCTCGTCAACAGGGGAAATTCCCGGACATGGTTTATGGATATATCCGGCGGTCTCAATTTATCATATTTTTCAATAGGTTGAGGCGGCCAAAAAATTTTTCGTCGGGCGTTGCGCCGATTTCGGCGACTCAGGAGGCGATCAGGGCAACGCGATTGCCGGCTTGGCGCTCCAGCCCGCCGGCCACTTCAAGCTCCAGCAGAACCACGTGAACGGCCGCGGCGGCGCACGCCGTTTCGCGAATAATCTCGTCGATATCGGTAGGCCCGAAGCCCAGTGCCTGCATGACCGGTCCGCGCGCCGCATCGACGTCCCCGGCCGGCACGGGCGCCGCTTCCGCGCCGCCGAAGGACGGCGTGCGGTCTTCGTTCAGAACCCGCGCGTCCATCTCCGCCAGCACGCGAATGACGTCGTCGGCATCTTCCGTCAGCACCGCGCCGTCGCGGATCAGCGCGTTCGATCCTTTCACTCTGGAATCCTGTGGGGCCCCGGGCACGGCAAATACCTCGCGCCCCTGTTCGAGCGCCATCCGCGCCGTGATCAGCGAACCCGACCTAGCCCCGGCTTCCAGCACCACGATCGCGCGCGCCATGCCGGAGATGATCCGGTTTCGGCGCGGGAAATGACGCGCCTGCGGCTGCGTACCGACCCGAACCTCGGTGCAGACGGCGCCAACACGGATCAGGTCGTCGTACAGGTCCTGGTTTTCGCGCGGATAGCAGACGTCGACGCCACCGCCCATCACGGCGGCCGTTCCGGTTTCCAGCGCGCCGACGTGCGCCGCGGTGTCGATCCCGCGCGCCATGCCGGAAACGACGAGGTAGCCGGCCTGTCCCAGGCGCATTGCCATCTGCCGTGCAAAGCGGCGCCCGTTGACGGACGCATTGCGGGACCCGACAAGGGCGACGGCTTTTTTGCTCAACAGGCCCGGGTGCCCGCGCACGAAGATCACCGGCGGCGCATCGTCTATATGTCCAAGAAGCGGCGGATAGCCAACCGTGCCCTTGCAGATAATCCGGGCCCCCAGCGCATGAAGCTCGGCGATTTCCGCCTCGGCCTCGGCGCGGGAGCAGATCCGCAAAGGCTTCGCTCGCCCGCCCTTGCCGGCGAGGCCGGGGAGCGCTTCGAGTGCGACACGTGCGTTGCCGTACCGCTCGAGGAGCCGGGCAAACGTAACCGGGCCTACATTCTCGGAGCGGATTAGCCGGAGCCGTGCCAGCGTTTCGGCGTCGCTCGGGTTGCCGGCGGTGTCAGGCGCCGTCGTTTGCGCGGCCAAGCCCATGTCATGTCCTTTCGTTTCCGCGAAAGGCTATGAGAGGACCAGGGCCGAAATTTCAGGAGCTCAGGCTTTTTGCCGCGACGAGCGTGCCAGGATCATGGCCGGGATGATCGCGATGATAAACGCGACCGAGATGATCATGAAGGTGTCCTGGAAGCCGAACGTACGGGCCTGGGCATAGATCGTGCGGCTCAGATAATCGTATGCTCCCCATTGCAGGGCGTCATGTGTCAGGCCGCCTTCGGCCAGCAGGCGGCGAACCTGTTCGAGCATTTCACGGGTGAAGTCGTTGCCGGACGTCTGCGTTGCCGTCAGCCAGTCGGCGTGATGCGCGCTGCGGTACTCGATCAGCGCCGCCGTGATGTTGACGCCGAACGCGCCGCCCGACTGGCGGATGAAGTTGTAGGCGCCGGCGGCGGCATTGAGCTTCTCCGCCGAGATCGACCGCATCGCCGCACCGCCGAGGTTCGGCATGACGAAACCAAGGGCGACCCGGCTGAGCACCGTCAGTCCGGCGATGGTCCAGAATGCGGTGTTTACGTCGGATGACGAAATCATCCAGGTTGCCGCGGCGAAGATGATGCATCCGGCCGTGATCGGTATATGCGGGGGCACATGATCGGCAAGGCGCCCGGAAACCGGGATCAGGGTAAACAGGAACAGTCCGGCCGGCACCAGCACCATGCCGGACTGTGTCGGCGAAAAGTGCTGCACCGTCTGCACGAAGACGGGAATGGCGTAGTTGGTCGCAAAGTTGCCGGCACCGAAAGCAAAGCCGATGGCCATGGCGGCGGCGAACTTAGGGTCCAGGAACAGCGTCGGGTCGAGCAGCGGCGATTTCGATCTGCGCTGCGAATACAGAAACAGCGAGAACGTGATGACGCCGATGGTTGCCGTCATCAGGGTCAGGTCCGACGTCCAGCCCCAGCGATGGCCGTTGCCGATGGCGCGCATGATCAGGACGAGCGAGATGCAGACGAGAATGAAACCGGTCCAGTCGAACGGGGGCAGGCGGCGTTCGAATTTTTTCGACGGCATGAAGATCAGCCCGCCGGCAAATGCAATGACAACCAGCGGCAGCGGCATCAGGAATGCGTGCCGCCATGTCAGCCAGTCGATGGTGATGCCGCCGACAAGCGGTCCGAAGCTCGGCGCCAGCGTGACGCCCAAACCGTACATGCCGACGGCGAACCCGCGGCGGTTTCTGGGGAATACGCTGACCATGGTCGCCAGCACCAGCGGCTGGATGATGCCGGCGGAGAAGCCCTGCATGATGCGGCCCAGGATCAGAATGTCGATGTTCGGGCTGAGCGCGCAGACAAAAGCGCCGATCACGAAGATGGTCAGCGTCATCGCGTAGGCCATTCGCTGTCCAAGCGCGCGCACCACCCATGAATTCAGAAGCTGGCTCGCGACCATCGTCGAAAGGAATGCCGTCGCGGCCCACTGCGCGACGTCCTGTCCGATACCGTACGCGCCCATGATGCTGGGCACCGCCACGTTGACGATGGTCGCCGACAGGATCATGGCGATGGCACCGATAAGCCCGCTCAGCGTCACCAGCCAGCGATACGAGGGGCCGTAGCGGTCGAACTGCCTCTGAATTGCCGGATCGTCGTGAGTCTCGGCCAACGGCGGGGTTACTCTTGAACGGCGATCTTGACCACGACCATCATGCCCGGGCGCAGCCGCGGGTCGGTGCTGTCGATGGCGATGCGGATCGGCAGGCGTTGTGTGATTTTGGTGAAGTTGCCGCTGGGGTTCGGCGTCGGCAGCAGTGCGAACTGGCTTGTTGCCGCAGAGCCGATGTTGTCCACCTTGCCCGAGAAAGTATCGTCCGGGTAGGCATCGACATGAATGTCCACCGGCTGTCCGACAGCGAGTTTCCGTACGACCGTTTCCTTGACGTTCGCTTCGACCCATACCCTTTCCGGGTTGTGGGTCAGCAGGAGCCGTTGGCCGGGCGTCACATATTCACCCGTGTCGACGAACGTCTTGTCGATGATGCCGTTGACCGGGCTTTTGATGGTGCGGTCGGCGATATCCAGGCGCTGGCGTTCTATCCGGGCGCGGATTTCGGCTTCTTTCTGTTCAAGCACAAGGACGTCGCCGTCGAGCACGTCGAGACGGGCGCGGTCGGCTTCGACCTCGGCGATGCGGGATTTGGCGGATTGCAGTTCGGCCACGGCGATGCGGTATTCGCGATCGATCTGCTGATGTTGCTGTTCTGCCTGATCCAGCTGTCGGCGCGACGCGACCTTGTCGTCGAACAGTTTCTTGGCCCGGTTCAGTTCGCGTTCGGCAAGTTCCAGCTGCGGGCGCAGCGAGGAGACCACGACCTCGGCGGCGGCAACCCGTGCGCGTTCCGACTGAAGTCGGCTGTCGATCTGGCTTGCGATCAGATTCCGCTCCGCGCCGAGACGGGTACGCTCCGCGTTGGCGGCGGCGGCCTGCGCTTCGAGTTCACTCAGCAGAATCTGGGATTCGCGGTCGTCAATCTGGACGAGGGTCGTTCCTTCCTCGACCATTTCGCCTTCCGCGGCAGGCATCTCCGTGATCCATCCCGCAACCCGGGACGACACGGTCACAAGATCGGCGTGGATACGGGCGTCTTCCTCGAAGACGAAGGCGAGGCGCTTGTGCACCTCCGTGACCCCGAAATATCCCCCGGCGATCAGCACGAAAATTGCGAAAACGAAAATGGGTCTTATGCGGCGCTTCGGTTTTTCGCCGCTCGGCGTGGCAGTCTCGAAGGCCTGTCCGTCCGGTGCGACGCGGCCCTCAGATTTGGATTCATCCGGCATGTTATTCTTCCCAAGTGCCCTGATAACGGTTTCTGATGACCCGGGCACATCAATAAGTTTGCATCCATAAAACCGGTTTGGAAAGACCCGGGGGCCAAATTTTGCACAATCAGGCCCGTTGATTGCGCTTGATTTCTACGCTTGAGCTTACAGTTACTAGAACCTTTATGGTATCTTTCATCTACACATTTGGAGGTGTGCCGTGCTGGCAACTGATACCGACACCGGCGCCGAAACGATGATGTTCGGCGTGTCCGGAATGAACTGCGCAGGGTGCGCCAACCGTGCCGAGAAGGCGTTGAAAGCTTTGCCGGGCCTTGAGAATGCCCAAGTCGATTTCGCCACCGAGCGGGCCACCGTTGCGCGTGGTCTCGTGCCCGCGAACGATATCAAGGCAGCCATCGACGGTGCCGGTTTTTCCGCCGAGCTATCCCAAACCGAACTCGACATCGGGGGGATGACGTGTGCCGGTTGCGCTGCCAACGCCGAGAAAGCGCTGAATGCGGTCCCCGGCGTCGTTGCGGCCGAGGTCAATCTGGCGACGGAGCGTGCGCATGTCTCGTGGCTCGGCCGCGACGTTTCCAACAAAGACTTGATCGCGGCCGTCGAGGCGGCGGGCTACCGGGCCGAAGCGCGGGCGACGGACGCCGAAATGCGACGCCAACAGGCAGCCCGGCAGGCCGAGGAAGATGCCCGTCTGCTCAAACGCGAGACAGCGATGGTCGCGATCTCGATTGCGCTGACGGCGCCGTTGTTGGCGATGATGGTATTGCCGCCGCTGGGGATTGCCTATCACGTCCCGGCATGGCTGCAGCTTCTGCTGACCGTGCCCGTTCAGTTCTGGATCGGCGGCAGGTTTTATGTCGGCGCCTACCGTTCGCTGCGCGCCGGCAGCGGCAACATGGATGTGCTGGTGGCGCTCGGGACGTCCGCGGCATTCGCGCTCAGCACATGGATTGTTCTGACCGAAGGGTTCACGACAACCTCGCACCTTTATTTCGAAGCGTCGGCGGTTGTCGTCACACTTGTGGTCGTCGGCAAGCTGATCGAAAGCCGCGCCAAGCGCGGCACGACGGAAGCCATTCGGAAGCTGATGGAGCTGCGACCGGAACGGGCGCGGGTCGAACGTGACGGGCAGGTCAGTGACGTTGCGGTCGAGGCGGTGGACGTTGACGACCTGGTCATCGTCCGTCCCGGTGAACGCATCCCTGTCGACGGGATCGTCGAAGCCGGGCGTTCGGATGCCGACGAATCCCTGATCACGGGCGAAAGCGAGCCGGTCCTGAAGCAAGCCGGTGACAAGGTTACAGGTGGCGCTATCAATGGCGCCGGTGAACTCCGTATCCGCGTCAGCCGGGTTGGCGAAGACACCACGCTGGCCAAGATCGTGAAGCTGGTCGAGAACGCCCAATCCGGCAAAGCGCCGGTGCAGCGCCTGGTGGACCGGGTCAGCGCGATTTTCGTGCCGGTTGTCGTTGGCATTTCAATTGTCGCATTCGCCGGATGGATGATGACGGGCGCAGGTCTTGAGGTCGCGGTGATCAATGCGGTCTCGGTTCTGGTGATTGCCTGTCCTTGTGCTCTTGGCCTGGCGACGCCGACGGCGATCGTGGCGGGGACCGGCGCCGCTGCGCGCGCGGGTATCCTGATCAAGGACGTCGCCGTGCTGGAACAGGCCCACAAGGTCGATATGGTTGCCTTCGACAAGACCGGTACCCTGACGCGGGGCGAACCGGAACTGACCGACGTGGTGGCGTTGGCAGGCAGCGAAACGGATGTGTTGGCGGCCGCGGCAGCGGTACAGGCCGGTTCCGAACATCCCCTGGCACGTGCCGTGCTTGCCGCTGCTGAAAAGCGCGGGGTCGAACACGGGGGTGCCCGAAACACGCGCGCGCATGTCGGCCGCGGCGTCGAGGGCGAGGTGGACGGCAATCGTGTATTGATCGGCAACCGGGACCTGCTTGGTGACGCCGGGTTGGATTACAAAGCGGCCGAAGATGCGCTTGAGCGGCTCGAGGGAGAAGGCAAGACCGTCGTCATGGTCGTGCGAGCGGATACGTTGATCGGTGTGCTGGCGATCCGTGACGAGGTCAGGCCGGAGTCCGCCGCCGCTGTCGGCCTGCTGCGCCGCCTCGGTGTCGGCAGTGTCATGCTGAGCGGCGATGCACCGCGCGTCGCAGACGCCATCGGTGCCGAGATCGGCCTGGGTGAGGTAAAGGCCGGATTGAAACCGGAGCAAAAGGTGGATGCACTGGGTGCCATGCGTGCGGATGGACGGCATGCGGCGATGGTCGGGGACGGGATCAACGACGCGCCGGCGTTGGCGGCGGCCGATGTCGGAATTGCCATGGGCTCGGGTACGGATGCGGCAATGGAAACCGCAGGCATCACCTTGATGCGTCCGGATCCGCGGCTGGTTGCCGGCGCGGTGCAGATTGCCCGGGCGACCTGGCTCAGAATTCGATGGAATCTGTTCTGGGCGTTTATCTTCAACGTAATTGGCCTGCCCCTGGCGGCGCTGGGGTACCTGTCGCCGGCGATCGCCGGCGCGGCGATGGCGATGAGCTCGATCACCGTCGTCAGCAGTTCGCTCCTGCTGCGGCGCTGGCGGCCCGAGGGCATCGAGAACTAGGGAGGACGGAATAATGAATGTACGCGACGCAGCGGAACGAAGCGGTCTGCCCTCAAAGACCGTTCGCTACTACGATGAAATTGGACTCGTCGTGCCGGACAGGCGCGGCAATGGGTACCGTGACTACGATGATCGGGCGGTGCAAAAACTTGCGTTCCTGAAACGCGCCAGGCAGCTCGGGTTCTCGATCGAGGATTGCCGCCATCTCTTGTCGCTGTATGAGGACAAGGACCGGGCAAGTGCCGACGTCAAGGCGCTGGCGGAGGCGCACCTCAAGGAAATCAACGTCCGGCTGGCGGAACTGGAGCATTTGCGGGACACCCTGAAGCACCTGATTCACGCCTGTCACGGCGATAATCGGCCAGACTGTCCGATTCTCGCCGACCTCTCGGGAAAAGAGTGATTTCAATCATTTAGACGCCGGTGCGGCAAACCCTTATAGCCGGATTCTCAGCATTGTGCATCCTATCGCGTGGTCGGAAGCTGTAACGCACGATCGTGCGAGCAACCGTGACGTGGAAAGGTTAGTCGATTGCACATGACGACCGCTGTAACCAGCGAACAGGAAGATCCCAGCATCCTGAGTCCGGCGTTCCTTCATTCGGAACCGGTGCGTGCTTTTTGGGTGCACATGAAAAAGCTGATGCGCCCGCGCGGTGTGGTTGAGGCTGCGGACTTCGACTTGATGGCGATCCATCGCCTAGCGCCGAACATCATGATCTGCGATGTGGATGTGGAGTCATGCCGAAGCCGCCTGCGCTTTGTCGGTACCAATGTCGTCGAGGTGTTCGGCGAAGAGCCCACGGGCCGCTATCTGGACGAAATCAACGTCGGCCCTTACCGCTCCCAGCAACTTGCGGCTTTCAACCTGGCCGTGGCATCCGCTATGCCGCAATGGACGCGTGTGAACGTGGTACGCCAGCGGGAGCATCCGTTCGACAAGATCAAGGGCAAAGGCGTTTCATACGAGCGTCTGATCGTCCCGATGGCCGGTAAAGCTGGCAATATCCGGCAACTTGCATCAATTCTGGATTGTGCCGAAGGCGTTGCCGCGAGCAACGAGTTCGAGCATTACGAGATCGCCAACACGGTAATCTGAAGACGGAATTCCCGAAATCAGGCCTTGTGCGAGACCAGTGTGGTCAGCATCGTCCCGAATTCGTTGAGCAGATGCCGAAGTTCCGGTTCTTCAACGGCGTTCGCCGCACTCGGAAAATCCATCCACGTGCGGTCGCGCTGATCCTTTTCGGGCCAATCATCCGACATATGCGATACCGTCATGGGATAAACGCGGACGTGATACGCGCACTTTTCCGGCTGGTCGACCTTGGAATAAGTGTAGGTCCCGATCTTGGAGTCGGCGACCCTGCCGCGGATACCCGCCTCTTCGTACGCTTCTGCGACAGCCGCTTCCTGCGCGGATTGGCCTTCCTCGATGCCGCCTTTCGGCAGGACCCAGCGGCCGCGGCCGCGCGATGTCACCATCAGGACCTTTGGCGTGCCGCCTTCAAAACTGTACGCAAGGACCGCAGATTGCGGAATTTCGTTCTTGCTAGCCATGGATGTTGCCCATTCCAGAAATGCGACCGAAATTTCCCAGGACCGGCCGCTTTTCCCGTCATTTTGACGAAATTATGCACCGGATCGGTCTTTTTATTTAGTTAACTTTGTGACACTTTTATTACCTTCCGAAGGGAATGCAAATCATTGCTTTCGGCCCGATGGAATTTATGAGCACCGGACCATCCTTCAGGAATGAACATCTTCAATAAACAGCCAAAAGATCCTAACGACCTTAAGGCGCAATCGCTCGACAAGGATCTGAAGCGGATCGTTCAGCTCGAGAAAGCCACCAAGGAGGTGGGGACGAGCGTTTACAGCCTGGGTACGGGGTTATTCTTCCTGCTCGGGGTCTGGGCCTACACGTACATCCACTCGGGCGGCGAAGCGAGTGGTGTCCTGATCGCCGCCGCCGTGATCGGCGGCTATATGGCGATGAATATCGGTGCCAACGATGTGGCCAACAACGTCGGCCCAGCGGTCGGCTCAAAGGCGCTCAGCATGGTCGGCGCACTGGCCATCGCCGCAGTGTTCGAGGCGGCGGGCGCGATGATTGCCGGCGGCGAGGTGGTCTCGACGATATCCAAGGGGATTATCTCCACGGAAACGATTGCCAGCGTCGACACCTTTATCTGGGCGATGATGGCGGCGCTTCTTTCTGCGGCTCTTTGGGTCAATCTCGCCACGTTCCTGGGCGCGCCTGTATCGACCACGCATTCGATCGTCGGCGGTGTCATGGGCGCGGGCATTGCCGCGGCCGGCATCAACGCCGTGAACTGGCCCGTGATGAGCGCCATCGCCGCAAGCTGGGTTGTTTCACCGGTTCTGGGCGGGATCATCGCCGCCGCGTTCCTGCTGTTCATCAAATGGGCGATACTGTTTCGCCAGGACAAGATTGCCGCTGCCCGGCGCTGGGTTCCGGTGCTTGTGGCGATTATGGCGTCCGTGTTTGCCGCATACCTGATGATCAAGGGGCTGAAGCGGATCTGGAAGCCGGATTTGCCGACGATACTGGCTGTCGCGGCGGGCGTTTTCGCCGTCACCTATTTCTGGACCAATCGGATCGTTGCCAAGGCGTCCGTTGGCCTGGAGAACAAGCGCAAGTCGGTCGCCAAGCTCTTTACCGTGCCGTTGATCTGCTCTGCCGCGCTGTTGTCCTTCGCGCACGGCTCCAACGATGTCGCGAACGCCGTCGGGCCGCTCGCCGCGATCGTCAGTGCAATCGATCTTGGCGAGATTTCGACCAAGGCGGCACTGCCGTTCTGGGTGCTGCTGATCGGCGCGCTCGGGATATCCGTCGGTCTGGCACTGTTCGGTCCCAAGATCATCAAGCTGGTTGGCGAGAAGATCACCAAGCTGAATCAGGTCCGGGCCTTCTGCGTCGCGCTTTCCGCGGCGATTACCGTTATCATTGCCTCTGCGCTGGGACTGCCCGTCAGCTCCACGCACATTGCGATCGGGGCGGTGTTCGGTGTTGGTTTCGCACGTGAAGCGGTCACCAACCGTGGGGGTGGCGGGGTTGCCGAGACGGGGCCGCTGGACCCCGATGTGCTCGCCGATATCGATGAGGGCAAGCTGTTCAAGTCATGGCGCAAGTACCGCAAACGGCGTCTCGTTCGGCGTCAGCACATGTTCTCCATCGCCGCGGCCTGGGTCGTGACCGTACCCGCCTCGGCGTTGCTGGCCGCCATCCTCTACTTCTGTATTTCGTGGTTCAACTGATCCGCTGACGGAACGGCCGGGACCGGCTGCGCCGCCGCCGCATCAGGTAGGCTGAATCCACTGCCGATATCCTTTCAAATCGTCGGGCGGGGCCGTAAGCTAGCCGGTAACGATAAGACAACGGACGCAAAGTCCGAGGGAGGAAGCGTGAAGCCCGGTTCGGCACGGAAACCGCGCGCAGGGCATGCTGGCCGCAAACTCAGGTTTGTCGACCAGCGCGATGCCTATGCGGCCATTGATCTCGGCACCAACAGTTGCCGGATGCTGATCGCCGTGCCCGATGAAGCCGGGTTCAACGTGGTGGATGGGTACTCGCGTGTGGTCAGGCTCGGCGAACGTGTATCGGAAACGGGGAAGTTTCAGCGGGCGGCGGTCGGCCGGACGATCACGGCCCTGAAACATTGCGCCGAGCGCATGTCGAACCGGAATGTGGTCAAGGTGCGCGCGGTCGCAACGCAGGCGTGTCGGCAGGCGGCCGACTCATTGGCCTTTATTTCACAGGTTCAGGATGAAACCGGCCTCGCCCTTGAGATCATCGATGCCGGCGAGGAAGCCGCGCTTACGGTAGCCGGTTGCGGCGATCTTTTGCGCACCGGCTATGGCAATGCACTTGTCTTTGACATCGGTGGCGGGTCGACGGAAATCATCTGGGTCGAGACGCCGCGCGGCTTGCCGGCTCGCCTTATCGACGTGATCTCGCTGCCTTTCGGCGTCGTTTCCCTGCGTGACGAATATGGGCCGGAGGCGCTGCCAACGGACGTCTTCCATGGTTTGTTGAAGCGGATCGACGACGCATTGGCACCGTTCGATGGCCGCAATCGAATCACCGAAGCGATTGCCGCGAATAATGTACGGATGGTTGGCACGTCCGGCACCGTGACAACATTGGGGGCAATGTATCTCGAGCTGCCGCGCTATAAACGGAACCGTGTCGATGGCCTTGAGATCAGATTTGACAGTATCCGCCAAATTGGTGGCCGGCTTGCGGCAATGTCGTGCGACGAACGCATTGCCCATCCATGCCTGGGACACGGGCGCGGCGATCTCATGCTGATGGGTTTGGCGCTTTTACGCGCGATCTGCGAACGCTGGCCGGTCGGAAAACTGGGCGTTGCGGATCGTGGCATCCGCGAGGGTATCCTGGCGGAGCTGATGCTTGCGGACGGGCACGACCGGTTCGGTCTGGGACTGGAACGCGGTGACGTGTCGTTGGACGGCATTGTCAGGGAAGGCGGCAATGGCCGGTAAACGCAGCAGCAAAGGTAGCGGCAACCGGGGGCTGCACACCCGGGTCAAGACGGCGAAGGGGCGGAGGCCGTCATCGACGCGTTGGTTGCAGCGTCAGTTGAACGATCCTTATGTGCAGGAAGCGAAGCGGCAGGGCTATCGGTCCCGTGCCGCGTTCAAACTTATCGAACTCGACGACAAGTTCCGCTTTTTGAAAAAGGGGGCCAAGGTCATCGATCTCGGCGCGGCCCCGGGGGGCTGGACACAGGTGGCGATGGCGCGGATCGGCGCGGACGGTCACGTGGTCGGGATCGACCTTCAGGAGATGGAGGCCATTCCGGGCGCCGACCTGATCCAGGGCGACTTTCTGGATGATGATGCGCCGGACCGGCTGAAGGCGCTTTTGGGCGGCCACGCCGATGTTGTGTTGAGCGATATGGCGGCGGCGTCGACCGGCCATCCGCAGACGGACCACCTTCGCATCATGGGGCTGCTGGAGGTGGCCGTGGATTTCGCCGCCGATGTGTTGGCGCCGGGCGGCGCCTTTGTCGGCAAGGTCCTGCAGGGGGGGACCGAGAACGACCTTTTGGCGGCGTTGAAACGCGATTTCAAAACGGTCAAACATGCCAAGCCGCCGGCCAGCCGAAGCGACTCGGCGGAGATTTACGTGGTCGCAACCGGCTTTCGCGGGGCCGATCAGGACGGCTGAGCGGGGGGCGACGCAGCCCGTGCACAAGGCAAGCCCGCGATTCGCAAATTCGGTGTATTCCCGCGTTTTGGGTGCTTGTTAAAGATTTGGTCCTGTGTATGATGACGCGCCATCGCCACAGCGGTAACCGGAGGCGCAATGGCACCGCCCAAGATCGAAGAAGCTCTCACATTTGATGACGTTTTGCTGATGCCCCAGGCATCCAGCGTTTTGCCCGCGAACACGGATACCCGGACGCGGCTGACAAGGACAATTCCCCTCAATATCCCGTTGATTTCGGCGGCCATGGATACGGTCACCGAGCACGGCCTTGCCATCGCCATGGCGCAGGCTGGCGGCATCGGGGTGTTGCACAAGAACATGACGGTCGAAGAACAGGCCGCCGAGGTCCGGCGGGTCAAGAAATTCGAAAGCGGCATGGTCTCGGATCCGCTGACCATATTCCCCGACCAGACGCTGTCCGATGCCTTGCGGCTGAAAGCGGAAACCGGCTTTTCCGGTATGCCCGTGGTGGAACGCGATTCCGGCAAGCTGGTTGGGATCCTGACCAACCGCGACATCCGGTTTGCCACCAAGCCGGATCAGCCGGTCAGCGAGTTGATGACCAAGAACACGCCCGAGATGCCGCTGATTACGGTCAGGGAAGGTGTCGACGGCACCGAGGCGCGCCGGCTTTTGCATCAATACCGGATCGAGCGTCTGCTGGTCGTCGACGACGATTACCGCTGCATCGGTCTGATCACCGTCAAGGACATGGAAAAGGAAGAGCGTTTCCCGAACGCCTGCAAAGACGAGCAGGGGCGCCTGCGCGTTGCCGCAGCAACCGGGGTCGGTGACGCCGGTCGTGAGCGGGCCGAGGCGCTTCTCGACGCCGGCTGCGACGTGATTGTCGTCGATACCGCACATGGTCACTCGGAAGGTGTGCTGGGTTCCGTTACAGCGATCAAGAAGCTGTCCAACTATGCCCAGGTCATTGCCGGTAATATCGCAACGCCGGATGCCGCCAAGGCATTGATCGATGCGGGCGCGGACTGCATCAAGATCGGCATTGGTCCGGGCACGATCTGTACGACGCGAATGATAGCCGGTGTCGGCATGCCGCAGTTCTCTGCCGTGCTGGAAGCGTCGGAAGTCTGCCACAAGATGGACATCCCCTGTATCGCGGACGGCGGCATCAAGTATTCCGGCGATATTGCCAAGGCGATCGCCGCCGGCGCCGACGCGGTGATGATCGGCTCGCTCTTCGCGGGCACGGACGAGAGCCCCGGTGAAGTGCTGTTGTTCCAGGGACGGTCCTACAAGACTTATCGCGGCATGGGGTCGCTGGGGGCAATGGCACGTGGTTCGGCCGATCGCTACTTCCAGGAGGAAGTATCCGACAATCTGAAGCTCGTTCCGGAAGGTGTCGAAGGCCGGGTGCCCTACAAGGGCCCGATCGGCACCGTGATCCACCAGTTGACCGGAGGCCTGCGCTCGGCGATGGGGTATACGGGGTCGGCGACGATCGAAGACCTGCGCAAGAAGGCAACCTTCCGGCGGATCACCAATGCGGGCCTTCGCGAGAGTCATGTCCACGACATCACCATCACGCGCGAGGCGCCCAATTACCGTTCCGACGGATAACGCGGGACGGCGTGCGGCATGACCCCCGGCGCCCGAATTCAGGCGACCGTCGACCTGCTTGCAGCTATCGACGCCGGGGACCAGCCGCCCGATCAGGTCATTGACGGTTATTTCCGTACCCGCCGATATGCCGGGTCGGGCGACAGGCGCGATATTTCGGCCCGTGTCTACGACGTCATGCGCCGGGCTGCCAAGCTCGACTGGTGGATCGAACGCACCGGGCTGGGGTTCGAACCCGGCCCGCGATCACGAACAATCGCATTTCTTGTGCTGGAAGAAAGGGCGCAGCCTGACGACTTCCAGACGATGTTCTCGGGCGTTAAGCATTGTCCCGAACCGCTTTCAGGGCCGGAAAATGCGCTAGCGGACGCGCTGTACGGGCGGCCGATGCTCAACCGGGACATGCCGGACCACGTGCGGCTGGAATACCCGGAATGGATGGACCGGTCATTCCGGGCGCTTTGGGGGAATGCCCTGGAACGTGAAATGTCGGCACTCAATCAGCCGGCGCCGCTCGATCTCCGCGTGAACACGATCAAGGCGACCCCCGAAGAAGCCCTGGCGCGGCTGCAGGAAGATTATGTGACCTGCGAGCCGACGCCGCTGTCGCCGCTGGGTATCCGGGTCGAGGGTAAGGTCCGGCTCGGCGGTACACGGGCATTCAAGGAAGGCCTGGTCGACGTGCAGGACGAGGGCTCGCAGCTCGTCGCCCTGCTGGCAGGCGCCAGGCCCGGCTATCGCGTTGTCGATTTTTGCGCCGGCGCCGGCGGGAAGACGCTGGCGATGGCAGCGGCGATGGCCGATGGCGGCAAGATCGCGGGGCAGCTTTTCGCGCTGGATATCTCCAAATACCGCCTCGACCGGATGATCCCGCGGCTGAAGCGCGCGGGCGCGATGGCCGTGAAACGCCGGGTCATTGCGGCGGTCGACGACCCCTGGATTGCCGAGAATACCGGCATGGCGGACCGTGTGCTGTGCGACGTGCCGTGCACGGGAACGGGCAGCTGGCGTCGTAACCCGGATGCGCGCTGGCGATTCACGCCGGAGAGCCTCGCCGAAATTCGCGAAACGCAGCAGCGCATCCTGGTCGATGCGTCGAAACTGGTGAAGCCTGGCGGCCGCTTGATCTACGTTACCTGCTCGCTGCTTCAGGAAGAAAACGAGCAGCAACTCGCTTGGTTCGTCGAGAAAGATCCGCGTTTTCAGCCGCTGCCGATTGAAGACGTCTGGGCCAAGACCGTCGGTGGCCCGCCGCCGCCGCCCGGGCCGTCTTTGCGCCTGTCGCCCGCGTCGACAGGGACCGACGGCTTCTTCTGCGCAGTTCTCGAACGGCAAAGTTAGCGTCGGTCGTAACAAATTCTAAATATTTCGGCGCGAGCATAATATCATCGTCACTGTCTGGGGAATTGACATGTATACGATGAAAAAGCCGGGTACCGACGAAGAGCATCCGTTGCAGGGCCCGCATCCGACCGACATCCACGACCGTTAAGGCCTTGCCCGTGCGCTGAACCTAGCGCAACCGTTCGTGACGTTCGAACTCGGTTTCGAGTTCCTCGAACTTGCGCCGCGCTTCCGGGTCATTTGCCAGTTTCGCCAGGTTCTCAGCTTCACAATGCATGCATACCCTGTCGCGCGTCGACTTTGCGTCTCGGCTCCATTGCCCGTCTTCGGGCGGCAGTTTTGGGGCCTGCGGATAGCGCGAGCGCATGAAGTAATAGAACCCGGCACGTTGTTTATCGATCGCCTTGCAGAGATCCGTGGCGCGGCGCACCGCTTTGACGCCGGGATCGGTTTGATCGTCGTCCATTGGAAAGGCGGGGAACTGGGGCTGGTCGTCCTCGCTCTGTTCGTCCAGCCTTTCGGCAACTGCGGCCAGTGCCTCGGCCGCCTGGCCCATCTGGTTGGCATAGGAGTCGAGATCGGCGCCGTCGAGGTTTCCACCGCCCGGTCCGGCTGAACCGTCGCCACTGCCGTATCCGCCGAAGCCGCCGTATCCGCCGAAGCCGCTGCCGCCGGTTTCCGGTTCGCTGTCGCGGCTGCCGGATGCCAAAGATGCGCCCGTGCCGGATACGGGCGGCGATGGCGCCGCATCGGCGCTATCTGAGGCGAAGCCACCGAACGGTTCGCTGCCGGTGCTGCCTGCGCCCGCAGATCCGCCACCACCCGCCGTGTGCGCACCGGGGGTTCCCGCGCCGCCGCCGCCGGTGCCGCCAGCCGCGCCATCGGATGCGCCGCCGCCCGACGCCGTTTCGGGCGCGTCATTGGACTTGATGATGCGGCGGGTAATGTTTTCCATCTTCGCTGTTCTGCGGCCGCCGGTGGCGGGTTCGTCGTGCACGACCGGCAGATGCGGCTTTTTCGTTTTCGATGGTTTTCGTGTCGTGCCCAGAGTCTCGACATCGCCGTCACCGTCATAGATGGCGATTTCCATTTCCAGCATCTGGCCGTTCTTCGCACCGACGTCCAGGCCCTTGAACGGATGTTCGTCATCATCGTCCGGCAGCTTGAACGTCACGGTACGCCCGGACGAACTGCTGTCGCCCCAGCGCACCAGCCGGACGCGATATTTGTTCTTTTCGCTCAACAGACGGCTCCCATGCGGCTAGTGTATCCTGTGAACCGCGCACTTCGTCAATGCGCAGGCGTGCGCACGGCAAGATGCGCGACATGAGACAGGAGAGGGCGATGGGTGGTGTCATCGCGTCCTTGAGCGGAAAATTGCAGGAGCGCCTGGAACGGCAGCGTAACCGCCCCTTTCTGGAGGGTGTGATGGCGGCGTGCGCGCTTGTTGCGACAACCGACGGCGAAGTCAGTTTTGCCGAACAGGTCCGGGTCGATCAGATCCTGCAGACACTCGACAAGCTTAAGGTCTTCGATCCGCACGAGGGGGTCGAAATTTTTCGGGAATTCACGGACGCGATTCTCGAAAATCCACATGAGGGTCATGCCCGGGCAATCGCGGCCGTTGCCGCAATTTCGGGAGATGTCGAGGCCGGTGCCCTGTTATTGCGGATCTGCCTTGCGGTGAGCGAAGCGGACGGCGAGGTGAGTCTTGCCGACCAGATCGAGATCGTGTCGATGTGTTCCAGATTCGGGATCGATCCCGCCGATTGCGGCCTTTACATCGACATGCCCGCAGACGAATTCCTTGCCGAGCGGATCGACAAGGACGCGGGCTGACGGCTTAAAGCAGCCGGTCCTCCGCCGTTTCATCGTCGTCCGCCGAAAGCGACAGCACGGGTGTGGACGTCGGCGCCGCCGCCATCAGTTCGATGCCGGCCTGTCCGAGTTTTTCGAGCGCCGCCTCGTTCACCGTATAGCGAAGCTCGAAGTACCGGCTTGAAGGCACCCAGAAGCGAATCCCAAGCACGATGCCGCCATAGGTGAAGTCGTGCACGCCGATTTCCGGTGCCGGGCCGTCGGCAATGTCGGCGACACTATCGGCCGCGGCACGCAGCGCCGATTTGGCTGCGGCGATGTCCTGACCGCCCTTGATGGCAATCTTGGTCTGCACGACACGCCGGGTTTCCGAGTTGACGATGATCTGACCGACGATTTCCTTGTTCGGCACCGTGATCTTTTCGCCGTCTTCGCCGATCAACGTGGTGTGGGCGAGGGTGATTTCCTCGACGACCCCGCTTGCACCCTTGTTGATCGTGATCGTGTTGCCGACCACGAACGGTCTCGAAAGAATGATCGAGACCCCGGCGCCATAGTTCGATAATGGCCCCTGGACGGCGACGGTGGCACCGAAAGCGCCGGCGCCGGCAAGGGCGATCAACGGCGCGATCGAAACGCCGAAGTTCCCCAGTGTGATGATGACCAGGAAGACGATGCAGACGATCTTGACGACATTGCCGATGAAACGCGCGAGGGTGACATCGACGTTCCGGCCTTCGAGCATCTTCGTGACGCGGCCGCCGATCCACGATGCGACCTTGAGGCCGATAAGAAGAAAGACCAGCGCGCCCAGAATCTGAAAGCCGTATTCGATTCCGAACTCGACCAACAGATCGACGTACTTGGATACCGTATCCAGGTGCTCGCCGACCGTGCCTTCGATGTTCTTGTCCATGCGGGGGCCTACTTCGGCTCGACGGTGACGGCGGTGCCGCTGGCGACGAGGAAAAGCATGCTCTTGTCGTCGCCGGAAATCTCGTTGTACGCCATGTCGATGCCGACGACGGCGTTGGCGCCGACCATCAGGGCTTCGCGACGGAGTTCCGCGAGGCACGTGTGCCGGGCATCACGCAGTACTTTCTGCGACGATTTCGACCGGCCGCCGAAGATATCCGTGATCGATGCGAAGAAATCCTTGAAGATATTCATGCCGAACACGCATTCCGCCGTGATGATGTCGATCCGTTGCGTGATTTTGTATTCGGCCATCCCGTGTTCGGTGGTCAGTATGATGTCACCGGCCAGTCTTTCGATGACCTCCTGCGGCAGCTCATCATACTGCTTATTGTCGATCAGTTCCTGAATCTGCTCTTCGCTTTTGCCGAATAGTCCAAACATCGGTGGCTCCCTTGTCGCAATTTCCGCGCAGTATGCCACGGAAACCGGGCGTTGAAACAGATTCCGGGACAGTCGCGGGCAAAGACTTGTCCCCCGCGCCGGTATCGGACATCTTTTCCTCCCCGCTCATGGAGATTTCATATATGCCCGACGCCGTGACCAGCCCCAAAGATTATGTCGACAGCCTGATTGCCGAGGCCGAGATCGTGAAAACGCCCTGCGGCGACGGTGACATGATCTGGCAGGTATGGGGCGAGGAAACGGAAAAGGCTCCACTCCTGCTGCTGCACGGCGGCTTCGGGTCGTGGACGCACTGGATTGCCAACGTCGAGGCGCTTTCGAAAACGCGGCGCGTGGTGACATGCGACATGCCGGGGCTCGGCGACAGTGCCTCGGCGCCGGGCGATCTGACGCCGGATAACCTCGCGGCACCGATCGTCGACGGGCTGGATGCGGTGTTCGGAAAGGGCGTGGCCATCGATCTCGCAGGCTTCAGTTTCGGCGGATTGATCGGCTCGCGGGTCGCCAGGGCCATTGGGTCGCGCATGGGCACGTACGTCGCGGTCGGCGCCAGTGGTTTCGAGGACCTGCATGTGCGCGTGCTCGGGATCGAGGTGCCCGGCAAAGACATGAGCGACCGGGAAAAGAACGACATCCACCGCAACAACCTTCGCCTTCTGATGATCCATGACGAGACGAAGATCGACGATGTTGCCATCTATACGCACCGCAAGAACGTCGCGCGCTCGCGTGTGCGCTCCCGGCCCATGTCTCTCGGTAATCATCTGGTGGACGCGCTGCCGGACATCGAGGCGCGCCTTGCCGGTATCTGGGGGGTGCACGATGCCACCGGCGGTGGCCGTGAGCAGATATTGAAGCGCCGGGACATCTTCGCCCGATACCAGCCGGACGTGCCGTTTACGATCATCGATGGTGTGGGGCACTGGGTAATGTACGAAGCGCCGCAAGAATTCGACGCAGCGCTGCTGGCGATCCTCGACGCCTGAGCCGGTTACGAGAGTGCCGCCGCCAGGCGCTGCCAGTCATCTTCGCACCCCGGCAACCCGAAGCGAAGCCACGTCGGATTGTAATCGAACTTTCGGACCATGATCCCGGCGCGACCCAGGCGCTCGTAAATTCGTGCGGCCTCTCCGCTTTTGGCGAGACGATAAAGCGTCGTGCCGCCGACGATCTCCAGTCCGGCATCCGTCAGGATACTGTCGAGACGCGCGGTGTCCGCGCCAAGCCGTCGGCGCGTTTCCGCCTGCCAGGCGCTATCGGAGAGTGCCGCGGCGCCGATATCCAGTGCGGGGCCGGCGACGGACCATGGCCCCATGGCGCGCCGCAGCCGTTCCGTATCCGTTGTCGTGCCGACGGCGAAGCCGAGGCGCAGCCCGGCCAAACCAAAGAATTTGCCAAAGGAACGCAGGATCAACAGCCCGGGCCGGCCGGCCTCGGAGATGATGGACGTCTCCGGGGCAACATCGGCGAAAGCCTCGTCGACGATCAACATTCCCTGCTGCGCTGCCAGCCGCGCCGCCAGGGGCACCAGCTCGTCCGCTGCGAAAATGTGTCCGTCAGGGTTGTTGGGATTGACGACGATGATCACGTCCGCGTCGGCATCCGCCAGGCTGTCTGTAACCCGGACCTCGTGACCGTGTGTCCGCCAGCTTGCCGCGTGTTCTTCATAGGTGGGACCGATTACCTGGACCCTGCAGGGGGGGCGAGAAAGCGGCAGCCACTGGATAATCGCCTGCGTCCCCGGCGCGGCGATAATGCCGGCCTGGTCCGGGACGCGGTAATAGCCGCGCGCGGCTTCCAAAAGCGCAGTTTCATCCGATGCCGTCGGCAACCGTTGCCAGATATCCGTGTCGATGGTCGGGATCGGATAGGGGACGGGGTTGATCCCGGTCGACAGATCAATCCAGCCACCGGGCGGCGTGCCAAACGCCGCTGTCGCCGCATCAACGTCGCCACCGTGCCGCAGTTTGCCGGTCATGAGCGCAGACTGAAGTAGATCATGGCAAAGCCGCAAAGCAGCAGGACGATGTAAACGGCACGGTCGAAGCCTTTTACGCCCAGGCGTTCATAAAGCTTTCTGCCGATCCAGACACCGATCAGCGTGCCGGGCAGGGCATGGAGTGTCATGCGGAGGACTTCGGGCGTGATTAGGCCACCGGCCCACTGGCTGACAAGCGCGATGCTCAGGATGGTGAGGTTGAACGCCTGGAAGATGCTGCGTTTTTCGTCCTTGCCCCAGCCGCGCAGGCTGGCCCAGAGGGTCGTCGGCGCACCCGAAAGTCCGGCTATGCCGCCAAAGACGCCCCCGATCGCGCCGATGACGCCGTCGGCAAAACGTCCGCCGAACGTAATGGCGAACGATTTTCGGCTTATCAGCATGAACGAACAGAAGCCGATCAGGAATACACCGATGAAGATCTTGAACGCCGCAACCGGTACCGAGGGGAGTAGCCAAGTGCCGACCGGAACCCCCAGGACGCCTCCCGCGATGAACGGCAGGACGCGGCGCCAGTTGATCACGTTCCATATTTTGGGAAGTGTCTGCGCCTGACCGACCACCGAGCAAATCACGACCATCGGCGAAGCGATAACCGGCGGCACGACATAAAGCCAGAAGGTAAGCGCCGTCAGGCCGGTGCCGAACCCGGTAAGGCCCGTGACAAGCCCGCCGGCGAGCCCGCCCAACACGACGATGATTTCAAGCTGTCCCATGATCCCCCGGTTTACACCGGGATATCAGGTCTCCGTCCGTTTGGCGAGGGCTTCCGCGAACGCTTTCACGCTGGTTTCCATGGTCCGAGACGTGTCCATGTTCTGGCGGGTTTCCTCGGCGTACGGTGTTTCGCTGAGCAGCTGGAAAATCCAGGCCGCACCGTCATGAAAACCGCTCGTAACCCCGGCTTCGCTGGAGGTCTTGGCGATTTCTTCCATTTCACCGACCCAGCGCGCGCTGTCGGCCGGCAGTGCCGAAATCTTGCCTCGCATGGCGGCGAGGGTGGCTTTCTGGGAGTGTTCGAATTCGGCAACGAGATCGTCCAGCAGCCCGTTGCGCTCCGCGGTCAGCAGGACCGAGGTCCACAGTGTCCAGCTCCCTTTCGTGACCGCGGCATAGACCATTTTCATGGCCGACGCGCGGCCGACGTCGTTCCCCAGGGAAAGGACCTCGAATCCCTTGCCGTTGAGGTCCGTCATCGGTGCCGTGTCGGCGCCGGACACGTAAAAACGCGTGCCGGTGCTCTTGTGCGGGGCGAGACCGATGATCCCGGCATCGATAAAGGCGCCGCCAGCCTTGTTGATCGTCTGGCTTACGGCGACGGCCGTGCCCGGGGAAATGGCGTTGCAGTCCACATAGACGGGCGTCTTGCCGGTGCGTTCCATTGCGGCAGCGACATCGTCGGCAAGTCCAAGTGCCGCGGACGGTGGCAGGATCGAGAGGATCATGTCCGCTTCGGCGACCGTTGCATCCAGATCGCCGGCATCGCGCACCTGTCCCTCGTCGGCAAGCGCGCGGGACCGCTCGGAACGTCCGGCGAGCGACGTGATCGTCTCGTAACCGTGCTGACGGAGCACGAGCCCGACGCCGTGGCCCATATCGCCGGGCATCAGGATGGCGATGGTTTTGACGGTCATGATGGTTTTCCCTTCAGATAATCAGGCAGCGAAGCCGCTCAGGACCTCGCCTGTATTGTTCGGGTGTTCGACGGGGCCGTTCTGGTCGGCAACCCGGGCGCCGTTGATCCATACGCCATGCACGCCGACGGCGTCGGTGCTCAGACGATGCGCACCGGCGGGCAGGTCGAAGACCCGGTGCTTCGGGCCTCGGCCGACGGTTTCGGGATCGAACAGCATCAGGTCGGCGGCGTAGCCTTCACGGACCAGGCCGCGGCCCTCGATCCCGTAGATGCCGGCGGGTTTGCCGGTCAGTTCGTGAACGGCGGCCGCCATGCTCATTTTGCCCAGGTCCCGTGCCCAGTGGCCGAGAAGCCTGAGCCCGAAACCGGCATCGCAGAAAAACGTCAGGTGTGCGCCGGCATCGGACAGTGCGACCGAAGCCGCAGGGTGCACCAGCATCTTGCCGACGGCGTCCTCGTCGGAGTTCAGCAGCACGGCGGTGAAAATCGTTTCCAGATCTTCGTCGACGGCGATGTCGAGCATGAGGTCGAGCGGATCGGCGCCGCGTTCTTCGGCGATTTCCGCCAGCGTTTTGTGTTCAAGCGCGCGGTAGCTGTCGGTCGCGGCCTCCGTGATCTCGATCTTGTGCCATTCCCCGTTGAACAGGCGTACACCCGCCGGCTGGGCGAGTTCATCCTTTACTGCCTGGCGAAGCGCCGGGTCCTTCAGCTTTGCCTTGAGGTCGTCCCCCGACAGTTTCATCAGTGGCTGCCAGCTTTCGAAACTTTCCAGCGGATAGGCGGACTTGAGTGTGAAATCCATGGTCAGCGGGCAGCACGACACCTGGCCCCAGAGTTCCTGCCCGCGCGCACGGGCATCGGCGATGCGCGCCAGTTCGTCCAGCGTCCCGGTCGGATTGGTGGAATTGTGCAGCAGCGCTGCGATCATGATCGGCCGGCCGGTCTTCTTTGCCAGTTCCTCTAGGTACGGAACGTCGGTGCGGTTGCCCTTGGTCAGCATGAAAATGCCGCGCCCGGATCGTGCCATGGCCTGTACCAGCGCCAGCAGCTCGTCGTCGTCCGCCAGGCGGGACGGCATCGGCACGCCGCCCCAGCCGTTGTGCTGTGGGGCGGTCGACGTGGCGAAACCGATGGCGCCCGCCGCCATGCCCTGTTCGACGATGGCAGACATCTGGTCGATTTCTTCCCGCGTCGCCGCGCGTTCCGTCGCGGCCGGACCCATCACGTAGGTGCGGATCGAGCTGTGGCCCAGGAAACAGGCGACATTCGGGACCACGCCCTTGTCACGCAGCATGTTCACGTACTCGGGGAACGTCTCGAAGTTCCAGTCGATACCGGCCCGCAGCGCATCGAGCGACATGCCCTCGACCTGTGTCAGGTTCTTCATCACCAGATCACGGTCTGCTTCCTTGCAGGGCGCGATGGTAAACCCGCAGTTGCCCATGACGACGGTGGTGACGCCGAGCGTGGGGGACGGCCGCACGCCGGAATCCCATGTGATCTGGGCATCGAAATGCGTGTGCGTGTCGATGATGCCGGGCATGAGCGCGAGACCCGTCGCGTCGATCTCTTCCGCGCCGTTGGCTTCAAGGCTCGTGCCGATGGCGGTAATCCGGTCGTGTGAGACGAGGACATCGGAATTAGGCACGGGATCTGCGCCCGAGCCGTCATAAAGTGTCGCGTTGCGAAAGATAAAATTCATGGTCCCTCCAACATCAGATATTTGCATGGGACCGCGCGTGGACAAGGCCTTAGTGGTCCATTGCCTCTATCATTCGCTACCCGGCGAGCCGGCCTATTTCAAAAACTCCACCTCAACGAACGCGCATTCAAAGTCGTTGCCGTTGATGACGTCGTGTTCGACGCCGACTTCACGGAAATAGGGAACGCCGTTCTGCATCGGGGCAATGGTTCGTTCACCGGTGCCGGTGTCGATTTCCAGATGCCCGTCAAACAGCGGGACGACGACGTAGTCGTATTCGTGACGGTGCCAGCCCGTATTGTCGCCCTTTTTCTTGAAGCGCCATTCCGTTACGCGGGTACGACCGTTTTCGATAAAGACGGTCGGAACGGCGTTGCCGGGTTTCCCTGAGCACATGAAGGTCACCTATTCCTTGTCGGAGTGACCGAGATCCTTGCCCGGTGCGATGATGTCGCGAATCAGCTGTTTCAGTTCCTTGCTTTCCGGGAAACGTCCTTCGGTCTTGCGGTCGAAGATGACCGTGCCGTCCGGTGTCTGGACGCGAAACGTGCCGCCCTCGTCCGGAACCAGAGACAGCGCACCCAGATCGTCGGCGAACGTAAACAGCAGTTCCTGTGCCATCCACGTCGCGCGCAGCACGAAACGGCAAGTCCGGCAGTAGTGGATTTCAATGACGGGTTTGGACATGAAACGGCTCCTGGGTCCGGAAGGGGAGTTTGATCAAGCTTCGCCGCCGGGCGGGCTTTGCGTCAACGCCGTTTTGATCAGACCGAAGAATACGGCCGGCACGGCGTTGCCGGCAAAACGCCAGCCCAGGTGTCCGCCACAGCCACGGCAAAGCGCGAAGTTCCATTCGTAGCCGGGAAACCAGGTGTGCTCGTCGGTGGGCTCGCCCACATCTTCGGCGCCCGGTGCTTCCTTGAAACACGCGACCCGGAATACGCGGCCGACAGGATTGATGAAGACCCGCTCATGCCCGCCGATATCGACCGCCCAGCGCATCCGCGTCAGCAGGTGCCCGCACGTCGCGCAGTAAATGGCGTCGTCCGTGCCCGTTTCGGCTTCGGTCTTTTTCTCTTCCTTGGGTGATTTCTGCAGCATGCGCCATTATGGCACATCAGGCGGAAGGTTTGGCCTCTTCAGCGTCGTCTTTCTGCTCCGCCTTTTTCTGGCCGATCTTGCTTTCCTCGCCCTTGATCAGGCGGCGGATGTTGTCCTTGTGGCGGATCACGGAGAGCACCGCGAGCCCGATGGCCATCAGGGCGACATCTTCGTTGCCGAAGATTTTCCAGGCGATCAGCGGTGCGGCAATGACAGACGAGATCGAGGCGAGGGAGGAGTACTTGAAGGTGCTCGCGACCACCAGCCAGACACAGCAGGTCAGCACACCGACTGGCCACGACACCATCAGAAGCGCACCCAGCGTGGTCGCCACGCCCTTGCCGCCCTTGAATTTCAGCCAGACCGGAAAGTTGTGTCCCAGCACGGCGGCGAACGCGGCGATTAGGCCGGCCAGTTCGCTGAACTGCATGAAGATCAGCGCCGCGACGGCACCCTTGGAGGCATCGAGGATCAGCGTCAGGAAGGCGAGAAACTTGTTCCCGGTGCGCAGCACATTGGTGGCACCGATGTTGCCCGAACCGATCTCGCGGATATCGCCCAGCCCGGCCATCTTCGTGAGGACCAGCCCCCAGGGCACGGAACCCAGCAGGTAACCGCAAACCGCCGCGATCGCGGCAAGCATGTTGGGGTCGAGATTTTCCATGACGTCAGTCGGCCACGAAAACCGTGCGCCCGTCAATCACTGTGCGGGTCACGGTGCCCTGCACGAGGCGGCCGTCGAAAGGCGTGTTCTTGGACTTCGACAGCAGTTTGTCGGCTTCGATTTTCCAGCCTTTGTCCGGATCGAACAGGATCAGATCGGCGGGGCGTCCCTGTACAAGTTTGCCTGCCCGGAGTTTAAGCAGGTCCGCCGGGGCCGAGGTCACGAACTTAAGGGCATCCAGAAGCGGGACATGGCCGTTGTGGTAGAGTTCCAGCGTGACCGAAAGGAGCGTTTCAAGGCCGACGCCGCCACTGGCCGCCGCGCCGAACGGCAGGCGTTTCGATTCTTCGTCCTGCGGGGTGTGGTCGGATGCGATGCAGTCGATGGTGCCGTCCTTGATGCCGTCGACAACGGCCTGGCGGTCGGCTTCGCTGCGCAGCGGCGGCGACAGCTTGGCGAACGTCCGGTAATCGCCGATGGCGACTTCGTTAAGCGCGAAGTACGGCGGCGAGGTGTCGCAGGTTACTGTCAGGCCGCGGGCCTTCGCCTTGCGGATGACGTCGACGCTGTCGGCGGTCGACACGTGCGCGATGTGCAGCTTGCCGCCCGTCAGCTCGACCAACCGGATATCCCGTTCGATCATCATGATTTCGGCTTCGCGCGGAATGCCGACGAGGCCCAGCCGCGTCGCCGTTTCGCCGGCGTTCATCGCGCCGCCCGTGGCCAGCGAGGGCTCTTCCGGGTGTTGGCAGATCAGCAGGTCGAAGGTGCGCGCGTACATCATGGCGCGGCGCATGACCTGTGCGTTGGCGACCGCACTGAAGCCGTCGGTGAAGGCGACGGCACCCGATTCCGCCAGCAGGCCGAGTTCGGCGATTTCCTTGCCGCCAAGACCCTTGGTGACGGCGCCGTAGGGATAAACCTTGCTCAGGCCCTGCAGGCGCGCGCGGCGAGCGACGAATTCGACCACCGACATGTCGTCGATGACCGGGTCGGTGTTGGGCAGGCATACCATGGAGGTGATGCCGCCCTTGGTCGCGGCGCGGCCGGCACTCGCCAGCGTTTCCTTATAGTCTTCACCCGGCTCGCCGAGGTGCACCCGCATGTCGATCAGGCCGGGGGCGAGACAAAGGCCTTCGCAGTCGATGACGGTGACGCCCTCGAGCGCCAGGTCCGCATTCACCTTGGGGCCGATCTGCTTGATCAGCTCGCCCTCGGTCAGCACGCCGCCGACCTCGTCCATGCCCGTTGCCGGATCGAGCAGGCGGGCGCCGACGTAGGCGACCCGGCCGGGTGTGCGATCTGCCTTCAACGCCATCAGAGGTTCCTCTGCAGGTGTTCTTCCAGATTCGCAGTCAGTATCTCAAGCGCGGCCATGCGGACGGCAACGCCCATTTCAACCTGTTCGTGGATGGCGCTGCGCCCGAAGTCGTCGGCAACTTCGCTGTCGATCTCGACGCCGCGGTTCATCGGTCCCGGGTGCATGATCAGGGCATTCGGCTTGGCGCCTTCCAGCTTGGCGTAGTCGAGGCCGAAGAAGTGGAAGAACTCGCGCACCGAGGGCAGGTAGTTGCCGTCCATGCGTTCTTTCTGCAGGCGCAACATCATGACGATGTCGCAGTCCTCGAGCCCTTCGCGCATGTCGTTGAAGACCTCGACGCCCATATGCTCGATCCCGGTCGGGATCAGCGTGCGTGGCGCGATAAGCCGGACGCGCGCACCCATGGTCGTCAGCAGGTGGATGTTGGAGCGTGCGACCCGTGAATGCAGGATGTCGCCGCAGATGGCGACCCTGAGGCCCTGGATCTTACCCATGCGGCGGCGGATGGTCAGGGCGTCCAGCAGCGCCTGCGTCGGGTGCTCGTGCTGGCCGTCACCTGCATTGATGACGGCGCAGTTCACTTTTTCGGAAAGCAGTTTGACCGAGCCCGAGTCCGGGTGGCGCACGACCAGCACGTCCGGGTGCATGGCGTTCAGTGTCATCGCCGTATCGATTAGTGTCTCACCCTTTTTGACCGAGCTCGTGGCGACGGACATGTTGATGACGTCGCCGCCAAGGCGCTTGCCCGCAAGCTCGAACGAGGTGCGGGTGCGGGTCGAGTCCTCGAAAAACAGGTTGATGATGGTGCGGCCGCTCAGGACCGCCTTTTTCTTGTCGGCCTGGCGGTTCTGCTCGACATAGCTTTCAGCGCGGTCGAGGAGAGCGGTGATTTCAATGGGATTGAGGCCCTCGATACCGAGGAGATGCTTGTGTGGAAAGCCGAATGCACCGGGACCGTCGTTCATAGGCGCGCACTATATGTCCGGTTGGCCTGAAACCGCAAGCTTCATCATCAAGCCGTTGCTGAGCGTTACGTGGCATGGCTTGAGTGTGCCGGATCGCGTAGTATGTTTCCGCCTGGGCGATTCGGAACGGTTCTGCGCCGAACAGCAGGGGGCGTCTCGCGGGAAAGATTGATGGAAGAGTATCTCAAGGCTCACGACAGACTGGGCCGGCTCTTGAAAAAAGACTTCGTATTCGTCGTCGGCGCGACGCGCTGGGGCACGTCATGGGTGCAGCAATGCCTGGACACCCATCCGAAGGTCCTGTGCAAGGGTGAAGGGCATTTCACGGACAGCCTTTTCCCCGGACTGGCCAAGCTCGTCGACCAGTACAATCAGGATGCGGAGCGCATCGGCAACCGCATGCAGTTGGCGGGGCTGCCCGGCAATGCCGCCGGTTTCACGTTCGATGATGTCGAGTACCTGATGCGCACGGCCGTGATGTTGATGTTCCAGCGCTGGGTGCCGGAAGACCAGGAAGACGAGATTACCTGCATCGGCGAAAAGACGCCGGAGCATATCCTGTCGCTCGAACTTCTCGACCGCCTTTTTCCGGACATGCGGATCGTCCACGTCGTGCGCGACGGACGCGACGAAGCGGCGAGCGCGTGGGACTTCAACATGGGTATATCCAAGGGCGAATTTCCGCGCCGCTATCCGACGTTCGCCGACTTCGCCGAAACGTTCGCCCGCAACTGGTCGCGCTCCGTTGGCGCCGCCAGGCGTTTCGGGCGGCTCAATCGCCGCCGATACTATCAGATCAGGGCTGAGGATCTGGTCGAAGAACCGGCGCCGATCGTCCGGCGCCTGTTCCGGTTCTGCGATGTCGAGGACAAGGAAGACATCGTGCAGGCGGGCATCCGCCATGCATATCAGATTGCGCCGCTGGACCTTGACCCCGGTGTCTGGAAGCGCCGCTTCGATGACGATGCGACGCGGCGGTTCCATCGCCAGTCAGGCGAGCTGCTCAAGCTCCTGAACTATACCGTTGCGGCGTAGCCTAGTGGATCAGTGCCAGTAGCACCGGCAAGGTGACGATGGCGGCAAGGTGTGTCGCCGTGACAATGGCGGCCATTACATGGGCATCGCTGCCCATCTGCCGCGAAACGACATAGCTCGTCGACGATGTCGGCAGGGCAGCGAAGATCACTGGCACGATCAGCGCATAACCGTCGAGCCCCAGCGCAATGCCCAGACCGTACGTAAATGCGGGCTGCAGGATCAGCTTGAAACTGCAGGACATCGCGACCGGCAAGCCGGCATCGCGGACAGCCGAAAGCGAAAGGCCCGCGCCGACCGCCATCAGGCCCATCGGCAGGGCGGCGCGGCTGAGAAGATCGAGGGTCGGGCCGACGATGGGCGGCAGGCCCCAGCCCGTGATGTTGAATATCCCGCCCAGCACACAGCCGATGATCAGCGGATTGCGCACGCAGTCGACGAAAACGCCTTTCCAGCCTTTTGATCCGCCCGGCCGATCGAGCCATTTCAGATGCCCCCAGACACCCAGGAAATTGATCGTCACGGCAACGGCAAACAGGCTGACGGCCATGGCACCCGTTGCTGCGTCACCGATAACGCCCAACGTGACGGCGATGCCGACATAGGCGTTGGAACGGAATCCGCCCTGGAACACGGCGACGAAGCGTTCTGGGTTCAGCTTCAGCAGGCCGCGGAAGGGAATGGCGGCGAAAGCGGTGAGGTGAATCCCTATGACGATGATCGCCGCAATCGGCAGTGCGACGCTCCAGTCGATGCTCGCCGCGGCGATCTTCACGAACAGCAGCGACGGGAACAGGCCGTTGAACGTGAGTTTCTCGACCACGCGCCAGAAATCGTCCGTGAACCCTGCTTTTGCTTTCAGGAAGATGCCGAAGCCGATGATCAGGAAGATCGGCGCGATGGCGGAGAACACATGGTCCATCAGAAACGGCCGCCGATACTGTCCAGTGCGCCCTGCAGGATGTAACTCGCGGCCATCTTGTCGACCACGTCCTTGCGGCGTTTGCGAGTCATGTCGGCTTCATTGACGAGAAAGCGTTCCACGGCGGAGGTGGAAAGGCGTTCGTCCCAGAAGGCATAGGGCAGCCCGAGTTGTTTTGCGATCTCACCTGCGAGGTCGCGGGTCGCCTGCGCGCGCGGGCCTTCCGTGCCATCCATACTTACCGGAAGGCCGGCGACGAGACCGCCAATTTCCTCGGTCTTGACCAACGCCGCCAATTCCGCGATGACCGGCGCCAGTTTCTTGCCGCGGTTGAGCGTTTTGACCGGACTGGCAACCATGAACAGCGGGTCCGAGATGGCCAGTCCGACGGTTTTGTCGCCGATATCGAGGCCGAGCAGGCGCAAGCCGCGTGGCATGGCGTCGATCAGGGACGTAAGGGTGTCGTGCATCATCCGGATGGCGCTTTCGGGTAACGGTCCTGTGTCTGGCATGAAACGAAAGACTTGGATATCATAGACTTACGCGGATGACATCGCATTTTCGGGATATGCCGTCCATGCGATGGGGATGCAGAGTAGGGGGCGGTATATGAATGCCATCCGGCCGCGCGCTGGGATTGACTGGGTGAAACAGGGGCTGATCGGCGCCGCCGTTGCCGGTATGGCGCTGTTGGTCACAGCGGAATCACGTGCCGCCGACATGGAGTTCATGGGTGTGACGGTGACGCCCGCCCCCGGCAAGTACCTGGTCGAAAAAGACGTCAATGTCCGCAGCAAGCCGGAAACGTCGGGTGAGCGGCTTGGCGGCCTTAAAGCCGGCGATGTGGTCGACGTGATCGGCCGGGCCGGCAAGACGGTGTGGCTGGCGGTGGTCGAAGACGGCAAACCGCTCGGCTTCGTTTACGGAACCGTCCTGTCGCCCGTCATTGATGGTGCGATCGAAGAGGATGTGACCGGTGAAATTCGACTGGATACACATCATCGTTGCGGCTTCCGGGTGCATTTCGTCGGAAAGGTCGGCGGTGACACGGAAGCAACGGATGACAGCATGCGGGCGTCGGATTACGAGGTCAGCGTGGTGTGCGAACGGCGCGGCAAGCGCATCCGGTTCCCGGCGCAGATGTTCATCACCGAGGTGCCGTTCGACGGCTCCAACAAGCGGCAGGTTTTCCAGATCAACGTCGACCTGCTGGACGGCGTGCACGGTATGCATGACATCTTCTCGACCATCATGATGTTCGATCTCGACAAGGGCGAAGTCCGCTTCGACGGCGTCACCGAGGATTCGTACGTGCGCGCCGATGGCGGGCTGGAATCATTGCCGGCCACGGGCGTTCGCCGGGCGTTGGCCTCGGCGCTTGAAATCGCCATGACGCGCTGGTCCGACAAGTTATGGGACGATGTCTTCGCGCAGGCGAGTTGAGGGCCTAGCGTCTTGCCGATAGCATGACCGGGTGGTAGTTTCCGCGCCTAATTCTGACACCTTCCAAGTCTAACGGAGACCCAGATGTCGTTAACGAAAGACGATGTCCGCAAAATCGCGTTTCTGGCGCGAATCCGCGTTCCCGACGAGCGTCTGGAACCGCTTGCGGGCGAGCTGAACAACATCGTGGGCTGGGTCGAGCAGCTTGGCGAAGTGAATACCGACGGCGTCGCGCCGATGACCAGTGTCGTCGAGACGGAAACGCCGATGCGCGAGGACGTGGTGACCGACGGCGGCGTGCAGGACAAGGTGCTCGCCAACGCGCCGGATGGAGAGGGGGCGTTCTATGGCGTTCCGAAGGTGGTGGAATGAGCGATCTTCGTGACTGGACCATCGCCACGGCGTCCGATGCGATGGAGAAAGGCGAGGTCTCTTCCGTCGAACTGACGGATGCGTTCATCGCTGCAATGGAAGCAGGCCGGACGCTCAACGCCTTTATCACCGAAACACCGGAACTGGCCCGTGAACGCGCGGCGGCGTCCGATGAACGCCGCAAGAACGGTGATGCGCGCGGTCCGATGGACGGCATTCCGATCGGCATGAAGGATCTGTTCTGCACCGAAGGTGTTAAGACCACGGCGGCGTCGCACATTCTGGATAATTTCGTGCCGACCTATGAAAGCACGGTGAGCGGTAACCTCCGTGATGCCGGTGCGGTGATGCTGGGTAAGACCAACCTCGACGAATTCGCCATGGGGTCGGCCAACATCACGTCCTATTTCGGTTCGGTGAAGAACCCGTGGACGCCGGAAGGGGCGAACGCGAACCTCGTGCCGGGTGGCTCGTCCGGTGGCTCCGTGGCGGCCGTATCGGGCGGTCTGGCGATTGCCGCGACCGGCACCGATACGGGCGGTTCGATCCGTCAGCCGGCGTCTTTCACCGGCCTTGTCGGCATGAAGCCGACATACGGCCGCTGCTCGCGTTGGGGCACGGTGGCGTTCGCTTCCAGCCTCGATCAGGCGGGACCGCTGACGCGCACGGTCGAAGATGCGGCGATCATGCTGCAGGCGATGGCCAGCCACGACCCGAAGGACTCCACATCGCTGCCGATGGTGCTGCCGGATTGTCGCGCTGCCTGCACGCGCGATGCCAAGGGGCTGCGTGTCGGTATTCCCAAGGAATACACGCTCGACGGTATGCCCGAAGAAATTCAGAAGCTCTGGAATCAGGGCGCGCAGTGGTTCAAAGAGATGGGTGCCGAGATCGTCGAGGTTTCCCTGCCGCACACCAAATATGCGCTGCCGACCTACTACATTGTCGCGCCGGCGGAGGCATCGTCCAACCTGGCACGGTATGACGGCGTGCGTTACGGGTTCCGCAAGGACGGCGCCAGCCTCGATGAAATGTACGAACTGACCCGGGGCGAGGGCTTCGGCGCCGAGGTGCAGCGCCGCGTGCTGATCGGCACTTACGTGCTGTCGGCAGGGTACTACGACGCCTACTACGTGAAGGCGCAGCAGGTCCGGACCCTGATCGCCGAGGATTTCAAAAAGATCTTCGCTGATGTCGACGTGCTGCTGACGCCGACGGCGCCGAGCGCGGCGTTCGCCGAAGGGGACAAGATGGACGATCCCATCGCCATGTACCTGAACGACGTCTTTACCGTGCCGGCCTCGTTGGCCGGTCTGCCGGCGATTTCGGTGCCGGGCGGCGTCGACAAGGACGGTCTGCCGCTGGGGCTGCAGCTGATCACCGGCGTATGTCAGGAAGAGACGCTGTTCCGTGCCGCAAGCGCGCTGGAGATGGCGGCCGGGTTCGAGGCGCGGCCATGAGCACGCGCCGGGACATCGCGGTGCGCCAAGCCTCGCAGGCGGACATTCCTGCCGTGCAGGGTCTGTTCGAGCAGTTCTACGCGGAAGAAGGCTTCGCAGAGGCCGTCGAGCGCATCTCGACAAACCTGCCGCAGTTGATCAACCGCGAGGATACTGAGGTCTTCGTCGCAGAAGACGCCGAAGGCACCGTGATCGGTGCCGCCGCCATGAGTACGGCGTTCGGGCTCGAAGTCGGTTCCTACGCAGAGATTGAAGATCTGTATGTCGTGCCGGCATGGCGTGGTCGCGGCATTGCCGGCGCCATGGTCGAGCACTGTGTGAACTGGGCTGCCAAACGTGGCTGTACCGACGTGGAAGTCGTCGTGACGCCGGAATCGCCGCGCCGCGCCGAGTTGATCGACTGGTACGCCAGGCGCGGGTTCCGAAACACGGGCCGTGTCATTCTTGAGCGTGATACCGGCGCCGAGAGCGGGGAAATGTACGCATGACGCATCTGATTCAGGGCGAAACCGGAGATTGGGAAGTCGTCATCGGTCTTGAGGTGCATGCCCAGGCAATTACCAAGTCGAAGCTTTTTTCCGGCGCGCCGACGACGTTCGGTGCCGGGCCGAATGAGAACGTGTCGCTGGTCGACGCGGCGATGCCGGGCATGCTGCCGGTCATCAACGAAATGGCGATCGAGCAGGCGGTGCGGACCGGTCTCGGTCTGCGGGCGGCAATCAACAAGTATTCCGTGTTCGAGCGGAAGAACTACTTTTATGCCGACCTGCCGCAGGGCTATCAGATCAGCCAGTATCAGCACCCGGTCGTGGGTGAGGGGACGGTGACGCTCGACCTCGCCGATGGCTCGACGCGCGACGTCGGCATCGAGCGTCTGCACCTGGAACAGGATGCGGGCAAGTCGATCCACGATCAGGACCCGAAGCGGTCCATGATCGATCTCAACCGCGCCGGCGTCGTGCTGATGGAAATCGTTTCCAAGCCCGATATCCGCTCGCCGGAAGAAGCCGGCGCCTACCTTCGGAAGCTGCGCGCGATCCTGCGTTACCTCGGCACCTGCGACGGCAACATGGAAGAAGGCTCCATGCGCGCCGACGTGAACGTCTCGGTCCGGCCCAAGGGGGCCGACGAGCTGCGCACGCGGGTTGAGGTCAAGAACGTCAACTCCGTCCGCTTCGTCATGCAGGCCATCGAGGTCGAGGCCGAACGCCAGGTCGGCGTGTGGGAAGACGGCGGCGAAGTCGTGCAGGAAACCCGCCTGTTCGACCCCAACAAGGGCGAAACGCGGGCCATGCGGACCAAGGAATTCGCGCACGATTACCGCTACTTCCCGGACCCCGACCTGCTGCCGGTCCGCTTCGACGACGACTTCATCGAACGCATCAAGGCGACGCTGCCGGAACTGCCGGACGAAAAGAAAAACCGTTTCATCAACGACATGGGGCTTTCCGCTTATGATGCGGGCGTGCTTGTCGCCGACCGGGAAACGGCCACCTATTTCGAGGAAGCGGCGGACGGCCGTGACGCCAAGACCGTCGCCAACTGGCTGACCACCAACCTGTTCGGTGCACTGAACAAGTTGGGCAAGGACATCGGTGAAAGCCCGGTGTCGGCCGGGCATCTTGGCGAGCTTGTCGGTCTGATCAAGGACGAAACGATCTCGACCAAGATCGCCAAGGACGTGTTCGAGGAAATGCTCAAGACGTCGAAGGCACCGGGCGACATCGTCGAGGAAAAGGGCCTCAAGCAGATTACCGACACCGGCGCCATCGAGGCGATCGTCGATCAGGTCATTGCCGATAACCCCGATCAGGCGGCCGACGTTCGCGGCGGCAACGACAAGGCCATCGGCTGGTTCGTCGGTCAGGTCATGAAGGCATCTCAGGGTAAGGCCAACCCGGGTCAGGTCAATGGCCTGCTGCGGTCAAAGCTGCTCGGTTAGACAAGCGTCTCCCGGTACCACGCGTAGGTCTTGGCGAGGCCATCCGGAAGCGCGACGGTGGGTTCCCAGCCCAAATCCAGCAGGCGCGATGAATCCAGCATGCGTTTCGGCATGCCGTCGGGCCGGTTCGTGTCCCACGTCAGCGTGCCCTCGTATCCCACCGCCGTTTTGATCATGTCGGCCAGATCGCGGATGGTCGTGCCTTGACCCGTACCGACGTTGATCGGCACCGGGTCGGCGTAATGCTTCAGCAGGTAAACAAGTGCATCGGCAAGGTCGTCGATGTACATGAACTCCCGCACCGGTGTGCCGGTGCCCCAGAGTTCGACTGTCGGTGTGCCGCTCTCCTTCGCCGCGTGGAACTTGCTTATCATCGAGGCGACGACGTGGCCTTCCTCCGGATCGAATTTGTCGCCGGGGCCGTACACGCTTGAGGGCTGCGCGGAGATGAAATTGCAGCCGTGCTCGGCACGATAGGCCTGGCAGAGTTTCATGCCGGTGATCTTGGCCAGTGCATACCATTCGTTGGTCGGCTCAAGCGGGCCGGTCAGCAGCGCGTCTTCGACGATCGGCTGGTCCGCGAGCTTGGGGTACGTACAGGCGGCGCTCAGATAGAGCAGCTTACCGACATTCGCCTGACGGGCGGCCTCTATCACGTTGATGGCGATGGCCGCGTTGTCATAGAGAAACTTTGCCGGGTATGTGGCATTGGCGCGGATGCCGCCGACGTGCGCCGCGGCGACAACGACCGCATCGGGTTTGTTCGCACTGAACCAGGCTTCGGTGTCGGCCTGCCGGGTCAGGTCCAGATCGCCGTGCGTCGCGGTCAGCACGTCGCAGCCCTCATCCGTTAGCCGCGCGGCCATTGCCGCGCCGACAAGGCCCGTGTGCCCGGCAACGTAAACCCGCTTCCCATTGAGTTCGAAATCCATGCGCTAAATGAACCGATAGATGCGCCCGATGCAAGGCTTCGAGTTGGCAGGGGATCAGGCCTGGATTACGTTCGCCCGATGACGACGCCAGTTTTACCAGATCCGATGATCGAGATCGGCACCGATGGCACGCCCGTATCCGGCGTGTCTGGCGACGTTTATTTCTCGAAAGCCGGCGGGGTCGACGAAACGCGGCACGTCTTCCTGGGCGGGATTGGCGCGCCGGACGTGTGGCATGACCGGCAGACGTTCCGGGTTGGTGAACTCGGGTTCGGTACGGGGCTCAACTTTCTGGTGACATGGCGTGACTGGAAAACGGCGGCGCCGGCGGGTGCGCAACTCGACTATATGGCGGTCGAAGGCTACCCGATCCCTGTTGATCAACTCCGCACGATACTGGCGACAGTGCCGGAACTGAACGCGGAAGCCGAGGCTTTGCTGGCAAACTGGCCGGTGCGGGTCGGTGGCGTGCATCGCTTGCATTTCGATGGTGGCCGCGTGCGTCTGACGCTCTTTTTCGGAGACGCCGAAGAGATGCTGAAGGCTGCTTCGGGAAACGTCGATGCATGGTTCCTGGACGGTTTTGCGCCGGCCAGGAACCCGGATATGTGGTCCCCGGCGGTCCTTGCAGAGGTCCGGCGTCTGTCGGCGCCGGGCGCCCGGCTGGCGACGTTCTCGGCGGCGGGCGCCGTGCGGCGGTCGCTTGCAGACGTTGGCTTCGAGGTCTCGAAACGGGGAGGGTTCGGCCGCAAACGGGATTGCGTTGCGGCGATGCTTCCCGAAGGTCCGGCGGCGCGTTACCCCGCACATGTTGCCGTGATTGGTGCGGGGATCGCCGGCGGCGCATTGGTTCGTGCTCTTTCCGCCAGGGGGATGGCTTGCACGTTGATCGACAGGGCCGAAGGGCCAGGTGCCGGTGCATCCGGCAACCCGGCTGCCCTGCTGGCGCCGCGATTGCCGCGTGGAAGAACGGCAATCGGCCGGATCATGGCGGCGAGTTATCTTTATGCGCTCAGGTTTTACGATGAACTCGCGGCAGAGGGCGCGGATGTGTGGCAGGGCGCACGTGGTGGCCTCGCCATGGCACGCAACGATGACGAAGCGGAGCGGCAGTCGCGGGCCGTTGCGGCGTTCGGCTGGCCGGATGACGTGATGCGCCATGTTGACCCCGACGAAGCCTCGGCGCTTTGCGGCATTCAAGTCGACAAGGGGGGCTTGTGGTTCCCGGGGGCCGGAACACTCAGTCCACCGGCGATCACGGCGCATCTCGGCCGTGATGCAAAATATCTGCAGGCGGACGTCGACACGGCCGAAAAGGCGAATGCGGGCTGGCTTCTGCGGGATCAGGACGGCGGCGATGTTGGGTGTTTCGATGCCGTCGTGCTTGCGGCGGGTGTCGGCCTGATGGCACTCCCCGGCGGTGAAAAATGGCCGCTGCGTGCCAACCGGGGCCAGATCGCCTACCTGCCGGCACTTCGCTCAGGGCCTGCGGCGCCGGTTACGTATGGCGGCTATCTCTCGCCGTTGATCGACCTGCCGACGGGGCAGCACGGTCATGTGCTCGGCGCGACCTACGCGCGCCGTGACGAAATGCCGGATGAGGATTGGGAAAAGCTTCGGGGCGTGGACGACGTGCACATGCTCGAGCTGCTGCGGGCGCATCTGCCGGGGATCGAAACGCCCGGGCCGTGTGGCGGCCGTGTTTCGCTGCGCGCGACGATCCGGGACTACATTCCACTCGCCGGCCGCGTTGATGATGGCCGTTACGTCTTGGGCGGTCTGGGCTCGCGCGGGTTTCTGACGGCACCGCTGCTGGCCGAACTTGTCGCCGATCAGATCACGGGGTCGCCGGTGCCGCTTGAGGCGGATCTGGTGAAGGCGCTTGATCCGGCCCGGTTCAACTAACCGACATGCGCCTTGGCGTGGCCGAGCATGGTCTGCACCATGGAATGAAGGCCGTTCGAGCGGCTCGGGCTGAGGTGCTCGTCGAGGCCGATGCCCTCGATAAAGCTTGGCGGGGTGTCGAGGATTTCCTGCGGTGTGCGGTCGGAATAAATCCTGAGCAGGATCGCAATCAGACCGGAAACGATGGCGGCATCGGAAATGGCGTGAAATACGAGACGGCCGTCCTTGTGTTCGGGAACCAGCCAGACCTGTGACTGGCATCCGCGCACCTTGAATTCGTCGGTCATCCATTCTTCGGGGAATGCCGGGAGCTGCTGGCCGAGGTCAATGATGTGCTTGTAGCGGTCCATCCAGTCATCCAGGAACTGGAATTCTTCGATCAGTTCCTCCTGCACTTCGGCGATGCTCTCGCGCCCGTTGTCCTGGCCATCTGCCATGTCTGATCCTCGATTCCGCCGTCGATCGGCTTGCTAAGTTATTGCACCTGCTAAATAACCCTTCAGGCACCGAAATTCCAGTCCGATCAGGGTTGCAACTACTATATGGCACGTTATTTTAAGCGTGAGAGGCCGCCGTGTGCGGCAATGACCACAGGCACAGAGATTCAGTCCGTGAAACGCCTCAAGAACAGCGCAAAGTACACGATCGGCGAACAGGTCCGGCACCGTATCTACGGATTCCGGGGCGTGGTGTTCGACGTCGATCCCGAGTTCTCGAATACGGATGAATGGTATCAGTCCATCCCGCCGGAATCGCGTCCGCGCAAGGACCAGCCGTTCTATCATCTGTTTGCTGAATCGACAGAGCAGTCGCCTTATGTCGCCTATGTTTCGGAACAGAACCTGGTCCCGGACAAGGACGACGATCCGATCAGCCATCCCGAGATGGTCGAGTATTTCGATGGGCTTGAAGACGGCCGTTACGTGCCGCGCATGCTGCTCAACTAGAATTACTGATTAAAGCTGCTTTTCAAGATAGTCGCGGACCTCGAACACGAGGTCAGGCTGCGGCTTCGTGAACTGAACAGCGAGCTGATCGTCCCACTGGCGGACGACCTTGGCGTGGCCGCGAAGTTCGAAGTCCTCGCCGCTTGGCTTCAGCACCAGGTGAAATTCGAAATATTGATTGGCCTGCAGCGAGTCGGTGTATTCGGTGACGCGCATGCCGCCTTCCGACAGATCGCCGAGCGGGTAGGTTTCGCCGTAAATACGAACCTCTTCCCCGTGCGCGGCGATGCGGTCGTGCTCGCGCTTGTTATCGCCGTCTTTCTTCTTACCGAATCCGAACATGCGGCTATATTCTCACGACTTGCAGACCCTGTCCATTAGGCGATCGAGAAAGGCTTCGCCCTTGTTGATTTGCTCCAACGATATGAATTCATTGGGTTTATGCGCCTGGTCGATGCTACCCGGGCCGCAGACGACGCACGGGATACCGCCGCGCTTCTGGAACAGTCCGGCTTCCGTGCCGAACGCCACCTTGGCGTGATCGTTGCGTCCCGCGAGCTGTTTGACGAACGTGACGACCTCGTCGTCGACGTTCATGTCCAGGCTCGGCATGTCGTTCACGCAGGTGATATCGATGCCGGTCGACGGGTCGATGGCCTTCATTTGCGGCTCCAGCGTTTCCTTGGCCTCGCGGATGATTTCGGCCTCGATCTCGTCGGGGTTATCGGCGCCGATGTAGCGGAACTCGAACTGGACCTTGCAGTCCTTGGGCACGATGTTGAGCGCCGTGCCACCCTGCACGACACCGGTATGCACGGTCGTGTGCTGGACGTCATACAATTCATCGTACGGACCGCCGAACTGGAGTTTCCGCGCCATGCTCTGCAGGTGGGTGATGAACCTCGCGGCGTATTCGATCGCGTTGACGCCGTGGGGGGCGAGGCTCGAATGCGCTTCAAGACCATGTACGTGCGCTTCGTAACTGCGTTTTCCCTTGTGTCCGGTGATGACCTGCATGCTCGTCGGCTCGCCGATAATCGCCATACGGGGTTTGATGGGCAAACCGTTGATCATATCGATCATCGGCCGGACGCCGAGGCAGCCGACTTCTTCGTCGTACGAGAATGCAAGGTGTATCGGCGTTTCCAGGCCGCGTTCCATGAACACGGGCAATTTGGCCAGCACCAGCGCAATGAAGCTCTTCATGTCCGATGTGCCGCGGCCGTACAGTTTCTGGTCCTTTTCAACGATATTGAAGGGATCGGAATCCCAGTTCTGACCGTCGACCGGCACCACGTCCGTGTGTCCGGACAGCATGACGCCGGCCTTGTCGGCCGGGCCGATGGTCGCATAGAGATTTGCCTTGCTGCGGTCTTCGTTGGGGACCAGTGTGCTCTCAATACCAAGATCGGAGAGATATCCCTGAACGTAGTTGATCAGTTCCATGTTGGAGTCCCGGCTCGTGGTGTCGAATGACACCAGTTTCGAGATCATCTCCAGACTTTCCGACGTCGGCATTAACTGGTTCTCCTGGAATTTCCGTTCATTGACTGTATCCAAATTGACGTTTTGCACCGGGTTTGCAAGGGTTTCATCGAAAGCAGGGGATTTATGAACGCGACGTTTTCAGAAACCATTGCCGAATTCATGGTGAAGCATCGGGCGGCGCAGTTCGCGCTGCTCAAAAAGCTTGTGCAGATCGATACCGAGACGCGCAGCGATGCATTGATGAAAGCATCCGATAAGGTCGCAGCGCTGCTGGAAGATCTCGATTTTGAGGTCGAGCGGCATGCGCCCGATGCCGAACGTCTCGAAGCCGCCGGCATTGCAGGTGTGCAGAATCTTGTCGCCCGAAAGCAGTTCGGCCACGGGCCGGTGCTGGCGCTGGTCTGTCATGTCGATACCGTGGAGGTGCCCCCGGGCTGGACGTTCGAGCCGCTGGGCGGCGATATCGACGACGGGTCTCTCTACGGGTTGGGTGCGGTATCCGGAAAAGGAAGCCTGGCGGCGCAGGTCTTTGCCGTTCTGGCGCTTGAACAGGTTGGGGTGCCGGTGACCGGCGCAGTCGAACTACATATCAGTTTTGACGGTGAAAGCGGCGGCGCGCTCGGCGCCAAGTGGTTGCTTGCCGAGGAGATCGTCAAGCCGGATATGGTCATTGCCGGTGGCCCGGCGCGCGCTGTGGCGACCCAGTCGACCGGCACCATGCTGATGGACGTCGAGGTGCACGGCAAGGCCGCACCGGCACATGCGCCGGACCGCGGGACCGATGCCCTGGAAGCGGCGACCCATGCGCTTTCGAGGCTTTACCAGTTCAGGGGCGGGTTGAAAGCACATGCCTCGGCGACGCCCGGAATCGGTGCACCGACAATGGTGGTCGAGCACATCTCGGGCGGTCACGAAAGCGGCGTGCCGGAGTTCGTGGCGTTTCGCATCGACCGCCGTATTCTGCCGGACGAAGACCCTGCGCAGGTGGAGAAACAGCTCACCAACATGATCGGCAGCACGATCGCCAAGATGCCGGGTGCGCGATGCCGCATCCGCCGTTCGGTCATGATTCCGGCGATGGGCGGTGACGAAAGCACGGCGCCGCTGGTCGACGCCCTTGAACATCGTCTGGCGGCGAAGATCGACACGATGCAGGGACCTTACGGTATTGCCTATGATCATGAAGGACGGCACTACGCAGCGGCCGGCATCCCGACCGTCATGTACGGGGCAGGGCCGCTGGATCCCGTTGCCGCCGGCCTGCACGGTGCCGATGAACATCTGGTGCTGGACGACCTGCGCCTTGCGACAGAGGTGCTGGCGCTGTCGGCAATGGATATACTCTCCGGGAAGATGAGCGCCTAATCGAGTTCGAACGCGTTCTTGTAATCGAGCTTGAACGCCGAAATCAGAGCGTGATAGCGGGGGTTGGTTTCCTTGTGCACCGTCTGGATGCGCGCCGAGTAATCGACATGGGTGACGGCGGGAATATCCGATCGCGGCACATTGAGTTTTTCGATGCCGAACAGTGCCTTTTCGGCGTCGGTCATTTCGCGGCGCCGTTTTTCGACCACCGGCGCGACCATCAGCATGTACGGGCTGTCGCTGTCGATCTCGAACCAGTCGGCGACATCCTCGCGCAGGACGGAAGGCGCGAACGGACGAAAACTCTCGCGGTATTTGACGCGCAGATTAAGTGTCTTCTGCATTTCCGGTGAGCGCGGGTCGGCGATGATGGAGCGGCCGCCGAGAGCACGGGGGCCGAACTCCATGCGGCCCTGATACCAGCCGACGGCCTTGCCGTCCGCCATGGCGTCCGCGGTTGCGCCGACGACTTCGTCCTCGCCCAGGACGGAGAACTTGGCGCCCGCTGCGGCAAGCCGCTCTTCGATTTCCGCCTGCGGCAGTTCCGGACCAAGGTACGAGCCTTTCATGCCGTCCATGATGCCGTTGAGTTTGCGCGGCTGCTGCTGGTACAGGTGATACGCATTCAATGCTGCACCAAGCGCGCCACCTGCATCACCGGCAGCGGGCTGCACCCAGACATTCTCAAACGCTTTATCGCGCAACACCTTTCCGTTGGCCACGCAATTGAGTGCGACCCCGCCGGCGAGACAGAGGTTGCTAATTCCGTACTCGTCGGCCAGCGAGCGGGTGAGGCGCAAGACCACTTCTTCGGTGACGGCCTGAACGGAGGCCGCGAGATCCATGTGTTTCTGCGTCAGCATTTCTTCGGCCTTGCGCGGCGGACCGCCGAACAGTGCATCGAACTTTGCGTTGGTCATGGTGAGACCGGTGCAGTAATTGAAATACTGCTGATCGAGACGGAAAGAGCCGTCTTCTTTCACATCCATCAGTTTTTCGAGGATCAGGTCCTTGTAGACGGGTTCGCCATAGGGCGCGAGGCCCATGACCTTGTACTCGCCGGAATTGACCTTGAAGCCGGTGTAATACGTGAATGCGGAATAAAGCAGACCGAGCGAATGCGGGAAGTGAATCTCGCGTACCATGTTGAGTTCACGGCCGCGGCCGACGGCGACGGAGGTCGTAGCCCACTCGCCGACACCGTCCATGGTCAGGACGATCGCTTCCTCGTACGGCGACGGGAAAAATGCCGAAGCGGCATGGCTCTGGTGGTGTTCCGAAAACAGCAGCTTGTTCTGCCAGTCGAACGTGTCGTCAAACGCCTGGAATTTCTTCCGCAATAGGTCCTTTTGGAACAGCTTTTCCTTCAGCCAGACCGGGATCGCCATTTTGAACGACCGAAACCCGATAGGCGCAAACGCGAGATATGTCTCGAGCAGGCGTTCGAACTTCAGAAACGGTTTGTCGTAAAAAGCGACGAAGTCGATATCGTTCAGTTCGATGCCGGCTTCATCGAGGCAATACTGGATTGCATTTTCGGGAAAGCGGTCGTCGTGCTTCTTGCGGGTAAAGCGCTCTTCCTGGGCGGCAGCGACGACGGTGCCATCCTCGATCAGCGCGGCGGCGCTGTCGTGATAAAATGCGGATACGCCAAGAATACGCAACGAATCTCAGCCTCAGAATATCGTGTAGATGAAAGGCGCCACCGCGGAGCCTTGGCTAAGGACAACCAGTCCGCCGAACACCGCCATCATGACCAGAATCGGCAGTAGCCAGAACTTTTTACGGACTCTAAGGAACTTCCATAGTTCAGCAATAAAAGCCATATCTCACCTTAAAACTGGTTCTTCATTGAATCTGGTTCCGGGCCGGGCGGTTCGCGTTCGATCCAATAGGTTTTCGCGTTCGCGTCAAATGCCCGGTTCAGCGGGTCTTTGCCGAACATCCGCATCAGCAGGCCGGTCGGCACCATGGTTGTGTAGTACAAAAGGGCCATCACGATGGGATTGACGACTATATAGAGCAGCATGCCGAACTTGAACCAGATCAAATTCAGCGGCCGAAGGACCGGCTGGGCAAAGAAACCGGCGGCAAGGAAGGCAACCGAGAGGAACGCCGCCCAGATGCGGACGGGTAAGCCGTCGATCAGGGGCCAGAGCGCGACAATCGCGAACACCACCGCAAAGACGATGCCGAAGCTCTTCTCGGAGCCGACTTGAACCTCTTCTTTGTCTTTCAGACTTTCGTGCATGCTTGGCAGCCTCAGGGTTCTCCGTGGCAACGGGGTACTAGAAAGATTGGTGAAAGGCCAGAATATTTCAACGCTTGAAGCCCGGTACTGGAAAACGCCCGTCAACAACGCCGGACAGCCAACGCACCGGGTCGGGGGGCAGCGCGGATTCGGGCATGATAGCCACGGCGACGGGACACAGGGTTCCGCTGCAGCTAAGGACAAGGCCCCGAACGGACTGTTTTACGCCATATGACGGTGAATATTCAGCCTCGACAGGCGTCGCCGCCCATGCTTCCGGCGCAGATATGATGAAGCCGAATTTCTTGCCGTTGCGGGTGAGCTTCCAGACGCCGGCTGCTTCGCCTTCGACGTCGCAACCCGGTGCGAAGGTGTACGGGATTCGCACATCGTGCTCGCCCGTGCCCTCGAACCCGTCGGCAACGAAGAGGCGTCGCGTACTTCGTTCGAGCATGAAGCCGCGGACCGGTGTGACGGGGGACGCAAGCCGCGCGTACCCGCTATGGGCGGCGACCAGGATGTCCACGTCCGTCGACGTGCTCCAGTGGCGGATTTCCGGATTTGCGTCGTTGGCCAGGCGCCACAGCAGCTTGGGATTAAAACGGTTGATTTCGGCGCCGTCCACGCACGGGGTATTGTGCGCCCCTGTCGCGCGGAAGCGGTTACGGGCGTCGTAGTCGGATGTATAGACGTAGCAACCTGGGTCGACGATCAGCTGTTCGCAGTCCATGCATGCCGAGAACGACAGACAGTCGTTATGTCCGTGCCCGCCACGGCCGGCCATGCCGACAGGGCCCGCATCCACGAAGACATGGGCCGCATCGCCGCGAAGGATATAGGCCCCCGCATTCGGGAATGCCGCGCTTGCGTGGTTCTGATCGCGGTCCCGGTCCCTATTGCCGATGCCGACCCACCAGAGGGTTTCATCGTGCTCGGGGTGCGCCGGACCGCTGTCGAGCGCGTTCATCAACTCGGCCAGATAGCGATGATCATTCATGCCCTGGGTGCCGAGCGGCAAGCCGCGGCCGTCATCCGCGTCCCCCCATACGGCGACCTCGCCGTCGGGTTGCGTCGCGGCTTCCGTGAACCGGCCCATTTTCCTGAGACGCGCGACATAGTCGCTGCCCACCGGCAGGCCAACGTTGCGCCGGGCCAGCGCCGGAAGCAGGAACAGTTCCCCGACTAGCCTGTGGTAGGGCAGGGATCCTTCGCGGCAGACGCCGTCGTCCGGTACCTGCATCGGGAATTCGTCGCAGAGCAGCCGCCAGGATTTTTCGATCCATTTTGCCGCGATGCCGCGTCCGCCGAGTGCGATTCCGAGTACCGTCAAACCCGCAAGATCGGCCGTCAGGTGGTTGCCGTTGATGTCGGCGTATTCAAGATTGCCGTCGATGAACCTGGCATGCAGAACGAGGGACTTGATCAACCGCTCCTGAAAACCCGTGTCGCGCCAGGATGCGCTGTCCTTGCAGGCTTGCGCCAGCCAGATCATCGAAATTGCCCGAAGTGCGACATCCATCGCGCACATCCAGTTGGGGCCGGCGCAGACGGGATTGGATGCCAGCCACTCTTCGATGATGATGCGTGCGAACTCGGCGCGGGACTCGTCTTGTTCCAGGACATACGCTTGGCCGACCGGCAACAACCACTGAAGGCGCGACAGTTCCCAGATGATCTTGATATCCGACGGGTTTCCGGGATCGTTGACGGGTAAGCGGTGCGACGCCCGCATCGCCCAGCGCGTACCGGATTTGAAATCCAGGCACCAGTCCACCGGTGTCGAAAGGGTATAAATCCCGGATCCGAGAAAGTTCACTTCCCGGCGCATGGCCATGTCGGCACGGGCGAGAATTTCGGATCGCGACCGCGGTTCGATTGCGGCGGCGACGGCTGCGGGCATTGCAAGCGCCGGAAACGGATTCGCTGCGCGAAATGCGGAGATCACGGCGTCAAAATCGCTTTGATCGAGCGCCGCAGCCAGCGACGATGATCCAAGCCATCGTTCCCAGCCGGGCAGGGTCTTTGCCGTTCTTCGCGCCTTCAGGCGGCGCAGCAGCCATCTCGCCACGGCGCGTGGTGGTGGTACGCGGGTGGGAAGGCTTATGCCCATGACGGCCTCATGCGCCGCCGATCCAGTGGTCGTGCCATGCCGTCAGGTTCAATAGCACCCATAGATGCAGCGCATTGTCCTTGCGCCCGGCGCGGTGGTCGTCGAAGGCGCGGCGGATGGCATCGCCGTTGAGCGGCCCCGTTTTGCCGGCAAGCGGCGAGCCGAGGACCATCCCTTCCGCCTCGTTGCCGAAATCTTCGCGCAGCCATTCGGCGGCAGGGGCGGCGAAACCCATTTTCTTGCGGTCGATGATCTCGTCCGGGATAACGCCTCTCAGCGCATTTTTCAGCAGGTGCTTGGTCTTGTAACCGTCCACCTTGATGTTGCGCGGAATGTCCATCGTCAGGTCGACCAACTCGTGATCCAGGAACGGCACGCGGGCCTCGATAGAGGTCGACATGGTGATCTTGTCGACACGCATCAACAGCAGTTCGGGCAGGCGCAGGCGGAACTCGGCATGGATCATCCTGGCCAGGACGTCGGCGTCGGCATCGCATGCGACAATGTTGCGCGCGAAGGCATCGACGATATCGCCGCTGTCGGAAGAACCCACGCTGTCCAGTTCAAGCCCGTCGACACCGGTGTCGATGTCCCCCGGGTCGGGCGATATGCCGGAGGCGTCCAGGTACTTTTCGACATGAATTGCCCAAAACGCATTGGACCCGCCGTAGAAAAGCTCGTGACCCCGATTGATGCGCCGGCTGATTTCAAAAGCTTGCTCGAACACCGAGCGCCGGCCCGGCATTGCCCGGGCGAGCGCACCAAGCAGCGGCGATGCCGCGCCGATAAGCGACTTCAGCGCGCCGTTGCCCATGCGGTCGTGCAGCTTCAGATATTTCATATAGCTGTCGTATCCGGCGAACTGCTCGTCAGAGCCTTCGCCAACCTGGACGACGGTCACGCCCGAATCCTTGGCCAGCTTCGAAACGAAATAGAGCGGGACGCACACCCAGTCCGAAATCGGTTCGTCCTGGCTGACGATCAGGTCGTTCAGGTAACCGCGCATATCGGCCCCGTTGACGCGGATTTCATGATGATCGGTGCTGAATTCCTTGGCGACGCGGTCCGCGTATTCCAGCTCGTTCAGGTGTGTATGGTCGGAAAAGCCGATGGTGAACGTCTTGACCGGCCTGTTCGAGATGCGGCTCATCAGCGCGACGTTGGCAGACGAGTCGATTCCGCCCGACAGGAACACGCCGAACGGCACGTCCGACATCATGCGCCGGTCGATGGCGGTTTCGAGGCGGCGAAGGATCTCCTTGCCGAAAAAGTCGCCTTGGGCGGCAGGGGAGAGGCCCCGGACCTCATCCATAACCCCCGATTTCCCAGGAAGCGCATCCCAATAGCGCCGCGCCCTGGCGGTGCCGTCGGCCTCGACTTCCAGTATATGACCGGCCGGGAGTTTGAAGACGCCCCGGAACATTGTCAGCGGGGCTGGCGCAACCATGAAACTCAGGTAATGGGCGATCGCGGTACCGTTCACTTCGCGCGGCACGTCGCCGACGGTCATCAGCGCCTTGATCTCCGAGCCGAAGATGAAGCGCCCACCGGCACGGGTGAAATACACCGGCTTGATGCCGACACGGTCGCGGACCACCGTAAGACGCTTCTTGCGCACGTCCCATATGGCGAACGCGAACATCCCGACGAGCCGCGAGACGAGGCCGTCGACACCCCATTCCTTGTAGCCGTGGATGAGGACCTCGGTGTCCGAGTGGTCGGTGCGGAAGGTATAGCCGGCTGCCTGAAGCTCACGCCTCAATTCGAGATGGTTGTAGATCTCGCCGTTGTAGGTGAGCCAGATGGTCCCCTCGGAATCCCGCATCGGCTGCGCGGCTTCGTCACTCAGGTCGACAATGGCGAGACGCAGATGCGACAGGCCGACCTTGCGGTCGTCTGAAAGCCACTTGCCGTTGCCGTCCGGACCACGGTGCGGCATGGCCTCGATCAGGCGCATTAGTTCCTCATCAGCGACGGTCGCGGACGAAGAAAAAGCCAGAATGCCTGCTATGCCACACACGTTACTATCGATCCCGAATTCAGTTGCGCATTCAAACCCAATCAGAGGAATACTTCATGGAAGCGGGAGCGAAAAGCTCGAAACCGGAAAATGCTTCTTCAATAATGAGAACTGGCCAAGATTTGACGACTTTCGCTGACTTTTGACCTGTGTCACTTGTTTCCAGTACGCCGGAAGGAGGTGTTTGATTCCTGGTCAGCTACACGCTAGGAAGTTGATATGAAAATGCTCACCAAAAGCGATGTCGAAAGGTTGGGAGAAGAAGCAAAAAGCGCAAAGAGATTGCGCACGGCGCTTCCGATCCACGACGATCCCAGCGACCCGATTCAGCGCGTGATAATGGTGGCGCAGCCTCAAACATATGTCGCCCCACATCGTCACCCGGATAAGTCGTGGGAGATGATATTGTTAATAAAAGGGGCGATAGACCTGTTGCTTTTCAGCGACGATGGGGTGGTTGAGAAACGTGTCTCACTGAGTGAAGGAGGAGACCGCCTTCTCGAATACCCAGCAGATGAATATCATTCGGCCGTTATAATGGCTGAAGATACTCTGGTTTTGGAGCTTAAAGAGGGACCTTATGATCCCGCGACGGCAAAGGATATGCCGTCATGGGCGCCAGAGGAAGGTGAGTTGGAGGCCGACGCATTTAATGCTCGCCTGCGCACTTTGCAGCCGGGCGATCAAGCGTGAGGAATGGCGAAAGATGATGCAGGCTAAGCACAAATGTTGTTCCGCCTGTCGCTCAGAAGGATAAAAAATGAGCCACGTAGAAAGGTATTTTTCTCAAGTTGCAGATATCGCCGGCAAAATCGACCTAGCCGCGATTGAAAAGCTAGCCGTTGAGTTAGCGTCTCTTCGTTCACGCGGCGGGCGTTTGTTTATGTTGGGCGTTGGCGGCAGCGCTGGCAACTGTGGCCATGCGGTCAACGATTTTAGGAAGCTGTGCGGGATTGAATCCTATGCGCCGACCGACAACGTGCCTGAATTGACGGCACGAACGAACGACGAAGGTTGGGAGACAGTTTTCGAGGGCTGGTTGAAGATCAGCAAAGTTTCATCCAATGACGCAATTTTTGTGTTTTCTGTTGGTGGAGGCGACGCCGACAGGGGAGTAAGCGTTAACATCGTTAAGGCCGTCGATTTGGCGAAGCAGGTGGGTGCCAAAATCCTGGGCGTCGTCGGCCGCGAAACTGGCTACACCGCGCAAAACGGCGATGCCGTTGTCGTTGTCCCGGCGCCCGATGCAGGCCTGGTGACACCGCATTGCGAGGCATTCCAAGCCGTGGTTTGGCACTGCCTCGTGTCGCATCCGGAATTGCAGGTAAACGAGACCAAGTGGTAGAGGCTCTGCGACCTGCAGTGTTTCTGGATCGTGACGGCGTGCTGAACGAAGCGGTCGTCAGAAATGGCAAACCATTTCCACCGGATAGCCTCGCCAGCACCACGATATACACTGACGCTGCCCCAAGCGTTGCCCGATTGCGACACGCGGGTTTTTTGACAGTAGTTGTGACCAATCAGCCTGATGTCGCGAAGGGGGTTCAAAGTAAAGATGCCGTTGAGGCGATAAATGCTTATGTCTCGGAACTGACCGGGGTTGATGCATTGAAGGTTTGCTGGTGCCTGGAAGGCGACGATTGCGATTGTTACAAACCCAAGCCAGGTATGCTACTGAATGCAGCCGAAGAGATGAATATTGAACTGGCGAAGAGCTATATGATTGGTGATCGTTGGCGCGATGTCGGGGCCGGAGCAAACGCCGGTTGTAGAACCATATTTATCGATAGGGGATATACCGAAGAACTTTCCATTATTCCCGACGTTACCGTTACAACTCTCAGCGAAGCCGTTGACAGTATTTTGAATAACTCCAAGCACAGGTGAATGCCCGATGCAGTCCGATCGCAATGATCTGCACAATTCCTTCGATATTGCTTCGGCCAAGCTGCGTTGCGCTGATTTACGCCGTCGTGTGCTCGATCTTTCGCAACGGGTGTCGGCATTGCATATCGGCGGGGCGTTTTCGTGTACGGAGATCGTCGACTGCATTTACCACGGCCTGATGCGTGACCCCGACAAGCCGGAGACAGGCGATACATTCCTGATCTCAAAAGGGCATTCAGCCATCATCCAGTATGTGATTCTGGAAAAACTGGGCATTATGCAATCTGAGCATTTAGACGGTTATTGTACGCCGGACGGTCTTTTAGGTGTGCATCCGGACATCGGTAACCCGGGAATTGCGGCCTCTACCGGCGCGTTGGGGCATGGTCTCGGTCTTTCGGTAGGAATGGCCCTTGCGGACAAGCACGAGAACAATGACAGAAAAGTTTTTGTCCTATTAAGCGATGGAGAACTCCAGGAAGGGTCCACTTGGGAGGCGGCGTTATTCGCGCCATCAAAAGGGTTATGCAATCTAATCATGTTTGTTGATGCGAACGATATGCAGGGGCTCGACCGGCCGTCGGAAGCGATGCCGAATTTTTACCCGATTGGGGCAAAGTTCGAGAGTTTTGGCTGGGAGGCCGTAGAAGTTGACGGGCATGACAGTGACGCAATCTTCGAGGCGGTAACCTCACGCAAGGGAGACCGCCCATTCGTTCTGGTTGGACATACGATCAAGGGGAAGGGTGTGAGTTTTATGGAGCATGTTGCGATGTGGCATTACCGTTCGCCTTCGCCGGAAGAGTATGAGCAAGCTCTCATAGAAATATCCGAAAGCCTCAAATGAGAAACACGTTCGCAGAAGCGGTGTACCAAGCCGCAAAATCCGACCCGCGTATATATGTGGTCGTTGCAGATATTTCGCCGGCTGGTGCGATCAGCGAGTTTTCCAAGCAATGGCCGCACCGATTCATCAATACGGGCGTCGCCGAACAAAACATGATCAGCATCAGTGCAGGGTTGGCGATGCGTGGCATGCGCCCGTTTGCATATACGATTGCCACGTTTTCCCTATATCGGCCATTCGAGATGGTTCGCAACGATGTCTGTTACCAGGAACTGCCGGTGACGATCGTGGGGATGGGAACCGGCGTCGTCTATTCGACTCTCGGAAGCACCCATCACGCGCAAGAAGATATCGCCGTAGCCGGCGCCATTCCGAATATGCGGATAATAGCGCCATGTGATCCCGCAGAGGTCACCCACGCGGTCGAATACTGTGCAAAGCAAACAGATGGCCCCGTTTATCTTCGGTTGGGGAAGGCCGGAGAGCCTGTGGTTTCGGATGATGCTGTTGATCCGTGGGAATTCGGGAAGATCCGATATCTCAGGAAAGGTAGCGATGTGTGTGTGATCACGCACGGATCGATCGTCAGCCGGGCTCTTGAACTTGTCGATTACTTGAATGCGCAAGGTAAGTCCGTGTCCGTCATATCGGCGCACACTTTGAAGCCATTCGATTCCGAAGGCATCGCCAGGGCACTCGCGAGTCATGACCAGGCCATCGTTATTGAAGAACATGCACCGCAAGGTGGATTGGCCTCGCTGACGAAACAGGCTGCCTGGGATGGCGGCGTCACATGCGACCTACGAACATTTACGCTGAAGGACGAATTCATCCATTGCTATGGAAGTCATCAGGATATTCTTGCTGCACATGGTTTGTCGTTGCAGGCTCTGATCGACGGCGTGAGTTGAGCCTCAGGGCTGAAACTGCCAAATGATCTAGGATAAGAGGCTCCGCGCCGCGTGAACGGAGAGTGGATGATCGAACGGGGCCAATTTGATCTGTGCGTTATTGGAGATGCCGGGGGTGCTCACGTACGAAGGCGCGTGCGTGCAATGGTTGACGCCGGGTTATCGATAGAGCTGCTGACGCCGCGGGTATCCGGGCTGGAGAATGTCCGGGAAACGATTGTCGCCAACGATGGTGCCGGTGATATCTTAGGCAATTGGCGTCGAGCTATCGCAGCCGCAGAATCCCCTGTCATCAATATCCATTATGCGAGCAGTCATGGGGCTTGGGCATTCGTGATGTCTGGTGACCGGCGGCCCATGGTCCTCAACGTAATGGGTGGTGACGTGCTGTTTGATGAACAGAGCCACCCCCATCGGATTGCCAGGCGAATGACTCGTCAGGTTTTACGTCGTGCCGACGTGGTTACCGCGAAATCGACCTTTCTGGCCGATGCTGTGTGCCGTGAAGGCGTGTCTTCCGATGCCATTCAATTATTGTTTTGGGGGATAGACCGGGGCGTGTTCTCGTTGGGCAAAGGCGACCGCGCACGCTTTCAAGTTCCGGATGATGCCTTCGTGGTGTTTAGTCCCAGACCCCTCCATCCGTTTTACCGGGCAGACGTCATGGTCAAAGCCCTGAAAGACGTCGTCGAAGCGGGCGTTGATGCTCATTTGATGCTCAGCACCTATGAAGCGGATCCCGAATTTGCTGATGCATGTGCTGCCATGGCCGGCGAGTTTGACGTGGCCTCCCGCCTGCATATGCTGCCGCCGCTAGATGCTGAGGGAATGGCAGCGGCATATCGCACTGCAGATGTTGCGGTGGGAATCCCTCCTTCTGATGGTTTTCCAATGACAATGCTGGAAGCCATGGCCTGTGGTTGCGTAAATGTAGCCACGCCCCTGGACCGATACCGTTCATATGTCCGGGACGGCGAGAGCGTGGTATTCTGCGAACCAACTCCAGACGATTTGTCACAGGCGTTGTTGGCTCTGTTCCGTGATCCCTCGTTGCGCAGGCGTATTTCTGAAGGTGGCAGCCGCGCCCTCGCGGTTTTGCCGGATATTGCCGAGAGCGCCAGGAAGATGGTGGCAACGGTTCGGGCGCTCGGGCCCGTCAGTCAGTCGGCGGAGTTGAACTTGCTGGACAAGTGGATTGGTTGCATCGCGTTGAATGTTCTCTCGCGACGTTTTAATGGGGCGCCAAATTAATGTGCGGAATTACAGGTCTTTTAATGGACCGGCGCGGCGCCGTATCGCAGTCGGATTTGCTCGATTCTGTCACTCGAATGGCGGCCGCCCTCTCGCATCGCGGGCCGGACGGGGAGGGGGTCTGGGCGGACGCGGGTGAAGGCGTCGCATTTGGATTTCGGCGGCTCGCGATAATGGACCCGTCGCCAGCCGGTGATCAGCCCATGCTTTCTGTATCCGGTCGATACCGGATGGTCTTTAACGGCGAAATTTACAATTTCGAAGATCTGCGTGCTGAACTGATCGCGGCCGGCGGGCGTTTTGAAAGTAGCGGTGACACGGCCGTTCTGCTCGCGGCGTTCGAACACTGGGGCATCAAGGAAACCTTGCCGCGTTTAAATGGAATGTTCGCGATCGCGCTCTGGGACAGCAAAGAAAACGCGTTGCATCTTGTTCGTGATCGGGTCGGCGTAAAGCCCCTTTATTGGGGGCGATTGGGAAAAGCGTTTGCCTTCGCTTCTGAACTTTCCGCGATCCTGGCTGGGCCGGATGCAGGTTTTGAAGTCGACCCGGGAGCCAAAGAAGCATTCCTGATGCTCGGATATGTGCCCGCGCCGTTATCTATCGTTAAGGGCATCGAAAAGTTGCTTCCCGGGCAAGGTGTCACGGCGGTGGCAGGACGCGAACCTTCCCGTTGGAGTTGGTGGGCGTTGGCAGATGCTGGCTGCCATACATATCTAGAGGATGATGATCCCGACGCCACATTCGAGCGGCTGTTGCATGATGCGGTGAAACGCCGCACTCGCGCCGATGTGCCAGTGGGCGCATTTCTGTCGGGAGGATATGACTCGACTGCTGTTGCTGCGGCATTGGTGGCAACCGGGCACCAGGACCTCCGCTTTTACACCATCGGTTTTGAAGAGGCGGGATACGACGAGCGTCCGCACGCTGAAGCCGTGGCGAAGCATCTTGGAGTCGGTCTACACACCCAGCTGTTGACCGGAAAAGACGCCGGCGACCTTGGGCCGAGAATTGCGGATTGGTTTGATGAGCCTTTTGCCGATTCTTCCCAGTTCCCAATGGCGGCCGTTTCGGCAATGGCAAGGCGCGACGTCAGCGTCGCGCTCTCTGGCGATGGTGGCGACGAGTTGTTCGCGGGCTATACCCGGCATCTTTGGGCAGATGGTAAATGGCGGCACTTGATCGACAGGCCGAATTGGCAGTTGCGCGCACTTGAATGGGGTGGGCGACATGCGCCGACCTTGACGAACGCTCTGATGCCGGCGTCGTCACGGCCCTCCAGTGGACCGAGGGGAATCCAGTTTATTGCGGCACTTCTGGCCGCCCGCACGCCGTCGGATTGGCATGGCCAAATTACCGCGATCGGTGAACGAGCGGCATTGCCGGAAGCCTGGTTTAAAGTAGCACAGGATGTCTCGAAGGATCCCCTGATGAGCCTTCGATATATCGATTTCATGCGTTATTTGCCGGATGACATCCTGGTTAAGCTTGATCGATCGAGTATGGCGGTCGGGCTGGAAGCCCGGGACCCGTTGCTGGATTATCGATTGGTCGAATTTGCATTTGGATTGGATCGCGGCCGCATGATTGCAAATGGCCTCGGAAAAACGATTCTTCGGAAGTATGTGCACCGCTATGTGCCTGAGAGCAAAATGAAGCGCCCTAAGCAGGGTTTTTCGATTCCTTTAGGCGCGTGGCTACGAGGGCCGCTGAAGGCCTACGTCGATGACTGTTTGTTGGGTGAAAACGGTGCGATTGCGGAGTACTCGCATATCGAAGGGTTGTGGCGCGCACATCTGGCCGGTCGTGCTGACCATGGGGCTTCGCTCTGGGCACATGTACAACTGGTAGCTTGGCAAAGGCGATTCGGGTTGTAAAAAGTTTGACTGAAACCTTTGTCACGAGAGCAATGACTTGATATAAGCGCCGACGTTTCTCCCTGCACCTTTCAGGATCATGTTTCGATGCCTTCACTCGCGGATCTAAAAGTTAAAATTTTTGCAGATGGCGCAGATCTCGATGCCATTCGGGCGCTACGGGCGAACCCGGTGATTAAGGGATTTACAACGAATCCGACGTTGATGCGGGCGGCCGGCATTGATGATTACGAGACGTTTTCCAAACAAGTGATAGATGTGGTTGAGGGCGCGCCACTCTCGCTGGAGGTGTTTGCCGACGATCTCGATGAAATGGTGGCTCAGGCGCGTGTAATTGCCGGGTGGGGCGAGAACGTTTTTGTTAAAATCCCGGTGACGAATACCAAAGGCGAAAGTTGCGCGCCGATTATTAAACGGCTCTCCGGTGAAGGCGTTCAAGTCAATGTGACGGCGGTATTCTCGCTGGAACAAGTGCAAACCGTTACGGATGCGCTCAATTCGGATGTCGCTGCCAACGTTTCGGTTTTTGCCGGCCGAATTGCCGATACAGGTGTCGACCCGGTGCCACACATGCGCGAATCGGTGAAGATCGTCGGGGCAAAACCCAAAGCCGAGCTGATTTGGGCGAGCCCGCGGGAACTGTTAAATCTATTCCATGCTGATCAAGCTGGTTGCCAAATTATAACGGTCACTGCCGACATCCTTAAGAAGCTTGCGTTAATCGGAAAGGATCTTGACGCGTATTCCCTTGAAACCGTTGAAATGTTTCGGCGTGACGCGGTTTCGGCTCAATACAGCATCAAAACAAGCTGACCCAGGACAGAGTGGAGAAGTAAGTGGATCGTCTATTTGATAATGTTTTGGTCACCGGTGGCGCTGGGTACTGTGGCAGCATCTTGGTCCCCGACCTTCTGCAAGCTGGGTACAAAGTCATAGTTTATGACATCATGTATTACGGCGCAGATCACCTTCCGGTAGATAATCCGAATTTGACAGTTGTCGAGGGAGATCTTCGGGATACGGAGCATCTTGCCGCGCAGTTTGATGGCGTCGACGCTGTCGTGCATTTGGGGTGTATCTCGAACGACGCGAGTTTCGAGTTGGACGAGGCGCTCTCGACGACGGTCAACCTGGATGCATTCGAACCTATGATCGTTGCGGCAAAGGCCGCCGGCGTGAAGAGGTTCATCTATGCTTCGTCCAGTTCGGTCTATGGTGTAAGCGACGAACCCGACGTTACGGAGGATCACCCGCTCGTTCCGCTGACGCTGTACAACAAATTCAAAGGGATGTGCGAGCCGCGGCTGCTTGAGCACATCGACGATGATTTCACCGGTGTCGTTTTTCGCCCTGCCACCGTCTGCGGTTACGGGCCGCGACAACGCTTGGACGTGTCCGTCAACATCTTGACCAATCATGCCGTCAACAAGGGTAAGATCACCGTGTTCGGCGGGGATCAATTGCGCCCGAACTTGCACATACAGGACTATTCCGATGTTGTGCAGTTGCTGCTTACCGCGCCGCATGAAAAAATCCAGGGTGAGATTTTCAACGTCGGTTACCAGAACAAAAGCATCATGGAAATTGCGCAGATCGTCAAAACCGTGGTCGAGGAGTTGTTCCCGGAGCGGGGTGAATTGCCGATTGTCGTGACGGAAAGCGACGATCCGCGGTCATATCACATCAATTCTGACAAGATCGCCCGCGTTCTCGGGTTTTCGCCTAAGCATACTATCGAAGAAGCTGTGCGCAGCCTTTGTGAGGCATTCAAGGACGGTCGCTTGCCGGCCAGTTTTGATGACGACAAGTACTTCAATGTCCGGACGATGAAGAAAATCGGAGCAAAGTGATGGCAAGGCCCATCTCGGTCGTCACGGGTGGCGCAGGGTTCATTGGCAGCCATATGGTTGATTGTCTATTGGCTGCCGGACATCGGGTGCGGGTGATCGACAATCTGGTTGGTGGCCACAAGGAAAATCTTGCGCATATCGCTGATCACCCCGACCTGGAAGTTCATTGGGAAGATATAAATGAGCTAATCCCGCCGAGTTCGGTTTTTGACGGGGCGTCCTTCGTTTTTCATTTTGCGGGTATCGGGGATATCGTTCCTTCGATCGAGCAACCTATTCAGTACATGCAAACCAACGTGCAGGGTACGGTGCGAGTGTTGGAGTGTGCACGGGCAGCCAACGTGCAACGTTTCGTGTATGCCGCGTCTTCATCATGTTATGGCCTGGCAGAGACGCCGACCCGCGAAGACCATCCGGTATGCCCGCAATATCCCTATGCGCTCAGTAAGTATCAGGGCGAGCAAGCTGCATTTCATTGGCACCAAGTGTACGGCTTGCCGGTCGTGTCCATTCGGATATTCAACGCCTATGGAACACGGGTGCGTACGACGGGGGCATACGGGGCAGTTTTTGGCGTATTCTTTCGACAGAAGCTGGCCGGCAAGCCGTTCACAGTGGTCGGCGACGGGACCCAAGTTCGCGACTTTGTTTATGTGACCGACATTGCACGGGCATTCCTGATGGCGGCGGAATCTGAGGTGGCCGGGGAGGTGTTCAATGTTGGCGCTGGGAACCCGCAGTCGGTGAACTATTTGGTTGAGTTGTTGGGCGGTGACGTCGTCTATGTGCCAAAACGGCCGGGCGAACCCGATGCGACATATGCCGATGTCTCGAAAATCACGGAAATGCTCGGGTGGATTCCCAAGATCGGTTTCGAGGAGGGGGTCTCACTGATGATGGAAGAAATCGACCGTTGGGCAAAAGCGCCACTTTGGGACCAGGACAGTATTTCTGAAGCGACAAAAACGTGGTTCCAGTACCTCGGGAACAATGGATAAGTTGGCCTGACAATGTTGGATACGATATCTGATCGCTATCGAAGTAAGATCAAAACGACGGACGAACTGCGGCAGATTATCGGAACGCCGCCCCGTGATCAGCGTGTCATCATGTGTCACGGTGTGTTTGATGTGGTCCATCCCGGACACGTGCGCCACCTGCTCTATGCCAAGAGCAAGGCGGATATTCTCGTTGCTTCGTTGACCGCGGATCGTCACATCGCGAAAGGTCTTTATCGCCCGCATGTTCCGCAGCAACTGCGAGCGATAAACTTGGCAGCTTTCGAGATGATCGACTACGTCGTCATCGACCAGAATCCCACGCCGATCGAGAACCTCAAACTTATTCAGCCTGATTTTTTTGCGAAGGGGTACGAGTACACAAGCGGTCCCTTGCCGCCAAAAACTCAAGAGGAAAAAGACGTCGTAGAATCCTATGGCGGCGAGATCATCTTTTCGCCGGGGGATATTGTATATTCGTCATCCTCGCTCATTGAATTGGCGCCACCGAGGATCAGTCACGAAAAACTCCTGGCAGTTATGGAAAGCGAAGATATCAACTTCGACGATCTCCGCCGCGTCATTGACGAAATGGAAGGCCGTCGCGTCCACGTGGTCGGCGATACCATCGTCGATAGCTACACGCGCTGCGCGATGATCGGCGGGCAAACAAAAACGCCAACAATGAGCGTTTTGTATGAATCGCGGAAAGATTACGTGGGTGGGGCCGGGATTGTTGCCAAGCATTTGAAAGCTGCGGGGGCGGACGTGAAGTTCACGACCGTGCTCGGCCATGATGATCTCAAGGATTTTGTCCTAAGTGATCTTGAGGCATGCCAGGTTGACTGTAATGCCATTGTCGATCATACGCGGCCGACCGTTAACAAGAATGCGATTGTTGCGGGCGGATATCGTCTTTTGAAGGTTGATACGCTGGATAACAGCTCGATTTCCGACAAAATACTGGACCGAATGGCAGAAAATATTCTGTCTGTAGAGACGGATGCCGTTGTGTTCAGCGATTTTCGTCATGGAATATTTAATCGCCGAACAATTCCGAAGTTAATCGAGTCGATTCCGGAAGGGGCGTTCAAGGTTGGCGATAGCCAGGTCGCAAGCCGTTGGGGCAATGTCACGGAGTTTGTCGGCTTCGACTTGATCACGCCGAACGAACGAGAGGCGCGTTTCGCAACCGCGGACCAGGATTCCGGGATCCGTCCGTTGGCATCCCAGATTTATGATATTGCCAAGTGCGGGACGCTCATCCTCAAGCTGGGCGAACGTGGCGTTTTGACGTGCCGCAGTGCGGACCATGAAAGCCTGGAGAGTTTCTTTGTACTCGACAGTTTCGTTGATGACGTTGTAGATGCCGTTGGCGCCGGCGATGCACTGTTGGCCTATGCAACGCTGGCGATGCTGGCGTCTGGCAGTTCGGTCGTGGCGACGATCGTCGGCTCAATGGCTGCTGCCCGGGAATGCGAGGTTGACGGTAATCACCCCGTAACGACCGATGACGTTCGCAGTAAGATCGACGAAGTCGAGCGTATGGTCAATTTCGAACGATGAAGGTGATCGTAGTCGGGCTTGGTGTTCAAGGTTATAAGCGCCGCCGTATCGCAGGGAATGATTTCGTCGCTGATGTCGATCCCGCAAATGCCGAGGCGAAATATCGCGATTTACAGGATGTCCCGCTAGATAGTTTTGATGCCGCGCTGTTGTGCGTGCCGGATCAGGTGAAGGTGGAATTGATCCGGTATTTGCTTGCAAACGGCAAACACGTGCTGGTCGAGAAGCCGCTATTCGCGAACGACACCAATGTGATTGACGAACTGCAGGCAATGGCGAATGCAAACGGTGTCGTCTGCTATACAGCTTACAATCACCGGTTTGAGCCACACTTCGTGAAAATGCGGGATCTAATCGCATCCGGTACTTTGGGAGAGATTTACCGGTGCAGGATGTTTTACGGCAACGGGACTGCGCGTCTTGTAAGAGATTCTGAGTGGCGAGATAAAGGTGCCGGTGTTCTCCCGGACCTGGGATCACATCTTCTCGACACCGCAAGTTTCTGGTTCGGGCGTCCGGACGGTGACTTTCGGGTTGTCTCGGCAAACCGTTTTGAGAACCTCTCGGCCGACCACGTCGTGATTGGTTCCAGCGGGAACCGACCTGAGTTAGAGATGGAGATGACCTTACTGATGTGGCGGAATCACTTTACGTGCGACGTTTTGGCCGAAAAGGGATCTGCTCATATTAGCTCGCTCTGCAAATGGGGCCCGTCGACCTTTACGGTTCGCCGCCGGGTCCTGCCATCAGGCCGACCGCTTGAAGAGACGAAGACGCTGACTCAAAGTGACCCGACTTGGGAAGATGAATACAGGTACTTTTGCGCACTTTGCAGCAATGGTGGGGCTACAGATCTTTCTCAGGACAAATGGTTGCTTGAGACACTTACTCGCCTCTCCGAAGATGTGCTGCGGGAGGCGTAAGGCGTGGGTGTATCCGTTGCGTATATGGGGATGACGCACCTGGGACTGAATTCAGCCGCCGGTGCACTCGCGCGTGGTCACAAAGTCATATGCTTCGATCCGGACATCGGTCTGATCGAGGCACTTGCGGATGGCCGGTTGCCAGTGCATGAGCCGGATTTGGCTGAGACATTCGCTGAGTACCGTGGCCAATTGAAATTTTCTCACGACCTTGATGATCTTGGCAGCTGCGATGTTGTCTACGTGGCACCAGATGTGGCGACGGATGATCACGGCGTAAGTGATTTGCAATCGTTGGTCGAAATTTTATCACTGGCCGAGCACAATGCGCGGGAAGATGCGCCGGTTGTCATCCTGAGCCAGGTGCCACCCGGTTTCACTCGATCACGCTATCGACCCGATCGATTGCTCTACTATCAGGTGGAAACATTGGTTTTCGGTCGCGCTGTAGACCGTGCGCGGAATCCGGAAAGATTTATCGTCGGCTGCGCCGATCCGGAGCAATCTCTTGCGCCGGCCCTTCATGCGTTTTTGCAGTCATTCGATTGTCCGATTTTGCCGATGCGTTTCGAAAGTGCTGAATTGGCAAAGATCGCCATCAACTGTTTCCTTGTCGCACAGGTCACAACGACGAACACGCTTGCAGAAATCTGCGAAGAAATCGGTGCCAACTGGGATGAAATCGCACCGGCACTCCGGTTGGATGAGAGGATCGGAACAAAGGCGTACTTGAGCCCCGGTCTCGGGATATCGGGAGGCAATCTGGAGAGAGATCTCGCCACTGTTGTATCGATCGGAAAGGTGCACGATACCGATGTCGGGATGATAAATTCTGAAGTCGAAAATAGTTCGCATCGGAAGATGTGGGCTAGCCGGGTGCTGCGTGACTATGTTCTACTTGGATTAGTTGATCCAAAAATTGCCGTATGGGGATTGGCATATAAAAAGGATACGCACTCGGTAAAAAATTCTCCGTCAATAGCGACGTTGAGGTCATTTCCTGAAACTAATTTTTCTGTGCACGATCCGATGGTGAAGGTGCCGGATACCGGGTTAAGCAATCTGATCGCATGCGATGATCCGATCGCCGCGGCAGACGGTGCGGATTGCCTGATGATTTTGACTCCTTGGGACGAGTATCAAGCCATCGACACGCAGACTTTGGTCTCGGTAATGCGCGGAAAAACGATCATCGACCCATTTGGCGTTTTAAACGTCGATGGACACCCTGGTCTGCGGGTATTCAGGTTGGGCAGGCCGTTTAGCGTAGGGAGGCAGGATGCTTGAGCATGGTGACGTTGAGGGGAGCTCCCCGGACCGGCTCGTCGTTATCGGCGCCGGCGGGTTTGTCGGTGGTACGATAGCGGATATCGCCGAAAAGGACGGCGTAGAAGTCCTGAGGCTCGGTAGGAGCGATGTCGACCTGACGTCGCAGGATGCGCCTGAAAAGTTGGCAGGTTTGTTACGTCCGGGAGATGCAATTGTCGCAGCGGCGGCAAGTGCCCCCGTAAAAAACCTGGATATGTTGCGCGATAACATCGTGCTTTTCGGCAATATTGCGGCGGCGGTGCAGACCCGTGCAAAAGACATCGTCCATGTTCTGAATGTTTCGTCCGATGCGATTTACGCAGATGAGCCGGTGCCGCTGACTGAGGAAACGCCGGCGGCGCCAGAGAGCTATCACGGGATCATGCACCTAGCTCGCGAAGTGCACATGAAGACTGTTGTTCCCGTACCGCTTGCGAGTTTGCGCCCAACGCTCATATATGGCGCCGGCGACCCGCACAATGGCTATGGCCCAAATAAGTTTCGTCGCCAAGCTGCGGCAGGTGAAGAGATCGTTCTCTTTGGCGAAGGCGAAGAGCGTCGCGATCACGTTTTGATCGATGACGTCGCGGACCTCGCTTGGTTGATGGTCAAGCATCGGTCAACGGGCGCGCTTAACGCGGTAACGGGGGATGTCTCCACGTTCCGGCAAATCGCAGAATTGGTCGTCGGTCTTTTTCCAGATCCAGTCGCGATCAAGGGCTCGCAAAGGACGGGGCCGATGCCGCATAACGGTTATCGGCCGTTTGACAACAAAGCCGTTTCGCAAGCTTTTCCGGATTTCCGGTTTACCCCGATCGAAGAAGGGTTGAAGCGCGCGCACATGGGTGAATTCGGCGGGGATAGTTGATGGCTGAAGTTGACTTGTTGAGGTCTTTGCCGCGCGCCAAGAGAAACATCGAGAAGCGCAAGGATGCAAAAGACCCCGAGGTCGTCCGTATCGCGAGAGAATACGGCGAGTTGTTTTTCGATGGGCCTCGCGACTACGGGTACGGGGGCTATCGGTACGATGGCCGATGGGTGCCCGTTGCAAGTGACATCATCGCGCATTTCGGTCTGAAGCCTGGTGCGCGTGTTTTGGATATCGGTTGTGCAAAGGGATTTCTCGTTAAAGACCTGCTGAGCCAGGGCATGGATGCCTATGGTCTCGATATCTCAAATTATGCGCTTATGAATTGTGAACCGGAAGTGGTCGGCCGATTGCATTTGGGGTCCGCGGTTAGCTTGCCGTTTCCGGACAATAGTTTCGACTGCGTGTTGTCGTTAAACACGATCCATAACTTCAAACGCCCCGACGCGATCACGGCCATGAAGGAAATTCAGCGCCTTTGCAACGGGAAGGCATTTGTTCAAGTCGACAGTTACCATACGGCGGAGCAGAAAGAGATTTTTGAAAGCTGGGTGTTGACCGCTGAATTTCACGATTACCCCGACGAATGGGTCAAGCTATTCGATGAAGCCGGTTACACGGGAGACTATTTTTGGACCGTTATCGAATGAACTTGCCGATGCGTTGACTGATAAATGATGCAATCTGGCGACAATAATTTTTTATTCTCGACTGACGGAGAAGTCCTCGAAATGGGCGATGCTGTCGCTGCATTCATTGTAGACGAGTGCGGGCGCTATCTTATGCAGCACCGCGACGAAATACCGGGAATATTTTATCCTGGATTTTGGAGTTTATTTGGTGGGGCCGTCGATCACGGCGAAAGCGACCGGGAAGCACTTCAACGTGAACTTCTTGAAGAACTGGGATTGGATGTCGGGGACATCAAGCCTGTGCATAATTTTATCTTCGACCTTACCGACATGGGTGGGCAGGCTCACCAACGGCGGTACTTTGAGCTCACGGTAAACAGCAATGAAGCGCAAAACTTCAAACTGGCGGAAGGCCAAGGATTCGCGTTCTTTGAGGCGCCGACGTTGCTTTCTGAACATCGTGTTACGCCGTATGATGCCTTTGCCGTTTGGATTCACTATATGGACCGGTTTTCACGGATAAAGCCTTGAGCGTGCACGTGTTGAACCGCATTATCCCTTTCTGGACCCGAGTAAGAAATCATTGGAAAATTTGAGGGCGATATGAGCCAGAAGACGTACTGTATTTTGGGTGGTGGCGGAAGCTTTGGCATTCATACCGCAATGTACCTGCTTGAAAATGCCAATCCCAAGAAAGTCATTGGAATTGGGCGAAATGGACTTCGAAGTGAACCGTTCTCGCTTAATGTTGATGCGCGCGATGGCTATGAGTATTACGCGCGGCATCTGACATATGAACTTGATCTGCTGCTCGAGGTCCTTGATCGCGAAAAGCCGGATGTGATTATCAATTACGCCGCCCAGGGCGAGGGGGCCGTTTCATGGAAGCATTCGTGGCGATTTTTCGAGACCAATTCGATGGGACTTGCGCGCCTGACCGAGGAGTTGATGTCGCGAGACTGGCTTGATCGCTTCATCCAGATCGGCACATCGGAGATGTATGGTTCGGTAAACCATGCCGTGACAGAAGATGAGCCGATCAAACCTTCCAGTCCATATGCGGCATCGAAAGTCGCCTTTGATATGTACCTGATGTCGGTGCACAAGTTTCTTCAATTCCCCATGAATATCATCCGGCCATCGAATGCATACTGTCCGGGGCAATTGCTGCATCGGGTCATTCCGAAGGCCATTTTGTGTGGATTAACCGGACAAAAACTTCCTCTCCACGGTGGAGGGAAAGCCGAAAAGTCATACATTCACGCAAGAGACCTGGGACGGGCGATCCATCTTGTGGCCGAGGGGGCGCCGCTCGGGACCGTTTACAACGCGGGACCCGAAACCCCCACATCGATACGTGAGGTCGTCGAGCGCTGCGCCGGTGCCCTGAACATGCCGTTTGAGTCGTTGTGCGAAGTCACGGAGGACCGGCTCGGCCAGGATTCCCGCTATTGGCTTGATTCGTCCGCCATCAAGGAAGCGGTTGGTTGGGAGCCGCAAATCGGGTGGGACGAAGGACTCGCGGAAATGGTCGATTGGGGGAAGCAGTATTTGAATCAGATAAAGGACGTGCCTACCGACTATGTGCTTCGGGGCTGATGCAAGCTAAGGGCGGGTACTGTGACGAATAATACATCACTAGCAATCCACGGTGGTAATCCGGTTCGCGCTGAACCGATGCCGGCTCGGTACGCCATTGGTGAGGCCGAGAAACAGATGATCCAAGAGGTCTTGGCGTTCTACGAGGAACGAGGCCTTGATCCGGGGTATCAAGGTGAATTCGAAGCGCGATATTGCGAGGCGTTTAGTAATTACCTTGGAGGCGGTCACGCTGATGCCGTTGCGACGGGCACTGTCGCGGTATATGTGGCCATCGCGGCAGCCTCGTTACCTCAAGGGAGTGAAGTCTTGGTGTCCCCAATTACGGACTCCGGAACGTTAAGTGCAATCTTGATGAATGGCTTGGTGCCACGCCCGGTTGATAGCGGGGTAAACTCCTTCAATGTGACATCTGCCACAGTGCGCGACGCTTTGACGGACAATACATCGGCGGCGGTTCTGGTCCATTGCGCAGGGCAAGCTATTTCTGACATCGCGGAGATCGCATCTCTATTGCGGGATTCTGGTATCAAATTGATCGAGGATTGCTCGCAATCGCACGGTGCGGAGGTGAGTGGCGCAAAGGTTGGAACTTTTGGTGATATTTCGGCGTTTTCGACGATGTATCGAAAAGCCCATATTACAGGTGCGTCCGGCGGCGTTGTTTTTAGCCGGGATGAAAATCTATACCGAATGGCGCTGGCGCACGCGGACCGGGGCAAGCCAACTTGGGAGCCGGGTTTTGATTTTCGCGATCCTCGTAAATTCTTGTTTCCGGCATTAAATCTGCATACGGACGAGATATCTTGTGGCATCGGGCTCGCTTCGCTGGCTCGGTTGGACGAGGTCCGGCAGGCACGATTGCGCTACGTGGCGGCGGTCTGCGACGCTCTTGACGAAATCGCCGGTGTTGCCAGTTACGGATATTCCGGCGACGATTCGCCTTTTTTTCAGCCCGTCATGGTCGAGTCGGGCGCAATAAAGTGCGACAAAACATCGTTTGCCGAAGCTGTTATGGCTGAAGGTATAGCCATTAATCCGCATTATCGATATCTGATCGTCGATTGGCCCTGGCTCACCCCCTATTTTTCGACGCCTGTTGATACACCTAACGCGCGTCACGTTATTGATAACTCATTCAATCTGTACGTGAATGAAAAGTACGACGACGCCGAGGCGAAAGATACGATTGCCGCTATCAAAAAAGTATCGGAATACTTTGGAATAGCCTGACCGATATAACTCCAGCGGGAGTATTATCTGACTATGCGCCGCTTGATCTTCGGGGATTGATGATCGTCTATCGATATGCGAGATATCTTCTCACAGACATGATCAAGATTCAGTAACGTAAAGAGCCATTTGCCCGTTTCTCATGACGTGAACTTCGCATTTTGCAGAGGGATTATCCGTGGATCACGAAAAACCGATAGCGAATAGGATGCCGCCGCGGGTTCTCATCGACATATCCGGGAAATGCAACCTGCGGTGCCCGATGTGTTTGGTGCATGGACTCGATGACCAAGGGCTTAAATCACTCGCAATCGGCGACATGAACTTCGATGCCGTGCAATCAATTATCAACGAGTTGCCCGAAGGGCATTCGATGATTCAGCCAAACATGTGGGGCGAGCCAACTTTGGCGCCCAATTTCCGCGAACACATTGAGGCGATGAAGGCGCGTAAGCAGGCGATTGCGCTGAATACGAACGGCCTAACGCTCAACGAGAAAATGCAGGAATTCGTGTGCGATGTAGAGGTCGACTCGGTTTTTTTCAGCATAGATGCGGTCACGAAAGAAACCCTGAAGAAAGTACGCGGCATTGATAAGCTGGAAAAGATCGAACGAAACTTGCTAAGTCTGCTCGCCGTCCGCGGCGAACGCCCTCTGCCGCGGATTGGGGCAACTTTCACGATCCAAGAGGCGAACGAACAAGAGGTTGAAGCGTTCATTGATCGTTGGGTGCCGCATGTCGACGTGGTCCGGATTGGCAGTGTGTTTGAGGATGGGAAACTGCGAGGCGTCGATGTCGACGAGCAACGGATTCCGTGTCCGGCGTTGTACACGACTTTACCTATTCACTATGACGGCGACGCCTTGATCTGCTGTCTTGATGGTTTGGCGGAGCACCGTATCGGCAACGTTCTTAAGGATGGGGTCGAGGCAGTTTGGAATGGCAAAGAAATGAACCGGGTTCGTCAGTTACATGAAGAGGGGCGCTGGGATGAAGTCCCGCTTTGCAAGGATTGCAATGCCTGGGCCGGCCACGTTTACGAAGAGGTCATTGAAGAGCGCGCGGGTGTCAAACTCTTGGTGCGCCGCTCGGCGCAGTTTGAGTATTACAATCGGGTAGACCGCCTCGATAGTTGGAGCGAGGACCTCAAAGGTCACAAGCCGCCAGATCATGAAAAGATAAAAGAATTAGTCAATGAATGATCGGATGGACACCATTTCTGGTGCCCGAAATTAGCGTCCCGCCGGTATGTTCAATCGACGCAAACAAGGAATTTCCCAATGATTGTTCTCGGCTTGCACGGTGGCGTGACGCTTGGCCAACATGAACCGGGCGCGGCGATTGCGGTGAATGGTCGGATTGTCGCTGCTTGCGAAGAAGAGCGCTATCTCCGGATCAAATCCGCCTATGGACACCTGCCGCTTTATTCCATTGATGCGTGCCTTCGTATCGCCGGAATTTCGATGGCCGATGTGGATTTGATCGTTACGCCTGGCGAGACTTACGACGATTTCGCCGAACGGATCGATATCTACATTCGCCATACCTACGGGGTTTGCCCCAGAATTGAGCGGATTCACCACCAGCTAGCTCACTTGGCAGCCGCCTTCTACGGTTCCGGATACGACACTGCCTGCTGTGTCTCCTTGGACGCTACTGGCGATGGATCGTGCGGTATGATCGGCTATGCGAGCCGTGAGGGCGGCATAAAAGTGCTTGAAACCCGGCCGACCTCAGAGTCCATCGGTTTCTTCTATACATTGATGACGTACTACTTGGGTTTTGGTGACGGTGACGAGTATAAGGTCATGGGGTTGGCGCCTTACGGCGAGCCGACTGTAGACCTTACTGCGTTGATAGAACCGTCTCAAAACGGATGGAATTTCGATTGGTCTTTCGTGCGCGAGAACCCGCCGGTGAGATCGCCGTTCGAGCCGCTGTACGCGGCAAAAATCGAATCCGTTATCGGGCAGCCACGCCGCCAGCCCGGGGCACCTATGACTCAGTTCTATAGCGATGTCGCTCATTCCGTACAGGACATGACGGAAAAATGCATCGTGTCTATGATGGAATATGTGAAGGCTGGCTATCCGGATGAACCGAACCTTGTCTTCGGGGGCGGTGTTGCTTTGAACTGCAAAGCGAATGCCGAAATTTTGAAATCAAATCTGTTCGAAAATGTTTACGTGCCCCCGGTGTCATCGGACCGCGGATTGGCGCTTGGTGCCGCGTATTACGGAGCGACGATCCTTGGAGACAAACCGTGGCCGCTGAATGATGCATACACCGGAGAGGAGTATTCGGACGCTGCGATCGCGGAGGAACTCGAAGCGAATGGCATACCGTATCGAAGCGTCGATGATCCTGCCGAGGTCGCTGCAAAATTAATAGCAGAGGGCCGCGTGATCGGATGGCATCAATACAGGTCAGAAGCCGGTGCGCGGGCTTTGGGCGCTCGCTCAATCCTGGCGGCTTGCACGGATAGCGAAATGAAGAACCGGGTCAATGCTCGGGTTAAATATCGCGAGGAATTTCGCCCGTTCGCACCGGCAACGATCGCTGAGGCCGCGACGGAATATTTCGATACGGGTGGTCAGGACTTTCCATATATGTGCTTTACCGTACCCGCCGCGTCCGGAGCCGAAAAAATTATCCCATCGGTAATTCATGTCGACGGTACGGCACGACTTCAGACGGTTCGTAGCTCCGACAATGAATTATATTACCAAACGATCAAAAGGTACGGAGAGATGACGGGCGTGCCCGTTATTATGAACACGAGCTTCAATCTGAAAGGGCAGCCGATCGTTGAGACACCCCGGGATGCGATCATGACATTCTTCGGCTGTGGGATCGATGCCCTGGTAATCGGAAATTTTGTTGTAGATAAACCAAATGGTTGCGCATAACGGAAAGCAGAAAATTTGGGCGATGTTGGAGGCCTGCCGTATACGCCCAAATTCTTGCCTGCTGGTCCACAGTGCGTTTCGGCGCTTTTCGCGAGCAGGGTTTGCAGTAGACGATGTGCTTGAAGCGCTCACCGACTATATGTCGGCGGGGACTTTGCTCCTGCCGACGATGTCTTGGCGCTATACCAATCAAAAAAATCCTTTTTTCCACGAAATATCGACGCCGTCAAACACCGGTATTCTGAGTGAGGGTTTTCGGCAAAATCTTGCCGAGCGGCGAAGCCTGCACCCCACTCATTCGGTGGCCGGCATTGGCCGAGATCTGGATTATTTTTTAGGCGAGCATCATCTTGACCGGACCCCTTGCGGAGCAAGAAGTCCTTTTAAGCGATTGATCGACGCGGATGGTCAGATACTTATGATGGGTATTGGCATGGATTGCTGCACGCTGCTTCACCAAGCCGAAGAAGAAGTTGCCATCGACGTTTATTTAAAGGGTGAATCGGAGGCCGTCGAATATACCAGCACGGATAGGAATAATGTGGATCACAAGGTTACGGTCCGTCACCACTACCTTATGAAACGCAATTATTGGCAGTATCAAGACCGTCTCCATTATGGGGGACAACTTCGGTCCGTTCGTTGCGGCGCTCCAATCTGCAATGGCTTCGATGCGCGGGATTTGTCAGCGCTGGCGATAGAGAGTTTACGAGCAGACAAATTTGCCGTACTTGGGTGCGATGGTGATCGATATCGGATGATGTGATAAATATCTGCTCGTGGTTGCGTCGATCGCGTGATTTCGAAACGGTAGTAACTAGGCGAAAAATGACACTTGTAGGTATGGCCACCGCCGTCGATCTCGATATCGACATTCCAGATTCAGTTTCAGGCTCTTGGCTGGAAGATATTAGATCTGCCGGCTCAGCCGCAGTGCTTCGGGACCGCTTGGCGCAACGCTTTCCGGTACTGGCAGACGGCCGTTTTCAGCGCATGATAATTCTCGGCGCTGCCGGCGAAGGCGAGCGCCTGGCGAACATCGCAGCCGGGCTTGGGATCCAGGTCGTTGCCATCGCCGACGATAATCCTGCGCGATTATCCACGAGCGTGGCCGGTGTGACGGTTCAACCGACTGCTGACTTAGCAAAATTCGATCTCGACATACCAGTCATTATTGCCTCTCACCGTCCACTGCAGTCGGTACAACGGCTTCGCGCGATGGGGTTTGAGACGGTGGCAATCTTTGCGACCTTGCAAATACTCTCTCCGGAGAGGTTCCCGCCGCATATGTTCTACGACGGTTGGTTGGAAGACTTGGCCGACAATACGGACGAGTACACCCGACTATTCGAAAGTTTGGACGAAACCTCACAGATGCATTTGCAGGCGATTCTCGGGTTTCGCCAAACGACCGAAATCGGGGCGATCGCCCCCGTTATCGATTGGGATGTTTATGAGCCGAAGGGACTATTGTCGTTCGGCAAGGATGAGGTCTATGTCGATGCCGGGACGTTCGATGGCGACTCAATTCGTTTGTTTATCGATCGAATGGGGGGCGCCTTTGAACGGGTTATCGGCTTTGAGCCGGATCCGAAGACGTATGAACAATTAAAGGAAAACTTCCGCACGGATGATCGGGTCGAGTGCGTGAACAAGGGGTTGTACAACTGCTCCGGAACAATGCGGTTCGTCAATGATGCCAGCCGTGGCGCCATTCTGATTGACGACGGGGGACTAGAGGTCGAAGTGACATCACTCGACGATTACCTCAATGGCGACCGAGTGACGTACATAAAGATGAATATCGAGGGGGCTGAATTGGCTGCGCTGGAAGGTGCGCGGCAGTCGATCGAGAAATGGGCGCCGAAATTGGCAATATCCGGGTATCATCGTCCTTCTGACCTGTGGCGGGTGCCGCAACTTATCAAGCAAATATGGCCCGGCTACGAATTAGCACTGCGACAACAAGATGCAGGCGTTATTGAAACCGTCGTTTATGCGCATTGAGAACGAGCCACAGAGGCTTTTTTCTCAATCGTCACGTATAGTCTTGAAATTAGAATAGTGAGTAGGATTCTGGCATCTGTTTTCCGGTATTTGGCCATAATTCTTGGCTCAATTACGGTCGGATATGCTTGTTATCTCGTATACGACTTGAACGTCCAGCCGCTACGAGATGACTTCAAGTACGACTCCATTGATATCGACAACCCACGTTTCATCGCCAACGATCAAAGCGGTTACGAAAACCGCCCAAATATCATGATGGAGTTGGTTTCTACGGCCAGTATTGACGGTGAGACCTTCAACATACGGACACCGGTCCGACATGCCGGTGATGGCGCCCGTATCCCGATGAGCGGGCCGCTCGACGCCGCGAGTGAAGTTAAAGTCGTCGCAGTCGGTGGTTCGCAGACGTGGGGGCAGGGGGTTAAGGCCGAGCAGACATTTTCATCCGTTTTTGCATCCCATCTCAGTATACCCAACCGCAATTATGGCGTGTCTGGGAGTGGTGGCGCGAGTTCATATTTTATTTTGAAACAGAAACTTGCAAAAATTTCACCGAAATATGTGCTGTACGGTTTTTGGGAAGATCACATGAACCGTAACTTAAGGTACTGCGCGAATAATAAGTTTCCCGTTTGCTCACCCCTCGCCTATGTATCCGGTACGCGCGAAAATGATTTCGTCCTGAACCCAGCCAAGAACTCGCAAGTACTTATTGAAGATCTTGGGGATTTTTTCAGGGATATGCAGCGTCGGCCATCTCTCATCGGCCTGCCAAAGGATATGTATTGGACGCACCGGCGCCTTCTGCGGCAATTGGATGAGGCGATCAATCCGCTCGCGTACGACAAAGCGCCGGTTGAGCGAAAAATAGCGGCATCTCAGTTCGTATTGAAGAACATGGCCGAGCTGACCCGTAAGGCAGGTGCCAGTTTAATCGTTGTTTACATTCCACTTTATTTTTCCGACACCATCGAGGCGGCGAATTCTGTATTCTTGAAAACCGCGAAGGAAAATAAGTTTGTGTTTGTCGACACAACGGAGGTCCTTCGGGATATGAAAGAAAAAAACGTTCCCGTCTTTATCGAAGGGGATGGGCACCTATCGGTTTCAGCCCATCGTGCAATTGCCAAAGAAATACTCTCACGGGTAGGAAGATCGGGGTCGGGCCGATGATCGAGAACAAACCCTTTTATCTACTGGTTGTGTTCTGGGGGGAACAGCACCGGCGTCTATTCTTGGATTTGGCGCTGTCGTCACTGTTGGCGGATCAGAATATACCGGCCCTTAACAATTCGGTTCGCAAAAACCGACTTTTGATCGCTACGACCAAAGAGGATTGGGACGCTCTGAAAGGTGATCCGATTTTCCGGAAAGCGGAACGTGTAATCACGCCTGAATTCATCGAGCTCCTCTATCAGAATGATGCCGATAACAAGATGCTCAAGATGTCGGCGGGGCACAAAGCTCTGACTGATCGGGCGTTTCGCGACGATGCTTGGGGCGTCCATCTTTGCCCGGATGTGATTTACTCGAATGGTTCGATGAAATCCGTTCGCGTACAGGCGGAACTGGGTGCGCATGTCGTACTGACGGCCGCGGTTCGATTTGAATATGAAGGCGTTATAGCAACGCTTAAATCTCGCGGACTGGAAGGAATGTGCCCGTTAAGCCTCAGCGGACGCGAAGCCGTTGATATTGCCTTAAAGCATCCGCATGGAGAATTTAAAGCTGCCAGTTGGGATAGCCCGTTTTTTTGGGAGTTTCCGGTTTACACCTCTTGGACGGTACCCGGTGAAAATGGGGTTGTTCAGCACACATATAGTTGGTCGCCTATTTTGTTGGACTACGCGGCATTGACCGATCACTCGGATGATATTTTCGATAAATGGACGCTCGACGGCGATTACGTTTACCAAAATTTCCCGGAACTAACGTCGGAACTTCATGTGGTCACGGACTCCGATGAGGTGTTTCTATTGCCCGTAACGCCGGCTGCTGAGGCGTGCCCGCCACAAGACCCGCATTGGAGCAAGAGACTTCCGGGATTTCGAACTTGGACGCGCGCACATTTCATAAACATGGTGCATAACCACGATGTCATGGACCCGTTGAAGAGGCGAATTTTCTTCAAGCCCGTTAGGTGGCATGCAGAACCGATCAATAGAAATTGGGAAGCTGTTGAGGCTCGCGTTCGTCATTTCCTACTCAAATATATCCAGTCGGAAGAAGCGGACCAAGAGCGCCGAAAAGATATGTTGATCGAGAATCCAGCAATGACTGACGAACAAGCAACATATAACGCCCGAATTCGACATCGAATTATCGGCGCGCGGCTCACGCTTGGATGGATCATGCGGATGTTGCCGGTTTGGATGGTCTATGCACTTTATTATGGGCCCAAGTACGGGCTGTCGCTGAGCCGTGACTACCTTCGTGTGATCGGGCTTGCGCTCAGCGGAGATAGGACGGAGTGGGAGCGTATTCAAAAACGCATTAGATGGCTTATTGCCCGCGCCGGGCTGTGAAAAATTAGGTGATTATCTAGCGCAATATAGAGCGCAACCGGGGCACTTACCTACTTTGCGCAGAACTTCTTGGCATTGGTCCGATCCGAGCAACGAGTCCATTTTGAAATTATGTTCTTTCAAGTCACCCATTATCAAATGGGGAACGTTGCCGACGGCCGAGAGGCGACAAGCTTCAACGATTCCGTTTGATCGGATAATCGCTGACTGGACCCCGGCGAGACATCGCGGCACTTCCTTTAGTAAATTGCGCACGCCGTATCCCTCGACGCCGCCGTTGATAATCTCCACTTGTATGTTTTTTTCCAGCAACTCCCCGGCCACGACATGAGGATACGTCTCGGTGCCGAGTCCAAAAGTAACGGAGTCTCCCAACATCAAAACTCGCGGAAACTTCTCCAGGTCCCTCAGAGCCTCCCCCCGAAACCCGCTCTGGTTGACGGTTATCCCACTTACGCTTCTTCCCGTTTCATTTTGATCCGCGCTAAAAGCTTGCGCACCGAGTTCCTTTCCTTGCGCCTTTTTAAGTTCTGCCACGGCCGAACGGTCGGCGCTATACCCAGGCCTCAACACCCAATGAAATGCGTCTCCAGGGACTGCCATTTCATAAGGATCCAGCCTATTGCTCAAATTTAAAAGGTCGCCAACATGAAAGAAATTAGCTATGTCTTCGCGTGTCTGGTAAATGACCTGAGAGAAGAGTTCCAACGTCGCAAAAATTATCACCACAGTAAAAACCAGCGCAGATAATCTCAGTTTCAGGGTGGTGGGCTTTTTGTTAGAGGTCATTTTTCTCACAGAACACATAGTAGACGATACGTGGCGGCACGGCAGGACTTAGTGCCGTCAAAAGCGTGAAATTAGTTAGATCATTACGGCCAATAAAACTAGGTTTGAACTGCACATCCACTCGTTCAGATACTCAAAATATCAATTTAAAAAATCAATTCTGTGCACTTATCGAGGAATCAGCGTTTGAAATGTCGGATTCGAAGTTCAAAATGGTGGATGCATGCCTACTGATCGAATTTCGCGCTGGACGCATCCGTGCATCTTAACTGAAAGGTCTGGTTTAGGCTGTGGCGCTTCTATCCGTAATTATGCCGATATACAATCATGGGCATCTCTTAAATCGTGCCGTGACTGCAATTGTTGCGCAAAGCTTGAGACCGGATGAATTGTTTCTCATCGATGACGGGTCAACGGATGAAACGGCGGAGATAATCAAAGATCTGGCCGATCTATATTCGTTCATCACGCCAATTTTTTTAGCTGAAAATATCGGTGCCGAAGCGGCCATAAAACATGTGTGGGATCAAGTCACCGGTGAGTATATCTACTTCGCGGCGGCTGACGACGTCGTCTGCGGGGATTTTTTTTCAACATCAACGTCCTTGCTTGAAAACCACCCGGAAATCTCTTTTTGCACCGCGCTTACGGATGAAATAACAGAGACAATTCCGCCACTATCGTCGCCATCGCCGAAAATAATCACGCCGCAACAAGCCGCAGAAATGATCTGCCAGCACGGCACATGGTTTCGTTGCAACACGGCTATTTACCGGACGAAGCCGCTCAAAAGCCTTGGTGGAATCGATCCCGATCTCGGTCCGTTCGGCGATGGTTTTATATGCATGCATCTTGCCGTCAAAACAGGATGCGCCTTTGTCCCCGAGGTCTATTGTAAGGTGAATGTCGACCACGCGAGCACGTCGCGGGTATTTAATGAAAATCCGATGGCTCTCGTAGCAATTTTTAGAAAAGCCGAAAATAAAATGATCGACGAACTGCGTTCGGTTTTCCCGGCGGATGTGATCGACGCCTGGGGGCGTCAATGGCGACTGACTCTCGCTAAAAGGTTGCTTCAAACTACGGCCAAGGACTGGGACGGTTGCTCCCGCGTTCTGATACCGCCCTTGAACCAGCTTGATATCTATGTTTTGCGACTGTTGGCGCAGATCTCGAAGCGTGCAAGCAACGCCTACCTGCTTCTAAGACTTATTCCGTCCCAATTTTTTCAAAGAGTTTTTCGGCACTAACCGAAATCAATCCTTCCGACATTGACACCGCTCGCAACTGATTTTTTTTAACGTTATCGGCAAAACTGTTAGTCGAGACGCTCAGTTAGTATTTACATATGTGTGCATGTACGTGTAGCAGTCCGGATTGTGCAAATTTAGCGGTGGTTTAGTGCAAAATATATTCATCAACGCTTCTTCTCCATTGGCATAGGTGAATTTATGAAATGCGCCTGTCAACGGTAAGTGAAACGGCGGAGTGACGCCATCGTAGCCCGATCGTGTTAAAGCGTCCATCAAGTACAAATCGGATCGGTACATGCGGGACTCTATGTAGCTGTCGATCACGTAGTCGACCATCTTCCGAAATTCTTCTGGAACATTCGACAACTTGTGCGTCGAATTTCGAATATTTCGGGTGATAGGCTTACCTTCGCCGACGACCTCGTCAAAATGTTTGGTTGTATACTGAGAATAATCATGTTCCTCGCCCATGATCTGCCGAGTAATAACCTTTGCCATGGCCCGGGAATAGAACTCTCCTCCCCGGTCTGAATAATGATAATCGTGAGGGATGTTAAACCAGGTTTGTGCTGCAACTATTGGATCTGGCAGATCGAGATGTTCCCGCATATCGAAGATGTCGATCTCCGGCACAAGCGCTTTTAGTTGGTTTGTCTTGGCCAGTATTTTATCCATGTCTTCAATATGGGGTCGATCCGGCATTACCGTTGCGAAGGTTTTGACCTCATCATTCAATTTTCTCAAATGCTCGGCTGCGTATTGCACCATTTCGTCAGGGTCCGTCATTTGCGGCCCTACCTTACGAGGAAAATCCAACTCCAGATAATTAACAACATTCAAATCTGGAGAAAAATGCCGACCCGTCTGATCGTATTCCCTCCAGAAGGTTTGAAACCCTCCACCTACCCAACCATGGTTGAGTACACGAACACGTTTGACCTTTAGAAAGTCCAAGAACTCGTGGTTCTTGTTCAGAAGTTGCTCAAGCGTATCAACCCATTGGTATGTGGCCGTAACGGTGCCCGTGAAGGACTCGCCAAGCATTGCAATGCGATATTCCGGTGTATCGGGGTCCCTTTCAAAGCTGTAATCACTCTCCGACAGAAGACCTGCATTGTTTGTGCGCACAGAGAAATTCCGAACACCAACATCTTCATTCAATGAAATAACTGAAATATCGATCTTTGTATTTGTTCGAAACAATCCATATGGGTGGGATGAGACTTCGCGCTTGAAAGTCTTATCGATTACAGAGCTAGCTGGATCAAGAGTATGGTTCTGTATCCAAATTTTCGCGCTTTCAAAGTGCCTCTCTACCTTGAAAGGCATGGCTAGCCGAGCGTATAACTCGTAACCCGCTGCTCCACATATTACGCATACGATCAATACCAGCCCGTATGCGCTCAAAATTTTCATTCTCTAACTCCTACAAATCTCCGCCGCTTTCAAAAATAAACCTCAAAGAACAAATGTATCGAAAACACCGTAGGCCATGCAGCGGGACGCACACCTATTAAGACTTGCCTGACTGGCATGTAGCATATTCAGGGTATTTGATGTGATTTCTGGAATGCTTCGATCAATTTACTGCAAGTTCCGAAATATCATCATCGGCATTTCCAACATATATGATGTAGCCGTGATAGCATGATGGAGAGCTTAGCTTGTATCCTTTTCGATCGCCCTTGATACAAGTCATCTGAAGAAAGCCTTTCTGCGCGGGTATCGTCCCGAGATCCAGTTCATGAAAAGCCCTCTCCAACTCTGCGTTGGGGGGGATATTCGTATACAGAATATCCTCCCCAAGTAGCTTCTTGATCCCGTACAGTTCCCAATTCAGTTCTTTCCCTTTGATATACTCCTGCGTAATCGCATTCCGCAAAGCCTGCATATCCTTAATTTTAAATGTCCAGCCGCCGACCTTTAATTCTTCCGCACCATAGAGTCCTAGCACGCTCTCATATAGATCGAATCTCTCTTGCTCGACCGCCAAAACGCCGGGAAAAACAAGCTCCACGCCGAATTCTCTCTCCGCGATGAGACGCGCCATTTCGCGAGCGTATATTGTGCCTCCACGGACAGACATGTGGCCGTCCCATGGCAGGTTGTACCAGGACTTCAGACTCTCTTTATCCCACTGCTGCCAAGGCAACTGCTCTCGCATGAAATAAAATTCATTTATGTCGGTTAGTTCCTTCAGACGTTTCGACAACGTGTACGGATAAATATCCGGATGCATATCTTGATAAAGCGGCATCACGGTTACGATGAAACGTACGTCTTCATTCTTCAGCTTATCCACATGCTCCACGGCTTGTGCCAGCATCCTGTCAATATCGCGTAACTGCCCCATTGCAGCGGACGTATTCGTTCTCGGAAAGTCCGAGCGGATGTAGTTCAAAATAACGGTGTCGGGGTCGAACTTTCTTCCGACTTGATCGTAAAGCCGCCAGAAACTGGGGAAGCCCGCGCCTGGGATGCCCACATTATAAATCTTGACGATTTTATCGGTTCCCAACTGCGGGTGGATTTCCGGGTCGTTGAGGATGTCTTCGACCAAATCGACCCAGTGCCGATTTGCGGTGGTCCCACCGGTCATCGAGTCGCCAAGCATGACGATACGGTGTTCCGGCGTACTTGCAGACCGCTCAATGGTGTAGCTTTTGTCCGACAATAAACCGACATTGTTTGTCGACGCGGAAGCGTAAAATACGACTTTGCCATCTCGATCAACGAATAACGTATCGATGTTGGTATTGATTTTCAGCGGCCCAACATCACTGTTTTTGCGCGTTTTATCCCATCCGAAATACTTTTCCATCGGGCTTAAGCGAACACCCAAGTTTAACGGTTCATTTCGGAAAAAAATCGGCGTGGCATTGGCTTCATAATGCTCGCGGAGATCAGATCGAACCTTATACTCGAACATTCCATAGCCGCCGACCACCGCCAACAACGATAAAAAAAGTGCGACTACGATATTATAAAAATTCTTGTTTCTCATTTCGGCTCCTCAGGATTTGCCGATGAATTTAAAGGCTTTGATATGACCACCGTCCTATTTACATATCGTCGGCATTGATGCCTGCAAAACATAATTTCATTCCGATTGAGTCATTTCTGTCGCGCATCCTCTACGATTTAAAAAACCGATAGATTGATGCATGAGCATCGAACAATCACTCCCCGCATTGGCAAACCACGCTCTCTCTCCGCCGGCGGCCACCGCTCGCTTGAATGACCAAAGGTCCATGCATTACCATCCAGCCTGACCACTGGCGTCAGGTTCATGCGCCCTTCAACCATCCTTTTGTTATGCATAGCGGCAATTGATCAAGGGTTTAATTTTACATGCTTAGCAAGTTTAAGATTTATTCGATCATCACCGTTCTGTCGGTGGTCGCGGGCTTAATTAGTTATGAAATTTATTTTCGGATTGATCTAGCTCTTCAGCTATCCAATAGAACGGACACGTCATTCTTATGGCTCCAGAATAAGAACATCACGCCAACCAGAGTGGATGAAGTCTTCGGCCTTAGCTACAAGATGCATGAGAGGGGTCTGTTCAAGGTCGATGAAACCATTGAGATTTCGGTCGTAAAAGATCAGACGGATCATCGAAATTTCTCGATAAGAACGAACAACGTCGGGCTTTTCTCAGATCTCGATTACACGTTTGAGCGTGATCCGGAGAACCCTGAATACAGGATCGTCGTGGTTGGCGACTCCTTCACCGCACCGACAACGTCGACCTATCAATGGGTGGATACAGTTCAGGAAATCCTGAACCAATCCAGCGAACTCCGGGAAGCGGTCGGCGGCAAAACATTCAGGCTTTATAACGTCGGCATTATCGGTGCGGGTTTCAATTCGTTCTTGAGGACATTTAGAACATCGGGTCAACACTTCGATCCGGATTTGACCGTCGTGAATTTTATCGAGATCGATTTCGAGCGCACTGGCAAGGAAGTTCTCATGACGATCCCCGATAAGGTGGAGAATGCGGCGAACTATATGGAACAAATCTATGCGCTGACCGACAATGTCCTGCTGACGCTTCTGCCGACTTACAACGATATCATTCCTAAGCCGGTCGATTACGAGCTCACCAAAGCGTTTGCCGCGAAATCGCCGCGGTATTCGACTGTCATTATGCGCGATCTCATGCCGATTGATCGCGGCCAGGAAGAGGTCACGTCGTGGTATAACATTCCATACGACGCACATCTCTCCGATCGCGGTGGCGAGATTTTCGCGCGGGCATTCGCGCAAGTTATTGCGAATAGAATTACCGGCGAGACTTACGATTTCTCCAATGTCGAAACCAAATATTCCCGCTTCGTCTTAGGCCCCGGCAAACCGAATACACGTCCGGTCGAGACGGGCCTAGGATTCATTTCCAAAAGCCAAGAGAAAATTGACCGTATACGTTCTTACATCAAGAGAAATGAGTTTTGGACGAAAGTGTTTCGCCTGGAGCCATACATATGGTCGACCCTGCAAGATGTGCCCATCGACGGGATTAACATCCCCTATCGAAAAAAGATCACATCAGGGTTCGTCGAAGTACCTTATGGCGATGGCAAGAAAGACGTCGCGTTTCTCTTTTTATCGTGCACCGAAATGCCGATGAAAATCGATAACCCTAACTGCTATCATCATCACCACTTGTTCATCCCGCATTAAGTCAAGAACCTGGCACCGCCGCAGCGCTACGCCGCAGATGGTTTTTGCGACTCTTTATAAAACTCGATGACTTCGTCGACGTCACCGAACATTTCAATCTTTCCTGCCGACATGAAGATTGCTTTATCGCAAAGAGATTTGATCAAGTCATTGGAATGCGATGCGAGCACGATAATCGAAGCGCGGTTAAGAAGCTCGGCCATCCGCTTCTTCGCTTTTTCGGCAAACCGGGCGTCACCGGCTCCCAATCCTTCGTCGAGAAGCAGGATTTCCGGATGGATTGCGGTCGCAACGGCGAAAGCCAATCTGACAACCATGCCGGAAGAATACGTTCGAACCGGCAGGCTCAAATAATCCCCGAGCTCAGTGAACTCTTCGATGTCCGGCATAATACCGGATATTTGCTTTCGAGACATGCCGAGATAAAGGCCGCAGTTATATACGTTGTCATACCCGGTATCTTCCATGTCCATGCCGATGCCCGGCGCAAAGAGCGCCGACACCTTGCCCTCAACCGACATATGGCCGCTGACGGGCTCGAGGATTCCCGCCATTAACCTCAGCAGCGTCGATTTTCCGGCACCATTGGGGCCAATCAATCCGACGCGCTCTCCATTTTTGATATCAACGGAAATATTGTCCAACGCCTTAACAGTGATCCGCCGATGATCGGATGAGCTCCTTTGGATCAACCCTCCGGCGGTCCGTTGCAATAGCGTCTGGCGAAAGCTTTTGCTTCCCCCGATTACCGGAAACTCGACACTCACATTCTCCAATCGCATTTCGGCCATAGCTACACCCAATAAATCACTCTGTGGCGAAATTTCGTGAACATGTACAATGCCAATGCCCACCCCAACAGAGTTAAGGACAAACTTACGCTCCAGTTCAATGCGGAGGGGGCATGTCCGAGCAGAGGTTCCCGAACAATCGACAGGAAATGATACAACGGATTGCTATCGACGATCAGTGGCTTCAAGTCGCCTACTTGCTCCGGAGGCCAAAAGACCGGGGTGACCAACATCATAATCTGCAAGAAACTGCCGATAAGAGGCTGCACATCGCGAAAGCGCGCACATAGAATCCCGAGAACAAGGCCAACCCAGACGCCGTTTAAAAGTACGATGAACAATCCGGGAATCAGAAACAGGCTGTTTAGCGTCAGATCAACCGAGAAAATAATCGCAACAATCAGGCAAACTATAAGGTTGTGCCCAAAGACAATAAAATTGCGCCAAACACATTGCAGGGCAAAGACCGTTTTCGGGAATGCAAACTGCTTTAGAACCCCTTGGTTTGCCGAGTATATACCGCACCCCTCGGTCATAAGCGCCGAGATAAAGAGCCAGGTCGTGACTCCCGTGCTCAGGAACGGCAGAAAGGTCTTGAGATCCGTTCCCCAGAGATTCGAAAAAACGAACCCCACAGCGATCACGAACACAGCGAGATTTAATGCCGACCAGAACGGCCCCAAAACGGTTCGAGCATACCGGCGACGAATTTCATGCCAGCCGAGCCTTGCCCACAACTCCCATTGCATTAGGCCCTGGTAGATATCTCTAAGTGCTCTTGAGAACATAATTCGCTGGATTACCTTTTCCAGAATTCGATCTTTACGGATGAAGTGGCGCAAACTTTTCAAGAATAAATTCAGAATGTCGTTTCAAAGTTCCCACTTGAAGCGATCCGCCAATGTATGACCGATTATTTCAGCACATCTTTTCTTCTGCCTCTCTGTCAAGACGCCCACCCACTCATCTTTCTGGCCACTTCGGAAATTATTATCGATATGTTTTGCTGGCTCGGCTAAATCGTTGGCCGCATTTTCAATTCCGTAGAAGTCAAAAATGCGCTGAAAAAATGCCTGTTTATCTACGAGGAAGTCCTCGTACGTTGTCAATAAAATAGGCAAGTTCTTATTTTTCTCGGCTACATGTAGCCAATCGTTAATCCAGTTCACACACGAAGCAAGGTGCGTTTCAATGTGCCAATCGATTCGCTCAGGATTTGAGAGGTCACCGTAGCCCGGCGGCGCCTGATGAACGGTATAGTTTATACCGTCTGGGTGTAGTTGCTGGAGACGGTCAAAGTGATGAAACCATGACAGAGTTGCCTGTCGTGGATCACGAACATGAACCACCAACTTATCTACAAACCTAGTGATCAAGTTGATGTTTAGGGCTGATGCATCAAAATGCTCTTGCCGTATAATATTGCCTAACCGCAATCTCTGCGCTGCTGAATCAATCAAAAAATAGGTAGGGAAAAAACCGTGAAACATTGGCTGCTCGGAATACTCAATATCGATGCTTTGCGCTAACGTCTTACCAATGAATACACTGCCGGATTTCGGAAGCGTGTTAAAAAGTATGGGCGCAACTTTCGTTTCACGCGACACAAACTCATGCTGTCGTGCATTAACTTCTTTCAGCTGACTTATTTCCCGCTCTTTTGCGGCGATGTATTCTTCAAATTGGCGTCTAAGCGCAGGAACCCGCGTACCCTCGCGGTAAACGTCGATGTACGGCGTCAGTCCAGTTACCCTAGCTATTGCACCTAAAATATTCAAGCGGCCCCCTAAAAGTTCTGAAACGCTATCTCGCACTCTCCGCCTGATCAGTCAAACATAGATTGCTCAAGCGCCACCCAGCGTCAAGAAGTACATGTTTCCACGCATGAACTGCTCTGTTACATTTGATGAGTTTATACACGGCTCTGAGATCGTCTAAAGATGTTTGATATGCGCAGTCCAATCCAGCACCAGTTCGCGACACATGTTTGAATATTTTTATCAAAAGTTTGCTAAACCCCGCGATCAATCCGGGCTGGCAGATGGCTTCAACCACAAGCAAAGGTTCAAGGAATGGGCGCGTTCTCAGCGTGCTGGTGCCGATTCAATCAAAGCGGACTTAGAAAACGCCTCGCCCGATCAGTTGATGAACTTAGCCCACATCCTTGCGGGATTATGCGAATTCGATGATGCTCAGATATACGTCGAACTCGCTCTTGATCGCGCGGAGGCCTCTAACGAACCTACGACAACCGCCTTTACTTTATACGTTACGGAACTTTGCAATCTCCGATGTCAGCATTGCTTTATCTATGATGATATTGCGGAACCGTTTCTTAAACGAAGCGACGAAATGACCGTGAATGAAATAGTCCGCATCGTTGATGGTCTCCGCTTGAACGAGACCAACCGTCATCTTTTTTTGACGGGAGGCGAGGTTTTTGCCCGAAAAGACTTTGAAGAGATTGTCGAGGGTATTTCAAACCTCGATGTCAAATTTAGCTTCGGAACGAATGGTATGTTTCCCGAACGCCTGGAGAAAATTTTAACAACGCCCAAGTTACTAAAACCGATTGCAGGCATACAATTTTCCCTGGATGGGGCGAGAACTGGCCACGAGAATGTCCGAGGGAAAGGTACTTTTGATCCGCTGATGAAGAGCATGAAGATCGTCAAGCAACATGGCCTCCCCTTGAATGCATGCACCGTCATTCAAGATGGGAATGATGGCGAGGTAGCGGAAGTCCAAACATTGATTAGAGAACTCGGTGTCGACAATCACCGATTCCAACTCTTCTCAAAAGCAGATCAATTGATGACCAAAGATATCAGTCGGTTTGAAAACGTCATCGAAGAACGAGAATTTTATCAGGCGACCGTAAGTCCCTCCGTTCCAGGCAAAGGATACCGTGATTTGTCGCCAAAGGTAGTAACGGTGATGATCGGCTGGAACGATATATACGACGAAAACCTGCTAGATGAACTGCAGGAACTGCCGATAAAAACGGGGTGGCTGCTGCGCGAAGCATGGCGTGCCGCGATGCGCTTGAGCGAAAAAGATCGCAGCCGCGCAATCGAACTCTACCAGCGCCAAAAAACGCCGGACCGGCACGCCGCCGTTCTGGAAAAAGTGCGAAGTTTCGAGCCGAGATTTTTGGATGAGGTGATCACGCTTATAGACAAATTGCAGGCCATGGGTGCGCGTGTCGCCCTGATCACGCTGCCAGGTCTCTATTCGGCGGAGGTCGAACCGGATGCCACGGCATTGGCGATCGGTCACTTGCCCGCGTACACAGCTAACCCGTTCGTCCTTGCAGAATTGACGGCTCGCTACAACGCGGCGCTCAGGGAGATAGCGGAACGTCCGGACGTTTATCTATTTGATGCTGCTGAATGGAGCCGAGAAGCCCTATCGCCGCGCCGCGAGTATTTTCTGGACTCCGTCCATTTGAACGAAAGGGGGCTGCGAAAATTGGGCGTCTTTTTCGCGGAACGACTTCAGCAATCCGGTGCGCTGGATTTTCGTTGATATCGCCCCGCGCCGATCCGCGCCAGAGGCATGGAAACTCATTTAGGATGTTTCAAAACTGAATTGAAACAAGCATATTTACCAACGGGCGATGTCGCGACGAAGCTAGTGAGACACTAGGCTGTGCCGAATTCATGATGCCGAAGTCAGGACGTCCCCTCTCATTCAGAAGAATTTGTCGAATCGATAGAGCCATATGAACGCCGAAAACCGCTCCTTGGTGCTGACCCAATACCCGATGTTGCGCGACCAGCGCTTGGATTTTGAGCGTCAGGTAGATCATCATGTCGATTACGTGGTCGTCTCGACCTTTATGCCCCATGGTCACTTCGGACTGGTGAAGTATTTGCGGAAACTGAAACGCCCGCGGGTCTACATCATGCTTGGCGAAGATGTCGCAATGCCGATGTTTCCGATTCTGAGTATCCTCTCGTTGTGGATCGATACCGGAACCCGTTACGTGGTCAATCCTGACATGTCCGTTGTTGAAGTAAAATCATCGGATGTTGGTCGGTGCACACTATCACTCGCCCGTGCTGTTCTTGCCGGCCTATGCAATTTGGTGGTGACGGGGTTTCAGGCTCTTTCTCTTAATTATGCAACTCGTGTCCGTGTCAACACGGATACAATCACGGACAAAGTTGCGTACTTGCGCACCAATCTGTGGCTTGGCGTGCAAGCTGGAGGCGCCCTGTCGCATGCACGCGGTATTATTTTGGCGGCATTATCACGTGGCCGAGAAGTTTTTGTGCTTGCCCCGGACAACAAAGGTGTAGGGGCGCACGATGGCTATCATCTTGAGCGCGTTCTTCCAGATCATGCTTATATTGTCCCTCGTGAACTAAATCACTTTTCGTACAATAGATACTTCGTGGCGCGAGCGGCGGCATGTCTCGTCGACTTCAAAGGAATGATCTACCAACGAACCTCTCTAGGGAGTTTGGCGGGCGTTCTTCTATCGCGGCGTTACAAGCTTCCTCTCGTGCTGGAATACAATGGGTCAGAAATTTGGATGGCGCATAACTGGGGAACGCCGTTCATGTTTGGGGGGGTGATCCGTCTAATCGAGAACGTAAGCCTCCGGCAGGCACACGCAGTGGTGACGGTATCTGGTCCGTTACGCGACGACCTGGTGTCAAAGGGCGTGAACCCGGACCGGATTATTATGCTGCCAAACGGGGTGGATCCGGCGGAGTTCGATCCAACGCAGTTTTCACAGGAAGAATTAGATGAATTGCGCGCCCTTCACGGTATTCCCTCGGACGCAGTTTTGGTGACGTTTGTCGGCACATTTGGTCCTTGGCACGGGGTGGAAGTTCTTGCGGAGGCTGCATATGAAATGTCGAAGGCGCCGAGTGCCGAACAGAAGTGGCATTTTATGTTTATTGGAGACGGCGCTAGCCGGCCGACGGTAGAACGCATCACAAGCGAGCTTGTCTCGAATGGAACGGTTACTCTCACGGGGCTGGTGGCGCAATCCGAGGTTGCGAAATACCTGGCGGCTTCGGACGTTCTCGTTTCTCCTATGGTCACGAACCCGGACAAGTCACCGTTTTTCGGCTCTCCCACGAAGCTCTTCGAATACATGGCGGCAGCGCGCCCTGTGATTGCCAGCCGAATTGGGCAAGTCGCTGAAATCTGCAGCGACTGCAGGACCGTTTCGCAAATTGCCGAAGGAAGTCCGTCGGTTGGTAGTAAAGATGAGTTTGGCATCACGATTGAGCCTGGAAATGTCGAACAGCTTGTTACGGCGATCCAATTTGCCGGGCGAAATCGCGAATGGCGTATGCAAGCCGGGGGCAATGCCCGTCGCGTTGTGACCGAGCGCTATACCTGGGAGAAGCATTATGAGGCTATTGAGCGGGGCGCAGACGGAATTGTCCGGCGAACTCGCGTGCTCGTTAATGCGCTGCATTCTCGAAGTGGCGGCGGCATTACCTATTTGGCCAATATTCTTCCACGTCTAGCGGCAATTAAAGACTTGGATTTGCACGTCATATTGCATACGGACCAAATGCCGACATTTTCCGAGGTGCTTGATGGTGTTACGGTGCATGAAGTCAATTTTAAAAGTTCATTCTGGCGCTTGATGACTTTTGAGCAACTGTCGGTGCCTCGAATCGAACGGGCGATTGACGCGGATGTCGTTTACTCTCCTGCAAACTACGGTCCGATCTTTTGCCGCAACAGCGTTCTTCTGCTTCGTAATGCTCTAAGTGTCGTTTTTGTCGAGCGCCGCCCTGCAAAACTATTGTATTGGGCAGCGCTGTTCGCCGGGACGGCGATGTCAGTGATGCGCGCAAAGGCGATCGTCTCCGTATCAGAATATTCGAAGCGGTCCGCCGCCGGTGGCGTGTTGCGCATGATTTCCAAAGATATTGCGATTATTCCCCATGGGGTCAACAAGGTCTTTTCTCCAGGCCCGGTCGACGAAAGAGACGACGACGAATTGCTGGCAGTTTCGGATTTGTACCTACAGAAAAATCTGCACTCGCTGTTGATTGCTCTCAGTAAATTAGCGCCACGTTTCCCGTCATTGAAGCTGTCGATCGCAGGCGCACCGCTCGACGCGGCATATGCCAATCGCTTGAAAAGTATGACGGAAAAACTTGGACTCTCATCTAAGGTTCGCTTCCTGGGATCTGTGCAAGCTGACGAACTTTCAAAACTGTACCGAAAATGCACAGTCTTCGTTTTCCCCTCAACAGTCGAAACATTTGGAAACCCGTTGGTTGAGGCGATGGCTTGCGGCTGTGCTGTGGCAACGTCCAGGACCGCAGCGATGCCAGAAATCGCAGGTGACGCGGCGAATTACTTCGACCCAAATGATGTCGATGATATGGTCGACGTAATTGCCAATTTGATGTCGGATCGTGAAGCTCGACAGCAACTCGGCGAGCGCGCAAAAATGAGAGCGCAACGCTATAGCTGGGACAGAAATGCCGAAGAACTCTTCCGTATTTTTGACCGCTTGAATCGTAGCTAGTTCCTGCAAATGGCAGATGCGAAAGCATGACAGTTTCATTGAATAGGCATCTTAACGGCGGGGGCTTTTATGCCTCGCTTGGCGCAATGCCTTTCGCTGTAATAATGGCCCCTCGTTTGACCGTCGTAGTTGTCGCGGTGCTCGGTGCCATTTGTATAATTCATCATATTACCGAGCGTGTGTCGCCAATCTCTTGGGGGAAGCCAATGCCCCTTGCTGTGACGGCCACAGCTTTTTCAGTTTGGGTGATTGTGGCTACGATTTGGTCACCGGAGCCAGCCGACGCGTTGCCGCGAGTGATTAAGTTGGTGCCCCTTATCTTATTGGGATGTTTTGCGCTGAGATTGCCGCATATGGTCGATGTCGATGGCCGGCGGGCAGCGCGGTGGATGACGAATGGGACCGCAGTCGCGGTGGTCCTGCTATTGGCCGCGATTGGCTATGCCTATGGAACTGGAGACGCACTATGGGGCGAATTTGATCAAGATCCATTGACGCCTCTCAATAGTAACGCCGTCGTACTTGCTTTAATCAGTTGGCCGCTGTTGATCGTTTTTGGTCCCCGGAAACCGTTTGAAGCCGCTGCCCTGGCAGTGTGTACGTTGATTACCTTGTGTTTGTCTTCAAGCCTAGCCGCATTTATGGTTTTTCTTATTTGCAGCGGGGTGCTGGTATTTCGATGGATGATTGGTGTAAGGGCCGGCTACGCCATCGCTGTCGTTGCTGCGGCACTAATCGTTTTAGCGCCATACATAATCCAACTGACTAAAGTTAAAGAATATCTCGCCGATCATCCTGTCGCTTATAGCGACGTTACGTCGTCTGCCCGACACAGGTTGGCCATGTGGTCGTTTGCTGCGGAGAAGATCGGCGAAAAACCATGGCTCGGATGGGGGATGGGGGCTTCCCGCCATATTCCGCAGGAAGAATACCGTCTGGCGCCGAACATGGAGATCATGCCGCTGCACCCGCATAATCTCGCTTTACAGACGCGACTGGAACTCGGGCTGCCGGGGGCGCTTATCCTGGCGGGATTCGTCTTTGCCATCTTTTACCGACTGGCGACATTCACCGATGATGGCTGGAAGAGCGGGGTCGCGATGGCTGCGGCTTCGGCATGGCTTTTTGTTGCTAACGTTTCCTACGGCATGTGGCAAAGCTGGTGGATCGCCATGGCGTTCCTGCTGGCAATATTGATGAAAATTGCCTTTGCCGCAGGCACCCGAAAAGCAGACTGAGCGCGGCGAAGCGACTGATTGGCAAGTAATTTCCGTATGGGGTTTGAGTTTCTTGACCCAAAAGTGTAGCCTTTCGGCACGAGGGGACAGACAACCGGTCTGCGGTTAAAAAATTGGACGCCTTTAAAAGTCCAAAAATAGTCGCAAACCGGATACCGTCTTGGCAGGACTTGAAAACATAATCCGGCCATGATGGACTAAAACGATAATGATCGCGCGTATACGTGCGGCACATCGTGTAACAGGGATGGCGCAGGGTGGTATGACGGAAAACAATGATCCGCTCGTTCGATTCGAATCAGTTCAAAAAAGTTATGATGGCGAAACACTCGTCGTAAAAGACCTAAATCTGGATGTGGCGCGTGGTGAGTTTCTCACCATGCTTGGTCCGTCCGGGTCGGGTAAAACGACGTGCCTCATGATGCTTGCGGGCTTCGAACCGGCGACGCACGGGGAAATCTATCTGGACAACGCACCGATCAACAACGTACCGCCGCACAAGCGCGGTATCGGCATGGTGTTCCAGAATTACGCACTTTTTCCACACATGACGGTGGCTGAGAACCTGGCATTTCCGCTGGAAGTCAGGAAAGCCCCCAAGAGCGAGATCGAGGCGCGCGTTAAAAAGGCGCTCGACATGGTGCAGCTTGGCACGTTCGGCAACCGGCGCCCGGCGCAGTTGTCCGGCGGGCAGCAGCAGCGTGTCGCGGTGGCCCGCGCACTCGTGTTCGACCCGGTGCTTGTCCTGATGGACGAGCCGCTGGGCGCGCTCGACAAGCAGCTGCGCGAGCAGATGCAGTACGAGATCAAACACATTCACGAAAACCTCGGCGTGACTGTGGTCTACGTGACACACGATCAGTCGGAAGCACTGACCATGTCGAACCGCGTGGCGGTCTTCAATGACGGTGTGATCCAGCAACTGGCACCGCCGGATGTTCTCTATGAACGTCCCGACAATGCCTTCGTTGCGCAGTTCATCGGTGAGAACAACACGCTCGTCGGCGACATCAAGGAAGTGAACGGGGACAACGTGACAGTCGATGTCAACGGCTCCATCATCACCGCCTTGAACGTCAATACCGAAGGCGTCGGTTCGAAAACGACACTGTCGATCCGGCCGGAACGCGTTGCGGTCAATCCGTCCAACGAGGGCGATTACCAGAACGTGTTCAAGGCCAAGGTCGAGGAACTGATTTATCTCGGTGACCATATCCGCACCCGCGCATCGGTGTGCGGCGACGACGAATTCGTCGTCAAGATCGCCAACGCCTCGGCATTGGCTGCGATCAATGAAGGCACTGAGGTTACCTTTGGCTGGAAAGCAGAGGATTGCCGGGCGCTCGATGCATAGTGAGCACCGCAAGACGGCGCGTGTGGAACGGCGCGCCGGACCCACATTTGGGCAAAATGACCGGCCCCGGCCGGTCACCGACGTTTACGTTTAAAAACCAGGGAGTTGATTACTCATGATTAACAAACTCAAACTGACGACTTTCGCAGCCGCAGGCGTTATTGCCTTCGGTGCGATGGCGGCAGCGCCGGCGAATGCCGACAGCCTGACCGTCGTTTCCTGGGGTGGTGCTTATACCAAATCCCAGGTTGAAGCGTATCACAAGCCGTTCACCAAAAAGACCGGCACGGAAATCCTTTCCGAGAACTACTCGGGCGGCCTCGCCGAAATCAAGGCGCAGGTTGAAGCCGGCAGCGTGAAGTGGGACGTCGTTGACGTCGAACTTTCCGACGCCGTGCGCGGCTGTGACGAAGGTCTGCTGGAGCCGATCGACGCGTCGATCCTGCCGCCGGCACCGGACGGCACGCCGGCCAGCAAGGACTTCATCGACGGCGCGATCACCGACTGCGCCGTGGCGAGCATCGTCTGGTCGACGATCTATTCGTACGACAAGTCCAAGTTCTCGGGTGACAAGCCGTCGACCATCGCCGACTTCTTCGACCTGAAGAAGTTCCCGGGCAAGCGCGGCATGCGTAAGACGCCGAAAGCCAACCTGGAAATGGCGCTGGCTGCTGACGGTGTCCCGACCAGCGAAATCTACGACGTGCTGGCGACCGACGCCGGTGTCGACCGCGCCTTCAAGAAGCTCGACAGCATCAAGGACTCGGTTGTCTGGTGGGAAGCCGGTGCACAGCCGCCGCAGCTTCTGGCTGACGGTGAAGTCGCCATGACCACCGCCTACAACGGTCGTATCTTCAACGCGATCGCGACCGAGAATAAGCCGTTCGATATCGTCTGGGATGCCCAGGTGTTCGATACGGACCTCTTCGTTGTCGTCAAGGGTGCGCCGAACAAGAAGGCCGCCATGGACTTCATCGCGTTCGCGACCGATACGCAGCGCCTCGCGGATCAGGCAGCCTGGATCTCCTACGGTCCGGCCCGCAAGTCCTCCGCGCCGCTGATCGGCAAGCACGCCGAAGCCGGTATCGAAATGGGGCCGCACATGCCGACGGCACCGGAAAACTTCAAGACCGCGATCCAGAACGACTTCGAGTTCTGGGCCGACCGTCAGGACGAGCTGAACAACCGCTTCAACTCGTGGCTGGCTAACTAATAAGAACCGCTGGATCCGGGGGCGGCTTTCCGCCGTCCCCGGTATCCTCGGCAACCTAAAAAGATTTTGCCGAAGCGGCGCCAAAAGCCGCGGCAGAGGGAAAACGGGGTGGCGAAATGAGCGAACAGCTTACGACAGTCGACGGGCGACCGCTTAAGGCAGCACTGGCAAGCGCCGAGAGATCGAAGCGCATCCGGGCCGTGCTCCTGGTCATGCCGCTTTTCATATTTATCTTCTTTTCTTTCCTTTATCCGATTGCATTGATGCTCTACCGCTCGGTAGAGAACCCGCTGATCGCACAGCACATGCCGGAGACGGTCGCCGTTCTTGAGGATTGGGACGGCAACGAGGTGCCCGGCGAGGAGGCTTTTGCCGCGCTCGCCAAGGACCTGGTCGTCGCGCGCGAATCTCGTGAAATCGGCAAGGTCGCGACCCGGTTGAACTTTGAAACCCCGGGATTGCGCAGTGTCATTACCGGGTCGGCCCGAAGCGCCGGCAAATGGGAACCGCCCTACAAGGAAAAATTCATCGACCGCCGAAAGGAATGGGGTGAACTTGCCACATGGGCGACGATCAAGCGGTTGTCGCCGACGATTACGAGCGTGAATTACCTTGCCGCGGTCGATCGCCAGTACAGCGTCGACGGCGAAATCCAGATGATCGGCGAGGACTACCAGATCTACGTCGATCTGTTCCTGCGCACGCTCTGGATGAGCGTGGTCGTCACGGTGTCGTGTCTCATTCTCGGTTTCCCGATCGCCTACATGCTGGCCAGTTTGCCGCTCAGGCACTCGAACCTGTTGATGATCCTTGTGTTGCTGCCGTTCTGGACATCGCTGCTGGTGCGGACCACGTCGTGGATTGTGCTCCTGCAGACCCAGGGTGTGTTGAACGACATTATGGTTTGGACCGGGATTATAGATGACGCGCAGCGAATACAGCTGATATTCAACGCACAAGGCACGGTCATTGCCATGACGCAGATTTTGCTGCCGTTCATGGTGTTGCCGCTCTACAGCGTGATGAAGACTATTCCGCCAAGTTATCTGCGTGCGGCCGAATCTCTCGGTGCGCACCGGTTCCTGGCATTTTGGCGCATCTATGTGCCGAATACGCTGCCGGGTGTCGGCGCCGGGTGCCTGCTCGTGTTCATTCTCGCCATCGGGTACTACATCACGCCGGCGCTGGTCGGTGGCCAGGATGGTCAGATGATCTCGAACATGATCGCTTTCCACATGCAGAAATCCCTCAACTGGGGCCTGGCGGCCGCGCTTGGCGGTATCCTGCTTGTCGGCGTCATCATCCTGTATTGGCTGTACAACAAACTGGTCGGTATCGACCGTCTGAAGCTGGGGTAAGAAGACATGAGCCAGATTTCACTTCCAGATCATGCCGGCCCCGTAGAGACCATTTGGCACTACCTGTATATCTTTATCTGCTGCCTGGTCTTCCTGTTCCTGATCGCGCCGATCCTGGTGATCATTCCGCTCAGCTTTAATGCGGAACCGTACTTCACGTTCACCAAGCAAATGATGTCGCTCGATCCCGAAGCGTTTTCCATGCGCTGGTATCAGGACTTTATGAACAAGGAAATCTGGCAGGTTTCCATCGGCAACTCGTTCTTCATTGCGTTTTGCGCGACCATTCTGGCGACGACGCTGGGGACGATTGCGGCGCTCGGCCTGTCGCGGGCGGAAATGCCCTACAAAGGCCTGTTCATGGGGCTGTTGATTTCGCCGATGATCGTGCCGCTGGTGATCACGGCGGCCGGTATCTTCTTCTTCTACGCAACGGTGAATGATTACATTCCGCTGACCGGCACGTATCTTGGCGTCATTTTGGCGCATACGGTGCTCGGCACGCCGTTCGTGGTTATCACGGTGACGGCCACACTCAGCGGTTTCGACCATTCGCTGACCCGCGCCGGCGCGATGCTCGGTGCAGATCCGACGACGGTGTTCTTCAAGATCATCATGCCGTTGATCCTGCCGGGCGTGATCTCGGGGGCGCTGTTCGCCTTCGTGACGTCGTTCGACGAGGTTGTCGTGGTTCTGTTCGTTGCATCCGTGGAGCAACAGACGATTCCGCGTCAGATGTGGGCCGGTATTCGCGAGTCCATCAGTCCGACGATCCTTGCCGTGGCGACGATCCTGATCTGTATCTCGGTCGTCCTGCTGGCAACGGTGGAACTGCTGCGCCGCCGCTCCGAGCGTCTGCGTGGCATGAGCCCGGGCTGAGTACGCCGAGGTCATCAAAACCTAACGCAGTGGCGTCTTGTTTTTTCGGCATCCGGCATTAATTTGTCGGCATGACATCCATTGCACTTGCCGATCTCACCATTTGCGGCGTCGAAGAGCTGCCCGAGCATGCCGGGCGCGCGGTGACGCACGTTCTCACCGTTATTGATCCGGACTGGCCGGAAATCCCGGCTTTCGACAGCTTCGACGAGCACCACCGGCTTACGCTCCGGTGCCACGATGTGATCGACCCGCTGCCCGGGCGTACGCCGCCGAGCCCGGAACTCGTCGGCGAGGTCCTGGACTTCGGCCGTGACGTCGCCCAGCAGGCGGCGAGCGGCGATCCCGTCCGGTTGCTGATTCATTGCCATATGGGCGTGTCGCGCTCGTCGGCGGCGATGCTGTCGTTTCTGGCGCAGGTGCACCGGGAAGAACCGGTGCACGTGCTTTACGACCGGTTGCGGACCATCCGGCCGCAGGCGTGGCCGAATTCGGTGATGGTCGGTTTCATCGATGAGCAACTCGATTTCGGGGGCGCGCTTGTGGAAGGGCTGCGTACCCATTACGGGCACCGGCTTCGCGCGCATCCGCGCACCGGCGAGTGGATGATGGCAAACGGCCGTACACGCGAAGTGGAAATGGCGATAATGCCGGACTGACGTCAGTCCTTGACGACCAGTCCCTGCGGAAAATCACAAAGTTTTTCGGCGCCGGTATCTGTGACCAGCACCCCTTCGCTGATCTCGACACCCCAGTTATCCAGCCAGATTCCCGGCATGACGTGAATGGTCATGCCCGCCTGCAGCGATGTGGTGTCGCCCGGACGAATGGAAATCGTGTGCTCGCCCCAGTCCGGGGGATAGTTGAGGCCGATGGAATAGCCCATGCGCGAATCCTTGACGATCCCGTGACGGCTGACAACGCGGTTCCACGCGGCATGGACTTCCTCGCACGTCACACCCGGACGCATGCTCTCGACGGCCACGTTCAGCGCCTCGACGGCGACCTCGGCGATCTCCGCCATGCGTTTCGGCGGCGGCCCCAGGTGTACGGTGCGCGACATCGGGCAGTGATAGCGCATGCGGCACCCGGCAAGTTCCAGGATCGTCGCTTCGCCTTTCTTGAAGGGTTCCGAATTCCACGTCAGGTGCGGCGTCGTGGTGCCGAGGCCGGTCGGCAGCATCGGCACGATGGAGGTGTACTCGCCGCCGAACGCCTCCGTGCCCCGAATCTGCGCATTATAGATATCGGCGACCGCATCACACTGCCGCACCCCGGGTTCAATGGCATCGATACCGGCCTGCATGGCAAGTTCGACGAGCTTGGCGGCTTCCCGCATATAGGCGATTTCGCTGGCGCTTTTGACGATACGGACCCAGTTGACGAGGTTTTTCGAATCTTCGAACGTTGCGTCCGGCATGGCGGCGCCGAGGGCTGCATGCGCACGCGCGGAATAATAATAGGCGTCCATATCGATGCCGACGCGGCCCTTGCCCAACCCGCGCTCGACCAGCAGCCCGCCGATCCAGTCCATCGGATGAATATCCTCGGCCTGTACATAATGGTCGGGGTAGCCGAGCATGTTTTCTTCGTTCAGGTGCGTGGTGACGAAACCACCGGCGCGATCGATACCGCGCACGATGCAGATCGGTTCACTTTCTTCCTGTGCAACGGCGACCACTTGCGGCGTGTAAAATGACCAGCCGTCGTATCCTGTCAGGTAATTCATATTGGCCGGATTGCACGTGATCAGCAGGTCGAGACCCTGCGCGGCCATACGTGCACGAACGCGATCGACGCGGATGTCATACTCGGCTTTTTCAAAGCTGCGCATACGAGCGGTGACCCCCTAAACTATTGATCAGTAATGCCTACCTCGGTTCTTGCGCCGTGTCACGCGAATGTCATTTGTGTATTTTCTCTTTTTTTAATGTGCACTAATCTCGTCCGAATACGACGTAAAATGAGTCGTTTGATAAGGGAATTTTGCCCATGTTCGGTGGCGCAAGCGGGGTCAAACCGCACAAAATCGGTTTCGTGCTGTTGCCCGAATTCACGATGATCGGGTTCAGCGCCGGCGTGGAGCCGTTCCGGATCGCCAACCGTCTGGCGGAGAAATCGCTCTATGCGTGCGACGTCTATTCCGAAGACGGGAACCCGGTGATGGCAAGTAACGGCCTGTCGGTGAATGTCGACGGTCCGATCAGCGCCGCTGAAGGCCTGGAGACGATTTTTGTCTGTGCCGGGCTGAACGTGAAGTCCTATACGTCGAAAGGATTGATCCAGAAGCTCCGGCGGCTGGCGTCGCACGGCACCGGGATCGGCGCGATCTGCACCGGGACAGAAATCCTTGCAAAAGCGGGGCTTCTGGAAGGGTACAGCTGCACGATCCATTGGGAGAACATGCCCTCGTTCATCGAGGACTATCCCGAACTGGACGTCGTGACAGAGCTGTTCGAAATCGACCGCAACCGTTACACCTGCGCCGGCGGCACGGCGGCACTCGATCTTTCGCTCCGGCTGATTGCATTGCATTACGACGCGGCGACGGCGGCGGCGGTTGCCGACCAGCTCATTCATCATCGCATCCGCGAGGGCGATGAGGGCCAGCGCATGGAACTTCGGACCCGGCTGGGTGTATCGCACCCGAAACTCCTGGCGGTCATCCAGCAGATGGAAGAAAGCCTCGAAGAGCCGGTCAACTGTGCACAACTCGCCGCCGGGGTCGGGCTTTCGACGCGTCAGCTCGAACGACTGTTCCGGAAATATCTGGGGACGGCGCCAACCAAGTATTATCTATCGTTGCGATTGAGCCGCGCCCGGTTCCTTTTACGCCAAACGAGCCTGCCGATTCTCTCCATCGCGCTCGCCTGCGGATTCGTCTCGGCGTCGCATTTCTCGAAGTGCTACCGCGAGCACTACAACCGGACGCCCAGCCTCGAACGCCGGACCGCCTGATCCCTTTAAATTTTGCGTTGCAGGCCCGGCAGCATCCAGCCGAGCGTGACGGCACGTGCCGCCATCAGGACCATGAACGCGCCCCAAAGGCCGTGGTTTGCGAACGGCGGCACCAGGACCGGCAGTGCCGCCAGGTAAACCAGCAGCGACACGATCATGGCGTTGCGCATTTCCCGGGACCACGTGCAGCCGATGAAAATGCCGTCGAGCTGGAAGCTCCAGACCGACACCAGTGGCAGCAGAATGCTCCAGATCAGGTAGGTGCGTGCCGTTTCGCGAACGCTTTCGACGATGGTCAGGGCATCGATCATATAGGGGCCGAGCGTCGCGGTCAGGCCACTGAAGACGACGGCGAGAAGGAACGACCAGAACACCGTGGTGCGGATGGCGGCAGCGAAGTTGCGGCGGTTACGCGCCCCCTTGGCTTCGCCGGCGAGGGCTTCCGCCGCGTTCGAGAAGCCGTCGAGGGCATAGGCGGTAAGCACCTGCAGGTGAAGCAGGATGGCGTTCGCGGCGAGCACGCTGTCGCCCATGCGCGCGCCCAGCGCGGTCAGGATCACGAACACCGATTGCAGGCACATCGAACGGATGAAAATATCGCGGTTCACGCCCAACATGCGTTTGAACGGGCCCGCCTGCATGATCTGCGCGCCGTCGAAATGCCCGCCCATGCGTCTCAGGTGCTGTCCGGCCAGTGCGAGACCAAGGATCACCGCCGTGGTCTCGCCGATGACGGTCGCCCAGGCGACGCCGGCGACACCCCAGCCGAGACCGAGCACGAACCAGAAATCCAGAATCGCGTTGATCCCGTTCATGTAAATCTGCGTGATCAGCGCGGCGCGTGTGTTCTGCACGCCGAAGAACCAGCCGAGCAGGGCAAAGTTGGCGAGCGCCGCGGGCGCCGACCAAATGCGAACCTCGAAGTATTCCCGGGTGAGCGGCAGGACGCTCTCGCTGGGGCCGACGGTGAGCGCCGAGATTTCGAAAATCGGCCATTGCAAAATGACCATTGCCACGCCGATGACGATGCCGAGCATGAGCGCGCGGACCAGCCACGTCCGGACCTCGCGTCCGTCACGTGCCCCGAAGGACTGTGCCGTCAGTCCCGTGGTGCCCATGCGCAGGAAATTACAGCCGTGATAGAGCAGGTTGAAGATCAATGCGCCGATGGCGACGGCACCGACGAATTCGGGTCCGGGTAGCCGCCCGACGACGGCGGTATCGACAATTCCCAGGATCGGCACCGATACGTTGGTGACGATAACGGGAAGGGCGATACGCCACGTGCGGCGGTGCCAGTATTTCGCATCCTGGTCAAACATGGGGTTTTGGTAGGGAGATTCCGGGGAAAAAACAAACCCCTTTACGCCGGGACGATTACCTGGCGCGCCGCCGCCGGCGACGGCCCTCCGCCGGGGTGTCCAGCAGCGGCGCCAGCATCCGGACCTTGGTCAGCTCCGGCACTTCGGCTTCCAGCTGCGGATAGGGCGCATCCGCGTGCGGCAGGGCCATGGCCTTGACGAAATGCTCCTGGAACCGCGGCTCGACCGCCGTTTCGACCTTGGTGATGGTCTTGACGATGCGCTGGATGTCGTCGCGGCTTTGCTGGTTCAAAAGCGCGATCCGCGCGCCCGTGCCCGCGGCATTGCCGGCGGCATAGACGCGATCGAGCCCGCAGTCCGGGATCATACCGAGGATCATCGCGTAGCGCGGGTCGATGTGCGTGCCGAATGCCCCGGCCAGCACGACCCGGTCCACGTGATCGACTTCCATCTTGTCCATCAACAGGGCCGCACCGGCATACAGCGCGGCCTTGGCGAGCTGGATCGCGCGGACGTCGTTCTGCGTGATGCTGATCCGGTTCTCGCCGTCATGGACCAGATAGGCGAACGTGCGCCCATCCGTTTCGACGCGGGGCGAACGCGCGGCAAGGGTGCCGTCGATGGTCCCGTCGGTTTTCAGGATGCCCGCGAGCAGCATCTCCCCGAGCACCTCGATAATGCCGGATCCGCAGATGCCGGTAACGCCGGTCTTTGCCGTTTCTGATTCAAAGCCGGGATCGTCCGACCACAGGTCTGAGCCGATCACCTTGAACCGCGGCTCCAGCGTTTCCGGATCGATCCTGAGGCGTTCGATCGCACCCGGCGCCGCACGCTGCCCGCACGAAATCTGCGCGCCTTCGAAGGCCGGACCGGTCGGCGAGGACGCGGCCAGAAGCGTGTGCCGGTTGCCGAGAACGATTTCCGCATTGGTGCCGACATCGACGATCAGGGTCATCTCATCGCGGAGATGCGGCTCCTCGGACAGGATCACGCCTGCCGTATCCGAGCCCACATGTCCGGCGATACAGGGCAGCATGTAGACGCGCGCGTCCTCGTTGACGGTATCGAGCCCGACTTCCGTCGCCCACACCGTCATCCCCGAACTCGTCGAAAGCGCGAACGGCGCACCGCCCAGCTCGATCGGGTTAATGCCGAGGAAAAGGTGGTGCATGATCGGGTTGCCGACGACCGTCACGTTCAGCAGCGCGTCGGGCGTGACGCCCGCCTGGTCGATGATCTCCTTGGCAAGATCGCTGACGGCACGGCGCACGGTTTCGATCAGGTCGTTCTCGCCACCCGGGTTCATCATGATGTACGACACGCGGCTCATCAGATCCTCGCCGAAACGGATCTGGGGGTTCATCGCGCCGCCGGACTCCAGCACCTCGCCGGTCGAGAGATCGCACAGGTGCGCGGCAATGGTCGTCGAACCGATATCGAACGCGATGCCGTAAGCCTTGTCCTTGAAGCCGGGCCAGACCGCCGTAATGCGAAGGCTGCGGTGCACGGCAACGGTGACCTTCCAGTCGCCTTTGCGGAGTGCGGTCTGCAGGTCCCTCAGCACCCGCATGTCGATCTCTTCGAGGCCTTTCACATCCCACTGTTCGTCAAGCGCCTTGAGCAGCCGCTCGAAGTCGCCGAGCGGGTTGTGCATGTCCGGTTCTTCGACGACGCAGTAGTGCAGCCGGATCGCCGGGTCCATGACGATGTCGCGAACCTCGGCGCGTTTGCGGACGACCTGCTTGTGAACCTGGCTTGTCGCGGGCACGTCGATCACGACATCGCCCCACAGCAGCGCGTGGCAGCTCAGCCGCCGCTCCGGTGCCAGTCCCTTACGGGCATCGAACAGGTTTTCCGGTTCGCCGCGCGGGCTGACGTTCGCACCGGAGCTTTGAATTCCGTGCTTGGAAAACTCGCCCTCGGCGACGACGACCTGACAGCGGCCGCAGATGCCGCGGCCGCCGCAGACGCTGTCGATATCGACGCCGAGCTGGCGTGCACAATCGAGGATGGGTGTTCCTACCGGGAAGCGGCCCCGACGGCCCGACGGCATGAATGCCACGAAAGCGCTGTTATCCTTAAGTGGCACCGTTCCGTTCCGTCAGTCCGTTTTACCCGCGCCGCCGACGCCGCCCTTCGCGCCGTCCGGCACCTTCCGCACCTTCCGCGGCGGGTTCACGGAACTTGCGGATCCAGCGCCCGCAGTTCGGATCGTGACCCATCACGACATTGGCGCCCATGATACCCTGCATTTCGGGATCGTGAAGCGGATTTGTGATGGCCGATGTCATGCCCGCGCCGATGGCCATGGCGAGGAAGCTGGAGTTCAGACCGTGCCGGTTGGGCAGGCCGAACGAGAAGTTCGACGCCCCGCAGGTGGTGTTGACCTGCAGCTCTTCGCGAAGGCGGCGGATCAGGTGCAGCACGTTGCGTCCGGCGTCGTTGAGCGCGCCCACCGGCATCACCAGCGGGTCGACGACGATGTCTTCTTTCGGGATGCCGTGGTCGGCGGCACGCTCGACGATTTTCTTGGCAACTTCGAAGCGCACGTTGGGGTCTTCGGAAATGCCGGTTTCATCGTTGGAGATCGCAACCACGGCGGCGCCGTATTTCTTGATCAGCGGCAGCACGACCTCGAGCCGCTCTTCCTCGCCGGTTACCGAGTTGACCAGCGCCTTACCCTGATAGACCGAGAGACCCGATTCCAGTGCGGCGACGATCGAGCTGTCGATCGACAGCGGCACGTCGGTCAGCGACTGAACGAGCTGCACGCACTCGGCGAGGATCTTCGGTTCATCGGCCAGCGGAATGCCGGCGTTGACGTCCAGCATCTGTGCACCCGCCGCGACCTGCGCGAGGGCGTCGGATTCGACACGGGAGTAATCGCCCTCGGCCATTTCCGCGGCGAGGAGTTTGCGCCCTGTCGGGTTGATGCGTTCACCGATGATGACGAACGGCTGATCGAAGCCGATGACGACTTCCTTGGTGGCGGAGCTGACGACGGTCCTGGTCAAAGCGGTGACTCCCGAAAATAAAGATACAGGCTATCCCTGAACGGCCTCTAATTACCGATTCCGGGTGCCGTTAACTGTTCAAAACACGACCTTTCACGTATCGGCGGCGGCGAGTTTTTCGGCCTCGCGTTCGGCGAACTCGATCGCTGCCGCGTCGCCCGGATTGAGCTCGCGTTTCCAGGGGCGACGGTCCTTCAGGACGCCCGATTCATGGACGATCTCGGCGACGAATTCTTCCTGCCGGTAAGCCATCACGTGGATGCCGGAAACGCCCTCGATCTCGTGGATCTCCTGCATCAGGTCGATGCACAGACGCTTGCCTTCCTCTTTCTGGTTCTCGGCGCCTTCGAGGCGCGCGATGATGTTGTCCGGAATGTGCACGCCGGGCACGTTGGTGCGGATCCAGCGGGCGGTCTTGGCCGACGCCATCGGGCCGACGCCGACCAGGATGTAACACTTTTCGTGCAGGCCCATGTCGCAGACGCGCTTCATGTATTCTCTCAGCATCGGCACGTCGTAGCAGTACTGGCTCTGTACGAACTGGGCGCCGGCCTCGATTTTCTTCTTCAGGCGCAGCGGCCGGAAGTCATAGGGCGGCGCGAACGGGTTGATGGCGGCGCCGAGGAATACCTTGGGCGGTTCGGTGATCTTGCGGCCGGACAGGAAGCGGCCTTCGTCGCGCATGGTGCGGATCGTCTCCAGCAGCGACATGCAGTCGAAGTCGAAGACCGGCTTGGCGCCCGGCTGGTCGCCCGCTTGTACGCCGTCGCCGGTCAGGCACAGGATATTGGAAACCCCCATGGCGGCAGCGCCCAGTACGTCGCCCTGTATGGCGATGCGGTTCCGGTCGCGGCAGGAGATCTGCATGATCGGTGCATAGCCGACGCGGGTCAGCAGTGCACAGATGCCGACGCTCGACATGTGGCAGTTGGCACCGGAGCCGTCGGTGGCGTTGATGCCGTCGACCCAGCCGTCGAACACGCCGCCGCGCTCGTACACTTCGTTCGGGTCGGCACTGTCGGGCGGGTTGAGTTCCGCCGTGATGGCGAATTCGCCACGGCGCAGGATGCGTTCCAGCCGGCCGCGGGACGAATGACCCTCCGGGACGATGGAATAGTCTTCGTAGGCATCTGCATTCATTGTGCCGTCTCCGAGGCCGCTTCGCGTTCCGCTGCCTTCTGTGCCGTCACGCGGAGCCACGCGGAGCTGTTTCGCAGGCTCTGATCGACTGGTTTCTGAACTTTGAGAATATTGCCGTCGGCACGCATGCGCTGGCTGCCCTGCCACGCCTGCACCCAGACGCAGGGCATGTCGGGTTCGACCTCGCAGTTGCCGTTTGCGCGGACGCCGCCGCACGGGCCGTTGCGTAGCTGTTTCGGGCAGTTCATCGGGCACGACATCCCGGTATCGGACAGCGCGCACTGGCCGCACATGCGGCAGTCGAACAGAAAACTTTTCACGGCTTTTTCGACGACCATGACGGGGCGTTCGACTCGGCGGTAGCCGATGGCGTTCCAGAGCGGATGAAGTTTCAGAAACACATCGGCAAGCGCATTGTAGACCGCCTCGAACAGGCGGGCGCGCCGGACCGACCAGAGCCGGATCGAATAGCGTGCGCGCTGGCGACGGACCGCACTGGTGTCGCTCGGTTTATAGGCGGTTTCCTTTTTCTTCGGTCGGAATACCATCACGCGCTCCAATCGCGAAATTGTCGTTTCGTCAGCCCGGTCCCGGTGAAAGGGAAGGGTGCCGTCATGGCTCGAAACCCTTGCCGTCGACGAGCGACTTTATCCGTGCGTCGTCGTACTCGGCCTCAAGCCGCGCCTGCCAGGCGTCGGCCTCTGTCTCCAGATCGTCACCGCATTCAATGCCGCCGTCACGCCGCCAATCGGCGAGGTAGGCATCGGTGCCGATCGCCTTGGCGCGCATCGCGGCCAGGTCGATGGCTTCCTGGAAACGCGGCGCCAGTTCCCGCTTGGCCGTCTGACGGCCCTGCTTGACGATGACCTGCGCCGGAATGTCACGCCAGTATACGATGGTCGCCTGCGCCATCGGCTGATCCTTTCTTTGCCTGCTCGGCGATGAAGTCGCCGAGCCCGCCGTAACCGGTGAAATGGTAGTGGTAGTCGAGCCCCAGTGCGTCGGCCGCCTGTTCGGCTTTTTGCTGCAGCTCGGTGTCCTCTGTCTGCGCCAGATAGACGAGACGTTTGTAGTTGCCGAAGTACATGTCCTTCAGTTCCGGGTGCCGGTCGATGCCGAGGCCCTTGATGATCAGCCGATCGAAGAAGCGCACCAGGTAATCGGTCAGATAGAAGCTGCCGATTTCGTCTTCGTGCATTTTTTCGAACACATCGTCACCGGCATAGAACGCATAGCAGTGCGCACCGCCGATCCGTTCCACGCCTTTTTCCGCCAGCAACTCGTCGAGCAGACCGCCGGTGCCGCAATCGGCATAGAGCGCGACGATACGTTCGTACTTGTCCTGGTTGGCGTCGATCTTGCGGCGCATCTCGTCCGGAATGCGGTCGGGCCGGTTGTGCAACTCGGCCGGCAGGCACGTCAGATCGATCCCCTCGAGGCCGCCCGCGTCGATGACCCAGCCGATTTCCCGGGCCAGGGCGCCGCAGGCGATGATCAGAAGGGGGCGCATCGGTCGACGGCCCGCCCGGGGTCAGGTCGACGCCAACGCCGAACCCTGACGGCGCGACATCCAGTCCTTGGCGGTTTCGACGGCAACGGCGGCGTCGCGGCAATACGCGTCCGCGCCGATATTTTCGGCGAAGGCTTCGTTCAGCGGCGCGCCGCCGACGAGGACGACGTAGTCGCTGCGGATACCTTTTTCGACCAGCGTGTCGATGACGACCTTCATGTACGGCATCGTCGTGGTCAGCAGGGCGGACATGCCGAGAATGTCCGGCTGGTGTTCTTCGAGGGCCTTGAGGTACGTGTCGACGTCGATGTTGATGCCGATGTCGACGACCTCGAAGCCAGCGCCTTCCATCATCATGCCGACCAGGTTCTTGCCGATATCGTGGATGTCGCCCTTGACCGTGCCGATGACCATCTTGCCCATTTTCGGTGCACCGGTTTCGGCGAGCAGCGGGCGCAGGACACCCATGCCGGCCTTCATGGCATTGGCCGCCATCAGCACTTCCGGCACAAACAGGATGCCGTCGCGGAAGTCGACGCCGACGATCCGCATGCCTTCGACGAGCGCTTTGGTCAGCGTGTCATAAGGCGTCCAGCCGCGTTCCAGCAGGATCTGCGTGCCTTCGACGATTTCGTCGGCGAGGCCGTCATACAGGTCGTCGTGCATCTGCTGCACGAGTTCTTCGTCATTCAGTTCGGAAAGAACGATATCGTCGTCTTGATCGGCCACAAGTACTCTCCCAGCCAGATGCAGCCCGTCATGCGGGCCGTGAAATCACTCAATATTACCATAGCATATCGTGTGGCTGTTCATTTGCAGACAACATTTAGAATTGAAGCGACATCGGGACGTCGCGAATACGATTTTCTCTCCTGTTTAAAGGGGGTTAGGGATGTCGCATAAAGAAAAGGGGAGGGAGCCCTGAGGCGCCCTCCCCTCGGTGTCATGAGGATGACGAGTGCTTCTTAGCGCTCGGCCTTCTGCAGTCCCATGAACAGAGACACGCACATGGCCAGAAGCACGATCGCGAACGGGAAGCCCGTGGCGATCGCCAGCGCCTGGAGCGATCCAAGACCGCCGCCCAGCAGAAGCGTGATGGCGACGAGGCCCTCGAACGTGCACCAGAAGACCCGCTGCGCCACCGGCGCATCGATCTTGCCGCCCGCGGTGATCGTATCGATCACGAGCGATCCGGAGTCCGACGAGGTCACGAAGAAGACGATGACCAGCACGATCCCGATGAAGGACGTGATGCCGGCCAGCGGCAGGACTTCGAGCATCTTGAACAGCGACAGTTCGGGGGTCCAGTCCTTCACGGTCTGGGCAACACCCTGGTAGCCGTCGGTCATGTACTGTTCGACGGCGGTGCCGCCGAAAACGGCCATCCAGGCGACGCATGCCAGCGTCGGGACGATCAGCACGCAGATGATGAATTCGCGCACCGTGCGGCCCTTGGAAACGCGGGCGATGAACATGCCGACGAACGGCGACCACGCGATCCACCATGCCCAGTAGAAGGTCGTCCAGCCGTGCATGAAGCCGAGGTCGTCACGGCCGACCCAGTTGGAGAGCTGCGGCACCGTCGTGATGTAGTTGAACAGACCCGAGAAGAAGCCCTGCACGATGGTCATGGTCGGGCCGACGGCGATGACGAACGCCAGCAGCAACAGTGCCAGAACCATGTTGATCTCGCTGAGGCGTTTGACCCCGGCATCGAGACCCGCCAGCACGGAGACCAGCGCGACGCCGGTGATGGCGATGATCAAGACGACCTTGGTCCCATCGCCGCTCGGGATATCGAAGAGATAGGAAAGACCGGCAGTCGCCTGCTCGGCACCGAAACCCAGCGAGGTCGCGAGGCCGAACAGCGTCGCGAACACGGCGAGGATATCGATGATGTGACCCCACCAGCCCCAGACGCGCTCACCCAGCAGCGGGTAAAAGGCCGAACGGATCGTCAGCGGCAGCTTTGCGTTGTAGCAGAAAAACGCGAGTGCCAGGGCGACGACGGCATAGATCGCCCACGGGTGCAGGCCCCAGTGGAAGATGGTCGCCGGCATCGCCGGCGCGGGCTTCGCGGTTGTCGCCAACGAGGTCAAAAGCCTCGCCAGCCAGACGGCAAAGGCGACCGAAGAGATCTCGCGCCAGATCGGTTCGATCCAGTCGGCGACGCAGAACGCGGCCGGTGCCATCGAAGGCATCAGCGAGCGTATCCGCAAGATCAACGAGGTCTCAGCCGCCATCGAGGCTGCGGTCAACCAGCAGTCCGAGGCAACGACGGAAATCGCCCGCAACGTGGACAACGCGTCGATGGGCACCAACAGGGTGATGGACAGTATCGCCGACGTGCAGAAATCTGCCGGCGATACGGGCGATGAGGCGGGCCGGATTGCCGAAGCCGCCGATGCCCTCTCGCGACAGGCGGATGGCCTCCGCGCCGAGGTCGAGAAGTTCCTGAACGAAGTGAGGGGGGCTGCCTGATCAACAGGCAGCGGTGAAGCAAAAGCGAACGGCGCCCGGGCAACCGGGCGCCGTTTTCTTTGTGTCCGGCTCGTCTCCGATGGTCACACAGCCAATTTAAGAAAACCATCACGTCACGTGTCCGCATCTGACATGCGGATCGCGGATACAGGTTGCTGCCGTAATTGAGGCGCGCGGTGCCCCAAGGGTGCCCGAATTTGACCTCAATTCATGATTTAAAATTTTCTCATTAGCAACCTTTAGGAGACCAAACCAATGACGTCGAAATACATCAATGTGATTGAACTGGACGACAGCGGCAGCACCTGCGTGGTGTCGTCCGGCCTCGTGCCGCTGCCCGGCGGCGCGATGCCGAACCTGCTGATCAACGGGAACTTCAGCGTCGCGCAGCGGGGCACGTCATTCGATTCAACGACCTCGCCGGCCAATGACGACGACACGTACCTGCTGGACCGGTGGGTGTTGCTGAGCGACGGCGACGATATCGTCGACGTCGATCAAGTCGAAACGGCATCGGACTTGCCGACCGGCGCCGCTGCGGCGATCAAGTACACGTGGGAAACCGCGAACAAGCAGGCGGGACTTCTGCAGATTATCGAGGGGATCAATGCCCGTCCGGCGATCGGCGGTACTGTCAGCCTGAGTTTTCAGGCCAAGGGGAGTGGGCTCGAAAACCTTCGGGCGGCCGTTCTTTCGTGGGACAGTGCCGAAGACAGCGTGACCAGCGATGTCGTCGCGACCTGGGCCGGGGACGGCACCAACCCGACGTTCGCGACGAACTGGACGGCGGAGAATACACCGAGCGACTTGGCACTTTCGACGAGCTGGCAGACGTTCACCATTGAAGGTGTCGATATCGACACGTCGAGCATGACCAATGTCGCCGTCTTTATCTGGCTCGACGATACCGACGTGGCGGTGGACGATACGCTCTTCGTCACCAACGTGAAACTGGAGGTCGGCGAGGCGGCGACGCCGTTCGTGCCGCGCTCGTACGGTGACGAGCTGGCGCTGTGCCAACGGTACTTCGTGAAAACGTTTCGGCAGAATGTTGTGCCGGCGCAGAATACAAATGACTACAACGGGTCGTTACGGGTTTATGCGACGAGTTCGATGGAGCCTGTAACTGTCTGGAAGCTGCCTGTCAGTCTGCGGAAATCCCCAGCTGATACGGCGTCGGGATATCCGGCGTCGGATGAGGTTCAGTTGTATGCCGTAGATCAATTTGCGACAGCAAACCAATGGTCGAGTACTGGCAACACACTTTCAAACGCACGTTCCATACAGAACAGCGAGATAGTTGTCGCATTTGACAATGGAGGTTCTGCAGCCACAGCTACGGCGCAGTGGTATATCCATGCGACGGTTGACGTCGAGCTTTGAGCAGGAAGCAATAAGGACTCGGCCCGGGGCATTGCCCCGGGCCGTTTCCGTTTTCGAACCTACGACTTCGGCCGGGCGTTCTCCGGGTCGTAGAGCGGCTTGTAGCCGACCGCGGCGACCTCGACCGGGAACTTCTGGTTAAAGTACTCGATCTCGAGCGTGCGGCCTTCCTCGCAGTAGTCCTGCGGCAGGTAACCCAGCGCGATGTTCTTGCCGATGGTCGGCCCGAACGCGATCGACGTCGTATAGGAGCGCCGGCCCTTGCTGTCGATCAGCACCTCGTTCGTCTTCGGATCGACGATCGGGCAGTTGCCGACCATGTAGCGCGCGACGCCGTCCTTGTCGGTGTTGTCGGTGACGACCAGCGTGCAGAGCGTCGCCGGCTGGTGCGCAAGCGCGCGCTGTTCCAGGTTGGCGGCCTTGCCGCGGAAATCGGCGGCCTTGACCTTGGGCCGTGCGAGACCGGCTTCGAGCAGGTTGTACTCGGTCAGCAGGTCGGCGTTCTGCAGGCGCAGGCTCTTTTCCATGCGCCGTGTGTTGGCGTAGGTCTCGACGCCGACCGGCGTGATGCCGAGTTCGGCGAACATGTCCCAGAGTGCCAGGCCGTAGCTGAACGGGAAGTGCAGTTCCCAGCCCTGTTCGCCGACGTATGAGATGCGGAACGCCTTCACCGGCACGCCCCTGAGCGTGATGTCCTTGATCGCCGCGAACGGGAAGTTCTCCGGATCCAGGCCCGCCGGGTCGTCGGCGATCTTCTTCAGGTTTTCGCGTGCGTTCGGGCCCCAGACGCCGATGCAGCCGAAGTTGTCGCTGCGGTCCTCGACGGTGGCCGCCCATTCCTTGTCACGGACGAGGCGGCGCAGGTACGTCATGTCGCGGTGACCGGCATCGGCGCCGTCGATGACGCGGAAGCGGTCCTCGGCCAGGCGCAGGATCGTCAAATCGGCCAGCACGCCGCCGGTGTCGTCGAGGAAGTTGGTGTAGACGCCTTTGCCGACCGGGGTGTCGCCACCGACCTTGGACGATGCGGCGAATTCCACCAGTTGTTCGGCATCCTTGCCGGTCACGTCGTAGATCGCGAAGTGCGACAGGTTGATCATGCCGACGTTTTCGGAAAGCTCCAGGTGCTCGGCATTGGACACGCGCCAGAAGTGACGGTTGTCCCATTCGTTTTCGCGAACCGGCACGCGGTCGGCGTACTTCTCGAGCAGTTTTTCTTCGTTCGACGCGTAGCCGTGCGCCCGTTCCCAGCCGGCCAGCTCCATGAAGTAGCCGCCCAGTTCCTTCTCGCGCAGATACGACGGCGCCGAGCGCAGGTTGCGGGCGGCGGTGTACGGTTCACGGTTGTGGACCGGCGGGTTGTAGATCTTAAACGCCGTTTCGTAGCAACGGTCGAAGATGTACTTCTCAGAACGCTGGATCGGGTAATAGCGCGCATAGTCGATGGAGTGATGATCCAGCTCGGTGCGGCCGTCCGTCATCCAGTCGGCGATCACCTTACCGGTCCCGGGGCCGTCCTTGACCCAGACCGAAACGCCGTACCAGAGACCTTTGACGTCGGGTGATTCCCCGATCGACGGGCCGCCGTCGGCGGTGACCTGCAACAGGCCGTTGAACGAATGCTTTTCGTTATAGCCGAGTTCGCCCAGGATCGGCGTTAGCTCCATGGCGCGTTCCAGCGGCTCGATGATCTGTTCCATTTCGAGGTCGCGCTGCGACGGCGACAGCCGGGCCTGTTCTTTTTCAAGCAGGTCGCGCGGATGACAGAGGCGCGGCTCTTTTTCCTCGTAATAGCCCCATTCGATCTGGCCGCCCTCGGCGGTCTTCGGATCGCCGGTGTCGCGCAGATAGGCGGAATTGCCCTGGTCGCGCAGCAGCGGGTAACCGATGTCCTTGCCGGTGCCTTCGAACTCGTCGTAGGGGCCGAAGAACGTCAGCGGGTGGTCGACCGGCATGACCGGCAGGTCTTCGCCCGCCATTTCCGAGATCAGGCGGCCCCAGAGCCCGGCGCAGACGACGACGTACGGCGTTTCGATGTAACCGCGCGAGGTGTGCACGCCCTTGATCTGGCCGTTTTCGATGTCGAGGCCGGTGCACGGCGTGTTGGCGATGGATTCCAGCTTGCCGGTCGCTTCGGCTTCCAGGATCATCTCACCGGAAACGACCTGCGAGCGGGGAATGACAAGGCCCGCATCCGGGTCCCAGAGCGCGCCCTGGATCACGTCTTCCTCGATCAGCGGCATCAGTTCCTTGGCTTTCGCGGCGGTGATCATTTCGACACGGCTGCCGAACGCGCGGCCGGAACTGACCCGGCGCTCCAGTTCGCGCATGCGCTCGTCGTCGTCCTTGCGCGCCACCTCGATACCGCCGATCCGCGCGTAACGGCCGCGTTTTTCAAAGAAGTCGATCGAGTACTTGGTGGTGAAGATGGTCATCTGGTCATGCATCGTGTTGAAACAGAAGTCCGATGCATGCGCGGTCGAGCCGATATCGGTCGGAATGCCCGACTTGTCGATGCCGATGATATTTTCCCAGCCACGCTCGATCAGATGGTGCGCGACCGAGGCGCCGACGATACCGCCGAGGCCGATGATTACGACGTCCGCCTTCTTTTCAAAATTCGCCATGGTGCCATCTCCGTGTTGGCTCAGCCGGCGGACCGTTGCAAATGCCCGGTACGCTTCAAAATTTCACCATGGTTGGTAAGGAATTGGCAACCTCCCCGCTAAGATGCGCGCGACCCCGGATGTTCTGAAATCGTCAGGCCAGGGCGGCGGTGGCAAAGCCCCGCTGACGGTACGTATAAAGCGACGAAGCGATTGCCAGATTGACGACACCCGCAAGAACCGCAACGCCGTAGGATGTCACATAGTCCCCGGTCAGGTCGTAAAAATAGCCGCCGAGATACCCGCCGATCCCCATGCCGGCCCAGCCAGCGGCAGTGACGATGGCGACCGACAGTCCGGCGGACTTGGGGGGCGCCGCTTCGCGGGTGGCGATGATCAGGCACGTCATGACGCCGGAAAATCCGAAGCCGAACAGGACGGCCAGGGTGAACAACGCGGGCATCAGCTCGGTCTGCGTGAACCAGAATACGATGGACGTCTGCACCAGCGACCCGATCATGTAAGCCCGCAGGCCGCCGATCCGGTCGGCGATGGTGCCGAACATGATGCGCCCGGCAACGCCGCATATCATAACGGTCATCAAAAGCTGCGTGCCGCCACCGGGTGTTGTGCTGACGGCGTTGCCGAGCGGCACCAGGTGCATGATCGGCACCGCCATGCAGATGCAGCAAAAGACACCGGCGGATGCCAGCCAGGGCAGCGAAATCCGCGCCGGGATGTGCCATTGCTGTGCCGGACGTGCCATGGGTACGGCCTGGGCGGCTGTCCCGGGGGCAGGGCGCAGCAGCATAAGCAACGGCAGCAGGATCAACAGGTATCCGCCACCGAGCAGGAACATCGCCTCGCGCCAGTCCATATGTTCCATCAATGTACGGAGCACGAACGGCACGATACCCTGACCCAGTGCCCCGCCGGCGGTAATCAGGCCGAGGGCGAGGCCGCGGCGGCGGTCGAACCAGTTTGAGCCGAGCGCCAGCAGCGGCGTGAACAGGCATGCAAAGCCAAGGCCGCCGATCGCGGCATAAATGGTGTAGATGGCGGTGAGGTCCGACTGGTGACTGACGAGCATCAGCGAGACACCCAGCGTGGTTGCGCCGAACAGCGCGATCCGCTTGGCGCCGAACCGGTCCGATAAACTGCCCCAGAGCAGCCCGCCCGTTGCCGCGCCGGCGGCCGCCATGGTGTAGGCCATCGAGATATCAGCCCGGAGCCAGCCGAACTCCTTCTCTAGCGGCTCGATCAGGACCGACACCGTCACGTTGGCGCCGAAGCCGAGGGCAAGGCTGGCAAGGCCCACGAAAACGATGATCCAGCCGTAGGGTTGCTCGTTGCTGGCGGCTTTGCGTTCTGTCTCGGTCATCTCGATATCCTTGTCCTGCACCCTTCGGGATCGTTGACACGCTGCTGTCCGCGCGGTTTGATTCCCGGACTGCGGCACCGGGGGCGTTATCGCTGCCGGCCGTCACCAGATCGTCAAAGCACCCGTACCGGTGCGAGAAAAAAGCGTGAAAAACTTGCTGCGCGTGACGCAGCGCACAGGGCCGAAAACGGCCTTAAGGGAAGGAAAACGACAGATGTTAAGCGATTGGGAGCCGCCCAAGTCCTTTGCGGCATACGAACATATCAAGGTGAAACGGATCGCCGGCAGCATTGGCGCCGAGATTTCCGGTGTCGATCTTTCGGCGGACCTGTCAGACGAGGTGATCGACGAGATCACCGGTGCGCTCAACGAACACCATGTGATCTTTTTCCGCGATCAGGATCTTGCGCCCAAGCGCCAGGCCGCGTTCGCATCCAGGTTCGGGCCGCTCATTCCCTATCCGATGGTCAAGGGCCTCGACGGCACCGACGAGGTCGTGCCCGTGACGAAGCTGCCGGAGGAGCGCGTGAACTTCGGCGGCATCTGGCACGCCGACACGACGTATCTCGAAGAACCGCCGATGTGCGCGCTGCTGTATGCGGTCGAGCTGCCGCCCTATGGCGGCGATACGCTGTTTGCCAACATGCATCTGGCCTACGAGACTCTGTCGCCGAGCCTGCAGGCCTACCTTGAGACGCTGACGGTGATCCAGAACTCCGCCAAGGCGGAAGTGACCCGCACGCGCGAGGACCGGATCAAGGGTGACGGCAGCAAGCGGATGCAGCTCATCGCCGAGCACCCGGCGGTGATCACGCATCCGCGCACCGGGCGCAAGGCGCTTTACGTGAATTCCGGGCATACCGAGCGTTTCAAGGAGCTGACCGAAGAAGAGAGCCAGCCGTTGCTGGAGTTCCTGTTCCGGCACCTGTCGCGTCCGGAATTCACCTGCCGTTTCGTCTGGTCCGAGGGCGCGCTCGCGTTCTGGGACAACTACGCGACCCAGCACAATCCGATCAACGATTACCACGGCTTCAAACGGGTCATGCACCGCGTCACCGTCGGTGGCGGGCGGCCGCAACTACTGAGGGCTGCCGAGTAACAGCAGACGCCTGGTCATTTTGATCCGGTGCAGACAGGATTTACTGGCGTATCACGCGTAGCCCCGGGTGCGCGAACGGCTGGGCGCGTTCGCGCATCATCGCCTTGCGCCGGTTGCGCGCGTCGGCGTCGGTCGCCGACGACAGCACGAACGCATCGAAGTTCAGGTCGGGGTCGGCAATGCCGTGAACGGCGGCCTGGATATCGGCTTGAGCGAAGGCCGGCCACTGCCGGTTTCGCGCCGGTATTTCCGATAGCGGCACTGGCGCGCCTTCATGAACGAACGCGCCCGCATTCGAGCAATAGAAGTAAACGTTGTCGATCGTCAGCCCGAGTTCCGTATCGATCCGGATGCCGTTCAATGCGGCGTAGCAGTAATTCTCGTTGCCGAGTTCGGTTTCGTGCATGCGGTCCATGTGGTCGTCGTGCAGCCAGTTGATGAACAGCGTGACTTCCGTGCCGGGCGACGGATGCAGGCACGATGCAATGGAACCGTAGCCGGTGACGTGAGCCGAATAGACGCTGTCGAAACCATGAACGGTGCAGCGTTCGCACGGGATCGGCGGCGTGTCGAGATGCCCGAACTTGCGGATGATCTGTTCCGGCGCCTGGTTGGAGCCGACGGCGAGCACCGGGGTACGTCCCCGGCGGAGCGAGGCCGCCTCGTCCGCCGTCATATCGGTGACGCGGGTGCCGTCCACGACATACGAACGTGCCGGCAGGGGATAGGGATACCCCAGGGCAAGTTTCAACGTCTCCTCAGACACGCCTTGTCCTTGCCCCGGGGTAGCCGCTTGTCATGTCAGTCCTGCTGCAGGCCGCGGCCGATGAAGTGGCCGGTCAACGCACCCAGCAACAGCCAGAACAATCCGGCCGTGACCAGCGACGTGGCGACAAACTGTGCCGCCAGTTCCGCCGGCACGCCGCCGGAAAATTCATGCGGATGCGGGGCGCCGACAAGGTGCGGAATCGAGAGCATCGCGGCGCCCAGGAACCGCAGCGGCCAGTTCGGGCTGAACGCGATCAGGGCAAGGCCGCCGGCCGACGCCGCAACGGTCATTACCCACCAGAGCTGGCGCCCGGTCAGGTCCGCTGCTGCCATCCCCGGCAATTCAGGCGGTAACCCGAGTGCCGGCAGGAATGAAAACGAGAGGAACCCGGCGGCGCCCCAGATGAGGCCCAGCCGCCAGTTCGTCGCGCGGCCGCGCAGTGTCATACCGGCGGCGATCAGCAATGCGAACCCGGCACCCAGGACGATGTTGGTCAGCGCGGTGAGGCCGATCCGCTCGAACCCGTCGTCCGGCATATAAGCCGCACCGTGGTCGTGGCTGTGGTCCGCCGTCGCGTTGTCGTGGCTGTGTGTTTCCGCGCCGGGCGCAGGGGCTTCATAAGCTTCGGCCGCATAGATCAGCGGCACGACTTTCAGCATCTGCGCACCCGAGACGAACGCACCAGCGATCAGTCCGGCCGCGACCGCGGCCAGAAGAATCCTTCCGATCATGTCGTATCTCCGGTCTGGAACTCAGTGGCAGGGAAACGCGAAAGCGTGCCGGCCGTCGTGCGCCACGTTGTGCATGGTGGCGGAATTCGCGAGGCCGACGCCATAAACGAGAAAGCTGCCGAGAAGTGCTGCCGCAAGGGTCGCGGCGATACGCTGCTGAAAGGTCAGCGGAAGTGAAACGTTAGCTTGTTTGGTCTGTTCCATCAGACTCCCTCCGAGTTTGATTACGGTTACCGCAGGCAATGCCCGTCGATGCAAAGGCAGGTCTCCTGGCTCACGGCTACTCTGCGGAAGATCACCTTCCCAACCCTCGGGTCAGTGGTTTACGACCTTCGCTCGCCGCTTACAGTTGCGGGGGCAGCCCGGGTAGGCATTCCCTGATGGGTAAATCCCTCCCGTGTTCCCTATTAATCCCCGAGACTTTGTCGTCTCTGCGCGGGGAACCCTTACCCGGAAATGATGCGCTGAACGGATATCTTTTGTCAAACGCCGGTTTAAGCGTTTGGTCGCAGAACCGGTACAATTTCCGCTTGTATGGGTTCTCGGCACGCCGCGATTTTTTCGTGTTCTATGTTGCAGTGCAAAAATAGTTATGGAATGCTGACCTATCGAACAGGGACAAGGGGTGGTTGTGAGTTCGCTTTCGACAGTCGATGTCGTCTGGGTTTTGACCAGTGCAGCACTGGTCTTCATGATGCAGGCAGGGTTTTGCTGTCTTGAGAGCGGTTATGTCCGCTCCAAGAACAGTGTCAATGTGGCGGCAAAGAACTTTGCCGATTTCTGTATTTCCGCGGGCATTTTCTGGGCTGTCGGTTTCGGCCTCATGTTCGGCGCCAGCGACAACGGAATCGTTGGCGTCTCGGGGTTTCTTTTCGCCGAAAGCAGCGATCCCAGTCACATCGCGTTTTTCGTCTTTCAGCTGATGTTTTGCGGTGCGGCGACGACCATCGTGTCGGGCGCCGTTGCCGAGCGCACGACCTATGTCGGCTACCTGATGATCGCCATCGTCATTTCCCTCGTCATCTATCCGTTGTTCGGGCATTGGGCGTGGGGCGGGGCGGACGGCGGCGCGCCCGGCTGGCTTGCCGCGCTCGGATTCGTGGATTTCGCAGGCTCGACCGTAGTGCATTCCGTCGCGGGTTGGGTCGGTCTGGCGGCGGTCCTCATTATCGGCCCCCGCGATGGCCGTTTCGACGGCACCGGCGGCAATTTCAGAAGTCACAGCCTGCCGTTGTCGGCGCTCGGCGTGTTCACGATCTGGGTCGGCTGGATCGGCTTCAACGGCGGCAGCACGCTGGCCGCCAACGACGCGGTGCCGCTGATCGTATTCAACACATTGATTGCGGGCGCATTCGGCGGCCTCGCGTCGATCGTTCTCGCGCCGGCGATTTTCGGCCGCTCGGACGTGCCGAGCATGCTGAACGGTGCCCTGGCCGGTCTGGTTGCGATCACCGCGCCGGCACATGCCGTCGGTCCCGAGAGCGCGGTCGTCATCGGCCTGATCGGCGGGATGCTGTGCATGGCCGCGACGTACATGCTGGAGCGGTTTCGTATCGACGACGTGCTGTCGGCGTTTCCGGTTCATGCCGTTGCCGGCGTCTGGGGCACGCTGTCGGTGGCGTTGTTTGGGCAGCCCGAGATTCTCGCGACGGGGCTCGGCCGTTTCGACCAGTTCCTGGTGCAGGGCGCGGGCGCGCTGACGGCGGCGGTCTGGGCCTTCGGCCTCGGTTTCATCCTGCTGAAAATCATCAATCGGGTATACCCGCTGCGCGTGCCGCTGGACGCGGAACGTGTCGGCCTCAATATCAGCGAGCACGACCAGTCGACCGAGCAACTGGATCTTCTTCAGGCGATGGAATTCCAACGGGTCACCGGCGATTATTCCCGGCCCATCCCGGTGGAGCCGAACTCCGAAACAGGGGACATCGCCGCGCAGTACAATCGCGTTCTGCAGAACCTGTACAACGCGAAACTGGACGCCGAGACGGCCAACAACGCGAAGTCGGACTTTCTCGCGTCGATGAGCCACGAACTGCGCACGCCGCTGAACGCGATCATGGGCTTTTCGGAAGTGATCACGAACCAGTACTTCGGCCCCGTCGGTTCGGCGAAGTATCAGGACTATGCGAACGACATCATGTCGAGCGGCAAGCACCTGTTGAGCCTTGTGAACGATATTCTCGATCTCTCCAAGATCGAGTCCGGACGGAACACCCTGATCAGGAAGGAAATCTGTCCGAGAGAGGCCTTCGACGAGGCGCTCAAGATCGCCAAGAATGCCATCGACTGCAGCCAGATCTATTTCGAGACCCGTGTCGCCGACAGTGTGCCGCCGCTTTATGTCGACGAACGCGCGATCAAGCAGGTGCTGCTCAATCTGCTTTTCAACGCCGTGAAATTTACGCCGGGTGGCGGGCACGTGACGCTCAAGGCGACGTATGCCAACAACCTTCATGTGCTCGAGGTCGTCGACACCGGCGGCGGTATCGCGCCGGAGAACCTGAAGAAGATCACGGAGCCTTTCGCGCAACTTCAGGCCAACCCGCACATCGCGAAGATGGGGACGGGCCTGGGGCTCGCCATCGCCAAAGCCCTCGTGGAAGCACATGGCGGCGAACTTCGGATCACGAGCGAGGTCGGCAAGGGAACCTCGGTGCGCGTGGTCCTGCCACGCCAGCAGAACGCCGCCGCCGAATAAACGCGCGTCAGGAAACGTCGACGCTCTCCAGTCTTTTCGCGGCTTTCTCAAGGTGATTCGCGATGGAGCGCATGTCGTTCAGCGCGTCCAGGGCAATGCCCGTTTGCGCCACGGTGAGTTCGCCGCTGCCCGCGGCGCGTAGCGTTTCCGCCTTGAGCTCCTGATATGCGGTTTCGAAGCCGGAACCGTTCGGCGATTGGCCATCCTCGGGGACACCGGTCTTCACGCCGGAGGCACTGATCTCCGACGCCAGCTTGGCGGCGACGGCATGGAACCGGTGCACGTAATCCGCCGGCAGGTGGTCGAGACGGTGGCGCCGCGTGGCGAGGTCGCGGCCATTGCGGGCGATTTCGAGATAATGCCAGATCGCACGGACGATACTGGAAAGCGACATCGCGATGTCTTCGGTGTTACGCCCGGCGTTAAGACGGCGGATATAGCCGTACACCGCTTCGCTAAGGGCATCGGCGATTTCTAGTTTGTGCTCCAGCCGCGGGACCGACACCTCCCGGTCGACGAGTGAAGACTTGGCGATCCCGTATGCGACATCGGCGATCCGTTTCATTTCCAGGACGATCGCGTTCAACGCGATCGACGGGACGGCCAGGCTGAATTCATCCAGGTACTGCGGCCGGGCCTCGGCTTCTTCGCGCGTCGACAGCCGCGTGGCGAGCCAGGTTTCGAGCCGCTTGCTGAGCGGCCACATCAGCAGAATGCCAAGAACGTTGAACGCGGTGTGAAACAGCGCGAGCGTCGTCGCGGGCGCTCTGACGCCAGCGACCTTTGTCTCGATGAACGTGACGATAAGCAACATGACCGGGAGCATCGCCAGTGCCGACAGGCCGGTCAGGATGTTGAAGAACACATGCGAGAGCGCAACCCTTTTGGCGGCGGCGGTCGCGCCGAAGACGGCAATCAGCGCGGTGCTGGTGGTGCCGATATTGGCGCCGATCACCAGCGCGGCGCCGGACTCGATGCTCAATAATCCACCCAGTGCAGCGGTGATGGCGATGGCAATGACGGCGCTGGACGACTGCATCAGCGTCGTCAACACGATCCCGGCACCGACAAAAGCGGCCGTGTTCCATACACCCTCGATCTGCAGGTGCGTGACGTCGATCTCGGCAGCGATGCCTTCGAACGTCAGCTTCAGTGTCGCGATGCCGAGAAAGAAGATGCCGAATCCGGTCAGCGCTTCGCCCAACGCGCCGCGTCGCGTCGACGTGCCGGAAAGAAAAAGGATCATGCCGATGCCGAGCAGGGGCAGGGCGAGGGCCTCGATCTTGAAGTTGATGCCGATCAGGGCGACCAGCCATCCGGTGAGCGTGGTGCCGACGTTGCTGCCGAACACCACCCACATGGCTTGCGGCAGCGTCAGCAGGCCGGCGTTCACGATACCGATCGCGGCCACCGTCACGGCGCTGGACGACTGGACGAGACCGGTAATCAGGATGCCCGACAACAGGCCGCGGGCACGCGAATTGGTCCAGTGCCCGAGGACATCGCGCAGCGTGTCGCCCGCCGCGACCTTCAGGCCCGCGGTCATCAGGTGAATGCCAAGAAGAAACAGGCCAATGCCGCCCAATGCGCTGCCGGCCAATGTCCAGCTGATCATGTCGGTTCCGTCGTTCAAGCGAAGGACAATAGGCCAATGATTATAGACGACACCGCTTTTCCGCGACATAGGCCTTGGCGTCTGCGGCCGTCATCGGATCAGGTTTGCTTGGCGGCCTTTTGCACGAGGGTTTCCAGCCGGTTCAGGAAATTCGAACGGTCCGCCTTGGAGAATGCGGCGGGGCCGCCGCCGATCTCGCCCGTTTCGCGCAGGCCCTGCATCAGCTCGCGCGTCGCCAGCGCCATGCCGATCATCTGTTCCGTAAAGACATCGCCGTTGGGTTTGATCGCCATGGCGTCCTTTTCCAGGCAGCGTGCCGCCAGCGGGATGTCATTGGTAACGCAGATGTCCGCGCGGTCGATATGCTCGGCGATCCAGTCGTCGGCGGCATCGGCGCCCGCGGCAACGATCACCAGTTCGACAAGCGGGTTGGCGCTCGGCCGGATGCCGCCGTCGCAGACCATGTACGTTTTCAGATTGTGCCGTGCGGCAACGCGTTCGACCTCGTCTCGGACCGGGCAGGCGTCGGCATCGACATAGATCGCGACCATGCGGTCAGTCGTCGCCGGCTTCGGCTTCTTCCTTCGGCAGGTACTGCGAGATGTCGACCTCGTCCAACTGCTCCGGCATGAGGAAGCGCTCGGCGTATTCCTTGTAGACGCCCGACGTCAGGAACAGTTCGAACAGTTCGTCGTCGATGTGCGCGTCCTTTTTCATGAACGACATGATCTTGACGCTGTCGGAGAGCTTCTTCGGCGCCTTGTAGGGGCGGTCCGCCGCCGTCAGAGCCTCGAAGATATCCGCAATCGCCATGATCCTGGCCGGGACGGACATGTGATCCTTGTTGAGCTTTTTCGGATAGCCGGTGCCGTCCATCTTTTCGTGGTGACCGCCGGCCATCTCCGGCACGCGAGCCAGGTGTTTCGGGAACGGCAGCGCCTCCAGCATGATGATGGTCTGCACGATGTGGTCGTTGATCTTGAAACGCTCTTCCTCGGTCAGTGTGCCCCGTGCGATGCAGAGATTGTAGATTTCGCCGAGATTGTATTTGTGCTCCGGCACGTCGAGCTTGAAGCCCCACGGATTGTCGTCTTCCGCCGTCGGCTCCGTGCCTTCGCGGTAAATCACGTGATCGTAGCGGTCGGCGAGCAGGTTTTCCTCGTGCGGCAGCTCCGGTTCGGGTTCGCGTTCGACGCGCTTGAGTTCCTCGTAGGATAGGCCGAGCCGGTCCGAAAGCGTCCGTGTCCATTTGATCTCGGCGATCTCTTTGACCCGTTCGATGCGGTCGGGCGCCATGAACTCGCCGCCGACGTTGCTTTCGGCGATGAACGCGAAGTCGTCGTCGAGCTTGGCAAGCTGTTCTTCCAGTTCCGCCTTGAGCGTCTCCGGGTCGCCGCCGTCGATGATCTTGTTCTGGTATTCGATCACCCGGTCGCGCTTGACGACTTCGAAGCGGTTGCGGATTTCATGAATGCGGTTGTAGATGGTTTCCAGCTTGGTTGCCTTGTCGACCACGTACTCCGGCGTCGTGACCTTGCCGCAGTCGTGCAACCACGCCGCGATGTGCAGCTCGTACCATTCCTCGTCCGTCAGGTCGAAGTCCTTGAACGGACCGTCCTTCTGATCGGCGGCGGCATTCGCCAGCATCTTGGTCAGTTCCGGCACGCGCTGGCAGTGGCCGCCGGTGTAGGGCGACTTGGCGTCAATGGCCGACGCGATCAGCTCGATGAAGCTGTCGAGGAGCTTCTTCTGCGCTTCGAGAAGCTGCTGGTTGTCCAGTGCCACGGCCGCCTGCGACGCCAGTGCCTCGATCAGCGGTTGAATGTCGTCGCCGAACGCGATGACTTCACCGGACGACTTGTCGACAGCGTTCAGCAGTTGCAGGACGCCGATCACCTCGTTCTGCGAGTTCTTGAGCGGCACGCAAAGGAACGATTTCGAACGATAGCCGGTGCCTTCGTCGAATTTCTTGGTGCCGGAAAAATCGAAGCTGTCGTTTTCGTAGGCGTCGGGAATATTGATCGAATTGCCGGTCAGTGCCGCGGCAGAGGCCACGTTCTTGTGGTTTTCCTCGCCGGTTTTCGGATCGACCAGCATAAGCGGCGGGAAATTGATGTCCTTGCCGGTGGTGCCGCCCATGGCGATTTCAAGACTGTCGGTCCGCATGATTTCGAAGCGGAGACGGTTGTCGTCGGTGCGGATATAGAGCGTGCCGCCATCGGCGTTGGCGAGGCTCTTGGCTTCCAGCAGAATCGTCTCCATCAGAACGTTGGTGTCCCGTTCCGCGGATAGCGCGATTCCGATGTCAATCAGACGTTGCAGGCTAGATGCGCTTAGCCCGTCGTTGGTTTCCGTCGTCCCGTCAGCCATTTCACCACACAATCCCTGCAGGCAAGCGCCTTTCCGGCGCATTTGCTTGATGCCCCAACTCGAACCCGGACTCTAGACGGATAAGCCATTGATTGACAATGGTCACACCGCTCGTCGCGCAATTTTCCGGATTGCTTGACCGTTCCGCCCGGAACGGGTCAACCTTGCGCCGGTCGAGGAGTAATCGGAATGGCTTACAGTTCCCTGAGGGATTTCATGTCCAGGCTGGAGAAGGACGGCCGGCTGGTGCGTGTCACGGCGCCGGTGTCGACGGCGCTGGAAATGACGGAAATCCAGACCCGCGTGCTGGCGGAGGGCGGCCCCGCACTTCTGTTCGAAAACGTGATCAAGGCCGACGGCACGCCATCCGACATGCCGGTCCTCGTCAACCTGTTCGGCACCGTCGAGCGGGTGGCCTGGGGCATGAACCGGGAACCGGCGGAACTGCGTGAAATCGGCGAAACGCTGGCGTTTCTGCGCCAGCCCGAACCGCCCGGCGGCTGGCGCGAAGCGATGGAAATGCTGCCGCTGATGAAGACCGTGATGGCGATGAAGCCCAAGGATTCCGGCACCGCGTACTGCCAGGAAACGGTGCTGACGGGCGACGATATCGACCTCGCAAAGCTGCCGGTCCAGACCTGCTGGCCGGGCGAACCGGCGCCGCTGATCACTTGGCCGCTGGTCGTCACCAAGGGGCCTGGCGGCGACAAACGCGACGACTACAACCTCGGTATCTACCGGATGCAGGTGACGGGCAAAGACACCACGCTGATGCGCTGGCTCAAGCACCGGGGCGGGGCACAGCATCACCAGCGCTGGAAGGCGGAAAAGCCGGAACCGCTGCCGGCCGCCGTCGTGCTCGGCGCCGATCCCGGTACGATCCTTGCCGCCGTGACGCCGGTGCCGGATACGTTGTCCGAATACCAGTTCGCGGGCCTCTTGCGGGGCAAGAAGGTGGAACTGGTCGATTGCGTGACGCAGCCCCTGAAGGTGCCGGCGGAGGCCGAAATCGTCCTCGAAGGGACGGTGTCGCTGACGGACTACGGCGACGAAGGGCCCTACGGCGATCACACGGGGTATTACAATTCGGTGGAGCAGTTCCCGGTCTTTACCGTCACCGCGATCACCATGCGCAAGAACCCGATCTATCTCTCGACCTATACCGGCAGGCCACCGGACGAGCCGTCGGTGCTGGGCGAGGCATTGAATGACGTGTTCGTGCCGCTGCTCCAGCAGCAGTTCCCGGAAATCGTCGACTTCTGGCTGCCGCCTGAGGGCTGCTCCTACCGCGTCGCCGTGGTGTCCATGAAGAAGGCCTACGCCGGGCACGCCAAGCGCATCATGATGGCCGTCTGGTCGTATCTGCGGCAGTTCATGTACACCAAGTTCGTCATCGTCGTGGATGCCGACATCAACGCGCGTGACTGGAACGACGTGATCTGGGCGATTTCCACCAACGTCGATCCGAGCCGGGATCTGACCGTCATCGACAACACGCCGATCGATTATCTGGACTTCGCGTCACCGGAATCCGGGCTCGGCGGCAAGCTCGGCATCGATGCGACGACCAAGCTGCCGCCCGAAACCCACCGCGAGTGGGGCCAGAAAATCCGCATGGACGACGACGTCGTCAAAAAGGTCGATGACATGTGGGAAAGCCTCGGTATTCCGGGATCGGGCAAACCGATCTGGAGGTGACGGCTATGCAAGAGCCGTCATCCTGAACTTGGTTCAGGATCCATAATAACTGCAGCTGATTGCCCAGATTTCATGGGCCCTGAACCGAGTTCAGGGCGACGGCGAGGAATGAAGCTATAACTTTCACTGGACGCGATAGGGCATGGGCGCAATCATTCCCGCATTGGTGTCACCAACAGACAAAAGAGAATTGCGATGAAAAAAGTATTTATCGGCGTCGGTGTCGTGGTCGTGCTCCTGGTGGCCGGCGGCATTTACCTCTATTCCAATCTGGGCGGCATCATCAAATCCGCGATCGAGACCTATGGTTCCGAGGCGACCAAGGCCGAGGTGACGCTGAACAGCGTCGATCTCGACGCCGGATCGGGCAAGGCGGCGCTCAACGCACTTTCCGTCGGCAACCCGTCGGGCTTCAAGACCAAGCGCGCGTTCGAACTGGGTTCCGTCGCCGTGCAGCTCGACACCTCGACCCTCAATTCCGATCCCATCGTCATCAATTCGGTGATGATCGACGGTCCCAAGATCACCTATGAGCTGGCCAACGGCGGCTCCAACGTCGATGCCATCAAGCGCAATGTCGACGAATACGCCAAGCAGTTCGGCGGCGGGGGCTCAAGCGCGTCGTCGTCTGAAGGCGAGGGGCCCAAGATCATCATCGAGAAGCTGACCATCACCGGCGGCGAGGTAAAGGTCTCGGCGTCGTTCCTCGACGGCAAGGAGATGGGCTCCAGCCTGCCGACACTGACGCTGACGGATATCGGCAAGGATGACGGCGGCGCGTCGCCGGCGGAAGTCATCAAGCAGGTCATCGACAAGATGACGGCGGGTGTCGGCAATGCGGTTTCCGGCCTCAACCTCGATGATCTCGCCAAGGGCGTCGGCGAGGGCGCCAAGAAGCTGATGGAAGGCGCCGGCGAAGGCGCCTCCGGCGCGATGGAAGGCGCATCCGGCGCCATGGACGACGCCGGCAAGAAGCTGAAAGGCCTGCTGGGGAACTGATATCCTATCGGCGCGAAGACAACGAAAACCCCGCCAGCCCGGCGGGGTTTTCTTTTTGCCCGCGCGAGACGTTGCGAGAACAGGCGCAAGACGCCTTTGGACAACAAAATGACGGCACTGGATTAGTGGCCGGGCCCTTCGCGGGGGTATCAAATCACCAGTATAATTCTTGACCCGAACGGTTGGTCTTGTGCGCAAGTTCAGGACCGGCCCGTTCCCTTTGGAGTGAGTGCTCGCCATGTCCGAGAGAGCCGCCCGCAGGGGCCGTGATGCCCGCCGTGAAGCCCGTGGAAAAGCGGGGGCCGCGTCGAAGCCCTATATCGTCCGCAATATTCCGCTGCTGGAGCTGGCCTCCACCGAAGCGCTCGAGATGATCGAGGCCAACGCCGACCTGATCCTGGAAGAAATCGGCATCGAGTTCCGCGATGACGAGGAAGCGCTCAAGCTGTTCAAGGACGCCGGCGCCGACGTGCAAGGCACGCGCGTGCACTTCCCCAAGGGGTTCTGCCAGAACCTGCTCAAGACGGCGCCGTCGCAGTATACGCAGCATGCCCGCAACCCGGCGCGCAGCGTCGAGATCGGCGGCAATCACACTGTCTTCGCACCGGTCTACGGCCCCCCGTTCGTGCGGGATCTGGACGAGGGGCGCCGCTACGGCACGATCGAGGATTTCCGCAATTTCGTGAAACTCGCCTACATGGCGCCCGCCATGCACCATTCGGGTGGTACCGTGTGCGAGCCGGTCGACCTGCCGGTGAACAAGCGGCACTACGACATGCTCTATGCGCACATGAAGTATTCCGACAAGCCGTTCATGGGCTCGGTCACGCACCCGCAGCGCGCCGAAGATTCGGTCGCCATGTGCGAGATTCTGTTCGGCAAGGAATTCGTCGATCAGAACACGGTCATGATCAGCCTGATCAACGCCAACTCGCCGATGGTGTTCGACGGTACCATGCTGGGCGCGCTCAAGGTCTATGCCCGCGCCAACCAGGCGTGCATCGTCTCGCCGTTCATTCTTGCCGGCGCCATGAGCCCGGTGACGGCGCTCGGCACGCTTGCCCAGGTGCAGGCCGAAGTCCTTGCCGGCGGCGCGCTGACGCAGCTTTGCCGCCCGGGTGCGCCGCTCATTTACGGTGCGTTCGTCAGCGCCATTTCCATGCAGTCCGGCGCGCCGACCTTCGGCACGCCCGAACCGACGCTGGTGATCTCGGCCGCCGCCGCGCTGGCGCGCCGTCTCAACCTGCCATTCCGTTCCGGCGGCTCGCTCTGTGCGTCGAAGGTCGCCGATGCGCAGGCAGCCTACGAAAGCGCCAACACGCTCAACGCCACCGTGCTGTCGGGCGTCAACTTCGCACTGCATTCGGCGGGCTGGCTTGAAGGCGGTCTGTCGTCCGGCTATGAAAAATTCGTCATGGACTGCGATCAGCTCGCCATGATGCAGCGCCTGACCGAAGGCTACGACCTGACCGACAACGGCCAGGGGCTCGACGCCATCCGCGAAGTCGGCCCTGGCTCGCACTATCTGGGCTGCGCGCACACGCAGGCCAACTTCGAAACCGCGTTCATCCGCTCGACGCTGGCCGACAACAATTCGTACGAACAGTGGGAAGCCGAAGGCGCGCAGGACATGGCGCAGCGCGCGAACACGCTCTGGAAGAAGTGGCTTGCCGAATACCAGGAACCGGCGCTGGATCCGGGAATCGACGAGGCTTTGCAGGCGTTTATGGCCGAAAAGAAGGCAAGTTTCCCCGATTCCAACGTGTAATAAGGGTAGACCCTCACCCGTCGCTTCGCGCCACCCTCTCCCCAGGGAGAGGGAAGCTTGACCCGGGAGTTCCTTCTCCCTCGGGAGAAGGACAGGATGAGGGGGTACTATGCCGGATTGTAGGGCTTTCGCCTTGATCCATCGGGCATCAGGGCTTACCTAGCAGGTAATCCCGTGCCGCACCTGTTGGAGACGCACCATGCGCACTTATCTGCACATCGACCTGGCAACCCGCGACATCAAGCGCGAAACCTGGGAGGGTGAGCAGCTTGCCCGCGCCGGCCGGTATCATATCGCAAAAACGCTTTACGAGCGTGGCCTCGCGACCGTCGACCCGCTGTCGCCGGAAAATCCGCTGATTTTCTCGGTCGGGCCGTTCGCCGGATCCAACATGTCGAACGCCAACCGCATCTCGGTCGGCTGCAAGAGCCCGCTCACCGGCGGCATCAAGGAAGCCAACGCGGGCGGCACCTTCGGCTTCGCCATGGGCCAGTCGGAAATCTGCGGGATCAACCTTGAAAACGCGTCTGACGACTGGGTCGTCATCTATATCACCAAGGAAGGCGAGGTTACGTTCCACGACGCCGCCAAGTACTTAGGCCACGGCGTCATCGAAACCGCCGCACTGCTGCACGACGACTTCGGCGAAAAGGTCAGCCTCGGTATCTGCGGGCCGGTGGGTGAATACGGCGGGCTGATGTCGGGCGTCTCGTTCTCCGACCCCGAAGGCCGCCCGGTGCGGATCGCGGCCCGCGGTGGCGTGGGTGCCGTCATGGGCCTGAAAAAGGTCAAGGCGCTGGTCTGCGACAAGCACAAGCTGCCGACGTTCCACGACCGCAAGGGCGTGATGCAGGGCGTGAAGGAATACACCGCCAAGCTTCGCGTCGACGAAAAAGTCATCTCGATGGGCGAATACGGCACTGCGCTCGTCGCCGATGTCATGAACGGCATGGGCGGTCTGCCGACGCGCAACTTCTCCAGCGGTCGCCTCGTCGATGCCTCCAAGGAACGCATGCGCATGGGCGGCGACTTCATCCGCGAACAGAACATCGAACGCGGCGGCGTGCCGACGCACGCCTGCATGCCGGGCTGCATGATCAAGTGCTCCAACATCTATGCCGGCAAGGACGGCGAGGAAATCGTCTCGCCGCTGGAATACGAAACCATCGGTCTGTTGGGGACCAACTGCGGCATCACCGATCCGGACGATGTCGCACGACTTAATATGACGGCCAACGACCTCGGCATCGATACCATCGAACTGGGCGCGACGCTGGGCGTGCTGATGGAAGCGGGCGAAGCCGAATTCGGCGACGTGCCGTTCATGGAAGCGGCGCTCGAAGACATCCGCACCGGCACGGAACGCGGCAAGCTGCTGGCCCAGGGCACGGCACGCGTCGCCGAGAAGTACCAGGTCCGCCGCGCGCCGGTCATCAAGAAGCAAGCGATCAGCGCCTACGATCCGCGCGTCATCGAAGTCACCGGCATTTCCATGATGTCGACGGCACAGGGTGCCGATCACACGACCGGCAACATCCCGACCCACGAATGCGATGGCCAGACGACGGAACAGCTCGTCGCCGAAAGCATGAACGTGCAGATGTTGTGCGCGGCGGCGGACAGCGTCGGGCTTTGCCTGTTCGGCCGCACGGTGACGAACATCAATCTCGACCTGATCATGTCGGCGGTGAACAATGCCGTGGGCACCGACCTTGCGCCTGATTTCTTCAAGCAGCTGGGCGTCGAGACGATCAAGATCGAAGAAGCGTTCAACCGCGACGCCGGCTTCGAAACCGACGACGACGAGCTGCCCGCGTTCTTCTACGACGAAGCGCTGGAACCGACCGGCAAGAAAGCCCGCCACCATGCCAAGGAGGTGCAGGAATTCCGCGCCGCGTGGTTGGAAAAAGCGGGTGCCGATCTCGCCGTCAATCCGCTGCCGGAGAATTCGGTTTACTAAGATCCGCGGTCCGTTTCGACGGTGCCGTTTCCTATCTCAGGTCTTTCACGCAGCGAAAGCCGATGTAGACGACAGCCATGTCCCTTGGCTTGGATGCATCATAGTCGGCCCGCATCTGCGTGGCGCCGTACCACCACGAGCCGCCTCTGGTTCCTTTCTGGGCACGATCCTCTGTGTCGACCCACTCCCATACGTTCGCCCCCATGTCATAAAGGCCGTTCACGCCTTTCCGTGAGGCGCCGGCCGGGGCATGGCCTCGTCCTCGCTCAAGAACATCCGAGCGGTCGATCGCGGGGGTGCTGCCGCAGTCTTTCAGGCAATTGGCGCCATTCGGGTTGTCACCTGTGGGAAAGCGATATGTGCGCCCGTTTTCGAACGGTGGCGACGGGGTAGGACGGGATTCCGTGTATGCGGCGAGAATCCACTCGTCTTCGCGCGGGAGGCGCTTGCCGGCCCACCTGCAATATGCCTGCGCTTCATCGAACGTGATGTGTACTGCCGGCTCGTTGCTTGCGGCAGGCATCCCATACGGGGTGCGCCAGGTCCATCCGGGTTTCTGTTCCCATCCCGCCGCATAGACGAGGCCACCACCTTCGCGTTCCGCTTTCGTGACCGTTCCCGTTGCCGCCGCGAAGTGTGCGAACTGTTCAATGGTAACTTCTGTTCTATCGATCGCGAGATCGCCGAGCACCTGCATGTCGGAACCCGTTTCCGCACGCAGTCCTTTCCCGTGTGTTGCCGGTAATAGAACGGCCATGACAAGGGCGAGGAATTTAAGTGTTCGGGTCAATGACATTTCCGAGTTCATCCGCATCGCAGTCGTTCTTACCATTTGAATATTGGCATCCGCCGCCGAATTGCCAGGGTGATAGTGGACAAGAAATTGCCGCTCGGAATCTTGAACGGGCAAAATCCAATTGTGCGCCGGTTGCGTATCTCCAATGAAGATCCCGGAATGTCCGAACCTCGGTGCCCGCCGCGCTTGGGTTCGATTTTCGCAATATGGATGGAGGCCCGTTTGTCAAAGATGCCGTCATGCACAACCGTATCTACGACGGTGACTGTCCATTGTGCCGGGCGGAGATCCGCCACTATCGAAGCCTCGACGATGACGGCCGTCTGAACCTGGTCGACGTGAGCAAGAACACGGCTTCCTTACCTGAAGATATTCCGGCCGAAATGCTGCTGGCCCGGTTTCACGTCGAGCGGGCGGATGGCGTCCGGCTCAGCGGTGCGCAGGCGTTCGCCCACGTTTGGTGCGAACTGCCCGGCTGGCAGGTCATCGGGAGGATCGCTTCGTTGCCGGGGATGGTTCACCTTCTTGAAATTTGTTACCGGGCGTTTCTGCCTGTCCGTCGCCCACTTGCACGGATTGTTGGCCGGTTTGTTGAGACAGCGGCGCGCTGACCGGGAACGATGCTGGGAACCGGTTTTATTGCTGCAGCAATCATTGATTTTCGGGTGTTCAGCTCTAACAATGCGGCGCCGTGGTTCGGCGAACTGCGGATGATCCTCAGTCTTGGCGTCATTGCCGCGTTGCTGATGGCACTGGTATTGGGCACTTATTTCTAGTTCCGGAGTACGATGGACCCTCTGACACAGGGCGTTTTAGGCGCCGCATTGCCACAAGCGACATATGCGGGCAATGGAAGCACGCGCAAGTACCAGATCGCCATCGCCGGCGCGCTCGGCATGCTGGGCGGCATGGCCGCCGACCTGGACGTGCTGATCCGGTCGAACACGGATCCGCTTCTGTTTCTGGTCTATCACCGGCAATTCACGCATTCGCTTGCCTTCATTCCCATCGGCGGTTTGATCGTCGGCTTCGTGCTGCATTGGGTTCTCGGCCGGCGCTGGCAATTGCGGTTCTGGCAGACCGTGCTTTTGTGTTCGCTCGGATATGCGACGCACGCGCTGCTGGATACGGCAACGTCGTACGGCACGATGTTGCTTTGGCCATTCGTCGATACGCGATATGCGTTGAACATTATCTCCGTCGTCGATCCGTTGTTTACGGTGCCGCTCGCCCTGTCGGTTCTGTGGGCCGCGGTGCGCGGTAGGCCCGGGCTAGCGCGGATTGGTCTGGTCTGGGCGTTGTTGTATCTGGGTGCAGGCTGGTGGCAGCATCAAACCGCGCGCGAGATGGCAATCGCGTTAGCAGACTCTCGCGGTCACAACCCGGTCCGTCTCGAGGTAAAGCCCAGCTTCGGGAACATCGTCGTCTGGAAAAGCATTTACGAAGTGGACGGCACCTTCCACGTCGATGCCATTCGCCCGCGCATTGCATCTGCGGTGATCGAGGGGGACTCGGTTCGCAAGCTGGATACCGCGAGGGATTTTCCCTGGTTGTCACCGGAGAGCCAGCAGGCGCGCGACATAGACCGCTTCGTTCATTTCAGCGACGGGTACGCCGCTGTCGATCCGGCGAATGCGAGCAGGGTGATCGACGCGCGCTATTCATTCGTGCCCAACGAGATCAGCGCCCTGTTCTCGATCGAACTTGCCGAGGACGCCAGGCCGTCGTCGCACGTCAGATATGTATCGCACCGTGAACGTGCGCGCGAACAGTTCGGGCGGCTCTGGCACTTGATCGCGGGTTGGGTGTCGCCCTGACACGATCTTACCCGATGACCTCCGTAAGGCACCGCCGCTCAACTGGAAATGGCTCTGCCGCGACGGTGACGCGCGTCATACGCTAAGGCGTTGGATTGTGTTACCTTTCAAACGTTGAACGGGGGAAAAGATGAAACTCAGAACAGACGATCCGTGGATGCCCGCCGACGAATACGGCCGGTCGCTCAGGGGACTTGGTGTGAATCTCCTGGTGCCGTCAATCGACGCCGAGCGGCCGTTTCAGGTGACCGTTCTTGGCGCCGAGGAGGTCTATGCTGATCCCGATTTCGCGGTTTACCGGGGGTGCGGCGCCGAGTGGATTCTGCACGCGGACCATACCTATTCGGATCATCCGCTGAAGGGGTCGCTCGGCGGCGACCTGCCGCGCGGTATCGGCGCTGAAATCCGGCTTTATGGCCGCGATCCGGACGCGGCGGAGGCGGCGGCCAGATCGCTCGACATGACGGTGCTTGCCGGTGCGATGGATAAGCCGCATGGTCTTCGGGAATGTTTTGTGATCTCGCCGTCCGGGTATATGTGGGTCCCGAGTATGGCGATCGGCGGAGCAACGGAATGACGTTACGCCCTTTGGCAGTTGCTGCCTTGACGATGCTGGGGATTTTGCTGCCGGCGGTATCGGCGCATGCGGAAAGCGTCGCGCTGCAGCTCAAGCCTGTCGCCATGACGGCAATTACCGAGAAGGGCTACCAGGGCCGGACAACGTTCACGCCCTACATCGAGGTCGAGGATGCGAAGGCGGTGGAGCGGCTGTGCGCCCGCCTGCCGCGCCTGATGGACGGCATTCTGGTGACCCTCGAAGAGCGCCCTGTGCAACTGGCCAACGTCGCGCTCGATATCGCGTCGCGCCAGCACATGTTCAAGCTGATCACCGACGGTACTATCGGCACCGGCGTGTTCCGTGCGTTTTATCTGGTGCAGGGCTCGAAGTCCCGGGGCGAGGGGACGGAGGCCTATTTCCTCGACGGTGCGACCCGCGAATGTACGCCGATCAGATATCTGCCGTGGACAACCTCCGTGCCTGTGGCGTCTGCCGGTGACGGGGGAGGGGTGTCTGCAATACCGGCGCCTGCGACGGCGGTTGATCCAAGCGCGCCGCCTGCCCGGGAAATTCCGCCCGAAGGCGCGCCGTCGCCGCTGAGCGAGGAGGAACTGGCACGTGCCGAAGCCGAGCTTCTGGCCGATCTGCCCGAGCCGAAACCGTTTCCGGGCGCGCCGCCCGGGGCGCGTCGCGAAGCCCCGAATACGGTGGTGATGGCGCTCGTCCTGCTGGGGCTTGCCGGCGTCATGATGGTGGTCGGCAGCTACGTCGGCTACCGTGTCGCCAAGACCCGCCGTGACCGCCGCCGCCTTGAGCGGCGTCTGGCGAAGAAGGATCGCCGCACCGGGATCGAACGGCGCCAGCGTGCGGACGGGCCGCCGGCTGCGGGCGAGCGCCGCTCCGGCGACGATCGGCGCAAGGTCGATGACCGCCGCAAGGCCGAGGACCGTCGCTCGAAACGGGACCGGCGTGCCGAGGCGGACTCCGGGGCGCCACCGGAAGCCGCTGCAGAAAACGATCCCGACACCGAAAAATAGACAAGCCTCCCTTTCGTCAACGGAGCCGCGACGCTAGTGTTGACCGAGCGCACCTGTGACGGAGGGAAGGCATGGCGACCCAGCCGACAAGAACCACGGAGAGCAGCTGGACCATCACCGGTGCATCTGCGGAAACCCGCGAAAAGGTCAAGAAAGCCGCGGCGGCGGAGGGGATGACCATCCGCGCGTGGGTCGACAAGACGCTCAACGCGGCCGCGGACGGCAAGCTGAGCGCGGGGCCGGCGAGCACGGTGCCGAAGGAGCTGGCGGAGATGCAGGCCAAGCTCGACGATCTGCTGAAGCGCATGCCCGAGGACCCGAAAGCGGCGGAAAAAGCCGCGTCGGAGCGGACCAGCGCGGCCGTGCTCAAGGCCGTCGCGGCGGGGCTCGGCGAGATGCAGCGCAGCGCCAAGGAACAGGCGCGGATCGCCGAGGGCAAGCCGGCGAAGAAAAAAACCAAGGCAAGTAAGGCCCCGGCGCGGCGCACAGCGGGTCGCGGCTAGCTTGCATAATCCTGCATAAAGCTGTCTCGATTTCCGTTCTTCCCTCAAAAATTAACGAATTTTGCCCCGGTTTGCTGGACAAAGCGGCCGTCGTCTCCATATTGAAAACAGCCTGCCCCTGCTCGAGGGATAATTCACGCAGGTCCTAAAAAACCGAATAACGACGAAGGATAACAATGAAGACAAAAACGATAGCGCTCGCCGCGCTGGTTTCGCTTGCGCTCTCCGCATGCGCGACCGGGGAAGACAACATGAAATCCGACAACGTGCTCGACGCCAAGGGCCTCCAGGCCATCTTCAAACAGGGTGGCGGTACCTGCTCGTGGACGACCGGCGCGACCGAGGGTCAGGATTTCTATTACTCGACCACGTCGAAATCCATGGGTGAAGCCGACCGCAACGTGGGCAGCGAAACCAAGCAGGGCACGTGGCAGCTCAAGGGCAACCAGCTTTGCGTGAACTTCGGTGAAGAGCAGTGCTCGACTCTCGAGAAAGCGGGCAAGAAGAAGTACAAGGCCAGCTTTGGCGGCAAGGCCTACGATCTGGGTTGCTGAGGTAGCCGCATATCGATCTTGAAAGGGCGCGGCGCGGCTGCGCCCTTTTTTGTTGGCCGCGGGATACGCGCACCCCATATGCATGTGGGGCATGAACAGGGGCCGGCACGCATGCCGGCGGGAGAGGACAAGACAATGAAGCTGATGATGTTCGAGGCCGGCGGCCCGGCGCGGTTGGGCGTGGTCGAGGGTGACACGGTGATCGACGTGCATGCCTCAGATGCGGCGCTGCCGGCAACCATGACCGCGCTGCTGGCGGGCGGTGACGATGCGCTTGCCAAGGTGAAAGACGCGGTCGCGGACGCCCCGGAGGGGGCGCGTCACGCGCTCGCTGGCGTGAAGCCCGCGCTGCCGATCGAACGGCCCGGCAAGTTCGTCTGCGTCGGTCTGAATTATGCCGCGCACGCCAGGGAAGGCGGTCACGACATCCCGGAATATCCGTCGCTGTTTCCGCGCTGGGCGACGTCGCTGGTCGCAGCAAACCAGCCGGTGGTCCGCCCGAACGTGTCCGACAAGTTCGATTACGAGGTGGAACTGACCATCGTCATCGGCAAGGGCGGACGCGCGATTGCCGAGGAAGACGCGCTCGATCACGTGTTCGGCTATACCATCTTCAACGACGTCTCAGTACGCGATTACCAGCGCAAGACCAAGCAGTGGACGCAGGGCAAGAACTTCGACGGCACCGGCCCGCTGGGTCCCTTGGTGGTCACGCCCGAGGATCTGCCGCCGGGCGCGTCGGGGCTTCGCATCACGAGCCGGGTCAACGGCGAGACGCGCCAGGATTCCAATACCGCCGACATGATTTTCCCGACGGCGAAAATCATCGCCATCCTGTCCGAGTTCATGACGCTGGAACCCGGCGACGTGATCGCGACCGGCACGCCGTCGGGCGTCGCCCACGCCATGACGCCGCCCGGCTGGATGAAACCCGGCGACACCGTCGAGGCCGAGATCGAGGGCATCGGTATTCTCAGCAATCCGGTCGTGCAGGAGGGGTAGGCGCCGCCGCCGCGGCTACTTCCCGACGATCAGGCCGTCGGCGAGGGATTGCCGCGCGGCGCGGAGGGCCGGCACCAGTCCGGCCAGGGCGCCGCCGATGATCGCGCCCGCCACCAGTAGCCATTCCGTTGGCGTTGGCGCGATCCGCGACAGAAACAGTCCGTACGTCGCCCCGATCCAGTCGGCGAGCAGGGCATAGATCACCGTGACGGCGGCAAGGCCGAGCCCGGCGCCGGCTGCGGAAAGCGCGGATGCCTCGATCACCAGCAGCAATGCGATATGGCGGGGCCCGGCGCCGACGGCACGCAAAATCGCCATCTCGCGGCGGCGTTCGTTCAGACCCGCCAGCAGCATGGTCATCATGCCGAGGAACGCACTGACAAGGACGCAGACGGAGACCGCCCGGAGCGCCGTTTCCGCGACCGAGACGGTCGACCATAGTTCGTGCATCGCAACGCCCGGCAGGATCGCCATCAGCGCTTCGCCCCGGTAATTGTTGATGTCCCGCTGCAACGAGAATATCGACGTTTTCGACTTCAGACCGACCATGTAGGCCGTGATCGAGCGCGGCTTCAGCTCGAGCGTGCGTAACCCATCCGCGTCCAGTTCACGCCCCGCCGCGCGCTTGGCCGGACCGAAATCGATGTGGATCGCTTCAAGCGCGGCAAGACTGACGTGGATCGTGCGGTCGACCGGTGTGCCGGTCCGGGCGAGGATGCCCGACACCGCGAACGGCAGATTGTCGTGCTTGTTGATGCCGCCGCCGAGACCGTGTTCGATCACGAGATCGCTGCCGACGGTGTAGCCGAGCGCGTCGGCGACTTCGGCGCCGACGACGACGTCGAACAGGTCGTCGAACGGTTTGCCGTCCGCCATGCCCAGGCGGCGGCCATCGGCATATCGGTAGTGTTCGAAATAGGATGACGTGGTGCCGAGGACGCGGTAGCCCCGGTGCGAGTCGCCGAGCGCCAACGGGATCGTCCACGCGACGCGCCGGTCGGCGGCAAAGTCGGCATGGCTTTTCCAGCTGATGTTGCTGGTCGCATTGCCGATGCGGAAGACGCTGTAAAGCAGGAGCTGAACCGACCCCGTGCGCGCGCCGACGATCAGGTCGGTGCCTGAAACGGTGTTGGCGAAGCTGGACCGGGCATCGTGGCGCAGCCGGTCGACGCCGAGCACCAGCAGGACGCTGACGGCGATCGAAAAGATGGTCAGGATGACCGTCCACCGGCGGCTCAGAAGACTGCGGATCGAGAGGGTGCCGAGGTTCATGAGATCGGCTCCCCGGAGAGCGCCCGGGCGTTCAGGCTGGTCATGTCGATCCGGTGATCGAAGAAAGGGAACAATGCTTCGTCGTGACTGACCACGATCAACGTTGCGCCGCAGTCGCGGCAGGCGTTGGACACAAGATCGATGAACGATTGCCGGTTGGCGGCATCAAGAGCGGAGGTCGGTTCGTCGGCGATGACCAGTCCCGGATTGCCGATCAGCGCCCGCGCCGCGGCAACGCGCTGCTGTTGGCCGATACTGAGTGCGTCGACGCGCCGGGACCCGAACGTGTCCGGTGCCAGGCCAAGGGATGTAAGCAGGCGATGCGCCTGTTCCGTGATGCCTCCCGCACCGGCGGCACGGTCCCGCCGCGCCGCGGAGAACGTGCACGCCAGCATGACGTTCTCGGTAACGCTCAGATACGGGATCAGGTTGAACATCTGGAAAATGACGCCGATGTGGTCGGCGCGGAAGGCATCGCGTGCAGCGGCGCTTAGAGTGCGCATATCCGTATTCAGGATTTCGACGTTGCCGCTATTCGGCAGGGTAATGCCGCTTAGGATATTGAGCAGCGACGTCTTGCCGCTGCCGCTCGGTCCCGTGATAAGGACCTGCGCGCCGTCGGCGATCTCCAGTTCGGGAATGTCCAGCACGGCCGGGCCGCCGGGCGACCAGCGGAATGCAAGGTTGTCGATCCGGACGGCCACGTGGACGGCGCTCAGAAGGCCAGAAGGAAGCGGTTGTCCGACGGCGTCAGTTCCTTGGCCCATTGGCCCTTGGCGGTGACGGCCTGCACGTCGACTTCCTCGAGGCTCGGGAACAGCACGAAAAGCTTGACCTCGATGTCCTTGAGGGCGTCCGGCGTGGCGCAGGTGAACTCGTAGATCGCGCCGAAGTCGCCATGGCCGGCTTCATGCTCGGCCTCGTGTCTGTTTTCGTTGGCATGACCGTGCGCTTCCGTTTCCTCGACGAGGCTGCTCTCGGCGTGCGCTTCGACGACCGCGCAGCCCGCGGCGGCGGGCAGGACGAAGACGTTGGCGGCATTTTCCAGCTTTTCGAGCGCTTCATGGACGGCTTGGGCATCCTTGTCGCTCTCCGCCTTGTGTTCGAAGCCGACGACATCGGCGCCGGGCAACGTCAGTTCCATGATCACGTCATTGCCTTCGACGACGACGTTCAGCGCGCCCGCGCCGTGCACATGGGCGCCTGGGGCATTGGGCTCGCCGCTGGCCGACGCCGCGCCGGCGATACCGATGGCGGCGGCCGCCACCAGCCCGGTAAAGAATTTCGATTTACTGTTCATAGGGCGCGATCCTCATACCTTTCATGGTGTATCCGGTCTCGATCTCGGCGCTGCCGTCGACGAGGCTGAGTTCCTCGGTGGCCGGTTTCGCCGACAGTTCGCCCGTGATCCAGACGGGCGCATATATGTCTTCGACCTTGTACGGGGTGTCCAGGTGCACGACCACCAGCTGGTTGGGCGGCGGCGGCGGGCTGTGAATACAGGCGCCGACATAGGGCACCAGCAGGAACTTGTTGACGGCCTTGCCGGTAAATTCGAGCGGCAGGGCATAGCCCGGCATGCGCACCAGCTTGCCGTCGAGGCTGGCGACGATCTCGCGACCCTGCGCCGCGACCGCTTTGCGAAACGCCTTGTCCTCTGTCAGAAGCGCATCGATGTCGAGGCCCTTTGCCGTCAGTTTCGCCGTCAGTTCATCGGCGTACTCGGCATTGGCATCGGTCTTGTCGATGTAACCGAGTTTGATCTGCTGTCGAATGTCGGCGATGAGCCCGAGCTCGATCTTGTCGTCGATATCGAGCTTGTCGAACGGATCCGGGATCGGTGCGCTCCATGGCACCAGGTCGTCCCAGGTGATCTCGCGCGGCGTCTCCGCCAGGGCGGGCACGGCCGCACACAGCGGGGCCGCCGCGAGCAAAAGGCAGAACGCCACGAACTTATGCGCTTGTGTCTTCATCGAATGCGGTCCACTGCTTTGTGTTCTCGGTATTCCGGCGCCGGGACGCAAAATAGCATATGGTGCACCAAACGTACCACGGCAACGATCAACATTCAGTGAAAGTCCCCGCGCATGCTGCTCGAAGCCATCCAGTACCTGACGACGCCGTGTCCTTGGGCCTATCGCCGCATGGGCTACCTTAAGGAGCTGATCGCGACCGAGGCCCGGTGGCGGCGTTGCCGGGCGGCATGGCAGCCGCATCTGGACCGCTCAAGGGCCGTCATCGCCAAGGCCGCCGACGCCACGGCCGGCGCGGACAAGGCCGTGATTATCGGCGCCGGCATGCTTGCCGACGTGCCGCTCGGCATGCTGGCGAAGAAATTCCGCAAGGTTGAGCTGGTCGACGTCTGTTTCTCGAAGCGGACGCGGCGGATCGTCTGGCCGCAACCGCACATCGACCTCAGGACCTGTGACGTGACCGGCGTCGCCGATGCCCTGGCCAGGGGAGAGTTGCCGGTTCCCGGCGAGGGAGGGGGGCTGTCGCTGGCGGATGCGGATCTGGTCGTCTCCGCCAATGTGCTGTCGCAACTGCCGCTGGTGCCGCTCGCTTACCTGAGGAAAACGCAGCCGCATCTGGATGATGCCAGCCTCGATACGTTGGCCGAGGGCATGATCCGACACCATCTGGCGTTGCTGGAAACCTGCCCGGGCACGGTCTGTCTGGTGACCGAGGTCGAGCGCCAGCGTCGCGACGGCGACCGCCTGATCGAGAGCGAAGACCCGCTCAGGGGCGTCATGCCGGACCGCCCGGGTGACGAATGGGTGTGGGATATCGCGCCCCGCTACGAGGTCTCGCCAGACTATGAAATCCGCAATCGGGTCCGTGGCCTCATGTGGCAGGGAAGTGAACCCGGGGTCTGAGTTGCCGTTCGGGCTGGCCATGATCGGCAAGCATCCCTACGTTGAGGTATGCTCGATCTTGGCGTTTACGGCGGTCTGTTCGGTGTTGCGTTCCTGGCCGCGACGATCCTGCCGGCGCAGTCGGAAATTGGGCTGGTCGCGCTGATCCTCAACGACGAACATTCCATCCCGATCCTGATTGCCGTCGCCAGCGCCGGCAACACGCTGGGCGCGGTGGTCAACTGGGCCATCGGGCGCGGCGTCGAACGCTTTCACGACAAAAAGTGGTTCCCGGCGTCGCCCAAACAGCTCGACCGCGCGACCGGGTGGTATCACAAGTACGGGCGGTGGAGCCTTTTGCTGAGCTGGGCGCCGTTCGTCGGCGATCCGCTGACGCTCGCCGCCGGGGTGCTGCGCGAGCCGTTGCTGTCGTTTTTCCTGCTGGTGGCGTTCGCCAAGACGGCGCGTTACATCGTCACCGCGGCCATCACGTTGCACTGGGTGTGAGTGCTTACCCCCTCACCTAACCTCTCCCCCTGGAAGGGGGAGAGGGATCAGTGCGGAAATTGTTGCGGCAGGGTCCCTCTCCCCAAGCTTGCTGGGGGAGAGGACAGGTGAGGGGGTCACCCCACCTTCAGACCGTATTCCTGCGACGCGTCTTCGAGCCAGGTCCAGAGATAGGTCGCGAAGCTGCGGAGCGGGTAGAGCTCGTAGGTCGGATCGCCGTTCCGGGCCGCCGCCGTCTGCGTCATCATGACGGCGACCTTGGAGACGATCGTCTGCGCCGACTGGCCGGGGCCGAACACCGATGGGTGCAGGTCGAGCGAGCAACCCTTCTGCAGCACCTCGCGGGCGCGCGGGCCCGAGATCTCGATGCAGGTGCGGGCCTGCGTCGAGTCGGTGACGGCGGCGTGCAGGCCGTCCGTCTTGAGGTTTTTCCAGAGCGCCTTCATGGCCCGGTCCGCGCCCTGCGGCGACGTGATCACCAGCCACTCGTCGGGGCCCAGCCACATGATGCGGGTCGTGTTGGCCTTGCCGGCGACGGTGTTGGCATCGACCGGCGGCGAGAGCTTGACGGCTTTCTGCACCGCGTCGACGAACGCGCTGTCGGCGGCGTCGCCGCGGATGTTGATGAGACCCCGGTAGGGGATTTCCTTCATCACCACGCCGGTGCCGGAAATATCCGCTTCCTCGTGCGCGCGGGCATCGAGGTGCAGATGCGCGAGCGGGCTTCTCAGGCGATAGGTATCAACCATTGAGGCGGCTCCCTTCCGGATCGTAGAAAACGGGCTCGACGATTTCGCAGGCCACCGTTTTGTCGCCCGTCGGTACATAGACCGTGTCGCCCTTGCGGCCCCTGCCGTTCTTGACCAGTGCCAGCGCGATGGAATGGCCGAGCGCGGCGGACCAATAGCTCGACGTCACGTGGCCGATCATATCCATCGGCGGCTGCGGCCGCGTTTCGGCAACGATCTGGCCGCCTTCGGGCAGCACTTCTTCCGGGTCCGCGGTGCGCAGCCCGACGAGGTGCTTGCGGTCGGGACGCGCGGTGTCCTCGCGCGACAGCGAACGTTTGCCGATGAAGTCGGGCTTCTTTGATGACACGATCCAGTCCATGCCGAGATCGATCGGCGTGATGGTGCCGTCGGTTTCCTGGCCGACGATGATGAAGCCCTTCTCGGCGCGCAGCACGTGCATCGTTTCCGTGCCGAACGGCGTGATGCCGTACTTCTCGCCGGCGTTCATGACGTCGGTCCAGAGCGAAAGGCCGCACGATGCCGGCACGTTGATCTCATACGAAAGCTCGCCGGTGAAGCTGATCCGGTACACCCGCGCCGGAATGCCGCCGACGGTGCCGTCCTGCCACGACATGAACGGGAACGCGTCGTTATCCAGATCGATGTCCGTGGTGAATTCGGACAGAAGATCGCGCGCATTCGGCCCCGCGAGTTGCAGCGTCGCGAACTGTTCGGTGACGGAGGTGAGGTAGACCTTGAGGTCGGGCCATTCGGTCTGCAGCCATTCCTCGAGCCACGCCATGACGCGCGGCGCGCCGCCGGACGTGGTGGTCATCAGGTAGTGGTTCTCACCGAGGCACGACGTCACGCCGTCATCCATGACCATCCCGTCCTCGCCCAGCATCAGGCCATAACGGCACCTGCCGGGTGCCAGCTTGAGCCATGCGTTGGTATAGACGCGGTTGAGGAACTCGGCCGCGTCCGGGCCCTGAATGTCGATCTTGCCGAGCGTCGTCGCGTCGAGCATGCCGACGGCGTTCCGGACCGCGAGGCATTCGCGGCTGACCGCGTCCTGCATGCTTTCGCCATCGGCCGGGTAATACCACGGACGCCGCCACTGACCGACGTCTTCCCACAGGCAACCCGCCTGTTCATGCCAGTCGTGCATCGGCGTGCGGCGGATCGGATCGAAGAATTCGCCGACCGCGCGGCCCGCCAGCGCGCCCATGGTGACGGGCGAATAGGGCGGGCGGAACGTGGTCGTGCCTGTTTGCGGAATGGTCTGGCCGAGCGCCGCGGAGAGGATCGCATGCCCCGGGATGTTGCCGGTTTTGCCCTGGTCGGTGGCCATGCCGAGCGTGGTGTAGCGCTTGGCGTGCTCGACCGAGCGGTAGCCCTCGCGCGCCGCCAGTTGCACGTCGGCGACGGTGACGTCGTTCTGCTGATCGAGATAGTGCTTGCCGCGCTGTCCCGCCGGTTTCGTTGTCGGGATGTACCAGATCGTGCGCCAGGGCGTCTCGTCGACGTCGGAATTTGCCGTCGGCACGGCCGGACGCTTCTTGGCCGTCATGCCGAGGTGCGACGCCGCGTCGATGCCGGCGAAGTCGCCTTCGTTGAGCGCCTGGGCGAGCGAAAAGCTGCCGTTGGCGGCGCCGCAGCAGGCTTCGGCCTGAAGCGTGTCGCCGGGGACGAACACGCCGTCCTCGTCGCGCCAGGTGTTCTTGCCCGCCGAATGGCTGTGCAGGTGCACGACGGGGTTCCAGCCGCCGCTTGAGCCGACGGTGTCGCAGGAAATGGTGCGCGACGTGCCGGTAACGCCGTCGGCTTCGTCATTGAGCTTCATAACCTCGATGCCGCGCACCCGCTTGGTGCCGAGCACGCCGGTGATCGCCGAATTGTCGATGACCTCGATGCCGGCTTCGATGGCCTGCGTGACCAGTTCGCCGGACGGGTCCTTGCGCACGTCGACGACCGCGGCGACGACACAGCCCGCGGCCTTGAGATCGAGCGCCGAGCGGTAGGCATCGTCATTGTTGGTGAAGATCACGTGACGCTTGCCGGGGCTGACGCCGTAGCGGTTCACGTAGGCCCGGAGCGCGCCCGCCAGCATGCAGCCGGGGCGGTCGTTGTCGCTATAGATCAGCGGCCGTTCGATGGCGCCGGTCGCCAGGATCACGCGCTTGGCGCGGACGCGCCAGACCCGCTGTCGGGTGCGGTCGTCCTGACCGAAGGCGACGTTCTCGGACCGGTTCTGGATGAGCCCCAGGAAGTTGTGATCGTAATAGCCGAACGCGGTCGTGTGCTTGAGGATCGTGACGTCCGGGTTGGCCATCAGTTCGCTTTCGACGTCGGCGACCCAGTCCATGGCCGGTTTGCCGTCGATCTCGAAGCGCTCGTTCAAGAGCTGGCCGCCCAGTTCCGTCTGTTCATCGACGAGCATCACGCGCGCCCCGGTGGCCGCCGCCGCACGCGCCGCGGCCAGCCCCGACGGGCCCGCGCCGACGACGACGACGTCGGCATGTGCATTCATCTTGTCGTAGGTATCCACGTCCGGCACCTCGGGCGATTTGCCGAGGCCCGCGGCGCGGCGGATAAAGTGCTCGTACACCTTCCAGCCCGACACCGGCCACATGAAGGTCTTGTAGTAGAACCCGGCCGGCAGGATGCGGTGGAACAGGCTGTTGACCGCCATCACATCGTAGGTCGGCGACGGCCAGCAGTTGACGCTCGACGCATCGAGTCCGTCGTAAAGCGGCACGCGCGTCGCCAGCATGTTGGAGATCGTGCTGGCCCCGCGCTCAAGCTGCACCAGCGCGTTGGGTTCTTCGGTGCCCGCCGTCACGATGCCGCGCGGGCGGTGGTACTTGAAGCTGCGGCCGACCAGCATGACGCCGTTGGCCAAGAGCGCCGATGCGAGCGTGTCGCCCCGATAGCCGCTCATCAGCTTGCCGTTGAAATAGAAATCGATCTGCTGCGAGCGGTCGATGCGCCCGCCGTCGTGAAGGCGATGGGTCTGGCTCATGATTTCTTCTTCCCATCGATCATGTCGCGGATTTCCTTGGGCGGCTGTTCGCCCATCAGGTAGACCGCGAGGACTTCGTTGGTATGCGTGTTGCGCGCCATGTTGAACCAGCGCCGGCAGCCCGCCGTGTGCACCCAGCGTTCAAGGTGCACGCCCTTGGTGTTCTTGCGCATGAACAGGTAATCGGCCCATTCGGCATCCGACAGGTTCTCCGGGTTTTCCGGGCGCGCGATGTGCGCTTCGTGGCCGTAGGAAAATTCCTTTTCCTCGCGTTCGCCGCAGAAGGGACAGTTAATAAGAAACATTTATAATCCCCCTAGTGCGCCACGCCGGCGGCGCCGTGCTCATCGATCAGGAAGCCGTTGACGAAGCGGTCCAGCGAGAACGCGGCGTTCAGTTTGTGCGGCTCGTCGCGCGCGATGGTGTGCGCGAACACCCAGCCGGATCCCGGCGTCGCCTTGAAGCCGCCGGTGCCCCAGCCGCAGTTGAAATAAAGACCGTCGACCGGCGTCTTCGAAATGATCGGGCTCGCGTCCGGGCAGGTATCGACGATGCCGCCCCACTGGCGCATCAGGCGCATGCGGCTGAACAGCGGGAACAGCTCGCAGACCGCCGCGATCTGGTCTTCGATGATGTGCAAGCTGCCGCGCTGCGAATAGCTGTTGTGCGCGTCGATCCCGGCGCCCAGCACCAGTTCGCCCTTGTCCGATTGCGACACGTAGCAGTGTACCGCGCCCGACATGACGACGACGTCGATGATCGGCTTCACCGGGTCGGAGACCATCGCCTGCAGCGGGTGGCTTTCGATCGGCATGCGGAAACCGGCCATGTCCGACATCACCGTGCAGTGACCGGCGACGACGACGCCGACTTTCTTGGCCTTGATCTGGCCGCGCGATGTCTGCACGCCGGTGATCTTGCCTTTGTCGATATCGAAGCCCGTGACCTCGCAGTTCTGGATGATGTCGACGCCGCGCGCGTCCGACGCCCGCGCCAGACCCCACGCCACCGCGTCGTGGCGCGCGGTGCCGCCGCGCGGCTGAAAGCTGGAACCCAGCACCGGATAGCGGATCGTCGGATCGAGGTTGATGATCGGCACCAGTTTCTTGATCTCGGCGGGGCTCAGGTATTCGCCGTCGATGCCGTTGAGCTTATTGGCATAGACGCGACGCTTGGTGTCGCGCACGTCGCCGAGCGAGTGCGCCAGGTTCAGCACGCCGCGCTGGCTGAGCATGATGTTGTAGTTGATGTCCTGGCTCAGGCCTTCGTAGAGCTGCAGCGATTTCTCGTAAAGATGCGCGCTCTCGTCCCACAGGTAGTTGGACCGGATGATGGTCGTGTTGCGGCCGGTGTTGCCGCCGCCGAGCCAGCCTTTTTCCAGCACCGCGACATTGGTGATGCCGTGTTCCTTGGCGAGGTAGTAGGCGGTTGCCAGGCCGTGCCCGCCGCCGCCGACGATGACGACGTCGTATTCCGGTTTTGGATCGGGCGAACGCCATGCCTGCTGCCAGTCGCGGTGGTAGCCCATCGCGTTGCGAAGCAGACTGAAGATCGAATATTTCGTCATGTTGAACCCTGCCTACCCGCCGCCCTGAAGCCGTTTTGTCGACCCGGTGCGGCCGTCCTTCCCGCGCACATCCGGCGCGGCGTTGGATACCACGCTAGATGCCCTCCTTTCCCATCGTCAAGGCGCGGCGTCTGTCCGTTTTGCGACGCCGATCCTCACTTTTACGACCAAGCATGTTGGCCGGACCACGCGGGCCGGTTGTGATCAAGCTGTGACGCCGACATATTGTCGTTCCCTTGCAAGTCGCCACCAGATAATGTGCGGGAAATCGCGAGAGTCGAGGCGTAAGAGAGAAAGTTGGCACGTTCGAGCAACCCGAAGCCCGCCGGTTTGACGGTACGTTTTCTTGGTACGGCAGTTCTTGTTGTCGCTGGTGTTGCCTTATCTGCATGTACATCTCCGCAGTATCCCGACCCGCCCCGGTACACGAGAAAGAACATCCCTGAAAAATATTGGACGTCGTTCAACGAACTTTGTGAGAAAGAGCGGGCGTCCGTGATCCACAGAAGGGCTGAAGGGGTCAGGGTTATCGCAGGCAGAGCCCGTGATCGTGGAACACCCGGCCATATGAATGATGAAGGATGCGGCTTCATATGCGAGGGCGCGCTATTAGAGTACGCTTACGACGCCTATCAGACGTATGCGGACCCGACACGTTACCGGTTCTCGAAAACGGGCGAACTGTTGGAGATCCGTTTCGGTGACAGTTGGTCAAAATATCATCAACGGTCTCACATCCAGCCTGATTGGCCCGAACGGATGTTCAAGCATCAAGGGTTGACGGGCTGGGGCGCGCATGAATTCTGGCTGACCTATTGGGGGCACCCGAACTGTTTCAAGCGGTTGAGGGATTACGACAGGAAAAAGTTTCTCAATGCGAACGGCAAACGGGTTGAGAAGTTTGTTCTCGACGCGCCAATCATGTGTATCGCGTCGAAGAAGATCCCGGAGATTACGGCAAAGTACGAAGTGCGCTCATCTATATATCATACTTCGAGAAAGGTGTTTGACCTCAAGGCGTTTTCCACCTTTTTCCATAGGCAAATCATAGAACGGAATTCGGGCGAGGTGTTGGCTGAGAAAAAACGCTTTTCGCAAATGCTGACCGGCCCGGGAACGGCTTCACGCTGGAGAAACAAGCCAAGCCGGTGGTGTTGGCTCCCAAAAGAGGCGCGGTTCAAGACCAATGAGGTCCTGATCCCACCAGCGACATACAAGGAAGGGCAGTAACGGCATGTGCTCTTCACGTGTCTTGTTCGGTGTCTTTCTCGCCGTGGCGATGTCGCTTGCGGGGGCGATTTCCGTGCAGGCCCAGGACGGCGGCATGGATCTCGACATCATCAAGGATTTGCCGCCCGCCGGTGACGGCGTCCCCGGTACCGCGCCGTCGGCGGACGTCAATCCGCTCGACCGGGATTTCGCGACCGCGCTCGATGCCTTTCGCGAGCGCGACTACGGTGCCGCGCGCGACATGTGGTCGGACCTGACCGATGCCGGGCACGGGCTCAGCATGCATAACCTCGCCGTCCTGATGTGGCGCGGGCAGGGCGGGCCGCGCGAACGCGACCAGGCGCTGGAACTGTTCCGCAACGCCGGCCAAAACGACGTCGCGCAGTCGCTGCACGCGCTTGGCGTGCTTTCGCTCAGGGGCGCCGGTGTGCCGCCCGACCCGGCGGAAGCGGTCAGGTATTTCGAAGCCGCTTCAAGTCTCGACCATGCGCCGTCGACCTACAACCTCGCGCTGGCGCACCTGAAGGGGATCGGTGGTGCGGGCGACAAAACCCTCGGCATGGAGTTGATGACGGCGGCGGCGGAAGGCGGGCTGGCCCGCGCGCAGTACGATCTCGGCACGCTGCTGTACAACGGCACCTACGGCGACGTCGACAAGGATGCGGCGCGGGTATGGTTCGAGCGCGCCGCCGACAATGGCGATGCGTTCGGTTACTACAATCTGGCGCTGATGCAGTTCGCCGGCGAGGGCGGCCCGGCCGATGCGGAACTGGCCGTGATCAACCTGACCGAAGCCGCCGAAATGGGCGCGGTGCCCGCGCAGGTGAAACTCGCGCACCTGATGGCGACCGGCGAGGCGGGCGTCGAGAAGGACCTGGCGGGCGCCTATGTCTGGTTCACCGTTGCCGGTGCCTTCGGTGCCGAGAACGCGCTCCTGAACGCGAAGCGGATCGCTCAGAGATTATCGGAAGGTCAACTCAAACGCGCCAAGCAGGCAGCCGCCAGTTTCACGCCCAAGAAACCGCCCGCGCCCGAAGCGGCGGCGGATACGGCGACGGATGCGGCGCCCGATGCGCCGGTGAGCAGCACCTGGTCGCCGCCCAATGAAAGCATGGACAACACACCCGCCGCCCCCGGCGCGGGGACATATTCCGACAAGGATGCAAAAGCAGCGGAAGATCTCCTGAAGACGCTGCAATAGGAAGAACGGATAGATAAATGCTTGGATTTCTGGCCAGGACCTTCAAATTCGCGCTCAAGGCGGCGGTCGTCATCGCCGGGATTGCGGTCGTCATCTCCTACGCGCGGCTCAGCGAATTCGGCGACATGCGCAAGGCATTGATCGACAAGATCATGAATTCCTATGCCGGGCGCATCGCCATCGACGGCGAGATCGATCTCAATCTCGCCTTCCCGCCGAGCGTCTCCATCGAAGGCGTCAGGATCAAGAATGCCAAGTGGGGCACGCGCCCCGACATGCTGACCGCGCAGCGTGTCGTCGCCGAGGTCGACCTGATCCCGCTTTTGCAGGGCGACATGGCGGTGCCGCGATTGCGCATGATCGGCGTCGACATCGTCGTCGAGACCAGGAAGGACGGCACCACCAACTGGGACGAACTGAACGAGTTCGATACCGCCGCCGGGCCGGGCGGGCCCGCCGCGCCGATGATCCTGCCGCAGGTCGGCGGTACCGCGGTCAGTGTCGCGGGCGGCACGCTGACCATTGTTAACGCCGCGCTGCCGGCGCCGACGGTGCTGTCGCTGTCGGGCGGCAGCATCGAGTCCGGCATTCTTATTCCGTGCCTGTAAGTGAACGAAACGAACGGAGGAATCCATGAACGCATCATCCGACGCGCCCATCAGCCGCTTCCCGGTGCCGAAGCTCGAAGACATGCCGGATGACATCCGCGACCGCATCGAAGCGGTGCAGGAGAAATCCGGCTTCATCCCCAACGTGTTCCTCGTGTTGGCGCACCGGCCCGACGAGTTCCGCGCCTTCTTTGCCTATCACGACGCGCTGATGGAAAAGCCCGGCAACCTGACCAAGGCCGAGCGCGAGATGATCGTCGTCGCCACCAGCGCCGCCAACGAGTGCCAGTACTGCGTCATCGCGCATGGTGCGATCCTGCGTATCCGCGCCAAGAACCCGCTGATCGCCGACCAGGTCGCGACGAACTACCGCAAGGCCGACATCACGCCGCGCCAGAAGGCGATGCTCGACTTCGCGATGAAGGTGTCGGCGTCGGCACAGCAGGTCGGCGAGGCGGATTTCGACATCTTGAAAGCGCACGGCTTCGACGAGGACGACATCTGGGACATCGCCGGCATCTCGGCGTTCTTCGGCATGTCGAACCGCATGGCCAACGTCACCTCCATGCGGCCCAACGACGAGTTCTATTCACTGGGGCGGTGAAGGCTGTGGGCGAACATTCATGCAGAGTTGGGGTCCCCCTCACCTGTCCTCTCCCCCGGTCCGGGGAAGAGGGACCCAGACGCGACAGTCAAATTCCTCTCCCCCACGTGTGGGGGAGAGGCTGGGTGAGGGGGCAAGTCATCCGGGCGGCGTTGGCGGTCCCACTTGATCCCGTTCGCCAAACGGGCGTAGCATTAAATCCTGAACTTGATTGATGGAGGATCAGGCCGTGAAGCAGTTATGTCTTGCCGTCGCCGTTGTTGCTCTGTTCGGGTTCTCGCTCGCCGGCCAGGCCGTGGCCGCTGGTACCGGCTCGACGCCGAAACCGTCGAGCACGCCTTTTGAGCCCACCGATTACAGCTCGCCCTGGGGCGGCGAAGGTTGCTCGAAACCATCGCCGACGTCGTAACCGTCTCGCAGACCATTGCGATGCCGTGCCGGCACGTCCCGCTCGGGTGCGTCGCCGTGCCTGCGTCAAAAAAATGAGCCCCTCCCGGGAGGGGAGGAGCTCAGTTCAGGGTAGACTCGCTACAGGGGGGTGCAGGAGGCAGGGTGGCCTTGCGGCCGGATCGTTTAGCCGTTCGGCCCGAGGCTGGGACGAAGTCGGCTGAAGGCGTTGCGCATGGCCTGGGCCCGGAGGCGGCGGCCTTCGCGAACGGCGTGCTCCACTTCACCGTTGGTGAAGATGCTGTCGCTTCGCGCGTTACCTGTCATGTTGTCGCTGTACATTACGAGCGTCCTTTCAAATCATGGGCGGGGAAACCGTGAGGTTTTCGTCCCGCGCTGTTGAAAAGAACCTAAGCGATGTCCGAAAAAAGAATAATGCCCAAAAAAAGACTATGTTTCGTGAAGTAAATTCACTAATATCCCCGCATGGACAGATTCGGAGAAATGGAAACCTTCGCCAGGGTGGTGGAAAGCGGCAGCTTTTCGCGCGCCGCGCGCGACCTGCACATGACGCCGTCGGCCGTCTCGAAGATGATCGGCCGGCTCGAGGACCGGCTCGGCGTACGCCTTCTGAGCCGGACCACGCGAAAGCTCAGCCTGACCGAGGAGGGCCGCGCCTTTTATCAGCGCGTCACGCCGATCCTGGCCGAGGTCGAGGAAGCGGAGGAAACGGTTTCGCTGTCGACCGCCGAGGCGCGCGGCGTGCTCAAGGTCAACACGTCGACGGCGTTCGGCCAGTATCAGGTCGTGCCGCTGATCCCGAACATGCTCGAGAAATATCCCAACCTTCAGGTGCAGCTGACCATGACGGACAGCATCGTCAACCTGGTCGAGGAGGGCTTCGACGTCTCGATCCGCATCGGCACGCTGACCGACTCGTCGCTGATCGCGCGCAAGCTCGGCACCGCACACCGGGTGCTGGTGGCGTCGCCCGATTACCTGAAACGCCGCGGCACGCCGACGTGCCCGAACGATCTGAAGGAACACGAATGCCTCAAGCTGAGCATTCCGACGTCGCTTAACAAATGGGAATTCATCATGGACGACGGCCCCTCGACGGTCGAGGTATCGGGCCGCTTCGAGGCCGACAACGCGATTGCGCTGCACGAGGCGGCGCTGGCCGGGCTCGGCCTGTTCCGTGCGGCGACGTTCGTGGTCGGCGACGATATCAAGGCCGGCCGGCTCGTGCCGGTGCTGCAGAAATTCGAAATTTCCGGCGACCCGGGGATTTTCGCGGTGTGGCCGCACAACCGGAATCTGTCGGCGAAAGTCCGCGCATTCGTCGATATACTGGTCGACGCCTTCAGTCCGATTCCACCCTGGGAGCGCGACAACTGAGACGGCGGTCAGGCCGTCTCGAAGGACGGGACGCTGTGTCCGAATAGTCGCACGCCGGCGCCGATTTGCCGTAAAGCATTGCTGCGTTGCAAAATATTCAGTGGTTTCTCGGGCGTGAAATGCTATCTAGCGCGAGCATTTAATGACCCATGAATACAAACCCGCGTGCGGGCGGAGAGCACGATGAACAAGATCAGTTCGAATTCGCCGGTCGACGGTCCCGCGCCGGATGCCGCCGCAACCCATGACGCGACGCCCGCCAAATCGTCCGGCATGAAGCGGTCGTTCCTGCTGGCCGTGGTTCTGACCGTCATTGCGGTGGCGTGGATCGCGTCCGGCATGCTTGGCGAAAATGCCGAGGTCGCGCATGAAACTGTGGCCGAGCGCAATGCGCACGAGTCCGAGACGATCAGGGTCCGGGTCGCCGATTTCACCGCCGTCGATCATCCGCGCACGCTGATCGTCACCGGCCGCACCAACGCCATCAAGGACGCCGAGATCAAGGCCGAGACCGCCGGCCAGGTCGTCGCACGTCCGGCCCGCAAGGGCACGGTTGTCGAAAAGGGCACGGTGTTGCTGGAACTCGCCATGGACGACCGCGCCGCGCGCCTGCGTGAAGCCGAAGCCCGGGTCGGCGTCGCCAGGATCACCTATGAAGCGTCCAAGGACCTGCAGCGCAAGCAGTTCGAATCGCAGATCAAGCTGGCCGAGAGCAATGCCGAGCTTGCCGCCGCCGAGGCCGCGCTGGCGGCGATCCGGCTCGACATTCAGCGCACCAAGATCCGCGCACCGATCGACGGATTCATCGACCAGTTGCTGCCCGGGCCGGGCGACTATGTCTCGGCCGGTGAACAGGTGGCGATGGTGCTCGACCTCGACCCGATGCGGGTCATCGTGCATGTGACGGAACGTGACGTCGACTATCTGAAAGTCGACGATCTGGCGACGATCCGCCTGCCGTCGGGCCGCGAGATCGGCGGCACGGTGCATTACATTTCGCGCACCGCCAACGAGGTGACCCGCGCCTACCGAGTCGACATCTGGGTCGATAACCCGGATGCGTCGCTGCCGTCCGGCATGACCGCCGAGGTACGGCTCAACGGCGGCTCGCGCAAGGCGCACCAGATTCCTTCATCCGCGCTGACGCTGAACGATCTCGGCCAGCTGGGCGTGCGCACCGTGGTCGGCGGCGACACCGTCAGCTTCCAGCCGGTGAAGCTGCTCGACGATGCGCCCGACGGCGCCTGGGTTGCGGGCCTGCCCGATCAGGTCACGGTGATTACCGTCGGCCAGGAATTCGTCGTCGACGGCCAGAAGGTGACGCCGTCCCGAGGCGATGCGGGTGCGGCCAGCGAACCGAAGGCCGACGGGAACTCCTGACATGAACGCGCTGATCGAAGCCGCCGTCAGCCACAGCCGCACGGTGCTCGGCGGGCTGGTGCTGATCCTGATCACGGGCGCCGTCGCCTTTAACGACATCCCCAAGGAAGCGGATCCCGACGTCAACATTCCGATCATCTATGTCTCCATGTCGCACGAGGGCATCTCGCCCGAGGATGCGGAGCGTCTGCTGATCCGGCCCATGGAGCAGGAACTGCGTTCGCTCGAGGGCGTCAAGGAGATGCGCTCCAAGGCCTACGAGGGCGGCGCTAACGTGACGCTCGAATTCGACGCCGGGTTCGACGCCGACGAGGCGTTGAGCGACGTCCGTGAAAAGGTCGATCTGGCGAAGCCGGAATTGCCGTCCGAATCGGACGAACCGGAAGTGCACGAGGTGAACTTCTCGCTGTTCCCGGTCCTTGTGGTGACGCTTTCCGGCAACGTGCCGGAGCGCACGCTGCAGCGTCTCGCGCGCGACCTGCGTGACGAGATCGAAGGCATTTCCATGGTCCTCAAGGCCGAGATCGCGGGCGACCGCGAGGAACTGGTCGAGGTCCTGATCGATCCGGTCGCGGTCGAAAGCTATGGCCTGTCGCCGACCGAGACGGTCGCCAGCGTGTCGAGCTCCAACCTGCTGGTCGCCGCCGGCGCGCAGGACACGGGCCAGGGCCGCTTCGCCGTCAAGGTGCCGGGCCTGTTCGAAACCGTCGAAGACATCGCGTCGATGCCGGTCAAGGTGGATGGAGACAGTGCCATCGTGCTGGGCGACATCGCCGAGATCCGCCGCGGCTTCAAGGACCCGACGACGTTCGCCCGCGTCGACGGCCATCCGGCGGTGGCGCTGGAGGTATCCAAGCGCACCGGCCAGAATATCATCGAGACGGTCGAGGCCGTGCGCCGCGTCGTCGAGGCCGAGCGCCAGAGCTGGACCGACACGATGCGCGATTCCATCAGCGTCGAATACCTGCAGGACAAGTCCGACGACATCCGGCTGATGCTGACCGACCTGCAGAACAACGTGCTGTCGGCGATCCTGCTGGTGATGGTGATCGTGGTCGCGGCACTGGGCCTGCGTACGGCAGGGCTGGTCGGTATCGCCATTCCGGGGTCGTTCCTGACGGCGATCCTGGTGCTCTATTCCGTCGGCATGACGGTCAACATCGTGGTGCTGTTCAGTCTTATCCTGGCCGTCGGCATGCTCGTCGACGGGGCCATCGTGGTGACCGAGTACGCGGACCGCAAGATGACCGAGGGCGAGAGCAAGCGCGTCGCCTATACCCTCGCCGCAAAGCGCATGGCGTGGCCGATCATCGCGTCGACGGCCACCACGCTGGCGGCGTTCCTGCCGCTGGTGTTCTGGCCGGGGGTTGTCGGCGAGTTCATGAAGTTCCTGCCGATCACGCTGCTGATGACGCTCAGCGCATCGCTGGCGATGGCGCTCATCTTCGTGCCGACGCTGGGCGCGCAGATCGGTAAGCCGGGCGGTGCCGTCGACCCGGACCTGATGCGCGAACTCGCCGGCTCGTCGACCTTCCGGACCGACCACCTGAGCGGCATCACGGGGGCTTACGTCCGTATTCTCGATGCCGCGCTGCGCCACCCGGTGAAAATCCTGCTGGCCGCGGTCGTGCTGCTGGTCGGCGTGCAGGTGGTTTACGGCAAGTTCGGCAAGGGCGTCGAATTCTTCCCCGAGGTCGAACCGGAACTCGCCAAGCTGCAGGTGCGCGCACGCGGCAACCTTTCGGTCTGGGAGCAGTACGACCTGATGAAGGTGGTCGAAAGCCGCATCCTCGATGTGCACGGAATCCGCGACATCTACACCCGTGTCGGCAAGAACGAACAGTCGGAAGACGCGGAAGACATCATCGGTGAAATGACGCTCGAGTTCGAGGAATGGGACCAGCGCCGCAAGGCCTCGGTGATCCTCGCCGAGGTCAACGAGAAGACGCGCGACATCGCCGGGATCTTCGTCGACCGCCGCACCCAGGAAGCCGGGCCGCCGGTCGGCAAGGACGTGCAGGTCGAACTTTCGAGCCGCAACGTGGAACTGCTGGAGCCGGCCATTGCCAAACTGCGTGCGTATATCGAAAACGACGGCGAATTCGAGAACATCGAGGACAGCCGCCCGCTGCCGGGTATTGAGTTCGAGATCAACGTCGACCGCGCCCAGGCGGCGAAGTACGACGCCAACATCGAGATCGTTGGCCGTGCCATTCAGTTGACGACCAACGGGCTAAAGCTGGGCGAATACCGCCCCGACGATTCCGATGACGAAATCGACGTCCGCGCGCGCTACCCGGAACGGTTCCGCACGCTGGACGAGCTGCAGCAGATCAGGATCGCGACGCGTGACAACCAGTCGGTGCCGATCGCCAACTTCGTCGACGTCAAGGCGAAGCAGAAGACCGGCACGCTGAACCGTACCGACACGCGCCGCGTGATGTCGGTGAAGGCGGACGTGATCGAAGGCGTGCTCGTCGACAACAAGGTCAAGCAGGTCGAGAAGTGGATCGCCGAAGCCGGCCTCGACCCGCGCATCACGGTGCGCTTCAAGGGCGAGGACGAGGAACAGAAGAAGGCGCAGGCGTTCCTGGTCAAGGCTTTCGGCATCGCGCTGTTCCTCATGGCGCTGATCCTGGTAACCCAGTTCAACAGCTTCTACTCGGCGTTCCTGATCCTCAGCGCCGTCGTCATGTCGACCATCGGTGTCTTCATCGGCCTGTTGCTGATCGGCCAGCCGTTCGGTGTGGTGATGAGCGGCATCGGCGTGATCGCGCTGGCCGGGATCGTGGTCAACAACAACATCGTGCTGATCGACACCTTCGACCGCCTTAAGGAAGAGTCGGGATCGGTCCGCGACGCGATCCTCAAGACCGGCGCACAGCGTCTGCGTCCGGTGCTGCTGACCACGGTGACGACCATCCTCGGCCTGATGCCGATGGTGCTCAGGGTCAACATCGATTTCGTGAACCGGAGCGTCAACTTCGGTGCACCGTCGACGCAGTGGTGGACGCAGCTGTCCACGGCCATCGTCTTCGGCCTCGCCTTCGCGACCGTGCTGACGCTGATCGTCACGCCGTCCGCGTTGATGCTGCGCGGCAACGTTGCCGCCTGGCGCGCGCGCCGCCGGGAACGGAAACAGGCCCAGTTGGCCTGACCCCCTCACCTAACCTCTCCCCCTGAAAGGGGGAGAGGGATTACGCGTGGCATTTGATCCGAGAGTCCCTCTCCACCACGCATGTGGGGGAGAGGACAGGTGAGGGGGATTGGCGTGGTGTATGCGCCCTCAGGCGCGGGTTGGTCGCGCCCTCACGCCCGCGGCTGGGAAATCTCGTTCTCGCCGTCGTCGTCATCGTCCTCGATCTCGTGCTCGTCCTCCGGCGGCAGGCCGGCGGCATCGCGTGCCTGCAGGCGCTTGTAACGGCGGATCGACACCGGGATCAGGCAGAGATAAAGGATCAGGATCGCCGCCAGCGTCCACCACGGCGCCGACATGACGAACGTCACGCCGACGGCGATGGTGATCATCACCGGCAGGAACCAGGCGCGCGGAATGCGCGACGTCTTGAACGAGAACGTCGGGATCGTCGAGATCAGAAGCGCGCCGGATGCCAGTTCCCAGATCGCGACCGTGCCCGGATTACGGAAGAAATCGTCACCCAGGTTGAGCGACATAATCAGCGGCAGCAGCACGATGCCGGCGCCGGCGGGTGCCGGGACGCCGGTGAAGAACTGGCCCGCCCATTTCGGCTTGTCGGGATCTTCGAGCGCGACGTTGAAGCGCGCCAGCCGCAGGCCGCAGCACATGGCGAACAGCATGCAGACGAGCCAGCCCCAGCGGCCGGCGTCCTGCATCGCCCACAGGTAAAGGATCAGCGCCGGGCAGACGCCGAAGCAGACGAAATCGGAAAGCGAGTCCAGTTCGGCGCCGAACTTGCTGGCGCCCTTGAGCAGTCTGGCGACGCGGCCGTCGAGGGCGTCGAGGAGCGCGGCCACGGCGACCGCCATGGCAGCGAATTCCCACTGGTCCTGAAGCGCGAAACGCACCGACGTCAGGCCCGAGGCCAGCCCCATCAACGTCAGCACGTTGGGGATGAGCTTGTTCAAGCTCATGACACGGATGCCGCGCGGCTTCGGCGGCGTTCCCGTCTCGGGCTGTTGCGACGTTTCGTCCATCTAGCGGACCTCGCCTTTCAGCGGTTCTCCGGACCGTTTCAGGTCGGCGATCACGGTCTCGCCCGCGATCGTCGTCTGACCTTCGATCACCAGCGGCTGCACGCCGTCCGGCAGGTAGATGTCGACCCGGGACCCGAAGCGGATCAGGCCGAAGCGTTCTCCCGCCTGCAGCGGTGCGCCGACGTCAACGTAACACAGGATGCGCCGGGCCACGAGACCGGCGATCTGGACGAAGGCGATCTCGGTGCCGTCGTCGTTCTTGACCTTGAGCGACATGCGCTCGTTGAACTCGCTCGCCTTGTCTAGCGAGGCGTTGAAAAAGCGCCCGGGGCGGTAGTGCTTGGCGCTGACGATGCCGCTGATCGGCGAGCGGTTCACGTGCACGTTGAACACGTTCATGAAGACCGCGACCCGGGTCATCGGCTCGGAGCCCATGTCCAGTTCCGGCGGCGGCGGCGCCTTGATCACCGACTGCACGACGCCGTCGGCGGGGCAGATCACGAGATCGTCGCCCGTCGGCGTAATGCGGTCCGGGTCACGGAAGAAGTATACGCACCAGGCGGTCAGAAGGCCGCCGACGACACCGGCGGGTTCCCACCATGCGTATAGAAATAGCGCGGCAATCGCGAAGATCGCGATAAAGGGGTATCCCGCTTTGTTGATCGGGACGAGGACGATTTTCAGCAAAACCCGGCTCCTTAGGCGTCGTCAGCTGTCAGTTGACGTTGGGAATCTCAAAAACCTGACCCGGGTATATCAAATCCGGATCGATAATCCGACCCTTGTTGGCTTCGAAGATCTGAGTATAGGAAAAACCGGATCCGTACACACGCCTGGCGATCCGCCACAGCGAATTGCCCGGCTGCACCAGCACATATGTGCCTTCGGCCATGGTTTTCAGGTCCTCGGCGCGGGAGAACGGATATTCCACCCGGGCGATGACCTTGCCGCCGTCGCCGACCTGATCGGCGCGCAGCGTATACAGGCCGGGCGGGATCAGTTTGTCGGGGCGTGCCACCCACTGGCCGTCGTCGCCGGCAATCACGCGCGATATCAACTCGCCGTCGAGATAAAGCTGTACCGTCGCGCCCTTGGGCGCGCCGCCGCCGACGATCACGTTGCCCTTGGTGTCGTAATCCAGCGTGTCGATGGTCAGCGGGAACTGCGAACGGTCGACGGGCCCCGCCGGGTTCTGCACGATCTTGGTCGGCGCGTTGGCGGCCTTGGGGAACTTGAGCACCATCGCATTCTGCTGCTTTGGTTCGCCTTCGGCCGAAGCTTCGCCGGTGGCGCGTTCCGGCACGGCGATGACCACGTCCTCGCTGGAGGCAATCTCCTTGCCGTCCTTGAGAATGGCCTGCAGCGACAGTTGTTTCGATCCGGGCTGGAGCGGCGTATCCGGGATAAAGACCCATTCGCCGCGCTCGTCGGCCTTGACCTTGCCGATCACCGTGTCGCCGTCGAGGATCCGGACCTCGCTCATCGGCGGCGCCTTGCCGGCAATCACGGTGTCGCCCTCCGGGTTGACGCGGATCACATCGAAAGACGGCGCCCGCGCGCTGGAAACGTCGGGTTCCGGCTGCTGTGCGGCGGCCGGGCTTTCCGGCTCGCCGGTTTTGGCTTCGGCGGTGGCTTCCGGCTCCGTGGCGGTGATTTCCTCGCGCCACGCGAATTCGTTCAGCCCGATCGCGGCTGCGATGGCGGCGAGACCCAATAGAACAAGCAGGATCGGTGTTTTGGACATCGATATCTGATTGCCACATTTACGCGTGCCATTAAAGAAATAGATGCAGATCGAGGGCATTAAGAGAAGCCCGTTAACATTAACTTGATTGGACGTTCCGGCGCTTTGCGGCAAGCTGGGCGGAGTGGGGACAACGAACCGAGGGTGAAAATGGCTGATCGTGAGACTGAAAATACGAGAGAAACCGGCGCCGGTGCCTATGTCTGGGACCTGCCGACACGGCTGTTTCACTGGAGTTTTCTGGCGGCCGTGGCGACATCGCTGTTCACCGCCGAGTTCGGCCCGATGGACATCCATCTCATTTCCGGCCATGTCGTGCTGGCGCTTCTCGTGTTCCGGATCGCATGGGGATTCGCGGGCGGACGCCACGCGCGCTTCGCCAGTTTCATAAAAGGTCCGGCGAAAGTCATGGGCTATGCCCGCAAGACGATGTCGGACGGCGTCTCGGCGCACCTCGGCCACAATCCGATGGGCGGTTGGTCGGTGGTGGCGATGCTGGCCGCGCTGGTGACGCAGGTGGCATCGGGTCTCTATGCCAACGACGATATCCTGACCGAAGGGCCGCTCGCCGGCACGGTCTCGAAATCGACCAGCGATCTGCTCACAGAAGTCCACGAGATCAGCGGCAATGTCGTCTATGCGCTGATCGCGCTGCACCTGGCGGCCGTGTTCTATTACACCTTCAAGGGGCAGGGGATCATCGGCACCATGATTACCGGCCGCTCGCTGGATATCGATGCCGCGGGTGCCGAGGGCGGCGCCGAGGGCTCGCTCAGCCGGGCGATCATGATCGCCGCGGTCGCGGCCGGCATCGCGTACGCCGTGATGAACTATTGAGCCGGTTTCCGGCGTCGCCGGCGGGGCAGGATATTTTTATGTTGCAATGCAACATAAATGCTTTACCAAGGCCGCAACTGATATTCATCTGACATCGAAACGGAACACACGTGGCCAACTCCATGCTGGCGACCCTTGCGGGTCGCTTTTCATTTGCGGACCGGGCGGAACGGCTTACGCCGCTGAAACCCGGCCTTATCAAGACCGAAATCCTCGCCGGCCTGACCGTCGCGCTGGCGATGGTGCCCGAAGCCGTGGCGTTTTCCTTCGTCGCCGGCGTGCACCCGCTGGTCGGGCTTTACGCCGCCTTCATCGTCGGCCTGGTGACGGCGCTGATCGGCGGACGGCCCGGCATGATTTCGGGCGCGACGGGCGCGCTTGCCGTCGTCATGGTATCGCTGGTGGCGACGCACGGCGTCGAATACCTGTTCGCGACGGTGGTCCTCATGGGGATCATGCAGATCGCTGCCGGCATGTTGCATCTCGGCAAGTTCATCCGCCTCGTGCCGCATCCGGTCATGCTCGGATTCGTCAACGGTCTCGCGATCATCATTTTTCTGGCGCAGATGTCGCAGTTTCAGGTGATGGGGCCGGACGGCGCCCGCGTCTGGATGAGCGGCATGCCGCTAGCGACGATGCTGGGTCTCGTCGCGCTGACCATGGCGATTATCTGGCTGATGCCGAAAGTCACGCGTGCGGTGCCCGCGCCGCTGGCGGCCATCGCCATCGTCGCCGGTGTCGTCATTGCTTTCGGGATCGATGTGCCGCGCGTCGGCGATATGGCGTCGATCCAGGGCGGACTGCCGTCGCTGCACCTGCCGATGGTGCCGCTGACGCTGGAAACGCTGACGATCATTTTACCGTATGCGCTGATCCTCGCGGCCATCGGTCTGATCGAAAGCCTGCTGACGCTGAACCTCGTCGGTGAAATCACGCGCCAGCGCGGCGGTGCGTCGCAGGAATGCATTGCGCAGGGTATCGCCAATACGGTGACCGGGATGTTCGGCGGCATGGGCGGTTGCGCGATGATCGGCCAGTCGATGATCAACGTGAAATCCGGTGGCCGTTACCGTCTCTCCGGGATCGCCGCGGCGCTGTTCCTGCTTACCTTTATCCTCGTCGCCTCGGGCCTGATCGAGGAAATCCCGCTCGCAGCCCTGGTCGGCGTCATGTTCATGGTGGTCATCGGCACGTTCGCCTGGCAGAGCATCACGATTCTGCGCAAGATCCCGATGACCGACGCGTTCGTCATGTTGCTGGTGACCGCGGTCACCGTCATCAGCGATCTCGCGGTCGCCGTTGTCGTCGGCGTCATCGTGTCGGCGCTGGCATACGCCTGGAACAACGCCAAGCGCATTCACGCCAGAACGCACCGGACACCCGAAGGCGCCAAGGTCTATGGGATCGAGGGGCCGCTGTTCTTCGGCTCCGTTGACGGGTTCGCCGAGATTTTCGACCCGGCGGAGGATCCGGCGCTGGTCATCGTCGATTTCATGAACAGCCGCGTCGTTGACCAGTCGGCACTGCAGGCGATCGAGGCGCTGGCGTCAAAATACGAGGCCGAGGGCAAGAACCTGCAGCTCCGGCATCTGTCGCGGGACTGCCACCGGCTGCTGAACCGGGCCGGCCAATTGATGGTCGATTCCGACGACGACCCGGACTACGGCGTTGCCGTCGACTACAACGTCAGGACGGGCATTCTCGGCGGTCACTAGGGACACACCCATGCCGTCACCCCGGCGCAAGCCGGGGTCCAGAAATACCGTTGCTCTGGATCCCGGCTTGCGCCGGAATGACGGGTTAATGGGGGAGGGGAATCAGCTCTTTTCGCGGAAGTTGTCGTGGCATGCCTTGCAGGCATTCTTGCCGAGACCGCCGAGTGCCGCGCCGATGGCGCCCTTGTCACCCGACTTCGCGGCTTCGGCCAGCTGGTTGGCGTGTTCGATGAAGGCCATGGTGACTTTCTTGAACTCTTCCGGCTTTTCCCAGACATCCATTTTGGCTTCGGTCTTGCCGTCCATCATGCTGGACCCTTCGGGGAACGCGGTCGAGGTCGCCTGCGCGAGGCCGGCCATGGCGCTGGCGTGCGCGGCAACGTCCTTCATGTCGCCGGCCTGACCTTTGACGATCAGCGAGATCGACTTCATGTGGCCGCCGACGGCCTTCATCACGGATTTACGGTACTCGATGGCTTCCTCACCGGCGAACGCGGTGCCCGTCGCCGTGATCAGCACGCCTGCGGCAAGTGCCGGAAAAAGGATCTTCTTGAAACTCATCTTCTCTCACTCCTTGGCAATCGGTTCTTGGGCAATCAGGGTATCTGTCGACGTATCTATCGACTGGCGGCGCTATACCGATTGCGCTAAGTATGGGGCCACCATCGGCGGATAATATATCTGCTGAGCGTAAAATCCACGTATCACACTATTGTGAACGCGACCGACGGAGCACACGCGACCGCCATGACCATGCCGTCTTCCATCGCCGTTTTCTGCGGGTCCAAGCCGGGGCACGACCCCGCGCAGATGGAAGCCGCGCAGGCGCTCGGCCGCGGCATGGCGACGCGCGGTATCCGGCTCGTCTATGGCGGCGGTCGGGTCGGTCTGATGGGGGCTGTCGCCGACGCCGTGCAGAAAGCGGGCGGCAAGGTGACGGGCGTGATCCCAGAGTTCCTGATGAAGCGCGAGGTCGGCAATTCGAACGTCGACGAACTGGAAGTCACCGACAGCATGCACAGCCGCAAGCGGCGCATGTTCGAGCTTTCGGATGCCTTCGTCTCGCTCGCGGGCGGGCTCGGCACGCTCGACGAGACCGTCGAGATCATCACCTGGAAGCAGCTTCACCTGCATTCGAAACCGATCGTTATCATCAGTGTCGACGGGTATTGGGATTTCATGAAATCCGCCACCCAGGATTTCATGGACGCCGGGTTCGCCTATGCCAGCGACGCCGACCTGTTCGAGATCGTGCCAAGCGTCGACGCCGCCTTCGATGCACTGGAAAAGGCGGCGCCGGATGCCGGCGGCGGGCAGGAGCACCGGCTGTGACGCGCCCGATCCCGACCGTCGATCTGCGCCTGCCGGATGCAGAGGCCGCGGCCGCCGTCGATGCGGCATGCCGCGAGGCGGGCTTTTTCTATGTCACCGGACACGACGTGGCGCCGGCGCTGACGCAGGCCACGTTCGACGCCATGGCGGCGTTCTTTGCGGCGGCGCCGGATTTCAAGGAACGCTATCACATCCGTCACTCGCACCCGCACCAGCGGGGTTACGTGCCGCTTTACGAGGAACACCTGGGCGAGGATGCGGCGCGCGACTGCAAGGAAAGCTTCGACCTCGGCGTCGACCGGGCGCCGGATCATCCCGACGTCGTCGCCGGCAAGCCTTTCGCCGCGCCGAACGTATGGCCGGACCTGGACGGCTTCCGGGAAACGGTCGAGGCGTATCATGCGGCGATGATCGCGCTCGGCGACCGGCTGGTACGCCTGACCGCAATCGGCCTCGGCCTCGACGCGGACTATTTCGACGAAGCCATGAGCGATCCGGTCGCGAACCTCAGGCTGCTGCATTACCCCGCCCGGTCCCGGCCCGATGACATGACAGGCTGCGGCGCGCATACGGATTACGGGTTCCTGACGGTGCTCGCGCAGGACGATGTCGGCGGGCTCGAGATCGAGGGTGATGGCGGCGCATGGATTTACATCCCGCCCGTGGAAGGCGGCTTTGTCGTCAACCTGGGCGATCTGCTGACGCGCTGGACGGCGGGGCTTTACCGGGCGCGTCGGCACCGTGTCACGGGCATGTCCGACCGGGCGCGCTACTCGATCCCGTATTTCCTCGATCCCAACGTCGACGCGATGATCGAGACGGTGCCGACCTGCCGCCATCTGCCGGGCGCGGACGCCGAGCCGGTGTCGGCAGGCGCGTTCCTGCAGAGCCGCTTCGACGACACCTTCAGTTACCGCGAAAAGGCACCCGCCCCCCTTGCCAGCGAGGGGCCCGAACCGTATGTTGCGCCGCAATAAACGCGGGGTAACGGCACCGCCTGCCTGAGCGGCCGGCGCCAAGGTCAGGAGTAGCAGCCCATGTCGAAGATCAATGTCAAAAACCCGATCGTCGAGCTCGATGGCGACGAGATGACCCGGATCATCTGGGAATTCATCAAGGACAAGCTGATCCTGCCGTACCTGCATGTCGACCTGAAGTACTACGATCTCGGCATCGAAAAGCGCGACGAGACCGACGATCAGATCACCATAGATGCGGCCAATGCGATCAAGGAGCATGGTGTTGGCGTCAAGTGCGCGACCATCACGCCGGACGAACAGCGGGTCGAGGAATTTGGCCTCAAGAAGATGTGGCGCTCGCCGAACGGGACGATCCGCAACATCCTCGGCGGCACCGTGTTCCGCCAGCCGATCATCTGCAAGAACGTGCCGCGCCTGGTGCCGGGCTGGACCAAGCCCATCGTCATCGGCCGTCATGCGTTCGGCGACCAGTACCGCGCCACCGACTTCCTGTTCCCGGGCAAGGGCAAGCTGATCATGCGCTTCGAGCCGGAAGACGGTTCCGACGCCATCGAGCGCGAGGTGTTCGACGCCCCCAGCGCCGGCGTCGCCATGGGCATGTATAACCTGGACGCAAGCATCAAGGGCTTCGCGCGGTCGTGCATGAACTATGCGCTGGGCCTCAATTGGCCGCTGTATCTGTCGACCAAGAACACGATCCTCAAGGCCTACGACGGGCGCTTCAAGGACCTGTTCGAAGAAGTCTACGAGACCGAGTTCAAGGACGCGTTCGCGAAAGCCGGCATCACCTATCAGCACCGCCTGATCGACGACATGGTGGCCTGCGCGCTCAAATGGGAAGGCGGCTTCGTCTGGGCCTGCAAGAACTACGACGGCGACGTGCAGTCCGATACGGTGGCGCAGGGCTTCGGGTCCTTGGGCCTGATGACGTCGGTGCTGCTGACGCCGGACGGCAAGACGGTCGAGGCCGAGGCCGCGCACGGCACGGTCACGCGCCACTACAGACAGCACCAGCAGGGCAAGGAAACTTCGACCAACCCGATCGCCTCGATCTTCGCCTGGACCCGCGCGCTCAGCTACCGCGGCCAGTTCGACGATACGCCCGAGGTGACGCAGTTTGCCCAGACCCTCGAAAAGGTCTGCATCGACAGCGTCGAAGCGGGCGCCATGACCAAGGACCTGGCACTGCTCGTCGGCCCGGATCAGGGCTGGATGACGACGCAGCAGTTCCTCGCCAAGCTCGACGACAACCTCAAGGCCGAGATGGACAAGGGCTGAGGCTCGTCCGCTTCCTCGACATCTCCCCCCTCACCCAACCTCTCCCCCTTGGAGGGGGAGAGGGATGAGTGCGTTCGAAATTTCGTCAGGGTCCCTCTCCACCACGCGCGTGGGGGAGAGGACAGGTGAGGGGGCTTTGGCCTTCTCACGCAACAAACGATTTAAGCGACGCCCGTGCATCTGCTAAAATGGCATTCTCAAGTGGTGGAAGACCATGCGCGCCTTATTCGCCCTGTTGATGACATCGCTGATCGTGACCGCCCCGTTGCCGCACGCGCGGGCAGCGGAGATGGACGATTATGTTGCCGAGGCGGAAACGGTGCTGCAGCGGCTGCGCGGCGAAATGATGCAGGAAATGGTCAACGCCCAGCAAAAGGGCCCGGCAGCCGCCATCGACGTCTGCCGTCACCTGGCCCCCGAGATCAACGCGAAAATCGAACAAGAAACCGGCTGGACGCTCCGGCGCACCGGGCTCCGCGTACGCAATCCGGCGAACGCGCCCATCGACGACGAGGAAGCCTTAATGCGCTCGTTCGAGCTCAAGGCCATGGCCGGTCAGCCGCCGCAACTGCTGCGCACGGCACGGATTATCGAACGCGATGGCGAAAAGGTGTTTCACCTGATCCAGGCGGTGCCGATGTTCGATACCTGCCTCGGCTGTCACGGGTCCGACATCGACCCGGCGACGCTGACGCGGATCAAGGAACTCTACCCCGACGACAACGCCACCGGGTATGCGGTCGGCGACATCCGGGGTGCGTTCTCGCTCTATAAGCCCGTTGATGCGTTCGCCACGAGCCGGCCGGCGGGACCGGTGACGCTGGCCTCGCTCGGCTACAAACCGACACGTGATCCCGCCGCCAAGGGCGATGCGACGGTCGGCGAGGGACTTTACAAGCGCTATTGCGAGAACTGCCACGCGCCGGCCGATCTGGCGCGCCACGTCTTTCCCGATCCGGAAAAGAAACCCGACGCCGAGGTGTGCAAATTCCTCGGTACCCACGGCATGACCAAGGGGCAGCAAGACTGCGACGTGACGGCGTATCTCAAGGACATCGCCCGCTTCCTTGAGGCGCATGGTAATTGACCGGCAAATCTTTCACTTCGTCACTTCAATGCTTCCCCCTCACCTAACCTCTCCCCCTTCGAAGGGGGAGAGGGATTAGAGCTGGCCCTTGAACCGAGAGTCCCTCTCCACCACGCGCGTGGGGGAGAGGACAGGTGAGGGGGCTTTTGCGCACCTTTAATCTCCGCCAAGATGTCCCCATCAAAAAACAAGACGTCACTTAGGGGAAACAATCATGACAGGCAGACTGGAAGGTAAGGTCGCGATCATCACGGGCGCGGGATGCGTCGGGCCGGGCTGGGGCAACGGGCGCGCGGAATGTGTCCGCTTCGCCCAGGAAGGGGCGAAGATCTTCGCCGTCGATCTCAAGGCCGAGGCAATGGACGAAACGCTGGAAAAGGTCGCCGACTTCGGCGGCGAGATCGAGACGCATCTCTGCGACGTCACCGACAAGGAACAGGTGGACGCCATGGTCGCGGCGTGCATCGAACGCTTCGGACGCGTCGATATCCTGATCAACAACGTGGGCGGGTCGGCCCGCGGGGGCCCGGTCGAGATGGACGAGGCAACGTGGGACGGCCAGATGGCCTATAACCTGAAATCGGTCTACCTGTGCTGCAAGGCGGTGCTGCCGCATATGGAAGCGCAGGGTTCGGGCGTCATCATCAACACGTCATCGTCGGCGGGGCTGCGCTGGACCGGCGTGCCGCAATCGGCCTACGCGGCGGCGAAGGCCGGGATCATCCAGTTCTCGAAGGTGCTGGCCGTGCAGTACGCACCCCAGGGCATCCGGGTCTGCACCGTGGTGCCGGGGCAGATGCACACGCCGATGGTGGCGGCCAGGCTGGCCGGTCAGCACGCCGGCGGCGACGTCGAGGGATTGCTTAAAAAGCGTCAGTCGCGTATTCCGCTCGGCTTCATGGGCGATGGGCGCGACATCGCCAACGCGGCGCTGTTCCTGTGCTCGGACGAGGCGCGTTTCATCACCGGGACGGAGCTTGTGGTCGACGGCGGCATGACGGCGCGGTGCGATTAGGGGGCGTTGCCCCTCATCCTGTCCTTCTCCCTATGGGAGAAGGGACTCACGTAGCACGGTCCCTCTCCCTGGGGAGAGGGTGGTGCGCGTTAGCGCGCCGGGTGAGGGGGCTCAAAAAGTCAGGACGTCGGCTTCTGCCGGTTCCACGGCATCATCATGATGACGGTCGCCAGCGCGCAGGTACCGGTCAGGCCCGCGAACAGCAGGCCTAGACCGATGGCGCCCAGCACATAGGGCGCAAATGTCATGCCCATCCCAGCGAGCACGGCAAACAGGACGATCAGGGTGCCGACGGTGATCTGCACCTGGCGCGGCACGCTGAGGGCGCCGCTGCCGGCCTGCGAGCCGATCACGGGCAGACCGCTCGACTGCCACGCGTTGAGGCCGCCTTCGAGGAGGCGTGCATTCTTGAGCCCGGCGCTTTCGATTGTGTCGCAGGCGCGGGCCGTGCGGGCGCCCGACGTGCAGTAGAAAATGGCGTGCTTGTCATCAAGGACCGATACGAGTGCAGAGTCGATCCGCGCGTTGGGGACAAGGATCGCGCCCGGGACGTGCCCCTGCGCGAATTCGGCTTCGCTGCGGATATCGAAGAGCAGCGCTTTATGATCCTGTAACAGGGCGTTGGCCTGTTCCGGTGCAATGTGTTCCATGGGTGGGACCTTTGTGTTCCGTATTACATTATATAATTATTGAATATGTTCTGAATTGCAAGGGGGATGGCGCCCGGAAAACATTAAATTTCAGTCATATAAAAGCGGTTTGGCCGCTGCGGGCGTGAGCCCGGAAAAGCCCAGAAATCGGCCAAAATACACACGCCTTGCCAAAACCCGGCCCGGGTAAGATTATGCGGCAAATTTCAGAATAAGAGGGTACCGGGACATGTCCGAAAAAACAGACATCATCTACACGCAAGTCGACGAAGCGCCGGAATTGGCGAGCGGGTCTTTCCTGCCGATCATCCGGGCATACACCAAGCCGGCGGGAATTTCCGTCGGTACCAAGGACATCTCCCTTGCCGGCCGCATCCTGGCCCAGTTCCCGGATCTGCTGTCCGAAAACCAGCGGATTTCCGACGATCTGGCGGAGCTCGGCGAACTGGTGAAAACGCCGGGCGCCAACGTCATCAAGCTGCCGAATATCTCTGCCTCGATGCCGCAGCTCTACGCCGCGATCAAGGAACTGCAAAGCCAGGGCTATCCGGTGCCGGATTACCCGGAGGATGCCAAGACCGATGCCGAGATCGCGATCCGCGCCAAGTACGACGCGGTCAAGGGCTCGGCCGTGAACCCGGTGCTGCGCGAGGGCAACTCCGACCGCCGCGCGCCCAAGGCCGTCAAGGACTACGCCAAGAAGAACCCGCATTCGATGGGTGAATGGCTGTCGTCGTCGAAGACGCATGTTTCCTCGATGTCCGAAGGCGATTTCTTCTCCAACGAAAAGTCGAAGACGCTGGGCGCCGACAATGCCGGTGCCGGCCAGATCGAATTCGTCGCCGGCGACGGAACGGTGACGGTTCTCAAGGCACCGGTCGCGCTCGAGGACGGCATGGTCATCGACAGTACGTTCATGAGCGTCAAGGCGCTGCGCGACTTCATCGCCGAGCAGATCGCCGATGCCAAGGCGCAGGGCGTGCTGTTCTCGCTGCACATGAAGGCGACCATGATGAAGGTCTCCGACCCGATCATCTTCGGCGTCGCGGTGGCCGAGTTCTTCAAGCCGGTGTTCGACAAGCACGGCGACACGCTGAAGGAACTGGGCGCCGACCCGAACAACGGCTTCGGCGACGTGGTGTCCAAGATCGCATCCCTCGACGATGCCAAGCGCGCCGAGATCGAGGCCGACATCAAGGCCTGCCTGGACGCGCAGCCGGATATGTACATGGTGAACTCGGACAAGGGCATCACCAACCTGCACGTGCCAAGCGACGTCATCATCGATGCGTCGATGCCGGCGCTGATCCGTGCCGGCGGCAAGGGCTGGGGCCCGGACGGCAAGGAACACGACACCAAGTGCGTGATCCCCGACAACAGCTATGCGCCGGTCTACGAAGCGACCATCGAGTTCTGCAAGGAACACGGCGCGTTCAATCCGTCCGAGATGGGCTCGATCCCGAACGTCGGCCTGATGGCACAGAAGGCCGAGGAATACGGCTCGCACCCGCAGACCTTCCAGGCGCCTGCGGACGGGTCGATCCGCGTCGTCGACGCGGCGGGCACGACGCTGCTCGAACACGCGGTCGAGGCGGGCGACATCTGGCGCATGTGCATGACCAAGGATGCGCCGATCCGCAACTGGGTCGAACTTGCCGTGACCCGCGCGCGCCTTTCCGGCACGCCGGCGGTGTTCTGGCTCGACAAGAACCGCGCCCACGACGCCGAACTGATCAAGAAGGTGGACGCCTACCTGCCGGGCCACGACACGTCGGGTCTCGACCTCCACATCATGTCGCCGGCGGACGCCACGCGCTTCTCGCTGGAACGCATGAAGAAGGGCGAGGACACGATTTCCGTCACCGGTAACGTGCTGCGCGATTACCTGACCGACCTGTTCCCGATCCTCGAGGTCGGCACCAGCGCCAAGATGCTTTCCATCGTGCCGCTGATGAACGGCGGCGGCCTGTTCGAAACGGGGGCCGGCGGCTCCGCGCCGAAGCACGTGCAACAGTTCGTCGAGGAAGGCCACCTGCGTTGGGACAGCCTGGGCGAGTTCTGCGCGCTGGCGGCCTCGTTGGAGCATCTGGCCAACGTCAACGGCAACAAGAAGGCGCAGGTCCTGGCCACGGCACTCGATGCCGCGACCGGCAAGCTGCTGGACGAAAACAAGTCGCCGGGCCGTAAGGTCGGCCAGCTCGATAACCGGGGCAGCCATTTCTACATCGCGCTCTACTGGGCCGAAGCCCTGGCGTCACAGTCCGACGATGCGGACCTGCAGGCGCACTTCGCACCGCTGGCCAAGAGCCTGCGCGAAAACGAGGAAAAGATCGTCGGCGAAATCGCCGCCAGCGAAGGCAGCCCGGTCGATCTCGGCGGCTACTACCGTCCCGATGCGGACAAGCGGTCCGCCGCGATGCGCCCGTCGGCGACGTTGAACGGCCTGATCGGCTAGGAAACAAGAACGCGCAGAAAACCCGGCATCCTCGGATGCCGGGTTTTTTATTGCGTGGTTCCTGCCGCTTTGGAAATAAACCTCCATTTCCTTCAGATATGTACTACAAGAATAAGCAGTTAATCGACGTGCTCTGGGGGAGACGGGTGGACTACGCATCGCAGATACGGCGGCTCGGGGGGGCGCCGGAACATATCGAATTTGTCGAATTTCTAGCATCACGCATGAAAGGGTCGGCATGGCCCGACTTCGCAACGCTGGACCTGATGGAGGTGCCGCGTCTGGTGCCGCATATCTGGGTCGTCGACGGCCGGGAAGGGACCGCCCGGGGGCTGAAGGTTTTGTTTTCGGGCACCGAGATCGACCGCCGCTTCGGGCGTAATCTGATGGGGGAGTACCTGCAACCCGGTTACGCCGAGCATTACTCGCACGAAGCCTTCAATGCCTATGCGTCGGTGTTTACCGACAAGCGTCCGGTCTATGTCGAACGTTCGGACTACTACCCCGGTGTCGAGCCGCAAATGGAGCGCCGCATCAAGGTCGTCGTGTTCCCGTGCTCCAGCGACGGCGAGACAATTGACTTCTCGATCGGCCTGACTAAATTCGAAAAAACCAGGGCGAACATGCTGGCCGAGCCGGTGATCGTGCAGCTGGAGCCGCCTACCCCTTGAACCCGCGGCCCTTGCCGATGGCCTTGTCGCCGAACTTGGCGCGCACCGCGTCGATGGCGTCGGCGACCTTGACCCGTTTGCCACGGTCCGGATCGGCGAGGTCTGGCTGATCCGCCTGATCGGCCGGCAACAGGCGTTCGGCGCCGACCCCGATCAGGCGATAGAGTTTCTTGCCGTCGGCTTCGCCCATCAGCAGGGCTTCGGCGGCATTGTATATTTCGTCGGCGAGCTTGGTCGGCCCGGGCAATTTGCGCGACCGGGTGACGAGCTTGAAGTCGGCGGATTTCAGTTTCAGCTGCACGCCGTCGCAGGCATACCCGGCGCGGCCCAGGCGCCGCGCCACTTTCTCGGCGAGCCCCCAGAGCGTGACCTTGAGCGCGTCGGGGTCGGCGACGTCGTCCTCGAACGTGGTCTCGGCGGAGATCGACTTGGTGACACTTTCCGGATCGACGCTGCGCACGTCCTTACCTTCCGAGAACCGCTTCAGGCGCGTGCCGATGGCGCCGTACCGAGCGACCAGTTCGGCCTCGTCGTATTTATGCAGATCGCCGACCTTGGCGATGCCGTCGTATTCCAGCTTTTTTCGGAGCGCGCGGCCGACACCCCAGAGAATCCCGACCGGCTTTTCGGCCAGGAAGGTGACGGCTTCCTCGCGGCCGATGGCGGCGAAGCCGCGCGGCTTGTCGAGGTCGGAGGCGAGCTTGGCGAGGAACTTGTTGTAACTGAGGCCGATGGAAACGTTGATGCCGATCTCGTCCTCGATCCGCTTGGCGAGTTTGACCAGTGTCGCCGCGGGTGCGCCATGGTGCAGGCGGCGCGTGCCGGACAGGTCGAGGAACGCCTCGTCGATGGAAATCGGCTCGACCATCGGTGTGACGCTCTGCATCAGGTCGCGGACCTGGTGGCCGACGTCGCGGTATTTTTCCATGTTGGGGCGGATGACGACGGCATCGGGGCACGCCTTTAGCGCCTTGAACATGGGCATGGCGGACCTGATTCCGTAAATCCTGGCGATATAGCAGCATGCCGAGACGACACCCCGCCGGCCGCCGCCGACAATCACCGGTTTGCCGCGGATGTCCGGGTTGTCGCGCTTCTCGACCGAGGCGTAGAACGCGTCGCAGTCCATGTGCGCGATTTCGAGGTCGAGCAGCTCCGGATGGGAAAAAAACCGCGTGCCGCCGCAGTTCGGGCACGTGGGATCGGGGGGCGTATCGAAGATATCCGCGCAATCGCGGCAGATCGCGCTCATTTCCCGGCCCTTATAGGTGCAGGAGGCGACGCATTATAATTGCTGCAGATTCCGCTCATGGATACTATGATATCAAAGAGTTAAGGGAAGTGCGCACGTACTTTGACGCGGCAAAAATGAATTAATGTCTGATATCGCAACATTGGTCGAGGAAGAACCGGACGAGCTTCGACAGGCAAACCTTCAAATCCGGCAGATGGAACAGACCGTTTTCGCGCTCCGCGAGGAACTGGAACGTCTGCAGGTCGAGAAGGAACAGGCGGTCCAGGACGCGGTCTCGAACAACGTCGACGAGATCAAGCAGCTGAAGGAAACGATCCAGGCGCTGCGCGACGAACTGGAAGATCACAGGATGAGCGCGGAAGCGCGCGTCCAGGAAGCGATCTCGAACTCGGCGAGCGAGATCAAGCAGCTCAAGGAAACCTCGCAGGCACTGCGCGACGAGATGGAGCGGCTTCAGGTCGAAAAGGCGGATGCGGTGCAGGACGCGACCCGGGCGGGCCAGGACGAGATCCGCCAGTTGAAGGAAACGGTCGCATCGCTTCGCGATGAGCTTGAAACGATGCGTTTTGATGGTATCGAGAAGCTGCAGGAACAGGAACGGGTTGCGCGCGACGAACTGGGGCAGTTGCAACAGACCATCGTCGAAATGCGCAACGAATTGGAGACGATAAAGAGTGGCCAGTAACATTCGGGTCAAGGCAGGAGCAAGACGCGCCGGCGCGCGGCGTGGCACGACGCAGGCCGCGGGCGAGGCACAGGCGCCGCAAGCGGAGACCGAGAACGCGCCCGCCGCTGCCGGGCAGGCCCCGGCCCCGAAGCCGTCGCGTCCGGTGCCCCCGGTCCGCGCCAACAAACGCAGCGCCGCGAGCGATGCCGCCGAATCGGATGGTGGTGACGAGGGCGGGCGCATCAGCCGCATGGACAAGCTGCGCCAGGCCGACCGCAAACTGAAACAGGCGGAAATGCTGCTGAACGTGTCGCGGCGCGTGGCGGCCATCGAGAGCCTGGATGAAGTGCTGGAAACCATGGTCGAGATGACGACCTGGGAACTGCAGGCGGAACGCGGCACGCTGTTCCTCAACGACCCCGTCACCGACGAGCTTTACTCCCGTTTCGCGCAGGGCAACTTCCAGCGCGAAATCCGTATCATGAACAATTCCGGTATCGCCGGTGCGGTATTCCAGTCGGGCGAGGGGCTGATCATCCTCGACGCCTATTCCGATGACCGCTTCAACCGGACCGTCGACGAACAGACCGGCTTCGTCACCAAGTCGATCCTGTGCGCGCCGGTCAAGACGGTGAAGGGCGACCTGATCGGCGTCATCCAGATGCTGAACAAGAAGAAGGGCGAGTTCACCGACGACGATCTGGCGCTTCTGGAAGCCATGACGACACAGGCGTCGGTCGCACTGCAGTCGACGCAGTTCGTCGAGAAGATGAAGAAGTCGCGGGAACAGGAGCTGGAATTCCTCGACATCGTCACCGATGTCACGTCGGACCTGGAACTGGGTTCGCTGCTGGCCAAGGTCATGACCGAGGCGACACGCATGTTGAGCGCGGATCGCGGTACGCTGTTCATCAACGACGAAAAGACCAACGAACTGTTCTCGCGCGTTGCCATGGGCGAGAGCATCGGCGAGATCAGGCTTCCGAATACCGCCGGGATCGCCGGCGCGGTGTTCACGTCCGGCAAGTCCGTGAATATCCCGTACGCCTATGCCGATCTGCGCTTCAATCCGGCCTTCGACAAGCAGACGGGCTACTTTACCCGCTCGATGCTGGCGATCCCCGTCACCAACAAGGACGGCAAGGTCATCGGCGTGACGCAGGTGCTGAACAAACGGGGCGGGCCGTTCTCGGACGAGGACGAAGCGCGCCTCAAGGCATTTACATCGCAAATCGCCATCGCGCTCGAGAACGCAAAGCTCTTCGAAGACGTTCAGAACATGAAGAACTACAACGAGAGCATGCTGGAATCGATGACCAACGCCGTCGTCACGCTCGACGAGGACGGCAAGATCGTGACCTGCAACGCGGCCGGGCTGCGTATTCTGCGGATCAAGGCGGCGGATATCATCGACAAGGTCGCCGAAGAGGTCTTCGTCGACGAGAACGCGTGGCTGATGGAGCAGGCCGCCGAGGTCGACGAATCCGGCGAGGGCGACATCAAGATGGACGCCGAAATCGTCGTCGGCGACGGCGAGGTCGAGAAACGCGAGAAAATCAACTGTAACGTCACCTGCCTGCCGCTGCTCAGCCCCGAGGATAAGAAGCTCGGCGTCATGTTCATGATCGAGGATATCTCCTCGGAAAAGCGGATGAAATCGACCATGTCGCGCTACATGGACCCGGGGCTTGCCGATCAGCTCATGGCCGGCGGCGACGATGCGCTGGGCGGCCGGTCGCTCGAGGCGACGGTGCTGTTCTCGGACGTGCGGTCGTTCACGACGATCACCGAAAGCCTTGGCCCGCAGGGCACCGTGCAGATGCTGAACGAGTATTTCACCATCATGGTGGAATGCATTTCCCGCGAAGGCGGTATGCTCGACAAGTTCATCGGCGATGCGATCATGGCCGGTTTCGGCGTGCCGCTGCCGCACGACGACGACGAGGACCGCGCGGTGCGGGCCGGGATCTCGATGATCCGCGAGCTTTGGGAGTGGAACAAGGAGCGCGAGGCCAAGGGCGAGATGCCGATCGACATGGGCCTCGGTCTGAACACCGACAACGTGGTGACGGGTAATATCGGCTCGCCCAAGCGGATGGACTACACCATGATCGGTGACGGCGTGAACCTGGCGGCGCGGCTCGAATCGGCGTGCAAACAGTACGCCGCCCGCATTCTGATCAGCGACCTGACCTATAAGAAACTCAAGGGCACCTACCGAATCCGCGATATCGACCGGGTCATCGTGAAGGGCAAGACCAAGCCCGTCGAAATCTATGAGGTGCTGGATTATCACTCGGAAGAAACGTTCCCGAACCTCATGGAGGTCGTGAACAACTTCAAGGGTGCGCGCGGGCATTACAACAACGGCGACTGGGACAAGGCAATGGCGCTTTTCAACGAGTGCCTGAAGGCGAATCCCAGTGACAAGCTGGCGCAAATCTACATCGAACGGTGCGAAGCCCTGAAGGCGGAACCGCCCGAGGACTGGGACGGCGTCTTTGTCATGACGTCAAAATAATCCCTAGTTTAATCGTAATCGTAAAATACACTTTTAAGTCGCGCGCATTTGTGGAATCTTTTCTGATCAATTTCCCGAAGAGGTTGACGAATGAATGCGCGAATGGAAACGCGGAACATCATGATTGCCAAAAGGCGGACGACGATCCGCCTGGAAACGGCGGTGTGGGACGCGTTGGACGAGATCTGCGACAAGGAAGATATGTCGCGCCATGAACTTTGCACGCGGATTGACAGTGCGCGCAGCGAGGCGAATCGTGCGCAGGCGGTGCGGGCGACCGTGATCAATTATTTCCGGCTTGCCGCCGCTTCCGGCGTCGGGATGCAGGATGCCGTCGGGCGCGCCTTGCAGGGGATCTGAGCTTCGGCCCGTTCTCGGCTTCAGGCCGACGCCTTGTCATTTCCTTCGTAAAATTCCGGCCACCGTCGTTTGACGACCGGGCTCGTCGCCGCCAGTGCGTGGCACGTGTCGAGCGTCGACGGACGTTTGCCGTCGGCAGGTCCTTTCTCGCGTTCCCGCCGGGCCGGGATCACGGCCTGAAACGCCGTCACGGGCAGGGGCCCCAGAACTAGGTCCGAAATATGCGTGCAGCCCTTGGTGCGGCCGAGACGTTCAAACACGTTCTTGCGCCAGCCCTGGCCGATCTTCAGCCCGGCGAGCTTGGAATAGTCGGGGGCGATATCGCCGCACATGTTGAAAGGGGCGGATTCGGTGACCGCCTCCGCTTCCTGGACAACGAGGTCCTCGTCGATTGTCAGGCGCACGCGCATCTGGTGGACGGCCTCGCCGGCGGCGATATGTCCACGGTCCTGATTGTCGAACGAGTATGACTTGGTGTCGGTGATGACACCTTCGATATCCCAAAGCCCGTCATCACGCTGATACGCGTCGCAGCGGATCTGGCGGGTATGGATATGTTTACGCTTGGCGGCTTTCGAGAGCGGCATATGTGTCTCCTTGCATGGACCGCTTAACAGGTTGTTGACCCCGTTATACATGTCCGGCCCGGGCGAGGCGATACGAACGGTGACAAAAAGAAACGCGGGGCCACTGGGGCCCCGCGATCTATTGGCAAGAGACGGGCTGGGCGGCTGTGGCTCAGACCTTCTTCACGTTGTCGAGGTAGGCTTTCACGTCGCCGTCGAGCGTCGTTGCCTGTTTGGTCAGTTCCTCGGATGCTTTCACCACGTCGTTGGTCCGCGTCAGGGTGCCCTCGGAGGATTCCCGGACCTGGCCGATCATACCGGCGACCTGCTTGTTGCGGTCGGCGGCGACCGATGCGTTGCGGGCGATTTCCTTCGTGGCGGCGGCCTGTTCCTCGACCGCGCTGGATGCCGAGGCGGCATACTCGTCGACACTCGTGATCACGGTCGCAATCTCGGCGATCATCGATGCCGCTTCGCCGACGGCGTCGTGGATCGAGGTGATCTGACGCTCGATTTCCTGCGTTGCGTTGGAGGTCTGTGCGGCGAGATTTTTCACCTCGTTGGCGACGACGGCGAAACCGGCACCGGCTTCGCCCGCGCGGTTGGCCTCGATCGTCGCGTTGAGGGCGAGCAGGTTGGTTTTCTCGGCGATTTCCTCGATCAGGCCGACGACTTCGCGTACCTTGGTTGCCGCCTCGACGAGAGATTCGACCTTGCTGCTGGCGTCGGCTGCCTGCGACGACGCCACGTTCGCCTGCTTGGACGTGCCCGCCACCTGTTCGCTGACTTCCTGGACCGACGCCGTCAGCTGTTCCGCGGCCGCGGCGACGCTTTCGATGCTTTCCTGGCTTTCGCGGGACGACGTCGCCATGGTTTCCGACTGCTCGCTCGTCGCGCGCGCGTCCTCGGCCATGCTGTCGGCGGTGTAGCGGAGCTCCGTTGCGGCCGACGAGACCGTTTCCAGCACGATGGAGATCTCCTGTTCGAACTTGGCATTGAGCTCGGCGAGCTGCTGGGCGCGGGCTTCCGCCGCATCCTTCTCGCGCTGCTCGCGTTCGCGCTCGGCGCGGTCGGCCTCGGCCTGGCGTTGCGCTTCGGTTTCCTTGGCGCGGGCCTGTTCCTCGGCCTGCTTCTTATGTTCCGCCTCAAGGCGGACGCGTTCGATGGCGTTTTCCTTGAAGACGCGAACGGCCCCGGCCATCTTGCCGATCTCGTCACCGCGCTCGCGGTAGCCGACCGGCGCTTCCAGATCGCCGTCGGCAAGCCGCAGCATTGAACCTGTCATGTCGGTAATCGGCTTGGAGACGCTTCTGGCCGCGAAATAGCCGACGGCGGCCACGCCGATGGTGCCGACCAGGGCCAGCATCAGCATCAGGCTCTGCAACTTGTTGGCAGCCGAGAATGCCTCGTCGACGGCCATATCCGCGAGCAGCGCCCATTTGATGCCGAAAATCGAAATCGGCGCGTACGCGGCCAGGACCTCATGGCCGGTATGATCGGTCAGCGTTTCCGTGCCGGTTTCGCCGTTCAGCGCCCGTTCCACGGCGACGTTCTTGATGCTGCCGGTTTCCGGGTTGGCGAACGAGGCCACGACGGAGTGTTTTTCCGGATCCAGGTAGGAGTCGGAGCGCATCAGGTAGTCGCTGCCGACAAGAAAAGTCTCGCCGGTTTCGCCCATGCCTTCGCGTTGTTGCATGACCTTGTTGATTTCGGTGATCGGTGTTTGCAGGGCGACGATCATCTTTACCTCGTCGTTCTGCACGAACGGCTGCGCCATGAAAGCGGCGGGTTCGTTGTTGGTCGGCGCATAGGGCGCGAAATCGGCGATTCCGAACACCTTGGTCTGCAATACCTCGCCGATCAGCTGGCCGAGGCCGCTGTCCTTGTAGGGACCGGTCAGCATGTTGGTCTGGTAGTCCGCTTCCTGGGTGACCGAATAGAAGACGTACCCGTCCGGGTTTAGCAGGAACAGATCGTAATATCCGGTGTCACCGAGATATTTGGCGTAGAAATCCTTCTCGTCGCCATCGCTTTTCGGCACGAAGGCTTCGGCCACGTCGATCTCGGCGATAACGGCCCACGTGGTGTCGCCGATTTCCAGCGGGGTGTACGCCGACAGAACCGGCTTGCCCTGGTAGTCGATGATGATCTTGGTATCGGTTTCGCCGGCCAGCGCGGCCTTGGACGCCGCCGTGTCGACCTTGCCTTTTTCGGGATTACGGAACGATGCCGCGACCGAGTAATTGAACGGGTCGTGGTAGGAGTCCGAACGCATCAGGTTATCCTGGCCGACAAGATAGGTCGCGCCCGATTGACCGAGCCCGGCCCGTTCGTTCATGACGTCGTTGATGCGGTTGATCGGCATCTGGAAGATCAGGACGCCGCGTTTCTCGTCGCCCTCGAACACCGGTGAGGCGATGAAACTGGACGGCGCGTTGTAGGCCGGGCCGTACTTGGCGTAATCGGCGAACAGGACCGCGTCACGGTCGTCCAGGTCACGCGCCTTGCGGAACAGATCGCCGAGCGGGCCTTCCGCCCACGGGCCGTTGTCGAGCGACGTGCCGAAGTCGACGTTCTTGAAGACGGAATAGACGATGCGGCCGGATTCGCTGTCGACCAGCATGATGTCGTAGAAGCCGAACTTTTCCTTGAACTGGCGGATCGACGGATGGATTTCGGCATGCGTCGCGCTGTAGATGGAGGAATCGTCGGCCCGGTCGAGGCTGTGTTTGTCACCCACGAAGTAGGGGTTCTTGGCGAGGTAGAAATACTGCATCGCCACGGCCTGCGGGCTAAGGGCGTCGACGATCGGGTCGGTGTCGATCGTCTGGCCTTCGGTCGCCGATTCGTACTCGTACGCATACTGCTCGGCGTAATAGGTCCGGATCTCGTCGCGCATCTCGGCGACCTCGCCGTCGAAGATGTCGTTCTCCAGCATGAACATCGCGCTTTCAGACTTTAACGCGTTCACGGCGTTGATGACCATGGTACTGTTCGACATGGTCAGTACCTGGTCATGGATCGTCAGGTAGTAGTTGCGGATCGCGCGCTTCTTGATTTCGCGGACCGCCGTCAGTTTTTCAAACGCTTCGTCCTGGATCGCGCCGACCGTATTGACCAGCGTGTTCATGTCCGCGCGCTGACGTGCGAACAGATCTTCGATCTGGGCTTTCTTGAGGCTACGCGCACTTTCGAGCTGCTTGAACGAAGCATCTTTGAGCGCCGTGCTGCTGGAATTCAGTGCCGTTATGCCGACGGCCAGGAACGGGATCAGGCCGACCGCGAGGAACAGGGCGATAAGCTTGGGTTTGAGACTGAGCGCGCTCAACGGGTTCTGCATCTTTCCTCCAGACTTTGGCGCGTTCTTTTTGTCTTCCAGCGACGACATGGAAAGCCACCTCTATATTTGCCAACCGGTTTTTCAGGGCCTGGTCGGGGCTGTGCAACTATAGGTTAAGTCGATGAACGTAACAGCCGGGTCGCCAAGCGAATTGGGCGTATACTGCGACAATACGGGGGCGCGGCGCACCTTATGGTATGTAAATTTTTGTAAGTGCCCTGTAAAACGGTGTCATTATTTTACTTTTCTAGACAACTTTGACGTTCACCCCGGCAAATGAGTCTCATTAGTCGACCAAAGCGAATGGCAATCTGCTTGTATCGGCGGCGCGGGCGGCATATATTTACCAAACAAACGTTTGTTTAATGCAGCGGCAAGGTGGATGCCATGGACGGACAGGCAACTGTCGACAACGAGACATCGAAGCCACGCGTCAATAATCGCCGCCACGGCGTCCTCGACGCGGCCGCTTACCGTTTCCGCCGCCAGGGGTTCGCGGCGACGACGATGCGCGACATCGCCGCCGACGCCGGCATGCTCGCGGGTTCGCTCTATTACCATTTCAAATCGAAGACGGCGCTTCTGATTGCCGTCCACGAGGAAGGCGTGCGCCGTATCGCCGATGCGGTCGATGCCGCCGTTGCCGCCGCCGACCCGGCTGACCCCTGGCAGCGACTGGAAAATGCGCTCGCCGCTCATCTGGCGAGTCTTCTCGACGGCGGTGATTACGCGCAGGTCGTGATCCGCGATCTGCCGGCAGACAAACCGGAACTGCGCGCGACGCTGATCGAACTGCGCGACGACTACGAGCAGCGCTTCCGCGTACTGGTCGATGCCCTGCCGCTCAGCCGGCCTGCCGATGCGGGGTGGGTGCGGCTGATGCTCTTGGGCGCCGCCAACTGGTCCAAGACATGGTACCGGCCGGACGGTGCCGGGCCGGCAGAAATCGCCGCCAATTTCGTTCGCATTATCAAACACGGTGAAACATCGGGAACGACATCATGAACACGACACAGGAAACGCACAGCCCGGTTATTCCGGCGGCCATCGCGGGCCTTGCCCGTCCGCCCAAGGTCATGGTGACCAAGATCGGCCTCGACGGTCACGATAGGGGTTCGCGCCTCGTCGCGTCGTTCCTGCGCGATGCGGGCATGGAGGTGATCTACACCGGCCCCTGGCAGCAGGTCGAAACCGTCGTCAACCAGGCGGCACAGGAAGACGTCGACTGCATCGGCGTGTCGTCGCTGGCGACCGACCACCTGCTGGTGCCGAAACTGATGAAGGCGCTCAAGGCCGCCGGGCTCGACGACGTGATCGTGATCGTCGGCGGCATCGTGCCGGACGAGGACGAGAAAATGCTGATGGCCGAAGGCGTCGCCCGGGTGTTTCATCCGGGATGCTCGCAGCAGGACATCGTCGGCGGCATCGCCGACCTGATCGTCGAACGCCGCAAGACACTGGGAGAATAAGAATGTCCGAGAATGGTAAGAACACGAAGATGGGACAGGACTTCGAAGCGGCGCGCGACACCTGGCGCGAGGCCTACGAAGGCCGGCTGCCGAACGAGAAGCCGCGCTTCAACCGCTCCGGCATCGAGGTCAAGCCGCTCTATACGCCCGAAGACTGGTCGCCCGACGACTACCTGCCCGATCTCGGTTTTCCGGGCGATGCACCGTTCACACGCGGCATCTATCCGACCATGCACCGCGGCCGGTCGTGGACGCAGCGCCAGCTGATCGGTCTCGCCACGCCGGAAGACTACAACGCGCGCATGCGCCGCATCGTCGACAGTGGTGCCACCGCGCTCAGCATGATCCCCTGCAATTCGGTCTATCGCGGCTATGACATCGACGAGGTCGATATCGAAATCCTCGGTACCTGCGGCACCACGATCAACACCATGGAAGACATGGAAACGTGCCTCGCAGGTGTGCCGATCGGCGACATGTCGGTGGCGTTGAACGACCCGTCGCCGTTTACGCTGCTGGCGTTCCTGCTGGGTGTCGCCAAGCGCCGTGACATTCCGTGGTCACGCATTTCCGGCACGTCGAACCAGAGCGATTACATCTCGCACTATGTCGCCAACCACATGTTCTTCCGTCTTGCCCTCGACGGGGCCCGGCGCGTGTTCGTCGATCACGTGCAGTTCGCGAACGAACAGCTGCCGCGCTGGAACCCGGTCTCGGTCGTCGGTCAGCACATGCAGCAGTCCGGTGCGACCCCGGCCGAAGCAATGGCGTTCACGCTTGCGTCCGCGATCCAGTACGCCGAGGACTGCCAGGCGCGCGGCCTCGATGTCGATGCGTTCCTGCCGCGCTTTACGTTCTTCTTCGACATTTCCATCAGCTTCTTCGAGGAGATCGCCAAGTTCCGTGCCGGTCGCCGCATCTGGGCCCGGCTCGCGAAGGAACGCCTCGGCGCGACCGATCCGCGGGCATGGCGTTTCAAGTTCCATGCCCAGACGTCGGGCGTGGACCTGACGCGCCAGCAGCCGCTCAACAACATCGCGCGCACCACGGCGCAGGCGATCGCCGGTATTCTCGGCGGGCTGCAGTCGATGCACACCGACGCCTACGACGAGGTGCTGTCGACACCGACCGAGGCGGCGGCCAAGATCGCCATCCAGACGCAGAACATCCTGCGCGAAGAAGCGGGCCTGACGGACGTCATCGATCCGCTCGGCGGGTCCTATTACGTCGAGGCGCTGACCGACCAGATGGAAGAAAAGATCATGGCCGCGTTCGACGAAATCGATGCCGCGGGCGGCATGTTCCAGGCCGTCGCCAAGGGTCTCGTGCAGGAAAAACTCGGCGAGTCCTCGATGGCCTTCCAGCGCCGCGTCGAAAGCGGCGAACAGACGGTCGTCGGCGTCAACGCCTACCAGGACGACGAGGACGTGCCGGTGACGCCGCTGGAGCGTCCGTCCCGCGAAGCGATGGAGCAGCAGGTCGCCAAGCTCAAGACGTTCAAGGCCGAACGCTCCAACGCGGACGTCGAAAAAGCGCTCGACGCCATGGCGCGCGCCTGCGCCGACGAGAACGACAACGTCTTCCAGCGTCTTGTCGAGGCCGCCGAAGCCGGGGCCACGCATGGTGAAATGTGCGCCTGTCTGCGCCGCGAGCTGGGCTTCGGCCAGCCGCTGATCGCGGCCTGACGCCGATGGATGCGAATTCGAACAAACGCGCGTGGGTCGAAAAGATGCTGGCCCGCGACCGGACGGCGGCCTTTCTGGGGGTCGAGGTCGTGGACGCGGCGCCGGGGCTGCTCGATCTTCGTATGACGGTGGCCGACGCGCACCTCAATTTCCTCAACTGGGGGCACGGCGGGATCATCTTCACGCTCGCCGATACCGCCTTCGGCATGGCGTCGAATACCTACGACAAGGTTTCCGTCGGCATCGACGCGCATATCGCGTACCTGTCCGGTGTCAGGGCGGGTGACGTGATCGAGGCCCGGGCGCGGGAGGTGTCCCGCACGCGCCGCAAGGCGGTCTACCGCGTCGACGTGGTCCGGCCCGCCGACGACACCGATATCGCGGCGTTCACCGGCACCGTGTTCGTGACCGAGCAAGACTTGGCCGAGCTGAATCTCTGAACAGAAAGAGAGCGTCATTCCGGCGAAGGCCGGAATCCAGAGAGCCATAAGCACTGGACCCCGGCCTCCGCCGGGGTGACGGACAAGGGAATCTATGCCGCTTCCTTGCGCCGGCGTTCGCGGTAGATGGTATAGAGTCCGCTGGCGACAACCACCGAGGCGCCGACGACGGTCCAGAAGTCGGGCAGGTTGTCGAAGAAGATGTAGCCGATGACCGTGGCGAAGACCAAAAGCGTGTAGTTGAACGGCTGCAGCGTCGAGGCGGGGGCAACTTCCAGCGCCTTGATCAGCAGGAAATGCCCCGCTGCCGCCGTGAACGACAGGCAGATCAGCCACATCCAGTCCGTCAGTGTCGGATCGATCCAGTAGAACGGGCCGAGGCAGGTCATCACGACGGCGCCGATGACGGCCATGTAAACGGTCGATGTCTCGCCGTCGTCGTACTTGGCGACCATGCGGGTCATGACGTTGTAGCCGGCAAACATCAGCGCCGTGACGAGGGCTAGCAGCACGCCGGGCTGCAATTCGATGATGCCCGGGCGAATGATGATCAGCACGCCGACGAAGCCGGCAAAGACGGCGCCCCAGCGCCGGATGCCGACCGGTTCGCCCAGGAACAGCGCGGCGATGGCCGTGACCATCAGCGGGAATGTCGCCAGCAGCGCGTGCATCTCGGCCAGGGACATGTAGCGGATGGTGATGATGAACATCGCGATCTCGGCGACGATCAGCAACGAGCGCGCCACCTGCAGCCACGGTGCCCGGCTGCGGAGCGCGAAACGCAGCGGCCGCTTGCGGGCCGAGAAGGCGAGGGCAAAGACGGCATAGAAGACGAACCGGACCCACAGGATCTGGGGCGCCGAATAGGTCTCGGCCAGCGTCTTGGTAATTGCGTCCTGGGTCGCGAAAATAAACATCGCCGAGACCACGAGCGTGATCCCGAACGTCGCATTGTCCTGGCGCGCATCCGTATTCATACGCGCCGATTAAGGCATATGGCTAAGAATGGGAAGGTTTATTGCGTCATGGCAGCCATGCGCGGTGCCACCTCTTCTCGGTATTCCGTCTCCCTGAACTTGATTCAGGGGCCATAACACTTTCAGAGGTGTGGACCGCTTATGGGTCCTGAATTGAATTCAGGACGACGAAGGCTGTTGCCTGTTTTGACTAAGCGCCGTAACGATCGCCGAACACGAATGCCTCGGTCTCGCGGATGCTTTCTTCGAGCTGCTCCTTGACCGAATTGAACAGGTCGCGCACCGAGACCACGGCGACACATTTATCGCCGTCGACCACCGGCAGGTGCCGGTAGTTCCGCGTCTGCATCAGCTCGAGCGCGTCCGACGGGCTGTCGCCCGGGGCCAGCGTATCTGGGTTGGAGGTCATGATGTCGGCGATTTTGGTCGCGGCCGGATCTTTACCTTCGGCCGTGGCGCGAAACACCACGTCACGTTCCGTAACGATGCCGCTGAGCTTGCCGTCCGCGTCGACGACGATCAGTGCCGCGATATGCTTGTCGCGCATGATCTTGGCCGCATCGAGAACGGTATCCGAAGCCGTTACGCTGGCAACATCGACCGGTTGCACAATGTCGGGAACGATTTTTCGCGCCATCTTGGTCCTCCCATCATCCGGCGGCCGCAAAAGACTCCCCCGTTTTCACGCCCTGCGGCCACGTTACCAGTCTACGTTAACCGAATTCGGAGTTGAAGAGTAAATCGGAAAAGGCCGGCGAGAGCCCATTTAACCCTTAATTTTCAGGGTCTTCGACGTTTTCCGGGTCATCCTCGTTCGGCGGGGTGACACGAATCCTGGTTATCTGGTTACTCTGTCTGCCGACGATGTCGAAGCGGAATTCATGGAACATGAAACTCTGCCCGACCTCGGGAATCCGCCGGCTTTCGTGCAGTACCAGACCGGCAATCGTCGATGCCTCCTCGTCCGGCAGGTCCCATTCGTATTCGCGGTTGAGGTCGCGCAGCGTGACCGTGCCGTCGATCAGGTAGCTGCCGTCGGCCTGTGCTGCGACGCCAGTGACCTCGACGTCGTGTTCGTCGTCGATGTCGCCGACGATCTCCTCGATGATGTCTTCCAGGGTCACGACGCCCATGTTGGAGCCGTATTCGTCGATGACCAGCGCGAAATGCTCGCGGCGGTTCCGGAAGGCCTGAAGCTGATCGAGCAGGAGCGTCTGCTCGGGAATGAACCACGGCGCCGTCGAAATGCTCATGATATCGAGGTCCTTGGAATCGCCGCCAAGGCGCATCACTTCGCGCAGCAGGGCCTTGGCGTGCAGCACGCCGACGATGTTCTCCGGGTCGTCCTTCCACAGCGGAATGCGGGTGTAGGGGCTTTCCAGCACCTGGCGCACGATTTCCTCAGACGGCAGCGAGGCGTCGATGGCGACCACGTTGCGCCGGTGCGTCATGATTTCCTCGACCTGCACCTCGGTCAGTTCCAGCACCGAGCGCAGCATGTCGCGTTCCTGCTTTACCGTCGGTTCGTCGCCGTCGTGGAGCTCGATCGCGCCGCGCAGTTCTTCCTCGGCCGCTTCCCGGTCGCCCTCCGCGGTCGGGCCGGCGCCCAGCAATAGCAGCAACTGTCGGACGATGGCGTTGATGGTCAGCGTGATCGGCGCCAGCACGACGATGACGGGCTTGATGATCGGCGCGACGAAAAGCGCCATGCGGTTGGCGTTCCGGATCGCATAGGTCTTCGGCAGGATTTCCGAGAAGATCAGGATCAGCATGGTCATGACCACGGTCGCGAAGGCGACGCCGTTGTCGCCGAACAACTGGATCAACAGGCTGGTGGCGAGCGCGGAGGCGAGAATGTTCACCAGGTTGTTGCCGAGCAGGATGGCGCCGATCAGGCGCTCCTTGTCCTCGTGCATCTCGTTGACCAGGTTCGCTCGTTTGTCGCCGCTTTGTTCAAGCTGGTGCATGACGTGCTTGGACGCCGCGGTCAGTGCGGTTTCCGAGCCCGAGAAAAACCCGGACAGCACCAGAAGTACAAAAATTGCGAGGCCGATTTCCAACATCGTAAGTCCTTACCTTTATGGAAAAGGGAAATGGCGGTACGTGCCGCCTGTTGCCGCCATCATAGTGTGCTAGCGGGCGTCGTTGATATAACTTTCCAGTACGGTCGCAACCGTACCCGGATCGACATCGTTGGCGACGAACGAATTGCCGATGCCGCGTGCGAGGATGAACGTCAGCTTGCCGTCCTGGGTTTTCTTGTCGCGTCCCATGTGTTCCAGCAGCACGTCCGCCGTCCAGTTGCCGCCGGCGAGGCCGCGGATATCCGTCGGCAGCCCGACATCTTCCAGGTGTGCCTTCAGTACATCGCGATCGGTTTCCGAGATCATGGCAAGGCGGACGGAAAGGTCGAGCGCCATCACCATGCCGATGGCGACCGCTTCGCCGTGTTTGAGCTTGTCTTCGAACCCGACCTGCGCTTCGAGCGCATGGGCAAAGGTATGTCCGAGGTTGAGAAGCGCGCGCAGGCCCGCCTCGCGTTCGTCCGCGGCGACGATCTCGGCCTTGTTGGCGCATGACCTGAGCACCGCCTCGCGACGGGCGGCGGCATCGCCGTCGAGAATTCTGCGGCCGTTGGTTTGCAGCCAGTCGAAGAATTCGCGGTCGTTGATGACGCCGTACTTGACCACCTCGGCATACCCGCAAAGCCGCTCACGCATCGGCAGCGTGTTCAGCGTCAGGGTATCGGCGATCACGGCACGCGGCTGATGAAAGGCGCCGATAAGGTTCTTGCCGTAGCGCGTGTCGATGCCGGTCTTGCCGCCGACGGAACTGTCGACCTGCGCCAGCAGCGTGGTGGGGATCTGAACGAAGTCGACGCCGCGCATGACGACGGCGGCCGCGAAACCGGTCAGGTCGCCGACGACGCCGCCACCCAGCGCGACCAGCGTCGTCTTACGGTCGATGTTGTTGGCAAGCAGGTCGTCCAGCAGCTCTTCAAGGTGCTGCATGCTCTTGGTGTGCTCGCCCGGCGGCAGCACGACCGCGCGGTGGCGGATGCCCGCCTCGTCGAGCGATTTTTCGAGCGGGCCCAGCCAGTCCGGCGCCACGTTTTCGTCGGTGACGATGACGACGCGCGGCGCCCGGAGAATGTCTTTCAGAATCGTGCCGGCACGTCCGATGGCGCCGTCGCCGACATGGATGTCGTAACTGCGATCGCCCATCGGCACATGCAGGATCTCAATTCCGTCGCTGGCGAGGCTCATGATGTTTTGTCCGAGGTGGCGCTTTCTTTCAGCGCGTCGATGGCCTTCTGCAATGTCTTTTCCAGTCCTTCGTTGCCGGTGTCGATCGTGATGTCGGCCTCGGCGTAGACGGGATAGCGTTGCTCGGCAAGGTCCTTGAGGGTCTGCAGCGGATCCTCGTTGGCCAGCAGCGGGCGGTTCTTGGCCCGCTTGGTGCGCTGATAGAGTACTTCCGGGTCGGCGCGCAGCCAGACCGAGATCGCGTGCGATTTGACCTGTTCGCGGGTTGCAGGGTCCATGAACGCGCCGCCGCCGGTGGCGATGATGCTGGGGCCGGCCTGCAACAGGCGGTGGATGACCCGGCGCTCACAGTCACGGAATGCCGGTTCGCCGTACACTTCGAAAATATCGCGGACTTCGCATCCCGCGGCTTCCTCGACCTCGTTGTCGGAATCGAGAAACGGCAGGGCCAACGATTCGGCCAATTTACGCCCGACGCATGATTTTCCCGCGCCCATCAGCCCGACAAGCACGATCGGACGGTCGATCCGGGGTCGATCGTCGGCATTTCCGTTTTCGCTTGTCGGCGCTAGGGCCATGAAATCAATCACTTTTCCAAATTACAGACGCGTCGGTCAGCCGTATTCGGCGGGGGCTGCCCGTTGAAAGGGGAAGGGCCTGCCGATAGACTGACGATGCATCGGCAAAAATTTGCCACAGTCCTCGGCGAGCATCAATTACAGGATCGATTGTTCCAATGTTTTCAATTTTCTCGCCGCTGCGTATCTGCATCGGCCGGATGGAACGGGTAACGGGTTTTCATGGGTAAATTGACGGTTTTCATTCTTGTTTTATTGCTGCTCGGCGCCGGCGGTGGCGCGGCATTTCTGGCGACGTGGGAAATCCCCGCGCCGGTCAGCAATGTGGAGAAGGTTTTGCCGAATGACCAGTTCCCGCGTTGACCGCTGGATTTTCTTCGCCGCCCTGATTGCGCTCGGGTATGGCGCAGACGCGCAGGCACAGGCCACGGGCGCGCCGGCCGAACTGACCGCGCCGCGATCCCTGCAACCGCCGACGGGCGAACAGCCGGGTGATGCAGGTACGCCGGCGGCCGGCGACGACGCGCAGGCAAGCGGGCCGCGCCGCCTCGTGCCGTCCGGTCAGGCCGCGCCCAGCGAGGCCGAGAGCAGGGCCGAGAAACGCGCACGGCTTCTGGGTCTGTCCGGCAAATCCGGCATCCAGGTTGACGGCCTGACCGAGATTGACGACGAGTCCGTCGGTGTGCTGACACAGGGCAACGGCGGTTTCGGTCTCGAAATGTGGAAGGGCATGACCCGTGCCGAGTCGGTTTCGCTCGTCGATGCACTGCCCAAACGTCTGTCATCGGCCGCACTCCGCGAAGCTGCGTCGATGCTGTTGCTGAGCCGCGCCAAGGCGCCGGTCGCCGTGACGGACGACGCGCCGAGCCTGCTTTCGGCCCGGGCCCGGGCGCTGATCGACATGGGCGATGTCCAGAATGCGGAGCTTTTGCTCGCCGCGGCCCCCCGCCAGGGGCGGCCGTCCGGGCTCGATGTCGTCGACGCCAAGATTCAAATTCTCAAGTTCGATAACGCCCGCGCTTGTGGTCTGGCGCGTAACAGCGCCGCCAAATCGAATGACGATTTCTGGCAGCGGCTGCGGGTCTACTGTGATGCGCTCGACGGCAAAGCCGACAGCGTGAATTTCGGGCTGTCGCTGCTCCGGGAAATCTCCGGTGACGACCAGGCCCTGGTGCTGCTGGCCGACGCCGTCGTTTCCAAGTCGCCGATCCTGCTTGAGAGTGTCGAGAAACCGACCCCGATCCATGTCGCGCTGAGCAGGGCGGCCAAGGTCCAATTGCCGCCGAACGTGTCCGAGAGCGAGGATCCGCTGGTGCTGTATGCCGCGGCGCTGGCACCGAATCTGACGATCGGTTCCCGGATCGAGGCGGCCGAGCGCGCCATCCCGATGGGCGCGGCGCCGGCGGCGGAGCTGCGCCGGCTTTACCAGCAGGTGACGTTCGCCGAAGAAGATTTGTCCAACGCCTTGACCCGTGCCCAGGAAATCGGCGGTGCGGCGGCGCGGGCACTACTGTACCAGGCGGCGGCGAAGCAGAACATTCCCTCGGCGCGGGCCGAGATCATCTCTGCTGCGTTTGATGTCGCACGCGAAGATAAGCGTTACATGGCGGCGGTGCAGGCGTTCCGTCCGCTGATCGATCGTCTGCCGCCGAGCCCGGAAATGGTATGGTTCGCGCTGACCGGGGTGCGCGCTTATCTGACGCTGGGCGATGTGGTCGGCACCGACCGCTGGCTGGCCTTGCTCAGGGCCAGCGCGACCGTGCGCGACGAGCAGAAACTGGCACTGGCGCGGGTGCGCCCGCTGGCCCGGCTGTTGGGCGCCGGCGACAAGTCGGTCAGCCTGGAAACGGTGATCGGTGACTGGCGTGCATCGCTGCAGGACGCGGATACGCCCGGTGTCTCGTCACTGCGCGCGCTGGTGAACGGCATGTTCATGGCGGTCGGCGAGGACCTGCCGGAGAAAGCCTGGGACGGAGTTGCCGCCGGTGCGCCGAAAAACCAGGTCATGCCGTCGCCGGTTGTCTGGTTCATGTTCCGCGACAGCATGCGCGCCGTTGCCAAGGAGATGACGGCCGACAAGCCGATGGTCATCGGATCGGCGGGCCTGAGCGGCGTGACCCGTGTCGCGCAGAACGGCAGCGAAGACCGGGAGATCCCGCCGGGCGCCGCGAAGCCGGCACTGTATGCGCTGCAGGCGGTCGGCAATGCCGCCCCGGGTGAGCAGGGCGTCAGCGTCGTCTACGAGGTGGTGGCGGCGTTCCGTGCGCTGGGCATGGAACATACGGCGCGGAAACTTGCGCTGGAGACGGTTCTCGCCGCCGGGCTTTGATACGGGAGTGGCGTTTTGGCCGAGATCAGCTACCCGTGGATCGACAATTTCCTGAACATGATGCGCTCGACGCGGAATGCGTCGGACAATACGCTTGCCGCCTATCGGGGTGACCTGACGGAATTCGCGCATTTCGTCGCAAGGCGTCAGACGACGCCGGAGCGCGCCGGCGTGGATCACGTCCGCAAGTACCTGAAAGCGATCGACGATAAAGGGCTGGCGGCGGCGACGGCGGCGCGCAGGCTTTCCGCGCTCAAGCGGTTCTTCCGTTTTGTCGTCGAGATGGGATTCCGTGACGATGACCCGACATCGTCGCTGGACGGTCCCAAGCTGGGCCAGCGGTTGCCCAAGTACCTGAGCGAAGCCGAGGTCGACGCTTTGCTGGAGGCTGCGCGCCGCCGGCCCGGCGCCGACGGACTCAGGCTGACGGCGCTAATGGAGGTTCTTTATGCCACGGGCTTGCGCGTCAGCGAACTGGTGACGTTACCTGTATCGGCATTCCTGCGCGAAAGCCCGGTGCTGATCGTCAGCGGCAAGGGCGGCAAGGAACGCATGGTGCCGCTGGGCGAACCGGCGCAGGACGCGGTGCGCGATTACATGGTGATCCGCGACAGTTTCCTGCCCAAGGGCCGCGCTAAGGGCCGTGCGGACCGCTTTCTGTTCGCGTCCCGCGGCAAGGAAGGGCACCTGACTCGGGCCCGTTTCGGGCAGATGGTCAAGGAACTGGCGACCGAGGCGGGGCTGGACCGCCGGCGCGTTTCGCCCCACGTGCTCCGGCATTCTTTCGCCAGTCATCTGCTCGCCAACGGTGCCGATCTCAGGGCGCTGCAACAGATGTTGGGCCACGCCGACATCTCGACCACCCAGATCTATACCCACGTGATGGAGGAACGCCTGCGCGCGCTGGTCGAAACCAGCCATCCGCTGGCGGAAATGTGACAGCTAATTAACCGCCCGGCGCGTTGACAGGGGCGGGTCTGGACTCTATCTCTTTGGCAATCATTTAAGGGCCGCAGACCGCGCGGCCCGCCTTTTTCGCGCTCGGCGCATCCGGAGCCTCGTATGCTGCAAAATCTCGCCAAACGCCTGTTCGGCTCGGCCAACGACAGGTACGTCAAAACACTGCAAGGCACGGTCGATGCGATCAACGCCGAAGAAGCCAATCTCGAACCCCTGACCGACGACGAGCTGAAGGCCCGCACCGACTGGCTCAGGGGCCGCCTCGACGCCGGCGAGAGCCTCGAAGACATTCTGGTCGACGCTTTCGCGACCGTTCGCGAAGCGGCCAAGCGCACCCTCGGCCAGCGCCATTTCGACGTGCAGCTGCTGGGCGGGATGGTGCTCCACAAGGGCATGATCTCGGAAATGAAGACCGGTGAGGGCAAGACCCTCGTCGCGACGCTCGCGGTCTACCTCAACGCGCTCCGTGGCGAGGGCGTGCACGTGGTCACGGTCAACGATTACCTCGCCGAACGCGACGCCATGTGGATGGGCCAGGTCTATCAGTTCCTGGGACTCACCGTCGGTGTCATCAAGCACGGCATGATGGATGACGAACGCCGCGCCGCTTACGCCTGCGACGTGACGTACGCGACCAACAACGAGCTCGGTTTCGATTACCTGCGCGACAACATGAAGTTCACGCTGGACGACATGGTGCAGCGGCCCTTCAACTTCGCCATCGTCGACGAGGTCGACAGCATCCTGGTCGACGAAGCGCGGACGCCGCTGATCATCTCCGGTCCGACCGAGGACCTGGGCGATCTATATACCGCCGTCAACGCGCTGATCCCGAAACTGGACGCCGACGACTACGAGAAGGACGAAAAGGCCCGCGCCGCGACCTTCACCGAGGCCGGCATCGAGAAGATGGAACAGCTGATGACGGACGCCGGTCTTCTGCAGGAAGGCTCGCTGTTCGACATCAACAACGTGGCGCTGGTGCATCACGCCAACCAGGCGCTGCGCGCGCATGTCCTGTTCGAGCGCGATGTCGATTACATCGTCAAGGACAACCAGGTCATCATCATCGACGAGTTCACGGGCCGCATGCAGGAAGGCCGCCGTTATTCCGAGGGCCTCCACCAGGCGCTGGAAGCCAAGGAAAACGTCACCATTCAGAACGAGAACCAGACGCTGGCCTCGATCACCTTCCAGAACTATTTCCGCCTTTATCCGAAGCTGGCCGGCATGACCGGAACGGCGATGACGGAAGCCGGCGAATTCGCCGAGATCTACAAGCTTGAAGTGGTCGAAATTCCGACCAACGTGCCGATCGCGCGTCAGGACTTCGACGATGAGGTGTACCGCACCGTCGACGAGAAGTACGCCGCCATTGTCGAGCAGATCGCGGACTGCCATCAGCGCAAGCAACCGGTGCTGGTCGGCACCGTCTCGATCGAGAAATCCGAGCAGCTGGCGGATGCCCTTAAAAAGGCGAAGATCCCGCACAACGTGCTCAATGCGCGCTACCACGAGCAGGAAGCCTTCATCATTGCCCAGGCCGGTAAGCCCGGCGGTGTGACCATCGCGACCAACATGGCGGGCCGCGGGACCGATATTCAGCTCGGCGGCAACCTGGAAATGCGCCTGGCGAAAGAAGTCGACGCCGAACCGGGCTCCGACAAATACGAAGCCGCGGCGCAGAAAATCCGCGACGAAATCCAGCGCGACCGCGAGATCGTTCTGGAGGCCGGCGGTCTGTTCGTGCTCGGGACCGAGCGGCACGAAAGCCGCCGCATCGACAACCAGCTGCGTGGCCGTTCCGGCCGTCAGGGCGACCCGGGGACGTCGAAGTTTTACCTGTCGCTGCAGGACGACCTGATGCGGATCTTCGGTTCCGAACGGATCGACGGCATGCTCAAGAAGCTCGGCCTCGAAGAGGGTGAAGCCATCGTCCACCCGTGGGTCAATAAGGCGCTCGAAAAGGCACAGTCCAAGGTCGAGGCGCGCAACTTCGAAATCCGTAAGAACCTGCTCAAGTTCGATGACGTGATGAACGACCAGCGGAAGGTCATCTACGAACAGCGCAAGGAGCTGATGGCCGCCGACCAGGTTGCCGACGACGTGATCGACATGCGCCATCAGGTCATCGACGACATGGTGTCCGCCGCGATCCCGGAAAAAGCCTATGCCGACCAATGGGACATCGACTTCCTGCACGAAGAGGTGCGGCGCGTCTTCGGCATCGAACTGCCGGTCAAGGATTGGGCCAGCGAAGAAGGGATCGCCGATCAGGAAATCCGCGAACGGCTGCGCGACATCACCGACCGTCAGATGGCGGAAAAGGCGGCCAACGTCGGTCCCGACGTGATGCGTATGGTCGAAAAGAGCCTGCTTTTGCAGCTGCTTGACCAGACGTGGAAAGAACACCTGCTGACGCTCGATCACCTGCGTCAGGGCATCGGGCTCCGTGCCTATGCGCAGCGTGATCCGCTCAACGAATACAAGCGCGAGGCCTTCGACCTGTTCGAGCAGATGCTGGATGGGCTCCGTGACCGCGTCACCACCGTGCTGGCGCAGGTGCAGTTCCAGACCGCGCCGGACGAAGAAGACTTCCAGCGCCCGGAACAGGAAATGCATGAAGGCCGGGTCGATCCGGCGATGCAGAACGCGCCGGAGGAGGCACCGGAAGAGACCGGCAGCGCCCAGGTGACGCCGATCTCGACGCGCCAGGCAGCCGCCGACATGAATCCGAACGACCCCGACACGTGGGGCCGGGTGCCGCGCAACGCGCCGTGTCCGTGCGGGTCCGGCAAGAAGTACAAGCACTGCCACGGCAAGGTCGGCTGAGGGCTCTCGCCCTTTCAACCCATTAGAGAATGATGTTTCCCGGGCTGGGCGCGTACAGCGCGCAAAGACCCGGGACCTATTTCGCCATTGCACTCGTGCTGCCATGGGTTCCGGATCGTGCCTGCGGCCCGTCCGGGAAATGACGAGGCGATAGCGGGCGAAGCCAACTCGAGATTTTAACAACATAGGAATATGTGCTTATCTACGCGAGCATAGGATTTTCTATGCGACCGCAGATTACTATTTGGCGCAACTATGACCCCGCCGACCGAACAATTATCGATTGGTTCCTTTCGAATTCTGACAGCCAATTCGGACGTGGCGCCGTATGTCGAGCGCGTCCAGAAAAACGCGGATTCAGAACGCAACGCTTTTGGCTTTCTTAATCCAAATGCCTACCGACAAGCGGCTGCACAAGGGAAGTTGTTCGTAGCAATCGACAATGACGAACAGTTAGTCGCGCACTTGATGTTTGGCGGAGTGTATCCATTCGGGAAAGTGTTTCAGATTTATTGCATTCCGGAATTTCGTATGAGCGGCATCGCTTCGGCGTTAATGGAAACGTTAATCGACCATTTCTCCAAGCTCGGCTTTTTGAGTGTTTCTGCCAGGGTTGCGAGCGATCTGGATGCCGCAAATACGTTTTATGGCCGCCTGGGTTTCTCTCACATAAAAACTGTGCCCGGAGGGCAAACGAAAAAGCGATGGATTAATATCAGAGTCCGTGAGTTGAATACCCCGTCATTGTTCAGCCTTTTCGAAAACAATGACGATGAAGTGCAAAACAATTTGATGATACCGAGTAGCTTCGACGCTGAAGATCGGATTTATGCCATCGATCTCAATGTATTTTTTGATGTGGGAAAAAGGAGGTCGAACGAAAAAGATGCAGGCAAAGTGATAGCAGCTGTAATGAGAGGCGATATCAAAGGTGTTATCACTCAGGAGTTTGTTGAAGAGTTAGAACGAAGCACAGGTAATTTTCGTCACGATCCGTTTCTCGCGTTAGCCCAGAGGCTACGTGTCCTTCCAGCTCCAAAAAAGGCCACGTCGCTAGCGAATATCGAGTCTCAACTTGCTACGTCTATATTCCCGCATCGGAGTGGAACATCAGAGTTAAGTCCTCAAGAACAATCTGATGTTCGGCATCTGTCGATTGCGATTCATCATAAAATTGACGGGTTTATAACAAGTGACCAAGCAATTCTCCGATCTCAAGCGAAATTAAGAGAATTGTATGGCTTAGACCTACTTGCCCCCTCCGATTTTTCTGACGACGCCGATATCACGAGTAAGTCTGGTGGAATCTACGAGTTTCAGGATGAGAGTTTCTCTCAATTATTCTTGGAGCCGCTTAGTTCAGAAAATTTGGATAGCGTGATGCAGTTTCTTGCCGAACAGGGCGAGAACGATGCTGCTGCCAAGCTCAAGCTTGACCCATCTAATCCGCTAAAAGAGCAGAACACCCTTCTTGTTTGGAGCGGGAAGCGACTAATTGCATTCAGTTGCTGGCGTTTGTCGAAATCGTCACTACGGTCGGCTGATATCAGACTCAACAGTCATGAATGTAGAGGAACTCCCCTCAGATATCCGACGAATGGGTGTTGTAAATGAAGAAAGTATGAAATCTATCGGAAAACGCATGACCAAACTTGTCACACATTTCGATAATATATTGGTAATCAAACGCCACGTAAGTTTAGAGCGGCTTAGAGAGCTGGGGTGTGATGCTGGGACAAACTTTATATCTGCGACGGAAATACGACATGACCAATTGGATCAAGTTTTGATGGAAGGACTAAGCTATGAGTGATGAGCAGAACATTCTGATCTCCGTCGAAGAGCGCCATACATTAAAAATGCTGGCCGGTGCAAAAACGGTGGAGTTGCGTCGCAAACCGCTCAACATTGATCCAGGCACCCGAGTGTGGATATACAGCAAGCTTCCTCGTGGGCAGATTCACGCATTTGCAACAGCCAGAGACGTCGTCTCGGGGCCGCCTGCAGAAATTTGGTCGCATTATGGAACAATGGCGTGCGTTTCGAAACGGGAGTTTGATACGTACTTTGACGATCTACAGACTGGATACGCAATAATATTGGAGGATGTTGCCCCTTTGTCTCCGGGGCTAGCACTTGCAACTATTAGAGAGACGGTTTCTCGCTTCCAGCCACCTCAATTTTTTAAAAGGCTATCTAACGATGGCCCGGAATTGCAGTTGTTCCAAACTGCTTTAGCCCAAGCTTAATTCCCTAAAGCCCCTGGGAGCCCATTTCCAGGAATTTCTGGCGGCGGCGGCTTCTGAGCTCGGCGCCCGGGATTTTCGCTAAATCATCAAGATGCTGCTCGATCACGTCCGCCGTGCGCATGATGGCGGCGAGCGGTTCGCGGTGTGCGCCGCCCAGCGGTTCGGACACGATCTGGTCGATGACGCCGAGCTTCAAAAGGTCCTGCGACGTCAGGCGGAGCGCCTCGGCGGCATCCGATGCCTTGTCGGAATCGCGCCACAGGATCGATGCGCAGCCTTCCGGCGAGATCACCGAATAGATGGAGTGTTCGAGCATCAGCACCTTGTCGGCGACGGCAAGCGCGATGGCGCCGCCGGAGCCGCCTTCGCCGATGACGACGCTGACGAACGGCGCACGCACCGAAATGCAGGTTTCGATGGAGCGCGCGATGGCTTCCGCCTGGCCGCGGGCCTCGGCATCGACGCCGGGATAGGCGCCGGGCGTGTCGACCAGCGAAATCAGCGGGATTTTGAAGCGGTCGGCGAGCTGCATCAGGCGCTGCGCCTTGCGGTAACCCTCGGGCCGGGCCATGCCGAAGTTGTGGCGGATACGGGATTCCGTGGTGTCGCCCTTTTCGTTGCCGATGACGACCACCGAGCGGCCGCGGAAGCGGCCGAGACCGCCGATGATGGCGTTGTCCTCGGCGAACGCGCGGTCACCGGCGAGCGGCGTGAAATCGTCGATCAGGGTGTCGATGTAAGCCTTGGCGTGCGGCCGGCCCTGGTGGCGCGCAACCTGCGCCTTCTGCCACGGCGACAGCTTGGCATAGGTCTGCGTCAGGAGCCGGTGAACCTTCTCCTGAAGACGGCCGACCTCGTCGGCGATATTGACCTCGCCCTCGCTCGAAAGGTGCTTCAGCTCCTCGATCTTGCTTTCAAGATCGGCGATGGGCTTTTCGAAATCCAGATATGCCTGCATGCCTGCGTGAATACCATTTACCGATGCGCTTGGCGAGACAGCCTCGCAATTATTTCTACTCCGGCGATTGCCAGACGGATCACTTGGCGGATCACTTGGCGGATCACTTCCCGGCCAGCTGTTCCGCCATGTCGACAAGGACGCGCGCCTGCTTGATCGACGCGTAATCGATCAGCTTGCCGTCCAGTGCAACCGCGCCACGGCCTTCCTTTTCCGCCGCGTCCATCGCTTCGAGGATGCGCTTGGCCTGGGCCACGTCCTCGTCGGAGGGGCTGAACACGGTATTCGCCAGCTCGATCTGCGATGGATGGATTGCCCACTTGCCTTCGCAGCCCAGCACGGCGGCGCGCTTCGCCTGCGCGATGTAGCCGTCCGGATCCTTGAAGTCGCCGAACGGGCCGTCGATCGGGCGCAGGCCGTTGGCGCGCGCCGCAACCACCATCTGCGTGATCGGGTAGTGCCACATGTCGCCCCAGTAGGTCTCGCGCTCGCCGTTCTCCAGCGGATCGGTGAGCACGTAATAGTCCTTGTTCGGGCCGCCGATGTTGGTGGTGCGTGCCTTGGTCGAGGCGGCGTAGTCGGCGACGCCGAAGTGCAGGCTCTCGTTGCGCGGCGACGCGGCGGCAATCTCGTGTATGTTCTGCATGCCGAGCGCGGTTTCGATGATCATCTCGAAGCCGATGCGGTTCTTGAACCCCTTGGCCATTTCGATCTGGGTCACCAGCATGTCGATGGCGTAAATATCCGCCGCCGTGCCGGCTTTCGGGATCATGATCAGGTCCAGCTTGTCGCCGGCGCCTTCGACCACTTCGATGACGTCCTTGTAGCAGTAATGCGTATCGAGCCCGTTGATGCGGACGGATACCGTCTTGCCGGACCAGTCGAGGTCGTTCAGCGCCTCGACGATGTTCTTGCGCGCCTGCGGCTTGTCGTCGGGGGCGACGGCATCCTCGAGATCGAGGAAAATCACGTCCGACGCGCTTTCCGCGGCTTTCTGCAGGAATTTGGTGCTGGAGCCGGGAACGGCCAGTTCGGAACGGTTAAGGCGGGCAGGCGCCTCTTCGACGATGGTGAAGCTCATGATCGCATCCTGTAACTGAATTTAGCAGGTGCAACATGACCAACGCAGCGCGTGCTGGCAAGACTTTGGATGGGCTCGGCGGAAAAAACGGGCCGGTCCTTCTGGACCGGCCGAGTTGGAGTGTGTGGAGAGTGTGGTAATCCCCCAAGAGAACTTGTTGATCAGGCGAAGGATTCGCCGGATTGCTGTCGGTCCTGCGCTTCCAGATGGCGTTCGACCTCGGCCAACGCTTCCTGGTCGCGCACTTTCTGCATCATCTGCTGTTTGCGCTTAAGCTCGCGGCGGACGGCATCCTCGTACATGAGCTTTTTGGCCTGGCGGCGGCGTTTCAGTTCCGCGGTTTCGCGGATGGCGACGTAGATGCAGACGATGACGCCGACGACGAAGGCGATGCCGAGAGCGGTCAATTTGATGAATTCGGGATCCTTGAAAAAGTCCATAGCTCCACGCTCCTGATTATTTGTTTGTGGGCGCTTGTGCGTCCTGATCTGGGAGCAGTATGGCGGCGCTAGATTACAGGCATTTTTCGATACGGATTCATTTGTTTTCAGTTTGTATCATCATGTTAAAAAGAGGGCCGCGCTTGCCCCGCGGGGCCTAAGAATGCTTAATCGCCGTCAACTGGCCCGACGCGGGCCGAACGGAACCCCATGCAGGAGATTGTCATGCTCATTCGTAAGATTGCCGCTGGTTTGGCCACGTCGCTGGTGATTGCCGCGGTGACTGTCCCCGTGACGGCAAACGACGACCCGGTCGTCGCCACCGTCAACGGCAAGGATATCCTGCGCTCGCACCTGTTGCAGGCACACGAAAACCTGCCGCCGGAGTACAAGCAGGTCCCGCTGGAACAGATCTATCCGATGCTGCTGACGAGCCTGATCGATTCAAAGCTGGTTGCGCAGGACGCCAAGGCGCGGAAGTTGGACGAAGAAGCCGAATTCAAGAAGACGCTCTCGCTGGTCCGCGACCAGCTTCTCGAGCGTTATGCCGTGCGCAAGGAGATCGACGACGCCGTCACGGATGAGAAACTCCGTAAGATGTACGATGAAACCGTCGCAGCTGGTGCCGAGGAAGTGCATGCCCGCCATATCCTGGTGAAAACCGCCGACGAGGCGGTGGCCATCATCAAGGATCTTGACGGCGGCGCCGACTTCGCGGAAGTGGCCAAGGAAAAATCGACCGGCCCGTCGGGGCCCAGGGGGGGTGACCTCGGCTTCTTCGGCAAGGGCCAGATGGTACCGGAATTCGAGGAAGCGGCTTATGGCCTCGAGGTCGGCAAGCACTCGCGCGAGCCGGTGCAGACCCAGTTCGGTTTCCACGTGATCAAGGTCGAGGAGAAACGCACGGCGACGCCGCCGAGCTTCGAAGAAAGCGTCGAGGAACTGCGCGCCGACGCGGCCCAGGCCGCAGGCTCCGCCTATGTCGAGCGGCTGCGTGAGACGGCGAAGATCGAACGTTTCGCCATCGACGGTTCGAAACAGTAAGGCCGGAGTAACGAGCGATGATTGCGCGTTCGCCGCTGGCGCCTGATGCGTTTCCGGAGCTACCCGCCGTTGCCGGTGTCGACATCGGCGTGGCCGAGACGGGGCTCAAGTACAAGGGGCGCCCCGATCTGCTGCTGATGAGGTTCATCGACGGCACGCAGGTGGCGGGCGTATTCACCCGCTCGCTATGTCCGTCCGCGCCGGTCGACTGGTGCCGCCAGCACCTTGCGGGCGGCGAAGCACGGGGTGTCGTCGTCAACGCGGGCAACGCCAACGCCTTTACCGGTAAATCGGGCGCCGAAGCGTGCGAAGCCGTCGTCGCCGCGGCGGCGGATGCGCTGACCTGCCGGCCGAGCCGGATTTTCGCCGCGTCTACGGGCGTCATCGGCGAAGTGCTGCCGGCGTCGAAGCTGACACCGCACATCGAGGCGATGGCCGCCGACATGGCGGGCGACCGCTGGTCGGACGCGGCGACCGCCATCATGACCACGGATACGTTCCCTAAAGGGGCGACGCGGCGGGTCGACATCGGCGGGACCACGGTCCGGATCAACGGCATCGTCAAGGGATCCGGCATGATTGCGCCGGACATGGCGACGATGCTGGCGTTCATCGCCACCGACGCGGCGATCCCGGCGGATGTGCTGCAGGCGTGCCTTTCCGCCGCGACCGACAAGAGCTTCAACTGTTCGACCGTGGACAGCGACACCTCGACGTCCGACACCGTGCTGGCGTTCGCCACCGGGCAGGCCGCAAATCCCGAGATCAAGGATGCCGATGATCCGGCGCTCGCCGCGTTCCGCGCCGCGCTGGACGATATCTGCGTCGACCTTGCCAAGCAGGTAGTGCGCGACGGCGAGGGTGCGTCGAAGTTCATTACCATCAACGTGACCGGCGCCGACAGCGACCAAGCGGCGAAACGCATTGCGCTCTCGATCGCGAACTCGCCGCTCGTCAAGACGGCGATCGCCGGCGAGGACGCCAACTGGGGCCGGGTCGTGATGGCGGTCGGCAAGGCGGGCGAGAAGGCCGAACGCGACAGGCTGTCGATCTCCATGGGGGGCACGGTCATCGCCAAGGAAGGCGCCGCGGTCGAAGGTTATGACGAGGGCCCGGTGGCGGCCCACATGAAGGGCCAGGAGATCGACGTCGACGTCGATCTGGCGTTGGGGGACGGCAAGGCGACCGTCTGGACCTGCGACCTGACGCACGGATACATCTCGATCAATGCCGACTACCGGTCCTGAGATGGGCGGTCCTGACAGCGGCTGCTGGTCGGCGCCGTTCCCGGGTGCGGACGGCGCCGTGCGTACCGTGCTGGTGGCTGCGGCGGCGCTTGTCGATGCCGACGGGCGGGTATTGATCGCCAAGCGTCCGGAAGGCAAGGCGATGGCAGGCCTGTGGGAATTCCCCGGCGGCAAGGTGGCCGACGGGGAATTGCCGGAAACGGCGCTGGTGCGCGAGCTCAAGGAAGAACTCGATCTCGATATCACGGAATCCTGCCTCGCCCCCTTTACCTTTGCCAGTCATGTCTATGAGGATTTTCACCTGCTGATGCCGCTTTATCTCTGCCGCATCTGGAAGGGGCAGCCGGCGCCGCTGGAAGGCCAGGAACTGAAATGGGTGCCGCCGGTGCGTCTCGGCGATTATCCGATGCCGCCCGCGGACAAGCCGCTGGTGGCGCTGCTCAGGGATTACCTCTAGAGCTTCTCGAGCCCGTCCGCGAGTTTCTTCAGCTCGTCGACGGCGTCATCGAAAAACGTATCCATCTGGGCCCGCATCTGCGGCGAAAGCTGCACGAGTTTCGAGCGCGCGTCGCGCGGGTTTTCCTTTTCCACGATCAGCCCGCGCTTCAACGCGGTGTCGATGTACTTCGATGCCGTGAGCGGGCTCTTGACCCCGGTAATGGAGCCGATGGCGTCGGTCTTACGGACCGGCTCGTCCGTGCGCCAAAGGTATGTAAACAGGTCCCAGTAGGCGGCGGAATAGAATTCCGTGTCGCCGGCGAACAGCTGCACCCAGCCAACACCCAGCTTGTCGGTAAAGCCCAGATAGGCACGTCGTTGCCGGTCGTTGTAGGTCAGCGGCATGGCGGTGGAGTCCCGTTCCTGATATAGAGCTATTTTTGATGATAATTATGTAGTTTATCTTAAGGGGATTGTCGAGGGGCTATAACCCTATGATATATATGTAATTTGTCTTGATACATCCAGTTACATTTATTTTTAAATTTAATATTGACTATAAAAATGAAGTTAAATAGAGTCCTCCCATCGCCGTGGAGGACATTGACCGGCGACAGACACAGGAGGGTCTTAAGATGAACGAACTGAAAACCATTTCGAACGAACGTTCCGTTAAATCCGTTTCCAAAGCGCGCCGTCCGATGGCGATGGCCATGGCGGCGGTGCTCAGCCTCGGCCTTTTGAGCGGCTGCGTCACCGACCAGGGCAACAAGCAGACGATGGGCATGCTGCTCGGTGCCGGCCTCGGCGGTTTCGCCGGTTCCAAAATCGGTGGCGGCAAGGGCCAGCTCGCCGCGACGGCGGCCGGCGTGATGCTGGGCGGCTTGCTCGGCAACAACATCGGCCAGTCGCTCGACCGCGCCGACCAGGCTTATGCCGCCCGTGCACAGAACCAGGCGCTCGGCGCACCGGTCGGTCAGACCATCAAGTGGGAAAACCCCGACAGCGGCAACTACGGCTCGGTGACGCCGACGCGCACCGGCACCGATACGCAGACCGGCGCCTATTGCCGCGAATACCAGACCGACATGGTGGTCGGCGGCCAGTACGAAGTCGGGTACGGCACCGCATGCCGGATGCCGGACGGCGACTGGAAGATCACCAGCTAATCCCCTGCACCAGTGTCGCGCCCGGGGGTAGTCCTCCGGCCCTGCGGCGCGCGATGCGAAACGGGCGGCCCGGTATTCCCCCACCGGGCCGCCCTTCGTTTTCTCCGGGGTTTTCCCGCTGATATTGCTTTCAAAGACCCCGGCGCGTTCTTACATTTCCGGAATGTCAGACACAGCAACACCCCCATCGACGCCGGTTACCGCCGGACTGGTCATCATCGGTAACGAAATCCTCTCGGGCCGCACCAAGGACGCCAACCTGCAATTCCTCGGCGAAGAGCTGAACCAGCTTGGTATCCGCCTGACCGAGGTCCGCGTCGTCTCCGACGTGCCCGACGCCATCATCGAAGCGGTGAACACGCTCCGGGCGCGCTACACCTATGTCTTCACGACGGGCGGCATCGGCCCGACGCATGACGACATCACGTCCGAATGCGTGGCCAAGGCCTTCGATCTCGACTTCGGACCGAACCCGGAGGCCGTGAAGCTTTTGGAGGCGCACTATACGGCGCGCGGTGACGAGTTCACGCCGGCCCGCCAGCGCATGGCCAACACGCCTGTGGATGCGGTCCTGATCGACAATCCGGTCTCCGTCGCGCCCGGTTTCCAGGTCGAGAACGTGTTCGTGCTGCCGGGCGTGCCGCGCATCATGCAGACCATGTTCGCCGGCATGAAGCACCGCCTGACCGGGGGGCGGCGGATGGTCAGCCGTACCGTCTCGTCGCTGGTGCCGGAGGGCCGCGCCGGCGGGCCGCTGACGGAGCTGCAGGCGCGCCATCCGGAGACCGAGATCGGGTCCTATCCGCTCAACGACCGGCCCGGCGCGAACATCGTGATCCGTGCCGAGGATCCTGAAAAAGCGGATGCGGCGGCGCTTGATGTGGTACAAATGCTGAAAGACCTGGGCGGCGAGCCGGTCCTGCAAGAACCGGACGGCGCCTGATCAGGAGGCACCACCGCATGAACGCCATTCCGTCCGATCTTTCGCGCAGCCGCCGGGCGTTCTTCGGATTCCTGATCCGCCGCGGCCTGATGGGGACGGCGATCTCGCTCGCCGTCGCGGCGGTGTTCCTGTGGTCGGACATGGGCGGCATCTATTCGCTGATGTCGCGCGCCAACCAGTCGTGGCTGTGGATCGCCTTTTTCTGCTTCGACATCTGGGTCACGGTCACCGGGATCACCATTGCCATCGGCATCTGGAACCTCGGCTCGTGGCGGGACCCGATGGACTAGCGCCCAAGGGATCGCTCAGCGCTTCAGGATAAACTCGGAAATGTCGACCCGCTCCTGCCAGCCGGCGCGGACCAGTTCCGGCGTGGTGTGTTCCTCGACCGGGTAGCCGAGGCAGAGATACCCCACCAGCTTCCAGCCGTCGGGCACGTCGAGGGTTTTGTCGACCTCGTCCGGGTCGAGGATCGACACCCAGCCGAGCCCCACACCGTGCGCGCGCGCCGCCAGCCACAAAGTCGTCACGGCGCCGACCACCGAATAGGCCAGCATTTCCGGCATGGTCTTGCGGCCGAGCCCGAAGCCCAACTCGCTCGTCTCGTCGCAATAGACGGCGAGGTGCACCGGCGCTTCCTTGAGACCGGCGAGCTTGAGGCCGGCATAGATATCGGCCTTGTCGCCCTCGTAATCGGCCAGCGCGTCGGCGTTGGCGCGTTCGAAATTGGCGATGACGGCGTCACGGCGCGCCTGGTCGTCGACGGTGACGAAGCGCCACGGCTGCGCGTTGCCGACGCTGGGCGACAGCGCGGCGAGGCGCAACAGGTCCTCGATCAGGCCGTCGGGAAGTGGCTCGGTTTTGAACCGGCGCACGTCGCGGCGCCACACCAGCAGCGTTTCCAGCGTGTCGCGAAAGCGGCGGTCGAACCGGGGCCCGTCCGTCATGGCCTCTCCTTGTTGATCCGTGTCCTGGTCATGCGCGTCCATGGCGGCAGCGTGGCACGCACACGGGGGGCGGGCAAGCGCAGGAACGACGCTTAGCGGCTTGCGGTCGGCATGTGCTGCGGGTAACGTCCGGACCAACGCGGGCGTGGTGGAATTGGTAGACACAAGGGACTTAAAATCCCTCGGCTTCGGCCATGCCGGTTCAAGTCCGGCCGCCCGCACCACCACATATATAGGCGCCTTGGGGATGGCTGGGTTGGCCAAGGCGCCGACTTACAGCCTCCACGCGGTTGGCCGAACGGCCGTCTTTCAAGCATTCACCCTACTAGGCGGCGCAGGGATCGATTGGGTGGTTGCGCCGCCGACTTCCAGCTTCCGATCCTTTACCCCCTCACCTAACCTCTCCCCCTGGCAGGGGGAGAGGGATGAGTAGGTCGTACCTTGCGCCGAGAGTCCCTCTCCACCACGAATGTGGGGGAGAGGACAGGTGAGGGGGCTTTTACATGCACTCTCCCCATTGATCCAAATCAACGCCGGTGATCCAAGCTGTGCTAGTATCTCGCCATGAGCGACGAACCGGAAAACTGGGCATCGAAGGCGATCAAGTGGGTCGTGGTCGGCCTCGGCGTGTTCATGCTGCTGTCGATCTTCGGCGTGTTCGGCACGCAGGAAGCGCGGCAAACGATTCCCTATACCGAATTCAAGACCATGATCGAGGCCGGGCGCATCGGCGACGTGGCGTTCCGCGGCGACCGCATCGAGGGGCACCTGAACGACGGCACGGCGGCGCCCGGCGGGCAGCGGCCGACGGCGTTCGTCACCTACCTGCCGCCGGCGGGCAACGAGGAACTGTTGGCCGCACTCGAAAAACAGGGCATCAAGATACAATCCCTGCCGGTGTCGGACGGCGGCTCGTGGCTCGGCTCGTTGCTGCCGTGGCTACTGATCATGGTGTTCTGGTTCTATATCTGGCGCCGCATGATGGGTGGCGGCCTGCCGGGCGGGCTCGGCCGGGGCGCCGGCGATATCCTGCGCGGGCAGGTGCAGCCGATCGAAAAAGCGAAGGTGCCGACCGTCCGCTTCGCCGACGTGGCGGGACAGGAGAACGCCAAGCGCGAGGTCTCCGAGCCGCTGGAATTCCTGCGCGATCCGGAAAAGTATCAACGTCTCGGCGCCGAGGTGCCGCACGGCATTCTGCTGCAGGGGCCGCCCGGCACCGGCAAGACGCTGATGGCGCGCGCGCTGGCGGGCGAGGCGGGCGTGCCGTTCTTCCACATGTCGGCGTCCGAATTCATCGAGATGTTCGTCGGCGTCGGTGCATCGCGCGTGCGCAACCTGTTCGACGAAGCCAAGAAGAATGCGCCCAGCATCGTCTTCATCGACGAGCTGGACAGCGTCGGGCGCGTGCGCGGCACCGGGATCGGCGGCGGTCATGACGAGCGCGAACAGACACTCAATCAGATCCTGGCCGAGATGGACGGCTTCGAGGGTCACGAGGCGGTGGTCGTGCTCGCCGCGACCAACCGGCCCGACGTGCTCGACCCGGCGCTGTTGCGCCCGGGCCGCTTCGACCGCCACGTGACGCTGGAACTGCCGGACCTCAAGGGGCGTCAGGCGATCCTCGAGGTACATTGCCGCAAGGTGCCGCTGGCGCCAGAGGTCGACCTTGAGAGGGTTGCGGCGGCGACGCCCGGGTTCTCCGGCGCGGACCTCAAGAACCTGGTCAACGAGGCGGCGATGGCGGCGGCGCGCGAAAACCTGTCTGCGGTCGAGCCGCGTCACTTCGAGGAGATGCGCGACCGCATCATCATGGGCGCGGTGCGCACGCTGGCGATCCACGACGAGGAACGGCATCGCCTTGCCGTGCACGAGTCCGGCCACACGGCGGTGGCGTACTTCACGCCGGGCGCCGACCCGCTGCACAAGGTCACGATCATTCCGCGCGGCCGCTCGCTCGGCGGCACCCACCAGTTGCCGGAGATCGAGCGGCATACGCTTTCCGAGGAATACCTCAAGGCACGTCTTTCGGTGATCCTCGCCGGCCGTGCGGCAGAGCAGGTGTTCCTGGGATCCGTCAGTTCCGGTGCCGATGAAGATATCCGCATGGCGACGCAGATCGCGCGCTCCATGGTCGGGCGCTGGGGCATGTCGGACGAGGTCGGCCCGGTCGACGTCCGCGAAAGCGACGAGCATCCGTTCCTCGGCCGCGAGATTGCGCAACCGCGCCAGTTCTCGGAGGAAACGGCGGCGGCCGCCGACCGAGCCGTGCGTGAATACCTGGTCGACGCCGAAGCCGAAGCGATCCGGATGATCGAGACGAACAAGGCCAAGATCGAACGCCTCATTTCCGACCTGGAAGAACGCGAGACGCTCGACCGCAACGAAATCGCCGTCTGCCTCGGTCCCAAGGAAGTCACCGCCGGCAACGGCGGCAGCGCAGGGCGATCCGGGAAATCGGACGAAAGCGAAACCCGGCATTAGTTTTTCCCCTCACCCGGCTCGCGTCGCTCGCCACCCTCTCCCCAGGGAGAGGGACAATGACGGTCGATCTACGAGAGTTCCCTCTCCCTTGGGAGAGGGACAGGGTGAGGGGCATGCTTTTCAAATTGACCTGAATCATTGTGTGGAATTCGGCACGCGCATATCTAAGCCGTAACGTTCACGTCTTTAATTGAAGAGGCATGACATGCGCGATCCCTATGACATCCTCGGGGTCCCGAAAACCGCGTCGGCGGACGAGATCCGCAAGGCCTACCGCAAGCTGGCCAAGGAGTGCCATCCCGATCTGCATCCGGGCGACGAGAAGGCCGAACGCCGGTTCAAGGAAATCAGCGGTGCCCACGGCCTGCTGTCGGACCCCGACAAACGCAAACGCTTCGATGCCGGCGAGATCGACGCCGAAGGCCACGAACGGCCCGAGCACGCGTACTACCGCACCTATGCCGACGGCGGCGACGGTGCCAAGTACGCGCGTTACGGCGCGAGCGGCGGGTACGAGGACATGAGCGACATCTTCCGCGATCTGTTCGGCGAGGGCCGCGGCCCCGGCCGTGGCGGTGAAGGCCTGAAGATGCGCGGCGGCGATATCAGCTACACCCTCGACGTGTCCTTCCTGGATGCCGCGCGGGGCACCAAGCGGCGCGCGACGATGGCCGACGGCAAGACGCTCGATATCTCCATTCCCGAAGGCGTGCGCGACCGCCAGACGCTGCGCCTCAAGGGCAAGGGCATGCCGGGGATCGGCGGCGGCCCGCCGGGCGACGCTTATATCGAGGTGCATATTCAGCCGCACGCGTTCTTCACCCGCAAGGACATGAACGTGCACATGACGTTGCCCATCTCGCTGCGCGAGGCCGTGCTCGGCGGCAAGGTGAAGGTGCCGACGGTATCGGGCACGGTTGAGATGACGGTGCCGAAGAATGCCAACACAGGCACGACGCTCAGGCTTAAGGGGCGGGGCATCCTCGATCCGAAGAGCAAGCAGAAGGGCGATCAGTACGTGCGTCTCGACGTCGTGCTGCCGGACGAGCCCGACGCCGACCTGACCGCGTTCGTGGAAAACTGGGCGGCGGGCAAAAAGCACGATCCCCGCAAAGGGATGGAGGCCTGACGATGATACGCTACGAGCAGATTTTCGAAGAGATCGAGGGGCTCGATGCCGAAGCGCTCACGCGCTGGATCGAGCGCGGCTGGGTGCGTCCCGAAGGCGAGGGCGAGGCCCGGGCGTTCACCGATACAGACGTCGCGCGGGTGCGCCTGATCCGGGAATGCCGGGTCGAGATGGAGATTGATGCCGACGCCATGCCGGTGGTGCTGTCGCTTCTGGATCAGTTGCACGGCGTGCGGCGCGAGCTGCTGGCTCTTTCCGACGCGGTCGCCGGTCAGACCGACGATATCCGGCGCGATATCCTCGAACACGCGATGAAGGGCATCGGCGGGCGGCGGTCGTAATTCTGCACCGCCGCATCCTTGCCTCAAAAATCCACTGATTCACGTATCGCCTGTGGACTCCGGCGCGAGTCGGCGCAATGATGGGCCGGTCCAGTATGGAGGAGGGGGACGTGCGGCAGAATCTCGCACAGAAGACCTACGACGTGTTCATCCTCGAGGGTGAACGTTGGCTCGTCGATTCACACCACGATGTCCGGTCCGCGGCGGTTGAACGGGCCGAAGTGCTTCTCGGCGAGAAGCGCTTCGAGGGCGTTCGTGTCGTGGCCGAGAGCCAGCGCACCGGTGAAGAGGAAATCGTTCTCGAGGAGCTGATCGAGCTCAGCGACAAGCCGGTCAAGATCGTCCCCATCGAGGAAGCGCCCGTTTGCGACAAGATCGGCGATTATTACAGGTTCCCGGCACGCCAGGCGGCCGGCCGGCTGCTGCGTGAACTGCTGGAGCAAAAGGGCTGTACCGCCCTTGAGCTGGCCTTCGATTACGGCATGCTCCGGTTGCTGGAGCGCGACGACAAGCTGTTTCCGGCGGCGATGAGCCGGATCGGCGTGATCCAGGCCAAGAAGACGGGCCAGAAACCGGCTGCGCGCAACGATCAGCTTTACGCTGCGTTCGAGCAGATCAAGGAGAACGCGCGTGTCGTCGGCGAAGATCCCACGCGTCTCGGTTATTTGCAGAACCTCGACTTTACGGGGCTTGTCGCCAAGGCGCCGAAGGGCGACGGGCGCGACACATACGTCTTGGGTGCACTGGCGCTGGGGCTGCAGAAACGCGGCGACTGGTCCGACAAGCTGGCGCTGCTGATCGATCTGGGCGGGAAAACCTCCGACGAGCTGGTGGAGGCGTTTCTGGACGGCGCGGCAGCGGAAATTCTCGACAGCCCGACCGCCGTTGCGGATCTGTTCGGCGGTTTCGCGGACTCGGTGTCGGCCATTCGCGACATGGTCCAGCTGACGCAGGGCCGCTGCAAGACACGAAATCCACGCTCCTGCATCGAGGAATTCAACGCTTTCATGGCGTCCAGGCCGATGCCGAAGACGGCGGACGTGTTGCTGGGCAAGGCCGCCAAGACCATCGGCGGCATTCGTCCGTTGACGCGCGAAGGGGTCGCGGCCGATCAGGACGCGCTGCGCGGCCTGATCCGCGAAATGACCTTGCCCGCCGGGCTTGCCGGCGGTTCCGAGATGGCCGGCGCGGTGGTCGGCAGGGCGCGGATCGCTTTCGCCAATCCGGACGACCTGTCGGCCGAGCAAGCGATCAGCCAGGTCCTTGCCCTGTTGCCGTACCGGGCGGTCCGTCTCGGCTTCCTGCTCGATATGATCGGCTCGCCGATTGGCCAGAAGAACGAGCAGGCGGTGCTGAATGTGATGGCCCGGCTGGTGCAGCAGTTGACCTCGCTGTCTTCGCTTGTGCCCGCGGATATGCCGCGCACGCAGGTGGCCGACGTGATGGCCGCGCTGAAGGAAAAGATGGCATCAGACGCCCTGCCGGAAAAATGGCGTGCGTTGTTTACAGATACGCTGGACCGGCTGGTGTCCCGCGACGGCGAGGCAAAGCAGGGAAATCCGGCGGCGGAAGATGGATCCGCCGTCGTCTTTAAAATGGAGGGTGCGACCGTGACGAACAATAAGATCGAACGGCGCGACGTCGAGGAGGGTGAAATCCTCTTCGAGGAAGGCGACACCGCCAGCGAGGCCTATCTGGTCATGGACGGTCAGGTGCAGGTCTACCGGAAATCCGGCAACGAAGAGGTCGTGCTCGCGACCCTCGGCCGCGGCGACATCCTCGGTGAAATGTCCCTGATCGATAATCAGCCGCGCATGGCGTCGGCGCGCGTGGTCGGCAAGGCGAAGATGATGATCATCACGCAGGACGATCTGGCGGCGCGCCTCGGCAAACTGGGTGCTGACGACAAGGTGCTGCGCCGCCTGATCGATGTGTTCGTCGACCGCCTTCGCGGTCAGGCGCGGCTGCACGAATAGGCTTTAACGGGCGCTACAATCCTTCTGCCCGGTCGGTCTCGAACCCGGGCAAATCATCATCGATTTTCGACCATGTCACGCGCGATCGCGTATAGCTCTGATAAGTGGGTTTAACCACGCCTGGGTCATCCAGCGCGCCCGCTTTGATATAGATCCTTTCGGGATACGCCGGCGAAGAGGTATAGAGCGGCGCGCCGCAGTCCGCACAGAAGTGCCGCGTGATGGCCTGGCCGCTGTCGGCGGTCTTAGTATAGGTTTTCGGCGTGCCCTTGGTAATCTCGAACCCGTCGGCGGCGAGGCCGATGGAAATGTTGAACGCGCTGCCGGTGGTCTTGCGGCAGTCGGTGCAGTGGCAATAGGCCGCGTCGGCCATGTCTCCCGAGTACGCAAAGGTAACATTGCCGCACAGGCATGATCCGGTGATGCTCATGAGAGGTCTTTTCCTTTCGACTTTTCCCGCTTCGGTCCCAGCAGGACGGTGCCGGCGACGCCGATCATGATGAGGATCATGCCGGCGCCGCGCAGTGTGCCGAAACTTTCGCCGAAAACCAGGTAAGAGGCCAGCACCCCTGCGATCGGCGCGAACAGGGCGAACGGCGTCACCATGACGGCGGGATATGTGTTCAGCAGCCGGCCCCAGATGGCGAAGGCGACGGTCGTCGACACGATGCCGAGGTAGCCGAGCGACAGCAGGCTGATCATCGACGCATTCTGGAACGTCGCGATCAGGTCGAAGCTGTCGCCGAACAGCCACGACACCGCAAACGCCGGCAGCGGCGGTACGATACTGAGCCAGATCATCAGCGCCAGCATGTCGACGTGGCCGAGCCGTTTCAGGATGTTGTTGCCGACGGCCCAGCTGAGCGCGCCGGAAAGAGTCAGGCACAGCCCCAGGTACGTCAGTTCGCCGCCGACGCTGGCGAACACGAGGCCGAGACCGATGAAGGCGATGGCGACGGCGGATATCTGCTTGGTCGTCGGAATCTCGCGCAGCACCAGCGCGGCGATGATGATGGTAAACAGCGCCTGCGTGTGCGTCGCGACCGATGCCAGCCCCGGCGGCATGCCGGCCTTGTACGAAAAGAACAGGAACATGAACTGGCCGGTGAACAGGAACAGCCCGAGCGCGATCAGCAGCGTCCAGGGGATGTCCGGCTTTCTGACGAAGAAAAGCGGCAATGCCGCCAGCACGAAGCGGAACCCGGTCAGTTGCGAGGGTGTGAAGCTCTGCAGTGCGAACTCGGTTGCAATGAAGGCGACGCCCCATGTCACGGCGACCAGAATGGCCAGTATGACATCGGTGGGCTTCATGCCGTCAGCGGATCAGCGCCACTGGAACGCGGACCGGGGCATCAGCGGGCCGTCCCGGTCGGGCAGCGTATCGGCGATCCGGAGGCCTTCGTTCCACTTCACCATGCGTTCGGAGCGCGTAAAGGAGCCGACCTTCAGCTGCGGCGCGCCCCAGCCGACGGCAAGATGCACGATGGTGCTGTCTTCCGTCTCGCCGGAGCGGGCGGAGACGATGCGTCCCATGCCCGCCTTTTCGGCGGCGTCGAAGGCCGCCTTGGCCTCGGTCAGGGTGCCCGCCTGATTGGGCTTGCACAGCAGCGCGTTGCAGAGCTTGTCCTTGGCGGCGGCGCGGACGCGGTCCGCGTTCGTGACCAGCGCATCGTCGCCGACGACCTGGGCGTTGTCACCGACGGCCCAGGTGAATTTCATCAAACCGTCCGGGTCGTCCTCGCCCAGCGGGTCTTCGATCGACACCACCGGATAGCGTTCCATCCAGTCGACCATCATCGCGCAGAGCTCTTCGCTCGAGAGTTCGCGGTCGTCCTTTGCGAGGGTATATTTGCCGTTCTCGCCGAATTCCGACGCGGCGATGTCGAGCGAGATGGAGACTTCCTGGCCCGGCGTGAAGCCCGCCCCCTCGATGGCGCGGACGAGGGTTTCCATCGCTTCTTCGTTGGTGTCGAAGTCGGGCCAGTAACCGCCTTCATCGGCAACGCCCGCGAGCTTGCCGGCATCGGCCATGATGCGCCCGGCGCTCAGGTAGACTTCCGCCGTCCAGTCGAGGGCTTCGCGAAAGCTTTTGGCGCCGGTGGCGATGACCATGAAGTCCTGCACGTCGACGCGGCGCGATGCGTGCGCGCCGCCGCCGAAGATCTGAATTTCCGGCAACGGAAGCGAGACGTCGCCGTCGGCGCTGCCGCGCAGATACTGCCACAGCGGCACGCCTTCGTACGCGGCGGCGGCGTGGGCAAGCGCCATGCTGGTGGCGACCGTCGCGTTGCCACCGAGGCGCTGCTTGTTCTTGGTGCCGTCGAGTTCGATCATGAACTTGTCGAGCCGTTCCTGCTCGCGCACATCCTGCCCCTTCAGGACTTCGGCGATCTCTATGTCGACCGCCTTCACGGCACCCGTGACGTCCCAGCCGCCGAAGGTCTTGCCGCCGTCGCGAAGATCAATGGCTTCGAAGCGGCCGCGCGAAGCGCCGGCCGGGGCGATGGCGATGCCCTTTGCACCGCCGTCGAGTTCGACCTCGACCTCGACCGTGGGGCGGCCACGGGAATCCCATACCCGGCGCGCATGGATGTTGTTGATGGAATACTTGGCCATTGATGATCTTCCCTTCGCGGCGAGGCGGTTTATTGGTTTTTATTCAGGTGCGCGTGCCACCCGTGACAGATGTCTATCGGATGATCGGCGGGATTTGTCAAAAACTCGCGGGCGACGGTGCGGACATGTTCCTTGTCGGCGTCCGCCGTGATGTACTCGGCGGGCGACTTGCCGTCGACCCGCGCCAGGAAAAGCCCCGCCAGCAGATGCGCCGTGCGCTTCGGGATGGCACGGTCCGCGATATCGGTGGTGGCAGCCTCGTAGGATGCTGTGAGCGCTTCGAAGCACGCTTTGAAACCGGGCCGGGCCGACGGTGCCCACAGGCATTTCAGCAAAAGGTGATTGAGGCAGAACGCAAGGTCGAACGCCGGATCGCCGAACCACGCGCATTCCGCATCCAGAAACACCGGGCCGTCGGGGCCGATCAGGATGTTTTTTGGGCTGACGTCGCCATGGACCAGGGCAACCTTGTTGGACGCCGTGATGTCGGCAAGCTCGCGGAGCCGGTCCGCCACGTCCGGGCAACGTTCGGCGGTCGCCAGCAGGTAGGGTTCCAGGCGGATCGCGTGAAAAATCTCGTCATTGTCGAAGCGCGCCGGGATATCGGGGTCCGTGGACGTTGCCGTATGGATGCGGCCAAGGATGTCACCGACGGCGGCGGCGTTTTCCGGTTCGGCAACGCCGTCGCGCAGCAGCGTTTTCCACACCGGTGCCGTCTCCGGTTCAATGTAGGTCATCGCGAACAGGCCGGTCTCCGGATCGTGAAAGATCACGTCCGGCACGGCGCTGGGGGCGATGGCCCGCACCGTCTGCATCCACGCGACCTCGAATGCGTTTCTGGACACCGGCGCGTGCCAGTCATCGGCAACCTTGAGCTTGGCCAGCGCGCGCTTGACACAGACCGGCCCGGACGCCAGATCGATCCGCCAGATATCGGAGCTGACACCGCCGGTGAGCGGCGTGCAGTCAGGATCTTCGCCGGGTGTCAGCACACCGCCGGCCCTGAGGGCATCCAGAATGTCGTCGGGTTTCGGCATCTAGTCGAAAGACGCGGCAATCTCGGCGGCGGCGCTTTGCAGGCGTGGCACATGTTCCATGGCGCGTTCGAAGCTCATCCGGACAACGGGGCCGTGCGTCGCCAGCGTGGCGAGGGTCTTGCCGTTCTTATCCGTGACGGGCACGGCGACCGCGACCATGCCCGGTATGAATTCCTCGTTGTCGGTGCCGATCTTGGTCTTGGCGATCGTGGCGACTTCCTTGATCAGTGCATCGCGGTCGGTGATCGTGTTGTTGGATTTGGGGTCCAGCGGCAGTTTGGCGATCAGCCGCTCACATCGGGATTTCGGCAGGCTTGCCAGGTAAAGCTTGCCGCTCGCCGTGCAGTGCAGCGGCACGTGCGAGCCGATGGGCAACTGGATCCGAAGCGGCCATTCCGACTCGACCCGGTCGAGATACTGCATCGACGTCGCCTGCGGCAGCGCGATGTTGCACGTTTCGCCGATTTCCCGGGTCAGGCTCTCCAGGATCGCATGACGCTCACCCCGGCCGCTCTGGTTGGCGAGAAGCTTCAGCGCCAGCTGCGCGAAACGTTCGCCGGCCTCGTAGCCGCGTCCGTTGATGTCCCGGCGCAGGTATCCTTCCTCGAGCAACAGGTTGCAGAGCCTGTGCACCGTGGCCTTGGGCAGCCCCGATGCGACCTCGATGTCGATGGCGGTTGCCGGCCGGTCCATGCCGCAAACGACGTCGAGAAGCTCGAGAACGCGAATGGAACGGGAGCCGGCGTTGGAAGTGTCAGTCACGGAAGTCTCCAAAAGAAATCAAAACAAAACCACAATGATTCTCATTTATGGAACATACAGTTTCATTGTTGCAACTTTTTTGCAAGCTGGTTAGGGTCCAGCATGCACGAGGGAGAGACCACCTACGACTATATCATCGTTGGCGCAGGTTCGGCAGGCTGTGTTCTCGCCAACCGATTGAGTGCCGACCGGGATCTGCGGATTTTGCTTCTGGAAGCGGGGGGACGCGATTCCAATCCGTGGATTCACGTGCCCGTCGGCTACTTCAAGACGCTCCACAATCCCAAGACCGACTGGTGTTACAAGACCGATCCCGAACCGGGGCTCGGCGGGCGCAGTCTCGATTGGCCGCGCGGCAAGGTGCTGGGCGGTTCAAGCTCGATCAACGGGCTGCTTTATATCCGTGGCCAGGCCGAGGACTACGATCACTGGCGCCAGCTCGGCAATGCCGGCTGGTCGCACGCGGACGTGCTGCCGTACTTCAAGCGTGCGGAAAACCAGGAACGCGGCGGCAACGATTTTCATGGTGCCGACGGGCCGCTGCACGTGTCCGACATGCGCGCCAAGCGCGATGTCTGCGAAGCACTGATCGCGGCGGCGGAGGCCAACGGCATTCCGCGCAGCACCGATTTCAACGGCGCCAAGCAGGAAGGGGCCGGGTATTTCCAGCTGACCGCGCATAACGGCAAGCGCTGCTCGAGCGCGGTGGCCTACCTGCGCCCGATCGAGCACCGCGACAACCTCGATATCGTCGTCAATGCACCGGCCGTCGAGATCCTGTTCGATGCCGACGAACCCGGGAAGGTGACAGGCTTCGCCTACCGCAAGGACGGTACGCGCCATGAAGCAAAACTCAAGCCGGGCGGCGAGGTGATCCTGTCCGCAGGCGCCATTGGCTCGCCGCAGATCTTGCAGGTCTCGGGCATCGGGCCGGGGGCGTTGCTGTCGGACGCCGGCGTGAAGGTCCGTTGCGACCGGCGCGACGTCGGCGAGAACCTGCAGGATCACCTGCAGATCCGGATGATCTACGAGGTCAACGTGCCGACGCTGAATGACGAGATCAACAACCCGATCCGGCGTACGATGATGGGCCTCGAATACATCCTGAAACGCACCGGGCCGATGAGCATGGGCGCGAGCCAGGTCTGCATCTTCACCAAGACGCAGCCCGAGCTCGAAACGCCGGATATCCAGTTCCACTTCCAGCCGCTGAGCGCCGACAAGCCGGGAATCAAGATGCATCCGTTTTCCGGTGTCACCTCGTCGATCTGTCAGCTGCGGCCCGAAAGCCGCGGCCGCATCGCCATCAAGTCGCCGGACCCGGACGCGTATCCGTCGATCCAGCCGAACTATCTGTCGGCCGAGAAGGACAGGCGCGTGGTGGTGGATTCGATCAAGACATCCAGGCGCATTTTCAACACCTCGCCGCTGAAGGATTTCGTGGTGCGCGAGCGGCTGCCGGGGCCGGACATCGAAAGCGACGACGACATCCTGGAAAGCGCGCGCAAGATCGCGCAGACGATCTATCACCCGACCAGCACGTGCCGCATGGGTGCCGACGAGCACGCCGTCGTTGATTCCAAGCTGCGCGTAAACGGCATCAAAGGGCTGCGCGTCGTCGATGCGTCGGTCATGCCGACCATTGTGTCGGGCAACACCAACGCGCCGACCATCATGATCGCGGAAAAAGCCTCCGACATGATCCTCGACGACCGGCGGGGGTAGGGGTTGGTTCCAGGCGAGCGATTTGATCGCCGAAGAAGATCGGCGACTTGGAAGTGTGCGCGGTAGATATTACACGCCGCAGAACTGCTGCGGCTGCTTTCAGAAGGTTATTGGACGAGTTGCGATATTAAGCCGGACGGTCGCTTCTGACCCAAAGCAGTCTCAACGTTCCGTAACTAGCAACCTGCCCGCAAGACCCAAAAATACGATGCCCGCCAGTTTATTAATTGCGGACTGCGCTTTGGGTGACTGTCTCAGTTTCTCACCAACGTATCCGGAAAACCACGCGACTGCGCCAAATATGCAGAATGTTACGATCATGAAGATCGCGCCGAATATCGCAATTTGAAGGGTCACGGACCCTTTGATTGGGTCGGCGAATTGAGGAAGAAAGGCCAGGAAAAAGATTGCGACCTTTGGGTTGGTTATATTCATGATAACCCCGCGGAGATAGAGATTCCTACCTGATACAGGCTTCGCCTCGCCCTGCAATTGAACGGAGCCCGACGCCAGGAAAGCACCCCAAGCCAAATAAACCAGGTAAGCAGCTCCGACGATCTTCAGGATTGTAAAGGCCAGCGTTGATGTCGCGAATATTGCAGCAACACCGACTGCAACCGCTGCCGTATGAAATAATAGCCCCGTGCATAATCCCAAAGTCACGAGCAATCCTGCCGCACGCCCATTCATCGCGGACTGCGTCAAAACGAAAATATTGTCTGGTCCAGGAGCCAATGCTAACGCGCACGACGATAGGATAAAAAGCGACAGGACTTCGGGCGATACGATAGACATAGAACCCCTCGAGACCGCAGGAAACACGAACGCGAGATTGTAACTTCGACGAAGCCATTTTCCATCCGCAAAAATGTCTTTCCTTAGCTATGAGCCGCCGTAGTCTCGTGCCCAGCCAATAGTCCTCATTTGTGAGGGGTGAGGGCGTGGAGCAACGTCGCTTCATTTACCACGGGAACCGGATATTCGTACGGCGCTGCAAATAAAAAGCCGGGTCCCGAAGGACCCGGCGAGTTAGACAGGGAGAGAAGTCTCGGGGAGAGACTAGAAGCATCTTCAACATACCCAATCCCCCTGTCACCAACAGTGACGGGGGTCACAAGGCGCGATTTTTTTTAAATTTTTTTCGTGTATTTTTTGCATCCTGAAAGCCGCGGAATTCGGGGCTTTTTTGTCCGTCCCGGTGCATCCCCCCACTGCCGCCGAGAAAAAAACACCAAATTTTTGGCGTTTCGGACGCGGTCATTTGCGCGTAGGAATCGGGGTGGTGAAAACAACGCGTATTTCCGATCGGACTGCACGCAAGGTCGATTTCCTATAAACTCGATGAATTGAAACGCGAGGACACATGGTCTTGACCATCAGTGCCGAAATGCAGATGTGGGTGACGTACGCGATCATTCTGATCGCGTTTGCCGCCTATGTGGCCGAGAAGTGGCCGATGGAACTGACATCGCTCGGCACCATCTGCGCCATCCTGCTGTTCTTCCAGTTTTTCCAGACACCGGCGGATGACGGCCAGCCCGGCATATCCGCGGCACGTATCCTCGAAGGTTTCGCGAACACGGCATTGATTGCGGTGCTGTCGCTTCTGGTCATGGGGCAGGGACTGATCCGCACCGGGATACTCGACCGCGGTGCGCAATGGCTGCTCGATCATCTGCGCGCGAAGGTGCCGGCGACGGTCGCCATCTTTTTCGTGCTGTTCATCGTCGGCGCGGTCAGCGGGTTTCTGAACAACACGCCGGTCGTGGTGATTTTCATTCCGTTGATGCAGGCGATGGCGCACCGCTATCACGTATCGCCGAGCCGCATCATGATCCCGCTCAGCTTTGCCGCGATCCTCGGCGGCATGACGACGCTGATCGGGTCGTCGACCAACCTACTGGTGAATACGGCGCTGATCGAAATCGGCGAAAAGCCGCTCGGTTTCTTCGACTTCACCGCACCCGGCGTGATCCTCGCGCTCGCCGGTCTGGTCTATGCCGTGTTCGTTGCGCCGCGCATTCTGCCGGACCGGGCGGGCATGGCGGACAGTGTCGCCCCGGAAGGCGCCGGCAAGCAGTTCATCGTGCAGATCGAAACGCCGCCGGATTCCGAACTGATCGGCAAAAGCGCGGTCGGCGGTCATTTCAAGGCACTGCCCAACATGACGGTGCGCATGATCCAGCGCGGCGAGCGCGCGATCCTGCCGCCGTTCGAGGACACCGAGGTCATCGAAGGCGATGTGATCGTCGTCGCCGCGACCCGTCCCGTGCTCAAGGAAGCCATCGCCGAACACGGCGAGCTTTTCCATCCGGACCTGCGCGACGGCAAGGCGCTGGATGACGATGACGAGGACGCACCATGGCGGCAGGCCGATCAGGTTCTGGCCGAAGTGATGATCGCGCCGGCGTCCCGTCTTGTCGGGCAGACGCTCAGGCTGGCCGGGTTCCGTTACAAGACTGGCTGTATCGTGCTCGGCATCCAGCGCCGCGCACGCATGATCCGGGCGCGCATCACGGAAATCCGGCTGGAGGCGGGCGACGTCCTGCTGGTGCAGGGGCAGCGCGACGACATCAGGCAGTTGCGGGGTGGCCGCGACGCCATCCTGATCGAATCGTCGCGCGAGGATCTGCCGCAGTTGGATCACGTCAAACGCGCGACGTTTATTTTCCTTGGCGCCGTGATCGCGGCGGCGACCGGGATGGTGCCGATCGTCGTGTCCGCGTTCGCCGGTGCCGTTGCGATGGTGGCGACGGGCGTGCTGAACCTGCGCCAGGCGTTCCGCGCCATCGATCCGAAAATCGCGACCGCCATCGCGGCGGCACTGGCCATGAGCATCGCCCTGCAGGAAACGGGGGGGGCCGCGGTCATTGCGCACGGCATGGTCTCGGTGTTCGAGGACCTGGGGCCGCTGGTAATCCTGTCGCTGCTGTTCCTGGTGGCGGCGCTGATGACCAACGTGATCTCCAATAACGCGGTCGCGGTGTTGTTTACGCCGATTGCCGTCGACCTGGCGATCGAGGTGGGGGCGCCGCCGATGCTGTTCGCCATTGCCATGGTGTTCGCGGCGAACTGCTCGTTTGCCTCGCCGATGGGGTATCAGACCAATCTTCTGGTGATGGGTCCGGGGCACTACAGGTTCCAGGATTTCATCCGCGCCGGGCTGCCGCTGATCTTCATCGTCTGGATCGTGTTTACGCTGCTCGCGAAGTTTTTCTGGAAGATTTAGACCTGACTTCAGGCTCTGCTTCGGAAACCGAGTCGAGGCGTTGGGTTTCGTGTCTCCAGACCGCCTGCGCGACATGTGCGCCGCCGGCTATCGACAGAAGCCCAAGGCCCGCGGTGATAGGCCAGATCACATAGGCGGGCATACCGATCTGGTTGAGCAACAGGCCCGCCAGCAGCATGCCCAAGCCGCCCAGTGTTGTAATCGTGAGAAGAAATATGGAGGCAGCGACGATCATTGCATCGGCTCGTTTGCCGAAGCGGCGAGCCCGTGCGACGGATTTGCGTGAACCCCCGGATTGTCGGCCGCGTTTCCGGGGAGACGACGGGACTATTCGGTTCATTTAGGGAACTCCGCGTTGGATGCATATGATATATCCCGGAGGGCGGTGTACAGCAGATGTGCGCACGCATGTCAGCTATGCGAAAATTCCATTTTGTCACCTGTCGATTCCAGGTGGTGTCCATATGTCCATCATTTCATTGGGAATTTGGCAGCGGTCGACACGGGGCGTCGATGCGTTCGGGTCCCGTTGCGGATAGTGCGGTATGTGAAACCCGTTCTGGCGCGAAGTCGATGAATGTATAATCCGCCCGACTGGACGAGCGGCTTCGCATTGAAGCAATGCCTTCAGCCGTGAGCGGGGCGAATGCGCGCCGCAGGTCCGCATTGGCCGCCCGCTTCTGGTGCCCTGACGACCAGGGGCCTCATTGGAGCAAGAGATGTCTCTCATTCTGGATGCCGTATATGCCGCGGTCGCGATTTTCGCGAGCGTTGCATTCTACATACTTGTCATGCTGATCATGCGTAATCCGCGAATGCCCGAATGGGTGCATCGCGAAGCTGCGGCACAGGCCGTTGCTCTTGTGATGACTGTCGGCGTCGTAGCCGGGTTTGCCTATGCCATGAAATTGCTGGTTTCGCTGGGCATGTACGTTTTTCTGGCGCTGGGGTCGACGGTGGCTTTCGTTGCCATCGCAACGGCAGTTATCTGCCTTGTTTTCCAAATCAGACAGCGCCTGCAGCTTGCCGATCAGGGATTTTCGCCGTTTTCGTCGCTGGGTAACCGGCCCGACTTGCCGGTTCACGGGGCAGGGGCTACCTGATCTCGGCGCAGATAAAAAAACGGCGGCCCCGGGGAGGAGCCGCCGTCAGATTGGGAGAGACTTGACGGTTAAGCGGTTTTGACGTTGGTCAGGAAGTCGTTCACGAAATCCTTGATCTTCACCGACTGCAGGCTCAGGTCTTTCGACGCGGTGAGCACTTCGCCGGCCGATGCGCCGGTATCGTTGGCGGCTTTCTCGACGCTGACGATGTTTTCGGCCACGTTGCGCGTACCGGCCGCGGCCTGTTCGACGTTGCGGGCGATCTCCTGCGTCGCTGCGGCCTGTTCCTCGATCGCGGCGGCGATGGCCGTCGTGATTTCGGTCACGTTCTTGATCGATTCACGGATCGCTTCCAGCGCTTCGGCGGATTCTCTCGATGCCGACTGGATGCCCGTAATCTGCTGGCTCACTTCATGGGTCGCCTGGCCGGTCTGGGTCGCGAGCTGTTTGACCTCGTTGGCAACGACCGCGAAGCCCTTGCCGGCGTCGCCGGCGCGTTGCGCTTCGATGGTGGCGTTGAGCGACAGCAGGTTCGTCTTTTCGGCGATACCCTCGATGACCTCGATGATGTCGCCGATCTTTGTCGATGCCTCGGTCAGGGTCGAGATCTTTTCACCGGCAATATCGGCTTTCTCATTCGCCTGCGCGACCGCGGCGGTGGATGCGGAAACGCTCTTGCCGATTTCCTCGATCGAGGCGGAAAGCTCCTCGGCGGCGGCGGACACCGTCGCGACGTTCCCGGACGCTTCTTCCGACGCCGATGCGACGACGCGGGACTGCGAGCTGGACGTCTCGGCGCTGGTGCTCATCGAGCTGGCCGTACCTTCGAGCTGCTCGGCGGCTGCCGACACCGTCTGCAGGATGGTGCCGATTTCGCGTTCGAACGCATCGGTCAGTTGGCGCAGACGTTCGGCGCGTTCCGCCTCGGCGGCCTGTGCTTCGGCGTCCTTGCGGGCCTGTTTTTCGCGCTCTTCAGCGGCCTTGGCCTGCTCCTCGGCGGCCTTGCGCTCAAGCTCCGCTTGTTCGGCGGCAAGACGCTCGGCCTCGTCCATCGCGTTCTTGAAGGTTTGCAGGGCCTGGGCCATTTCGCCGACTTCGTCACCGCGGCCAAGAGCCGGGATGGCGCAGTCCTTGTCGCCACCCGCGAGGCGGTTCATGGCGACCGTCATTTCGTTGATTGGCGAAGCGATGCCACGGGTCAGCAGGAAGCCGAACGCAGCCGCCAGGATGAGGCTGACGACGGCGCCGGCAATGACGGCGGTGGTCATCGTCGTGTTCGCGGTGTACAGGCTGGCCTGTGCGGCGGCAACGCTTTGCGCGATACGCTCTTTTTCGGCGTCGGCGACGGCGAACATCTGTGCGAACAGATCGGCCGACAGACCGGTGACTTCGATGGCGCGGGCCTGATCGATGGTCAGCGGATGCCGGACGAGTTCGATCTGCTTTTCCGCCACCTGGGTTTGCCATTCGGTCAGAATGCCCGAGATCTTGCCCAGGGCTTCGACCAGGGCCGGATCGCCGGAACGGCTCTCACCGAGCTTGGCGGATGCATTTTTGAAATGATCGACCTTGGCGCGGTATATGTCGATGTAATCGACATCACCAGTAATGAGCAGGCCACGCATGGCAGTCTGCTGTTCTTCGGCGAACTGCAGCAACTCATCCATTTTTATGGCGGTGTTCAGTTCCGCGATAACCTCATCGCTGGTCGATTGCAGAATTGTCTTGTTGGCGAAAATAACACCACTGACGATGACGCTCGTAAGAACGATCAGCGTGAACGCGCCGACGATCTTCTTGCCGATTTTGATGTTGCTCAGCTTCATGGTTCTGTTCCTGTTCTGCCCGGGCCGCTCAGATGATGCCCGCAAGGGCGAAGCGACGGGCGAATTCCGTCAGATTGACCTCGACCGTGATCGCGCCAAGAGCTTCATTGGTTTCGGGGTCGGCAATGGTCATGTTGATCTGGACGCGCTGCGTTTTGGTTTCGTCGTGCGCTTCCGGCTCGTCGATGAAGACGGCGTCCGGCGCGACCTTGAAGGTCTTCTGCCATTTGCCTTCGTCACCCTGCCAGTAGTCCGACGTGACGTTGCTGAGGCCGACATTGAGACCGACCGCGTCCATGACGAAGATTTCGCTGTAAAGCCCGAGCGAGCCTGCCTGAATACGTGTCAGGTACGTCGACAGCGGGCTGCCGAACAGCTGCGCGATCAGTGGCTGGACGTCCTGTTTGCGCTCGGCGCGCCAGACCTTGTCCATCTCGATGATCTTTTCTTCGGTCAACCCGACGTGGCGCTTGTTCTGCGCCTTGAGTGCGATGAGTGCCACCGGGTGCTGGGCCCATTCGCGAATCTTCGGCACGACATGCTCGTTCAAGGCGGCAACCAGGGCGTCGCGGTTTGCCTCGGCCCGCACGTCGGCCGTCGAGAAGATGGAAATACTTAAAACGGCAGCGCCGGCCACGGCGAGCCTGACAATGTTTCTGAAGAACATCTTTGTCTCCTGTTGGCAATCAACTGGACAAAGACTAGCCGGCTATTGAATCGGGGGTTTGTTTACAGTGTGCGAATTTGTAAACAACTTTACGAAGAATTTTGTGAGCCGGTAAAATTTGGAAATATTCCCGATAAACGGGGGAAACAAAGGGGCTTCATGGTGCACGCGCTCGGCAGGGGGCCGGGCGTTCGGTTCAAAGGAGGCAACCATGAACCCGTTTAAACGATTGAATGTATCAATGCTGATCGGCGCGATTGCCGGTCTCGCCATGCTGGGCTTCGCTGTTGTCGGCGGTGTCTATTACTTTGCTGACAAGGTTGAAAGCGGCCACCGCGCCGAAGTGGAGCGTGAAAACAAGGCCTTTAACCTGTTGCGCGACGTTGAAAGCGAATTTCTGCAGGCACGCCGCCGCGAGAAGGATTTCCTTCTCCGTCTGGACATGAAGTATGCCGACAAACATGCGGAGGTCATTCAGTCCGCCAAAACCGATCTGGCATCACTGATCGAGATTGAAGAGAAACCCGAGATCCGTGACCAGCTCGCGATCGTTTCGGAAAAGCTCGTGGCCTATGACGACAAGTTTGCCGGCGTCGTCGAACAGTGGAACGCCATCGGGCGCACCGAGAAGGAAGGGCTTCTCGGCAATCTCCGCAGTTCTGTTCACAACGTCGAAGAAACCCTCAAGGGTTACGGCATCGAAGCCCTGACGGTGAAAATGCTTATGATGCGCCGGCACGAAAAAGACTTCCTGATGCGCCTTGACCCGAAATACATCGGCCGCATCGACAAACGTCAGGAAGAATTCCTGACCATCCTCGCCGAGCAGATCATTCCGGGCAACGCGCAGGATGAAATCCGGGGGCAGCTCCAGAGCTACGTGACGGATTTCAAGAAAATGGCCGAACTGCGCCTGCAGATCGTGGAATCGACCTCGGTGTTGAGCGACCTGTTCGCCGAGGCCGAAGGCCCGCTTGCGGAGGCTGCCGGACTTATTACGTCCATTTATACCGACGCGAAGGCCAACGCTGCCGCTGTCAGCGAACAGAGCCGGATCACCATCTTCATGGCCATGGGCATCACCGCTGCTGTCGTGATCCTGCTTTCGATGGTCATTGCCCGTGCGCTGACCGGTCCGATCGGCCAGATGACGTCGGCCATGACCAGACTGTCCGAGGGCGAAATGGATACGCCGGTACCGGCCACCGAGTACAGAAACGAAGTCGGTGCCATGGCAAAAGCCCTCGAGACCTTCAAGAACGCGATGATCGAGGCCGAACGCATGGCTGCCGAACAGGCGGAGCTCGAACGTAAAGCCGCCGAGGAACAGGCCAAGGCCGCCGAGGAACGCGAACGGGCTGCCAAGGAGCAGGCAGAAGCACAGGCCGCACAGGTGGCACGTGCAGAGAAGCTGCAGACGCTGACCAACGAGTTCGAGCAGCGCGTCAACGAGGCGCTGGCAAGCGTCAACTCGGCGGTCGAACAGCTGTCGTCCACGTCCGGCGAAATGAACCAGTCAGCCGACATGGTTAGTGAGCAGTCGATTAGTGTCTCCGCTGCGGCCAACGAAGCGTCCGTCAACGTTCAGACCGTCGCCACGGCGACCGAAGAACTGACGTCGTCGATCAGCGAAATCGGCACCCAGGTCAACAACTCGTCGAGGATCGCGGCGTCTGCCGTGACCCAGGCGGAAAAGACCACCGAGATGGTGTCCGGTCTCGCCCAGTCGGCGGAACGGATCGGCGAGATCGTCGAACTTATCAACGACATCGCCGAACGGACCAACCTGCTGGCGCTGAACGCGACCATCGAAGCTGCCCGCGCCGGCGATGCCGGCAAGGGATTTGCGGTGGTGGCTGCGGAAGTCGGCAATTTGGCGGAACAGACGGGCAAATCGACGGAGGAGATCACACTGCAGATTTCCGAAGTGCAGAAGTCGACCCACGCCGCCGTCGATGCGATCGGTCAGATTTCGACGACCATCCGCGAGATCAACGAAGTCTCGTCGGCGATCGCCGCAGCGGTCGAAGAACAGTCCGCCGCGACTAAGGAGATTGCCCGCAACGTCGAACAGGCGGCCGTGGGCACCAACGATGTGACGCAAAACATCACGCAGGTGTCCGAAGCCGCCGGCAAGTCGAAAACCTGTGCCGACCAGGTCGGATCAGCCTCCGGCGAGGTCGCGGCGCGGTCCAACGATCTGAACGGCTTCGTTCAGACCTTCCTGCAAGGCGTGCGCGCCACCTGACGGCGGTGTCCGTTTTGCCCCCTTTGGCGGCATCGCACGAACCCTCGCCCTTCGGGGCGGGGGTTATTTTTTGTCGCGATACGGATATCCGGAAATATTTCGAAACATTCCTGCGAAACCCGAGCAACATCGGCCCCGTATAAAAATCATATTCAACGGGGTGAATACAAAACCAACGCACCAAGGAAGATCACTGAAATGAACGTGGAAAACATCAGATCATCATTCACCAAACAACGGGAAGCCTTCGTCCGCGCGGCCGAGAGCATGCAGGGCGTCTCCGAGGCATTACGCGAGCAGAAGAAGGCCGTCGATGCATGGCGGGAAGTGAACAAGCAACTTGGTGCCGAAACCGAGAAGCTTGCGGCCAACTACACCCGTTACGGTGAAAGCATCGGCCATGTCGGCGATCGTATTGTTCACCTCGGTGACACGGCACGCGACCTGGTGCGCATCATCGACGACTACGAAACCGGCAAGACGCGGCGCAATCTCGGCGCGGCTCATGCCGCCTAACGGAAGGCAGGACTAGGTGATAAACGATCCGCGGACCACGCAAACGGTACTGGTTGTCGATGACGAACTGGATATTCGCGACATGGTCGCGGATTATCTGGAACGCCAGTCCTATCGTTGCTTGAAAGCCGCGAACGGCGAAGAAGCGTTGCTTGTTCTCCGTGAAAACGAGGATTGCCACATCGTTCTGACCGATCTCTCGATGCCCGTGATGGACGGGCTCGAAATGATCGAAAAGGTGCGCGACGAACAGGCTCGCGAACTGCAGTTCATCGTCATGACCGGTAACGGCGACAAGGATAAGGCCGTGCGCGCGCTCCGGCTCGGCGTGGCCGAATTCCTCGACAAACCGGTGTCGTGGCGGTCAATCCTGGAGGCGCTCAAGCGTGCCGGCGCAAACGTGGATCGAAGCCTGTCGCAGTCGGAATCCCTTCGTCAGACGAGCGACCTGCGCGACCGGCTCAATGCCGCCGAGCAGCAACTGTTTCATTCGCACAGGCTGGCGGCCAGGCAACTCGCGAACATTGCCCGCTACAAGGACGCCGAGACTCTCGAGCATTGCGAACGGGTTGGCCGTTACGTCCGCGCGATGGCCGACCTCGTGGGTTATTCGAGCCGGGATGCAGCCGATATCGAATTGGCGGCAATCCTGCACGATATCGGCAAGGTCGGGATTCCCGACGTATTGCTGATGAAGCTCGGCCCGCTGAGTATGGACGAATTCGAGGTCATGACCCGTCATACACTGCTGGGCGCGGAAATCCTGAAGGAACAGCGTGACAATCCGGTTTTCGAAATCGCGTACGACATCGCGCTCTATCACCACGAATGCTGGGATGGCTCTGGCTACCCGTACGGGATTGCCGGAGAGGACATTCCCGTTGCTGCCCGGATTTGCGCCATTGCCGACGTCTATGACGCGCTCAGGTCGGAACGGCGCTACAAGTCGGCGGTCGATCACGACGAAGCCCTCAGAATCATGACGCGCGGAGACGGACGCACGGCGCCGGATCACTTCGATCCCAACATGCTGACCATCTTCCTCAATAACAACGAACGCTTCGCCCGGATATTCGACGCCCTGCCCGACAACTCCATCACCGCCACCGGCGTACTTGAATCGGCATGATTTGAGTGATCTCATAAATGAAATTATGAGAGTAGGGGTGCCGCCGAGGCCTCTTGGCGAGCGGAGGATTGCCCCGGGTAGGTGGGATGTCGTTGGATGAGCTAGAGTTCGGTCTAGAACTGCTGAAGGTGTTGGCACTCGTCGGGCTCGGTGTCCTGTTGGCCGTCATCCTGAAGCGGATCCGGGACTACACGTTCCTCTACCGGTTCCTTTTGACGATGGGCGGGCTCTGGTTCCTGGTGTTTGTCGCGTCCGTTGTCGATGTTCTCGACGATGCAACGATCGAAGAGTTCCAATACACGGGCATCCTCCAGGTCGTGCTCGAGGATCTGCTGATCATCGTCAGCATTTTCGGTGTCGGTTACGCGCTCTACCGCTATTCGCCGACACTGATGGCGCTTGAGAATACCGCCAATATCATGCGTCGGCACGAGGCGGATCTGATTTCGCGCGAGCGCAACGAAATCCGCCTCAATCAGGAACTCGAAGCCCTCTATCAGCTGCAGCGGACATCGACGATCGGGGACCTTAACGAGATTCTGAAGCGCGTGGCGTTTGCCCTCGACGTTTCGCGGGTTGGTTTCTGGCTCTTCAACGACAGCCGCGATGCGATTGTGTGCGAGGAATTGATCGACGCCCGCCAAGGGGATCCGGTTAAGGGCCTGGAACTCCGCCAGCAAGATTTCCCCAGGTACTTCGGTGCAATCCAGTCGAGCCGCGTCCTTCGTGCCATCGACGCCGAGAAGGATCCGCGCACGTCCGAGTTCGTCGGCAATTACTTCGAGGAGCACGGCATTAAGTCGCTGTGCGATGTCTCGCTCGAGGTGCCGGGTGTGCTCATGGGCGTCATCTGCGTCGAAGCTGTTGACGACATCCGCAACTGGTCGTTCGAGGAAGTGTCATTCATCCGCTCGGTCGGCGACCTGTTGATCCAGGAATACGCCAAGGCCAGGATTCTTGAATCCAACGCGGCCCTTACGAAGACGAAGGCCGAGTTCCAGGCGATCGCCGATTATACGTACGGCTGGGAAATGTGGCTCGACCGTGGCGGCCGGGTGCTTTGGGTCAATGCCGCGGCACGGCGCATCACGGGGTATTCCGTTGCCGAGTGCCTCGGGATCGAAAACTTCCCGTTGAACCTGGCCGCAGATGACGATGAGCGGCGACGGTTCCGCGAGTACATCGTCGCAGCCGGGCACGGCGGGGTCGCGGATTCCATGCCGTTTACGATTGTCGACCGGGACGGGCGGCGCAAGAACCTGGAAATTTCCTGGCAGTCCGTGAAGGAAAATGAGGCCAATGTCGGCGGTATCCGCATGTCGATCCGTGACGTCACGGCAAGGTTGCACGCCGAGCAATCTCTCCGTGTCGAGGAAAACAAACGGCGCGAGGCGTTCCGGCAACTACAGGCGTTCCTGCAGAGCACGCCGACGCCATTTATCCAGGTCGACCTGGACGGCAAAGTGGTTGAATGGAACCCGAGTGCCGAGCGGGTGTTCGGGTGGCAGCGTGACGAGGCGCTTGGCCGGGAGACACATTTTCTTTTTCCCGAACACTTGCATGACCGTGTCGCCGAATGGCGCCAGGGCGAAGTGAAGCAAGACTATGTAACCCGAACGATCGAGAACGTGCGCAAGGACGGAAGCGTCATCATCTGCGAGTGGCACAACACGATCGTGCGCGACGACGACGGTGCGCCTGCCGTCTACTTTGCAATTGCGCTGGATGTTACCGAACGGGTGCTGAGCCGACGGCGCTTGGAAGCCGAACGGCAGCGGCTGCTCGATTTCTCCGGTTCGGCCTCGGACTTTTTCTGGGAGATCGACAGCGAGGGTGCCATGACCTATGCGTCGGAGCGGCTTTACGAATTCATCGATTCCACACCGGAAGAGATGATGGGCCGGAAGTTTGAGGGTATTTCCCATTTTTACGAGGGCGGTGGAAAAGGCGAGGTCCTGCAGGCAATCGACACACGGGAGCCATTCCGGGACCTGATTGTGCGAGGCACAAGGCGGATAACCGGCGGGCGTTATAATTTTTCGCTAAGCGCAACACCGATATTCGATGAAGACGGGCAGTATCTGGGGTATCGCGGTACGGGTCGCGAAGTCACTGGCGAGATTATGCAGAAGACGCTCGAACGCCTGATCTCGCTGAATGTCGGGGGCACCGTGGGCAAGGATTATTTCAGCGCGGTGGCGAAGAACCTCGTCGGTTCACTGGACATCGACTGGGCGTTCATCGCCGAACTGGACCGCATCCGCGACGGCCAGGTCCAGGTTATCGCCGGCTGCGGGCCGGACGGTGAGGTCGTGCCGTTCCGTTATCAGATCGAGGGAACGCCCTGCAGCACCATCAGCCGGGACGCGCTGGCGATTTACAAGGATGGTGTCGCGGAACTGTTTCCCGACGATGCGGATTTGAAGAGGCTGTCGGCGCGGGGCTACGCGGGGATCCGGCTCGATGATGCAAATGGTTCGATGATCGGTGTTCTTATTCTGATCTCGTCGATGCCGTTGCGCGAAGAAGACACGATCCGCAGCGCACTGCATGTGTTCGCGCCGCGTGCGGCTGCCGAGTTGAACCGGCGCCGTTCGGAAGAGGAGAGGGAGGTGCTGCAGATGCAGTTCCTGCACTCGCAGCGAATGGAGACCATGGGGGCGCTGGCCGGTGGGATCGCGCACGATTTCAACAATATCCTGACGCCGATCATGGGATATTCGGACATGCTGGTCGAGGATCTGGCCGACGACAACAGCGCACGCGGCGCAGCTGAGGCCATCCTGCGCGGCGCGCGGCGCGCCAAGGGGCTGGTGGAACAGATCCTGGACTTCTCGCGCCGTGGCGATGCGACTCATGCCGGCACGTTCGACCTCGTGCCCATTATCGAAAGCGCCATCAGCTTCATTTCCGCCACGCTGCCGCCGAACATCCGGATCGCCACGACGGTCGACGGCGGAACGCATCGCGTGCAGGGCGATCCGACCAAATTCGATCAGGTGCTGATGAACCTGATCACCAATTCATGGCACGCCATCGGCGAACAAGACGGGGAAATCGAAATCCGGATCGAAACGGCTTCCATTTCGGAAGAGGTTGCCGCGATCAAGCCGCCGCTGCGACCGGGAAGTGTTGCCAAGGTGTCGGTCATCGACAACGGGTGCGGGATCAACTCGGAAACGCTGGACCGTATCTTCGAGCCCTATTTCACGACCAAGGGGTCGGGCAAAGGAACCGGTTTTGGGCTCTCTACCGTGAAGGGGATCATTGAATCCATGGGCGGCGTGGTCGAGGCGTCCAGCCGTTTCGGCGAAGGTGCCACGTTTTCGATGCTGATACCGCTTTCGGATGTGATCCAGGAAGAGGCAACGGACGTACCGATACAGTCGCCATTCGCGTTGGCATCGCGTTTGAAATCGGCACACCTGAGCGTCCTTTATATCGACGATGAAAAGGAAAATGCGGTAATGGCTTCCAAGTTGCTCGAACGCCTCGGGCATTCGGTTACCGTGTTCGATATGCCGGAAGACGCGCTGGCGGCGGTGCGCGACGATCCGTCGGGGTTCGACATGATGATTACCGACGACAGTATGCCCGGCATGTCGGGGTCCGTGTTGAGCGCGGAAGTCCTCAAAGTGAGTCCGTACATTCCGATAATTGTCGTATCCGGCGGAAGCGGTCAATTTGCCGCGGAAAGATACGGTCCGTTGGGGGTTTCGGTGTTTGTATCGAAACCTTTCGGCCGCGAAGAGATCGAAACGGCGATCCGGACCGCGGCCGATGTGACTGTGTCAAATTTGATGGAGCGGTTATAGTATTCCCTGAAGGGGGCTGCCCGTGGACTATACGAGACTAAGCGTTTTGATAGTCGAGGACGATCCGGATATTGCCGGACTCGTTGAGCATTGCCTAAAGGAAATTGCCATCACGCCGGTCGTCGTGGGATCGAATGCCGAGGCGCGCGACGCGCTGGCGAACAATACCTTCAATATCGTCATTGCAGATTTGAGCCTGCCCGATGGTGACGGCCTGTCGCTGGCGCGGGATGTGGCGGCTCTTGAAACCACGGGTCTGATCATTCTGACCGGCCGCGCGGAGACGACGGACAAGATCATCGGCCTTGAAATGGGGGCGGACGACTATATCACGAAACCCTTCGAGCGGCGGGAACTGAACGCCCGGGTCAAGGGGCTGGCGCGGCGCATTATGGCGTTGAAAAACGTCCCGCAAACCAGCGATGACGACGCAGAGGTGATCCGGTTCGGCGATTGGAGCATGCTGCTCGACAAAATGCGGATAGAGCATGAGGACGGCCGCGGCCATGACCTCAATGCATCGGAGTTCGAGTTGCTGAAAATGTTCGTTGACCGGCCCGGGCGTATCCTCAGCCGGGACCAGATCATGGATTTCCTGTTTACGAACGCGTCGCCCGCATTCGACAGGTCAATCGATGTCCGCGTCAGCCGGCTGCGCTCTAAAATCGAGGAAGACCCGAAGCACCCCAACCTTATCGTGACGGCGCGAAACGTCGGGTATGTGTTCCGCGCGAAAGTCGTCCGTTAGGCGGTCCTCTTCAGGCAATCCGCCCATTCCTGTAAGGTTTCGCTTGGCAACACGCCGTGGTTCCGTATGTCGTCTTCGATCCATTTTTGAATACTTTCGAGCCTTTCCCGGAACAATTCCTCGACGACCTCAAGCGTGCCGATGTCGGCACGTTCGGTGGCGTACTGCAGTACGTCGATAAGTGTCTGAAAGCGATCGACATTTTGTTCGAATGCTTCGACGCGGCGCATGTCCGCCTCCTTCTGCCGGTTGGGCTGGGGCATTTCCGTCAACGATGCTGGTTTTTGTTAAACGGCCGATCACGCGACCGGGCATGTGCGGAACTTACAGGAGGCGGGCTGTCTGGCGATGTCGCCGAGATTTCCGATTATGTCGGAATGATTCGGCGCTCAGGTGGTCCGTGCGAGGCGGGCAAGTGCTTCGTCGTAGGCATTGTTGGCGGCCTTGAGGGCGTCCGAAATCGTGCTAAGGCGCTCATCGAGGTTTGCAAGCTTGTCCTGCAGCGTGGCGACGGACTCGCTGAACTCGTCGGTCGTGAGGTCCATTTCGGCAACGGCCCGGCGCAGGCGCAAGATGGATTCCGGCGGCTCGGTGATCTCGACGTCTGGGCGGAGCGGTACGACGTTTTCGCCGCCGGCGTTTGAACGAGAAGTCATTCCCAGATAGTAGCCCGAAATGCACCCGGTACCTAATTTCGGTTTTATTGCAAAAATTCTCTTTCCCGTTCAATGGTTTCGGAGGCGGAACGGATGTCCCGCCCCCGTTTATCCACAGGAAAAAGCCGGAATCAGGCCGCGTTGAAGTCGTCGGCGACCTGATTGGCGCCGTTGAGCACGAACGCGTGTTCCGAGGCGACAAAGAACATGGTCACGCCGAGTGCCTTCAGGTCTTTGGCCCAGGTTGCATTGGGGGCAAAGGTGACCATGCACTTGCCGTGCTTCCTTGCCGCTTCGGCGACCTTGCCGATGGCGTCGCGTACCTGAGGCGCGGCGGGGTCCGTCAGGCCATAACAGACGGCCAGATCTGCCGGACCGACGAAAAGCGCGTCGATCCCGTCGACCGCGGCGATGGCGTCGATATTGTCGACGCCTTCCGGTTCTTCGATCTGCGCCAGAACGACGGTCTCGTCCTTATCCTGCTTGAGGACGTCCGCCATCGGGCGTGTCGCGTATCCGGCCCAGCGGCTCGATCCCGCGAATCCCCGGCCGCCATGACCGAAGTGCGCGGCGCGGGCGACTTCTTCGGCTTTCTCGACCGAGTTCACGTGCGGCACAACGACGCCGCTGGCCCCGGAATCGAGCATCGTCAGAATCTGCGCCGGCGTGCCTTCGGGGATACGTACCAAGGCCGGAAAGCCGAGCGCCCGGGCGATCCCCAGACAGGCGTCCGCGGATACGCGGTCGAACGGCGCATGTTCGGCATCCAGCGCGACGAAATCCATCTTAGACTTGGCAAGGATCTCGACAAGCTGAAACCCCGGCGTCTTGAGGAAAGTTCCCGTCAGCAGATCGCCCGCGAGCATGCGCTGTTTCAGATTTTTTTCGGTCATGCGGATTTTTTCTCCATATCGTTGGCACGCAGGGCGTCCAGATTGAAGGTGCAGTCTTCGCGCAGGTTGCCGGCGAAGGCGTCGATGATGTTGACGGCCGACATCTCGGCCATGGCAATCGCGGCCGACATGGCGCCGGCGCCGTTATGCGGTGTCATGACGACGTCGGTGCGGCCGATCAGCGGATGATCGGCGGCGGGGGGCTCGTCCGCCATAACGTCGAGCCCGGCGCCACGGATATGTCCGCGCACCAGCGCCGCCAGCAGTGCGTTGTCGTCGACGATACCGCCGCGGGCACAGTTGATCAGGATCGATCCGGACTTCATCGCCGCCAGTTCCGCCTCGCCCACAAGATGCCGAGTCGTTTCGTCGAGCGGTACGTGCAAGGTGACGAAATCCGCGTCCGCGAGCTCGGGGCGAAAATCTTCGACCCCGCGGCAGCCCATTTCACTCGCCAGTGTTTCATCCAGCACGATGTCAGCGACCACGGTCTCCATCCCGAACGCCTTGCAGAGCGGGGCGACGAGACGACCGATCCGTCCGAAGCCGACGATCAGCACCTTTGCGCCCATCAGGTCCTTGGCACGGTAGTTGTTGCGGTCGGCCCAGCGCCCGGATTTGACCACGTTGTCCAACAGCGGCAATTCGCGTGCCGCCGCCAGCATCAGACCGAGCGTGTGCTCCGCGACGGAACGCGAATTCGCACCGGCGGCAATGGCGACCGGGATGCCGCGCGCGGACAGGTGTGCAACATCGATACTGTCGCAGCCGACGCCATGCCGCGCGACGACCTTGAGGTTTTCGGCCGCTTCCAGGATATCGGCCGTCAGCTTGGCGGAACGGACGAGGATGCCGTCCACGTCACGGACGGCGTCTTTCAAGGTTGCGGGTTCGATGTCTTTGATACGGATGACCTCGATATCCGGGGCGGCTTCCAGCACCTCATAGCCGCGTGGATGCATGTCTTCGGTGACGAGGACGCGCTTCATTGTTCTCTCCCAAGTCTGTTTTATTCGGCGGCGGGTTTCGAGCCGAAGTACTTATTCTTGACCAGTGTCTGGCTTTCGTAGATCGAGCCTTTCTTGAGCGGCTCGGGGTAGGGTAGGCGGATCGGCGTCACCACGACACGCGGTTCGTTGGTGGGCTCGCCGGCGATCATGGTCTTCTTGTATTGATCCCACGACCCGATGCGGTCCATGCCGCGAATATCCCAGGCGTCGGCGGCGGCAACCTGGAACAGCAACAGCCGCCGGTCCTTGCCGGATGTGTTCTGCCCCGATCCGTGCATCATGCGGACGTGGTGGAAGCTGCACGATCCGGCCTTGCCGGTAATCTGTTCGGCCGCCGAAAAATCGATCCCAGATGTTTCCGGATCGATGGCGCCGACGAAATGACCGTCCTGGTGGTGATCGTAAGTCGGGCCGGTGTGCGTGCCGGGAATGCAGAGCAGCGGACCGTTGTCGGGCGTCATGTCGTCGAGCATCACGCCGACGGCCAGCACGTCGTCGTTGGTGTGCGGATAGAATGCCCAGTCCTGGTGCCATTCGACGGGCGATCCGTATTCCGCCGACTTCAGATTGATCTTCGAGCCGTGCATGCGGAGGTTTTCGCCGATCAGCGCCGTCAGCGCGGCAACGAGTTTCGGGTGCTTGCCCATTTCATTGAAGACGGGATGGTTGAGGAACGGCTCCTTGATCCGCCGGACGCGTGGTCGCGCCGGCGTGTGACTGGGCTCAAGGTCAATAATGTTGGTGTGTTCGCTCAGGCCCCGGGCTTCGTCGATCAGCCCGTTCAGGGCATCGTCCATTTTCCTGAGGTCGTCGGCCGAGAAGATGTCCTCGACGACGACAAAACCTTTGTCGCGGTATTCGGAAACCTGAGCGTCGGTAATCACCGAGGCAGGCTCGAGCGTTTGTTGTGGCATGAGTGTTTCCCTTAAGCAAAGTAGTCCGGGTATTTGTCCCGGATCTGACCGATGATCGCGAGCGACTTACCGAGGTGCGCGCGAATTGCACCTTCGGCAACTGCTGGATCCCCGCCCCGTAGCGCGGCATGGATGGCACGGTGTTCACGTATGACGATCTGCCGGCGTTCTTCCTGCATGAGATACAGGCCGCGAATTCTGTCGTAATGGCCGCGCCGGCGATCGATGATCTGTGTCAGGCCGCCGACGCCGGCCAATCTGAACATTTGGTCGTGAAAGCTGTCGTCGGCGAGCTTGAACGCGGTCTGATTGCCGACATTCAGTTCCGTTTCCTGACGTTCGATCCAGGCGTTCAGGGCGGCGAGACCGTCATCATCGATCGATTGGGACAGAACGCGGGCGACTTCGACTTCGACGCTTAGGCGAAGAAAATGTGCTTCGCGGGCGTGCTGAATATCGATCAGCGAAACTTGGGTCCGTGACTGCGGAAAAATGTCGACCAGCCCTTCTTCCTCAAGGCGAATCAGGGCCTCGCGGACCGGGGTCTGGCTGACACCGAACCGTTCCGCGATTTCTTTCTTGTTGATAACGCTGCCCGGCTTGATCGAGAGATCGATAATCAGGTGCCGGAGATCCGCATATATCTGCTGAACGGTCGACGGGCGGCCAGCACGGTGGCTGCCTGATGGCATCTGGCGTGGTCCGGAAAGTTCGTTCGGCATTCGTTATCACCGTTGTTCGGTTTCTTGTTTGATGGGTCGATTTTTGCCTGATTGGCCTTGACTCCACAACTGATATATTAGTATCTCAGTACTCGGCAAGTCAATCTTGCCCAAGCAAGTTTTAAATTGGGAGATTCCAAGATGCTTAAAAAATCTATTGTTGCCCTTTCTCTTGGGGCATTGGTGCTGGCATTTTCGCCAGATACCGCAAGTGCCAAAACGTTGAAGGTTCAGGCCAGCTCCAAGGCAGGCGACTGGGCTCACCGTTTCATGACCGACAAGTGGGCGCCGAAGCTCGCGGCCATGACCGGCGGTAAGATCGAGATCGACGTTCTGCCGACCAAAGCCGTCGTGCCGCACCGCGAAACCATCGACGCGGTTGCCAACGGCATTCTCGACGGCGACCTGAACGCCGTTTCCTACTTCTCCGGCCGTGATCCGGTCTTCGCCGTGATCGGCGACCTGATCGCCGGTTACGATACCGTCGACCAGGTGCGCACGTTCTGCGAATACGGTGGCGGCAAGGAGATCCTCCAGAAGGCCTACGACAAGTACACCAAAGGCAAGGTGCACGTGATCGGCTGCGGCCCCTACGCCAAGGAAGCCTTCGTCTCGACCGTGCCGATCAAGACCGTCGCCGACTTCGAAGGTGTGAAGGTCCGTTCGCCGGAAGGCCTGGCGGCCGAAGTGTTCAAGCGTGCCGGTGCTGCCCCCGTGTCGCTGCCGTTCTCGGAAGTCTACACGGCGCTTGAAAAGAAAGTCATCGACGCCGCCGATGCGTCCGCGCACGTCAACAACAACGCCAGCGGCATGTACAAGGTCGCCAAGTTCCCGATCTACCCGGGCATTCACTCCATGGCGGTTCTGCAGTTCATCGTGAACAAGAAGGTTTGGGACAAGCTGGGGCCGGAAGGTCAGACCGCGCTCGAAGTCTGGTACCAGGCTGCGTACGACGCCATGCGCCGTGAAGCCGACCTGCAGGACCAGGCGATCGCCGCCGAGCAGCGTGCCGGGAATGACATCACCGTCATTGACTGGTCTACTGAAGAACGCGCCAAGTTCCGCGAAATCGCGGTCGGTGCCTGGCACGATTTCGCTGCCAAGTCGCCGCTGGCCAAAGAAGCCCTGGACGCGCATCTGAAGTACATGAAAGAGACCGGTTTGCTGAAAACCGGCTCGTAACAGCGCGCTATTGGACCGCCGCCGCGTGATATGGGCGCGGCGGTGGATCCTGCTTCACAACAATTCCAAAAATGAATCCCTGATCAGGGAGGGGACCTCATGTCGGAGATGACTGAAAGACTGGTCGGCGCACCTGCGTTCGCGGGCGTAGGGGAGTCCGTCGATCACGTCAGTCGGTTTGTCGGTTTGGCCGTCGGCAATCTTTATCTGCTGGCCGCGTTCTGCACGCTTTGGGAAGTGGTCGCGCGCTACGTATTCCATTCGCCGACGCAATGGGTGTTCGAGGTGGTGATGGTGCTCTGCGCTTCCGCGTGGATGCTGTCAGCCGGCTTCGTGACCCTGCAGAAACGTCATATCGGCATTACGGTGCTCTACCTGATGGCGTCGAAAAAGACGCGGTGGTGGCTCGACCTGTTCGCCATGGTGGTGGGTGTTTTTGCCCTCTATATGCTGGTGTCCGACACGCTGATCCGGGCGATCGAAAGCATCGACCTGGTGGAACGCGGCGGTACGGCATGGAATTCGCCCCTGCCGATGGTGTTGAAGACCGTGCTTGTCACGGGACTTTTTATGTACCTCGTACAGCTGATGGTGAACCTCAGCCGCCATTTCCGCTCGCACATGCTGCAGATCGGCATCTATGCCGTGTTGGCGCTGATCTGCCTCCGGCTCTTGCTGCAGATGTTCGCCCATTATGGCGAATTCGGCAGTGTCTGGGTTGGGATGGAAGATGCCCTTGCCGAGACGAGCGGGGCATTCTTCGATAGTTTCCACGTCGACCGCGAAGAGGTCGGCATTGCGACAATCTCGCTCGTGATCGTCGCGGCACTTCTCGCACTGATGATGACCGGCATGCCGCTCGGCATCGTTACGCTGATCATTTCCGTCGTCTGTGCCATCGCCTTTTATGGACTGCAGGGCATGTACCTGGTCTCGACGAACGCCATGGACCTGCTGGAAAAGTACCCGCTGGTGGCGGTGCCGTTCTTCGTCCTGATGGCGTCGATCCTCGAACGCGCGGGTATCGCGCAGGATCTGTTCGACGCGATGTCGATCTTCGCCGGCGGGCTTCGTGGCGGCGTTGCGCTGCAGACGACCATCGTTGCCGTCATCCTGGCCGCCATGTCAGGCGTCATGGGCGGCGAGATCGTGATGCTCGGCCTTGTCGCGCTGCCGCAGATGCTGCGGCTTGGCTACGACCGTAAATTGACCATCGGCCTGATCTGCGCCGCCGGCGCGCTGGCGACCCTGATCCCGCCGTCGATTGTGATGATCGTCTATGGGCTTAGCGCCAACGTCGGTATCGGCGACCTGTTCTCCGCCGGTTTCATCCCGGGCCTGATGCTGGCGTCGTTCTACGTCATGTTCGTGCTCGCCAGATGCAACCTCAATCCGTCGCTTGCGCCGACGGCGGCGGAGATTGCGCTCAAAACCGGTACCGAGGCCAAGCTCGGCCGCCATCAGGTGATCGCCGTTGCACTGTGCATCGCGCTTATCTTCTGCGTCATGGGCTCGATCTATGGCGGGATTACCAGCGTGACCGAGGCCGCCGCGGTCGGCGTCTTCGGCGCCATTGCCGTCGCCGCCGTCAGATTCAAATTCAATTACACGCTGCTTCGGGATTGCCTTGCCAACACGATGGCCGTCGTCGGCACGATTATCTGGCTGATCCTTGGCGCCGTTGCCTTCGTCGGACTCTATAACCTGATCGGTGGCGCCGACTTCATGCGCGAGCTGATCAAGGGGGCGGGTCTCGGCCCGCTCGGAACCATCTTCGTCATGATGGCCATTCTCGTCATCCTCGGCACGTTCATGGAGTGGATCGCGATCATCTTCATCACCGTGCCGGTGTTCGCGCCAGTGGTGCGGGATCTGGCACCGGAACTGGGTATGCAGCCCGAGTGGGCGGCCGTCTGGTTCGGCATACTGTTCGTCATGAACATCCAGATTTACTTCCTGTCACCGCCCTTCGGCCCGGCCTGCTTCTGGCTCAAATCGGTCGCACCCAAGGACGTCACGCTGCAGGAAATTTTCGTCAGTGTCCTTCCGTTCATCGGGCTTCAGATCATCGGCATGCTGCTGGTGATGTTCTTCCCGGAGATCGCGCTCTGGATGCCGAAAGCGCTCAGTTGATAACGGAACAGGTCTAGAGGAGTAGTCCCATGTCCAATCCAGAGGAACTGCACGACGACCTCGAAGAAGAGGGCGTTCACGACAGCAATCACTACGGTATCTCGACGGGCATCGCCGGGTTGCTGTTCGGGCTGGCGGTGATCGCGTTCATGTTCGCCCTGGCAGACGGATTTGCGTGATCGAAAGAAATGACAACGAAGAAGAAAAAGTACGAGGACCTGCGCTCGGCGCGCTGGTATGCGCCTGACGACCTGCGTTCGTTCGGACACCGCTCGCGCACGCTGCAGATGGGCTACGATCCGAGCGACTGGGTCGGTAAACCGTCGATTGCCATCATCAACACATGGTCGGATATCAATCCGTGCCACGCGCACTTCAAGCAGCGCGTCGACGACGTGAAGCGCGGCATCCTGCAGGCGGGCGGTTTCCCGCTTGAACTGCCGGCACTGTCGCTTTCCGAAAATTACGTCAAGCCGACGACCATGCTGTACCGGAATATGCTGGCGATGGATGTCGAGGAACTGCTGCGCTGCCATCCGGTCGACGGCGCGGTGCTGATGGGCGGGTGCGACAAGACAACGCCGGGTCTCGTCATGGGGGCGGTTAGTGCGGGCCTGCCGATGCTGTTTCTCCCTGCCGGCCCGATGCTCCGCGGTAACTACAAGGGCCAGCCGCTCGGTAGCGGGTCGGATGGTTGGAAGTACTGGGACGAGCGTCGGGCCGGGAACTTGTCGGACGAGGAATGGGGGGCTGTTGAAGCCGGGATCGCCCGGTCCTACGGCCACTGTATGACCATGGGCACGGCATCGACGATGACGGCGATCGCCGAGGCGATGGGTCTGACCCTGCCGGGTGCCAGCTCGATCCCGGCGGCGGACGCCAACCATATCCGTATGTCGGCTGCCTGTGGCCGGCGCATCGTCGACATGGTGTGGGAAGACCTGACCCCCGACAAGGTCATCGATCGCCGCTCGATGGAGAACGCCGTGACGGTGGCCATGTCCATGGGGTGTTCCACCAACGCTGTCATCCACCTGATCGGCATGGCCCGGCGCGCCGGCGTGAACCTGACGCTCGACGACCTGGATGCGACGTCGCGCCACGTGCCGGTGATCGCCAACGTGCGGCCGAGCGGCTCGACCTATCTGATGGAGGACTTCTTCTACGCGGGCGGGTTGCGCGGGCTGATGTCGCGCCTGACCGAAAAGCTGCACCTGGACGCCATGACGGTCAGCGGCGACACGCTGGGTGAAACGCTCGAAGGCGCCGAGGTCTATAACGATGATGTCATCCGGCCGGTGGACAATCCGATCTATGCGCATGGCTCGCTGGCGCTGCTGCGCGGCAACCTTGCGCCCAACGGCTGCGTTATCAAGCCGAGCGCCTGCGACCCGCGTTTCGATAATCACGAAGGGCCGGCGATGGTGTTCGACAGCTATCCGGAAATGAAAGCGGCCATCGACGACGAGAACCTCGATGTGACGGCGGATCATGTGCTGGTGCTCAGGAATGCCGGGCCGCAGGGCGGGCCGGGCATGCCGGAGTGGGGCATGCTGCCGATCCCGAAGAAACTGCTGAAGGAGGGCGTGCGCGACATGCTGCGGATTTCCGATGCGCGCATGAGCGGCACCAGCTACGGCGCATGCATCCTGCACGTTTCGCCGGAAAGCCATATCGGCGGGCCGCTGGCGCTGCTGAAGACCGGCGATATCGTCAAGATCGATATCCCCAACCGTACCATCGACATGCTGGTCGACGAGGCGGAACTCGAAGCGCGCCGCAAGGCGTGGACGCCACCTGCACCGAAGTTCGAACGCGGGTACGGCTGGATGTTCTCGAAGCATATCAAGCAGGCCGACGAGGGCTGCGATTTCGACTACCTGGAAACGTCATTCGGCGGGCCGACGCCCGAGCCGGACATTTTCTGATTTTTTAACGGAGACTGACATGAGCACGAAAGAGCTCAGCGCGGAAACGCGGGAGAAACTGATGCGGGTATCGACGGCGACGCTATGCACGGCGCTGTTCAAGGCGGGACTCAAGAACCAGTTCATTCAGGATGTCCATCCGCTCGGTTTCAAGGGCGACAACATGGTCGGGCAGGCCTATACGCTGCGTTACATCCCGGCGCGTGAAGACCTGAACCCGATCTCGGTTTTTCAGGATCCGAACCACCCGCAGCGGGTTGGCGTCGAGGAATGCCCCGAAGGCTATGTCATGGTCATCGACAGCCGCAAGGACCCACGCGCCGCCTCGGCAGGCTCGATCCTCGTGACACGCATGATGAAGCGTGGCTGCGCCGGTATCGTGACCGATGGGGGATTTCGTGACGCCCCGGAAATCGCGGAACTGGATATGCCTGCCTATCACAACCGGCCGTCGGCGCCGACCAACCTGACGCGTCACCAGGCAATCGAACTCAACGGTCCGATCGGCTGCGGCGATGTGGCCGTGTTTCCGGGCGACGTCGTCGTCGGCGACGGCGAGGGTGTGGTAGTGATCCCGCTGCACCTTGCCGACGAGATCGCGGCGGAAGCAGTTGAGATGACGGCGTTCGAGGATTTCGTGACCGAGCGGGTCAAGGCCGGCGAGACCATCATCGGTCTCTATCCGCCGACCAAGGAAGAAAACAAGACCGCCTTCGAGGCATGGCGCAAGAAGAACGGCCGTTAGGGGGAACCCGATATGGTGGACGTGCTTGAAAAACAGATTGTCGGCAACGCCGTGCGGCTGCACCCGGACGACAATGTGGTCGTCGCGTGCAAGGAGATCGCCATCGGTGACGAGGTCACGGTGGCCGGTATCGTCAGCCGGGCCCAGGTCTCACCGGGGCACAAACTGGCGGCACGCGCCATCGCCAGGGACGAGCCGATCCGCAAGTACAACACGGATATCGCGTTTGCGATCGAGGACATCCCCGCCGGCGCCTTCGTGCACGACCACAATACAGAGCTTCGTGACTACGACCGTGATTATGCGCACGCGACACAGTTCGAACCCGTTGATTTTCTGCCCGAAGCCGAGCGTGCCACGTTCCAGGGGATCATTCGTGACGACGGCCGGGTCGCGACCCGGAACTACATCGCGCTTTGTTCGTCTGTGAATTGCTCGGCGACCGTGATCCGGCATATTGCCGACTGGTTTACACCGGAACGCCTGCAGGATTACCCGAACGTCGACGGTGTCGTCGCGTTCAGTCACGACCTCGGCTGCGGCATGGAAATGAGCGGCGAGCCGATGGACCTGCTGCGGCGGACCATCGGCGGCTACGCAACACATGCCAACGTGGTGGCGACGCTGATGATCGGTCTCGGCTGCGAACGCAACCAGATCGCCGAGTTGATGGCGGCCGAAAATCTCACGGCAGGACCGAAGCTGCACACGCTCGTGATGCAGGAAACCGGCGGCACCCGAAAAACCATTGAGGCCGGAATCGAGGCCGTGAAAGCCTTGCTGCCGGCGGCAAACGATGTCGCCCGCCAGCCGGTGCCGGTCAGTCATCTCACGGTCGGCCTGCAGTGCGGCGGTTCGGACGGGTTCTCGTCGATCACGGCCAACCCGGCGCTGGGCGTCGCCGTCGATATCCTGGTGCGCCACGGCGGCACGGCAATCCTTTCCGAGACACCGGAGATCTATGGCGTCGAACATACGCTGACGCGGCGTGCGTGCTCGGTCGAAGTGGGCGAGAAGCTGGTTGAGCGGATCCGCTGGTGGAAGGACCAGTACGCCGTCGGCCGGGACGTGCAGATCAACGGCCGGGTCAGCCCGGGGAACAACCGGGGTGGCCTCGCCAACATTTTCGAAAAGTCGCTGGGCTCGTCCATGAAAGGCGGCACCGGACCGCTGATGGAAGTGTACAAGTACGCTGAGCCCGTCACGACCAAGGGGTTCGTCTTCATGGACACGCCCGGTTACGATCCGGTCTCGGCAACGGGGCAGATCGCGGGCGGCGCTAACCTGATCGCGTTTACCACGGGGCGCGGATCGATGTTCGGCTCCAAGCCGGCGCCGTGCATCAAGCTCGCGTCGAATACGCCGATGTATGACCGCCTCAGCGAGGACATGGACATCAATTGCGGCGAAATCCTCGACGGCACAAAGTCGCTGGAGGAAATGGGCGAGGCGATTTTCCGGCTTTTCATCGACACCGCCTCGGGCCAGGAGACCAAGAGCGAATTGCTTGGCCTTGGCGACAACGAATTCGTGCCGTGGTCCATCGGCATCATGGGCTGAACACCGAAGCCACAAACAAAGAACTTGGGGAGACGACAATGACCGATATTACCGCCGACGACCTGAAGATCCTGACGCAATGGGATACGCCGACGATCTGCAATGCGCTCGAGGAGATCATGCCCGAGCGCCGAAACAACGGCTTCACCACCGAACAGCTCGTGCCGCTGGACCCGGATCTGCCGCCGATTTGTGGTTTCGCGCGGACGGCGCTGATCCGTGCCGCGGAACCGTCGTCGGACACGGTCGAGCAGGCAGCGGCCAAGCGGCTGCCATACTATGAATACGTCGCCGCCGAACCGGCGCCGACGGTCGTTGTCATTCAGGATATCGATCCGCGTCCGGGGATCGGCGCGTTCTGGGGCGAAGTGCATACCCATGTGCACAAGGGCCTGGGCGCCCTGGGCGCCGTGACTAACGGCTCGATCCGGGATATCCCGGACAGCGTGCGCGGTTTCAATCTGCTGGGCGGCAAGATCGGACCCAGCCACGCATTCGTCCACGTCGTTGACTTCGACTGCCAGGCGACGGTCTATGGCCTGACGGTTTCAACCAACGACATCGTGCACGCCGACCGCCACGGTGCGGTGATGATCCCGGCGGAAGCGGTCAGGAAAATCCCGGCGATGGTCGATCTGCAGCAGCGCAAGGAAGCCAAGATCCTCGATGCCGCGAAAAGCCCGGATTTCAACTTCGAGAAACTGAAGGCGGCCATCGGCGCGGCAAAGGACATTCACTGACGCCGGCGGCAGCACGCCTCATTCGCAGTCGAACCTTCTGACGAATGTATCCTGCATCTGCTGCGCGAAACGCGCCGCGGCGACGGGGAGCGTGCGGTTCCGGAGCTGTCCGAAATAGAGGAAGCCTTCGGGTACGTCGCGTGTGTCGAGAGGGCGGTGAACGACCCCTTCATCGCTGGCGTCCGGTGGCAGGCCGATGGGCAACTGGAACGACAGGATGTCTTCCATGCGCGCGTAATGCCGCAGGAAATCGAAGCTGTCGGACTCGATGACCGGGTCGATCGTCAGGGATGTCCGTCTGACCGCTAGCTCCATCAGGTGGCGTATCCCGTATGGTGCCGTCGGCATGGCCACCGGATAGCGCAGGCAGTCGCGAAGCCGGATGGTGTCGCTGTCGGCAAGCGGATGGTCCGGCCGCATCACGGCATGCACCGGCTGGCGGATGGTCAGCAGAATCTGGAATTCGGACATGCGCACGGGCTCGAACACCAACGCGAGGTCGGCACTAATATCGATCAGGGCCTGCTCGGCGGCGGCACGGTCGCGCACCAGCACGTCGAACGTCACCGCTTCGTGGTCGGTGCGGTAGAGCGAGATTTGTTCGGGGAGGAAAAACGGCAGTAGCGCCTGGGAGCATGCAATCGCAACGTGGCCACGGCGCTCCCCCGTCAGGTCCGCGATCTGGCTTTTGACCCGTTCCAGGTCGCCGATCTGGCTGCGGATGTGGTGAATAAGAATCTCGCCTGCCGCAGACAAACGCACACCGCGCGGGAAGCGCTCGAAAATATCGACGCCCAGCTCCTGCTCCATGGCGAGGATGCGCCGGTTCAGCGCGGTTGAGGTGATGGCGAGCGTTTCCGCCGCCTGACGGATGGACCCGGCACGGGCCACGGCGTCGATATATCTGAGCGGCAACATGTGGCGCATGTCAGGGTCCTTTTAGTGCTGCGTTTTTTGCATCGGTAATACGATTTCTTAGCAGCATACTGCATATCTGTATTCTGATCTAGTTAGCACATGCACAATGAGGAATACGTCGCATGTCGCTAGAAACGCCGCTCACCATAGCTTCGCTGCATCAGGCTTATGCTGCAGGTGCGAGCCCGGCGGCGGTGATAGAGGCCTGTTACGCGCGTATTACCGACGTCAATGATCCCGGCATCTTCCTTCATTTGTTCGATAAAGAGGCTGTCATCGCCGCGGCAAACGGTCTCGGGCCGTTCGATCCCGTGGCGAAACCGCTATGGGGCGTGCCGTTCGCCATCAAGGATAACGTGGATGCGAAAGGTGCGCCGACCACGGCGGCATGCCCGGTCTATGAATATGAAGCAGGCGAGGATGCTTTTGCGGTCGCCGCCCTCAGGAATGCCGGCGCCATCCTCATCGGCAAGACCAACCTCGATCAGTTCGCGACCGGTCTGGTCGGCGTGCGCACGCCCTATCCGGTGCCCAAGAACGCGCTCGACCCGGAGATCGTGCCGGGTGGGTCCAGTTCCGGGTCCGGTGTCGCCGTTGCGCAGGGCATTGTCAGTTTTGCCATCGGCACGGATACGGCCGGCTCGGGCCGGGTGCCGGCGGCGCTCAACAACATTGTCGGGCTCAAGCCGAGCTTGGGCGCGTTATCCAACGCGGGCGTGGTGCCGGCGTGCCTGACACTCGATACGCTTTCCGTGTTCGCGCTGACCGTCGACGACGCCTACACGGCGTTCCGCGCCGCCGCCGTCTATAACCCGGCGGATGCCTATTCCCGGCCGTTTTCGTTTCCGGTACTTGGCGGTACGCCGCCCACTTTCAAGGTCGGCGTCCCGGATGCGGCAACCCGCGAGTTCTGCGGCGATGACGTTCACGCCGCCGCGTTCGATGCGGCAATTGCGGATATCCGCGCGCTCGGCGGCGAGATCGTCGAAATCGATTTCACCCCGTTCTACGAAACCGCGCAGATGCTTTACGGCGGTGTCTGGGTGGCGGAACGCTACACCGTTATCCAGGATCTGCTGGAAACGAACCCCGACGCCGTGCATCCGGTGACGCGCCAAGTCGTCGAAGTCGCCAAGCAATTCGATGCCGCGGATACGTTCCGTTCGTTCTACAAACTTCAGGCTTTCAAGCGCCAGCTTCAGCCGGTCATCGACGGCGTGGACATGCTGTGCGTGCCGTCCATCCCGACGTTCTTCATGGTGGCCGATCTGGAAGCGGACCCGATCGGCCCCAACAGCCGCTTCGGCACCTACACCAACTTCGTCAACCTCTTGGACATGTGCGGCATCGCGGTGCCGACGAAACCACGCAGCGACGGCCGTCCGGGCAGCGTCACCTTGTTGGCCCGCGCCGGTCGCGACGAGAAGGTCGCCGCGCTGGCCGCCCGATTGCATGAACTGAGCGGCGCCACACTGGGCGCGACCGGGTGGGCCCTGCCGATCCGTGCAAGCGTGCCGGAAACACCGGATACGGACGAGATCGCGCTCGCCGTGGTCGGTGCGCACATGTCAGGCCTGCCGCTCAACCACGAACTGACGCGCCTCGGCGCGCGTTTTCTGAAGGCCGCAAAGACGGCCGGGTCATACAAACTGTTCTCCCTGCCGGGCGGACCGCCGAAACGGCCGGGACTTATAAACACCGTCGACGGTGCCACGATCGATATCGAGGTCTGGGCACTGCCGGCCAGCAACTTCGGAGAGTTCATTCGGGGCGTGCCCAGGCCGCTCGGCATCGGCACCCTCGTTCTCGAAGACGGGACGGAAGTAAAGGGATTCCTCTGCGAGTCTCTCGCCGTCCAGGACGCAGAAGACGTCACCCCGTTCGGTGGGTGGCGTGCCTATCTCGATCATCAATCATCAAAGCAATCAGAAACCAAGGAGAGCAGTCATGCGTAGACGCGACTTCATCAAAACCATGGGGGTTGCCGCCGGGGCGTCGGCGTTACCCTTCCTCAAATTCCTGCCGGCCGAAGCCGCGGGCCGCGGCGACACGCTGGTTGTCGTGACCGGCAACGGTCCAAACAGCATGGACATCCAGCGCAAGGGCACCAACCGCCCGAGCTACCAGATCGCGGTGAACCTCTACGACCGCCTGGTCGGCTACGGCACCAAGACGCTGGAAGACGGTACCATGATGTACGATTACCAGAAGCTCGAGCCGGAATTGGCCGAGTCCTGGGAAGTCGCTGCCGACGGCATGTCGATCATGTTCAAGATCCGCGACGGTGCGACGTTCTGGGACGGCACGCCGATCACGGCCGCCGACGTCAAGTGGTCGTTCGACCGCGCCGTCAGCCTGGGCGGGTTCCCGACCGTGCAGATGAAGGCGGGCTCGCTTGAAAAACCCGAACAGTTCGAAGCCGTCGATGACAAGACGTTCGTCATCAAGTTGCTGCGCAAGTCCAAGCTGACGTTGCCGGACCTTGGCGTGCCGGTGCCGATCATCTTCAACTCCAAGGTTGCCAAGGCCAATGCGACCGCCGAAGACCCGTGGGCAACCGAATTCCTGCACCGCACCCCGGCCGGTGGCGGTGCCTATATGCTGGAACGCTGGGATCCGGGTCAACAGACGGTCTACACGCGTTACGACGACTGGAAGAACGGCGATCTGCCGGGCGTGAAACGGGTCATCATCCGTGAAATCCCGTCGGCCTCGACCCGCCGTGCGCTCCTCGAGCGCGGCGACGCGGACGTATCGCTCGACCTGCCGCCGAAGGACTTTGCCGAACTGAAAGAGTCCGGCAAGTTCACCATCAACGCGGCGCCGATCGAGAACTCGATGATTGCCATCGGGCTCAACCTGAACTTCGAGCCGTTCAAGAAGAAGGAAGTGCGTCAGGCGCTCGCATACGCCATGCCGTACGACCAGATCTTCAAGCAGGCGGCATTCGAACGCGGCATTCCGATGTGGGGCGGCAAGTCGTTCACGCCGACCACCATCGAATGGCCGCAGCCGTTCCCGTACGACACGGACTACGACAAGGCCAAGGCGCTCCTGAAAGAAGCGGGCTATGCGGACGGCTTCGAAGTGCCGCTGTCGTTCAACCTCGGGCTCGCGCAGTGGTCCGAGCCGATGTGCCTTCTGGTTCAGGAAAGCCTCGCCAAAATCGGTGTCAAAGCGACCATCGACAAGATCCCGGGCGCCAACTGGCGCACCGCGGCACTGGTCGAGAAGAAACTGCCAATGCACGTGAAAGCGTTCGGCGGCTGGCTCAACTATCCGGATTACTACTCGTTCTGGGTTTACCAGAAGGGGCGGCTGTTCAACTCCATGAACTACCACAACCCGGAAGTCGAGAAGATCACCGACGAGACGCTTCACCTCGAAGTCGACCATCCCGACTACGAGCCGAATATCAAGAAGCTGCTTGCCATCTTCTTCGATGAAGTGCCGCTGATCCCGGTCTACCAGCCGTTCCTGGACGTGGCGACGCAGAAAAGCGTGACGGGTTACGAGTACTACTTCCACCGTCAGCTCGACTGCCGTTCGTTCAAGAAAGCAACGGCGTAACGGTCTCGGAAAACCCGGCACAAGGGCTCAGGACAGGACAATGAATAGCAACACGAAGATACGCATCATCGCGGGGCGCATGCTGCAGGCAATCCCCTCGGTCTTCGGCATCATCGTCGTGACGTTCCTCCTGACCCGTGCCCTGCCGGGGGATCCGGCCGTCTATTTCGCCGGCCCCGCGGCCGACGAAAAATCGATCCAGCAGATCAGGGAGTCGCTCGGGCTCGACAAAAGCCTGCCCGAGCAGTTCCTGATCTATCTGGGCGATCTTGTGCAGGGGGATCTGGGCGTATCAATCAGTACCGGCTTCCCGGTCGCGGAAGAACTGTGGCGGCGCCTGCCGGCATCTCTCGAATTGACGTTGCTGGCACTGATCTTTTCGATCTCCGTGGCCATCCCGCTCGGTATCGCCGCCGCGACGCGGCCCAACAGCTGGGTCGACCAACTCTGCCGCCTGATCGTGACCGCAGGCGTGTCGCTGCCGGTATTCTTTACCGGGCTCTTCATGGTCTACATTTTTTATTACATTCTGGGGGTCGCGCCGTCGCCGCTCGGCCGTCTCGACATCATTTACCTCTCGCCGCCGCCGATCACCAATTTCTATACCATCGACGCCTTGCTGGCCGGTGATTTCGAGGTCTTCTGGGCGGCATTGGCGCAGTTGATCCTACCGGCGATTACGCTCGGCACGTTTACACTGGCGCCGCTGGCCCGCATGACACGGGGTGCGATGCTGCAGGTGCTGAGCAGCGATTTCATCCGTACCGCCCGGGCGTCGGGCCTGACGCGCTCGACCGTGCTTTACACGTATGCCTTCCGGAATGCGCTGCTGCCGATCCTGACGACGCTCGGCATGGTGTTTTCGTTCATGCTGGGCTCGAACGTGCTGGTCGAAAAGGTGTTCGCCTGGCCCGGTATCGGCTCGTTCGCGATCGAGGCACTGATCGTCTCCGATTATGTCGCCGTGCAGGGGTTCGTGCTCGCGATGGCGATCCTCTATGTGTTGCTGAACCTGACCATCGACATTCTTTACACGCTGATCGACCCGCGTGTCGGGCTCGATGGCTAGGGGCGGGACATGAACGAGTTCTTCAAGCACCTCAGATACGTTCTGACCGAAAACCCGGTGACGTTGTTCGCCGGGACGCTGTTCCTGATCTTCGTCATCTTCGCGCTGTTCGGCCCGTTGATCGTGCCCTATGATCCGCTCGCAAGTAATGCCTCGCAGACCCTGAAGCCGCCCAGTTGGGACCACTGGTTCGGCACCGACCAGCTCGGCCGCGATGTCTTCAGCCGCGTGCTGGTGGCGACCCGCCTCGATCTCGCGATCGCCATCTCCGCCGTCGCCATCTCGTTCGTGATCGGCAGCGTACTCGGTTCACTCGCCGGCTTCTTCGGCGGCTGGACGGACAAGCTGGTGGGGCGGCTGACCGACACGATCATGGCGTTTCCGTTGTTCGTGCTGGCGATGGGGATCGTCGCCGCCATGGGCAACACGGTCGAAAACATCGTTTACGCGACAGCGATCATTAACCTGCCCTTCTATGCGCGCGTCGCGCGGACCGAGGTCAACGTGCGCCGGAATGCGGATTTCGTGCTGGCCGCGCGTCTCGCCGGCAACTCGTCGCTACGGCTGCTGGCGACGCACATCTATCCGAACACGCTGCCGCCGATGATGGTGCAGGTGTCGTTGAACATGGGGTGGGCGATCCTCAACGCCGCAGGGCTGTCGTTCATCGGCCTCGGTGTCCGTCCGCCGACCGCGGAGTGGGGGATCATGGTCGCCGAGGGCGCGGGTTACATCGTTTCCGGCGAATGGTGGCTGGCATTGTTCCCCGGGGCGGCGCTGATGCTGGCGGTATTCTGTTTCAACCTGCTGGGCGACGGTCTCCGCGACCTGATCGATCCCCGGCGCCGGACGTGAGGAACGAGCGATGAACGAACGTGTCCCCGTCCTTGCGGTCGATAACCTAAACGTCGAATTCCGCACGCGGAGCGGTGTCGTCAAGGCGCTCGAAAACGTGTCGTTTCACGTTAACCGGGGCGAGATGATCGGCATCGTCGGCGAGTCGGGGTCCGGCAAGTCGGTCTCGGCGCTGACCGCGATGGGGATCCTCGACGAGGCCGGCCGGGTCACGCAGGGGTCGATCAATCTCGGCGGCCTCGACGTTTTGAATGCGCCCGAGAGAGACTTGCAGGAAATGCGGGGCCGCGAAGTCTCGATGATTTTCCAGAGCCCGCGGACCGCGCTTAATCCGATCCGCACCGTCGGCAAGCAGATCGGCGACGTGCTGCGCCGGCATGGTTCCGCCAACCGGCAGAATGTCCGCGCCGAGGCGATCAAGGCGCTGATGAGCGTCCGCATCCCCGATCCGGAACGGCGCCACGACGCCTATCCGTTCGAGCTGTCGGGCGGCATGTGCCAGCGCATCATGATCGCGATGGCGCTCAGCTGTCGGCCGGAACTGCTGATCGCCGACGAGCCGACGACGGGCCTCGACGTCACCACGCAGGCGGCAATCATGGACCTGATCAAGGAACTTGCGAAGGAACGCAACATGGCGACCGTGCTGATCACGCACGATCTGGGCATGGCAGCGGATTACTGCGACCGCATCGTCGTCATGCATGCCGGTCACGTGATCGAGCAGGCGGCGACAGCCGAGCTGTTCGCCAGCCCGCGCCATCCCTACACGGCAAAGCTGATGAAGGCGACGCCGCACGGCGAAGGGTCGCTGGACGATATTGAATCCATCGCCGGCGGGTTGCCGGACCTGCGCGCGGAATTGCCGCCGTGCCGTTTCTCGGCCCGCTGCGAGCGGTATGAAGCGGCATGCGATATGCCTGCACTGATCGCGGACGAGGTTTCGCCGGGGCATCTCGTAACCTGCAGGAGACCGCTATGAGTGTGCTGCTTGAAGTCGAAAGCCTGAAGAAGCACTACGTCCTGTCGGGGCAGGGGCCTTCCGACAACCCCTTGGTGCGTTGGGTGCGGCAGCGCCTGACCAGCGCTGAGGACCACACGCCCGTGCTGCATGCGGTCGACGGGGTGAGCTTCGAGATCAACGCCGGTGAAAGTCTCGGCCTCGTGGGGGAATCGGGCTGCGGCAAGTCGACGCTGGTCGGCATGCTGGCAAGGCTTTCGGACAAGAGCGAGGGCCGGATTAGTTTCGCCGGACGTGATATCGGCGAGGTGCCGTCCAAGGTGTTCCACGCCGAACCGGAACGCACCGATATTCAGATCGTATTCCAGGACCCACACGAGAGCCTCAACCCGCGGTTCACGTCGTTCGATACCATTGCCGAACCGCTGAAGCGCCTGAAGGGGATCACGGACAAGGCGGAACTGACGAAAATGGTCGAGGCGGTCGCCGAACAGGTCGATTTGCCGAAGATGCTGCTGAGCCGGTTCCCGCACCAGCTTTCCGGCGGGCAGAAGGCGCGCGTGAACATTGCCCGTGCCGTTGCGGTCGAGCCGAAGTTGCTGATCCTGGACGAGCCGACCTCGGCGCTCGATGTTTCGGTGCAGGCGGTGATCCTCAAGCTTCTCGTCCGGCTCAAGAACGATCTTGGCATGAGCTATCTGTTCGTGTCGCACGACCTGAACGTGGTTCGGCTGCTGTGTGACCGCGTGATCGTGATGTATCTGGGGCAGATCGTTGAAAGCGGCCCGGCCGAGGAAATTTTTACCCGGCCCGCGCACCCCTATACCAAGGCACTGATCTCGGCGATCCCGAACGCGGCGTCTGCCGGTAACGAACGGGTACGCCTGACCGGCGATCCGAAAAGCCCGATCGATCCGGACCCGAACGCGTGCCGTTTTCATGGCCGCTGCCCGATGGGTGAGGACAAGTGCAGCCGCGCCGCGCCGCCGCAGATTTCGGTGACGGCGGACCACTACGCCGTCTGTCACTTCGCGCAACCGTCGTAAGGAGTTAGCGATGACCGAAAAGTATGTCGAGGCCGACCCCTACGCCTGGCCCTACAACGGCGACCTGCGCCCGGACAATACGGCGCTGGTCATCATCGACATGCAGACGGATTTCTGCGGGATCGGCGGCTACGTCGATCAGATGGGTTACGACCTGTCGCTGACCCGGGCGCCGATCGAACCGATCAAGCGCGTGCTCGCGGCGATGCGTGAGAAGGGCTATATGATTATCCACACGCGCGAAGGCCATAGGCCGGATCTTTCGGACCTGCCCGCGAACAAGCGCTGGCGCTCGCGACAGATCGGGGCCGGCATCGGCGATCCGGGGCCGTGCGGCAAGATCCTGGTCCGTGGTGAGCCGGGCTGGGACATCATCGAGGATCTGTATCCGGCCGACGGCGAGCCGATCATCGACAAACCGGGCAAGGGCTCGTTCTGCGCGACGGACCTGGAACTGATCCTGAACACGCGCGGTATCCGCAATATCGTGCTGACGGGCATCACCACCGATGTCTGCGTGCACACGACCATGCGTGAAGCCAACGACCGGGGCTTCGAATGCCTGATGCTCGAAGACTGTTGTGGTGCCACCGACAAGGGGAATCACGATCACGCCGTCAAGATGATCAAGATGCAGGGCGGCGTGTTCGGCTCGGTCGCGTCGTCGGATGCGCTGATCGCGGGATTGCCGGCGTGAACCTGGAGCCGTTCTCATTGACCGGTGTGCTGACCGACAAGTCAGCGCGCGACGCGCTGGCGTGGGAGCCGTTCCGCGAAGGAATCGATATCAGCTGGGTCTACCGTTCGGATGATGCAGAAGGACCGAGCGCGGCGTTCCTGCATTATCAACCGGGGGCGAGCGTGCCCGCGCACGAACATCCCGGTTTCGAACATATCCTGATCCTCGAGGGATCGCAGGCGGACGCGAACGGGCTGCACGGGGCGGGTGACCTGGTGATTAACACCCCGGGCTCGCGGCACGGGGTCGAAAGCCCGGAAGGCTGCATCGCGCTTGCGATATGGCAGATGCCGGTGCGCTTCGTGTAGCCAACGCAGGTTCGCTCTTGATCTCCCGAAAATTAGACGTAGGCTTTTTGCCATATGAAAACCGGCCTGCCACATCTGTTTCGAATACCGCACCTCCGCTGATTGCAGCGGGGGTGTAGCTCAATGGCAGAGCAGGCGCCTTATAAGCGTCAGACCCAGGTTCAATTCCCGGCATCCCTACCAAAACCTGTCCTGCAGGTCTCGCCGTGTTTCATTGCTTGCCTTTTAGGCCGGTCCTGAAACTTCGGCCGCACGTTCCGTTATCGCTGCCCAGTTCCCGGCATTGACCAGATCGGATGTCGCGATCCACGTGCCGCCGACGGCAATGACATTCTCCAAACTCAGAAATTCCGCTGCATTTCTCGCCGTAACGCCGCCGGTCGGGCAAAACGTGACGTCGGGCACCGGTCCCTTGATCGCCTTCAGATAGGCAGCCCCGCCCAACAAGGCGGCGGGGAACAGTTTCTGCACCATCAGGCCGCGCGCGCGCAGTGTCATCACTTCGCTGATTGTCGTCGCGCCGGGCAGGAACGGCCAGTCGAGGGCCGTGATGGCGTCGAGTAGATCGGGCGTCATCCCGGGTGAAACGCCGAACGCGGCGCCCGTGGCATGAGCGCGTTCGAGCGCCTGTGGATCACGGATCGAACCGATACCGACCGTGCAGCCCGGAACATGTTTCATGATGCTATCGACCGCATCGAGTGCGGCATCGGTCCTCAGCGTCACCTCGATGACCGGCAGGCCGCCCGCCACCAGGGCTTCGGCCAGCGGTACGGCATCGTCGGCACGGGCGATTTCAAGGACGGGCACGACCGGGGCCTTTTCAAGAATGGTGGAAAGCGCGTCACTCATCGGGTAATGGCCTCGTCACGGGTTGCGGGAAAGACGGCATCCCATCGGGCGCGCGGTACGATCGCGCCCGGGCAGGTAACGACATGACCGGCGACAAGGTGTCCGTATGCCGCTGCCGCCGCCGCAGATGCGTGATCCAGATACGCCGCAATAAACCCGGCGTTAAAGGAATCACCGCCGCCGGTGGTGTCGACCGGTGTGCCTGCGAAACGCGCCTCGACCGGCGTCGCGACATTGTCGCTGTCGACGACGAGCGAGCCTGTCCGTCCGGTGCGAAGCACGATGGTATCCGCGCCCCAGGTCCGCCACAGCATGGCAAGATCGCGTGTGCCTGTGCCGTCGAACAGGGCACCGACGTCTTCCTCGGTGCAGAGCACCACGTCGCTGACCGCGGCGGCTGCACGGTAGCAGGCGACAGGATCTTCCGGACTTTGCCAGAGGCGCGGCCGGAAATTGGGATCGAATACGATCAGCGGTGATTTTTCCCCGGCTTTGAGCGCGGCCAGGGCGCCGATCAGCATGCGGCGGTGTTCGGGGGGCAGGATCGCGAGTGTAATCCCGCTCAGGTAAAGCGTCGAATAGGGGGCGAGGGCATCGGTGAATGCGCGTGCGTCATACCCGTCAAACATGGCACGGGCGGCGGAATGGCTTCTCCAGTACTGGAAATGGCGTTCGCCGTCGGCGTCGGTTTCGATGAGGTAAAGACCGAGAGTGCGATCCGCGAGGCGCCGCATCGGACCGGTGCCGATGCTTTCGTCGTGGCAAAGGTCAAGCAGCCGGTCGCTCAACGCATCCTCGCCGATACCGGTCAAGTAATGCACCGGGCGGTCCTGCAGCCGCGCCAGATAGACCGCAGTGTTGAAGGTGTCTCCGGCGAAGCCCTGGCGGAAAAGGCCGCCCGCGACACCCGGCGCCGGCGCGAGTTCGACCATGCATTCGCCGATGGAGAGGATGTCGCCGCTCACCGCGCCAGCCATCCACCGTCGACGGCGACGACCGTGCCGTGGACGTAATCGGCCGCGCTGGAGGCAAGGAACACCGCCGCCCCGCCCAGGTCCTCCGGCTCACCCCAACGGCCCGCCGGGATGCGGGCGATGATCTCGGCATTACGAACCTGATCGTCCTGCAATGCCTGTGTGTTGTCGGTGCGGAAATAGCCGGGTGCGATGGCATTCACGTTGATCCCCTTGGCGGCCCATTCGTTCGCCAGGAGGCGCGTCAGGCCGAGGAGGCCGCTTTTGGCAGCGGTATAACCGGCAACGCGGATGCCGCCCTGAAACGACAGCATCGATGCGGTATTGATGATCTTGCCGCCGCGTCCTTCGCGGACCCAGTAACGCGCCGCCGCCTGACTAAGCCAGAGCGCCGCCGACAGGTTAATGTCGATGACGTCGTCCCAGTCCTCGCGTTCCAGGTCGAGCGTATCGGCGCGGCGGATGATACCGGCGTTGTTGATCAGGATGTCGACGCCGCCGAAGGCATCCAGGGCGCGGGACATGATGGCATCGGCCGCGCCGTCTTCGGCGATGTCGACCTGCATCCCTTCGAAGCGGTGATCGTGCGCCTCGACGGCCTTGCGGCAGTCGTCCATCGCCGAGCGCTGTACACCGAAAATGTTCGCCCCCGCGCCGGCAAGGGCGGCGGCCATGGCGAGGCCCAGTCCGCGTCCGGCACCCGTGACGATCGCGGTTTTTCCAGAAAGATCGAACATACGCCGCTTACCTGAGGTTTGTGGTCGCGATGTGGTCCATGTCGTCGAACACCTGATTCTCGCCGGCCATCGACCAGATGAAGCTGTAAGACGCGGTGCCGACGCCGGAATGGATCGACCAGCTCGGCGCGATCACGCACTGCTCGGGCGCGACCACCAGGTGCCGGGTTTCATCCGCTTCGCCCATGAAATGGAAGATACGCTCGTCTTCCGGCATGTCGAAATAGAAGTACACTTCCATCCGCCGGTCATGGGTGTGACACGGCATGGTGTTCCAGTTGCTGCCCTCGGCCAGTAGCGTCATGCCCATCAAGAGCTGCGCCGAATTGCAGATTTCCGGATGCACGTACTGATGGATTGTGCGCACGTTGGCCTTGGCGCTGTCGCCAAGATCGATGCGGCGCGTGTTCTCGAACGGGATGTGTGTGGCGTCGAACGCCTGATGCGCCGGTGTGGACGCGACATAGTATCTGGCAGGGTCATCCGGATTGGCGCTTTCGAAGGTGATGTCCTTCTGGCCCGACCCGATATAGAGACCGTCGCGCGGCGCCATATCGATACTGGTGTTGCCGAAGCGGATCGATCCGGCGCCGCCCAGATTGATAACGCCGAACTCGCGCCTTGAGATCGTGCCGTCCTGCACGCCGATACCCTCGTCGGTGAAGACGAGCGGCTGGTCCGTGGGGGCGGCACCGCCGACGATCATGCGGTCATCCTGCACGTAGGAGACATTGATCGCACCCGGCCGAAAGACGCGGTCGATCAGAAAACGCTCGCGAAGCGCCTGCGTATCGAGCTTGGCGACGTCGTCGGGATGATTGGAACGAAAGATATTCAATAGTCTTCTCCTTCAGAAATGCGTGGTACCCGGCGTCACTGGAAAACGAGGTTCGGCAGCCAGAGCGAGATCTGCGGCACGAATGCGACGAGCAGCAGCACCGCAATCAGCGGCACCAGAAACGGCATCGTCGCCGCGACGCAGCGTTCGAACGTGAGACCGGAAATGCTGGAAAGCACATAAAGGACGACGCCCACCGGCGGCGTCAGCAGGCTGATCATCAGCGTCAGCACCATGATCACGCCGAAGTGCGTCGGGTCGAAACCGAACTGCACGGCGACCGGTAACAGGACCGGGACGAGGATGATCATCGCGGCGATGGTTTCCATGAAGCAGCCGACGACCAGCAGAAGGGCCAGGATGATCAGCGTCAGCATCGCCTTGCTGTCGGTCAGATGGAGCATGTAGTTGGAAAGGGTGACAGCGACGTTGTTGCTGGTCAGGATCCACGCGAAGATCGAGGCCGCGGCGACGACGAACAGCACCACGGCCGTTGTTTCGATGGACCGCACGGAGACCCACATTAGGCGCTTCAGGTTCAGCGACCGGTAGACGAACAGGCCGAGGAAAAGGGCATAGGCGGCCGCCGCGATGGCGGCTTCGGTCGGCGTCAGGATGCCGGAGATGATACCGCCGGCGACAATCACGGGCGTCATCAGCGAGAGAAACGCTTCCTTTGTCCGCACCGCGAGATTGCCGAAACGGAACGCGGCGTCGACCGGATAGCGGCGCTTGCGGGCGATGAAGGCGATCATGATCATCAGCGCGACCGCCATCAGCAGGCCGGGGATGAACCCGGCGGCGAACAGCTTGCCGACCGACGCAGATGCGAGCACGCCGTAGATCACCATCGGCAGCGACGGTGGAATGATCGGTCCGATGGTCGACGAGGCGGCGGTGATACCGACGGAAAACTCCGTATCGTACCCGGCGTCCTTCATGGCCTTGATTTCGATCGAGCCGAGGCCGCCGGCATCGGCGACGGCAGCCCCCGACATGCCGGCAAAGACGACGCTGGCGCCGACGTTGACGTGGCCGAGCCCGCCCGGCAACCAGCCGACCACGGCCTTGGCGAATTCGAAGATACGGTTGGTGATGCCTGATGAATTCATCAGATTGCCGGCAAGGATGAAGAACGGCACGGCCAGCAGCGGGAAGCTGTCGACGCCACCGACCATCCGGTGCAGCACGACGAGGTCCGGCACCTGCCCGCTGATCATCACGAAGATCAACGAACCGCCGCCGAGCGCGACGGCGACCGGCGCCCCCATCAGCATCAGGAGAAGGGCGGAAATGAAAAGAACGGCGATCATTGGCCCGCCTCCCGTTGCCGCGACGACCTGAGCAGCGTCCATGCGTCGACCAGGGCACGTGCTGTCATGACGACAAGTGCCACGGCGACGGCGTAGTAGACATAGGATTTCGAGACGTCGACCGACATCAGCGTCTGGTACTGGGTCGCCTTGGCGATCTTCAGGGTCAGGAACACGCTGTATCCGTAAAAGGCGACTTGGAGCAGAGCCGAGGCTTCCTCGATATAGCGGCGCGTTTTGCCGGTGATCATCAGGACGAAGAAATTGATGCAGATGTGCGCCCGCGTTCTGAGCGCGTAGGCGGCACCGAAGAAAGTGAGCAGGATCAGCAATTGGCGCGCGACTTCTTCGGTCCAGACGGCGGAACTGTCGAGCGCGTAACGTGTGAAAAACTGCCAGAAGACGACGGCGGCGAGGCCCCAGAAGATCGGGACGCAAATCCAGCCCTCGACGGGAATACTTTTCCAATCGAAAGACTGTTCGACGTCTTCGATGAACATGTCGGCTTCCGCCACTTGCCGTTCAGGCTGATCGTGTGTGTCTGGCATGCGATCCGTATCCGAGAAAAGACGTTGAAACGGGCGGTCCGGCACAGGTTAGGGGGCCGGCCTTTCTTGCCGGCCCCCACACCCGGGAAGACAGCCGTTACTTGACGGCCTGGAAACGGTCGTAAACGTCTTTCGGCCAGGACGCGTACTTTCCATTATGTACTTTCATGGCCGCCATACGGAAGGCTTCACGGTCGACGTCCTCGATCACGGTGACGCCCTGACCGCGGAACCAGTCCGCAAGCTCGTTTTCGGATTTAAGAATGTCCTGACCGGCGCTCGCCGCGGCTTTCTTCAGGACCTCGGTGAAGATCGCCTTGTCGGCATCCGACATCGCGTTCCAGCGATTGCCGGCAACGACGGTGACGAGGCTGTCGATGATGTGCCCGGTCAGCGAAATGTATTTCTGCACTTCGTAGAACTTCTTGAACTTGATGGTCGGCAGCGGGTTTTCCTGCCCGTCGACGGCCCCCTGCGAAAGCGCGAGATAAACTTCCGAGAACGCGATCGGCGTTGCATTGGCGCCGACGGATTCCGCGAACATCTGGAACAACGGTGCCGGCGGCACGCGCAGTTTCATGCCCTTCATGTCGGCGGGCGTTCTGATCGGCTTGTTCGACGTGGCCATGCGGCGGCCGTAGTACGTCAACGAGACGATCTGGTGACCGGCCTTCTTCTTGTATTCGGCGCCCATGTCCTTGAACAGGTCGCTGTTCGCATAGGCATTGAAGTGATCGAAGTCGCGCAGCATGAACGGGCCGCTCGGAATTGCCAGCGGGCCATGCACGCGCCCGACGAAGGTCGAGCCGGTATAGATGATGTCGACGGTGCCGAGGCTCAGCGCCTCGTTGATCTGGTTTTCCTTACCGAGCGAAGCGGCGGGGAATACCTCGATGGTATAACGGCCGTCGGTCCGTTTCTTGATTTCGTCGGCGGCCCATACCGCCCACGTGTGATATGGGGTCGACGTCTCATAGACGTGCGCCCACTTCAGATTTTCCGCCTTCGCCGTAGCTGCGAACAGCGGAAGTGCCAGGGCCGCAATGGCCAGGACGGCAGCTTTTTTAAGTCGTTTCAGTTCCGATGACATGATTGCCTCCTCCAATAAAAATGACATTTTTGTTGTTTGTTAAAGATTTCCTATCACATATGATGTTATCATACAAGTTAGAAAAACGCGGATTTTGGGACTTTCAGACTTCCGTTTGTGCTTGGATCGGTGCTTGCACGATACTTATATGATAAGTTAAAGCTCCTCGGCTGATCGCATGCGGAAAAGACAAAGCATAGGGCATGAAAGCTAAACTTGAACCGAGACAAAGCCTTTCCGCGCAGCTCGTGGCCGAGCTCCGGGAACAGATCGCCAACGGCACGTTTGCGCCCGGCGACAAGCTGCCTTCGGAAAACGAGCTGATCCAGAAGTACTCGGTCAGCCGAACGGTCGTGCGCGAAGCGATCTCGGGACTGCGCGCGGACGGCATTCTCGTTACCCGCCAGGGTGTCGGTGCGTTCGTCACCAATCAGACTGGCAAGCGGCTGGAGCCGTTCGATCCGCGCGACCTCGAAGCCGTGCTGCATATGATCGAGTTCCGCAAGGCGATCGAGACCGAGGCAGCAGGATTCGCCGCCGCGCGCCGGGACGAGAACGACCTCAAGGAACTGAAGCACAGGTTCGACGAATTGGCCGCCCATGCGCTCGATGCCAAGGCGTTCATTTTGCCGGATTACAATTTCCACCTGGCCGTCGCCAAGGCTGCGCATAATCCGTATTTCCAGCAGATCGAGGAACACATCGGCGCGCAGATCATCCCGCATTCCAAGGTGCACGTGATCGCCCCGGATATCCCGGAAGACCTCTCGTTCCTCAAGGCCGTTCAGGCGGAACACGAACGCATCTACCGGGCCATCGTCGACGGTGACGTCGAAGGCGCGCGGGCCGCGATGCGCGCGCACCTCGAACACAGCCAGGAACGTTACGGTATGTATTCGGCCGCGGAACAGGCAGTTCAGTAACACCCTTCGTCCCGCATATTCAACAATAATATCGAAGCGGTTAATGCGCCGGCGATGATCGACGCGACCGGGATATCCTTCTCCGAATAATACCCGGCGACATCCAGCAGGTTGATCGTGCCGATGGTGCGGCCGAGGTTGCGGATCGGCATGTTCAGTATGGAGGCGAGACCGAGCCGTTCGATCACCTCGTGATCATCGAAGTTGTCGCGGATATCGTCGGCGTTGTATCCGATGAACACGTGACCCTGCTCGAGGACATGACGCCCCCATCCCGTATCGCGCTTCGCCTTGCGCCCGCCCGGCGGATAGTCCTCTGGGTTCGATGAATAACGGCGCCGGACTTCCATCGTATCCGGGTTGAACTGCATGATGGTGAACAGCCGGTGCCCGATCAGGCGTTTTGCTGCATCCTCGGCGGCGCGGAACGCTTCGGTCGGGTCGGCAACTTTGGAAACCGTGTCCGTGTAGGTTCCCAGTATGCGCACGGTGTCGTTATCCGTCTTCGTCTCGCTCATCGCTCAGCGTCCCGCCGCAAAACCGGCGCGGCGGGGGTCGGCGCCCGCCGTCAACGTACCCTTGCCGTGTCGTCTGACAGCCAACACGCCACCGGCCTTCCACGTTCCATCGGCCCAGCGGTCGATCCGGCGGCCGCGCCGGTCAAGCGTTGCCGTGGTTTCGGCCGGGATGCTCTCTTCAAGCATCACCAGTCCGGGATGATAGGTGTGCGGCGCGAACGAGGAGGGGAAGTTATACGTCGCGAAGCGCGGCGCTTCGACGGCTTTCTGAATATCCATGCCGAACTCGAAGGCGTTTATGAAGACCTGGATCATCGCCTGAATCTGCACATCGCCGCCCGGTGTGCCGAACGCGAGCAGCGGCTGGCCGTCCTTGAGGGCAATGGCCGGGTTTGGCGTCAGGCGCGGCCGCTTGCCCGGCTCGACGGCATTGATCGACGATGCGACGCCACGCGACTGGGAGCCACGCGACGACGGGCAGAGCCCGGTACCGGGAATAACTTCGGTATCCGCCGACGTGTCACTCGGTGTTGCCGAGAACATGTTGCCGGCTTCATCCATCACGCAGACATAGGTCGTGTCGGCGGATGCAGTGTCCTTGAGGTCATGAACCGGCCGCTGATCCGTGTCATGCGGATCGTTGCCCGCGACCGCCGCGTCCGCTCCCTGCGCCGCAGTATCGCCGATTTTGGCGAGACCCCGGCGCGGATCGCCCGCGGGCGGCATCTCTGCGAAGGCACGCTCGGCCTCGATCAGACTGCGGCGTGCCGCCAGGTAGGCGTCGTCCAGCATCTCCCGGACCGGCACGTCGACAAATGCCGGGTCGGCGACGTAAGCGTCGCGGTCTGCGAACACCAAGTCGAACACGGCACTCAGGGTGTGGATGTAATCCGCCGAGTTGTGGCCGAGTGCCGCAACGTCGATGCCGTCCAGCATGCGAAACGCCTGCGCCAGCGAAATGCCCTGACACCATGCCCCGCAAGTAAAGATCTCTGCATTCCCGTACCCGACACGGATCGGTGCCTCGAAGCGGGGTTTGTAACCGCTCATGTCGTCCATGCGCAGAAAACCGCCGTTGGCGATGTGGTAATCGGTGATCGTCTTGGCGATGTCACCCTTGTAGAACGCATCGTACGCCGCCTGCAGCCCAGCCTTGCGGTCAGAACCGGCGGCTTCGGAACAGTCGATCATGTAACGGATCGTCGATGCCAGGTCTTCCTGTACGAAGATATCGCCGACCGCGGGTGGACGGCCGCCCGGCAGGTAAATTTCCTCGCACGCGGGCGTGCGGTGATAGGCATTTTCGTTATCGGCGATGAAGCGCGCGAATACGGGATAGACCGGGAACCCGTCGCAGGCGTACCGCCACGCATACTGAGCGACATCCTTGAAGGACATGGTACCGAACCGGTCCAGTGCCGTGATCCAGGCGGCCGGCGCCGCCGGTACGACGGTCCTGAGCAGTCCCTGCGGAATCTCGCCACCGTACTCGTTCTCGAAGAACGCGACGGATGCCAGTTGCGGCCAGTGCCCGAGACCGTCAATCGTCACCGTCTCGCCACTGTCCGCCATGCGGATCATGATCGGCGCGACTCCCGCGAAATTTACCAGGTCGCAATGCAGGACGCCCAGCGCCATGCCTGCCGCAACACCGGCATCCACGGCATTGCCCCCGTTTTCGAGAATTTCCAGACCAGCCCGTGTCGCCAATTCGTGTCCGGCGGAGATCGCGTATTTTTCAGCGGTAATCATCGCCCGCGCTTCGGTCATCATCCCTCCTCAATCGATCCGATGCGGCAATTCTACACCAAAACCCAGTTCCATCAGGTCCCGGCCGATGATGATGTTGCCGTCGTATACCGTTTTCATTTCACCGACCAGCTGTTCCAGTACGCCCGGCCGGTCCAGCAGGTGGATAAAGTGCGTGAGCACCACGGACTTTACGTCGGCGCGTTTCGCGATTTCGGCGATGTCCATATGATTGCCGCTGGCGAGGCGGTATCCTTCCGTCGGCTCCATGCCGGTCGCGAAGTGACACATGTGTATGAGGATGTCCGCGTCCTTTGCGAGATCGATCATGCTGTCCGGCACACCGCCGCTGTCGCCGGAATAGACGAATACGCCATCCGGCGTTTCCATACGGAAGCCGAGGCATTCGAGGATCGGCTGAAAATGCTGTGCCTCGCCGACGATGATGCGCCAGCCGTTACCCTCAACGATGTTGCCTGGCGCGACCTCGGTGATTTCCGGTGCCGGTTTCGGGCGCGGCAGCACACCACCGCGCGAGGTGTAGACATCAAGGCTGGCCTGATGGCTGACACGGGATTCGATGTCGAGACCGAACACGCCGTCAGGCCCGATGGCTTTTTCCGTGATCTCGGCGATCGGCTTCGGCCCATACACTTTAAGTTCAGGGATCTTGTTCGCGCCCATGTCCCAACGCTGCAGGATCAGGCGCGGATAATCCATCATGTGGTCATAGTGCAGATGTGAAATGAAGGCGTGCGTTACCTTCGTCGGGTGGCAGCCGGCTTCGAGCAGCCGATGTGCAGCGCCTGGGCCGTGGTCCATGACGATGACGTCATCGCCGATTTCAATCAGGTAGCCTGAGCTTTGTCTGGTGAGCGAGGGTGCCGGCGTCCCTGTGCCCAGCAATGTGATCTTCAATTTTACCTCCCGGTTCTTGAATGTCCGATCGCGCTGTTGACGCGTATACGATTTTATATACTATAGAGTATTAGATTTAAAACTAATAAGTATAAGGCTTCAATGTCTGCACCCGTGATCGCAATGGATGCACTGGTTAAACAGGTCGGCGACGGCGCCGCCACCGCCGGTGCGCCCAAATATCAGCGCCTGGTCGAGGCGTTTTCGTCCTGCATCGTGTCCGGCCGCTTCAAACCCGGCGAGCGGGTGCCGACCGAAACCACCCTGGCCGAACAGCTTCCCGTCAGCGTCGGCACCGTGCAGAAGGCCCTGGCGCGGCTTGTCGCCAACGGGCTGGTCGTGCGCAACCGCCGTACCGGCACGTTCATCGCCGACCGCCGGTCGCAGGTCGAGGAAGTCTTCGTCTATCGCTTCAAGGATCCGGAAACGGGCAAGTACAAAATGCCCTTCGTGCGGACCGTTGCCGTGAGCATCGATGAAAATGCAGGCCCGTGGCAGGACGCACTCGGTGTCGCGCGTTGCGTCCGTGTTGACAGGCTAGTCTGGTTTGACCAGCAACCGCCGGCGTTTTCCAGCGTCTACTTCACATACGAACACGGTAAAATGTACCTCGACCAACCGCTTGAGGACCTCAACGGTTCGTCGCTGCACCGGATGCTGATCGAACGCTTCAACCTGCCGACAGTGCGGATGGAACATGCCATCAGCTGTCGCACCCTCGATGCGGGGGCATGCCGCGAACTGATGCTGCCGGAAGGTGCCATGGGCATGGTGTGGGACATCAAGGATTTCTCGATACAGGACATGCCACTGCTGTTTCAGCGCTACCAGCTGCCGCCGGGGCACATGCCTGTCGAGATTACGGAAACCTACGGCGCTTAATGAATCCGCAGGTCAAAACAAGAACTGACGAAACGACCAAAAAAGAGACAAATTTCACCAGAGGAGAAAAAGTCTATGAGACTATTTATTCCAGTTATTGCAGCCCTCGCGCTGCTCGCCGGACCGGCGCATGCCGAATGGGCGCCGAAAGGCCCGATCAAGTTCTGGATCGGCTTCGGTGCCGGTGGCGGTACTGATACCCAGGCCCGCGCCCTTGCCGAGGAACTCGAAGCCCTCAAGGGGTGGCGCATCATCCCCGAGAACAAGGCCGGTGGCGGCGGTGCCGTTATGGCGGCGCAGCTCAAGAACGAGCCTGCCGACGGTCAGACTCTCGGCCTCGCGATCAACACCACGTTCGACTTCGCGACGATCGGCAATGAGAACATCTCGATCGACGATTTCACCTACATCACCATGACGGCCGGGTCGCAGATGGCCGTCCTGGCCCGTGCCGACAGCGGCTGGAAGTCGCTCGACGACATGGTCAAGGCTGCCAAGAGCGGCACCAAGATCGTCTGGGCGAACTGGGGCAACCAGGTTCAGGCCGGTGCTGAAATGGTCGCGCGCCACTATGGCATCGAGGTCAATCACCTGCGCGGTAAGGGCGGTAAATCCGCCATCAACGCGCTGGTCGCCAAGGACGCCAACGTCGGTTGGGGCGGCGGCGTGCAGGGACCGCTGGTCGCTGCGGGCGAACTGGTGATCCTCGCCTCTGCGGAACCCAAGCCGCTGGTGCAGGCGCCTGATCAGCCGACGCTGATCGACCTCGGGGTCATGGAAACCGGTCTCGGCTTTCAGTTCGTGCTGGCGGGTCCGAAGGGCATGAGCGCCGACGCACGTGACACCATCGCGGCCGCGATTCACGAAGTTCTCAAGAACCCGGAATCGAAGACTGCCAAGTTCGTCACCAAGCAGTACCCGCCGGGTCCGCTGATGACGGCAGGTGACGCACTGACGGCTCAGCTCAAGAAAAACCTCGAATCCAACAAAGAGCTGGTCAAGCTGGTCAAGTAAGCGTGGACGCAAAACGACCAACAACTGCAAAGGCGCCGGACCCGTGGGATATCGGGTTCGGCGTCATTGTGCTTGCGGTATCGCTGCTGGCGATCTTCGTGTGGTTCCCGGCAGACATCAAAGGCGGGTTCTTCAACACGACGCCGTTCGGCAAGATCGAACCGGGCGACGCCTTTTTCCCAGTATTGCTGGCGGCGGCCCTTGCCGTGCTTAGCGCCATTCAACTGACGATCTCGTTTATAAAGGGCTCGCCCGCGCCGAGTGCCGGCAGCGAAGGCCGGCTGACACGTTCTAATTTTCGTTTTCTTTTTATCTTTTTTTCGATTTGCATGGCCGGTCTCGGCATCATGTTCGTACTTGGCCCCGGCATCGTCTGGCTGATGCGCGAACTCGGCCTGACCGACGCGACGTACCGTCACCTGACGGATACCGCACCCTATAAATACATCGGGTACGTGGTCGGCGGTTTTTTGATGACTGTCACGCTGATCACCTGGACCGAAGGACGCGTCCGTCCTGCCGGCATTGTTGCCGTTCTCTCCGTTCTGGTGGTTGCCATCGTCGTTTTCGACGTACTGTTGACGAATGTGCTGCTGCCGCCGAACGCCGAATTCTAGAAACCGTGATATATGGAACTTGTACTCGAATATGTGATCCGCGGTATCGCGGACGTATTTACAACATCCAGCGGTGCGTTCGACTGGATGCCGCTGGTGATGGTCGTTGCCGGCCTGTTTATCGGCATCATCGTCGGCGCAACGCCAGGTCTCAACGGTCCGTTCGCCATGGCGCTGTCGCTGCCGGTGCTGATTTGGGTGTTTGGTGTCAGCGACGATGCGTTATTGCCGATCCTGGGATTCCTGATCGGCTTGATGAAAGGTGCCACCGTCGGCGGCGCCGTCCCGGCGATCCTTTTCAATACACCCGGCACACCTGACGCCTATCTGACCACGCTCGACGGTCATCCGATGGCGGCGAAAGGCGAGGGCCCGAAGGCGCTGAAGGTGGCGCACATCAGTTCCGTCTGCGGCGACACGTTCAGCGACATGGCCCTGTTCCTGACCGCGCCGGTGCTCGCGGTGTTGATCGAAAGCGTCCTCGACCTTCCCGAAAAGGCAGCGCTGATCATCCTGTCGCTGTCGTTCATGGCCGCCGTAGCCGGCAACTCTCCGATCAAGGGCCTGACGGTCGGCGTGCTCGGCATGTTGCTGGCGCTGATGGGGACGACGCTCTCCGGGAACGGGCCGCGTATGACGTTCGGCATTGCCGAACTCGGTAACGGGCTGCCGTTGTCGTCGGCGATCCTAGGCGTGCTGATCGTCGGCGAGGTTTTCCTCGGCATCGAGGAAGCCGCGCGTGAACGGTTGTCGAAAGACGGCCCGAAGTCCGCGCCCGCACTCGGCGACAATCATTTCAGATGGGCGGACTTTAAACGCATCTTCCCCAATATTCTGTCGTCATCGGTGATCGGCACCGCCATCGGTGCGCTGCCCGGCATCGGCACGACGCTGGCGGCGACGCTCGGATACGACTTCGCCAAACGGACGTCGAAGACGCCGGAGAAATTCGGCACCGGCATCCCTGAAGGCGTCGCGGCGACGGAGGCCGCGAACTCGTCGGTGTCGGGTGCTAACCTGATCCCGGTGATGAGCCTCGGCATTCCCGGCAATTTTGCTGCCGTGTTCATCATCCTTGCCGTTGAAAGCGTCGGCGACTTCACCCTTGGCCCGCATGTCTTCCGCTTCACCGAGATCAAGGAGATCGAAGGCTACGGCACGATCATCAACAAGGACCTCGTCGTCGCCTTCGCGATGTTCACGTTGATGGTGATCGCCAACGTCTGCAATTGGACGCTGGGCGGCGTCGTCATGCGTTCGCTGGGCGTGCTGGCGCGCGTGCCGAAATCGATCATGCTGCCGGTCGTGCTATTGATTACCCTGACCGCCGTCTATGCGCAGGACGGCGGCTTCATCGCAATCTGGGTGGTGATGATCTTTGGCCTGATCGGCTACACGCTCCGCAGGCTCGATATCTCGATCCTGCCGTTCGTTATCGGCTTCCTTCTCTCGCCGCGCCTGGAAGAACTCGTGCGCGGCGGCTATTCAGCATCGGGCGGCGATCCGCTGTTCCTGCTGAAATCGCCGATCGCGCTCGCCTTCCTGGTCGCCTCGGTGCTTATCGTCTACTTCGCGACCCGCAAGGCGAGCTAGTCTGCATTCCAGCCCGGGCATTGTCGTGCGGACAACCCTCCGAACGGGAGGCGATCTCTCGCTTCATATGTCAGAGGGCGCGGTTTCAATTATTGCGGCTATGCTAGTACGCCCCAATGTGCTGCGCTAAGGTCACGCATCTCATTCACTTTCCGTTCACTTTGAAAAAACGAGCTTGATGTCTCCTTTTTTCGCAGTACGTTAGCTGCGGGCCACGCCTCCCCAACGAGGCGCGACCTTTCTGAGAGGAAAGGAGATAGCATGAATACCCTTCAGAAGCCGGACGTGCGTCCGGCAAACCCCAATTTCTCATCCGGTCCCTGTTCCAAACGTCCTGGTTGGTCGCCCGACGTGCTGGCGAATGCGTTCCTTGGCCGCTCGCACCGCCACGCCACCGGCAAGAAACTGCTGGCCGAGGTCATCGAGCGCACGCGCGACGTGCTCGGCATTCCGGCTGACTATCACATCGGCATCGTGCCCGCGTCCGACACCGGCGCGATCGAGATGGCGCTCTGGTCCGTGCTCGGCCCGCGCGGCGTCGAGGTGCTGTCGTGGGAAAGCTTCGGCAGCCAGTGGGCCGTCGATGTCCAGAAGCAGCTCAAGCTCGACGATATCAAGCTGACCAATGCCGAATACGGCGAGATCCCGGACCTCAGCAAGGTGGATTTCTCGCGCGACGTGATCTTCACCTGGAACGGCACGACGGGCGGCGTGAAGGTGCCGGACGGGGATTGGATCCCTGCCGACCGCGAAGGTCTGACCATCGTCGACGGCACGTCGGCGGTGTTTGCGATGGATATCCCCTGGGACAAGGTCGATATCTGCACGTGGTCGTGGCAAAAGGCGATGGGCGGCGAGGCCGCGCACGGCATGCTGGTGCTGAGCCCGCGTGCGGTCGAACGGATCGAAAGCTATGATCCGCCGTGGCCGATGCCGAAGGTGTTCCGCCTCAAAAAGAAAGACAAACTGAACGAGGACGTGTTCAAGGGCCTCACCATCAATACGCCGTCGATGCTGTGTGTCGAGGATGCCATCGACGGCCTGAAATGGGCCGAGGGGCTTGGTGGGCTCAAGGCGCTGCTCGGGCGTGTTCAGGCCAATTTCAAGGCGCTGAGCACGTGGGTCGAAGGCGCCGAGTGGATCGACTTCATCTGCAAGGACCCGGCCGCGCGTTCCGACACGTCGGTCGTGCTGGTGGTCACCGATCCCTGGTTCACGGCGATGGACGAGGACGCGCAACGCGGCTTCATCAAGAAACTGACGGGTCTTCTGGACGACGAAGGCACGGCGTTCGATGTCGGCTCGCACCGCGACGCACCGCCGGGGCTCCGCATTTGGTGCGGGGCAACGGTGGAGACATCGGATCTGGAGGCATTGGGGCCCTGGCTCGACTGGGCGTTCCATACCGTCAAAGCCCAGATGCAGGAGGCCTGAGCCATGCCCAAAGTTCTGATTTCAGATAAGATGAGCCCGCTCGCTGCCGACGTGTTCACGCAGCGCGGGATCGAGGTCGATGTCATTACCGACATGGACAAGGACCAGCTGGCCGCAAAAATCGGTGAATACGACGGGATCGCGATCCGCTCCGCGACCAAGCTGACGCCGAAGACGCTCGCCAGCCCCGGCAATCTCAAGGTCATTGGCCGTGCCGGGATCGGCGTCGACAACGTCGACGTGAAGGCGGCGACGAGTGCCGGCATTGTTGTCATGAATACGCCGTTCGGCAACGCCATCACGACGGCGGAGCATGCCATCACCATGATGCTGTCGCTGGCCCGGCAGATCCCGGCGGCAAATGCCTCGACCCACGCCGGGAAGTGGGAAAAGTCCCGCTTCATGGGCGTCGAGTTGATGGGTAAGACCCTGGGCATCATCGGCTGTGGCAATATCGGCGCCATTGTCGCTGACCGGGCGCAGGGGCTGAAGATGAAGGTCATTGCCTTCGATCCGTTCCTGTCCGAAGAACGCGCCGAGAACCTGGGCGTGGAGAAGGTGACGTTGGACGAACTGTTGCCGCGCGCCGATTTCATCAGCCTGCACACACCGCTCACCGACCAAACGCGCAACATCCTGGATGCGACGGCACTGAACAAGACCAAGGCCGGCGTCCGCGTGATCAATTGCGCGCGGGGCGGTCTGGTTGACGAACTGGCGCTCAAGGCGGCGATTGAATCCGGTCACATCGCCGGCGCCGCGCTCGACGTCTATGCCGAGGAGCCGGCCAAGGACAATCCGCTGTTCGGTATGGAGCAGGTCGTCTGCACCCCGCACCTGGGTGCGTCGACGTCGGAAGCACAGGAAAAAGTGGCCGTGCAGGTCGCCGAGCAGATGGCGGACTACCTGCTGACCGGTGCCGTGACGAACGCCCTCAATATGGCATCCGTAACGGCGGAGGAAGCACCGAAGCTGAAGCCCTATATGTCCTTGGCGGAGCAGCTTGGCGCGTTTGCCGGGCAGGCGACGCAGAGTGCCATCAAGGGGATCGAGATCTGCTACGAAGGCGACGTCTCGACGCTCAACACCAAACCGCTGACGGCGATTGTGTTGAAAGGCTTGTTGGGTCCGCTGCTTGAAGGCGTCAACATGGTCAACGCGCCGATCATCGCGGAGGACCGCAATATTAAGATCCTCGAGGCGAAATCGGAAACGGCGGGTGACTACCACACGCTCATTACCGTGACGGTGACGACCGAACAGCAGACGCGTTCCGTCAAAGGCACGCTGTTCAATCATCAGCCGCGTATCGTCGAGATCAAAGGCATTCACATCGACGCCAAGCTGGGCCCGAACATGCTTTACCTCGCCAATCACGACAAACCGGGCCTCATCGGGGCGTTGGGAACCGTGCTGGGTGCGGCCGGCGTGAACATCGCGACCTTCAACCTGGGCCGGGCCGACGAGGGCGGCGACGCCATCGCACTGATCGAGATCGACGGTCAGCCGCCGGCCGACGTGGTCTCGGCCGTGCAGGGGCTTGAGCATGTGATGCACGCCATCCCGATGCGGTTCTGATACACGGGTGTATTTGTTTTCCCGGTCGCTGCCTTTTGCGTGGCGACCGGGGCCCGCCGCCTCAACGCCTGGATAGCCCTCTCTCGGGTTCCGGGACGTTTCTGCGGCATTTTCGGCATGTCGGTTTCACAAAGTTCTCGTGTTCTCGGTTGGTCCAAAATTTCACAAGTTTTTTCGTTGATTCTTATATTAATAACACTAGGTTTGCGGAGAACGTATAAACCTCGGAGGACGTCATGAGCTTACGACTGAACAGTGAAGCGCCGAATTTCACGGCGGAGACGACCGAAGGCACCATCGATTTTCACGAGTGGATCGGCGACGGCTGGGCCATTCTGTTCTCCCATCCGAAGGATTTCACGCCGATCTGCACGACCGAACTCGGTTTTGCGGCGAAGATGAAGCCGGATTTCGAGAGCCGGAACTGCAAGATCATCGGTCTCAGCGTCGATCCGGTCTCGGATCATGTCGAATGGGCGAAAGACATCGAAAGCTCGCAGGGCAGCGCGGTCAACTACCCGATGATCGGGGATGCGGACCTCAAGATCGCCAAGCTTTACGACATGCTGCCGGCGGATGCCGGCGATAGTTCCGAAGGGCGCACGGCGGTCGACAACCTGACGGCCCGGACCGTGTTCATCATCGGCCCGGACAAGAAGATCAAGGCATCGCTCACGTATCCCATGAGCACCGGACGGAATTTCCACGAGATTCTGCGCCTGCTGGATTCCTGCCAGCTGACGGCGAAGGAACAGGTGGCGACGCCGGTCAACTGGAAACAGGGCGAGGACGTCGTCATCGTGCCGGCCGTTTCCGATGAAGCGGCAAAGGAAAAATACCCGGACGGCTGGAAATCGCCGTTGCCGTATCTGAGAATCGTGCCGCACCCGTAAGCGGCATTGCATTCGTTGAATCAGAGAGCCCCGGCCACATGGTGGTCCGGGGCTCTTGCGGTTTTTCCGCTATCCGCGCCAAGCGCGGATGTCTTTTCATGCCTGCCGGTGGGCGACAGGCAAACTAAGGTCGTATTCGGTTTTTCAAGCGTTTATCGGTCCGCCGTGTTCCGGCCGGATCACGTTTAAACTCAGGCGGAACGTGGCCCCGTGCATCGCCGGGGCCAAGGACTATGGTCCGGTGGAGCCTCCATGCGATTTCTCCTGTTTGATTTTTCCGGCTGGCGCCTGCAACGGCGCCATGCACAGAAAAGACTCTACGCCTGTTTGATTTTCGAGTCGAGTCGGCGCGTTTAAGCCGCGTCGTCGGCCTTCGGCACCGCGGGACGGTTCTGGCCGATCTTGGCGAGATCGTATGGCGTCGACTGATAGAGACCGTTGATCCAGTTGCCAAACAGGATATGCGCGTTCGAGCGCCAGGTGTTTACCGGCACCTGCGACGGATCGTTGTCGGGGTAGTAATTCCGGGGTACGTCGATCTCCGAACCCTTGGCGACGTCACGCAGATACTCGTCGCCCAGCGTGGTCGAGTCGTACTCCAGGTGATTGAACATATGCACATGGTTGAGCACCGGATCGTTGACCAGCGCCATGCCGACGTCGGCGGACTCGGCTAGCACCTGCAGATGCTTGAACTTCTCGACATCCTGGCGGTGGTTCTCCGTGTGCCGTGACACCGGGATCGGGATGGCGTCGTTCAGGCCGCGCATCAGCGGCGAGGTCGAATCCAGCACGTTATGCCAGAACACGCCGAACGCCTTGTGCGGCAGCTGATGTTTCGGGATGCCGTAGAAATGATAGAGCGCCGCCTGTGCGCCCCAGCACAGATTGAAGCAACCGTGCACATTCGTAAGCGACCAGTCGAAAATATCACAGAGTTCGGGCCAGTAGCGGACGTCCTCGAACGGCAGCTTTTCGATCGGGGCCCCGGTGACGATCAGGCCGTCGAATTTCTGGTCTCTCACCTCTGTCCACGGGTGATAGAAATCGAGCAAATGCTGTTCCGGCGTCGTCTTCGGCTTGTGGCTGGTCAGCGCCAGAAGCGTCACTTCCACCTGTAGCGGCGTTGCGCCCAGCACACGCGCGAGCTGCGTCTCGGTTTTGATCTTTTCCGGCATCAGATTGAGGATCGCGATCCGCAACGGACGGATATCCTGACGGATGGCGTCTTCGTCCTTGATGATCGGAACGCCTTCGCTTTCGAGCACCTTGCGGGCCGGCAGTTCGGACGGGATCTTGATCGGCATACGCGGTGTTTCCTCAGGTTTCCTGTCCGCGCCGTTCGGCGCGTTCTCGGCAGACCTTCAGATAGCGACTGACATTGGTGTTGGCAACCTCGCTTGCCGCAGACTGGGCGCCCAGCAGGTCGTACAGAATGCGGATGAACTCATCGCTGGTGGGCGCCTTGCCGGTTTCACCGTTGCCGGGGAACAAATCGTCGACGTCCACGGCGAAGCCGTATTTCGCGGCAAAAGCCTCGTATCGCGGCTTGCGGTCTTCGAGCAACAGGGGGAACAGGCGCCGGGCGAAGTCCTGGCGGTCGACGCCCTTGCCGTCATCGGGCTGGTCGGCGAGATGCCTGTCGATGAACGCCGGATGATAGAACAGCGGTTTCGGATCGCTTTCCGCGCGCCGCTTCAGGGCTTCCTCACCCTTCGCGTTGGCCCGGATATAGAGGATCAGGGTGTTGTCCCGCAGCGACGAAATGACCGGGTCCGACGGATTGTCGATGTCCGCGATCTCGCACAGGCTGCCGGAGGCATCGTTGATGAAATCCTTACAGGAATAGATCCGCCAGGCTTTAACCAGAAACCGGGCGACATCGCGCATGGACTTGATTTCGGCGTCCCGATACTGGTGCTGGCGCTCAAGGAACGTGGCCTTGTCGAGGCCGCCGCTTTCCGAGTCGCCGAACATGCCGAGATACGTCGACACCGGTTCGAGATTGTCGACCGAGATGTTGTGATTGATGTAGATCGAATCCGAGCGCAGCAGGCCGGCCACGAACGGATCCGTCCGCATGATCCTGAACTTGATGTTGTCCAGAATGTGTTCGGCCAGGTGCGCCGTTCCGATCCGGTAATCGGCGGAGTAATGAAACCAGTTGGAATCGCGCCGGAGTGCGGTCGACAGCATGGTCTTCCCGACGCCGGACATGCCGAGAAGCGTGACCGCGTGCGGCAACGACCGGAATTCTTCGAAACTTGGCAATGCTGATGCCATGGCAATCTCACCAACAGGAAAGTTCGGGACAGAATGTCTCTATAATTGTACCCGGCGTCAAACACGCCGTTCCAATCTAGCGATAAAATTGCACGATTAAAAAATCTCTCTCGAATCCGTCAGCCGACATGTTAGGCTGAACATATCGCGGCCGATTGCCAATTTGGACCGCCAAATAAAAAATCCACGGGAGCCTCTGAATATGCAAAAATCACTGAATATCGACCCTGAGAAGTGTACCGGGTGCCTGCAGTGCGAACTCGCATGCTCGTACGACAACGAGAGCGTGTTCAATCCTGCCAAATCCCGGATCAAGGTTTTCTCTTTCCACGAGAAGGGACGCTTTGTCCCCTATACATGTACACAATGCGACGAGGCATGGTGCATGCATGCGTGTCCCGTCGACGCGATCACGCTCGACAAGGCGACCGGCGCCAAGATCGTCCATGACAATCTCTGTGTTGGCTGCAAGGTCTGCACTATTGCCTGCCCGTTCGGCACCGTGAACTACAACGCGGATACCGGCAAAGTCGTCAAATGCGATCTCTGCGAGGGTGAGCCGGAATGCGCCAAGGCATGTCCGACCGACGCCATCACGTACGTGGACGCGAACTGGACCGGGCTCGACAAGATGCGCGCCTGGGCCGAGAAAACCGACGCCGGCCAGGCCACGGCCTGAGCAATAGGGAGGAAAACATCATGGCATGGGCAAAAAACATCCTCCGCGTCAATTTGACCGAGGGAACATGTAAGAATGAACCACTCAACATGGAGTGGGCGGACAAGTATCTGGGCCAGCGCGGCCTCGCGACGAAGTATTTCGTCGAGGAAGTCGATCCGAAGGTCGACCCGCTGAGCCCCGACAACAAGCTGATCATGGCGACCGGGCCGCTGACCGGCACCTGCGCATCGACGGCGGGGCGCTATTCCGTCATCACCAAGGGTGCGTTGACGGGGGCGATCGCGTGCTCGAACTCCGGCGGGTTCTTCGGCAACGAAATGAAGAACGCCGGCTACGACATGATCATTTTCGAGGGCAAGGCGAAATCGCCTGTCTATCTGTTCATCGATAACGATGACGCGAAGCTGGTTGACGCGGGTGACATGTGGGGGACCAGCGTCTGGGATACCGAGGATGCGATCAAGCAGAAGCATCAGGATCCGCAGATCCGTGTCGCCTCAATCGGTGTTTCCGGTGAAAAAGGCGTGAAGTATGCCTGCGTCGTCAACGACTATCACCGTGCGGCCGGGCGCTCCGGTGTCGGCACCGTGATGGGCGCCAAGAACCTCAAGGCCGTTGCCATTCGTGGCACCAAGGGCGTTGGCGTCAAGGACGCCGGCCGGTTCTTCGAGGCCGCGGCCGCGGGTAAAGCGGTATTGGCGGGGAACGCGGTGACCGGTGAAGGCTTGCCTGCGTTCGGCACCCAGGTGCTGATGAACGTGATCAACGAAACCGGGGCACTGCCGACACGGAACCACCGCGACGTGCAGTTCGACGGTGCGCATTCGATCTCGGCGGAAGCGATGGCCGAGCCGCGTGAATCCGACGGCAAACCGAACCTGGTTCGCAACTCGGCGTGTTTCGGCTGCACGATTGCGTGCGGGCGGATCTCGACCATCGACCGGACCCACTACACGGTGGCCGAACGGCCGCAGTACCAGATTGCTTCCGGTGGTCTCGAATACGAGGCGGCATGGGCGCTGGGGGCGGCAACCGGTGTCGATGATCTCGACGCACTGACGTTCGCCAACTTCATCTGCAACGAGCAGGGGTACGACCCGATTTCGTTCGGTGCCACGGTCGGCGCGGCGATGGAGATGTACGAGGACGGCTATATCACCGACAAGGACACCGGTGGTATCGAGCTCAAGTTCGGCAGTGCCAAGGCGCTGACGGATATTGCCGAATTGACCGGCAGGGGCGAGGGCTTCGGTGCCGAGATCGGCCTTGGGTCCAAGCTTCTCTGCGAGAAGTACGGTCATCCGGAACTGTCGATGTCGGTTAAGGGTCAGGAATTCCCGGCCTACGACTCGCGCGGTATCCAGGGCATGGGCCTGACGTACGCCACGTCCAACCGGGGCGCCTGTCACCTGCGCTCTTACACCGTGGCGTCAGAGGTGCTGGGCATCCCCGAAAAGACCGATCCGTTGGTCTCTGACGGCAAGGCCGGCCTCGTGAAAGCGTTCCAGGATGCGACCGCGGTGTTTGACAGTGCGGGCATCTGCGTCTTCACGTCGTTTGCCTGGTCGCTCGAGGACGTCGCGCCGCAGATCGATGCGGCCTGTGACGGCGAATGGTCGGTCGAGAAGCTGCTCGAAGTCGGAGAGCGGGTCTGGAATCTGGAGCGGAATTTCAACAATGCCGCCGGGTTCACCGCCGCCGACGACAAGCTGCCGGAACGGCTGGTCAAGGATGCCGCCAAGACCGGTCCCGCGAAAGGGCTGACCAACCAGCTCGACAAGATGCTGCCGGAGTACTACCAGCTCCGTGGCTGGACCCCGGACGGCGTACCGACCAACGAGACACTGAGTCGTCTCGGACTCTGACGGTTATGGGGAGGCGTTCCGGGTTGCCCGGCGCCTCCCTGACCATCTCTCGGAGGAAACAAAATGACGTATGTAATCATCGGTGCCGGTCCTGCCGGTGTCACCGCTGCCGACACGCTTCGCAAGGCCGATCCGTCCACCGACGTGGTCATGATCGGCTCGGAACCGGAACCGCCTTATTCGCGCATGGCGATTCCGTATGTGCTGACCGGCCTGATCAAGGAAGAAGGCACGTACCTGCGCAAGGATGACGGGCACTACGACGCCAACGCCATTCAGTACCGTCAGGGTATCGTGGCGTCGATCGATCCCGCCAAGAAAACGCTCAAGCTCGAAGACGGGAGCGAGCAGGCCTATTCCAAACTACTGATCGCGACGGGGGCCAGTCCGGTAAAGCCGCCTGTCGAAGGACTCGATCTGCCGGCGGTTCATCACTGCTGGACGCTCGAGGACTGCCGCAACATCATCAAGTACGCCGACAAGGGCGCCGACGTGGTTCTGATGGGCGCCGGGTTCATCGGTTGCATCATCATGGAGGCGCTGGCCGAGCGCGGCGTCAATCTGACCGTTGTCGAAGCGCTGGACCGGATGGTGCCGCGCATGATGAACGAGGCGGCCGGCAACATGGTCAAGGCATGGTGCGAGACAAAGGGCGTGAACGTCCTGACGTCGACCAAGGTGACCAAGATCGAAGCCTCCGGTGATAAGCAGGATACGCTCAAGGTTGATCTCGACAGCGGGGATCAAATCCCGGCGCATCTTGTCGTCGTCGCGACAGGCGTGAAATCGAACATCGGCTTCGTCGAAGGTTCCGGCATGAAGACGGAGGAGGGTATCCTCGTCGACGAGTTCATGCGTTCCAGTGTTGATGATATTTACGCCGCGGGGGATTGCGCGCAGGGGCCCGATTTCTCGACCGGCGCCTGGGCCGTGCACGCGGTGCAGCCCACCGCCGTCGACCATGGGCGCATCGCCGCGCTGAACATGGCCGGCAAGCCCGCGCCCTACAAGGGTAGCCTGAACATGAACGTCCTCGATACGGTCGGTCTCATATCTGCCAGTTTCGGCAAGTGGGATGGCATCAAGGGCGGCGACCATGCGGAGGCCATCGACACGGACAATTTCCGCTACATGCGGCTCGAATTCGATGGCGACAAGATCGTCGGCGCATTGTCGCTCGGGCGAACGGACCACATCGGCGTGCTTCGCGGTCTGATCCAGACGGAAGTGCCGCTCGGTGACTGGAAGCAGAAGCTGATGGCCGATCCGCATCTCATTGCCGATGCCTATGTGGCGTGTTCGCAGTAACGGAGGCCGTCTCGTCGCATGAAAATTCGCATCAAGCTGTATGCATCGCTGGCGGAGTACCTGCCGGCGGATGCGGTCAAGAATGAGGCGGATCTGGAGGTCAACGACGGCACGACTCCCACGCAGGTGATATCCCGCCTCGGCTTACCCGAACGGATGTGCCACATGGTTCTGGTCAACGGTGTCTATATTGCGCCCGACGAGCGTCTGGAAAAGGTGCTGGAAGAAGGCGATCACCTGGCGATCTGGCCGCCGGTGGCGGGCGGTTGACCGCGTAAGCCGATGACATCAGCCCCTTTTATCGTGACCAAGCAAATGGGGATCACGCACCACGAGTTCGTCCGGCTCTTACCACGCGCCGTGAGAAGTCACCATTTTTGGGTTCACGACGCGCACGTGCGGGTCGAAGAAGGGCATGGGAAACACATCGATATCGAACTCGGGCCCGAGGAGATGCGTCAGATTGCCCTGATGCGGATCGCGGCGACGGAGGTGACGCTATCTTTTCACGGGTACTCGGAAGCCGAACGGAAGGCGTTTCTGGAACAATTCGACCGCGCCTATCATCGCGGCGGGGGCTGATCACTCCGCCGCCGATTTCGTTTTTCCGGCGACAGCCGCATAATCGTCCTTCATCCGCGCGATGCCACGTTCTAGAAACGAATCCCGCATGGCATGCCCATTGCCCGGACGCGCCGTCATTTCAGAAACAGGCGTCGGGTTGGTGACGGCCGGCCAGTGGCCCGGCTGTTCATGTGCGCCCTCAGCGGCGATCTTCATCGGTTCGTCGTCTTCGATCGCGGGCGGCTGCGTTACCTCAATACAATCCCACGTGATTTCGAGCGGGATGTTGTTCGGATCGAAGAAATAGATCGACCAGAGCGTGCCGTGGTCGATGGCGCCGGTCACCTCCAGGCCTGCAGCCTCCAGCTTGTCCTTGAAGCCGAACAGCTCTTCGCGGCTGGCGACGGTAAACGACACGTGGTCGAAACCGAGCGGCGCGCTGGTCGGGCTGCCGTGGAATTTTTCCTGCATCACGCTGGCGCCGTCGTATTCGAAAAAAGCGACCTGCGTATTGCCGCAGCGAAAGAAGTAGTGCCGGAAGCCGTCATGGCCGATCCCGGAGTGCAACTCCATGCCAAGCAAATCGCGATAAAACCGAATTGTCGCTGTCATGTCGGGCGTAATGAACGCCAGATGATTGATTCCGGTGAGTTGCATGAATGCCTCCTTCGGCTGTCGCGCGTGGCGACAGTATAACCGGAAAAGGGCGTGCGCGAAATTCGCCGACGTCAGGCGTAGGGGTTCTTGCCCGACCGGGTGTAGATACGGATCGGCACGCCATCCAGGCCGAAGTCGTCGCGAAGGCCGTTCGCCAGATAGCGAAGATAACTGTCGGGCAGCTTTCCGGCCGTTGACGAGAACAGATAGAACGTTGGCGGGCGCGTCTTGGCCTGCGTCGCATAGCGGATCGTCAGGCGCTTGCCGTGCGATCCCATGGGCGGCGGATGCGCTTCGAGCATGGTCGAGAGCCAGCGGTTCAGCGCGCCCGTGGGCACGCGTGCGTTCCAGAGATCGAAGACCTCGAATATCGTCGGCATCAACTTGTCGACACCGCGCCCGGTGAGTGCCGACATGGTTACGACGCGTACGCCGCGGATTTGCTGCAATGACGTCTGAAGGCGATCCTTGATCATGGCCATCGTTTCACTGCGGTTGGCGACGCTGTCCCACTTGTTGACGGCAATGATAAGGGCCCGGCCCTCATCCACGACCTTGCGTGCTATTGTCAGGTCCTGTTTTTCAAGCGGCTGTTCGGCATCGAGCAGCAGCACAACGACTTGCGCGTACTGGATCGCCCGGAAGGTATCGTTGACGGCCAGATACTCCAGTTTCTCCTGCACGCGGGCCTGCTTGCGCAGCCCGGCGGTATCGACCATGCGGATGTCGCGGCCTTCCCACGTCCAGTGCGTGGCGATGGCGTCGCGGGTAATGCCGGCTTCCGGGCCGGTCAGCATGCGTTCCTCGCCCAGCAGGCGATTGACCAGCGTCGACTTGCCGGCGTTGGGACGTCCGACGATGGCCAGCCTCAGCGGTCCGGCGAGCACCTTCTCATCGTCGTCCTCTTCGCCGCTGTCCGCGGGAATCAGATCGTCGTCGCCGGAAAGCGCGGCTGCTTCACGCGCGGCGACGGCTTCCGCTTCTTCACGGAAGGGGACGAGTGCATCGTAAAGACCTTCCAGTCCCAACCCGTGCTCGGCAGAAAGCGGCAAAGGATCGCCAAGTCCAAGGCTGTAGGCCTCAAGGAGGCCGGCCTCCGCCTGCGCGCCCTCGCATTTGTTGGCGGCCAGGATGACCGGCGTGTTCTGCGTCCGCAGCCATTGTGCGAAGTGAGCGTCCGTCGGTGTCACGCCGGCACGGGCGTCGATCAGCAGAAGCGCGACGTCGGCTTCGGCCACGGCTTGTTCCGTCTGCTGACGCATTCGGCTTTCGATGCTGTCGTCGGTGGCTTCTTCAAGTCCCGCTGTATCGAGAATGCGGAACTTCAGATCGGAAATCGACGCATCTCCCTCGCGGCGGTCGCGGGTGACGCCGGGCGTGTCGTCGACGATCGCCAGCCGCTTGCCGACCAGGCGGTTAAACAGCGTCGACTTGCCGACGTTGGGTCGGCCAATGATGGCAAGGGTGAAGGTCATGTGTCGGGTCTAGCCGTGCGCCCGTGTCACCGGTAAACGACGAGGTCGGCGTCGTTGGCAAGGAAGATAACCGAGCCGTTGGCGACAATCGGGGGAACGGACACGCCGTCCGGCAGTTCCACGGTGCCGAGGAGGCGGCCGTTGTACGGCGAGATGGCAAGAGCTTCGTCATTTGACCCGGCGACGATCAGCCGGTCGCTGACCAGAATCGGCCCGGTCCAGATGATCGGGTCTTCCTTGTCTTCCGGGTCCTCGAAGCGCGGCAGCCCGGTCACCCAGAGAACCTTGCCGTCTTCGCGCGAGACACAGATCAGCTCGTTCTCGTTGGTTATGGTGTAAATGTAGTCACCGGCAATCCAGGGGCTTTCGGTGCCGCCGATTTCCCGTGCCCAGTTGCGCCGGCCTGTCCGCAGGTCGATTGACGCCATGACGCCGGCATGACTGATCGCGATTACCCGGCCCCGGTCGATGACTGGGCGGCCGCGAATTTGCGCGAGCGAGGCGACGGCGTCCGTGCGGCGGATCGATACGAGGTTGTCCTGCCACTGCACGCGGCCCGTATCGGCGCGAAGGGCATAAAGCTCGCCCGACGAATAGGGAACGACGACGATGCCATTGTCGACGGCAGGACTTGCGCCACCCAGCAGAGCTGCCGTTTCCTGGCTGCCCTGGTGCGTCCAGAGCGTTTTGCCGTCCCGCGCATCAAGCGCGATGAGGTTGTTGTCTACCGTAACCACGAACACCCGCCCGCCACGCACGGTTGGTTGAACGCGCATCGGGATGCCGATCCTCTCCTGCCATACGACTTGGCCCGTTTTCGCGTCGACGGCGAATACGACCCCGAAACCTGTGGCAACGAACACGCGGCCGCGTTCATAGGCGATTCCGCCGCCGATATGGCCTTCGTCGTCCTCTTCCGGTTCAAGGTCGAGGTCCCAGATCGTGTCGCCGTCGTCGAGGCGGTATGCGGTCAGTTCGGACTCGGTATCGAGTGCGAAGACCACGCCGTCACCGACAATCGGCGTCGCTACAAACCGAAGTTCATCGTCGGCGCCGGTGCCGATGTCACGGCTCCAGACTTCGTCGATATTGTCGCGCACCGCGATGTGGTGCATGGCATGGTTGGCGTAACCACCGGCCATCGGCCAGCTGTCGTTCGGCGTTGGTGCGGGCAGGACGACGTTCGCCTCGCCGGGTGCAACGTCTGCCCGCAGGCTGCGCTCGTTAGCGAGCACCGCAATCCGTTCACCGGGCAGCGGTTTTTGTTTCTTGTCGAACGGGTCCAGACGCTTGAGCGTGTCACAGCCACTCAGACCAGCGGTGACCGCGATGAGGGCGGCAAGCACAATGGTCCGGGAGTATGCTGTAAAGTTTCTCAAGAAGAACCTCATTGGCCGATTGCTTGCAGCAGTTCCTGCGCCCTTGAGCGTACGCCGCCTGGGGCTTGCGGGTCCAGCGCGATTGCCTGCAACCAATCGAGTGCCTTGTCCTTTTGACCGATCGAAATGGCCGCCACTGCGGAAACTTCACGTGCCGAATGCCGCCAGTTGCCGTTGTCGGCAATCAGCGGCTGCAGATTGTCGATAACCGTCTGCGCGTTGTCATTGCTAAGGTCGAGCAACTGTACCGCGTTCAGCAACGTTGCCAGATCGCGGAACGATTTTGAGCTGTTGCTGTCGGCGGCAATAGCCGCATAGAGATCCGCGGCTGCCTGGGCATCGCCGTTTTTCGCCAGCAGGGCTGCGCGCCGAAGTTTCGCCAGGACCTCGATATCGCCAATGCCGTCGCCTTCAAGCTTGGCCAGGCTTTCAATGGCATTCTCGGTCTGGCCCTCCTGGGCAAGCGTGGCGGCACCGATGAGGCGATCGGTCGATTCCATCCGGACGCTGCGATCATAGGCCCGCCAGCCCTGATAGCTGGCGACGACGACGACCACGGCAACGGCCACGCCGATGACGTAGTTGCCATACGCTTTCCAGAGTTTCTGCGCCTGTTCCTGGCGCAGTTCTTCGTCGATCTCGCGAATTAGCGCGTCATCATCGTTGTCGGCCAACGTCGTCTCCGTCCGTTCGGGCCCCGATTGTCGCGGAAGGCCTGATTAAAAAGCGCCCAAACATATCGGGGTGGGGGCGGAATGGCAAACGATTGCAGCGGTTTAAGGTGTTAATATACAGGGGTATCCGGCAATTTTCTTAATCCGGCGTTAACCATTGCTGGAAGATACTGGACCAGTGCCACAAGGAGCCCGTTCCGCGATGAAAAAGACCGCCAAATGGTTCGCCACGGCGTTGATTCTGGTGTCCGCTTTAAGCGTGTCGGCCTGTGATCCGGTCGTCCTGGGCCCCTTGGAGGGGGTCTCATTGATGGGAACGGACAAGACCGTCGGTGATCACATCATTTCGCTCGGCAGCGGTAAGGATTGCTCGCGCGTTCGCAAGGAACAGGGCCTGACGTACTGCGTCGAGGATATGCCGCAAATCCGCCAGAATATCTACTGTTACCGCGACCTGGGCGGCGTGACCTGTTATGATCGTTCAAACCCGCATGGCCCTAATCAGAACCAGCAACGGGTTGACCGAAACGCGCATAATCTGCCGAATTGACCGTGCTCCAGTCCGGGCATGGCCCCGGCGCAGGGTTGGTGAATGACTTTCCGTTTTATTTTTTGGATGATTCTGGTGTGCCTGGTGTTTTCCGGCACTGCCGGGTGGATTTTCTACGGGGACCGCGAGCCGGATCCGGAGGAGGCGGCGATCCAGGCATACAAGGTGGCACTCGACTCTGAGCGCCGTGCCGCCGAGACCGGTGACGTCGAAGACTGGACCCGCTATGCCCGCTCGCTTGCCACCGGGCCGGCGCAGTTCCGCAATCCGAAAGAGGCGATGCACTGGTACCGCAAGGCGGCGGATCGGGGCTATGCGCCGGCGCAGGTCGGTATTGGCGACCTTTTCGCCCACGGGGCGGGGGTCCGCGAAGATCATTACCGGGCGCAGGAGTGGTACAGTACGGCGGCGCGTCTGTCGAAAAACGCCGAGGCCCATTTCAAGGCCGGCGAAGGGTATTTTCGAGGATTAGGCGTGCCGCAGGATTACGGTGCCGCGCTGTCGTATTACCAAGTCGCCGCGTCGCAGGGCCATCCCGTTGCCCAATATCTGATCGGATCCATGTACGAAGCCGGCTGGGGCGTTGAACGCGACCTGATCGAGGCCTGGGTCTGGTATAATCGCGCACTTCCGAAAGCCGCGTTCGTCAGCGCGCATGAGAAAGACTATGACGTCGCACGCGCGCTGGCCCGGACGGAACAGCACATGAACCAGTCCCAGCTCGACGTCGCGAGAAAACGCCTCGCCGAGGCCGCAAACCGGTCCTGAGACGAACGTCGTTGACTGGGCGCCATCGCCCCCGCAACATCCGCTCCATGACGATTTCAGCTGTTACCTTCGACCTTTGGGACACCGTTTTCGACGACGAGTCGGATGAACCAAAGCGGGCGGCGCAGGGGCTGCAAAGCAAACCCGAAACCCGCCACGCGCTCCTTCTGGAAGCTGTTCAACGCCACCACGACATCACGCGTGCCGAAATTGACCTGGCCTACGGTGTCGCGAACGCCGCTTTCTATAAGGTTTGGCAGGAAGCCAGCATTACCTGGACCAATCGCGAGCGTCTCGGTGTGCTTTTGAAGGGCCTCGGCAAACCGTTGCCCGACGACGAACTTGCGGCTCTTTCGGCGAATATGGAGCGGCTTGAGGTCGATATCCCGCCGGATATCCTGCCGGGCGTGAAGGATGCGATTCAACGCCTGAGCTCGCGCTACAGGCTTTGCGTTGTGTCGGATACGATCGTGACGACGGGGGCCGGCCTTCGCGAAATGCTGGCCCATCACGACCTGTTGCAGTATTTCACCGGCTTTGCGTTTTCGGACGAGGTCGGACGGTCAAAGCCGCACCGGGCAATGTTCGAGGCCGCACGGGAACAGATGGACGTGCCGTTCGAGGAAATGGTGCATATCGGCGACCGTGACAACAAGGACATCAAGGGGGCGCAGGCGCTTGGCATGAAGGCGATCCTCTATACGGCCAAGCGGGATGCGGATCGGTACTCCACGTCCGCCGATGCGGTGTGTACCGATCACAAGGACCTTTTGGGTATCATAGACGCGTTGGCGGAGGACTGAGGGCATGGCTGACGGTAAGGGCAGGTCGCCGAAGATTCTGATCGCGGACGGCAACACCAGGGACCGCAACGAAGCCATGCTGGCGGTCGGCGGTGAGCTGGGCGCGGCGCTTTATGCGAATGAAATCCGCCGCATGTTCCCGCATGCGGAACTGGTGACAATCTATCCGGCGGACGGTGACGCCTACCTGCCGAAAGGGGTCGGCCTTGCCGACTTCGACGGCATGGTCATGGGCGGTTCGGGCCTGCACGCGTTCGACCAGGACCCGGAAGTAACACGCCAGGTGGACCTGATGCGCGACGCGCTCGATGCCGGCATGCCGGTGCTGGGGTCTTGCTGGGGGCTGCAGGTGGCAGCGGCGGCGACAGGAGGTACCGTCAACCAAAGCCCGCGCGGCCGCGAGGTCGGTGTCGCGCGCAAGATTTCGCTGACCGCGGCGGGACGCGGGCACGCGCTTTATTGCGACAAGCCGGCCGTGTTCGACAGCCCGTGCATCCATTATGACGAGGTCACGCATCTGCCGTCAGGGTCCGTGGTGCTGGCCGAAAACGCGCATTCCGCGGTGCAGGCCGCCGTCATCCGCAAGGGGGCAGGGGTGTTCTGGGGGGTCCAGTACCATCCCGAATTCAACGTGCCGCACCTGGCCAACCTCTATCGCCGCTACAAGGACGATATGCTGAGCCAGGGATACTTTGTCGACGAGGACGACCTGGAGCGCTACTGCAACGAGCTTTCCGCGTTGCACCAGGATCCGAGCCGGCTGGACCTGCGCTGGCGGCTCGGCATAGACGACGATATTCTGGATGCGGACATCCGTTGCCGGGAAATCCGTAACTGGGTGGAAAGCCTGGGTTAGGTCAGCCGATGCCCTGCAGCAGATTGCTGCCACGGATGCCGTCGAAGATGAACTGAACGGCGAGCGCCGTCAGCAATACACCAATCACCCGTGAAATGACGTTGAGGCCGGTGACGCCGAGCAGCTTCTGCACCTGCGTCGCCATCAGCAGGAATGTCAGCGAGAGGGCGAGGTTGGCCAGCAATGCGCCGAGCACGGCGGCCGTCTTGAGGGGATCGCCATGCGCATCCGCCATCAACAGCACCACGGCGCCCATGGTGCCGGCGCCCGCGATCAGCGGCGTCGCCAGCGGAAAGACGGAGAGGTCCGTGCGGTGGGTGGATTCCTCGGCCTCTTCCTCGGTCGTCGAACTGATGCCGCTGGAATGCGCCAGCACCATGTTTATGCCGACCAGCAGCAGGAGGATGCCGCCGGCAGTCTTGAGCGACGCGAGCGTGATCCCGAGGTAGCCCAACACCGATTTGCCGAAGAACGCGAAGGCGAGCAGGATGCCCGCGGCCACCAGCACGCCCTTGATCGCCGTCCGGCGCCGTTGCGCGGGCGGCATGCCGGCCGTCAATCCGGCATAGATCGCCGCCACGTCGATCGGGCCGATCACGGCGAAGAATGTCGTGAAGGCCACCAGCGCGGTTTCGATGACCTTGGGTGAAAGTTCCATGTATCTCGCCCCCTTGGTTCAAGGAACAACGGATTGGACATAGGGTCAACGGCGTTTCCGGCCGGGCGTATAGCCGCTACGCTGGCGTATGCCGCCCGAAGAGCCCGCCTTTGTCTTCCTGCACGGTTTCATGGTCCGCGCAGAGACGCATGTCCTCGGCCTCACGTTCGAGTATTTCCGTGGTCTGCGCGATGTCGTCGTCGAAAACGGGATCACCGTGCGGGTGCCGCAGATGCCCTTCCGAGCAGGGATCGACGTGCGTGCAGACGCGGTCCGGCAGGTGCTGGATGAACTGCCGCATGATCGGGTCGCGCTGGTGGGCGTCAGCATGGGCGGGCTGGTCGCCCGCGCGCTGGCGGTGCGGCATGATCCGGACAGGCGTGTCGAGGCTGTCATGACCATCGCCACGCCACATCGGGGCTCGCCACTCGCCGATCATGCGTTGTCGACAGAAACCCGTTTGCCCGGTTGGCTCGTCGATCAGTTCCGGCCGGCGTTCGCGGATTTGTCGACGCCGGGCGCGGCCGAGTTCAATGCGCGGACGCCCGACCGGGACGACGTCCGGTACCTGTCATGGGGGTTCTCGAGACCGGGGAACGAAATGCCGATACCCCTTAAACGCAAGGAAAAGCAGATCTTTGAGTTGGAGGGCGAGAACGACGGCATGGTGTCTGTCACCTCATCGAAATGGGGTGAAAAATTCACCTACGACCGGGCCGATCACTTCGAAACCATCGGCTGGTCGCCGAAGCTGCCGGACAGGGCGACGGGGCGTCCGTTCGATCAGCGCCAGTTGTGGCGGGATGTGATCGCCGCCGGGCGGAAAGCGCCTTAAAGCGTTCCCGCCATCGACGCGTCGTACATCTGGCGCATTTCCTTCTCGCCGACGAACACCGGGTTGCCGCCGGCGGTCGGGTCTTCGGCGGCCATTTTCGACAGCTCATCCAGACGCGCGCCGTCGACGCCGAGTTCGGCGGCCGTGTGCGGAATATCGAATTCCTTGCGCAGATCGAGCACCCAATTCTGCACGTCGTCGAAGCCGTCGCCGATGCCCAGCCAGCGGGCGAGGCGGGTGAGCTTTTCATCGATGGCGTCGCGGTTGAAGGCGAGCACGTAGGGCATGAAGACGGCGTTGGTCAGGCCGTGGTGCGTATCGAACACCGCGCCGACCGGGTGCGACAGCGAGTGGATCGCGCCCAGGCCCTTCTGGAAGGCGACCGCCCCCATGGCGGCAGCCGACATCATGTGCGCACGCGCCGTCAGGTTGGAGCCGTCCTTGACCGCGATCGGCAGCCATTCCTTGACGAGACGCATGCCCTCGACGGCGATGCCTTCACCCATCGGGTGATAGAACGGCGAGCAATAGGCCTCGAGGCAGTGCGCCAGCGCGTCCATGCCGGTCCACGCCGTGATGTTGGCGGGCAGACCCTGCACCAGTTCCGGGTCGCAGATGACGACGGCGGGCAGCAGCTTCGGATGAAAAATGATCTTCTTGGTGTGCGTGCTTTCGTCGGTGATGACACCGGCGCGACCGACTTCGGAGCCGGTGCCCGACGTCGTCGGCACGGCGATGATCGGCGCGATGCCGTCGGGATCGGCGAGTTTCCAGTTGCTGCCGACGTCCTCAAAATCCCAGATCGGCCGGGTCTGACCCACCATCAGCGCAATGCACTTGGCGCAGTCCATGGCGCTGCCGCCGCCCCACGCGATAATGCCGTCGTGATTGCCGGACCGATAGGCCTCAAGCCCCGCTTCGACGTTGGCATTCACCGGGTTGCCCTTGACGTCCGAGAACACCGCGCCCGGCACGCCAGCGGCCTCCAGTTCGGAAAGCGCGGCGGGGATCATCGGCAGGCCCGCGAGACCCGGGTCCGTCACCAAAAGGGGACGATTGATACCCTGTTCCTTGCACACTTTGCCGATCTCCGAGATGCGGCCTGTACCGAAACGGATGGCGGTCGGGTAGCTCCAGTTTCCGGAAAGCTGGGGGGCATTGCTCATCAAATTATCTCCTCGTCACGGGCTTTCCGAATATAGGACGCAGGGCCGGTTCGCAATGCACAAAAGAAGTTGCTTAAACGCGAGTCTTCGTTGCGCAATTGCCTAGTTCGAAAAGGCGACCGTCGCGCCGGCGCGCTGCAGTTTTTCCGGGCTCCAAGGGCTTGGTGCCGTTGGCGTCGCACCCTTGCCGGATATCGCAGTGCCTTCGCCGACCGTATCGAGCTCGACGATACCAGCTTTGGTCTCAACATAGACCCCTTTGCCGTCGAGCAGCGCGACCTCGAAGTCGTTTTCCAGTGTGCCGCCCCAGAACGTGGTGCCGCGGATGCCGATCGTCGCCGTGTCGGTTTCGACGACCATCGACGCGTCGGCAAGCTGCATCATCGAGCCGCTGGTCATGGAGAACGCGCCCTTCATCAGGCGCATGACGGCATTGCCGCCGTTTTGTTCGAGAACGAATTCGACGACAGAGAACTGCGCGCGTTCGCCCAGCTGAACGGTGGTGCCGTCTGTGAACGTCAGTTCCAGCCGGGCGTCCTTGCCGGTGGATACGATGTCGCCGAGCTGCACGTCGCTACCGACATCGAGCGGGCGGGGCAGTGCATCCTGCATGGCGACCGCCGCTTTTTCGATCCGTGACACCTTGGCAACGATGTCGGAATTTTGCTGCTGCGCGGCGGTGGGCACAGCGATCAGGACAAAAAGACAAAGAAAAATGGACAATTGGCGCATAACTGTTCCTTCCGCTAAAAAAGCTTCGCCCTTGCCCTCAAGCTATTGATTTTTATTGGCGTATCCACGCAAAGGGGACTGCGTGTGTCAAACGCTTTCCCGGCAATACTTGTAACTTTTACGTGTGGATTGGCCAATCAGATTATCTCGAAATAGCGTTCCATTTCCCAATCGGTGATATGGCGGCGGAATTCGCGTTCCTCCCACTCGCGGCTGGCGGCGTAGTGGTCAACGAAAACGTCGCCGAACATGTCGCGCGCGACCTTGGAGGATTTCAGGCGCCCGGCCGCCTCGAACAGCGTCGTCGGCAATGCCAGCTTCTTGGGGAATTTCTTTTCGTAGGCGTTGCCCTCGATCTTGGGTTCCGGCGTCAGCCCGGCTTCGATACCGTGCAGGCCCGATGCGATGGCGGCGGCGAGCGCCAGATAGGGATTACAGTCGGCCGCCGAGACCCTGTACTCGACCCGCTGCGACTTCTCGGAACCCTTGACGACACGGAGCGCACAGGTCCGGTTGTCGACCCCCCATGTGGCGTCCGTCGGCGCCCAGAAGCCGGGGATCAGGCGTGTGTAACTGTTGACCGTCGGCGCGATCATGGCGAGGAATTCCGGCATCAGTTTCTGTTGGCCGGCGACGAATTGCGTCATGGTCTTGCTCATACCGTCCGGATCCTTGGCGTCATAAAACGCGGATTTGCCTGTACTTTTTCCCGATCCCTTCTTGTTGAGCGAGATATGAATATGCCCCGACTGGCCCGGCCAGTCCGGCGACCACTTGGCCATGAATGTGGCCATCAGGCCGTGCTTTTGCGCCATGATCTTGGCGAACGTCTTGAACATGGAGGCCTTGTCGGCAGCGGCCATCGCGCCGTCGACCGAGATCGCGGCTTCGAGCACGCCTGGGCCGGTTTCCTCGTGCAGGCCTTCCAGCTTCATGTCCATTTCGACGCACCCGTCGAGGAGTTCGCGGTAGAGATCGCTTTCGACCGTATTGCGCAGAACCGAATACCCGAAGAACCCCGGTGCCAGCGGTTTCATGTCGCGGTAGTTCTTTTCGCGGACGCTGTGCGGCGTTTCCTCGAACACGAAGAACTCGAATTCGAAACCCGCGTTGACCGTGTAACCCATCTTATCGGCGCGTTCGAGCACGCGGCGCAGCGTGCCACGCGGGCAAACGTCTTCGTATTTGCCGGCAAATTCGCCAAGAAAGAACAGCATGTCGTCTTCCCACGCGATATCGCGGCAGCTTTCCGGGAGAAGTCGAACTTCAGCGTCCGGGTAACCCGTGTGCCAACCCGTGATCGACACATTGTCGTAGAGCTGGTCATAGGAATCCCAGCCGACGACGACGTCGCAGAATCCGAAACCTTTTTCGAGCGCGGACAGGAATTTGTCCCGGCCCATGTATTTGCCCCGCATGATGCCGTCGATGTCGAATACGCCCACTTTGACATACTCAAGGCCGCGTTCCTTGATGATCGCCTTGGCATCGGCGATGGATTTTACATTGCGCGCATACATGCGGAACCCCCTGATGAACCTATTGTGATTTATGCTAGTTTAGGGGTGTCGCCCCCCTTGCGCCAAGCGCATCATTGCCCTTGAAACGATTATTTGGGCTGGTTTTTCAGGATATTCGGCCGGACATGGAAATCGATCTGACGGAAACGCTGAGACGTGGTATCGCGCGCCATCAGGCCGGTGATCTTGACGCCGCGTCGGCTGCTTACGAGGAAATTCTGACGGTCGCACCAGGGCATGCTGATGCACTTCATCTGAAGGGCCTGGTCGCTTATCAGCGTGGCGATCATGAGGCTGCCGTCTCCTCGATTTCCAAAGCCATCGACATGGACGGGAATGTCGCACTTTATCACGCCAACCTTGGCCGCGTGCTGAGGGCGTTCGGGGACAACGCCGGCGCGGTCGACGCGTTCAGGCACGCCGTTCAGATCGAACCCGATACCGCGGGCCTGCATGCGGACATGGCCTCGGCGTTATTGGGTGCAGGTGACGCCGACGCGGCCCGGGCGCGGGCGAATTTGGCGATAGAAATCGACCCGAATTCCGGTGAGGCGCATGTCAATCTCGGTCTGGCACTGCAGGATCTCTATGGCCCGGCAAACGACGATGCCGTCCGTGCTTTTCGCCGCGCCATTGAGTTGGCGCCGCAACTGCCGGGCGCATACCTCGGCCTTGGTGTAGCGTTGCATGAGCAGGGCGATAGAGAAGGTGCAACGGCGGCGTATGTGCAGGCCATTACGCTCAACCCGAACTTTATCGAGGCGCACTGTAACCTTGGGAACTTGGCGCGCGATGCGCTGTCGTTCGATAAAGCGGTCGGGCATTACCGACGTGCGCTCGACATCGATGCCGCTCAGCCTCAGGTCTGGGGAAATCTCGCGGTCGTTCTACAGGAAACGGGGCAACTCGATGCTGCGTTGCGTGCCTACGATAAGGCGATCGAATACGCGCCGGCGGATCCGGATATCCGCCGCAACCGCGGTATGGCGCTGCTGGCAAAGGGGCATTTCGTCGAAGGATGGCAGGATTATGAATACCGCTGGCAGACCACCCGATTCCGCAAGCTGGCCCGGGAATGGCCGGTGCCGGCTTGGGACGGCAGCGATTTGACCGGCAAACGCATTCTTGTTCATGCGGAGCAGGGACTGGGCGACACGCTTCAGTTCTGCCGGTACCTTCCGATATTGCACAAACTGGGTGCGGTTGTCGTATTCGAATGCGCGGACGCGCTGCGGCCCTTGATGGACACGTTGTCGGGCGCCAGTGATGTGATCGCGCCGCGGCCGGACCTGCCGGCGGTTGACTATCATGCGCCATTATTAAGCCTGCCGCGCCTCGTCGGCACGACGGCCGCCAGCATTCCCGCAGACGTGCCCTATCTGAGCGCTTCCCAAGCGCGACTGTCGGCCTGGCATCAAGTCGTTGCGGCTATGCCCGGCGAAAAGAAGATCGGGATCGCCTGGCGTGGCAGCCCGGATCATCCCCGCGATGCCGTTCGTTCACCCGGACTGGCGCCGTTCATGGCATTGCTGGCGATGGAGGGCGTGACGCTCGTCTCGCTGCAGAAAGAGGGCGCGGCGAACGAGTTGGCCACAGTCCCACGGGCCGACAAGGTCATCGATCCGACCGCGAACCTCAAAGACTTCGCGGATACGGCCGCGCTGATGATGCAGCTCGACGCGATCGTCTCATGCGACAGTGCGCCGCTCCACCTCGCAGGCGCATTGGGTCTTCCCGCATTCGCCGTGCTGCCGCACGTCGCCGAATGGCGATGGGGAACCGAAGCAGAAAAAACACCCTGGTATCCGGCGATGACGCTGTTACGTCAGCCGGAACCAGGGGATTGGGAATCTGTATTCGAAAAGCTCGCCGGGCTTATTGCCACGGCATCGAGAACGTCTTGACGTTGGTGAAGCTCTTCATCGCTTCAATGACGCCTTCCTTGTAGCCAAGACCAGAGTCCTTGATGCCGCCGAAGGGTGACATCTCGATCCGGTAACCCGGGACTTCCCAGATGTTCACGGTGCCGTGCTCGAGCTCGTTGATGAACCGCGTGATGTAATCGAGACGATTGGTTGCGACACCCGACGACAGGCCGAAATTGGTGCCGTTGGCGACACGGATGGCATCGTCGATATCCTTGATGCGGATGATCGGAATGGCCGGACCGAAGGTCTCCTCGACAACCAGTTCCATGTCGGACGTCACGTGATCGACAACCGTTGGCGGGAAGATCGCGCCGTCGCGGTCATTGCCGTACAGTAGCTTGGCGCCGGCTTTCACCGCATCGTCGACACGGCGTTGGAAGGTCTTGGCGGCATCCTCGGTGATGACGCACCCTACATCGGTTGACGGGTCTGTCGGGTTGCCGGCCTTGAGGGCCTTGGCCTTTTCGACGCATGCCGCGGCAAAGTCATCGGCAACGCTTTCGTGCACGAGGATTCGCTTCACCGCCGTGCAGCGCTGGCCCGAGTTCTTGGTTGCCCCCGCGACGGCCATCGTCGCGGCTCGCTCAATATCGGCGTCTTCCATGATGATGAACGGCGCATTGCCGCCGAGCTCGAGCACGGTGCGGCGATAGCCGGCCTTTTCCGCAATCATCTTGCCGACGGGGACGCCGCCCGTGAACGTGATCAGGTCGATGCGCGGATCGGTGATCATGCTGTCGCCGATTTTGGCCGGCATGCCCGTGACGACGTTGAACATTTCCGGCGGCAGACCGGCTTCGTACAGGACGTCGGCCAGCAGCAGCGCCGTCAGCGGGGTCAGTTCGGTCGGTTTGCAGACCATCCGGTTATTGGTGGCGATCGACGGTGCGATCTTGTGTGCGACCATGTTGAGCGGGTGGTTGAACGGCGTGATCGCGCTGATGACGCCCAACAGCGGTTCGCGCTGCGTGAAAATTTTGCGGCGCTGGCCGTGCGGCGTCAGGTCGCACGAGAAGATCTCGCCGTCGTCATTAATCACCATCTGACCGGTCAGCGTGAACACGTCGAAGGCACGGCCGACTTCGTAGAGGCTGTCCTTTTTCGACAGGCCACACTCGGCGGTGATCAGATCGGAAATCTCGTCCTTGCGGGCGACCAGCAGTTCCGCGGTTTTCTGGAGGATTTGCTGGCGCTCATAACGGGTCAGGTTGGGTTTGAAGGCGTGGGCCTTCTTGAACGCATCCTCGATCTGCGCGGGATCGGCATTCGGCACCGTGCCCACGACACTGCCGTCATAGGGGTTCAGAACCTCGATGCGGTCGTCATTGTCGACGCGTTCGCCGGCAATCCGCATGGTTTCATGACGTGGCGTGGTGTGGTCCGAATGCGCATCCATGGTGAAGCTCTCCGATCTTCAGGAAACGTGGTTTAGGGCGACATCGAAGATGTCGAAATTCCGCAGCTGGCGCCCGCCCGGTAATTCGTCGATGGGCTTGGTGACGATCAGGGGAACGGTCTGTTCCGAGACGCCGCCGTGCGAGCGTAGCGGCTCTTTCAACTGTGACAGGTCATGGCGGTCGGCACTGGTGCCGAGAACCTTCGACTTGTCCGAAACAACGATCAGGTCACCCAGCCGGTCTTCGGGCAGGCCAAACATCCGGCAGCCGATCTCGCGTGGATAGACCGTAGCAATGCCGTCGATAGTTCTGAGGGCATCGGCCACTGCGTCCGGGTCGATCTCGTCATTGAGGTAAATTGTCGCAAACGATCCGAGCGCACCGTGATGCACAACGTAGGGGTCGGTAATCGGCAGGATCACGCGGGCGTCACCCGGGTCGAGCATCCCGTCCAGGACTTCCTGCAGGTAGATGACGTCAGGCTTTCCGTCGTCATCGTGCTTGGCATTCATGCCGTGGTCGGCGGTCAACGCCAGCGTGGCACCAAGCGCATCGAGCTTGGCGAAGTAGCCGTCCATCATGGCATAGAACTCATTGGCAACCGGCGTGCCCGGCGCGTGCTTGTGCTGGATGTAGTCGGTCGTCGACAGGTACATCAAGTCCGGGTGCATGCTTTCCATCAGCTTGACGCCGGCATCGAAAATGAACTCGCTCAATTCCGCGGAATAAACGGACGGGATGTCGCGGCCGACCATCGCCTGCGCGTTGTCGATGCCGTTTTCGGCCATCGTGGTTTCGTCCGCTTTCTCGGACGAGAAGCTGACGGCGCGGCCCGACGAGAAATCGAGGCCATGGCCCAGCAGGCGGCGGAGCTTGTCCTTCGCGGTGACGATGCAGACCTTTGCCCCGGCGTCGTGGAACGCTTTGAAGATGGTGTCGGCGCGCAGGAACTTCGGGTCATTCATCATGACTTCGTCGCCGCTTTCGGGATCGAGGAAGAAGTTGCCCGAAATACCGTGAACGGCCGGCGGCTGACCGGTGACGATCGACAGGTTGTTGGGGTTGGTGAAGCTCGGCACCACGCAGTGCGCACGCAGGTCGGCGCCGTTCTCCAACGCACTCGCCAGGTACGGCATATGGCCGCCGGCAATGGCCTGTTCGATATAGTCCGGTTCGGAGCCGTCGATGCAGACGACGACAAGCGGTTTCTGCGGCCAGTTGTACGTTCTGCCGTTAACAGAAACGGTCTTGTTGATGCTGTTCATCGTTCTTTCTTCCCTCAGGCAGCCGCAGGGCGCCCGTTTTGTACGTTCATGTCTTTCAAGGTGGACTCGATCACCGCGAGCGCGCCGTTGATTTCAGCGGCGCCGAGCGCGCCGATGCAGCCGATGCGGAACGACGGTGCTACTGTCAGCTTGCCGGGATAGATGATGTATCCCTGGTCCTTGAGACGGTCATAGAAAACCTCGAAGTCGAAGTTCGGGTCTTCCGGCATCTTGAAGGTGATGATGATCGGTGCCTGCAGGCTGTCCGGCAGCAGCGTTTCGAAACCGAGCTTGCGCATGCCGGCGATCAGAATGTCGCGGTTCTCGGTGTACCGCTTGAAGCGGCCGGCAACGCCGCCGGCGTCGAAGAACTGCCGGATGGCGGCGTCGAAGGCGACGATCACATGCGTTGGCGGTGTGAAGCGCCACTGTGCGTTTTTCTCCATCGCCGTCCATTGATCATAGAGATCGAGGCTCAGCGAATGCGCATTGCCCTTGCAGCCTTCCAGAACCGATTTTCGGATGAGTGCGAAGCCCATACCGGGCACGCCCTCGAGGCACTTATTCGACGACGCCATGACGGCATCGAAGGTGACCTTTTTGGCGTCGAGCTCAATCGCGCCGAACGCGCTCATCGCGTCGATGATCAGGCTTTTGCCCTGTTTGGCGCAGACCTCGGCGATCTCCGCAATCGGATTAAGGATACCCGACGTGGTTTCGCAGTGGACGGCCAAGACATGGGTAATGGCTGCATCGTCGGCGAGCATCTTCTCAAGATGCGCCGGATCGGGCGGGGTGTCCTCGGCGGTTTCGTAGGTCGCGTGCGCGCGTCCCGTGTAGTCGAGGATTTTCACCATGCGCTGGCCATACGCGCCGTTGATCAGCACCAAAGCTTTCCCGTCCTTGGGAATTACCGTGCCGAGCGTCGCTTCGACCGCAAACGTGCCGCTGCCCTGAACCGGCACACAGACGTGCGTGTCTTCGGCATTGGCGATTTTAAGAAGGCTTCGGCGGACCCGGGCATTGGTCTCGATAAACGTGGCATCGCGGGAACCCCAGTCGTGGAGCATCGCCCGTTTCGTCTCGTCCGTGGTGGTCAGTGGGCCCGGCGTGAGGAGCCAGGGGTCACGATCAGCAGTCGTCATAAGTGTCTCCGCATGTCTGCAGTCCGCGAATACGGACTATATCGGTCAAAAACGGTCAAAAGTCCACAAATAAAAAATGAAACTTTTTTGTCGACTAGCGTTTGCGCCAGGCCTGTGTCCGGCTCTGGATCCCACGGGTCAGGATCATGTGCAACAGCCTGACGCCGGCCGCCGTACATACGATCATCATACCCATGGCGGCGGCCGGTGACTGGTCGCCGGCATCGTCCATGTTCAGCACGGCGACGGACGCCAGTGTAGTATCGGATGAATACAGAAATACGACAGCGGATACGGTCGTCATGGCATTGACGAACAGGTACATCGATATATCCAGCACCGCCGGCGTACAGACCGGCACCGTCACCCGCCAGAACGTCTTGTAGAATGGCGCTTTCAGGGATTGCGATACGGCCTCGAATTCCGGGTCCATCTGCTTCAGCGCAGTGACGGCGGACAGGTGCGCGACCGTGTAAAAGTGCGTGATCGTGCAGATCACAAGGATCGGCATCGTATGATAGAGAAAGCCGAGCGGGTTGTCCGGGTGGTTGAAAAAGAACACGTAGGCGAGGCCAAGAACAAGGCCCGGCACCGCCATGGGCACCATGCAAAGCGCCTGCATGGCCGTTCGGCCATGCTGGAAGCCGCGGCTCTTTTCGACCAGGAAAGCGCCGAAGAAGACAATCGCCGTGCCGAAGACCGCGGTCCAGGCCGCGAGCTCGATCGAGTTGAAGTACGAATCCCAGCCGCCGCCATCCATCAATTGGAAGTTATAGTGCTTGGTGGTCAGGCTCAGGTTATAGGGCCAGAACTTCACCACCGATGAAAATGCCGCCATGGCCAGCACGGACAGGATGATGAAGCCGACCAGGCTGCAGAACGCGAGCATGATGCGGTCGAACATCGGGTTCGGTTTGGGCTGGAATGGGACGGCGCGCGCTGACAGCAACGCGACTTGCTTGCGCTGGACGATGCGGTCGGCGATGAACGCGAACGCCGCCGGGATCAGCAGAGCCATGGAAACCACGGCGCCCATCTGGAAATCGTGCCGGCCGACGACCTGTTTATAGACGTCGGTTGCCAGCACGTTGTACTGCCCGCCGACGACCTTGGGCACGCCGAAGTCGGTGATGATCAGCGTAAAGGCGACGAAGAAAGCGGACACGAGGCCGTAGCGCATGCTTGGCAGCGTTACCGTGAAGAACGTTTTGATCTTGCTGGCGCCCAGTACCTCGGATGCTTCGTAAAGCCGGGCATCGCTGAGCGACATGCTGATCAGCATGATCGTCATGACGTGTGGGAAGACGTAAAAGACTTCGCCCATCACGATCCCGATCGGTCCATAAAGCTCGGCGCCGAATAGCCATTCCTTGATGATCCCCTGGTTGCCGAAGAAGAACACCAGGGAAATCGCCGGCAACAGCGACGGCATCAGGATCGGCACAAGGGCGATCCCCTTGAACAGGCTCTTCGCGGGCATGCAGGACCGGGTCAGGGCATAAGCATAGATAAACGCGATGAACATGACGATGACCGTTGCGATCAGCGTCACCTTGAAGCTGTTTCCGATCGACCATGAAAGGGCCGGGGTCGTCAGATAGGTAATGTAGTTGGCAAGGCCGACGAACTGCCCGTCAGCGTTCTGGAAGCTTTTCGCAAGCAGCGCATAGAGCGGGAACGCGATGCCGACCAGCAGGTAGACGGCGATCAGCATCATGGCGATGCGCATGATCCAGTCATCGCGGCTGATCTTCGGTTTGACGATCGGGGCAGTGGTCGCGGCGGCGTCGCTCATACGAACTACCTCTGCGCCGTATAAACGTTCATGTGTTCGGCGGGGAGCGCGACCCTGATGCTGCCGCCGACGGAAATATCGATCTCCCGTGCCCTTGCGACGGACACGTCTATCATCAGCCCGGCGCCGCCCCCCACGGGGTCGGTGTGCAGGCGATGAAACGAGCCGAGGAATTCGACGTGATGGATCGGCAGTGTCATCTGGTTCGGCGCGCCGTCGGCACGGCTGCCGGTCAGCACGTCCTCCGGGCGGATACAAAGCGTGACTTCGGTCCCTTCGGCGATGCCCGGCGGGCTCGCGCTGAGGGAAAGGTCAGTGTTGCCGACACGGGCCGATGTGGGTGTCACAAGCTTGGCGTCGATAAAATTGGTCGTGCCGATGAAGTCAGCGACGAAAGGGGAGGCCGGTTGGCTGTAAATTTCGAGCGGCGTGCCGACCTGTTCGATCACGCCGTTGTTCATGACGACGATCCGGTCTGCCATGGTTAGTGCTTCTTCCTGATCGTGCGTGACCATGATGGTGGTGACGCCGATCTGGTGCTGCAGTTCCTTGATCTCGTGCCGCAGATGGGCACGTACTTTTGCATCCAAAGCGGACAGCGGCTCGTCCAGAAGCAAGAGACCCGGTTCCGTTGCCAAGGCACGGGCGAGGGCCACGCGCTGCTGCTGGCCGCCGGACAACTGTGCCGGATATTTTGTGCCCTGATCCGGCAGGCCGACGAGATCGAGCAGTTCCGTCACACGTTGTTCGATCTTCGGTTTGGCGACTTTCTGGTTTTCGAGGCCGTAGGCGACGTTGGCGCGTACCGTCAGGTTCGGGAACAGCGCATAGGACTGAAATACGATGCCGAAATCCCGTTCCGACGGCGGCAGCGCGGAAATGTCGCGGCCCTTCTGGAATATCTGGCCCGAGGTCTGAATGTCCAACCCGGCAACGGCGCGTAACAGCGTGGTCTTGCCGCAGCCGGAGGGGCCGAGGAAACAGACGAACTCTTTCTCAAAGACCTCGAGGGAGATGCCCTGAAGTGCAGTGAAATCGCCGAACTTCTTGGTGACGTCGACGATCTTCAGATACGGCGCAACGTTGTCCGATGCCATATGAGCCTGTCCCCCTGCGATGAGGCCTACAACGATAACTTAAGTGAAGTGCAAATCAAACGGATTGCCCCGAGCGGTTTATCGCCCGGGGCTCTCCAGTTCGTCTCAGCCAATCCGCTTATTTGGGATCGGATTTGCTGTCGTAGCGCTTTCGCCACTCATCCAGGATGCGGATGCGGTTTTTGGCGGCCCAGGCAAAATCGTTCTGGATCATCTTGCCTTCGATTCCGGCCGGGAAGTTCTCCACCGGCTTCGATTTACCGACCATGGAAACGACGGCGTACGACTCGTTGTACATTTCCATCGCTTTTTCACTGACGGACCAGTCGGCCAGCTTCTTCGCGGCGTCCAGCTTCTTGGTGTTGTGGACAATGGCGAATGCCTCGAGGTCCCAGCCAACACCCGGCGACGGCGCGACGACTTCGAGCGGCGCACCTTCGGACTTGGACTTGGCACCGCGATACGCGAACGAGACGCCGATCGGCGTTTCACCGCGTGCGGCCAGCTTGCACGGTGCGGAACCGGAGTGCGTGTAACGCGAGATGTTCTCGTGCAGCGCGTCCATGTACTTCCACGCATCGTCTTCGCCCATCATTTGGATCCAGCTCGAAACGTCGAGGAAGCCCGTACCCGACGAGTTCGGGTTCGGCATGATGACGTGGCCCTTGTAGACCGGCTTGGTCAGGTCTTTCCAATCCGTCGGGATCGGCAGGTTGTTTTTCTTGCCTTCGACGGTGTTGTAACAGACCGATGCGATCCACGCGCGCTGACCGACCCACTGCGGGGCGCTGTTGACCGTGTCGTAAAATTTCTTCTCGATCTTATCGAGGCCCTTCGGCGCGTAGCCCTGGAAGTAGCCTTCGTTGCCGAGCAGCATAAGGCTGGTGGCGGCAAGACCCCAGACGACGTCCGCTTGCGGGTTGTCTTTTTCGGCCATCAGCTTGGATGTGACGATACCGGTGGAATCGCGGATCCAGTTGATGGTGATGCCCGGGTTGTCGCTTTCGAAGGCTTTCTTGAAGCCCGCGAGTTCGTCTGCCTCGACCGCGGTATAGACGGTCAGGTCGACGGCCTTGGCGGGCGTTGCGGCAAACAGCCCGAGGGCTGCGACCCCAAACGTGGCGCTTTTTAGAAATTTTGAAAATCCTGCGTTCATTATTTTGTACTCCTGCTCCCTGGTTGCAGTTTTGATAAAGCGATGAAACAGGCAAAAAGCCACTATTGTCAACAAAACCGGTCAGGTCTAATTGTTGATAAGTTGGTTTGGCTTATGTGCTCCAAATTGAAGTGAGGAAGAAAACCTGTCGTCCTTCGCCATTGTAGCAAAAGCTTAACCAATCAAATTTGGCTGGCATAGATAAATATTGCACTGCAAAGAACATTTGATGAAGCGGCAAAGCTGGGTTTATTTACGGAACGGATCAAATGGCCATCGGGTGTTGGGGCACGCGCATCGGCTTAGGGGGGAATGACCAATGCTGGCAGAAGAACGACGGGCGAAAATCCTGGAGCTCGTAAACGAACGCGGGTCCGTATCGGTCAGCGAACTGCATCGGCGTCTCAAGGTGTCCCAGGAAACGATCCGGCGCGATATCACGAAGATGGCGCAGGAAGGTCGTCTCAGGAAAACGCACGGCGGCGCGCTGGCGCACGATCATTCGGAACCGGTCTTCGACGAGCGGATGTCCGTGAACATCGAAGGCAAGCGTGCCATTGGGCGTGCCGCCGCCGAGATGGTAACGGACGATTCAACGCTGTTGATCGATTCCGGCACGACAACGCTCTGCTTAGTGGAAAACCTGATGGAGCGTCGGCGTCTCACCGTTTACACCAACGATATTCATATTGCACAGCGGCTGAGTGGCAGGAACGACAACTCGGTCTATCTGACCGGCGGCGAGGTTCTTGCCAGCGAGGGTGCGCTTGTCGGACGGGACGCAACGGCGATGCTGGCAAACTATTATCCGGATTTTGCCTTCGTCGGCGCGGCGGCGTTCACCACGCAGCCGTTCCTGATGGATTATACCCGGGAAGCGGCGGAACTGAGGACGCAGATGCTGTCGCAGGCGCGCACGAAGGTCCTGCTGATCGATCACACCAAGTTCGGCCGTACCGGTCCGGTCAAGGTAGGTGGCCTCGAGGATGTCGACGTCATCATCACGGATGTGCCGCTAAAGGGTGACATCAAGACCGGACTAGCGAAGCTTTCGGCTGAAATTCTCGTCGCCGGGGAAACCTGAAAAGCCGGTGACCATTATGCTTCCGGCTCGGCGGTGATCATCTCGCCATTGAGGTCGCACTCGGGAGACCCCAGCCTGACGAATTCATGGGCGATGCTTTCGGGGGTCTTCAGGGTATTCGGATCTTCGCCCGGCATTGCGGCGGCGCGCATCCCGGTCCGGGTCGCTCCCGGATTGAGAATATTTACCCGCATGTTGGTCTTGGTGATTTCCTCGGCATAGGTCCGGACCATCATGTCGAGGCCGGCCTTGGAAACGGCGTAGGCGCTCCAGAAGGCGCGCGGCACATGCCCGACCACCGACGTCACGTAGATCGAACGGCCACTGTCCGATGCGCGCAGCAGCGGATCCATCGAACGAAGCAGGCGGAAGCATGCCGTCAGGTTGACGCTCATGACCTCGTCCCAGACCTTAGGGTCGAGCTGGTGCATCGGCGTCAGTACGCCCAGCAGGCCCGCGTTAGCGACGAGGATATCGAGTTTGCCGAAGCGTTCGTACATGGCGGCGCCAACCTTGTCGATGGCATCGAAATCGCGGAGATCGAGCGGGACGAGGGTCGACTCGACCCCGGTCTCCGAGCGGATTTCGTCGTCCAGCTCCTCGAGGGCGGCCTGCGTCCGTGCCACCAGGATCGGGTGTGCGCCTTCCTCGGCATATCGTTTGGCGACGGCGCGGCCGATGCCCCGCGATGCGCCCGTGACCAGGGCGATACGTCCATCCAGTCGTTTCGACATTTGATTTCCCCGTTCAGTCCCGTTCGGCAAGAAGGGATAGCTGTCTCGGCAGGCCGCCGCCTTCGCGGTCGACCAGCGGTATCGGATATTCGCCGGTGAAGCAGGCATCGCAGTATTGCGGCTGTTCGACATCACGGCGGGCTTCGCCGACGGCACGGTAAAGCCCGTCGATCGAAATAAAGGCAAGACTGTCGACACCGATCGTATCGGCCATCTGCTGCACGTTCTGCTGTGCTGCCATCAGCTGCTCACGTTCCGGTGTGTCGATGCCGTAAAAACAGGAATGTGTCGTCGGCGGTGACGAGATACGCATATGAACCTCGGTCGCGCCGGCAGCGCGCACCATCTCGACGATCTTGGTCGACGTCGTGCCGCGGACGATGGAATCGTCCACCAACACCACGCGCTTACCCTTGATGGAACCCTGGTTGGCATTGTGCTTGAGGCGCACGCCCAGGTGCCGGATCTGCGCCGTCGGCTCGATGAAGGTGCGGCCGACGTAATGGTTCCTGATGATCCCGAGTTCGAACGGAATTTCCGCCTGCTGCGCATAACCGAGCGCGGCGGGGACGCCGCTGTCCGGCACAGGTACGATGACGTCGGCGGGGACATGGCTCTCGCGTGCCAGTTCCTTTCCGATGCTCTTGCGCACGGCATAAACGTGGCGACCTTCGATCATGCTGTCGGGACGGGCGAAGTAAATGTATTCGAAAATGCAGAAGCGGCGGGGCTTCTTGGAGAACGGTTTCAGCGAATGCAGGCCGTTTTCGTCGATGATAACGATCTCGCCCGGATCGACGTCGCGGACGAACTTAGCACCTAGAATATCCAGCGCACAGGTTTCCGACGTCATGATATAGGCTTCGCCCAGTCGGCCGATCACCAAGGGACGGACCCCGTACGGGTCGCGTACGCCAATCAGCTTCTTGCCGGACATGGCGACCAGCGAATACGCACCCTCAAGCTGCGCAATAGCGTCCGTGAGGCGGTCGACCACGCGACCGTATTCGCTGCGTGCGATCAGGTGAATGATGGTTTCGGTATCGCTGGTGGACTGAAAAATACTGCCGCGCTCGATAAGGGCGCGGCGTACGGCGTAGGCATTGGTCAGATTGCCGTTATGGGCGACGGCAAGACCGCCGAATTTGAATTCGGCAAACAGCGGCTGAACGTTGCGGATCACCGTGTCGCCGGAGGTCGAATAGCGGACATGGCCAATGGCGACGTTGCCCGTCAGTTGCGAGATCACTTCTTCTGACGAAAAATTGTCGCCAACCAGGCCCAGCGCCCGGTGGCTGTGGAACTGTTCGCCGTCGTAGGAAACGATGCCGACCGCTTCCTGACCGCGGTGCTGCAGGGCGTGAAGCCCGAGCGCGGTGTGCGCGGCGGCGTCGATATGTCCGAAGATGCCGAACAGGCCGCATTCCTCGTGGGGATGGTCGTCATCAAGGAATGGGTCAACAGAACTCATCATGGCGGGCATCCTAACGTTTTCGTTCACTGATTGGAACCTGTGCCGTCGATCAGCCGCTCTAAATTCTTGCGCTGATCGGCATTGTAACCTTCCTGAGCCGGAGCGTCTTGCTGTTTCGGCGTCGGTGACATCAAACCTTTGACGTCGATGTCGGTTTTACTTCCCTTCGCGGATGGTCCGGTAATGTGGTCCGGTACCAGCGACTTAAGTAGTTCGACGCCCGGTTTGATCAACTGCATGGTGCGGGCGTCCCGAACGATGGCCGGATGATCTTCTTCCGGAATTACCAGTTCAAGCCCGATATAGGCGACGCATACCAGCACTGCGCCCCGCGCAAGGCCGAACAGGAAACCGAGCGAGCGGTCCAGCACATTGAGCGCGCTGGCCTGAACCTGCTTGGCGACTGCCCGTGTAATCAGCGACAAAAATACAAGCGTGACGATAAAGATGACGGTTCCGGCAACCAGATCGGCGGCGAGGTCGAGCGAAATATACTTGCGGGCGAACGGTTTCGCGTACGGGAAGCCGTAGAATGTCGCGAAAATGGCGCCGATCCAGCCGCCGACGGAGAGCACTTCGTGCACGAAACCGCGGGCATAGGCGAGAATTGCGGAAACCAGGAGAACCAGCAGGACGCCGATATCGACGACATTGATCGGCAGGTCGTTGATGGCGTCCATCTGCGGTCCTCAGCCCAGTGCCCGATGCGCGCCGGCAGCCGGCAGGATGGCGTCGGCCAACTCGCGCAGATGCGAAACTTCCGTCACTTGCAAATCGTGGTCGGCGCTCTTGGTTTTCTTGGAGGAGCGGACGCGGGGGATAATGGCGCGGGTAAATCCCAACTTTGCGGCCTCCTTTAGACGCGCATCGATCCGCGATACCGGCCGGATTTCACCGGAAAGGCCGATTTCGCCGAATATCACCGTGCCGCCGGTGATCGCCTCGCCGCTCTCGGATGAGAGCAGAGCCGCTGCGACCGCCAGGTCGGCTGCCGGTTCCGAGATTTTCAGGCCACCGGCGACGTTCAGGTACACATCCAGCGGCCCCAATGCAAGGCCGCATCTGGCGTCCAGCACCGCCATGACCATGGCCAGGCGCCCGCTGTCCCAGCCAATGACGGCACGCCTTGGCGTCGCCAGGGCACTTGGCGCGACAAGCGCCTGGATCTCGACCAGGACGGGACGTGACCCCTCGATGCCGGCAAAAACGGCGGCGCCTGAGACGTCGCCCTCGCGTTCGCCAAGGAAAAGCTCGGACGGGTTTTCGACTTCTTCCAGGCCGCCATCGGACATTTCGAATACGCCGATCTCGTCGGCTGGGCCGAAGCGGTTCTTGACCGCGCGCAGGATACGAAACTGATGCGAACGCTCGCCTTCGAAGTGAAGTACCGTGTCGACCATGTGTTCGAGCACGCGCGGCCCCGCGATGGTGCCTTCCTTGGTGACGTGGCCGACCAGCAAAAGCGCGAAGCCGCGCCGTTTGGCAAGGCGGATCAGTTCCTGCGCCGAGGCCCGAACCTGCGACACCGTGCCGGGTGCGGATTCCAGATTGTCGAGATACATGGTTTGAATGGAATCGATGACGACGACATCAAGCTTGTCTGGTGTATCGAGGGTCGCAACGATGTCACGGACGCTGGTCGCGGCCGCCAATGAAACGGGCGCCTTGTCGAGACCGAGCCGGCGCGCCCGCAACCTGAGTTGTGCGATGGCTTCCTCGCCCGAGATATAGACGGTCTTTCCCGTTTCTGCGAGACGGGCTGTCACCTGCATCAGTAGTGTCGACTTGCCGATCCCCGGGTCGCCACCCACAAGCACGGCCGAGCCGGGGACGAGCCCGCCGCCCAGCACACGGTCGAATTCAGCGATTCCCGCGACACGCCGGGGCGGGTCCTTTTCATGACCGTCGAGGCCGACGAATTCGATCTTCTTGCCGCGTTTGCCGCCGAGGCCTTTGGGGGCACTTTCGGGGCCGGCTTCTTCGGTCAGGCTGTTCCATGCGCCGCAGGCGTCACAACGGCCCATCCATTTCGGATGCGTCGCGCCGCACTCCTGGCAAACGTACGTGGATTTCGCTTTGGCCAAGCTCCGCTCCCTTAGCCCTAGGGAGATTGAGGCTTAAGGCAAACCGCGCCTTGCCGCAAGCGGCCTCGTCTTTTAACGGGTGCAGGACTAGACTTTGCGCCGCCAGCGACGGAGGAACGCACGCATGTACACGCTTTATTGGTCGGCCCGAACCAGCGCAATCGCCCCGGATGCGGTGCTGAGCGAGGCCGGCGCGGAATTCATCCGCAAAGAGGTCAAAAGAACAGATGGCCGCGTCGATGACCCGGCGTTCGAGAAAATCTCGCCGATGAAGCAGATTCCGGCGCTTGTGCTGCCGAATGGCACGGTCCTGTGCGAATCGCTTGCGATGTCGCTGGCGTTGATCGAACGACTGCCCGAAGCTGGCATGCTGCCGTCCGTCGGTAGCGATGAACGGGCACTGGCCTATCGCTGGCTGATGCACATCCAGTGCAATATCTATGAATCCGACCTGCGTCACAGCTACGCGGACCGCTACACGACCGACCCGGATGGCGTCTATGGGGTCCGCGCCGCGGCCGAGGAACGATGGGACCGCGCCTTTCAGGTGATCGAGGATGAAATCGGTGGCCCATGGATGCTGGGCGGCGATTTCTCTCTTACGGATGTCTATTTGGCGGCGACGGTCTGCTGGCATTACGACACGCCGGCGTTGCTGGCGCGTTCGCCGAACATCGCGCGTATCTGCGCGCATGTGCGGGGGCGGGATAAAACGGGTCCGCTGTTTGAGCTGTATCAGATGCCTGAACTAGATGGGCTGATTTGAGCTGGCCGCTGTCATGGCAAGTTGATTTCCGGCCTTGAGCCGGGACCCATTTCTGAAATCGGGCCCAGTCAATCCATGGGTCCCGGATCGGTCCAGTGGTCCGTCCGGGAAATCGCTATATTCAGATTTAACCCCTGACCGCCATCTTGATCGGGCCGTCAGCGCGGCCGTGGATGAATTGATCCACGTATTCATTGTCGGAATGATCGATGGCGTCGGTCGGGCCCGCCCAGATGATGCGCCCGTTATAGAGCATCGCGATCCGGTCGCCGATCTTGCGTGCCGACGCCATGTCGTGGGTGATGGTGACGGCGGTTGCACCCACCGTCTGGTTCACGTGCACGATCAGGTTGTTGATGACGTCCGCCATGATCGGGTCCAAGCCGGTCGTGGGCTCGTCAAAAAAGATGATTTCCGGGTTCGTGGCGATGGCGCGGGCAAGGCCGACGCGCTTCTGCATGCCGCCGGAGAGTTCGGCGGGTGAAAGATCAAGCACGTCGGGTGCGAGACCGACCAGGCGCAGTTTCTCGGCCGCGATGTCGCGGGCATCGTTGCGCGTGCACTGCTTGCGCGCCAGTAGACCGAAGGCGACGTTTTCCCACACGGGAAGGGAGTCGAACAGTGCCGCTGCCTGGAACAGCATGCCGACCTGGCGGTTGATGTCCTCGCGATCGGTCGGCGACATGGTGGTGACTTCCTTGCCGTCGATGGTGATCGACCCGCTGTCGGGCTTCAAAAGCCCCAGCATGCATTTGATGGTAACCGACTTCCCGGTGCCGGAGCCGCCGATGATGACGACGCTTTCGCCCTTGCCGATGTCCAGGTCGACATGATCCAGCACCACCTTCCTGCCGCCCGCAAACGTCTTGCGGACGCCGGAAAGGCGGATCTTGGCGGCGTTATCCTGCGACATCTTTGGTGAAGAACAGCAGGGTCAGGATGTAGTTGAAGCACAGGATCAGGATCGAGGCGGAAACCACGGCGTTGGTCGTCGCCTTACCGACGCCCTGTGCGCCACCACCGGAATAATAACCGTGATAGCAGCCCATCAGCGTGGTGATGAAACCGAACACGGACGCTTTCACGAGGCCGGAAATCACGTCGATCGCTTCCATGAACTCCCACGTGTTCTGCAGGTAGTTCGACGGATTGAATCCGAGCTTGTAGACGGAAACCAGGTAGCCCCCGAAAACGCCGATGATGTCGGCGATGAAAACGACAAGCGGCAGCATCAGCGTGCCCGCGATCAGGCGCGGTGCGACGAGGTACTTCATCGGGTTGGTGGAGAGCGTGGTCAGCGCATCGACCTGTTCGGTGACGCGCATGGTGCCGATCTCGGCGGCCATGGCGGCGCCGATGCGCCCGGCGATCATCAGCCCGCCCAGCACAGGGCCCAGTTCCCGGGTGATCGACAGCACGACGACGTTGGCAATAGCGCCCTCGGCAGAGAAGCGTGCGAAGCCGGTGTAGCTCTGCAGGGCCAGCACCATACCTGCGAAAATCGCGGTGAGGCCGACGACTGGCAGCGTGAAGAAACCGATCTCGATGACCTGGCGCAGCAACTGGCGCCCGTAGAACGGCGGCCGGACACAGTGCGAGACACCGTTGACGGAAAACATGGCCAGCCTTCCGGTGGTGGCGAGGAACGCAAGGAACGCCCCACCGATTGGCCGCAACGGATTGATCATGCACCAGCCCCTTTATACGTGCGGGCGTAACGTTGCCCGAGACCGGTTAATACTTCATAGGGAATGGTCTGCCAATCCCGTGCGAGATCGTCGGGGGTGCGGTAACGGCCCATGAATTCGGCCATGGCGCCCGGCTGGGCCAGATGATCTGGCACATCGGTGACGTCGAGCGTGATCAGATCCATCGACACCCGCCCGATGATAGGTGCCTCGTGGCCGTCGATGGTGGCAAAGCCCTTGCTCGATCCGAGCCGGTGAAAGCCATCCGCATAACCGATCGGCACCGTCGCCACACGGCGCTTTCCGTCGACCGCGTGGGTTGCGCCGTAACCCACCGTTTCGGGCGTGTCGACGGTGCGGACCTGGAGGACGCGCGCTTCCAGGCATACCGGGTTGCTCATCGGATTTTCCAGGTGCGGTGTCGGATTACCGCCATATAGCGCGACACCCGGGCGCGCGACGGAGAAAAAGTAGTCCGGTCCGAGAAAGATACCTGCCGAATTGCAAAGCGACCCGGCGCCGCGCCCCAGCCTCTCGAACGCCGTTTTGAACAGGGGCAGCTGGCGTGCACTCTGATCGCTTTCGACGACATCGGCGCTCGCAAGATGGCTCATGACGAGACCGAGATCGATGCCTTCCAGCAACGATGCGGCATCACTCAGGAGCGTCTCCGTTTCCGTGAGATCGAGGCCGAGGCGGCACATGCCGGTGTCGATATGGACGTCGGCCTTGAGCGCCCGGCCGCGTTCGCTCGCCGCATTGCGCCATAGATCAATATCGCCGAGCGAGTTCAGGACCGGGACCAGATCATGGTGCAGGTAGTCGTCGATGGCATCGGGCAGGGGGCCGTTCAGCACGTGGATACGGACGTCCGGCAATTCGTCGCGGACGACGACACCTTCGTGCGGATGGGCGACGAAAAAGTCCACGCAGCCGGCGTTGGCGAGGGCGCGGACGACGGGACGTGCGCCAAGGCCGTATCCATTGCCCTTGACCGCGGCGCCGGCCATGGCGCCACCGGCGTCGAGCTTGCCCTGCAGTAACCGGTAGTTCGCGGCGACCGTATCGAGATCGATGGTCAGGCGGGCGGCATAGAGATCATCGGAGACCGTCATGCCGGGTATAATCAGTATTCTTCGTGGTGCGGGTCAAGATTGCCGAAGCGCGTGAACTCGCCGATGAACGCCAGCTTGACGGTACCGACGGGACCATGCCGCTGTTTGGCGACAATGACCTCCGCCTTGCCGCGGGCGCGTTCGACGCGTTCTTCCCAGGCCGCCTGGCGCGTCGCGAACTTTTCGCCGCTTTCATCGGCGCGCTGCATGGGCTCCGCTTTTTCCAAGTAGTATTCGTCACGGTAGATGAACATGACGACGTCTGCGTCCTGTTCGATCGAACCCGATTCGCGAAGGTCGGCCAGCTGCGGGCGCTTGTCTTCCCGGTTTTCGACCTGACGCGAAAGCTGCGAAAGCGCGATCACCGGCACATCCAGTTCCTTGGCCAGGGTCTTGAGGCCACGGGTGATTTCCGAGACTTCCTGAACGCGGCCGTCGGAACGCGACTTGGCGCTGCCGGAAATCAGCTGCAGATAGTCGACCACGATCAGACCGAGACCGTTCTGGCGCTTGAGGCGCCTTGCCCGCGTACGCAGTGCACTGACGGTGAGTGCCGGGGTGTCGTCGATGAAGATCGGGACCTCGTGCAGCAGGTTCGATGCCTGTGCGAGGCGGGAAAATTCTTCGTTCGTCAGTTCGCCCTTACGCATGCGGTCCGACGAGACGTCGGCTTGCTCGGACAGGATACGTGCGGCGAGCTGTTCTGCCGACATTTCCAGCGAGAAGAAACCGACGACCGCGCCTTCGGCGCCCTTGGTGTCATGATAATTTTTGGCTGCGTTGTAGGCGATGTTCGTTGCCAGCGCCGTTTTACCCATGGCGGGGCGGCCGGCGAGGATCAGAAGGTCTGAGCGGTGCAGGCCGCCGAGCAGTTTGTCGAGGTCGAGCAGGTCCGTACCGACACCGGCGAGGCCACCCTGGCGGGCGTGCGCCGCATCGGCGACCTTGATCGCTTCCATGACAGCGGTTTTGAACGGCTGGAAGCCACCGTCGAAATCGCCGGTGGTGGCGAGATCGTAAAGGGCCTGTTCGGCTTCCTCGATCTGCGACGTCGCTTCAAGGTCGATGTCGTTTTCGTAGGCGTCGTTGACGACCCGCTCGCCGAGCGAGATCAGTTCGCGCCTGAGATGCATGTCGTAAATGATGCGCCCGTACTCGCGGGCGTTGATGACGTTGATCGCGCTGGCGGCGAGGTGTGCGAGGTACTGCGCGCCGCCGATATCTTCCAGCGAGTTGTCAGCTTCGAAGTAGGGTCGTAGCGTCGTCGGGTCGGCGATCTGACCGCGGTCGATCAGTTTCAGCATCGCCTCGTATATCCGCGCATGCGCGGTCAGGGCGAAATGTTCGGGCTGCAGGAACTCGGCGACCTGTTCGAGGGCACGGTTGTCGACGAAGATCGCGCCCAGCAGACCACGCTCGGCTTCGATGTTGCGCGGCAGCTGCCGGAACGTCGGCGTATCGAATTCGCTCGCGTCGTCGTCCGGGATTAGGTCCTCGGGGGAATTTGCGGTGTTTGCAACCATGAGCCGGACCATACTCGCCTCACGAAATTTGTGCGGTTTTTTCTTCTGTGGATATGTGTGGATAACGAGGAAAACCGCAAAATAAATCCGGACAAAGCCACACATGGGCAGTTGACTTTCGTCATCGCTGTTCTGAATCCGCGAGTTCAGGGCAAAAGAAAAGGCGCGCTCCGAAGAGCGCGCCCAGGGTCGCTTTGACCGTGTTCTTTAGGTTCAGGACGTTTTGTCGTCGTCCGTCGCCTCGCCTTCGTCGGCTGCAGCCTCTTCCGCGTCGGCGGCAGGGGCTTCTTCTTCCTGCTCCGCAGCGGCGTCGGCCTCGGCTTCGGCTTCGGCAACTGCTTCTTCGGCAGCGCCTTCCTCGAATACCACACCGGCCTGTTCGGCAACGGCGATGGCGGCATCGGCGGCGGCTTCGGCCTCCGCTTCGATTTCCATCTGTTCCTGCTGCGCAAGCGACAGAACGGCGGCGCCGGTCTTTTCCTGCGTTTCGGCTTCGTCCCGCGAGCGGGCAACGTTGGCGACAACGCTGACGATCACTTCGCCATGCAGTTCGATGCGGACTTCATGCATGCCGATGGTCTTGATCGGCTTGTCGAGGACGACCTGACCGCGCTTGACGGTGACACCGGCTTCGGTGATCGCGTCGGCGATGTCGCGGCCGGTGACCGAACCGTAAAGCTGACCGGCGTCACCCGCCTGACGGATCAGGACGACCTTCATGTCGGTCATCTTGCCGGCAACGGCTTCGGCTTCGGATTTGCGCTTCAGGTTGTCGGCCTCGAGCTGCGCGCGCTGCGCTTCGAAGTGCGACTTGTTGTGTTCGGTAGCCCGGAGGGCTTTACCTTGGGGGAGCAGAAAATTACGGGCAAAGCCGGGCTTGACGGTAACGATGTCGCCCATTTGACCGAGTTTTTCGATACGCTCCAACAGAATGACGTCCATTATTCACTCTCCTGGTCATTGACCGGCTGCATCCGTTTACGCAGTCCGATCCACTGTTCCAAAATACCGGCACCGGCGACCAAAAACGTGGTCCAACCCAGCACCATGAGAAGTACGTAAAATGCGACTAGCATCAACGTGCCGTTTGCGACCCTGCGGGCGAAGGAATGCACGACGGCAAGACCCAGCAGGAAAAACGGCACCAGCGCCACAATCACGAGGTTACGTCCGAGATAGCTCCAGTCGCCCGGCACCACCAGGGCAATGACGCCCGCGCCGACGAGGAACCACGAGGTCCATTCCGGCAAGGTGATGTCGGCGTAAGCGATCTTCGGACGAATGTTTCGCTCCGATTTGACCAACGCGGTTTGTCCTGCAGCTGCATTGATCAGATGCATCATGACCCAGCTGGCGACCGCCATTCCCGGGAAGTACGGCGCAAGGCTGCCGGCGATGGATGCACGAGAGTCGGCGGGCATATCAGCCCCCATCCGTTCCAGTGCCGTGCCGATCAGGCCTGCGACGATGTCCTGCAGGGGATCCGCGCCTTCATCCATGATGGCCATCATGGCGAAGAACGCGAGTGCGGTTGCCCCGACAATGGTGAGCGTGCCGATCAGGTTTCCCACGGGATACCAGACCGGATTTCCGTCATTGTCGGGCAGGGTCCGCAATGCAAGCTGACAAAGCATGATTGCAGGGACCGCGTAGGCAAAGGCGAACGGAAGCGCGGTAAAGGTACTGCCGATCAACCCGGCCGTAACCACTGCCGTCAGTCCGGCAGTGACCACACCCTTTGTTCCGATCCCGAGCCCTGCCAGATAAAGCGGCAGGGGCGCGAAATAGAACAGCGGGAACGCCAGAATGGAGCCGAACACGATGGAGAACACCGCGACCGCGCTGCAAATTCCGGCGCTGAGCGCCATGATTGGGGTGAAGGGCATAACGTTCCGTCCGCTTCGGCGCGAGTGCGCCTACGCCTTACTTAACGACGTAGGGAAGCAGACCCAGGAAGCGGGCGCGCTTGATGGCGCGGGCCAGTTCCCGTTGCTTCTTCGCGGAGACAGCCGTGATGCGGCTCGGGACGATCTTGCCGCGCTCGGACACGTAACGGCCGAGCAGCTTCAGATCCTTGTAGTCGATTTTGGGCGCATTGGTGCCGGAGAACGGGCACGTTTTGCGGCGGCGGAAGAACCCACGTCTCATTCTTTGTCTCCTTCCTTGCTGTCGCTGTCGTCTTTGGCGGGCTTATCGGATTCTTCGTAACGCGAACCGCGGTCGCCGCGGCGCGGACGATCGTCACGATCTTTGTTGCGAAGCATGGCCGACGGGCCTTCCTCGAATTCGTCGACACGGATCGTCATGTAACGCAGCACATCTTCGTGGATGCGCATCTGACGCTCCATCTCATGGAGAGCCGGCGCCGGAGCGTCGATGTTCATGAGAACGTAGTGGCCTTTGCGGTTCTTCTTGATCCGGTAGGCAATGGAACGCAAACCCCAGCTTTCAGTGCTGACGACTTTGCCGCCGTTGTCCGAAATGATTTGCGAGAAGTTCTCTGTAAGCCCCTCGGTTTGGGACGCAGAGATGTCTTGGCGTGCGATGAACACGCTTTCGTAGCAGGGCATATTATAGCTCCCTCTGGCTTTTCTCATCCCAGCTTGCGGCCGGGCATAGCCGGGACCATCCCGGCAAGGAGTAACGAGGCGGCGAAATATACAGAGTTTCCCCGCTGCTGCAAGGGTTTGCTTGCCTTCCGGCCGGGCCCAAATTTCCGGTTGGGCGAGGGCAGTGGAACGGTTAATACAGGTGGTATGAGCAGCAATACGCAATTCGGGCCGTTCGATCTGAGCGGTCGGCATGCCTTCGTGACCGGTGGGGTACGTGGCATCGGGTTTGAAATTGCCCGCGGGCTGGCGCAGGCGGGCGCTTCGGTGCTGATTTCCGGGCGAAATGCGGAAACCGTGTCGGCAAGCGCGGCCGAACTGCAGGGAGACGGCCTTGCCGTGGAGGCGGTGGCTCTCGACATGATCGACGATGAAGCCGTAACCGGCTGGTTCCGCGGATATGACCGCGATATCGACATTCTGGTGAACAATGTCGGCATGCGGGACCGCCGCGGCACCCCCGAACTGCCGCCGGAGGCGTTCGCCAGATTGCTGGATTTCGGCATTACGTCCGCTTATCGCATGACCCGGCTGGTGCAGCCGGGTATGGCATCGCGCGGCAAGGGCGCCATTATTAACGTTACGTCCGTTGCCGGACCGCTGGCACGGCCAGGCGACCCGGGATATACCGCCGAAAAGGGCGGTATGGCGGCGCTCACCCGGTCGCAGGCGGTCGAGTTTGCGCCAATGGGGATCCGCGTCAATGCAATCGCGCCCGGATTCTTCGCGACCGAGGCGAACCAGGAATGGGTCGGCGACCCGGTCGTGAACGATTACATCGAGCGCCGGATTCCCATGCAGCGTTGGGGGCACCCTGCGGAACTCGCGGGGGCAGCCGTGTTTCTGGCGTCCGATGCCGCCAGCTACGTGACGGGGCACACTTTGACCGTCGATGCCGGACTTTCGGTCCGGATGTAGTCAGTTCAATGTGAAATTTACGAAATCCCGGCGCCGCAGCACGCCGATAACGCGCCCGCCCGCCGAAACGCCGACGCGGTCCCAGCCGCCGCTTCGCATCAGTTGCAGGATGACCATCGGACTGTCGCAAATGCTGCAGACCGGACGCTGACGTTGCACGGCCTCGATGATCGGGTAGTCCAGCGCCCGGACACCGTCGCGCTTGATCAGGGCCATGACGTCGTCATCCACGGCGAGCCCCAGGAAATCCCCGTCATCATCGTAGACCGCAACCGACGCTCCCGGCGTTTCGGACAGATAATCCGCGACGTAACCGACCGTGCATCCCGCATCGACGGCTTTGGTGCTCAGGTCGTACGCGTGGACGAAATCGCGAATCATGATGGGGGGCCACGGTCGCACCGTGGATATTTCGTCTTCCAGGGAATCGGTGCCTTGCAGGACGTCATTCACGTCGTTTCTGACGATGTCGTCCCAAGCGTCGGTGTCCATCTTTGCCTCCGTTTTTCTAATTGGGCAAAGACGAAGCTAGGCTCAAAAGGTAAACGGGTTATGTCGGCTGTGTAATAAAGTGTTACGGGTGGAAGCTGCGCAACCTTGACAGCCCATGGGGCTGCGGCCAATTTGCGAGGAAACCAACAACACGCCGCCATTGGGAGGGCACATATGTCCCGCGCATTCGTTTTTCCCGGTCAGGGGTCTCAAGCCGTCGGTATGGGCAAGGAACTTGCCGAAGCGTTCCCCGCCGCTCGCGAAGTCTTCGAGGAAGTCGACGACGCCCTGCAGCAGAAACTCTCGAAACTGATGTTCGAGGGACCGGAAGACGAACTCACATTGACCGAAAATGCACAGCCGGCGCTGATGGCTGTCAGCATGGCCGTCATGAAGGTCTTGAAGGCGGAAGGCGGGGTCGAACTGCCGACGGTGGCGGCGTTTGTCGCCGGTCACTCGTTGGGCGAATATTCGGCGCTGGCCGCCGCCGGCACGTTCTCGTTGGCGGACACGGCGCGGTTGTTGAAAACGCGCGGCAAAGCCATGCAACAGGCCGTTCCGGTGGGCGAGGGCGCAATGGCTGCACTGTTGGGTCTTGATCTCGAGCAGGCGACGGAAGTCGTCGCCGAGGCGTCAGGCGATGAAGTTCTGGCAACTGCCAATGACAATGCGCCGGGTCAGGTCGTGGTCAGCGGCAAGCGCGAGGCGGTCGAGCGGGCTGTCGACGTGGCCAAGGAAAAAGGGGCCAAACGGGCCATGCTTTTGCAGGTCAGCGCGCCGTTCCATTGTCCAATGATGGCGCCTGCGGCCGATGTCATGGCCGAAGCCCTAGCGGCGGTCACGCTTGAAGCGCCATCGGTTCCCGTCATTGCCAATGTCACGGCGGCACCGGTAGAAGACCCTGCGGAAATTCGTCAGTTGCTGGTGGAGCAGGTCACCGGCATGGTGCGGTGGCGGGAATGCTGCCTGACCATGAGGGAAAAAGGGGTCGAGACGTTGGTTGAGGTGGGCTCTGGCAAAGTGCTCGCCGGTCTGGCCAAGCGAATCGACCGGGATCTCGCGGCATCGAATGTCGGTACACCCGCCGATGTCGAGGCGTTTTTGGGCGCACTCTAGGATTGCCGAGCGAAAGGAAAACCGATGTTTGATCTTACGGATAAACGGGCGCTGGTCACCGGTGCATCCGGTGGTATCGGCGGCGCGATCGCCAAGGCGCTTCATGCGCAGGGCGCAGCCGTTGCGCTTTCCGGCACGCGTGTCGATGCGCTTCAGGCGGTGGCGGACGAGCTTGGCGAGCGGGCCCACGTGGTGCCCGCCGATCTTTCCAGTGCGGAGGGGGCTGCCAAGCTGATCGAAGATGCCGAGGCCGCCATGGGTGGTGTCGATATTCTGATCAACAACGCCGGCCTGACGCGCGACCAGCTTGCGATGCGGATGAAGGACGAAGACTGGCAGACTGTTCTGGATGTCAATCTGACAGCGGCTTTCCGGCTTTCCCGGGCCTGTCTCAAGGGAATGATGAAAGCGCGCGCCGGACGTATTATCGGCATTACCTCGGTTGTTGGCGCGACCGGTAATGCCGGGCAGACGAACTATGCGGCGTCGAAAGCCGGCATGATCGGCATGTCGAAGTCATTGGCGCAGGAAGTCGCGTCCAGGGGTATTACGGTCAACTGCGTCGCGCCCGGTTTTATCGAGACCGCCATGACGGATGTTCTTCCGGATGACGTGAAAACCAAGCTGCTGGCAGGTATTCCCGCGGGACGCCTCGGGAACGTCGACGATATCGCTGCCGCGTGTGTTTATCTGGCGAGTGACGAAGCCTCATATGTCACCGGTCAGACCTTGCATGTGAACGGCGGCATGGCGATGATATAGGGCTTTCGGCAGCCGGTATTTTTAAGTGCCAACGTTCTGGTAATGCCGAAAAGAGTATGTTAGTTACCCCCACCTTTCGGGGGACATATGGCGGGGAACCGTTGTTTCATGAGGGCCTTGGGGCCACGGAGCGAAGCTCCAGAGTTTAAACCGTAAAGATCGGGGAAAATCGACAATGAGTGATGTTGCAGATCGCGTAAAAAAGATCGTTCTTGAGCATCTCGGCGTGGACGAAGACAAAGTCGTCGAAGGCGCCAGCTTCATCGACGACCTGGGCGCCGACAGCCTTGATACCGTTGAGCTGGTGATGGCGTTCGAAGAAGAGTTCAGCATCGAGATTCCGGACGATGCGGCCGAGAAGATCCTGACCATCAAGGACGCGGTCGACTTCATCGAGTCCCAAAGCAACTGATCCGATATGCGGTCGTGCCCATACAATGGGTATGACCGCAATCCATTTATAAGCGGGCGTTGTCAATGAGACGTGTTGTCATCACCGGTATAGGTGCGGTTACGTCGCTCGGCGTGGGCGCCGAACACAATTGGAAGAACCTGCTCGAGTCCCGTTCCGGGATCCGGGCGATCGACCGATTCGACGTTTCCGATCTGCCGGCGAAAATCGCCGGGACCATCCAGCCTGGCGACGGTAGCGGCGACACGTTTAACGCCGATGACTGGGTGCCTGCGAAGGATCGCCGCCGCATGGACGATTTCATCGTCTACGGTTTGTGCGCCGCCGAGCAGGCCATCCGGGATTCCGGCTGGGAACCCCAATCCGACGAGGATAGCTGGCGGACCGGTGTCCTGATCGGCTCCGGGATCGGTGGTCTGCCGGAAATCGCCCGTGGTGCCATAAAGGTGGATGCGGAAATGAACCCGCGCCGCCTGAGCCCGTTCTTCATTCCGGCCAGCCTGATCAACCTCGTTTCGGGTCACGTTTCAATCAATCATGGCTACAAGGGCCCGAACCATGCCGTCGTGACGGCGTGCTCAACGGGTGCGCATGCCATCGGCGACGCGGCGCGTATCATCATGTGGGACGACGCGGATGTCATGGTGGCGGGTGGCGCTGAGGCGGCTATCTGCCGTCTGGGCATGGCCGGGTTCTGCTCGGCCCGTGCGCTTTCCACCGGCTTCAACGATACCCCGGAAAAGGCATCTCGTCCCTACGACGTCGACCGTGACGGCTTTGTCATGGGTGAAGGCGCGGGTGTTGTGGTGCTTGAGGAATACGAGCACGCCAAGGCCCGTGGCGCGAAGATCTACGCCGAAGTCGTCGGTTACGGCATGTCCGGTGACGCACACCACATCACCGCACCTGCCGAGGACGGCAACGGCGGTTATCGCTGCATGCAGGCGGCGCTGAAGCGCGCCGGCATGACGCCCGCCGACATCGATTACGTCAATGCGCACGGTACCTCGACGCCGTTGGGCGATGAAATCGAACTTCGTGCCGTCGAGCGTTTGTTCGAGGGACATACGCAGAATATGTCGATGTCGTCCACCAAGTCGGCCATCGGTCACCTGCTGGGCGCCGCGGGCGCGGTCGAGGCGATCTTCTCGATCCTCGCGATCCGTGACAATATCGCGCCGCCGACGTTGAACCTCGACAATCCGTCGGTTGAAACGCCGATCGATCTGGTGCCGAAAACGCCGCGCGAGCGACCGATCCGGGCCGCGCTTTCGAATTCGTTCGGGTTTGGCGGAACAAATGCTTCGCTGATCTTCCGAGAGGTCGATTAAGGGCCGGCGGCATGATACGCCGTCTTTTCATTTTCATCGTTGTACTGATCTTGCTGGCCGGCGCGGTTGCCGGCGCGGGGTTTTTCTGGCTGCAAACGGCGTACACGGCGTCTTCGCATACCGATACCGACAAGATCATCGTGATCGAACGCGGCAGTTCCGTTGCGTCGATCGCGCGCCAGCTTCAGGAAGAGGGGCTGATCCAGTACGCCCGCGTTTTCCGTTTAGGTATCCGGCTCATTGCCGACCGGCGGCCGCTTCAGGCAGGTGAATACCGTATCCCGGCGCAGGCAAGCGCGGCCGAGATTGCATCTATCCTGAAATCCGGTGAACAGGTCGTGCATAAAACGACGCTTGCAGAAGGGCTGAGCAGCATTCAGATCGTTGACCTGCTTCGGGACGAACCCCTGCTTGCAGGAAAGATAGAGACGGTCCCGCCGGAGGGAACGCTTCTGCCGGAGACCTATCACTTCCACCGGGGGGAAACACGGACCGAGATCTTGCGTCGGATGCGGACGGCCCTTGACGACGTGCTGTCGGAACTTTGGGCAACCCGTGCCGCGGATCTTCCATTCAGTACGCGGGAAGAGGCGATGATCCTTGCCTCGATCGTTGAGAAGGAAACGGCTGTCGAGGCGGAGCGAGAACTGGTCGCCGGCGTCTTCGTCAACAGAATGAAAAAGGGGATGCGACTACAGTCCGACCCGACCGTCGTTTACGGTATTACGCGGGGCGCGGGCCCACTTGGACGGCCGCTTTCGCGTGGCGATTTGGATGCGGAGACGGCCTACAACACATACAGAATTGATGGTTTGCCGCCGACACCCATCGCCAATCCGGGCCGCGCATCGATTGCCGCCGTTCTTAATCCGGCGAAGACGGACGCGCTTTATTTCGTCGCCGATGGCAGCGGCGGTCACGCATTCGCAAAGACGCTGGATGAGCACAATCGGAACGTTCGTGCGTGGCGCAAGATTCAGCGCGACAATTGAAGCCTAGTCGTCTTTCCTGGGGGCGCGCCTCATGATCGCGTAGAATATCGGGGACGGCAGCGCGGCGAGGGCCTTCATCAGCCAGACCATTTGCCAGGGGAACGCGATCGTCTTTTTTCGCCGGGCCAGGCCGCGAGCGACGATCTGCCCCGCCTTTTCCGTCGGCATGAGGAATGGCATGCGGAATTTGTTCTTGTCCGTGATACGGCTTTCGACGAACCCGGGATATATCAGGCTGAGCGAAATGCCGTCGTGTTCCAGTTCGGGGCGGATCGCCTCGCCCCAGGCTTTGACGGCGACTTTGCTCGCCGAGTAGGCCGGTGCACTGGGCAAGCCGCGAAAACCGGCGACCGAACTGACGATGGCAACATGACCGCTATGCCGGGATCGCATGGGCACCAATGCGGGCAGGATGGTGTTGAGAACGCCTGCAAGATTAACGGCAAAAACGTCGCGCGTCATATCGTCGTCCCCCGACCCGGCGCCGGCGCCGCTCGATATCCCGGCATTGGCGACCGCGAGGTCGATAGGCGTATGCTGCTCCATATCGGCTACAAGTTGGCTCATGGATTGCCGATCCGTGACGTCGATGGTTCGTGCGATTACCTCTGCACCGCGATCCCGCAGTTCCCGCTCGACATTCGACAACCGAGCCGCATCGCGTCCGGTGATTGCGAGCAAGACCCCGGGGCCCGCCAATTCAAGGGCCAGCGCCCGGCCGATGCCGCTGCTGGCACCTGTGATCAGGATCGAGTGATAAGATTCTTGGACCATCGCCCGGTTATAGCCAACACGTAAGCGAAAGGCGATGACGTTACGTGGTTCCACCGCTTGTCGGTGCAGATTTGGCCCGGTAAAGTCTCGCCAACCGAACGAAAGGACGAGCGTTGACGATCAACTCGATGACCGGTTTTGCCCGTGCGACGGGTGCGTATGGAGCGTGGTCCTGGACCTGGGAACTCAAAAGCGTCAACGCCAAGGGATTGGACGTGCGCCTCCGGTTGCCGATGGGGTTCGATGGTTTCGAAACACAGGCGCGGGCGCAGCTTTCCAAACTGTTCAGCCGAGGCAATATATCCGCGGGACTGATGTTGAAGCAGACCGAGGCCGGCGGCGGATACCGAATTAACGAGGAACATTTGGCCACGTTGCTCGCGGCGGCAGCCGATCTTCGTGCAAAGACGCCGGACACGTCACCGATGGACGTCGAAGGCCTGTTGGGACTTCGCGGGGTGATCGAGGCCGTTGAAGACGACGTCGATGAAGATGCACGGGAGGCACTCGATCACGCATTGCTCACGTCTCTCGACGAAGCCGCTCGGCAGCTTGCGGCGGTTCGCAATGAAGAGGGCGGGCGTCTTCAGGCGGTGCTTGCGGATTTCGTCGCGTCCCTGGAAGATTTGTGCGGGCAGGCGCAGGCCGCCGCGGAAACGCAGGGCGATGCGATACGTGCCCGGATGCAGGAACAACTCGCGATGATTCTCGAGGAAACATCAGCGGTTGATCCCGGGCGTCTCGAGCAGGAAATCGCACTGCTGATGACCAAGGCCGATATCCGCGAAGAACTGGACCGGTTGGCGGCGCACATCGCTTCGGTAAGCGAATTGTTGTTGGCTGGCGGCGCCATCGGACGGCGTCTCGACTTTCTTTGCCAGGAGTTGAACCGGGAAGCCAATACAATATGCTCGAAGGCGACACAGACGGCATTAACGCGTATCGGCCTCGAGATGAAGGCGACAATCGAACAGTTCCGCGAGCAGGTTCAGAACATTGAGTGATCAGAAATCCGAAAAAATCCATATCACGCGCCGCGGCCTGATGCTGGTACTGTCATCGCCTTCAGGGGCCGGTAAATCCACCATTTCGCGCGCTCTGCTGGCAAAGCATCCGGACCTGACGATGTCTGTGTCGGCGACGACGCGGCCGATGCGCCCGGGCGAGGTCGATGGCAAGGATTATTACTTCATCGACACCGAGAAGTTCCAGGCGATGGTGGCTGCGGGCGAGTTCCTGGAACATGCCAAGGTGTTCGACAATTACTACGGCACGCCGCGAGGACCTGTTGAAGAGGCGCTCAGGGCCGGCAAGGACGTGTTGTTCGATGTCGATTGGCAAGGCACTCAGCAACTGCGCCAGAATGCCCGCGACGACCTCGCCAGCATCTTTATCCTGCCGCCGTCGGTCGAGGAACTCGAGCGCCGCCTGTATGCGCGCGCGCAGGATCCCGAGGACGTCGTCAAACGCCGCATGGCCAAGGCGACATCCGAAATGAGCCACTGGGCGGAATATGACTACATCATCGTCAACCAGGATATTCCGCAAAGCGTCGCTGAAGCCGAGGCGATCCTCGATGCGGAGAGGCTTAAACGCGAGCGCCGCATTGGCATCGCGGAATGGCTGCGCGGCATGGGCGTCGGTCAGTAGTCAAATCATTCGCGCGAGCGCGCAGAATTCCTCAACGGTCAATTGCTCGGCGCGGCGTTGTGGATCGATGCCGGCATCCGCGGGATTGATACCGAGCGACTTCAGCGAGCTTCTGAGCATCTTCCGGCGTTGACCGAATGCGGCCTGCGTGACGCGCTCCAGTTTCGGCAGTTCGGCCTCCGCTAACGGTGTCTTGCGGGGAATGACCTCGATGACGGCCGACATGACCTTGGGTGGCGGCGTAAAAGCGCGTTTGTCTACGTTGAAGAGAATATGGGCCTCGCAAAGCCACTGAGTCAGGATCGCGAGACGGCCGTATGCATCGCTGCCTGGAGGGGCCGCAACGCGTTCGGCGACCTCTTTCTGGAACATCAAGACCATCCGTTCGATGCCGTCGAGATCGTTCAGCCACTTGATCAGCAGCGCCGTGCCGACGTTGTAGGGAAGATTCGAAATAATGATCGTAGGCCGTGGTGCCATCTCTGACAGCGTCACCTTCATGGCGTCGGCTTCATGGAGGACGAGGATGTCCGGATAAACGCTCCGGAGTTCGATGAGTGCGTCGATGCAGCGCTGATCGCGTTCGATGACGGAAAGGGATGCAGGCGCCTGCGCCAGGATTGAGCGCGTCAGGCCGCCCGGCCCGGGGCCGATTTCGACAACATGCTTGCCGTTCAGATCCCCTGCGGCCCGCGCAATTCTGTCGGTCAGATTGGTATCCAGCAGAAAGTGCTGTCCGAGTGACTTCTTGGCGCCCAGCCCATATGTCTTGATGACATCGCGTAGCGCGGGCAGGTGCGGCCGGGCGGTCATTTATCCGGCCCGCCGCGCCTGGCGGCAGGCGCTTATTTCCGTCGCCATCTTTAAAGCGGATACAAGGCTGGATGGGTCGGCGAGGCCCTTCCCGGCAATGTCCAATGCGGTTCCATGATCCGGCGACGTGCGCACGATTGGCAGGCCAAGCGTGACGTTGACGGCATGATCGAAATCAAGTGCCTTAACCGGAATGAGCGCCTGATCGTGATACATGCAAAGGGCGGCATCGTATCGTGTTCTGGCACGTGGTGTGAAAAGTGCATCGGGTGGGATGGGGCCGATGATTTCCGCTCCTGTCTCCTTCAGGGCCGCTGCAGCGGGTATGATGATATCGATTTCCTCATTCCCGAGTTTTCCGTTTTCACCGGCGTGCGGGTTCAGGCCCGCGACGGCGAGTCGTGGGCGGTCTATGCCGTAATCGTATCTCAGCGCATCGACGACGAGCGTACCCTGCTCGACAATGGCATCTGTCGTGAGTTGATCGAGTGCCTTGCGCAGCGGAACGTGAACCGTAAGCGGCACGACCTTCAACGAGGGGCCAGCCAGCATCATCACGGGCCTCATGCCGCCGCCGACCAGGTCTGCAAGATACTCCGTATGACCGGGGAAACCGAAACCGGCGTCATACAATGTCTCTTTCTGAATCGGATTTGTGACCATCGCCGCAGCATCGCCGCCCGTTGTGTAAGCAACGGCGCGTTCGATCGATTCCAGAACCGCCTTTGCGGTCGAGGTGCCTGGTTTACCCATCGTTGCCTTGGTGTCTGCAGTGAGCGGTATGATCGGTAATGCATCCTTGAATGCGTCAATGGCGCCGGCAGGCTCGTCAATCACCGCAATGTCGATCGTAAGCCTGCACGCCTTGGCGGCCTCGGACAGACGGACCGGGTCATCAAGGGCAAAGAACGGTTGTAGTTGTGCCCGGTGATGTGCCCACGCACGTACGGTCAACTCGCCGCCAATTCCGGCGGGTTCACCCATCGTTACGACGTTTGGGGCAGGGGGCGGCATCTTGTGGCTCAAAGCCTGATATCGATGAATGCCTGACGGCGCAATTTTTCTTCGTGCTGATCGGCCATTCGGCCCAGACGACGATTGAGAATCTGTCGCTCGATTTCCGCGCGGGCCTCGGCAACAGGGTCTTGCCCGCTTTCTGACTGCCGCGAGCATACCATTAGTACGATGACGCCATCGGCGGTGCGTAGCGGCTGGCTGACTTCATTCACATTCAACGGTGCAACCATGTTGCGGAATTGCTGGCTCAACTGGTCCAGTTTGAACTCGCCAAGATATCCGGAACTCGGGCTCCCCTGCGTTTCGGCCATGCCGGCGAAGGATTCGCAGGAACTGGCGCCGGCCGCAAGTTGCCGGGCGTTCTGTGTCGCCTGAGCCACGGCTTGCGGGGAAGCGTTCTGCGGAACGGCCAGATGGAGCTGGTGAAGACCGAGCGTAACTTCTTCTTTTGCGGTGCCGATACCCTCGGCAATCCGCGTATCCCGGACGAGAAGCAGATAAACCCCTTCGTCCGTCGTGATTGGTTGCGAAACCTGGCCCACTTTCAAGTTCCGAAGACTATTGCCGAGCGCAGGGTCAAGACTGGACGGTGCGACCCATCCAACATCGCCGCCGGAACGGGCGCTTATGGACTCCGAAAAGTTCACGGCAATTTCCCGCCAACTGGCACCGCTTTTGATCTGCTGCAGCAGTTGCTGCGCTTGATTCTTTACTTCGGCACGCGATTGCTCGTCATAGGCCAAAAATATTTCAGACAACAGGTATTCCGGTTTACCCGCATTCTCCTGCATCTCTTGCAAAACATCGTCGACTTCCTGTTCGGAAATGGTGACGAGACGGCGGAAGAGGGCCCGCACGATATCGACCCATGCAAGTTCGGCTTTAACCTGTTGGCGTAGCGTTTCCGGATCGATGCCGCGTTGTTCGAGGGCCGTACTCATCTGTCCGGGCGGTATGCCGCGTTTCTTTTCGATTTCGGCGATCGATGCGTCGATCCTCGCATCTTCGATCTCGATTTCGAGCCGCTTTGCTTCCTGCAGACGAAGCTTCTCGGAGATGAGGCGGCGCAACACGTCCGGTGCGATACGCTGGTGGGTTTGTTGCGTGTTCGGAAGGTTGGAAAAGGCGGTAACCAGCAGAATACGCTGAGACAGGTCGTACACGGAAATTACGTCATCGTTTACGATGGCCGCGATATTCAGGGTGGCCTGGCTGGTCGCGGGTTTCGGTTGCACCGTGACAATGCAAATCACGGAGAGCAAGGCCGCGCAGATCAGGCGGCGTATTATCGTGCCGGAAATGTCCTGTATCGTTCGTAATTTGCTCATTCGTATCGGCTCATTGCGACTGCGAAACGCCGGAGCGAACTTCGCCCAGTGTTTTGAGGACCAGAGTAAACGTTACCGCGTCCGATGGCTTCAAATCACGGTCTTCAAAGAACGAACGCGTGAACTGTGTCGTAAACTTCACGCATTCGTCCTCATATACAACCCCGAGGCCCAGGGATCTCAGGTCCGAAGCGGCGAGGTCGTTTCTTGCCCGGACATATGCGGACCAGTTTCGGTTGATTTGCGACGACAAGGTCCCGTTGATTTCTTCGCGCCCGGAGAATTCGCTGTTCTGCCGCTGATCGATGAAGATGTAGTCGGCGTTCAACGACAGTGCAGGTGCCCCGATCGTTGTCGAGACTTCGTTCCGCTGCGGTGAGAAGTTATCCGGGCTGAACTGTGTTCGATAAATCAAGTCCAGGTACCTGACCGGCGAAATCTGCACACGCCCGACGATATCTGTAAAATTATCCTCCAGGCCGGATTGGTTGGCGAATGAACTGTCGTTGCGCGGCCGGTAGGACTGACCGATGAAGGCGGACGAATAACCACCCGTATGGTGATTCAGGGTCCAGTTTATCCCGTAATTTACACGGACTCCGCTGTCAATTCGATCAATACCGTCGTAGCGATTGTCCTGGAACAGGTTGGTTTCGTCGAACTCAAGCTCCTGGCTGTCCTCATTGGGTATTTTGTCGGAGTTACCGCCATTGGGTGCTGCGACAATGGAGGCAATCGGCTCGATGGTCTGGCTGAATTCCTTGCCTGGGCGGATGAGCGGTAGCCGCCAGGAGAACGATGCTCGCGGGACGAGCCTGCCGCTGGCACCGGAAAAGTCGGAACCGTCGTCGCGTTCCACGTCGCTGGCGTGATACGCATCCGCCGCGAGCGAGACGGAAGCATTGTAAAGCTCGCCGAATGCGCCACTGAACGGCCGGTCCCACCTGGGTCTGAATGACAGCCGCCGGGTATCGGTGCCGGTGTTTCTGGCGATATTGAGCGCATTGAAGTCGAACGATGCGAAGCCGCCGAGGCGGTCGCGCTTGCCGGTATAATTGAAATCATACATCGGCAATACGACCGGAGAATCATCGGAGTCGGAATTCTCACGCAAATCGTCAAACGCGTATGTGTTTACGACCTGATAGTTCTGCCCGCGGAACCCCTCGACATATCCGCGCGAGACGAGAACAGAATCGGTATCGAAACCATATCGCCGCGTGTACGTGTCGTCCGAGGCCGCTTCGACGTCTAATCCGGCGCGCCACGTTTTATTGATATGGTATTCCGACTCGAGGTCGACATAACCGCGCCAGCCGCGATCCGGGTCATCGGCAACGAAACTGCCTTCCGTATTGATAAAGCCGTGCTTGAAGTTCTTCCGGTATTGAGCGATCAGGCCCTGGCCTCCGTCCGTTGTAAGCATGGGAGAGAAGGTCGCGTCTTGGTGCTCGTCGATGGCCCAGAAGTAGGGCGCACGAAGCTGGAATCCCAGATCCGAAGAGTTCGAAATACTTGGTGCCAGAAAGCCGGAGCGGCGTTTCACGGTCGGGTCCGGATGGCTGAGGTAGGGGGTGTACGCCACCGGAATGCCAAACAGCTCGATCCAAGCGTTGTGATAGGATACCTGCTTGTTTTCCGCGTCATGAATGACCCTCACAGCCTTGATTTGCCACAGAGGCGCAGCATTTGGATCTTCTTCGCAGGTGTTGCAGGGGGAATAGACCGCGCGGCTGACTTCCGTGATTACGCCGTTCGAACGGCGCGCCCCGGCGCCGGCTACACGCGACCGGTCTTCAAGAATCAAACCGATGTTGTAGATGACACCGTCTTTCAGGTCGCCCGTGATTTCAATCTTGTCGCCGAAGATTACTTCACCGGAATCGTCGGTCATGGAAACGTTTCCATCGGCCGTTACGACATCCGTTTTCTGATTATATGTCACCTTATCTGCGAGAAGGGACCTGGGGCCATAAACGATCTCGACATTTCCTTCTGCGACCATAACCCCGAGTTCCTGGTCGTATGTCATCGAATCGGCGCTTAGCTCGGCGCGCTGTGGCGCAGGTCCGGACGGTGTGTCCGGTACCGAGGTCGTCCTGACGGGGGCCGGCGGCGGCGCGCCGTCGGTTTCGGGGGCGCCGAGCACACGTTGGTCGGTTATGGGCTGGCTGCCGAAGAGTGTTCCAAGGGGTTTGTCGGTCGTTGCGTCAGACGCGGGGCCGGCAAAGACGCGCCGCGCCGGGCGGATTGCGCGGGGCTGAACGCGAGAGGTGCGGGACGCGCCGGCGGCCGCTGACGTCGGCGATGGCGTATTGAGAAGCGTACCGAGCGGACGGTCGCCGCTGGCATTGCCCGATGCGGCGGAGGTGTTGGATGTATTCGCGCGAATACCGCCGGAAGACCAGTTCTCGGGCAGTACCGACCCTGACTTCCGGACAGGCTGCGTTGGTGAACTGAACAGGCTGCCCAGCGGGCGGTCGGCCCCCGCATATGGATCGGATGGCAAGGCGGTGCTGGTGGCACGTGTGCCTTGCGTCGCGCGCTGTACTTCCGGGATCGGGGAACGAACGTCGGGTGCAGGTTGCTGGACGCCGGGCAGAAGAATGCCGAGCGGTCGATCGGCATCCTGTGCATGTGCATCGATTGCAAATGCGAAAAGCATGCATACCGCCGCTACGGCGGGAAGCGATGCCGCCGTGGTCTTCAAAGTGTTGCTTTGTCCGGTACGTCGCACGTCAGCCGTCCTCCAGGTGCAATAGCATGCCCAACCCGAGGAGAGTTGCAACGCCGGAAGGCGTCCACGCGGCAAGGGTAACCGGGATACTGTCCGAAAGGCCAAGAGCATAAACGACGTCGGAAAAGAAATAGAGCAGAAAGCCGGTGAGAACGCCCATGGAAATGATAAAAGTCGTGCCGCCGCGGCGCGAGCTCTGTCGCAGGGTGAATGTCGCAGCGATAAGAACCATCGCGCACATCAGGAGTGGGGACGCCAGCAGCGCGTTCAGGTGTAGCCTATGGCGGACGGCGGAAAAACCGGCAGCCTCCAGGGTTTCGATGAAATCTGAAAGCGCCCAGAACGACATCGTTTCGGGGGGCGCGAAGCTATCCTGAATCTTGGTCAGCGTGAGATCGGTTTCCAGCCAGTATTCTTCGAACGCCGTCGTGCCTTCTTCGGGTTTCTGGATATGAACGTTGCGCATGTACCAGAAGCCGTCTTCAAGGCGGGCATGCTTTGCGTCAATACGTTCAAGGAATTTGTCGCTGCCTTCGTAGACAAAGACGACGACGTTATCCAGTTCTACTTCAGCACCCTGTTGCAACACGGCGTTGGAATGGATCACGGATTGGCCCTGGGAATTGGCCTGCCGTAGCCACAGCCCCGACTTCGACACCGCGAGGAAGTTCTCCTGTCCCCGCAGGTACGTCGCTTCCAGCCTTTCAAACCGCGTCAGCATGGTCGACGCGATCGGATTGAAAATCGTGATGTGGAATACGCCAAGTACCGCCGCCAGCAAAATGACGGGGAACAGAAACTGCCAGGCAGAAACGCCGGCCGCGCGGGTGATGACAAGCTCATGCGTGCGCGCCAGCCGCCAGAATGCCGACATGCCGCCGAAAAGGACGGCAAAGGGAAACGTTTCCTGGCCCATGTGGGGCAACCGGAACGCCGCCATTTCGACGACGTGAACGAACGTTATTTCCGGGATCGACGATGCACGGCGCAGCAGCTCAATGCTGTCAAAAAGCATGACGATCAGCAGAAATACGCCGAAGCACGCCAGAAAACTAAAAAGGAAATGGCGGCCGATATATAACGAGAGGGTTGTAGATACGCGCATCGTTGCCTCACGCCGCCTTCAGTTTGGACTTGCGCGGTTTAGGTGCGCGTGGATGCCGCATAAGCATCATGGTGCCGGCAAGGATCGGAACTGCGGCAAGAGCATAGAGGAGGGGCACCAGGAACAGTTTCTTGGCTATTATGTTCTCCAGCCCAAGTGCCGCGCCTTGCAGCGCGATCATAATGCTCACCGCCGTGACGATGCGCATCGTCTGGCTGCGGCGCGTGATCGGACCGTAGAGCAGGCATGCCAGTCCGACCATGGCATAGCCGACGCCGAGCAATGGCGTCACGAAGCGCTTGTGCAGTTCGACCTTGTATTTGCCCCAGTCGTGCTCCGTGATGCCTTCGGCGTCCTCAAGGTTGATCAGTTCCGCCATCGACCGTTCCCTGGGTTCGCGGAATCGGTCTGCCAGGCTCTCGCTCGAGGTCGGAACCTCGAACACATAGCGGTCGAAGTAGAGGATCGATAACTTTGCATTTTCACCGACCGTTTGCCGGTTGCCGTTGTACATGACAACCCGCGGGCCTTTACCGGTGTCAACCAGTGCGCCGCGTTCAGCCATCAGTGTCACCGGCGCGGTGGCTTCGCGTTCATCATGCACAAGAATGCCTAGGAGCTGGCCGTCCGGCGCACGTTCGCGTATATAGACGGTCACCAAATTGGTGATCGGATTGAAGGACCCTTCCTTCAGCAGGACATGCGAGTAGGTATTGCGGATTTCCCACTGCAGTATGCGAAACGAGCGGTAGGATTCCGGCAGCAGGTAAAGGTTCAGCAGGTACCCGAATGCCAAGGTGAGAAACGTGATGATCAGAGCAGGCTTTGCCAGGCCGAACTGGCCGACACCGGCGGCGCGCATGACGACCAACTCCCGGTCCGTCACCATTTTTGAATAGGTGAAGACGATGACGGTGAACAGCGCAATCGGAAGAATGACGGTCAGAAAGTTTGGCAGCAACAGCATCGTCATATAGACGAACGTGCCCGCGCTCAGACCCCTGTTGACGATCATCTCGACGAACCGGAGCGATTGCGAAAGCCAGATAATACAGGTGAGGCCTGCACTCACCAGAACCATACCGGCGAAGAGCTGGCGCAGCACGTATCTGGTGTAGCTGTTCATGCGCTCGAACCTATCCCTGAAGACCGCCCAAATTGTGTTATCGGCGCCAAAAAATCAAGGAATCTCCGTAAATTAGCGCATGCTATGGTTAATAAATCATACAGCTTCGGGAGGCGTGTCGGCGATCACGGAACTGCCGTCCATGACGCTTTCCGCGAGCCCGCCTGCCTGGGTTAGAACATGGCGTGCATAAAAGCTCACGGATGCCCGCCGACGTTGTGTGGCGAGCGGATTCTCGTCGGCTTTGGCGTTGGCGGCTTCGTACATTCGAACCATGAGCCATCCGCCGACCGTAATGCCGGTGAGCCTAAGATACGGAACGGCACCGGCCAGCGCCGTAACCGGGTTTTCGGCGTATGTGTCGCTGATCCATTTCGTCGTCCGTTCCAGTTCATCGGCGGCTTTTGAGAGGCGTTCGTGGGCGTGACCCATGGCAGCGATCGATGACCTCATCTCAGCAATCAAGGTCATCATCGTTTCGCCGCCCTCGCGCGCAACTTTGCGTCCTGCCAAATCGATCGCCTGGATGCCGTTTGTGCCTTCGTAGATCGGCGCGATCCGGGCATCCCGCAGATGCTGTGCCGCGCCGGTTTCTTCAATGAAACCCATGCCGCCGTGAACCTGGATACCGGTGTTCGCGACCTCGACGCCGATGTCGGTGCTCCACGCCTTGACCACTGGCGTGAGTAGATCGACGTAGGCCTGCGCGGTTTTTGCCGTCGCCGGGTTCGTATGCCGATGCGCGATATCGAGACGTGCGGCGACCCAATAGGCTAGCGCGCGAACGGCTTCGGTCTGCGCGCGCATGGAAAGCAGCATACGCCGCACGTCTGGATGCTGAATGATGGCGACCGGCTCCTTGCTGCTGCCGGCGCTGTCACGGCCCTGCACACGTTCCTCGGCGAATGCGCGGGCACGCTGGTAGGCGCGCTCCGCGATGGCGACGCCCTCCAGCCCGACCGCGAGCCGGGCGTTGTTCATCATCGTGAACATGTACTCGATTCCGCGGTTCTCTTCGCCCACCAGATACCCGACGGCACCGTCGTTTTCGCCGAAAAGCATGACGGCCGTGGGGCTCGCGTTGATACCGAGCTTGTGTTCGAGTGATCCGCATCTGAGGTCGTTGCGTTCGCCAAGCGAGCCATCGCTATTGGGAATAAATTTCGGCACTACAAACAGAGAAATCCCCTTGATGCCCTCGGGCGCGTCCGGCGTTCGTGCAAGGACCAGATGAACGATGTTCTCGGTAAAGTCCTGTTCACCGTAGGTGATGAATATTTTTTGTCCGGAAATCAGATACTTATCGCCTTCCTTGACCGCCTTCGTCCGAACCCGTGCCAGATCGGAGCCGGCCTGCGGCTCGGTCAGATTCATGGTCCCGGTCCACTCGCCGCTGATCATTTTCTCAAGGTACGTATCCTTGATTTCCTGAGACGCGTGGATCGACAAGAGTTCGACGGCGCCGCCGGTCAGCATGGGGCACAGACCAAAAGCCATGTTCGCCCCGTGCCAGATCTCCGAAGCCCCGGTGGCGACAAGCCAGGGGAGGCCCTGGCCGCCGTATTCAGGATCGAATGGCATCGAGTTCCAGCCGGCCTCGATGAACTGCGCGTACGCTTCCTTGAAACCCGCCGGGGTGCGAACGACACCATTTTCGAGAGTGCAGCCTTCAAGGTCCCCGCTCACGTTGATCGGATCCAGGACATCTGTCGCCAATTTGCCCGCCTCATCAAGGATGGCTGAAACCAGGTCGGGCGTCGCATCCTCATAACCGGGAAGTTTTCCCAAGCTTTCCAGTTCGCCGATTTCACTCATGACGAAAAGCATTTCTTCAACGGGCGCGTGGTAGGCTGTCATGCGAACCTCCTATTCTTCCTTCAATAGGGCACTCAGATCGATATCCGGCGCTGTTGCGCCGCTCTTCCGGGCCAATGCAGAAATGTCGATGCGACGTGACGCGCGTTCCGATGCGGTGATCAACAATTGCGTGATCTCGGAAATAACTTCGGCCGGCAATGCGCCCTCCGGCTTCTCACCGACATCGGTGATGCGGCTGTCCGGAAGCGGTACCTCGGTCTCGACGCCGTCAAGGAAATCGGCCCGAAAAACCATGGAGCCATTCTGGAGTACGATCTCGTCGATAATCAGGCGTTGCCCGGTCGAAGCTTCCTCGTCGTCGTTTTCCGAACGTGCGAGCCAGGCCCTGGCGCTTTCCTTCAGGCGCATGAGGTTGGCGCGGCCGTCTTTGATGTCCAGTACGATCTTGGGATGATCAACGACAACCCGGCCAAGTGCGATGGCCTTGTCTGCGATCCTGTCCGTATCGACATTGATCTCGATCAGCGGAACATGAATAGCATCCGGTGCCGAAAATCCGGGCGGGTTTTCAATCCGGAGACCGATGATCTGGCCATTTCCGGATTTCAGCGACATCGTCGCCTCTGCGACGGTCACCGGCACTTTATAGGCACGACTGCCCGTGCTCTCGATTTCGTCCTTGATCAGGGCATCGATATTGAACAGCACGTAAGTGACCGAACCGAGCATGAGGATGATCGTGGCCGTCAACGCCAAGCCGCTGAATAAAAAGGCTTTTCTCATAACCTGGAAGTCCGCCACCCATTTTTTTATCTACCCGGACGATATCTGCCGGTAACCCGCGCCGCAAGCTATTGTGGCAGCGTGCTAACGGGTGGCTTGTTGCAAACTAGGGGCGGCTGTTTGTCGGACGTCGATCCACCGATGACGGAAGTGCTCGACGGGCTTCTAGTTGATGCGGCTGACGGCCTCGGAGGTGCCACTGTCGAGCTGGCGTTCGATGTTGCGTGCGCGCTCTTCGGCATCGTCCTTCGACTGGAAACCCTTTTCCCAATGCACCATCCAGCGCCCGCCGGTATCTGCGTATTCGCGTTCGATCATGCGAAACGCTTCGTCCTGATCACGACCGGCCCGCGCATACGCACAAGTACGGCCTTTCGAATCCGTGGTGACAATCACCATCCAGGCACCGGATTTTTCCAGAGGAGGCGTCGGCATCACGGCTGCGGGCGCGTAAAGACCCACGTTGTGTCATCGGATTGGTCAGGCTGGAAGGTGTAGCCGCCGTCGCTAAAGGCCTTCAGCTTTTTCTCGGTTTCGACCCTGTTGACGATCATGTAACGGGCCATCATACCGCGCGCACGCTTGGCGAACAGCCCGAGGACACGCGCCTTGCCTTCCTTCACTTCCTTGAAGACCGGCGTGACGATGCCACCCTCTAGCCCTTTCGGCTGCACGACCTTGGCGTATTCGTTGGATGCAAGATTGATGATGCGGCGGTCCTTGTGCGTTTTCGTTGCCGTATTCAATGCGTCGGTCACGCGCGTGTCCCAGAAATCGTACAAGTCTTCCTTGCCGTTCACCGGGAATTTCGTTCCCATCTCGAGACGGTAGGGCTGAATAAGGTCGAGCGGGCGTAGCACGCCATAGAGACCCGACAGAATCCGTAGGTGATCCTGAGCGTAATCCAGGTCCTTCTGCTTCAGGGACGGTGCGTCAAGGCCGACGTACGTATCACCGGCGAAACTCAGCGCCGCCTGGCGCGCGTTCGCCAGGTTAAACGGCGGTTTGAATTCCTGAAACCGCTGGTAATTGAGGTCCGCGAGCTTGTCGGAGATACCCATCATGGATTTCAGATCGGCGCGTTTCAGCTTCTTTGCCTTCTTGGCCAGAACTTCCGCGTGTTTCAGGAGGATCGGCTGCGTGTGCGCGTCCGTGATCGGGTCGCTCTCGAAATCGAGCTTCTTCGCGGGCGAGATGATCGCGAGCATGAAGGCATTTCCTTTTTTGACCGTTTCTAAACTACCCCTTACATATAGAACGTGCCTCCAAACCTTCAAACGATAAGAGTCCCAAATGCTGACGATGTACGGTCTCAAGAACTGCGATACCTGCCGCAAGGCCATGAAATGGCTGGAAAGCGAAGGAATTGCTTACGAATTCAAGGACGTCCGAAAAGATGGCGTCAGTGCCGCCGATATCGCGGGGTGGACACAAAAAGTCGGGATCGAGTCGCTGCTGAACCGCCGTGGCACGACATGGCGCGGGCTTTCAGACGCTGATAAGGCGAAAGGCGAGGGCGACGGTGGCGTTGCCCTGATGGCCGAGCACCCGGCCCTTATTAAGCGGCCAGTGTTCGTCAAAGGCGGCGATGTCCGTGTCGGTTTCAAGGACGCGGAACAGACCTGGATCAAGTCTTGATCGTCAGAGGCTGAGCGGCCCGCTTCGTGCCTGCCACGCTTCGAACCCTTCGCGAAGGTAGTAGGCACGAATGCCGTGTTCGCGGAGTTTCGCGACGGCGCTCTGGCTGACTTCGTGGCCGTGCACGCAATAGCACACCACCGGCTGGCCATCGTTGACCGTGTCGGCCCAGTTAGCCACGTCCTGAAAATCCTGCCACCGGGCGCCGCGGATCATGGCGGGCTCCTTTTCGACAGCTGGCTTTTTACGGACATCGATCACGTGGACCGTGGCGTCAAAGTTGATGAGGGTTTCGAGTTCAGTTTGCGTAATACTGTGCATGGACGGACTCCTTGCGTCTGCATGGTTGCGGGCAAAAACGGATTTTCAGATGAAGGCGGTAACGAGGCCGAATGCGGCGCCGAGGGCGACCAGCATCGGAATGCCGACGCGGCCCGACACCAGCAGTGCCAGCGACACGACGGCAACCGCGATGCCTATCCACTGGACTTCGCCGTCGTGGATAAGTGCCGCGCTGCCGAGGAAGATGGCGAGGCTGAGGATTACACCGACCACGGCGGCGGTAATCGCCGACAGGGCATTTCGTGCCCAGGCAAAGCGCTGGATGCTCTCGACATAGGGCGCGCCGGCAATGATCAGGTAGAACGATGGCAGGAACGTCACATAGGTCGTCAGTAGTGCGGCAAGCACACCGGCGAACAGGCCGCCGTTGTTCCAGCCGGCAAAGAAGCCGACGTAGGTCGTGACCAAAATCAGCGGCCCCGGCGTGGTTTCCGCCAGCGCGAGACCATTCAGCATGTCGCCGCCCGAAAGCCAGCCATATGTGTTCACGCCCGCATCGGCGACGAAAGGCAGGACGGCATAGGCGCCCCCGAACGTAACGAAGGCGGCAGTCGTGAACAGCTTCAGGACGTCGACGAACGGCTCGGCGCCGAACAGGGCGATGACGAGGGCAGATGGTCCGATCAGGGCGATCAGGAAGATGACGGTGACCCGAACGAACCGCTTGAGCGAACCTTTGGCCGCGTGCGCTTCATGGCTTTCGGGCGCGGCGTGCTCGCCGTGCCCCATCGTCAGGGCATGAGGTAAGAACTTCGCGATGACAATACCGGCTACGCCTGCAGCCAGAACAACAACCGGAAACGGTGTTTCGGTGAATTGAAGTGCCGAGAAGGCAGCGGCAGCAAGTATGATCGGTACCGGCCCATTGCAGGTTTTACGCCCGATCCGATAAACGGCGCCGATCACGATCGCCACGACGACCGGTTTGATGCCGGCGAAGATTGCGGCAACGGCGCCATCGCCACCGTACGCGGCAGCAATCCAGGCCAGCACGATCATCAGCACCGTGCCGGGCAGGAAGAATGCGGTTCCGGCGTAAATCGCACCCTTGATGCCGTGCATGCGCCAGCCGATGTAGGCAGCAAGTTGCTGCGCCTCGGGACCCGGCAACAGCATCGAATAATTCAGGCCGCGCAGGAATGCGCCCTGGCTGATCCAGCCGCGCTTGTCGACGCATTCGGTTTGCATCATCGCGATCTGGCCAGCCGGGCCGCCGAAGCTCATGAACCCGAGTTTGGTCCAATAGGCCGCGGCTTCCGCAAAGCTCGGATGCACGTCTTGATCTGAGTCAATTTTAGTTTGAATGCTGTCGTCCATAGTCCCTCACATCCGGCATATACCGGTCGATATCAGCGAGGGCAGCTCTTGGACGAATGAACGCCTTTGAAAAACCGGGCGACTGCCTTCGGCCCGACGGGGTTTGTATTAGCTTAATACGCTCACGAGGAAAAGAGGTTTTCTCACAGGAACGTGACACTGCTTGCGTCCAACGTGACACCACTTATTTTTTCGCGCCGCTACACTCCTGTCATCGGTTGAATGCCGATGGGCAATTCAGGGATTTTAAATCACTACAGGAGAAGTTTTTATGTCTGTTCAAAAGAAAACCGTTGGTGCGACGCTCGCCACTGCCGCTGCTGCCATGTTCATTGCCGGTGCGGCAATGACCGGTGCGCCGACCGCCGCCCAGGCTGACGGCGTCAAGTGCGCCGGCATCAACTCGTGCAAGGGCCAGGGCTCCTGCGCCGGTGCGAGCAATGCCTGCAAAGGCCAGAACGCGTGCAAAGGCCAGGGCTGGGTGAGCACCGAGAGTGCCTCCGCCTGCGAAAGCAAGGGTGGCAAGGTCGTCGAAGGCTGACGCAGACCTGTCATTAAGTTACGTTGCGCCGGAGGAATCGCTTGGCGGTTCCTCCGGCGTTCGTTTGAAGAGAAGGTTTCATGGCGCTTGAAGGATTTGGATTAGGCCTGCGGCCGCAGCATTTTCCTGACATTCTGGGTGATGACCCGGATGCGACGGCAGGTGTCGACTGGTTCGAAATTATCTCCGAAAATTTCATCAATGTCGGTGGGCCGCCGCTCCGCAACATGATGTTGGTGCGTGAACGGTTTCCAATGGTGATGCACGGTGTTTCGCTTTCCATTGGCTCGACCGATCCCCTCGATATGGATTACCTGGCAGGCCTGAAGGCGCTCGCCGATCTGGTCGAGCCCGAACTGATATCCGATCACCTTTGCTGGACCGGTGTGCACGGTCTCAACATGCACGACTTGCTGCCGCTACCGATGACAGAGGAGACCGTCGAGCATGTCGCCGGGCGAGTCCGTCAGGTTCAGGACTATCTGGGTCGCCAATTCATGCTGGAAAATGCATCGACCTATGTGACGTTCGAAGAGGACGAAATGACGGAGTGGGCGTTTCTCTCTGCGATCTGCGAGCGCGCGGACTGCAACATTCTGCTCGACGTGAACAACATCTACGTGTCCGGTTTCAATCATGGTTTTTCGACAGATGCATACCTTAATGGTGTGCCGGCGGAATGCATCAAGCAGATTCATCTGGCCGGTCATGAACACAACGGCGATTACATTGTCGACACGCATGACGAACCGGTGCCGGACTACGTTCTTGCTCTGTATGAAAAGGCGATTGACCGCTTCGGCATGGTGCCGACGATGATCGAGCGCGACGCCAATATCCCGCCGTTCGCCGAACTCGTCCGGGAACTGCAGGGCGTGCGCCGGATTGTCGAAGAACGAAGGACGATGGTGCTGGCATGAACGCGTCGCTGAGCGACCTGCAGAAGAAATTTCAGGACCGCCTATTGAAGGGCGAGACGGCGATCGACGCGCATCTGACCGACGGCGGGCCCTTCATGAAGGCGTACGACCACGCCTACAAAGCGCGGTTGGTGGAAATTCTGACCGAGGAATTCGAGGGCCTTCATACGCTGCTCGGTGACGAACAGTTCTTTTCGACGCTCAGTGAATATGTGGATGCGTTTCCATCCACGGAAAAATCCGCGCGTTGGCTTGGGCGGCACCTGCCGGGGTGGCTGAAATCATCGGAAAGGTGGGGGCAGCAACCGGTGGTCGCTTCCATGGCCGCGTTCGAATGGATGATCGGGCTGGCCTTCGACGCACCGGATGCCAAGCTGATCGGCGTTGCTGAAATAGGAAAAGTCCCGCCCGAAGCGTGGCCGATGCTGACGTTTACTTTTCATCCGGCACTGAACACGGTCGAATTGGATTTTGACGTATCGGCGTTCTACCAGGCGGCCAAAGCGGAAGAAGACCCTGACGGTCCCCCGGTCGCTTATGAGCAACCGGTAACATGGGCGGCGTGGCGCGATCCGGAAGCGATGATCGTCACCTATCGTCCGCTCGACCTGGACGAAGCGATGGCGTTGAAGGCCGCCCGCGAAGGGCAAACTTTCGATGGGATATGCGAGATCGTCGCCGATCATACGGACGCCGATGAAGCCGCCGTACGTGCCGCCGGGCTGTTGCGAATCTGGGTCGAGAGCGGCTGGGTTATCGGGCTCGATGCCGAAGGCATGAGCTGGTAACGGCTATAGAACTTTACCCGGGTTCATGATGCCGCCGGGGTCGATCACGGCCTTGATCTTGCGCATCAGATCGATTTCCACCGGCGGGCTGTAGCGCACCAGTTCATCGCGCTTCATGCGCCCGATGCCGTGCTCCGCGGAAAAACTGCCGTTCATCTCCTCAACCAGATCGTTGAGCGGGTCGGTGACGTCATGCCACTTGTCGAGAAACGCCTGGCCGTCCATGCCGACGGGCTGCGTCAGATTGTAGTGAAGGTTGCCGTCACCGATGTGCCCGAACGTCATGGGACGAATACCGGGCACCACATCCTCGCAGATCGCATCCGCCTTGGCGATGAATTCGGTTACCTTTGAAATCGGGATCGAGAGATCGTTTTTGATGGACGCGCCTTCGCCTTTCTGGGCGTCCGAAATCGCCTCGCGGATATGCCAGATGTCGTGGCGTTGTTGTCCGCTCTTGGCGATGACGGCGTCGACGACGTCTCCGGCCTCGAAAGCGTCCTCCAGCAGTTTCTCGAGCGCCTCGCGGAGGTCGCTGCCGGCGCGGGGCGACGTCAGTTCCAGCAGCACGTAGGCGGGGTATTCGCCTTCGAACGGGTCCCGGACGCCTTCGGTGTACTCGCATGAAACCCACAGGCTGTTGCGGTTCATGTATTCAAACGCCGTCAGGGTGTCGCCGACCATGTCCGTGGCGCGGCCGAAAAGCTTCATCACCGCTTCAGGAGCATCGAGTGCGATCAGCGCCGTTTCGGTCTGGTTCGGCTTCGGGTACAGCTTCAGCACGGCTGCCGTGATGACGCCCAGCGTGCCTTCGGCCCCCATGAACAGGTGTTTCATCTCGTAGCCGGTGTTGTCCTTGCGGAGACCTTTGAGGCCGTTCCAGATTTCGCCCGACGGCAACACGACCTCCAGTCCCAGAACCAGGTCGCGCGCATTGCCGTAACGCAGCACGTTCGTTCCGCCGGCATTGGTCGAGAGATTGCCGCCGATCCGGCAGCTTCCCTCGGCAGCAAGGCTCAGCGGGAAAAGTTTACCGGCATCGTCGGCGGCGTTCTGGATATCGGCCAGAATGCATCCGGCGCCGACCGTCATCGTGCCGTTCAACGTGTCGATTTCATGGATGGTGTTCAGCCGCTCGGTCGAAACGATGATTTCGTCTTCGGCGATGCCGCCGCCAACGAGACCCGTGTGTCCGCCCAACGGGACGATAGGGACACCCAGTTCGGCGCATGTTTTAACGACGAAAGCCACTTCTTCGGTATTACCGGGACGGGCGACAAATGTGGCGTGACCCCGGTATAGCCCGCGTGCCTCGACGTTGTATTTGTCGAGCGAGCCCGGGTCTTCCACGTAGCCCTGTGATCCCAGTTTTTCTTTGATCGTGTCGATAGCGGATTGTCGGTCGGTCATGAACGGATATTGGCGCCGGGGCAGGGGATGTTCAAGAGCGAACGGCGCGGCGCAGCCGGTCGTTGATGGCGAGGCCAAGCCCGGTATCCGGGATCGGCGCTACCGCGATGGCCTCTGCGCCGCCTTCGTCCAATGCATGGAGCATCTGGAACAGGTTAGCGGCGGCCTCGGTCAGATCGCCTGCCGGGCTGAGGTTCATGGCGGCATCAGCACCGGTTTGGCCAAAGCCCACATATGTCTCGCCGGCCTCGGCCGTCTGGGCGTTCATTCGAAGCCGTGCACGGGGCGCGTAATGCCGGCTCAGCATGCCCGGTGATTTCGGCGCATGATCGTCGCTGCCGGCAATGACGACGGGGCCGATGATGCGTTCGATGTCTTCTTTTGAAATGCCACCCGGACGAAGCAGAGCGACCGTGTCCGTCGTGAGATCGATCACTGTCGATTCCAGCCCGACATCGCACGGGCCGTCATCGAGGATCAGCTGTGGGCCGCCGCCGTCGGGACCGGGGAGCGACGCCGCGACATGTTGGGCCAGTGTCGGGCTGACAGCCCCCGATGCGTTGGCACTCGGTGCCGCCACCGGAACGCCGCAGGCGGCTAGGAATTGCCGCGCCCGCGCGCGGCCCGGGATGCGAACGGCGACGCTATCGAGCCCCGCCGTCGTCAGGTCGGCGATCGGGCAATCCGCGGATTTGTTGAGAACCATCGTCAACGGGCCGGGCCAGAACGTTTCTGACAGTTTCTCCGCGCGCGCGTCCATCTTTGCGATGGCGGGCAATTGCGCCAGGTCGGCAATGTGGGAAATCAGCGGATTGAAGCTCGGCCGCGCTTTAGCGGCAAAAATGCGGGCCACGGCTTCGCCGTTCGTGGCGTCGCCGCCAAGGCCATAAACCGTCTCCGTGGCAAACGCGACGAGTCCACCGCCGCGGATGATCCCGGCGGCGTCTTCTATTGCCGCATCATCCATCGCACGGACCGGCGCCGAGATGGCCATGTATCAGGCCGGGTCAGGGACGCCGGGTCCCCTGGCGATGAAGTACGGATTGCGGAAATCTGCCTTGCCGTAGATCAGCGGCCGGCCGTCTTCGGTGATCACCTCGCCGCCGGCGAATTTGAGGATCGCATGACCGGCGGCGGTATCCCACTCCATGGTCGGTCCGAAGCGCGGATAAACATCCGCCTTGCCCTCTGCGACACAGCAGAACTTGAGGCTTGATCCGGCGCTGACCCGCTCCTTGACCGGTAAACCTGCAAGGTACGCATCTGTTTCCGGCGTCGAATGGCTCTTGGAGGCAATTGCGGTCAACCCATCCTTCGGCGGGCGGCGGCAGGTGATCTGGATGGCTTTGCCCTCGCCGCCATATTGCGCGAAAGCCCCCGCGCTTGTCGCCACGAAGGTATCGCCGCTGACGGGCAGGTGTACCGCACCTAGAACAGGTGTGCCGTTCTCGATCAGCGCGATATTCACCGTGAACTGACCGTTACGGGATATGAATTCCTTGGTGCCGTCGAGGGGGTCTATCAGCCAGAACGGCCTGCCACCGATGTCCGGTGCCTTTCCGGCCGAGGCGGCTTCCTCGCCGACGAGCGGGAACTCGCCCGTGATTCCTTCCCGAATCATACGGAATATCAGATCTTCGGCTTGTTTGTCCGCCAGCGTCACCGGGGATGCGTCATCCTTGGATTCGACATCGAAATCCGTCTTGTAGATATCCATGATGACTTTTCCGGCGCGTTGCGCCACGTCGCCGATCTGTTCGGCAAGACCGAGGTTGACGTTGAGAACCATACCTTCGAACTCCGGGAATGTTTAGCTGGCGGACCATCGCCCCAGCCCGGGCTTTAGTCAACCGGCGCCGGAACCGGCGTGGATTTCCTCGGCGATGAACCGGTTGGCGCGAAAGCCGTCCGACCAATGGTTTTCCGCCATGCCCGCCTTTCGCTTGAGGTGGGCGAGGAAAAGCTTGGGATCTGGCAATTGTTCCCACACTGCAGGCAGGAAAAGCGCGCGCCGCCCACCATCGGCGATGACCAGGCCATCGATTCCTGGGCGCAATTGCGCGATCAGGTCGGCCTCGTCCCGTATCTCCATAGGCGCTTGCGGACTCAGAACCGAAATCGAAAGATGCAGGGTCTCGTATTCGTCTGCGCTGACCGGATTGAACCGGGGGTCCTTGAATGCGGCCTTGTACGCGTTTGCGGCGACGTCGAGGGCCAATGGTTGATGTGCCATCGGCGATCCGATACAGCCGCGCAACTGTTTGGCTGCGGTTTTTAGCGTGACGAACGAGGCGCCCTGTGCCTGCAGCGCCGCCGGTTCCGCTTTGAGATCGAGGGACATCGGCTTGCCGTGTTCCAGGGCAAAGCGGATCGAGCGATCGGCAAGCGCCAGCAAGTGCGTCCCGTGCTCAGTAAGGAGCTGTTTTGTCTGCTGCTCGAAGTCTCCGGCAGCAGAGGATCGAGGCTGGGTCTGATCCTTGCGTTTCAGCCTGATGTTCAGCGGAACGGTTTTCGATTTCGCCGCCGGTGCATCGTAAAATGCCCAAGCGCCGTAACCGACGACACGATCTTTCGTGCCGGCGGTGTCGCCCGAGTTCCTGAGGTCGATGGTTTCCACCTTCATGCCGCGCGTTTTGGCGAGCTGTAAAAGACCGCCCACGGGGAACCGGCCACAGGCACCGTTTTTTTCAATCCGGCCGGGATCTAGTGCGGTTATGGCTTCGCACGTCCGCTGGTCGATCTGCTGCGCTGAATCGTAGTCGAGGAAGTGACTGAGGTCGGACGAAATGACGATCAGCGTTTCCGGACCGCCCCAGAGTGCCGTCAAAACCTCGGCGACTTTCTCGGGCGGTGTTTCGCCGACGACGATCGGGACCAGCTTGAAGTCCCCCAGCAGCTCCTGAAGGAATGGCAGGTGGACCTCCAGCGAATGCTCTGCCTGATGTGTCGGCGGAAACACGCCGACCTGTTCAAGCTCCGCGACGCGCCTTTCGGCGTCTTTGTCGATCTCGATACGCCCGAGGGGCGTTTCAAAGTAGTCGGCGCCGGATAGCGCCAGGCCACGCACCGCCACTCGGTGGCAGGGCCCCAAAAGGACAACGCGGGTGATCTTGTCGGCAACGGGCTTCAGCCGCGCATAAACCTTGGCTGCAACGGCACCGGAATACTTGTAGCCGGCATGCGGCGCAATAATCGCCTTCGGCGCCGGTCCATCTGTACCCCCGGCGTCCCGCAGAAACTCTTGCACCTCGGCGCTCAATTCGCGTGCGCTGCCGGGATAGAACATGCCGGCGACGGCTGCTTTGCGAATGGCAGTCATCGAATATTCACCTCAATTCCCATGGTTTATTTTAACGCTTTCGGGACCGGGGGCCAATGTATTGCACCAGCACAGACGATAAGGACGGCTGGCGTCGGTCAGGATTCTCATGGCCGGGAGGCGTCAGGGTGCAGCTGGCTGGTATTCCAAAAATGAATACCAATGCAAAGTTGTTATTTGTCCGACCTGCTACAATCTGCGTACCGTATCGGCGTCTGACGGGTATCCGTCTTCGTTTTTGGGGGAAGAATTCGAATGCTAAGGCGTTCAAGGGGTTGTTTTGCGACCATGATGACCGGCGTCATTGCCGGTCTTTTGATGTCGACGTCCGCGTTATGTGCAGCTGAGCTGACATTCGACCTGTCCGATTACCGGTACAGGGAGGAAGACGACTTCGGAAATTTCCAGATGCACGACGAAGCGAAGCCGGTCTTCGCGTCACTGGGCATCAGGGATTGGGACCGGCCGGAAACGCAAGGCGGTTTCAAGTTCAATTATACCGGCGAAGTAACGGCGGGGCGGACCCACTACCAGGGGCGAAACGCGGGCGTTCAGCGGAAAAAGTACTACAAGGCGCGGATGGAAGGTCTTCTTTCATATCGCGTGAACGACCTCGTCTCGCCGTTTGTCGGGCTGGGTTTTCGGTTCGTCCATGACGATAGCGGCGGACACCCCTCGGCAAATGGCGGCATTGCTTATGACCGCCAGAATTATCTGCTGTATCTTCCGTTCGGGTTTCAAATCGACCCGGTTGAGAACTTAAGCATCAAGGCGCAGGGCAATGCCGTCCTTCGTGGGTGGCAGATTTCCTATCTCAAGGATACCAACCCCAACTACCAGACGGCCCACAACGACCAGGATAAAGGCTGGGGGTTCGACGTCACCGCGAATTACAAGGTTACGGAAAGCTGGTCGATGTACAGCTTTTATCGCTACTGGAGTATCGACCGCTCAGACAGAGATTGCGGAACCGTGGCGACCGTCGGTTATGTCTGTTGGTGGGAACCGGATAACACGACCAAGGAATTGGGCGTGGGCATCGCTTACCGCTTTTGACGGCAAGGCGCCGGACGGCGACTTTCTTCTCCGGATGCAGTACAGAAATGAAGAACGGCGGCTCGAATGCCGCCGCTCCTCGTTCATGTGCCAGCCCGGGTATCAGGCGGCGGGTTGTTTGACGACCCGCATGTACGGTTTGACCGCGTTCCAGCCCTCCGGGAACAACCGGCTTGCCGCTTCATCGGTCAGTGACGGCAACACGATAACGTCGTCGCCGTGCTTCCATTCCGCCGGCGTCGCGACCTGATGGCGGACCGTCAACTGTAACGAGTCGATGGCGCGCAGGATTTCGTGGAAGTTGCGGCCGGTCGCCATCGGGTAGGTCAGCATCAATTTGATGCTTTTGTCCGGACCAATCACGAACACGGTGCGAACGGTCATGTTGTCGGCGGCGGTGCGGCCCTCGGACGTGCCGTTCACGTTGGGATGAATCATCCCGTAGAGCTTCGCCACTTTCATATCGTCATCGCCGATCAACGGAAAGTTCGGCGCGACGCCCTGGGTTTCCTCGATGTCGCGGGCCCATGCTTCGTGGTCGCTGACCGGGTCGACGCTGAGCCCGATGACTTTTACGTCACGTTTGTCGAACTCGTCCTTGAGTTTGGCGACCGTGCCGAGTTCGGTCGTGCAGACTGGGGTAAAATCCTTCGGATGCGAGAACAGGACGGCCCAACCGTCACCAATCCAGTCGTGGAAGGAGATCTCCCCTTCAGTCGTTTTGGCCGTGAAATCGGGAGCGGTATCGCTAAGTTGAAGAGTCATGTCGTGAATCCTTTCTGTCGTGACTTACAGGTTTGTCATTCGCCAAGAGCAAGATTGCCCGTGGCGCGACCGGACTACGGTGCAACCGTCAAAAACGAGGGAAAGGGATGAGAAAAAATCGTGAAAAGGACGATGCTCACGAATTCGTGACGTCGATGTCGTGATTCGATTTCGGGCCGTTTACACGGTGTCCGCTGTCTATTTCCCGATATGCCTTACGTAAATGTCGTCACAGGATTATAATTCTGCCATGAGCGAAGGTGCGCCCATCGTCGATGAAACGTTCGCCGACGCCGTTCCCGGGCGTTATTGGCATATGCTTGATGATGGACGGGTCCAGTGCGATGTGTGCCCGCGCTTCTGCAAGCTCCACGAAGGCCAGCGCGGGCTATGTTTCGTGCGCGGTCGGCAGGACAACCAGATTGTGTTGACGACGTATGGCCGTTCCAGCGGCTTCTGCGTCGACCCGATCGAGAAGAAACCGCTCAATCATTTTCTGCCGGGCACGCCGGTGCTCAGCTTCGGTACGGCAGGGTGTAATCTAACCTGCACGTTCTGCCAGAATTGGGATATCTCCAAGTCCCGGGAATTCGACAAACTTCAATCGAAGGCGACGCCGGAGATGATCGCCAAGGCCGCGCTCGAGACGGGATCGCGCTCTGTCGCCTATACCTACAACGATCCGGTGATCTTCCTGGAATATGCCGTCGACGTTGCGGAAGCCTGCACAGCGCACGGAATCAAGAACGTTGCCGTTTCCGCGGGTTACATCTGCGACGAACCGCGCGAGGAGTTCTACCGTCATATGGACGCTGCCAATATCGATCTGAAGGCGTTCACGCAGGAATTCTACCGCAAACTCTGTACGGCCGATCTGCAGCCCGTTCTGGAAACGCTCAAATATCTGAAGCACGAAACGGATGTCTGGTTCGAGATCACGGATCTGCTGATTCCGGGGGAAAACGACTCCGAACACGAGATCGAGGAGATGACGCAGTGGATCGTTGAAAATCTCGGCCCGGATGTGCCGGTACATTTCACCGCGTTTCATCCCGATTGGAAGATGCGCGACAAGCCACGTACGCCGCCCGAAACCCTTTTCCGGGCGCGGAACATCGCGCTCAAGAACGGCATCCGGTATGCATACACCGGGAACATTCACGATAAGAAAACGCAAAGCACGTACTGTCACAATTGCGGTGAACTGCTGATCGGACGGGATTGGCATCTGCTGTCCGACTGGAATCTCGTTTTCGGCGGCAATCACGTCTGTGACTGCCGGAATTGTGGCACGCAGCTTGCCGGCGTGTTCGAGGAGGAACACGGGAACTGGGGGCGGAAAAGAGCACCCGTCCGGTTCAGAGCTTAAGCATTTCTTGGCATCTTAAGACTATCCATCACGGCGTGACTTTACGCGCCCGACCTGCTAAACGCGCGCTCGTGTTTCTGCAAATAGGCCAATAAGCTTGATGACAAGAAAACATCTTCTGATTGCCCTGAAAGTTGTCGTCTCGATCGGGCTCATGAGCATCCTTATCGGCGGCATCGACCTTGGCGCAGAAAAAGACAGGATTCTAACCGCCGATTACTCGCTGATGCTGGCGGCAGCTGTCGTCCTGATTGTTCAGATGGGCGTCGGCGGGGCACGGTGGTGGGCTGTCATGCGGGCAATCGAGACGCCATTGCCGTGGCTGGAACTGACACGCCTTTTCTGGATCGGCGGTTTCTTCAGCCAGGCGCTGCCGTCGTCCGTTGGCGGCGACCCAATCCGGATCTATATGGCGTACAAGGACGGGCTGCCGCTCGGCAAAGCCATCAATGGCGTCATGCTGGAACGAGTCGTCACGATTGTCGGTCTCGTGGTTCTGGTTGCGGCCGTTCAGCCCGCATTTTTGCCCAAGCTCGATGATCACGCGCAGATGCTGACGCTGTGGGGGTTGTTCATGCTGACGGCAGGCACCATCGCAGGGCTTGTCGTTTTGATGATGCTGGACCGCTTGCCCGAGGTGTTGACGAGGTTTCGTATCGTTCGGGGTATGCACGCGCTCGCCGGGGATACCCGTAAGCTCTTCCTGCACCCGGGACACGCCTTGCTGGGGCTGGTGTTTGGTGTGCTGACGCACGTGAATATCTCGTTCTGTGTATATTTGCTGGCGCAGGGGCTCGCCGTCGATGTGACCTGGCTCGACTGCATGGTTCTTATGCCGCCCGTCATTCTGGTCACGACACTGCCGATTTCCATTGCTGGCTGGGGCGTGCGCGAAGGCGCGATGACTGTCGCATTTGCACTGGTCGGTGTGTCCCAGGGCGGGGCAGTTGTGCTATCACTCTCGATGGGGCTACTGGCAATCTTTATCACGCTGCCTGCGGGTATCGTCTGGCTATTGGGCCGAAAGAAGGGCGAAGCGATCTCCGCCGCCGAGGCCGAGGCAGCGGTTGAACAGGAACTCGATCACGCCGCTGAAGAAGCACCGAAAAACCTTCCCGGAAACACCTGAAGTCCAAGCACGGTCTTGAACCGCGGACGCTGACCTATACACTCGCTGAAACCGTTTTTATCAGCGAGGTTTTCAATGAAAGTCACGTTCACCAATCCCGCAGCACCCGCAAAGGGTATCGCCGTCGTTTTTGCCGCCGAAGGCGGAAAGTGGATGTCGACGGCAGCCGCTCTCGACAAAAAACTGAAAGGTGCACTCAAGCGCGCCGCAAAGGCAGCCAGCTTCGAAGGCAAGAAAAAGCAGACGATGACGCTGCTGGCGCCGGGTGGTTCGAGCCTCGACCGGGTGCTCTGTGTCGGTGTTGGTAAGCCCGCCGATATCACGGCGGAAAGCATGGCTGAACTGGGCGGCGTGATTTTCGCTGCCCTCAAGGGCGCTGGCAACAGCGCCGAGATGCATGTGGACTACATCCCGAAAAGCAAGCTGGACGCCGCCGAGTGTGCGGCAAACCTCGCGTACGGCGCCAACCTCCGTGCCTACACTTTCGAAAAATACAAGGGCAAGGAAAAGCAGGACAAAAAACCGGGAATCGGGTCGCTATCGGTTCGGTGCGACGGCTCGGCGTCGGCGCGCACTGCTTACGGTAAACTCGCCAAGGTCGCCGACGGGGTCTATTTCACGCGCGATCTGGTATCGGAACCGGCGAACGTGCTTTATCCAGCGGAATTCGCCAGGCGTCTGAAGAGAGATCTCACCAAGCTCGGCGTCAAGGTCACGGTGTTGGGTGAGGCGCAAATGCGCAAGCTCGGTATGGGATCACTGCTTTCGGTCGGTGATGGCAGTGCGCGTGAAAGCCAGATGGTGATCATGGAATGGAACGGCCTGCCGGCGTCGAAGAAGAAAAACTCCAAGCCGATCTCGTTCATCGGCAAGGGTGTGTGCTTCGATACCGGTGGTATTTCGCTGAAACCGGCTGCCGGCATGGAAGACATGAAGTGGGACATGGGCGGCGCCGGTGTTGTCTCCGGCCTGATGAAGGCGCTCGCGGGCCGCAAGGCCAAATGCCATGTCATCGGTGCGGTCGGACTTGTCGAAAACATGCCGGACGGCAAGGCGACGCGGCCGGGCGATATCGTCAAATCGATGTCCGGCCAGACGGTCGAGATCCTCAACACCGATGCCGAAGGCCGCCTCGTGCTTTGCGACGTGCTGCACTACGTGAACAGCAAGTTCAAACCCCAGTTCATGGTTGATCTCGCGACGCTCACGGGGGCCATCATCATCTCGCTTGGTCATGAGCGTGCCGGCATGTTCGCCAATGACGACAAGCTGGCCGACAGGATCTTTGCCGCCGGTGAGACGATCGGCGAGCGTGTCTGGCGCTTCCCGCTTGGCGAGGAATACGACCGCGATCTTGATACAGCGGCGGCCGACATGCGCAACATCGGCGCGGGCCGTGGCGCGGGATCGATCACGGCGGCGCAGTTCCTGAAACGGTTTGTCGGTGAGACGCCTTGGGTGCACCTGGATATCGCGGGCGTCACCTGGTCCAAGAAAGATACGCCGGTCGTGCCCAAGGGCGGCACCGCGTTCGGTGTCCGGCTTCTTGAGCGTTTCGTCGCCGAACACTACGAGTAAGGACGTCGAAGCGATGCGGTTTGAGGCATGACCGACATTGGCTTCTATCATCTGACCCGGTCCGGGCTGGACCGGGCGCTGCCGCAACTGCTGCAAAAGACGCTGGCCGCAGGCAAGCGTGCCTTGGTGGTGCTGGGGTCCGAGGAACGGGTGAAGTGGTTCAACGATTTTCTCTGGACCTATGACAAGGCTTCCTGGCTGCCCCATGGCGCGGGGCAGGACGGTGATCCCGAAATGCAGCCGGTCTGGCTCGATGTGACGGACGCCAATCCGAACAAGGCGGAATTCCTGTTCCTGGCCGACGGTGGTGCGTCGGATCGCATTGAAGCTTTCGAGCGTTGCTTCGACCTTTTCGACGGCCGCGACGACGATGCGGTCGCGGATGCGCGCACGCGATGGAAGGCGCTTAAAGACGCCGGCCATGATCTGACGTATTGGCAACAAGGCGATCGCGGGTGGGAGAAAAAAGCCTGACCGCAAACAACAACACTTGGGGAGGAATACAAAAATGACGAAACGCTGGGTGAACCGGCCGGAAGGCTCGACCTGGGGCGACTGGGGCGACGACGACCAGATGGGGCGGAAGAATCTCCTGACGCCGGAACGGATCAAGGCCGCTGCCGCCGAGGTGCAGGAAGGACTCGCCTTCTGCCTGTCCATGCCGCTCGACATGCCGGGTGGGAACTCGGTGAACCCGAAGCGGTTCCCGCCAAAGTTCGGCCCCGTGTTTCATCCGCCGGGTGGTGACGCATTCTACTACAACATGGACTGGAGCGAGTGGCAGGACGGCAACATGGATGTGTCGTCTGACGAATGCACCACGATCTGGAACCAGTATTCGACGCAGTGGGACAGTTTCGCACACGTTGGCAGCAATTTCGACGCAAACGGCGACGGCGAGCCGGAGCGTGTCTATTACAATGGATTCCGCGCCGACGAGGAAATCCTCGGCCCTGAACATCCGGACGGCATGGGTGCCCGGGCGCTTTCCGTTGCCGGCATGGCAGAGGCCTGCATGCAGGGCCGGGGCGTCATGCTCGACATGGTCGCCCACCATGGTCACGAGCGGGTCGTCGTCGGGTACGACGAACTGATGCGGATGTTTGACGCCGACAAGATCGAGGTCGAAGAGGGCGATTTCTTCCTATTCCACACCGGCTGGGATGACATGATCCTGGAAATGGCCGGCAATCCGGATGCGAAAAAGCTGCATTCCAGCGGTGCCGTTCTCGACGGCTTCGACGACAAGCTTTTACAGTGGATCACGGACAGCGGTGTTGTCGCCCTGATTTCCGACAACATGGCGGTTGAGGACTCGCAGGGGTACGGTGAAACACAGGGCGGTTGCTCCCGGTTGCCATTGCATCGGCACTGTCTGTTCCGGCTCGGCGTACACCTGGGCGAGATCTGGTATCTTTCGGCCCTTGCCAAGGCGCTCAGGGAACGCGGGCGTTCACGGTTCCTGTTGACCGCGCCGCCGCTGAACCTGCCGGGCGCTGTCGGTTCGCCGGCGACGCCCGTCGCGACGATCTGACGCTTCAGGCGGTGTTGTGGCGGCGCCGGATGCTCCAGGCGAGGATCATGCCGAGCCCGCCCATCGCCGCCATGACGAGGTATGCTTTGCCGGCGTAAGCGTCATAAAGATGCCCGGAGAGAAAGCTCATCAAGCCGATGCCGATGCCCGATACGACCAGGGCGTAGACCGTCTGTGCAGTGGCGGAGACGTCTTCGGGCATGCGTTCAGAGATGAAATAGATCGCCCCAAGATGCGCGGCGCCGAAGGTAAAGGCATGAAACACCTGAAGCACGACGATGACGGCCAGGTCGTCGGTGTACGCCGTCAGTGCCCAGCGGATCAGGCACGCGAGGCCGCCAAGCGCGATCAGCCGCGCCGCGCCAATCTTGCGGACGGCATCCGCGGCAAAGACGAACAGGATCACCTCGGCGACGACACCTTCGGCCCACAGAAGTCCGATGACGCCTTCCTCAAATCCTAGCCTGAGCCAGTTCAGTGTGCCGAAGCTGTAATAGAGCGCGTGTGACCCCTGCACGCAGGCGGTTGCGGCGATAAAGATCAGAAAGGTCCTGTCCGTGATCACCTGACGGAAAGGCTTGGCTTCGGGGTGGCCGGGCTGGGATCGAAAGTCCGGTTGAAACAAGGTGATGATCACGACGAGCGCCAATGCCATCGACACCGATGCCCAGATCATGTCCGGATCGGCGCCTTTCAGGAAGAACCCGATACCGGACGCGCCGGCGATGAATGTCAGAGATCCCCAGAGCCGGATGCGCCCGTAATTCAACGGCTGCGTTCGGGCGCCGGTCATGGTCAGGCTCTCGCACATCGGCATCAGCGGGCCGAACATGCCGGCGGAGCAGGCCTGCAACAGTACGATCATCCAGAATTCGTCGGCGACATAGAATGGCAGGTAGAATATCAGCGCCGCTATGGCGAGGCAGATGATCGGCCGCTTGCGTTCTCCGGTGCGATCCGCGAACCGCGCCACCTGGGGCGAGAGAAACACACGAACCAGGCTTCCGCATGCAATGGTGAACCCGATCTCCGTTGCGCTCAGCCCTTTCGACTGCAGCCAGACCGGCCAGAACGGCATCATGATGCCGATTACAAAGAAGATCCCGCCGTAGAGCGCCGACAGGCGCACCGTCGCGCTCATTTGCCGATATCGTCGGCGAAGTCGCGCAGATAGGTCAGGCCACGAATGGCGCGCGAGCCGTACCACGACGTCATTTCGCCGTCGATCAGATGCGCCTTGCCGGCATGAGCTGGGAAGGTCCGTTTAAACGCTTCGATATCCTCGTCGGTGAACGTGAAGGGCTCGGTGGAGAACAGGACCAAATCAACGCCGTCGAGCGTATCTTCATCCAATTTCACACCCGGATACCGGCCCGCGTCACCGCTTAGTTCCGGGTCCGCGCCCGGGGTCACAACCTGCCAGTTCACAAGGCGCAGCATATTGGCGATGTAGGTGTCGCCCGATATGGCCATCCATGGGTTTTTCCAGATCAGATAGAGCACGTTCTTCCGCGCGCTGCCGGTGCCGCTATTGAGTTCCGTGCGAGCCAGGGCATAGCGTGTGGCCAATGTCTCGGCGGCCGCATCGGCATCGAAGGCGTGTCCGATCAGCGTATAGAGTGCTGGGTTATCGTCCGGATGCATGGGATGCGTAACGATCACATCGACGCCCATGTCGCGAAGCGTGTCCGCCATCTGTTTCGGGTTTTCGTCGACGTTCACCAGGACGTGCGTGGGGGCGAGCTCGCGAACCCGGTCCATCTTGATTTTCTTGGTGCCGCCGACCGACGGAACGGCACTCACGCGGTCATCCGGATGAATGCAATAGTGCGTGCGTCCGACAAGCCTTTCAGCGAGGCCGAGGTCAAACATGAGCTCTGTCAGGCTCGGCACGAGGGACACGACGCGGGCGTCCGGGGCCGGCGGATGCGTGTTACCCAGGAAATCTGACGGTGCATCCGACATGGCGCGTCACGCCGCGCCTTCCAGCGCTTCCTGAGCTTCAAGCCATTCGCTTTCCGCCGCGGCGATGGCGTCCTTGATCTCCGCATGTTTCAGTTGGAGCTCCATAAGGTCGCGCGTTGCGCCGTTGTAGACTGCGGGGTCGGCAAGGCGTGTCTCAACCGCCGTCTTTTCGGCTTCGAGCTTAGCGATCTGGGTTTCCGTCTTCTTGATCGTTTTTCTGAGCTCGGCCGTTGCCTGACGCTGCTCAGCGCGCTCCTTACGTGCCTGCTTGCGGTTGTCACGGCTGTTTTCACCGTCACTACGGTCCTTGGCGGATTGCCGTTGCGCCCGCCGTGCTGCCTGCAGTTCGGCAGCATATTCGTCCAGCGACCCTTCGTAAGGTGAGCACGTGCCGTCTGCGACAAGCCACAGGCGGTCGGCGACGAGCTCGATCAGGTGTGCGTCGTGGCTGACGAGGATCACCGCGCCCTCGAACGCGTTGAGGGCTTGAACGAGGGCCTCGCGGGCGTCGACGTCGAGATGGTTGGTCGGTTCGTCGAGCAAAAGGATGTTCGGGCTGCCGCAGCTCATGAGCGAGAACAGAAGGCGTGCTTTCTCACCACCGGACAGATCCTTGACGGTGGTGTCGGCCTTGCCGGCAGAAAAGCCGAACCGTCCAAGGTGTGCCCGGACCTGACTTTCTTTTTTGTCCGGCAGGGCGCGGGCAACATGATCGTAGGGCGTTTCATCCAGGTGCAGTTCGTCCGCCTGATGCTGGGCGAAGTAGCCAACCTCGAGCTTCGGCGCTTTTACGATCTTCCCGGCTTCGGGTGCCAGCCGGTCGCTCAGCAGTTTGACGAGCGTCGATTTGCCGTTGCCGTTGGCACCGATCAGCGCAATCCGGTCGTCGGGGTCGATGCGCAGATCTAAGTGTCTGAGCACGGGCTTTTCCGGCTCGTACCCGACGGAGACATTCTGTATCGCAATCAGCGGCGGCGGTGGCGCATCGATTTCAGGAAACGAGAAGGCGATGGAAGCATCTTCCATCGCGGCCGCGATGGGCTCCATCCGGGCCAGCATCTTGAGACGGCTTTGTGCCTGGCGCGCCTTTGTTGCCTTGGCGCGGAAGCGATCGACGAAGCCCTGGATCCGGGCCCGCTCGGCTTCCTGTTTTTCGCGCAGCTTGCTCTGGTGCTCCAGACGTTCGCGGCGTGTGCGCTCGAAACGGTCGTAGTTCCCCGCGTAGCGTGTCAGCTTGAACTCGGACAGGTGCACGATACCGTCGACGACCTCGTTCAGGAACCGCCGGTCGTGCGAGATGACCAGCAGTGTTCCGTTCCAGCCCTTGAGGTACTGTTCCAGCCAGAGAGCGGCTTCCAGGTCGAGGTGGTTGGTCGGTTCGTCCAGCAGCAGGAAATCGGGGCGGGCGAACAGGACGGCCGCAAGCGCGACCCGCATACGCCACCCACCGGAATAATCGGAGCAGGGCCGCTGCTGCGCTTCTTCGTCGAAACCGAGGCCGGCAAGGATACGTGCAGCACGCGCCGGCGCGCGTTCGGCATCGATATCTGCGAGCCGGGTGTGTACTTCGGCGATCCGCATCGGGTCCGTGGCGGTCTCGGCCTCACGCAGCAACGCCGCGCGTTCGGTATCCGCGGCGAGGACCGTGTCGATAAGGCTGACATTGCCGGAAGGGGCTTCCTGGGCTACCTGGCCGACACGCAACCCCTTCTGCATCTGGATCGTGCCGTCATCCACCTGAACGTCACCCGAGATCAGCCGGAACAGGGTCGTTTTCCCGGTGCCGTTCCGGCCGACGAGGCCCAGTTTCTGGCCACGTTCGACACTAAGCGTCGCACCCTCGAGCAGGGTTCGCCCGGCAATCCGGTAGGTAATATCCTGAATGCTCAACATGGCGCGCGTCATAGCATGCGCCACATCCCTTCAAAAGAGCGATTAACGGTCAGTACTGCCTGTTTGCGTCATATCAGTACTGCCTGTTTGCGTCATAGATGGACGTCATCACACTGAAAATAGCGTCACCCGCCGGCAACAGGTCCTTCAGTTCGTTGACATTTTTGATGCGCTTAAAGCCGGCAAAGTCGGCCAATTGTGCGGCATGGAAGGTTTTGTACCCCATGGACCAGTCGGTGAAGTGTGGGGCCGGGCGTTGTCGGTCGATCAGCACGGCAACGTCGTAGTGCCGGGCATCGTCCTTAATCCGCGACATCGCGTTCTCTATAGCCGCGCCCGGACCTTCGAGGACCTGCAGAAAGGTTCCGTTGCTGATGTAAACCAGCAAACCGGAGATGCCGTCACGCTCGTTGTTTCGGCGCGAAGTGGCAAGAATGTCCTGGCATTCCCGTTCCGATACAGGCCCGTCAGTCTGGCTGGCATATAAAATCTGTCGTATAGCCACGTTTCCCTCTTGATAACTTCTGAACCTGGTCGGCGTGGCTAACACCGCTCTCATTCCGTCATCCATTCCACCTGATACATCGCGGTCCTGGAGACAGTACATAAGTAGTATACGCACTTTTCCCTATATTTGCAGACGTCTATCCGAATTCGAGGGCAAGGCGGGTTCAGAATCGGGCCTTACAGAACTTCGCGGATATATGGGGTCGGCAGGCGGCGTATGGACGGATGCGGACGCCTAATTGCGCCGGACCGGCCGCCAGGCGCGGATTAGTGCCATCGCTTCTTCCTGTTCGCCGGGACTCAATGCAGCGGCGATGCGTGCCTTTTCCCGGACGAGATCCGCCCGGGTCGCCGCGGGCCAGGCCCTCTCGGCCAATGATATCCATTTGAAAGCAGTGACCGCACTTTGCGGAACGCCCTGAGCGCCGAAATAAACGGCGGCAAGCCGCCGCTGTGCAGGTGCAAATCCCGCATCCGCCGATTGTGCCAGATACTTCAGGCCGATGCCGCGTTGCTGCTCGTTGCCGTCCAGCATCAGACGCGCCAGGTCGTAGCGTGCAGGTGCGTGTCCCCGCGCTGCTGCCCGGCTGTACCAGTCTGTCGCTGTCTTCAGATCACGCGGGACGGCAATACCTTCCTGATAAAGGCGGCCCAGGTCGTGTTCCGCCGGCGCGTAATACCGTTCGGCAGCGATTTCAAGCCAGACGATCGCACGGTTGTAGTCGCGGCGCACTTGATCGCCCAGTCGCAACATCGTCCCCAGCGTATAGGCTGCTTCCGCAGAGCCGCCGTTGGCGGCGCGTTCATACCAGTTCATCGCTGTCGCAATGTTCTGTGGTGTGCCAAGGCCGAGCCGATAGGCGTTTCCGAGATTGAATGCGGCAGACGTATGCCCAGCTTCGGCGGCTCGGCGGAGCCAGCCTGCAGCCATTGCCGGATTTCGGATCACGCCATCGCCGTTCAGGTACAGTGTTCCCAGTACAAACGCGGCTTCGCGATCACCTGCGCGTGCATCATGCTCAAGAAGAGGGATTGCCGCCGGAATTTTTCCTTCTCTGTAAAGGGCCAGGGCTTCGGAAAACTGCCGCGGCATGCCGACATCGATGACGTGTGCCATGGTTGGCAGCAGTGCCGCCGCCAGCACGACAGCAACCGTTTTCAATCGTCTGCCGGGTGTATTGCCTTTGGTGGGCGACGCGACGTCCGGCGCGCCGGCATAAAGCCGTACGGCGTTGTGAAGGACCCGTTTCGCTTCGTCGGCACGCAACGGCCACGTCAGGCCGATGTCGACGGCGACGGCGGCCTGAGGGGTGTCGCCGAACAAACGTCTGAGCTTTGACGGCCGCCAGTCGACGGTTTGTGCGTGCTTGAAATGAAATATGAGCCGGTCATGAATTTCACCCACGCCTGATCGCCGTGTCGTGGCTTGTATTCTGCCGATGTCGCGCCAGGGAATCGGTGCACAAAGCAAATGCGGAATTTCGACGCCGTGCGGAGATATACGCAACAAAGCTTCCGGGTTGAACAAGCGCCGTGCCGTGGCGGCTACGGCGATCGCTGTCAGCGTTGCCATGGCCAGCCAGACCGGCTCGCCGGTCCAGACCAGGAAATCCCGGCGAAATAGGATCAGTGCGGCGAGCGGGACGCTCAGCATTGCCGTCGCCGCGATTGCCGGCAATCTGCGCGGGTAAATATCGGTGGTCGGGCGAACATCGCGATCATGACGCATGGTGAGGGAACAATACCACGCGGCCGCGCCGCTGACATGAAATCGCGGCGCTGGAGGGGCAGAGCATCGCGGCAATGCCGGAATCGCGCACTCAGCCGGGGATTGAGGCCGAGGGGATTTAGGCGCTAGTCTCTGACAAGCAATTCGCCGGGAGGACGTGCAGCGATGATGATACTGGTTGGCCAACTCGATTCGCCGTTTGTGCGCCGTGTTGCTGCGACGATGAGCCATTATGACATCGCCTTCGACCGGCACGTCCTTTCCGTTTTCGGTGACCGCGACGAGGTGATGCGTCTTAATCCGCTGGGTAAGGTTCCGGCCTTGATCATCGACGAAGGAGAGACGCTCGTGGATAGCGCGGTCATCATCGACTATCTCGATGAAATCGCGCCGCCGGAACGCCGTTTGACACCCTCAGCCGGTCCGGGCCGCAGAAATGTGCTGAGGCTGGCGACGGTGGCGATGGGTATCTCCGAGCGCGCCGTGCAACTGCGTGTGGAAACGGTTCGCCGTCCCGCACATCTGCAGAGCGAAGAGTTCATCGACAATTACCGGAGGTCGATCCGCGACAGCCTCGACTACCTAGAGCGGGAAACCGAGACGCCCTGGAGCACCGGAGAAACGCTCAGCCAGGCGGATTTCTCGGCCACGGCGGCATTGACCCATCTATCCGCGAAGGTTGAAGAGTTTGCCGACCTTCGTGCGTGGCCTAAACTCGCCGCGATCAGGGAGACCGGCGAGGCCCTGGGCGCGTTCAAGAGCAATCCTTTCATGGAAGGATGACAAAGCTGTTTCGGGAGCGCCCCGGGTCGTGTAACGTCTCGCCAAATGTCAGAAGTCATTACTACTACCGACGAGCTTCGCGCCTTTTGTAAATCGTTGTCCGACGAGTCCTACGTGACCGTCGACACGGAGTTTATCCGTGAGAGCACGTTCTGGCCGGAACTCTGTCTCGTCCAGCTCGGTGGTACCGAGCAGGCGAAGGCCGTCGATACGTTGGCGGAAGGGATCGATCTTCAGCCGCTGTTCGACTTGATGGCCGACACTTCGGTGCTGAAGGTCTTCCACGCCGCGCGCCAGGATCTGGAGATATTCCTGCATCTGGCGGGTGAACTCCCGAGGCCGATATTCGATACACAGGTCGCGGCGATGGTTTGTGGGTTCGGAGACTCGGTCGGGTACGAGAACCTGATTACGAAATTGACGGACGGCAAGATCGACAAGGGATCGCGTTTTACGGACTGGAAACTGCGGCCGTTAAGCGACAAGCAGATCAAATATGCGCTGGCCGATGTGACGCATCTGCGCCCCGCGTATGAAATTCTGGCCGGGAAACTGGAACTGTCCGGGCGTCATTCCTGGGTCACCGCCGAGATGGAGATCCTTGAGGATCCGAAGACATACACCGTCGATCCGATGGATGCGTACAAGCGCATCAAGACGCGCGGCGCACGGGGGCGGCAGCTTTCGGTGCTGCGGGCGGTGGCAGCCTGGCGCGAACGGGAAGCGCGCACCCGCAATATGCCGCGTAACCGGGTTCTGCGGGACGAAGCCCTGTTGGAAATCGCCCATCGCACGCCGAAAACCGTCGATGATCTCGCAAAGACGCGTGGCCTCGGACGGCGCTTGGCCGAAGGGCCTGCCGGCGATGCCCTACTGAAGGCCATCCGCCAGGGCGCCGATGCGCCGAAGTCCGAGTGGCCGACGCCGCCGGCGAAGCCGGATTTGCCGCCTTGGACCGGCGCCGCTGCCGACCTGTTGAAAGTTCTGCTCAAGATGAAATGTGCCGACGCGGATGTCGCCACGAAGCTTGTCGCCAGCGCGGCGGACGTGGAACTGATTGCGGCTTTCGGCGAAGACGCGGACGTACCTGCGATCAAGGGCTGGCGCCGTACCGTGTTTGGGGAAGATGCCCTCAGATTGCGGCGGGGCGAAATCTGCCTGGAACTGGCTGGCGACCGCGTGGCGATTGTCGAGAAGGCGGTGTTGTCGGAAGCATCCGACTAATCTCTGGAAATCGAGCCGTTTATACCGAGGCTCTTGCACAATCCCCTGAATCGACGGTCCACCGTTTCTGACTGGAATACGCTGCTCTTACCGGGCAGATGCATGATCAGCTTCTTGTCTTTCCGTTCCAGACTTGTTTTCGACAGCAGGCCCGGCGCCGATCCCGAGATCGTGTGCGCAAGGCGGATAGCGCGGCCGATGCCGTCGACCTTGTTCAGCTGCTCAGGATCGAGAAGGCTCCGGACGTCGTTTACGACGGCTGCACCGGAATCCCCGTTGTAGCGAACGAATACGGTCGCCGCGATAAACACCCGGTCCGGGTGAGAGAGACCCGCGTACGGCAGTCTCAGCGCACGAAAAAACGAGTGCTCGGCGCGATAGTCCGGGTGTTCGTTCCAGCCGATGTCGGAAAGCAGGCACGACGCCAGAATTCGGCGCTTGTCCTCCTCGTTGGCGTCGGGGAACAGGGGGGAAACCCAGTTCGCAATCTCATGCCCATTCAGCGAGAAACGTCCGGTCCGTTCCGCCAGCGTTTCCGCGCCCGCGATCAGCGGGTCCTGATGACGCATGTCGTCCGGAAGGTGCTGCAGCATCTGGCCCTCGCGCATGCCGAAGCCGGAAAAAACGATGGCCGCGGGATTTGATGCTTCGATGAGGCTTCCCAGGACTTCCGTTGCATAGGGGATGCTCTTTACCCGGGATGGCGAAATCGAAGAAATCCGGCGCATGGTGCCCGGGCTCAATCCCGCGAGCAGACGTGACAATCCCAGCGCGTCGTCGGCGCGGATCGTGTAATTGTCGACGACGTGAAGCGGATAATTGGTTTGTTCGATAAAGACACGTGCGATCGCGCGCATGATACCGCCGGTAAGGTAAAGACTCTTTCCTTTTGCGTGTTTCAGCCACTTTGTCTTGGAAAAATGCTCGCCGATGATTTCCCGGGCCTTGTCCATATCCTCGCCGGACATTTCGGGGAGCCGCAAATGGCCGAGCGGCATGGTGCCGTATGTTTTGCACGCGCCTTTCTCGATCCGAACGAGGTCGAGCGAGCCGCCACCGAGGTCGCCCAAAATGCCGTCGGCCTGAGGCACACCGACGATCAGGCCGAGCGCGGAAAGTTCGGCTTCTTCCGAGCCGCTCAGCACGGAAACCGGCACGCCGAACTCGGTTTCGATCTTGTCGACGAAGACGGCACTGTCGGAGGCGTCGCGCACGGCCGCTGTGGCGACCAGATCCAGTTTCTCGACACCCATGGCTTCGGAAAGGCGCACGAAACGCCGCAGCGAATTCAATGCCTTTTTGACGCCGTCACCCGACAGCGTGCCGGTTTTAGACATGCCCTCAACAAGGCGGCATTCGGCTTTTTCGTTGAACATCGGCACCGGCATGCGTTCCGGCACGTCGTAAACAACCAGCCGTACGGTGTTGGAACCAATGTCGACGATCCCGATACGTCCGGTAACGGTCGACAGGCCGGTATGCAGGCGAATTGCTTCTTCAGTCACGAAACGATCCTAAGCCCTGTGGTTTAACCGTCAATGTTCTGGAGCAGTATAAACCGACTTATTCGGCTGCGCGGTCATCTTGTGGGGAGAATTCCTGGCCGACGTTCTGTGCGGTGCCGCGGCCCGACAGGCTCGGGTTTGTCATGAAATACTCTTGTGCGGACATGCCTTCACCTTTGGCGACACGTGTAAAGGTGCCGTCAGGGCTCATGATCCAGCTTTGTGCCTGATCGCGGATGTTCGCGACCATGATCTCATCCAGGACCTGCTTGTGCACCGTTGGATTCTCGATCGGGACCAGTGTCTCGACGCGTCGGTTCAGGTTGCGTGGCATGAGATCGGCGGAGGAAATGAAGATTTTGGCCGCTGCCGATGGCAGCTGCTCTCCGTTGGCGAAGCAGTAAATTCGAGAATGTTCAAGGAACCGGCCGACGATGCTCTTGACCCGGATGTTTTCGCTGAGGCCCTCGATACCGGGGCGAAGGCAGCAGATACCACGGATCACAAAGTCAATCTGCACACCGGCCTGTGAGGCTTCGTAGAACTTCTCGATGAGATCCCGATCGACGAGCGAGTTCATCTTCATCCAGATGCCGGCCGGCTTGCCGGCCTTGGCGTTTTCAATTTCCACGTCCGTCAGGCGCATCAGTGTTTCGCGCAGCGTGATCGGCGAGAACGACAGCTTCTCCATCTGCGCAGGCTGCGCATACCCGGTCATATAGTTCAGAAGCCGTGCGGCATCCCGGCAGAGCGCCTGGTCGCAGGTAAAGAACGACAGATCGGTATAAATCTTCGCTGTGATCGGGTGATAGTTCCCGGTGCCGAAATGAACATATGATTTGAGCGTCTGTCCTTCGCGCCGGACGATCAGGTTGACCTTGGCGTGGATCTTTTTGTCGACAAACCCGTAGACGACCTGCGCGCCGGCCCGCTCAAGATCGCGTGCCCAGCGGATGTTGGCTTCTTCGTCGAAGCGGGCCTTGAGCTCAACCATTGCCGTTACCGACTTGCCCGCCTCCGCGGCTTCGATCAGGGCGGCCACGATCGGTGAATCGTTCGATGTCCGGTAAAGCGTCTGCTTGATGGCGACGACATCTGGATCACGTGCCGCCTGGCGAACGAACTGCACTACGACGTCGAAGCTTTCGTACGGGTGGTGAACGATGATGTCCTTTTTGGAAATTGCGGCAAATACATCGCCGCCGAAATCGCGAATACGTTCCGGGAACCGCGCATTGAACGGGGTAAACAGCAGGTCCGGCCGCTCACTGAGGATCAGCTGTTTCGTGTCGGCGAGCCCAAGCGGGCCCTGCATGGCCATGGCGACCCCGGAATCCGTACCCATTTCGCCAATAATCAGATCCTGCAATTGCTGCGGCATGTCGGCATTGAACGTGAGACGAATGACGGATCCGCGGCGGCGGCGTTTTAGTGCGCTTTCGAAGGTTCGCACCAGATCTTCCGCCTCTTCGTCGATTTCCATTTCGCTGTCGCGGATGACCCGGAACGCGCCGTTCTCGACCAGCTTGAAATCCGGAAAGAGCTTGTCGATGAAAAGCAAAACCCAGTCTTCGAGCGCAAGGAAGCGGATTTCCGGTCCGGGCAGGCGCACATATCGTTCCAGCTGAGACGGGATCGGCAGCAACGCCCGCAGATGTTCATCGAAATCGCGATGCTCCATCAGCAGGACGAGAGAAAAACCGAAATTCGGAATGAACGGGAAAGGGTGCGCCGGATCGACCGCAAGCGGGGTCAGAACGGGGAACACATGTTCCATGAACTGCTGTTCAAGCCATACGAGATCATCGCTCGAGACTTCGTTCCGGCCCAGAATATAGATCCCCTTGGTCCGCAGTTCCGTCCGTAACCGTCCCCAGATGGCATGCTGTTCATGCATTAGTGTTTGCGCATGATTCTGGATGGCTTCGATCTGCTGTGCCGGCGTCATGCCGTCGTCGCTGGCCTGCGTGACACCTGCGCGAATTTGACCGCGCAGGCCGGCAACGCGGACCATGAAGAACTCGTCGAGGTTGGCCGCGGAAATCGAGAGGAACCGAAGCCGCTCCAGCAACGGGTGTGCTGAATTCTCGGCTTCCTCAAGGACGCGCGTGTTAAAGGACAACCATGACAGTTCACGATTGAGCAGATGCGGTTCATCCGCGGCAACGGCCTGGAAATGCGGCATCGATGTGCCGGTGCCGGGCTTGCTGCCGTTCTTCTTATCGGGCTGCGTGGTTTCGTCCATCGGAAATACCAACGTTGCGCAAAGTAATCCGCGATAATACCAGTCACGGTCGGGCCGTGTCACTGAATGGAATTATGACAATTATAAAACCGACTGTGGCGAAGGACCGTCTGGCCTACGCCGCCCGGCGAATGTAATAGTACACCAGCTTGTCGCGAAGGAGTTCAAGCCTTGAAGTATGTCCGCCGACTTAGTGGTGTGGCCTTGGCCGTCATGGTGCTGGCGCTGGTCCCGTTCGCAGCATCGGCAAATATCACCGTCGGTGACTATATGACATTGCGGGCGTCTGCAAAGACCGGCAACAAAGGCGCGGAAGCGCGTTGGAGATACTATATCATCGGCTTGATGGACGGCATTCAGGCGGTGCAGGCACCGGCAACCGCGTCCGGCAGTAAACTGCATTTCTGCATGCCGGATACGTTGCCGATATCGCCTCGCTTTCTCGACGAGTTCATTCAGGAAGCGATCGGTCGACTGAGTTCCAAGGGCGTGCTTAAGAACCGCGTCAAGCAGCCGATGGCGGTTCTTGTGGCGCTGGAACTCAAGAACGCCTTTCCATGCGAATGAGCTAGAGCGTGCCGGGGTAGTTCCCGCCGTCGATCAGGCAGTTCTGACCGGTGATGTAGCCGGCCTGTGCAGAACAGAGGAATGCACAGTATTCGCCGAACTCCGCCGCATCGCCCAGCCGCCCGGCAGGGATGCTCGCCGCACGTCGGGCGGCCATTTCATCCATCGAAACGCCTTCCTTTTCCGCATGGACCTTCAGGTTGGACTTCAGCCTGTCCGTATAGAAAGCGCCCGGCAGGAGTCCGTTGATCGTCACGTTATGGGCGACGGTCTTCCGGGCGAGGCCGGCGATGAAACCGGTCAGACCGGCACGTGCGCCGTTCGAGAGACCCAAGATCTCGATCGGGGCTTTCACTGAACTTGAGGTGATGTTGACGACACGGCCGAACTTACGCTCGATCATGCCGTCCACGGTCGCTTTGATCAGGAAAATCGGCGTCAGCATGTTGGCGTCGACGGCCTTGATCCAATCGTCGCGGTCCCAATCCCGGAAATCACCCGGCGGCGGGCCGCCTGCGTTGTTCACGAGGATATCGGGATTGGGGCAGGCGTCCAGAACGGCAGCCCGGCCTTCATCTGTCGTTATGTCGCAGGCAACGGTCTGTACGCTACCACCGCCGAGGGCGCGAATTTCGTCCGCGGCTGCGTTCAAAGTCTCCTCGGTGCGCGCGCAGATCGTCACGTCGACGCCTTCCCGTGCCAACGATGCTGCGCATGCTTTACCAAGGCCTTTTGATGCCGCGCATACGATGGCCTTTTTACCGGCGATTCCCAAATCCATTCGATCCTCCCCTTGGAAAATGTCGATTGCGTTTACTTTATGACGCGAAACTGCCCGGTCAAGCGGGCCCTCACCGCGTCATATTCTTGTCACTTGAGTTTGCATGTGGTGACGCGAAAGTCGTTTTGCATCAACAGTGAAGGTAAAAATGTGCTGATCGCGATTGCTACCGATGCTTGGTATCCGCAGCCAAATGGCGTGGTCAGAGTTGTCGGCACGGTTCACGACAAACTGATCGCACGCGGACACGACGTGCGCGTCATGTCACCGGACAAGTTCTTTACCTTTCCGTGTCCGACATACTCGGAAATTCCGCTCGCCGTCATGCCGGGCCGTAAGGTCGCACGATGGCTTGACGAGTTGCAGCCTGATTGTGTGCACATCGCGACCGAAGGTCCAATTGGCAGCGCCGCGCGATCTTATTGCCTCAAGAAAGGCTGGCCGTTTTCGACGGCCTTTCACACGAAGTTTCCCGAATACATTCAGGCGCGGACAAAGCTTCCGCTGGATTGGCTGTACCGCGGGGCGAGGCGCTTTCACGCACCCTCGGGTGCGGTGATGGTACCGGCACCGGCGATATACCGGGAGCTTGAGCAGCGCGGGTTCGGGAACCTTCGTCTTTGGTCGCATGGCGTCGATACGGCGGTATTCAGGCCCATGGACAAGGATTTTGTCGATTTGCCGCGCCCGGTGTTCATGTTTATCGGACGCGTGACCGTGGACAAGAACCTGCCGGCTTTTCTGAATCTCGAATTGCCAGGTTCCAAAGTGGTCGTTGGCAGCGGCCCCGCCAGAGAGCAGCTCATGCGAGAGTATCCGGAAACGCCGTTTTATATCGCCAACAACGATGAAGAACTCGCGCGTTACTACAATGCGGCCGATGTTTTCGTGTTTCCATCGCGGACGGACACGTTCGGGCTTGTCATGCTCGAGGCCCTTGCATGCGGGGTGCCCGTCGCGGCCTTTCCGGTTACAGGCCCGCTGGACGTCATCGGGACGGACGGCCCCGGCGTACTGGACGAGGATCTGGCAGGTGCAGCCGTTCGTGCACTCGACATTGCTCCGGAACGGTGCCGCGCCTGGGCGACGGAATTTTCATGGGACCGCGTGGCCGATCAATTTCTGGAATTTCTGCAGCCGATTACGAGGCGGACGATGATGCCGAAATCTGGTTCAGCACCTCACGCGCAAGCGGCACGGTAATCCGGCGTTTGCCTTCGAGGGCCGTACGGTCTGCCTCGGCAACGAACGTTTGTATGGCTGCAAAAGACCTCTCGATCCGCGGGACCACATACTCGACCACGCTTTGATCGATGCCGATCTGGCGATCGGCGAACAATTTGACCAAGAGCGCAATCAATAGCATGTCATCTGGGCCGGCGATCTCAACCGAGGGGGCTGCTCTGAGGCGCGATGCGAGGTCCGGGAGGGCAATAGGCCATCTCGCCGCCGGTGAACGAGCCGTCAAAAGAAGCTTTCGGTCCGCGGCTTTCACCTGGTTGTAGATATGGAACAGAGCTTCTTCGGCGATGGTGTTTCCCATGGCCTTGTCGCAATCTTCGATGACGACGCCATTGCCCTCGGGAAGGACCGGCACCGCATCGCCTGCAAGTGCTTGCATCGGGAATTCGGTGGCGCCGGATTTTACCATGAACACCTTGACCAGATGTGTTTTTCCGGCACCGCGATCGCCACTCAAAACGAGTGCGGGACCGGGCCAGTCAGGATAGCGGTCGATCCAAGCCACGGCTTCGGCGTTTGAATCTGCGACAAGGAAGTCTTCTTCACCTAGCGCGGGCCGATGTTCCAGATCAAATGCAAGCTGCTTGGAACTCACTTGCTCTCCTGCGTGTCATTGGCGTGGCCGTGGTAGAGCTCACTCTCCAAGTACTGTTCCAGGCCAAAGCGGACCAGCACCCCGGTGACGGCGGCGACGGGCAGGGCGATAAGCACACCCGTCAGGCCGAATAGGGATCCGCCGGCCAGCATCGCAAAGATGATCCAGATCGGTGAAAGGCCGACACGCCCACCGACCAGTTTCGGCGTCAGGAAGTAGCTTTCGAGGGTTTGCCCGGTGACGAATACGGCGGCAACGATCAGGATCGAAACCCAGTCCTGCTGGAATTGTGCAATGGCCAGACCGACGCCGATGACGAAACTGACGGCAGCGCCGATGTATGGAATAACGGCAAGGGCACCGGCAGCAATGCCGATAAGCAGCCCGGCCTTAAGGCCGGTAAGGCTGAGACCGATGGCGTAAATGACCGCAAGAACAAGACAGACGCTGGCCTGGCCCCGAACGAACCCGGCGAGCGTTTCGTCAATACGGCGAACCTGTTCGCGGATCGTATCTGCCGAGTCGCGCGGCAGCCACCCGTCGACCTTTTCGACGATGTCGTCCCAGTCACGCAACAAATAGAACGCGACCAACGGGGTGATTAGGATCAGCGACAGGAGATTGAGAACGGCGAGACCGCCGCTCCACACCTTTGCGATGAATTCGGAAAGCCACTTGAAGACCGTGCCGGCATAGTTGCCGGCGGCTTCCTTGAGATTGCTGACGGTTTCCGGCGTGAAATCCGTGCGAAGCTCCTGCATTAACGGCGCGATCAGCGCCTGGACCTGATCGACCATGGCCGGGACCAGCTTTACGGCTGCGGCAATCTGCTTTTGCAGGGCGGGGAAGATAAGAACGACGATGCCGATCGCAGCCAGAAAGAAGCTCAGCAAAATGACCGATGTTGCGACCGAACGGGACAGGCCCATGCGTTCCAGCCTGTCGGCAACGGGATCGAAGAAGTACGCGATGGTAATGCCGACAACAAAAGGCAGAAGCACATCGCTAAGCAGGTGCAAAACGAAACCGGCGCCGATCAGAATGGCGACCCAGATAATGATACGAAGTTCACGGCTCACGCTTGCTTACCTCGAATGTCTTTGCGCGTATCGACCAGATGTACACGTAGGTCCCGCCGGAAACCAGCGTCGATACAAGAACGATGGTGCTCAGCATAGGGATCAAGGGTCCTGTGGGCGAGGCAAATACGTTCGGCAGCATTGCGGCCAGCACCAGAAGCAGTTGCAGAACCGTGTTTGCCTTGCTGATCAGGATAGGCTCCATTCGAAGGTCCCGGGTCAGCTTTTCGATTAATATAGCGCCGCCGACAATAAGGGCATCGCGCGATACCACCGGAATGACGATCCAAAGCGGCAATAAATCCATCGAGCCGAGGACGACGTATGCCGAGACAAGCAAGGTTTTATCGGCAATGGGGTCGAGAAATTCACCCAATGTCGTCTGCAAATGGAATTGACGGGCGATGATCCCGTCAGCGGCATCGCTGAGAGCGGCAAGCAGAAAAAGCCAGAATGCCGCTTCGGTACTGCCGCGTACGAGCAGCCAGATGAACACAGGCACCGATAGGAGCCGGCCGAAGGTAATGATGTTGGCGATATTCATACGCTGCCGATCAGCGTGGGGTCAGGTCTTGGGCGGTTGAAAAACGCCGATTGGCATAATGATCCATTCGCCGCTCTCGTGAAGCATGGAAAGGTTCGATTGCTCGAGCGCGGTGACCAGTTGATCCGGGCCACCGACAAAATGGATGTTCACACGGACCTGGTCACGCGACATCAGAACGATTTCCGCCTGACGGATGATGCCGACCTTTGCGAGTTGATCACGGATCGTAAGCCAGTCCTTCAGCCCGGTGATCGGTACGGTGACGGCCAGAACGCCTGTGCCGGTCTCCGAAATAAGGTTGCGGCGTTTCCAGATATTCTCGATACGCCGGACGGTCGCTTCGGTCACCCGGTTGACCATCGTCTCCATGGGCTCGTTTTCCTGCTGTACATAAAACATCGTGCGCGATTCGACCGGAATGGGGTCGTTTGGCCGGGACAATGTCACTGTCATCATCTGCCGGCCCGTTGCCTGGTCGACAGTCAGGTTGTTGTGCGCGACGACGGAACTGACAGCGCCGTAGCGTTCCGCGATGACGCTGAGGCGGCCCGGGTCTCCGGCCATGGCTTCACTGACACCGACGGTGGAGATATCCGAAAGATCGCCAATGGGCACGACCAACGGGACCAGGCCGACCGGCTGATCACGTGTGCTCCAGGCCTGGCGCCAGGGATTCGGCTCATCCCATAGGACAAGGCTGGCGCCCACTTCGTATACCGGCAGGACCACCATGGGTTTCGACGGGGTTTCCGCGAACGGCACGTTGTAAGACCGCAACAGGCCGCGAATTTCGTCCGGTTTAAACCGGTAGTTCAGCCGCGCGATATAGCGCACGCTCGATGCCTTTTCCCGGGCAACCGAGAAGTCCCTTACGTAGGGCGCAATTTCAGCATTGCTGAATTCGGGAATGCGCTCTTGGTCCTGTGTCAGCGTCAGCCGTGAAATCAGCGCATAAAATGCGCGGCGTTCCGCCTGTGCAAGCGCGTCTTGGCGGGCCTTGGCGGCGGTTTCCGCTTTGACGTCGACACCGATGTTCTTGACCTCGAATACGTCTGCCGATGCGGATTGCGCTGGCCAGCAGGCAAGCACAGCGATAAACAGCGGCGCTAGCAATTGCGCGACGGGTGCGGAAGTAGACCGGGAACGAGGCGACATGAGGCTTAACTTTCCAAACGAGGTGGTCGCGCTTCACCCCCTGTTATGCCTTGTTGGCACAGGGGACGGCGCGTAATTTAGCACACTAACGCCAAGGAGAAAGACCATTACCAAGCCGACTGACAACACCAACGGCGAAATATCCAGTGCGCTCAGCTACAAGGACGCTGGCGTCGACATCGACGCGGGCAACGAGCTGGTGCGTCGTATCGGTCCCATAGCTGCAAAAACCATGCGCTCAGGGGTAGTTGCCGATTTAGGCGGTTTTGGGGCACTTTTCGACGTGGCCAACGCGGGGTACAAGGATCCGCTGCTGGTGGCCGGTACGGATGGTGTCGGGACCAAGCTGATGCTGGCGATCGAAAGCGGGATTCACCACACGGTGGGAATCGACCTTGTCGCAATGTGTGCAAACGATCTGGTGGTGCAGGGGGCCGAGCCTCTGTTCTTTCTCGATTATTTCGCGTCGGGGAAGCTGGATGTCGGTGTGGCCGAGGATGTCATCAAGGGCATTGCCGCGGGGTGCACGCAGGCCGGTGCGGCGCTGATCGGCGGCGAAACCGCCGAAATGCCCGGCATGTACGACGACGGGCATTATGACCTGGCCGGTTTCTGTGTCGGCGCCGTGGAGCGCGCCGACGTGCTGCCGAGATCGGACATTGCCGTCGGCGACGTCGTGCTGGGCCTGAGCTCAAGCGGCGTTCATTCGAACGGATTTTCGCTGGTCCGCAAGATCGTCGCGCGGGCAGGATTGAATTGGAGTGACCCGTCGCCGTTCGTCGAAGGCAAAACGGTCGCCGAATCGTTTTTGACGCCCACCCGAATGTATGTGAAGCCATGCCTCGCCGCGATAAATGCGGGCGGCGTCAAGGCGCTCGCGCATATCACCGGTGGCGGATTGCTGGAAAACCTGCCTCGCGTCCTGCCAACGGGGATGGGTGCGGAACTCGATGCGTCCTGCTGGCCCGGTCTGCCGGCTTTCGCTTGGCTCAAGGAAACCGGCAACGTCGATACGCATGAGATGTTCCGGGCTTTCAATGCAGGTATCGGCATGGTGGTCGTTTGCGAGTCGGGTAAGGTGGACGGGGTCGCCGCCGCGTTGACCGATGCAGGCGAGAGCGTGCACAGGATCGGTCATATCTCTATGCAATCCGGGGAAGAACCCGTCCAAATCTCGAATGGCGAGGCCTTATGGCGCGGATGAAGATCGCTGTTTTGGTCTCCGGCCGCGGGTCGAACATGCAGGCCATACTGGATGCCAGCCAGGACGCGTCGTATCCCGCCGAGATCGGCGTGGTCGTTTCCAATATCGCGGGCGCGCCGGCCCTTCAAAAGGCCTCTGACGCGGGCGTGAAAACCGTCACCGTGCCGCATAAGGAATACCCGGACCGGGAGAGCTTCGACCGGCGTGTCACGGAAGAGATCGAGGCGGCAGGGTGCGAACTCGTGGTTCTGGCCGGGTTCATGCGCCTGCTCAGCGAAGAATTCTGTGAGCATTGGCGGGACCGTTTGATCAACATCCATCCGTCATTGCTGCCGTCGTTCAAGGGGCTGGACGTTCATGAGCGCATGATTACGGCAGGCGTCCGTTTTGGTGGCTGCACCGTGCATTACGTCCGTCACGAAATGGACACCGGTCCCATCATCGTGCAGGCAGCAGTACCGGTGCATCCCGGCGATGATTCCAAGAAACTTGCGGCACGCATCCTGGAACAGGAGCACGTGATTTATCCACTTGCCGTGAAGTGGATTGCCGAGGGACGCGTCCGAATTTCGGGTGAGGTCGTGAAGGTTAGCGGCGCAAAGGCGCCGGACGGCGCTTTGGTCAACTACCTGGAATAGGCAAAGAAAAACCCCCGTCCGGAGACGGGGGTTTTTATAACCGTGATCGGCCTGAAATTAGCCGACGATTTCGGTCTGCGCGAAGAAGAACGCGATTTCGATGGCCGCGTTTTCCGGCGAATCCGATCCGTGAACCGAGTTCGCTTCGACGTTTTCGGCGAAATCCTTGCGGATCGTACCTTCGTCGGCGTTGGCCGGGTTCGTCGCACCCATGATCTTGCGGTTCTGGGCGATGGCGTCTTCGCCTTCGAGCACCTGAACGACAACCGGGCCGGACGTCATGAAGTTGCAAAGATCGCCGAAGAACGAGCGTTCTTTGTGAACCGCATAGAAACCTTCGGCCTGCGCCGGGGTCAATTGAATGCGCTTTTGCGCGACGATGCGAAGCCCGTTCTCTTCGAAGCGGGCATTGATTTTGCCCGTCAGGTTACGACGCGTCGCGTCTGGTTTGATGATCGAGAGGGTCCGTTCTACGGCCATGTCTCGCTCCTAGTCTGTTGCAGTTAAAGGTAAAAACCAATCTCAGGCCGGATTTGATCCGGCTACATAAAAAGAAAGCCCCTCAAGCAGGAGCGGGCGGGTTATAACGGTCTCCCGACGGGGAGGCAACCCCATAAAAATGAAACCATCAACAGCTCAAAAACGAGGCAATTTATGATTATCGATCACCGCACCTACACCATCGCACACGGCCGGAACAAGGAATACTTGGCGCTTTTCGAGGCCGAGGGTCTGCCCGTGCAGATGGAGCATCTGGGCAATCTGATCGGTTATTTTACGACCGCGGTCGGTCCGGTGAACGAGGTCGTGCATCTTTGGGGCTATGAAAGCCTGGCCGACATGGAGCAACGCAGAAAAGCCCGCGACGCGGATCCCCGGTGGGGCGAATACAAGCGCAAGTCGGCCGGCATGCTCGTCGATCAGCGGAACAAGATTCTCGCGCCGGCCAGCTTCTCCCCGCTCAAATAGCTGTTACCCGCGCAATCGCGTCATGTCATCGCCGTAACCGGCCGGGTCGATTCGGACATCGATGAGTTTCGGACCGCGCACGGCGAGTGCATGTTTCAATTCGTCCGGTCCATGCGCACGCGCGGTTACCCATCCGTACGATTCGCCAATTGCGGCAAAATCCTGTGCCGGGTAACGGACGCCCAGGCTCGGGCGTTGCTGGCGCTGCTGCTTAATGTCGATGAGAGACAGTGCGCTGTCGTTCATGACGATCACGGTAATGTCGAGGCCAAGTTCCTTTGCCGTTGCCAGTTCCCCGACGCACATGGAAATCCCACCGTCGCCCGTCACGGCGATAACCGGTGTCGCCGGATCGGCAAGTGACGAGGCGATTGCCGCCGGCAGGGCGTAGCCCATGGTCGACAGCCCGTTCGACTTGAGAATGCCAAACGGCTTTATCGCCGGCCATTTGCCGATGGTCGAGAACATGTGTGCTCCGGCATCGACACAGACACGCGTTCCGTGTTCGAGCGTCGCGGCCAGGGTATCAATGGCGGCAGCGGTCGTGAACGCGCTGCTCTCGGGCGTGTAGATCCGATCCACGATCGCGCACAGGTCTTTCAGTCCCGATGCCGCCCAACCACTGTCGGCGGTGCTGTCCCGCAACTGACCCAGGATGTCAGCCAGCGGTCCGGTCAGTTCGAGTTCGAATTGAACGCGGGGGTTGGCGGGTGAACCTTCGCCGACCTGCAGAAACGGCGGGAAGTCGCCCGGCCATTTTCCGGGAATGAACTCGATGGGATCGAACCCGACGCCGATGATCAGATCGGCCTGGGCAAGGATCGGCATTTCGCCTGTGGCCCCGGTGATGGTGCCGACAAAACCGGCGCCGTTGGCTGGGTATACGCCCCCTGCCTTGTAAGTCGTCATCACGGCGGCCCCAAGGGCGTCCGCAAATGACCGCACGGTTTCGCCATGTTGTCGGGCCTCAAGTCCGACTATGACGAAAGGGCGTTCGCTGGCGGCGATCATGGCCTTGGCTTTGTCCAAGTCTTCTTTTGCGGGCATGCCGGCTGCATCGGATGGAGTGGGCAAAAATGCCGTGGCGTCGGTCATCGCATCGCCGGCCGTCAGTTCGACCATTACGGGGCCTTCCGGCGCGGTTGTCGAAGTCGTGAGCAACCTGTCCAGCACGCTGGCGCCGTCATCGGGCCAAAGACGTGCCGTGCCGCGCGTGATTGGCGCGAACAGTGCCTGCTGATCGAAGTGCTGGTGCATGGTCGAGGCGGGGCCGTCGACGAATAGCACCATCGGCGAGCGTTCGAGCGACGCATAGGCAAGGCCGTTGGTCGCGCTGGAGGCACCGGGACCGACGCCGACCAACACGGCGCCGGGGGCGCCCGTCAGTTCACCGGTGACGGCGGCCATGATGGTGCCGGCGGCCTCGGTCCGGGTGAGGGTAAACGGAATGTCCGCTTTCGCGGCGGCGTCAATGATGTCGAGGCTGGATCCGCCGCCTGGAATGCCGAAAATCCGGGATACGCCGTGCGCGTGCAGGACGTGCGCAATTTCGTCTGCCAGTGTTGCCATCAGATGTTCCCGAACTTCTTCATGGCGTCGGAAAACCTCATCCCGCCGCGAATTGCCTCGGCGGCTTTTTCGTCTTCGCGGGTGAACGTTTCGGCGAGTTCGATGACATCACTGACGGCTTTCGCCGGGATCGCGAGGATCCCTGTGTCGTCGGCAACGACCCAGTCACCGTTGCTGACGGTGACGTCATCGATGACGACGGTGGAGCCGATATCGGCCACGCGCAGGCGGCAGCGTCCCGTTGTCGGGATAAGATGCCGGGAAAAGACGGAAAAACCGGCGTCGACCGTTTCGTCCGCATCCCTGGCGCCGCCGTCGATTGCAATGCCCACCACGCCCTTCACGGCTGCGGCAAGCGACGCCATGCCGCCCCATGTGGAATAGGGGACGCCGTTGGCCGCCACGGCGATCACGTCGCCAGCGCTCGCGGCGTCGATCATCGCGCCGACGCGGAAATCCTCGGATGAAAACGTACCGAACGGACCGCTTTCTTCGAGGACGGTTACTGCCGGGCCGGCAAATTTCATCCCCGGCGCGAGCGGTTTCAGATTGACCATCGTGCAGTTCATGCAGCCGACACGGTCGAGCGCATTCGCGATCGTCGAGGTCGCGAGCGCCCCGAGCTTCGATGCGAGCTCCGATTTTTGTTGTTCCATTTGCTTCCCCACTTTTTGATTGCATGAATACTAGCTGTCCGCCGGGCGGCGGCAAGGGGCGACATTCGCATTTCGGCGTGAAGCGTGTGGGACCCTTCCATGCATACAAAACATGGCGGGCCGGCGCACTCTGAGGTTAGGCTCTCGGTAAATAAGGGGGGCGTATGCGTCGAACAGTTGTGCCATTGTGGCTGGCAGCCGCTGCAGAACCGCGGGCCGGCGCATTTATCGTTCTGTTCTCGATAGAGGCGTGGTCCCGGACCATCCTGATCACGCTCGTCCCGTTGCAGGCGCATAAGCTGCTCGGCGATGCCCAGTCCGTAAGCTTCGTGTATTTCATCGTTTCCGTGTCCGGACTGCTGTCGACCATGTTTGTGCCGACGGTCGTCCATCTCATCAGGCGACGTTGGGCATTCAGCCTTGGTGCAATGTTGATGTTTGCCGCGTTGGCCGGATATGCGGCAGCCGACCCGATGATTTTTCCACTGGCGCTCGGCTGCCAGGTTGTGGCGACGGCATTTCTTGAAATCGTGATGAACCTGTTCGTGCTCGATCATGTGCCGCGGACGGAAATATCGAAGTTCGAACCGCGTCGTTTGTTGTCAGTGGCAGCGCCGTTTACGTTCGGTCCATTCTTCGGCGTTTGGCTGGCGGAGACGATTTCACTTCAGGTGACGATGATCGTCGTTGCCGCATTTGTCGGATTGCTGCTCGGATATTTCTGGTTTCTCAGGTTAACCGATAACCCGGCGGTGACCATGCCGCTGAAGCCGCCACCCAATCCGCTCAAGTATCTGCCCCGGTTCTTTGCCCAGCCGCGGCTCCGGCTGGCCTGGGTATTGGCGACTGGCCGTTCGAGCTGGTGGGTGATGTTTTTCGTTTATGCGCCGATCTACCTGACGAGCAATGGCTATTCACCGGAAACGGCCGGCCTGATCGTATCGGTCGGGTCGGCGTCGTTGTTTCTATCGGCGGCCTGGGGCGCGCTTGGCAGGAAGGTCGGCATGCGCTTCGTGCTTATTCTCGGCTATGCGTCTGCCGGTGCAATCACGATCATGATTGCACTGGTGCAGGATTGGCCGACGGTCGTCCTCGCGCTGATCGCGATTTCGGCATTTGCGGCCGCCATCGTCGATGGGGCCGGAAATATTCCATTCCTGCGGGCCGTGCATCCTTACGAGCGCGCCGAGATGACGTCCGTGTTCGTAACGTACAGGCATACCGCCCAGCTGGTGACACCCGGCGCATTCTCCCTCGTGCTCGGGTTCTTCGCCTTGCCTGCCGTTTTCGTCGCAGGCGGCGCGGGGTTCCTGTCGATGGCGTGGCTGGCACGGTACCTGCCAAAACGACTTTGATCAGCCCCTGGGGTAGCGCCGTCTGGACCAGCGGAAATACACAATCATGTAGACGAGCGCGAACCCGAACCAGATGACGCCCCACCACAGGACGAACAGCGCCGTTGCCGCGACAACGAGCCACGTTGCAAGGATCGGCAAGACAAGCCATCCGATGAACGCCAGCCAGCGAACGGGATGCGGCGGTCCCGGGTTGGGTTTGAGTTCGATGTCAGCCATGTCGTCCCTGATTACCCGCGCGTTGAAATTGAACCTGTCACGTGAGCCGTGTAATCTTTTTTCCGCTGATTGCCAATTCGTGCCGGGAGCCCGCATACATGCCGAAGAATGCAATAGGAACCGTTTTCAAGATCCTGCTGGCCTCGCTGGTACTGGGATTCATCCTGAAGGTCCTGGAGATCGATCCCAAGGACCTTCTCCTGAACTTCGGTGAAACGGTACAGAAGGCGTTCGCCTGGGCCGGCGATTTTGTCGCCGGCAGCGTCGAATACGTGCTGGTCGGCGCCGTCATCGTCGTACCGATCTGGCTGATCGTATTCCTCGTCGGCCGCCTCAAGGGCAAGTAAGGCTACTCACCCGCCATCCGTTTCGAATTTGACGTGTCGTCGCCCGTAAACGACGGCGTAACCGACTGCGCGACGCTTTCATCCAGCGCCTCGAAGTCGTGGTAACCGATGACCTCGTAGCTTTCGACGCGTGTCATCATGCGATCTTCGAAACCGGCGGTCCCGTCGTTCTCGCGGATATGCTTGTAAAGATCGCGTAGCGCAAAGCCTTCGACCCGCATGGATGTTGCCGGCCAGATGACGATGTCATAGCCGAAGTCCTGGAACTGCTGGCCGCTGAAATGCGGCGTGCGGCCGAACTCGGTCATGTTGGCCATGCGGTATCCGGTGGTTTCCTGCGCGAACTTACGAAATTCGGCTTCGGAAGCGAGGCCATCCGGGAACACGACGTCGGCACCGGCCTCCGTGTAAAGGTTGGCGCGTTTGATCGCCGCATCCAGGCCCTCGACACCGGCCGCATCCGTTCTGGCAATGATAACTAGATCGCGCGCCGCTTTCTTGGCGGCGGCGATTTTCGCGGCGGCTTCCTCCGCAGGGACGAGGCGCTTGTCGTTCAGGTGGCCGCACTTCTTCGGCAGAAGTTGGTCTTCGATGTGGACCGCACCGGCGCCGGCCTGTTCGAGCTCGCGAACCGTGCGCATCGCGTTGAGCGTGCCGCCGTAGCCGACATCGCCGTCAACGATAAGAGGCAAGTCCGTCGCGCGGGCGACCATGCGAGTAATGAAGCAAAGCTCGTCCAGCATCATCACGCCAAGGTCCGGCAGGCCAAGGCTCGTCGTCACCGCACCGCCGGAGATGTAAAGTGTTTCGAACCCTTCGCGCTGTGCGATGAGGGCAGCGAAAGGGTTGTGAGATCCCGGCACCCGGAGGATTTCGTCGCGTTCCAGAAGCTCGCGCAGGCGAGCGCCAGCGGGTTTGTCGTTTCTCGTCGGACCTTCAAGCCACGTCATTTGTTTGCTCCCTAAGCATTATTGTGTTGTCCGATATATAGCGATTGAGAGCGACACTGGCAAAGTGGCGGTTATCGATCGGGAACGTGCCAGTCCGACGGGGGCGGTTTTTGCTCACGAAGCCTAAGGGCAAGACCGATTGAGACGCCGACACCGATGGCGACGGTCAGGTCGACAAGAACGGTTAGCACCAGCGTTACCAAGAGCAGCAAGCGGTCCCGCATCGGTGCCGCCATATACTCGCGCCATTTGTGCGGCTCGCTCATCCGCCATGCGGTAATCAGCAGCAACCCGGCGAGCGCCGGCATCGCCAGATATCCCGCCGCCGTGGCGAACAGCATCATGGCAATCAGGATTGCGATTGCGTGCACGATACCGGCGACGGGCGTTTTGCCGCCGGCGCTGACATTGGTTGCGGTGCGTGCAATGGCGCCTGTCGCCGGCATGCCGCCGAAGAGCGACGACGCGACGTTGGCCGCACCCTGGGCCAGCAATTCCGCATTGGGCCGGTGTTGGCCCTGAATCATGCGGTCGGCGACCATCGCCGAAAGCAGGGACTCGACGCCCGCCAGGAAAGCGATGACGAGGGCGGAAGGCAGCAACTCCGAAACGCGGTCAAGTGTAATTGGCGGAACCGCAGGCAGCGGTAGCTGGTCCGGCAAGGCGCCGAAACGTGATCCGATGGTGTCGACCGGCAGGTCAGCCAGCGCGACGACCGCAGAACCGATCCCGACGGCGACGATCAGTCCGGGCAACTTCGGTGCGGCGCGGCGGAAAACGATGATCAGAAGGATGGTCGATACGCCGACCAGCAGCGCGGGTAAGTTGATGGTATCGTGAACACTCCACAGTGCTGTCAGTTTATGAACGAACTCGGCGGGCACGTTGTCCAGTGAGAGCCCGAAGAAGTCCTTCAACTGGCTGGTCGCGATGATGATCCCGATGCCGATGGTGAAGCCGTTCACGACCGCTTCGGGCACGTGCTGTATCATTCGGCCCATCCTCAGGTAACCGCCGATCAGCAAAATGATCCCGGCCATGAATGTCGCGATCACAAGGCCGTCGTATCCGTGTTCGGCAATGACGCCGAACACGACAACGATAAAGGCACCGGTAGGGCCGCCGATCTGCACTCGGCTGCCACCGAAAAGTGAAATGAAAAAACCGCCGATGATGGCGGTTACGAGGCCCTTCGCCGGGTCCGCACCCGACGCGATGGCGATGGCAATGCTGAGCGGTATGGCGACCATGGCAACGGTCAGCCCCGCGACGATGTCAGATTTGAAAAGTGACCAGCTGTAATCGTGGATGGTCGTCAGGATCTTGGGTCTTCGCATTCGCTATGTATCACAGAATAATCATGTTGAAACCAACGAATTCTGCAAAGTTGCTTTGGACTTAGTCCTGAAACGTGGTTTTGCCTTCCGCGACACGCGTCCGAATGAGCGGCGCGGGATCGAACCAGGGACCGCCAGTTTCATGCAGGCGCTCAAGCGTTTTCAGCACCTTTTCCAATCCAATTTCTTCGGCCACATGCATCGGCCCGATCTTGTCTTTTGGGAAACCATAGCCGTACCGCCAAACGGTATCGATATCGGCAGGGCTGCCGGCGACGCCATTGCCAAGAAGACGGGCACCCTCATTGATGAGTGCGAACAGGCAACGCTCCCGGATTTCATCGGCTGAGATTTCCCGGCGCTCGATCCCAAGATCGGCCGACGTTTGATCGATGAGTGCGTTTGCCTCCGCGTTCGGTTTGCGATCGCCGTTTTCATACAGATACCAGCCGCGTCCCGTCTTGCGCCCGTACCATCCTTTCTCGCACATCCTGTCCGCGACAACGGGGTAGGGCGCTTCGGGATCGATTTCGCCTGCCGCCTTTTGCGCTTTTCGCACCGAAAGGGCGACGTCCTGTCCGGAAATGTCGCCGACCGCGAGGCAACCGAGCGCAAATCCGAAATCCTGCATGGCCGCATCGACGTCAGCGGGATAGGCGCCTTCCTGTAACAGGAAATAGGCCTGCCAGGTATAACGGTGATACATGCGGTTGCCGACGAACCCGAACGCATTACCGACGGCAACACCGACTTTGCCGATCCGTTCCGAAAGGGCGAGCAGGGTCGCGACCGTTTCCGGCGATGTTTCCTTGCCGCGCACAATCTCCAGCAGCTTCATGACCTGTGCCGGGGCGAAAAAATGGGCGCCGGCGACCTTTTCCGGACGTCCGGTGGCAGCAGCGATCTCATCGATGTCGAGGCTCGACGTGTTTGTCGTCAGCAGGGCATCAGCCGGACAAACCGCGTCGAGTTCGGCGAAAATCGCTTTCTTGATCTCCATGTCCTCAAGCGCGGCTTCGATGACTAAATCGGTTTCGGCAAGCGCGGAGATGCTGGTGGCACCCTCGATCAGCGAGAGCTCAGCCGCCATCTGTTCCTCGCTCATGCGACCACGTTTAACCCTGTCCTCCAGTCCTTTCCGCAGGCTGGCGAAGCCCGCTTCAAGCCGGGCCTGTTCGACTTCGACGGCCGTGACGTGGATTCCAGCTCGCGCCAGTACGAGCGCGATCCCCTGGCCCATGGTGCCGAAGCCGACCACGCCGGCCTTGGCGATTTTTTCGGCCGCGTCGGCGGCTTGCTGATTTTCGACCTTGATTGAAGTGCCTTCGGACATAATCTCTCCTGTAACGAATTGTTCGAACGAAAATATGGGGGAGGGGAATGGCACTCAAGCTCGCAATCCTGGATGACTATCAAAACGCCGCACTCGGCTCGGCAGACTGGTCCGTCCTCGGCGACACCGAAATCACTGTCTTTGACAAGCATCTCGGCTGGGACGAGGACGTGATCGCTGAAGCGCTTCAGCCCTTCGATGTTCTTGTATGCATGCGGGAACGGACCCGGTTTCCGGCGTCGCAGATCAATAAACTGCCGAACCTGAAATGCCTGGTGACGACGGGGATGCGCAACCTCGCCATCGACATGGCGCACGCGAAGGAAAAAGGGATCGTCGTTGCGGGAACGGACATGCTGCCGTATCCGGCGGCGGAACATGCCGTTGCCCTGATCACCGACCTCTATAAGAAAATTTCCAAGGAAAGCCGCGTCATGCGCGATGGCGGATGGCAGGCATATGTTTCCGAAAGCCTGAATGGACGAACATTGGGTGTCCTCGGGCTCGGCAAGCTGGGCGCGCGTGTCGCGAAGTTCGGTCTGGCGATGGAGATGGACGTTATTGCGTGGAGTCAGAACCTGACCGAGGAACGCTGCAATGAGGTCGGCGTGCGGTTGGTCGATCGCGATACGTTATTTGAGACGTCGGACGTGATTTCCATTCATTTGATTTTGAGTGAGCGGACGACGGGGCTGGTCGGCGAGAAGGAATTGAAACAAATGAAACCGACCAGTTATCTGGTCAACACCTCGCGCGGTCCGATCGTCGACGAAGGGGCGTTGGTCAATGCGCTTTCGTCCGGCGAAATCGCAGGCGCGGGGGTGGATGTCTATGAAGTCGAGCCGCTGCCTGCGGATCATCCGCTGCGCAGCCTGGAGAATGCCGTTCTTACCGGACACACTGGCTATGTGGTCAAGGAACTGTATGAGCTGGTCTACGCGCAGGCTGTCGACAACGTAAAAGCATGGATGGACGGAACGCCAACGCGTGTTCTGAACGACAAATGAGTGAAGATCCGATTCTCGTAGAGCGCGATGGTGACATCGTGCTTTTAACCCTGAACAATCCCGCCAAACGGAATGCATTGCCGCTTGCCGCATGGCTTTATCTTTCCGAGGCCATTACGGCGCTGGATGCGGATGACACCATCCGTTGCATCGTTATCCGTGGTGCCGGCGACAAGGCATTCGCTGCGGGCGCCGATATTTCCGAGTTCCCGGAACAGCGTTTCGATGCGGAACAGGCATATCGATATGGCGAGGCAACGGATAAGGCGCTGGAACTTCTGCTTGCTTGCCGTCACCCGGTCATTGCCATGATCCGCGGTGCCTGCACGGGGGGTGGACTGGAGATCGCGGCGTGCTGCGATATGCGTATCGCTTCCGAGACCGCGCGCTTTGGTGTGCCGATCAAGCGCATCGGTCATGCCTTTGCTGCTGCAGAAATGAAGCCGTTGTTGGATCTGGTCGGCAAGGCACTGGTGCTCGAATTCCTGCTCGAAGGGCAGGTGATCGATGCCCAGGAGGCGCTAAGGCACCGGCTGGTCAATCGTGTCGTCGATGATACCGACCTGGAAAAAGAGGTCATGGAAACGGCGGAGCGCATTGCGTCCGGGGCGCCGCTGGCGGCACGTATGACCAAGAAGGTTCTCAATCGCCTTCTGAATGATCCGTCGTCAATTTCTGAAGCCGAGACACGCGAGAGCTACAAGCCGTGCGACAGCGAGGATTACCGCGAAGGCGTCACGGCATTTCTTGAGAAGCGGACACCTGTCTTTAAGGGCAAGTGACCTGGCGTATCAGCCGGTCGTCGAGAAGGCGGCCGTCCACATGGTCTGTCCGTCGAGCTCTGCCTCTTCAATGAAGGATGTGTACGACGGCCAGTGCGGCGACACCTTGCCCTCGATATCGGCGCCGACATAGCTGAACTCGGCATCGAATTTGCCGGCGATATGCCGCATCTTGCCGTTCTCCCGCAGGCAAAACAGGTAAGCCGTGCTGATGTAGCGGTTGCGGGCGATCGCGATCGCCTTCTTGACCAGCATTGTGCCGATCCCCTGATTCTGGTGATCCGCCTCGACACTGAAGGCGATTTCCGCAGCGACGGAAAATCCTTCGGGCAGGATAACGACGCAGGCGATGCCGCGAAGTATGCCGTCGACAAAACACCCCAGCAGGGTCGTGGACGTCCAATTGATGCCTTTGCAGTATTCGCGGATACGGTCGTCAGATATCCCGCCGCAAAATCGCATTTGCCGGTCATGAGGCGTCAGGCGCAAAAGATGCGCTTCGATCTTGTCGATCTCCGACGGCCAAAGCTTGCGGTAGACCGGCGGCAAATCAAAATTGCCGAAGTACCCCAGTTTATGCGCAACAGGCCGCTTTTCGACCTGGGTGCCGCTACCTGACGGCGCGGCGCCGACCTTTCTGTTCGTATCGTTTTGCCTTTTCTTCGGCATGGAGGATCTCCGCTTTTTGCATTGTTATTCCACCCCCGAACTTCTCTCCACAGATGCATGTATGCTGCACTGCATGATCAATAAATTATTGTAATAATTCTAATTTTCAAAATGAATTTTGCATTGCACTAAAAATAAGAACAAACGGTCTATTTTTGGCGGCAGAAGACCGGAACGGGCGGTTCCGGCAACGTTGGGCGCAATAAAATTTCTCCCGGCGTGCTTGACCGGAAGACAAATGCAGTCAATTTAGGAACAAACGAATCTTAGGGAGAATGAACATGACCGCTGCCGCAAAACTGCAGGCTCTTCTCGATCAACCCGGCATCATCACCGCACCTGGCGTGTTTGACGCCATATCGACGCGGCTCGTCGAGCAGGCGGGTTTCAGTGCCGCTTTCATGAGTGGTTTCATGGTTTCAGCGGTGCGGATCGGCATGCCGGATACCGGCCTGATCAGCTACGCCGAGATGGTCGATCAGGGCCGCAATTTGTGTAATGCGGTGGATATTCCGGTGATCGGTGACGGCGATACGGGGTTCGGAAACCCCATCAACGTAAAACGTACCGTGCAGGGGTATGCGCAGGCCGGCTTTGCCTGCGTGATGATCGAGGATCAGGTGTCGCCGAAGCGCTGTGGGCACACCATCGGCAAGCGGGTTGTGCCGTTCAATGAAGCCAAACAGCATCTTCAGGCTGCGGTCGACGCACGCGAAGAACTGCGCGACAAGGGCGGCGACATCCTGATCATGGCGCGGACGGATGCCAACGCGACCGACGGCATGGACGAAGCCCTGCGCCGCTGCGCGATGTTCCGCGAGGTCGGTGTCGACATCACCTTCCTGGAAGCGCCGAAAAACGAGGACGAGATGCGCCGTTACGGCGCCGAGATCGACGGACCGAAAATGGCGAACATGGTCGAGCAGGGCGCGACGCCCTATCTGTCGCCCAAGGAGTTGGAAGAAATCGGGTACAAGGTCGCAATCTATCCGGCCGCGATGCTGATGACGGCGATCAAGGGCATGCAGCAGACGCTGGAGATGATCAAGGCCGGCGAGCAGGATCTCTCGAACCGGATCACCTTCCAGGAACTGCAGGCGATCGTCGGCTTCCCCGAATACTACGACGCCGAAAAACAGTACGCGGCGGAATAACGTTCAGGCCGCGGGCCTGGCCCAGTTAGACACGAATTCAGGCAACATCCCCGCGACCGCGCGGGCGGCTGGTGATGGATTGTGTCCGCGCGCCATCAGGATGCCCATGCGGCGCTTCATATCCGGTTCCCTGAGCGGGATGACCGCGTAGGATCCTTCCCGCGCCGAGGGGACGGCGGTTTCCGGCAGCACGGCGATACCGAGACCGGCATCCGCCATGCTGATCAGCGTCTGGTGGTGCAGCATCTCGTACTTCGGCTCGAGGACGCGACCGTGCTTTTCGAAGCTCTTCTCCAGAAGGTCCCGGGTCGCGGAGCGGCGCGGCATTGCGAGGATCGGTTGATCAATGATGTCCGGCAGTGTCAGCGTCCGGCGTTTGGCGAGTGGATCGTTGCCGTTAATGACCGCGACAAAACCGTCGGACAGCAAATGCGTGAACGCGATGTCCTTGTCGTCCCGGTCCAACGGGCCGATTCCGAAGTCGACGGCGTCTGTCCTGAGCGATTCCAGAATTTCCGAGCCGTAGGCTTCCCGTACTTGAATAAAAATCTCCGGGTGACGGGATTGGAAGGCGGCGAGCGCCGGCGGCAGGATCGAGGACGCGAAACTGGGCGCGCAGGCGACGAGGACACGGCCCCGGGTCATGGCCGCTTCGTCCCTGAAGGCGCGGATCGTGTCCTCAAGCCCGGTGATTGTCCTATTGGCACGCTCCAGGAGTTCGCTGCCGGCATCCGTAAGGCGAACGGACCGCGTCGTTCGATGAAACAATGGCACGCCAAGCGTGGTCTCCAGTTGCTGGACGTGGGCGGTTACGGCGGACTGCGACAGATTGAGCCGCTCGGAGGCACGGCGAAACCCACGGGCCTCGGCGACGGCCAGAAAGGTCTCCAGTTGCTTGAGAGTGACCGGCAGCATGGGTATCTCCAATTGATCTGATTTCATGATATATAGTCCATATATTCCTATTTGTTCAATCGAATGTAGTGTGTTGGAATATCTCCTAAGAGCCGGGGCACCCGGCGATCATCAAAGATTAGGGAGACATCCGATGACCGGTATCAGCCGCCGCCTGGCGGAATTTGCAGTCAATCTTGGATACGAAGACCTGCCCACCGACGTGATCGAGCGGACCAAGCTTTTGATCCTCGACACAGCGGGCATCATGGTGCGTGCGCGCAACGATGCGGAATCAACGCCGGCCATGGTGCGTGCGCTGGAATACTTGGGTCTCGCGTCAGGCGACTGCGCCGTGCCGGGGGATGCAAAGACCTATGCGCCGTCGGCGGCGGCGCTGCTGAACGGCACGCTTGCTCACTCGCTCGATTTCGATGACACGCACGCGGAGGCTTCGCTGCATTCGTCCGCGCCGATCGTGCCGGCTGCGCTTGCGGCGGCGGAGATGACGGGCGCATCGGGCAAAGACCTGATCGCGGCCTGCGTCGCCGGGTATGAAATCCAGATCCGGCTCTCGCTGGCGCTGGGCCCGTCGGACCATTACGACCGCGGCTATCACCCGACGGCGACGTGCGGGATTTTTGGTGCCGTGGCGGCGGCGGGCAAGCTGCTCGGCATGGATGCCGACCAGATCGAGAGCGGCTTCGGCATTGCGCTCAGCCAGGCGGCGGGCTCCATGCAGTTCCTCGCCGACGGGGCATGGACCAAACGCTCGCACGTCGGCCAGGCGGCACAGAACGGCCTGATGTGTGCCGTTCTTGCCAAGGAAGGTTTCCAGGGGCCGAAGGAAGCGTTCGAGGGTAAGTGGGGGTTCCTCCATGCGTACGCGCCGAACGCCGATCCGGCCAAGGCGGATGCCGAGTTGGGCGAGCGCTGGGAAACACTCCGTCTCGCGGTTAAGCCCTATCCAAGCTGCCGCTATACGCACGCGGCTATGGATGCGATCAAGCAGATCATGCGGGACGAAGGCGTGACCGCCGACGAGGTTGAAGCCGTCGAAATCGGCCTGCCGTTGACCGGCATGAAGATCGTCAGTTTCCCCGAGGAAGCGAAGCACAATCCGGAAAGTGTCGTCGACGGCCAGTTCTCGATGCCGTTCTGTGCCGCCGTCGTGCTGCGTGAAGGGACCATGCTCTGGGATCATTACGCGACGCATCTGAAAGATCCGGAAACGCTGGCGCTGACGAAGAAGGTGACATGCGTCAACGATCCGGAAGTCGAGGCGCTGTTCCCCGCCAACATGGCGGGCAAGGCGACGGTGAAAACGCCGCGCGGCACGTTCTCGGTACTGGTCGACATGCCGAAGGGCGAACCGGCCAACTTCATGACGGTGGATGAGTTCCGCGGCAAGTTCTCGGGTCTGGCTTCGCCTTATCTTGGTGAGGAGGGTGTGAACCGCTTCGCCGATTTGATCCTCGGTCTTGAGGCGCAGAATTCCGTGTCGTCGGTGCTCGCCGCCGGTAAGCCGCAGATGCAGGCCGCTGAATAATGGTTGCTGAAGCCAAGGAAGTCGGCCCGAACCGGTATCGCGAATCCTACGGACGGTACCTTGAGGACTTCAAGGTGGGTGATGTCTACGAGCACCGCCCCGGTCGCACGATCACGGAGAACGACAACATCTGGTTCACGCTGCTGACGATGAATCAGCACCCGCTGCACTTTGATCAGGAATACGCCAAGCATTCCGAGTTCGGTCAGCCGCTGGTGAACTCGTGCCTGACGCTTTCGATCGTCGCGGGGATGAGCGTCTCGGACGTCTCGCAGAAGACCATCGCCAATCTGGGCTGGGACAAAGTCAAGATGCCGGCGCCGGTGTTCAACGGCGATACGCTCTATGCCGAGAGCGAGGTGCTGGCGGTCCGCGAGAGCAAGTCGCGTCCGACGCAGGGGATCGTCACCATCAAGACCACAGGATTCAAGCAGGGCGGCGTCGAGGTGATATCCTTCGAACGTTCCATGCTGATCCCGAAACGGGGCCATGCCGTCGACGACAAGACGGACTACTGAGGAAACGGATATGCCTGACGCACACAACGACGACAGCGCGCTTATTCTCGACGCCATCGACAAGTTCCTCGAAAAAGACGTCGCACCCTATGTGAAGGAGTTCGAGTCCGAGGACAAATACCCGCAGGAAATCGCCGACAAGCTTGCCGATCTTGGTATGTACGGGGCGACGATCTCGGCCGAATACGGCGGGCTTGGTCTCGATATCCGGACCTACTCGCAGATCGTTGAGCGGGTCTCCGCCGTATGGATGTCGGTTTCGGGTCTGTTCAATTCGCACCTGATCATGGCGCAGGCCGTCGAACGTCACGGCTCCGAGGAAATGAAGCGGGAATACCTGCCGAAGTTCGCGAGCGGTGAAATCCGTGGCGGCATCGCACTGACGGAGCCGGATGCCGGCACGGACCTGCAGGGTATCCGCACCAGGGCGGTGAAGGACGGCGACGATTACGTCATCGACGGCAACAAGATGTGGATCACCAACTCCGTCCACGGTGAAATGATGGCGGTGCTGGTCAAGACAGATCCCGATGCCGAACCGGCGCACAGGGGCATGAGCCTATTGCTGGTGCCGAAGTTGGCCGGCTACAAGGCGAGCAAGCTCAAGAAACTCGGCTACAAGGGCATCGATACCGCAGAGATGGAGTTCAACGGCGTCCGGGTGTCGCAGTCCATGCTGATCGGCGACAAGGAAGGCCGCGGCCTGCAACAGATCCTCTCCGGTCTCGAACTCGGCCGCATCAACGTCGCCGCACGCGGCGTCGGCGTGGCGCGTGCCGCGCTGGAAGACGCGCTGGCTTACGCAAAGGAACGCAAAACCTTCGGCAAGCCGATCGCGCAGCATCAGGCAATCCAGATCAAGCTCGCTGACATGGCGACCCGTGTGCAGGCGGCGCGAAAGCTGGTCGAGGATGCGGCCATTGCCTACGACAGCGGCGAACGCTGCGATATGGAAGCCGGCATGGCCAAGCTGTTCGCGACCGAAGCGGCGATGGAAAACGCGGCGGAAGCAATGCGCATTCACGGCGCTTACGGCTATTCGCCGGAATACAACATCGAACGCTATTACCGTGACGCGCCACTGCTCTGCATCGGTGAAGGGACCAACGAACTGCAGCGGATCATCATTGCCCGCCAACTGGTGGAGCGCAGCAGTTGAGTGCATTACCGCTTGCCGGCGTTCGTGTGCTGGCCGTTGAACAGTATGGTGCCGGCCCCTTCGGTACGATGTTCCTTGCCGATCAGGGCGCCGAGGTCGTCAAGATCGAGAATCCGGAAGGCGGCGACTTCGCACGCGACATTGGCCCGTACTGGTTCGGCGACGGCACGTCCGAATTCTTTCACGCCTATAACCGCAACAAGCGGAGCGTTACGCTCGATCTGACGAGTGATGAGGGTCGTGCCGTGTTCCTTGATCTCGTCAAGAAAGCCGATGCGGTTGCCTCCAACCTGCGCGGCGACGTGCCGGACAAGCTCGGGCTCAACTATGCGGACCTCAAAGACGTCAATCCGAAGATCGTCTGCGCGCATCTCTCGGCCTATGGCAGGACCGGACCGCGCAAGACCTGGCCCGGGTTCGATTACCTGATGCAGGCAGAAGCGGGCTGGTTTTCGCTGACGGGTGAGCCGGAAAACCCGCCGACCCGGTTCGGCCTATCGGTCGTCGACCAGATGACGGGCCTGGCATTGGCCTATGCCGTGCTCGCCGGCATCACCGGCGCGCGAGCAACGGGCATCGGGCGGGACATGGATGTGAGCCTGTTCGACATCGCGCTCTGCAATCTGGGGTATCCGGCGATCTGGTACCTAAACGAGGGGCATGTGCAGGGGCGCCTGCCCAGGTCCGCACATCCGGCGCTGACGCCGTGCGCGCTCTATCAGACCAAGGACGGCTGGATCTACCTGATGTGCAACAAGGAGAAGTTCTGGCCGGCACTCTGCAATAAGTTGGGCCGACCGGATTGGGGTGACGACCCGCGCTTCAAGACGTTCAAGGAGCGTTTCGAGAACCGCCCCCTGATCGAGGAACTGCTGGACGAGGCATTGTCCGCCAAAACCACGGCGGAGTGGCTCGAGGAATTCGCGGGCGTGGTGCCTGCTGCGGCCATCAACGATGTGCAGCAGGCGCTCGACAATCCTTTTGTCGTCGACGAGGGGCGGCTTCAGAATATCGAGCTGGATGGCCACGGCACGTATCGTTACGTGGCGCCGCCGGTGCGCGCGGGCGGGTCGCCGGCCCCGGCCAATCCGGCGCCGAAACTGGGTGTGGATACGGACGGTCTGTTACGTGATGCCGGATACGACGATGCCGCGATTGCCGCGCTTCGGGACAAGAAAGTGATCTGAACAAAACGGGGAAGAAACCAAATGGCGCAAACACTCGCCGAAAAGATCATTGCCAACGCCGCCGGGCTCGACAGCGTCGCGCCGGGCGAAATCGTGACCTGTCAGGTCGACCTGGCCATGATGCATGACAGTGCAGGCCCGCGCATGGCCGGCCGTAAGCTGGATGAACTGGGTGTGCCGGTCTGGGACCTGGATAAGCTCGTCGTCATTACCGACCACTACATCAACGATGACAATCCGGAGCATAACGGCGTTCAGAAGCACGCCTATGACTGGGTGATGTCTCACGGCATCAAGAATTTCATCAAAGAGCAGGGGATCTGTCATATCGTTTTGCCGGAGGGCGGTCACGTTAAGCCCGGCATGTTCATCGTCGGCGGTGACAGCCACTCGGTCACCGGCGGTGCCTTCGGCACCATCATGGTCGGGATCGGCGCGACGGAGATGACCGGGGTGCTGGCAACCGGTGAAATCTGGGTGCGCGTGCCGGAGACGGTCAAGGTCGACATTACCGGCAATCTTAAACCCGGCGTATCGGCAAAGGACGTGATCCTCAAACTCTGCGGCGATCATGGCATCATGGGGTTCAACTACCAGGCGCTGGAATACGGCGGTGAAGCCGTCTCGGCCATGTCGGTCGAGGAGCGCATGACGCTAGCCAATATGGCGGCTGAACTCGGCGCCAAGGCCGGATACTGCGAGCCGGACGAGAAGACCGAGGCTGTCCTGACCAAGTGGGGCGCAACCGGCATCGACATTCAGACGTGGCGGTCCGATCCGGACGCGTCATACGCCAAAACCGTTACCGTGAGCGGTGATGCGCTGTCGCCCCAGGTGGCGGCACCGTCGAGCCCGGAAAACGCGGCGCCTGTCGAGGCGCACCAGGGCACCAAGCTCGATCAGGCCTATCTGGGTGCATGCACCGGAGCCAAGTTGGATGACCTCAGGATGGCGGCGCAGGTGCTGAAAGGCCGCAAGGTTCAAAGTGGCTTCAAGTTCATGATCTCGCCGTCATCGCTTTCCATGCAAGAAGAAGCGCGAGCTGACGGCACTTTGCAGATACTGGAGGACGCCGGCGGTGTGATCCTGCCCATGGGGTGCAGTGGCTGTATCGGCATCGGACCTGCGCGATTGGAGGAAAATGCGGTCGGCATATCCTCCACCAACCGTAATTTCGTGGGCCGGGCCGGACCGAAGTCGTCCAAGCTGTTCCTGGCATCGCCGTATACGGTGGCGGCATCGGCCATCAAGGGCGCCATCGCAGACCCGAGGGAGTTCCTATGAGTATTATCAAAGGCAGCGCCTGGGCCTATGGCGCGAACATCGACACGGACGCGCTTGCGCCGATTGGGTCCTACTCGGGCGCGGATAACATCGAGGCCGGCGCGGTCCATTGCCTTCGCGACATGGACCCGGGCTTCGCCAAAGGGGTGAAGGAAGGCGATATCTTCGTCGCGACCGACAACCTCGGTATCGGTTCATCCCGGGAAGCTGCGCCCTTGTTCCTGAGGACACTGGGCATCCGGTGCGTCGTCGCAAAGTCGTTCGCGCGCATCTTTTACCGTAACTGCTTCAACATCGGACTGCCGGCGCTGGTATGTCCGAATGCGGCGGAGATCGCGAAGGGAGATACGCTCGCCATCGATACGTCGACGGGTGAAATCGTGGATGAAACGCAGGGTACGACGTTTCGTTGCCAGCCGATCCCGGATCACCTGATGTCCATTGTCGACGAGGGAGGATTGATGCCCTATCTGGAAAAGAAGCTCGCCAAAAGCGCCTGACCGGGGCCTGACATAAAAATTTTTTGAATTATTTTTCCAGGCTGCCAGGGCAGGCTTGCGTGCGCCTATAGTTAACGCGCGCAAGCCGTCTTCATGCATATTTTCTAATGTATAATGCACGCGACACCACCTGTTGTGTGCGCGCGACAGATAGGTGCAGCGGTGCACCGATAGCGGGTGATTCTTCGTTGATTCTGAATGGGTTAGAGTGTGTCGCGTTAACCATACTGCGTCGCAACAAACTGTAGACAGCCGATTCAAACCTGATTCTAATAACAAAAAATAAGAAACCGTTAACAGAAGCGTTAGCGATTGAGGGATTGTGATCGGCGATGGGTAGCACCTATATGCGCACCCATGATCTGGTAGAGGCCTTGCGGGCACACGCACGGTTTACGCGTTCGCGGCCGGGCGGGAAGCGCCTGCAAATGCGGCTTGCGTCGTTCCGTGCCGTCGTGCTTCCGGGCGTGGACCTGAGCGAAGCCATCCTCTCCGGTGCGGACTTCAAGGAAAGCACGCTTTCAGGCTCAAAATTTGACGGTGCGGATTTGTATGCCGCCGATTTTACCGAAGCAGATCTGCGCCAAAGCAGTTTTCGCCGTGCCGACATTCGTGGCGCGGTCTTTCGTGGTGCGGCGATGGCCGGTGCCGATCTGAGCGGTGCCGATCTTCGTCCCGGTGCATATACCGACTCATCCCTGAAACTCGTGGGTGCACAGAAAACGATGCGCCAAAGAGCGCGCGCCAGCCGCCTCAGGCTGAGCGCCGGGGCTACGGTATTCGATGCGGCCGATCTGGAGGGCGTGGATTTTCAGGACACGGATCTTTTCCGCAGCGACTTGTCGAATGCAAACCTGATTGACGCCGACTTATCCGGAAGCCGGATCAGCAAGGCCAAATTTGTAAACGCCAACCTGACGGGTGCCGATTTTTCCGGGGCACATCTGGAAGGTGTCGATCTGCGTGGTGCGCTGCTTGCCGGTGCGAACTTTTCCAATACGAAACTGGTCGATGTGCAACTCCCGGCGGACGTCGGGTCGCTGACGGACGAAATTCGCGACAAGCTCAACCGTCATCAAGTGTGGCTCGGAACGTTCGGGCGAAAGGGAACGCGCGCGGACTTTGCCGGTAAGAATTTATCGGGTCTCGATCTGCGCGGCACTAACCTGACCGGGGCCGATTTTACGGGTGCGAAACTTAACGGTACGTTGTTCGATGACGCGGTCATGGATTTCACCGTGCTCAGGAATGCGGATCTTTGTTTTGCCAGCCTGGAGCGCGCGCGCCTTGACGGGGCTTTCATGCCGGGAGCCGTCCTCAGGATGGCGACATTGCGTGATGCTTCGTTCGGTAAGACGAGACTTTATCGTCACAACCTCGAACAACGTCCGGGCCGTCCCTGGCCGACGCAGATGAGCGGCGCGGATTTGAAGAACGCGGACTTGCGTTATGCCCGGTTCGACAGAACGAACCTGAGTGACGTGAACTTCCTTGGGGCGCAGGTCGAGGCCGCCAAGTTCAGAGGATGCTTGATCGGTTCCAATCAGGAAGACCAGTTGCGGCAGCGCGGTGCAAAAGTGGTCTCGGCCGCATGAGCGGCCTCACGGTATTGTGCATTTCGGCCCTTATGTGCACCGCGTAACCTGACACGTCTATCAAGCAGGTTGCGGAGGCGCGCATGATGAAAACCATCTTGGCCCTGTTTGTGGTTGTGTTGCTCGGGCTTGCACCGACCCACGGCATGGCGGCTGGCACGGGCGGTGGTAGCAGTGAACCGGACGACGTGCAGAAATCACGCAGCTTGTTGAAAGACGGCAACTACGCCAAGGCGGAAGGTCTGCTTAGAAAAGCGGTTGCCGATGATCCGCAGAATGCCGATGCCTGGAATTTGCTTGGCTATGCGACCCGACTGCAGGGCGATCATGAACAGGCCGAGGAATTCTATGGCAAGGCACTCGCGCTCGATGATGACCATGTCGGCGCGCTCAACTATCTGGGCATGCTTTACGTGCAGACCGGGCGGATCGACGATGCGAAGAAGCTTCTGGCACGTATAGACGATGCGTGTCTGTTTTCCTGCGACGAGTTCAGCAGCCTTGAACGTGCGATCGCAACCGGGAAGGTCGAGAACGACAGCGGCTGGTGATTACTGAACGACGCTGGCGCGTTCGACCGATAGTCTTGCGCGCTCACGTGCTTCCAGTTCCCTGGCCAGGCGCCAGTCGCCCTCGTCGATCATCAGCGCCCATGTATTTCTGAAGCCGTGCGACACGGCGGATTCACGTGCTGACGTATAATCGTTTTGCGTCATCGGGCCGACAATCATGTGATACATGACGCGGCGCCCACCCGCAGGCATTGCAAAGACCTGGGGCGCCAGGCCGGAACTTTGGATCGTGAAGGAGCGTGCGGCCGCCAGGTCCCTTGAACTGGCGATAACCATATAGACCCCGGGGAGCGGATCGCCGATCGAGCCGAAATGCGTGACGTCCACGTTTCCGGCCGGCGTCGCGACGGGCGTTGGCAGGGGTGTCAGTGTCTGTGTTTCAACCCGTTCGACGTTAGCGACCACGATCTCGTTCTCAATGTCTTGGCACATCTCACCATCCGTCAGTATCCGATGGATGGCGCAATCCTGATCGGCCAGGGCGGAAATGCCGTGATCGGTAAGAGATTTTTCAGTGGTTGCGTAAGAGACGCCATCGGCGACAAGTGATGCCACGGTGATGGGGAGTGGGGCGCATCCTGCGCATAGGACCGCACCCAGGACAACGGTCGCAATTGATTTCATGTCACACACTCAGGGGCCTGATTTTTATGGGGATTTTTCTATCGCCGCGATTTCGCCGGTATCGGACCCCATCGATACCGGAACCTTCGCACTTGCACATTGCGCCCATTGGATTCAGGTTGCAATAGTGAACTTAATTCTCCAGATGTTTTATTTATCTGAAAAATAACGATAAATTACGTAAAATTTTTGGACGTATCTTGTTTTCGATACAACCGGGCCGTCAGTCACTCAGCGTCGGTCTTCTTCGCCTTCGGCAGATCCAGCTTGATCGACAGTTCTTTGAGCCGTTTTGCCTCGACCTCGGTTGGCGCGCCCATCAGCAGGTCTTCGGCTTGCTGGTTCATCGGGAACGCGATCACTTCGCGGATGTTCACTTCGTCCGCGAGCAGCATGACGATACGATCGATACCCGGCGCCGAGCCGCCGTGCGGCGGAGCCCCGTACTGGAAGGCACGCAGCATACCACCGAACTTGTCCTCGACGACGTCCTGGCCGTATCCGGCAATTTCGAACGCCTTGATCATGATGTCGGCACGGTGGTTCCGGATCGCGCCCGAGCTGAGTTCGACACCATTGCAGACGATGTCGTACTGGTAGGCGAGGATGTCGAGCGGATCCATGTTTTCAAGCGCGTCGAGACCGCCCTGCGGCATGGAAAATGGATTGTGCGAGAACTCCACCTTGCCGTCGTCGTCCAGTTCGTACATCGGGTAGTCCACGATCCAGCAGAACTTGAACTCGTCTTTTGAGCAAAGATCGAGGTCCGTGCCGGCTTTCATGCGCGCGGCACCGGCGAAGCTCGCCATGTCCTTCGGGTCGCCGCAGGCGAAGAAGACGGCGTCGCCGTCCGCGAGGTCGAGCTGCGTGCGTACCGCCTCGGTCCGTTCTTCACCGATGTTCTTGGCAATCGGGCCGGCGCCTTCGCCGTCACGGAAGAAGATGTAGCCCAGACCCGGCTGGCCTTCGCCCTGCGCCCAGGCATTCATGCGGTCGCAGAAGGCGCGGCTGCCGCCGGTTTTTGCCGGGATGGCCCAGACGCGGACCTTGTCGTTCTTGTCGATCATGCCGGCGAAGACCTTGAAGCCGGAACCCCGGAAATGCTCGGTCACATCCTGCATTTCAATCGGGTTGCGAAGATCCGGCTTGTCGGAACCGTACTTCGCCATGGCTTCGGCATAGGGAATCTCCGGGAACGGCGCCGGTGTCACCTTGCGGCCGTCGGCGAATTCCTCGAACACGCCACCGATAACGGGCTCGATGGTGCGGAAGACATCTTGCTGCGTCACGAACGACATCTCGAAGTCGAGCTGATAGAACTCGCCCGGCGAACGGTCGGCGCGGGCATCTTCGTCGCGGAAGCAAGGGGCGATCTGGAAGTATTTGTCGAAGCCGGACACCATCAGCAGCTGCTTGAACTGCTGCGGGGCCTGCGGCAGGGCATAGAACTTGCCCGGATGATTGCGCGCCGGGACCAGGTAGTCGCGGGCACCTTCCGGCGACGACGCGGTCAGGATCGGCGTCTGGAATTCGATAAACCCGGCGTCCGTCATGCGGCGGCGGATCGAGGCGATGACCCCGTTCCGGAGCTTGATGTTCCGCTGCATTTTTTCACGGCGGAGATCGAGGAAGCGGTAGCGGAGCCGGATGTCCTCGCCGTATTCCTGGTCGCCCGCGACCTGCATCGGCAGGATTTCAGCGGGGCCTTCGACGCTGATCTCACGGATACGGACTTCGACCTCGCCGGTCGGGATGTTCGGGTTGATCGTCTCGTCGGAGCGCTTCACCACCTCGCCGGTAATGGTCAGCACGCTTTCCGGACGCGCGGCTTCGACGGTCGGGAACAGATCGCTCGAGACGTCGATCACGCACTGCGTGATACCGTAGTGATCGCGAAGGTCGACGAACACGAGGTTTCCGTGGTCGCGCTTGCGGCGCACCCAGCCGGAAATCCGCACGGTTTCGCCCACATTTTCGGGGCGCAGCGCGGCGCAGGTGTGCGTACGGAAAGGGTGCATCGTGTCGGTCACAGCGGCGATCTCCGGGAGGTATAGGGCTTACTATCGTCTGGGGCGGAGGTTTAAGCGGCAAACCCAAGATATGCAAGGGGTAAGGGCCTACCACAGGCTCTTTGCTGCCCGGCCGGGCCATTCCGCGTCATAGGCCTCGCCGTCGATGCCGCCGTCATCGCGGCTTTTGGTCTGTGCGGCAAGGATATCCCCCGGAGATGGCAGGGATTTCGGGTCCTGGTGCTCAGCCGGATCCCACAGTTTGGCCCGGAGGATGGCGCGAGCGCACTGGAAATAGGTCGTTTCGACGTCGACGATAATGACCGAACGCGGTGATTTACCTTGCTCGGCGAAGCTTTCCAGCAATGCCGGATCGGTGCTGAGCCTGGCGTGACCGTTGATACGCAGCGTGGTGCCCGAACCCGGGATCAGGAACAGCAATGCCACGCGGGGGTCGCGGACGATATTGCGGAGCGTGTCGACACGGTTGTTGCCGCGGCGGTCCGGAATCATGACGGTTTTCTCGTCGTGGATGCGCACGAACCCCTTGAGATCGCCGCGGGGCGAGCAGTCCAGGCCTTCGGGACCGGACGAGGCGAGGGCGACGAATGGCGACGCCTCGATCAGGCGCCGGTATTCGTCCGTGATCGTCGTACTTTCCTTCACGAGGGATGCCTCGGCCGGGCTGCTGTAGATCTCTTCCAGCGTCTCGATGCTGTCGATGATGTAATCGCTCATTCGAATGTGTCTCCGATGTGATCATCGAACAGTGCCTTGGCATCCGGGAATTCGTCGGGATTTGCGGCGAACTTGTCACGGCAACCCGGGTTGCAGAACCCGACGGTATGACCGCGATAGAACGTCAGGCTGTCCGGTTCGACCGGCTTGCCGGAAAACGGACAGGTCGGGTTGATGCATTCGTTCAGGATCGGGTCTGCCATTTGGGTGCGTCTCCTCTGCGGCGTGGCGTCCTTGCGTTGATGGGCACTCGCATTACCTCAAATACATGACACGGCGATGAATGCCGTTCACTTAGTTTTCGCACCATAACGAACCGCCGGAAGTTGGACAAAACCTATGGAACATGCACGCGGCGATCATGATCATAAGGGACATCAGGACCATCCGCCCCTGAAGGCGTCGGCACACGCGACACTGCACTGTCTAATCGGGTGCTTCATCGGTGAGGCGATCGGTGTCGGGCTGGGGGTCTGGTTTGGGCTCGGCGTCGTTCTGACGATCGCCACCGGCGTCGTATTTGCGTACATTTTCGGGTTTGCACTGGCACTCGTACCGCTGATGCGTTCCATGAACCTGAGCCTGGCTGGCGCCATGCGCGTCGTCTGGTTGGGCGAGGCGATATCGATCGCCGTCATGGAGATCGTTATGAACAGCGTCGATTACTGGATTGGCGGTTTACAGGCGACGTCCATCGGTCAGCCGGTGTTCTGGATTGGGCTGGCTGCCGCGGCGCCCGCCGGCTTTCTGGCGGCCTGGCCCGTCAATCACTGGCTGCTAAAGAAGGAAATCAGGGCGCCTCATTAAGTGCGTCAGGTGCCGCCGACATAGGGGTTGGTTTTCCGTTCCTGTCCGAACGTCGACATCGGGCCGTGACCGGGCACGAACGCGGTGTCGTCGCCAAGCGGCCAAAGCTGCGTCGTAATCGAGCGGATCAGTTGTTCATGATCCCCCTTGGGAAAGTCCGTGCGCCCGATCGAGCCCTGAAAAAGCACGTCGCCGACAAAGGCGACACCGGTTTCGGGTTGATGAAAAACCACATGCCCGGGTGTGTGTCCGGGGCAATGATAGACGTCGAATGTGACGTTGCCGACGGCGACCTGATCGCCGCCTACGAGCCAGCGGTCCGAATCGAAATCGCGGCCGCCCGGAAAGCCGTACTTGGCCGAAGACGTCGGGATATCCTTGATCCAGAACTTGTCGTCGATGTGCGGTCCTTCGATAGGGACGCCGAGCCGCTCGCGCAGTTCGTCGGCGGCGCCGGCATGGTCGGCGTGCCCATGGGTCAGTAATATCTTCTCGATCTCGCAGCCCGTTTCCTCGACCGCTTCAAGAAGACGATCGATATCGCCGCCGGGGTCGATGAACGCGCCCTTGTTGGTTTCGGTACACCAGACAATTGAGCAGTTCTGCTGCAGCGGTGTTACGGGGACGATCGCGGCGCGCATCGGGAGTTCGGCAGGTGTGTCTTCAGTCATCTTCAGGTGTTCTCAGTCAGGGCGCCAGCAAGCTGTCGCGGGTTTCTTCAAGGGCAGATTCAAAAACCTCGATGCGGCCTGTGGCGCGGGCAATAAGCAATGCCCCCTCGATGCTTATCAGTGCATTCGTTGCTCTTGTGTCGGCTTTTTGTTTGCCGATGCCATTTTGCTGGAGCGCGGACGAGATGGCGGCAATCCAGTCGCCCAGAATCTTGCCGACTTTATCGTCGGCGGGTTTACCGTCGGCTGTGACCATCATGCTCGCGACAAGGCAGGGCGACGTGCCGCCACCATAAAGCTGGCGTGCCGCATCAAGCATGGCGTCGACGCGAGCGTCGAGGGGTCGGCCCTCGTCTTCTAGCGGCGCCAAAATATGGGTGCCGATCCAGTCGCGGGCGAATGCAACGACTGCCGCCGCCATGTCCGATTTGCCGCCGGGAAAATGGTGGTAAAGGCTCGATTTACCAAGGCCGGTGGCTTTTGAAATATCGCCGACGGATACACCCTCGTACCCGCCACACCGGAACAGCCGGAACAATTCCGCAACGATCTCTTCTTTGCTGGACGTGGCTTGGCCGGTTTTCATGACAATCTGCGTATCACGGTGGCATGAATTTGACCACTGCCCTTGCGGTACGGGCGAGCGGCGCCAGGGGATGCGTCCGCTCGCCCGCGCAGGGTGCCCGTCGTGCCCGGGGGGAGGGGCCGACGGGGCCAGGGTCACGCGGCCTTTTTCGCTTCGGCCAGGGGGAAGTCTACGTCGGTCTTGAAGACTTCGTTGATGTAGTTGGTCAGCACGTTGAGCGCCACGTTACCGACGACTTCGACAAGCTCCGTATCGGTCGCACCGGCGGCGCGGGCTGCATCGAGGTCGGCCTGTTCGACCTGTCCGCGGTTGCTTGCGATCTTACGCGCAAGCTTGAGGATGGCATCGGTCTTCGGATCGGAGGACGTCGCATCGCGGTTGGCGTCGATTTCCTGATCATCCATTTTGATGAGGTTCTTGGCGATATAGCCGTGTGCGGAATTGCAGTACGTGCAGCCGTTGATATTGGCGAGGACGAGGGCAATCCCTTCACGCGCGGCCGGAGAGAGCTGACCGGCGGCGAGTGCACCGCTCAGTCCCAGGTATCCTTCAAGCGTTGCCGGGCTTGCCGACACCAGCCGGAACATATTGGGGACGGAACCGAGTTTCTGCTGGACAGCGTCGAGCAAGGGGCGGGCGGCGGCCGGGGCGGCGTCGATCGAAGAGGGGGTCTGGATACGTGACATGGTTTTCTCCTGTAAGAGTGTTTCAAAGGTCTACGGATTGGGGCCCCATGTCCGTATGAGCAGGATGTACCGAACGTTCGGTACAATGTCAAATATAATTTTGAATGATGGTTTTCGTCCTGCCGGTTTTTGCGGGAGGAACGTCTAATTGGTGTCGTGTAGCGTCAGGAAAACTGCCGGAGCAGCCATTCAAGTGTACGGCGGATGGCCTTTTCCCGGGCGTCGGGGTTAGTGCCGGTGTGAACCTGACGTTCGCCGGTCTTGTAACCTGAATGCCTGGTCGTAATGGTCTTGAGCTTGGAATTCGGGTGGTCAAAGTTGTGATAGCTGCCCGGATAAATATCGATCGACATTTCCGGTGCCGCCGGATCCTCGTTCACTGTTTCGACGAGTTGTCGGCACGGCGCGGCGAGCGTCCAGTCATCCAGTTCACCATGCTGGATCAGGACGGGGATCCGCGGACGGTATTCGGGGTGTGACTTTTTCAGTGCGATGCAGCCGGGATAGAAAAGAACCGCGGTCTTAAAATCCCGCATGCCAGCAGATGGCGTTGCGGCGCCACCTTCCCGGACCGTATGCAAGCCCGTCATCGCACCGTTCGACCAGCCGAGTAGGGCAATGCGTGCCGGGTCAATGCCCGGCTGCATGGCAAGCCATGCCAATGCGGCCAGCGCGTCGAGAGGGCGGTCCTTCTCGGGTGTGACGGGCCGGTCCTTGACCTTGCAAAGACTGCCATGGCCGCGCGAGCCGAAGCTGTCCGGCAGCAGCAACGCCCAGCCTTGCTGCTGCAGAATGTCGATCCAGGCCCGTTCGCGGCTGCGAATCTTGCCGGATTTGGTGAAGAGCCCCGCGCATCCGTGGAGCATGATCACAGCTGGTACGGGGGTGTCTGCAGAAGTCGGCGGTGCCAGATAGACGGCCTCGATGGTCTGACCGGAGCTATTGGCAAATCGGACGCGCTGTTGGGCGAGCGCGTTCCCGGTGGTCCATGAAAGAAATAAGCCGACGATCAGCACGCGCACGCGTGCTGAACCACGACGGGCGGTCAACCCGCGATTTTCCAGGTGCCGTCAGGCTGGCGGCAGGCAATGCCCTTGCCGGTTTCCTGTTGGCCATCGACGTAAATCTGGGTTTCGAACTCGCGGCAGTCGGCACCGTCGGCGCTGCGATAGGTATTGACCGGCGTGACCGTGCCGGAATGCCCGGAATCCGGGTTTCGCCACGTCGATGTCTGCCCCACCTTGTTGTATTCGAGCGCATCCTGAGCCGTGCGTTGCGCATACGCCTTGTCCGCCTTGTCGAGCGATTCGCCGATCTCGCTACCCGCCCATGCACCTGCGAGCGTACCGACCGCGATCGCGGCCATTGCACCTTTGCCGCTACCGATCTGGGAGCCCAGCAGGGCACCTAGACCAGCACCTGCGAGCGTGCCGATGGTTTGTTTTTCCTTCCCTTGTTCACAGGCGGCAAGCGCCAGACACAAGGAGGCGACGAGCAACGGTTTCGACGGTTTCATTTGCTGTATTTGCCTATTCATAAATCGATGGCCGCAGCGTTTCTGCCGGGCGTACTTTCCTCTGTGATTCAAATTTCCGACCCGACGACACGGATCGAGCATTCGACATTCTGCGTGTATCCATATATCTACAACATATGGCGAAAATGCGGCGAAAGTATATCGTCGTTCACCGCTTTGTTTAAGTGACATGCATCACGGATATTCCAATGGCCGATCTGAATGAACCCTTCGATTTGTTCAATTCCTGGTTCGAAATGGCCAAGGAAAAAGAACTTAATGACCCGAGTGCCATGAACCTGGCGACGGCGACGCCGGACGGCCGCCCGTCGTCTCGGATGGTTCTGCTGAAGGATTTCGACACGACGGGGTTCGTGTTTTACACAAATCTTGAGAGCAACAAGGGAAAACAGCTGTCTGCCAACGCCCAGGTCGCACTGAATTTTCATTGGAAAAGCCTGCGTAAGCAGGTGCGGATTGAGGGTGCGGCCACCCCGGTCAGCGACGAAGAGGCGGATGCGTACTTTCAGTCCCGGCCGCGCGGCAGCCGGATCGGGGCATGGGCGTCCGATCAGTCCCGTCCGATGGAGGGCATGTTCGTGCTCGAGCGCCGGGTTGCCGAATTTACCGCTAAGTTTCATGTCGGCGAGGTCCCACGTCCTTTGCATTGGTCCGGTTTTCGCGTCGATCCGCAGTTGATCGAATTCTGGTCGGATGGAAAGTTCCGGTTGCACGAGCGGATCGTATATCACCGCGACGGCGATGCCTGGACGACGGAGCGGCTGTTCCCGTGAGTGTCACGCACGCCCCGCCTGATCCTTCCCCGTCCCAAGGGCCGGCTGTTCAGGCCGGCAATTTGATGCGGGCGGCCGCTATCGCCTCGGTGAGCGTCGCGGCTGTTCTTATCGTCACGAAATTCGCCGCCTGGTTGATGACGGATTCGGTGAGCTTGCTGTCGACGTTAATCGACTCGTTTCTCGATGCGGCGGCCTCGCTGATCAATCTGTTGGCCGTGCATCATGCGTTGCAGCCAGCGGACCGGGAGCACCGTTTCGGTCATGGTAAGGCAGAACCGCTGGCGAGCCTGGCCCAGGCGGCGTTCATTTGCGGTTCGGCGGCCTTTCTGCTGATCGAAGCAGGGGAGCGCGTCGCGAATCCGAAGGAAATCGCGAACACCGAAATTGGTTATGCGGTGATGGTATTTTCCATCGTCCTGACTTTGGTATTGGTCGCGTTCCAGCGTTACGTCGTGAGCAAATCCGGCTCGATCGCCATTGATGCCGACAGTCTCCACTACAAAACCGACGTGTTGATCAACCTGGGAGTCATGGCGTCGCTGTTCATGTCCAGCTATTTCGGCTGGCAGTATGCAGATCCGCTGATTGCGATCCTGATTGCGATTTACATCGTCAAAGGTGCCTGGGAGATCGGGAAGACATCTTTGTCGATCCTGATGGATCGTGAACTCGAAGATGACGAACGCCAGAAGATCCGGGACATCGTGATGGCGCATGAAGAGGTGAGAGGCCTTCATGATTTGCGGACACGGTCGTCCGGTGTGCATGTGTTTATCCAGTTTCACCTGGAACTCGACGGCGACATGAAACTCAAGGATGCGCACGATATATCCGAAGAGGTCGAGAGAGAACTAATGGACGCTTTCCCGAATGCCGAGGTGATCATCCACGAGGATCCGGAAGGTATAGAAGAAGCGCGTGCGACGTTCCGTTGACGATGGCGAACAACGATCAACGCGACATCATTGATTTCCTGACCGCGGCGCTGACGATTGGCGGAGAACCGCCGAAGATCATCACAACGCATATCTCGGTCATCTTTCTGAGCGGAGATCGGGCGCTTAAGCTGAAGCGCGCGGTCAAGTTTCCGTTTCTGGATTTTCGGTCTTTGGAGGCACGTCGTGAAGCCTGCCTGAAAGAGATCGAGATCAACCGGCGGACCGCACCATCGATCTATAAAGGCGTATTGCCGATCACACGTGAGGGGGCTTCGTTTGCCATCGATGGCGACGGTGAGATCGTCGATTGGCTGGTCGATATGCGGCGGTTCGATGACTCGCTCCTCTTTGACCGGCTGGCATCATTGGATAAGGGGCTGCGCCGTCCGATAATCGAGGATCTTGCCGATTCGATTGCGCTGTTTCATGCGAACGCGGAAACGCGACCGGAAAAAGGCGGCGCGGCGGGCATCCGCCGGATCGCCGAGAACAACATCAAGGCATTCGAGCAACAGCGCGCCGGCGCAATCTTCGACGACGCGCGGGTCGAAACAGTCACGAAGCGGACGATCGAATTGATCGACGCGCATGCAGACAAACTGAATGCGCGACGGGACGACGGACGCGTGCGGGCGTGTCATGGCGATCTTCACCTCAGAAACATCTGCCTCATTGATGGCAAGCCGACGATGTTTGATGCGATTGAATTTTCCAGTGACTTTTCCGATATCGACGTGCTTTACGATCTCGCTTTCCTGCTCATGGATCTGGATTTTCACGGCAAGGAACGGCTGGCGACGTTTCTGTTCAACCGGTACCTCGATGTCGGCGACGAGCAACCCGATGCTTACGCCGTGCTGCCGGTTTTCTTGAGCATGCGGGCGCAGATCAGGGCGCATGTGGGCGCGGCGATTGCGGTCTCGCAGTCGAACAGTGCTGATCGCGAGCGCGAAGCGGAAACAGCTGTCCGCTATCTGGCCTTGGCCGAAAGCTACCTGGCGGCGGCAAAGCCCCGGCTTATTGCCGTTGGCGGTTTATCCGGTTCAGGGAAGTCCCGGCTGGCACGAGAGCTCGCCTGTTATACGGGGCGCAGGCCGGGCGCACGTGTCGTTAGGACAGATGTCGTTCGTAAACGTCTCATGGGTGTGCATCCGAACAAGAGCCTGGGGCCTGAGGGCTATGCCGCTGATGTGACCGAAAAGACCTATGATGCGTTTGCTGCCCAAGCTCGCGAGGCACTTGAGAACGGCCAGTCTGTCGTCATGGACGCGGTCTTTGCCAAAGAGGCTCAACGCCAGGAGGTCGAGGCATTGGCCAAGGCCTGTTCCGTGCCTTTTTCGGGAATCTGGGTCGATGCACCCGAAGCGGTTCGCGTTGAACGCGTCGCGACGCGGAAAAAGAACGTATCCGATGCGACCGTAGACGTTGCCAAACAGCAGTCGGCCTATGACCTGGGGGATATCGGTTGGGCACGCGTTGACAGTTCCGGGAAAAAGAAAGAGACGGTTCGTCAGGCCCGCGCATTAATAGGCATCTAATCGATCCTTTGCGAAACGGCGCGAAAAAGCGCATCATATTGCATAATAATAAATGCAGTCAGGGTGAGGTTCTCAATGGTCAATACGATCCTGTGTCCACTGAGCGGTGCACCGGAAAACGAGGAAGTGCTCAACAAGGCTTATTCGGTCGCCACGGATCTGAAGAGCCACCTTGAAGTTCTTCACGTCGAGCCGGAAGCCAAGGAGTCGATTCCGCTGTTAGGCGAAGGCATGTCCGTCGCAATGGTCGAGGACATGATTGGTATGGCCGAGAAAGAGGCCGCAGAGCGCGTAGCGCGTGCGCGCAAGATGTTCGACGATAGTGTCCAGCGCCACAGTGCAACCGTTTCCGATAAGCCCAGCGGCGAAAAGCAGATGACGGTGTCATGGCGGCATGAGCATGGCCGCGAGGATGAGGTCGTAGCCAGGCTTGGCCGCCTTAACGATCTGATCGTCGTTGCCAGGCCGGGTGACAGTGACGATGTGTTGACGCCGATGACCTTGAACGCGGCGATCTTCGAAAGCGGTCGGCCAGTACTTGTCGTGCCGCCGGGGGCCGCCAAATCGGTACGCAAGCGCATCGCCATTTCATGGAACGGCAGTGTCCAGTCGGCGCGCGCAGTGTCGTCTGCCGTGCGCGTGCTGGAACAGGCCGACGCGGTGATGGTCCTTACGGCAGACAGCTTCCGAACGTCAGGCGCGCGCGGTCCGGAGTTGGCGCAGTACCTGGAATGGCATGGCATTAAACCGGACACCAAGGTGTTCGAAGCGCCGGCCGGGAGCGTCGGCCCGAGATTGTTGGAAGAGTGCGAGAAGTTCGGCGCGGATCTGCTGGTGAGTGGTGCCTACACACACAGCCGGATGCGCCAGTTGATCCTGGGCGGTGTGACGAAATACGTACTCGGTCACGCGCAGATCCCCATGCTGATGGCGCATTAATTCCGTCAAAACGCGGATTGATGACTGCCCCCGATCGGTTAGAATGCGCGCACACAAAACGCTTCTAACCAGGGGTAACATCCATGACGATCAAAAAAGTTGCAGTCGCAGGCGCTGCGGCCGTTGCCGTGTTGTTCGGCAGCATGGCGGCCGATGCAGAAACGCGCGTTACTTACAAATCAGCGAAGTCCACGTCGTCTTATTACCAGATGGCGGTTCAGATCGCCGAAGCCGTCAAGCGCGGCACGGGTGGCGACATGATCCTGACGGTCGAGGAAAGTCAGGGATCCGTTCAGAACGTCAAGGAAGCCGCCGTCCGCCCGGGGAACTACGTTTTCACGACGCCGCCTGTTCTGGTCAAGCTTGCGCAGGGCGGCAAAAAGATGTTCGAACCGAAAAACGCGAAGTTCGATGAAATTCGCGGCCTTTTCCCGATCCCGTCGTTGACCATGCATTTCGTTGTCCGCGCGGATTCCGGAATCAAGACATTCGCCGACCTGGCCGGGAAGTCCTATCTGATCGGCAAGGGCAGCTTCGGTGCGCGTGAAGCGGAGAAGTACTTTGAGCTGTTCGGCGTTAAGGATCAGGTGAAACTGGTTGACGTGGAGCTGAACGCAGCCGTTGCCGCGCTGAAGAACAAGCAGGTCGACGGGTTCGCGACGGCGGGTTCCTATCCGGCGCCGAACGTCATGGAAGCTGCCGCCGGTACGGCCATACATCTGATTTCCATGACCGACGATCAGGTCAAAGAGAGTAAGCGGACGAAACTGACCATCCCCGCCGGGACCTATCCGGGCGTGGATCAGGACACCACCACCACGTCGTTGCCGGTGCTCGCCTACACCACGACCGGTATGAGCGACGATGCTGCGTACACCCTGACCAAGGCCTATTGGGAAGAAAAAGCGCGTATGGGCAAGGACAACAAATGGTGGAACGCCGTTTCGCCGGAAATGCTGGCGCCGATGGCCGGTGCGGGAACGCTCCATCCCGGTGCGCTCAAGTACTACGCCGAAGCGAACGTGAATGTGCCGGACGGCCTGAAGTAATCTGGTGAACGACGGCAACATTCAAGCCGAAACATCGACGTCGCGAGTCCGGGGGCCGATCGTCCTTGGGCTCGCTGCCGTTTCGGTCGCATTTCATCTCTATCTGATTTTCTCCGGGCTGATACCCAACCTTATCAGCCGCCCTATTCACATGGCATTGGCCTTGCCATGGGTGTTCGTGTTTGTGCGTGCCGAGAACGTGATTGAACGTGTCGCAGGATGGATTTTGGCGGCGCTCGGCATCGGTATCTGCGGCTATATCGCGCTTTATGAAAACGCACTGGGTGAACAGTACGGCTATCTGTCGGGTAGTGCACAAATGGCTATGGCAGCGGTGCTTATAGCAATCGTGCTCGAAATGGCACGCAGGGCCATCAATTGGCCACTGCCGCTGGTGGCGCTGATCGTGCTTGCCTACGGCATGTTCGGGGAGTACGTGCCCGGCGAATTTGGTCACCCGGGCCTGCCGCTGGCCAGCTTGCTCGGCAACCTGACCATCGCCGAAGCGGGCTTCTGGGGACCGCTGACAGGTGTTTCAGTCAATGTTGTTGCGGTTTTTGTGATCCTGGGTGCCGTTTTGAATGCGGGCGAGGCGGGGCAGGGGTTCATGAACCTGGCGATCGCGGTCGCCGGTCGCCTGCGCGCCGGGGCAGCGAAAGTCTCCGTGCTGGCATCCGCATTATTCGGATCCTTGTCGGGCTCGGCATCCGCAAACGTCGCATCGACCGGTGCGGTGACACTGCCGGCCATGAAGCGGCTCGGGTATCCGCCGTCGTTGGCCGCAGCCGTTGAAGCGGTGGCGTCGAGTGGCGGGCAGATCATGCCGCCGCTGATGGGTGCCGGCGCGTTCGTGATGGTGGAGCTTCTGGGCGTGCCCTACACGGACATCATGGCGGCGGCGCTGCTGCCGGCCTTGCTGTTCTTTCTCGCCGTCTGGGTGGGTGTCGACGGATTTGCCAAGAAAACCGATCTCCGCGCCATGGACACGTCGGAGCAGCCGGACCGCAAGACCCTTCTGATCACCGGATTGTTCTTTGCCGTTCCGTTTGCCGTGTTGCTGGAACGGCTCTTTATCGGCGGTTATACGCCGCAATATGCTTCGGCGGTTGCGATCCTCGTTTCCACGCTGCTCCTCGTCTTCAATGCCGAAGGGAAGTTCTCTGTTCCGATGTGGGCGGCACGTTTCGCCGATGCGCTGGTCAACGCCGCAAGTCAGATTGCGACAGTGGCATCGATTATTCTATGCGCGGGGATCGTGATCGGTGTGCTGCAGATGACGGGGCTCGGCGTGAAGGTGACGTCCACCATTATTGCGCTATCAGGGGGCGAGCTGTGGGCGGCGTTACTGTTGACCGCGCTGGCGTGCCTTATTCTCGGGATGGAGGTGCCGACGACGGCGGCTTATGTCATCTGCGTGTCGGTAACAGGTCCGGCGCTGGAACAACTCGGGCTGCCGCTTCTGCATGCGCATCTGTTCGTATTCTGGTTCGCGTTACTGTCGACCATTACGCCGCCTGTTTGCGGAACCGTTTTTATCGCCGCCGGCATGGCCGACGCGCCCTGGTTAAGGGTCGCAGGCGTGGCCATGCGGCTTGGCTTGGGGCTTTATTTGATCCCGCTGGCGTTTGTCGCCAATCCGGCATTGATCGCACTCAAGACCGATCCGTTTATGGCGGTGGTCGCCATGATCAAGATCGGTGCTGCGCTCTGGCTGATCAGTCATGCACTGATCGCCGACCGGCCCGTGTGGCAGCGCCTTGGCGCTGGCGTCGCCGGGGCAGCATTGATATTCCTTATGCCGGTCGGTGCAGCTTAGGTCTTCGGCCGCAGAACCTTGGCCATGTATTCGGCGGGTTCCGACGTTTGGTAGGATGCCGCAAACGCGTCCATGCTTTCGCTTGTCGCCTGATCAATCGAGAGGTCGTCCCAGGACTGGCATAAGCGTTTCTGGGTGCGCACCGCTTCGGGGGCGCAATGCAGGATTGCCGCGCACGCCTCGTCGACGGTGGTGTCCAGTTGATCGGACGTGACGAGTTTTTCGACGAATCCCCAATCGAATGCCGTTTTTGCATCGATGACCTCGCCGGAGAGAACAAGCCAGTTGGCGCGTCCCCGCCCCATCAGACGCGGCAGCAACACGGCCTGAATGACGGAAGGAATGCCGACACGAACCTCCGGCATGCAGAAACTTGCGTTGTCCGCTGCGATGCGCAGGTCGCACGCGGCGGCCATCTCCATTGCACCGCCGATGCACGCACCCTGAAGCCGGCAGATCACGGGCACAGGAATGTCGGCGATCGCCTGTATGGCGCGGCGCAGGTTGTCGATAAACGCGTGGGCGATATCGCCTGTCAGCGCCGATAGCTCGCCGATATCCGCGCCGGCAGAAAATACTTTGTCGCCCTCTGACCTGAGAACCACGACGCGGACGCTTTCATCCCGTGCGAGTTGTTCGGCAGCATCGGCGATGCCGTCGATAAGCGCGGTGTTAAGGGCATTCCGTTTTTCGAAACGCCTGATATCGATCTCGGCGATGCCGTCATCTTTTCTGTTGATTTGAACGCCCATCTGATCGGTTCCCTTCCCGGTTATTTGGGCCACAGCCAGGCAGCGCCTCGGACGCCGGAACTGTCGCCATGTTTGTTTTTGACACAAGGCGTGTCGCACGCGTCCGAAAATACATACTGTTCCAGCGCGTTCGGCAATGCGTCGTAGATTTCATCAAGGTTCGAAAGCCCGCCGCCGAATACCACGACATCCGGGTCCAGAATATTGATCACGCCGGCGACGGCCCGTGCCAGGCGGTCGGTATAGCGTGCGATCGCGGCCGCTGCCAAAGGATTGCCAAGCGTGGCCAGCGCCACGATTTCCCGGGCGTTGGCCTCTTCTCCGCCAGCGCCAACAAAATCGTCGCTGAGACCGGGGCCAGAGAGAAATGTCTCGATGCATCCACGCTTGCCGCAGTAACAGGCGGGGCCAGAGGTCTCGGACGATCCGTCGATATCCTGTGGCCAGGGCAGGGGATTATGGCCCCATTCCCCGGCGATTGCGTTGATTCCTGTATGCGCCTGACCGTCGATCGCGATTCCCCCGCCGACTCCGGTTCCGAGTATCACGCCAAAGACCACACGATGCCCCCGGCCGGCGCCGTCGGTTGCCTCGGAGACGGCAAAGCAGTTGGCATCGTTCGCCAGGCGGACAGGCAGGCGAATCGCGTTTTCCAGATCCTTGTCGAGGGCGTGGCCGATCAGCCATGTCGAGTTCGCATTCTTGACGAGTCCGGTTTTCGGGGAAATGGCACCCGGAATGCCGACGCCAACGGTGTCATCGCCCTGCGCGCCGGCCTCATCCCGCATGGCGGAAACAAGTTCGGCGATGGCGCGGACGGTATCGTCGTAGCTGCCTTGCGGGCTGTCGATACGCCGGCGGGCACGTTCCTGGCCGTCATCGTCGAGAACGATAGCTTCCGTCTTTGTGCCGCCAAGGTCTATGCCAATTCTCATTCGAAAGACACTAAACCATCGTGTAAATGCTGCGCACCCCCGTCGAAACTAATTTCTCTATATTTTGTTAGTTGTACGAAATGTGGGTTTTTTGTTAACCATTATACACAAAGAATAGTCGAGGCTGATTCGGCCTGGGCAAAAATAGAACATGCTGGGGTGTTCGAGATGATGGACGAGGCAATGGTATCCGGTGCGCCGGAAATGGAGCCGACCGGTGCCTGGGCTCCGGATGCAATAGATGTGAGACCGGTATTTCGCGGTCTTTCCGATGGCGGCATCGCGGGCAAGGACATCGCCATGATGCTCGGTGTTGCACCGTCAACCGTCAGTAAATGGCGACGCGGCGCCGCGCGCCCGAACGAAGATGCCATTCAGTTCCTGACGTTGATCCTTGCCGATGTGATCGGTGCAAAGGAACGTGCGCTCGATGCCATGGAGAACGTGCCGCTCGCGTGGCGTCTTGGCCGGGAAAGCGAACTCGCAGCGATGCGGCAGTCGCTGTACCAGCAGGAAGCGATCAACCGCGTTCTGAAACCCGCCGCGCTCCGCGACGGCGCAAGGATGTTCAAGGACTGGCTGGACCGCGCAGGTGCGCCGGTTCGGGCCGTTCGTCCGCAGTCGGTGCGAGTCGTCGCATGAGTGCTTCCGCATTCAATGCGCTCGGTATTTCCCAGGATGGGTTAAAAACGGCGCTCGGTATCAAGCAGAGCTACAAGAAGCGCGAACCGCTTGTCATTCCGGGTGACGAAGACCGGCTGCTGGTTCCTGAGAACCTGCTGAACCGCGATATAGATCTGTCCGGCCTGGAAGACCCGCTCGCGCTGGCAATGGTCTGTTCACGCGACCCAGAAGGATCGATGGCGCTGGCCGCGACGGCGCGGCTTTGTCCGCTTGGCAATTCGACCAAGCTTGTTCGCGGCATGGTCGAGATCATCGGAGATACGTCGCGCCACGACCTCGTCAAGGAATGCCTGAAGTACGTCACCGAGCATGCGTTCGAACCGGATAGTATCGGGAAGGTCCGGCAGCACGCCTCGAAGATCGTGACCGAGACCCGTCAGAAATTCACGGCGGCACTTCGTGAAAACCTCAAATCGCTGCTCGACGGTGAAATCGCCCCGCGGCAGTTCGTGCGCGAGTTTTTCGAACTCACCGAAGCCGGCAATCTGCGCCACGATATCCGGAAGAAGCTTATTCTGAGCCTGTTGCTTTCGTCGTCCGTGCGCCCGTCGATCAAGTTCCTGATGCTCGAGAATTTTGAACGGATGCCGAAGCCGGTGAAACTGGGCATCGTCTCCGCCGTTTTGAAAGCCGAGCCGACACGCCACACCGAGGTGATCAAGGAAGAGCTCAAATACCTGATTTCCCAGGAACGGATGATTCGCGAAGGCCATGATATCAACGGCCGGCCCGCTGCTGAGGCTTTGCGGGCGCCCGTGCTTTCAGCTGCCGGCGAAACCGTGCCGGAAGAATTCCCGATGCCGTTACCCGGTGGACTGCACCCCGAGAGACCACGCCCCGCGTTCGACCGCAAACGCTGAGTCCGGGGCATCGCTGTCTATTGCAAAACGGCGCCCAGCCTTTAAAAACGCAGCATGACATTCGAACCTGACTACGTCTTTGAAGGCGAGCCCCCGCTTGGTGAGACCTTAGAGGTTGCACCGGGCATTCACTGGCTGCGGATGCCGCTGCCGTTCAAACTGGACCATATCAATCTTTGGCTGCTCGAAGACGGAGACGGCTGGACGATTGTCGATACCGGCATTTGCCGGGACGAGGTCAAGGCGGCTTGGGAGACCCTGTTTTCCGGCATCATGGCGAACAAGCCGGTGAAGAAAGTGGTGGTCACGCATTTCCATCCGGATCATGCAGGCCTGGCTGGGTGGTTGACGGAGCGTTTCGATGCGCCGCTCGTCATGCCGCTCACCGAGTGGACGTTCGGTCGGATGCTGTCGCTCGATGGGCAGGACCGGACTCTCGACGCTTTTCGGTCCTTTTACCGGCGTGCCGGGTTCACGCCGGAGATGATGGAGAGCGTCAGTCGGCGCGCCGGTGGGTACAAGAACATCGTCTCGCCCATTCCGGCTGCTTTCCAGCGAATAGCGGATGGGGACCGTATCGAGATCGGCGGCCGCGAGTGGCGGATGATCGTCGGGCGGGGCCATTCGCCAGAGCACGCATGTCTCTATTGCGACGAAATCGATGTGTTGATTTCCGGGGATCAGGTGCTGCCGAAAATCAGCCCAAACGTCAGCGTTTGGCCGCAGGAACCCGAAGGCAGACCGCTTGGGCTGTTCATCGACACGATTTCCCGTTTACGGGATGAAGTCACGGGCGATCCGCTGGTCCTGCCGAGCCACAACTGGCCGTTCAAGGGTTTTCATGCGCGGCTGGACGATCTTGACGCTCACCATGTCGACCGGCTGGATGAAACCGTCGAAGCCCTGATGCAGCCGAGCACCGGCGTCGAAGTGCTCTACCAGCTGTTCAAGCGCGAACTGGACGAACATCAGACGTTCTTTGCCATCGGCGAGACGCTGGCACATTTGCACCACCTTCTCGAAGACGGGCGCGCTCGCCGTGAACGGCGCGACGATGGCGTCGATGTGTTTACGCGTGCAGCCTGATCAGATCAGTTTCGCCATACGAAGTGCTTGAAGCACCTGCGTGGCGATTGTGCCTTCCAAAGAGTAATAGATCGTTTGCGCATGACGGCGTGTTTTAACTAGGTCTTCCTGGCGTAGTTTCGCCAGATGCTGGGAAAGCGCCGATTGGCTCAGGCCGGTCACCTTTTCCAGCTCGGATACCGACGCCTCAGCCCGTGAAAGATGGCATAGAATTTTCAGCCGGTGCGCATTCGCCATCGCCTTGAGGACGGCGCTTGCGCGGTCACGAGGCTCGAAATGGGGCAGGGGCGGACGCTGTTGAGTAGCAGGTTGCGGCATGTTCATCTCGGCGTGGTTAGGTTTCTGGACCTTATACGAGTGTCATTACAACGCTGGATCATTTTTTGGCTAAACACAGTTTCGTGACTGTCGGTTAATACCGGTTCTCTAACCGGTTGCATTTTAGGCGAAACCGCATGAACTATATCATTAATGATAATTGCTCTGAGGGTGCTCAATGACGACGACGCATCTAGACCTTAAAGGTTTGAACTGCCCGCTTCCGGTTTTACGGGCGAACAAGAAGATGAAGGAACTCATGACGGGCGACATTCTCGAGATCGAGGTGACTGATCCCGCGGCGCCGAAGGATTTCGAGACGTACAGCTCCACGACGGGGCATGAGTTGCTGAGCAGCGACGAAGCAGACGGGATTTTCCGAATTTCGCTCAAAAAGAGCGGCTAATTCAGCCGATCAGCCGGGCTGGAGAGATTTCAGCTGGATTGACGCCCTTGTCGATGATGTCCGAGGGCGCTTTCAACTGCAGAATCTGATGCGCCGCAAGACGTGCCATCGCGTCCGATGTCGTGATGCCATACCCGCCTTGGCCGGCAAGCCAGAAAAATCCGTTGTTGCGTGGATCGAATCCGAGTGCGGGGACACCGTCGTCGAAAAAGCTGCGGAGGCCCGCCCATTTGTTGTCGATGCGCCGCACCTGCATGGTCGTTGCCTTTTCTATCCGATCCACGGTGACGGCTATGTCGTATTCGTCGGGCTGGACGTCGCATGGCGGCATCGGCGTTGCCTCTTCCGGCGACGCCAGTATGCGGCCGGCATCCGGCTTGAAGTAAAAATTCTCGTCGATGTCGTTGATCATCGGCCAGGCCGACGTATCGACGCCGTCCGGTGCCTGAAAAACGAGAGCGGTTCTGCGTTTGGGCACCAACCCTAACGGTGGAAGCCCTGCCTTTTCGGCTATTTCATCCGCCCAGGCGCCGGCAGCATTGACGACAACCTCGGCAGTCACGTCGCCGTTCGTCGTTCGCACAACCCAATCGTTGCCGGATCTTGCCATTTCCAGCACATCGGCATGGGTCATGATTTTACCGCCTGCAGCCTTGAAGCCGCGAAGGTAGCCCTGGTGGATGGCAGCAACATCCATCGACATGCAATCCGGTTCATAGACGCCGACTGCCGTCCATTCGGGGCGCAACACGGGAACGAGGGCGCTGATGGCGTTCCCTTCAAGAAAGCGTATCGACGGCGTCAACCGGCGGCATTGTTCATACAACTCTTCCGCCTTGGCGCGTCTGTCCTCGCCGCCGACCAGCATGATGCCCAGCGGATGCAAAAGGGGTTGTGCTGCAAACCCGGCGGGCGGATTGTCGAAGAACGGGCGCGACGCCGCCGTCAGGGCACGAATGACGGCTGGGCCATACGTTTCCGTATAGACGGCCGCGGACCGGCCGGTCGAATGATAGCCGGGGCTGTCTTCGCGTTCGAGCAGGATGATGTCACTGCCATCGCCGACCGCCTCCGCCAGCCGATAGGAAAGCGAGGCGCCGGCAATGCCGGCGCCGATCACAGCGAATTTCGCGTTAGGCATCGGCAACGTCACTCCGCCGCATTGGGTTCCGTCTGCGGTCGGTTGGGGGTCGATGCATCGATTGTCTCACTCTCGCCGGTCTTATCTTCAATGGCCGGGAGCCGGCTCTTGCGGTCGTCAGCGTCCTTATCCGCTTTGCGTTGCAGGCGCTCGTCGCGGTTCCGTTCCACTGCGGCGCAGAACAGTGCCATCAGCGGCGGAATAATCGCAAGGGTCAGGATGGCGGAGAGCGAAAGGCCGCCGAGTACGACGGAACCCAGACCCCGGTAGAGTTCGGAACCGGCACCGGGGAACAGCACCAGCGGCATCATCCCGAAGACGCTGGTCGTGGTCGACATGAAGATCGGGCGGATACGGTTGGACGTGGATTCCAGGATGGCTTCCGTCACAAGCATGCCTTCTTCGCGCATGTGATACAGCGTCTGGTGCACGAGCAGGATCGCATTGTTGACCACAATGCCGATCAGGATGACGAACCCCAGCAGCGTCAGCATATCGAGCGGCTGGAAGGTAAACTGATTCATGATCGACAAGCCCAAAACCCCGCCTGCGGTGGCCAGCGGGACGGACAGCATGATGACCAGTGGGTAGATGAAGCTTTCGAACAGCACAGCCATCACGAGGTAGACAATGACGACGGCAATCAAAAGGTCGTATTTCATGTGCGCCCAGGTCTGGTTCAGGCTGTCGGCGGTCCCGCTCATGCGCAACTGCACGCCCGGCGGCAGTCCTTCTGCCTCCAGCTTGTCAATGACGCCCGTTTGCAGCGTTTCCAGTGCCGTTTCCAGCGGGACGGCGTCCGGCGGGCGGATTTCGAGGGTCACCGTTCGCAGGCGTTCAAGATGGTTGATCTGCGTCGGACCCGACGTCACGACAATGTCAGCCAATTCGCTGGCCGGCAGGATGATGCCGGACGGCGTCGTGACCGGTAGATAGTTGATCCCCTGCGTTTCCGTGACCTGTTGGTCGGGGCCCTTGATCTTGAGGTCGATGCGCTTGTTGGCAACAGTGATCTCGGCGACACGCAGGCCGTCGTTGTACGCGTCCAGGGTATCGGAAAGCTGCCGTGCCGTAACGCCGTTGTCTGCGAGTTTCACCCGGTTGGGATAGACCCGGACTTCCGGCGCGCCGAGCTCAAGCCCCGGCTTCGGACGAAGTTGCGTTCCTTCGCTTCTCGGCAGAACTTCCTCGACGAGACCGACGGCGCGGACGGCTGAGCCGAGGATCGTTTCCATATCCTCGCCCATGACGTTGAGTTCGATCGAACGCGATCCGCCGACGCCGCGGCCGAAGAGGGAGCGCTGCGAAATCAGTCCGAACGTGCCGGGTTCTTTCAGGGATGCGTTCTTCAGGATCGGAATTAGTTCTTTGACCCTGTTCGGGTCATGTGCCGCCGCGCCCAAGATGGTGATCCCGCGCGTTGCAACGAAGAAGAAGCGTTCGACCATTGCCGCACCGTCGGCACGTCCGTCCGGATTATTTTCTGCAAGAAGGGGGATCATCTCCGCCTCGAACTTGGATGCGATGCCTTCCATCGTATCCAGGTTGTAGCCTGGCGGCGGCACGACATAGCCAATGATCAGGTTTCGGTTCCCGTCCGGCAGATATTCGAGTTTGGGCAGCAAGGCGTAAGTAATAAAAGCGCCCGCACCGCAAAGCAGCACAACGACGCCGACGGATGCCAGTTTATTGGCAATTACGCGGCGGGTAAGAGCCATCACCAAACGATGAAAGCCACCGGCCAGGTGATCGATCCCGGGGACACGCCGGCGCGTGATGCTGGACTCGTCCGGGCCGCCGAGCAGACGCTTGGAGAGCGCGGGGATCACGGTGATGGCGACCAGCAGCGAGAGCAGAACCGATACCGAAAGCGCCACCGCGATGTCCCGGAAGAGCTGACCGACCTCAAGCTCCATGATCAGGATCGGGATGAACACCATGACGGTCGTCATTGCCGAGACGAGCACTGCGACCCAAACCTGCTTTGCGCCGAGGAATGCCGCTTCGACGCGGCTGTAACCTTTTTCGCGAAGCCGGAAGATATTCTCGAGCACGACAATTGCGGCGTCGACGACCATGCCGACGGCGAATGCAATCCCCGCCAAAGAAATCACATTGAGCGAGCGGCCGAGAAAGGCCATGGCGACGAAGGCCCCGATGACGGAAACGGGGATAGCCATCGATACAATCAGCGTCGCGCCGCCTGAGCGCAAAAAGATCAGCAGTACAAAGGCCGCGAGAAGCCCCCCGATAACGATGTTTTGCTGAACAAGACTGATGGAGGAATCGATATAGACGGTCTCGTCATAAACCTGGGTCAGCGTTAGTTGTTCGTTGGGAAGGCGGTGGGTGTTCATTTCATTAACGGCTTCGCGAATGCCGTTCATGGTCTCGATGACGTTGGCGCCGGTTTCACGGACGGTGTTCATCGCGATCGCAGGCCGACCGTTGACGCGAATTCGCGCCGACGGGTCGGAGTAATCGAAAACAACATCGGCGACGTCACCGACGGTGACCCGTGCCACACCGCCGCCCAGTTCCGGGCTTTGCGATCTGATGACGACCTTTTTGACATCTTCGAGCTCAGTGAATTCGCCTTCGGTGCGCACGACATACCGACGCTTGCCTTCATCGACATCGCCCGCGGAAACGGATGAATTCGCAGCGCGCAGGGTATCGACGACATCGCTCACCGTTAGCCGGTAACGGGCCATCGCGTTCGGATCGACACGTACCACCATCTCCCGGTTCGCGGAGCCGTACATGTTGACGCGGGCGACGCCGGCGACGCGCTCAAGGCGGTCCTGAATGACGTCTTCGGCAAAATCGCCGAAGGTGTGAATGGGGGCGGTGTTGTCGCCGGTCCGGGTCAGAACGAACCAGGCGATGGGGTTGTCTTCGGAGCTGGCCGTTCGAATGGATGGCTGATCCGCTTCATCGGGGTAATCGCTGACCCGGTCGAGCCGGTTTGCCGTCAAAAGCAGGGCACGGTCCATGTCGCTGCCGACCGCGAATTCCATGGTGATCCGGGAACGGCCGTCCTGACTTTCCGAGGAGATCTCCTCCAGTCCTTCGATCCCCTTGAGGACCTCTTCCTGCTCGTTGGTGATCTCGCGTTCGACTTCGGCCGGTGCGGCACCGGGCCAGATCGTTTCAAGGCTGATGATCGGCTTGCGGACATCCGGCGTCAGCTGAATGGGAATTGCGGTCAGCGCGACGATACCGAACATGATCACCATGAGCACCGCCGCCAGAACGGCGATCGGGCGTTCGATCGATAAACGGATCAAACCGTTCATGAGGCTTTATCCTTTTTGGCTTCGCTGCCGTTCTTGATCAATTCGCCCGGACGCAAACGCTCGTTCCCGCGAATGACAACCTCATCGCCCTCCTTAAGGCCGCTGAGGACCACGAACCGCTGACCAATCGCCTGGCCAAGTTGCACCGGTGTAAACGTCGCCTTGCCGCCGTCGTTGAGAACGACGAGTTGGGCGCCGCCGCGGTTCAGGATCGCATCTTTGGAGACCGTGACGACATCTTGGACCTCGCCCGCCGGCACGTAGACCGTCACGGACTCGTTCGCGGCCGCGGATTTAATCGTACCGGAATATTCGGCGACAAATCGTACCCGGCGCGTTCGTGTCCTCGGGTTTTCGTTCGGGATGACGGCGCGAACGACCGCGTTGAGTTCAGTGCCGTCTTCGACGACCGCTTTTAACGAGCGACCTGGTTCCAGCCCGCTGATCCTGTTTGCAGGGACATCCGCCTCAATCTCGAGGTCGTTGTCGTCGAGCATGGTGACGACGGCTTCCCCTTCGCGCAGGTAGGCTCCTGCTTCAGAGTGCCGCTCGATGATGACGCCGTCGTACGGCGCGCGGATCTTTGTGTTCGCAAGCGCAATTTCGCCGAGTTCGAGATCGGCTTGAGCCGAAGCGAGATCGGCCTGTGCTTCACCGATTTGACTCTTTGCGCGGATTGTTTCCTGAAGTTTGTCGTTCAGGCGCGCTGGCGAGAAAGCAGGGGATTCCTTGAGACCTTCCAGGCGTTTCAGTTCCTGGTCCAGCAACTGGAGCGAGGCGCGAGCCGTTTGAAGGTTGGCGCGTGCACTTTCAACGTCGGCTTTACGCCGGTTGCGTTCCCAGTTGAATGAGTTGTCGACCAGCACCGCCAGAACGTCGCCCGCTTTGACGCGGTCACCGACCCGAACAAGGTATTTGTCCACCGGGCCGGCGACGCGTACCGCAACCACGCCTGTCTGATGCGGTACGAACCTGCCGATCACGGGAACAGTCTGGCGCAGGGGTTCGACACGGACGGAATCCATGCCGACGACTTTGGCCTGAGGCGCCTGTTTTGCATCCTGTGCCGATGCCGGCGATGCCGCCGCGAGTGTGAACGCCAAGAACGTTCCGGCAAGCGTGTATCCCAATTTTGACGTACTCATGCGTTCAGCTTCCGATCGGCGCAGATTCCAGTATGTATCAAAAATGCCCGCCTGTCGTTTGGCGCAGCGGGCGGTCCCTTTGGACGGTCCACAAAAATAGACTGGACGGTCTAGTCCAATTTAATTTAGTTTATGGGTCCAGGCAATCGAATTGTGATCTGCATCGATGACATTCGTGTGAACGGGAGATCGGCAAACGTGTCGAGTCCGCAGGCAAAAACCACTGAAAACCTAACACCGGCATCGGCGGCGAAACGGCGCTCCATTGTGAAGGCGGCCGCACGTGTGTTCATGTCGTCGGGGTACGGCGCTGCCAGCATGGACCAGATTGCCTCAGTGGCCGGGGTTTCGAAGCAGACGGTTTATAATCATTTCAGCGCCAAAGACGCGTTGTTTGAGGAAATTGTCGGCGGCAAATGCGAAGAATTGATGGGAGCGAACGGCCTGCGCGTGACCGAGGGCGGCGATCCCGAAGCCGTGCTTACCGACGCAGCCAGGGTCTTCATGAAAGTCGTATTGAACGACGAGAGCATTACGCTCTACCGGATTATTCTCTCGGAATGTGGGCGGTTCCCTGAATTAGCGGAAGCCTTTTACCGTGCCGGACCGAAGTCCGCCATTGATCGGCTCGGGATATATCTAGGTGAGGTTGCGGCGCAGGGCAGACTGAAGATTGATGATCCGAAAGCGGCGGCATCGATGTTTTTCGCGATGATGCGCGGTGAGCCGTACATGTTGCGGCTGTTGGGCCTGCGAGAGATGCTGGACGATACCGAGATCGAAAAATATGCCCGTATCGTCGCACAGGCCTTTCTGCGCGTTTACCGGCCATAATACTGCCCTGATGCTGTGGATTGCGTGTGATGCGCAATTGCATTGAAAAAATCGGACGTGTGCCCAAAATATTCCTCATGCGTAAGCCACAGCGCTTGATCGCCGCGATTGCGGCTCTGACCTGTATTGCGTCCACTGCGACCGCCGATTTAATCGGCCACGGTGGGATGGTTAGAAGCGTCGACATTTCGCCAGATGGCAGGCAAGTGCTGACAGGTAGTTTCGATTATTCGGCACGCCTCTGGAACTTTGGCGACCAATCGGAGATCGGTGTCCTCGATCTGCACAAAGGGCCTGTCACGAGCGTCTCATTTGCGCCGGTGGGAAACAGGGCCCTCACAACCAGTGACGATTTCACCGCGATTTACTGGGACTTGGATACTCTCGAGCCGTTGCATCGGCTCAGCGGTCACAAGCACAAGGTCATGACGTCGGCCATTTCAGCGTCGGGCAACTTGGCGGCCACGGGTGCCTGGGACAAGACGGTTAAGGTCTGGAGCCTTGAAGACGGCTCCGAGATGCGGACGATAACCACAAACAGTCCCGTCAATGCGGTGGTGTTTCTCAGCGATGGCAAACGGTTGCTGAGTGGCGGACATCACCCGATTATCGAGCTATGGAACCTTGAGACAGGAAACATTGCGGGCAAACTTGAAGGTCATTTGATGGGCATCACCGCGATGAGCCTGTCGCCGGACGGCAAGCAACTTCTGTCGGCCAGCATCGATAAATCAATCCGTCTCTGGGACCTGAAAGAGATGGTCGAACTCCGCAAGATCGACGTGCGCGATGGTCAGGTCTATGACGTCGAGATTTCGCCTGACGGAAATCGCGCGTTAACGGCGGGCAAGGACGGTTATGTCGTCGAGTGGGATCTGGCGACGGGTAAACCGGTCCACGAAATTGCTGCGCACGACCGGATCGCCTGGTCCGCGACGTACACACCCGACGGCCGGTTCGCCGTTTCGTCCAGTTCCGACGAACAGGCGCGCATTTGGCATATCGAGACAGGGGATCGGATCGGTCTAACCAAGGTTGCCGGGAATGAACCTGAACCTTGGCTGGAAAGCGATCATCCGGGCGCCAAGCTCTACACCAAATGTGCCAAATGCCATTCCTTGAGTGAAGACGGCCCGGCCCGGTCGGGGCCGCACTTCGATGGTCTGTTCAATCGTATCGCCGGGTCAGTGAAGGGTTACCGCTATTCTTCGGCACTCACCGATGTCGATTTCCGGTGGGATGAGACAAATTTGTTTCGCCTGTTCGACGAAGGGCCCGACAAGATGCTACCCGGTACGAAAATGCCGGTGCAGCGCGTTACCGACGCAAAGCAGTTGTCCGAATTGGTCGACTACCTGAGGGTTTTGACCTCTAATGGCGACTAAGTTAGGACGGGGGAAAGTATGACGACGTTTCTTTATTCTCATCCAGCCTGTGTGGAGCACGACCCGGGGGAATACCATCCCGAGCGGCCTGACCGTTTGCGCGCGGTTATGTCCGGTCTGGAGGATGAGAAATTCCAGCATCTGCACAGAGAAGAGGCACCCATCGTCGATTTGGCCGATGTGAAGCTGGTGCACGATTCCGACTATGTTGACATGATCATGGATAATGTGCCGAGCGAAGGACGCGTCCGGCTTGATCCGGACACCGCCATGTCACCGAAATCGGGCGAGGCCTCGCAACGCGCGGCCGGTGCCGGCGTGGCTGCGGTAGACGCGGTCGTCGGCAAGAAAGCCAAAAATGCGTTCTGCGCGGTCCGTCCGCCCGGTCATCATGCGGAATCGTCGCAGGCGATGGGGTTTTGCCTCTTCAATTCCGCCGCCGCGGCGGCGTTTCATGCCCGCGCTAAGCACGGCATGGACCGGGTCTGTGTGATCGATTTCGACGTTCACCACGGCAATGGAACGCAACATAGTTTCGAGCACGTGGATGGAATGTTCTACGCGTCATCGCATCAGTATCCGGCTTATCCTGGAACCGGCTCGACCCGAGAACACGGCGATTTCGAAAACATCTGCAATGCGCCCCTGGCCCCTGGCACCGGGTCGCAGGGGTTTCGTGATGCCTATGAAGAGGTGATTCTGCCTGGAATACGTGACTTTAAACCGGAACTCCTGATCATTTCCGCCGGCTTCGATGCCCACAAACGCGATCCGTTGGCGCAGCTTGAACTGGAGACGGAAGACTATCGCTGGGTCACTGACAAACTCCTCGATCTGGCGGATGACGTCTGCGACGGACGTGTCGTTTCGATGCTTGAGGGCGGCTATGACCTGGAAGCGCTGCGTGCCAGCGTCATGGAGCACGTTCAGTCTCTGATGGAGCATTGACGCCTTGCCCGCATGGGGCTTGAAGCCTATGCTGCGCGCCGTTTTCGAATTGCCGATTAGAGGTTGTCCGCATGGCCAAGGGCAAGACTGCCGATAAGGACGAAATCCCCGAAGATATCCGTGAGATGAGCTTCGAAGCCGCTCTCGAGGAACTGGAGGATATTGTCCGCGAACTGGAGGCAGGCGAGGGAGATCTCGACACCTCCATCAACGGATATACGCGTGGTGTCTTTCTAAAGCGTCATTGCGACGCCAAGCTCAAGGAAGCCGAAGCAAGAATAGAAAAAATCGTTGTCGGCGCAGACGGCGCTGTCGATACCGAACCTCTCGACGACGCCTGAAGGATTTCCGAATGAGTGATCTCGCCAGCGCGCTGACCGCGTGTGCTGAAACTGTTGAAAAATGCTTGGATCGTCTGTTGCCGCACACGGAAACGCCGGAGGCACGGGTCATAGACGCGATGCGCTATGCCACGCTTGGCGGTGGCAAGAGAATTCGTCCGTTTCTGCTTGTTGAGTCCGCCAAGTTATTCGGTGTGGCGGAAAGCTGTGCCTACCGTGCGGCTTCGGCGCTGGAAATGGTTCACTGCTACTCGCTTGTGCATGACGATCTGCCGGCAATGGACGACGATGACATGCGCCGTGGCCGTCCCACGGTTCATAAGGAATACGACGAAGCGACGGCCATCCTGGCCGGGGACGCATTGCTGACGAAATCGTTCGAAGTGCTGGCGCATCCGGATACGCATGAAAATGCCGGTGTTCGCGCCAACCTTTGCTTGGCGCTCGCCACGGCGTCCGGCGATCACGGTATGGTCGGTGGACAGATGCTCGATCTGGTTGCGGAGCAATCCGAGCTCGATATTCCTGAAATTACGCGGCTGCAGCGGATGAAAACGGGCGCGCTGATTGCTGTCGCCTGCGACATGGGAGCCATCATGGGCAGGGCAACGGGGGCGGCGCGGCAGGCCCTGCACCATTATGCGCACGATATCGGTCTCGCATTTCAGATCGCGGACGACCTGCTCGATGTCGAGGGGGACGCGGATGAGGTCGGCAAGCGCACTGGTAAGGATGAAGCGGCCGGAAAAGCCACTTTTGTCTCTCTTCTCGGGGTCGAACGGGCCAGGGAACAGGCACATCTGCTGGCTGGGCAAGCTGCGGCTCACCTTGAAATGTTCGAGGAAAAAGGCGAGCATTTAAAGGAGCTTGCGGATTTTATCGTGACACGGCGCAAATAATCGCCGAAATACCGAAAATTCGTGTGCTTTTTCAGACTTAATCTGTGATTCTGGGTTGATCGACGAACGACCAAGGCAAAAGGGATTTCAAACGTTGGACAAGATTAACGAAACCCCGCTTCTTGACCAAATCCATTACCCGGCAGACACCCGCGATTTGTCGCAAGACCAACTGCGGCAGCTTGCCGAGGAGTTGCGTCGCGATACCGTGCGCAATGTCTCGATTACGGGTGGTCATTTGGGGGCGTCCCTCGGTGTCGTCGAATTAACCGTTGCGATTCACCATGTCTTCAATACGCCCGAAGATCGCCTGATCTGGGACGTTGGTCACCAATGCTATCCGCATAAGATTTTAACGGGTCGGCGCGATCAGATGCACACGCTGCGTCAGGGTGGCGGCATTTCCGGTTTCACGAAGCGCAGCGAAAGCGAATACGATCCGTTTGGGGCAGCGCATTCCTCGACGTCGATTTCCGCCGGCCTTGGCATGGCGGTCGCGAGCAGCCTGTCGGACCGAAAGAACAATGTCATTGCAGTGATCGGCGACGGCGCCATGACTGCCGGTATGGCTTACGAAGCGATGAACAATGCGGGGTCGATGGACGCACGCTTGATCGTCGTGCTCAACGATAACGATATGTCGATTGCCCCGCCGGTGGGTGCGCTGTCGGCATACCTTTCAAAACTGATTTCGTCGAAGACTTATCGTTCGGCACGCCACCTCGCGAAGAACATGTCCAAACGCCTGCCGCGTCAGATCGAGACGGTGGCGCAGCGTGCCGAGGAATATGCCCGCGGCATGGTAACGGGTGGGACGCTGTTCGAGGAGTTGGGTTTTTATTACGTCGGCCCAATCGATGGCCACAACATGGATCACCTGATCCCGGTCCTAAAGAACCTGCGGGACGATCAGGAAGACGGGCCGGTTCTGCTTCACGTCGTGACCGAGAAAGGACACGGCTACAAACCCGCCGAGGAGTCGGCCGACAAGTATCACGGTGTTTCGAAGTTCGATGTGGTGACGGGTAAGCAGCACAAGCCGAAATCGAATGCACCCAGCTATACGAACGTTTTCGCGAAAGCGTTGATCGAAGAAGCCAAGCACGACGACAAGGTGGTTGCGATCACCGCCGCCATGCCTTCCGGAACAGGTGTCGATAAGTTCGGCGATGTTTATCCGGAGCGCAGCTTCGATGTCGGTATTGCCGAGCAGCATGGTGTGACGTTCGCCGCCGGTCTTGCGACCGAGGGTTACAAGCCGTTTGCGGCGATTTATTCCACATTCCTGCAGCGTGCCTACGACCAGGTCGTCCACGATGTGGCAATCCAATCGCTGCCCGTGCGTTTCGCCATCGACCGTGCCGGTTATGTCGGCGCGGACGGATCGACTCACTGCGGTGCGTTCGACATTGCCTATCTTGCGACACTGCCGAATTTCGTCGTCATGGCGGCAGCCGACGAGGCTGAACTGATGCATATGACCCGCACGGCAGCGTCCATCGATGACCGGCCGTCGGCGTTCCGTTACCCGCGTGGAGAGGGCGTCGGTGTCGAGTTGCCGGAGCGCGGCCAGGTTCTTGAGATCGGCAAAGGGCGCATCGTTCGCGAAGGCAAGACCGCCGCGATCCTCAGCTTCGGCGGCAGGCTTCAGGAATGCGTCAGGGCGTCCGAGGAACTGGCGGCTCGAGGGCTGTCGACGACGGTTGCCGATGCACGCTTTGCCAAGCCGCTTGATGAAGATCTGATCCGCGACCTTGCCCGCAATCACGAGGTGCTCGTGACCATCGAAGAAGGCGCCATCGGCGGCTTCGGCTCGCACGTGCTGACATTCATGGCAAATGACGGCCTGCTCGAGAGCGGGCTCAAGGTTCGTGCGATGATGATGCCGGACGAGTTCTACGATCAGGACAAACCTGAAAAGCAATATGAGCGCGCACGCCTGAACGCTTCGCATATCGTCGAGACGGTGATGACCGCACTCGGCCGCGAGGACGAGCTGAGCTCTCCCGCTCGGGCGTAATCCCATCGCCAAGGTCCGTCTGGATCAGTTGTTGGTGGACCGGGGGCTCGTCGAAAGCCGCTCCAGGGCGCAGGCCCTTGTCATGGCGGGTCTCGTCTATTCCGGAGAACGGAAGCTCGAAAAAGCGGGGCAGCAGATCGCTGAGGACGCGCCACTCGACGTGCGCGGCCAGGATCATCCGTGGGTCAGCCGCGGCGGGTTGAAACTCGCGCACGCTCTTGAGCATTTCGAGGTGGATCCGACCGGGATGACCTGCATCGACGTGGGCGCATCGACCGGGGGCTTTACGGACGTCCTGCTGCAAAACGGCGCGGCGCGCGTCTATGCGGTCGACGTCGGGCACGGTCAACTTGCGTGGAAACTGCGTTCAGATGACCGCGTCGTCGTTCTTGAAAAAACCAATGCCAGATATGTGTCGGAAGAGCAGGTGCCGGAGCCCGTTGACCTTGTTGTCTGCGACGCGAGCTTCATCGGCTTGAAAACCGTGCTGCCGGCCGCCATGGCGAGGACCAAAGATCGTGCCCGGTTGATTGCATTGATCAAGCCGCAGTTCGAGGCGGGGCGCGAACATGTCGGTAAAGGGGGCGTGGTGCGCGACCCTGATATTCACGCCGCAGTTTGCGAAGATATCCGTGCCTGGCTTGACGGGCTCGATGGCTGGTCCGTTTCGGGGATTGTCGAAAGTCCGATCACGGGGCCTGAGGGAAACGTTGAGTTTCTGATTTCGGCGGTGAAGGAGGCTTAACCCTGCTCGAACGGGAAGCCGGCCTGCGCCCAGGCGACGATTCCGCCTTCTATTGAATAGGCTTCATCCAGGATACCCTGCCGCAGCAGATAGTCTGCTACCTGGTAGGAGCGCATGCCGTGCGCACACATCACGAGGACCTTTTTGCCGCCGTCTTTTGGAATGTTGTCGAAGTCGAACGATGACATCGCGTTGTGTGTCGCGCCGGGAATATGGGCTTCCGCCAGTTCCTGTTCCTCGCGCACATCCAGAATGACGGCGCTGCCGTCATCGACCCATGCTTTCGCCGTCGCGGCATCGATCTCTTGTACGGTTTCATCGTCTGCAGGCATCAAATACGGTCCTCTTGTCGCTTGGCACCTAAGCTACGGAGCCTTAGAGTTTCTGGCAACAGGAGGATTGTAATGTATCAGGATTGCCGGGGTCTGGAGATTACAGCGGCTTCGCAAGAGGCAGTTGAGGCGTTTGACGAAACGATTGTCTCATATCTCTCGATAAATCCGAGTGCCGGTCCGAACTTAAAAGCGACGCTGGACGCCGATCCGCAGATGCCGCTTGCCAACGTGATGAAGTCGTATTTTTTCATGTTGATGGCAACGAAACCGTTGCAGGAGCGCGCCCAGAAAGCGGCGGCCGAGGCCCGGGTGCTGGCCGAAGGTGCCAACCAGCGCGAGCGCCTTCATATCGAGGCGGCCGAGAACTGGTCCCATGGACGCAAACGCGCGGCGATCGCCGCCTGGGAAGCCATCCTTGTCGAAAACCCGCTGGACGTCCTTGCCCTGCGGCTTGCCCACCACGGTCATTTCTACGAAGGGGACGGCCAGAATCTTCGCGACACCGTCACCCGGCGTCTTTATGCGTGGACACCCGATACCCCCGGCTACGGATACGTCAAAGGGATGCAGGCGTTTGGTTATGAGGAAACCCATGACTACGACAGTGCGCATCGTGCGGGCGTTGAAGCCGTGGAGCATATTGCCGAGAATCCCTGGGCCATCCATGCGGTCGCGCATGTTCATGAAATGCGCGATGAGCCGGATGCCGGCATTGCCTGGATCAGGGAAAATGAGCCGGGCTGGACGACCGCGAACAACTTTCGTTATCACGTTTGGTGGCATCGGATGCTGATGCATCTGGATCGTGCTGAATACGATGAAGTGCTCCGGCTTTACGACGAAGATCTTTGGGATCCGGAATCGGATGAATATCTGGATCTGGTAAATGATGCCGCCGTCCTGTTGCGGTTGGAACTGCATGATCAGGACGTCGGTGACCGCTGGCTGGCGCTGGCCGAGAAGTGCAAGGGACATACCCACGATCAGGCATTGGCGTTTATCGACGTTCACCATGCGATTTCGCTGGCGGCCCCAGGGAACGGCGATGAGCAAAGTCTTCTCGAGGCAATGCGGAGCTATGCCGAGTCGCAAGGAGACGACAACGCCCAGATCACCGAGGCGATGGGTCTGCCGCTGGCACGCGCGCTGGTCGCTCATCGCGCCGGAGACTTTGATGCCGTGGTCGAGACGTTACTGCCGATCCGTTATCACCTGCACAAGCTCGGCGGCTCACACGCACAGCGCGACCTGTTCAACATGGTACTGATCGATTCCGCGCTGAAATCCAATCGAATCAACGTCGCCAAGATGCTCGTATCGGAACGTTTGGGACGTTTGCCCAACAACCTGTGGACCCGTGCCAAGGCTGAAGCCGCCGGGCTGGCGGCCTGACGGCGATATGGCGGCAAAGGAAAAGGACAGCGATCTCTACCGCATCCTGGGCGTGCCCACGGATGCGAGTGCGGAAGAGATCAAAAAATCCTACCGCCGAAAGGCGCGGGAAATGCACCCGGATCTGGATCCGGGTAATCCCTGGGCGGAAGAAGAGTTCAAGGAGCTTTCCGCCGCGTACCAGATACTTTCCGACCCGGTGCGCCGCGCACAGTATGACCGAGGCGAAATAAGCGCTGAAGGCCGCAAACGGCGCACCAAGCCTGATGGTGCCACCAAGCCCGGCAAGGCAAAAGCCGGGAAGTCGGGGTTTGAGGGGTTCTTCCGCGACCGTGGCGGCCCGGACATCGATGGTGTCGATGTGAACTACGCGCTTGATGTCGACTTCCTGGAGGCCGCGCGTGGTGCCAGCAAGGAAATCAAGACCACCAGCGGCGCGACGCTAAAGGTTTCCGTGCCGCCCGGCACGACCAGCGGTCAGGTGCTTCGCCTCAAGGGGCAGGGCATGCGCGGTTTCGGCAAAGGAAAAGACGGTGACGCCCTTGTCGAGGTCGACGTCGCCGAGCATCCCGTATTCAAGTGCAATGAACGCGATATCTATACCGAAGCGCCGGTCAATTTGGAGACGGCGATTATCGGCGGCAAAATCCAGGTCGAAACAATCGACGGCATGGTCAACGTCTCGGTGCCGCCGAATTCGAACACCGGCACGCGATTAAGGCTTAAGGGTCGTGGTTTGGCGGATGGCGGGCGTAAGAGCGGGGCGCGGGGCGACCATTTCGTTTCGCTGGTGCTGACGTTGCCAAAAAAGATCGACCCGGAACTGGCGGATTTTATCCGTCGACGCGCCGCGGAACGTAAATCCTGACAACCGCTAACGGTTTATCTCCCGCACCACATTTTGATCTTCGGTGTCTTCTAGGATTTCCTTCAGTGACATGCCGAGGACATTCTTATTGGAGTTCCGGAGTTCGTCGATACGGTCCTGAAGCCGTCCACGCCACCCCTCGTCGCCGCGCAATATCGTGTCCTCGGAGAATCCGAGGCCAAGAGCATGGTACAGGTCATACAGGGTGACCGTTTCCGTATCTCTGCTCAGCATCCATTTGTTGGATGACGTGCGCTCCACATAATTGCCAGCGCGCAGCTGATTCAAAATCCGGTCAACGGCTTCACCGCCGCCGCCGGTTGTCCTGAGGATGCGGCTTCTGTGTACGGCGCCGGTGCCGTCCCGGCTGGCATCGAATAGCACGGCCAAGATCTGAACGGCAATGACCAGACGCATGCTGCTGCCGACTGTGGATGACAGGGGTTTGCCGCCCGCCGACTGCCACTCGCTCACGCTGGCGGTCAATACGGCGCCGACAAGCACCAATAGCCAGGACATGTACATCCATACGAGGAAGATCGGAACAACCGACATGGCGCCGTAGATGTTTTGGTAGGTCGGGAACGTGACGATGTACCAACCGAAAATTTTGCGCAGAACTGTAAAGCCGATACCGGCTAGCACGCCCCCGGCAAACCCAGCGCCGATGCTGACGGGGCGATTGGGAATAATGATATAGAATACCGACAACATCACGATCATCATGATCGTCGGCAAAAACGTGCCGAAAAATGCAGCCGGTCCGCCGCCGGTATCTATCCCGATCCATCTTGTTGCGGCAAAAAAGTAAGTGGATAGCGAGAAGCTCGCGCCCAACAGGAGGGGGCCAAGAGTCAATAACGCCCAGAATACCAGCAGGCGGGGAACAAGGGCGCGCGGCCGGGCGACGCGGAAGATCGCATTGAGGTCGGCTTCGATCGTGCCGAGAAGAAGAACCGCCGTTGCCGCGAGCGCGACGATGCCAACAGCGCTGAGAGTGGTTGTGTTCTGGACGAACCGGTTGAAATATTCCTGCGTCGCGTCGGCGGTTTGCGGCAGCAGGTTTGAGAATAGCGCGTCCTGAAGGGCTTCGCGGACCCCGCCGAATACGGGAAAAGCGGCCAACATCGAGAACGCGATCGCGGTCAGCGGCACGATGGCCAGAAGGGACGTGTAGCTCAGGCCGGCGGCCATTCGAAGGCATCGGTCCTCGCCGAAACGATGGCCGACATACCGCGAAAATTCACCGGCCTCGTTGAGAATTACCTCAAAACCGGCCTCGTTCTCCTTTTCTTCCTCGTCAGGAAGGATATTTACCGAATCTTCGGCGTATGTTGCGGCTTTCGTCTCTTTGCCGGTCGAGTTTTCATTCATCGGCGGCTCCATCCGATTGACGCTTTCGCCGCCGTATTATATGGCAAAGCTTCTCCGGCGAAACATATTGTGCGTGGACATGGTTTGACCGGGCTTTTGCGTGTAGCATGTTGAGATGACTGATTCCCGGCGCGGGGATCGTTTTGTAGAAGACGAGGAAAAAGAAATATGGGTCAACCTGCACCTTTGATGCACGGGAAACGCGGCCTGGTCATGGGCGTTGCCAACGATCGGTCCATCGCCTGGGGGATTGCCAAGGCGGCGCACGAACAGGGTGCGGAACTGGCGTTCACCTATCAGGGGGAAGCGCTTCAAAAGCGGGTATCGCCGCTTGCCGAGTCGGTCGGATCCGACCTGGTGTTGCCGTGTGATGTAACGGATTTCGCGAGCATTGATTCCGTTTTCGACACGCTGAAAGAGAAGTGGGGCGGGCTCGACTTTCTGGTTCATGCCGTTGCGTACTCGAACAAGGAAGAATTGAAGGGCGCCTACATCGATACGACGCCGGAAAACTTCGAACTGACGATGAACGTGAGCTGTTATTCGTTCACGGCGGTCTGTCAGCGCGCGCGTCCGCTCCTCAATGAAGGCGCGAGCCTTCTGACGCTCACGTATTACGGCGCCGAACGGGTGATGCCGCACTACAACGTGATGGGCGTCGCGAAAGCCGCACTCGAAGCCAGTGTACGTTACCTCGCCGAGGATCTCGGCAAGGATGGGATTCGCGTGAATTCGCTTTCGGCGGGGCCGATGAAGACACTTGCCGCCAGCGGGATCGGTGACTTCCGCTACATCCTGAAATGGAACGAGTACAACTCGCCGCTGCGCCGGAACGTCAATATGGATGATATTGGCGGCGCCGGTGTCTATTTGTTGTCGTCACTTTCCAGCGGCGTCACCGGTGAAAACCATCACGTCGATTGCGGCTACAACATCGTCGGCATGAAAGCGGTCGACGCACCCGACATTTCGGTCGTCTGATACGGGCCGGATCATGTCGCACAATACCTTCGGCCATCTGTTCCGGGTTACGACCTTCGGCGAAAGCCATGGCCCTGCGCTGGGTTGTGTCGTCGACGGTTGCCCGCCGGGGATCGATCTGACGGAGGCGGACATCCAACCGTATCTCGATAAACGCCGCCCCGGCCAATCGAAGTACACGACCCAGCGTCAGGAAGCGGATCAGGTCAGAATTCTCTCGGGTACGTTCGAAGGCAAGACGACCGGTACATCAATCGGCCTGTTGATCGAAAACACGGATCAGCGTTCGAAGGACTATGGCGAGATCAAGGACAAGTACCGTCCCGGTCATGCCGACTATACCTACGATGCCAAGTACGGTTTCCGCGATTATCGTGGCGGCGGACGCTCGTCGGCGCGGGAGACGGCAATGCGGGTCGCCGCCGGCGCCATTGCCCGGAAAATCCTTCCGCCGGAGATCGCGATCAAAGCCGGTCTCGTCCGTATGGGCGACAAGGCGGTCCCCGATGAGGTGCGTGACTGGGATGCGGTCGATCAAAATCCCTTCTTTGCACCCGATGCGGCGACAGCCGAAGAATTCGCGGCATACCTAGACGATATCCGTAAAAAAGGCTCATCCGTGGGCGCCGTGATCGAGGTGGTTGCTTCCGGTGTGCCCGCCGGTTGGGGCGCGCCGGTCTATGGCAAACTGGATGCCGAGCTGGCTTCGGCAATGATGAGCATCAACGCGGTCAAGGGTGTCGAGATCGGCGCCGGGATGGGGGCGGCTGAACTGACTGGCGAGGAAAATGCCGACGAAATGCGCTTCGATGACGGCAAGCCGGTGTTCACATCGAATAATAACGGCGGCGTGTTGGGTGGCATTTCCACGGGGCAGGACGTTGTCGTCCGGTTCTCGGTCAAGCCGACCAGTTCGATCCTGACGCCGCGTGCGACCATCGACAAAGACGGCAATGAAACCGAGATCGTGACCAAAGGCCGCCACGACCCGTGCGTCGGTATCCGCGCCGTGCCTATCGGCGAGGCCATGATGGCGTGTGTGCTGGCAGATCAGTTCCTTCGTCATCGCGGCCAGTGCGGTTGATTGTTTAGCCGAACAGGTCGCCCTGCGCCGGTGCCGGCGGTACTTCTTCTTCGTAGCTCAGATTTCCCTCGAATGGTGCGAGCGTGCTTGCGACAGCGGCATACGGTGCCTCATCGAGCCATGCTTCAGTGGCGTCAGCGCTCAGGATGACGGGCATTCGGTTGTGGATGTGCGCGATGCCCGGCGCGGGCGTGCAGGTCACGATGGTGAAGCGCTCACCGTCGGTCAGTCCCGCCATCGCGAATACCTTGGCGCCGCTGACCGAAATGCGGTTCTTTAGCTTTTTGCCGCCGTCGGTCTTGCGCCATTCGAAATAGGCGGTGGCCGGCACGATGCAGCGTTGCTCCAGGAGGCCGCGAAACGTTGCCTTTTCGGTCAGGGTTTCACAGCGGGCGTTGATCATCGGCTGTTTCGACCAGTCGACGGCGAGACCCCATGGCTGCAGCAAGGCTGTGCCACCCATACCGATGATCAAGGACAAATCGGTCGGGCGGAGTTGTTCGGTGTTGGGCATCGGAGGCATGTCATCGAGGCCGAAAGCCTCCATGATATCGCGTGGTACGGCATTGAGTTCGAAGTTCGAGCACATCGCGACATCATAACTTGGGCAGCAGCGGCGTCAGTACTCAAAATCTCATATTTTCGATGCATGGCAACACTTTATCGGTCTGGCCAGTCGACCCGCTATAAAGTACCGTCACGATATGAGCGAGACCGACAAGCATCCCGAAGACAGGAAGACTGTGATCATCACCGGCGCCAGCCGGGGAATAGGCCACTATACGGCGAGACTGTTTCTCGAGCGCGGCTGGAATATCATCACCTGCTCACGCGAAGACACGCCCGAAGCCTGCAAGCGCGAACCGAAATGGACGTGTCACATCCCGACGGACCTTGGTGACGACGCCAGCATTCAGAATTTTATCGATGAAGCGCGCAAGGCGCTCGACGGCGCACCGTTGCATGCGCTGGTCAACAACGCCGGCATGTCACCCAAGACACCCTATAAGGAGCGACTTGGTGTCCTGAACGGCGATCTTGATGCTTGGCATGAAGTGTTTGAGCTGAATTTCTTTGCGCCGCTTAAGCTGTCGCGCGGTTTCGCAAGCGACTTGCACAAGGGGAAAGGGGCGATCGTCAACATCACGTCGATCGCAGGGCATTATATCCATCCTTTCGCAGGTTCGGCGTATTCCATTTCCAAGACGGCACTGTCGGGACTGACGCGCGAGATGGCAAACGAGTTCGCGGAACTGGATGTGCGCGTGAACGCCGTCGCGCCGGGAGAGATCGAAACCGAGATGGTCGGGCCCGAGTATGACCTGTTGATTCCGCGCATTCCGCTACAGCGCATGGGGACGCCGGCCGATGTGGCCGGAACGGTGTTCTATTTGTGCTCGGAAGACAGTCAGTACGTAACCGGTACCGAGGTGTGGGTGACCGGCGGTCAACATCTGTTTTGATCCGCATGACCTGGGGAGAGGTTGATGGCGGTTCGCGTTAAGCCGGTACGGGTCAGCAAGACCGCAATCGACGGCATCGAAAATGCGGTGCATTTCTATCGCCGCGAGATCGACGCCCGCCCGCGACCGGCAGGGTCTTTTCTAGGCGCTTTCGTCAAGCACAGCGGCGTTCCGGCCTTTTTCTGCCAGTCCCACGACCCGCAGGATTTCGATGACTTCGTGAGCCGCGTATCCAAGGCGGACACGGACGGGCGGGAATGCCGATACGTGGCGCCGGGCGACAGACGCGGGTTCAAGGACGCGCCGGTGCTGCGGCTTTCCGGCGCCGAGGTCGCTCCACTGATGTGGCGACGGCGAACGTTCGGGCAGCGGCACTATTCAGTCGTTGGCGAGGTTGAACACCTGGGCGCGGCGTCGACGCAGGCGGCGTTGTGTGACTTGCTGACGGCACCGGCTCAGCACTGGGATGCCATTGTCTATCCTTCGAAAACGGTGAAGCAGACGGCGGAGCGCCTGTTCGCGATGCAGGCAGAGTATCTTGGTTTTCGAATGGGCGGACAGCACGAATTCGGTGGCGTCAGCTTCGTTATTCCGCCCGGCATCAATGCGAGCATTTATGAGACCACAGAAGAAACCGGTACGCTTCGCGAAGGTGTCCGCCGGCGCCTTGGTATTCGCGAAGACGATTTCTGTGTGCTGACCACCGGCAACTTCGCCTTTTACCAGCGGTCCCATCCGACGCCACTATATCTGGCGCTGGAAGCCGCAGCACGTCGGACTGGGGTCCGCATTCATCTTGTTCAGGCGGGATGGTTCGACAACGACAAGATCGAGCGTGCCTACCGCGATGCCATCCGCGAATTCGCACCCGCCGTGAACGCCATATTCCTCGACGGCCGGGAAGCGGACATCCGTGACCGGGTCTGGTTTGCGGCTGATGCGTACGCATCTTTCGACGACGCGGTATCGCACGGTGTCGATACCGAAATGCTGGAAGCAATGGCCACCGGGCTTCCTGTCGTCGCGGCGGACTGGGGAGCTAACCGGGACGTGATCGCGAACGGCGAGAACGGGTATCTGGTCCCGACATGGTTGCCGCTGCCGGAAAGCGGTGGTGACCTGTCGTTGGCGCCGGAAAACGAGATTATGGCTGCCGGTGGGGACCGCGCGGATATCTTTCTCGCCGGTACGGTAAGCCAGAGTACGGCGATCGATGTTCGTGTCGCGGCCGAGGTTTTCGAAGCGCTTGCAGGTGACATGGATCATCGCCGCAAGATGAGCGTTGCGGCCAGGCAGACGGCAATGCAGTCGTACGACTGGCCGGTGGTGATCCGGCGCCATCAGGCACTTTGGTCCGAACTACGGCGCATCCGGGCCGATGCCGCCGAGATTGCGCCGCCGGTACCGGGACGGCCGGCGATCCCGCATCTCGATGACCCGTTCTCCGTTTTTCAATCATTTTCGAGCCACGCTATATCCGAACATGCGCGCGTGTCTCTCTCGCCCGGCATTGTCCGCGGCGAAGGCGTCGCCAACCGCCTTGCACGCCTTCGCGCCAATCCAATCAACGACACCGCCGGGCATGCACTGCTGGAGCCGGCGGAACAGGCGCATGTACTCGATCATCTTTCCGACCGGGAGGGCGTCGAAGTCATCCAACTCGCCGAACTGCTGCCCGAGCGGCGCCGCTACCGGCTGCCACGGACGTTGGGCTGGCTCGCCAAGATGGGCATTGTCAGGCTCACGCCGGCACCGCAGGAATCTAAACCCGAAATGCCGGCGGCGCCGGCCGGGGTTTCGATGGTCGATCTGGGGATCACCGCCCGGCGTCAGGGATCGGACAAAACTGCGGCGGAGTATTTCCAGACCGCGCTCGCGCAAAACCCAAGCGACCCGTTGGCCAATCAGCACATGGGTGAAATGATGGCCGAGGCCCATGACCTGGAGAAAGCGGTCAACTACTTCGAGAAAGCGGTTGTCGGCAATCCAACCGCGGTAGACGCGCGCCTGGATTTGGGAAAGGCACTGTTTCTTAAGGGAGATCAACAGGGCGGCATTGCTTATCTTCAGGAGGCGGTTGCATTGGCTCCGGAGAATCCCGACGCCCATTATCTTCTGGGAGCGGCGTACCGGCGTGCCGGTGCCTCGGACGAAGCGGTCAGGTCGCTAGAACGCTGTCTGCGATTGAGCCCCAAACGGATCGAAGCCCTGGTTCATCTGGGGTATGCGCGTAAAAGTGCCGGACGGCGTGCGGAATCGCTGCAGGCGTTTCGTGATGCGCTGAAACTCGCACCAGACAATCTGTTCGCTCATGCCGGTGAGATGAGCCTCGGTGTGGAACGGGATGGCCGCCGTCTGCTGGAACAAAATGCCGCGTCACGGCGTGTCGCACTGCATTTTAACGGTGCGTCGCAGTTCTATCCGCTTGCAGCCTTGTTTGAGCAGGCGACGGGACGGCATTGGCCACTCATTACATCCGATGGCAGGGACTTGGTCGAATTCAAACCCGATGTGGTTGTGGTCGGCGGGACCCAGACGCCGCAGGTTCGTGATCTGGTGCCGAATGCATTTGTCATCTCGGTACCGGCGTTCTTGACCTCCCAGAACCGCTACCGAACGGCGTTCGATGGCGCCGATGTCGCTGTTGCACCGGGGCAGATTGTCGGCGACGCCTGGGTCAAGCTTGGGCTTGTCGACGCAACGCAGGTAAAGGTCTGCGGTCACTTGCCGATGGATCCTATGTTTCTTGGAGCGGCGATCCCGACGCCGCGTGCGCTGGCGGATGCGACGGCGACCGTACTTTACGCGCCGGGGCACCGTCCGCAGATGGCGTCACCGGATCTGCTGGGTGAGAATATTGTCGATCTCATCCGCGGCGGGCGCTCGGATGTCACGCTGGTCATCAAGCCTCATCCGGAAAGTTTCGTTCGGCAGCCAGGGTGGATCGAAATGTGGTCCAAGGCCGCGCGGGAACATGATCGTGTCGTGTTCGTCGATGATCCGGACGCAGACATCGTGCCGTATCTGAAAGCTGCGGATGTACTTGTCAGCGACGTCTCCAGCGTCATCTTCGAATATTTGGCAGTGGACCGCCCGATCCTGCTGCTGAAGAACCCGGATTGCGCGGCAGATGAAGACGGTTACGATCCTCAGGGGATCGAATGGCGATGGCGGGAAGTCGGCAGGGAAATCGGCAATGTTAACGATTTGGCGCGGGCGGTTGACCTGGCGCTCAAGACGCCGGATGCCGGTACGGAATTGCGCGCCCGTTACCGGCAGGCCTTGTTCGGGGATGGCGACGATGGTCTGGTTGCCGAGCGGATCATCGATCTGATCACAGAGTTATCCACGTAATACACAAGATATGCGCTAAAATCGTAATTGCAGCGCATTATATTGGGCTCTAACATGAATGCCCTAGAACCGCCGGGGGAATGAGAGCATGGCTGAAAGAGGTGCCGAACCTGCGGGTACAGACGGTCGGAATTCGCAGTCGGCCACCGACGACGTCCTTGGCGTCGCGGTCCCGGACGATGCCGTTGCGCCGCCGTCATCGGGCGCACTGAGCGATGTGGACGTTCAGCCGCCGGCGCCGTTTTGGGTGCAGTGGAAGCTGTTGCCGATGGGCGCCCTCCTGGCGACCGTGACGTGGTTCTGGTTCTCGTATCAATTCGTTGAGCTGAACCTCGGTTGGAACAATTTAACGGCCTTGCTGCCGCATGAACTCGGCGGACTGGCGGCAGGCGTGGCGACGCCGGTCGCGCTGCTTTGGGTCGTGGTTTTCTCATATCAGCGGGGCGCCAGCATTCAGCACGAAGCAGCGGCACTGCGCTGGCAGATGCGCCAGATGATCTATCCCAACGATCATGCGCAATCCAGGCTTCGCGAGGTGACGGACTCGCTTCGCCAGCAGACCAAGGACCTGAACCGCGCGACCGAGGAAGCGATGCGGCGTGGCGAAGCCGTCAGCAAATTGGTACGCGAGCGGGCGATGGAGTTGTCCAAGGTATCCGAGGACGCGGATTTGCGGGCACATGCGGTTGCCGATGCGCTTCGCCGGCAGACAGAGGATCTGACCCATGCAGCCGACACCGCGACCGAGCGGGCCCGGAGTGTCGGTGAACTCCTGCAGAAACATGCCTATGACCTTACGGTATCGTCGGACCGGGCGTCGTCTCGTGCCGAGGATCTGACGGATGTGATCGGCAAGCGCGCACAGGAACTCTATCTCGCGGCGAATACGGCGTCGCAGCGGGCGCAGGAGACGGCCGAACTGTTTGATGACCGGACGGACGCACTGAAGGACAGCATGGGCGAGGCCAATTCGCGCGCCGAAGACACCGCCAATACCCTGCAGGCAATCGGCAATGCCGTGCGTGACCGTGTTGCGGAACTGGTCGATATCTCGGGCGAGGCGGACCGCCAGATGCGCTCCAGTGCGACCATGCTCAGCGACAGCGCCGAGGACATGTCGAAGCGCAACGCCGAGGCGCTTTCTCAGGTCGAACGGATGCGCGAACTGCTGGAACGTCAGGCCAATGACCTTGTCGCGACGGCGGACAAGGTGCAGAGCCGGACGAAGGATATCGAGGACAACCTCGCTCACCAGACCCATGTGCTTTCCAAGACGTCGGACAAAGTGGTCGCTGATGTTCAGGATGTCGGCGATGCGCTGCGTGAGGACGCGCGTCGTCTGGAGATGACGTCCCAGCAGGTCACGGAACGGGTTCGCGGCACCGGCGAGGCCTTCCGTCTGCAGGCCCGGGAGATGTCGGAGGCCGCCGATACGGCGTCGGAGCGGGCGGAGAGTGTCGGCAATGTGCTCAGACGAGATTCGGACGAACTCTCGAACATCTCGGAACGTGTGCTGGGCGAAGTGGCCCGCGTCGGCGAAGAATTGCGGCGTCGATCGGAGCAGGTGGACGAAACAACGGACCGTTCGATCGAGCGCTTTACCGAAGCCGGTGAAGCGCTCGGTGAGCAGGCCGGCAATATGGCACGCACGGCAAATCAGAGTGTGCTGCGCCTGGATGAAGCAGGCGAAGCCTTGCGCCGCCGGTCGGCGGATGTAGAGGGTGCGGCCGATACTGCCGATACACGGCTTTCACGTTTGAGCGAGCTGCTGAGCGACACGGTTTCCGAAGTGACGCAGTCCGCGGACAAGGGAGTAGCGGACGTGACCCGGGCGGCGCACGCTCTGAGCCATGGCGCCGCGGCCGTGCGCCAAGGTGCAGAAAGTGTTGCGGAGTCCGCTCGGACGACCAACGAAGATCTGTCGTTGGTCGTCGATACGACGACCCGGGCGCAGCGCTCCATCTCGGATCTCGGATTGAATGCGAAGGATCAGGTCCAGGAGTTAACTGCGGTATCGGCACGTGCCGAGCAGGGGATCGAGCGTGTTAGCGAAACGCTGCAGACGCACGCTGACCGGCTGGCATTGGTATCGGCAAAATCGGCCAATATTCTGGCCGATGCCGGTGAGGTCATTCGCCGCGAGACGACTAACATCGATCATTCCAGCAGCAGCGCAAAGGCGCGCCTTGTGGCGGTGGGCGAAGACCTGAGCGAACGGTTACGCGAATTGTTGATGGCGTCCGACCAGGCGTCGGCGCAGATCAATGCCGTATCCGAGATATTTACCGGCAAGTCGGAATTGCTCGGCAAGAATGCGGATGTTGCGGTCGAGGATATCGATAAAGTCGGGCATCTGCTTGAAACGCGATCCCAACAAGTGGCGCAGGCATCTGACCGTGCCGCGCAACTGTTGAATCTGGTGACGGATCTGCTGCACAAGCAATCAGACGATCTGGGGACGATTTCCGGACATGCGTATACCGAAATCGAAGGCGTCGGCGATGTGATCAAAGAGCGTGCGTTGCAGGTTGAATCCGTCAGCGATGCGGTGCGGCGCCGCCTTATCGATGCCGGAGAAATCCTGCAGGCCGGCACGAACGAGCTTTCTTCCGCTGCCGATCATGCCACCGGTCGCGTCCAATTGACGTCGAACGCGATGCAGAAAAGTGCGGCGCAGATGCGCGAAACGTCATCCGATGCGCTCAATCGTCTCGACGACATCGGGCGACGTCTGATGCGTGAGGTCGAGACGGCGACCGGGGCAACCGACCGCGCCGCCGAGAACCTGGCGGGGATCGCCGGTACACTGAAACAGAACCATATCGAGTTGGACAGCTCGCTCGAGAAAACCCGCGAGCGCATGAGCGACGTGGGCCAGATACTGCACAAGAGTTCGGAAGATCTGACGAGCACATACGAGTCGGCGACGGTCCACGTACAACGTTTCTCCGATTTGTTGAATCAACAGGCATCCGGACTGACCAATTCGTCAAACGAGGCAGCGGCACGCTTGAGCCGGGTGGGCGAGGAAATGCAGTCCCGTTCGCACGAGATGAGCAATACGGCGGATCGTGCCTCGCAGTTGATGAGCCTTGTTTCCGATGCGTTGCAGCGGCATGCCGGTGAAGTGCAGCAGGCGGCGGAGCGGGCATCGAACCAGGTTGAAACCGTGAATGCGGAACTGCGCGAGGGTGCACGCGATTTGAGCGATGCGTCGCAGCGCGGTGTCCAGGAAATGGCGGAGGTCGGGCAATCGCTTCGCGAACGTTTCCAGGAAGTGAGCATCGTTGCCCGAAAGGCGACGGCACAGTTGGAAGAGGCGACGGATGGATTGCGCCACCGCGGAAGCACGCTCGCGACGACCAGCGACGACGCTGTCGAACGGTTGGAGCGCGTGGGCGAAATTATCGGACAACGGGCATCCGAGGCGTCGATGGCGGCGGATCTCAATGTGTCTAAGCTGACACGGGCGGCGGAAACGTTGCGGACGCAGATTCACGAGTCCGGCGACCGCACGGATTCCATCGTCGAACAGCTTGAAGGCGGGACCGAAGGGTTGCGCCGTCAGTTGCAGGAACTGACCACAACGTACAACCGTGCCGAACGCGGCCTGGAAGCACTTGGCGAGGCGCTGGCGCGCCGGGCGCAGGAACTTTCCAGCACGACCGACGTCGCCTTGGGCAAGGTCGGGGCGTGGGACAAGTCCGTACGCTCGCACGTGGATGCGCTATCGAAGGCGACATCCGACGTTGCGCGCAAGTCGCACGAGATCAATCAGGTCTTGGACGATCGCACCCAGGAAGTCCGGGATGCTTCCAACGAGGCCTCCGCACTGCTTGCCAACCTGCGCGAGCGGACCGACAAGACGAGCCTCGAGGAATTCACGCGCCAGGCGACGTTTATCTCCGAACGTCTGCAATCGCTCGCCGTCGATATCAGCCGGGTGCTGGAAACGCAGGTTTCAGAGGAAGACTGGCGCCGTTTCAACAAGGGCGAGAAGGGTATTTTCGTTCGCAAACTGCTTGGCTTCCGCGAACGCGCCAAGTTGCAGCAAATCCGGCAGTCGTACCAGGAAGACGGGACATTCCGGGATTACGTTACGCGTTACCTCGAAGAGTTCGAAATGCTGCTCGACGAGGCATCGAAACGGGACCCGAACAGCATGTTGCACGCGACCTTCCTGTCTTCGGATATGGGCAAGGTCTACATGGTGCTAGCGCGCGCGCTCGATCGGGATATGTAGCCGCTCAGTGAGTTGCCGCTGTCTCGAACCAGGCGAGTTCTTCCGCCAATGTCACGACACGACCAATGACGAAGAGCGTCGCGCCCTTGATTTCGGACGATTTGATCGTGCCGGGGAGTTCGGAAAGGGTCGTGAGCAACGTCTTTTGAGCAGGGCGCGTTCCCATGTTGATGACGGCGACGGGCGTGTCACTGGTCAGGCCGTTTTCGATAAGCTTGGTGGAAATCTCCTCGACGTTCGCCATGCCCATGTAAACTACGAGCGTCGTTTCAGGGTCCGCAAGGCTCCGCCAGTCAAGCGTCAACGGTTCGTCACTCTTGCTGTGACCTGTGACAAACCGAACGCCTTGAGCCAACCCTCTGTGGGTCAGCGGAATTCCCGCATAAGCCGCGCATCCGGCCGATGAGGTGATGCCGGGTACGACTTCAAAGGGAATGCCGTGGCGGACGAGGTGCAGGGCTTCTTCGCCGCCGCGTCCGAATACGAACGGGTCTCCGCCCTTGAGACGCATGACTTTCTTGCCGACCCGGGCAAGATCGACCAGCAGATTGTTGATGTCTTCCTGCGGCATATAGTGGTTGGACGCCCGCTTGCCGGCAAAGATCCGCTCCGTCGTATCGGGGATCAGTTCGAGAATGGGTTTTGCCACCAGACGGTCGTAAACAATCACGTCGACATCGCCGATCAACCGGTGCGCTTTGACGGTTAGCAGGTCCGGGTCGCCCGGGCCTGCACCGACGAGCATCACGGGATGAATGTTAATTTCGTCTTCATTCATGAGCTAAATTCGTCAACCTGGTTAACGCAAATCAAGGCATGCGATTTATCGCGGATCAAGGATGGACAAACAAGTACTGATCCACTACCTGCATGCATGTACGAAGAGGACATTCATTGTGTCGACTGACGAGCCGTCACTTTCGCCGCCGAAATCAGACAGAATCATTGCGATCTGGTTGTTGATCATATGTGCGATGGTCTTCGCCATGGTCGTTCTCGGCGGATTTACGCGGCTGACCGAATCCGGCCTCTCCATGACCGACTGGCGTCCGGTGACCGGCTGGCTTCCGCCGATGACCGACGATGCATGGCAGGCGCAGTTCGATGGTTACCGCACGTCTCCGGAATACCAGAAAATCAACAAGGGCATGAGCCTTGAGCAGTTCAAGGAGATCTTCTGGCTGGAATACCTTCATCGGCTATGGGGGCGCACGATCGGTATCGCTTTTGCCGTGCCGTTCGTGATTTTTGCATTCAAAGGGTGGATCGGAAAATCGTTATTCGCCCGGCTTGCGGTCCTGTTCGCGCTTGGTGGGCTGCAGGGGCTGATCGGCTGGTGGATGGTCAAAAGCGGGCTCGTCGATCATCCGGATGTCAGCCAATACCGTCTTGCCGTTCACCTGATGACAGCGTTTCTCATTCTTGGCGTCGGAATCTGGTTTGCTCTCGATCTTTTGCGCACCGATCGTGTGAATGTGTCGCCGGGCGTCGTGCGTTTAGCGTCCTGGCTTTGTGGGCTTGTATTCGTAACGGCATTTTCGGGCGCACTCGTCGCCGGGTTGAATGCAGGGCTGATCTACAACACGTTCCCGCTGATGCTGGGCGAGTTTTTCCCGAGTGAGGGGTTCCAGCTACGCCCCTGGTACCTGAATTTCTTCGAGGATATTCCGACGGTGCAGTTCGATCACCGCTGGCTGGCGATAACAACCTTCATTCTCGCGTTGGTGACCTGGGCGACTGCACGTCGTTACGCGGCGCCCGTTCGCATGCGCGCCAACGGATTGATGCTGGCCGCGCTTGTTCAGGTGGGCCTGGGGATTGCAACGCTGCTTCTTGTCGTGCCGATCCCGCTTGCGGCGGCACATCAGGCTGGCGCCGTTTTGCTGTTTGGCTGTGCGGTCTGGTTGCGACACGGGCTCCGCTGCAACTAGTATACTATTTGCAACGAATAGTTACTTGCCATACGGGGGCGCGCCGACCCACAATTCACGTGAATTTTTCGCATCCGATGAATGTACAAAGAGCCAGGGGAGGCCGGGGATGAGCGACAAGAAATTTAGACTGGTTACACGAAGCGATTTTGACGGTCTGGTCTGTGCCGTTCTTTTAAAAGAGATGGATATCATCGACGATATCAAATTCGTGCATCCCAAAGATATGCAGGACGGCACGATCCTTATTTCGGACGGCGACATTACGACGAACCTTCCCTATGTCGAGGGCGTTCATCTGGCATTCGACCATCACCTCAGCGAGACCATTCGTGTCGGTGAAAAGCCGGAAAATCACATTATTGACCCGAATGCGCCGTCAGCGGCACGGGTCGTTTATGACTATTACGGCGGCAAGGAAAAGTTCCCCAAGATCGCCGAAGATATGATGGTCGCGGTCGACAAGGGCGACAGTGCGCAATTCAGCGAGCAGGAAATCCTGAAGCCGGAAGGTTGGGACCTGCTGAATATGCTGATGGACAGCCGGACCGGGCTCGGCCGGTTCCGGGAGTTCCGCGTTTCCAACTACCAGCTCATGATGCAATTGATTGACTATTGCCGGGATCACACGGTCGAGGAAATCGTGGCGTTGCCGGACGTGAAAGAGCGTGTCGATCTCTATTTCGATCATGAAGAAAAGTTCAAAGACCAGATCAAGCGTTGCTCGACCGTTCACGGAAATCTGGTCATCCTTGATCTGCGCGAGGAAGAGACCATTTATGCGGGGAACCGCTTTATGATCTATGCGCTGTTCCCGGAGTGCAATATCTCCATCCACGTGCTGTGGGGGCTGAACAAGCTTAATACGGTGCTGGCGACAGGCAAGTCCATCACCAACCGGACGTCGAAAACGAATGTCGGTGAACTGATGCTCAAGTATGGTGGCGGCGGTCACGAGAACGCCGGAACTTGCCAGGTCGAGAACGACGATGCCGAGCAGGTGCTGGGTGAATTGATCGAGCAGATTACCAAGGACGGATAAATTTGACGTCACGTATTCCCAGCGTAAAGCCGAGTTCTCCCCGTATGCGGCGCCTGCCTCAGGTGCTGCTCGGGGCGGCTGTCGGTGTGTTGCTGGTATCCGTAATCACGGCATGCGTCACGAACCAGTCTGCGATCGGCCGTGTCGTCATGGCCATGAACGACGAAACGAGCAGCCTGCCCGAAACGACGCGCCAGGAACTCGATCGGTTTGCTCGTGTCTACGACACCTATGTCGACGATGCATCGGACCGGGAACGGCTGGACTATTTCAACTTCGCCTATCGGCGGGTCCGCGCCAATTATGTTTATGAAATCGATGATGCGAAACTCATCAGCGAAGCGATTGCGGGTGTTAAAGAAGAACATGCAGAACCCGGCTCCATGCCGGCCGAAAAACTGGTCGAGAGTGCGCTGCATCGGATGCTCAAGGGACTTGATCCACATTCGAGCTATCTGAATGCGGAGGAATTCCGGGACAGCTTTGCAAACACGAAGGGCGAGTTCGGTGGTCTCGGCATCCAGATCACGATGGAAGAAGATCTCGTCAAAGTGATTTCACCCATCGAGGATACGCCGGCGGAACGCGCCGGAATCCTGGCCGGGGACCTGATTACCCACTGCGACGGCATCTCGATCAAAGGTAAAAGCCTGCGCGAAGCGGTGCGCTTGATGCGCGGCAAACCTGGCGATCCGCTGGTGCTGACAGTACGGCGCAAAGGCGTCGAGGATTTCGATGTCCGCATTGTGAGGGACATCATCGAGGTCAAATCGGTTCGCCACAGGGTCGAAGGGGATGTCGGTTATATCCGAATCACCCGGTTCAACGAGAAAACCAAGGAAGGCATCATCGCCGCGCTTGACGATATCCGTGGCACCGCCGGCGCCGGTCTAAAAGGCGTGGTGGTCGACCTGAGGAACAACCCGGGCGGATTGCTGAGCCAATCGGTGGTCGTTGCGGACGCCTTTCTCGAAGGCGGGAAAATTGTCTCGATCAAGGGGCGGAACGGACGTGATGAACGTGCGTTCTATGCCGACGACGGCGACGAGATCGCCGGCGTGCCGATGGTGGTGCTGGTCAATCAGGGCTCGGCATCCGCGTCAGAGATTGTCGCAAGTGCCCTTCAGTATCACGGCCGTGCCGTGATCATGGGACGCCGGACCTTCGGCAAAGGGTCAGTGCAAACGATCATGCCGATGCCGCTGGAAGGCGCGTTGCGGTTGACCACAGCGCTTTATTATTCACCCGCCAACCAGACATTGCAGGCGCTGGGCGTTTCGCCGGATATCAATCTTTATGCCGAGGAAAACGAAGATGTCGCGACCGGGACGACGCGCGAAGCTGATCTTCCCGGTGCCATTCCGGCGCAAATGAACGACGCACACTTGAAACGGCCGCGCATTGCAGAGGCAAAGTGCCCCGAAATCGGCGAGGCCAAGGACAAGATGCTTGGCTGCGCGATTGAGTATTTGCACGCAGCAAACCAGGAAGCCTTCCTTAAACGGTTTGTCGCAACCGCTGGGCAGAGTTAACGCAGCTCACGCAGCATCGGTTTTCGCCAGTATCATCTCGACGAACGCGCGGCGTGCCGCACTTGGCACGCGATCACGATGCCTGACCATATGATAACTGCGCGGCGGGACATTCATGTCGATAACGCGGAGGGCGCCCCCTTCGATCGCGCCCGCGATCACGTGGCGGGATATCAACGTGGCGCCGGCGCCGGCCTCGACGGCTTCGCGTACGGCCTCGTTACTTGGCAGTTCCAGGACGATGTTCAAATCCTGCCACTTGTATCCGGCCTTTAATGCCAGGTTTTCCAGAACTTCACGTGTGCCTGAACCGGGTTCGCGTACGACAAGGGGGATGCGGGACAATTTGGTGCTGCCGAGGTCGTCGATATCGTTGCGGTGTGCTGATGCGACCATGACCAGCTGGTCATGATCTACTTCGTCGAGAACAAGCTGCGGCGTGCGTGTAGTCCCTTCGACAAAACCGATATCGGCAGCGCCGGTCGCGACGGCGTGCTCGACGTCGCGCGTGTTGGAAATCGTCAGGTTCAGCAGGACGCCAGGAAAGTGTTCGTGAAATACGGCAAGCCGCTTCGGTAGCCAATAGTTCGCGATCGTCTGGCTTGCGGCGATTTCAAGGTGGCCGACAGTGAGGCCGCCCAGTTCGCGCAGCATGCGCACCGCGGCATCTGCCCTGTCCAGGACGGCGCGCGCTTCGGTGAGAAACAACTCGCCCGCTTCTGAAACCCGGATGGAGCGGCCGATCCGGTCGAAGAGCTTTACTTCGTATTGGTTTTCGAGGGCGGAGATGGCGGCCGAAACCGCGGATTGGGTCAATCCAAGAGCTTCCGCAGCGCGCGTTACATGGCCAAGGTCGGCGACCGCTACAAAGATCTTCAGCTGCGTCAGCGTCATGAAAGATACATAACTAAAATTTGTTAATTTGACAATAATTACTCATTAGACTGATGAATAAGGTTTTGGCAAAAGGACAGCGTTCAATTGTTCAATTCCGGCCATCCTAGAAAATGAGATCCTGCCATGTTCGGCGACCATCGTAATTCAACGGGAGTTTCCATTAAGGTCCGACTGGTTCAAGTCGTACGCCAGTGGTTCGGCGTATTCGGCGGTTATCAGCCGAACCGGTCCTATATGCGCGGCGCTGGACCTGCCAGCAAAGCAGCGGCAGACAAGCGTGGCATGGACGCCGGTGCCGCATCATGACGGCAAAAGACAATGCCGTAGACACGTCTCCCGAAGTCGCCGACGAGATCAAGACAACGACGTGCTACATGTGTGCCTGCCGGTGTGGCATCAAGGTTCACCTCAAGAACGGTCAGATCAGGTATATCCAGGGGAATCGGGATCACCCGGTAAACCGCGGCGTTCTCTGCGCCAAGGGATCCGCCGGCATCATGACGCAGCATTCGCCTGCCAAGTTGACCAAGCCGCTGAAGCGCGTTGGGCCTCGAGGGTCTGGTGAGTTCGCGGAAATCGAGTGGGACGAGGCGATGGAAATCGCCACGGGCTGGCTGGGGCGTATTCGGGAAACCGACCCGAAGAAACTGGCTTTCTTTACCGGCCGTGATCAGTCGCAGTCGTTGACCGGCTGGTGGGCAAGCCAGTTCGGCACGCCGAACCATGCCGCGCACGGCGGCTTTTGTTCCGTTAACATGGCCGCAGCCGGTCTGTACTCCATTGGTGGGTCTTTCTGGGAGTTTGGTGAGCCGGACTGGGAGCGTGCCAAGTACTTCCTGATGTTCGGTGTTGCCGAAGATCACGATTCGAACCCGATCAAGATCGGGCTGGGCAAGCTGAAAACCCGGGGTGCCAAGTTCGTTTCCGTCAATCCGGTCCGTACCGGCTATTCGGCGATTGCCGACGAATGGCTCGGCATTAAGCCGGGCACCGACGGTCTCTTTGTGATGGCTCTTATTCATGAGCTGCTTCGGACCGGCAATATCGACGAGAACTATCTCGCGACGTACACGAATGCACCCTGGCTGGTGACCCAGAATCCGGGCAGTGCGGATGACGGGCTGTTTGCCCGGGACGCCGACGGCAACCCGCTGATCTGGGATGGCGAGAAGAAAGAAGCCGTTTCGGCGATGGATATCACCGCGCATCCGGTGCTTGCCGGGAACGTGACGCTCGAGGATGGGCATGCGGCGGTGCCGGCCTTCCAGTTAATGGCGGCCCGATATCTGGATGCCAAGTATGCACCTGATGCCGTTGCCGGGCAGACGGGAATCCCGGCGAAAACGATCCGGCGAATTGCTGCCGAGATTGCGCATATCGCATTCAAGGAAAGTATCGAGATCAACACGCCCTGGACTGATGCCTATGGGCGCAAGCACGACAAGTTTGTTGGCCGCCCGGTAGCGATGCACGCCATGCGCGGGATTTCAGCGCATTCGAACGGCTTTCATACGTGTCGTGCGATCCACATGCTGCAGACCTTGATCGGCAGCGTCGACTGCCCGGGCGGATTCCGCAACAAGCCGCCGTTTCCAAAAGCAATTCCGCCGGCGCTTAAGCCTGCGGGAAAACCCGGGACCGTTCATGCCGGTCAACCGCTCGGCGGTCCGCCGCTTGGTTTTCCGACCGGTCCCGAAGATCTGATCGTCGACAGCGAGGGTAAGCCCGGTCGTATCGACAAGGCGTTTTCGTGGGAGTTCCCGCTGTCGGCCCATGGGCTCATGCACATGGTCATCACGAACGCGTGGAAAGGCGATCCATACCCGATCGATACGCTGTTCATGTTTATGGCCAACATGAGCTGGAACTCGTCGATGAACACGTCGGGCACAATCAAGATGCTAACCGACGTCGATGAGCAGACGGGCGAATACAAAATCCCGCGGATCATTTATTCCGATGCCTATTATTCGGAAATGATCCCGTATGCGGATCTGGTGCTCCCGGATACCACGTATCTTGAGCGCTGGGACTGCATCTCTTTGCTGGACCGGCCGATCTGCGAGGCGGATGCGGCCCAGGATGCCATCCGCCAACCTGTTATCGAGCCGGACCGCGATGTGCGCCCGTTCCAGACGATGCTGCTGGACCTCGGGGCGCGGCTGAAACTGCCGGGTCTGATCGATGATGAGGGTGCACCGAAGTATCCGGGCGGCTATGCCGACTACATCGTCAACCATGAACGTGGCCCGGGGATCGGCCCGCTGGCCGGTTGGCGCGGCGAAAACGGTGACAAGCACGGCAAGGGTGGCGTGAACCCGGAGCAGCTTGAGCGTTATATCGAAAATGGATGTTTCTGGTCGCATCATTTCGATGACGATCAGAAGTTCTACAAGTTCGCGAACAAGTCCTATCTGGAGTGGGCAAAAGGCGTCGGATTCATCGGCAGTTCGGATCCCATTGTTCTGCAGGTCTATTCGGAAGTGATGCAGAAATTCCGGAACGCGGCACGCGGGCACGGCAACATTCAGCCGCCGGATCGCGAACGCGCCCGGATAGACGCCTACTTCGACCCGATGCCGATCTGGTATCCGCCGTTCGAACATTCGATGATCGATCTGGATCAGTACCCGATGCACGCCCTGACGCAACGCCCGATGCAGATGTATCATTCGTGGGGCTCGCAGAATGCGTGGCTGCGGCAAATCACGGGGTCGAACAAACTCTACATGAATGCCGATGCTGCAGCCGAGCTTGAGATCGCTGACGGCGACTGGGCCTGGGTCGAGAGCTATCACGGCCGTATCCGGGTGCAGGTTGCACTTATGGATGGTGTTGAGGGATCGACGGTCTGGACATGGAATGCCATCGGCAAACGGTCGGGCGCGTGGAACCTCGACGAGAATGCGGCGGAGGCCAAGAAGGGTTTCCTACTTAATCACGTGATTTCCGAACTGTTGCCGCCGCGCGATGACGGATATCGGTACGCCAATGCCGACCCGGTGACGGGGCAGGCGGCATGGTATGATCTGCGGGTGAGGGTGAAGAAGGCCGATCCGGCGGAAGAGGCCGAGAGCTTCCCTCAGTTCGATCCGACCAAAAAGCCCGCAGGTATTCAGCCCGCGCCGATCAAGCTGAGCTACGGTGCCGCGTTCCGGAAAGGGAAGGCGTCATGACCACACTTCCCGCAACAACTCAGAAGAAACTCGGTCTGGTCATAGACCTCGACATCTGTGTCGGGTGCCACGCATGCGCCGTCAACTGCAAGGAGTGGAATGCCGGCGGTCACGCCGCACCGCTGACGGACAAGGACCCTTATGGCCCTAAGCCGATCGGTGTCTGGTTCAACCGTATTCATACGTTCGAGGCATCCGCGGGTGACGGAGAGCCATCTCGGACCGTTCATTTCCCCAAGTCGTGCCTGCATTGCGAAGAAGCGGCGTGCGTCACGGTCTGCCCGACCGGTGCGAGTTTCAAGCGCGACGAAGATGGAATCGTGCTGGTCAACGAAGACAAGTGTATCGGCTGCAAGCTTTGCAGCTGGGCCTGCCCATATGGTGCCCGTGAGTACGATGCGGATGAAGGGGTGATGAAAAAATGCACCCTTTGCATCGACCGGATTTATAACGAGAACCTGGAAGAGGTGGACCGGGTGCCTGCATGCGTTTCCACTTGCCCGGCGAGCGCGCGTCACTTCGGTGACCTGGGGGATCCGGAATCAGCGGTTTCCAAACTGGTCGCCGAGCGGCAGGGTTATGATCTGATGCCTGAAATGGGCTACAAGCCGACGAATAAGTACCTGCCGCCTCGGCCGCGCCGGAACGAAGCAGGGAAGACGGGGATGCCCGATGAATTGCCCGTGACGCCCGGCGCTGAAAACCCGATCCTCCGTTGGATCGACAAGGCACTTTCGAGGTAAGCCGATGCATCCCGCACTTTCAGTTATCTTCTTCACGACGGCATCGGGTGCCGGCTACGGGATCCTGATTATCCTGGCCATGATGGCATCGTGGCAGGTCGTGCCGATGGACCGCACACTCGGCATGACCGGCTTGGGACTGGCGTTCATTCTCGTCACGGCGGGATTGCTGTCGTCGACCTTCCATCTCGGCCATCCAGAACGCGCGTGGCGCGCGCTAACGCAGTGGCGTTCGAGCTGGCTTTCCCGCGAAGGGGTGCTCTCGGTGCTGACCTACGGCCCGTGGCTGGCACTCGCGTATTACTGGATCGTTTTGGGGGAAATGACAGGCCTCGGCGGTGTGTTTGCCGGCATGTCCGTGGCGCTGGCAATCGCCACGGTCTTCTGCACGGCGATGATCTACCGCAGTCTCACGACCGTGCATCAGTGGGCCAACAGGTGGACGGTTCCGGTTTACCTGATGCTGGCCGTTGCCAGCGGCGCAGTGTGGGTTGGGGCATTGCTGTCGGCGACTGTTGGTGTCGATAAATCTTATCTCGCATTTGCCGTTGTGTGTCTACTTGTCGCGTGGCGCGTAAAAAGGATGTACTGGCGCTTTATCGATACGACCCGGCATCCGTCGACGCCGAAGTCGGCCACCGGGCTCGCGGGGGACAGTGTCCGGCTGCTTGAAGGGCCGCACACCGAAGAAAATTACCTGCTCCAGGAAATGGGTTACAAGGTCGCCCGTAAGCACGCGCAGAAGCTTCGCCGGTTCGTGCATGTTTTTGGGTTCATGGCGCCTATTTTGCTCCTGATTGCGGCGTACCTGCTGAGCGGACCGGCAATAATTGGGGCCTGTCTGGCCGCTGCGGTCAGCATGAGCGCCGGTGTGGTTGTCGAGCGTTGGCTGTTTTTTGCCGAAGCACGGCACGTTGTGACACTGTATTACGGCGCCGAAGCGGCGTAATTTAAGATCAGGATTGTGATCTTGATGCCGGGAAAGATTGACCGAGAGCCGGTTTCCGGCGCATAAGTAGGCTCAGAAAAGAATAATAATAAAGATTTTCAACCGTAGTGAACGACGAAAAACCGTTATCGTTCATAAGGTTGCACAAAAATGGCTGATGAAATCCTGGCTGGCGGCGATGCCGTTCAAACCGGTGAAAATGCGTTCTCAATTGATGGTGCGCAAACCGGCGAGGTCAATCTTCCCAATCATCTTTCCGTAGCAGACGCCGATTTCTCCTTTGACGGGGGCGATCTGGTGATGACCTTCCCGGACGGTACGACCGTCACGGTCGAGGGGTATGCGGACAATCCCAATCCGCCAACGTTGGTGTCGGCCGATGGCGCCGAAGTCGGCAGCGATGTCGTCAGCGCGCTTGCGGATGCAGGGGCGCCGGCGGGCGACGCGGCAGGTGGCGAAGGTGGCTTCGGGTTCATTCAGCCGGAACAGGCCGAAGCTATTCAGGCCGCCGAAGCCAGCGGCAATGTCGCCGACAACCCGAACATCATCAGCGGTACCGACGGCGAGCCGATCGGTAATATCGAGAGTCTGCAGGGCGAAGTTTACGCGATCCGTGTCGACGGTACCCGGGTGCGCCTGGAATTGGGCGACCAGGTCTTCCAGGGCGATATCCTTGAATCCGGCCCGGAAGGCAATGTCGGTGTTCTGCTCGCAGACGAAACAACGTTCGCCATGGGTCCCGAGGGCCGAATGGTTCTCGACGAGATGGTCTATGATCCGGGAACCCAGGAAGGCTCCGTCTCGATGTCGGTTCTTCAGGGTGTCTTCACCTTCGTGTCGGGTCAGGTCGCGAAAACCGATCCGGACGCCATGACACTCGATACGCCGGTGGCGACCATCGGTATCCGTGGTACCCAGGTCGGTATCGATATCCGCGACGGCGAAAATCTGAACGTTCACCTCATGGAAGAACGTTTTGGTTTCGTCGGCGAGGTCGTCGTCGTCAACGACGCGGGCGTGCAGGTCCTGAACGATGCGAACGCGTTCACGCAGGTTGCAAGCTTCGACAGTGCGCCGTCGCCCTTCGAAATCGTCGGTGTCGAGGATATTCTTGCTTCTTATCAGGAAGAAACGCTGCGTTATCTGCCGACGCGCAACAGCGATGGCGAGCGCACCAGCGGCAACACGTATGATGATGCCCAGGAAGTGGACGGCGAAAACCGCGAGTCATTGGACTTCCTGAATGATTTCCAGACGGATGCGGGCGGTCCGGTGGAGCCGCAGGCGCCATCCGAACGGATTGTTGTTACCGGGGAGTATCGGGGGCTCGATATCATCGGCGGTGTCGGTGGTGTCACTGGTCCTATCACGGGACCGCTTCCGAAAGATCCCGAGCCCGAGCCTGAGCCAGAACCAGAACCCGAGCCAACCTCTCCAGTTCAAGCGACCGAACCGGTCGGGCCAACTGTACCGCCAGGCCTCCCGCCGGGGATCAAGGACCCGATCGTATCTGCGGACGGAAAAACCATTACCGGCACGGTTACAGGTGACGTCGATGTAAGCGGGTTTGAGGGTTATACATTTGTTCTCACCGGTGACGATACGGAGAACGCCATTACCACCGGCGACGGTGACGATACACTTAGCGGCACGGGCGCCGATGACCACCTTGTCGGTGGCGCTGGCGACGACACCTTCATTGCGTCACCGGGGGGGGCAACGACACGTACGATGGCGGCACAGGCAACGATACGATCACTTTTGCCGCGAGTGATGATAATCTCATCATCAATCTGAGCGATGGCACCGCGAGTGACGACGAGGGTGATCGAGGCATCGGCAACGACACGCTGATCGATATTGAAAACGTCATCGGCGGCTCCGGTAACGACATCATCATCGGCGACGAAAACGCCAACATCCTGCGTGGCGGCGGCGGCGACGACTTCATTGATGGCCGCGAAGGCATGGATACGGCCGTTTTCTCAGGGACTTACGGCCAATCGACGATTTCGATTGTAAATGGCGTTCTGACAGTCACCGGCCCCGACGGGACCGATACGATCGAGAATGTCGAAAATTTTGCGTTTACCGAAAGCCCCAACCTTATTGTCGGTTTGGAAGACACCGCGATCAGTCTCGACGTAGCTGAGCATGTTCCTGCTGCTGAAAATGCGACCTCGATCGTGGTTTTCGGCGTGCCGAGCGGCGCTGAGCTATCAGCGGGCACGTTGCTTGAAGACGGTTCGTGGCTTCTGAACAGTAGCGATCTTGACGGTTTGACGATCACGGGCGCGGCGAATTCGGCACAGGACTTCACGCTTGGCATCAATGCGTACAATGCAGATTACCTGTCTGTGATTTCGCAGGCCGCTGCCGACTATCTCGATGACCAGCTTGATCCGAATACCAATCTGCCGCTGCAATCGCTCGACGACTTCCTGAGCGAAGGTGGTTCGGTCTTCGACCTGATTAACGGTCCGGCCCAGTCATACATGCCCAATGCGAACGGTGCCGGCACGGTCGGTGTTGAGGTCATCGGCGTCGTGGATCCGTTTTCGATTACGATTGACGGCGTCGAGATGACGGCGGATGGCTCTGCAACGTCGATTACGTTTGCGGGCACGGAAGATCAGGAAATTCCACTAAATATCGTTGCCTCGTTGACCGACACTGACGGCAGTGAAGTCGTATCTGTGACCATTAGCGGATTGCCGGCACTGGAAGTTGTTGAGGCGTCTCGCGAGGTTCCGCTGTTCGACGAGGAAGGTCAGCCGCTTCTGGATGAAAACGGCATCCAGCTTACCGAAACGGAAACATACTTCGAGCCGGTCACAGACGCTGCCGGAAATCCCGTCGGCGCACACCTCGTCTACACGGACGCCAACGGCAACGACGTTGTGCTGCCGCCGAACTCGACCGGTACGTACGATCTTTCCAGCGAGCAACTGAGTAACCTTCGTCTCGTCGGTTCGCCCGACGACAGCGACGATTTCGATCTCGAATTCTCGGCGCAGGTTCGCGACGGCGAAGCTGTGGATACCGTTTTCGGCTCTGCGACGGTCGTTCTCGCTGCGCAAGCAGATGTGCCGACTGTGATCGGCAGCGCCGAGACCGGCATTGAGGATCAGCCGCTCAGCATCAACTTCGATATCGACAAGAATGATGTTTCCGAACACATCACCGATGTGACACTGACGGGTATTCCGGCCGGATCCAAGTTGGCGATCGAATACACGGATCCGGACTCCGGCGAAACCATGATGGTGCCGATCCCGGTCGTGAACGGTTCGGCAAGCATTCCGCTTGGTTTCCTCGGCGAGGACATGTCGACAGACAATCTGCAACTGACGCCGCCGGCACACCTGAGTGGTCTGTTTAATCTGCAGCTCAACGTCACGTCGACCGAACCGTCGAACGGGGATGTCGCCGTCAATAACTTCGACCTGCCGCTTGAAATCACGGCTGTTGCCGATGAACTGGGCGTGACCGTCAACGGCACATCGGTGTTGGACGGCGGAACGGTTTCCGTGGATGCGCTTGAAGACGGCGCATTCGCTCTCGATATTTCGGCGATGACCGCGGATACGGATGGCTCCGAGGTTATCTCCATCACGATTTCCGGCGTGCCGGCGGGTGCGACGCTTTCCAAGGGTGTCGACAACGGTGACGGTACCTGGACGCTGACGCCAGAGGACGCGGATGGCCTTACGGTCACACCGCCGCTGAACTCCGATGTGGATTTCGATCTCGGTGTGACGGTTACGAACGTCGATAACAATCAGGACGTTTCGACCCTAGAGGCGACCGTCTCGGTGGGGCTGGAAGCGGTGGCGGACACGGCGAACCTCGAGGTCGACAGTACGATCGAGATTGTTGAGGACTTCCTGATTCCGATCGGAGATTCCATCGATGCCAGCCTCGTCGATACCGATGGTTCTGAAAGTCTTTCGATTACGATCTCCGGACTTCCTGCTGGGTCGGTTCTCTCCGCAGGTACTGAAAACGACGATGGTTCGTGGACGTTGACCCCGCAGCAACTTTCTGGCCTTACGATGACGCCCGGCCTGCACGTATCGGGCGCGTTCGACCTGACCGTAACGGCAACGACCACGGAAGCAGCCAATCTGGACACGGCCGCTGTGTCGCAGCAGATTGGTTTGACTATTCTTCCAGATCCCGATGCGCCCGAGGTGACGGTGACGTCGGCCCAGGGGAACGAAGACGCCGCGATCTCACTTAATATCGATGCCAACCTTGTTGACACGGACGGTTCGGAAACGCTGAGCATCTCGATCTCGGGCGTGCCGGTTGGCGCCGTGCTGAGCGCCGGCACGGAGGTTTCCGAAGGTGTCTGGGAAATAGACCCGGCCGATCTCGCTGATCTGAAGATCACGCCGCCGCTGAACAGCAACGAAGACTTCAATCTGACGGTGACCGCAACGGCGACGGAGAGTAATGGCGAGTTTGCAGAAACGGTTGTCGATGTCCCGGTAAGCGTCCTCGGTGTGGCCGACGCGCCGGATCTGATGACCGATACGGTGACCGCCCTTGAGGGCACCAATATTCCGCTCAACATCGTAGCCCAACTCGGCGATACCGACGGTTCGGAAACGCTGAGTATCACGATCGATAATATTCCGAATGGGGCGTTTCTTCAGGTGCCGGCAAGGGACGAAGAGGGCGCGCCGCTTCTGGATGATCTTGGCGAAATTGTCTACAACACGCTTCAGGTGGTCGATCATAAGGCGACGTTGACGCCCGATCAGCTCGACGGGTTGGTTATTACGCCGCCGGTCGGTTCCGATGAGGATTTCGATCTTCTCGTCACGGCCACGGCGACCGAGAATGACAACGACATTAGCGCGAATGGACAGGGCGTGGCGAGTGTGTCCGGCACGCTGTCGGTTATCGTCCATGAGGTGGCCGACCCGCCGGCGTTGATGCTGTTCGACTCGCTCGGCAACGAAGACGTTCCGGTTCCGTTGAATATTGCCGCTATCCTGACGGATGCCGACGAAACGTTGAGCGTGACCGTATCCAATCTGCCCGAAGGTGTGACGCTGTCCAAAGGGACGCAAAACGACGACGGGACCTGGTCGCTTGAGCCGGGCGATCTTGCCGGTCTGACGATGATCACGCCGGAAAATTACAGCGGCGAGTTCTCGATCTCCGTCGAAGCGACGTCCACCACGGATGATGGCACGTTTGCAACGCAGAGCGGTACGTTGAACGTGGCCGTCCGCGGCGTGGCGGATGCACCGAACCTGGATCTTGTCGACCTGAGTGCGGACGAAGGGTCTCTTATCCCGCTGAATGTTGCCATCGGCGCCGGCCTGGCCGATACCGACGGTTCCGAGACGCTGAGCATCACGATCAGCAATTTGCCGGAGGGCGCGCAACTGTTTAGCGGCGTCACTGATCTGACCGATCTCGATGCGCTGTCGAGCCTTGTGCCGCTGAATATCGTCGATGGCGCTGTCGAGCTGACGGCAGAGCAGCTCGAAGGTCTGGTTATGTTGCCACCGGCGGGGCTGGACGAAGATTTCACGCTTCAGGTCACCGCGACGGCGACCGAAGCCGATGCCGCCTTGACCGGCAACGAGCAGGGTGTGGCCAGCGTAAGCGGCGTGATCAATGTCGACATGACGGCGGTTGCGGATGTTCCGACGCTGATCCTCCAGAACGCTTCCGGAAACGAAGACAGTGCCATTCCGCTCGATATCGGCGCAACCATTCAGGATGCCTCCGAAACCCTGTCCATTACGATCGCGAACGTGCCTGCGGGAGCCATGCTTTCGGCAGGTTCCAATAACAATGACGGCACCTGGACGCTGACGCCGGCCCAGCTGGAAAACCTGACCATTACGCCGCCGGCGGACTCGAACGAGGATTTCCAACTGGAGATTACGGCCACGTCCACCGAAGAGGATGGCACGACGGCCTCTACGACGGCCTCGCTAAGCGTCGGCGTCACCGGTGTTGCAGACGCGCCTTCGCTGAACGTCAGCGATGCAAGCGGGCTGGAAGATTTGTTGGTACCGCTGAATATTTCTTCCAATCTTGCGGATACCGACGGTTCGGAAACGCTGAGCATCACAATTACCGGGATGCCCGTTGGTGCCATGCTGTCCGCCGGCACCAAGAACCCGGATGGTTCCTGGACACTGAGCGGCCAAGATCTGGACGGCTTGAATCTCGTACCCGCCGCCGATGCGTCCGGCAACTTCAGCCTGACCGTGACGGCGACGTCGACCGAGAACGACGGTGATACGTCTTCGGTTACCGGTCTGATGAACATCAATCTTGGTGCGGTCGCGGACGTGCCGACGTTGGTCCTTCACGACGCCGCGGGCTTTGAAGACGATGCCATCCCCCTCGAAATATCGACAGAGGCGACCGGCGGTGACGAGATCGTGGGGATCACCATCTCCGGCTTGCCGAACGGTGCGTCGTTGTCCGCTGGTACGAATAACGGGAACGGCACCTGGACGTTGACGGAAGAGCAACTCGAAGGCCTGACGATTACGCCGCCCGAGAATTCCAACGCGAACTTCCAACTTAGTGTGACCGTTACGTCCATGGACGGCGACGACCTTGCGGAAGCTACGCAGGCGATGAATGTTTCGGTAACCGGTGTTGCCGACAAGCCGCTGCTGAACGTGCCGTCGCAAATTACCATTGACGGTGTTCTGGATGCCGCCGATCTGGACATCGAAAGCTCGCTGACGGACCTTGACGGTTCCGAGAGCCTGAGCGTCTCGATCAGCAACATTCCGACGGGCGCCGTTGTCAGCCTCGGCAACACGGTACTGGACGTTGTAGGCGGTGTGGTCGACGGCATTCAGCCGAACCAATTGGCCGGTCTTCAGATTACGCCCCCGGCGGGGTTCAACGGTAACTTCACACTGCAGGTAACGGCGACGGCGACGGAAACGGATCCGGACAGCACCATCCCGGACGGTCTCGAAACCAGCGTCAGTATTGCCTACATCGACGTGACGGTTGACGGCGTTATCCCGGATGTTCCGGACGTGCCGAACCTCGAACTGGGCGATGCGCTCGGATACGAAGATAATGCCATTCCGCTGGATATCGAAGCAACGCTGACGGACCTTTCCGAGACGCTTTCGGTTACGATTTCGAACGTGCCGGCCGGCGCAACGCTCAGCAACGGTACGGATCTCGGCAACGGGACATGGTCGTTGCTGCCGGAAGAATTGGATGGTCTGTCGATCACGCCCCCGGCGGACAGCAATGTCGACTTCGACCTGACGGTAACGGCGACGTCGACGACCGAAGACGGTTCCATCGCGACAAATACCGGTACGCTGCCGGTCGACGTGATCGGTGTCGCCGATGAACCGAACCTCGCCGTCACGATTGGCGAAGGCACGGTGGTCGGCGATGCGCTGCCTGACGTCCCCGCGTTCGATAACGCAATCTCCAACGTCGTGATGTACTTGAAAAACGAGGATGGCAGCGTCGATAAAATCAAGGTTGAAGGCTTTGATGGCGCCGAGGATATCCATGACGTCAACGATCTCGACCTTCATGGCTTTGTTGCGGACAATTACCCGGGCGCCGAACTGGTCGGCGTGTCGGTCAAAGCGGGCAACAACGATGTCGTTCTGACGGCACGTGGTGAAGGCGAGTTCTTCCTCGTCGATCCGGGCACCGTGGTCAATCTGCTGCCGCTGTTAAGCAATCCCGACCAGACCTTCAACTTCAACGACTCGCTCGACGATTATGTCGGTGGGACCAGCGGCGAGTTGATGACGGTGTTCCCGCTGAATATCACGTCGTCGTTGAATGATACCGACGGCTCGGAGACGCTCTCGCTGAACATCTCCGATCTGCCGTCCGGTGTGACGCTGAGTGCCGGGACGCAGAACCAGGATGGAAGCTGGACGCTGACTGAAGAGCAGCTGGACGGTCTGACAATGTCCGTGCCGGTGGGAACCGATCTCGACTTCGATTTCAACGTGACCGCCACGGCAACCGAAAATGATGGCGATACGGCCAGCGTTTCGCTTGGTGTCGGCGTCGATGGTGACACCACTGCACAGGCGCCTGACCTTTCGGTCAGCGATGCTGCCGGAGACGAAGACACCGATATCCCGCTGGATATCGCGGCTGCCCTGACGGATACCGATGGTTCCGAGATGCTCAGCATCACCATCTCGGGCGTGCCGAATGGCGCGGCATTGTCGGCAGGTACGAACAATGGTGACGGTAGCTGGACCCTGACGCCGGAACAACTCGCCGGGTTGACGGTGACGCCGCCGGCTGATTCGGATGTGGATTTCACGCTGACGGTTGAAGCAACCTCGACTGAACTCTCGACGGGCGATACGGCTGTTGTCAGCGGCACCATTCCGGTGACGGTCAACGCCGTCGCCGATGCGCCGAACGTCGCCGCGGGCGATGGAGATGGCGACGTTGGCCAGACAGTTCCGCTGGCGATAGAGAGCATCCTCAGCGATACCGACGGATCGGAAACGCTGTCGATCAACATCGCAGGTTTCCCGGACGGCGCGAGCCTGAACGCAGGCGCGCTGAACAACGACGGTTCATACACGTTGAGCGTTCAGGACCTCGACGGCCTGGCAATTACCTTGCCGGACGGCGCCAGCGATGATTTCGATCTGACCGTTACGGCCACGTCGACCGAATTGGCGAACAGTGACCAGGCATCCAACGTTGTTACGGCGGCGATCAATGTCGATCCGCTTGCCAATGATGACCGCAATGTGGTCGAGATCGGCGAAGTTACGAGCGGCAATGTGCTCACGGGTGAAGGCGATAGTGCCGACCCGTCGGCTGCTGCGGACGTCGGTTCCGAAAGCGGTAACAGCGTCGTCGACGTGAGCTTCGGCGGTGTGACCAAGAGCTTCGGTAATCCGGAAGATGTGCAATCGGACGCCGACGGCAATTACATCGAAATTGCCGGCGATCACGGTACGCTCAAGATGTATCAGGACGGTTCGTACGACTACGCTGCGGACGAAAGCGAAGCCGTGTCGCATGTTGCCGGCCTGACGGGCACCGCGAGCTCGAGTGCTGTCGAGGAAGCCTGGTCCGGTGTGCAGACGTTTGCCTTTGATTTCGGCACGACGTACGTCAATGAGAACGGTCAGTTCGACCCGGCCCTGGCCGATGGCCAGGTAACCTACACATCGGAAGGGATCGGTGTCGCCGGTACGCAGAATGGCATGCCGGTGCCGGATCAGATCAACCATGACAACGACATCGGTGAAAGCCAGGCGCTCGGTATTAATCTCGGCGGCTCTACGTCGTCGGCCACGCTTACTGTGTCGCGCCTGTTCAACAATGAAGACGGTGGTGAACAGGGCGTTTGGCAGGCTTATGACGGTGACGGCAACCTCGTCGGCGAGGGTGTGCTGAATGCCTCGACGGTGGATTACAGCGGTTCCAGCAATACCGGTACCGCCGAGATTTCTCTGCCGGATGGTGCGTCGTTCCAGTACCTGGTCTTCACCGCGACCGACACCGGCAACGACCAGAACCAGAACGATTCGAGCGACTTCTTCGTTCGCGCCGTTCAGTACGATACGAATGCAGCCGAAGGCGGCGAAGATGCGTTCACGTACACGATGCAGGACGCCGATGGCGATACCGCCTCGGCTTCGCTGAGCATCAATGTCTCCGAAGAGCAGGACACGACCGCGTCCGACCCGACGCTGAACGTCACGGATGCAGCCGGTCTGGAAGACAATGCCATCGCGCTCGACATCGCGGCGGGTCTTGGCGATCTCGATGGCTCGGAGACGCTCTCGATCACCGTCGCGGGCGTGCCGAATGGCGCCGTGCTCTCCGCGGGTACGAACAACAACGACGGGACGTGGACAGTCAGTCCGGAAGACCTGGCCGGTTTGTCAATCACGCCGCCGACCGACAGCAATGACGACTTCCAGTTGACGGTCACGGCAACCTCGACCGAGGAAAACGGCGGTGATACCGCAACGGCGACGGCAACGATCAACGTCGGTGTGACCGGTGTGGCAGATGCGCCGACGCTGGCTGTGACGCTGGGCGAGCCGACGGAAACCCAGGCAACTGGCACCATGACGATTACGAACATGGGTCAGGAGAGTGCCGGTTACGAGAACAGCTACGGGTACTACGTGAAGGACGCCGAAGGCAATCCGACCGAAGGTCTGATCATCTGGGACAACACCAAGCAGCAGATCGGTGAGACGTTCACGCTGGAGGGTGTTGATCCGGACAGCATCGGGTTCTTTGTGATCCCGAACGGCGACACTGAAAATGCCGGCCTGGGTGACAACACGGCGGTGACGTTCGAGCAGGACGGCCAGGGCAACTGGCACGTCGTCGGTCCGGACGGAAACCGGTATGAAGGTACGGGTGATCCGGTTCTGTTCAGCGATCCTGCCCTGAACGAAGGCAACTTCGATTACACCACCGACAACAATGTCGTTGGCAATCAGAATTGGGAAGATCTGTTCGGCGGCGGCGACAACGACTTCAACGACGTCAATATCAACGTGAACTACACGCCGGGCGATGGTTCGGGGACGGCCGAGTATCCGCTGAATATCGCGAGCGAACTGCGTGACACGGACGGTTCGGAAGAACTTTCCATCACGGTTTCCGGCCTGCCTGAAGGTGCGTCCCTCTCGGCCGGGACGGTCAATCAGAACGGTTCGGTGACGCTCACCCCGCAACAGCTGGTCGGCTTGACCATGACCGTGGCGCTCGGCACCGAAGACTTCCAGATCGGTGTCACCGCGACCACGACTGAAAACGACGGTGATATCGCATCGGTCTCGACGACGGTCGGTGTGAACTTGCCGGATGGGGACACCACGGCCGAGTCGCCCGATCTCACGGCTTATGACGTCTCGGGTGATGAAGACAACTGGATTGCCCTCGACATCAATAGCTCGCTGACGGATATCGACGGTTCCGAGAGCCTGTCGATCACGATCGCGGGCGTCCCGGCTGACGCAATGTTGAATGCGGGCACCAAGAACAACGACGGAACCTGGACGCTTGAGCAGGGCGACCTCGACGGTCTGGCCGTGCGCCCGGACGAACACTCGGATACGGACATGTCGCTGACGATCACGGCGACCTCGACCGAAAGTTCGACCGGCGATACGGCAAGCCAGACCGCAACCATGAGCGTGACCGTCAATGCGGTTGCCGATGCGCCGACGCTGACGGCGACGCTTGGTCAGGGCACCGTTGTCGAAGGTGACCCGGTTGCCGGCGAAACGACGACTGTCTTCTCGTCCAACTTCGGCAGCTCCGATGTCGGGTTTGTCGAATCTCTGGACGGTTGGAGCACCAACTCCGATGCCATTGAAACGTGGGATTCCTCCAGCGGGCAGACGGGCGACGGCGCGTACATCGAACTCAACGACGATGCCGTCGATTACTTCGACGATGCGACGAGCATCAATCGGGAATTCCCGACCGAGGAAGGTGCAACCTATACGCTGACCTTCCGCTATTCGCCGCGTCCGGGTTATGACGACGATGTCAACCGGATGGACATCCGCGTCGATGGCCAGTCCATCGAGACGGTGTCCGCGGACGGCTCCAACAATGCAGACAATGTGTGGCAGACCCAGACGGTGACGTTTACCGGCACAGGCGAGCCCATGAACCTTGAGTTCCTTTCCACCGGCGTGGCGCAAACGCACGGCCGTGGGATGCGGCTCGATGACGTGGTGCTGACGGAAACGACCGTCGACGAACCCGGTGATACGACGATCGAGTATCCGCTGGATATCTCAGCCATTCTGACCGATCAGGACGGCTCCGAGGAGCTTTCGATCAACGTCGGCAACCTGCCGGACGGCGCGACGCTCTCCGCCGGGTCGCAGAACAACGATGGTTCGTGGACGCTGACCACGGGGCAGTTGGCTGGTCTGACGTTAACCGTTCCCGATGGAACGGACGACTTTAACCTCTCGGTTACGGCGACATCCACGGAGCAGTCGAACAACGACGCGGCATCAACGACGGCGACGCTCTTTGTAGATGTGCCGGAGTCGAGCGTTGACGGCGTTGCAGACGGTGCCACGGTTTCCGCTTCTGCTGAGCTGGTTGAAGGCCATCTGCGCGACGGATCCCAGACCGGTTCTGGCTCTGGTCAAGGTTCCGGTTCGGGTTCTGGCGATAACCTGGTTGCCTTCTTCGAAGTCTCGGAAGGTGAAAGCGATTTCGACAACGCCGTTGGTTCAAACGAGGGTGAAAATCATCACGTCGGCATCAACAATGACAGCGACGGCCCGAGTGGTTCGTCGGCGGTATTCGATGGAAACAACGACTACATCGAAGTAGACCATCGCTCCAACATGGAGATGGACTCCGGCACGTTTGTCCTTTGGTTCAATACCGAGAATGCCGATAGCAAGCAGGGCCTGTTCTCGAAGGACTCGAGCGGTTACGACGACGGCGGTCACCTGACGGCATTTGTCGATGACGGTCAGTTAGAAGTCCGGCTGCAGAGTGGCAGCAACAGCTACATGGTTCAGGGCGGCAACGTGAACACCGGTGCTTGGCACCAGATGGCGTTCTCGTTCGGTCCGGACGGCATGCGCCTCTATCTCGACGGCGATCTGGTCGATAGCGACAGCTATACCGGCGGTATGGCCGGCAACACGGAGCCGTTGATCTTCGGCGCCAACCAGTGGTCCAGCAGTGATGGTGTCGCCAATAACCTGAAGGACTTCTTCACCGGTGAGATGGACAAGATGGCCGTTTACGACCGTGCCCTGACGCCGACCGAGATCGCCAATATGCACGACGAAGGCGTCTCACAGATCGTCGATAACGGTGAAGCGCTCGTCTACGACCTCGACATCGAAGGCACGCTCGTCGATATCGACGGCTCCGAGACGCTTTCGTTCGAAGTTCGCGGCCTGCCTCAGGGTGTGACGCTCTCCGCCGGCCACAACGACGGTAACGGGACGTGGTCCCTGGTATCCGGTGATCTGGAAGGCCTGACGATGACGGTCGATCCGAGCGTCAGCGACGACTTCTCCATCGAAGTGGTTGCCATCGGAACCGAGGATAACGGTGATTCCGCGGAATCGCAGGTTGTTTCGCTGGAGATCGACGTCGCGGTCGAGGACCCGGTAGAGATCAGCGGCACCTGGGAGGACGAGACACTCGAAGGCGCCAGCGGTAATGACTCGCTCTCGGGTAACTCGGGGAACGATGAACTGTATGGCTATTCCGGCGACGATATTCTCAACGGCGGTTCGGGCAACGACTCGCTGTTCGGCGAAGCCGGTGACGATGTTATGGATGGCGGTCACAACAACGACTACCTGTCCGGTGGCGCTGGTAACGACACGATGGACAGCGGTTCCGGTAATGACACCATGGATGGTGGTGCCGGTAACGACGACATGTTCGGCGGCTGGAACGATGACGTGATGCTGGGCGGCGAGGGGAACGACAGCCTCGACGGTAGCGGCGGCAACGACCAGCTCTACGGCGGTGCCGGTGATGACACGCTCGTGGGCGGCTACGATCAAGACCAGCTCTACGGCGGCGAGGGCAACGATGTTCTCTCCGGCGGCGACGGCAATGATACGCTGCAGGGCGGTCTCGGCGACGATACCCTGACCGGTGGCTGGGGCGAGGATCGCTTCGAGATGGACGCACAGAGCGGCCACGATATCATCCAGGACATCATGGAGAACGATACGGTCGTCTTCGAAGGTCAGGAATTCCACGCCGAGGACATGATCTTCAACGAAAACGAAGACGGCGATGTGGTCGTGTCGTTCAACGGCGTCGAAGGCCAGTCTGTGACGCTCAATGGCGTCAGCATGGACGATCTGGACCGCAACGGCGACGGCGATATCAGCGATGGTTACTCCGTCACCGAAGACGACGGCAAGGTCACGCTGACGATCGACGCACAGTAATCCTGCGAAGTTTCGAAAAAGAACACCCCTCCGGTGACATGCCGGAGGGGCCTTTTTTTTATCGGGGTGTTACTCGGCGGCGTCTTCGATTGTCGGATCGACGCGGAAGTGCGCCCAGCGGCGCATGCCGCCACGGTTCTCCAGGTAATTGACCAGTGCCGTAACCGGCTTGCGGTCGAACTTGGTGTCCGATTGCTCCATCAGGATATCTGAAACCTTGCGGAAAGGCATCGCGCCACGGTATGCGCGGGGGCTGACCATGCCGACAAAGGCGTTGGCGACAGCCAGAATGCGCGCCGTACCGATGATCTCTTCCTCTTTGAGTCCGAGCGGCCCTTTGCCGTCCCAGGTTTCGCCGAACTGGCGGATGGTCTCGATGACCGGGCCTTCGAAGGTGACATGCTCGATCAGATCGACCGTGGTCAGGTAGGCATTGGACACCAGCATGCGTTCGTCTTCCGACAGGTTCTCGGTCTTCATCAGAAGCTCCTCGGGGACGAAGATCTTGCCCAAATTCATGAGGCTGCCCGAGATATCCACGGTTTTGACCTCGATATCGTCCATGCCCATCTCCTGGGCAATGGCGCGGGAGACTTCGGCGACGCGGGACGAGTGGTTGGCGGAGAAGGGGTCGCGGCGGTCGACGACGCTGACAAGCGTATCGATCAGCTCTTTCATCATCTTTTCGGATTTGACCCGGGCCAACTGCAACTCGGTAATGTCGTCGATGACCAAAAGGCAGCCCGGTGGGTAGTCCCGGTCGCCGCGAAGCGGCAGCCCGTCGACTTTAACCACCTGGAAAGCGTTTTCGTCTTCCGGATCCTCGATATCGGGGTCCCCGAATGAAAAGATTTTCTGCTCGCGCTCAAAATCGTCGATGACCCGTTTTACTAGGCCGCTGTACTCCTGCGCTTTCACCGGGCCAATCACGCTGGCCATGTTCTTGCCCTTGATGTCCGTGACAGGAATGCCGTTCGCTTCGGCAACGGGTAAATTGGCGAACGTATAAACGGTATTGCGGTCAACGGCGCAGATCTGTGTCGGTTGGTTGTCGGTCACCATGCGCATGAACTTGGTCAGGTTTTCAAACCGCTCCAGCGAAACCTGAGCCCGGTGCAGGGCTTCCGATGCGCGGGCGGACGCCGCATTCTTCCATACGAACAGGATCGTCAGCGCGACGATGACGATGATGGCGATGAACACGCCGAGAATGAAGTTGAGGCGCATCTCGATCGGCCCCAAGGCTTCATCAGTCGAGATTTTCCGAAGCAGAATCCAAGGCACCTGGGCAACTTCACGGGAGACCATTAGTACCCGGTCGCCGGCATAGTCGAGGTTGTTCACGAAGCTGCCGGGGATATTGATCGCGTCGGAAACCGCCAGGTTGGGTGACGCCAGGGCCATGGTCCGTTTCAGTGCACCGGTGCCGTCGCGAAGCGGAGAGAGATACTCCACCTTGCCGCCTGTTTTCCGGACGATCAGGGTTTCCGCCGTCTTGGTGAGTGTGCCGGGCTGGATCAGCTGTTCCCAAAGTGTTTCGTCGACCAGGCGAATGCCGACCACGGCGCCGATACCGCGGGCGCCTGCACCGCCTTCCTGCATCGCATAAACAGGCATTGCGAAGCCGATGGTGGGTTCGCCGCTGGCGCCAAGGTACATGTCGATAATCGTGGGGTCGCCGTCCAGCGCCTTGCGGACGGCTTCCTTGATGCGCCCGGTAATGGGCGGCATGTCAGGCGTCGAAATGATCGGATCGGCATCCTTGTTGACCAGGCCAAGGCCCGCAACGCCGACGCGTTCTACATTGGCCGCGATTTCACCGACGGGGGGCGGGGCTTTGAATGCCGAGCGTTCCGCCGTCGCAATCAAAAGGTTGCGGAGGAACCCATGCGATGCACTGGCGCCGATGCCGCCGCCAGCACCGCCGCTATCGAGCCCCTGCAACAGAGAGTCCGCCGCGGATTGCGGTTCCGATGTCGGCGCCGCCGCGTTCGGGTCCGGCGCTGTCGCAAGTTCGGACATGTAAAGCTGCAACGAAGCATTCTGGGTGAGTTCGCGGAGCACCTTGAAGTTGCCATCGATCCAGTCGTTGACGGCTGCCGTTCTGGAATCCGCGACGATACCGAGCCGAACCTGCCAAGCCTGGGTTTCGCGCTTCAGCTCCTCGTCCACGTAAAGTTTTGCCAGGATGACCGCGCCGACGATCATCACCGCAATGGCGATGCCGCCGGCAAGAACGAACTTGTTCACTTTGCGTGGCGGCAGCTCGTCCCCGGAATCCTCGACCTTCTCCGCGGGCTTCTCCTTGGACTTGGATTCCCCGGATTCGTCGTTTTTCTTTTTGCGGCCAAGCGAAAACGCCATGCCGGTCCCCCTGCAATCAACGGCCTAACGGTGCGACATGATAACCGGTTCTTTTCACAAGAGGAATCCCTTCGTTCACAACGACGTGCCTTGTGACCGAGCACACTTCCTTTGGCGATGGTTTGGCGATATATTTGCTGTCATGAATGCTGGTTTTCCTTTTGTAATCAATGCGCTGGTTGAAAGCGGGCGATGTGCGGCCAATGCTGCCTGCGCCGTCGGCCGTGCCGGTATTCTGTTGGTCCTTTTCTCTCTGATGATGGTGGGCGCCGGTACCTGGTCTGCCACCGCTGCCGAATCGCCGAAGCCGAGCTTTTTTAATTCAGTCGAAGTGCAGTCGAAGAACATGGCGCCATTTAAGAAATGGCGCTCGGCGCTTGCACGGTATGCGCAGGAAGCGAAATCCAGTCCAAAGACACCTTGCCCCGGGCACGAGTTGGATATCTGCAATTACGATGACTGGCTAAAGTTTCTCAAATCGCTCGAAGGCCAGCCGCCGTTGATCCAGTTGAACGAAGTGAACAACCGGATCAATCAGGCCAAGTACATCACGGACTCGGCGAACTGGGGGCAAAGCGATTACTGGGCGACCCCGGCCGAGTTCATGGCGCGGTTCGGCGATTGCGAGGATTATGCCATCCTCAAGTACCTGTCGCTACGGCGCCTCGGCTGGAAGGAAAGCGCGCTCCGTGTCGTCGCCGTGAAGGATTTGAACCTGAAGGTTGGGCATGCCGTCCTGATCGTGTTCTTCAAGCATCCAAAAACCGGGCAAATTCTGAACCTGCTGCTGGATAACCAGATCAAGGCGATCGCCAACGCCGACAACGTTCGCCACTACCAACCGGTATTTTCGATCAACAAGTACTTCTGGTGGCGGCATACGCCCGTTACTGGTTGAGTGAGCTCTCCCAAACCTGTCCGATCGTGCGTGGGTTCGACTCTTCGAATTCTCGTTTGCGCTGCTTGAAAACGTTGACGGCGCGAAGCCATGACCGCGCATCGACCATGCGTTCGTCGCTGGGGTAAATGCCGATCAGCAATCTGCTGACCTGATCGCCTTCGAGGCGCATCGGCAGGATCAAGCGGAAGTATCCATACGGACGCCCGAGGATTACGAATGTACGCTGATAGAACGTCGCGTCGCGGGCTCTGACCGTTTTGCCGAATGCCTCATAGATCTCTTTTGCCACGGTTGCGGAGTAGATGTTTTCGACAGTGAGGTTCGTCGGGTCTTTTCCCAGCAGACGCTTTAAATTCGAACCGACGTGAAGGTACCGAGCGCATTTCGGGTTCGTTTCCAGATTGACCAGAGCGATGTTTCCGGCAAATGGGGATAGGTTCGAGGGCGAGATATCCTGTTGCCTCGGAAGGTCAGAGCGGCCGCGGCTTCTATCCCACTTCCGGTAGAGTTCCAGCAATGCCGGGGGCTGGATCTGCGACAGCTCCTGATACTGCTGTGTGCGCGACAGAATTTGGAACTTCATTAAGGATTACCGCAACTTGGTGGTGAAATTCAGTTCTATCCATCTATCGCTTAGTATAAGCACTTTCACGCGCCAGCCACAGGTTTGCGCTGGAATTTTCGGGCTGGATCACTACATTTCGGTAGGTTGAAATCCGGAGAAGACATGACCGACCTCGCGCGTGAAATCGCGTCCAGACGCACGTTCGCCATCATATCGCACCCTGACGCCGGTAAGACGACGCTGACGGAAAAGCTGCTGCTTTTCGGCGGCGCGATCCAGATGGCGGGGGCTGTGAAGGCGCGTGGCGAGCAGCGCCGGGCGCGTTCGGACTGGATGAAGGTCGAGCGGGAGCGGGGTATCTCCGTGGCCTCCTCGGTGATGACCTACGATTACGCGGGATGTACCTTTAACCTGCTCGATACGCCGGGCCACGAGGACTTTTCGGAGGATACCTACCGCACGCTTACGGCCGTCGATAGCGCCGTTATGGTCATCGACGCGGCCCGCGGTATCGAAACCCAGACGCGCAAGCTGTTCGAGGTCTGCCGGCTTCGCAATGTGCCGATCACGACGTTCGTCAACAAGATGGACCGGGAAGCCCGTGATCCGTTCGAGCTGCTGGACGAAATCGAACAAACGCTGGCCCTGGATGTGACGCCGGCAAGCTGGCCGATCGGCATGGGACGGGACTTTCTGGGCTGCTATGACCTGATCAATGACAGGCTGGTGCTGGTATCACGCTCAAAGGGTGAACGGCCGGACGAGGGCGAGCCTTGCAACGGGCTGGATGATCCGAAACTCGATGAGTTGCTGCCGGATTATGCCGTGGCCAAGCTGCGCGAGGAAGTCGAGATGGTTCGGGGGCTTTGCCCGGAACTGGACGAGGAAGCCTATCTTGAAGGGCATATGACGCCGGTTTACTTCGGAAGTGCGATCAACAATTTCGGCGTTCGTGAATTGTTGGACGGACTTGTGACCCGTGCACCAAAACCGCGCGCCCAGGAAGCGAAAGAGCGGCTCGTCGAGCCGGCCGAGGGCAAGTTCTCGGGTTTTGTCTTCAAGATTCAGGCGAACATGGATCCCAAGCACAGGGATCGGATCGCGTTCGTTCGCGTCTGCTCGGGGCAGTTTAAACGGGGCATGAAGCTAAAGCATGCCCGTACCGGAAAGATGCTCAACGTTCATAATGCGGTTCTGTTCCTGGCACAGGATCGCGAGCTGGCGGAAGAAGCGGTCGCCGGGGACATCATCGGTATCCCCAACCATGGCAATCTGCGTATCGGCGATGTGCTGAGTGAAGGCGAGGAACTGCATTTCACCGGCATTCCGAGCTTTGCGCCCGAAATGCTGCAAAAGGTTCGCCCTGATGATCCGATGAAGGCCAAGCATCTTGGGCGCGCCCTGCAGCAGCTGGCGGAAGAGGGCGCTGCCAGGGTAATCAAGCCGTCAATCGGTGCCGACTGGATTGTCGGTGTTGTCGGTGTCCTGCAATTCGAGGTGATGGCCGATCGTATTCGTACTGAATACGATATTCCCGTTCATTTCGAACCGACGGAATTGATGACGGCGCGGTGGGTCGGCGGCGAGCAGCAGCAGATGAAGAAGTTCCTGGATGGAAATAAGGCTGCGATCGGTACGGATCACGACGGTGAACCCGTCTTCCTGGCGCGCAATGCCTGGCACCTGAACAAGGCGACGGAGGACTGGCCCGACTTGCAGTTCATGAAAACCCGGGAACAGATCGTTTGAACAGGCCGGTCATCTGATGAAACCCAAGTTCGAACACGTCAGATTGCCTGAAGGGGAAGCACATCGGTTGCTGATCGAAACGCGCGCGGCACGCCCGAAAGACGAGCCCATGTGGGTTTTCGCGTTCGGCTCGTTGATGTGGAACCCGTGTTTCAGTTTTGATGCGAAAGCGCCGGCCTTGTTGCACGGTTACGACCGTAAATTTCACATATGGACGACGCGCGCGCGGGGGACACCGGATAATCCCGGGCTTGGCCTCTGCCTGGAGGATTGCAGCGGGATGTGCCGCGGTATTGCCTACCGGCTTGTCGAGGGAGAGGTCGAAGACGCTTGGGAACGTCTCTGGGAACGTGAAATGGGCAGTGGTATATACCGCGCCTCCTGGGTGTCGGTAGAGACCGACGAGCATGGCCGTGTACCTGCGCTGACGTTTGTGGTCAATCGCGACCATCCCCATTACGCCGGGCCGATGCCGAGCGACAGAATGGCCGCCATCATGGCGGGGGCCAAAGGCAGTTACGGTTTATGCCGGGATTACCTTGCCGGTACGATCGAGGAAATGCGGAAGCTGAACGTCGTCGACCCGGACCTTGATGCCTTGCTGGCTCAGGTCGATTCATTGGAACAAGGCGCGGATTAAGCGATCGGTTGTACGGCTACGCGGGGTGCGTTAGCGGCACTGAAGCTCCGAGTCCATCGTGAACGTCCGTTCGTACCACGACGGCTGAATGGCGAAACCGATCTGACCGGTCAAATTCTGTTTTTTGCTGACGCGGAAGGTCTTTGCGTCACCGGCTTCCATGTTCATCTTGCGCGCGCTGATCTGCTGGCGGTTCGGGCCGTCCAGGCGGAAAATCGAAAACGTTCCCGTATCCGGCCATGCCACGTCTGAATTGATGACGCGGAAGACGCTCACGCCGTTTTCGCAGGATGCCATCACCTTGACGCTGATCGCCGCGGATGCGGCGGTGGCACCGCTTTGAAGTTCGACCATCGACGTTGCGCGCTTTCCGGCATTGCCGGCCGCTGCAGCGGATGCAACTTCTCGGACCGCGTCGGTGGACTCATTTCTCAGTGAAGCCGGGGTCGACGTGTCGATACCTGCTGCCGTCGAGAAATCGTTGAGCGCGGCCATCGCCTGTTGCTCGGCAAGGCACTCAGCGACCGAGATCCATTGCTTCGACATGTATACATATTTGGCGATTTCGGTCGGGCTGGTTTCGCGGGCCTTGCCCTGAACCTTGAGCACAGCGCCCTGGCCGCCACGCTGGAGCTGCTCAAGCTGTGCGAGGTTCTTGTTCAACGCGACCAAATAGGGGGTCCAGTCGCCGCCATGGGCCTTATTCACATAGCCCTGAACCTGGGCGTGTGTGAAGTTACCCAGGTACACGCTCTTCGGGAATGGCGCGCACGCAGCCTGCGCTTGCGATGCGGTGAACAGAAGCACGAAAACAGCAAAAATGGTCCGGAGAACCGTCATTAAAATTACCTCACTTGAGCAACGGTGAGGAAACTACATATTGAACCTGAACGTAGTCTGACGATTCCGCGATAGTTTGTAATAAATTGTAACCCGGAATGGGTGTAAGATTATGAAGTTACACGCGTTTTTCGCTCGCGGTGGATGATGTACAACCCCGAGGCGATAATGATGCCCGCGCCTGCGTACGTCCATATATCCGGTAGCGTGCCGAACAGTACGAATCCGATAATCGACGCCCAGATAAGGTTCGTATAGCTGTATGGCGCGACTTGCGAGGCTTCGGCATTCGTAAACGCCTTGATCATGCAGAAGTGTCCAACGGTACCGAATAGCCCGGCAAGCGCCATGATGGCCCAGTCGATGGGCGCGAACATGACGAAGTGGAACGGCACCACGGCGCTCATGATGAGGGCGCCGAGCAGCGCGCTGTAAAACAGCGTCGTCAGCACGGAATCCTGGCCGCTCAGCGCACGCGTAGACAGCTGATAGCAGGCGTAACATGCGGCCGCCCCAAGCACCCAGAACGCGCCTTCGGCGAGGGCACCCTGACCGGGCCGAATGATGATCATGGCGCCTATAAATCCGATGATTACGGATACCCAGCGGCGGACGCCCACTTTTTCTTTGAGCACGAAAGGCGCGGCGGCCGTCAGCATGAGAGGGGCCGTAAACATGATCGCGCTGGCTTCAGCGACCTGGATTGTCCCCAAGCCGGTAAAGAAACACAGCGTTGCCCCGAGCAGAAATAGCGACCGGACGAGCTGAAATGTAAGACTTTGCGTCCGCATCAGTTCGGGTATACGTGGCGCCAATGCAACGCAGAGGATCACGACCTGAAAGAAATATCGGCCCCACACGGCCTGCATCGTCGGATAGTGGGAAACCAGGTACTTGGCGCACGTGTCCATGGACACGAACATCAGCATGGTCATGATCATCCAGAAGATGCCGGCGCGGGTATCGCCGGCTTGTGCGGGCGGGGGTGTTTGCATGTTCGGCACTCTACGCATCTGATCGCGGAAGTCAGCAAAAAGGTAATGCTTTTGCTGCGCTTTTGATGTCTAAGAGCCGCCATGGACAACCCTCATCCTGCGCACGCCACCCGTATTGAATCGGAAGGAATATCCGGGCGTTTGCGGCGCCATTCGACCGAACTCGTCCGGTTGGCGGCGCCAATCGTTGTGTCCCGTTCCGGCTTTCTTCTGATGGTGATGGCAGACACGGTCATGACCGGCCGTTTCGACGCGGCCGAGCTTGCCTACCTGGCCATTGGGCTGGGGCTCATTATGCCGATGCTGGTCACGTCGCTCGGGTTGATTATGGGGACCCTGGTGCTGACCGCGAACTCATTCGGGGCCGGGCGGCTCAAGGGGTGCGGGCCGGTTTGGCGGCGGTCGCTTAATTACGCTTTTGTCCTCGGGGTCGTGTGTATTGGCATTGGATATTTCGGCTATGAGGTCCTTCTCCTGACGGGACAGACGCGCGACGTGGCAATGCACGGCGGTGAGATCATGTGGATAGTATCGCTGGGCTTGCCGGGGCACCTGCTGTTTCTCAGTTCGGCTTTCTTCCTAGAGGGGATTGGCCGCCCGAGCCATGGCATGGTCATCATGATTCTGGCGAACGTTCTGAATGTCGTGTTGAACTGGTTGTTGATCGACGGTCCCTGGCTGAGTGAGCCGATGGGGGCCGCCGGCGCGGCATGGGCAACGACGGCGACACGCTGGTTCATGGCCATCGGACTGGCGCTCGTCGTCTGGAATTTGCGGGACAGGGACGCTTTTGCAATTCGCGCGCCACTCGATGGAGGATTCCGGTCATGGCGGGAATTGCGCCGCATCGGTTACGCCATAGGTCTGAGTGTCGGTGTCGAAAGCGTGGCATTTGCGGTTTTGAATGCGTACGCAGGCTGGCTCGGTAAAATTCCGCTGGCGGCGTATGGGCTGACCCTCAACTTGATGGCGCTGGTCTTCATGCTGGCACTGGGGATCGGATCCGCCACCGCCGTGCGTGTCGGCATCGCCTTTGGACGCAAAGACATTCCAGACGCCGCATTGGCCGGCTGGACGGGACTTGGCGCGAACGTGCTCGTTATGTGCGTTGCCGGGGTCGTTGCGCACGTCTTCAATATGCCGCTGGCGCAAATTTACACGGACGATCCGGCCCTGCTTGCCGAGGCATTCGTAACGGTTGCATTCATTGCCTGGGTTTTCATTCCCGACGGGGGACAGGCGGTCATGGCAAATGCACTGCGCGGGCGCCGGGACGTGTGGATGCCGACCATTATCCAGACGACGAGTTTCTTCGGTGTGATGGTGCCGTTCGGGTATACGTCCGCGTTCGTCTGGGGCAATGGAACGGTCGGATTGTTCCATGGGATACTGGCGGGCTGTATCGTCTCGCTAGTGGCGCTCAGCTTCAGGTTTCACCTGCTTGCCAGACGCGGCGGATAGCCGTCCGAGCCGTTGTCAGGCGTGTCGCTGGCAATCGATACAGTTCGGCGCGCTCGGGTCGTTTTCGAGGCGTTTTAGCGAAATATCTTCATCGCAGATCGTGCAAAAACCGTAATCGCCGGTCTCGATCCGCTCCAGCGCGGCCTGGATACGCTGGCGCTCGATCTCACGGCGCCGCTCCGTTTCCAATTGCATCGCCTGTCCTTGCAGCGCATCCATGCGCGAAAGGCGGCCGACCGACGTCTGATCAAGCTCGACCGGTTTTCGAGAGTCGGCTGAAATATTCGAAATTGCATCCAGCTCATCACGCATGCCAAGCAGGCGTTTTTTGAACTTGGAGATCTGCTGTTTGGTCAGTGCCATTTCAGCGCTCCCGAAGTGCGTCCTGCATGCGCCCGATCAACGGGTCGAGTATGTATTCCATGATCGTGCGGGATCCGGTTTGTATCGACGCGACAACCTGCATGCCCGGAAACAGGTCATAACGCAGTTTGCCGTCTTCGAAAAAGCTTCTGTCCGTTGAAATCCGGACCTTGTAGAACGGGCGGCCGTCTTCCGTGACCAACGTATCCGGTGAGACCAGGTCGACGGTGCCCTTCAAGTCACCGAATTTCGCGGCGTCTGCCGACGCCAGAGTGACCTTGGCATTCTGTCCCGCCCGGACGTATCCGATATCCTGGGGCGGCAGCTGCGCCTCTATAATCAATCGGTCATCGGCCGGTACAATATCCACGACTGTCGAGCCGGCTTTTACAACGCCCCCCACGCTGACCACGTGCAACGTCTTGACGATGCCGTCGACAGGCGCGCGGAGCGTCGTCCGGTTCAGGCTGTCTTCCGATTTCCGGATTCGTTGTGACAGCTCCTCCATTTCACGGGTGACCTTGTCGAGCTCGGTTTGTGCCTCTTCTCTGAAGGTTGCCCGAATTGTCTCCATGTTTGCGCGGGCTTCGCCAAGCGCCGCACGGAGGCGCGGCAGGGCGGCCTCGGCCTCATCGATGCGTCCGCGGAGGTCGGCGGCCTCCTTGAGCAGGTTGAGATGCAGCATCCGGTTGGTCAGTTCCTTGGCCAGCAACTTCTCGGATATTTCGATCTGCTCGGTGATTAGTTCGAGGCTCTTTCTCGCGCTTTCCCGCCGCGACTGGACTTCTTTGATCTCCAGTTCGCGCTGGCGGATCGCATCTTGCTGAGCACGTACCTGACCCTGTTTCCTGGTCTTTCGCGTTTGAAACAGGCCTATTGCCTGCTTGATAAGTTCCGGTTCCGCTTTGATCAGTGCCGGGGGAAAGACGGGGGCTTCTTTTCCCGCCAATTCCGACTTGAAACGGGATATATCGGCCAAAAGGGAGCGCAGGCGAATCTTCAGTTCCTGGACATCGGCACCGCTTTGCGTTTGCTCCAGTTCCACCAGCGGCTGTCCGGCGGCGACGCGGTCGCCCTCTTTGACCAAGATGGTACGAACGATCCCACCCTCCAGGTGGTCAACCGACTGCACATTGGTTGACGGTGCCACTTCGCCGGTAGCCACGGAGACGATATCGAGCTCCGCACTGGTTGCCCAAATCGCAAACAGGACGACAGCGGCGGTGCAGAGGCCGAGGAACATATGTGTTCCGCGCTGGACCTCGTCATCCGCTGGGGTTTGCAGATCCGGCTGGTCGCTCATGAGGCCGTCTCCGTTCTGACAACGCGTGGCTTGTTCTGGCGCAAGGCAGGGGTCGGCTTGCTGTCGAGGTCGAGGATCAGTGTCGCGGCGCTGACGATCTTGGGATCGCGTGAGAAGGCGATGATTGTTTTACCGCGCCGCGCCATGTCGATGAGCGCCGAGTAAACGAATCCGGTGCCTTCTTCGTCGAGACTTTCGGTCGGTTCGTCGAGAATTGCGAGCTTGCCACCGACGAACATCGCGCGGGCGAAGGCGAGACGCCGCCGCTGACCCAGCGCCATGTTGCCGCCGCCGTTTGCGATCAGACGGTCCATGCCGTCGGGGCTTTCATCGACAAACGGACCCAACCCGACCTCCCGGACGATCCGCATCATTGTCTCTTCCGATTGGTTTGGGTTTGCGGCTTCCAGGTTTGCCCGGAGCGACGCGTTCACGAAGGTCGGTTCCTGCGGCAGATACATCAGTTGTGACCGCCACCATCCGGGATCAAGCTGCTTGAGGTCAACGCCGTCGGCCAGGACCTGGCCGCGTGTCGGCTGCAACAAGCCCGCGGCGACTTTCGCCAGCGTCGATTTGCCGGCCCCGTTCGAGCCGGTGACGACCATAACGCCACCCGGCGGAAGTTTGAAATTCAAGCTTTCGAACAACGGCGTCGAGTCGCCGGAGTATGCAAACGAAACGTCCCGGAATTCGATCTGGCCGTTGAATTTGCTGAGCTTCGCGCCCTTTTCCGGCTCGACCGGAATTTGCGCAAATTCTCGTACCTTGGCGAGCGCGTTCTCGGCTTTGGCGAAACTCTCGCCCAATTGTGCAAACTTGATCATTGGTCCAAGGGCGCGCGCTGACAGTATGTTCGCGCCGATCAGAAGTCCGATATCGAGCTCCCCATGCACGACCAGCCATGCACCGAGGGAATAGATGAAGACACTCATCAACGCCTGAGCGCTTTGGGTCACGGACTGGACAAGTGCTTGGCGCCGCGCGATCAGCGCGCGCAGCAGGCGTGACCGTTCGCTCGCTTTTGCCCACGCCTCCGTCAGTATACTCCGGCCGCCAAACGCCCGTATCGTATCTGTCGCCACATTCGCGTTGTTCAGCAGGCCAGAGACTTCGTCCTGCACACCACTGAGCGTCGCTGTCGGTCCGCGAAGGCTGCGTTGCGAGTACACTGCGAACAGGAAGATCACGATCAGGAACCCGACTGCGATACCCGCCAATGCAGGGCTTAGCAGAAACAGTGCGACAGCGAACAGGAGGGCGAACGGCACGTCGATAACCGCCGTGATGTTTCCCGGCGTGAAGGCATTCTCCACCAATTCGAGACCGCGAACGACTTCACGACGCTCACCGGGGGGAATGCGCATCAGGGCCATCGATTCCGCCGTCGTGAGAATGCCAAATGCGCCGGTGGAAAGCTCGTCGTCCGTTTTGGCACTAAGGCCACGCGCCAACTTCATGCGCGCCTGCCGAAATCCGAGTTCCAGCGCGATGGCAATCAGGACGCCCGATGCGAGGGCCGCGAGCGTCGCATCGACGCCTTGGCCGACGTACCGGTTCAGGACCTGGATCACGAACAGCGGTGACGCGAGGGCGAGAATATTGGCGAACAGGGACGCCGCCACGATTTCCGCGGTCAAACCCGGTTTTGCCTTCAGGCGTTTGAAAAATTCACCCATTTTCCGCCCAACTGTTCATTCGATCCGTCGCCACCTGCGTTGACGGTACGAAATACCATTATTTCAGAAAAATCATCATTTTAACACGCATCAGGTAAGCGGCGCGTTCAGCGGCGATTGTACCGTTCCATGCTGTTTCCCTCCGCCGGCGTGTAGTCGATGCCTTTAATGTCGAAGAGATTGGAGAAAAACGCGAACAATGAAGGGGACGCTTTCGTATGCTTCTCGCCTGCATCGGTGTCATCCGATGGCTCGGCGGGCTGCTCAGGGGCAGTCGTGGAACGGGCGGTTTCCTGCTTTTTATCTTGCACTGCGCGTTGATGTCCGGCGTCGAGGAAACGGATGATGCTCATTAACGTGTCGAGATTGCCTTTGGATTCAGCCGTTCCCGCAGGTTCGGTCGTTGATCCATCGGCTGACGGCAGCGCGGCTATTTCTCGTGCATCGTCAGCACCGGGAGAACCCTGCGTGTCGCTTGTCGCAATTTCGGGAGCGATGTTCGCTGTCTCGGCATTATCCGGAGCGGCTGTCCTTGCCGGACCGGCATCGAAGAACGCGATCACATTTCCGATGAACTGAGTGACCGGGTCGGACCCAGATGTATCCCCGTCACCAGGTGAGGATTGTGCAGGCGCTGCCGCAACTTCGATCCTGGTTTCCGGATCTGGAATAGGCATTGGTGGTACGTCCATCGCAACACTTGTCGACGTGACCTGGCGCTCATTTTTTTCTTCAACTGCCCGCTCATGTGCCCGGCCGAGAAACGTGAATATCTTGTCGAAGCTAAAACCGATGCTTTCGGTGCCGGCGACATGCTCAGGGGCATCCTTGGGAAGCGCGGCGACTTGAGAGTCTGCCTCGTTCGTCGGAGCCGTCTCACGCGTAGCTTGGATATTCATCTGATCATCAGCAGACATGAACGTTTCGTACGGCTCGGCGGTATCTGCGCGGCTCGCACTGGGGGATACGGCATTGTATGTCGATGAATCGGCGGCGGTGTCGCTGACATACGGGATCGCATCGTCGGTTGCAAGACCCGCAGCCGATTTAAGGTCGCTGCTCGCGAACTCGACCTCCGGCGCCTTTGCACCCGGCGTGAATGCGTCGCCATTCGGTTCGATTTCCTCGAACGATCCATACCGCGATTTCGGTTTGGGCGGGTGTTGCGGCCGCGCGACCAGACTTCCGGACATGGATTGTCCGAACGTTTGCACGGTATCCGGCAGGCGTGAAACGTCCGCTGTATCCGAGCGGGTGAATAGATCCTGCAATTCCTTGCTCGAGCGGCCGGCCGCAACCGTTACGTCCGGATCGATACTACCGTCGATCTGTTGCCCCGGAACAGGCGTTACCGGTTGTACTGGTGCCGGTGCCGGTGCGTCCTGCGGCGTCGCAGCCGAGGGAGGCGAACCCGGCAATTTAAAGCTGGGGGGCTTTGTTCCCTTTGAACGCTTGATGATGTCGTATTCCAGCAAGCCGGTGGCGGCGAGAATGCCGTACGAGGCAATCAGGACGTCGGTCTCCGACGACAGCGCATCCGACCTTGCGTTGATGTATTTGATCTCACTGTCGAGCACTTCGAGGAGCGTACGGAGGCCGCGTTGCCGTTCTTCCCGTGCCAGTTCGAGGAATGCTGCCTCGATGTTCGACTGGTTGTTCAAGTGCGCCGCCGTCCGCTTCGCCGTATCCAATTGCTGCCAGGCATTTCTAACCTGTTCTTCGATGTTTCTTCTGGTATCGGCAGCTGTGAAGGTCGTTGCACTGAGATCACTCTCTGAGGCGCGAAGCGTATTGACGGCGGTTAAGCCGAGATTGAAATCAATCGTCATTTCGACCTTGGCCAGGGTCTCTTGCTCGGCGCCGATCGTTCCGCCGACGTTCTTCTTGAACTTGCGTTCCGCGGTTCCTTCGATTTTCGGGAAGAAGTTGTCGGCGCGCGCAATGCGGACATCCTCGACGGCGATGTCGGCATCAAGAATGGCACTCTTTAGCGACGGATTGGATTCAAGGGCGATATCGGTGGCCTGCGTGAGAGTCAGCGGCATAAATGATGCGGGAAACGGTACCGGTTCCAGCGCGTCGATGTCGTCAGGCATCCGCCCGAAGACGGCCTTGTATCTGTTATACGCGTTGACGAGCGCCCCTTCATTCTGAGCGACACGCGCCTGAGCCCCGGCCAGCTGCCCCTTCGCCCGCAGCACGTCAGAAGAGAAACCCGAACCAAGCTCGACAAGAGCTTCTTCAAGGCCGCCCTGCCTGCGAATGCTCTCTTCGGACTCCTTGGCAAACTTCAAGGCCTGATGCGAACGGACGAGGTTCAGGTATGCCGTAATGGCTTCCAGGATCAGGGACTGGCGCGTTTCGATGAGATCATAGCGGGCGGCTTCGACCTGCAACCGGGCTTTGTCGATGGCGGCGTTCGTCGAGCCGAAATCCCAAAGTAACTGTGTCAGTGAAATGTCCCATTCGTGAAAGCCCGTTCGCGTGTCGTCGCCGTTATCGTTCTCCTGCGTTTCATGTCCGGCATTCGCGGTTTGGCTGAGTGTTGGGAACCAGTCACCCAATGCTTCGCGCGCCCGGTTCCTTGCCGCCGTCAGCCGTGATTTCGACGCCCGTACGCGATCATGGTTTTCAATGATATAAGGGAGCAGGTCGTCCAATGATTCCGCCCGCAGAGAACGGCCGGGGAACGCGCACACAATGACACTTGTCGCGATAGCGACAAGCACCGCACGTGCGGCAAATTTCCTCGAGGGAATCGGGCCCTTCATTAATTATTCCTACCGTCCCTGGTCGCTTCAGCAAGCTCTATCGGCTCGTCATACGCGAGAGCACATTTTTTATTCGGGCTCTGAAATTAGCAAACAATTTCAAACCCTCCGGTTTTAAACGTACACAGCGGGCACGTAAACCGCGGGTGTTCGAAAACCCCTGATTTCAAACGCCCGCTGTATCAAAGCGTGCGTGCGGAATCCTATGCAAGGACAGATTGAGGGCTTTACCAAATATCACAATCGAATAACAATTCTAAAACAAAGCTTTGCAATTCGATGGGTCGCCGTTTCACGGCGGACCTGCTAATCTGGCTAGCATCCCGGGAATAAATCGTGCTGCTCGGGAAATGTGACGGGAACGGGGGAAATCGTGGAGTTTCTGAAAAAGCTGAGCAAAAAGCAGCTCTTCGGGCTCATTTTGGCATTGCTCGTGATCATGACGATCATCGGTTCCGTGATCGCCAATTTCACGTATTTGTCCGACGATGAAGACAAGACCGTCAGAATTGCCGTGGTTGCACCGCTGAGCGGTCCCTTAGCCGTTAATGGCCAGGCCCTGAAACAAGGCGCCGAGTTGTACGCTGAAGGCATCAACGAGGCAGGTGGTATTCGCGGCGGTCGGGTTATTGTCGATGTCTACGACGACAAGAACGATCCGGCAGAAGCCGAGCGGATCGCCGAGCAGCTGAGCCGCACCGAAGCCGGTCCATCTTCAACCGATACCAAGCCGCCGCTGGCAGTCATCGGCCATTGGGGCAACAACGTTTCCGCCGCCGTTGCGCCCATATACGAGGCAGCGGGCCTGCCCATGATTACCCCGGCGCCGGTCGATCGGGACGTCGTCGCGGGGCGGTCGAATATCTTCTCGGGCGTCTTTGAAACCAGTCACGAGACGGCGTTCGTTGCCAACTACACGCGCAACGTGCTCGGCCAGAAAACGGCGTCGATCATTCACGATTTGTCGCCGCGTGGCCTCAAAATGGCGGATACCTTCGAAGAGACGTACAAGCGGTTCGGCACCAGGATCAGGTATAAATGGGGGTTTGACAGCTCCGGCGGCAATTTCGAGCAACGGATTGCCGAAATAGTTGAGGATTTGAAGCCGAAACTGGACGTGGGCACGGTCTTCATTGCTGCCGAGGAAGATGCCGCCGCAGCGGTGTTGAAAGCGCTCCGTGACGCAAAAGCCCGGAACCCGGTTGTCGGGACTTCTATCCTCGCGACACGAGCTTTCCAGGATGCACTGAGCACTGACGGCGACACGGTCTCCAAATATGCAAACGGGATCGTGGCCTCGACGCCGCTTTTGTTCGATACCGCGAACGAAGAGGCGCAGGACTTCAATACGCGCTATCAACGGAAATTCGGTGCGTCCTCGGATTGGGTGGCGGCGTATTCGTTCGATACGACGCATTTGATTGTCGAGGGCTTTAAAAGCGGTGTCCGCGAAGAAGACGAGGAAATTATCGCCGGTGGGCGGCGGATGATCCGCGAGCGTCTCGCGCAGGCCCTCGATCAGGAAAGCGGTATCCGCGGCATCTCGGGGGTGAAAACCTTTTCCGCTGACGGAGAGGCGAAGTCGCCCGTGTTCATGGGCCGCTATGATGGTCGGAACATGGTATCGGCGCTGACCCAGCTTCAGCCGATCAAGACAGGTGTCGCCGCGAACTTCATCGAGGAACTCAAGAAAGGCAAAGTGCTCTATGTGAACGACCGGTTCATGTACAAAACCAATGTCGTCTATACGGGCCTGCAGTTGAAGGAAGTTCGGGACCTTGATGTCGACGAGGGCACTGTAACGCTGAACTTCCTGCTTTGGTTCCGTTACAGCGGCGATTTCAAGCCGGAAGATCTGATATTTTCGAATGCCGTGGAGCCGATCGTCCTCGACAAGCCGGCGGCGGAGCAGATATCCCGTGGCCTGAACTACAAGCTTTTCGAGGTCACGAGCAAGTTCTCCTATAACTTCTCCAAGGTCAAAAGACCCTACGGGACGGTATTGATCGGCTTTGACTTCGCGCACCGGTTCCTCAACAGGAATAACCTGCAGTATGTGACCGACGTCCTCGGCATCGGGCTTGCCGGCGATACCTCGTTCCAGACAATCCTGGAGCGCAATCAGGTCATCAGCGAGAAGCTCGACTGGGAAATTGACCGGGCCTGGGTGTCGCAGGAAATCGTCCCCGTCGGTACACGTGGTGACCCGACGTACGTGGGGCACGGTTCTGTGGACCCGATGTTTTCACGAATTACCATGGGTGTGCTGACGAGCCCGTCACGGATCAACGTCCGGGACTTCGTGCCCGAGGAGTATTTCGTCTATCTGGCGATTTTTGGTGTGCTGGGAACTGTCTTTGCCGTGCTGATGGACCGGAAGAAACATGGTCGTTTCTGGTCGGCGCAGTCCTGGATACTCAGGCTCATGGCATGGCCTGTCCTGTTGCTGGCTGGCGGCAGCCTGCTGTTGGACTGGGCTGTCGTCGAACTGCAGGCCGGCTATGTCGACATGATCGTGCTCGTATATGACTGCCTGTGGTGGATCGTGCCGGCGCGCATTGCCGGCATCGCCCTGGAACGTTTTCTCTGGGTGCCGCTGGAGCAGCATACGCGCCGCATGGTACCAAACGTGATCCGGATGTTCGGATCGTTGAATATCTACATTCTTGCGTCGTTCGGGATCATTGCGTTCGTGTTCGACCAGAAGATTACCAGCCTGCTGGCTACGTCCGGGTTGCTCGCAATGATCATCGGTCTGGCAATTCAGGCCAATATCTCGAACGTATTCTCCGGCATCGCGATCAACATCGAACGGCCGTTTGTTGTCGGTGACTGGGTCAAGATCGGTGATCTGGAAGAAGGCGAGGTCGTCGACATCACCTGGCGTACGGTACGTGTGAAGTCCCGCAACGGGTTTACGATCTCGGTGCCGAACGGGCAGGCGTCAGAGTGGCCGGTGCACAACTATACCGCCGGCAAGGTGACAAGATTGTCGTTTGCCTTGAACGTCGATCCGGACGTGGATCCGCGCCATATCGAGGACGTTCTGATGCGGGCGCTGTTGAAATCGGAAGATCTGGTCAAAGAACCGAAGCCTGCCGTTCGCTATAACGGGACGGTCGATGGGTACAATGACTGGGGCGGAAACTTCTCGATTCAATATTGGATCGCCAACTATTCCATGCGCGAACAGATCGCTTCCCACGTCTGGGACAACGTCTGGGATGAGCTCGAGAAAGCCGGACTTTGCGGCAAGGTGAGCCAAGCCCCGGATGCCGGCGGGCAAGACGCGGACACGAGCGAGCCGCAGGCGCAACCTGCACAGTAATCAGCGCGCCCCTGGAACAGGATCAAACGATGTTTCTAGAGATGTTGAATGCCGAACAGCGCGAAGCGTTTCTTGTCCTCGCCAGTCGCGTTGCCATCGCCGACGGTGAGGATTCCCGTGAAGAAATGGCGGCAATCGACAGCCTGAGAGACGAGATGGACGTAACCGGGTCCATAGACATGAAAAGAGTGTTGGCGGACATCGACGTCAGTTCGTTCGATACCCATAAATCCAGGGTTGTCGCGGCACTGGAGCTTCTTCGACTAGCGTACGCCGACGAGTACGTTCACGAGTCGGAAATTGCCGAAGTTCGCAATGTTTGCGAGGCCATGGGGTTTCCGGAGGAATGGCTGTCGACGATGGGGGAATGGGCAACCCGTTTTAACGAAGTCGAAGATGAGGATATCGAGGGCGAGTTGGCGGAATACCGTGACGCCCTGATTGAGCACGCCTATCAAATGATGGACGTCTGAATGGCGGCCGCCGCTGCCGGTTAGCCGATAATTTCAGAAATATAGCCGGGCAGGGCGAAAGCCGCTTTATGGACGGCCGGGGTGTAGTAATGGGTTTTTACCCCAAGTTTCTTGAAACGTTCTTCCAAAACGGTTTCGTCGACGTTCCTAAGATCGGGATTGTCCGTCGCCCAGCCAAGCGCCATGGGGCCACCGACATAAGTGGGGATCGTCGCGAGATAGCATGACGCGTCGGCGAACAGGTTGCGTAGATGGGCGACCGTGTTCCGAAGTTCGTCGGGCTGCATGAACGGCACGCCGTTCTGGGTTACGAGGACACCGCCCGGTGCAAGGCAATTTCTGGCGGCGGCATAGAATGTATCTTCGAATAGCACTTCGCCGGGACCGATGGGATCGGTGCTGTCGACGATCATCACGTCGAACCGATCGGTGGTTTCTTTTACGAAAGCCGCCCCGTCGGCAAACACGAGATTGGTTCTCGGGTCGTCGAAAGCACCGGCTGAGTGGTTTGGCAGGTGCTCTTTCGAGAGTTCGACCACGCTTGGGTCGATTTCAACCATGGTGCAATGCTCGACGGTTGGATGGCGCAGGACTTCACGCAGCATGCCGCCGTCGCCGCCGCCGATGATTAGCACGCGCTTTGCCGCGCCGTGCGCCAGGATCGGGACGTGTGCGAGCATCTCATGGTAGATGAACTCGTCGGCTTCCGTTGTTTGCGTGATGCCGTCGAGCATCATCATCCGCCCGAAATCCGGGTTCCGGAAGATGATCAACCGTTGATGGTCGGTTTCGCTGTCGAAGTAGACTTCGGCGCACGTATATTCGGTGCGCCAACCCTTGTACAACGTCTCCTGGAACTTTTCGTCTGCCATTACCGAGGTTACGCGCCGCGGCCGCGCAGATGCTCCTCGACGGCGATCCGTTCCGGCGAGAATGCCTCGCGGAGAATTTCGATCGTCGCATGCGGGTTGGTTTCGCCGCACATGAAGACGTCGAGCGCGGCATACCCGCACTCGGGCCAGGTATGGATCGAGATATGGGACTCTGCCAGCACGGCAACGCCGGAGATGCCGCCATTCGGCGTAAAGTGATGCAAGTGGATGTGAAGGAGGGTCGCGCCGGCTTCGTCGACGGCTTTGCGAAGTGCTTTCTCCACGTGTTCGAGCTCATCCAGGCGCTCGGCACCGTAGACGTCGATAATCAGGTGCGTCCCGGCATACCGGACGCCGTCACGGATGATGAAGTAGTCCTTGTTTTCGTCGCTTTCGGAGGCAGAAGACGGCATTTCGACTTCGTTGCGAGCGAGCTGAACTTGAGGCTTGGACAATTCAGTGACCCTTCTAAAAACAAGGCGTCCGACCGTGGCCGAACAGCTTGTAACAAACCCGACACAGAGACGCGCGTTTTAATACCACTGAAACCTCGGATGCAAGTGGAATTTTATGACATTAACGCATGCTGGCCTTGCGTTTCAGGGGGCAAAAAAAATGTCTGTTTGGCACTTCTAATTGTTGATCCTGAACACGGAAAGGAGTAGATAGTCGCCCACGAAGCCGTGGGATCCGTCCCGCGTTTTTTTATAACCCGATTTTGCGGAGTTTAAGGCCATGTGGGGTATGCATCTCACCGTCGATGTCGCCAATTGCAATGAAAACCGTTCCGATGCGGACGCCATCGCGCGTTTTGCCAAAGACATGGTCGAACGTATCAATATGAAGGCCTACGGCGACCCGTGGATCGTTCACTTCGCAAAGGAAAATCCGCAGGCTGCGGGCTACACCCTGACGCAATTGATCGAAACGTCGAACATCACCGCGCACTTCTGCGACTATACGGGCGAATGCTATTTCGACGTGTTTTCTTGCATGGAGTTCGATGTCGACGAAGCATTGAACGTCATTGCCGAGCATTTCGGATCGCGCGACTGGGTTTACAATTGCATCGTGCGCCAGGCGCCCGAAGCCAAGCAGATCGCCGCTGCCGAGTAATTCCCGTATTTCTGTAAGTCCCGCGCCTGTGGTCACGTTGACAGCAGGCGCGGCGCACATTACCAACCTCATCCATGACTGAAGACGCGCCCCAATCCGACGGAATGCGCGACAAGCTTCTTTTGCTTGTCGACGGTCAGCCGTTCAACAACGTGATCATCGGGATCATTGTGCTGAACTCCCTGGTCATCGGTCTGCAGACGTCGGAAACCATCGTGGCGTCGTTCGGGCCGATACTGGATACCCTGGATACGATATTTCTGACGATTTTCGTCGTCGAACTGGTCATGCGGATGTTCTCGTACGGCACCGGCTTCGTTAAGCGTCCCTGGAGCGTATTTGACTTTATCGTGGTCGGTATTGCGTTGACGCCAGGTGCCGAAGCCTTCTCCGTCGTCCGGGCGCTGCGAATTCTCCGGGCGCTTCGCTTGATTTCCCAGGTCCCCACCATGCGGGTGGTCGTCGAGGCGCTTTTGCGGTCCTTGCCCGGCCTCGGGTCGACGGCGATCCTGCTTCTGCTGATCTTTTACGTTGGCGGGGTGATGACGACGGTGCTGTTCAAGGCTTCGTTTCCTGAATTTTTCGGCGACCTCGGCGCTTCGATCTACAGCCTCTTTCAGATCATGACGTTGGAAAGCTGGTCCATGGGGATCGTTCGTCCTGTCATGGAAGCCCATCCGTATGCCTGGCTGTTTTTCGTGCCGTTCGTGATCGTCACGTCTATCCTCGTTTTGAACCTCGTTGTGGCGATCGTTGTCGACAGCATGCAATCCGCCAAGGAAATGATGGCCGAAGAGGGGCGGGCTGAACGGGAAGCTGCGGGTGAGCCTGCCGAAGCAACGCTGGAGTCCCTGCAAGACGAGCTGCGGGCACTCAGATCCGAAGTTCAGGCGCTTCGCGCCGAAAGAGGCGAGGGCTGATGAACCTTTTCAGGACCTTTCAAGCGCAGATCGTCGACGTCATCGAGGATCTGATTAAGGCAGGTGAGCTGCCCGAGGGGCTGGATACGTCGAGAATTACCGTGGAGCCGCCGCGGGATGCGTCGCATGGCGACATCTCGACGAACGCGGCCATGGTGCTGGCAAAACCGGCCGGCATGAAGCCCCGTGATGTTGCGGCCCTGATCGCGCCGGGGATAGAGGCGCTGGACGGCGTCGAGAACGTCGATATCGCCGGTCCCGGGTTTATCAACGCGGGGCTCAGCGATGCGTTTTGGCATCACCAGTTGGGACAAATTCTCAATTCCGGCACGGATTACGGCAATTCGAACCTGGGCGACGGTGAGAAAATCAACGTCGAATACGTGTCCGCGAACCCGACCGGGCCGTTGCATGTCGCCCACGCACGGGGCGCCGTTGTCGGCGACGCGCTGGTGAATCTGCTTCGGAAAGCGGGCTTCGAGGTAACCTCCGAATACTACATCAATGATGCAGGCAATCAGGTCGATCAGCTCGCGCGGTCAGCGCATCTCAGGTACCGCGAGGCACTTGGCGAGGATATCGGTGAAATTCCCGAAGGGCTGTATCCTGGCGAGTACATGATTGCGATCGGCGAAGAGCTGGCGGACACACTTGGCGACGGCCTGAAAGACGCGCCAGAGGAAGAGTGGATCGAAACTTTCCGGAACGTCGCCATCGAGCGCCTGATGGATCAGATCAAGGACGATCTTGCGGCGCTTGGCATCGAACAGGACGTGTTTACGTCTGAACGCGATCTGGTCGCCGCAGGTAAAGTGGAGCATGTTCAGGAGCTTCTCGAGGCGCGCGGCCTGATCTATCGCGGCGTGCTGGAGCCGCCGAAAGGCAAGGCGGCGCCGGAAGACTGGGAACCCCGTGAACAAACGCTGTTCCGGGCTACGGACTTCGGTGACGATACGGACCGGCCGCTGAAGAAATCCGATGGGTCGTGGACGTATTTTTCCAACGATATCGCCAACCACCTCGACAAGTTTCAGCGCGGTTTCTCGACCATGATCGACGTTTGGGGGGCGGATCACGGCGGCTACGTGAAGCGCATGCAGGCGGCCGTTCGGGCCGTGACGGAAGGCGAGGGCGAACTGGACGTCAAGCTTTGCCAGATCGTTCACCTTAAAAAGGGCGGCGAGCCGTTCCGGATGTCCAAGCGTGCCGGCAATTTCGTCACGTTGCGCGATCTCATCGATGAACTCGGGGAAAGTGGAAAAGACATCATCCGCTTTATCATGCTGACGCGTAAAAACGACAGCCAGATGGATTTCGATCTGGATAAGGCATTGGAGCAGTCGCGCGACAACCCGGTTTTCTATGTGCAGTACGCACACGCACGGTGCCATTCCGTGCTTCGAAATGCGACCGGTGTGCTGTCAGAAGCCGATCTGGCGCCGGAAAAGCTCGCCGGTGCGGACATGAGCGTGCTTTCCGATCCCGCCGAGCTCGAGCTCATTCGGATGCTGGCGAACTGGCCGAAAACGGTCGAGGCGGCCGCGGAGTCCCATGAACCCCATCGGATCGCGTTCTATCTGAATGACGTTGCTGCCCTGTTCCACGGTCTCTGGAACAAGGGTAAGGATAATGTTCAGTTGCGATTTATCGATGAAGACGATGCCGACGCAACGCGGGCCCGGTTAGCCCTTGTTGTCGGGGTTGCAACGGTGATCGCATCGGGATTGCAGGTAATGGGTGTTACGCCGCTCGACGAACTGCGCTGACCCGATCAGAGGTTGCCGCTGCTGATCCGTTCCATCAGCGACTGTCCTTCGAAGAACTCAGCATCACCCCCGGGCTTCTTCAAATTGAGTTCGATCCCGGGGAAGGCCTCTTCCGTCGGCATGGGTTTGCCAAAATGCCAGCCCTGGCCCAGTTCGATACCGCAATTCCCCAAGAACTCTGCCAGCGCCAGATCTTCGACCATCTCGGCGATGGTTTCGACTTCGATTTCATGACAAAGCGTTGCCATGGACGCCAGGAACGCTTTCCCCTTCTTGGTCGAGACGGCACGTTTCACGACAGGTCCGTCGAACTTCACGGTATCGACGTCGAAACTGTTCAGGTAGTCGAAACTGGCCGCGCCAGCGCCAAAGTCATCCAACGCAACCTTGAAGCCGATACGGCGGAACTGCTGGATCGCTTCGTTGACCCCTTCGAGATCCGTGATTTCGGCGGACTCGGTAATTTCGAGGCTTAGGTGGTCTTCGTTCCCAAACCTCTCCGTCAGCAGCTTTTTAAGGTCACTGCAGAAATGCGGATCGCTGATGGAATGGCCGGAGACATTGATGGCGATCGGTGTAAAGGGGCCGGTGTTCTTGGCTGCTTCGATCGTCAGGATGGAGCGTTCCGCGACCGCAAGATCGAACGTCGGAATGATACCGACCTCTTCGGCAAGCGTGATCAGCTGGAAGGGAGACTCCCCGGCAGCCTCGTGAAAACGCGTCAACGCCTCGAAATGGTGAAAATGGCCGTCTTTGAGAGACGCAACCGGCATGTACACGAGGTCGAAACTGCCATCCGCGCAGATCTTCTTGAAGCGCTCCACGTCCTTGACGTTCTCCTCCATCTTCTTCTCGAGAATGGAGTTGAGATCGCCTTCCGGTAATTCGCCGTCGTGTTTCGTGAATTCCTGAAGCGAATACAGCATGGCCTTCGCAAGCTGTTTGTCATCCATGCCGCCGGCCTTGGCGTCGACCGTGGCAATTTTCGGCACGAGCGATTTGGCTTGCGGCGCGGCAACGCTAAGCGCGTTTGAGATTTTCTCGCTCAGTCCAATGGCATCGACGTCATCACCATGGACGATCGAGAAATTCTCATCATCGATCCGCCCGGCCGTGTCGCCGCCGAGGGATTGCTGGCTCAGCGTATGACCGATTGCCTTGAGAACTTCGGCTTCCTGGGCGCTGCCGGCCTGTATGCCGGCTTCGCTCAAATCACCGATGTTGATCATGCTGACTTTCGGCTTGCCGCCCGCCGCTTCGTACGAGCGCACCCGCTGCGTCGCGGCATCGACAAACGCGTCGTTGCTGAGAACTCCGGATTCCGTATCCCGGTCTTCCGGTTTGCGGCCAATCGGCACCGTCTGTTTCGGTGCAATCTTGATGGCCAGGAAATAGTCGTTATCGAAATCCGGGACGCGGTATCCGGAAATTGCGATCTCTGCCGCAGCATTCATATGTGTTGCCGCCCGCACCATCAGATCGTCAACACGGGCATCGCGGCTTTTGATCGTGAATATATCTTTGACGATGGAGCGGTCGTCGGCGTGGATGATATCCAGGAAATTGAGACCGATCAGCTCAGCATCCTGTTTTCCGAAAAACGCCTGTGCTGGTCCGGTGCAAAATTTGATCGAAAGATCCTGCGACACTTGGAGCAAAATGTCGGCACGGCAAAAAGCAAGCGCGGCGAACCGCCCTAAGTTTATTGAATGTGCGGATTTTTGCTTATCCAAGACGTTCATCATACCCTGATTTAGATGAATATATTCGAAAATTCTAAACTAATGAAGCAGGTTTAACGATAACTCTTTAGTGAGCTTTGGAATCCGATTGATTCATTTTGTAACACAGAATTTTGCACCTTTTTCATTGAATTCCCCAGCTATCGGGTCAGTCGATTAACCTATTATGCCGTACGGTCTTATAATTATTAACGCTGAAGTTGGGAATTGTTTATGAGGGGTTTCCGCAATGGTTTAAGCCATATCTATAGTACGTGTCCATATATGCGTGACGCGGTCCAGTTGTATGGCAATCCGCGCTCGCGTAAACGCGAACCGGGATTTGCGACCCTGGTCAGGATAATTATCGATCAGCAGGTGTCGGTTCAGGCCGGGGCCGCGATCTGGCGCCGGCTGGAGGCCGCGGCGGGGATCGTCGAGCCGGCAAGCGTGAACGCGCTCGGCGAGCAGGGACTGCGGGAAGCGGGGCTGAGCGGGCCAAAGGCTAGATATGTATTGGGGATTGCCGAGGCGGTCGCTGCCGGGGAACTCGATCTGGCGCGGCTCGGCAGGTGTCGCGAGGAAACCGTTTTTCGCGAATTGACGAAGTTAAAGGGTATTGGCCGCTGGACGGCGGAGATTTACATGATGTTTGCCATGGGCCGGCCGGATATCCTGCCCGTTGGGGATATAGCACTGCAGTCATCGGCAGGCAGGCTTCTGGAACTTTCTGAACGGCCAGGAGCGGATGAACTGGAAGTCATCGGGGAACGCTGGCGTCCCTACCGCAGCGTGGCCGCGATCATGCTCTGGCACTTCTACAAAAAAATGCCGGCCGAACGATAATCCGTACATCCGGCCGACACTCTCGATCAAAGGTTGGTTTTCAGAAACTCGGTAAACGTCGCCCAGGATTTTTCGTCTGCGACCTTCTGGTAGCGATTGGAGCCGAACACGGTGAACGCGTGCGGCGCGCCCGAGTAAACCTCGATTTCGTACATCACGCCGGCAGCCTCAAGCTCTTTGGAGAGGGCAGCCACGTGGTCCATCGTGATTGACGTGTCGGCGCCACCATGGGCGACGAATATGGGCGGCGTGTTTGCGGCGTAACCTTGTCCCTCGGGCGTCGAGAGCCCGCCGTGAAACGTCGCGTATCCGGCGATGTCCGTCGCCTTGCCGGAACGCGCGAGTTCCAGCGTTGCGGCACCGCCGAAACAGTACCCCATCACCACCGCCTTGCCGCTGTTAAGTTTGCGGGCTTCCGCAAGGCCGGCGAGGATCAACGAACGCATTTTTTCACGGTCGTTATAAAGCTTACCCATCTCGGCTTTTTTCGCGCCGGTCTCGGTGGGGCGGTTGCCTTTGCCATAGAGATCCAGGGCAAACGCATCGTACCCCATCTCGGCGAGCATATCGGCTCGCTTGAATTCGTAATCCGTCAAGCCGTCCCAGTCGTGAATAACCAGAACGAGCCCTTTGGACGTCCCTTTGGCGGCAGCCTTGTAGCCTTCCAGAGACATTCCGTCGGACGAATAATCTACCGTTTCACCCGCATGTCCGGCGCCCGGCACCGTCGTGGCGAGTCCGAAAACAACAAGGAACGTAAGCAGTCCACGCATCGTCATTTCCTCCAAAAAGAACAGGTATGGGTTCTACGTGGGAAATGCGCCGCCGGATTAGAAGGGGTTTCTTTTCAGAAAATCGCCACAGTCATCGTTCCCGGAAGCTCTCCGATAGGGCCTTCACAACCGGTTTGAGGAGGAACTCGAGCAGTGTTTTCTTGCCCGTCTTGATATCGGCGATGACTTCCATGCCCGGAAGCACGCGGTTCCGCTCTGGATCGTCGCCGACGTAATTCTTGGCCAGCTTTATTCTCGTCCGATAGAACGTGTTGCCTTCTTCGTCCTGTACCGTCGTCGCGGAATATCCCTGAATTGTACCTTCGATGCCGCCGTAACGGGTGTAGTCGAAAGCCGTGACTTTAACGGTTGCTTCCTGGTTGACGTAAATGAAGCCGATATCCTGCGTGCTTATCCGCGCTTCCACGAACAGGTCGGCGTCGTTCGGAATGACCTCGAGCACGGTGGAACCGGGCGCGATAACGCCACCCACGGTTTCGGTCTGAAGCTCCTGGGCAATACCGGTGACCGGCGAGCGAATATCGAGACGTCGGATCTGGTCGTTTTTCAGCTCGATCGTTTCCTTGAGTTCGGCAACTTCACCCAGGACCTGGGCGTACTGTTCGCGCGCATCCATACGTGAACGGGACTCCATCTCCGCAAGGCGGCTCTCGGCTTCGTCGATCGCGTTTTTTGCCGTCTTTTGCTTGCCCTGTAGCTCGGCAAGGGCGGCTTCCGCGCGGGCGAGTTCGCGTTGATCGTTCAGCAAGATAACCTTTGAAATCAGCCCCTTTTCTTCGAGCGTCTTGCGCATGTTAACTTGCTGCTTGAGAATCTGGATCTGCCTGCGATTGCCGGCAACCTGGTCGCGCAAGAGCTCGAGCTCATTTCGCCGTTGTTCCAGCTGGTCACGCAGGACGTCGGCCTGCGCTTCAAATGCTTCGCGTTTGGCGGCCAGCACTTCGACCTGGGTCTTAGCAAGGTCCCGGTATCGCGGATCGATCTTGGTAACATCGAACTCCTCGCCACTGATAACAGCGCCGAGCTGCTGTGCACGCAGTTCCAGGTTGGAGAGGCGGGTCAGGAGCTGGTCACGTTCCGGCACGATGCCTGCATCGTCCAGGGTGATCATGATCTCGCCTTCCGTGACGAGGTCGCCTTCACCGACGTAAATCTCTTTTACGATCCCGCCTTCAAGATGCTGAACCCGTTTCACGGAGCCGATCGGCGATACTTCACCGGATGACACGACGACTTCGGTGATCTCGGTGATCGCCGCCCACGCAATGAACAGACAGACCATGATGCAGACGAAGAACCCGGCCAGCCGGATCAAATGGTTCGGGCCGCGTTCCTCCAGCATCAGTGACTGTGCGAGTGCGCCGCGCCCGACCAGGAAGCCTTCATCCGCTGCCATCGGTGCACCGGGAAGCGGCGGCGGCGGACCTTTCGGCGCGGGCATTTGAGCGTTGGTCGGGGTGTGCGTATCCATTTTACTGATCCTTACTCAGCAGCCTCGGCAGCCTTCGCCATTTCCTCGGGCGTGCCATCGAACGAGATGGCCCCCCGGGTCATTACGATGACACGGTCGGCTTCACGGATGTAGGAGGGGCGGTGGGCAACGATAAGTACGGTGCGTTTCCCGCGATATTCGCGAATGAGATCGATAATGCAGTGATCGGACTCCATATCGAGCGCGTTTTCCGGTTCGTCGAGCAACACGATCGGCGCATCGTTCAGCAGTGTGCGTGCGATTGCGAGACCCTTACGGAAACCCGCTGACATCTGCTTGATCGAATGTTCGGTCAGATACGATTCGACGCCGTCGGGAAGTTCCTGAACGTCGTCCAGTACGCCGGCCTTTTCCAGGGCGCGGTTCAGTTCGCTCTCGCTGGCGATCGGATTTGCGAGGCGCAGGTTCTGGGCGATGGTCCCGGAGAAAAGATCGGTTTGCTGCGGCAGGTAGGCGATCGACTGCCGCAGATCGATGGTGTTGATCTGCCGGGTGTCGACGCCATCGATGAATACCGCCCCAGCCTGCGGCTGATAAAGGTCCGCGATCAGCTTGAGGATAGACGATTTGCCCGACCCGTTGGAGCCCGCAATAGCGACGACTTCACCCGGTTTGATGTCGAAGCTGACACCGGAAAGGGCGGGATCGTGGTTCGGCTGGTAGCGGATAACCACGTTAGAGAACGTAATCCGGCCCTTGAAACGGCTGCCGTCCGTGACCGTATGCGATGTGGACGTAACCCGGCTTTCGGTCGGCTGCGCCATCAGCTGGTCGACGCGCGTCATGCCGTTCTTAACCTCTTCGAGCTTCGTCATGGCGACGAAGATCATCTGCATCGGTGAGAGGATTCGCCATACGAACGCCATGCTGGCGATCAGTCCGCCAACCGTCATGCCGCCGTTGGCCGCGGCGATTGTCCCGATGGTCAGGGTGCCGGCGCCTGCCAAGATCATCATCAACTGGCCGAAGGTCTGAACCATGTTGGAGACCCGGGCATTTTTGAGCGATGAAAGAGCAAGCCGGGTCGAGCGTTCCCGATATCGGTTCATCCAGAGGTCTTCAGCGGCTTCGGCCTTGATCGAATGCGCATTCTGCAGAAGTTCGACAAGGATCCCCTGGGCGTCGGCGCTGCCTTCGATGTTGGCTTTCACTGCTGTCCGGGCATACCGGATGATGATGGCACCGAGGATGCCGAAAATGATCATGAAGCCGACCGGGACCAATGCGATCCAGCCGCCGATAAATGCGATGGCAATGATGAAGATGAAAACAAACGGCATCTCCATGAAGGCCATCGCCAGCGGGCCCGAGAAAAAGCCCCGGATACCTTCGAATTCCCGCAATCTCGCGATTTGCGTGCCAACCGTTGCGCGTTCCAGGCGGGCGAGAGGCATATCGAGAATCTTGTCGACCGTTGAGGACCCGACGATCATTTCGAACCGTCCGCCGAGGTGCGCCAGCAGCGCCCCCCGTATCATCCGAATGAATATGTCGCACAGCAATGCGAGCCCGATCCCGACACCCAGGAACACAAGCGTCTGCTTGTCGCCGGTCGCAATAACCTTGTCGTAGACGGCCATCACGAACATCGGCGTCGCCAGCGCGAGCATGTTCAACAGAAACGTCAGCATCAACAACTGGCCGACGTACCCCTCGAACCGGCGGGCCACGGTCTTTAACCAGCTGCCGTCCTGGATACGGATGCCGCCGCCACGCTGATTCTTGGCAAAGAAATAGGCGGTTCCCTTTGGTGAGATGCCTCGCGGGTTGCGTATTGTTTTGCGCGATGTGCCGTCGAATATGACGACATCATTCTTGTTGTTCGTCGTGATGACCTGTACGGCGCCGTTGTCGGCTTCGAACAGACAGGGGAGCAGACGCTTGTCAATCCGGCCGCGGCGCATGCGTTGCCGGGTGGACGTGTAGCTGAGATTGGCCATCGTGTTGCGCACGGCTTGCACGGACATATCGTCCCAGTTGCCGGTCAGCGATTCGGCCAGCTGTCGCGGTGACCCAACCCAGGCCATCGCGTCCAGCAGGGGGGCGAGGCAGGCGGCAGCCGGGGTTAGGCGATTGCTGCCTGCCAGACGGGCAATGAGGAACCCTGCGCCGCTCATTCAGCACCGCCCGCCGCCGGCTGAAAAGATGCTGTCCGCCTGGCTTTCGGCGGTTGCGGTTTCAAGACTGCACGCCGACCGCCGGTCGATTTACCTGCATTCGGCGCGGGGCGGAGTGTCGCCGCGGCCTTCGGTGCCGGTTTCTTGCCGGCGGGTGCGGGATTGAAGGTTGCCGTGCCGGGTTGGGGTATCGTGGTGTCGTTAGACGGCTTCGGCGGGGTCGCCGCTGGCGTGGTAGCGGCCGGCTTAGGGGCGGCCGGCTTGGGTGCGGAAGCCGGAGCAGGGCGCTTTGCTTCCGGCTCTTGTTTCTGCGGCGCCGGCTGCGTTTTGGGGCGCGCCGGTGCGGGCGCTTGTGCGTCCTTTAGCGGTGCCGGGGCGCTTGCAGCGGCCTTTGGCGCCGGTTTGGCCGGGGCGGCCGTCTCAGCCTTGGCAGCCGGGACATTCGTTTTCGTCGTTGCCGGTTTGGCAGCCTGCGTAGCCGGAGTTTGGTGCGGTTGCTGCGCCGCCGGTTTCGGGCGCGGCGTTGCGGTCGGCGCCGGTTTGGCGGATGGCGCCGCCGGTGCCTGATTGGGGTTCTGCGCAGTCGACTTCGGCCGCGGTGTTGCGGTCGGTGCCGGTCGGGCCGCCGGTGCCTGGTTTGGCTGTTGCGCAGATGACTTCGGACGTGGCGTGGCGGTGGGGGCCGGTCTGGCGGCTGGTGCCGGGCGTGCCGGCTCGGCCGCGGCTTCGGCGCGCGGCGCCGTAATTCGTGCTGCATTGGCTGCCGGTGCCGGGAGGAGGTCCGTATCCACCGCCTCGGGTAGACGCGCAGTCGACGGAATCGCTTTATCAGCGGACGCGTCATGCTGTGGTGCCGGCTGTGCGGGTGCCGGTTCGGATTTCGCACGTGGTGTTGCCGTCGGCGCCGGTGATGATTCCTGTGCGGCGGCAGGTGCCGGTTGCGCCGGCGTTTCGTTGACAGGTGCCGCCGTGGGAGACGGCAGTGCAGGCGCCGGCTTCTCAAGTTTCGGCAGCGGGTCTTCCACCCGCACCGGGTCAAGATTGCCGTGCGACATCATGAAGCGGCGGTCTGACATGCGCAGCCACGACGGCCGCGACGTCACCAGAATGACCGTCGTCTTGCCGCGTAGGGAGTTTATGTACTCCATCAGCGTTTTATCGCTGTTGGAGTCCAATCCGTGGTTCGCATTGTCGAAAAGGACGACTTTGGGGTCATCAATCATCGCCCGAATCACGGTAATTCTCTGCACGAAGCCAGCCGGCAGGACTCCGCCCGCACCGTCGCCGACGTGCGTGCCGTAACCTTCCGGCAACCGTTTGATTTCTTCATCGAGGTCGAGTTGCTTGGCGATTCTGATTGCCTTGTTGATGTATTTCCCGCCCCGGAAATACGTCATGTTATCCAGGATTGTGCCCGAATAAACATTTGAATCCGCAGTCAAAAATGCCATCTGGTGACGGTAGCTCTTGCTCTGAAACTCAGTCAGGTCATGCTTGTCGAGAAGGACGGCGCCACTGTTGGGCCGGATAAGTCCCATCATCAGTTTCAGCAATGTCGATCGACCTGACGAATTGTCGCCGTCAATGCCGACGATCTCCCCGGCCTTCACGTCCAGGCTTAGATTGCGGATGATGGGCTCTTCCATCCCTTCATAACCGAACGTCACATTGTTGAGTTCGAGATCGCCTTTGATATCCGGCATTTCCGGCAGGTGCGACATGTCCTCCGCCGGCAGCTCGAGGACCGATGCCGCGTTTTCGCAGGCGACCCGGATCGTCTGGAAGTTGGTCCACAATCCCATCGCCGACTGCAACGGTTGCATCGCGCGACCGGAGAGCAATGTGCAAGCGGCCAGCTCGCCGGCGGTCAACGAGCCGTCGATGACCAGTACCGCCCCAGTGCCGATGACACATGCCATGTTGAGTTGACCGAAGGTGCTGCCGAGGCTTTGCGCGATCGAGCTTTTGAACGCGACCGACCTGACTGCGCGTGCCGACATTTCCTGCATCGGATCGAAGCGGCGCTGCAGCAGGTTCTTGAAAGCCTGCGCCTTGACCGTGTGAATACCGTTGATGATTTCGATAAGGAAGTCGTAGCGGCGGTTATCGACCTGGCTTCGGAAATCGACGGCACGGCGAAGACTGCCGCCGACGATAATCGCCATAATGCCGAAAAGCGCCAGCAGAACCAGGGGAACGGCAACGATGACGCCGCCCAGGAACCAGATCATGCCGAGGAAGAAGATCGCGAACGGCAGGTCGATCAGCAGCGTGCCGAGCTGGCTTGAATAGAAATCCTTCACCACGCCGATGGCATTGACCTTGTCCAGATATGCGCCGGGCGTATCGTTTTCGTATACGTCCTGCGGTGTGCGTAGAATATGGTCGACGGCTGAAACCCGGGCGAGATGCTCGAACCTCGCGCCCGTATATGTTGTGACGGCTGCACGGGCGGTTTTCAGGAAAAAGTCCAGAAGCATGACTGCGATCAGGCCGATCACCAGGAATTGCATCGTGGTCAGCCCAAGGTTCGGGAGCACGCGATCATAGACCTGCAGAATAAAAATCGGCAGACCGAGCGCGAAAACGTTGACGAACAGAGACATAAGCACCAGCTCAAGGCGGTACCAACGAACCTGAGGTATACTCTTTTCCAGACGCCTAATCGTGCGCCAAGTCCCGCGGTTATTCGCGCGGCTCATATATTTTTCCCCCATTCGCACTGATTCGAGTGTCGTCCAACCCGAACCGTTAGCGCCTAATAGAATCAGCCGTAACCCTGAAAGTCCACTTAAAATAAGTTACTTATTGTTACGGTTTGGGCGCTCATTTTCATGATTGTTACAGGACTTTCCTGACTTCAGGATGACGTAATGTGAATGAACAATAATACCCGGAAATTGGGCGGAATCCGGGGTGGGTGCTGTAACATCATGTAACCAATTATCACGGCGATTGTGCATGCGGGTGTGCTAGGTATTGGCTGTCCGAAAGGCTTTGCTGTCGGGCAAAAGAATAAAGGCCGAAGGGTCGAGGCTTTTGAGCGGAAATTGTTGAGTTAGGAGCTGCCGGAATGGCGGATACGACGGGTAGAGACGGGATTTTCGACGAGCCGAATTCTGAAGAGGCCGACGACTTTTTTGGTGGTGGACAGCGGGAAGCAGCCCCGAGACGTGGGGAGTCGCTCGATGAGATCCTGCGTGACGGTGCTTCCAATGACCGCCGTGACGAGTCGATTTCCAATATTCATACAGGCAGCAAGGAAGAACATATCAGTGTGCTTGAGAGCGCGCCGCCCGAAGGCGCGCCGCCGCCGCCGACACCTATTATCGAGCCAGATGAGTACACGCCGGGCGATCCGCCACCGCCAATTGATCCGATCGACGTCGATCAGGAGGCGGGTGGGGAATTCCAGGCCGAAGAGCGAGGCCTGGATTTCGAATTTGAAGATGGGCAGTTTCGTGAAGACCGCGTGTTTGAGGATCCGCAGCGTGTCGAAGACGGCGAAGAGGAGCGTCGTGAGGCCCTGCGGACCGACGATACGACCGAGGAACTGATTCTCACACCGACGAAAAAACCAGATGATGATGACCCCACCGTGCCGAGCGAAGTGGATGACAGGCCGGAAACGCCGACGGCGCGGAATGCCGTTCTGGATGAAGACGACCTTGCTGGCGGCACGGACGGTGACGGGCCACGTGCCATCACGCAGCCGCTGATTATCGATTTCGGTGACGATGGCGCCGGCGATGTGCGGCTCACGATTCCCGACGAGTTGCGCGAAATCCAGGCAGGACCGGAAAATTCCACCCTGAATGTTCAATTGTCGGCCGACGGCAAGACGATTTCCGCGACGGACTCGGACGGGGATCCGGTTTTCAAGGTGACGCTGGACAATTCAGGCGGCAGTTACAGCTATACCTTCGAATTGCAGGGTAATGTCCACCATGGCGACGTGGATCAGATCGATTTCCCGATTGGAATCGCGGTAACGGACAGCGACGGCGATCTCGCGGTCGGTGAGTTCAAGGTGGGTATTGTCGACGACGAGCCTGTCGCCCGTGATGACGAAACGGTCAAGCTCGATGAAGGTGGTACGAACCTCATCGGGTCAGACAACGGCGCAGACAATCTGCTGGCGAACGACGATGTCGGCGCCGACGGCGCGCTGATCTTCCAGTTCACCTACACCGACGAAAACGGTGAAGAGCAAACCGCGCGTGCCGGCGAGACAGTGGATACCGAGCATGGCACGTTGACGGTCAATGCCGACGGGTCGTGGACGTTCGAGGCCGATGAACGGATCGACCACGACGGCGAGGATATCGTCGCGGACAACTTCACGTATTCCATTGTCGATGCGGATGGCGATACCTCGAGCGCATCTCAAAGCATTGAAATCACCGACGATGGCCCGAAAATCAGTTTCCCGCCGGCAGATGGCGACCCGGACGGCAAAGGTGATCTCGCCACCTTGTTCGAGGATGATATTGCCGGTGGCAATGCGTCGGTCACGCAAACCCTTGAAATCGATTTTGGCGCCGACGGTGATGGCAGCGTTGCGCTTTCCATTCCGCAGGAGCTCGAAGAGATGGGGCTTACGGCGGACGGCAAGCCGGTCGAGTTCTCGCTCTCCGATGACGGTCAGTCGATTGTCGCGACTGCAGGTGGAGAGCCGGTGTTCACGATGTCGCTTTCCGAGGAAGGTGGCGAGTACAGCTATACCTTCGAGCTTCAAGGCAACCTGGATCACCCCGACGCGGGGTCGGATGTTCTCTCCAATCTGCCGTTCGATCTTACGGTGACGGACGGTGATGGATCGACGGCGACAGCGGAAATCAACATCAACGTGGTGGACGACCAGCCCGAAGCCGTTGGCGAGGCAACCCTCAAGATGGAGGAAGGCGACGGCACGGTCGGCTCCGGCAATGGCGGTGCGAATCTGCTGGCCAATGACGATCTGGGTGCGGATGGCGGCGAGATCACGTCGTTCACCTACACCGACGAAGCCGGCAACCAGCAGACAGCGGACGCCGGTCAGACGGTCGATACCGAAAATGGTCAGCTGACGGTCAATGCCGACGGGTCGTGGTCCTTCACTGCCGACGAGAGCGCGGATCATTCCGATGGAAAGGTTCTGGACGGCTTTACCTATACGGTCACCGACGGTGACGGCGATACCTCGCAGGCGACGCAGCGGATTGAAATCACGGATACCGGCCCCGAGATCCCGCCGAACGATCCGCCGACCGGCAACCCGCCGGGCGAGGGGGACCAGCCGGACCTGGGCCGCGCCGATCTGATCGTCGACGAAGACAGCATGGGGTCCGCGACGCAGGCGATCGAGGTCGACTTCGGCCAGGACGGCTTCGGCTCGGCATCTCTCTCCGTGCCGCAGGAACTACAGGACATGAACCTGACGTCGGGCGGGGAAGCAATCAGCTACACCGTAAGCGATGACGGTCAGACCATCACGGCATCGACAC